>NZ_STGC01000004.1 GCF_005222805.1 Devosia sp. FKR38 | reverse complement strand
CCAAGGCATCCACTGAATGCACTTAAGACGCTTGATCGTTCTCATTATCAATGCCCGCAACATCAACAACGGCTGCCCCTCTTGAAGGCATCCGTCTCAGTCGTCGGGATTGTGAAATCCACTGCATCACTGCAGTGGCGCCAACGCAGAACATGCGTTGGCATCTTGATCGGTCAGATCAAATTAACCAGAATTCACGTGCATTTCTTGTTCCTCCCCGGGGTGCGGGTCAAACGGGACAAAAAAGCATCTCTTTACGATGTCGAAAGATCCGGATGACGACTGCCGAAGCGGTCAAAGTCATCCAAACTTGTCTCTTATCATCTGCGACGTATCTGTTCGGTGCGCGGTTCTATCAACCGCCTGGTTCCAGTAAAAGAATGGTGGAGCCTGACGGGATCGAACCGACGACATCCTGCTTGCAAAGCAGGCGCTCTCCCAGCTGAGCTAAGGCCCCATCAATGGAGCCTGCCAGATCATCAGAAGAACTGGTGGGCCCGGGTAGACTCGAACTACCGACCTCACGCTTATCAGGCGTGCGCTCTAACCACCTGAGCTACGGGCCCTCTGGATCACGCCAGAGTGCCGGCGCTCTATAGGGTCGCTTTTCCGAACCGCTTGGCTTGCGCCTCGCTTGGAAAAACTTCCGTATGGCTGGCGAACGCTAGGTTCCTATCGAAGGAACCAAACGCTGACGCGTGAATACGTCGCTTGTGAAGAAAGAGAAACGAAGGCGGCGAGTGTTCCGCAGTTTTGG
>NZ_STGC01000002.1:1026830-1043451 GCF_005222805.1 Devosia sp. FKR38 | reverse complement strand
CAAACTCTCAAGTTTGAAATCTGACATGGTCGCTGAATGCACGTTTGCATGATTGACGAGAACTCACACTACTCTCAGCAAACAAAAGTCTGCGAAAGTAATCTGTTTTCTCTTAGAAAACGTGCACCCATCGAAAGTCTTTTAACTTCCACCGGAATTGCTTCCAGCTTCAGTTCGCAAGAACCTCGCCGTCCACGTTTCTCTTTCTTCTATCTTCACAATGTCAAAGAGCAGACCATGTCGCCGTCGCCGGCAAAATCGTCACAGAAGCCTCAGCTTCCAATTCCCAACAGAACACAGAACCCTCTCCGGTAAAACCGGCAGTGAACCGCCTCTGAAAGAAAACACCAGAACAGTGGGAGCATCTCGCTCGACGTCGTCCAGTGCGCCGGGTTGTATTCAAGTCACTTAAGACTGTCAACACCCTTTTTCAGTTTTTAGACCGGTTTGAACAGCGTCATTCCGATCCGAATTCTGAAACCCTGAAATCGCTAATCACTTAGGTTTTTCAGAGGCTTGCTTCGTTGCCCGCCGCCGTTTGGCGCCGCGCTCTTCAGCGATGGGCGGGTTATAGGGGGCACCCATTTGCCTGTAAACCCCCCATGACGACAAAACCGTCATTTTGTGATTCACGCCGCTTCCCCGCGTGTGGAAAACTCGACTGAACCACGAGGGATTGCAGCGCTTTGCGGCTGCTGTCGGCTTTTTCGCGAGACATTTCATTTCCTTGGCAGAAATCGATCATGGCCGGTCACAGCGCTGTTGGCCGCGCCGTCCTCACGCTCTCGTGGCCGGCGCTTTCCCAGTTCCGCCGTATTTTGCGTCGATATCGGCCCGCATCGGCTTGGCCCCCGCGGGCCAAGGGTCCCGGTTACGGAACGGGTTTGGTTCGCGTTTGGCCCGTGCTAGATATAGACTTCGCGCGCGTAGGACCGCAGGGTCCGAGGCGACAGAGCCGGCCAGCAAGATCGGCGACCAAGGACAAGACAATGGCAGACCCAAGGATGGTGCATTGACCGGGGCGCAAAAGAGTCGCCACGCGGCCCTGCTCAAGGCGACCGGCTTTGAAGACGGTCCGGCGCTGACAGTACAATCCACCGATGGTGACATTCCCCACGGCCGCGAGCTCAGCTTCACCTGGCTGACCGGCACCGTGATGACCGGGCTCACCAGCGTGCTGCTGATGGGCGCGGCGCTCTATGTCTCCTTTCAGGGGCAGGACACCTTCTCGACCGCTTACGAGGCGCTGCAGTTGTCGCGCCCCAAGCCGGCCGAGACCTTCCCCACCGATCTCTCCGCCAAGACCTCGCGCACCCGGCCCGTTGCCGCCACCCGCAGCGACCAGGAAGTGATCGAGGCCTCGATCCGCGAAACCGTCAATGGCCGCGACATGATCCGCAACCAGCCCTTCGTGCGCATCCGCGCCACGCTGGCCACGGCGGCGACCTCTCTGTCCGAGGGCATTCCCGATTACGACCCCGTGGCCATTCTCAAGGCCACCCAGCCCATGTCGGCTGACGCCAATGCCATTGACGTCAACACCGATGTCTATGGCGCCGAGGTCGAGGGTGAGGTGGCCGTCAAGCTGGCCGCCATTCCCCTGACTTTTGTGCCGCCCCGCGCCATCAGTGACCAGTCGGCCGCCCAGTTCGTGCGCGGCCTGACCGAGTCCGATACCGCCATCGTCGGCGCCTCCACCCCGACGCTGGCCTATGCGGCCCTGGGCCCCACCGTGCGCGACCTGGGCCTGTCGACCGACGCCACCCAGATCGGCGGCGTGGCCGAGAATGTGACCGTGCTGCCCAAGACCACCCTGGCCTCCGAAGCCGGGCTCGGCCGCTCCGAGCGCTTCCTGACGCTCAAGGACGACACCGACCTGCCCGACCTGCTGAGCAAGAACGGCTTTACCGCCAACCAGTCGCAACTGGTGATGGACGCGCTGCGCAATGTGCTGCGCACCCAGGAGCTGCCGGCCCGCACGCGGCTGCGCATTCTCTATGGCCCGCTGACCCGCGAGGCGACGAGCCTGGTTCCCTATCGCATGAGCCTATATGGGCCGCGCGCCGACGACACCTATCAGCATGACGCCACGGTGGCCCTGACCGATACCGGCCAATATGTGCTGGGCATCGAACCCGATTTCATCGAATTCCCCGATGAGGACACCGAAGAGATCAACGTGGCCAACCTGCCCACGGTCTATCGCTCGATCTGGGAAACCGGCCGCAAGCACGATCTGGACGATGCCACCATCGAGCGCATCATCGGCATGTTTGCCTATGATGTGGACATGAACAAAAAAATCGCCCCCGGCGATGGCATCGAGATCCTCGAGACGGCCCCCGATGCCGACAAGCATACCGAACTGCTCTATGTCGGGCTCACCCTGGGCGCGACCTCGCGCCAGTTCTATCGCTTCGGCACCGATGATGGCGTGGTGGATTTCTATGACGCCGACGGCGAAACCGGCAAACGCTTCCTGACCCGTCGGCCGCTGGAAGGCGGCGGCACGCTGCGCTCGCGTTTCGGCTACCGCATCCACCCCATCTTCCACACCCGCAAGCTGCACACCGGCATCGACCTGGCCGCCCGCTCGGGCACGCCGATCTATGCCGCCGGCGATGGCGTGATCAAATATTACAAGTGGCAGTCCGGCTACGGCAACAAGGTCGAGATCCAGCACGTCAACGGCTATGAAACCGCCTATGGCCACATGTCGCGCTATGTCGACGGCCTGGGCGTGGGCAGCCGCGTGCGCCAGGGCCAGATCATCGGCTATGTCGGCTCGACCGGCCAGTCCACCGGCCCGCATCTGCACTTTGAAATCCTGATCAACGGCAATCTGGTTGACCCGCTCAGCGTCAAGCTGCCCAAGGACAATGTGCTGGCCCAGCAGTACAAGACCCGCTTCAACCAGACCATCGCCCAGATCAACGACCTGATGGCCCGCGATCCGGCGCCGGTCACCGTCGCCCAGACCAACTGAGGCGCGACGGGCACCCGAGCGCCCTCCCCCTGATCCCTGCCCCGTGCGCCCCCCCCTGACCGGGGGAGGCACAGCGCTGTCCGGCCCGATGCGCCGGCCTAGTCCCGCGCCGCCCACACCGCCATCTCGACGCCACCCGGCGCCCGGAAGTAAAACCGGCGCCCGCCGGGGAAATCGAACTGCGCCCGGGTGATCACGCCGCCCGCCGCCAGCACGCGCCGCTCCGTGTCATCGAGATCAACACTGCGCACAATGGCCAGCGTCGCCGCGACGCGATCGGCGCTCTGGTCGATGCCGCCCTCGATGCCGGCGCCCTCGACCGCGTCATAGTCCGGCCCATAGCTGGTCTGGCCCCAGCCGAAGGCAGCCTGGAAAAAGCCCATGGTCGCGGCACGGTCGCTGGAGGGAAATTCGATATAGTCGATGATCTCGGTCATGGGTCACCTGTTTGTTCTTTGTTTGTTCTAGTGCAGAACCGCTCCCAAGGCAAGCCGGCGCCTGTACCGCGCGGAACAGCGCTGGCGCAGCAGTCGGCCTACAACAGGGTCATCGCAACCCACCCAGCCCCTGGAGCCCAAAATGATCCGCACCGCTTTCCTCGCCCTCGTTCTCGCTCTGTCGGCCACCGCCGCCCATGCCGCCCAGCCCAACAGCAATGACATTGCCGTGGTTGAACAGGACCAGCGCGCCTGCGACCCCATCTTCATCACCTGCCCCAATCCGGCCGACACCCTGCGCGGCGTCAGCGTCCTCAACAAGGATTTTGCCCCCGCCCCGCTGCGCGACAGCCGCGAGACCGTCATCGCCTGAGCCAGACGTAAAATTCGCCTGAGGCAGACAGCCGGCCCCAACAAAAAGCCCGCCGCGGGAGCGGCGGGCCTTGTCTTTTTGCGAGCGCCTCAGGATCAGGCCGCGGCGTCCATGGCCGTGGCCGGCTTGAGCACAATGCCCTCGTCATCGGCATCCACCGTCACCCGGCTGCCATCGCGCACCTGACCGGCCAGGATTTCCTCGGCCAGCTCGTCCTGCACGCTGCGCTGGATGACGCGCTTGAGCGGACGCGCCCCATAGGCGGGGTCATAGCCCTCATTGGCCAGCCAGTCGCGGGCCTTGGCGGTGAGCTCGAGGCCAATGTCGCGCTCCTTGAGCAGCTCCTGCAGCCGGCGGAACTGGATGTCGACAATCGCCCCCATGTGTTCGCGACCCAGCCGATGGAACAGCAGGATCTCGTCGACACGGTTGAGGAACTCCGGCCGGAAGGCCGCCTTGACCATGTCGAGCACGCGGCCGCGCACCAGCTCCACCGAGTCCCCGTCCTTGAGCTCGACCAAATATTCGGCCCCAAGGTTGGAGGTCAGGATGATCACCGTATTGCGGAAATCCACCGTGCGCCCCTGCCCGTCGGTCAACCGACCATCATCGAGCACCTGCAGCAGCACGTTGAACACGTCCGGATGCGCCTTCTCGATTTCGTCGAACAGCACCACCTGATAGGGGCGACGCCGCACCGCTTCGGTCAGCACACCGCCTTCGTCATAGCCGACATAACCCGGAGGTGCGCCGATCAGCCGGGCCACCGAGTGCTTCTCCATGAACTCGCTCATGTCGAGGCGCACCATGGCGGTCTCGTCATCGAACAGGAATTGCGCCAGACTCTTGGTCAGCTCGGTCTTGCCCACGCCGGTCGGCCCCAGGAACATGAACGAGCCGATCGGCCGGTTCGGATCCTGCAGCCCCGCCCGCGAGCGCCGCACGGCGCGCGCCACCGCGGCCACGGCTTCGGCCTGCCCGATCACCCGAGACCCAAGGGTCTCTTCCATATGCAGCAGCTTTTCGCGCTCGCCTTCGAGCATCCGGTCCACCGGAATGCCGGTCCAGCGGCTCACCACCTGGGCGATATCGCTGGGCGTCACCACTTCGGCGGCCATGCGCGCGTCGGCTGTGCCGTCACCATCGGCATCCTCGGCGGCGGCAATGCGCTTTTCGAGGTCCGGAATGACGCCATAGGCCAGCTCGCCCGCCTTGGCCAGGTCACCCTGACGCTGGGCAATCTCGAGCTGGCTGCGCGCGGCATCCAGCGCCTCCTTGAGCTTCTGGCTGCCCTGCAGGCGTTCCTTTTCGGCCAGCCATTTGGCGGACAGGCCCTGGGCCTGTTCTTCCAGTCCGGCCAGTTCGGATTCGAGCCGCTCAAGCCGGATGCGCGAGCCCTCGTCCTCTTCCTTGCGCAGCGCTTCGCGCTCGATCTTGAGCTGCATGATGCGGCGATCGAGTTCGTCCAGCGCCTCGGGCTTGCTGTCCACGGCCATGCGCAGCCGCGCCGCCGCCTCGTCCATCAAATCGATGGCCTTGTCGGGCAGGAAGCGGTCGGCAATGTAGCGATTGCTCAGCGTAGCCGCGCTCACCAGCGCCGAATCCGAGATACGGATGCCGTGGTGCAGCTCATATTTTTCCTTGAGCCCGCGCAGGATCGAGATGGTGTCTTCCACCGTCGGCTCATCGACAAACACCGGCTGGAAGCGACGGGCCAGCGCCGGGTCCTTCTCGACATGCTTGCGATATTCGTCCAGCGTCGTCGCGCCCACGCAATGCAGCTCGCCACGCGCCAAAGCGGGCTTGAGCAGGTTGGACGCGTCCATGGCCCCGTCACTCTTGCCGGCGCCGACCAGCGTATGCATCTCGTCGATGAACAGGATGATCTGCCCCTCGGCCGAAGTCACTTCGCTCAGCACCGATTTCAGGCGCTCTTCGAACTCGCCGCGATATTTCGCGCCGGCAATCAGCGCGCCCATGTCGAGCGAGAGCAGGCTCTTGTTCTTGAGCGATTCCGGCACGTCGCCATTGACGATGCGGATGGCAAGACCCTCGGCAATGGCGGTCTTGCCGACGCCGGGTTCGCCGATCAGCACCGGATTGTTCTTGGTGCGGCGGCTCAGCACCTGAATGGTGCGGCGGATTTCCTCGTCGCGGCCAATCACCGGATCCAGCTTGCCCTCGCGCACATCGGCGGTCAGGTCGCGCGCATATTTCTTGAGCGCATCATAGCTGTTCTCGGCCGTCGCCGAATCGGCGCTGCGGCCCTTGCGGATCGCCTCGATGGCGGCATTGAGCCCCTGCGGGGTCACGCCGGCCGATGCCAGGATCTTGCCAGCCTCGGTGTCCTTTTCCACCACCAGCGCCAGCAGCAGGCGCTCGACCGTGACAAAGCTGTCGCCGGCCTTCTGCGCGGCGCTTTCGGCCGTGTCAAAGACCCGCGCCAATTCGCGGCTGAGATAAAGCTGACTGCCATCGCCGGAGACGCTGGGGATGCGGGCGATCTCGGATTCGACACCGGCCCGGGCGCGCTTGGCGTCGCCACCGGCGCGCTCGATCAGCCCATTGGCCATGCCCTGGTCGTCATCCAGCAGCACCTTGAGCAGATGGATGGGCGCGAACTGCTGGTGCCCCTTGCCCAGCGCAATGGTCTGGGCGCTCTGAATGAACCCACGGGCCCGTTCCGTATATTTCTCGATGTTCATGCAACTCTCCTGATCTCGCCCGCGTCCCGGCCCAAAAGGCACCGAAATCACAGCGGAAGCGTCGTATGGCGGATCGCCTGACAGGCAGCGCTGATCCGTCACTACAGGCTATATGGGGGCAGATTTGCAAAGAAAAAGGCCGGACATTGCTGCCCGGCCTAATTTCAGTTCTGCGCGTCTTATTCGCTGGCGCTGCTGGTGCCGGCGGTCAGAAAGGCGGGCAATTCGCCCACATCTGGCTGCTCGGCGCCGGCGAGATCGGCACCGCCATCACCACCGGCGGGGCGGCGACGGCGCGGGCGACGCTCGCGCGGCTTGCGCGCTTCGCCTTCGGCAGCAGCCTCGACCCCGGGGGCCTCGGCGGCCGGGGCGGCAGCGGCGGCCACGGGGGCGGCAGTGCCATCGGCTTCGACGGTTTCGACGCGGGCCGGACGTTCGCGATCCGGGCGCTGGCGATTGCGATCATTGCGCGACGGCCGATCACCCTCGGGGCGATCCTGGCGATCCTGGCGCGGCGGACGCTGTTCACCCTGCTGGGTCTCGGGCTGCTCGTCGCCATCCTGCTGCACATATTGCTGCTGGGGCTGCGGCTGCGGCGAGGAGAAGCGCGAGTTCATCTCGGGCATATCGTCATCGTAATCGGCATCGTCCTGGCCATCGGGCCGCTGGCCGTTCTGGGCCTGCTGGGCGCTGGAGACGATGCGGAAATAATGCTCGGCATGCTGCAGATAGTTCTCGGCCATCACCGAGTCGCCGCTCGACTGCGCGTCGCGGGCGAGCTGCAGATACTTCTCGGCGACATGGGCAGCGTTGCCGCGCACCTTGACGTCCGGACCGGTGCTCTCGAAATTGCGCGACAGCGGGTTGACGTGCTTGCGTCCGCCGTTGCGGCCACGCTGACGGTTCTTGTTATTCTGGTTATTGGGTCTCATCTGGTCGCTTTATCTAACTCTAGAAAAATAAGCGTCACACTGCTGGCGGACCGGCATCATGCCTGGTCGGGCAGCTCCCCGCGAAGACCGAAGTCTCAACCCGCAGGGCTCTATCATGGCTTCATGAAGACCGAAACCGTCTTACGGCGTCCGAACCGGCCCGCGTCATCCCAGCCTGGGCTGGAACCGCACTGCAATCTGCAGTTTCCGGATGTGTCGGATGGCATGTCGCCGTGGCGCTCATGAAGCGCCGTTGACAGCCTGCATAGAATAGAGGGTTTGCGCCCGATTTGCCAGCACTAATTGTGACGGGCTGATTGGGTACCCTTAGGAGGCGTCCAGCCCCTGGGCCCAGACCACCCGATCCTGCCCGCCGAGATCGCGATGCACCGTGACATCGGCAAAGCCGGCCTCCAGCAGCAGCGCCGAAACCGCCGCGCCCTGGTCATAGCCGATCTCGAGCAACACATGACCGTCGGGCTTGAGCCAGGCCGGCGCCTGTTGCGCGATGATGCGATAGGGCGCCAACCCATCCGGCCCGCCATCGAGCGCCAGGCGCGGATCGAAATCGCGCACCTCGGCCGCCAGCGTCTCGACAATGTCAGACGCAATATAGGGCGGGTTGGAGACGATGAGATCAAAGCGCTCGCCAGACTGCAGCGGTTCGAACCAGCTGCCGTGGCGCAGCGCGATGCGCTCGGTGACGCCATGGCGCGCGGCATTGGCTTCTGCCGCCACCAGCGCCTCGGCGCTGAGATCGACAGCAACGCCAATCGCGTCGGACTGGTTGGCAAGAATGGCGATGGGAATGCAACCCGTGCCCGTGCCCAGATCGAGCAGACGCCCGCCCGCCGGCATTGCGCCCAGCGCCATATCGACCAGAAGCTCGGTATCGGGCCGTGGCTCCAGCGTTGCCGCATTGAGCCCAAAGGCCAGGCCATAGAATTCGCGTTCGCCGATGATTCGCGCCACCGATTCCCCGCTCATCCGCCGCTGCAGCAGGGCCGCCACCGCGATCGCATCGGCTTCGCTCACCGCCTCATGCTCGCGCACCGCCAGCGCCACGGCATCGAGGCCCAAGCCATGCTGGGTGAGGAGCTTGGCGTCGAGCGCCGCCGTCTCAAAGCCCAGCCGCGTCAGCACATCGCGCCAGCCGCGCCACAGTTGCCCCAGGCTGGGCTGGCCACTCAGTTGGATTGCTCCATGGCCGACAGCTGCGCCGCCTGGTTCTCGGTGATCAGCGCCTCGATCAGCTCGTCCAGCGCTTCGCCGGTGATGACTTTGTCGAGCTTGTAGAGCGTCAGATTGATGCGATGGTCGGTGACCCGGCCCTGCGGGAAATTATAGGTGCGGATGCGTTCGGAGCGATCGCCCGAACCCACCTGGCCCTTGCGCTCGGCCGAGCGGGCGCTGTCGCGCTCCTCGCGCTGCATCTCATAGAGCCGCGAGCGCAGCACCAGCATGGCCTGCGCGCGGTTCTGGTGCTGGCTTTTCATGGCCGAGGTGACCACCAGGCCCGAGGGAATATGGGTGATGCGCACCGCCGAGTCGGTGGTGTTGACGTGCTGGCCGCCAGCGCCCGAGGCCCGCATGGTGTCGATGCGGATATCCTCATTGCGGATCTCGATGTCGATGTCTTCCACTTCCGGCAGCACGGCCACGGTGGCGGCCGAGGTATGGATGCGGCCCGAGCCTTCGGTGGCCGGCACGCGCTGCACGCGATGCACGCCGCTCTCGAACTTCATGCGCGCGTAAACGCCCTTGCCCGAGACATTGGCGATGATTTCCTTGTAGCCGCCCATTTCGCCGGGGCTTTCTTCCATCACCGTGACCTTCCAGCCATGGCCGGCGGCATAGCGCTCATACATGCGGAACAGGTCGCCGGCGAACAGCGCGGCTTCATCGCCCCCCGTGCCGCCGCGGATTTCGAGAATGATCGACTTCTCGTCCGCTTCGTCCTTGGGCAGCAGCAGCACGCGCACGGCCTGGAACAGCTGGGCGATGCGCTCGTCCAGCTCCTCAATCTCGGCCTGGGCCATCTCGGCCATTTCCTTGTCGCCGCTTTTCAGCAGCGCCTCGGCATCGGCACGGTCGCGCAGCGCCTTGGAATAGGCGCGGATCTGCTCGACGATCGGCGCCAGCTCGGCATGTTCCTTGCTGAACTTGACGAACTCATCCGGCCCGGCACCGCCCGACAGCGCCGCCTCGACATATTGGAACCGCGTCTCGAGCGCGTCGAGCTTGTCCTGGGGAAGAGAGGCCATGGCTGAAGTCTTTCACGTCTTGAAGAGCCACGCTTTAGGGATATCGCAGCCGCGAGGCAAGGGTGCAGGCTGGCAAGTCCGACGCGAGATCGTTTCACCCTTCAGTGGATTTGCGGCTCCTTTGCCTCCCTCCCCCTTGAGGGGAGGGAATGAGGGAGGGGGTCCGTCAGTGGTCCACAGAACCACCCCCACCCCGGCCCGCCCCTCAAGGGGGAGGGGGCGATAGCACCACGTCAATCTGAACGTGAAGCGATCTCACACGAGAAGATGCCCCCGGTAAGGAAGCGCAGAAAGGTGCCGTTTGCAGGCCGTCATGACGGCAATATCTGGCACGCTAGAATGGCTGAAGTCTTTCAAGTCTTGAAGAGACACGCTTTAGGGATATCGCAGCCGCGAGGCGAGGGTGCCCCGTCGTGAGGAGGGCACTAGCGTGCGCCGAGATCCCCGTCAGGACGAGCCGAAAACGGTGCCTTTCGAGAACCGGAGCGGAGCGTACATGAGTACGTGAGCACCAGAAGCGCAGAAAGGTGCCGTTTGCAGGCCGTCATGACGGCGATATCGGGCGCGCTAGACGGGTAGCTGCTGCTTTTCGATCCATTCCTGCAGCAGCGCGCGCACCGAAACCCCGCTCGAGCCATCGCTCAGCGCGGCGGCCACCGCCTGCTGGATCGGCTGCAGGTCAAGATGCAGCACCAGCTCCTTGATCGGCCCGATCGAGGCCGGGCCCATCGAGAGCCGCGTCATGCCCACCGCCATCAGCGCCAGCGCTTCCAGCGGCTTGCCGGCCAGCTCGCCGCACATGGTGATCGGCACATTATAGCGCCGCGCCGCCTCGACCACGAGCCGGATGGCGCGCAGGCGCGGCATGCCGATGGGATCGTAATTCTTGGCGACGCGCGGATTGGCGCGGTCGGACGCAGTGAGGAACTGCACCAGATCGTTCGAGCCGATGGAGACAAAATCCGCCAGCGGCAGCAACTGGTCGAGCTCGAACAGCAGCGATGGCACCTCCACCATCACGCCCAGCTCGAGCTTGCTGGGCAGCGGCTTGCCGGCGCGGCGCAGGCGCTCGACTTCCTTGTCGACCACCACGCGCGTCTGCACGAACTCGAACGTCTCGGTGACCATGGGGACGAGGATCTTGAGCGGCCGTCCATTGGCCGCCTGCAGCAGCGCGCGGATCTGCGTGCGCAACAGGCCCGGCCGCTCCAGCCCCAGCCGGATCGAGCGGAAGCCCATGGCCGGATTTTCCTCGGCCATCGAGCGCTGATAGGGCAGCACCTTGTCGCCACCGATATCGAGCAGGCGGAACACCACCGGCCGCTCGCCGGCAATGGCCATGGCCTCACCATAGAGCTCGGCCTGTTCGCTGAGCTTGGGCAGCTTGCTGGCGATCATGAACTGCAATTCGGTGCGGAACAGCCCGACCCCGGCCGCGCCGGTATCGTCGAGCATCGGCAGATCAGCCACGAGCCCAGAATTGTGCAGCAGCGTGATCGCCACGCCATCCCTGGTCACGCTCGGCTTGTCCTTGAGCGCCGCATAATGCGCGCGGCGCTTGGCCGTCACCTTGACCTTGTCGATATAGGTCTGCTCGATGTCCGGCGTCGGCCGCAGATGCACCACGCCCGCTGTACCATCCAGAATAATGTCATCGCCGCTTTCGCACATCGAGACGATCGACTGCGCCTGGCCCACCGCCACCAGCCCCAGCGAGCGCGCCACAATGGCCACATGGGCCGTCGTGCCGCCCTCTTCGAGCACCACGCCGCGCAGCTTGGTGCGGTCATATTCCAAGAGCTCCGCCGGCCCCATATTGCGGGCCACCAGGATCGCATTGTCGGGCAGCGCCTTGCGCGCCAGCGCCTGGCTGTCGCCGGTCAGCATGCGCAGCAGGCGATTGGCCAGATCGTCGAGGTCATGCAGACGATCCCTGATATAGGGGTCGGTCTGGCGCATCATGCGCGCCCGCGTATCGTTCTGCACCCGCTCGACCGCCGCCTCGGCCGAGAGGCCATTGTCGATGGCCTCGGTCAGCCGATGCACCCAGCCGCGATCATTGGCGAACATGCGGTAGGTTTCGAGAATTTCGCGGTGATCGGTGGCGCCGGCCATGTCGCCATGGTCGAGCATGGCGTCGATCGAGACGCGCATCTTTTCCAGCGCCGTCTCCAGCCGCAGCTTTTCCGCATCGGTATCGTCGGCGATGAAATTGGTCACCACCACGCGCGGATCATGCAGCACCACAGTGCCCAGCGCGATGCCATCGGTGAAACTGACGCCAGTGAACATGCGCGGCCGCCTGAGATCGATATCGGACCCCGGCTTGATCAGATTGTCGAAGTCGGAGGTGGCGATCATCTCGGCCAGAATTGTGGCCGTCGTCAGCATGGCTTCGGTTTCGTCCTCGCCATAATGGCGGCGCTCGACATTCTGCACCACCAAGACGCCCAGCGTCTGCCCGGCCCGCAGCACTGGCACGCCGAGGAACGAATTATAGCGCTCTTCGCCCGTTTCCGGACGATAGGCGAAGCTGGGATGATTGGGCGCGTCATCAAGGCTGAGCGGCTCGGCCTCGGCCGCGATCAGCCCGACCAGGCCCTCGCCCAGCCGCAGCGTCGTCATATGCACCGATTCGGCCGCCAGGCCCTTGGTGGCGAACAGCTCGAGCGCACCATCGTCGCGCAGCACATAGAACGAGCAGACATCGGCCCGCATATTGTCGGCGATCAGGCCCACGATCTTGTCGAGCCGCGCCTGCGAAGCCAGCGGCTCCGCCATCGTCTCGCGCAACTGCCGCAGCAGTACGCGTGGGCCGCCTATCGTCGTGACCATCTCGCCTTCAGACGGCCCCGCAAAGCCGCCCCCCTTGATCGGACGCGGCTCATCCCCTCGACGGAGCCCTACGCGTCCTTCTTGTCCAAACCGTAATAAGTATGCAGGGCGCGAACCGCAAGCTCAGCATATTGCTCATCGATCAACACCGAGGTCTTGATTTCCGAGGTGGTGATCAGCTGGATGTTGATGCCCTTGTCGGCCAGGGCCTTGAACATCGACGAAGCCACGCCCGCATGGCTGCGCATGCCCACGCCCACGACCGACACCTTGGCGCCGCCCTTGGAGCCCGAGATACGGGCATATTCGATGCGCTCGCCGGCGTCCTTGAGCGTCTTGATGGCCTTGTCATATTCGCTGTCGGGGACAGTGAAGGTGATGTCGGTGGTCGCGCCATCATCGGCGATGTTCTGCACGATCATGTCCACGATAATGCCCTGGTCGGCCAGCGTGCCGAAAATGGCCGCGGCCACGCCCGGATTGTCCTTGACGTCGCGCAGGGTGATCTTGGCCTCGGCCTTGGCGAGCGTCACGCCCGAAACGATCTGCTTTTCCATGATCTCTTCCTCATCGCAAACCAGCGTGCCGGGCACGCCCGGCGTCCCGTCTGGCGCCAGCTGTGGCGCATCGGGATCATCAAATGTCGAGCGGACCAACAGGCGCACCTTGTGCGCCATGGCCATTTCCACCGAACGGATCATCAGCACCTTGGCGCCCAGCGAGGCCATTTCCAGCATTTCCTCAAAGGAAATCTTGGTCAGCCGCTGCGCCTTGGGCACGATGCGCGGGTCGGTGGTGTAGACGCCGTCGACGTCCGTATAGATATCGCAGCGGTCCGCAGCGATTGCCGCCGCCACCGCCACAGCCGAGGTGTCCGAGCCGCCACGACCGAGCGTGGTGATCCGGCCATGCGGCGACACGCCCTGGAAGCCGGTGATCACAGGCACCCAGCCATCGTCGAGCCGTTTGTTGAGTTCGGTCGGGTCAATGCCGGTGATGCGCGCCGCGCCATGCGCGTCGTCAGTATTGATCGGCACCTGCCAGCCCGCGAAGGACCGCGACTGGATGCCCATTTCGCTGAGCACAATGGCCATCAGCCCGGCGGTCACCTGCTCGCCCGAGGCGACCACCGCGTCATATTCGCGGGCGTCATGCAGCGGGCTGGCTTCATTGACCCAGCCGACCAGCTCATTGGTTTTGCCGCTCATGGCCGAAACCACGACGACGACCTGGTTGCCGGCCTCGACTTCGCGCTTCACATGCCGCGCAGCCTGGCGGATGCGCTCGACCGTGGCCACTGACGTGCCACCGAACTTGACGACTATGCGGGCCAAGACCCCTACCCCGTTCCTCCGGCAGAACCCGCCGGTACGCTTTGTGTTGGCGCGGACATGCCACAAAGGCGCGGCGGGATCAACGGGAATGGTGGGAAACGGACACCTTGAGCAGCCAATCGCTGAGTGCGGCGCTGCGGTCTTTTGTGAATGACGCCGCTTGAAATCGGGCTTCCAAACAATAGGATGAACCTCTGGTCACCACTACAGTCATTTAAGGCCATGTTTTCTTTGGATCGCCGCGGGGGCGCATTTAGTTGAATGTACGAACCCAATGAATGACTTTACGGCAAAGCGCTTTGATAGCCGCATTCTCGATCGAGAGGATAGCGGTGCCGCGTTTGAACGCTTTGTGGACGAGTTCTTTCGCTGTGAATCGCCGAGAGAAAATCTTGTCCGGGGGCTGGCGCGCGGAGCAGACGGGGCAATTGATATTGCTGACGCCAGTCAAAAAACTCAACGAATTGTGGAATGCAAATTCATCGGGGCCGATACAAAATCAACCGCTGCGGAGCGTTGGAGCGAAGTTAAGCGCCATCTTGAAGATAACCTTCTGCCCCTTGCCCGTGGAGACGAGAGTAGGCGAAAAAAGTACCGTCCATGGTTGAGATCTGAAGGCGATGTACGGACTTACACCTTCGTTACGTCGTCAATCTGCCCAAGTGCAGATGAGCGCAACCAACTGCGAAGCTCCATTTCAGCGTTCTTTGTGGAGCAATCCAAAGCGCACGACGAGCTGAGCCATCTGGCGCATGTGGCGATTGACTTGCGATATTGGGATGACCTTGTCGGCAAAAGTGCCAGTTTCGCACCGCTTTTCTACCGCTGGTTTGGCGGATTTCCGCAAGGCTATAGCGAAATAGCGCTTAGCTTCGGTTCTGAGGGAGGGTTCAAGCAGTTTCTGGCAAATAGAAACCTGCCCTACTTCTCGCGCGATTTATTTATGTCGGAGACTGAGCGGAAGCCCGACTCTCAGTTCGATGCCATTGTCCAGTTCCTGACCCAGGGCAATGATACCAGGGCGCAGGTGATTTTCGGACCGGGCGGGGTTGGCAAGACCCGCCTATCGATTGAGATATGCGAGGAAGCCCGAGAAGCCGGTTGGTGGCCAATTCGCCTTGATCGCAAGGCACGCGTATCGCAACTGGACTCGATTTGCCAAAGCCATGCCGACACGGCCAAACTGCTGCTCTTTATAGACTATGCCGAGGCATTCGAGGAACTCGATAGGTTGCCCGAGGCCGCAGCCAGGCTGGCGTCTGATGGCAGACACCGCCTCGCCATTCTCGCTTCGACGCGCTCCAGCTCTCTTCAAAAGGTCACGGACCAGCTAACGGACCTCCACCCGGAGGCGACAAACCCTTCTGAACGCACAATCCAAGACGGATATGCAGACTGGGTTGTACGAAAGATCGTTGCTCATTTCGGCATTCCTCAAGCCGATGAAATTGCAAGAACCTGCAAGGGCCTGCCGGTAATGGCGGCATTCGCGGGATTTCTTTTTCAGAAGGACCGTGCCCAGTTCGACTTGCAGTTCGGCAATTTGGCCGCAGTCAAGGACTTCTCAGGCTGGGCGTCTGTCCGGATCAAAGCTATCGAAGACCGCTTTCCCTCGGAGCCTGTCCAAGGCTTGCTTGCAGATCTTGCGGTGCGCCTGCCGATGCCAAAGGCTGAAGTCGATGCGTTTCGTGCCAGTTCCGACTTGCGGCGCGATGTCTTCGACATTTTGAAAGCTGACCGCTGGATCGAGGCAGAGGGCGACGCCTATTCGGCTGCTCACGACGTGCTGGCGGATGCGACCCTCGCACGCCATTTGTCGGCGATGCCGGGGATAGAGCAGGATCGGGTTCAGGATATCGGGCGGACGGCGCTGAACGACGACCGCCTCGATCGTTTCATGGCTGCCTTGGATCGACTGGGCGATCACCCCGTATTTCAGAAGCTATCGGGCAAGGCACTGATTGAAGCCTTGATGGCCTGTGACGATGAAAAGACACTTGCGGCCCTTCCTTCGCTGATAAAGAGCCGGCTCCTGCCCCCCTCAGAGTTGATCGCTCTGCTTGCATCCTCCGACGTGCTAAGGACGCGTTTGTCTGAAGCGCCGGAGGCCCATGTGACCCTTGCGCGAGCTGCCGAATGGGCAGCCACGAAGGGCCGGACGGTTATCGACCGGGCGACGGCTGAATTGGCGTTGAACGTGCCGCTCGGCAGTGCAGTTGCTTTTCAACACGCAAGCAACATGGTCCTGCGCTGCGCTCATGCGTTTGATCCCGAGCGTTTTCACAACGATGTCATTGAACAGCTTTTCGCGGCACGGGTGGCTCTCGACAGCCACTATCTGATCGTATCACTGTTGAAGTGGGGAACGCAGCCCGACGAGGTGTTGCCACATCTTGGGCCGTGGCTTGCCGGAAACGGAACAGCCCTCAAGGCGAGTTTCGTCTACCAGGCTTGGCTAGACGCCAAAGGCGAGGCAGAGGCAGTCCGCGAAAAGCTGCTCCTCTGGGTGGACGAACATGGCGCAGCACCGGAGGCATCGCACGTCTACAAAGCCTGGCTGGACGCCAAGGGCGAGGCAGAGGCAGTCCGCGAAAAGCTGGTCCTCTGGGTGGACGAGCATGGCGCAGCACCGGAGGCATCGCACGTCTACAAAGCCTGGCTGGACGCCAAGGGCGAGGTCGAGGCAGTCCGCGAAAGGCTGCTCCTCTGGGTGGACGAGCATGGCACAACACCGGAGGCAAAGTTCGTTTACAAG
>NZ_STGC01000002.1:137835-1026820 GCF_005222805.1 Devosia sp. FKR38 | reverse complement strand
ACGCCAAGGGCGAGGTCGAGGCAGTCCGCGAAAGGCTGCTCCTCTGGGTGGACGAGCATGGCACAACACCACAGACATCACACGTCTACAAAGCCTGGCTGGACGCCAAGGGCGAGGCAGAGGCGGTCCGCGAAAAGCTGATCCTTTGGGTGGAGGAGCACGGCACAGCACTGGAGGCACAGTTCGTGTACAAAGCCTGGCTGTACGCCAAAGGCGACGTCGTGGCAGTCCGCGAAAAGCTGCTCCTCTGGGTGGACGAGCATGGCACAACACCGGAGGCATCGCACGTCTACCAAGCCTGGCTGTACGCCAAGGGCGAGGTCGTGGCAGTCCGCGACAAGCTGCTCCTCTGGGTGAACGAGCATGGCACAACACCGGAGGCACCGTTCGTGTACCAAGCCTGGCTGGACGCCAAGGGCGAGGTCGAAGCAGTCCGCGAAAAGCTTCTCGTCTGGGTGGACGAGCATGGCACAACACCGGAGGCACAGTTCGTGTACAAAGCCTGGCTGGACGCCAAGGGCGAGGCAGAGGTGGTCCGCGAAAAGCTGCTTGAATGGGTGAACATCAATTCCTTGCGCAAAGAAGCGGATTTCGTTTTCCGTGCCTGGCTTTCCGCCGGACAACACCTAGAGCCTATCAAGACGGCGTGCGAAGCTTGGCTAGAGAAGTACTGGAGCGCCGAAGATGCTGTCTATGTAACAAAAGAGCTTTCGAAGGCTGACGACCTTTCATACAAAAGTATCGAACGTATTTTGGCTTGGGCAGGAACATATTCTAACAACGAAGATGCGATTTTTAGGCTTAGCCGAAGCACAAAGTCTTTTTATATTCATTCAGAGTTTCCTAATTTTTCTAGAATTGTTACGCTGTGCGCAGAACAGGTTCTAGGCAACCTATTCAAGAAGAGCCACATCTCCGCCTATGAGCGGAATGCTTGTTCCAATTTGTTCGCGAATTTCTCTCACCCAATGTATCCACGTGATCAAAATTGGGAAAAAATAGTTTATCTTTATGCCAACGGCCTGAGGCATGGATCTGTATTCTGGAATGAAATCAGGATGCCGCGAGTTAGCTGGGAAACACTGTTACGCGATGCATTTGTTCTGAATATTCTCGATCCAGTTGCAGATAAAGCGGCCATTCGTCATGGCTACGATTTGATCCGGCAGGCAAATTCGCCAGAACAATACGTAGCCCTGATCTCGAACGGTTTTCTTGCGCCGCCGCAAGCTGCGGGTGATTGATGATCGCCCCGAACTCGCCAGTCTTAACGTCGCAATCGGCGCAAATGGGTACGTTCGTTCCCAGGTTCATATGGATCCCGACCTCGAGCGGGATGGCATAGTGTTGGGGTGGGCATGGCACTCAACCGGGCATGCCCCCCCCAACCCAGCTTATCCCCGCCCCCAAGAATCCATGCCACACTCGCCTCATCCCTGCCGTTCACGCGGTGCCGACGAAGCATCGGGCAGGGAGGCTGGCTGCATGGGGTCGCCCAGGCCGATGCGTGTATGCTGACCACCGGCCGGACGCGGGCGTTGGGGAGAGAGGGGCATTGCCCCGCCCCACGCCGGCAGGTCCAACCCGAAAGGGCGGCCGCTCGATGCGTGCGCAGGACCACCAGCTCGTGTGAAGCGGCTTTCGCCTCTTCAAAACTTCAATCAGGCGGCGCAAGCCGTCGGGGCGAAAGCCGCTTTGCACCGTTCACCGCCGCGACGCACAGCGTCGCCGGCGCTATGGGTGCTACCGCCTGCGACGCCGCTGCGCTTGCCTCCATCCCACCTGCGGGCTCATATGGCGCAACACTGGAGCCTGCCCCATGACCGACACCACTATCAATGACGCCGAGGTCGCCAAGTTCACCGCCATGGCCGAGCAATGGTGGGACCCCAAGGGCAAGTTCAAGCCGCTGCACAAGTTCAATCCGGTGCGCCTCTCCTATATCCGCGAGAGCCTGCTCAGCCATTTCGGCCGCGACGGCAGCGCCATGCGGCCCTTCGAGGGGCTGAGCATTCTCGATGTCGGCTGCGGTGGCGGCCTGCTGTGCGAGCCGCTGACCCGGCTGGGCGCCAGCGTCACCGGCATTGACGCGGCCGAGCGCAATATCGCCATCGCCCGCCTCCATGCCCAGCAGTCGGGCCTCGCCATCGATTATCAGGCCACCACCAGCGAGGCGCTGGCCGCCGCCGGGCGCCGCTTTGACGTGGTGCTCAACATGGAAGTGGTCGAGCATGTCGACAATGTCCCGCTCTATATGAAGAGCTGTGCCGATCTGGTCGCTCCCGGCGGGCTGATGCTGACGGCCACCATCAACCGCACGCTGCGCGCCCGGGCTCTCGCCGTCTTTGCCGCCGAGCGCGTGCTGCGCTGGCTGCCGGTGGGCACGCATGACTGGAACAAGTTTTTGACCCCCGAGGAGATCAAGGCGCTGATCACCCGCAACGGGCTCACCGTCACCGCCGAGAGCGGCGTGGTCTTCCACCCCCTGGCCGATGAATGGCGCCTCTCGCCCGATATGGGCATCAATTACATGGTGCTGGCGGCCCGCCCGGCCGCCTGACCCCGGGGGAGGCGCGGGGGGCGCATGCCCCCTCTTGGCTTTGCGGACACTCGGCTATAATTAAATACCCCTTCGGAGTTTGTCATGCGCCGCATCGCCCTTGCCCTGTTTGCCCTTGCCTTCGCCAGCTTCGCCATTCCGGCCTATGCCCAGAGTGACGAGGACGTGCTGATCCAGATCGAGACCATGCATGGCCAGTCCGAGGCCTTTGCCGCGGCCTTCGAGGCGCTGCGCGAGTCCTTCTATTCCGGCGACGCCAGCACGCTGGCCGATCTGGCCGTCTATCCGCTGACCGTTGAGGCCAATGGCGAGGTCTATGATGTGCTCAGCGGCCAGGACCTGGTGGACAACGCCCAGAGCCTTCTCACCCCCGAAACGGTGGAAGCCCTCTCCAACCAGACCTATGCTGATCTCATCATCAACAGCGATGGCGTGGGCCTGGCCAATGGGGCCCTGTGGATGGCGCTGATCTGCACTGATGACGCCTGCTCCGACAGCTATTGGGGCGTCACCCGCATCAATAATTAGCCCCACCCGACCAAGTCTATCCCGGCCCAGACGGGTGCCGGGATAGATGCAATCAGGCCAATCGCTCCGATTTTCTGAAAATTCATACTATCTGCTAGGACTAGCTTAAGAGCCCATCGCCACAGTGTCGGCGAAGGATATTGTCCACGCATGCTTGGCCTCGATCGCAATCTGGATGGGCTGGAAGATCTCGCTGCGGCGAGTGAGGCGGCGCGCCTGCGCGGCAATTACACCGAAGGCGCGGCGCTGGCCCGCCAGGCCGCCGATCTGGCTGAGCGCCAGGGCAAGCCGGCCATGCAGGCCGAGATGCTGCGCCTTTTGGCCAATCAGCTGCTGCGCACCGGCGACAATGAGCCTGCCGTCACCGCCGCCGGCCAGGCCGCCGAGATCGAAACCGGCCTGGGCCAGGAGGCCCACCGCGCCCGCAGCCTGACCATCCAGGCCATGGGCTATCTCGAACTCGGCCTGGCCGAGGAGGCCCTGCAGGCGCTGTCCACCAGTCTCGACATTGCCCAGCGGCTGCGTGACCCGGACCTGCTGTTCTGGAGCTACAACCGCATCGGCAATGCCAAATCCCACCTCGGCAAATTTGGCGAGGCCCGCGATTTTCTGCGCCGCGCCCTGCCGCTGTCGGCGGGCCTCGGCAGCGAAGCCAAATTCTGCATCCTCAACAATCTGGCCGACAATGCCGCCAATCTGGCCGCCCAGGCCCATATCGATGGCGACGCGGCGCTGGTCGCCGATGCCGTCGCCTTCGGGCTGAACTATGTGCTCGACGCCATCGAACTGGCCCGCGCCGCCGGGCACCCGTTCCGCGAAGCCATCGGCCTGGGCAACCAGGCCATGCTGCTGGCCTATTCCGGCGACGAGCAGGGGGCCCTGCGCGCCAATACCCGCTCCCACGCCATTGCCGCACAGAAGGGCTATCGCTCGCTCGAGCTCGACGCGGCCTTCAACCTGGCGCGCATCGCCATGCTGGCCAATGACCTCCCCGCAGCCGCCGCGCGCCTGGAGAGCCTGATCCCGGACCTGATGGCCAGCAATGAGGCGCGCATGCTGCTGCAATGCCACCGCCTGCTGTCCGACATCTACCAACGTGCCGGCCAGGCCGACGCGGCGCTGGTGCATTTCAAGGCCTTCCATCACCTCGAAAGCAGCACCCGCAGCACCGTCGCCGAGACGCGCAGCCGCCTGGTGACCACCATGACCGAGCTCGGCGCAGCGCTGATCGAGGCCGAGCGCGCCAATCTTGAAATCCGCCTGCATCAGATGCAGCTGGCCGAACTGGAGACCGAGCGGCAGGAACTGCTGCTGCGCACCTCCGATCTCGACCGCAAGGCGCATGAGGATGACCTGACCGGGCTCAAGAACCGCCGCTATGCCCTGGGCGCCCTGGCCGAACGCATCGTCGCCTGTCCCCCCGACCAGGCGGTGTTCGTCGCCATCGCCGATGCCGACCATTTCAAATCCATCAACGACCGCCTCGGCCATACCGCGGGCGACGAGGTGCTGCAGGCCCTGGCGCATCTGCTCGCCGACCAGGCCGGCCCCGGCGATCTGGTGGCGCGACTGGGCGGCGAGGAATTCCTCATCGCCATGACCGGCACGGCCGAACGCGCCATCGAGACCTGCCGAGGCCTGGTCACCAAGGTCAGTGGCGCGCGCTGGCCCTATGGCCTGCATGTCACCATCAGCGTGGGCCTGGCCCGGGTCGCCCCCAATGAGACAGTCAATGCCGCCATCGGCCATGCCGACGGCGCGCTCTACCGCTCCAAGAGCGGCGGCCGCAATCGGCTGACCATCGACATCTGAGCCCAGTCGGACATCTGCGCGCTAACGCAGCAGTGATCAGGCGTCGCGCTGCTCTTCCACCGCTTTCGCCAGATCCTCGGCCTCGTCCTCGGTGAGCGCGGGAACCCGACCGAAGGGCTCGCGGCCACTGGGTCGGGGCGGGTTATCGCTCTGATCGGACGGCAGTTCCGGCTTTTTCCGACCACTGCTGGTGGGGCTCTTGCTCGTCATCGCAGCCTCCGCAAAATGCGTAAAGGGCCAGTCCGCCCCCGTTCGGGAGCGATGTCAACCGCGCAACAGTACCGTACGGTACGGTACGGTTTTTGATTGATCCTTGTTTCGAATGGGTCTAAAACGGAGCCACCTTACCGCAGCAGTCGGCCCCGACATCGAAGGAAGTTCTCCATGCCTGCATATCGCTCCCGCACAACCACTCACGGCCGCAACATGGCCGGCGCGCGCGGCCTTTGGCGTGCCACGGGCATGAAAGACGGCGATTTCGGCAAGCCGATCATTGCCGTGGTCAATTCCTTCACCCAGTTCGTGCCCGGCCATGTCCACCTCAAGGACCTCGGCCAGCTGGTGGCCCGCGAGATCGAGGCGGCCGGCGGTGTCGCCAAGGAATTCAACACCATTGCCGTGGACGATGGCATCGCCATGGGCCACGACGGAATGCTGTATTCCCTGCCCAGCCGCGACCTGATCGCCGACTCGGTGGAATACATGGTCAACGCCCATTGCGCCGACGCCATGGTCTGCATCTCCAATTGCGACAAGATCACCCCCGGCATGCTGAACGCCGCCATGCGCATCAACATTCCGGTGATCTTCGTTTCGGGCGGCCCGATGGAAGCCGGCAAGGCCATGCTCAAGGGCAAGCTGCAGGCGCTCGATCTGGTCGACGCCATGGTGATGGCCGCCGACGACCACTATAGCGATGAGGAAGTCCAAGCCGTCGAAGAAGCCGCCTGCCCCACCTGCGGTTCCTGCTCGGGCATGTTCACCGCCAATTCCATGAACTGCCTGACCGAGGCTCTGGGCCTTTCCCTGCCCGGCAATGGCTCGACCCTGGCCACCCATTCCGATCGCAAGCGCCTGTTCCAGGAAGCCGGTCACCTGATCGTTGACATCACCCGCCGCTGGTATGAGCAGGACGATGCTTCGGTGCTGCCGCGCTCCATCGCCACCAAGGCAGCGTTTGAGAACGCCATGAGCCTCGATATCGCCATGGGCGGCTCGACCAATACCGTGCTGCACATCCTGGCCGCTGCCCATGAGGGCGGCATTGATTTCACCATGGACGACATCGACAAGCTCAGCCGCAAGGTGCCCGTGCTGTCCAAGGTCGCCCCGGCCAAGGCCGATGTGCATATGGAAGACGTGCACCGCGCCGGCGGCATCATGTCCATCCTGGGCCAGCTCGACCGCGCCGGGCTGATCAACCGCAGCGAACCGACCGTGCATGCCGCCACCATCGGCGATGCCCTGGACAAGTGGGACATTTCCCGCACCAATTCGGACAGCGTGCGCCAGTTCTACATGGCCGCCCCCGGCGGCGTGCGCACCACCCAGGCCTTCAGCCAGTCCAACCGCTGGGCCGAGCTGGACCTCGATCGCCAGAATGGCGTGATCCGTTCGGCAGAGAACGCCTTCTCCAAGGATGGCGGCCTGGCCGTGCTCAAGGGTAATATCGCCATCGACGGCTGCATCGTCAAAACCGCCGGCGTGGATGACTCCATCCTCAAGTTCACAGGCCCCGCCCGCGTCTTCGAAAGCCAGGACGATACCGTCAAGGCCATCCTGAGCAATCAGATCAAGCCCGGCGACGTGCTGGTGATCCGCTACGAAGGGCCGCGCGGCGGCCCGGGCATGCAGGAAATGCTCTATCCCACGAGCTATCTGAAATCCAAGGGCCTGGGCAAGGCCTGCGCCCTGCTGACCGACGGCCGCTTCTCGGGCGGCACCTCGGGCCTCTCCATCGGCCACGTCTCGCCTGAAGCGGCAGAAGGCGGCACGATTGGCCTGGTGCGGGAAGGCGACATGATCGAGATCGACATTCCCAATCGCAGCATCACCCTGTTGGTGACGGACGATGAACTGGTGCAGCGTCGCCACGATCAGGACCAGCTCGGCTGGAAGCCGGCACATCCGCGCAAGCGCAATGTGACCACCGCCCTCAAGGCCTATGCCGCCTTTGCCACCTCGGCCGCTCGCGGCGCCGTGCGCGATACCCAGGCGATCGACAAGCTCTGGAACTAGGCGTCCGCAATCTGGACGCGTGAGATA
This sequence comes from Devosia sp. FKR38, assembly GCF_005222805.1. Classification (GTDB taxonomy): domain Bacteria; phylum Pseudomonadota; class Alphaproteobacteria; order Rhizobiales; family Devosiaceae; genus Devosia. The sequence goes on along the minus strand of NZ_STGC01000002.1, from coordinate 1,019,655 downwards.
GCCCTCCCCGCACTGGGGAGGGATTGCCGGTTGGGTGATGGCCCGGCGCGGAGCGCGGAAAACAATCACGACAAATGCGTGACAAGCCCGTCATGCAGTGCTAAACGGCCCTCAGCCACCTGACGGTCTGCCAAGATTGTCTTTTGGTCAGGTTCGATAGCGGGGATTCCACCCTCCCTATCGAACCGACCCTAATCCCCCAAACATCAGTCCGAGACGGTCTTTCCGTCCACCACCTTGATCTGCCGCCGGCAGGCTGCGGCGATCTTCTCGTCATGGGTGGAGATCAGGAACGTCGTCTGTTCCTGTTGGTTGATCTCGGCGATCAGCTCCATCACCTGGGTGGCCGATTCCCGATCAAGATTGCCGGTGGGTTCATCCGCCAGCACCAGTTCAGGCTGGTTCATCAGCGCCCGTGCCACGGCCACGCGCTGCTTCTGCCCGCCCGACAGCTGGGTGGCGCGGAAATCCATGCGGTCGGCCAGGCCCACCCGCTCCAGCAAGTCCTCGCCGCGCCGCCGCGCCCGCGCCGTCTCGCGCCCCTGGGCAATGGCGGTGGGGAAGATGACATTTTCCAGCGCCGTGAAATCGGGCAGCAGGTGATGGAACTGGAACACAAAGCCGATGTGGCTGTTGCGGAACTCGGTCAGCTCGGCATCGCGCGCCCGCGTCAGATCCTGCCCCAGCATGACATGCTGGCCGCTGGTGGGCTGCATCAGCGTGCCCAGAATGGTCAGCAGGGTGCTCTTGCCCGAGCCCGACGGCCCCAAAAGCGCCGTCAGCTCGCCGGTCTGCAGCACCATCTCGAGCCCCTTAAGCACGCGGGTCGCCGCCTCACCCTCGCCATAGGTCTTGACCAGATCATGCACCTCAACCAGCACGCTCATTGGCCGATCACCGAGACAGGATCAACCCGCGCTGCCGCTCGCGCCGGCAGGATGGAGGCGAGAATCGCGCCAATGGCAGTGAGCGTGATGGCCAGGCCATATGCGCCCTGCCGCACGTCGACCGGCAAGCCGCCCGGCTGGGCATTTTCCGGCAATGGAAAGGGCGAAAGCGCCAGATAACCCAGGCCCGCCCCGATCAACCCGCCCAGCAGGCCAATCAGCGCCCCCTGCACCACAAAGACAAAGACGACAAAGGCCCGGCTGGCCCCGAAGGCCCGCATGATGCCGATCTCGGGACGGCGGCGATAGGTGGAGAGCAGCAGCGCACTGGCCACGCCGATGACAATGGTGATCAACGCAAAGGCCTTGATCAGATTGCCCGAACTGGCCTGAGCGCGAAGCCCGTCGAGCAATTGCGCATTGCCCTGCGTCCAGGGCGTGGCCTTGAGGCCCGTATCGGCGGCCATGCGCCGGGCGAAATCTTCGGACTGGTTGAGATCATCAAGCTTGATCTCCACACGGCTCAGCCCCTGCGGCAGCGCGAACAGCGTGCGCGCCGTGGCGATGCTGACAAAGGCCGCGCGGGAATCCAGCGCATCCAGCCCGATGGAGAAAATGCCCGTGACCACCAGCGGCCGCTCGACATTGCGATCGGATTGCAGGCGGATCACCTGACCCACGCCAATGCCGAGATCACTGGCCAGCGTCTGGCCGATGATGACGGTGGAATTGGTGAGCATGGTATCGCCAGCCACAAGGCGCTTGCCCAGATCGGCAATGGCCGAGACCTTGTCGGCCTCCAGCCCGGTGACGCCTACCGGCGCCCGCGACTGCCCCCGGATCACAAAGCCATTGCCCACGATCTGCGGCGAAACGGCCTTGACCCCATCCATGGCCTCGATGGAAGGCAGAAAGGCATCGGCGGTGCGCAACGTCTCACGTTGGCCGGTGGCCTTTTGCAGCACCACCAGCGCCTCTGTTCCCTCCGGCAGCAGCAGGCCGGCGTCGCGGGCGGGTGCCTCCAGCGTCACATGGGCAATGTCGCCCACTGTGCGCTGCACCAGATAACTGGCCAACCCACCGATCAGCGCGCTCATGAAGATGAAAACGAAGACGCCCATGGCGACGCCGGCAATCAAAAGCCCGGTCTGCGCCTTGTTGGATGTGAGATAGCGCCAGGCGATCTTGAGGCCGTAGAGCATGCCTAACCTGCCGTGACCATGTCGCCGGGCTTGATGCCCGCCGGATCAAGGATCACCACATCGCCGGCCACAAGACCGTCGGTGACGATGACGCGTTCGGCCGGCCAATCGTCAAACTGGATGTCGCGTGTGGCGGCCACGCCATCGGCGATCACCAGCACATGGCTCTGCGTGCCCTCGGTGATGATGGCGCGACGCGGGATGGAGAGGGCGTCGGCGACCTCCTCGACAATCACATTGGCATTGACCGTCAGGCCGACCGGAAGCGACACCGGCGCATCAAAGGCGATCTTGATCGCCCGCCCGCCAGTGGCGGCATCGACCGTGGGTGCGGCAAACACCACCGTGCCATGCTGGGCGACGCTGGCGCCCACCGGCTTAAGCAAGGCCTTAAGCCCGCTGGTGATGCGCGAGGAATAGAGCTCGTCAACATCGGTTTCGACCACGAGGTCGCTGGTATCGGCGATGGTGAAGAGCTGGGTCTGCGGATCGACCAGTTGGCCAACGTCGACACCGCGCGAGAGCACGACACCCGAAAGAGGCGCTGCGATGCGATATTGCGCGCGCTGCTGGGAAACCTGTTCCAGCGCCGCCTGCAAGCGAGTGGTTTCGGTGACGGCGCCCGCAAGGGTGCGCTCGGCATCCTCGACGCTCGAGCGGGTGGCGTTGTCGCCCAGGGCACGGGCCCGTTCGGCGGCGGCGGCCGCCTGGCTCTGCCGCACCTGCTGGGATTCCAGCGCCGCCTTGGCCTGCTGCCACTGCGACTGCACAAGCGATTGGTCGAGCTCGACAAGATCCTGACCGGCTGTGACCTGATCACCTTCGGCAGCGCCCACGGCGACGGCCTGGGCCGAGACGGCCGCGCGAACGGTCACCGAGGTGCGGGCGGCGATGCGGCCATTGACCGCCAGCACCTGCGACACAGGCCCTGCGGCGACCATTTCGCTGGCGACCAGCTTGGGTTTGGGCTCCCAGGGCTTTTTTACCCAGCCATAGGCGCCGCCCGCGCCCAGCACGAGCAGCAGCACAATCAGCCAACCCCAGCGCCGCTTGCGGCGCCGGGACACGGGACGGGGGGAAGGTTCGGAGGTGGCCACAGCACTCTAGCCTTTTGACGCTATAAAACCTTGTACGCGCCCCGACCCCTCGCAGATTTGCGGTCGATCAAACTTTGTTGATAGGCCGTTAGCGCCGACCGATCCGATCGAGCGTGGCAAAGTCGGCGTCCGACAGGGTAATGGCGGCAGCGGCCACATTGTCTTCCAGGTGCTTGACCTTGCCGGTTCCCGGAATGGGCAGCATCACCGGGCTGCGCTTGAGCAGCCAGGCCAGGGCGATCTGGCTGGGGCTGGCATTGTGCTTTTCGGCAATCGCCCGCGCATCGGCATGGCCGCTGACCAATTCGCCACCGGCCAGCGGGAACCACGGAATAAAGCCGATGCCATTGGCCTCGCAGTAGTCGAGCACATCCTCGCTCTGGCGATTGGCGAAATTGTAGAGATTCTGCACCGTTGTGACCGGGAAGTACTTCTGCGCCTCCTTGATGTCGGCGACGCTGACCTGGCTCAGGCCCGCATGGCGGATCAGCCCATCGGCCTTGAACTGGGCAATGGCCTCGAACTGCGCCGTGCGGTCGGTCTGGCCATCGATGCGATGCAGCTGCCAGAGATCGAGCACATCAAGCTTGAGGCGGCGCAGACTGGTCATCACACCCTGGCGCAGGAATTCGGGGCGCCCCACCTGATGCCATTCATCGGGGCCGGTGCGGGTCAGCCCGCTCTTGGTGGCGACAATGGTGCCTTTGCCATAGGGCGCCAGCACCTCACCAATCAGCTCTTCGCTGATATAAGGGCCGTAGCTTTCGGCGGTGTCGATGAAATCGACATTGAGCTCGGGCAGGCGGCGCAGCACGGCCTTGGCGCCCTCAAGGTCTTCCGGCGGGCCCCAGATGCCCTTGCCGGTGATGCGCATGGCGCCAAAGCCCAGGCGATTGACCGTGAGGTCTCCCCCAATGGCAAACTGGCCCGAAAGGGCGGCGTCGAGAGTGGTCATGCTGTGTCTCCGTAGCATTGCGCCGGATGTGGCGCGCGAAACCGGTCGCCCGTTTGAGGCACGGGGCGGCTGGAGGGATCAGTTGTGCTCGTCAGGCAGCGACGGCAGCGGCAGGAACTCGATGCCATCCTCAGCCAGCGCCACCACCTCATCATGGGTGGCCTCGCCATAGATGCCGCGGGCATCGACTTCCTCGAAATGGATCTTGCGCGCCTCTTCGGCAAAGCGGTCGCCGACATAATCGGCCTCAGACACCACCTTGTCGCGATAGGCCTTGAGCAGCGCACGCAGCTGCGCCGGATCGGGCCGGCCCGTGCTGACCGCCAGGCGCTCATGATCGGTGCGCGCCACGGCCGGCGCCATGGGGGCCTTGTCCACTGTGCCGTCGCCGCATACCGCGCAGGTCACAATGCCGCGCGCCTGTTGTTCATCGAATGCCGCGGCATTCTTGAACCAGGCGTCGTAGTGATGTCCTTTGGAGCAGTGCAGTGCGTATTGGATCAAGGCAGGCGTCTCTGCGGGCCATGCGGCCCCTTGCATCAGGATATAGGGCGTTTGCTCAGCTGTGCAACGGCACGGGCGGGGTAAAGCTGCGCGCATTGGCCAGCGCCGGAATGCGCTCGCGCACTTCGGCGACGAGACCGGGATCGATCTCAGCCACCAGCACGCCGGGCGCATCATGGTCGAGCTCGGCGATGATGCGACCCCAGGGGTCGATAACAAGCGAATGGCCATAGGTGGCGCGGCCATTGGCATGCTGCCCGCCCTGGGCGGCGGCAATGACAAAGCTGCCCGTCTCGATGGCGCGGGCGCGCAGCAGCACATGCCAATGCGCCTGGCCCGTCGGCACGGTGAAAGCCGCCGGCACGGCGATCAGCCCCGCGCCTGCATTGGCCAGAGTGTTAAAGAGCGTGGGGAACCGCATGTCGTAGCAGATCGCCATGCCCAGGGTGATCGGGCCGAGCGCCGCCGTGGTCGCATGCGTGCCGCCCTGATAGGTGGCGCTTTCGCGATAGGCATTGAGCCCGGCAATGGTGGCGTCGAATAAATGGATCTTGTCGTAGGTGGTCACGACAGCGCCATCGGGCCCGAACAGCACCGAGCGATTGGCAAAGCGGCCATCTGCCAGCGGCACGGCCAGCGAGCCGATGTGGATGAAGATGCCATGCTGGCGCGCCAATTCGCCCACCCGGCGCAACTGCGGATGATCATCAAAGGGCGCCGCGACCTTGGCCAGGGCCTCGCTGTTCTCGGCAAACACCATGGTGACTTCGGGCGTCAGCACATAGCGGACGCCGGCCGCAGCGGCCTCGGCCAGCATGGGCTCGAGCGCAGCCATATTGGCCTCCGGATCGGGGCCGGAGCGCATCTGGATCGCCGCGATTTTCATCAGTATTTGTCCTGGGAACGCCGGTCAGGCCTGCAGCAGCGGATCAAGACCGCCACGGCGGTCGAGCGCGGAGATGTCATCATAGCCGCCGATATGGGCGTCATCGATGAAGATCTGCGGCACGGTGCGGCGACCATTGGCCCGCTGCGTCATGGTTTCGCGCAGGGCCGGATCCAGCACGGTGATCTCGGTATAGTCAGCGCCCTTGTCGGCCAGCAGCGCCTTGGCGGCGTGGCAATAGGGGCAGGTCGGCGTCGTATAGATCTCGATGCGAGCCAATGCTCTTCTCCAATCGAACCGGTCAGTACCGATTATATGGGCATGTCTGCGCCAATGACAACGCGGGCGAAGGTAATGATGTCAACATCCTCCAGCCCGGCGCGCTGCAAGGTGCGGGTCACCGCCTTGGTGGTGGCGCCGGTGGTATAGACATCGTCGACCAGCACAACGCGCCGCCCGCGCGCCCGGGTCAGCGCCTCGGGATGGGCGGCAAAGGCCCCCGCGACATTACGCTGCCGCCCGTCGCCGCTGAGCCCCACCTGCTGGCGCGTACGGCGGCTGCGCCGCACCAGCCTGAGATCGACGTCCAGCCCCCTCAGCCGCCCCAGGGCCAGCGCCAGCTCCGCAGATTGATTGTAGCGCCGCTCATGCTGGCGCGCCCGATGCAGCGGCACCGGCACGAGGATGGGATCATCGCGCCACAGCTCATGCCCGGCCCCAGCCATCAGCCGGGCGCAGAACCCGGCCAGCTCGGGCCGGTCGCCATATTTGAGACGCGACACCACTGTGCGCGCCACTTCGCCATAGATCACCGCTGCGCGGGCCCGGCCGAACGGCGGCGGATCGGCGAGCGCCTCGGCCGAGAGCATGCCCTCGCCCATGTCCACGGCAAAGGGCAGGCCCAGCCGCGGACAGAGCGGCGCCGTGATCGGCCGCAGCCGGACAAAGCAGGCCGGGCACAGGGTGTGCGCCGTAGCCACCGGCGCATCGCACACCAGGCACACCGGCGGATAAAGCAGATCAAGCAGGCCAAGCCGGACCTGGCGCAGACCCGTTGCCAGGCCGGCGCCCCACCCCCCGGCTTTGACAAGCAGGCTGCGGCTCTCCATAAGCCAAGCATAGTGCCAGCTTTGCTGGCGGCCGCAAGCCACCCCAACCCACCCGCGAAGCCCGATGACCCAGCCCGCCCCGATCTTTGACAAAGCCCAGATCGCCCGCAATCTGGCGCGCCGCCCCCAGGGCGGCGATTTCATCACCGATCTCGTGCTGGCCGATCTCGAGGATCGCCTGGGTGCGCTGATCCGCGAATTTCCGCGTGCCGCCATTATCGGGCCCGATCTCGAGCGCCTGCCGCAGACCGGCGCCACGGCCAGCCATGGCTTTGCCTATCAGCGCCACGCCGCCTTTGCCGGCGACGACGATGTGCCGGCGCTGGAGGGCGAAGACTACAACCTCATTGTCTCGCTGCTGCACCTGCAGGCGGTCAATGACGTGCCGGGCTATCTGGCGCGGCTGCGCGCCCGGCTGGCCCCTGATGGGCTGCTGATGGTGGCCACGCTGGGCGGACAGACGCTGACGGAGCTACGCGAGGCGTTCCTCGCCGCTGACGCCCTGGTGCTGGGCGGCGCTTCGGCCCGTGTGGCGCCAATGATCCAGGTGCGCGACGGCGGCGCCCTGCTGCAGCGGGCGGGATTGGCCCTGCCGGTGGCCGATGTCGAAACCCATGTGGTGCGCTATCCCCAGCCCTTCGCCCTGATGGCCGAGATCAAGGCGCTGGGGGCATCCAACCCACTGGTCGATCGCCCGCGGCGACCGGCGACGCGCACGCTGCTGGCCGCAGCCGCGGCCGCCTATGCCGAACGCGATGGCGACGCCGATGGCCGCATCCGTGCCACGCTGGAAATCATCTGGCTCTCCGGTTGGGCGCCACATGAGAGCCAGCAGAAGCCGCTGCGCCCCGGCAGCGCCACCACGCGCCTGGGCGATGTGCTGGGGAGGAACTGATGGACACGCTGGCGGGACAAATCCTGATCGTTTCCGGTTCGCCCGGCTCGGGCAAGACCACCATTGCCGCCGCGCTGGCGCGCCTGCCCGGCTGCAACAAAGTGCATCTGCATTCTGACGATTTCTGGGGCTATATCGGCACCGGCCATATCGACCCCTGGCTGCCCGAGGCCGATGCGCAGAACCACATGATCATGCAGATCGCCGCCGAAGTGGCTGCGCTCTATGCCCGCAAGGGCTATCTCGTGGCGCTCGACGGGGTGATCCGGCCCTGGGCGCTAGAGTTCTACAAAACTCTTGGCGTTCCAAGCCATTACATGGTGCTGCGCACCAGTGTGGAGGAAGCCGTGGCGCGTTGCCAGGCGCGGGGTGGCGACAGCCTGACCGATCCGGTGGTGGTGGCAGATCTGCATGCCCAGTTCACCGGCCTGGGAGCGTTTGAGCGCCATGTGCTGGCTGTTGATGGCTTGGACCAGGCGGCAACGCTGGAGGCTGTGAAAGCCGGCTTTGCCTCCGGTGCCTATCGCCTGAACTAGCCGATTCCTCTAGCGGAACGGGCTGGGCTTTGGCACCTTCACAAGGGCCAGGGACAGCACAGCGCAAAGGGAGTTTGGCATGGCGGAATGCAAGGTTATTCGGGGCGGCGAGGCCTTCCACGGCAAGCAGGGCATGGATTATTTCGCCGGGGTTTCGGCACAAAGCGCTGATTCCAAAGGCATTTGCATGCACATGCTGGTGCTGCCGCCGGGCGGCAAGGCCAAGCCGCATTATCACGAGAGCCACGAGACCGCGATCTTCCAGCTCGAAGGCTCGACCTCGTTCTACCATGGGCCGAACCTGGAGTTTCTCGACCATGTCGCTGAGGGCGACTATGTCTATATTCCGGCCGGCGTACCGCATCAGCCGTTCAACCCGACTGACACAGTGGCGCGGGCTTTGATCGCCCGAACCGACCCCAATGAGCAGGAAAGCGTGGTGCTGCTGCCCGAGGCCATGAGCCGGCTCTAGCTGTCACACCCTGCCCGAAAAAGGCCGGCACATCGGGCAGATCTGACAACATGGTGTGCACCCGAACCGTGACACATGCGGGACATGCGAAAAGGGCCGGTGTTTCCACCGGCCCTTATCAATGAGATGACGAAAAGCGGCGCCCTTAGGCGGCAGCTTCCTCGTCGCTATCGGCAGCGTCGGCCTTGCTGCGCTTGGGCGACTTGGCCAGGTTCTTCTCGATCAGCTGCACGGCCTCGGTCAGGGTCAGCTTGTTGACCACACCGATTTCGCGGCTCATGCGATCCATGGCCTGCTCGAACAGCTGGCGTTCCGAATAGGACTGCTCGGGCTGATCGTCGGAACGATAGAGATCGCGCACGACTTCGGAGATTGCGATCAGGTCGCCGGAGTTGATCTTGGCTTCATATTCCTGGGCGCGACGCGACCACATGGTGCGCTTGACGCGGGCGCGACCGGTGACGGTGGTCAGCGCCTGGGCGACCATGTCTTCCTCGGCCAGCTTGCGCATGCCGACGGACTTGATCTTGGCCACGGGCACGCGAAGGGTCAGCTTGTCCTGCTCGAAGCTGATGACGAACAACTCAAGGGTCAGGCCGGCGACTTCTTGTTCCTCGATCGAGACAATCACGCCGACGCCATGCGCCGGATACACGACATACTCGCCCGTCTTGAATCCAAGTCGCTGCTGTGACTTCTTGGCTACCATATTCATGGAACTCCTTGTTGACGCCCCAAATGGACAGTTCCTGGCGGAACGGACCGTCCATCCCTACTATTCTTGCGGCGATCCGACGGACCGTCGCACACAGCAATAACCCCACAGGCTACCGGGTCCGCTTTTCCCGGAGCTCATGCATCCACTGATGTTGTCAAAAAAATCGTGCCTGATGGCACGGGCTGGGTGACGGGCTAAACTGCATACCAGAATGGGTATAGCACAAAAATTCAGCAAAATCAAAAGTTACGAATCACCCGCCGCTGGATCGGCGATTCAATGTGACCATCCTGAGGCTGGCCCCATCACGGCTCATTCGGGCAGGGCAAATTCCAGCAGCAGGCTGCGCTGCCAATCGTTGAAATTATTGTCCGATCCGATGAGGATACGCGTCTCGCCACTCGGCGCGGTGTGCACCGCCAGGGACTCCATATTGTCGATGGCGCCCCCGTCGGCCGACAAAAGAATGGCCCCCGCCAGCAGATTGCCGGGCCGAACCTGATCGGCCGGCACACGCCGCAGCGCCATGGAAAAGCCCAGCACCGACACACCGCGCTCAAGCACCAGCAGATCACCATTGGGCAGGAAGGCACAATCGGTGGGATAGGTGCCCGGATGGGCGGTGTAGCTGAAGGGGCCCTTGTCGGCCTGACCGAGCATCCAGCCGCGATGATGGCCATCGGCATCCGGCGCATCTTCGGTGATCAGCAGCGTCGAGCCGGCGACCGGAGAGGCCGGCGGCGCCACGCAGACCGATTCCAGCGACTGGTTGGTGCGCAGATCACTCAGCCACTCGGGCAGCGCCACTTCGCGCGCCGCCCCGCCCGGTCGCGCATCGGTGAGGGTGAAATCGGCCACCCGCGTCAGATGCTCAAAGCTGACGCGCACGGCATAGGGCTGGCCATCGCGATAGATGGTGTCAACGCTCTCGGCATCGCGCGCATATTGGCGCGGCAGCGGCGCGCCCTTGGAATTGAGAAGCGGCTCCACCACAACGCCGATCAGCCCGAGCAGGCGCCCGGCGTCATCATAGGACAGCCGCCCGGAAACAAAATTGCCGCGATCGCTGACAAAGGCCAGCTGCTGGCTGGGCCCGGTGACGGCAACCCCCGACAGCCCGCCGAAGCGATCATCGGGCGCCGTCATGGCAATGCCACCGCGGAACAGCAGGCCACCGACCGGCTGGTCCAGCGCGGCGTCCATGAAGCTGCTCACCTGGGTGGCGCCAACGGCCACCTCGTCACCCCGTGCCAAGCCGGACAGCGCCAGCAGGACCAGGGCGACACCAGCGGGCCGGATCATCCGCGGCCGCGCCGCCGCGTCTGGGCGGGCATTTCCTCGTCGAACAGCGCCGCCAGCTCATCGGTGAGCGCGCCGGCCAGTTCTTCGGCATCGAGCAGGGTCACGGCGCGGCGATAATAGCGCGTCACGTCATGGCCAATGCCCACCGCCACCAGTTGGATGGGCGAGCGCGTCTCGATGTCCTCGATCACCTGGCGCAGATGGGCTTCCAGATAATTGCCGGCATTGACCGACTGCGTGCTGTCATCGACCGGCGCGCCATCGGAAATCACCATCAGGATGCGCCGGGCTTCCGGACGCGCCATCAGCCGCTTGCGCGCCCATTCGAGCGCCTCGCCGTCGATGTTTTCCTTGAGCAGGCCTTCGCGCATCATCAGGCCCAGATTGCGCCGGGCGTGGCGCCAGGGTTCCTCGGCGGCCTTGTAGATGATGTGGCGCACGTCATTGACGCGGCCGGGGCTGGCCGGACGCCCGGCTTCGAGCCAGGCCTCGCGGCTCTTGCCGCCCTTCCAGGCCCGTGTGGTGAAGCCCAGAATCTCGACCTTGACGCCGCAGCGCTCCAGCGTGCGGGCAAGAATATCGCCGCAGATGGCCGCAATGGTGATCGGCCGGCCGCGCATGGAGCCGGAGTTGTCGATCAGCAGCGTCACCACGGTGTCGCGGAAATCGGTGTCGTTCTCGACCTTGAAGCTCAGCGCCTGCATGGGATCGGTGACCACGCGGGTGAGGCGCGCCGTATCGAGCAGGCCTTCCTCGAGGTCGAACTGCCAGGATCGGTTCTGCTTGGCCATCAGGCGGCGCTGCAGCTTGTTGGCCAGCCGCGCCACAGCGCCTGCCAGATTTTCCAGCTGCTTGTCGAGTAGGGCGCGCAACTGGTCCAGCTCATCGGGCGGGCACAGCTCGGACGCCTTGACGATCTCGTCGAACTTGGTGGTGAACACCTTGTAGTTGAACTGGTTGGAGAGCTGCGTGCCACCGTCCTTGGCCGGCGGCGGCATGGGCGCATCCTCGCCGGACTCGGCAGCCGCATCCTCGTCGGAATCGGCCATCTCGGACTCGATGCCATCGACATCGCCGGTCTCTTCGCTGTCGCCAGCGCTTTCCTCGGTATCGCTGTCCTGGCTCTCGTTCTCGCCTTCGCCCTGTTCGGGCGACTGGTCGGAACTGTCGCCGCTTTCGGGCTCCTGGTCCTCGTTCTCGGCGTTATCGGCATCGTCCGGATCGCTCATCTCGCTTTCCGGCACCAGGTTGAGGTCGCGCAGCAGGGCCTTGGCGGCCTTGCTGAACTCGTCCTGGTCTTCATAGCGGGTCAGTAGCTGGTCCAGCGACTTGCCGCCCTTGTCCTCGATCTCCTTGCGCCAGAGATCGACCAGGGCATGGCCCGAGGGCGGCACCGGCACGCCGGCGAGCTTTTCGCGCAGCAACAGGCCCAGGGCCTCGGCAATGGGCGCATCGCCCTTGTCGTCGACCTCGGCATAATTGGCACGGAACAGCCGGTCTTCCAGCATTTCGGCAATATTGCCCACCATGCCGGGCATGCGCACGCAGCCCAGCGCCTCGACGCGGGCCTGTTCGAGCGCATCAAAGGCAGCGCGGGCCACCGGATCCATGGGCGAGCGCTTGCGATGGGCATCGGGGTCATGGCTGGCCAGGCGCATCGCCATGGCGTCGCCCTGACCACGGGCAATGGCAATGTCGCGCCGGGTCGGCAGCCGCGGCAGATTGGCCAGCCGGGCCTTGTCAGAGGTCAGCAGCGGACGGTCGGCGGTGAAGCTGACCTCAAGATCTGCCTTGCCGCCGATAGCGCGCACCGTGGCACCCATGGCCGATTTGAACACCTGGGTCTGGTCGGGCTTGTTGGCTTTGCTGCGCGGTGGTTGTGCCATGGTCATTCGATCCAGAAGACCCCTCGCCCCATCCCTCTCCCAAGTAGGGCGAGGGGGCGCGTCGGAGCATGGAAAGGCACCGCGTTGCCTTCGCCCCCTTTGGGGAGAAGGTGGCCCGCAGGGCCGGATGGGGAGCCTTCCGACCGAGCCGGAAGGCAGTTCCTTAGGCGGTCACAGCCAGATTGGCCGAGGACTCGGGCAGATCTTCGCCAAACACGCGCTGATAGAATTCGGCCACCACAGGGCGCTCGAGCTCGTCGCATTTGTTCAGGAACGTCAGGCGGAAGGCAAAGCCGATATCGCCGCCAAAAATGGTGGCATTCTCGGCCCAGGTGATCACGGCGCGCGGGCTCATCACGGTGCTGAGGTCGCCATTGATGAAGGCCGAGCGGGTGAGATCGGCCAGGCGCACCATATTGCCCACCAGCTTGCGACCCTTTTCGGTCTCCGCATAGGCCTTGTTCTTGGCCAGAACGATGCCGACTTCCTTGTCATGGGGCAGATAGTTCAGCGTCGTCACCAGGCTCCAGCGGTCCATCTGGCCCTGATTGATCTGCTGGGTGCCGTGATAGAGGCCCGACGTATCGCCCAGACCAATGGTATTGGTGGTGGCGAACAGGCGGAACGCCGGATGGGGCACGATGACGCGGTTCTGGTCGAGCAGGGTCAGGCGACCGGCCACTTCGAGCACGCGCTGGATCACGAACATCACGTCCGGACGGCCGGCGTCATATTCGTCGAACACCAGGGCGACATTGTTCTGCACGGCCCAGGGCAGGATGCCGTCTCGGAATTCGGTGATCTGCTTGCCGTCCTTGAGGACGATGGCGTCCTTGCCGACCAGATCGATACGGCTGACATGGCTGTCGAGGTTCACGCGGACCAGCGGCCAGTTCAGCCGCGCCGCAACCTGCTCGATATGGGTGGATTTGCCCGTGCCGTGATAGCCCTGCACCATGACGCGGCGATTGAAGGCAAAGCCAGCCAGAATGGCCAGTGTCGTGTTGCGATCGAACAGATAGTCCGGATCGATCGGCGGCACATGGCTATTGGCTTCCTTGTAACCCATCACCTTCATGTCGGTGTCGATGCCGAACAGCTCCCGAGCCGAATATTCGGTGTCGGGCAGATTGGTGTATTCAGTCATGGTAAAGCTCTTGGCGGAAAATCGAGGCAGGGAGGGCAGAAAGCTTGGCGGTCTATAGCAGCATTGTGACGGCGGGGGTAGCCTCGGCAGGGCATGGCTAGGTGCCGATAAAACCCATCTTCTTGAGGTGGCTATAGGCCGCGATAATGGTGCGCAGCCGCTCCTCGGACGATTTGTCACCCCCATTGGCATCGGGATGGTGGATCTTGACCAGGGTCTTGTAGGCCCGCTTGATCTCCTCGGACTTGGCCGGGCCGATGATCCCCAGGGTTTCGAGCGCCCGCCGGTCGTTCTCATTGAGCGGCTTGACCCGCTCGGCCGCCGGCTTCTGCGCCTGGCGATGGCGGTATTTGGCGAACACGCCAAAGGGATCGCCATATTTGTCGCCCGGCCGCAGGCTGGCCGCGGCCTTGGCCCGCACGCCTGGATTGCCGGTGGCAAAGCTGGAACGGCTTTCGGCCCGCGGCGGCTGGGTCAGCGCCTCGTTGAGCTCGTCCTTCTCCATGCCGTCGAAGAAATTGAAGGCCGTGTTGTAGTGACGAACATGCTCGAGGCAGAAATGGTGATACTGCCCCTCGCTGCGATTGCCCTTGGGGGCCTTGTACTCGCCAGCGGCCTCACAGCCTTCCCAATCGCAGACATGCTCGATGGGCGCGGGTTTTTCTTCCCGCCGGGGCCGGATGCGAATGGTATCGAAAAGCTTGGATTGCGGTTTCATTGCGCCTAGTTGTTTGCTTCACGTCACTCAGAAAGGGCAGCACGCTTGTCCATCAAAGACATCATTACCACCAAGCTCTCCAGCAGGTTTGCCCCCGCTTTCCTCGATGTGGTCGACGAATCACAGCTCCATCACGGCCATGCCGGATGGCGGGAGGGTGGAGAAACCCACTTCCGCGTCAGAATCGCGACCAGTCATTTTGACGGCATGAGCCGCGTCGCGCAACACCGCGCCGTCATGGACACTCTGGACGCCGAACTGAAAGATCGCGTCCACGCGCTGGCCATCGAAGTGCTGCCCAGCGCCGGACCTTACGCCTTACCAGACCGGCCTAGCCGCGCATAGCGTCCAGAAACGCCGAAACTTTGGCGGGCTCCACATCGCGGGCGATATAGGCCTGGCCAATGCCACGGGTGAGAATGAAGGTCAGCGCGCCGCGGCTGACCTTCTTGTCCTGGGCGATGGCGGCCATCAGCGTCTCGGTGGAGCCCAGCGTGCCGGGGATATCGGCCAATGTGGTGGGCAGGCCCGCCTTTTGCAAATGCGCCACGATGCGGCCGGTATCCTGGCCGGGCGCCAGGCCCAGCTGCGCGGAAAAACCATGCGCCAGCACCATGCCGATGGCGACGCCCTCGCCATGCAAGAGGCGATCGGAATAGCCGGTGTCTTTTTCCAGCGCATGCCCGAAGGTATGGCCCAGGTTGAGCAGCGCGCGCACGCCCTGTTCGGTCTCGTCTTCAATCACCACGCGCGCCTTGTGCGCACAGCAGCGGGCAATGGCCTCGCCGCGCGCCGGGCCGCCGGCAAAGATCTCGGCCTGGTTGGCTTCGAGCCAGAAGAAGAAGTCTTCGTCGTCGATCAGCCCATATTTGACCACCTCGGCATAGCCGGCGGCGAACTGGCGCGGCGGCAGCGTATCGAGGGTGGAGAGATCGGCCAGCACCAGCTTGGGCTGGTGGAAGGCGCCGATCAGATTTTTGCCATGCGGGGAATTGATCCCCGTCTTGCCGCCCACCGAACTATCGACCTGGGCCAGAAGCGAGGTGGGCATCTGCACAAAGCCCATGCCGCGCCGCACGATGGAGGCGGCAAAGCCGGCCAGATCGCCGATCACCCCACCGCCCAACGCAATGACCAGATCACCGCGCTCGAGCCGCGCGGCCAACAGGCCCTCGACCGCCTGGCCCAGATAGGCCCAGGACTTGGTGGCTTCGCCGGCCGGCAGCACGATGGCGCTGTGCTGCAGCCCGGCAGCGTCGAGCGAGGCCACAAGGCGCGGCAATTGCGCCTGGGCCACTGTTTCGTCGGTGATGATGCCATAGCGCCGCCCGGGGAAGCGTTCGGCAAGGATCGCGCCGGCATCATCGAGCAGGCGGTCGCCGATCAGGATATCATAGGCCCGGTCGCCCAGGGCGACATGGACCGTGTGGGCAATCTCGGCCATCAGGGCACCTGCAGGTTGAAATGGGCCAGCAGCGCATCGACCACATCATTGGCCACGGCATCCTGCGGCACGTCGCGGCTGAGCACGGTGACGTCGGCATCGGCATAAATGGGGTAGCGCTCTTCGATCAGCTTGCGCAGCGTCTCGCGCGGATTGGCCGTCTTGAGCAGCGGACGATTGGAGCGGCGCGACACACGCTCAAACAGGATATCAATCTCGGCCTTGAGCCAGACCGAAACACCCTCAGCCTTGATCAACGCCCGCGTCTCGGCATTGACGAAAGCGCCGCCGCCGGTGGCCAGCACCACCCCGGGTTGCTTGAGCACACGGGCAATGACGCGGGTTTCCCCGGCGCGGAATTCGGGCTCGCCGCGCTGTTCGAAAATCTCGGGAATGCTCATCTGCGCGGCCTTCTCGATCTCTTCGTCGCTATCGAGAAACTGCCGGTTGAGACGGGCGGCAAGCCGGCGGCCCACCGTGGTCTTGCCGGCGCCCATCATGCCCACCAGCACCAGCGGACGATCGCCGAGCTGCGCGCTCAGCGCCTCCGCGCGGGCCTGCCGCAATGCCGGGTCGGGTCGGGTCAAGAACGCTCTCCAGATGGTGCCGCTATCAACCTGCCCCGACGCGCGCTGTCAAGAACCCTCAAAGATTGCCTTGTGCCTACGGAAATGAAACCATTTGCTGTCAATTGTGAGCCACCACAACCGTCTGGACGCCCATGCCCACCCTGATCCGCCTGGTCATTTCGCTGCTGTTTCTGGTCGGCCTGGTCTATGTCGGCATGTTCGTGCTGGTGGCCTATGTCGAGCCCAAGCCCAAGCAAGAGACGATCCGCATCCCCACCCGCGAACTGCTTGGCGAGCCCGTGGTGCCGGCCCTGGGCACCCAGGCGCCAGCCGCCACGCCCGCCCCGGCTGCAACCACCACGCCGTGAGCCAGCCATGAGCGGCGGCCACCATATTTCTGCGTTTCTGGAAATGATGAGCGCCGAACGCGGCGCCGCCAAGAACACCATCGCCGCCTATCGCCGCGACCTCGATGACTATGCCCATTTCCTGTCCCGCCGCAGCCTGAGCGTGCTCAGCGCCGACCGCGGCGCGGTGACGGCCTATCTCGATAGCCTCAAGAACGAGGGCCTCGCTGCTTCCTCCAGCGCGCGACGCCTGTCGGCCCTGCGCCAGTTCCACCAGTTTCTCTGCGCTGACGGCCTGCGCGGCGACGACCCCACCCGCATTGTCGCCAGCCCCAAGACGCGGCGCGCCCTGCCCAAGGTGCTCTCCATCGCCGAGGTCGACCGGCTGCTGACCACCGCCGAAGAGCAGGCCAACCGCGCCGCCTCGCCACAGGAGCAGGCCGCAGCCCTGCGGCTCTATGTGCTGCTCGAACTGCTCTATGCCACCGGCATGCGCGTGTCCGAACTGGTGAGCCTGCGCCGCAGCGCGGTGATGCGCGACACCAGCTTCATCACCGTGCTCGGCAAGGGCAACAAGGAGCGCGTGGTGCCGCTCAATGACCGCGCCCGCGACGCCATCAAGACCTATCTGGCGACGATCGAGCCGGGGCCCTATCTGTTCCCGGCCAAGGGCGCCGAGGGCTATCTGTCGCGCCAGGTGTTTGCCCGCGACCTCAAGGCGCTGGCGGGCATGGCCGGCATCAGCGCAGCCCGCGTTGCCCCCCATGTGCTGCGCCATGCCTTTGCCAGTCACCTGCTGGCCGGCGGCGCTGATCTGCGCGTGGTGCAAATGCTGCTCGGCCACGCCGATATCTCGACCACGCAGATCTATACCCATGTGCTGGACGAGAAGCTGCGCACTCTGGTGGAGAGCCACCATCCGCTCAACCGGCCTGCAACCGGGCGGTAAATCTGTGAACAGAGCGCCGATGGAGGCCTCGTCCGCCGGGGCGCGGCGTGACTCTGCTTGACTTGGCATTGCGCCATCGTCACTTTCCGGCCACTTTAGAGCGCGACAGCAGCGGCCCAGGGATGGGGCGCCGCGAACAGACCCCCAACGGGCAGGTGGAATGCAGTCTTATCTCGATTTCGAAAAGCCGGTAGCCGATCTTGAAGGCAAGATCGCCGAGCTCAAGGCCATGGCGGCAACCGACCAGGCCGTGAGCATCGACGAGGAGGTCAACCGCCTGTCGAGCCGCGCCGACGAGGCGCTGGTCGAAATCTACAAGCGCCTGACCCCCTGGCAGAAGACCCAGGTGGCCCGCCACCCGCAGCGCCCGCATTTCTCGGACTATGTGCGCACGCTGATCACCGAATGGCAGCCGCTGGCCGGCGACCGCAAATTTGCCGAGGACGCCGCCATCCAGGCCGGCTTCGGCCGCTTCAACGGCCAATCCGTGGCCGTGATCGGCCAGGAAAAGGGCAATTCCACCGAATCCCGCCTCAAGCACAATTTCGGCATGGCCCGGCCCGAGGGCTATCGCAAGGCCGTCCGCGTCATGGAAATGGCCGACCGCTTCAATATTCCGGTGATCTCGTTTGTCGACACCGCCGGCGCCTATCCCGGCATCGGCGCCGAAGAGCGCGGTCAGGCCGAGGCCATTGCCCGTTCCACCGAAAAATCGCTCGAACTGGGCGTGCCCAACATCGCCATCATCATCGGTGAAGGCGGCTCGGGCGGCGCCATCGCCATTGCCACGGCCAACCGCGTGCTGATGCTCGAACACGCCATCTATGGCGTGATCTCGCCCGAAGCCGGCGCATCCATCCTGTTCCGCGACGCCGCCAAGGCGCAGGACATGGCCACCATCCAGAAGATCACCGCGCAGGACCTGCTGGGCTTCAAGGTGATCGACGGCATCATTGCCGAGCCCACCGGTGGCGCCCATCGCCACCCCGACGTGGTCATGAATGCCAGCCGCGACGCCATCGCCGCTTTCCTGCGCGACTTCGCCAACAAGAGCCGGCTGGAAGTGCGCGAACAGCGCCGCGAAAAATTCATGGCCATCGGCACCAATATCTAGCATTGCGCCACGCCCGGGGCTGTGAAGCCCCGGGGAGTTGGTGATATCCCGCGACATGGTAATGCGCCGGAGCCACACATTGGCGTGAACGCGGCCCGCTTCCGGCGCATTTCGGGCCGTGCTAACACTTCATTCACCAGCTTTTCTCATGCTGTGCTAACCACTGGCCCCCTATGGGTCAGCGCATTGTCTCGCTTATGGGCTCCCCATCTTGATCGCCACCGTCCTGCGCAAAGCCTGCACTGCCGTCATCCTGCTCTGGGTTGCCTTCGGACTGGTCGCCTGTGGCGGTTTCCTGCCCAAGACCAGCGACAACCGCCACAATCAGCCGCTGCAAAGCGGCGTGGTCTCAGCGCTCAAGGCGATGGGCTCGTCGCCCGGCGAGGCCATGGTGGTGCGCATTTTCAAGCAGGAGAAGACCCTCGAGGTGTGGAAGCGCACCAATACCGGCCAGTTCAAGCTGTTCAAGAGCTATGACATCTGCGCCTTTTCCGGCGATCTCGGTCCCAAGGTCAAGGAAGGCGACCGGCAGAGCCCGGAAGGCTTCTACACCATCACCCCCGGCCTGATGAACCCGAAGTCCAACTACTACCTGGCCTTCAACACTGGCTTTCCCAACAAGTTCGACCGGGCCTGGGGCCGCACCGGCTCGCAGCTGATGGTGCATGGCGACTGTTCCTCGCGCGGCTGCTATGCCATGACCGACGAGGGCATTGCCGAGATCTATGCCCTGGCCCGCGAGAGCTTCAAGGGCGGCAACCCCAGCTTCCAGCTGCAGATCTTCCCGTTCAAGATGACCCCCGCCAATCTGGCCACCCAGACCAAGAGCCAGCACCTGAGCTTCTGGAAGAACATCAAGGACGGCTATGACCTGTTCGAGCTGAACAAGGCGCCGCCCACCTGGGATGTCTGCGAGCGCAAATATGTGTTCAACGTGGCCGGTGCTGGTGCGCTCAATGCCATGGGGCCCTGCCCGGTGATCGCCAAGGACCAGACGCTGCTGGCCAAGCAGCAGGCCGATGAGGCCGCCGTGGTCAATGCCGTGGCCGAGGTCGAGCGCAAAGCCGCAGAAGAGGCTGCCATCAAGGCGCGCGGCGATGCCGTGACCGGCATGGTCGGCGGCGCTGTGTCGGGTCTGTTCGGCATCTTCGGCGAGAAGGTGACGCCGGTGATGAGCGGCAAGCCCGCACCCGTGCCCTTTACCCGGCCGGCTAACCTCTAGGGGCAGCTGCCGCTTGCAGCGGACCGACAAGCGCAAGGGCGCTTGCGGCGACCGACAAGCGCAAAGGGCGCTTGCAGCGGGCCGACAAGCGCAAAGGGCGCTTGCAGCGACCTAGCAGGTGACGCGGATCTCGGCAAAACCGGTGATGGCATCGCCCTCCGACGGCAACACGCCCACCATGCATTTCGTGCCCGGCAGGCCGACGGTTGCGCCCTGGGCGATAACAGTGCCGTCGCCCAGCGTAATGTAGCCATTGTCGACCGCAGCGATGGACACCGAGCCGTTGCTGCCGCACACCGGATAGCTGTCGCCGGCAGCCACCATGAAGCGCGTGCCGCTGGGCATGCAGTCGCCGGCGTCGGAGGTCGCCGCCGCAGGACTGTCGCCTGTGATCGCCGGCAGGGCCGCCGGCGCCGTGGTCGCGGCCCCGCCCAGACGCTGATTGGCTTCCAGCAGCGCCAGGCGATTGGCGATGTCGCTGAGGCTTGCCGCATCCAGCGACGCCGTGCCACCACCAGACTGCTGCTTGCCGAAAAGCTCCAGGCTCACCCGGATTTGCGCGATGTCGGTCGAGACGCGCTTGAGTTCGCGCTGGGTGTCGGCATAGACCCACAGCGACACGCCAAGCGCGGCAAGCCCCACCACACCCACCGCAAGGCTGAGCAGATTGAGCCCACTGCCGCGCGACATGGTCTTGTCGGGACGCGACGCGGCCTCCGCCGGAGCCACAGGCTTTGCCGGCGCCGCGGCAGTGGCCGGCTTGGCCGGCCCGGCCGTATCAGAATCGCGCGAGACGCCCGGAAGGGCCCATTTGTCGTCCAAAGCTGTCGTCTCCATTGCCGGCAAGGCTAGCACGATCTGCCGTCGGTATCGCCGGCGATTACGGCCCGGTGAGGGTGAACGGCCCATGCAGGGACCGCATTGCTAGGCCCCGCCGAACCGCTGTTCGAGCCAATCGACGGCGAAAGCAACCATGGCCCGCGCGTCCACCAAGACGCTGGGCGCATGCCCGATCAACCCGCGCTGGCCCTGCCCGGTGGCCAAGAAATCTTCCACCACATCCTCGAAATAGTCGTCGGCGAGCCCGGCAACAATGGGAATGCCGGTGTTGAATTCCTCGAACCACCGCCAGACCACCTGACCATCGAGCAGGATCGGCGTTTCGTAGCGACGAACGCGCTTGCCGGGGATGTCTGCCAGATGCTCGGCATGATGCAGCAGCGTCATGGTGTCGAGCGGCGCGCCGATCAGCAGCGTCTTGCCGCCAGCCGCCACCAGCTTGCCGAACGGCGATTGCGGCCCATAGCCATAGTCAAGCGCATGATCGGCTGCGAACCATTCGGCACGCCCGCCGAGCGCGGCGCAGGAGGCGCCGGGGCTGGCACTGCGCCGGGCGCCCGGCGTTGTGCGCAGGAGTTCTGGAAAAGCGCCATTGTCGCGGATCGATCGCGAGCGGAGCGGATCGAACGGCGGAATGGCGTCGCGCAACGCGGGCCGCTCCAGAACGCTGTCTTCGCCCTGCCAGTCGCAATAGCCCAATAGGGTTCCGCCAGGCCCGACCACATCGCCCAGCGCTGAAATCAGCGTATCCGGACCGCCCAGCATCGGCCCCACCGCGCGCAGACCGGCATGCACCAGCACGCTATCGCCCTCGACAAGGCCCATGGCGCGGCAATGTTCGGCCAGCCGGGCCCGCGTCCAGGCCATGGTTAGGCCCCGACGTAAGCGACCTTGCGCGGCTCTGCCGCCGAGACCGCCATCTCGCGCGCATCATAGATGACGCGGGCCTCGACAATGGCACCGTGATTTTCTGCCGACCAATCCCACAGCGCCATGATCGGCGTCTGCAGCGTCTTGCCCAGCTCGGTGAGCTTATACTCCACCCGCGGCGGCACCTCGGGATAGATGGTGCGCGTCACCAGGCCATCGCGCTCCAGATTGCGCAGCGTCAGGGTCAGCATACGCTGGCTGACGCCATTGATCAGGCGCTTGAGCTCGTTGAAGCGCAGCGTGCCATGATTGCCCAATATGCCCACCACCATCACGCTCCACTTGTCGCCAATGCGGTTGAGCACATCGCTCATGGCGGTGCAGTTGGCGGATTTGGAGGTATCTTGCAGGGACATGGCACGGCCTTTGAACGCTAATCTCAGGCACAAATATAGCCGTAGTTACCTTCTGTGCCTAGCCCGCTCCTGTCACACTGTCTTGATGGCGCCCGGAAAAATCCCCTGCCGCGCAAAATGCCCCAGGCGCGCGCCGGGGAATTGACAGGCCTCCGGCCCATGCTGTCTGTGTGTCGGCAACCACAATAAGCCGACCGAGGAGACACCATGAGCGACCGTATTGCCCAGCTTGCCGCAGACATGACCCTTGAGGAAAAAGTCTCCATCCTGTCGGGCGAAGACTTCTGGTCGGTGCCGGCGGTGGAACGGCTGGGCATCGGCAAGCTGCGCGTCACCGACGGCCCCAATGGCGCACGCGGCGGCGGCTCGCTGATCGGTGGCGTCAAATCGGCCAGCTTCCCGGTCGGCATCGCCCTGGGCGCCACCTGGAACACCGCTCTGGTACATGAGATCGGCGTCGCCCTGGCCGACGAGGTCAAATCCAAGAACGCCCATATGCTGCTGGCGCCCACGGTCAATATCCACCGCTCGGTGACCAATGGCCGCAATTTCGAATGCTATTCGGAAGATCCCATCCTCACCGCTCAGCTGGCCACCGCCTATATCACGGGCCTGCAGAGCCAGGGCATCGGCGCCACCATCAAGCATTTCGTCGGCAATGAATCCGAGATCGAGCGCACCACCATCTCGAGCGAGATCGACGAGCGCGCCCTGCGCGAAATCTATCTGCTGCCCTTCGAATGGGCGGTGAAATCGGCCGGCACCTGGGGCGTGATGAGCTCCTACAATCGGCTGAACGGCACCTTCACCTCCGAGAACGAGTGGCTGCTCACAACCGTGCTGCGCGACGAATGGGGCTATGACGGCATCGTCATGTCGGACTGGTTCGGCAGCCACTCCACTGCCGAAACCGTCAACGCGGGTCTTGATCTGGAAATGCCCGGGCCGCCGCGCGACCGTGGCCAGAAGCTGATCGACGCCGTCAAGGCCGGCACGGTGAGCGAGGCGACGCTCAACACCCGCGTCATGGCCATGCTGCGCCTGATGGAGCGCGTCGGCTCGCTCGATGATCACCGCCCCTTTGCCGAGCGTGCCGATGACCGCCCAGAGCACCGCGCCCTGATCCGCCGCGCCGGCGCCGAAGCCAGCGTGCTGCTCAAGAACAAGGGCGCCCTGCCGCTGCGCCCGGACGCCACCATTGCCGTGATCGGTCCCAATGCCAAGACCGCGCAGATCATGGGCGGCGGCAGCGCCCAGCTCAATGCCCATTACCGCATTTCGCCCTGGCAGGGCCTGGTGGCGGCGCTGGGCGAGGATCGCCTGAGCTATGCGCCCGGCTGCACCAACCATCGTTTCGAGCCCACACTGCGCACACAGCTCAAGGTAGAGTATTTCGACAACACCAGCCTCGCCGGCACCCCGGTGCATGTCAGCACCCAGGATGAAGCCCAGGCCTTCTGGATCGGCGCCGTGGCCGACGGCAAGGTCGATCCGCTGCAGTTCTCCGCGCGCCTGAGCGGCAGCTTCACCGCCGAGGTGAGCGGCCCCCATCGCGTCGGCATCTATGCCGCCGGCTTTGCCAAGGTCTTTGTCGATGGCCAGCTGGTGGCCGACGCCTGGAGCAACTGGACCAAGGGCCGCACTTTCTTTGAGGAAGGCTGCGACGAGGTGGTGGGCACCATCACCCTCGAAGCCGGTCGCAGCTATTCCGTGGTGATCGAGTTTGCCACCAAGGACTTTGCCACCCTGGGCCTTGCCGCCTTTGGCGCCGGCATTGGCGTGCCGCTGGGCGACGCTGCCATGGTCGAGGCCGTGCGCATCGCCCGCAATGCCGATGTCGCCATTGTCTGCGTCGGCCGCAACGGCGAATGGGACACCGAGGGCAGCGACCTGGCCTCGATCGAGCTGCCGGGCCGCCAGAACGAACTGGTTGCCGCCATCGCCCAGGCCAATCCCAATACCGTGGTGGTGCTGCAGACCGGCGGGCCGGTGGAAATGAACTGGCTGGGGGCCGTCAATGCCCTGGTGCAGTCCTGGTATCCCGGCCAGGAGGCGGGCAATGCCATTGCCGATGTGCTGACCGGCGCCGTCGAACCCTCCGGCCGCCTGCCCCAGACCTTCCCGGTGCGCTGGGCCGACAACCCGGCCCATAGCCAGGACCGCGAGGTCTATCCCGGCGTCGAGGGCAAGGTGCGCTACGAGGAAGGCATTTTCGTCGGCTATCGCCACTATGACCACCACGGCATGACGCCGCTGTTCCCCTTCGGCTTTGGCCTGAGCTACACCAGCTTTGCCTTGAGCGACCTGGCCATCGACGACAGCGCCTTTGAGGCCGATGGCGCGGTAACGGTCTCAGCGACGCTGCGCAATACCGGCAGCCGCGACGGCGCCGCCGTGGTCCAGCTCTATGTCAGCGACGATGCCGCGTCCGACCCGCGCCCGCCCAAGGAGCTCAAGGGCTTTGACAAGGTCTTGCTCAAGGCCGGCGAGAGCCAGCGCGTGACAATCGCGCTCGACGCCCGCGCCTTCGCCTTCTACCGGCCGCAGGCACAGCACTGGCTGGTCGAAGCCGGCAGCTTCACCCTGCGCATGGGGCTCTCGTCCGCCGACCTGCCCCTGACGGGCACGGTGTCGCGCAAGACTGCGCTGATGTTGCCGGTCTAGCGCAAGCGCATCGCGGGCCGAAAAAGGCCGGCTCATTGAGCCGGCCTTTTGCTTGATTGGGCATGCCACGCGGCGCTCAGGCCGGCTGCGGCACGGGCTCGGACGGCCGCGCCGGCTGTGGAAAGGCCAGGGCCAGCGCGGCGGCGGCCAGGCCAATGGCAGCCGAACTGATGTAGAGCCAGTGGTAATCCCCGAAGCTATCAAAGATCCAGCCGCCGCCCACCGGGCCAAAGGCCATGCCGATCGAGGAGGTCATGGTGATGCCGCCCAGCACCGTGCCCATGACATGGGCGGGGAAATAGTCGCGCGCCAGCACGCCATAGAGCGGCATGACCCCGCCATAGGCCATGCCCAGCACGGCCGCGAGCAGATAGAAATCGCGCAGTTCTCCGACATAGATATAGGTGAAGATGCCGGCCGCTTGCAGCAGCAGGCCTCCCACGATCACCCGCTTGACCCCGAGACGGTCGGCCGTGAGACCAAAGAACAGCCGGCCAAACAGGCCCGCCACGCCCTCCACACTATAGATGCTGGCCGCCGCCAGCGGCGTCGCGCCACACAGCATGGCATAGCTGACGGTGTGAAAGATCGGCCCGGAATGGGCGGCGCAACACAGAAAGAACGTGCCGGCCAGAACGATGAACTGCGGCGTGCGCATGATGGCACCGAGCCGATCGGTCAGGGGCGAACCCTCCGCTGGAAGAGCAGCGGCCGCGGGATCGGCGGCGCCTCCCACAGCGGCAGCCGGCGCCGGACGCACCAGCAGCGCCAGCGGCGCGATGATCGCTGCGGCGCCCAAAGCAATCCAGAACATGGCGCTGCGCCAGCCGATCTGCTCGATCAGGATGCTGGCCAGCGGCGTGACAACCATGGGCGCAACGCCCCCGCCGATGGAGACCAGCGAAACGGCCAGACTGCGGTGCTTGTCGAACCAGCCGATGGTGGTGGCCATCAGCGGCGCAAAGAAGGCCCCGCCCGCCGCCCCGATCAACCCGCCATAGGACAGCTGGAACATCAAAAGGCTGCTGGCGCGGCTGGAGAGCAGCAGGCCCAGGCCGAGCAGCAGCGTGGCGATCAACAGCACCGGGCGGGCCCCAATGCGATCGCTGAGCGTGCCCCAGAAGAACCCGGCGATGCCCATCACCACAAAGCCCAGCGTCATGGCGCCGGAAATCCCGGCCCGCGTCCAGCCGGTGTCATCGGCAATCGGTTGCAGATAGACCGGCAGCGCGAACATCGATCCTGCCGCCACACAGGTGATCACGGCGCCTGCGGCGACGATCACCCAACCATAGTGTCTTTCCATTGTCTGGCCCCTCGCCATGATCCCATCATAGCGCCGACGCATGAGCGCGAGCCAGATCGACAATCGTCAGCGATTTTCTTGCGAATGGGCCCAAGGGCCTGGGGCGCACCAGGGACCGCGACCGCGCCGCATGGTGGCGCAGTCCGGCCGGCTCCTATATCACCAGATGCGCCATGACCCGACGCCCTCAGCACCCTGGAGACCCCGCCCATGCGCCATGACAGCCGCCTGCCCCGTGTGCTGCACGCCCTGCTGCATCTCGAGCAGATGGCGGGCCCGGCCACCTCGGACATGTTGGCCACCATGCTGGGCACCAATGCCTCGGTGGTGCGCCGCACCATGGGTGGGCTGCGCGAGGCCGGCATTGTCGCGGCCAGCAAGGGCCATGGCGGCGGCTGGACCCTGGCGCGGCCGCTGGCCGGGATTTCGCTGCTCGATATCTATACCGCGCTGGGCTCGCCGGCGCTGTTTGCCATCGGCAGCGACGATGACGACACCACCTGCCAGCTTGCCCGCGCCGCCAATCGCGCCACGCTGGACGCCCTGGCCCAGGCGCGCCAGCATTTCGAGCAGCAATTGGCGGGCATTTCGGTCGCCGATCTCACCAGGGACTGGACGCCGGACGGCACAGGCCACGCGCATCCGCATGGGGCACGGCATCAGCATTGATCCAGCGACCGCAAACGGGGTTTCGCTGCGACTCCCGATTTGCTATCGAAAAGCCGTGGTCTCGTAGCTCAGTTGGATAGAGCACAGGATTCCTAATCCTGGGGTCGTGGGTTCGAATCCCGCCGAGATCACCACCCCGCTCACACACTACCCGCCAATCCCCTGGACGGCATCGCGCTGAGGCCTGCGGCCGCCTGCAATGGGCAGATGGCCGGGCCGGGATCAGCGTAGCACGGACGGCGGGCTGGGCGCGATGTGATCGCGGCGGATGCGGCTGCCCGCGGGCGGGACCGGTTCGAGCGTTTCGAGATAGGCCACGATGGCGGCCGCCTGGTCGGGATCGAACTCGAACTGCGGCATTTCCGGATGGGCCGTCACAATGCCCTCCACCAGCGCCTCGCTCAGATCCTGCACGTCATAGCGCAGATAGAGATCGCGGAAATGCGGCGCCTGGGCCAGCGGACTGTCGCCGGTGGGGCCCGGTGGCGTGGCAATCGGCGCAGTACATCTCCACCATGCCGCGACCAACAGCGACCGGATCAGCCTCCTGGGCCAGCGCCAGGCTGGCGCCCGCCAGCGGGACAAGACTGCCCGCCAGCAGGACGCCAAACAGTCGGGACACGCTCATGCGCCCCGGATCGCCGCTTCCACATCGCCCACCGCATGCCCGGTCAGATCCTTGGCGATCTCGCCCAGGAGCTTGGCGGAGAGGGTCTTGTGGTAGTGCTTGCGCATCTCGCCCAGCGCCCGCGGCGCTGCGATGATGACCAGACCGGCGATCCGACCTTCGAGCGCTTCCTTGTTGAGGAAACCAACGATGCCGGCCGAAAAGCCATCTTCGCTGGCCTGGCTGGGATCGGGATTGCCCGAAGTGGTCTGGCGCGAGCCACTGGCATGGGCATCGCCGACATGGGCGTGCTCGAGCGGGGCGAGCTTGAGCTCGGCTTCGTCGCCGGCATTGCGGAACAGGTTCAGCTTCTCGCCGTCGGCGACAGCAACGGTCGTGCCCTTGGGTAGCATCATCAGTCGTCTCCGAGTTTGGTGAGGAAAATCGGCAGCCGGCGCGGGATGGATCCCGCGCCGCAAAAAGTCAGGCTGCGCTCCAGCCCTTATCGACCGGAAGCACGGCGCCATTAAGGTGACGCGCCGCATCGGAGGCGAGGAAGAGCACGGCCTGGGCGATATCGATGGGTTCGAGCATGCCCGGATTGCTGGCGTGATAGGGGCCAAGCCGCGCCAGCGCCGCCTGGTCGAGCGCGCTGGCGTCGACACTGTCCATGATGTTGGTGGTGACCCCGCCGACGGCCAGGGCGTTGCAGCGCAAGCCGTCCTTGGCGTATTGATAGGCCGTGCTTTTGGTCAGGCCAATCAGCCCATGCTTGGACGCGGTATAGGCTGCGCCCGCCGCGCCGCCGCCAATGGCCGCCACCGAGGCAATATTGACGATCGAGCCGCGGCCCTGGGCCAGCATCAGCGGCACGGCCCGGCGCATGGCATACATCGGGCCATCCAGGTTCACCGCCATGCAGCGGCGCCAGGTGGCATTGTCGACCTCGGCCACCGAGGCGAACAGATCCATCACGCCGGCATTGTTGACCAGGATGTCGATGCGCCCGAATTCGGCAATGGCGCGGTCGATCATGGCGATGCAATCGGCCTCTTCGGCCACATTGCCCGTCATGCCCACGATTGAGCCGCCGATGTCGCGCACTGCCGCCTCAATCGCCGGGGCGTGCCAGTCCACGGCGATGACCTTGGCCCCCTCGGCCACGAACAGCCGGGCGATGGCCAGGCCAATGCCCGACCCTGCCCCGGTCACCACGGCTACCTTGTCCTTGATCTGCATGACTGCCTCCGCATGTTGCAGAGCTAGTCTAGGGCCGGGGGCTTCGGCGCACCTTGATGCAGGTCAAGTTTGCGCGGCCAAAAGAAAAAACGGCGCGCCCAAAGGCGCGCCGCAAGACTGGATCAGCGTGCGGCCCAGTTGAGCCCGCGGCGCAGGATGGCGGCCATCTCCGGCACGGCGAATTCGGACGAGACATGGCCCAGCGCCGAATAGAACACTCGACCCTTGCCATGCTTGCGCTTCCACACCACCGGCATGGTGACGCCATCGATCCAGCTGGCGTGCTCGCCGGTGAAGGTCGTGGTCGCCAGCACCTCATTGGAGGGGTCGACATGCATGTAGTATTGCTCGGAATGGTAGGGGAAGCTCGAGAGCCCCGCCATCACCGGATCGTCCGGCCGGGTGATGTCGACGCGGTAGTCGATGATATTGCCCGGGTGCGCCACCCACTGGCCGCCCACCATGAACTGATAGTCCACCGCATCGCGGAAGGCATCGCCCATGCCGCCATGGTGGCCGCCCAGGCCGACGCCACCCTCGACCGCTGCGGTCAGATTGGCGACTTCTTCCTTCTCGATCTTGCTCATGGTGAAGATCGGCACGATCAGGCTGAGATCCTTGATCGCCGGATCGGCAAAGGCTTCGGTGGTGTCTTCCAGATAGACCTTGAAGCCGTCTTCTTCCAGCCAGCCCTTGATGATGCGGGCGCATTGCTCCGGCTCGTGGCCGCTCCAGCCGCCCCAGACAATCAGTGCTTCACGCATGGCAATTCTCCTCAAATATTGCACACCGGCGCCGTGCCGGACGGTTTGGAATTATTGGGCGGCCCGGCGCGCCGGACCGGTTGTGCCCCAGGGCGAGCCATAGAGTTCGCCCAGCGCCACCGCCGCAGCGCCGCGCGCCCAGGTGTTGTCATCGGCCTCGTCGATGACGATTTCGGCCAGCCGGGCCAATGGCGCCGGAATGGCATTGGCGAAAGCCTGACGCAGCGGCGCCAGCAGATGCTCGCCCAGCGCCAGGCTCGACCCCACCACAATGACGCGATGGGGCGCGAACAGCGCCACCAGATTGGCCATGGCAATGCCCAGCGCAGCTCCCGCCCGTGCCGCAGCACTGCGCAGCGTGTCATCGCCCGCCTCGATACGGTGGCGCACCTGCACCATGCCCTGACCGAGCTGCATAGCTTCGGCCAGGCCCGGATCACTGTGGCTGCCATTGACGATGGCGCGCTCACTGGCCAGGTCCGCCAGCTTGATGGCATTGTCGCCGCCGGCGCCCATGATCATGTCGCCCAGCGTCAGACTGAGCCCGCGCGCCCCGCGGAACAGCTGACCGCCGTGCATCACGCCCAGGCCCAGCGTCTCTTCGATGGCGACCAGCACGAAATCATCGAGATCGCGCGCCTGGCCGAACCAGTGCTCGGCCATGGTGATGGCATTGGCATCGCTCTCGACGATTGTCGCAATCCCCAGCCGGCTGGCGACGGCGGCATGCAGCGACACATCGGCGTCGCGCAGCACGCCGCTCGACAGCACCTTGCCGGTGCCATGCTCGATGATGCCGGGCAGCGACAGGGCGATGGTATTGATCTGGTTGAGCCCCAGCCCGGCGTCGCGCACGCAGCGGCGCACGCCATCTTCCACCAGATCGACAATGACCTCGGTGGGCAGCCGGTCCACCCGCACGGGCAGCGTCAGGCTGGCCAGCACGTCGCCCTGGAAATTGGTGGCGACAAAGACAATACGGTTGGCGGCCAGCTTGGCGCCCACCACCCACGCCGCCTCGGGATTGAGCGCCAGCATGACGCGGGGACGCCCGCGCAGCGTCTGGCTGCGGATGTCGCCCTCATGCTGGATGGTGATCAAGCCATCATCGAGCAGCGAGGCGGTGATGGCCGACACCGTGGTCGCCGACAGGTCCGTGCGCTCGCCGATCTCCACCCGGGCGATGGCGCCGCGGCGACGGATGGTGTCGAGCACAAGAAAGCGGTTGATCGCCCGCATCAGTTCGGGGTCGGCGGTCTTCATGACGACGGGGGCTCGCTGGGGCGGGGACCGAATTAAATCGGGATACAAAATAACTGGCGCAGTTGTAGTGCGAGCCCGCCGGGCAAGGCAAGGACAATTCGTTCTGGCGTTAAGGCATCTGCAGCCCGGAGCAATTAGCATGCGCCACCATGATTTGGCCTTGCTGCGCCACTAACCGGCAGGCTCCCCTTCGCATCAGGATTGCTCCATGACCGTTTCGCGCCTCTTCCAGCCGGCCATTCTGCCCATCGCAGCCCTTGTTGCCGGCCTCACGCTCGCCGCCTGCTCGATGGGCGGCCCCAGCACCGGCGGCGCACTGGCGCCGGCCCTCTCGGCCCGTATGGACCAGCCCGGCGCCCGGCTCGACGCCGACCAGGCCATTGGCATGATCAACGCCTTCCGCGCCACGCGCGGCCTGGCGCCTCTGACCCATGATGCGGGCCTGGATGGCACGGCCCAGGCGCTGGCCAATCAATATGCCAGCACCGGCACCCCGCCCAAGACGCCGCAGGAACTGGCCGGCATGAAGCTGAGTGCCGGCTATGCCACCTTCGCCGAGACCTTCTCGGGCTGGCGCAACAATCCGGCTGATGCGGCGGGCCTCACCACCGACGCCACCCGCGCCGGCATTGCCGCCACCTTCAGCGGCAGCTCCACCTATGGCACGCATTGGGTGCTGGTCCTTGACCGCTGAGACCATCGACGCACGCGGGCTGAAATGCCCGCTGCCCGTGCTGCGCATGGAAAAGCGCCTGGCGGCCCTGTCGCCAGGCAGCATGCTGACCGTGCTGGCGACCGACGCCATGGCCCGCATCGATATTCCGCTCTATTGCCGCCAGCACGGACATGACTGCACGTCCACCATCGAGGGCGATGTGCTGCGCTTCGACATCGTGACCGGCGGCGCCTGAGTCGGGTGGCCGATCCGCTCAGCGGTTGAGGCGCGGCTGCGGCAGGGGTGCGACGCCGATGGCCGTTGCGGCCAGACCCGGGCGGAGATCGCCGGCCAGGGGGGCCTCTTCGCCTTGGGCGGGCACGGCGGCGGCGAACTGCGGCGCATGCGGCGGACGCGGGCGCGGCAGGCTGACGCCGGTGGCCAGGCGCCCCAGGTCGGTCGCCACATAGCTGCGCGGCGCCACCACATCATTGAGATAGCTCGGCTGGCCCTTCATGCCCATGGGAAAGGCCGCCTGCTGCGCCGCGACATAGGCCTTGGCCTGCTTGCCGCAGATCAGCGGCGTCATGTCGACCGGCGCCACGCCCGGATTGTCGGCCAGGGCCAATACGGTCTGCCCGGTCGGCTGCGCCGAACCCGACAGCCCCTTGAGCACCAGCTCGGCCGTGCGCTCATTGCGCTCGCGCGCCGACGAGCCGCCCAGCACCACCGCCAGCAGCCGCCGGCCATTGCGCTCGACGGTGACCACCATGTTCAGGCCCGATGCGCAGACATAGCCGGTCTTCATGCCGGTCGTGCCGGCAAAGCTGGTCAGCAGCTCGTTCTGCGATTCCAGTTTCGCCTTGCCCAGCTGCACCACCTCGGTGCCGAACATCGGCAGATATTGCGGAAAGCTCTGGTGGATATAGAGCGCCAGCACGGCCAGATCGCGCGCCGAGGTATATTGCGCCGGGTCATGCAGCCCATTGGGATTGGTAAAATGAGTGGCGCTCAGCCCCATGCGGCTGGCCACATCATTCATCTTGACCACAAAGCCCGCCTCATCGCCGCCGACGGTCTCGGCGATGGCCATGGCCACGTCATTGGCCGACTTGACCAGCATGACATAGAGCGCGTCCTGCAGCGTCAAGGCGCTGCCCACCGGCAGGCCGGACTTGGACGGCGCCTGGTTGATGGCCTTTTTGGACAGGATCACCGGGGTATCGAGCGTCACCGTGCCCTTGGCAATTTCCTCAAACACCACATAGGCCGTCATCATCTTGGTCAGCGACGCCGGATGCCAGGGCTGCCCGGCATCCTCGGCATGCAGCACCGCCAGATTGTCCATATCCACCAGCAGCATCGGATTGGCGGCAACGCGCCCGAGCGCCAGACAGGACAGGACGAGGGCGAGCACGAGGCGGCGGACAAACGACAAGGGGCGGCTCCGGCAGGATGCGGGGTTTGATTGGATCAGCGCCCTCTTACCAGCGCAACACCCCCCGCTCAAGGAAAGCCACGCGCCCTGACAGGCTTTTGAACGCATCACGGAAACGCGAGCCTGTCCGCATCGTAATGATTTTTTGCCGCATTGTAGTGCATGGTGAACGAAATCTCTCCGGGACGTGATTTGTTCAAGACCACACTCGCTCACCTCGCCACGCTGGCAGCCCTGTCGTCTGTGTCGGCATCGGCCTCGGCCTGCCAGGACCTCACCCTGGCGCCCGGCGGCGTGGTGGTGCAGGTAACCGATGGCGATACCGTCGTGCTCCACGATGGTCGCATTGTCCGCATGATCGGCACCCAGGCGCCCAAGCTGGCTCTGGGGCGCGAGGACTTTGACGTCTGGCCTCTGGCCGAGCCGTCCCAGCAGGCGCTATCAGACATGGTGCTCGGCAAAACCGTGCAACTGGGCTTTGGCGGCGAGCGACAGGACCGGCATGGCCGCGTGCTGGCCCATGTGATGCTCGACACGCCCGATGGCCCGCTCTGGGCGCAGCAGGTCATGGTCGCCAAGGGGTTGGCGCGGGTCTATTCCTTTCCCGACAACCGGAAATGTCTCGATTTGTTGTTCGCGGCAGAAGGGCGCGCCCGCGTCTCCGGACTTGGCATCTGGAGCGATCCCTATTACAGCGTTCGCTTGGCGGACCAGCCTGACGCGCTCTTGGCGCGGGTGGGCCATTATGAGCTTGTCGAAGGGCGCATTCTGAAAGCTGAGAGCCGCAGCGGGCGGGTCTATTTCAATTTCGGCCGATCCTGGAAACTGGATTTCACTGCCGTCATCGAGGCCCCCGCGCTCCGGCTGTTTGCCGCGGACGGGCGCGAGCCGCTGGTGCTCGATGGTGCCCTGGTGCGCATAAGAGGATGGGTGGATGACCGGGATGGTCCACGCATCGAGATCACCCATCCCGAACAGATCGAGGTTCTGGCAACGCGATGACGGTCCAGCAGTACATTGCCAAGAATTTTGTCCGGGGCCTGCGGAGCAGCGCCCTGGCCGTTTCGCTTCTGGCGCTGTCGGCCTGCACGACGCTGACCAGTTCCAAGATTGCCGTGAGCACAACCGGCGACAATCCCGCCCCGGTCGTTGTGACCCAGGGCACCGACGACGCCTCCATCGGCGGCCGTGAACACCCGCGCATTATCGCGGCCTATGGCGGGGTCTATTCCGACCGCCAGGCCGAGATCATGGTGGCGCGCATTGTCGGTCGCCTGCTGGCCGCTGCCGACCAGCCCAATGCCCAGTTCCAGGTGACAATTCTGGACACCTCCGAGGTCAATGCCTTTGCCCTGCCGGGTGGCTATATCTATGTGACGCGCGGCATTCTGGCCCTGGCCAGCGACACCAGCGAACTGGCGGCCGTGCTGGCCCATGAGATCGCCCATGTGACGCTGCGCCATGCCCGCGCGCGCACCGACCGTACCCGCACCACCGAGATCGTCGACCGGGTGATCACCGGCGTCTTCGGCGGCGACACCTCGACGGATGCCACCGCCAGCCGTACGCGCCAGTCCATGGCCGCCTTCGGCCAGCAGCAGGAGCTGGAAGCGGACCGCGAAGGCATCAAATATGCCGGCAAGGCCGGCTATGACCCCCAGGCCGCCGCGCGCTTCCTCAGCGTGATGAGCCGCTTTGCCACCTTCTCGGCCGGTTCCGGCAACAATCAGGAAGGGTTCCTGTCCTCCCATCCCTCGACCCCGGCCCGTATCCAGAAGGCGATCGAGACCGCCAGCGCCATGTTCGGCCAGAACACCGCCGGCGAAGTGGACCGCGATGGCTATCTGGCCTCGATCTCCGGCCTCACCTTTGGCGACAGCCCCGCGCAGGGCTCCATCATCGGCCGCCGCTTCATCAATCCGGGCGCCAAATTCACCTTCACCGTGCCGCAGGGCTATACGCTGCAGAGCGCGCAGAGTGCCGTGGTGGGTGTTGCCGGCGACGGCGAGGCCGTGCGCTTCGACAGCGCCGACGTGCAGGCCAATGTGAGCCTGACCGACTATTTGAAATCGGGCTGGATCGCGGGCCTCAAGGCCGACAGCGTCACCAGCAAGACCGTCAATGGCATGGAAATGGCCAGTGGCCTGGCCCAGACCGACCAGTGGTTCTTCCGCGTGGCGGTGATGCGGCTCAATGGCCAGGTCTATCGCTTCATCTTTGCCGCCAAGGCCGACAGCGCCCGCTTTGCCCAGGGCGCCACGGCCACCGTCGAGAGCTTCCGCCCCACCACGTCTTCCGACATGGCGGCGATCCGCAAGGTGGCTGTGACCATTGTCACCGCCAGGGCCGGCGACACCGCCGACTCGCTGGCCAAGCGCATGGCTGCGCTCAGCCGCGGCACCGAGCTGTTCTATATCATCAACGACCTCTACCCCGGCGACCCCGTGGTGCCCGGCGAGAAATACAAGCTGGTCGCGCTGCAGTAGCGCGGCCTGCTGGCTAATTGATGCCGTTGGTCTTGTTGTCCAGCGTTTCGGCCACGCCGGAATTGAACAGGCCGGTCACGCTGTTCCCCAGGGCGGCGAACGTGCCCAGAATGGCGATGCCGATCAGCATGCCGAGCAGCGCATATTCAATGGCCGTTGCGCCGTCTTCAGCCAGCCAGAAGGCTTTCACTATCGCCTGCACTCTACGCCCCCGCGCACCATTTGGTCCTAAAGCAGATCGCACAAGGCAGCGATCAGCGGCTCGTCGGCTGGCGGCATGGGGTATTCATGCAGGGACTGTGGCCGCACCCATTTGAGGGCAGCATGCTCGCGGTTCTGCGGCGCCCCCTGCCACTTCCGACACACATAAAGTGGCATCAACAGGTGAAAACTCTCGTAAGAGTGGCTGGCAAAGCTGAGCGGTGCCAGACACGCCGCCTTGGTCTGGATGCCCAGTTCCTCTTCGAGCTCCCGCATCAACGCCGCCTCGGGGCTCTCGCCGGCCTCCAGCTTGCCACCGGGAAATTCCCATAGCCCCGCCAGGGACTTGCCCTCGGGGCGCTGGGCGATCAGCACGCGGCGGTCGGCGTCCACCAGGGCACAGGCCACCACCACAAGCAGGGACTGGGTCATGCGATCTCCGGTGAGCAATAGTGGTAGTCATACTGGTGCACATAGCCCAGGCCACGATAGAGCGCCTGGGCCCCTGCATTGTCGGCCTGCACATTGAGCATGGCATAACGGGCATCGGCGCCATGGCCCCAGGCCAGGCCCGTGCGCATCATGGCCGCGCCATAGCCCTTGCGGCGCTGGCTGGGGTCGGTGACCACATTGCCGGCCACCACAATGCCGTCGGCCAGCGTCATGATCGCCGATGCCACCGGCGTGCCCGCCCCATCGCTGAGCACAATGCCGCGCGCCGGTGTCGCAAGGGCCGCGAGCAGCGCGGTCAGGCCCGCCATCTGGCTGTCGCCATAGCCGGCCAGCTGCCGCTGCACGGCCAGGAAAGCCGGATCAAAGGCATCATAGTCAGCCCCGCGCGGATCGGCCGCGACGGCATCGAGCGGCATGGCGAACACATGGCTGTGGTCATAGGCCCGCCAGCCCAGCCCATCCAACGCAGCCAGGGTCTGTGGCCCCGTGAGCGGGGTGACACGGAACACCGGCGTCAGGCCGCGCGCGACGTACCAGTCGGCGGCAGCCAGGATACGCGCGCTTGCATTGGCATCATCGGCAGGGTCCAGGCACTGCACCGAATTGGCGCGCTTGGTATAGCCATTGGCGGAGCGGCGCACCCAGGCGCCGTCCCATTCCACTTCGATGCCCGGCCAGGCCGCCAGCCCGCTTCGCTCAAGACCCTCGGCGTTCGGCAGCGCCATATCAGCTCCGGTAATCGCCATTGATGGTGATGTAGCCATGGGTCAGGTCGCAGGTATAGACCGTGGCCCGGCCATCGCCGAGGCCCAGGCTGACCGTCAGGTCTAGCTCCTGGCCCTTCATATAGGCGCTGGTGGCCGCCTCGTCATAGATCGGGGCGCGCTCGCCATCCTTGGCCACCAGCAGATCGCCGAAGCGGATCGAGAGGCGATCGCGGTCGGCCGGCTCGCCGGCCTTGCCCACAGCCATGACCACGCGGCCCCAATTGGCGTCTTCGCCGGCAATGGCCGTCTTGACCAGCGGGGAATCGGCAATGGCCTTGGCGATGCGGAAGGCCGAAGCATCGCTGGTGGCGCCTTCAACATGGATGGAGACCTGCTTGGTGGCGCCTTCGCCATCGCGCACCACCTGGATGGCCAGATCGAACAGCACATCGCGCAGCGCCTCGCCGAACACGTCGGCGCGCGGATCGTCCAGGCTGGTGATCGGCTCGACGGCAGCCGCGCCGGTAGCAAAGGCCAGAAGCGTATCGGAGGTCGAGGTGTCGCTATCCACCGTGATGGCGTTAAAGCTGGTCTGCACATGGCGGGCCAGCAGTGCCTGCAGCACCGGGGCGGCGATGGGCATGTCGGTGACCACAAAGCTGAGCATCGTGGCCATATCGGGCGCGATCATGCCGCTGCCCTTGGCAATGCCGTTGATCTTGACCTCGACACCGTCGATCTCGAGCGTCGCGCCATTGAGCTTGGGGAAGGTGTCGGTGGTCATGATGGCCTTGGCCGGCTCCATCCACGAGCCGGCGCCCAGCCGGGTCGCCATGGTATCGAGCACGCCATCGAACTTGCCGGCATCGAGCGGCTCACCGATGACGCCGGTGGAGGCGAGGAAAATCTCGCTGGGCGCGCAGCCCAGCGCCTTGGCAGCGTAGTCGGCAGTCAGCTCGACGCTGCGCTGGCCCTTGACGCCGGTAAAGGCATTGGCATTGCCGGAGTTGACCACCAGGCCCCGCGCCACGCCGCCCGCCAGATTGGCCTTGCACCAGTCCACGGCCGCCGAGGAGCACTTCGAGCGGGTGACAACGCCAGCCACCGTGGTGCCGGCATCAAAAGCCATCAGCAGCACATCGGTACGGTTCTTGTACTTGATGCCCGCCTCGGCCGTGGCAAAGCGCACGCCGGCAATGGTCGGCAGCTCCGGATAGGATGTGGGGGCGAGGGGCGAAACCGGATGGGCCATCAGAGCAAACCTTGTTGCAAGCAAACAGGTCTGTGATGTGCCCCAAACATGCGGCAATCGCAAGACAGGCGGCACCATGTCGGCACTTTGCCAGGGGGCACCGTCCGAACAGCGGGTGCGGGGGCTTTCACCCCCACACCCGGGTCTGGCTTACTGCGCGGCCGGCGCAGCGGTTTCCGCAGCGGCGTCGGTCTCGGTCTGCGCCGACACGGCTGCGGCCAGGGCCGGATCGGGAATGTCGATGGCCACGCCCTCCATCAGCTTGGCAACCGTGCTGTCAAACGTGGTCATCAGCAGCTGCTGCTGCAGCTGTGCGGCAACCTGTTCGAAGGCCGGCGGGCTGGACTCGCGCTTTTCTTCCAGGCGAATGACATGCCAGCCGAACTGGGACTGCACCGGATCGGACACCTGGCCGACATCGGTCAGCGCAAAGGCAGCCGCCTCAAAGGGCGCAACCATCTGGCCCTGGCCGAAGAAGCCCAGGTCGCCACCATTGGCTGCACCGGGATCGATCGACTTTTCCTTGGCCAGGGTGGCGAAATCGGCGCCGCCGTCCAGCTGAGCCTTGATGGCCTTGGCCTCTTCCTCGGTGGCCACCAGGATATGGCTGGCGCGGATCTCCGGCTGCGGCGCGAAATCGGCAACGAACTTGTCATAGGCGGCGCGCACGGACTCTTCGGTGACCGAAGTGGCGATGGCGTCGGCGAAATAGGCGCGGCGCAGGGCACGCTCCTTGAGATAGGTCAGGCGCTGGGCGAACAGCGGCGTGTCGGCCATGCCGGCATCGGCACCAGCCTTGGCCATCACCTTCATGTCGATCAGCACGCGCACCAGGAACGCCTTGCGCTGCTCGGGCGGCATCTGCTGCAGCTCCTGCGCCAGGTCTTCAGCGGCAAAGCCCAGCTCGGCCTCGGTAATCGGCTCGCCACCCACCGTGGCAACCACGGCATCGGGCGACACCGGCGCGGCGGCATCGGCCGCAACAGGTGCATCGGCAGCCGGCGCCGCATCCTGGGCAAAGGCGGGCGTCAGCGCACTGGCAGCCAGCAGCACAACGAGCAGGCTCGCACGACGGGCGAGACGCAGGGGGGAAAACATCATTGGGGTCGGTCTCCTTGGCCGGCGCGGAACAGGGTGTCCGGACGGATGTGTGCGGCACTCCTGTGCCATGGCTGTGCTTGGCGCGGCCCGAAATGACAAGGGGGCAAATGCACCACGCCGCACTTCGTGAGCGGGATCAGACGAAAAGCCCAGCATCTGCGCGGTTTCCCGCCTGCACGCTGGAGGTTTGGCCCATTTTGCCAGCGTTGACAAGACAAGGGGGCGCTCTTACATCTCACGCGCTTTTCCGCCGCTCGGCGGGAATACAGAAATTCAAAGCCGGAAAGGCTTTCTCATCGCGCCACGAGGCCTGGCCCGGCCAATCCGCAGTGTCCCGCTGCGCCGCGATGAGTTACCGAAGGACCTTGCATATGGCACTTGCTGCGCTCGCCCGGCGGATTTTCGGCTCCCCATCGGATCGTCAGGTCAAACGCTACCAGGGCAAGGTAGCCGCCATCAATGCGCTGGAGCCCGAGCTGGCCAAGCTCAGTGACGACGCCCTGCGCGCCCGCACCACTGAATTCCGCGCCCAGCTGGAGAAGGGTACCGATCTCGACGATTTGATCGTCCCCGCCTTTGCCACCGTCCGCGAGGCCGCCAAGCGCGTGCTGGGCATGCGGCACTTCGATGTGCAGCTGATCGGCGGCATGGTGATGAACGAGCGCGGCATCGCCGAAATGCGCACCGGCGAAGGCAAGACGCTGGTGGCGACCCTGCCGATGTATCTCAATGCCCTGAGCGGCAAGGGCGCCCACCTCGTCACCGTCAACGATTATCTCGTCAAGCGTGACGCGGCCTGGATGGGGCAGATCTACAATTTCCTCGGCCTCTCCTGGGGCGTGATCGTGCATGGCATGACCGATGCCGAGCGCAAGGCCGCCTATGGCGCCGACATCACCTATGGCACCAACAACGAGCTCGGCTTCGACTATCTGCGCGACAACATGAAATACACGCGCGCCCAGATGGTGCAGCGCGGCCATGCCTTCGCCATCGTGGACGAAGTGGACTCCATCCTGATCGACGAGGCACGCACGCCCCTGATCATCTCGGGTCCCTCCGAAGATCGCTCGACGCTCTACACCACGCTCGACAATCTGATGTCGATCATCGAAGAGGGCGATTTCGACCTCGACGAAAAGCAGCGCGCCGCCACCTTCACCGACGCCGGCATCGAAAAGCTCGAAGCCCGTCTGGCCGCCGATGGCCTGCTCAAGACCGGCTCGCTCTACGATCTGGAAAACGTTGCCCTGGTGCACCACGCCAATTCGGCGCTGCGCGCCCATAAGCTGTTCCGCAAGGACAAGGACTACATCGTCCGCAACGACGAAGTGGTGATCATCGACGAGTTCAGCGGCCGCATGATGCCCGGCCGCCGCTATTCGGAAGGCCTGCACCAGGCCCTCGAAGCCAAGGAACACGTCAAGATCCAGCCCGAGAACCAGACGCTGGCCTCGATCACCTTCCAGAACTATTTCCGCCTCTATGAGAAGCTGGCCGGCATGACCGGTACGGCGGCCACCGAGGCCGAGGAATTCGCCGACATCTACAAGCTCGACGTGGTGACCATCCCCACCAACCTGCCCGTGCAGCGCGTGGACGATGAAGACGCCATCTTCCGCACCGCCGCCGAAAAGTTCGACGCCATCGCCGATCTGATCAAGCAGTGCCAGGATCGCGGCCAGCCCGTGCTGGTGGGCACCACCTCGATCGAAAAATCCGAAATGCTGGCCGAGCTGCTGCGCAAGAAGAACGTGGGCAGCATGAACGTGCTCAATGCCCGCCACCACGAGCAGGAAGCCTTTATCGTTGCCGACGCCGGCCTGCCGGGCGCCATCACCATTGCCACCAACATGGCCGGTCGTGGCACCGA
Organism: Devosia sp. FKR38; assembly: GCF_005222805.1. Classification (GTDB taxonomy): domain Bacteria; phylum Pseudomonadota; class Alphaproteobacteria; order Rhizobiales; family Devosiaceae; genus Devosia. The sequence goes on along the minus strand of NZ_STGC01000002.1, from coordinate 978,892 downwards.
CATCCAGCTCGGCGGCAATCTCGAAATGCGCATCCAGCGCGAGACCCAGGGTCTGGAAGGCGCCGAGCGCGAGGCCAAGATCGAAGAGATCAAGCGCACCATCGCGTCGGACAAGGCCAAGGCCCTGGCCGCTGGCGGCCTGATGGTGATCGGCACCGAGCGGCACGAAAGCCGCCGCATCGACAACCAGCTTCGCGGTCGTTCCGGCCGCCAGGGCGACCCCGGCCATTCGGCATTCTTCCTGAGCCTGCAGGACGATCTGATGCGCATCTTCCCGGTGGACAGCATGGATTCCATGCTGGGCAAGCTGGGTCTTGAGCAGGGCGAATCCATCACCCACCCCTGGGTGACCAAGGCCATCGAGCGCGCCCAGGGCAAGGTGGAAGCGCGCAACTTCGACATCCGCAAGAACATCCTGAAATACGATGACGTGATGAATGATCAGCGCAAGGTGATCTTCGAACAGCGCATCGAAATGATGGATGCCGAGGACATCTCGGAAACCGTCGTGGAAATGCGCCACGACGTTGTCGAGAACATCGTCGCCAAGGCCATTCCGCCCCGCTCCTATCCCGAGCAGTGGAACATCGAGCAGCTCGAGGCCGCCGCCAAGACCTATCTGAACATCGAAGTACCGATCAAGGACTGGGCAGCCGAGGAAGGCATCGATGCCGAGATCGTCACCGAGCGCCTCAAGGGCGCCGTGGACGAGGCGGCTGCCGTCAAGGAAGCCAGCACCATTGCCACCATGGAAGCGGCTGGCACGCCCAACCCCACCATCATGCGTCAGGTGGAAAAATCCATCCTGCTGCAATCGGTCGACGGCTTGTGGCGCGAGCACCTGGTGACCCTGGACCACCTGTCCAAGGTGGTCGGCTGGCGCGGCATTGCCCAGCGCGATCCGCTCAACGAATACAAGCAGGAAGCCTATGAGCTGTTCCAGGCCCTGCTGGCCAATCTGCGCGAACTGGTGACCACCCAGCTCAGCCACATCGTGCTGCAGCCGCGCCCCGTGGCGCCGCCGACCCCGGACCTGAGCCGCCTGCAGGAAACCCATATCGACCCGCTGACCGGCGAGAATGATGCCGATGAAGGTGACACCATCGCCGACTCGCTGGGTGCGGTGGGCAGCGATCCCTCGCTCAAGCCGATCGACCCCAAGCTGCTGATTGGCGTCTCGCGCAATGCCCCCTGCCCCTGTGGCTCGGGCAAGAAGTTCAAGCACTGCCACGGCCAGTTCTAGGACGCGGCACAGCAGAAATAACAAAGGGCCCGGACATCTGTCCGGGCCCTTTGCTTTGGCTGGGTCTTGGTGGGCGGTGGCGCTTACACCAGCGCCTTGATGGTCTTCTTGCGCCACACGAACTGGTACCAGCAGCCCTGCAGCACCAGCATCATCACAAAGCTGGCCGCATAGGCCACCCAGATGCCGGTGAGGCCCAGGCTCGTCTGGCTCAGCACGATGGCGCCCGGCAGTTCGATGCCCAGGATGCAGATCAGCGACAGCACCATGGGCGCGATCACCGTGCCGCTCGAGCGCATGATGCCCGAGAACACCACGCTGCCGCCAAAGGCCAGAATGCTCCACAGCACCACATGCAGCAGCGTCTCGGCGACGTCGATCACCGCCGGATCGGTGATGAACAGCGCCACCAGATGCGCGCTGAACAGATAGGCCAGCACAATCAGCGTGCCGGTGATGATCACATTGAGCATCAAGCCGGTGCGGGTGATGGCGCCCAGCTGATCCACCTTGCCGGCGCCGATGGCCTGCGCGCCAAAGATCGAGGCGGCAATGCCGATCGACATGGCCGGGAACTGCACATAGCTCATCACCTGGCCCAAAGCGCCATAGGCGGCCGTGGCGCTGGAGCCGAAGCGATTGACCAGGCCCACCACCACAATGCCCGAAATCGAGGACACCACCATCTGCAGCCCCGCCGGCAGGCCAAGCCGCAGGATGAGTCCGAGCAGCGCGAAATCGGGACGCAGCATGGCCGCCAGCAGCTTGCCATCGGGCGCCAGCGGCATGTCGCGCAGGCGCAGATAGACGAACAGGAACAGTAGAACACTGACAAAGCCAGCCACCGAGCCGAAAGCAGCCGCATTGGCGCCCAGCTGCGGCAGGCCGAACCAGCCCTGGATCAGCGCCGGCGTCACCACCAGGCCCACCGCCAGCGACAGCACCAGCGAGAACAGCGGCGTCATGGTGTCACCCACCCCGCGCAGCACCGAGGTGGCCACGATGAACAGGAAAAAGCCCGGCATGCAGCCCAGCATCACCTTGGCATAGCTGGCCGTGATCGGGGCGATATCGGCCGGCACGGCCAGAACGGTGAGGATCTGGTCGGTCCAGATGACACCCACCACGGCCACCACCACGCCCATCAGGAACGCGGTGGCCAGCGTCGTGCCAGCGATCTGCTTGACCTTGTCGATATTGCGGGCGCCCCAGGCCTGCCCGATCAGCACCGTCGAGCCCGATGACAGCCCGATCAAAAAGCTGAGCAGGAAGAACATGATGGGGAAAAAGGTCGCCGTGGCCGCCAGAGCGTCCACACCCACCAGTTGCCCCACATAGATCGAATTGAGGGTGCCGGACAGCGACTGCAGAATATTGCTGGCCATCAAGGGCAGAAGGAAAATGACGAACCGCTGCCAGAGCGGCCTGGATTGAAAACTCACCTTGAACTCCCAAGACCTGAACACAGACGCGTCACATCACGGCCCCCACGATAGGGCAAAGGGGTCACACAATGGGTTGGACCTTTGCGGGGACCTGTTCACATCCCTAAAGAGTAGGATGCCGGCTGGACGGGCGCTGGTGGCGTAGCAATGACACGGCGCTGTCTCTACGCCCGCCGCCCAAAGGCGTCAACGCCTCCACCGCGGCAGCAATCACCGGGTTTGATGCCCGTCATCACCACTTGTCATGGCCAATCCTGCGCTTTGCCAGTGCATCAAATGCAAGGCCCCGCTATGGCTTGGGCCATGCAGACCACCCTGTCCAATGGCACACGATTTGCCGACCAGTTCTTCGCCGGCGCCCGGGCCTGCATCCCCGTTGTGCTGTCCGTGGCCGCCTATGGCATGGTCTGGGGCGTGCTGGCGCGCGGCGCCGGCCTCAGCCAGCTCGAAGTGCTGCTGATGAGCGGACTGGTCTTTGCCGGCTCCGCCCAGTTCGTCGCACTCGACCTCTGGACGGCAACGCCCGCCACCCTGCCGATTGGTCCGCTGATCCTGGCGGCGCTGGTGATCAACCTGCGCTATCTGCTGCTGACCGCCACGCTGCGCCCGCTGTTCCGCCCCGACCAGACGGGACGCGGCGCGCTGATGATGGGCATCGTTTCGGACGAGACCTGGGCCATGACCATGCTGGAAATGCAGCAGGGGCGCGGCACCATCGCCTTCCTGCTCGGTGGCGGCGTGCTGGCCTATGTCTGCTGGCTGCTGACCACGCTGCTGGGCTTCATGCTGGGCTCGGCCATTGCCGATCCGGCCACCTATGGCCTCGACTTCGCCTTTACCGCCACGTTCCTCGTGCTGCTGCTGGGCATGTGGAAGGGCAAGGCCGACCTCTTGCCCTGGGCGGTCGCCGCGCTCAGCGCCACCATCGCGTCCCATCTGGTGCCCGGCAATTGGTATGTGCTGATCGGCGGCCTGGCGGGGAGTCTGGCCGGCGCCATAGCCGATAGCGTGCGCCATGTGGACTAGCCCCCAGGCCCTCGCCGCCATCTTGGGCATGGCGCTGGTAAGCTTTGCGGTCAAGGCGCTGGGCCTGCTGCTGGCCAACCGCCTGCCGCGCCACGGCTTTGCCGCCGCCTGGTTGCGCCACGTGCCGGGCGCCGTGCTGGCCTCGCTGGTGGCGCCGGCGCTGGCCACGGGCAATCCGGCCGAGCTGATCGCGGCGCTGGCCACGGGCCTGGTCTATTGGCGCAGCCGCAGCCTGCTGCTGGCCATGGCCCTGGGGGTGCTCACCGTTTATCTCGCCCGCCTGGCTCTGGCGGGATAAACCGCCGACCCCGTTGCAGACCGGCCCGACCTGGGCTAGAGACTTTGACCGTGCCCCTCTGGCGGAATGGTAGACGCAGAGGACTCAAAATCCTCCGCCGCGAGGCGTGCCGGTTCGAGTCCGGCGGGGGGCACCAGAGACCATGAGAGTGTCCTCCAACTACCTGACGTAAATGCGTTTCTATTTGAGTCGTACAACCTGGGGCACGTTTGGGGCGCGTTCTCTTGACGGGCAACAAGCGGTCGCTCTGGTAGCCACCCATCCACGCAAAAAAATCGGGAGCGCGCAACAAACGCTCCCCCTATATTCGCTCTACCTGCCTAGTCTCATTTCATTCCCAAGGCTGAGGCCGGTTTGCATTCCACAATTGTTAGCTTCCTAACATCCGTGATTTGAAATCGCTGTGGGATTGGAGCGGCCATGAATATATTGGGAGCTCTCAGGGGATTGCAAATGCCGATCAAGACTACTGACGTGTTTGGCCTTCGAACCACGGTAAGCGAGCACTCGTACGTAGACCGAGGAAAACTCGACAAAGCACTTCTCGATTTGTCGCAACAAAATCAGCACATTGCGCTCAAAGGCGAGTCTAAATCTGGCAAGTCCTGGTTAAGACAGAGAATTTTCCAAGACGCTGTGGTGGTTCAATGTCGGGTCCATCACCTGATGCCAGATATTTACACACAGATCCTGGCGAAGCTGGACATTAAGATCGCAGTCCAACAGTCGTCGGGCTTCGGTGGTTCAATGACATTGGAGGGCACAGCAGAGGCGGGCTGGAAATGGCTAGCAAAGGCGACCGTGACGGCAGGGGGTGCTGCCTCGGCCGACATCTCCACGGAGAAAGTGACTCGATCCGTAGGCCGCAACGAACTTGACATTGAGTTTATTGCGGATGTGATCAAGGCCTCAGGGAAGAGGATCGTAATCGAGGACTTCCACTACCTATCCCATCCGGTACGGGAGGTATTTGCCCACGAGCTCAAGACGCTCTGGGATTACGGCGTTTACGTGATAATTGTCGGTATCTGGCACCGGAAGAACTACTTAACGTTCCTAAACGGTGATCTCGCTCTTCGTCTCACGGAGGTAAACGTTGGATGGACCGTCGAGGAACTGGCCAAGTCTTTTCAAAAGGGCTGCGCTGCTCTCAACGTTGACGTTCCGCGCGCTATTATCGAGCGAGCGGCCAAGGACAGCTACAGTAACATTGGAATTCTGCAGTCAATCGCGCTCGGCTTCTTGACTGCAAGTGGGATTCAAGAGGAGCAAGAGGTAGCTCCAACCTTGGCTGACTCTGTAAAACTTGATGATGCTGGAATGCAATATGCGGACCAGCTAGCAGCTGTCTACGCGAATTTTGCCGAGCGCGTTTCGGAGGGCATTCGTAAACGCAAAGACGCGACGCAAATCTATGCTTTCGCTTTGTGGTCAATAATGGAGTCACCTGACAACGAAGCTATGCAGGGGCTATCCGTCGATTGGATCTTTCAAAAATCACACGCGCGCCAACCTCGTATACAAAAGCCGAATTTGCGGAAAGTTCTGCGTAAGTTCTATAGCCTCCAAGTGGACGATAAAGGAAAAGGCTTGGTGATTGCTTTTGATGAGGGCAGTGACGTTGTCATTATTATCGACAAGGGCCTCCTTTTCTATCGAAAGTATCGCACAGAGCCTTGGCCGTGGGAGAGGATTGCGGAAGAGGCTAAAGAGCGAGATGAGGGTCTCATCGGGGAAGACGACTAGTCACTGGGCCCCCTGCTTCGGGAGCAGGGGGACAATTGTTCGAATCACTCTACTCCGACCAATCAAGCCCGGCCTCTCACCAGGCCGAGCTTTTTCGTCCCGACACAGTTGGCGCGGATAAGCGCCCTCTATGTTCCCGGTTGACTTCAAAGAGCTTTTTGCTGTGTTTAGCCAACCGAGCCGACGCCTCTTTGGCGGAGTGACCTTGGCGAACGATGAAATGTTCTCTGTCGCCGAGAATAGTGGGGCGAGAATGACTGAACAGACGGCCGAACGCCTCGATGCGATCGTCACCGGCATAGGAATTGCGGCCTCGACGCTGGCGCTGCTAAGTGCCTTCTTCCCCAATGCCACCGGGTTGACGATCGCCAGTGCGGCGGTCGCCTTGCTAGCGGCACTATTCCGCCTCTTCATTTCGCGCCGCCTTGCGGTCTTTGAGGAAGCGGAGAAGGCGTTGCACGACGGGCGGATTGCTGAACTTGAGAAGCTCACAGTACATCTTGCGGGTAGTGAGCGGCTTTCCGCCTTTGTTCGGCTGGGCACGGCTGGCGAGATACTGAAATCGAAAAACGTCTCCAGCGTCACTGACCATGGCGTCGGCCATTTCGGTGTTACCTTTACTCGGGCGTTTAGGACGACCGACTACGCCGTAACGCCAATAGGCGGTGCTGCTCAGGCTTACGAGGTCCTGGACCAAACTCCTCAGGGGCTGAACCTGCGGATACAGGGTGGTGACCCGAAGTCACCTATGGCGTTCCTGTTTGAGGACAAGGGATTTTAGGCCTTAGGTGGTAGGCCCTCCAGGCAAACGATTACCTAGATCTGGCCCCCTTCGAGTCCGGCGGGGGGCACCAAATCATGACATTGCTGGACCCAACGCACACAGGCGTGACCCGCCTGCGGGACTTTGCCGTGGGGAAATCGCGGCTTGGCCAGCGCGTTAACCCTATTCCTTACCGAGGCATTAATCGTTTGCGTCGCATTTTAGCACAAAGTTCACCGCATACCCGTGACGAGGCTAAACCATGAAACGCAAGTCCCTCTTGCTGTCCGCACTCCTGTTGCTCTCGCCTGCCGCCATGGCAGCCGACCTGGGCTGGAACGGTGGGGACTCGGGCTCGATCTATTCCCCCGTGCCGGCCTCGGGCTGGTCAGGCTTTTATGCCGGCATCAGCGGCGGCTATGGCTGGGGCACTGCGCTGCGCAAGCCCACCGCCGGCGGCGCCGAGACCTCCAACGGCACGACCGGCTTCGTGCTGGGCGGCCAGATCGGCTACAACCTGGATCTTGGCGGCATGGTGATCAGCACCGAAGCGGACCTGCAGGGCACCAACCTGGGCTATGAGCAGGCCATTCCCGGCATCGGTACCTTCAAGACCGGTGTGGATTTCTTCGGTACGTTGCGCGGCCGCGCCGGCATGAGCTTTGGCCAGGTCATGCCCTATCTGACCGCCGGCTTTGCCGCTGGTCGCGGCACCGCCAGCGTCACCAGCCCGGCCAATGTGGTGACCTCGCAGTCCGCCAATCATCTGGGCTGGACAGTGGGCCTGGGCATGGAAGCCATGGCCACCCAGAACATCACCTTCAAGGCCGAATACCTCTATGTCGACCTGGGCACACAGGGCTACGCCGGCCTTCCGGTAGGCAATTCGGACGTCACCCAGCGCTTCAGCGTCATCCGCGGCGGCGTCAACTACAAGTTCTAACGGCCCGGCGGCCTCGGCCGCCGATCCCATGCAACGACAGGCCCGGTCAGGCGCAAGCCTTGCCGGGCCTGTCGCCGTTTCGGGCAAGCGATCATTTGCCCGTTATTTGCTGGAAATCGCACAAGCCAAGGTCTATCCAGCCCATGCCTGATCCCACCATGATGGAACCTGCCATGGCCGCGCTGCCGCATCCACTCGACAAGAAATCGGCCGGACTGGCCTTTGTGCTGGGCCTGGCGACCATTCTGGGGGCCTGGGGCAGCCAGATCATCGGCGGGCTCTACCCGTGCGAATTGTGCCTCGAACAGCGCATGGCCTATTACTACGGCCTGCCGCTGCTGCTCATCGTGCTGGTCACCTGGAACCGCCTGCCGCTGGCGGTGTGGTATCTGGTCATGGCGATCGTCACGGCGATCTTTGTCTGGGGCACCTATATGGGCGCCTATCACGCCGGCGTCGAATGGGGCTTTTGGCCCGGCCCCACCGCCTGCACCGGGGTGGGCGACGCCATGGACTTCAACGCGCTGAGCAATATGACACCGGTGATCGGCTGTGATGTCGTGCAGTTCCGTCTCTTTGGCCTGTCGCTGGCCGGCTACAATGCGCTGATCTCGCTGGCCATCGTCACCCTGCTGGGCATTTCGATCTGGGCCCAGATGCGCGGCAATCGGCGGGGCTAGTCGCCCTCGAGGACTGACTCGATATCCATGGCCGCCGAGATCACGCGCAGGATCTGCACCCGGTCGACGCCAATGGTGTAGAAGATTCCATAGCGGCCATATACGCGCCGTCGGATGGCACTGGCTTCAAAGCCAGCCATCACCGGAAAGCGCAGCGCCTGGCTTGCCAGGCCCTCACAGGCCGCCTGCAACTCATCAACAAAGCTCAGGGCACGGGCCGGATTGTCGGCAGCGATATAGAGCGCAATGTCCAGCAGATCCCGCTCCGCCAGCGCCGTCAGCTCGACGCGCATCACGAGGCCTTCTTGGCACCTGCATCCTTGATCCGGCTCCTGATCCGGTCAAAGACCTCATCGGCCGGATGGACCCGCCCCGCATTGACATCGTCCTGGCCGGCCTGAAGCTTAGCTTCGAGCTCCCGGAACCGCGCTTCACGCTCCTGCACCAGGCGGACGCCTTCGCGCAGCACTTCGCTTTTGGAATGATAGCGGCCCGTGGCCACCAGCTCATTGACGGCCTGTTCGAGGGCCTCACCCAGTTCCGCACTGATCGCCATGTGTCGGCCTCCTGCTTACCAACCAATAATAGTTATTGGTCACGGCTGTCGCAAGGCCACCATCATTACGGCTCGAGTTCGATGTCCCAATAGAGATAATCGAGCCAGCTCTGGTGCAGATGGTTGGGCGGGAAGGCGCGGCCATTGTTGTGCAGATCATGCACCGTGGGGTGATAGGGCGCCTGATGCGGGAACATCTTGATCTCGCTGGGCATCCTGTTGGCTTTTTTCAGATTGCACGGCGCACAGGCGGCCACCACGTTTTCCCAGGTGGTCTGGCCACCCTTGGAACGCGGAATGACGTGATCAAAGGTCAGATCATCGCGCGAGCCGCAATATTGGCACTGGAACCGGTCGCGCAGGAACACGTTGAAGCGCGTGAAGGCCGGATGGCGGGCCGGCTTCACATAATCGCGCAGCGAGACCACGCTGGGCAGGCGCATCTCGAAACTGGGGGAGTGGATCACCGTGTCGTACAGGCTGACGATATTGACCCGGTCCAGGCACACCGCCTTGATCGCGTCCTGCCAGGACCACAACGACAACGGATAGTAACTGAGCGGCCGGAAGTCGGCGTTCAGAACCAGAGCGGGACAGGCCTCAGGCGACACGTGAATGGTCACTTGAGTCTCCCGAAAAGGGAATCGAGTAAGTCCATATCCCCTTTATACTAGGCCCTTTGTGTCAGGGCTGTGAAGCGGGGGAGGAAGTGTTATTTTTGCGGCAGACCGGCGATGAAGGCCGTCGCATAGGCCAGCCCGTCGGGGGCAATGCCATGCCCGACGCCGGGGCTGACGTGATAGTGCACATCCACCCCCGCCGCCCGCAGCGCCGCATCGGCCTCAGCGCTATGGGCCGGATCAACCACGCCATCGCTGTCCCCATGCACCAGGCACACCGGCGGGCGCGCCAGCGCGTCCTGGCCAAAGCCCTCGGGCGGCAGGAAGGCGCCGGAAAAGCCGATGATGCCCATCAGCTGCTGCCCCTTGGGCAGCGCCAGGCCGACATGCAGCGCCATCATCGCGCCCTGGCTGAAGCCGACCAGCAGCGTCTGCGCCGGCGCAATGCCGGTCTGGCTCCACAGATCGCCCAGAAACTCGACGAGCACCGGCGCCGCCCCGATCACGCCCAGCTGGCGCTTGGCCAGTTGGTCCGCGTCGAAGCTGACATCGAACCACTGATAGCCCGCGGCGAACTGCTTGCAGGCATCCGGACCATTGGGCGCAATGAACACCGCATCGGGCAGCACATCCTGCCAATGCGGCGCCAGCCCGATCAGATCATTGCCATCCGAACCATAGCCATGCAGCAGCACGACGGCCTGTTGCGGCAGGCCGCCCGAACGGGGTGGCAGCATGGGGCCGGAGAGCTTGGTCAAAGGGCAATTCCTTCCTTGTCGCGCAGGACAGCGAAATAGCGCCAGAACAGCAGGGCGGCGGCCGAACGATGCGGCGCCCAGGCGGTGGCGAGGCCGATCATGTCCTTGATCGTCGGACGGGCGTCAAGCCCGAGCCCATGCGCAACCGCCTTGAGCAGGGCCAGATCGCCGGCCGGGAACACATCGGGGTGCCCGGCGCAGAACATGAGATAGACCTCCGCCGTCCAGGGGCCGATGCCCTTGTGGGCCACCAGATAGGCCACAGCATCGGTGACCGGCAGGGTTTCGAGATGCGCAAAGTCCAGCGTGCCATTGGCCATGGCCTCGGCGATCGCCCGCACGGTGCGGTATTTGCTGCCCGAAAAGCCCACGCTGCGCACTGCTTCCTCGCTGAGGTCGAGATAGCGCAAGGGATCGAGCGCGCCGTCCAGCGCCGCAAAGCGCGACCAGATGGCGCTGGCGCTGGCCACCGACACCTGCTGACCGCAGATCACCTTGGCAATGCCGGCAAAGCCAGGCTCGGTGATGCGGGGCGCGACGTCGCCCGCCACGGCCCGCACTGGCGCGAGACGAGGATCGAGCGCCACGAGATGATCGAGAGCCTCGGCAATGGCCGCAACACTGTCGAGCCGTCGTGACGACACCATCGGCCTCATGTTATCACCCGGCTGTGCCATACGATCCGTCCCGTCCTGTCCTGCGTTTTGCCCCCAGCCCCAATGGCCGGCTGCACCTCGGCCACGCCTATTCGGCGCTGGTGACCTGGCAGGCCGCCGCGCGGCTGGGCGGCACCGCCTTGCTGCGCATCGAAGACATCGACACCGAACGCTGTAAACCCGAATTTACCGAAGCCATCGCGCAGGACCTACATTGGCTGGGGCTCGACTGGCCCGAGCCCGTGATGCACCAGTCGCAGCGCATGGACACTTATGCCGCGGCCGGCAATGCGCTGCGCGACCAGCACCTGCTCTATCCCTGCTTTTGCAGCCGCACCGAAATTGCTGCCCTCGCCACCGAGACCGACCCGGACGGGGCGCCGCTCTATCCGGGCAGTTGCCGGCATCTGCATCGCGGCGAACAGATCGAGCGGCTGGAGCGCGGTGACCCCGTGCAGTTCCGCCTCGACACCAGCGCGGCCATGGCGCGGGTCGGCATGCTGACCTATACCGTGCTGGGCCCCCTCATCACCGACCGACCGCAAATCCGCCATGCCCGCCCCCAGCGCTGGGGCGATGTGGTGCTGCAGCGCAAGGGCACGCCCACCAGCTATCACCTCAGCGTTGTCGTCGACGACGCAGCGCAGGGCATCACCCATGTCACGCGCGGCCGCGACATGGAGGCGGCCACCGATATCCACGCGCTGCTGCAGATGCTGCTGGGCCTGAGTTCCCCCATCTATCACTTCCACCGCCTGATCCTGGATGCCGATGGCCGCAAGCTGGCGAAATCGAAAGGCTCGCCATCGCTGGCGAGCCTTCGTGAAGCCGGATGGACGCCGGATGATGTGCGTCGCGCCGTGGGGCTGGAGAACTAGGCCGCCGCCTGCGCTTTTGCCAGCGGCCCAACCACCTGGGCGATGGCCGCAGGAAACGGCGTCGCGAAATCGGGACCGAGCAGGGCATCGAGCCGCGGATCGACCAGTTCCATCGGGTTGTTCCACAGATAGCGCATCTTGACGATCTCGCGCAGCACGCCATTGACCAGGCCCACGGCCTGCAGCAGCAGCCATGGCACGGGCGTCACCTGCAGCGGCTTTGGCCAGGCGGTCTGGATGGCCTCCATCATCGTGCCATGTGTCACATAATGCCCGGCGAAGTGGAAGGTCTCGAAAGCCCCCAGTTCAGCGCGTTTGTCACCCAGCACGGCAAAGGCCCGGCCGAGATCGGGCAGGTAGGCCCAGGCATGGCTGAGATCGAGCGCAGCCAGGTGGTGGATCTTGCCCTTGCCGATATCGGTCAGCATGGCCTGGTCGAACCAGTCGCCCACATTGGCTGGCGCATAGAAATCGCCGGCGCGCAGGATGATGGTCTGGAACTTGCCCGCCCGGCTGGCGGCGGCCAGCATCTCTTCCTGCCGCACGCGGATGGCGCCGCGCGGCGTCTGCGGGTTTTGCGGCGTCTGTGGCGTGATCCACCGGTCCGTGGCGGCATAATTGTAGATATTGCCCGGGAACATCAGCGTCTTGCCGCCCTCGCCCATGGCAGCGATCACTGTGGCCAACTGCGCCTCGGCCCGGCCCTTGTCCCATTTGTCATAGGGCAGGTTGAGCGCATTGACCACGATATCGGCCGGCGCAATGGCAGCCTTGAGATCGTCCAGGCTCGCCGCATCGCCGGGCACAAAGCGCACGCCGCTGATCGGATGGCGATTGCTGCGCCCCATGCCGATGACGCTGTAGCCGGCCGCGAGGAACGCCCGCGCCGCGTGATGGCCGATATGGCCGTTGATCCCCAGTATCGTCACAGTGCCTTTGGTCATTTTGGCTCTCCACTTGTCTTGACCACCAGCATGCGCCATTCATTGTCGTGGTGCGATTGCCGTAAATCGAACAGCGGGCATTCAATTATGAATAGAGAGCCGGATTGGGCCCTGTGGCGCAGCTTTGCCGCCGTTGTCGCCAATGGATCGCTGTCCGGCGCGGCGCGGGAACTGGGCATCAGTCAGCCGACGGTGGGCCGCCATGTCGAAACGCTCGAGGCCGATCTGGGCCTGCCGCTGTTTGAACGGAGCCTCACCGGCCTCAAGCCCAATGCCACGGCGCTGCGGCTGTTTGACTCGGTGTCCCGCGCCCAGGCGCTGCTGGCCGAGGCGGCCATCGTCGCCCAAGGGGCGCTGGATGATTTTGGCGGCACGGTGCGCATCACGGCCAGCGAGATGATCTCCAACCACGTGCTGCCGCAGCTGCTGCTGCCGATCCGCCAGCGCTATCCGCGCATTGCCGTCGAGATCGTGCCATCGGATTCCGCCGAAAACCTGCTGCTGCGCGAAGCCGACATCGCGATCCGCATGTTCCGCCCCACCCAGCTCGAACTGGTGACGCGCCGCCTCGGCGCCATCGAGATCATCCCGGCCGCCCATGCCGACTATCTCGCCCGGCGCGGCACGCCCCGCCAAATCACTGACCTCTACGACCACGACCTGATCGGCTTTGACCGCTCGGACGCCATCGAAACCCATGCCCGCAGCCTCGGCTTCCCCCTGACGCGCGACAATTTCCAACTGCGTTCCGATTCGCAGCCCCATCTATGGGCCCTCATGGTGGCCGGGCTCGGCATCGGCTTTGGCCAGGCCAAACTGGTGGCCAGCACCCCCGGCATGGTGGCCTTGCCGATCGATCTCAAGATCCCGCCGCTGGACGTCTGGCTCACCACTCACAGGGAATTGTTCACCTCACATCGGATTCGTGCGATCTATGATGCCCTTGCCGAGGGTCTCGAAACGTATATCAACGGCAAGGCACCCTTTCGGTAGGACTCAATGCAAACAGCGCTCAACATCGCCATCGCGCTTGCGATGCTCTTCGTGGTCATCGTTCTGGGCATGGGCCTGTGGAACATGCTCAAGGCCGGCCCAGGCAACACCAGTCAGCGCCTGATGCGGCTGCGCGTGATGGGGCAGGCCATTGCCCTGGCGCTGCTGCTGGCCGCGCTGTTCCTGTTCGGCGGACGGCAGGGCTGAACGGCACCATGGTCAAGCTCAACGTCATCTATACCAAGACCGGCGACGACGGCACCACCGGCCTGGTGCGGGGTCCGCGCCGGCCCAAATATGATCTGCGGGTGGAAGCCTATGGCACGGTGGATGAGGCCAATGCCTGCCTCGGCCAGGCCCGTCTGCATTCGTCCGGCATGCCGCGCATCGACATGCTGCTCAGCCGCATCCAGAACGATCTGTTCGATGTCGGCTCGGACCTGGCGACGCCTGGCGCCGATGATCCGGCCGCCGAGTATCCGTCGCTGCGGGTCCGGGCCGTTCAGACCGCAGCTCTCGAGGCCGCTATCGATCAATACAACGCCAGCCTGGAGCCGCTGACCAGTTTCGTGCTGCCGGGCGGCTCGCCGCTGGCGGCAACGCTGCATCTGGCGCGCACCGTTACCCGTCGGGCCGAACGCATCACCGTCGAACTGGCGGCCGCTGAGCCCGATACCAATCCCGAAGCCATCCGCTATCTCAATCGCCTGTCGGACCTGTTGTTCGTGCTCTCGCGGGTGGCCAATGGAAATGGCAGCCGTGACGTGCTCTGGGTACCCGGCGGCAATGGCGATCAGCGCAAACGCGACGGATAGTCTGGTCGGACGCGCCTCAGGCGGCGCGGGGCGGCGCCGGATGGTCCAGCGCCATCTGCGCCCTGTCGAGCGCCAATACGATCTCTTCGGCGGCCGGATCGAGCCAATCGTCGGCGAACACCACGCGGTTGCGGCCGGCGTGCTTGGCAGCGTAGAGCGCCGCATCAGCCTGGGCGAACAGCTCCGCGGACGATGTATCGCCCTTGGCCAGGGCGACGCCAAAGCTGGCGCTGATGTGGATTGATTGCCCCTCCCAGCCGATGGCCATTCCGTCAATGGCCTGGCGCAGGCGCTCGGCCACCTGCTGGGTTACAGCCAGAGAGGTGTCGGGCAGCAGCACCGCCAGCTCCTCGCCGCCCAGCCGCGACAGCAGATCGCGGGTGCGCAGGCTGGCGCGCAGTGTGCGTGACACCTGCTGCAACACATGGTCACCCGCCGCATGGCCAAAGGTGTCGTTGACGGTCTTGAAGTGATCGAGATCGATGATGACCAATGCGGCCAGCTGATCGGGATGACGCAGGCCCTTGATGCCACGTTCAAAGGCGCGACGGTTGGGCAGTGCGGTCAGGGAATCGGTGAGCGCGCTGGTCTTCCACTCCTGCTCGCGCAGAATCTGCGCCAGCTCGCGCTCGACAAACAGGCCCAGCACCACCGCGCCCAGCACTGATGCCATCACCACATAGGGGCCAACCTGGGTCAGCAGCGACCAGACGCTGGCATAGCCCATGATCGCGCCGGTGAGCACATAACAGGACACCACCAGCCCCAGCACCAACAGGTGCCGCGCCTTTACGGCGGTTTTCGGTCGCAGGCCATAGCGCCAGCCCAGGCCCAGCAGAGCCGCTGCGACCATGCCAATAGCGCCCGGCAGCGCGCCCGAGCCGCCCAGCCACACGCGATAGGCCCCGCCCATGAGCACGGCCACCAGGGCGGCCGGCCAGCCGCCGAAGGCGGCAGCAAAACCAATGACAATGCCGCGCGGATCCACCATCACGCCGCCGCCGATATGGGTGGGCGCCATGATCGCGGCGACAGCGCCCAGGCCAAAGACCAACCCCTGGACCACCGAGCGCACACCGCGTGGCCAGTCCTGCCGTTCAACAACGCCGAACAGGATTGCCATCAGCGCCAGAACGCCGGTGCCCTGCATGATGGCGATGAACATATCCTGCAAGATCATGGGGCTAGGGTCCGACCTCTCGTCTATGCCCACATCACCCGACAAACGTAAGGGATCAGTGAAAAAGCCACGGCAAGCGCGATTGGATTGGTTCAGGCTTAGCTATGGATTAACGCTGCCAGTGCCGGCGCGACGCAGTGGGTGGTATTTCCATCAAACTGTCACAGGGGCGGAAGGCTTTGTTTACGGCTGACCCTTAGCCTCGGAAAATGGACATCAAGCAACAAGGAGGTCCGACATGAATGCCGACCTCTCCACGCAGATGCTGGCCATGAACACCATGAAGACGCAGAACAGCGTCCAGATCGCGGTGTTCAAAAAGGCCAATGAGATGCAGAACGAACTGCTGACCACGCTGACGCAGGCCGCGCTGTCGCCGCCCCTGCCCGGACAGGGCACCCAGGTGGACAAGCGCGCCTGACCCTTAAAGGGAGCGCATCAATGAGCAACGCCCTGGGCATCAGCCCGGCCGTGATGATCAACCGCATCGTCACGCGCAACGCCACCCCACTGGCGGCCCACTTGGGCAAGGTGGCCGAACTGCGCATGAAGCTGGAAAATGCCCGCGCCGCCGAACAGGCACAGGCAGAACTGCTCAACCCTGCTGAGCCGGCCGCCAAGCCCGCCATGGTGACCGGCGCCGACGTCGACCGCCTGGTCTAGCTCTCAGGACTTCAGATCGCTTAGCGCCTGCACGACCGCTTCACCATCGGGCGTATTCCACTCCGCCGGGCCCTGTAGCACGGCCAGTTCGCAGCCATTTTTGTCCAGGATCAGCGTCGCCGGCAGACCAACGGCCACCGCCTGCTGCTTGAGCCGTTCGAAAGCGGAAAAACTGCTGTCGGCGTAGAGCGGCAAATGGGCGAATGTGTTCTCGTCCAGGAAGGCCTTGGCCTTGTCCAGACCGCCGGCGCCATTGTCCAGATTGATCGGCAGCACCATGAAATCATCGGAATTGTACTTGGCGGCCAGCGCATCGAGCGCCGGCATTTCCGCCCGGCAGGGCACGCACCAACTGGCCCAGAAATTGACCAGCAGCGCCTTGCCCTTGAAATCGGCAATGGTCATCGGCTTGCCGGCTGCGTCGGTGAAGCCCAGCGTGGCATAGCCGCGCCCTTCGCCGGTGCCGTTGAGCGCCGCCAGCTCGCCCACCGCTGCCGCATCGATCGCGGCTGCGGCCGCTGGTTGCGCGACGCATTCGCCGGCCTGTCCGGCATTGCCGAGCCAGACCCACGTCGCTATAGCTACGCCCAATCCCGCCACCCCCAGAGTGACCAGCAGCCGCCTGCGGCCGGACGGTCGGGGGGCTGGCGCTTGCGTTTCGGTCATAACAGTTCTCCGAGGTAGTCGATGAGCAACAAGATGTGGGGCGGCCGGTTCGCCACGGGCCCCGATGCCATCATGGAAGAAATCAACGCCTCGATCGGGTTCGACCAGCGCCTGTTCCGCCAGGATATTGCCGGATCGATCGCCCATGCCACAATGCTTGCCGAGACAGGCATTCTGACGCATGCCGACCGCGACAGCATCCTGGCCGGTCTAAACGAGGTGCTCGCCGAAATCGAGGGTGGCACCTTCACGTTCTCGCGGGCACTGGAAGACATTCACATGAATGTCGAAAGCCGGCTGCGCGAGAAGATCGGCGACGCCGCCGGGCGCCTGCATACCGCGCGCTCGCGCAATGACCAGGTCGCCACCGACTTCAAGCTCTATGTCCGCGACACCATCGACACGCTGATCATCCAGGTGACGACGCTGCAGCTGGCCCTGGCCAACAAGGCCGAGGACGAAGCTGCCACCATCATGCCCGGCTTCACCCATCTGCAGAGCGCCCAGCCGGTGACCTTTGGCCACCATCTGCTGGCCTATGTCGAAATGCTCGGCCGCGACGCCGGCCGCCTCGCCGATGCCCGCAAGCGGCTCAATGAAAGCCCGCTCGGCTCGGCGGCCCTCGCCGGCACGCCCTACCCCATCGACCGCCACATGACGGCCGAAAAGCTGGGCTTTGACCGCCCGACCGCCAATTCGCTCGACGCGGTCTCCGATCGCGACTTCATCATCGAGACCGTTGCTGCTGCCGCCATCTGCGCCATGCACCTCTCCCGCTTTGCAGAGGAAATGGTGATCTGGAGCTCGGCCCAGTTCGGCTTTGTGCGCCTCTCCGACAAGTTCACCACCGGCTCCTCCATCATGCCGCAGAAGCGCAATCCGGACGCCGCCGAACTGGTGCGCGCCAAGATCGGCCGCATCCTGGGCGCCCTCACCAGCCTGATCGTGGTGATGAAGGGCCTGCCGCTGGCCTATTCCAAGGACATGCAGGAGGACAAGGAAGTGGCCTTCGACGCGCTCGATGCGCTGTCGCTGTCGCTGGCCGCCATGACCGGCATGGTGGGCGACATGGTGCCCAATCGCGAGCGCATGCGCGTGTCGGCCGCTGCCGGCTTTTCCACCGCCACCGACATTGCCGACTGGCTGGTGCGCGAGCTTAACATCCCCTTCCGCGATGCCCATCACATCACCGGCCAGATCGTGGCCCTGGCCGAGCAGAAGAACTGCGGCCTGGAGGGCCTGACCATCGAGGACTTCAAGTTCATCGACCAGCGCATCGATAGCCGCATCCACAAGGTGCTGACCGTGGAAGCCTCGGTGGCCGCCCGCCAGAGCTATGGCGGCACCGCCCCGGCCAGTGTGCTGACCCAGGCGGCGCGCTGGAAGACCCTGCTCACCGGCCAGCAACATGATCCCCGTCCGCTGCCCGCCAAAAAGCATGGCGGCCATGGTGACGGCGGGGTTGCGTAGCCGCCAGCGCCATCTAGTCTAGGCGCACAAGTGATTTGGATCGGACCGGATGGCGGGTATTCCCCGGCAGATGCGACTGACGGAACGCCATGTGGGCTATGTGCAGCCCACGGGCGTGTCCACCGACATGCCCGCCCCGCCCGAGGGCATGTGGACGGCCTCCGAGGCTGAACACCAGGCCATCATCGAGCAGCTCTTGGGGCCGGACCGGGCCGACCGCGAAGTCTGGATCTTTGCCTATGGCTCGCTGATCTGGCGACCGGCGTGCGATTTCGTCGAGAGCCGCAATGGGCTGGTGCATGGCTGGCACCGCGCCTTTTGCCTGGGCTGGAACAATCGCTTCCGCGGCTCGGACGAAAACCCCGGCCTGATGCTGGCGCTTGATCGCGGCGGCGCCTGCAAGGGCGTGCTCTATCGCCTGCCGCCCGACCGCATCGATACCTGCATGATGGCGCTGCTGCAGCGCGAAATGGCCTGGCTGCCCTCGGCCTTTCCGCCACGCTGGGTCAATGCCCGCTCGGGCGATCGCACTATCCGGGCGCTGACCTTCTGCATCGATCGCCATTCGGGGCGCTATGTGTCCGGCCTCACCGACCAGGCGATTGCCGAAGTGCTGGCCAAGGCGGTGGGCGCGCGCGGCTCGATGGCCGAATATCTCTTTGCCACCGTGCAGCACCTGGAGGCCATGGGCATCCATGATCCCCATCTGTGGCAGCTGCAGGCCCTGGTCGCAGACCATATCGAAGCCGCTTATGAGCCGGATCGATAAGTCTTGCTTTCGTTTTGCGCGCCGCTGCACTAGGGAGTTATCCCGCAAACTTCCACCATCGCGGTGTCATTCCGGCGCAGGCCGGAATCCATCCTGATATGCTGCCAATCCGCCGATCTCAGGATGCTCGCCGGCCGTCGCCGGAGCGACATTGGGAGTGGTGAACACTGTTGAGGACGATGAGCTTGGTCCACCATTTTCAGCATCGCGACGGCACGCTCTATGCCGAGGACGTCAATCTCAACGCCCTGGCCGAAAAGGTAGGCACGCCGTTCTACGTCTATTCCAGCGCCACGCTGCGTCGCCATGTGCGGGTGGTGAAGGCAGCGTTTGAGGGCATTCCGACGCTTTTGGCCTATGCCATGAAGGCCAATTCCAACCAGGCCGTGCTCAAGCTGATGGCCTCTGAAGGCGCCGGCGCCGATGTGGTCTCGCTCGGCGAGCTCGAACGCGCCCTGGCCGCCAGCATTGCGCCCGACATGATCGTCTTTTCCGGCGTCGCCAAGACCATTGCCGAGATGCGCCGTGGCCTGAGCGTGGGCATCAAGTGCTTCAACGTCGAGAGCGAACCCGAGCTGGAGCGCCTCTCCATGGTGGCCGCCGAGATGGGCGCCACCGCCCGCGTCTCGGTGCGCATCAACCCCGATGTCGACGCCAAGACCCATGCCAAGATTTCGACCGGCAAGGCCGAGAACAAGTTCGGCATCGCCTATGGCCGCGCCCGCGCCGTCTACCAGCGCATTGCCGAGCTGCCCAATCTGGTGGCCGTGGGCGTGGACATGCATATCGGCAGCCAGATTACCGACCTCAGCCCCTTTGGCGACGCCTTTGACCTGTTGGCGAGCCTAGTCGATGACCTGCGCGCCGATGGCCATGACATCCGCCATGTCGATGTGGGTGGTGGCCTGGGCATTCCCTATCACCTCGAGGAAGACGCCCCGCCGCTGCCCGAGGCCTATGCCAGGGTGGTGCGCGACAAGATTGGCCGGCTCGGCTGCACGCTGGTGATCGAACCGGGGCGCCTCTTGGTGGGCAATGCCGGCATCATGGTCACCAAGGTGGAATATGTGAAGGAAGGCGGCACCAATTTCGTCATCGTCGATGCGGCGATGAACGATCTGATCCGCCCCACGCTTTACGAGGCCCACCACGATGTGGTGCCGGTCAACCACTCCAACCTGCCGCCCATCACGGCCGATATCGTCGGCCCGGTCTGCGAAACCGGCGACTATCTGGCCAAGGCGCGCACCATGCCCGGCGTCAAGGAAGGCGATCTGCTCGCCATCATGAGCGCCGGCGCCTATGGGGCAGTGATGGCCTCAACCTATAATTCGCGGGCCCTAATTCCCGAGGTGCTGGTGGACGGCGACCGTTTCCATGTCATCCGCCCGCGCAAGTCGCTCGATGAGCTGATCGCGCTCGACAGCGTGCCCGACTGGGTCTGACGCCGACCTATTGCGGCTCGCGATGCTGCCGGGCGAGGGACACCACCTCGACCGGCTTGCCCGCCAGGGCATCGTCGATCTTGGTGAGCAGGTCCGCCAGGGTGAACGGCTTGACGATGACGTCATAGATCAGCGCATCGAGCCCATGCGCCCGTTCGCGCTGATCGGCAAAGCCGGTCATCAGCACGATGATGATATGCGGATACTTGGCCGCCACGTCGAGCGCCAGGGCAATGCCGTCCATGATGGGCATCTTGATGTCGCTCAGCAGCAGATCGAACCGCCCCTGCTCGGCATCGGCGGTTTCGGCCGCCAGTCCGCCATCCTCCTCGGCGACCACCTCATGGCCCTTCATGGTCAGCGCACTGACCACAAAGGCGCGTACGGAGGGATCGTCTTCGGCAACAAGTATGCGGGCCATCAATGATGCTCCGGTGTAGCAGGTTCGGGTGTCGCCGCGCCGTGACCGGCAGCGGCATCGGAAGTCGGTTCGCCATGGGCGTCGCCAGCCGGCGCAGCGTGATCGGCGGCGGCCGGTTCTGTCGCGCCATGGGCATCGGTTGCACCATGGGCTTCCGCGGCTGGGGCTTCGGCGCCAGGGGCAGCATGTCCGTCGGCCGCGGGCGCAGCATGACCTTCAGTCGCCGCTGCCCCATGGGCATCGGCCGGTGCAGCCTCGCCGCCGTGCGCGTCGCCGGTTTCGGCGGCAGCGCCATGGGCGTCGCCGGTTTCAGCAGTGGCGCCATGGGCATCTGCGGCACCATGCGCATCTCCCGCCGCACCATGGTCCTCAGCGGCAGCCTCTGCACCAGCAACAGCCGGCAGCGCCGACTCGGCAAAAGCCAGGCGGATGCGCACGGCGCCGGCCGGCGGCTGCGACAATTGGGTGTCCAGCGTCGCCCGCTCACCCGCCATCAGATCATGCACCAGGGGATCAACACTCCACTGGTAGACCGTGGCGCCATGCTCATCGAGCAGCGTCACCACCACCGAGGGCACGGGCGCCGGGCTGGCCCGCAACCCGACAATCTGCGCTGAGACGATCAGCATTTCCTTGCCATTGCGCGTGGTGCGCAGCGTGCTGAGGCCGGTGAAATCAAGCCCCACCACATTCACGCCCAGCCCAATCCTGTCATAGACGGCGGCCATGGACGGGAACTGCTGCACGATCTGCACACGCCCGAAATAGGCGCCGGCGGCGGTGCCAGCCAGGGCCAGCACGGCCAGAACCCGCGCGATACGCCGCAACCGCGCCACCGGCAGTTCGGACATCATCGAGCTCTGGCGGCGGGAAAAATTCTTCTGGCGCCGGCGCACTTCGGCCGGGTCCATCTTGCCGGCCACGCGGCCCGCTGCCGCGGCCTTGTCGGCCTTGGCAGACTTCTTTCCGGCGCGCTTGAGGAGATCGGCGGCCCTTTCCTCGGTGGCCATGGCCTCATCGAGGCCGTCTTCGGCGATCACCTCTTCGGCCTTGCGCACTTCGGGCGCCGGCGGCGGCTCATCCTTGGGCAGCGGCGACTGTTGCCAGGCCTCCTGGCAATGGGCGCACTGCACCTTGCGGCCGGTGGCACCAATGGCCTCGTAGGTCACCTGATACTTGGTCTGGCAATGTGGGCAACTGATGATCATGGGGCCAGACGATGCTTGCGAACGCGACTACAGCGCCCGCCAGTCTAGAGCCAGGGTGTTAAGACTCCTCAAACCCAGGTCGCGGCAGCACAATCCACCACATTTGTGCCGCTTTCATCCCGCCTAGGACGGTGCATGCCGCTTCGTTGCGCACACGCTGCTATGCTGCGGCCGATCCCTGATTCGCAGGGCCATTCCGAACCTTGGGGAGCCGGCAGTCTTGATCGAATTTTCCGATGTAGGATTGCGCTATGGCAATGGTCCTGAGGTGCTGCACGACCTGACCTTCAAGGTCGAGCCGGGGTCCTTCCACTTCCTCACCGGCCCCTCGGGCGCCGGCAAGACCAGCCTGCTGCGGCTGCTGCTGCTGTCACTCAAGCCGTCACGCGGCCGGGTGACCATGTTTGGCGAGGATGTGAGCCATCTCAGCCAGGATCGCCTGCTGCAGATGCGCCGCCATATCGGCATTGTCTTTCAGGAATTCCGCCTGCTCGACCATCTGACCACCTTCGAGAATGTGGCGCTGCCGCTGCGCGTGCTCGGCCAACCCGAGGCCGAATATCGCCCCAATGTCACCGAACTGCTCGAATGGGTCGGCCTGGGCGAGCGCATGAATGCGCCACCGTCGCTGCTGTCGGGCGGCGAAAAGCAGCGTGCCGCCATTGCCCGCGCCGTCATCGCCCGGCCCAAGGTGCTGCTGGCCGACGAACCCACCGGCAATGTCGATCCGGAACTCTCCAGCCGCCTCGTGCATCTGTTTGCCGAGCTCAACCGCACGCTGGGCATGACCATAATCCTCGCCACGCATGAATTGCCGCTGCTCGACAAGTTCAGCTATCCGCGCATGCTGCTGAACAAGGGGGAACTGACGATCCATGATTGAGCGTCTGTTGTCCCTGCTGCCGCGTCGCGGAGGCGCTGCCCCCATTGTCCCGGAAAAGAGCGTCGCCGGCCGCACCCTGCTGCTGATGATCACCATCATGGGCTTTCTCTCGGCGGTAACGCTGGGCGGCGTGGTGCTGGTGCAGAAATCGGCCATCGCCTGGTCGTCCGATGTCGGCCGCGAGGTCACCATCCAGATCCGGCCGGTGTCCGGCGAAGTCATGGACTCCAATCTGCGCACCGCCGTCTCGCTGGCCGAAGCCACGCCGGGCGTTGCCAGCGCGCGGGCCCTGACCGTCGAGGAAAGCCAGAAGCTGCTTGAGCCCTGGCTGGGCGCCGGACTTGACCTGTCGGCCATCGAAATCCCCCGCCTTGTGGTGGTGCAGCTGGCCGATCCGGTCGATGCCGATATCGAGGGGCTGCAGCGCAATCTCGCTGCCATCAAGGGCGCCAGCCTGGACACCCATGCCGCCTGGCGGCAGCAGCTCAACACCATGGCCGGCACCATCGTGCTCTCGGGCCTGCTGGTGCTGGTGCTGATCGGCGCGGCCACCGTGCTGGCCATTATCTTTGCCACCCGCGGCGCCATGGCGACCAACCGCGAAATCGTCGACGTGCTGCACTATATCGGCGCCTCCAACAGCTTCATTGCCGGCGAGTTCCAGGGGCGGTTTCTCTCCATCGGCCTGCAAGGCGGCCTGTTGGGTACGGCGGCCGCGCTGGCCTTCTTCCTTTTGGTTGGCACCGCGGCGGGCAATATGCTGCCCAGCGAAGCGGGGGCCCAGATCGGCGTGCTGTTCGGGCGCTTTGCGCTGGGGCTCGACGGCCTTTTGATGATCGTGGCCGTCATTCCGGTGATTGCGGCGCTGACGGCCGTCACCTCGCGCCAGACCGTCCGCCGCTACCTCAGCCAGACATCCTGACGCGCTACGGCCTCGCCAAGCCGCAATTTGCCCGCTATGACGCTGCCACGGCATCAGGCCGAGGGAGACTCTTTGTGGCGGTGTTTCAGGCAATTCGTACGGCCGTGTTCTATGTGCTGTTCATCGGCCAGACCGCCATCATCGCCATTATTCTAGGGATTATCGCGCTGGTCACCGGCCGGACCCGGGTGAGCTGGGCCATGGCCGTCTATTGGTGCAGCTCGAACCTGGCCTATCTGCGCGCTCTGACCGGTGTGAAGACGCTGGTCACCGGCGCCGAGAACATCCCCGAGGGCGGCTGCATCATTGCCGCCAAGCACCAGAGCGACTGGGATGTGTTTGCCATTTTCCCCTATACCGGCCGCCCTGCCTATATCGTCAAGAAGGAGCTGATGCGCATTCCCTTCTTCGGCTGGGCCGCACGCTCGCTGGACTGTATCGAGGTCGACCGCAAGAAGGGCGCTGAGGCCATTCCCTCCATGATGCGCCAGGCCCATGCCGCCGTCGAACGCGGCTGCCGCATTGTCATCTTCCCCGAAGGCACCCGCCGCGCGCCGCTGGCGCCGCCCGACTACCGCCAGGGCATTGCCCGCCTCTATGCCGAGCTCAAGGTGCCCGTGGTGCCGGTTGCGCTCAATTCCGGTCTGTTCTGGGGCCGCAACAGTGCCATCATCTGGCCCGGCACGGCCGAGGCAAAGTTCCTGCCGGCGATCGAGGCGGGCCTTGCGCCCGACGTCTTCATGGACCGACTCAAAAAAGCCATTGAGTCGGATTCCGATGCCCTCATTCTCAAGGCTGACGAACAGGGGCTTTCCCGCCCGGTCGGACCCGAACTGCGCAGCAAGCTCGATGCGCTCCGGCAAGCGACCCAGGGAAGGCCATAACCACTATATATTGACCAAAAACACGAACAGCCCCATAGATGTAGTTGTCACTCGTTAGGCGAGTTGACACCACGTGCATTTTGTTCTATTTTTGTTCTAATGCGATGAGCGCTGTGGGGATAGCGTGTGATGGTTGGAATCGAGAACAAGGTCGTCAGCCATGCCTTCGGGCGACACAGCCATTGGCAGGGTCGCTCCGGCCGTGCCTATGACCTGGTGAGCGAGAATGTCGACAAATTCGCCATGGGCGACGCCGACCTTTATGTCATCGCCAAGGGCAGCCATGTCATGTGGGTGGGCTCGACCAGCGAGCTGGTGGGCGATCCGCTGAGCCGCTCCCGCTTCCGCCTGGCGCTTGATTGCGCTGACCGCGTCTTCCGCCTGCTGACGCCGGGCGCCGCTGCAGAACGTCTGTCCACCATCTGGGATCTCGAAGGCGCCGCGCCGATGGCCGACGCCCAGGCCGCCTGAACACAGGTCAGGCTGCGGCAGTGGTCTCAGCCAGCAGCAGATCGACCAGCGCCGTCAACTGCCGGTCGCGGATCCCCAGCTCGGACAGATGCCGCGCCGTATTGACCACATAATCAATATTGGGGCCCGAAAGGCCCACCCCGGCCCGCACCATGGCCAATTGCTGCTCAAGGCTCAGCTTGCCGGCGAACTGGGCATGGCGCTCATCGACCACAAAGGTCAGCGCCGTCACCACGCCGCCGCCGCGCAAATGCACCGGGCGCATCACATCGCGATAAACCGCCGTCACCTGCTCACGGGCTTCGAGATAGGCGCGCACATCGCTCCAATCGCTGTCGGCCACCTCGAACGCCATGCCGCGACAGGCGCCGCCCCGCGTCAGTCCGAACACCAGACCCGGCCGCTCCGGCGTGCCGCGGTGGTGATGCGACACAATCGACAGGCTGCGATGGGCACCGCGCAACAGGCCCTGCTCGGCCCGGAGATGGGCAAAGCCCGGATTCCAGATCAGGGAACCATAGCCAAATACCCAATGGGTGGGCGGAGCCGTCAATGTGTCGTGTGTTGTCATGTCCTGGCCCAAAATCTAGGCAAGCCTTGGCGCCAAGGCAATTGCCATGACTGGATATGCGCCCTGCTCGATGCAGACCACCCGCTTTTGCCGGGCTTAACCCAGCCGATAGCGCTTTGCCGCCGCCCCGGCTAAGAGTTTGCACCATGAAAAAACGAATCATCATTCTGGGCGGCGTGGTCATCGCCGTCATCCTGGCCTGGTCCACCGCCTGGTTTGTGCTCTCCGGCATGGTGCGCCAGCAGATCCTGGCGCAGGCCGAGGCCGATGGCATCACCAGCCCAAGGATCACCTGCGGCACGCTCAACGTCAGCGGCTTCCCGTTCCGCTTTGACGCCGACTGCCAAGACGCTGAGATCATCTCCGGCGATCTGGCGCTCACCGTGCCCGGCATCCGCGCCAGCATCCGCGTCTATGCGCCCACCCATCTCTTGGCTTCGGCCAAGGGCCCGCTGCAACTGGTCGACAGCTTCACCGGCACGCGCAATGCCGTCGCCTGGTCGACGCTGGAAGTCAGCATTCGCCTCCAGGACTGGCGCATCGCCCGGGCTTCGGTGTCGGGCAAGGATCTGGTCTGGTCGGACACGCTGCTGGGCGACACCACCATCGCCACCGCGCCGCTGATGGAAGCGCATCTGTTCGACATTCCCGAGCGCCACGACGCCGACCGGCACCTGGCCGGGCTCGCCGGCTATGTGCTGGCCAAGGATCTGGCCTATCCCGGCCTGACCCTGAGCCAGACCAATGCTGAAATTCAGCTCGAACTGGCCGGCCTGCCCGATGATGTGCGCAATTGGGGCGCGCCGGACATGCTGGCCAATATGCAGGCGGCAGGCAGCACGCTCGATATCGTGGGCATCCATGGCACCGACGCCGATTCGGTGCTCGATGCCACCGGCTCGCTCAAGCTTGATGCCCAGGCCCAGCTCGAGGGCCAGATCACCATCACCTCGACCGGCGTGGCCGAACGCATTGGGCCGCTGCTCGAAGAGCCCCTGCGCACCCTTGTGCTGGGCGCGCCCGGCGCTGACGGCAGCTACTCCAACCAGCTGAACTTCCGCAATGGCGGCATTTTCTCGGGCCTCGTGCCGATCGCCGCGATCGGCCCGCTGTTCTAGCCAGCGACGCCGCTAGGCGTCGTCGCCACCACCATGCTCGCGCACGAAGGGCACTTCGGACGCGGGTGGCGCATCATGCGGCCGGCCGAAATCGGCCGCGGCGGTTTCCTGCCCAGCCGAGATGATCGACCGGCGGATGGCGCGGGTGCGGGTGAACATGGCTTCGAGCGCCGGGCCATCGCCCATGCGCACGGCCCGCTGCAACACGCTGAGATCCTCGGTGAACCGCCCCAGCATTTCGAGCACGGCATCACGATTGGTCAGGAACACGTCGCGCCACATCACCGGGTCCGAGGCGGCGATACGGGTGAAATCGCGGAAACCCGAGGCCGAGAACTTGATGACCTCGGACTGGGTTGCCGCTTCCAGATCAGCCACCGTGCCCACGATATTATAGGCCACCAGATGGGGAATATGGCTGGTGATGGCCAAAACCATATCGTGGTGACCGGCCTCCATGCTTTCCACATGGCTGCCCATGGCGCGCCAGAAGCCCGCCAGCTTCTCAGTCTGGGCGGGATCGACCTCGGCGCCCGGCGTCAGCACGCACCAGCGGCCGGCAAACAGCTCGGCAAAGCCGGCCGAGGGTCCGGAATGCTCCGTGCCAGCAATCGGGTGGGCCGGGATGAAATGCACCCCCGCCGGCACCTGGCTCTTGAGCACCTTGACCACATGGCCCTTGACCGAGCCGACGTCGGACAGGATCGCGCCCGGCTCCAGCGCCGGGGCAATGGTCTGCATCACCCCTTCATAGGCGCCCACCGGCGTGCACAGGATCACCAGATCGGCGCCGCGCACGGCTTCGGCGGCGTCGAGCGTATAGATATCGCCCAGCCCCAGCTCACGCGCCTCGTCCAGCGTTTCCTGCTTGCGCGTGGCAATCGAGATCACCTCGACCAGCCCCTGCCGCCGCGCCGCCAGCGCGATGGACGACCCGATCAGCCCGATGCCCACCAGGGCAAGCTTGCGAAAATGAACACTCATGAGATCTTGACCAATGCCTTGAGAATGCCGACGACGCCCCGCATCGCCTGTTC
The DNA here is from genome assembly GCF_005222805.1 of Devosia sp. FKR38. GTDB lineage: Bacteria > Pseudomonadota > Alphaproteobacteria > Rhizobiales > Devosiaceae > Devosia. The sequence continues at coordinate 950,820 of NZ_STGC01000002.1, read as the reverse complement.
CGAACCAATGGAAATGCGCAGCCCATGCGCGATGCCATAGGAGCCCGCCACCTCGCGTACCACCAGCCCGCGCTCCATCAGCGTGTTGAAGGCCAGGCGCGCATGCTCGGCGTCCGGGAACAGCACCAGCACGAAATTGCCCTGGCTGGGCACCACATACATGTGGTTGCTGGTCAGCTCCTGGGTGATCCAGTCGCGCCACTGCGCATTATGCGCCTTGAGCCGCGCGGTGAACTCGATATCGCGGGCTGCCGCGGCGCCGGCCATCTGCGCCGGCAGGTTGACGTTGAACGGCCCGCGGATGCGATTGATGGCGTCGACCAACTCGGGCGTGCCCACCATCCAGCCAATGCGCGCCGCCGCCAGACCCATTTTGGAGAAGGTGCGGACCATGACCACGTTCTGGGCCTCGCGCACGAGATCGAGCCCCACCGCGAAATCCTCGGCCGTGACATATTCGGCATAGGCATTGTCGATGACGAGCAGGATATCGGGGCGCAGGCCCGCATGCAGCCGGCGCACTTCGGCGTCGCTGATATAGGTGCCGGTGGGATTGTTGGGATTGGCCAGCCAGACCACCTTGGTGCGCGGCGTTACCGCGGCCAGCAATCCATCGACATGAGCGGTATAGTCCACCTCATCGACCATGATGATCGCAGCGCCCGTGGCCCGGGTAATGATGGGATAGACCGAAAAGCCATATTGGCTCATCACCGCATTGTCGCCCTCGCCCAGATAGGTCTGCGCCAACAGGTGCAGCAGATCGTCCGAGCCATTGCCGCAGACGATGGTATCGGGGTCGATGCCATGCACCTCGCCCAGCGCCACGCGCAGCAGCCGCGACGAGCCCTCGGGATAGATCTCCAGATGCTGGGCGGCCGCGGCAAAGGCTTCCTGCGCCTTGGGGCTGGCGCCCAGGGGCGATTCATTGGCGGACAGCTTGATGGCATTGCTGCCCGCCGCGCCCGACTTGCCGGGCACATAGGGAGCGATATCAAGAATTCCAGGCTGCGGCTGCGGGCGGATCGGGTCGGACATGATGCCAATTCTGGGCGGAAAAACCGCGCGGACCATAGTCAAACTGCTCGGCGATGGCAAAGCGCTTCTGCAGCCTCGGCTCGCAGCGCTGACGACGGCCAGGCAGGGCCCTGCCCTGCCCTGTCCTGATCCGGGACGGTCAATGCGGTTTATCGTGAAGATGGGGCGCAGGCGCCCAGCCTGGGCGGCCTCCGGCGGGATAACGCTATAGATTTTTTGGGCCTCTCGCACGTTAACCCCCTGATCACATTTGCTGATTCTGGGCCGAACTTAACCAGGCGTTAGCACTGATGAAGGCAAATTGGGGCTGTTGCCACAGAGCTCGGCCCGCAGGCGCGGCGCTGGTGGGTCCCAGGCGTCCTACCCCCCAGAGCTAGCCGTGAACGAAGCAGCATTTTTGAGTCTGCGCCGATTCGAGCCCGTTTCGTTCCCCACCCGTTCTGTCCGTTAAGGCCTGTGGCAGGACTGTGACAAGCCTGTGCTTTCTTGGGACAATGCGCCCTGCCTCTCGCAACTGTCGCAGGGACCGCCTACATTGCCCGCACATGACCTTTGCGCCCGCCCAGTCCGTCAAGGCGATCCTTGGCCCGACCAATACCGGCAAAACCTATTTTGCCATTGAACGCATGCTGGCCCATCCTTCCGGGATGATCGGCCTGCCGCTGCGCCTGCTGGCGCGCGAGGTCTATCAGCGCTGCGTCGAACGCGTCGGCGAACAGGCCGTGGCCCTGGTGACGGGCGAAGAGCGCATCGTGCCCGCCAAGCCGCGATTCTGGGTCTGCACCGTCGAGGCCATGCCCACCGACATAAGGGTCGACTGCGTCGCCATCGACGAAATCCAGACCGCCACCGATTTCGACCGCGGCCATGTCTTCACCGACCGCATCCTGCACGCACGGGGCACCAGCGAGACTCTGCTCTTGGGCGCGGCGACCATGGAGCCGGTGATCCGCAAGCTCCTGCCCCATGCCGATATCATCGACCGGCCGCGCTTCAGCCATCTGACCTATGCCGGCTCCAAGAAGATTTCGCGCCAGCCGCCGCGCTCGGCCATCGTCGCCTTCTCGGCCCGCCAGGTCTATGCCATTGCCGAACTGATCCGCCGCGAGCGCGGTGGCGCCGCCGTGGTCATGGGGGCGCTCAGCCCCCGCACCCGCAATGCCCAGGTCGAACTCTACCAGAATGGCGATGTCGATTTTCTCGTCGCCACCGACGCCGTCGGCATGGGGCTGAACCTTGATATCCATCACGTCGCCTTTGCCGACGACAGCAAGTTTGACGGTCATACCAGCCGTCCGCTGACCCCTGCCGAACTTGGCCAGATCGCCGGCCGCGCCGGTCGCCACGCCAGAAATGGCACCTTCGGCGTCACCGGCGGCACCGAGGGATTCGACGAGGAAATGGTCGTGGCGCTCGAAACCCACGATTTTGCCCCGCTCAAAGTGCTGCAATGGCGCAACAATCAGCTGGATTATTCATCCATCAACGCCCTGCTCAACAGCCTGGAAAAGCCGCCCGAGGACCGCGCGCTGACCCGCGTGCCGATCGCCACCGACCAGCGCGCGCTCGAGTTCGTTGCCCGCAATGAAGCCGGCAAGCTGGCGCGCGGCCTCGATGGCGCGCGTTTGCTGTGGGAATGCTGCCAAATCCCTGATTATCAGGGCATTTCGCCGGCCAACCATGGGGAGATCGTCACCCGTGTTTACTCCGATCTCGTCCGTCGCGGCAAAGTCGACGCAGACTGGATTGCCGAGCAGGTCCGCTTTTGCGACAATGCCAGTGGCGACATCGATACACTGAGCAACCGGATCAAGCAGATCCGCACCTGGACCTTCATCGCAAACCGCAAAAACTGGCTTGCAGACCCTTCACATTGGCGCGAAAAGACCCGAGACATTGAAGACCGTCTGAGTGATGCGCTGCATGAGCGGCTCACCCAGCGGTTCGTCGACCGGCGCACGAGTGTGTTGCTTCGTCACCTGAAAGACAAACGTATGGCATCTCCCGAGATCAATGAGCGTGGCGAAGTGCGGCTGGAAGGCCATCTCATCGGCACGCTTGAAGGCTTCCGCTTCACCCTGGCCCGCACCGACGGCGACGTCGACAGCAAGGGCCTGCGCACAGCGGCCGACCACGTTGTGGCGCCCGAAATCCACAACCGGGCGGAACGCCTGGCAGGCGCACCCAACGAAGAGCTGGTGCTGGCCACCGATGGCCGGCTGCGCTGGAAGGGTGACCTGGTTGCCGAGCTGATCGAAGGCGAGACGCTCTATCGTCCCCGCATCCTGATCCTGGCGGACGAAAGCCTGACCGGTCCCGATCTCGAACGCGTACAGGACCGGCTCAACCTCTGGCTGCGCCACCACATCAATACCGTGCTCGAGCCGGTGATGGCCCTTGAGGCCCCCGCTGACCTCGAAGGCGCGGCCCGTGGCATCGGCTACCAGCTGTTCGAAAACCTCGGCCTCATTCCCCGCAGCCAGGTCTCCGACGAGGTCAAGAACCTCGACCAGGACGTGCGCGGCCGCATGCGCAAGCTGGGCATCAAGTTCGGCGCCTATCACATCTATCTGCCGCTCTCGCTCAAGCCCGCTCCGCGCGAGCTGGCGCTGATCCTGTTTGCGCTCAAGCATGGCGGCGTGCGCCAGGCCGGCGTCACCGACATTCCCCATATCGTGCTGTCGGGCCGCACCAGCTTTGTGGTCGACCCCGAAGTCGATACGCGCCTTTATGAAATTGCCGGCTTCAAGGTGGCCGGCAAGCGCGCCGTGCGCGTCGATATTCTCGAGCGTCTCGCCGATATCATCCGCCCGCTGATCGCACTCGACCCGACCCGTCACCAGGGCGAAGTGCCCGCTGGCGCCGCCGAGGGCAATGGCTTCCGCGTCACGGTGGAAATGACCTCGCTGCTGGGCTGCTCGGGCGAAGATTTCGCCTCGATCCTGACCTCGCTGGGCTATCGCGTCAAACGCCTGCCCAAGGTAGCGGCACCGGCTGCACCAGCTGACGCCAGCGCCGAGGCCCCGGCGCTGGAAGAAACGCTGACGGAAAATCCGTCCGCGACCGAACCGGTCGCCGAGGCGCCGCTCGACGCCATTGCCGAGACGCCCACCCCGGCCATGGATGCCTCCATGCCGCAGACCACCATTGTCGAGGCCGCGCCGGCCACCGCCGAGCAGACCCCGGCCACGCCGGCCGAGCCCGAGTTCGACGAAATCTGGTCGCCTGCCGGCAAGCGCAGCGAGACCAAGCGTCACGAACCCCGTCGTCGCCCCGAAGGCGAGGGTCGTCAGCGCCCGCATGCGGCCCCGGCCGCCAAGCGTCGCCCGGAAGGGGAAGTGCAGGACCTCACCAAGGCCCAGCACCTCAACCCCAAGCCCAAGTTCGAAGGTCGCGGCCGCAATGACAACCGCCGCCCCGAGGACCAGAAGGGCGAACGCGCCAAGTTCGAACGGCCGCGCAACGACAAGGTCGAGCGCCCGCGCGAAGAGAAGCGCGAAAAGGCCTTCGATCCCGATAGCCCCTTTGCCAAGCTTGCGGCCCTGCGTGACCGCAAGGCCGAGTAGACCTTGCCGGGACCTGTCGCGCCCGCCCTCCGCAAGGAGCGGCTCGACAGGTTCCTGTTCTTTTCCCGCGCGCTGAAATCCCGCACGCTGGCGCAGAAGATCATCGAATCGGGCGCCATCCGCGTCAATTCCGAACGCACCGACCGCACCGACCACAAGGTCGGCGCGGGCGATGTGCTGACCATGACGCTGCACAACCGCATCCTGGTCTGGCGCATCATCGACCCGGGTACCCGCCGCGGCCCGGCCAGCGAGGCTCAGGGGCTTTACGAGGATCTGTCGCCACCAGCGCTGCCCAAGGCCGAACAGAGCCCCTATGAGGCCGCGCTGGCCCAGCGCGACGATGGCGCCGGCCGCCCCACCAAGAAGCAGCGCCGCGACACCGACCGGCTGCGCCCGGACGCCGACGAGACCTAGCGGCTGGCCGAGCGACACGTCTGCAGGTCAGATATGCCAAAGCGAAGGCCATTGCTGGCAAGCTCTGCCCCGGGCCAGCCTTGCAGCGACACCAGAAAAAGTTTAGCAACGAAGCCGTTGAGACCTGCCGCGCTGCGCCATCTGCCCCAGCCCGGCTCCTGTTCGGGATGCCCGCCTAGATGACCTATATCGTCACCGACAATTGCATTGCCTGTAAGTACACCGACTGCGTGGAAGTCTGTCCCGTGGACTGCTTCTACGAGGGCGAGAACATGCTGGTGATTCACCCGGACGAGTGCATCGACTGTGGCGTCTGCGAGCCCGAATGCCCCGCCGAAGCCATCAAGCCCGACACCGAAAGCGGTCTCGACCACTGGCTGCAGATCAACACCAAATTCGCCTCGGTCTGGCCCAACCTCACCGAGCGCCGCGACCCGCTGCCCGAGGCCAAGGAGAAGGACGGGGAAACCGGCAAGTTCGAGAAGTATTTCTCCGAGGCCCCCGGCGAAGGCGACTGATCGCCGCCCAATCGGCCGCGCCAAAATCAAACCGCCTGCGCCAGGACTGGAGCAGGCGGTTTTTCATTTTTGGGTTAGGCCTGCGCCTGAGCGCCCAGCGGCGGCAGCGGCATCAACCGGCCCATCAGCGCCCGATAGGGCGCCAGCAGCAGCAGCGCGGCGAGGAACTTGACCAGGAAATCGCCCGAGGCCAGCGAGAACCATAGCGGCACCTCCGGCCCAACGCCCAGCCAGGGGGCGGGGAAGCCCAGCGAGCCATCGGCCAGGCCGAAGAGACCATCAATACCGGCCAGCGCCGGGGCGAACGCCACCGAGAAGAAAATGGTGGTGTCGATCAGCGAACCAAAGAGCGAGCCGGCCAGCGGCGGCAGGAACCAGGCCCGGCTGGCGCGCAGGCGCGAGAACACCGCGATGTCGAGCAGCTGGCCGACGAGGAACGCGGTGGCCGAGGCCAGGGCGATGCGCTGCGTGGTCGCCGGGGCGCCATCAGCGCTCCAGGGCAGGCCATGAAAGCTGAGATAGAACGACAGGCCCAGCCCCACCGCAAAGCCGGCCAGCACCACCAGCCGCGCATTGCGCGGACCATCGAAGCGATTGGTGAGGTCGGTGATCAGGAACGCAAAGGGGAAGGTGAAGGCGCCCCAGGTGAGCAGATCGGCCAGATTGACCGTGCCCAGCTGCAGCTGCAGCGGATAAAGCACCAGGATATTGGACGCCGCGACAACGACGACCATGGCGGCCACGGCCGCGAACAGACGAGCAAGCATGACAATGCACCTCTATGTAACCCGCCTGCCGGCATCAGACCGGAGCGGGGGTGCGCCAGGATTGGCGCAAAAGAAAACCGCGCAGAGAAACGCTCCCTACGCGGTCAATTCGTTTGGCGTCCGTATCGCTTAGGCAGCGAGAGCGGCGCGCACTTCCTTCTTGATGCCCTGGGCGAGCGGCGACAGCTGCTCGTCGCTCTGCTTGAGCAGGAAGGCATCCAGACCACCGCGGTGTTCGACCGAACGCAGGGCATAGGCCGAGATGCGCAGCTTGACGGGGCGGTTCAGCGCCTCGGAAATCAGCGTCACGTTCAGCAGGTTCGGGAGGAACCGGCGACGCGTGCGATTGAGCGCGTGCGAAACGTTGTTGCCAACCAAAACGCCCTTGCCGGTGAGTTCACAGCGACGTGCCATGGTTATGTATCCTGTTGCAAAAGGCCACTGTCGCGGGGATCGAGCCCCGCAGCGGGCCTGTCTTGTCCTGAAATCTTGGGCCTCTTTAGAGAAACTGCAGGGCGCCGTCAAGACAATGGAGCCCTCAAACCCCTGCGAGTGCCTTGCGCGGGTGGATTGAGCGCGGCACTTTCGAACATTCCCCTGATTCGCGCAGCAACCGCAGAGACGCCCGACCGTGATCCAGTTTCGTTTTGCCTCGTTGGCCACTCTGTTGCTGCTGGCCTGCGCGCCGGCCCGCGCCGCCGATGTCGATGCCCGCGCCAGCTATATCCTGACCCTGGGCGGCATCAACATTGCCTCCATGGACGTCGGTCTCACCGATGACGGCGCCAGCTATGCAGTCGACCTATCGGCCAATGTCACGGGCCTGGGCGCTGTTGTGGCCAGCGGCACGGCCAAGGCCAACACCACCGGCCGCTCCTCGGGATCGCAATTGGTGGCCCGCACCTTCGGGCTGCAGACGCGGGCCAATGGCGATAATTTCAAGATCGATGTGACCTTCTCCGGTGGCGATGTCGATAGCTTCAAGGTCGAGCCGCCCATCATCGACAATTATGATCGCGTGCCGCTCGAACGCCGCCATCTGACTGGGGTCACCGACTTCCTCTCCGCCTTCCTGCTGCGCGGCAATGGCCTCGACAAGAGCCTCTGCCAGCGCCGCGTCGGCATCTTCACGGGCGTCGAACGCTTCAATGTCGAGCTGAGCTTTGCCGGCACCGACGAGGCCACCTCCCCGCGCACCGGCTACCAGGGCCCGGTTGTGCTGTGCTCGGTGAACTACAAGCCCGTTTCGGGCCATTTCACCAGCTCCGACATCACCACCTATCTGGCCGACAATGACCGCATTGTCGTCTGGTACGCCCCGCTGGGCGAGACGGGCTATTTCATCCCCTATCGCGTGCTGCTGGGCACCAGCATGGGTGATCTCTCCATGGTGCTGACCAGCATGCGCCCCTGAGGCGCAACCAGCCTAGATCAACGCCGCTTTTGTCAGGCCCGACAGGGCCGGCGCGCGATTGCACATCCGCCAGGACGCGGTCGCCCTTTCAGACGCCGCGTCCCGCTTCGGGACGGTCAACAGCGATTTTGACAATATTGTCGCACTGAGCGCCCCAATCGCCGCCCCGCAGACCTTAACGCCTACGGTTTTCTTGGCGCCGCCTGCGCTTACCTTTGCGCAGCACTTCAACTAAAAGCGCGGAAATTAATCGCTTCTTCATGTCGGTGAACGGTTCCGGCCGGCATTTGCTGGCCTGCGGCATGCCGAGGGTGCCTCTTGTGTCTCCACCGCACCAACCCGCTACATATGGCCGTGAACAAAGCCGCATTCCGGCGGCTCGCTCGATTCGCCCCCTGTTCGTTCCCGCTTTGATCGCAAGGTTAACGTAGCTGCATCATCGTGCTGACCACCGTACCGCAGCGGGACAGGCAACAGCCGCTCAGCCCTGTCGGGCGGTGGCGGCGTTGAGGCCGGGCACCCGCACGAATCGCTCTTCGCGGCGGCGACGGGGCACGGCCGGGAAGGCCTCCTTGCGGGCCCTGACGCAGATGACTCCGCTCATCGCCGGCCCGAGCAGCCGCCCCAGCGTCTCGAACAGGCGAGCCGACTTCAGCACCAGCGAACTGCGCACCGGCGGCAGGAACAGCCCGTCGCGCCAGGCCTCAGGCACAAAGCTGTGGTCGCGCAGCAGCTTGTCGAGCTGCCCGCCCGAATAGGGATTGCCCTGGCCAAAGGGCGTGTTGTCGCGCTGCGCCCAGATGCCCCGGCGCCGCGGCACCACCAGAATCAGATGGCCATTGGGCGCGGTGATGCGCCAGAGCTCGCGCATCAGCTCTTCGGCATCGGCCACATGCTCGATGGCATGAATGGCAATGGTGAGATCGATCGCCGCATCGGTGAGCGGCATTTCCAGCGGATCGCACAATACCGTGTGCGACGGCCCCTCGCGCGGCCAGGCCGACGAGCCCTGCCGCGCCGGCATGAAGGCCAGCACCCGCTCGGCCCGCTGCAGCGTGAAGCGCAGATAGGGCGTGGCAAAGCCCAGCCCCAGCACGCGTTTGCCTGAGACATCGCCGGCAAGCGCGGTCACCTGTTCGCGCACCAGGGCGCGCGAAATGCGCCCCAGCGGCGTGCGATAAAACCCGATCAGGCGATGGACGTCAGCAGTCATGCGCGCAACTCTGCCGCTTTCAGCGGGACTTGTCTAATGCCGCCTTGTCATGTCAGGTCGGGCATCCCAGCTTTCAACTGCCCTGACTTCCGGAGTAGCCCCTTGAGTGTGATCGTCGACGTCTTTGCCGCCCGCAGCGACAATTTTGGCTATCTTGTCCACGATACGGCGACCGGCCGCACCGCGACGATCGACGCGCCCGAGACGGCCGCGATTGTGGCGGCGCTGGAGCGGCGCGGCTGGGAGCTGACCGACATCTTCATTACCCACCACCATATCGACCATGTCGAAGCCATTCCAGAGCTCAAGGCTGAGTTCGGCGCCCGCGTCGTCGGCCCCAAGGCCGAAGCCGAAAAGATCGCCGATCTCGACGTGCTGGTAGGCGGCGGCGACACGGTGACCCTGGGCGAAACCAGTTTCGACATCTTTGACACCCCCGGCCACACGCTGGGCCACATCGTCTATCACGACCCGGTCGGCAAGCACCTGTTCAGCGCCGACGCCCTGTTCTCGCTCGGCGTCGGCCGCATGTTCGAGGGCACGCCTGGCCCGATGTGGGAGGGCGTCAAGCTGATGCGCGCCCTGCCCGACGACACGCTGGTCTATTGCGGCCATGAATATACCGCCAGCAATGCCAAATTCGCCCTATCGGTCGACCCCGACAATGCCGCGCTGCAGCAGCGGGCGGCCGAGGTCACCGCGCTGCGGGCCGAGGGCAAGCCGACCATCCCCTTCAACCTCGGTGAGGACAAGGCGGCCAATCCCTTCATGCGGGCCGATGACGCCGGCATCGCGCGCCATTTCGGCCTTGAGGGCGCCAGTCCCGCCGAAGTCTTTGCCGCCATCCGCAAGGCCAAGGACAACTTCTAGGCCTTCTCCGCCCCCCGCCCCAAGCGGCACCAAAATCACAGAGCCGGCGCAGGATCTGCGCCGGCTTTTTCGTACCTGACGAAAATCAGAACCCTGGGTAAAACCGCCCCTTTGGCGTTAACCACGCCCTAGTTTCGCCTCCCAAATCGTTAACAAATCGTTAGCATCTGGCACGCCGATTGCAGTGTCAGGGGCATAGGGCGCGCAATGCTGTCTCATTTCGACACAGCTAGCCCCGATTTGAGACAGGCGGGATCAAGATGCGTGATATCGAGACAGTTCAGCCCGGATTGCCCATGGTGCTGGAGGCATCTGCTCCGCGTCCCTCGCTGCACCGCATCCAGCCCGGCGCCGCCTTTGTCAGCCAATTGCTCGCCGCGCGCGACAACATGGCCCCCCAGCGCGCCCGTCGCCGCAGCACGCCGCAAGGCGCCACGACGGCCTATGCCGAAACGGCCCGCGTCGCCGTCAAGCGCATGCCCATGGGCTATCGGAAGACCGTTGTGGCCTAGTTCATCGTCACATCGCGCCCGGCGCTGGTGATCGAGACGGTGAAGCCCGCCACCACATCGATCAGGCTCATCACCATGAGCAGGAAGAACACCGAGCTGGAGGCCGCGCCGACCAGCAGGAACTCCACCAGGAACAGCACGAACAGCAGCATCGAGAGCATGTGCTCGACGATGGAACTGCGGCTGGTATTGGTGGATTTGAGCACTTCCACGAACAGGCAGACCACCCCAACCACCAGGATGAAATCCCCGGCCGATACCGCCCAGGGCATGCCCGAGGGCATGGGAATGGCAAACATGCCGGCGCCCCAGTTGACCGGATTGGCGCCGAAGAAGATGAACACCACCAAATTGTAGAGCACGAAGGGCACCACCAGCAGCGGCGGGATGAAGGCGCCGCGCGGACGGCGGTTGCTCGTGGTCGGCATGATCACGGTTTCGGTCAATTCAGGGCCTCCGGTGGCATTGGCCACACCATGCCAGAGCTTGTCCGCGGGCGAAAGGGGCGCGCGGGCGCAACAAAATCGCTCTAGCCTGTCCAAATGCCCGCGCCCCGTTCGACGTGCAGGCAAGCGCCGGAGATTCCGGCTGCGCAGACAGGCGGCCAGGGCCGCTAAACAGGAGGACGCCATGGCAACGCCCAAGAACATCATTTGCATCTGGTATGATGGCCAGGCCGAGGAGGCCGCCAATTTCTATGCCGGGCTGTTCCCGGACACCAAGGTCACCGGGGTCCACCGCGCGCCCAGCGACAATCCCTCCACCAAGGCCGGCGCGGTGCTCACCGTGGAATTCACCGTCATGGGCATTCCCTGCGTCGGGCTCAACGGCGGCCCGGCCTTTCCGCACTCCGAAGCCTTCTCGTTCCAGGTGGCCACGGACAACCAGGACGAGACCGACCGCTACTGGAACGCCATTGTCGGCAATGGCGGGCAGGAGAGCATGTGTGGCTGGTGCAAGGACAAATGGGGCATCTTCTGGCAGATCACCCCCCGCGCCCTGGTCGCGGCGATCACGGCGGGCGGCGCGGAAGCCAAGCGCGCCTTCGACGCCATGATGACCATGAGGAAGATCGACATCGCCACCATTGAGGCGGCCATCAAGGGGTAAGGGCTCTATCACTGGTCGTTTTGGGGGCGCCTGACGTCACTCAGGCGCTGCCCTTGGATCATTGGCGCAGGATCTTGTCCATGGCCTTGCCTTTGGCAAGCTCGTCGACGAGCTTGTCGAGGTAGCGAATCTCGCGCATCACCGGCTCGGCAATCTCCTGAACCTTGACGCCACACACAGAGCCGGTGATGCGGGAGCGCGCCGGATTCATGTTTGGCGCTTGCGCGAAGAAGTCCGCAAAATTGGTCTTCTTGTCCAATTCGGCGGTGAAGGATGATTGGCTGTGGCCGGTCAGCCAGCAAATGATCTCATCCACCTCTTGTTTTGTCCGTCCCTTGCGCTCGGCCTTGGCGATATAGGCCGGGTAAACGCTGGCGACGGCCATGGTGTAGATGCGATGATTTTTCTGGTCCATGGCTCTCTCCCCGCCATTAGCCTCTCAGGTCAGCCTGGCACAATGGTTCGACCAGGGGAACAGATGCCGCCTGTTGCAGCCCGGCGTGATAGGCCGGCAGGGACGGCGGCTGCTGTGTGTAGGCGTCCGTCCCCCTTTTGTTTGTGCGCGGCTCACTTCGAATGGCGACCCGATATCACGAGGCGCGGGCGGTCAGTTCGATGACAGGGATGATGTCGCGCGTGGTCTTTTTCTCGTAGTCGGCAAACTGGGGGAACAGCTCCGCTTGCCTGGCATAGGTTTGGTCGCGCTCTTCACCCGCGAGCTCACGGGCATGAACGGGAACGCGCGAAATGGTGGTGCCATCGCCCACCGAAATATCGAAATCGGGGTTGGCAAGCAGGTTGTGATACCAGGCCGGGTTCTTGGGGGCACCACCGTAGGATGCGAACACGTACCAGCGGCGTTCACCGCCGGGCAGATACATCAGAGGCTGCGTGCGCTCCTGTCCGGACTTGGCGCCAATCGAATGCAGCAGCAAGACCGGCGCGTCCTTGAAATAGCCACCAGGCTTGCCGCCGTTGGCATTAAAGTCTGCAATGACCTGTGCGTTGAAGTCGTTCATGGGTCTTCACCTCCTATCGGTTCAAAGACCAAACGCCTCACGGTCCCGCTGACCGCCCTCTTGCGCCCTGGCCTTATGTTGATCGGTGCGTCGTTCCCTCAAGACCGATGACCATCTTGAGGCGATAGGCTCAAGCTAGTGGTCGCGGCCGGCCTGAACAAGAAGCAGGATCGAAACGAAGAAAGCCGCCCAGATGGGCGGCTTTCCAGGAGAGCGGGGCCTTAGGCCTTACTTCTTGAGCTTGAGCGGACCGACCATCTGCTCGGGCTTGACCTCGGCGTCGAACTCTTCGCCGCTCAGCAGGCCCAGCGCGATGGCGGTCTCACGCAGCGTGGTGCCATTCTTGTGCGCCGTCTTGGCGATCTTGGCGGCGTTATCGTAGCCGATTTTGCGGTTGAGCGCAGTCACCAGCATCAGCGACTTGTCGACCAGCTCCTTGATGCGCGCACGGTCAGGCTCGATGCCCACGGCGCAATTGTCATTAAAGCTCTTGGCGGCATCGGCCAGCAGGCGCACCGACTGCAGGAAGTTGTAGGCGATGACCGGCTTGAAGACGTTAAGCTCGAAATTGCCCTGGCTGGCGGCAAAGCCGATGGCCGCGTCATTGCCCATCACCTGGGCGACGACCATGGTCATGGCTTCCGACTGGGTCGGATTGACCTTGCCCGGCATGATCGAGCTACCCGGCTCGTTCTCCGGAATGGTGATCTCGCCCAGGCCCGAGCGGGGGCCCGAGGCCAGCCAGCGCACGTCATTGGCGATCTTCATGAAGGCCACGGCCAGCTGCTTGAGCGCGCCCGAGGTGCCCACAAAGGCGTCGTGCCCGGCCAGCAGAGCAAACTTGTTGGGCCCGGTGACGAAATCATGCCCGGTCAGCCCGGCGATTTCCTTGGCCACGGCCACGGCATAGTCGGGATGGGCATTGAGCCCCGTGCCCACCGCCGTGCCGCCCAGCGCCAGCTCCTTGAGCTGGGGCAGCGTCACCTTGATGGCCGAGACGGCATAGTCGATCTGGGCCACCCAGCCCGAGATCTCCTGGCCCAGCGTCAGGGGCGTCGCATCCTGCAGATGCGTGCGGCCGATCTTGACCACATCCATATAGGCTTCAGCCTTGGCGGCCAGCGTGTCGCGCAGCAGGGCCACGCGCTCGAACAGATAATTCTCCAGCGCCTCGACGGCGGCGATGTGCATGGCCGTGGGATAGGTGTCGTTGGACGACTGGCTCATGTTGACATGGTCATTGGGGTGCACGGGCTTTTTCGAGCCCATGGTACCGCCGGCCATTTCAATGGCGCGGTTGGAGATGACCTCATTGACATTCATGTTGGACTGCGTGCCCGAGCCGGTTTGCCAGACCACCAGCGGGAAATGCCCATCGAGCTTGCCGGCGATCACCTCATCGGCGGCGGCCACGATCAGGTCGCGCGTGGCTTCGTCGAGCAGGCCCAGCTTGTGATTGGCCAGCGCGGCAGCCTTCTTGAGCACGCCAAAGGCGGTGATGATTTCCTTGGGCATCTTTTCGCCGCCAATGTCGAAATTGGCGAGACTGCGGGCCGTCTGCGCGCCGTAGTACTTGTCGGCAGGCACATTGATGGTGCCCATGGTGTCCGATTCAACGCGGGTCGTCATGGCAGTCTCCAGGAAACAGGCCGCCGCAGCGGGCGAGCAGGAATGGCAGGCAGAACAAAAACGGCCGACCCTTTACAGGGTCGGCCGCTTGCATATCAGACCGGAGCGCATTGCGCTGTCCGTCTTTCGATTACTTCTTGGCCGCGAGGATCTGGCGACCGCGGTACATGCCGGTCTTCAGGTCAACGTGGTGCGGGCGGCGCAGCTCGCCCGAATCCTTGTCTTCGACATAGGACGAGGAAGCAAGAGCGTCGGCCGAGCGGCGGAAGCCGCGCTTCATCGGCGAGGTCTTTCGTTTTGGCACTGCCATGGTCGGTACTCCGAATTCAATATCATTGCGCCGCCAGAGCGGCCCAGAGACTTAACTCTGTGGGGATTGGCGGTTCCTATAGAGCAAGTGCGGGGGCTTGGCTAGGGGGTTTGTGGAACCCCGTTTGCCCTGTGCGCAAGCCGGCCCGGCCGGCCCGCCACCGCTAGAGCGCCAGCCGCCCGCCCGCCCCCACGCAGGCAGCCCGCTCACCATATTCCCCCACGCGCTGCACGATGACGCCAGCGATCCGCTCCATCCCCGCCGAGGGGCGCCCAGGCTGGCGCAGCAGGGGATTGGGCAAGGCCGTGACCAGAAGGCTCGCCTGGCGCCAGCTCAGCCGGTCCGGCGCGATGCCAAAGGCCCGCTCGGCCCCGGCCACGGCGCCGAACTGGCCTTCCGGTCCCCATTCGGCGATGTTGAGATAGATCTCCATGATCCGCCGCTTGGGCAGCACCAGGTCGATATAGATCGCCAACGGCACCTCAAGCGCCTTGCGCAGCACGCTCTGCCCGTTCCACAGGAACAGATTGCGCGCCACCTGCATGGTGATGGTGGAGGCCCCTCGGGCGTCTTCACCGGCCATATAGCGCTCAACCTCGTCGCGCAGCGCGCCCAGGTCCACACCCCAATGGCGGCAGAACTGCCCATCTTCGGACAGCACAACGCCCGCCTTGAGACGATCAGAGATCGCGTCGATATCCCGCCACTGCCGATCCACCGGCCGTCCCGTGACATAGCGCTCGAGCATGGGCACAGAAATCGGATCGACAAACAGATAGAGCGGGGTCAGCAGCAGCGGAATCGCCACCAGCACGGCCAGGGCGATGCCCAGAGTGCGGAAGAGACGCCAGATGCCCTTGGGTTTTCGTCTTGCCATGCCATCCCTTAGCCGAGCGGGCCGGCCGATTCCAGCCTGTGCCGGCCCCGTATCTGTCCGCACGCTCTATCACCAATGGCCTCGCCATCTTGCCGCCCGCAAGGGGACAGGCTAGCAACGGGGCATGTATGATTTTGATGCCGAAATGGCCCATTGCGCCAATGACGTGGAACGCGCCCTGGGTGACCGCCTGAGCGCCGCGCGCCTGTCCGGACCCGGCCCGGCGCCGGAGCGGCTGGTGGACGCCATGCGCCATGGCAGCCTGGAAGGCGGCAAGCGCCTGCGCCCGCTACTGGTGCGTCAGGCGGCGGCCATCTTCAGCGTGCCGGCCGAGCGCACCCTGCCCGCCGGCCTCGCCGTCGAGATGATCCATTGCTATTCGCTCATCCACGATGACCTGCCGGCGATGGACAATGACGATCTGCGCCGCGGCCGCCCCACCGTGCACAAGGCCTATGACGACGCCACCGCCATTCTGGCCGGCGACGCTCTACTGACCCATGCCTTCGACCTGCTTGCCGACCCGGACTGCCATCCCGACGCCAGCGTGCGCATTGCCCTGGTGACCGAGCTGGCCCGCGGCTCTGGCGCCGGCGGCATGGTGGGCGGGCAGATGCGCGACATCGAGGGCGAGCAGGGGCAACTCTCGCCTGCCGAGATCGCCACCATGCAGGCCATGAAAACCGGCGCACTGATCCGCGCCAGCGTGCGCATGGGCGCCATATTGGGCGGCGCCGATGCGCGGGCGCTGGCCGTGCTCACCGCCTATGCCGAGGCGTCCGGGCGCGCCTTCCAGCTGGCCGACGATATTCTGGACGTGACGGCCACCGCCGAGGCCCTGGGCAAGGCCGCCGGCAAGGACGCGGCCCTGGGCAAGCAGACCCTGGTGGCAACGCTGGGGCTCGAGGGCGCGCGCAAGCATCTGGCCGATACGGTCAATGCCGCGCTGTCGGCGCTGCGCACCTTCGGCCCCAAGGCCGATGGCCTGCGCGCCACCGCCCGCTTTTTCGCCAGCCGGGAGCACTGAGCCATGGCCATTCTCGCCAGCGTCAATATCGGTGAACCCCAGCCCATTCCGGGCAAGACCGCCAAGACCGGCATCTACAAACAGCCCGTGGAAACCGATGTGCAGGTGACGCGCGAGGGCCTCGTGGGCGACGCCGTCCTCGACCGACGCCATCACGGCGGCCGCGACCAGGCCGTCTATGTCTATTTCGCCGATGACTATCAGTGGTGGTCCCAGGAGCTGGGCACCGAGCTCGCCCCCGGCACCTTTGGCGAGAACCTCACCATTGCCGGCGTCGAAGGCCATGCCGTGGCCCCCGGCGATCGGTTCCAGATCGGTCCGGTGACCCTGGAAGTCACCTCCCACCGCACCCCCTGCAACGTGCTGGCCGCGCGCATGGGCGACAAGGGCTTCGTCAAGCGCTTCCACCAGGCGGGCCGCCCCGGCGCCTATTGCCGCGTGATCGAGGACGGCAGCCTCCGGGCGGGCCAGCCCGTGCTCATCACGCTCTTTGAGGGCGATCGGGTCAGCGTGCGCGATCTGATGGCGCTGGAGCGCGATGCCGACCCCGCGGTGATGCGCCGGGCGCTCAAGGCGCCGATCCATCACAAGATGCGCAGCGAATACGAAGACAAACTTGCCCGCCTGTTCTGAAAGAAGCCGATGAGCCTTGCATCCGTAACGGCCGACCTCGCCACCCGCGCCCCCGATCTCACCGTCGAGGTCACCGAACTGTCCACGGCCACCGTGCAGCTGGCTGCCGAGGTTCATGGCGTGGCCCCCGGCCAGATCGCCAAGACATTGTGCATTCGCGTGCGCGACGAGGTCGTGCTGCTGGTGACCCGCGGCGATGCCCGGCTCGACAACCAGAAGGCCAAGGCGGCCTTTGGCGGACGGCCGCGCATGCTGGGCGCCGAAGAGGTCGAGCAATTGACCAGCCATCCCGTCGGCGGCGTCTGCCCCTTTGGCCTGCCGGCGCCACTGCCGATCTATCTCGACAGCTCCCTTCAGATCTATGATCTGGTCATTCCCGCCGGCGGCCACACCCATGCCTCGGTGCGCCTCAGCCTGTCGCGACTGGCGGCGCTGTGCGGCGACAACTGGGTCGACGCCTGCCTGCTACCGACTTGACTTTATTCACACCTTCGCAATAGCCACACAGTAGTGTGTGCGGCGATGGATCTGGCGCCAAGCCGGCATCGGGAAACAACAGTCTTGCTCGCCAAAGTCATCGACAGTCCCGCCCCCATCCAGGCAACGAACGAGGAGCGCTACGAGCGCCAGTTCGCCAAAGGCTTTTCAAGACTGCGGTTCGAGCCCGCGCTGGAAGCTGAGTACCGCAAGGCCCTGGCCGACGAACAACGCCCTGCCGCCATGGTCTGCGCAGCCGCCACACTGATCATCTGGTTCTGCTTTGTCGCCTTCGACTTTGTCCGGCTCGATGTGGCCCGCAACGGCATCCCGCGCCCTGACCTGTGGTTTCTGGTGAGCGGGCGCATTGCTTCGCTTGTTATCATCGCTGTCATCCTGCTCAGTCCGCTGCGCAAGCGCATGCCGCTGGGCACTGTGGCCGTGATCGTCTATTCCCTTGTGGCGACCGTGGCCGCAATCAACGCCATCATCTACAAGTCCCATGGCATCCCGTCGGCCGATGCGGCGCTGGTGGTCGCGGTGCTCGCGGCCTTCCTGCCGCTGGGCATGGTGTTTTCCTGGGCCCTGATCGCGTCGCTCTTGCCCATCGGCGCAGCCACAATTGCCGGCTTCCTGCTGCTCAACGACATCACCGGGCGCGGCCAGTTCGGCC
The DNA here is from genome assembly GCF_005222805.1 of Devosia sp. FKR38. Taxonomy (GTDB): domain Bacteria; phylum Pseudomonadota; class Alphaproteobacteria; order Rhizobiales; family Devosiaceae; genus Devosia. Next base: position 932,750 of record NZ_STGC01000002.1, on the reverse strand, counting down.
TGATCTTTGTGCTGGTGCTGGCCGTGCCGGTGGGCAGTATCGGCGGCTATATGCGCGAGCTGGCCCATCGCCGCCAGTTCCTGCTCACCGGCATGCTGGCGCGCCAGGCCCAGTTTGATCCGCTGACCGACCTGGCCAACCGCCGCCTGTTCCAGCGCCACGCCACGGCCGCCCTGGCTCATGCAGCGCGCACCGACGAGCCTATCGTGCTGGCGGTGATCGACATCGATCATTTCAAGCTGTTCAACGACCAGCATGGCCATACAGCGGGCGATGTGGCGATCTGCGCCGTGGCCGATGCCATCCGCAATCTGGCGCGCCGTCCCATGGATATGGCCACCCGCCTGGGCGGCGAGGAATTTGCCCTGCTGCTCTATGGCACCGATATGGAGCGGGCCCGGCAGGTGCTGGAGGCGCTGCGCAGCCGCGTGCTCGAGGTCACCCCGCCCCGTCCGCAGGACAGGGGCGTGACCATCAGCATCGGCGTGACCGAGCCGCAGCCCGGCGAGGACCTGCTGGCCGTCTATCACCGGGCAGACCAGCTGCTTTATGCCAGCAAACGCAATGGCCGCGACCGCATCACCGAGGGCTGAGCCCCGCTATTGCGCCGCCGTCCGCGCGCCGTTGCCGAACTTTCTTTCGATATAGTCGGCCACCATCACCTTGAACTGATCGGCAACATCGGTGCCGCGCAGTGTCGCCACTTTCTGCCCGTCCACGAACACCGGCGCGGCCGGCGATTCCCCGGTGCCCGGCAGCGAAATGCCGATATTGGCATGCTTGGATTCGCCCGGACCGTTGACGATGCAGCCCATCACCGCCACCGACAGCGTCTCAACGCCAGGATAGCGCTCCTTCCACTCCGGCATCGAGCTCGACAGATGCGCCTCGATATCCTTGGCCAGCGTCTGAAAGGTCGTCGAGGTGGTGCGCCCGCAACCGGGGCAGGCCGCGACCACCGGCACGAACTGGCGGAAGCCCATGGTCTGCAGCAGCTCCTGCGCCACCTTGACCTCGGTAGTGCGATCGCCGCCCGGCTCGGGGGTCAATGAGATGCGAATGGTGTCGCCAATGCCCTGCTGCAGCAGAATGCCGAGCGCCGCCGAGGAGGCCACCACGCCCTTGGTGCCCATGCCGGCTTCGGTCAGACCCAGGTGCAGCGCATAATCGCAGCGCGCCGCCAGATCCTGATAGACCGCGATCAGATGCTGCACATCGCTGACCTTGGTGGAGAGGATAATCTTGTCGCGGCCCAGGCCGATCTCCTCGGCGCGCTGGGCGCTGAGCAGCGCCGACTGGATGATGGCCTCGCGCTGCACGGCGGCAGCGCCAAGCGGCGAACCGGCGGCGGCATTCTCGTCCATCAGCCGGGTCAGCAGCTCTTCATCGAGCGAGCCCCAGTTGACCCCGATGCGCACCGGCTTGTCATATTTCAGCGCCAGCTCGATCAGCGTCGAAAACTGCGTGTCGCGCTTGGCCTTGAAGCCCACATTGCCCGGATTGATTCGATATTTCGCCAGCGCCTCGGCACAGGCCGGATGGTCGGTGAGCAGCTTGTGGCCGATATAGTGGAAATCGCCCACCAGCGGCACGTCATAGCCCAGCACGGCCAGCCGGTCGCGGATGATCGGCACCGCGGCCGCGCTCTCGTCGCGATCCACCGTGATGCGCACGATCTCCGACCCGGCCCGGGCCAGCTGCATCACCTGCCGCACCGTCGCATCAATATCGGCGGTGTCGGTATTGGTCATGGACTGCACGACGATGGGGGCGCCGCCGCCCACCAACACGCCGCCCACATTGACCCCAACCGAATGCCTGCGTGCGAGCGGACCAGCCATGAAACACCTCTAATACCTGCCCGGAGAAATAAGCCTGTCGCTCTAGCAGCGCAATGCTTCTCGATTGTGTCGAACTGGCATCGCGCGCGCACTCGTGTAGCATCCGTCCAGCGGAGGAGGATTGTGATGAGTTTTGCCGCCTATATGGCCAATATCGAAAAGCAGACGGGTGTGACGCCGGACGAATTCGTGCGCCTGGCCATCGAGAAGGGCCTGACCGCGCCCGGCGCCAAGGCGACGCCGATCACCGACTGGCTCAAGGCCGACTATGGCCTGGGCCAGGGCCATGCCATGGCCATCGTCAAGCTGCTGCGTGATCGGGGCGTATTGGCATGAGGCGCACCTTGATCCTCCTGCTGTTCGCCCTGGCCAGCAGTGCTGCCCAGGCGGAAGCGCTCAAGGGCAATATCTATATCCACGATCCGTCCATCGCCGTGCTCGACAATGGCCTTGTCTCCTTTGCCACCGGCGTCGAAAGAGCCCCCGATGGCGGCACGCCCCGCACCAAGACCTCGCCCGACGGCATCACCTGGCAGGAGGCCGGCGCCCTGCCCGGCGGCATGCCAGCCTGGATCGTCCGTGAACTGGGCTTTACCCCGCGCAATATCTGGGCCCCCTCGGTGTTTGAGACGGGCGGCACGCACTACCTCTATTATTCCGCCTCGAGCTTCGGCCGCAACGACAGCGCCATCGGCCTGATGACCAATGCCGCGCTTGATCCGACGCAGCCCACCGCGGGCTGGGTGGACCAGGGCCTGGTTGTCCGCTCCCGCGCTGGCGACAGCTTCAACGCCATCGACCCCTTCCGCACCGATGTCGGGGACAAGGCCTATCTGAGCTTTGGCTCCTTCTGGGATGGCATCCGCCTGCTGGAGCTGGACCCGGCCAGCGGCAAGCCTCTCCCCGGCGCTGAACCCATGCCCATCGCCTCGCGCGGCGGCGGCGCCATCGAGGCGCCGGCCATCATCGCCCATGACGGGCGCTTCTACCTCTTTGTGTCCTTTGACAGCTGCTGCCGCGGTCGCAGTTCCACCTACCGCATCATGGTGGGCCGGGCGGACGCCATTGAGGGGCCCTATGTCGATGCCAGCGGTACACCCATGCTGGAAGGTGGCGGCACCGAACTGCTGGCCAGCACTGGAAGGACTATCGGCCCCGGCGGCCAGGAGGTCTTCGAGCGCGATGGCGCGCCCTGGCTGGCCTTCCACTATTATGACGGCGAAGACGGCGGCCGCCCCAAGCTGGGGCTGCTGCCCATCGGCTGGACCGCCGAGGGCTGGCCCACCCTGCCCGATCTGCCGTGATAGACGGGTCGGGGCCTTGAACGCGGTCCCGGCCCTTCCCATTTATTGGCTATGTTCAAGACACTCCTCCCCCGCATCATTCTGTTCCGCAAGGAAGTCGTGCTGCTTTGGCAGGCGTTCTTTGCCCCCGAGACCCCGTTCTACCTCAAGGCGGCGACGGCCCTTACCGCCTTCTATCTGGTGAACCCATTCGACATCATCCCCGACGTCATTCCGGTGCTCGGCTGGGTTGATGACATCATCCTGGTGCCGCTGATGGTCAGCTGGATCGTCTCGCGCCTGCCCATCAAGGCCCGCGCCGACCATCGCGATCGCAATGATCGCGGCCCCAATCGGGGCGGTCCCACCATCGACGGCCGCGCCCGCCGGCTCTAGCCGCGCGCCTGTGAAAAGAGGAAGGCCCGGATCGCTCCAGGCCTTCTTGTTGTTTATTCGAAGCGGATCAGCAGATCCTTGGCGTCGATCTGGTCGCCCGGCTTGACCAGCACTTCGGCGATCACCCCGTCGATCTCGGCATGGATGGCCGTTTCCATCTTCATCGCCTCGATCGAGCAGATCACATCGCCCGCCGTCACCTTCTGGCCAGCCTTGGCATTGAGGCCGGAAATGACGCCCGGCATGGGTGCGCCGACCTGCTTGGCATCGCCCAGCGCCGCCTTGGCGCGCACCTTGACTTCGCCGACCTTGAGGCGATCCGGCACCAGAATGGTGCGCGGCTGGCCATTGAGGTCGAAGAACACGCGCACCTCGCCCTTCTCGTTGGTCGGGGCGCGGCCGAGATACTGCAGGACCAGCGTCTTGCCCTTCTCGATATCGACCAGCAGTTCGTCGCCCTCGCTCAGCCCATAGAAATAGACCGGGGTCGGCAGCGCTTCGGTGGGGCCATAGCGGTCCTGGGTCTTTTCGAAATCCGAATAGACCTTGGGATACATCAGGTACGACGCGAGACGGAAATCATCGATGGGATGACCGACCTCTTCGGCGATCTTGGTGCGCTCGGCTTCCAGATCGACATCCTTGAGATAGGAGCCCGGCCGCTCGGTGAGCGGGGCCTTGCCCTTGAGGACTTTCTTCTGCAGTGCCTGGGGGAAGCCGCCCGGCGGCTGGCCCAGATCACCGGCGAAGAAGCCCACCACCGAATCGGGGAAGGCGATATCGCGATTGGGATCTTCGACATCGGCGCGCTTGAGCCCGGCCGAGACCATGGCCAGTGCCATGTCGCCCACCACCTTGGACGATGGCGTCACCTTGACGATATCGCCGAACATCTGATTGACGTCCGCATAGGTCTGGGCGACCTCGTGCCAGCGGGTTTCCAGACCCAGCGAGCGCGCCTGTTCCTTGAGATTGGTGAACTGGCCGCCCGGCATTTCATGCAGATAGACTTCCGAGGCGCCGCCCTTGAGATCGCTCTCAAAGGCCCGATACTGCGTGCGCACGGCTTCCCAATAGAACGAGATCTGCCGGATCGCCTTGGCATCAAGGCCCGGATCACGATCGCCATCGGCGAGGGCCGCGACCAGCGAGCCCAGCGTGGGCTGGCTCGTCGTGCCGCTCAGCGCATCCATGGCCGCATCGACCGCATCGACGCCCGCATCCACTGCCGCCAGCACAGTTGCCGCCGCCGCACCCGAGGTGTCGTGGGTATGCAGGTGAATCGGCAGGCCGATCTCCTGCTTGAGCGTGGCGATCAGCTTTTTGGCCGCAGCCGGCTTGAGCAGACCCGCCATGTCCTTGAGGCCCAGCACATGCACGCCCGCCGCTTCCAGCTCCTTGGCCAGACCGACGTAGTATTTCAGGTCATACTTGGCCCGGTCGGGGTCCAGCATGTCGCCGGTGTAGCAGATGACGCCTTCGGCCACCTTGCCCGCCTCGACAACCGCGTCGAGCGAGACGCGCATGTTCTCCACCCAGTTCAGGCAATCGAACACGCGGAAGATGTCGACGCCGCCCTTGGCCGCCTGGGCGACAAAGAACTTGACCACATTGTCGGGATAATTGGTGTAGCCCACGCCATTGCTGCCGCGCAGCAGCATCTGGGTGAGGATATTGGGCGCGCCTTCGCGCACCTTGGCCAGACGCTCCCAGGGGTCTTCGTTGAGGAAGCGCATGGAGACGTCGAAGGTCGCGCCGCCCCAGCATTCGAGGCTGAAGAGGTCCGGCAGGCCGCGGCTATAGGCCTGGGCAATGCGGGTGATGTCAAAGCTGCGCATGCGGGTGGCCAGCAGGCTCTGGTGCGCATCGCGCATGGTGGTGTCGGTGAACAGCACCCGCTTCTGGCTCTTCATCCAGTTGGCCAGCGCCACCGGACCGTCGCGATCCAGAATCTGCCGGCTGCCCTCGATGACCGACAGCGGCGGGAACTCGGGCACCATGGGCGCCGCAGCTTCCGCCGGCGGCTTGGGCCGATCGCGCACTTCGGGATGCCCGTTGACGGTGACGTCGGCGATGTAGCTCAAGAGCTTTGTCGCGCGGTCCTTGCGCGGCTTGAAGTTGAACAGCTCCGGCGTCGTGTCGATGAAGCGCGTGGTGTAGCGGTTCTCGACAAAATCGGGATGGGTGATGATGTTCTCAAGGAACGCCAGATTGGTCGAGACGCCGCGAATGCGGAACTCGCGCAGGGCGCGGTGCATGCGGGCGATCGCCTCTTCGGCGCTGGGCGCCCAGCAGGTGACCTTTTCCAAGAGCGGATCGTAAAAGCGCGTGATGACCGCGCCGGCATAGGCCGTGCCGCCATCAAGCCGAACGCCGAACCCGGTCGCGCCGCGATAGGCAGTGATGCGGCCATAATCGGGAATGAAATTGGCTTCCGGATCCTCGGTGGTCACGCGGCACTGGATGGCATTGCCGTTAAGGTGGATATCCTGCTGCAGCGGCACGCCGGATTCGGGCGTCCCGATGACGGCGCCATCGAGCAGATGGATCTGCGCCTTGACGATGTCGATGCCGGTCACCTCTTCGGTGACGGTATGCTCCACCTGGATGCGCGGGTTCACTTCGATGAAGTAGAACTTGTCGGTATCGGCATCCATCAGGAATTCGACCGTGCCGGCGCCGCGATAGCTGGCCGCATTACCCAGGCGCACCGCGGCGTCGGTGAGTTCCTTGCGCACGGCTTCGCTGAGATAGGGCGCAGGGGCGCGCTCGACCACCTTCTGGTTGCGCCGCTGCACCGAGCAGTCGCGCTCGAACAGATGCACCAGATTGCCATGATCGTCGCCGATCAGCTGCACTTCGACGTGCCGGGCACGCTCGACCAGCTTTTCGAGATACATCTCGTCCTTGCCGAACGCTGCCTTGGCCTCGCGCTTGCCTTCGCTGACTTCGCTCAACAGGCTCTTTTCGTCCATGATGCGGCGCATGCCGCGGCCGCCGCCGCCCCAGCTGGCCTTGAGCATGAGCGGATAGCCGATCTCGGCGGCAAGGCGCTTGATCTCGTCCGGGTCATCGGGCAGCGCCTCGGTGGCGGGCACCACCGGCACATTGGAGGCGATCGCCATATTGCGCGCGGCGACCTTGTTGCCCAGGTCGCGCATGGTCTGCGCCCGCGGGCCGATGAAGATGATGCCGGCTGCCTCGCAGGCGTCGACGAACTCCGGGCTCTCCGACAGCAGGCCATAGCCGGGGTGGATGGCGTCCGCGCCCGACAGGCGTGCAATGCGGATATATTCGTCGATCTGCAGATACGCCTCGACCGGGCCTTTGCCCTTGCCGATCAGATAGGCCTCATCGGCCTTGAAGCGGTGCAGTGCCAGCTTGTCTTCCTCGGCATAGGCCGCCACGGTCTTCAGACCCAGCTCATTGGCGGCGCGGAAGACGCGAATGGCGATTTCGCTGCGGTTGGCGACGAGGATTTTCTTGATGGGCATAAGTGTCCGTCCGAGCAAGAGGGGTTGAGGACCGTTGGGTCCGGCTCAGCAATCTACGAACGGTGCGGCCGGGTGCCCGGCTGCACCGCGGAATATAGCGCGTCTATGTCCGGCTGAGATGACCGGCCAGATGGCTCATGTCATAGCCAGCATCAGCCGCCTGCGCGATGATGGCGCTGGCGTCCATGGCCCCTGCCTGGCTGAGGGCCCACAGGGTAGTGGACCGCGTACCGCTGCGGCAGAAGCAGAAGACCGGACCGGCGCTCCCCTCGAGCACTTGTCTGGTCTGTTCGACCATGGCGGGGGACACCCCGTCACGACCCAGGGGAATGGCATGGTAGGCCATGCCATTGGCAATTGCGGCGGCTTCGATATCGGCACCAGCCGGCTGGTCGGGCGATTCCCCGTCCGGACGATTGTTGATGATGGCGACGAATCCGGCGGCTTTGAGGGCAGCGACGTCTTCAGGCCAAACCTGCCCTGAAACACTGACGTGATCGTTGATCCGCTTCAAATCCAAGTCACTACTCCCGATGCCACCAATCGGCTTCCCCGCTCCCCTTATATCCGTGCGCCGCATCGCGACGCAACCGGGTGCACGCACAAGCTGTCATCACCCTGTCATCGGCTGGTGGCGCCGGGGCTGATCAGGCGGCGTTGGCCACGCTTGTGGCCGACAGGGGCTGCGGGCGCCCCAGCAGATAGCCCTGAAAGGCGGTGCAGCCAGCCTGCTGCAGCAGGCGCAACTGCTCCTCGGTCTCGACGCCCTCGGCGATCACATCCACCGGCAGGGCCCGGGCAATCTCGCAGATGGCCGAGACAATGATCGCATTGATGCGGTTCTCAGCCAAATTGCTGACATAGCTGCGGTCGATCTTGATGATGTCGCAGGCAAAGCTGCGCAGATATTGCAGGCTCGCATGGCCGGCGCCGAAATCGTCGATGGCAATGCGCACGCCCAGGGCCCGCAGCGCATCGACCTGCGCCAGCTCGACCCCCCGCGCCTGCAGCGGCACGGTCTCGGTGATCTCGACAATGATCTGGGCGGGATCGGTGTTCATTTCCTCCAGCACCGCAGCAAAGCGCGGCGCGAAATCGGCATGGCGCAGCTGGGCCGGCGAGACGTTGACCGCCACTGGCGTGCGCAGGCGCGGCAGGTCGCGGCAGGCCCGGCGCAGCACCCATTCGCCCAGCTTGTCGATGAGATCGCTCTCCTCGGCGATGGCGATGAATTCCGATGGCGGGATCAGGCCGCGCACCCGGTGGCGCCAGCGCACCAGCGCCTCATGCGAGCGCACCGCCATGTCCCGGCCATAGACCGGCTGGTAGTGCAGCTCCAACTCGTCCATCAGCAGCGCCGCGCGCAGTTCGCGTTCGACAAAGCGCCGATGCCGCTCATCGCCCAGCATGTCGCGGTCAAAGGCCACGACCATGCGGCGGCCATTGCGCTTGCCCTTGTAGAGCGCCAGATCGGCCTTGGAGATCAGCTCGTCAGCCTCTGTGGCGTCCTGCGGCGACATGGCGATGCCGATGGTGGCCGAGAGCCGCACCGGGCGCCCGCCAATGCCCACAGGCCGATCCAGCCGGCGCAGCAATTCTTCGCCCAGCCGCTTGAGGGCCGGCTTGTTGTCATGCCCGAAGATGGCAATGCCGAATTCGTCGCCACCCAGCCGCCCAACCACAGCCTGTGGCATCAATTCGCGGATGGTGGCAGTCAGATGCACCAGCGCCGCATCGCCGGCCCCATGTCCGGCGGTGTCATTGAGCACCTTGAGATTGTCCATATCGAGCTGCAGATAGCCAACCGGGCGATAGGCGCCGTGATAGACCTCGTCGCGCAGGGCATCGAGGAAGAACGAGCGCGTGGAGACGCCCGTGAGCGCATCCCGATGCGCCGAGGCCAGCCGCGCCTGCTCGGCAGATTGCGCCTGGCGGAGACGGCCCCGCAGCACGTAATAGCTGAAAACCTGGGTGACCATCAGCAGCACGACCAGGCCGGCAACCGAGAGCTGGATCATCAGCTGCGTATTGAGCCCATGGGTCTCACCGAAGACGATCCAGGCCATCAGCCCGATCAGGACGGCCGAGCCCACGACCACGGTGCAAGTCAGGTAGCCGTCCAGGATACGAGAAGGCGCAATACTATGGCGCATGGTGGCCTATCCTTCAGATCCGATACGCAGGATCGCAGACACAATGCCGCACCGACCGTAAAAAATGCGTGAATGCAAAATGAATACTGTGTATTTCCAGTAGTTTAACAGAAATTTACGAACGCGCGACAGTCAATCTATCCAGCCTATGTGACAACGGGCCGACACCGCGGGACCAAACGCAATCGTGGTGAACCGCGCCTTAAGGCGTGCCGGCCCCCACCCAGGCGCCCCAGATATCCTGCCGCTCGGCAACAAAGCGGTCCGCCACGCTTTCCACGCTCGCCCCGCCCTCGCTGAGCTGCGCCAGCAGCGTGCTCATCTCCTGCAGCGGCAGGCTGGAGCGGCGGAAATAGCCCGCAACCACCGGCACATCGGTGGCCAGCCACTCGCTGATCGCCACCACCACAGTTTCCGGCGCAAAGGCACTCGGCTTGGGATCGGCGCAGCTGACCTGGGCCAGGCACTTGGCGGCACCGGCGTCATAGGCGCCCATGTCGAGCGCGGTGAAGCTGAGCTGGGCCAGGATGGCATTGGGCTGCCAATAGTAGAAAACAACCGGCTCCTTGCTGCTGACCGCCTGGGCAATCAGCGTATCCATCTCGAGCCGATTGGCCGGCTCGACCACATCGACTTGTCCTGTCAGCCCATAGGCCTTGACCAGATTGCGGTTGATCACCGCACAGGCCCAATCGGGCGGGCAGGAAATCAGCCGCACGCGACCGGTGCCGGCCAGCGCAGGCAGCACCGCGGCCAACTCGCTGGCCGCCTTGAGCTGGGGCTGCGCCTGCGCCAGATAGTCGGGGATGAACCAGCCCTCGAGCTGGGCCTGGGCATAGGTGGTGGCGGCGGCACGCAGGGTCTGCGCATTAACGCCGGCATTCCACAGTTCGGCAATGCGATTGGGCCACATCTCGGGCGCCACCGCCGGCTCGCCCGTCGCGCTCATCGTCGACCCAATGGCCGCCAGATCGGCCTGCATCACCCAGACGGTGCAGCCAAAGGCCTTGGCCAGCAGACGCGCGTGGATTTCGGCGAGGATCTGCGCCGAAGGCCAGCCGACGCGGGCAATCGAGATGGTGCGCGTGCCGCACAGCGGCGCCGGTTGCGCCACGGCTTCCGGACTGGGGGCCGCGCCGCCATCCTGGGCGTGATCGAGCACGGTGAACTGCGCCCAGGCCGGCGAGACCAACAGGCCGACAACCGCCAGCATCAAAGCGCCAATCAGACGATTCATCACGACCCGGCCGTTGCAGAAGACTTTGGCCAACTTGCAGAAAACGCGCCTGTTAAGCAACAGCGCGCTTGGCCGCAAACCCAGATCAATACCCGGTGACTCCCTCCCCTCAAATGTGCAACAGTTGCTGCAGCGGGGCGCGGGTTGCGCCCCCTTTATCGCGTTGACCCGCCCGGCAAGACGCGCCCGTTCAAGGGCCGCTCCACGGATCAACCCATCAGAGGGACGTACATGCTCAATCTCAAGACAACGCTGGCCCTGGCCGTAGCTGCCTCGGCTCTGGTCGCCGCCGCACCGGCCATGGCGCAGGATACCGGCGCCACCATCGGCTTCATCGGCGGCTTCACCGGCCCCATTGAATCGCTGACTCCGCCGATCTTTGCCGGCGCTGAGCTGGTTGTTAAGCAGGTCAACGAACAGGGCGGCATCCTGGGCGGCGAGCTCAAGCTGATCTCCGCTGACGGCGCCTGCGACGCGACGGCCGCTGCTGCCGCTGCCGACAAGCTGATCAACACCGACAATGTCACCGGCGTCGTGGGTGCCCTGTGCACCGGCGAAACCATCGGCGCCTTCAATGGCTCGGGCCTGTCGGGCAATGTGGTGTTCATCTCCCCGGCCTCCTCGGCCCCGGCCCTGACCACCCTGGAAGACAACGACCTGGTGTACCGCACCACCCCGTCGGACGCGCTCCAGGGCGTCAAGATGGCTGACCTGCTGCTCGCCAAGGGCGTCAAGGACATCGCCATCACCTATGTGAACAACGACTACGGCAAAGGCTTCGCCGAAGCCCTGACCGCAGCCTACACCGCCGGCGGCGGCACGGTTGCAGCCAGCGTCGCCCATGAAGAAGGCAAGGCCGACTACCGCGCCGAGCTGGGCAATCTGGTCGCCAGCCAGAACCTGGTGATCCTGGCCTATGCCAATGCCTCGGGTAACACCATCCTGCGCCAGGCCGTCGAGTCCGGCAATTTCACCACCTATGTCGGCGGTGACGGCATGGTCGGCGACGACCTGCTCAGCGGCATCGACGCTGCAGCCGTGGAAGGCCTGATCGCCACCCGCGCCGGTGCTCCTTCGGGCGGCGCCGTGGACATCTACAACGCCTTCACCAGCGACGGCTTTGTGGCCAACGCCACCTATGCCCCCCAGGCCTATGACGCAGCGTTCCTGCTGGCCCTGGCCATCGAGAAGAATGGCTCGGCCTCGCGTGACGGCCTCTCGGCTGCCCTGCGCGATGTGTCCTCGGCGCCCGGCGAGAAGATCCTGCCCGGCGAATGGACCAAGGCTGTCGAGCTGATCAAGGCCGGCACCGACATCGACTATGAAGGTGCCGGTGGCGCCCTCGACTTCGACGCAGCCGGCGACGTGGATGGCATCATCGTCGAGCTGGCCGTCGAAGGCGGCAAGTTCGTCGAAAAGGGCCTGATCAAGTAGGCTCCATCCGGCGCAAGCCGACAAAACCCTCCGGTGGAGGGTTTTGAGGAGACGACGCCCGGAGCGCTGCGCGCGCAGGGCCCGGCCGTCGATCCGCACAATCTATTCAGGCCCGGGAGAAATCCCGGGCCTTTTGCTTGGAGCCAAGATGCCCGATCCCGAGACGCTGAAATTTTACGCCGACAATGCCGAAGCCTATGCGCAGCATGCCGAGCGCCCATCGGCGCAGCTGGCCGGCTTTCTGGCGCAGCTCCCGCCGGGCGGCGCCGTGCTGGAACTGGGCACGGGCAATGGCCGCGATGCCGCCGCCATGCGAACCGCCGGCTTTGCCGTGACGCCCTCCGACGCCTCCCCCGAACTGGCGGCCGAAGCCGAAAAGCGCCTGGGCATGCCGGTGCGCATCATGGCCTTCCACGAACTGGCCGATGAGAGCGCCTATGACGGCGTCTGGGCCTGCGCCTGCCTGCTGCACGCGCCGCGCCATGAGCTGACCGACGCGCTGGCACGCATCTTTGCCGCGCTGCGCCCCGGCGGCCGATTGATGGCGAGCTTTAAGGCCGGCGACGCCGAAGGCCGCGACCAGTTTGGCCGCTACTACAATTATCTGAGTGCCGATCAGCTACACGATCACCTCCGCGCTTCCGGGCCCTGGGCCAGCCTGGACATCACCGCGGCCGATGGATCGGGCTACGACGGCAAGCCGACGCGCTGGCTCTGGGCAGAGGCGTGCAAAGCCGCTGCGCGGTGACGGGGCGGGCGCTGTCGCGCAACCGCGCCGCCGCTCCGTTCCGCACGAAACAGCGCCCATCGTCCGCCCGTGTCAAAACCACTGCGCCCCGCCACAAGGACACGCAGCAATGGCACAAGACGACCGCCACCCCTGCCTCGCAGAGATTGACATTGATGGCCTCTATTGCGGCAAGCCTGGACAGTTCTTGCAATGGCGCGGCATCATCGCCGATATCGTCGGCGCGCCGCTGGAGTATGTGTCGCGCCGCCACCCCTTCGAGGGCCCGGCGGACGTCCCCAACCCGCCACTGACGCTTGAGTTTTGGGAGCCACGGATCACCGATCAGGCCTGGGGCCGGGATCTGCCCGCCGGGATCCGCGCCGGGCGCTGGGACGCCACGCCCGAGGAACCCCTGCTGATTGTCCTTTTGGCCAGTGTCCCCGGCGCCATGTTCCACGCCCGCCACGCCGGCGCCATCGCGCAACGCCTCGATGACATCGACGAACTGGTGCATGTCCTCGGGGACGGCTGGGTCACCAGCCTGCACGAACACGCCCGCCGCTGCTTTGCCGAACAGGCCATCACTGGCAAGGACATCGCCATGTCCGGCGGCTACGAACCCGGCGGCTGGTGGACACCCCGGCTCGACGACTAGTGGTTTGTAATGGGGGACGGACGGTGACGAGCCGGACCATCCCTCCGCCAGTGCAGAGCCCTCGGGTCAAGCCCGAGGGTGACGACGGTGGCGGGGCAGGAGAGTGGCAGCGTGCAGGAGTGGCCGCCATTCCTCTCCCCGCGTCATCTCAGCCAACAGCCGTTTGGCCTAGCGCGGCGCCCGTCGCCGCACCCTGCCCGCTACGCGTCCTGGCGGACGCGTTCGGGGATCAGACCCTTGGGGGCGTAGCGCAGGGCGATGGTGATGACGAGGCCGAGCACGAAGACGCGCATCTGGGCCGAGCGCGATTCGATGTCGGGGATTTCGGACCAGCCAACCGTGGTGGACCAATAGCTGATCGTCTCAAAGATCGCCTTGGCCACCGGCTCGCTGACCACCCAGACCAGCCAGATCAGCACCGCGCCGAAGACCGCACCCCAATTGTTGCCGGCGCCGCCGACAATGATCATCACCCAGATCAGGAAGGTGTGGTTGATCGGCTGGTAGCTACTGGGATCAAAGATCTGCGTGAAGCTGACCAGCATGGCGCCGCCAATGCCCATCAGCACCGAGCCGAAGATGAAGATCTCGAGCTGGCGCGATTTGACGTCCTTGCCCATGGAAGCGGCGGCAATGTGATTGTCGCGGATGGCGCGCATCATGCGGCCCCAGGGGCCGGAATAGGCGCGGCTGACCAGCCACATGGCCAGGCCCAGCACGACAATGGCCAGCGCCAGATAGCCGCCACGGGCCAAGAGCAGCGCGGTCACCTGATCGGCGCCGCCAGCCTGATAATCCTGCGGCAGCGGCGTCGGCCATGGAATGGGCGAGACGGTCAGCGTGCCACGGGTCAGCCAATCCATGTTCTTGATCAGCGCGCGGATGATTTCGGAAATGCCGATGGTGGCAATGGCGAGGTAATCGGTGCGCAGGCCCAGGGCGATCTTGCCCACGATATAGGCGACGCCAGCGGCCAGAATGCCGCCGAAGATCCAGCCGAACACCGCATTGAGCCCCAGCCCGCCGACAAAGCCGGCATTGGCCTCGATATAGGCCGCCGCCGGATCGATCTGGCTGCGATAGACGCAATAGCCCACAAACCAGGCCAGCACCACCAGCGTCGCCTTCCAGCGCCCGGTGATGCCAATGCGATCACTGCGCCGCGCCGCCAGCACCAGCAGCACGCCCAGCGCAAAGGCCAGGAGCGCCCGGCCGAGCAGCATGGGGCCATCGCCGCCCCAGAATTCGGCATTGACCGGATAGGACATGAAGGTGACGGCAAAGCCGCCCAGCATCAGAAAGCCCATGATGCCGAAGTTGAACAGCCCGCCATAGCCCCACTGGATATTGAGCCCCAGGGCGATCAGCGCATAGGCGGCCGCTTCCACGAGGCGGCTCGAGGTAAAGGGCAGGCCCATCAACCAGCCGACCACCAGGATCAGCACGAAGAGACCCGCAAAAAGGCTGAGCGAGCGCCGGATCATGACGAGGCTCCCTTGAAGATTCCCGTGGGTCGCACCAGCAACACCACCACCAGGATCACGAATGCCACGGTGAGCTTATATTCGGTGGGCACCAGCGCCAGCGTCGCCGGCAGCTGCGCCCATTCGGGCAGCACGGCATTGAGCGGGCGCAGCACCATGGTCCAGTTGAACACGGCCAGCGATTCGGCAAAGCCGATCAGCAGGCCCCCGGCGATGGCGCCATAGGCCTGGCCCAGCCCGCCCACGATGGCGGCGGCAAAGATCGGGATGATGATGTTGAAGGCGAGGTCCGGCTTGAGCGTCACGTCGAGCGCCAGCATGGTGCCGGCCATGCAGGCCAGCGCGCCGGCGACGACCCAGGTGACCCGGACCACCAGCGCGGTATTGATGCCCGAGACCTGGGCCAGATCGGCATTGTCGGCCATGGCGCGCATGGCCTTGCCCAGGCGCGAGCGCGTCAGGAACAGATGCAGCGCCAGCACGGAGATCACCGTGACCACGATCATCAGCAGCTGCGGCTCGGTGATGACCAGCGGCCGGGTGGACCCGAGGAAGCTGGTGTCGATGCGGAACACGTCCTTGGTTTCGGTCTCAAAGAACGAATAGCTGCCGGCCCCGAAGAACAGGCGGATCAGGCCCTGCACCATCAGCGTCACGCCGATCGAGGCAATGAGCAGGATCACCGGCTTGGCGCCGCGCTTGCGCAGCGGGGCATAAAAGCCCTTGTCGATGCCCAAGGCAAAAATGGCCGACATCACCATGGCCAGCGGCAGCACGACAAAGCCGGTGGGAATGGGCGTGACAATGCCCCAGCTGGCAAACAGCGCCGCCAGCATGAAGGCAAAAAAGGCGCCCGAGGTCATCAGCTCCGAATGGGCGAAATGGGCAAAGCGCAGGATGCCGAAGATCAGCGTGATGCCGACCGCGCCCAGGGCATAGATGCAGCCCAGCACGGCGCCGGCGATCACGACCTGGTTGATGAAGAAGACGAGTTCGGTCACGGCTTAGCCCCCGAGGAAACTTTTGGCGACTTCGGGATCGGCAATGAGCTCGGCGCCCGTGCCGGTGAAGCGGTTCTGCCCGCCAGCCAGCACAAAGCCCTTGGAGGCAAAGGCCAGCGCCTGGCGCGCATTCTGTTCGACCATCAGGATGCCAACGCCCTCGGCATTGACCCGCACGATGGTCTCAAAGATCTCGATGACATAGCGCGGCGACAGGCCCGCCGAGGGCTCATCGAGCATCAGCAACTTGGGCTTGCTCATCAGGGCGCGGCCCATGGCCACCATCTGACGCTGGCCGCCCGAGAGCTCGCCCGCCGGCTGCCGGCGCTTTTCCGCCAGCACGGGGAACATCTCGTAAACCCAGGCCATGGTCTCGGCAAAGCTGTCCTTGCGGGTGAAGGCCCCCATCTCAAGGTTCTCTTCCACGCTCATGGAGGTGAAGACGTTCTTTTCCTGCGGCACAAAGCTCAGCCCCTTGGGCACGAGCTTGTCGGGCAGGGAATTGGCGACATTTTCGCCAAGGAAATCAATGGTACCGGCGGTGACCTTGAGCAGGCCGAAAATGGCCTTGAGCGTGGTCGACTTGCCCGCGCCATTGGGGCCGACGATGACGCCGATGTCGGATTGCTCGATGGCCATGTTGACGCCATTGAGGATCGGCGCGCCGCCATAGCCGCCCACGACATGCTTGAGTTCGATAAGTGGCATCTACGCGACCTCCACCGGTGTGCCGAAATAGGCTTCGACAATCGCCGGATTGGCGCGGATTTCGCTCATCGGGCCTTCGGCGATCTTTTCGCCCTGGGCCATGACGATGACCGGGTCGCACAGGCGACCGATCAGATCCATGTCATGCTCGATGACAAAGAAGGTGTAGCCCAGTTCGGTGTTCATGCGTTCGATATTGGCCGCCAAATCATTGAGCAGGGTCTTGTTGACGCCGGCTGCCACTTCGTCGAGCAGCACCACCTTGGCGTCCACCATCATGGTGCGGCCAAGCTCGAGCAGCTTTTTCTGCCCGCCGCTGAGATTGCCGGCCAGCTCATTGCGCACATGGCCCAGCTTGAGGAAATCGATGACGTCGAGCGCCTTCTTGCGCACCTCGGTCTCGCGCGAGCGGCTGAGGCCGGGGCGGAACCAGGCATTGCCCAGCGATTCGCCGGGCTGGTCGCCGGGGACCATCATCAGGTTCTCCAATGCCGTCATATTGGAGAATTCATGCGCGATCTGAAAGGTGCGCAGCATGCCGGTGCGGAACAGCTCATGGGGCGCCAGGCCCGTCACGTCGCGCCCGTCAAAGATGATCGCGCCCTCGTCGGGCACGATATTGCCGGCCACGATGTTGAACAGCGTGGACTTGCCGGCGCCGTTCGGGCCGATCAGCCCGGTGACCGAGCCACGCCGGACCGAGAGGGAGCAGTTGTTGACAGCGGTCAGACCGCCAAAGCGTTTGCTGACGTTGCGAACGTCAATAACCAGGTCGGAGGACACCAATAAAGCCTGTTTCCTGAGCCAAGGGTGCCCGGTTTAGTCCGGGCGATTTTGCGGCATCTGCTCATATGGCGGGCACATGGTCAACCATGTGCTGATTGGAGGCGTTCTGCGCCCCCTAGAGATAGGCCAGCACGGCATTGGCCGTGGCCTCATTGTTGGCGCACATCACGTCGTAAAGCGTGGCGAGCCGGGTCAGCGCCTTGACGTCGACATCATGCGGCTGGGCCGACAGCGGATCGATGAAGAAGATCAAGACGTCCAGCCGCCCCTCGGCGATCATGGCGCCCAATTGCTGGTCGCCGCCCAATGGTCCGCTCTTGAGCAGGGTGACCGGCAGGCCCGTCGCCGCGATCACCCGGCTGCCCGTGGTGCCCGTGCCCCACAGCTCATGCTCGGACAGCTTGTGCCTGTGCCGTTCGGCCCAGGCGCACAATTCGTCCTTCTTGTCGTCGTGTGCCACCAGCCCGATACGCGCCATGCCGATCTCCATTTTGCTCCCTGCTTCAAGCATGGTTCAGGCAAAAAGGGCAATGGCCTCGGCCAGCAGGACCGCAACCGTGTCACGCGGCACGGCGTCGCCGGGCAGGAGGCGCAGCACGCGGCCTTTCTTGAGCCCCTCGCCCACCAGAAGGCCCGCATCATCCTGCAGTAAGCGCCCATGCTCGAAATAGAGCGACACCCGCTCGGGCTGGGCAAACACCGCGCAGACATGCCCGGCCTGGGCATGGCGGAAATTGACCGAGCGCCAACCGGGCATGACGCGGCCACGTAGCCCGGGATGGCAGGCAATGGCCGCGATCAGCTCGCGGGCCAGGCTGGCGATGGGGGCCGGCATGGGCGCCAGCAGACCGTCCACCGCTGGCCAATCCAGCGCAATCTGCTCCCGCTGCGTCATGAAAAAAGCTCCGCACAGGACATCTGATCTGTGTCCGATGCGGAGCTATGGCATCACGGTGCTGACAGGCCCCGTCAGCAGGCTTGGGCTAGAACTCGTTCCAGTCCGGCGAGACGGCGGCACTGCTGGTGGTCTTGAGCGCCCGGACCGGTTTGGCAGAAGCGGCCGGCTTGATAGCGGCCTTCGGCCGGGCCGGCTGACGGGTGGGCGCGGTGGCGTGGGCCGCCTCGTCACCCAGGACAAACACGTCGACGATCTCGTCGAGCTGGCTGGCCTGGCCCTCGGTCTGCTCGATGGCCGCATTGGTCTCTTCGACCAGCGCCGCATTGTGCTGGGTCATCTCATCCATCTGCCGCACCGCCACGGCAATTTCGCCCAGGGCATCGGACTGCTGGCGATTGGCCGAGGCAATGGTGTCGATCAGCTGCGCGCTTTCCTGCGCGCTGGTCAGAATGTCGAGCAACGTATCGGCGGCCTTGGACACCAGCTGGGTGCCGCTGCGCACTTCAGCCGCGCTGGTCTCGATCAACTGTTTGACCTCGGCCGAGGCATTGGCCGCCGACTGGGCCAGACGGCGGACTTCCACGGCCACCACGGCAAAGCCCTTGCCGGCATCGCCAGCGCGGGCGGCTTCCACCGAAGCATTGAGCGCGAGCAAATTGGTCTGGAAAGCGATGTCGTCGATCAGCCCGATGATGTTGGAGATCTTGGACGATGACGCCTGGATGGCGCCCATGGCGCTATTGGCTTCGCCCATGACAGTGCCGCCCACGGTAGCGTTCTGCGACACGGCCTGGGCCTTGTCGCTGGCGACCCCCGCCATCTTGGCATTCTCCACCACGGTGGAGGACAGCTGTTCGACTGCGGCGGTGGTCTCTTCAATAGTCGCGGCCTGGCGCGTGGTGCGATCGGCCAGATCATTGGCGCCGGCCAGGATTTCACCCGTCGCCGTCCGCAGCGACCGCGACGTCTGGCGCAATTGGCCAACGATGGATGTCAGGCGATCGGCGACCGCATTGGTGTCGCTCTTGATCTGCTCGAATTCTGGCTCGAAATCTTCGGTAATGCGGCTCGTCAGGTCGCCACGGGCGAGATCCTGCAGCACGGCACCGGTCAGATCGACCGCGCGGCTGACCTTCTGCTTAGCCGCCTCATCCGCGGTGCGGGCCTCGGAGGTGAGCTTCTCGAAATAGGCTGAAACGCCGATGTCGATATCGAGCAGCATGGACTTGAGCACGTCCGAGAGCACCAGGCTCATCTGCCGGCTCGCCGCCATCACCTCTTCAGGATCGGGCGCAACCTTCTGGCCAAAGCGCCCGCGCTTGGGCTGGACGGCGGCCTGCATCAGCTCTTCGACCAAGCCCTGCACCAGCGTCTCGGCGATCACGCCATAGCCGCCAATGTGCCAGCGCGGCTCGAGGCCGATCTGGGCATGGCGCAGGCCAACCTTGCCGCTGGCCTCGAAATAGGCATCGTCAAAGGCGCCGGCCCCGATGGCTTTCCAATGGCCGATCTGCTTGCCCTGCGCCCGGTCCATCTGCGGCTTGCCGTCGAAGAAGCGGGCAACAGCCGGTACGGTTCTGATCTTGGCGTAGAATTTGTCCAGCGCGATCGGCAGGTGCTTGTCCAGAGCGCCCTGCACGCTGGACAGCCTTTGGCGGGCAGCGTCGTCGAGGCCGATAAAGTCGAGGCGGTCCTGAAGCTCCGGCTTGTTTTTCATAGTGCGCACCAAATGTTCAATATTGAATCACTTGATCAGCGCTCAAATCCCAGGCGTTTGATGCGGATCAATCCTACGCAATCTTACGCCTCATACTGTTAACCATGGATAAATACCTGTTTGGAAGGAATAATCCATCGCTGCGGCGGAACACAGGGGGCCAATAGCAACACGTCCCGACTTGTTGCTGGCAAGTACCGGGCAGCCAGAACCTGGTGCACCGCTGGGGGTATGGGCGGCAATTAACCAGCCCGCCGCGCCGACGGCAACACCACCGGCCGCGGTGCATCCAAATGCACGCTTTGCCCCTCGCCCAGGGCCCGAATCGTTTCGACCAGATGACCGGCCTGCTGCGACAGGGCCGCCAGGCCGCCAAAGGCCTGGGCAATACTGTCCACGGTTGCCAGTTCAGCCTGGCTGCTGTGCAACAGCGCCTCAAGCACGGCAACATTGTCGCCAATGGCCTGCTGCATGCCCGCCAGCCCCTGGGCCGCCTCGCCAACCAGGCGCGAACCGCCATCGACTTCGGCGACACTGTTCTCGATCATCTGTTTGATATCGGCCGAGGCCGCAGCCGCCGATTGCGCCAGACGGCGCACTTCCACGGCAACCACCGCAAAGCCCTTGCCCGCCTCGCCGGCGCGGGCAGCCTCCACCGAGGCGTTGAGGGCCAGCAAATTGGTCTGAAAGGCAATATCGTCGATCAGCCCGACAATATTGGCGATCTGCGCTGAGGCGGCGCCAATGCGCTGCATGGCCGCCGTCGCCTCGTCCATGACGCGACCGCTGCTCGAAGCGCCCGCAGCAATGGCGTGCGCCTGGGATCTGGCCTGCTCGGCCAGCGCCACACCATCGGCAATGGTCTGCTTGCAACCCGCCAGCGTGCCGCCGGCCTGATCGAGCGCCTGCCCCTGCTGGTCGGCATGTTCGCCCAGCGTCTCGGCCACGGCGGCCAGAGCCTCGGCCTGCTCGGCCTCGGCATGCCGGCGCGTGGCCAGTTCGGCTTCCAGCACCGCCGTTCGGCTGGCCAGGGCGCCCGCGATCTCTGTCAGACCCGCGAGCCCGGGCGCATAGGCCTGGCCCGCTGGGGGCGGAACCAGATCGGACAGGACATCGCCCAGCCCGGCCAGGCCATCATCAAGGGCGGCCACGGCCCGGTTGACCGGCTCGGCCAGCGCCCGCAGATCGGCATCGAGCCGGTCCAGCGACAGCCGCTGACCATAGTCCCCCGCCGCCACGGCGGCCATTATGCCCGCAATCTCATCATGCAGCTGGCTGAGGATCGCGTCGTGCTGCGCACGCTCGGCCTGATTGTCCTGCTCCATGGCCCGCAGGTCGCGCAGCTTGCGCCCCTTGTCGCGCACCGTGGCGACGGCCTCGGCCATAAAGCCCAGCTCGTCGGCCCGCTCCAGCCCCGGCACGCGGGCATCGAGTTCATTGTCGGCAATATCGGCCATGGCATCGGTGAGGCCGATGACCGGGCGCATCACCCGCGCCGCAAACAGCAGCGCCACCAGCGCCGCGCCAACCAGCACAATGCCGCCGGCAATCAGCACGCCCAGGCCCAGGCCGGTCACGGCGGCCGCGGCGACCGCCGGCCGCTCCAGCGCCAGCATAGCCCAGTCATGGCCGGCAAACTGCAGCGGCCGCGCCATGGCGCGATAGGCCTGACCATCGGCAAGGGTGAGATCGCCCACCGCCTGTGGATCGGCCAGCATCGCCGCCACGCCGGCGCTGCCGACAAGGTTTGCCATGGGCTGCACCGTCCCGAGGCCGGCCGCAGCCAGGATTGCCCCGTCGTCGCCGACCAGCAGCACGGCACCATCGTTGCCAAGGGTCTGGGCTCGCCGCGCGGCCTGCTCAAAAAACGCCAGCGGCAAGGCAACGGACGCCACGCCAACGGCCTGCCCCTCGGCAACAACCGGTGTCGCCAGGAACGCCATGGGCGCATCGCCCGCCGCGCCATAGCCGGCGACATCGGCCATTGCGACGCTGCCGGCCGGGGCAGCAATGGCCGACCGCACCAGTGTCCCCAGGGCCGAGCTGGCCCAGGGGCCGGCGCCTGTCGCAAAGCCGGTGCCGAAATCGGCGCGCTTGTCGACCGAATAGACCGCCGTCAGATTGGCGTCGAACAGGGCAATATCAGCATAGCCGCGCCCCAGCCGCTGGGCGCGCAGCGGACCATGCCAATGGGCATGGGCTGTGTCGTAGGCGCCAAGGCTGGTGGAAGCATCGAGTTGGTAGCGCGCATCAGCCGGATTGGGATTGGCAGTGATATAGGCGGCCTGCAGTTGCTCGGCCACATCGCCCTGCTGCGGCAGGGCGGCAGAAAATTCTGTGATGGCCTGGGCGGTGTCACCGCGCGCGGCCAATAGCGTCAGATCGAGCGCGGCACCATCGAGTGCCGCCTGCAGATCAAGAGCAGCGGCATCGGCCGCCGCCGTGAGCCGCTGCTGTGTCTGCTGGCTGGCCTGGCCGAGGCCCAGCACAACACCCACCCCGCCGACCGTGACCACGCTGGCCAAGGCCACGCCCATGATCACCGCAGGCAATTTGAAAGACAGTTTCAGCTGACGCACTTCAACACTTCCCCACACAGCCGGACCGCCGCCTGCACACAGCGGCGTCAGCCAGGACCAGCACCGGCTCCCGGCCTCCTGGCCGCCGGCGCCCCTCCACACTGACCGGTGCCGCTTAAGCCCAGGTTAAGTACAATTGTGGCGGCGCCCACCAATGCGAAAGGGGCGCCGCTAGCGACGCCCCTTCTGGCTGTTTCAATTCGGCTGGAACGACCTAGAACTCGTTCCAGTCCGTCGAGATGGCCGCATTGCCCTGGCTGAGATATTGCGTGGCGGCCTTCTGCTTGCTGGCCGGGGCAGCAACGGGGGCCGGACGCTTGGCCGCGCGGCTCGGCGCGGCATGGGCGACGGGCGCCGCATGGGTGGTGAACACGGCCACGATCTGGTCGAGCTCGCCGGTCTGGCCCTCGGTCTGCTCGATGGCCGCATTGGTTTCTTCCACCAGCGCCGCATTGTGCTGGGTCATCTCGTCCATCTGGCGGACGGCGACATTGACCTCTTCGATGGCCGAAGCCTGCTCGCGGCTCTCGCGGGCAATGCCTTCCATCAGCGCATTGTTCTCGCGGGCCGCCTCGAGCATCTTGCTCAGCCGTCCGGCTGCATCCGACACCAGGCGCGAGCCCATGGTCACTTCATTGGCGGACTGTTCGATCAGCAGCTTGACATCAGCCGAGGCCGAAGCCGCGCTCTGCGCCAGGCGGCGGACTTCCACGGCCACCACGGCAAAGCCCTTGCCGGCATCGCCAGCACGGGCCGCTTCCACCGAGGCATTGAGCGCCAGCAGATTGGTCTGGAAGGCGATGTCATCGATCATGCCGATGATGTTGGAGATCTTGGCCGAGCTGGCCTCGATGGCCGACATGGCCTCATTGGCCTTCTGCATCACCTGGCCGCTCTCTTCAGCGGTGCGGGTGACTTCGCTGGCATTGACGCTGGCGTCGCGGGCGCGTTCGGCATTCTGCAACACCGTGCCGGCCAGCTGTTCCATGGTCGCCGAGGTTTCCTCGATGGTGGCGGCCTGCTTGGTGGTGCGTTCGGAGAGGTCATTGGCGCCAGCAAGGATCTCGCCCGTCGCCGTGCGCAGGGTCTGCGAGGTGGTCTTGAGACGCTCCACCACGTCGGTCAGCCGGTCGGCCACCGCATTGGTATCGGCC
This sequence comes from Devosia sp. FKR38, assembly GCF_005222805.1. Taxonomy (GTDB): domain Bacteria; phylum Pseudomonadota; class Alphaproteobacteria; order Rhizobiales; family Devosiaceae; genus Devosia. The sequence continues at coordinate 909,200 of NZ_STGC01000002.1, read as the reverse complement.
TGCAGCTCGCCAAAGGCGCCATGGAACTGGCCCTGCACGCGCTCGGTGAGGTCCGTATTGGCCAGGGCCTTGAGCACGCGGCCGGTTTCACTGAGACCGCCATCGACGGTCTGCACCAGGCTGTTGACACTGCTGGCCAGGCCATTGAGCTCGGGATCGGGGAACTCGGCCTCGACGCGGCGGGTGAAGTCGCCGGCAATGGCGGCATCCACCACCGCGCCGAACGCGCCCTGCAGCTCGCTCATCATGGTGCGGCGCTGCTGCTCGTCGGCGATGATGCGGGCGGCTTCCGCCTCGGTCATCTGGCTGACCTTGAGGCCCTGTTCGCGGAACACGGCCACGGCGCGCACCATATTGCCGATCTCGTCGGTCCGGTTCTCGCCCTCCAGCACGATGTCGAACTCGTTCTTGGCCAGGCGCTGCATATTGGCCGTGAGCTTGGAGACCGGCTGGCTGATGGAGCGGGCGATCAGACCGCCGAGCACCAAAACCACCGCCATCACGGCCAGGGTGATCACACCGCTGGTCAAAGCGGCTTCCCAGAAGATGGCATCGACCTGGGTCAGCAGCACACCCGAAGCCACCGTCCAGCCCCAGGGCTCGAACGCCTTGGCAAAGGTCACCTTGTCCTTGGACAGGCCGTCCTTGTCCTTGAAGGCATAGTCCACGAAGTAGCTGCCCGACGCCTTGGCGCCGTTGATCATCTCTTCCATGTAGCGCTTGCCATTGACGTCGGTGGTGTCGCGGCGGTTGGAGCCCTCTTTTTCGGGCTGATAACCGTGCATGATATTGTTGTAGTCAAAGTCGTCGATGAACAGATACCCGCCATCGCTATACTGCATGTGGCGCAGCGTTTCCTTGGCCGCCTGCTGGGCTGCCTCGGTGGTCAGCGTGCCGGCCTGCGCCTGATCGTAATAGTTCTGCACGATCGAGACGCCGGATTCCACGACCGACTGGAGTTCGGTCCGTTTGAAATCGCCCAGGTTATCGCGCAGCGCGCTCAGCTGGTAGGTCACCACGCCGGCAAAGCCGAGCGCAAAAACCAGCAGCAGGCTATACAGCCGACGTGCGATGGAACCGGTGAAGAGGCGCAACATTCCTGGACTCCTGTCTCGTCAGGGCGACCCGTCCGGTCCGACCCGCCTTGGGCCGCATTCGAGCATCCGGATGTCGTTCTGACGACTATTCAATTGGTGTGGTCGGGCGGCGTTCTGCCGTCCGACGGGTTGGTTGGACACAGCATTCTTTTCGGTGCCCACTTGGAATGAATAATCTAGATAGCGTTAATGCGCCGTGAATTGTGATCGCGGTCGCCACGGAAAAAAGGGCGCCGCAAGCGGCGCCCTGTCAGACAGGTCCGGTTCAGCCGGCGCTGATCTAGAACTCGTTCCAATCCGTCGAAACGGCCGCATTGCCCTGGCTGAGATAGCCGCGCGCCGCCGAAGCCGAGCGCTGCGCCGGGGCTGGCCGAGCGGGTTCGGGCCGGCGGGCGGCCGGCGGAGCCTTGGTGCTGCCGGCAATGGTGAACACATCCACCACGCGATCGAGCTCGCTGGCCTGGGCCTCGGTCTGCTCGATGGCGGCATTGGTCTGTTCGACCAGCGCAGCATTGTGCTGGGTCATTTCGTCAAGCGTCCGCACCGCCACCGACACTTCCTCGATGGCGACGGCCTGGGTGCGGCTGGCGGCGGCGATCTTGTGCATCATGGCCGCATTCTCATCGATCGCGGCCAGCATGCCGACCAATTGCTCGGCGGCGCTGGAGACCAGACGCGTGCCGCCCTGCACTTCCATGGCCGACTGCTCGATCAGCGTCTTGACGTCGGCCGATGCACTGGCCGCCGACTGGGCCAGGCGCCGCACCTCAACCGCCACCACGGCAAAGCCGGCACCGGCATCACCGGCCCGCGCCGCCTCCACCGAGGCATTGAGCGCCAGCAGATTGGTCTGGAAAGCAATGTCGTCGATCAGACCGATGATGCTGGAAATCTTGGCCGAGCTGGCGGTGATCCGCTCCATGGCCGCATTGGCCTCGTTCATCGTCACGCCGCTCTGGGCCGCATTGCCCGACACCGCCTGTGCCTGGCTGCTGGCGGATTCGGCCATTTCGGCATTGCTGGTCACCGTGCCGGCCAGCTGTTCCATGGCCGCCGAGGTCTCCTCGATGGTTGCGGCCTGCTTGGTGGTCCGCTCGGCCAGATCATTGATGCCCGACAGGATCTCGCCCGTCGCTTGCTTGAGCGAGCCGGAAATCTGCTTGGCATTGCTGACCACATCGGTCAGCCGGTCGGTTACGGCATTGGTGTCTTCCGCCAGCCGGGCAAAGGCGCCCTGATAGGTGCCGGTCATGCGCTGCCGCAAATCGGTATCGGCCAGCGCCGCCAGCACATGGCCCGTCTCGGACAGGCCGCGGTCCACCGTCTCGACCAGCTGGTTGACGCTCTGGGCCAGGGCATTGAGCTCGGGATCGGGGAACTGGGCATGCACGCGCTTGGAGAAGTCCCCCGAGATGGCCGCATCCACCACCTCGCCAAAGGCCGCCTGCAGCGTCATCATCATGTCGGTGCGCTCTTCCCGACGCCGCAGCGAGGCCTGCTTTTCTTCGTCGGTCATCTGCACCAGCGCCAGGCCACGCGTGCGGAACACCTCCACCGCACGGGCCATGTCGCCCACTTCATTGCCGCGCCCCAGATAGTCGATCCTGGTGTCATACTGGCCATCGGCCACCTGCTTCATCACCTTGGCCAGGCGCGGCACCGGCGCCATCATGAAGCGCGACAGCAGATAGCCCAGGCCACCCAGCACCACCAGAACGCCGGCGCCCACCATCAGCAGCAGCTGGACCGTTGCCTGGATGCGCGCATCGATCTCGGCGCGGTCGATGCCGACAAAGACAATGCCCACCGGCTTGCCGGCCTGGTCAATGATGGGCTGATAGGCGGTGTAGAACGGGCGACCCACGATATTGGCCGCACCGTAATAGACCTTCCCCTCCATCATCGAGCGATAGGCGGCGCTGTCCTGGCCCAGCTTGGTGCCCACGATGCGCGCGCCGTCGGCCCCCACGATGGTGGTGGTCATGCGCACGAAATCCTGATCGGCCTCGCTCCAGCCAAACAGCGTGGCGGCCTCGCCGGTGACCCGCTTGATGGAATCCACCAATTCGTCATTGCTGAACTGCTTGGGCATGGCCCAGGTCTTGATGGCGTCAATGCTGCCAGTGTCGGACCATTGCACTTCCGCACCCGGCAGGCTGCTTTCCAGAATGGTCGCCGCAGTCTTGAGATTGGTGTCCTGCTGCTTGATCGCATCGCGGCGCGAGGACTCGCTGAGGTTCAGATAGAGCGCCAGCGTCACCACACTGACCGACACAATCACCGCCGAGATCACCAATGCGGCAATCATCGTGGTCAGCTTGATACGACCGGCAAAGGCAGCAATACGACTGGTCATGAATAGACTCCAGGATCATCCGCCAGGCGCAAAAAGCCCGCAGTCACAAAACAGTAACAGCACAAAATTAACCAAGTATTGCCTCTATTTATGCGGCTAAGCCATTGAAATAAAACGAGGTTGATGCCTGACGTCGCCGCTTTTACAGCGATATGGACTGCTTTGACGATCTTCGCGCCGAGCCGGCCTGGCGCGATTGCGCCCCTGGCCAGGGCCCTGCGCCATGGGCCACGAGCAGGCGCCGCAAAACAATAGGGGCGCCCTGCCGGACGCCCCTATTGTCGTGCTGTTCGTTGAGACGAGCCTAGAAAGCCGTCCAGTCATTGTCGAGAGCGGCATTGCCGTGGCGCTTCGGCACCGGTCGGCGCGGCGCCGCAGCCGGTGTCCGCGCCGCGGCCGGCCGCCGGGCCTGTGCTCCGGCCGAACGTCGATCATCGTCCACGGCGAACACATCGACAATCAGGTCGAGCGCGGTTGCCTGGGCCTCGGTCTGCTCGATGGCGGCGTTGATCTCCTCCACCAGCGCCGCATTGTGCTGGGTCATCTCGTCCATGGTGCGCACGGCGATCGACACCTGATCGATGGCGCCCGCCTGGTCGCGGCTATCGCTGGCAATGCCGGTCATCAGCTCGCTCGACGAGCGCGAGGCTTCCAGCACCGCCTCAAGCTTGCTGGCGGCATCGCCCACCAGCGAGGTGCCGCCGCGCACTTCATTGGCGCTCTGCTCGATCAGCTGCTTGACCTCGCTGGAGGCATTGGCAGCCGACTGGGCCAGCCGCCGAACCTCGACGGCCACCACGGCAAAGCCCTTGCCGGCATCGCCGGCACGCGCCGCTTCCACCGAGGCATTCAGTGCCAACAGGTTGGTCTGGAACGCGATGTCATCGATCAGCCCGATGATGTTGGAGATCTTGCCCGAGGACTGCGAAATGCGGCTCATGGCCTGCGTCGCCTGTTCCATCACCAGGCCGCCGTCTTCGGCAGCGCGCATGACGGTGGAGGCCACCGCACTGGCCTTGCCGGCCTGATCGGCATTGCGCATCACCGTGCGCGCCAGCTCTTCCATCGCCGCCGAGGTCTCTTCGATCGTGGCGGCCTGACGCGTGGTGCGCTCGGACAGATCATTGGCGCCGCTCAGGATTTCGCCGGTAGCAGTCTTGAGCGTACCAGAGGTCTCGCGCAACTGACCCACCACTTCGGACAGCTTGTCGGCAACCGCATTGATGTCGGTCTGCAGCGTGGCGAACGCGCCCTCGTAGGCGCCATCCATGCGCTGACGCAGATCGGTATTGGCCAGGGCGGCCAGCACACCACCAATGCCGGTGACGCCGCGGTTGAAATTGGCCACCAGCGCATTGATGCTCCTGGCCAGGCCATTGAGCTCGGGATCGGGGAACTCGGTCTCGACCTGGCGGGTAAAGTCACCAGCCGAAGCGGCATCCACCACCTGGCCGAAGGCCGACTGCAACTGGGTCATCATCTCCTGACGGGCATCGCGATCGGCAATGATACGCGCAGCCTCGGCTTCGGTCATTTCGCTGACGCGCAGCCCATTGGCGCGGAACACGTCCACGGCCCGCGCCATGGCGCCCAGCTCATTGCCCCGGCTGAGATAGGGCACTTCGGTGTCGAACCGGCCTTCGGCAATGGCATCCATGGCCTTGGCGATGCGCGGAATGGGCCGGGTGAGCAGGCGCGTTGCAATTAGGCTGATCGCGCCCAGCACGACCAGCAGCACCAGGCCAAGCAGCGCCGTCGAACCCAGGCTCGCATCAGCGGCCGCCTCGGCAACGGCGGCATCGCTACCCACAAAGAACGCGCCGATCAGCTCGCCCTTGAGACTGCTCATGGGCTGGAACGCGCCGAAAAAGCGCGTGCCCTGCATGGTCACGGTGCCAAAATAGGGCAGGCCCTGCGCCAAAGCGGCCTGTTCGGGCGAGGCCGGATCGAGCGCAAAATCGATGACCCGCTTGCCGTCAGCAGCCTCAAAGCTGGTTGATTTGGCGATGAACTGACCGCTGGCCGGATCAAGCCCGAAGATGGCCGCCGCGCCATGGGTGATACGCGTCACCGAATCGATGGCCGCCGTGTCGTGGAAGAAGGGCAGCGAATAGGCCTGCAGCGCAGCAATACTGCCATCCTCGGCCCAAGTCAGCACCGCGCCGGACAGGCGTTTTTCCAGGATCGTGCCGGCCACCTGCAGATTGGCGACCTGCTGGTTGATCGACTGCTGCACGGCCTGGCGCCGCAGATCGAGATAGCCACTGACCGAATAGGCTGTGATCGTCACCACGATACTGCCCAACACCAGTCCGGCAATAGCCGTCGTCAGCTTGATATTGCCCCAGAAACCCGACTTCGCCTTCATTCCGCGCATTCCCCCCGCTGCCGAACAACCACAATCTTGTATGGTAGCCCCGGGATAGCGCACAGCATCTTAACATCGCGTTGCCGTGGCGCAGTAAACCGCTATCAGACAACAAAACGGGGCCCTGAGGCCCCGTTTTCATCGGCTCTGCAATCACCGGCGCCGGCGGGACTAGAACTCGTTCCAGTCCTGCCCGACAGCCGTATTGCCCTTGCTGAAATAGGACTTTGCCGCGCTGCGGATCTTGTCCTGCAAGCCCCGCGCACCCTCGGCAATGCCCCGCACCGGATTGGACGAACGCGCCACAGGCGCCTCGGCCCGCTGCCCATCCTCGGTGTCGAACACTTCCACAATACGGTCCAGCTCGGAGGCCTGCGTCTCGGTCTGCTCGATGGCCGCGTTGATTTCCTCCACCAGCGCCGCATTGTGCTGGGTCATTTCGTCCATGGTGCGCACAGCCGTGTTGACCTCCTCGATCGAGGCGGCCTGGGCACGGCTTTCGCGGGCAATGCCGCTCATCAGCTCATTGGACGAGCGTGCCGCCGTGAGCATGGATTCCAGCTTGCTGGCCGCGTCGGCCACCAGGCGCGACCCGCCATTGACCTCATGGGCCGATTCCTCGACCAGCAGCTTGACCTCCGACGAGGCCGAAGCGGCAGACTGTGCCAGGCGCCGCACTTCCACGGCGACCACGGCAAAGCCCTTGCCGGCGTCACCAGCGCGGGCCGCTTCCACCGAGGCGTTCAGCGCCAGAAGGTTGGTCTGGAAGGCGATGTCATCGATCATGCCGATGATGTTGGAGATCTTGGACGAGGAGTTCGAAATGCGCTCCATCGCCTTGGTCGCCTGTCCCATCACCACGCCGCCCTCTTCGGCGGTGTGCGACACGCTGGCGGCGGCCTTGCTGGCCTCATTGGCCCGCTCGGCATTGTGCATCACCGTGGCGGCAAGCTGTTCCATGGCCGCCGAGGTCTCCTCGATGGTGGCGGCCTGCTTGGTGGTGCGCTCGGAGAGGTCATTGGCGCCCGAGAGGATTTCGCCGGTCGCCGTCTTGAGCGAGCGCGAGGTCTGCTTGAGCTGGCCGACCACTTCGGTCAGCTTCTCGGCCACCGCATTGGTATCGGTCTTGAGCTTGGCAAAGGCGCCGTCATACTCGCCCATCATGCGCTGCGTCAGATCGGTATTGGCCAGCGCCGCCAGCACCACGCCGGTTTCGCCGACGCCACGATCGACCGTATCGACCAGATGGTTGACCGAACGCGCCAGGCGGTTGAGCTCCTCATCGGGGAATTCGACATCAACACGGCGGCTGAAGTCGCCGGCGATGGCGGCATCGACCACCGTACCGAAAGCCCGCTGCAGATTCTGCATCATATCGGCCCGCTCGGCCTGACGGTTGAGCACCTGGGCCGCCTCGGCCTCGGTCATCTCGGCCACCTTGAGACCGTTTTCCCGGAAGATCTCGACGGCCCGCGCCATGGCGCCGATCTCGTCATGGCGTTCACCGCCGCGCACCGTCACACTCAGATCGCCATCGGCCAGCGCCGCCATGGTATCGGTCAGCCCCGTGATCGGGCGGCTCACCGAGCGCGAGAACAGATAACCGGCCACCGCTGCAATCGCCAGCAGGCCCGCGCCGACCAGCAGCATCATATTGCGCATGGCCACCACCGGCGCCTGCGCCTCGTCCTTGCCGATCACCGTCACCACCGCCCATTGGGTATTGCCCACGGTCAGTGGCTTGGCGGTCAGGATCATGTCCATGCCGCGATAGGCGTTCGAGGTGCCCGAAACGGCCGTGCCGGCCAAAGCAGAGGCCACGTCGGGCGATTCAAACCGGGCGACCAGCGCATCGGCCTCGGCGGTGAAGCGCGAATCCGAGCGCATGAGGAAGTCTGAACCGACCAGGAAGCTCTCACCGGTTTCGCCCAGGCCCTCGGCCTTGCTCATGATGGCATCCACCGATGCCGTCGAGATGGCCACGGCCAGCACGCCCACCAGCTTCTGGCGATTGTCAAACAGCGGCGTGGCCATAAAGCTCTGCGCCGAACCGGCGGCCGCAGCATAGGCGGCAAAATCGGCAAAGGCCACCTGACCGGACTCGGTCATGCCGGCCGCAGCCTGAAAGGCCTGCCCCAGGCCCGTGGCGGCACCGGGACCACCGGCGCCGAAATTGGTCGCGAAATCATCGCGCTTCATCACCGAATAGATCAGATTGCCAGCCGGATCGAGCAGCATCAGATCGGCATAGCCGCGCGCAGTGAGCTGGCGGCGGAACGCCGGATGCACCTTGGAATGGGCAAAATCATAATTGCTGCGCTTGGCGTCGGTCGACGCATCGAGCAGTTCACGCTGGCTCGGATCGGGATTGTTCTTGATATAGGCGTCCTGCAGGGCGACCACCGGATCCTTGGGCGGCTTGGCCGTGCCAAACTGACCCCAGGTGATGTTGAAGTCCCGCATGGTGGTCTGGGTCGATTCGGTCGCCGCCGTGATCGCCAGATCCTTGGAAATGCCATCGAAATAGGCGGCCAGTTCCGACGACGCCTGGGTGGCGATCGTGTCGATCTGGCGTCTGGACAGCTCATCAACCGTTGCCGAACCAATCAGATAGCTGGCAATCCCCACGCCCACGCTCACCAGCAGTGCTGAACCAACCAGTGCCAAAGGCAATTTCTGGGCGATTTTGAAATGCGGCAACAGTCCCATCAAATACTCCAGCTTTCCTATGCAATGCTGCGCCCGTCACGCTCGACGTGATCTTGGCTCTGGCGCGTCGCAATTGCGCCGATGGCAGCAAGACTCCCCCATGCGGGCAAAGCCCGGCTATGCAAACGATACACATGGCGCATTAACCACTTATTACGACGCATTTTTTGCGCCGCCGGTCCGGTCTGGCGGGGGAATTTGCCGCCCAAAACGCCGAACCCCTCCCAGCGCGCGGGCTGGAAGGGGTTCGAAAAATTCAGGTCGAAAAGGCGGGCGGGCGACTAGCTCAGCTAAGCTTAGCTTAGCTCAGCGCGCCGATCACCGCCTCGATGCGCTTCTTCATGGTCGAAGCGTCATAGGGCTTGACGATGTAGTTGTTCACGCCAAAGGAAATGGCTTCCTTGACCTGCTCCTTGTCGGAACGGCCGGTGGCCATGATGAAGGGCATGGCCTGGGTGCGCGGATGCTTGCGGATCACCTTGAGCAGCGTCAACCCGTCGATATCTTCCATGTTCCAGTCGGAAATGATCAGGTCCACATTGGACTTTTCCAGCTTGCCCAGGGCATCCCGACCGCTCTTGGCTTCAATGATGTCCTTAAAGCCCAGTTGGGTAAGAATATACTTGCAGATACCGCGCATGGACTGCTGGTCGTCAACGACAAGAACACTGACAGCGCTGGCTTTAGGCATGGTCTTGATCACCTTCTTGGTGCGCGGGGCAACCACCCCGTGCATTCGGACAAACACTAAGCAACAAGCGTTACAAATGTCTCAATTGGTACCGCCACATTGCATATGAGCGGCCTTAGGCCGCTGATTTGATGCGCACCAACGCATTGGCCAGACGCGCCGCAATGGCCTCGACGGGCGCCTGCTCCACCACCGCGCCTTCCTCGAAGGCGACACGCGGCATGCCATAGACCAGCGCCGAACGCTGGCTCTGGCCGACCGTATAGGCGCCGGCGTCGCGCATCAGTTTCAGCCCCCGGGCGCCGTCGCGGCCCATGCCGGTGAGAATGGCGCCCACAGCCATGGGACCAACCGCCTTGGCGACCGATTCAAACAGCACATCCACGCTCGGGCGATGGCCCGAAGCCAGGTCGTCATGCGTCAGGCGGCACTTGAGCATGCCTGACGAGCGCTCGACGCGCAGGTGGAAATCGCCCTTGGCCACATAGGCATGGCCGGGCTGCAGCTGCATGCGGTCTTCCGCTTCCACAACCTTGAGTGCGCACAGTTCGTCGAGGCGCGCTGCAAAACGGGCGGTGAAGCCGGCGGGCATGTGCTGGGCGATGACCACGGGCGGGCAATCGGCGGGCAGCTGGGTCAGCACGGCGCGAATGGCTTCGACGCCACCGGTCGAGGCGCCGATGGCAATCAACGCCCCATTGGGGGCAGCGGCCGTCTTGATGGCGACCTGGGGCACGCTGACCTTGTCGGCAGCCCGTCCCCGCACGTCCGACTTGGCCGCGGCGCGGATCTTGTCGCGCAGGCCGGCGCCGAAATTGTCGAGGCCCCCCTGCAGGTCCGCACTGGGCTTGGCCACGAAGTCGACGGCGCCCAGTTCGAGCGCCAGCAGCGTCTCGCTGGCCCCCTTGGTGGTCAGCGTCGACACCATGATCACCGGCGTGGGCCGCAGGCGCATCAGCTTTTCGAGAAACTGCAGCCCGTTCATATTGGGCATTTCGATGTCGAGCGTGACGACATCGGGATTGAGTTGCTTGATCTTCTCGCGCGCGTCGATCGGATCGGTGGCCGTGCCGACCACGACGATATCGCCATCGCGCGTCAATGTGCGCGACAACACTTCGCGGATCAGCGCGGAGTCATCAACTACAAGAACCTTGATACTCATGCCGCTGCTCGATTGTTGGATTTGGGTTTGCACTGGTAGATGGTCTTGCCGACCAGGCGGAAGCCTTCGCCGCCGGACCCCAGGTTCTCGGAATGACCGATGTAGAGAAAGGCGTCGGGCGCCAGGAGCTTGCTGAAGCGTCCAAACACTTCGCCCTGTGTCGGCTTGTCGAAATAGATCGCGACATTGCGACAGAAGATGGCGTCAAACGGCCCCTTCATCGGCCACTGGCCAATCAGGTTCAGCGGCTTGAACGACACCAGCTCGCGCACCGCGTCGGGAATCTTGACCGTGCCGTCGCCCAGCCGCTGGAAGGGCTTGAGGCGTTCCGGCGACAGGCCCGCGGTTTCATTTTCCGGATAGATGCCGCGCGCCGCCTTGGCGATCACGGCCGTGTCGATATCGGTGGCCAGGATCTTGAAGTCCCAGCGCTTGAGCTCGGGGATCGCGCCCAGCAGATCCATGCCGATGGTATAGGGCTCCTGCCCGGTCGAGCAGCCGGCCGACCAGATGCGCAGGCGCGCACCGCGCGGCTTGCTGGCAACCAGACCGGCCACATAATTGCGCAGATGATCGAAATGGTGATCTTCGCGGTAAAAGCGCGTCAGATTGGTGGTCAGGGCATTGACGAAATCCTGCCCGTCCTGTGCCGAACCGCCCCGCTCCAGATGATCGACATAGCTGTCAAAGCTGGACAGCCCCAGGCTGCGCACGACCTTGGACAGACGCGAAACCACCAGGGTTCGCTTGGCATCGCTTAGCGAGATTCCGGCCACCTTGTAGACCCGAGCCTTGATCCGCGAAAACTCGCGCTCGCTAAGGGAGATTTCCCCCTGTTCCATCCGACGTTCCCCAATTGCCCCAGGCGTCCATGCCGGACACCCGTCTAAGCACTGGCTCGCCGTGCCGGCACTCTTGCCGGCGCCACAGACGCGCCACTCGATCCCATGCGTCCGGCCAGACGGCCCAGTGCCGTCTCTCCCTGACCTATGGTGGCAGCTATAGTGTCGGTTTCATTACTTAGATTGCGTAAATGGCCCTCAAGATTTGTCAGCATATTCTGCAATGAGAGCGCCTCGGCCACCCCGGTTTCCGCCTGTGCGCGGCCGCGCCCAAGCGCGGAACGGATGTCCTTGGCCGAGCGGCTGGTGAGCTGGGCCAGCTGGCGCACCTCATCGGCGACCACGGCAAAGCCAGCACCCTTTTCCCCGGCCCGCGCCGCCTCTACCGCGGCATTGAGCGCCAACATATTGGTGCGGAAGGAAACATCTTCGATGGCCTGCACCATCTTGTCGATGTCCAGCGTCATCCGGTCGATCTCGACCACCACCTGACCGGTGCGCTGCGCCGCCAGTTCGGCATCACCGGCCAGCCCCTGCGCCGCCCGGCCCAGGCGCCGCGCCTGCTGGATCTGCTGGACACCACTGCGCATCGATGTGTCGAGCGTTCCGACATCCTCGCGATTGTCTTCGGACGCCGCGTCCATACGCCTCAGGCGCATCTCGAAGCCTTCGACCAGCTCGCTCACCTGCGCCAGCCGGCCTTCGAGCCGGCTGCGCAGCCCGCGCTCGACCGTGATCTGGTCACCCAGCGCGCGCAGCACATCCTCGGCGCGGCGAGCAATCGAGCCCAGCGGCCCATCAAAGGCGTCGGGCAGGTCATCGCGGCCAGCGATCACGCCATCGAGCTGGCGCAGCCCCTCGTCAAGCGCCTCCAGTCCGGAGTTGAGCGCCCCCATGGCCGGGTTGCGCGCCACGGTCGCCGCATCGAAGCGGAAGCCGGTCTGCCCGGCCGCCAGCGCCCCGACAAAGGAATCCAGCTCATCGTCCTCGATATAGCTCCCGGCCGGCACCAGCTCGACCAGGTGCCGATTGGTGGCAATGGCATAGCGGCGCACGGCATAGCGTCGCTCGCCCAGCATGGCCATGGTTTCTTCCGGCACGCCGCCCCCGGCGCCGAGATAGCCCGGGCCAAACAGCGCATCGATTGTCGCGCCTTCCACGGCACCGGCCGCCAGCCGGGCCATGCCGGCGCTCGCCGCCAGGATCACGCCGCCCTCGTCGAGCACAACCACCGGCTCATGCATATGGCCGATGGCGCTCTTGAAGTGATGCGCGCGCTCCAGCCGCTTGCCCAGCCGCCCCACGATCTCGGAAATGCTCAGCACATCATCGGCGCTCTGGCTGAGCCCGGCGGCCAGAGCGACATCGACCAGCATGCGATTGTTCTTGCGATCGAGCCACATCGCCAGGCCGGTGGTGGCCAGCAGCGCCACGACGGCCAGGCCAGCCAGCAGCCCGAACTGCACCGGGCCTGCCACCGTCAGCACCACCAATCCACAGGCCAGCGCAGACGCGCCCAGCCAGATGGCCGCGATGATCAATGCGAGGCGCAGACTGGACATGACAGGGCCGGCGAACCGAAAAACGGCAGGGTTTTGGACATTCTCCAAACCTAAACCGGCAATGGTTAACCAACTCTATAGCAACGCCCCTTGGGGAAAGGCTTTGCTAACCTAAATTGTCAGAGTCTCAATCGAGCGGGCTATTTCTGCCCCATTCTGGCGCACAATTGTCCAATCGGGACAGCAACGACCGGCAAAGACAGTAGATCGTCTCCACCAGCCAATAGAAAAGGCCGCCAACGCGTGGCGGCCCTGATTGGCAATAAGGCCAGAGGCCCTAGAACAGTTCGATATCGTCCACCGGCGGAGCGACCACGACGCGGCGCTTGGCGATCGCCAGTTCTTCGCGGGCCACATTGGCACCGACATCGCTATCGAGGCGCTTGCAGAAAGCGCGGCCGGAATGCGGCTTGAACAGCACGCGCCGCGCATAATTGCCGCCCAGATCCTCGCCCATCATCACATAGCCTTCGTCGGCCATGAAGCTGCGCACGAATTCGATGTTCTTCAGGCCCACATCATCGAGCGAGGCATTGATCTTGCCGCCGCCGAAGATCTTGATCTCCAGGTTGGACTTCTTGCCCGTGCCCTTGCTGAGCACCTTGTTGATCAATTGTTCCATGGCAAAGGCGCCATAGCGGGCCGAGGCGCCGTAGCGATCCTTGGCCGAACCGGACTGCTCGGCCAGAAGGAAATGGTTCATGCCGCCCACATTGGCGACCCGGTCGCGCACGCAGGCGGAGATGCATGACCCCAGGACCGTTGAGAAGGTCAGGTCAACATCGCCAGAAACGTGGCACTCACCCTGATGGACGGTGGTGACAACGCCACGATCGAATTCAGGTGGCAAGGAATTCGGCAGTGCCATAAGCGCTCTCGGGCCCCAGGTAACTTAATTGTTCCGATGGTAGCTTTAAACTCGTTATCCAATCGCTAACCACATCGTTCGATGTCTCAGATTGTGGCAACAGATTGCAAGGCCTGCTTTAGAAATCCCGGGATAGGGTGGCATCACGGGGTTAGGACAACAAGTACATGTCACTGCAGAAACTGGCAAAAGAGCTCGATGAAACAGCACGCCAAAGTGCGGCCATGCTGGAAGGCATTACCGATGCCCTCGAAATTCTGGCCGACAGCAAACTGAACAAGGATGCTGCCGTCCGCGATGCCGTTGCCATGATCATCACGGCCCTGCAGGGTCAGGATCGAATCGAGCAGCGTTGCCACAATCTGGCGCTGGCCACGCGCCAGTTCGCCATTCTCCCGCCCTCCTCACCCGACAGCGTCTATGACGAGGTCTGGGCCAGCCTGACGCTCGATGAACTGCGCGTCCCGGCGCTGTCCGGCATTGCCGCCCACCAGGCGCACGGCGACGTCGACCTGTTCTAGCGCGTAGCGCCCGTCCCTTTGTCTGACTGATCCGCCGCCACGCGCCGGTCGCTTGCACAGTGTTGCAGCGGCCGCTGTGCGCTTTGGCACGCTCACCGGTGTTCTGGCCCGGCCCCGCACAGTCCCACCACACGCGGCAATGAGAAAGGGCGCCTCGCGGCGCCCTCTGCATCTTCGGCAAGATTGGGTGTGGACTAGCCGTCCAGCTTGGCGCCGCTGACCACCGCATGCAGGTCGATCAGGCCAACCATGCGGCTGTCATGGGTGACAATGCCATTGAGCAGTTCGGTATCGACCGAATTGCCCTCGGGCACATTGTGGATGTCTTCGCGCGAGACGGTCAGGATGTCGCTCACCGCATCGACCAGGATGCCGACCCATTTTTCGCCCACGCTCATCACCACCACGACGTGGTTCTTGGTGGGCGAGGTCGGGCCGTCGCCGAAGCGGGCGCGCAGGTCAAAGATCGGCACGATGGTGCCGCGCAGATTGATCACGCCGCGCACGAATTCGCGGGTATTGGGCAGCGGCGTCGCCCCGTTCCAGGCGCGGATTTCGCGCACGGTGGTGATCTCGACGCCATAGGTCTGTTCTCCGATGGAGAACGCAATCAGCTGCATGGAATTGTGAGCGGCGATGGCGGAGTTCTCGCCCGAGTCGTCGCGCAGGTTGAGCGCTTCCATTTGGTCTGCCTTTCTGCCGCCGGTTCTGGACGGCTACGCTTTTACACTCGGCTGTCAGGCCGCATTCTTGTGGATCAGTTGGGTCTTCAGGCCCTGCACATCGACGATCAGCGCGACATTGCCGTCGCCCAGGATCGTGCCGCCGGCAATGCCTTCAACGCGCTCGAAATTCTCTTCGAGCGATTTGATCACGACCTGCTGCTGCCCGATGATGTCGTCAACGATCAGCGCCACCTTCTGGCTGCCTTCGGCCTCGCACAACACCACAAAGCGGCTTTCCGGATCGGTCTGGCCCTTCATGTCGAAGCGCTTGGCCAGGTCGATCACCTGCACATATTCGCCCCGAACCTGCAGCACCTGGCCGCCGCTCGGCACACGTTCGAAGCTGGCGCGCGACACCTGGATGGTTTCCACGATCGAGGACAGCGGCACCACATAGGGGCTGTCGCCGACCTTGACCAGCATGACGTCCAGCACCGCCAGCGTCAGCGGCAGGCGCAGCGTCATGCGCGTGCCCTTGCCGGTGGACGAGCGCACATGCACCGAGCCGCCGATCTTCTTGATATTGCTCAGCACCACGTCCATGCCCACGCCGCGGCCGGACAGGTCGCTGACCTCGGCTGCCGTCGAGAAGCCCGGCGCAAAGATCAGCTGGTCGATCTGCTCGTCGGTCGGATTGGTGTCGGGCGGAATGACGCCCTTGTCGCGCGCCACCTGCAGCACGCGCTCGCGGTTGATGCCGCCGCCATCGTCCTCGACGATGATCAGGATATTGCCACCGGCCTGCTCGGCCGACAGGCGAATCGTGCCGGTTTCGCTCTTGCCGCGGCCCAGGCGCACCTCGGGCTGCTCAATGCCATGATCGGCCGAATTGCGGATCATATGCGTCAGCGGATCGCTGAGCTGCTCGATCACGGTCTTGTCGATTTCCGTGTTCTCGCCGATCGTTTCGAGCTTGATCTTCTTGCCCGTCTTGGTGGCCAGTTCGCGCACCAGGCGCGGCATGCGCGAGAACACCGATTTGACCGGCTGGGCGCGGATGGCCATCACCGAATCCTGCAGGCCACGCGTGGTCTGCGCCAACACTTCCAGGCCGCGCACCAGCTCGGTATAGCGGGCGCGCAGGGTCTCATCCATCTGCTGGGTGAGCATGGACTGGGTAATCACCAGCTCGCCCACCATGTTGACCACGCGGTCGACCTTGTCGAGGTCCACGCGGATCGACTGCACGCCAACAGCGCGACCGGCATGCTCTTCGCCGTCGGCAGCCGGAGCCGCTGCAGCCAGCGCCGTCGGCTTGGCGCGCGGCGGCGCAGCCGGCTTGGGCGGCGGCGCCATGGTTTCGGCCAGCTCGGAAAAGCTCAGGCCCGGCGCTTCTTCAAACTTGTCCTGTGCGCTGGCGGCACTGGCGGCCTTGGCAGACGATTTGGCAGCGGACTTGGCCGGCGCAACGCCCACCTCGTCGTCGGCCAGCGCCAGCAGGTCGAGGCCCGCATCGGCCGCTGCGGCCGGAGCCGACTTGGCGGACGCCGGCGCCGCACTCGCGCCAACCTGGGTGACCGTGATGTCGCAGTCGCCTTCGACGAATTCAAACACTTCCCGGATCGCCGCCTCGGTCAGCGTGGGCGAGACAATGCTGATCTCCCACGAACAATAGACGGCAAACGGCTCGAAATTGGCCAGCGGCGGGATTTCCCCGAGCACGGCGCGCGTATGCATCTGGCCCAGGGCCGCCAGTTCGCGGAACAGCAGCAGGGGATCATTGGCGCGCTCATAAAGCGCGCGGTGTGGGGTGAAGATGACTTCCCAATGGCCCGATTCGGGCTGCAGCGGGGCGGTATCGAAGGCGTCCTCGGCCGGGGCTGCGTCGTCCTCGGCAGGCGCCTCGAGATTGACCATCACCGGGGTGAAGTCGATATCGAACTCTTCGATGATCTCGCCACCGGTCTCGTCGTCGTCATCGGCCGATTCGCCGCGCGCCAGGGCGTCGAAGCGCTCTTTTTCTTCCATGCCATAGTCGGCAGCCAGCACATCGCCGGACTGCGCCGCCTTGACGTGGTCGGCGATAATATCATTGGCGCGGATGCACAGCGCGCAAACATCGTCGGTCAGCTCGACCCGGCCATCGCGCACATAGTCCAGAAGGGTTTCGTAAGCATGGGCAAAGCCCACCAGAGCGGAGAACCCGAACGCGCCGGCGCCGCCCTTGATCGAGTGAATGGCCCGGAACACTGCATTGAGGCGATCGGAGTCACGCTCACCCGCCTCGATGGCGGCGAACTGTTCTTCCAGCTCGTTCAGGAGCTCGGAGCATTCGTCGAAATAGGTCGCTTTGAAGTCGTCGAGATCGCTCATACGAAACCGTCCAACCCTAGAGGGCTCTGGATGCTTAGTGGACTACGCGGTGAATGACGGAGATCAGTTTCTCCGGATCAAACGGCTTAACGATCCAGCCCGTGCCGCCAGCGGCCTTGCCCTGGTCGCGCTTGTCCTGGCTGGTCTCGGTGGTCAGGATCAGGATGGGCAGGCTCTGGTGATTGCCAGTGGCCCGCACATGGCGGATGAACTCGATGCCGTCCATCACCGGCATGTTGATGTCGGTGATCACCACATCCACCGATTCCTTCATCAGCACGTTCAGCCCCTGCTGCCCGTCTTCGGCCTGCAGAACTTCAAATCCCGCATTGCTCAACGTGTGATGCAACATGGCGAGAATTGTTCTTGAATCGTCCACGGTCAGAACGCGCAAAGTCGTCATCCTCTCATCATCCCTGAAAACTGGGCATCCAGGCCCAGCCGCTCGATAGCGGCAGCAAAGGCAGGGCTCGGCTGCTCTATCGCGAAATCAAAACGGTTCCTGCGTGCCGTTTCCGCAGCGCTGATCAGCATGAACAGCGCATTGGTGCTCACCCGTTCCACCGCATTGGCGGAAATGGTCACTGCACCTTCATCGAGCGCATCCACCAGCACGTCGCGGACACCCTCAAGGGAGTCGAGATCCACGATTGCGGGCAGCGCGACGGATTTTCCGGCCTGTTTGACCATGACGAATGAGAGCCCCCAGAGTTTCTCCGTCACCAGTTTCCATGCGAACGGTTTAAGAAGTGCTAAATTCCGGTCCGGAACCTACAAGACTCCCTGCAGAATGCGGCATGATCGGCCCCACCAGCGCCTTTGCCGCCCCCCATCTGCCCGGCCACGGCCCGACCACCCCTGCGCGGTTTTTCTTGCGTTGCACGCACCCGCGGGGCTAGGCAGGCACACCAGCCTCGATCGGACCCGTCATGACTTCAAAAATCGCCCTGACCGGACTTGCCCGCGACCTCGCCGCGCGGGCGCAAACCGGCAAGCCCATCCGCGTTGGCGTGATAGGCTCGGGCGAAATGGGCACCGATCTGGTGACGCAGATGTCGCTGATGACCGGCATCGAAATGGCCGCCATCGCCACGCGCCGCCCCCATACCGCACTCGAGGCCATGACCATTGCCTATGGCGAGGATTCCCGCGGCAAGGTGACGGACTCCCCGGCCCAGGCCACCGCCGCCATCGAAGCTGGCAAGATTGCCATCACCTCGGCCGAAACCCTGGTGACCACGCCCAATATCGACGTGGTCATCGACGCCACCGGCAAGCCGGGCGTTGCCGCCGACTATGACCTGTTGGCCATGGAACACGGCAAGCATCTGGTGATGATGAATGTCGAGGCCGATGTGACCATCGGCCCCTATCTCAAGGCCCAGGCCGACCGGCTGGGCGTGATCTATTCGGTGGGGGCCGGCGACGAGCCCAGTTCCTGCATGGAGCTGATCGAATTCGTCAGTGCCCTGGGCCTGCCCATTGTGGCGGCCGGCAAGGGCAAGAACAATCCGCTCAACTATGACGCCGTGCCCGACGACTATCGCGAGGAAGCCATCCGCCGCAACATGAACCCCCGCATGCTGGTGGAGTTCGTGGATGGCTCCAAGACCATGGTGGAAATGGCCGCCATCGCCAATGCCACCGGCCTGGTCCCCGACGTGCCGGGCATGCACGGCCCCAAGACCGACCGCGACGACATGGCCAAGGTGTTGATTCCCAAGGCCGATGGCGGGATTCTCAACAAGATGGGCGTTGTCGACTATACCGTCGGCAAGGGCGTGGCCCCCGGCGTCTTCGTCATCGTCAAGGCCGAGCACCCCCGCATCATCGAGCGGATGGATGATCTGCACATCGGCCATGGGCCCTATTATGCCTTCTTCCGGCCCTATCACCTGACGAGCCTGGAAGTCCCGCTCACCTGCGCGCGCATCATGCTGCATGGCAAGCCCGACATGGTGCCCCTGCCCCAGCCGGTGGCCGAGGTCTGCGCCGTGGCCAAGCGCGACCTCAAGCCGGGCGAAACCTTTGATGCTATTGGGGAAACCTGCTATCGCAGCTATACCATGACCATCGCTGACAGCCGCGCCGCCAAGGCCGTTCCGGTCGGCCTGCTCGAAGGCGGCAAGGTGACGGCAGCGGTCAAAAAGGGCGAATTGCTGACATCAGCCAATAGCCAGCCCGACACCAGCACCCGCCTGTTTGCCCTGCGCCAGGCGCAGGACCGCATGCTCGGCCTGCTCTAGCAGCCCGGTGCGCCAGCAGTCTCCCTTCAGTTCATTCCGCTAACGTCCGGTTAGCCCGAACCGCAACACAACGGGCGCTTGCCCGCAGGCGGGCGGACATGAGAAGAGGATGGCACCATGCGCCCCACCATCCTGGTGGGGACACGTTCAGCCAGAGGCCAGTCCCGTGCACGTCATTCCAACCATCCTCGTCGCCCTGGTGGCACTGCTGCATCTCTACATCATGGTGCTGGAAATGTTCCTGTGGACCACGCCGCGCGGCCACAAGGCCTTTGGCCTCAGCCCCGAGTTTGCACAGACCACCAAGGTGATGGCCGCCAACCAGGGCCTCTACAACGGCTTCCTGGCCGCCGGCCTGATCTGGGGCCTGGTCTATCCCGACCCCTATTTCGCCTGGCAGATCCAGATGTTCTTCCTGGCCTGCGTGGCCGTGGCCGGGCTCTATGGCGCCGCCACCTCGAGCCGCAAGATCCTGTTCATCCAGACTGTGCCGGCCGTGATCACCATCCTGGCCGTGATCTTCCTCTAGGCGCCAAAAAAGCATCGCCGTCCCCCAGGAGGGACGGCGGCACGCTTGCGGCAACCTCAGGACGCAGAGCGGTCAGACCGCGAAGGCCGCCAGCACCCGCACCCAGCTGCGAATGCCGCGGTGAAAGCTCTCGAGATCATATTTCTCATTGGGGCTGTGGATCTGATCATCCACATGGGCAAAGCCGATCAACAGCGTATCGAGCCCCAGGATGCGCTTGAAATCGCCGGCGACCGGGATCGAGCCCCCCGAGCCGGTGATCACAGCGGGCTTGCCCCATTCGGCCGAGAGCCCGGCCAGCGCCTGCTGCAGATAAACGCCATCGCTGGGCACGGTAATGGCGCGCGAACCGCCATGGGCATGAAAGCTGACCGAACAATCGGCCGGGATCATCGCCTCGACATGGCGGCGGAAGGCGGCGCGGATCTTTTCCGGGTCCATGCCCGAGACGAGGCGGAAGCTGATCTTGGCGCTGGCCTTGGCGGGAATGACCGTCTTGAAGCCATCCCCGGTATAGCCGCCGATCATGCCATTGATCTCGCAGGTCGGCCGCGCCCAGAGCATTTCGAGCACGCTGCGATTGGCCTCGCCGGCCGGCTGCGACAGGCCCGCTTCACCCAGGAACGCCTTGTCATCAAAGCCCAGGCCGGCCCATTGCGCCTTGAGCTCGGGACTGATCTCGGCGACATCGTCATAAAAGCCGGGCAGCGTCACGCTGCCATCGGGCGCGCGCAGGCTGGCAATGATCTCGGCCAACAGCTGATTGGGATTGCGCGCGGCATTGCCGAACATGCCCGAATGCAGATCCTTGTTGGCGCAGGTGACGGTGATCTCCTCGGCCACCATGCCGCGCAACATGGTGGTGACCGATGGCGTCTGCCGGTCCCACATGTCGGTGTCGCACACCAGCGCCACATCGGCGGCGCCCAGCTCGGCCTTGTTGGCCTCCATGAAGGGCGGCAGGTTCTTGCCGCCGCTTTCCTCTTCGCCCTCCAGCATCAGCGAGACGCGCACCGGCAGCGATCCCGTCGCCGCCTTCCAGGCGCGGCAGGCCTCGATGAAGGTCAGCATCTGGCCCTTGTCGTCCGACGCGCCCCGCGCCACGATGATCTTGCGGCCGGCGGCATCGGTGGTCAGCACCGGCTCGAACGGATCGCTGTGCCACAGCGCCAGCGGATCGACCGGCTGCACGTCATAATGGGCATAAAACAGCACATGCGGGCCCGCCTGATCCGGCCCATGCGCCACCACAACCGGATGGCCCGGCGTCGCCCGCGCCTCGGCGGCAAAGCCCAGGCCATTGAGCTCGACCACCAGCCAATCTGCCGCGCGCTGGCATTCGGCGGCATAGGCCGGATCGGTGGAGATGGACTTGATGCGCAACAGGCCGTAGAGCCGCTCCAGGCTCTGGTCGAGCCCGGCGTCAACGGCGGCCAGCACCTGGTCGACGGCGGCGGGGGAGAGTTTGGTGTCGGACATGGCGGCGATTCCTTTTTGCCGCAACACTGTCCAAGCGAGCCCGCCCTGTCCAGCCTTGCTTGTGTCCATAGCGGGCAAGGTCTAACTCATATAGTAACACTAATGGTCGCCACCGGAACGGCGGCCGCAGCAGGAGGGGAACAGGCCATGGCCAGCACACCGCAGGATCAGCGCACATCGGGCGAGTTGATGGCCGCCATCGCTGGCCGCGTGCCGCTGCGGAACCTGCATTCCCAGGTGCTCTGGCACCTGGGCGTGGCCATTGTGCGCGGCGACTATCCCGAAGGCTCCATCCTGCCCTCCGACAGCGAATTGCTGCAGCAGTTCGCCGTGTCGCGCACCGTGCTGCGCGAAGCCCTCAAGACCCTGGCTGCCAAAGGCATGATCGAGGCGCGCGCCCGCATCGGCACCCGCGTGCTGCCCCATGCGCGCTGGAACCTGTTCGACGCCGATGTGCTGGCCTGGCATTTCGAGACCGGGCCCGACCTGGGCTTTCTGCGCAGCCTGTCGGAAATCCGCATCGGCATCGAGCTGGAATCGGCGGCCCTGGCCGCCAGCCGCCGCACGCCCGAACAGGCTGCCGCCCTGCTCGATTGCGCCCGCCGCATGGGCGAGGCCGCCACGCCCGAAGACTTTGCCCGCACCGACCTCGAATTCCACCGCACCGTGGCCGAGGCGACCTCGAACCCCTTCATGGCCTCGATCAGCACGCTGGTGGAACTGGCGCTGACCGCCGCCTTCACCTTCAGCTCCCCGGTGCGCGATCCCGCCGCCATGGAGGCCACCGTCGCCGCGCATGGCCGCATCGCCCGCGCCATCGAGGCCGGCGACCCCGACGAGGCGCGCGACGCCATGAAGGCCGTCATCACCACCGGCTTTGCCCGCGCCGCCGCGCGCATGGAGGGCGAAGGGGCCTGACCCCCGCCAGCGCTATTTGGATTGTCGGCGCGCGCGGCAACTGACCTGGCCACCGACTTGGCCATCAGTACCAAGGCGACGATCATCAGCGTGGTTGTCGCGGCGCGACTAAATGAATCCAAGATCGACGCGCCACTGGTCCCCCAAATGGGCAGGCGTCAGCGCATCGGGCAGATGGGTTGTCATCGACAGACGCAGCCGGAACACTCGCCGCAGGCCTTACCGGTTCTGCCGATGTCACCAGCACCAGACGAGAGTGTTTTCCTCGCCAGTCGTTTGCAAAATAATGGCCACAGCCCCATGCGAGGCATCGATTCCTGCAGACCTGCGGCGCAGGCCGGCGAGCCCCTTTGCGCCACCCATACCGCGACCGCGGCAGTTCGGTCGAAGAGGGTGGTACGCAGGAGCAAGAACAGGGCTGGGGAGAGACAGATTGAAGACGTCCTGAGACTGGGCGACGTAGGGGTTGCGCGTGGGCAATGCTACCCCTTCGTTCAGTCCGTCAATCGGGTCGAGTTCATCTGCATGCTCATAGTTCCAACACCACACCTCGCCCTCGTCGCCGCTGCATTTTCTTGTCTTGCCGTCCCTGCAGTCGCGCAGTCCGCCCCCGAGAACCGGTCGCTCCCGCGCCTGGAGGCGATCCAGCCGCTGGGTTCGAGCGGGACAGCGGGGCCGATCCGCAATGTGCAGATCACCGTCTCCGGCGCCTATGCCAATGCGGTCAATACCAACCAGCCCACATCGCGCGACCAGAAGACCTGGGTGGGTAGCCTGGGCGTCTCGGCCGATCTGGGCGACTGGATGTATGCCGGCATCACCGGTACCTATTCGCGCGAGGACATCACCTCGACCAACCTCGCCTTTGCCCTGCCCATGGCGGGCCTTGCCAATGTGCTGGGTGTCGACGGCATGGTGGGCGTGCGCCCGCTCCCCTTCCTGGCCATGGGCGTGACCGCGGGCATGGGCCGCTCGGATGCGTCCTATCGCTTCACGGGCGTGGGCATGGCCGGGCCCGCCACGCCCGCCGATGGGTCCACCGCGCGCCTGGGCGCCTTCATGGCGGCCTTCTACCAGCTCGACCGGTTGGGCCTGACAGCCAAGGCCGAGCTGCTGGGCAGTGCCTCCAATATCACCTATGGCCCCGGCAATATTCCGGCCTCCGACAGCTTCGGCAACACGCTGCTGGTGGTGAGTGTGGGCGCAAAATACGCCCTCACTGACCAGTTGAGCGTCACCGGTGGCGCGGGCCTGGTGCAGCTGATCTCCGAAAAAGTGCCGGCGGCGCAGACCGGGCTCGACCCCAGCTGGGGCCTGCTCGAGGCTGGGCTCGACTACCAGCTGACCGACCAGCTCTCCATCGGCGGCCGGCTCACCACCTGGGTGTTCAACGACCGCATGAGTTTCAACCGCGCTGCCGTCTCGGCGACCTACAGCTTCTAGGAGAGGTTCCCATGGCCCTTTTTCGCTCCACCAAGCCGGTCTGGCGCGCGTTGGGTGTGCTCGCCCTGGCTCTGCCTCTCGCAGCCTGCGACGTGGCGATGAACTCTATGGTTGCTTATTACGACCTGCCCCCCGCCGAACGTCAGGAATTCATCCGCCAGACTTTTGGGGAGGGCAAGCAGATCGGTTCTTTCATCAGCGGCGAGATGATCCTGGGGACGGCGGCGCTCTATGTCAGCTTCGACGAGTTCCGAGCGCTCATCGTGGATGAGGAAAGCCTCTACCGCTATGGCCTCGGCCTCTATCTCGCCCGGTTTCCAACCACCACCTACGAAGAGTTCACGCGGCAAACCACGAACGTGATCACCGGCGAAATCTTCATCAGCCGCGAGCAGTTCGACTTCTACCGCAGCTGGGGCATGGCCTATTACGACGAAATCCGGTCCCGCCCGGAAAACCGCTATCTCGTTGAGCGCGAGGAATTGTTCCGCAAGCGGGTGCAGCCCATGGAACAGGAGATGAAGGAAATCGGGATCGGCCCCTATATCGAGTTGATCCATGACACCGACAAGCTCAACAAGCTGCTGACTGATGATCGCTTCGCACAGGACTGGCTCATCAGGGCCCTTGACGAACCCAAGCCGCGCAGCAGCGGAAACTGGCCCGGCACGCTGGGGCCGGTGCAGACGCCCGTGTCGCCCGGTACGGCCAGCTAGTGCCCCATTGCCGGGCGCTACACACTGGCGCTGAGCACAAGCGAGCCAATGCCAAATGCGATCTGACCGGTTCCGGCAATCGGTGAGATCGTCTATCGCCCGCCTTTGCGCACCTCCGAGGGCGCCACACCAAAGCGGCGGCGGAACATGCGGGAGAAATTGACCGTGTCATAAAGCCCGCATTGCTGGGCGATATCGCCAATGCTCAATTCTATCGGCGCGTGCTCCAGCATGTCGCGCGCGCGATCAAGCCGCATCTCGCGGATGGCTTCGGCCACACCCAAGTCCTGCGCGGCAAAGGCCCGATACAGCGTGGCCCGCGAAACCCCCAGGGCCCCCGCCACCCGTTGCGCCTCAAGCTGGGGATCGGCGAGCCGATTGGCAATATAGCGCAGTGCTGTGTGAAACAGCGCATGGTCTTCGCTCATCGGCTGGTCGTTCTGGCTGCGCGGCGCCAGCGCAAACAGCATCAGCTGGATGGATTGCTCCATCAAGAAGCCCTGCGCCTCTGTGCCCAATTTCGCGTGATACTGTCCCAACCGGCGCAGTTGCTCGCCCACCAGATGGCGCATCGACGACATGGCCAGCCGCGCCATGAGCGTGCTTGCATCGGGAACATCCTCGCCCAGCACGCCCTGCACATCGCTCCGGCGCAGCACGATGAAACTGGCCTGGTGCTCGGTCCAATGCACCTGGCTGGGCTGGCTGGCGTCATAGACGAACAGGCCGTTGGCCTGGGTCACCAGCCTCTGGCCCGCGCGATCGGTCGTCATCCGGCGCCCGGCGCGCACCAGGCCGATGCTGATCGTGCCCAGTCCGTCCCGCTCGAACTGCTGGCGTGTGCGGTGGCCGCTGATGGCCGAGGATCGAGTCTCGAAGAAATCGGCGCGGTGGTAGCTGAGCCCCGTCGCCCGCGCCTGAAAGGTGCCAGCGGCCTCGCGTGCCCGGTCTGGTGCAAAGTCGGAGAAGGCCAGGTCACACCAATAGTCATAGCGTGAGCGGTCGGGCACGCCATCGGTCGATACACGGACAAGGCTGGGGGTCTCGGAATAGCCATAGCGGTCCATGCGCCATGGGCCCAGCTCCGGCTTCCACGTCCATGCCTCACCCATGCTGCCCTCTTCCATTCTCCCGGCGACAGCTTATTGTGCAGGTCGATTTTGGCAATCCTGTTGTGTGGCACTTCATGCGCGCTGAGCGGATCACGGCGGACCCCGGCTTTGCTCCTCTACTCTGTACCCAGGCCCTGACCGCGCTGCATCACAATCTGCTCCGCTCGGCCGTGTTGACCATGATTGCTTTCGGCGCCATCGACACGGGCGCCTGGCCAGTCGAATCTGTCGTTGGGGCCACCACGATTCTGGCAGTTGTGCCGTATGTTGTACTGTCGCTGTCCGCCGGACGCTGGACTGACCGCTGGTCGCGCGCCGGCGTCATCCGCCTGTGCAAGCTAGCCGAGGTGGCCATCGCCGGTATCGCTGCTGTCGGCCTGCTGAGCGGAAATCTGGCCATGCTGCTGGCGGCCGTGCTGGTTTGCGGCGTCGAGGCGGCGGTGCTGGGCCCGGCTAAATTCGCCATCCTGCCAGAGCTCGTTGCAGCCAAGCGTCTTGTCGCTGCCAATTCCTGGGTCACGGCAACCAGCACCATCGCCATTCTGCTTGGGCTGGTGCTCGGCAATGTTCTGGCAGCGATATCCTCGGGTCCCGGGCTATTGTCCATATTGGGCGTTACGCTGGCTTTGGCTGGCGTTGGTCTGTCCCGCGCCATCCCGGATGCCGAGGCCCCCCAGGCTGGTTTGGCATCGTCCGCCTGGAGCGACGCCGCCCGTATTCTGACTGAGGTCGCTCGACAGCCCCCAGTTCTCCTGGCCATCCTGGGCTGCAGCTGGTTCTGGTTCCAGGGTGCCTTCAACACGACCGCCATTCCCCTGCTCATTGCCGCGATGGGCGAGGGGGAGGTCGCTGTGTCCATCGTCTTCCTGGTTTCAAGCATCTGCGTGGCAGCCGGCGCCATGGTGGCGCGCCTTGTTCAGGGCAAGCTCAGCCACCCTGCCGTCCCGGCTGCCGTCGCCCTGATGACGGTGCTGCCCGCGACCGACATCGGCTTTTTGTCGGCAGCCCATTCCTATTCCCGGCTCCTGATTGATATTGCGCTGATGTCCACTGCGTCCGGGCTCTACATCGTTCCGGTTGGCCTGGCCATGCAGGTCCTGCCGCCGGCGGCCGACCGCGGGCGATACATCGGGATCAACCACGTGTTCAACGGCCTCGCCATGCTCTTGGCTGGCGCATGCGTCGCAGGACTTGGTGTGCTGTCAATGCGCCCGGACAGCGCAATTGGCAGCATCGGCGTGATGAGCGCCTGCGTCGCCATCATCACGCTGCCGACCCTGCTGCCAAGCCTAACAGCCTTTCGGACAAGGTCAGCGACCGCGGATCTCGCCGCATAGCCAAGACAGACGCCCTGACGCACCTCGAGGAGCCAACAGCTGCATTCGTCCGTCCGTGGGGATGTCTGTCGGGTCGAGCTTGCGGCGCGGGGCAAGGGCAAACGGGAATATGCCGTGCCGAGAGCTTTGCAGATAGGTCGGGTCGAACACGCCAATGTCCCACTTGGATGTCCCACCAAGCAAAACCCGCAGCAAAGTCTTTGGCCTTTATCGGAATGGTGGAGCTGAGCGGGATCGAACCGCTGACCTCGTCATTGCGAACGACGCGCTCTCCCAACTGAGCTACAGCCCCGTTCCGACGGCACTGATATGGACAAAATCGGAGGCGAGGGCAAGGGGGTGCTTTGGCTCTGCGCCCCCCTGCGCAGCTCAGACATGACCGAAGGCGATCAGGCTCCTGGCGGTGGCGATGACGGCCTCGTCGGCCGGGATCAGCGTCCGGCCCAGCCGCTGCGGGCCGCGACGACCGTCGACGCGCTTGACCACGCCCAACTCGCCCAGATTGTCGCGCACGTCACGGTCGAACAGTGCCACAAGGCGCAGCACCCAATCGGGCAGTTCGCGCGTGGGAATGCGGCGATCCGGAAAGGCCGGGCGCAGCAGCGCGCCCAGCTGCGCCATGGAATAGCTGCCCTGCGAGGCGATGCAGCGCTGGCCGCCAGCCGCCGGATTGGTCATGGCATCAATCTGCAAGGCCGCCACATCGCGCACATCGATCAGCGAGAAGCTGAGGCGCGGCACGGCGGGGAGGCGCCCGTCGATCAGGCGCCGGACCATCATCGATGACGTACCAGGGTCTTGATCGAGCAAGGGCCCCAGGATCACCGCCGGATTGATCACCGCCAGATCATTGTGACGCCCGGCCGCATCCACCAGCGCCCAGGCGGCCTGTTCGGCCAGGGCCTTGGAGGCCGGATAGGCCCCGGTGGCCGGCGATTGCAGATTGCTCCAATCGGCCTCGGTCATCACCCGCCCATAGTCGGCATGGCCATATTGGATGGCGGCAATCGAGGAGGTGAGCACAATGCGCTCCACGCCACTGGCCAGGGCCGCCGTGACGGCGCGGCGCGTGCCCTCGACAGCCGGGCCGATCAGCTCCTGCGGGTCCTTAGGCGTCTCCAGCACAAAGGGCGAGGCGGTATGCTGTAGATAGCGCACGCCAGCCATGGCCTCGGCCCAGCCGGTGTCGCGTGTCAGGTCCAGCGCCACGAACTCGAGCCGGCTGGTGTCGGCGCCGGCGCGGGTCAGGGTCTGACGCACCGCATCGGCCTTTGCCAGTTGGCGCAGGCTCCCCCGCACGCTATAGCCTGAATTGAGCAACTGCAGGGCGACATGGCCGCCCAGGAAGCCGGATATCCCGGTAACAAGAACACGATCGGACATGGGTCTCTCCCGATGAAACTGAACGATATGTATGATATTCGTTCAATTCGTTCAATAGGCGGAGAGCACTGATGGTCACTCCGGCGCAGACGCGCACCTCAGACAAGCGCGACAAGCTGCTCGATGCGGCGCGGGAGCTGTTCCTGCGCCAGGGCCTGCGCGCCACCAGCATGGAGGCCATCGCCCGCGCCGCCGGCGTGGCCAAGCCCACACTCTATGCCTATTTTCCGGACAAGGATGCGCTGTTCCTGGCCATTGTTGCCCAGGTGCTCGATGACAAGGCGAGGGCCTTTGCCGCAGGCCTGGCCGGTCCCGGAGCGGTGGATGTGCGCATCGGCGCGGCGCTGGCCGCCGAATTTGCCGTGGTCAGCAAGGCCATCGGCACCTCGCCCCATGCCGATGAATTCTTCGCCGCCCATCGCGCCAGCGCGGCCCTGGTGGCTGAGGCTGAGGCCAAGGCAACCGCGCAACTGGTGGCGGC
Source organism: Devosia sp. FKR38 (assembly GCF_005222805.1). Lineage (GTDB taxonomy): Bacteria > Pseudomonadota > Alphaproteobacteria > Rhizobiales > Devosiaceae > Devosia. The sequence continues at coordinate 880,339 of NZ_STGC01000002.1, read as the reverse complement.
CCTCACCGCGGCGGGGGTGACCTCTGCGGAACGGCTGGCGCACCTGCTGCTCGATGCCTGCTTTGGCCTGGCGCAGAAGAACAGCAGCCGCGACACGCTGGGCGAGGACATCCGCCTTCTAGCCCAGCGGCTGATTGCTCCGGAACTGATGGCAAAGCCCTAGTCGGGCTGGCCGCCGATCGCCTGCACGGCGCGCGCCCCGGCGGCAATGCCCTGCGTCAGGGCCGTCGCCTCGTCGGCGTCCTTGAGCCAGGCCGCGACAAAGCCGGCGGCAAAGGCATCGCCCGCGCCCGTGGTATCGCGCACCGGCACCACCGGCGCCGGCAGGCTGAGGCTGATGCCATGCCGGTCGCCCAGCACCGCACCGGCCGCGCCGCGCTTGATCACGACACGGCCGAACCGCGTCCCCAGGGCAACCACCTGCGCAGCGACGTCAGCCAGCCCGGTCAGGGCCTCGGCCTCTTCGGCATTGGCAAAGATCCAGTCGGCGCCGGTGACCCAGCTCAGGAAAGTCTCGGTGCCCACGTCGCGCAGGAAACCCACCGAGGCCGGATCAATGGCGATGGCGATGCTGCGCGACTGGGCCTCGGCAAACAGGCCCTGCACAGCCGCACGCGGCCCGGGGGCAAACAGGCTATAGCCCGAGACCAGCACCAGCCTGACGCCATCGAGCAGGTCGGGCGGCAGGTCGGCAGCACACAGGTTCAGATTGGCACCGCGATCGGTGAGGAAGCTGCGCTCGCCATCGGGATCGACAATGGTCACCAGCACGCCCGAGGGCAGGTCCGGGTCACCCGCCAGCACCGGCACCACATCGCGGCCGCGAAAATAGTTCTCATAGGTGCTGCGGTCGGCCGCGCCCACCCGGGCGGCGAACAGCACATTGGCGCCCATGGCGCCCAGCCAGACGGCCTGGTTGGCGCCCGAACCACCGGGGCGGCTGCGCACGGTGGCGCGCCGGTCACTGCCTTTGATGATCGGTCCCTCGGGGACGACGATGACATCGGTCATCACATCCCCGACCACCAGCACCCGGGCGGTCATGCGCGGTGGATGACCGGCTTGCTGGTCTTGCGGGCGGCCAGGGCCACCGCGATATCGGCGCCGACCCGGGCATTGTTCTTCACCAGCGCAATATTGGACTCCAGCGACTTGCCGCCGGTGAGCTCGAAGATGCGCTTGAGCAGGAAGGGCGTCAGCGCCTTGCGGGTCACCCCGCCGCGCTCGGCATCGGCAATGGCCTCGGCAATGCGCGCCTCGATAGCCGCGGCATCGAGTGCATCGGCTTCCGGGATCGGATTGGCCACCAGAACGCCGCCCATGCCCAGATCCGCCTGGATGGCGATCAGCCGGGCAATGTCGGCGACATCGTCAAAACGGTGGTCGACCGGATAGCCGCTCTGCCGCGTCCAGAAGGCGGGGAATTCGTCGGTGCCATAGCCCAGCACCGGCACGCCATTGGTTTCGAGCACTTCGAGCGTCTTGGCGATATCAAGGATCGACTTGGCGCCCGCGCAGACCACGGCCACCGGCGTGCGGCCCAATTCCTCGAGGTCGGCGGAAATATCGAAGGTGTCCTCGGCGCCGCGATGCACGCCGCCGATGCCGCCGGTGGCGAACACGGAGATGCCGGCCAGGGCCGCGATCTGCATGGTGGTGGCCACCGTGGTGCCGGCCATGGCACCTTTGACCAGCAGCGCCGCGATATCGCGCCGGCTGGCCTTGGCGGCCGTGGCGCCTTCCAGCGCCAGGCGCTCGAGATCCTCACCCGAAACGCCCACGCAGAAGCGCCCGTCCATGATGGCAATGGTCGCCGGCACGGCACCGCGGGCGCGGATTTCGCCTTCCACTTCACGCGCCATCGCCAGATTCTGCGGATAGGGCATGCCATGGGTGATGATGGTGGATTCCAGCGCCACCACCGGCTCGCCGGCTGCCAGCGCCTGTTTGACTTCCGGACTGATCGACAAATAGGCCTTGGCCGACATGATATTGCGCTTTCCATCACAGGGATCAGGCGCCGCCGGGGCGCCGTTTGCGCGGGTTTTGCGCCTTGTTGCCGCAGGGCGTCAAGCCCCGCAAATTCCTGGCCTGCCATCCCTTGTCCATGGGGGGATTTCGCTCTAGGGTTTGCCCAGCATCCAACGGAGAAAGGGCACTTCGCTGACCGCACACAAGGTTGATCGCGCCGTTGCGGCCGATCGATACGCGCCCCGAATGGGGCTCAGGCCAGCCAAGACCACAAGCGCCCCCGGGCGCCCCTTTCCTGTACCCCGCACCACGGACCGGCGGATGCCGAGCCCACAAACATGAGCCTTGCCCTGTGCCCGTTTGGGCACGGGACCCCATAGTGTCGCCGACAGGCGCCGTGCATTGACCGACCGAGACAATATTAAACTGGAGACCCGCCCCCGATGAACAAGTCGCTCGCCCTTGCCCTTGGCACCATCATGATCGCCAGCCCGGTGCTGGCCCAGGAAGAGCCGGTCCTGAATGTCTACAACTGGTCCGACTATATCGCCGAAGACACCATCGCCAATTTTGAGGCCGCCACCGGCATCAAGGTCAACTACGACGTCTATGACAACAACGAGATCGTCGACGCCAAGCTGCTGGCCGGCAATTCCGGCTATGACATCGTGGTGCCCTCGGGCAATTTCCTCGAGCGCCAGATCCAGGCCGGCCTGATCCTGCCGCTCGACAAGGCCAAGCTGACCAATCTGGGCAATCTCGACCCCGCCGTGATGGCCACCGCCGCAGCCCAGGATCCGGGCAACGCCCATGGCGTGCCCTATATGATCAACACCATCGGCTATGGCTACAATGTCGCCAAGGTCAAGGAGATCCTCGGCGATGCCGCGCCCACCGACAGCTGGGACCTGATCTTCAAGCCCGAATTTGCCGAAAAGCTCGCCAGCTGCGGCATCAGCCTGCTCGACAGCCCGTCCGAAGTGGTCGGCATTGCGCTGAACTACCTGGGCCTCGATGCCAATTCGGAGAAGGAAGAGGACCTGGCCAAGGCTGAGGAACTGCTGACCTCCATCAAGCCCTATATCCGCTACTTCCACTCCAGCCAGTACATCGATGACCTGGGCAATGGCGAAACCTGCGTGGCCCTGGGCTATTCGGGCGATATCTTCATCGCCGCCGACGCCGCTGCCGCCGCCAACCGCGGCGTGGAAGTCCAATACGTCATCCCCAAGGAAGGCGCCGCCACTCTGTTCGACTTCCTGGCCATTCCCGTGGATGCACCGCACCCGGACAATGCCCACAAGTTCATCAACTACATCCTGGAACCCCAGGTTGTCGCCGCGATCACCAATTACGTCTTCTACGCCAACCCCAATCTGGCTGCGACCGAGTTCGTGGCCGATGAGGTCAAGACCAACCCCGGCATCTATCCGCCGGCCGAAACCATCGCCAAGGCCTTCGTGATGAAGGCGCATAGCCCTGACTTCGAAGAGGTCTTGACCCGCACCTGGACCCGCATCAAGACGGGTCAGTAAGTTCGATCCGGGGGCGGCCGTCGGCCGCCCTCCAATTCTACTCTAGGGGCCGACATGGTCAAAAAGCCGCAACTCGCAATCGACACCCGTCCCTGGCGCGACCCCGCGGCCAAGCCTTTCGTTCGCATCAAGAACGTCACCAAGAAGTTCGGCGACATCATCGCCGTCTCCGATGTATCGCTCGACATCTACAAGAGCGAGCTGTTCTGCCTGTTGGGCGGCTCGGGCTCGGGCAAATCGACCCTGCTGCGCATGCTGGCCGGCTTCGAGGCGCCCACCAGCGGCACCATCGAGATCGACGGGCAGGACATGACCCATGTCGCGCCCTATAACCGGCCTGTGAACATGATGTTCCAGTCCTATGCGCTGTTCCCGCATATGAATGTGGAACAGAATATTGCCTATGGCCTCAAGCGCGACGGCCTGCCGCGCGCCGAAATCGCCGAGCGCGTGCGCGAACTGCTCGCCCTGGTCAAGCTGAGCGACTACGGCAGCCGCAAGCCGCACCAGCTCTCGGGTGGCCAGCGCCAGCGCGTGGCCCTGGCCCGTGCGCTCGCCAAGCGCCCCAAGCTGCTGCTGCTCGACGAACCGCTCGGCGCGCTCGACAAGAAGCTGCGCGAGGAAACCCAGTTCGAACTGGTCAAGATCCAGGAAACCCTGGGCGTCACCTTCATCGTGGTGACCCACGACCAGGAAGAGGCGATGTCGCTCGCCACCCGCATCGGGGTGATGAACCAGGGCGAGATCGCCATGATCGGCGAACCCACCGACATCTATGAGTTCCCCAATTCCAAATTCGTCGCCGGCTTCATCGGCTCGGTCAACATGGTCGATGGCGTGGTCACCGAAGACGAGCCGGCCCATGTGCGCATCCGCTCCGACGAGCTGGGCTGTGACATCTATGTCGGCCATGGCGTGGACTGCGCCCCCGACCAGCATCTGAGCTGGGCCATCCGCCCCGAAAAGATCGTGCTGAGCCGCGAAAAGCCCGAGGGCATCCACGACGCCAATGTGACGCGCGGCATGGTCGAAGACATCGGCTATCTGGGCGACATGAGCGTCTATCAGGTGCTGCTGCCCAGCGGCAAACGCCTGCGCGTGACCCAGACCAATGTGACGCGCGGCAATCCCGACGCCATCACCTGGGACGAGGAGGTCTATCTCTCCTGGGGCGTCAGCGCCGGCTCGGTGCTGACAGTATGAGCACCTTCGACGCACAATCGGCGCCCCCGCCCCGCCCCCGCGCCTGGTCGGGCGTGGAGCGCGCGCTGGCCGCCGTCGGCCTCTCCGGCAAGGCGCTGGTAATCGCGGCGCCCGCCATCTGGCTGGCCATCTTCTTCCTGGTGCCGCTGGCCGTGGTCTTTGGCATTTCGCTGACCATGAAGCAGTTCGGCCGCCCGCCCTATACGCCGCTGCTGACCAATGAGGACGGCACGGTGCAGCTGACGCTGCACCTGAACAATTACCTGCGCCTGTTCAGCGACAGCCTCTATGTCGCCGCCTATCTCAGCTCGATCAAGATCGCGCTGATCTCGACCATCATCACCCTGCTGATCGGCTATCCGATGGCCTATGCCATCGCCCGCGCGCCCGACCGCTGGCGCAATATCCTGCTCATGCTGGTCATCCTGCCGTTCTGGACCTCGTTCCTGCTGCGCGTCTATGCACTGAGCGGCTTCATGCGCGGCAATGGCGTGATCAACCAGTTCCTGGGCCTGTTCGGCATTCCGCCGCTGGTGATGATGCAGACCGATTTCGCCGTCTATGTCGGCATCGTCTATACCTATCTGCCCTTCATGATCCTGCCGCTCTATACCAATCTGGTCAAACTCGACGGCGCCCTGCTGGAGGCCTCGGCCGACCTGGGCGCCCGGCCGGTGCGCACCTTCCTCTCCATCACGCTGCCGCTGTCGCGTCCCGGCATCATCGCCGGCTGCATGCTGGTGTTCATCCCGGCGATCGGCGAATTCGTCATCCCCTCGCTGCTGGGCGGCCCCTCGACGCTGATGATCGGCCGTGTGCTGTGGGACGAGTTCTTTGCCAACACCAATTGGCCCCGCGCCGCCGCCGTGGCCATTGCCATGCTGATCGTGGTGGTGGTGCCCATCATGCTGCTGCAGCGGGCGCAGGACGCCGTGCAGGACAAGGAACGGGGGAATTGAGATGAGACGCGGCTGGTTCCTGCCCATCACGGCAACCCTGGGCTTTGCCTTCCTGTATGCCCCCATCATCTCGCTGGTGGTGTTTTCGTTCAACGAAAGCGACCTGGTGACGGTCTGGTCGGGCTTTTCCACCAAATGGTACGGCAAGGTACTGGCCGACCCGCAGATCCTGGGCGCTGCCTGGCTCAGCGCGCAGATCGCCTTCTGCGCCGCCAGCATTGCCCTGGTGCTGGGCACGCTCTGCGCCGTGGCGCTGGTGCGCTTCCGCAAGTTCCGCGGCCGCACCCTGCTGGCCGGCACGGTGTCGGCGCCGCTGGTCATGCCCGACGTCATCACGGGCCTGTCGCTGCTGCTGCTGTTCGTGGCCATGGAGGCCACCATCGGCTGGCCGTCGGGACGCGGCCTGCTCACCATCATCATCGCCCATTCCACCTTCTGCATGGCCTATGTGGTGGTGGTGGTGCAGTCGCGCCTGCGCGACCTCGATATGAGCCTGGAAGAAGCCGCCATGGACCTGGGCGCCACCCCGGTGCGCGTGTTCTTTGACATCACCCTGCCCATCATCGCCCCGGCGCTGATCTCGGGGTGGCTGCTGGCCTTTACCCTCTCGCTCGACGATCTGGTCATTGCCAGCTTCGTCTCCGGCCCCGGCTCGTCGACCCTGCCCATGGTGATCTTCTCCAAGGTCAAGCTGGGCGTCTCCCCAGACGTCAATGCCCTGGCCACCATCATCATCGGCTTTGTCGCCCTGGGCGTGCTGCTGGCCACCATCGTGCAGCTGCGTGCCCATCCCAAGCGCGCAAAGGCCTGACAGGGCAGCCGAAACCGTCGATCCAGTGGCCGCAAAACGGCCTCTGGACAGATGCGAAAAATCGGCGCACCATTCCTGTCATGTTCAACCAACGTGAAGGAGGTGATCCAATGTCCTATGAGATGACGGCGCTCGAAGCAGGTCTTGGGTATAAGGTGTTTGTGCGGGAGATGCTCGCCTGACACCCCCCTCCTCCGGCCTCGAGGCCGAAACTCAGGAAGGGCCGCCCCTGCGGGCGGCCCTTTTTGCATGGCCGCAATTTCAGAACTTGACCCCGGCCCCAAGCCATTGATACCGCTGCCCTCAATTCTTGGAGTGCGCCCAATGTCCTCGGCCAATTTCGTCCTGACCCTGTCCTGCGCCGACCGTCCCGGTATCGTGGCGGCCGTCACCACGGAGCTGGCGGCGCTTCAGGCCAATATTGCGGAATCCAACCAGTTCTGGGATCGCGAAACCGGGCGCTTCTTCATGCGCCTGGCCTTTGCCGCGCCCAGTGGCGTCAGCCGCGACGCCATCGAGCGCGCGCTGAAATCCCCCATCGAGCGCTTTTCGATGAAGACGAGCCTGGTCGATCAGAGCCGCCGCAAGCGCATCGTCATCCTGGTCAGTAAGTTCGACCACACCCTGCTGCACCTGCTCTACCAGATCCGCGTCGGCTGGCTCGACGCCGAGGTCGCCGCCGTGATCTCCAATCACCCCGATGCGCAAAAGATCGCCGAGGATGCTGGCATCCCCTTCTACCTGTTGCCGGTCAGCAAGGACACCAAGGCCGCCCAGGAGGCGCAGGTGCTCGACATCATCCAGAAGGTCGGCGCGGACCTCGTGGTGCTGGCGCGCTATATGCAGGTGCTGTCCAATGAGCTGTCGACGCGGCTGTTCGGGCAGGTGATCAACATCCACCATTCCTTCCTGCCCAGCTTTAAGGGCGCCAAGCCCTATCACCAGGCCCATGAGCGCGGCGTCAAGATCATCGGCGCCACCGCCCATTATGTGACGCCGGACCTGGACGAAGGCCCGATCATCGAGCAGGAAACCGCCCGCGTCACCCATGCCATGAGCGCCGAAGACCTGGTGGCCGCCGGCCGCGACATCGAAAGCCGCGTGCTGGCCCGCGCCGTCAAGCTGCACCTGGAAGACCGGGTGATGCTGAACGGGCGCAAGACCGTGGTATTTGGCTGAGGTCGGTCTCTCTCGTTTGGCGAGAGATCAGAGCGTCTAGACCGGCAGGTCTTCGAGCCGCAGGGAATCGGCCAGCGTGGTGGTATCGAGCACCGCGCGGGTGGCCAGCGTCACGCGCTCGAACACATGGCGGATTTCACAGCTCCCCTCGTCCCGGCAATCCTCGCATTTGCGATAGGCGATCTTGGATAGGCACGGCAGCGGCGCGATGGGCCCGTCGATCAGCCGCAGCACTTCGCCGAACATGATCTCCTCAGGCGCCCGCAGCAGCTCATAGCCGCCCGAGCGGCCGCGCCGGCTGGCGACAAAGCCCGCCCGCTTGAGCTCGAGCAGGATCTGCTCGAGGAACTTCTTGGGGATCGCCTGCGCCTTGGAGATCTCGCCGATCATCATGGTCTCGCCACGTGGCGCCCGGGCCAGCGACACCAGCGCACGCAGGGCATATTTGGCTTTTTGCGAGATCATGGGACGAGGCTATTCCATTGGTCAGCTGGCAAGGCAGGGCCCAAGGCTAACGCGACCGGGCGGCTCAACAAACGGAAAATCCGCACCATAGTGAATGCCCGCCCCGCTAGGCCTTGGGTTCCGGTTCGACCGGCGGCACCACAGGCCCGCCTTCACTGATTTCCTCGGCCACCTGCTCGGCTTCCGTCATCGTCTCGACCGGCGGCGCATCGCTGACCACCACAACGGCGTCGCCGTCGCTCTTGATGGTTTCGACCGTGTCTTCAGCAACCGGTGGCACCACGGGCCCGCCTTCGCTGATTTCCTCAGCCACCTGTTCGGCTTCGCTGATCGTTTCGGCCGGCGCCGCATCGGCGACCACCACAACGGCGTCGCCATCGCTCTTGAGAGTTTCGACCGTGTCCTCGGCCATCGGCGGCACAACCGGCCCGCCTTCACTGATTTCCTGAGCCACCTGTTCGGCTTCGCTGATCGTCTCGGCCGGCGGCGCATCGGCGACCACCACAACGGCATCGCCATCGCTCTTGATGGTTTCGACCGTGTCCTCTGCCACCGGCGGCGCAACCGGGCCACCCTCGCTGATCTCCTCGCTCACCTGCTCGGCGACGCTCAGCGTCTGGCTGGGCGCCGCATCGGTCACCACGATAGTCTCAGCACCATCGGTCTTGCTGGTTTCGACCACCGCAGCCGCGCCGGCAGCCGCCTTGGCCAGCAGGTTTTCCCCGCTCGGCAGCTTGGGCTCGACGGGCGGCACCACGGCAGCCGGGGCCTCGCCGCGCTCGCCGCGCAGCCAGGCCAGCATGCCCAGGCCGATTTCGCGCTCGCCCATGATCACCGTATCGGCGCCCAGATGGCGCAGATGCTCGGCTTCTTCATCGGAATGGGCGCGGGCAATGATGCGGATCGACGGATTGAGCTTGCGGCCCACTTCGCACACCGTGCCGGCCTCAAAGCCATTGGGAATGGCGATCAGCAGGCAGGCGGCGGCCGGCAGATTGGCCAGCTTGAGCACCTCGACATCGGCGGCATTGCCGAACACCACCTCGATGCCCGTGGCACGCGCCGACGCCACCGAATGCTCGGTATCCTCGATCACCACCAGCGGCGCGCCGGCGGCATGGATGCCCTCGCCCACCACGCGCCCGACGCGGCCAAAACCGACCACCACGGTATGGCCGGTCTGGATGCTGGCTTCGGGCCGATCATCGCTCTCGCCCGCGGTCTCGGTGACCGCCTGGCGCGGCTCGGCGGCAACGGCAGCAGCCGCCGCGTCCTCTGATGTCACCGGCGGATCAACACGCTCGACCTCGCCGCCCGCACGGGTGGCACGGCGCTGCGCCACGCGGGCTTCCAGATAGGGCTTGGCGCGATCAATGCCCCAGAACACCACCGGATTGAGCACGATGGAGATCAGCGCGCCGGCCAGGATCAGATCCTTGCCTTCGTTGGGCAGGATGGCCAGAGCCACACCCATGCTGGCCAGGATGAACGAGAATTCGCCGATCTGTGCCAGCGAGGCCGAAATGGTCAGCGCTGTTGCCAGCGGGCGCCGCGCCAGCAGCACAATGGCCAGCGCCGCCACGGACTTGCCGATGACGATGATGAACACCGTCGCCAGAACCGGCAGCGGATTGGTGACGATGATCGAGGGATCAAACAGCATGCCCACCGACACAAAGAACAGCACGGCAAAGGCGTCGCGCAGCGGCAGGGTTTCCTGCGCGGCGCGATGGGACAATTCACTCTCCGACAGGATCATGCCGGCAAAGAACGCGCCCAGCGCCAGCGACACGCCGAACAGCACGGCCGAGCCCAGCGCCACGCCCAGGGCAATGGCCAGCACGGCCAGGCGGAACAGCTCGCGGCTGCCGGTATGGGCGGTGCCATGCAGCGCCCAGGGAATGACGCGGCGCCCCACCACCAGCATGAAGCCGACAAAGGCCGCGACCTTGACCATGGTCAGGCCCAGCACGCCCCAGATGCCGACATCGGCGCCGATGACGCGCTCGACAAAGGACACGAACGGGTCATGCACGGCATTGTCGCCGCCATTCAGGCTTGCAATGGCCGGGATCAGCACCAGCGCCAGCACCATGGCCAGATCTTCCACGATCAGCCAGCCCACCGCGATGCGGCCGCGTTCGGTCTCGATCAGGCGGCGATCCTGCAGCGCCTTGAGCAGCACAACGGTGGACGCCACCGACAGCGCCAGGCCGAACAGCAGGCCCGCACCCAGATCCCAGCCCAGAAGCGTGGCGAGGCCCAGACCCAAAAGGGTCGCAAAGGCAATCTGGGCCAGGGCGCCCGGAATGGCCAGCGCCCGCACGCTCATCAGATCCTTGAGCGAGAAATGCAGGCCCACCCCGAACATCAGCAGGATCACGCCCAGCTCGGCCAGTTCGGCACCCAGCGCCTGGTCGGCCACGAAACCGGGCGTATAGGGACCAGCCAAGATGCCGGCAAACAGATAGCCCACCAGCGGCGGCATCTTCAGCCGATTGGCAATCATCCCGAAAATATAGGCCAGCACCAGACCTGCCACGATCGTTGTGATCAAGGGAGTGTCGTGGTGCATGTTGCCTCCGTGGCGGGTTGGGTACCTGGTGCTGAAATCAATCTCTAGCGCCAAGATGGGGTATAGGGCGCTGATCTGCAAGCGCTTTAGCCCAAGTCTATGGCAGCAAAGCGGCCCCGCGCCGCGTTTTTTGGTCATGGCGGCCGCGCCGATCTTGCCCGCGAACGTGCCATGCTTTCGTCGTCAATAGCGTGCTAGCATGCCCTCATAGACTGCATTCCGCACGGGCATGTTCCCAGCACGGCGGGCCCTACAGCAAGGATGTGCCGTGCGTTTGTCCGTTGGCTGCCAGATCAGCTATGACGTCCTCGATACCGCGACCCTGATCTTCAATATCGAGGCCATGCACGGCGGGCGACAGCGCCTGGTCAACGAGAAACTGACCATCACGCCGTCGCTAATGTTTGACGAAAAGACCGCGCAGGAAAGTGGCAATCGCTATCTGCGCCTGACCGCTCCGCCCGGCCCGCTGCAATTGCGCTATGAAGCCGAGATCGCGCTCGATCCGCTGCATCTGGCGCCCGCTGTGGTGGGCGAAGTGCCCGTCGCCATCCTGCCGCTCGATACGCTGGCGTTCCTCAATCCCTCGCGCTACTGCCCCTCGGACGAGCTGGCGCGCTTTGCCACCCGCCAGTTCGGCAAGATCGCCCCCGGCTTTGGCCGCGTTGTCGAAATCTGCAACTGGATCAACAGCGAAGTCGACTATCAATTCGGCACCAGCGACACCACGACGACCGCCGCCGACACCTTCTCGCTGCGCGCCGGCGTCTGCCGTGACTTTGCCCATCTGGGCATCACCTTCTGCCGCGCCCTGGGCATCCCGGCCCGCTTCGTCAGCTGCTACGCTTGGCAGCTCGAGCCGCAGGATTTCCACGCCGTATTCGAGGCCTATCTGGGCGACCGCTGGTATCTGTTCGACCCCACCCGCATGGCCGCGCTCGATGGTCTGGTGCGCATCGGCGTCGGGCGCGACGCCGCCGACACCTCCTTTGCCACCATCTTCGGCCCGGTCAATCCGCAGCAGGTGCAGGTTTGGAGCCAGGCGCTCGACCAGGGCACCGACCAGCAATGGACCACCGACGCCATCAGCGTCGCCAACAACTGAGCCCAGAGGCTCAGGACACCACTGTGATCTTTTCGGCGGCGCGGGTGATGCCGGTATAGAGCCAGCGCGCCCGCTCCTCGCGGAACACGAAACTCTCGTCGAAGAGATACACATTGTCCCATTGGCTGCCCTGCGCCTTGTGCACGGTCAGGCAATAGCCAAAGGTGAATTCGTCGAACTGGCGCCGCTCTGGCCAGCTCATGGCGTCTTCCTCGCCGGCAAAGAAGGCTTTGTGGGTGAGCACCTTGGCCTCGCCCTTGCCCTCGTCGGCCCCCAGCAGCAGGCTCCACTTGCCATTGGTGCGCCGCGTCGCTTCGGTGACGATCCAGATCTGCCCGTTCAGCAGCTTCTTGCGCGGATTGTTGCGCAGGCAGACCATGCGGTCGCCCTCGACCGGCTCGTGGAACGGCAGGCCCTTGAGCTCGCGCAGCCGGTCATTGTACTGCAGCCGCGTCTTGTTGCGACCCACGAGAACCTGATCGGCCTCCAGCACCGCATTGCGGTCGACATTGTCGCGCCCCACCACGATGGATTCGCCATAGCTGCCGCGCTCAAGAAAGCCGCCTTCGCGCACCTGCATGGACAGGTGAATGATCGGATTGTCGGCCGCCTGGCGGTGGATCTCGGTGAGCATGATGTCGGGCTCATCGGCGGTGAAGAAGCCCGCGCCCTGCACCGGCGGCAGCTGGAAGGGATCGCCCAGCACCAGAACCTTGACGCCAAAGCTCAACAGGTCCCGGCCCAGCGCTTCATCGACCATCGAGACTTCGTCGATGACGATGAGATCGGCATCGGCCGCCGGGCTCTCGGGGTCGAGCACGAAGCGCGGTTCGCCATCTTTTTCGCTGACCAGCGAATAGATCAGGCTATGGATGGTCTGCGCGCCCTTGCAGCCGCGCTTGCGCATCACCAGCGCTGCCTTGCCAGTGAAGGCGGCATATTTGACGCTGCGGATATCCTGCGCCAGATGCACCGCCAGCGTCGACTTGCCCGTGCCGGCCCAGCCAAACAGGCGGAACACCTGCTTGCCATTGGGCTCCTTGAGCCAATCGGACACCGCCTTGAGGGCGGCATCCTGCTGGGGCGACCAGACCGGCATCAGGAAATGGTGGTGCGCACGCTGCCGACCCCGGCAATGGCGCCCTCAAGAACATCGCCGCGCACCACTGGCCCGACGCCGGCCGGCGTCCCGGTCATGATCAGATCACCCGGCTGCAGCGTGACAAAGCCGGAGAGATGCGCAATCGCCTCGGCCACGCTCCAGATCTGATCGCTGAGATCGCCCGACTGGCGGACTTCGCCATTGACCTTGAGCGTGATGGCGCCGCTGGTCGGATGGCCGATGCTGGCGACAGGCTCGATAGTGCCGATGGGGGCGGAGAAATCAAAGCCCTTGGCCATTTCCCACGGGCGCCCGGCCTTTTTGGCCTGGGCCTGCAGATCGCGCCGCGTCATATCCAGGCCCACCGCATAGCCATAGACATGGTTGAGCGCATCGGCGACCTCGATATCGGCGCCCTCGGCGCCAATGGCCACCACCAGCTCGATCTCATGCTGCAGATCGTCGGTGCGCGGCGGATAGGGAATGGCGGCGCCCCCCGCCACCACCGCATCGGCCGGCTTGGCAAAGAAGAACGGCGGGTCGCGCGTGTCATTGCCCATCTCGATGATGTGCTCGGCATAATTGCGACCCACGCAATAGACGCGGCGCACGGCAAACAGCCCGCCGCGGGCGATCGGCACGGTCACCGGATTATACGGCGCAAACAGAAAATCACCCACGTTTGAACGCTTCCACATAAGGGGTTAGGAGATCGGCATCGGCGGCGCCGAGACGATCATTGGCCGTATAGGTCTGGTGCCAATAGGGGTAGAGCAGCGGCGGCTGACTGACCGCATCGAGCCGCTGGCGTTCCTCGGCGGTGAGACGCAATTCGGCGGCAGCCAGATTGTCCTTGAACTGCGCATCGCTGCGCCCGCCGATGATCACCGAGGTGACGCCCGGCCGACCCAGCGACCAGGCCAGCGCCACCTGTGCACCCGAGACGCCCCGCTCCTGCCCGATGGCGACGATGACATCGACAATGTCATAGAGCCGTTCACGATCGGGCACCGGCGGCTCGCGATAGCCCTCGACATGGCGACCGCTCTCCGGCCCGCCGTCGCGGCGATATTTGCCTGACAAGAGGCCCCCGGCCAGCGGCGACCAGATCAGGATGCCCAGGCCCTGGTCCTGACTGACCGGCACCAGCTCATATTCGGCTTCGCGCGAATAGAGCGTGTAGTGAATCTGCTGGGAGATGAAGCGCTCGGCCTGGCGCCGTTCGGCCGCGCCCAGCGCCTTCATGATATGCCAGCCCGAATAGTTCGAGCAGCCGATGTAGCGCACCTTGCCCTGGCGCACGAGCGTATCGAGCGCTTCCATGGTCTCCTCGATGGGCGTCTGCCCATCCCATTCATGCACCTGATAGAGGTCGATGACATCGGTCTTGAGGCGTTTCAGGCTCGCCTCGGCCTGGGCGATGATGTGATGGCGCGACAGGCCCACCTCATTGGGCCCATCGCCCATGCGGAAGCGCACCTTGGTGGCGACCAGCGCCTTCTGACGGCGACCATTCTCGCTCAGCGCCACCCCGATCATCTCCTCGGAGACCCCGGCATTATAGACATTGGCGGTGTCGAGCAGGTTGATGCCGGCATCCAGGCATAGATCGATCTGCCGCGTCGCATCGGCCTGGTCGGCCGCGCCGATCTTTTCGGAACCACCAAAGGTCATGGTGCCCATCGTCAGGGTCGAGACCTTCAGGCCCGACCGGCCCAGATAGCGATATTCCATCGGCATTCCTCCTTTGTTCCCCGTGTTAGCGCTAAAGCGCAATCAGAGTCGGGTCAATCGCACTGTGCGGGCCGCGCGCCGCCCCACCATGTTCCGGTTGCACGGCGCAGATTTGACTTTATTCTGCGCCCACCCATTGGGAGGGGTTTGCCATGCTCTACGCCGTGTTGTGCTACAATGACGAAAAGCTCGTCTCCGCCTGGACCCAGGAAGAGGACGACGCCTGCATGGTGCGGCTGGGCGCGGTGCAGGAGACCATGAAGGCCAAGAACAAACTGGGCCCGGTGGTGCGGCTGCAGAACACCGACACCGCCACCACCCTGCGCAAGACCAGCGGCGCGCCCGTGGTGCTCGATGGCCCCTTTGCCGAAACCAAAGAGCAGTTCCTGGGCTTTTATGTCGTGGACTGCGACACGCGCGAAGAGGCCATCCAGTTCGCCCGCGACCTGTCCGCGGCCAACCCGGACGGCGGCGCCTATGAGATCCGGCCGCTGCGCATCTATAACCCCGTCTGAAGCAACCCGGACCCCGAATCAATATTTGCGTTAGGGCGTTCCACCCCCTTGCTTTCCGACCGCCAGTCATCTCCTTATGCTGCTCTCAAAAGCAGTCTGGGAGGACATCATGGCCATCACGCGTGGCATGGTTCGTTGGTTTGGCGCGGCGCTGGTTCTGGGGCTGGGCTTGACCCAGGTACAGGCTGCCGATTCCAAGGTGACGCTCCTCCCCGGCACCGACCTGCCCGGCTTTGACTATGCCGTGGTCAAGGACACCGATCTCGACGCCTGCAGCACCAGTTGCGCGGATGACAAGATCTGCCAGGCCTTCACCTTCAACGAAAAATCCAACTGGTGCTTCCTCAAGGGCGCCGTGGGCGAAGAGACCCAGTTCAAGGGCGCGACCTCGGGCAAGATCAGCCGCGTGCCGTCTGCCGCCGTCATCCAGGCCGAGCGCCAGGCCGAACTGCCCTTCCCCGCCCAGGACGTGATCGACGCGGCCAACCAGCTGGTCAACGAGCTGCCCCAGACCGATGCGCCCCCGCCCAAGACCACCTATGCCGATCTGGTGGCCGCCGGTGACGAGGCCTATGGCGCCGAGAACCATGCTGGCGCCATCATCGCCTATCGTCAGGCCCTGGCGATCAATCCCAATGACAATCTGGTCTGGCTGAGCCTGGCTGACGCCCTGCTGACCCGCGCCAATGCCGTTGCCGGCCAGTCCGAAGGCGACAATAGCTACGATCTGGCGGTCACCGCCTCGTCTGCCGCCATGAATGCCTTCCTGCGCGCCACCGAGCCGCAGGATCGCGCCGACGCCCTGCGCGACCTGGCCTATAGCTTTGAATATCGCGAGATGTGGCGCGAGGCCATTGCCAGCATGCGGGTGAGCCTGGCGCTGGTCGATGACAGCGAACTGGTGACCCATCTGGCCGATGTGGTCGCCCAGCATGGCTTCCGCGTGTCCGACCATGTGGTCGATGCCGAAGCCGCATCGCCGCGCATCTGCGCCATTTTCTCCAATCCGCTGGGCAGCACAGACCTCTCCGCCTATGTGGTGGTGGCCGATGCGCCGCAGGTGTCGGTCGAAACCGAAGCCGACCAGATCTGTATCGAAGGCGTCCAGCATGGCAGCCGCTATGCCATCAAGCTGCGCGCCGGCCTGCCCTCGGCCGATGGCGAAGTGCTGGCCAGCGACGTTGACCTCAATGTCTATGTGCCCGACCGCGCGCCCTTCGTCGGCTTTGCCAATAATGCCTATGTCATGCCTGCCGGTCTCGGCGGCGGCCTGCCGATCACCTCGGTCAATGCCGACACCGCTGAGCTCAAGATCTACCGCATCGGCGATCGCGGCGTTGCCGCCGCCGTGCGCGACGGCATTTTCCAGGGCAATCTGACCGACTATGCCGCCCAGGACATTGCCGACCGCGTCGGCGAACAGGTGTGGACCGGCGAGATCGACCTTGCCCGCGGCCAGCCCAATGAGCTGACCACCACCGCCATTCCGGTGGCCGACGCCATCGGCGAGATGCCGGCCGGCGCCTATGTGGTGACCGCCCGCATCAAGGGCGACCGCGATGATGACTATTGGAGCGAAAAGGCCACCCAGTGGTTCATCGTCACCGATCTGGGCCTGACCACCGTGGCCGGCGACGACGGCGTGCACGCCTTTGTGCGCAGCCTGAGCAGCGCCCAGCCGCTGGCCAATGCCAAGGCGCGCCTGGTGGCGCTCAACAATGACATCCTGGGCGAAGGCACCACCGACGCCAATGGCCAGGCCGTGTTTGCGCCGGGCCTGGCCCGTGGCACCGGCGGCCGCGCACCGCAACTGCTGGTGGCCGAGACCGAAGACGGCGACTATGCCTTCCTCGACCTCTCCAAGCCGGCCTTTGATCTGACCGACCGTGGCGTCGAGGGCCGTCCCTCGCCCGGCCCGCTGGACCTGTTTGCCACCACCGAGCGCGGCGTCTATCGCCCCGGCGAAACCGTGTTCCTCACCGCGCTGTTGCGCGATGACCATGCCAAGGCCGTGTCCGGCCTGCCGCTGACCCTGGAAGTCGAGCGCCCCGATGGCGTGGTCGCCAGCAAGCAACTGCTCGATGACACCGGCCTGGGCAGCTATTTCTCCGCCCTGCCCATGGCCGAGGAAGCCATGCGTGGCTCCTGGACGCTGCGGCTCTATTCGGACCCCAATGCCGAGGCCCTGTCGTCCACCAGCTTCCTGGTCGAAGACTTCGAGCCCGAACGCCTGGCCTTTGAGGTCTCCACCCCCGATGCCGCGCCCTTTGTGGCCGGCGCCGTGACCCCGATCAATGTGGCGGCCAAATATCTCTATGGCGCCACCGCGCCGGACCTGGCCATCGAGGCCGATGCCATCATCCGCCCGGTGACCACGCTGGCCGATTTTCCCGGCTACACCTTCGGCCGGGTGGATGACACCATGGAAACCACCCGCGAGCCGCTGGGCGTCGTGGGCACCACCGACGCCCAGGGCAATGCCGTGGCCGAGGTGACCCTGCCTGAAATGCAGACCACCACGCGGCCGCTGGAAGCCCAGGTGCTGCTGCGCCTGATCGACACCAATGGCCGCAGCATCGAACGCGCCATCAGCCGCCCCGTGCTGGCCACCAGCGACCGCATCGGCATCAAGCCGGTGTTCTCGGACCCGTCGGGCCTGGCGTCGGGCAGCGCCGCCGAGTTCGAGGTGATCGCCGTTTCGCCCGAGGGCAAGGCCGTGGCCAAGAGCGGCGTCACCTGGACGCTGCAGCGCCTCGACACCAATTACCAGTGGTACCGCAATGGCAGCACCTGGCAGTGGGAAGCCATCACCACCACCCGTGACGTCGCCAGCGGCACAGTCGATACGCCAGATGGCGGCGCGATCAAGGTGGGCGCCAATGTCGATTGGGGCCGCTATCAGCTGACCGTGGAAACCACGGGCGATGACGCGACCTCCTCGAGCTATGAATTCTACGCCGGCTACTACTATGCCCAGGCCGGCTCCAACACGCCCGACACCCTGTCGGTCGCGCTCGACAAGCCGGCCTATCGCGTTGGCGAAACGGCCAAGCTCAAGCTCGACCCGCAGTTCGCCGGCACCGCACTGGTGATGGTGATCGACAACCGCGTCATCGACATGCAGGCCGTGGACGTGCCCGCCGACGGCACCACCGTGGACCTGACCGTCACTGACGAATGGGGTCCGGGCGCCTATGTGACGGCCGTGCTCTATCGTCCGTCAGATGCCGGCGAAAAGCGCATGCCCGCACGCGCCCTGGGCTTGGCCTTTGCCGATGTCGAGCCGGGTGACCGCAAGCTCGACGTCCAGCTGACCACGCCCGAAGTCTCCCTGCCGCGCCAGACCGTGACCGTCGATGTCGCCCTGGGCAATCTGGCCGCCGGCCAGACCGCCTATGTCGCCGTCGCCGCCGTGGATCTGGGCATTCTCAACCTCACCAACTTCGGCGTGCCCAGCCCTGACGGCTGGTATTTCGGCCAGCGTCAGCTCGGCATGGACATCCGCGATCTCTATGGCTCGCTGATCGACCCAACCCAGGGCATGGCCGGCGCGCTGCGCTCGGGCGGTGACGGCGGCGGTTCGCGCCTCGGCACGCCCCCGGCGACGTCGGTTCTGGTCGCCCTGCACTCGGGCATCGTCAAGACCGATGCCGACGGCAAGGCCACCGTGACCTTCGACATGCCCGACTTCTCGGGCACGGTGCGGATCATGGCCATGGCCTGGTCCGAAACCGCCGTGGGCCATGCCTCCGCCGATGTGGTGGTGCGTGATCCCGTGGTCGTGACGCTGAGCCCGCCGCGCTTCCTGCGCGTCGATGACGCCTCGCGCCTGCTGGTGGAAGTCAACAATATCGACGGCGCGCCCGGCAGCTATGGCGTGGCGCTTTCGACCGGCACCGGCATTGCCACCACCGCCGAGGCCAAGTCCGTCGACCTGGCCAAGGGCGACCGCACGGCCCTCGACCTGCCGCTGACCGGCGTCGCCATCGGCGACTGGCCGGTGGTGGTGACCATCACCGCGCCCGACGGCAGCACGCAGACCAAGGAGCTGACCCTGGGCGTGCGCCCGATCAGCGCGCCGGTGACCACCAGCACGCTGATTCCGATCAAGGCCGGGGACAGCACCACGATCGATGACTCCATCTTTGCCAGCTACATGGCCAATACCAGCGCCATGACCCTGGCGGTGGGGCCGCTGGCCCGGCTCGACGTGCCCGGCCTGCTGCTGTCGCTGGACCGCTACCCCTATGGCTGCGCCGAACAGGTTTCGAGCCGGGCTCTGCCCCTGCTCTACCTCAATGACGTGGCCAAGCTGATCGGCGTGGCGGGGGACGATGCGCTCAGCCAGGCCGTCAAGGACGCCATTGCCAATCTGCTCAGCAAGCAGAACTCCGGCGGCGGCTTCGGCCTCTGGGGTCCCTTCGATGGCGGCGACACCTGGCTCGATGGCTATGTCACCGACTTCCTGCTCCGCGCCAAGGCGGCCGGCTATGCCGTGCCCGAACAGGCCATGAGCATGGCGCTCGACAACCTGGCCAACCAGCTCGCCTATGCGGCTGACTTCGAAAAGGGCGGCGAAGACATCGCCTATGCGCTCTATGACCTGGCCCGTGCCGGGCGGGCGACCATGGGCGACCTGCGCTACTACCTCGAAGCCCGCCTCGACGCCCTGGCCACCCCGCTGGCCAAGGCCCAGCTCGGGGCAGCCCTGGCGCTCTATGGCGACACCACACGGGCCCAGACGGCCTTTGAGGCCGCCGTTACAGCCCTGAACGAACCGGTGGACGACCGCGCCTATCGCGCCGACTATGGCACTCACCTGCGGGACACCGCAGGCGTGCTGGCGCTGGCGGCCGAGTTCAAGCCCGCCGGCGTCGACCTGGTGGACCTGGCCAACCGCCTTGCCAAGCTGCGCGACCGCGCCGCCTATACCTCGACCCAGGACGACGGCTGGACCCTTCTGGCCGCCTCTGCCCTGGGCGCGGCGACCACGGACGGCTCGATCAGCATCAATGGCGAAGCGCTGACCGGACAGGTCTATCAGCGCCACGAGCAGGCCGACTTCGCGCCCCTCGAGGTGACCAACACCGGTGCCGCCGATACCCAGGCCAAGGTGACCGTGACCGGCTACCCGGCCACCCAGCCCGAAGAAGCCAGCAATGGCTTCACCCTGACGCGCGAATACTTCCTGCCCGATGGCACCGCGATCGATCCGGTCGCCAACCCCATCGCGCAGAACGAGCGTCTGGTGGTGGTGCTGACCGTTACGCCCGATACCCTGGGCTCGGGCCAGTACATGGTGGCCGATCCGCTGCCGGCCGGCTTCGAGATCGAAAACCCCGATCTCTCGGCAGGCGACGGCGCCTCCGACATCGCCTGGCTGACGCTCGATGCCGCCAGCCACGTGGAGTCGCGCACCGACCAGTATGTGGCGGCCTTCCGCTACTATTCGGACGCAAAGACCTTCACCACCGCCTATATGGTGCGGGCGGTGACACCGGGCAGTTTCACCCTGCCTGGCGCCACGGTGGAAGACATGTATCGGCCCGAGCTGCGCGCCAATACCGCAGCCGGCACCGTTGAGGTCACCGCGACCGGGCCATGATCAGGCCCGACGCACCACAAGCCGATCAGGCCCCGCACCCCTGGGTGCGGGGCCTCACCCTTGCCGGGTTTGGCCTGTTCGTGCTCGGCTGCGCCGGCACCATCCAGCTTGCCTCGATCACCACGAAGATCGCGGCCACGCTGCCGCCGGCGCCGCATGCCGAAACCCTCCCCGTCTCGGCCGAAGTCACCGACCGCGACGGCAATCTGCTACGCCCCTTTGCCACCGCCGATGGCCGCTGGCGCCTGCCGGTCAGCCGCGAGGCGGTTGATCCCCGTTTCATCGACATGCTGCTGGCCTATGAGGATCGCAGCTTTGCCAGCCACGACGGCATTGCCTGGACGTCCATGCTGCGCGCGGCCGGCCAGTTCATCGCCGCCGGCGGCCATGTCGTCTCGGGCGGCTCGACGCTGACCATGCAGGTGGCGCGCCTGATCGAGGGCGAACCCACGCGCAATGCCTGGGGCAAGCTGCGCCAGATGGTGCATGCCAAGGCGCTGGAACAGAGCCTGAGCAAGGACGAGATCCTCGACCTCTACCTGACCCTGGCCCCCTATGGCGGCAATATCGAAGGCATCCGCGCGGCGAGCCTGGCCTATTTCGGTAAGGAGCCGACCCGGCTGACCACCGCCCAGGCGGCGCTGCTGGTCGCCCTGCCGCAATCGCCCGAAGCCCGTCGCCCTGACCGCGACCCCGTCGCCGCCCGCGCCAGCCGCGACAAGGTGCTCGACCGTCTGGTCGCCCTGGGCGCCCTGCCCTTTGAAGAAGCGCTGGCCGCCAAGAACGAAGCCGTGCCCACCGCGCGGCGGGACTTCCCCATGCTGGCCGCCCATATGGCCGAGCAGGCGGTCAAGACCCGGCCCGACGAGCGCACCATTCGCCTCACCATCGATCGCAAGCTGCAGGATGCGCTGGAACGCCTCGCTGCCGCCCGCGCCCGGCTCATCGACCCCAAGGTTTCCGTCGCCATTGTCGCCGCCGATATCGAGAGCGGCGAAATCCTCTCCTCGGTCGGCTCGGCCGGCCTATTGGCCACCCAGAGCGATGGCTTTGTCGACATGACGCGCGCCGTGCGCTCGCCCGGCTCGACGCTCAAGCCGCTGATCTATGGCCTCGCCTTCGAGCAGGGCCTGGCCCATCCCGAAAGCCTGATCGAGGATCGCCCCACCGCCTTTGGCGGCTATGTGCCGGTCAATTTCGACGGCTTCAGCCGCGGCACGGTGACCATCCATGATGCGCTGACCATGTCGCTCAATATTCCCGCCGTGGTGGTGCTCGATGCCGTGGGCCCGGCGCGGCTGGTCTCGCGGCTCAAGCGTGCCCATGCCGATCCGCGCCTGCCGGTCGATACCGCGCCGAGCCTGGCCGTCGGCCTCGGTGGCGTCGGCATCTCGCTGCGCGATCTGGTCTCGGTCTATGCCGCCATCGCCCATGGCGGTGAGCCGGTGACGCTGAGCGATGGCATTACCCCGCCGCCGCCGCCCAGTCTCTCGGCGCCGGTGCTCGACCCGGTGTCGGCCTGGTACGTCGCCGATATTCTGGCCGACGTGCCGCCGCCGCTCAATGGCTCGCCCGGCCGCGTGGCGTACAAGACCGGCACCTCCTATGGCTATCGCGATGCCTGGGCCATTGGCTTTGATGGCAAGACCGTCATTGGCGTCTGGGTTGGCCGACCCGATGGCGCGCCGGTGCCGGGCCTGTCGGGCATTCTGGGCGCGGCGCCGATCCTGTTTGAAGCCTTTGACCGGCTCGGCAATCGCCGGGCTCCGCTGCCGCGTGCGCCCAAGGGGGCGCTGATCGCCTCCAATTCGGAACTGCCGGCGCCGCTGCGCCGGTTCCGCCACCCCGACGACGACATGGTGGCGCGCGATGCCGCCCCCGAGATCGCCTTTCCCGGCGATGGCGTCGCCGTGGAACTCGGGCTCGATCAGGGCAGCGCCGCCCAATTGATGGTCAAGGTGCGCAATGGCGTGCCGCCCTTCACCTATTTCGCCAATGGTGCGCCCTTCGGCCGGCCCAATTTCGCCCGGCAGGAGGCCTGGACACC
The DNA here is from genome assembly GCF_005222805.1 of Devosia sp. FKR38. Classification (GTDB taxonomy): domain Bacteria; phylum Pseudomonadota; class Alphaproteobacteria; order Rhizobiales; family Devosiaceae; genus Devosia. The sequence continues at coordinate 857,533 of NZ_STGC01000002.1, read as the reverse complement.
CGATGGTCCCGGCTATGTCACCCTTTCGGTGGTGGACGCCGAAGGCCGGGGAGACAGCGTGACGGTGTTTCTCAACTAGACAGCAAAAAGGCCCGCAACCGGGGTTGCGAGCCTCAAGTGTTGTGACGGTCAGGCTGGCTTAGCTGACCTTGGCCAGCGCCTGCTCGACATCGGCGATGATGTCATCGATATGCTCGATGCCCACCGAGATGCGCACCAGATCTTCCGAGACACCGGCCTTGGCCAGTTCCTCGGGCGCGAGCTGACGATGGGTGGTCGAGGCAGGATGGCAGGCCAGCGACTTGGCGTCGCCGATATTGACCAGCCGCAGGATCATGTTGAGCGCGTCGATGAACTGGCCGCCAGCGACAGCGCCACCCTTGATGCCGAAGCTGACGATGCCCGAAGCCTGGCCCTTGGTGATCTTGTTGGCCGTGGCATTGTACTTGCTGTCCGGCAGGGCCGCGTAGTTGACCCAGCTCACCTTGGGATGCGCCTTGAGGAAATTGGCCAGCGCCAGGGCGTTTTCGCAATGACGCTCCATGCGCAGGCCCAGGGTTTCAAGGCCCATCAGGAACAGGAAGGCGCTGTGCGGCGAGAGGGCCGCGCCGGTATTGCGCAGCGGCACCACGCGGCAGCGGCCGATATAGGCCGCCGGGCCCAGCGCCGCCGTATAGACCACGCCATGGTAGGACGGATCGGGTTCGTTGAGGATCTTGAAGCGATCCTTGTTCTTGACCCAATCGAACTTGCCACTGTCGACGATGATGCCGCCGATCGAATTGCCGTGCCCGCCGATATATTTGGTCAGGGCATGCACGACGATGTCGGCACCGAATTCGATGGGCTTGCAGAGATAGGGCGTCGCCACGGTGTTGTCGACGATCAGCGGCACGCCATGCTTGTGCGCGATTTCGGCCAGGCGCTGGATATCGACCACATTGCCGGCCGGATTGCCGATCGATTCGCAGAACACCGCCTTGGTGTTTTCATCGATCAGCGCCTCGAGGCCGGCGAAATCGCCCTGATCAGCAAGGCGCACTTCAATGCCCTGGCGCGGGAAGCTGTGCACGAACAAATTATAGGTGCCGCCATAGAGCTGGCTCACCGAAACGATATTGTCGCCAACCCCGGCAATGGCCTGGATGGCATAGGTGATGGCGGCCATGCCCGAGGCGACGCAGAGCCCGGCAATGCCACCCTCCATCTCGGCAACGCGCTGTTCCAGCACGGCCGTGGTCGGGTTCATGATGCGGGTATAGATATTGCCCGGCACGGCCAGGTTGAACAGATCCGCGCCATGCTGGGTGTCGTCGAACGTATAGGACGTGGTCTGGTAGATCGGCACTGCGGCCGATTTGGTGGTGGCCTCGGCGGTATAGCCGTGGTGCAGCGCAATCGATTCAAGCTTCATCGGTATCCCCTCTCGCTTTGGGCGGATCTTGTGTCCGCGCCACCGATAGCATTGCCCAGCCGGCTTGGGCAGCCACCTCTTGGCCTTTCCAGACCTTTGGGACGGTGCGGCGCAACCGGGAAAAAGCTGCGCCGCTGCAAGCGATTAGTTCATCAGGTCAAAGGCATCGCCCCAGGTGTCGGCCACTGAATAGCCCAGCTGATAGGGGTCGGACGGGTCCACCCCGATCTGGTGGATGCCGTGGATCCAGCCGCGCCCCGAGATGATCGGCTGCACCGCCGGACGTCCCGCCACGGTGGTGTCGCTGGCATAGGTGACCTCAAAGGTCGAATCGATGATCGAGCGCGCGGTGAAGCGGTCGCCGGGCTTGGCGAGGCCACGCGCGGCCGCCACGGCCAGCCGCGCCGAATTGCCGGTGCCGCAGGGCGAGCGATCAATGCGGCCGGGCGGCATGATGGTGGCGCCCTTGAGCTCGCCAGCCGCGTTGAAGCTGTTGAACATGGTGTAGGAAATGCCCTTGATGACGTCGATCTCGGGATGGGCGATGTCGAGCTGGGCGTTGACGGCGCGGTGGATGGCGCTGCCGGCCTCGACCAGCTTCTTGGCCTGATCGGGGCGGATTTCGAGGCCGAGCTGGGCCGGGTCAATCAGGGCATAGAAGATGCCGCCATAGGCAATGTCGAGCTTGACCTTGCCATAGCCCTCGACCTCGACCACCGCATCGAGCAGGTGCGCATAGGACGGGTTCATGGTCAGCTCGACGCGTTCGCACTTGCCATTGCGGCAGGTGGCGCGGGCCGTGACGAGACCCGAGGCGGTCTCGATGCGCACGATGGTTTCGGGCTCGACCATGGGCAGCATGCCGGTTTCGAGCAGCACTGTGGTGAGGCAAATGGAGTTCGAGCCGCTCATGGCATGGGCCTTGTCACCCTGGAGGATGATAAAGCCGATATCGGCATCCGGCCTTGTGGGCGGAAAGATCAGGCACGTGCTCATCTGCGCCGAGGCGCGCGGCTCGAACACCAGGAAGCGGCGCAGGCTGTCGTCCACCTCGTTGAGATGCTTGATCTTGTCGGCAATGGTTGCCCCCGGCACGGTGATGACGCCGCCGGTGACGATACGGCCCACTTCGCCCTCGGCATGGGCTTCCACCAGCGTGACCGTCTTGGACCAGTTCATTGAGGGCATTCCTTGTCGACTATAGAGATTGCAGCAGCGGCCGCGCGCGGCGGTTCTAGCCTTCGCGCAGCCACACCACCATGCCACCGGGCTCCCGATTGGCCCAGAGGTGATAGGGGATGGCGGTGAGCGTGGCCGGCCGGGTCTGCGGCCGGCTGGTGCGGTAGAGCTGGCCGCCCCAATCACCGGTCTCGGCCGCCTGCGCCGGTGCGCTGAGGCGCACCGCGCCACCCAAAAGATCGGGATCAAAGCGCGCCGTGATCGGCGCGTCCGCGCCCAGCGTCAGGCTCTGCGGGGCAAAGCCGAGATCGGCCTCTTCCACGCAATAGACCACCGGCCCGCGCTTGAGCGCCACGCGGCCGGCATCTTCGCTCACCGCCGGATGCGCATAGAGTCGCTCCACCGGCATATCGAGCGCGATGCGCACCACATCGCCCGCCTGCCATGTCCGCGCGATGCCGAGATAGCCCTTTTGGGCAGCAGCGACATCAAGGCTTTCGCCATTGACCGAGACCTTGGCCGCGCGGCACCAGCCGGGAATGCGCAGGCGCAGCGTGAACTCCACCGGCGACGCCGGATCCAAGCTCAGCGCAATATCACCATCCCAGGGATAGGCCGTCTCTTGCGCCACCCGCACGCTCTGTCCGCCCAAAGCAATGGTTGTGCTGTTGGCAGCATAAAGATGCACGGCCAGCTCATCACCCTTGGTGGAATAGACATAGCTGCCCAGCGAGGCGATCAGCCGGGCAATATTGGTCGGGCAGCAGGGGCAATAATGCCATTTCCAGCGCCGGTGCTGGCCATGGCTCTCCAGCACATTCTCGTAGAAATAATGTTCGCCATCGCGGGCAATGCCCGAGAGCGCGCCGTTGAAAATGGCCAGCTCCACATGGTCGGTGAAACGGGCGTCCAGCGTGATCTGCGCCATGCGATGGCCCCAGAAGGCCAGCGCCACCGCCGCACAGGTTTCGGCATAGGCGGTTTCATTGGGCAGATCATAGGGCCGGGTAAAGCCCTCGTTGACCCCCGACGGCCCCAGCCCGCCGGTGACATAGAGCTGGCGCCCGGTGAGATTGTCGAACAGCCGGTCACAGGCCGCCAGGAGCGTCAGATCGCTGGTTTCCACCGCGAGGTCAGCCATGGCCGAGAACAGATACATGGCGCGCACCGCATGGCCCACCACCTCGGTCTGCTCGCGCACCGGCATATGCGCCTGGCTATAGGAATAGTCCTTATAGACATAATCCTTGGGGTCATCGCCGCGCTGGCGCGCCTCGGTGTCGTAGTAGGACGGCATCTGCCCGCGCTCATCGACGAAATACTGCGCCAGTGCCAGATGCCGGGGATCATGGGTGACGCGATAGAGCTTGACCAGCGCCAGCTCGATTTCCTCATGCGCATCATAGCCGCGCAGCTTGCCCGGTTCGCGCCCGAAGGTGGCATCGATATGCTCGACAGCGCGGATCATCACATCAAGGAACCGTCGCTTGCCGGTCGCCTCGAAATAGGCCACAGCGCCCTCCAGCAGGTGCCCCATGGAATACATTTCATGCAGGTCGCGCAGATTGGTCCAGCGCTTGTCCGGCTCGCGCCGGATGAACCAGGAATTGAGATAGCCATCATCCATCTGCCCCTGGGCGAGCTTGTCGACAATGGCGTCGATCTTGTCTTCCAGCGCCGGATTGGGATGGGCCTTGAGCGTATAGCTGGCCGCCTCGATCCACTTGCCGAAATCGCTGTCAAAGAAATGCTGCATCGAGAGGCCCGAAGGCTGGATCGGGCGCGCCAGCGGCGCCGGCGGCTGGTCAAAATTGAGCACTTCGAGAAAGCGCTCCTCGTCGAGCCGCTGGTGCTGGCTGGGCACGGTGACCTCGCGCACGGTGCGGCTCCAGCTCTCCCAGAAGCCACCGGCGAAATCGACGCTGGCATGGTCCACTGGAACAAAGCGCGCAATACGGGTTCTGTTGGCTTGATCGGTCATCGGACACCTTTCGGGCGGCTTGGGCGGCGCTCAGCCGGCAGGAAACACGGGCGCGGTGGCGCTGTCGAGCCAACTCTGGGCGCGCGGCGTGAGCCGTCCGCTCAGCGCTGCCCGCACCTGGGCATGATAGTGATCGAGGAAGCGCAGTTCGGCCCTGGTCAGCTCATCACGATTGACCATGCCGAGATCGATAGGGACCAGCGTCAGCGTCTCAAAGCGCAGGAAACCCGGGGCAGCGGCAACCACCTCGACCTGGTTTTCGACCCTGAGGCCAAAGCCGTCCTCGCGATAATAGCCCGGCTCGATGGTCATCACATTGCCTGGGGCAAAGGGATGCGCATTGACCACCTTGCCGAAGCGGTGCGGATGCTCATGCACCGACAGAAAATGCCCCACGCCATGGCCGGTGCCATGATCATAATCGAGCCCCAGATCCCACAGCGGCCGCCGCGCCAAGGCATCGAGATGATGGCCGCAGGTACCCAGCGGAAACTGCGCCGTCATCAGCGCGATGAAGCCGCTGAGCACCGCCGTATAGGTCTGGCGCACTGCCGCGTCGGGCGTGCCCAGCATCACCGTGCGCGTTACATCGGTGGTGCCACCGAAATATTGCCCGCCTGAATCGATGAGATAGGGCAGCTCGGCCGTGATCGGCGCATTGCTGGCCGGCTTGGCATTATAGTGGCACATGGCCGCATTGCTGCCCGCCGCCGAGATGGGGGCAAAGCTCTCGTCGACAAAGCCGGGCTGTTCGGCGCGAAAGGCCCGCAGCCGCGTCTGCGCCTCGATTTCAGTGATCGGATTGCCCGCAGCGAGCCGCTCGGGCGCCGTCTCGGCCAGCCAGGCCAGGAACTCGACCATGGCCACGCCATCGGCGACATGGGCCTGGCGGAAGCCGTCGAGCTCGACCGGGTTCTTGACCGCCTTGGCCAGGGTAATGGGGCTGAAGCCGAACTGCGCTGTGCCGCCTGCCGCCTCCACCGCATGGCGCACGGCGACGGGCGCAAAGGCGGGATCAATGGCCACCACCGCCCGGGGCGCCCGTGCGCTCAGCCGCGCCAGCAGGTCATCAGGCCCGGCCAGCACCAGCCCCTCGGCATCGAGCCCACTCCGGTCATTGGGCAGCTTGCGCGCATCGATAAACCACTCAACGCTCCCCTGGGCATCGAGCAGCAGCGTGGAATGCGCCACCGGCAGCATGGGCACATCGCCGCCGCGGATATTGAGCAGCCAGGCCACATTGTCCGGCTGGGTTTCGACCAGCAGATCAGCGCCCATATCGCGCAGCATCGCGGCAATGCGCCGGCGCTTGGCGGGGCTGTCTTCCCCGGCATGATTGAGCGGAAACAGCGTTACCGGCGCCAGCGGCGGCGCCGGCTGGTCCGGCCAGATGGCGTCGACCGCATCTTCGACAAGGGGCACCAGCGTGCCGCCCGCAGCCGCCAGACCAGAGGCCAGCTTGGTATAAAGACTATTGGGGACCAGGCCCGTATTGACCCCGATGCGCATGCCCGCCGTGGCATTGTCGGCCAGCCACTGCTCGATGGGCGCCTCGAAGAAATGAGCAATCTCGAACTGCTCGGTATTGACCTCCTGGCGCACCTGGATCTGGTAGCGACCATCGACAAAGATCACCGCATCGTCCTGCGTCACCAGCGCAATGCCGGCCGAGCCGGTAAAGCCGGTGACATAGGCCAGGCGGGCATCGTGATCGGCCACCACCTCGCCCTGATAGGCGTCAAAGCGCGGAATCACCACGCCATCGAGCTGCCTCTGACGCAGTTGCGCGCGCAGCGCGGCCACGCGCTCATCCCGGGCAATTGGTGCGGAAAGATGGGTCATGCGGGGCGCGGGCCTCATGGTTGGCGCAGCTATTGTCGACAAAGTGAATACTCTATAGGATCGGTGCTGTCAGCGAAAAAAGCGCCCACACCGCAGGGCGCAATTGGGCGGACAAACTTGACTTCGCCCCGGGCCTGTCGGAGGCAGGAGGAACAGATGCTTCTGCCCGGACCGCACCCATGGTAGCCAAAGACGCCCAGCCTATCCGCCGCAAGACTTCCAAGCCCCTTCCCGATGGCACGACAGCCGCGCCGCGCGTGCGCGGGTCCGGCGCCAAAACGGTCTATGACCAGCTGCGCCAGTCGATCCTGGACCTTTCCCTCTCCCCGGGCAGCCCGCTCGACGAGGTGACCCTGTCCGAGCAGTTCCAGATGTCGCGCACCCCCATTCGCGAGGCGCTGGTGCGCCTGAGCGCCGAGGGCCTGGTGCGCACTCTGCCCAATCGCAACACGATTGTCTCATCGATCGATTTCGTACAATTGCCGGTCTATTTCGAGGCACTGCGCCTGATGTATCGCGTCACCACGCGGGCCGCGGCCGTCAACCGCACCGAAGAGCATCTGGTGGTCATCCGCGGCTATGAGGCCGCCTATGCCGACGCCGTGCGCCGTCGCGACGCCCTGGGCATGATCCAGTCCAACCGCGATTTCCACGTCGCTATCGCCCAGGCCGGCGGCAATCCCTATTTCATCGGGCTCTTCGAACGGCTGCTTGATGAAGGTCGCCGCATTTTGCGCATCTATTACCAGAGCTTCGACGACCGGCTGCCGCTGCAATATGTCGACGAGCACAGCATCATGGTCCGCGCCATCGAGGCCCAGGACGCAGTGGCCTGCGACCGCCTAGCTGGCGAGCACGCCGACCAGATCATCCGGCAGATCCAGGCCTATATGGCGCGCGACACCGTTTCCCACATCACCTTGACATAACAGGCACACCAACATGGCACGGATCGCGGTCATCGGAGCAGGCATCGTCGGAGCTGCCGCGGCAACGCGGCTGATCGGTGATGGCCATGCGGTGACCGTCTATGAGCCCGATCCGGCGGGCCTGCCCACCTCCTCGGGCAATGCGGGCCTATTGGCCTTTCCCGAGATCGCGCCCATTGCCAGCCCCGATATGCTGACCGCCGTGCCGCGCTGGCTGCTCGATCCGCTGGGACCGCTGACCCTGCGCTGGATGGATGTGCCGGCGCTGATGCCGTGGCTGCTGGCCTTTCTCGGCTCGGCCACGCCCGCCAAGGTGGCCCGCACGCGCCAGGCCCTGACCATGCTGATGCGCACCGCGCTGACCGACCATGAGGATCTGGCCGCCATTGCCGGCATCACCGGCCATCTGCGCCAGACCGGCTATATTTCTGTCCATGACAGCGAGGCCAGCATCAAATCGGCGCTGCACGAGGCCCAAAGCGTCGAGCAGGCGCTGGGCTATCCCTTTGAACGCCTGAGCACCGAGGCAGCGCGGGCCATGGTGCCGCAGCTCGAGGGTCAATTTGCCGGCGCCGTGCACCAGCCCATCTATTGGATGGTCAGCAATCCGCTGACCGTGCTGCGGCAATACCAGGCCTTTGTGCGCACACGGGCGGAGATGGTGACGGACGCAGTCACCGCCATCGACCGCGGCAGCGACGGGCTGACGGTGGTTGCCGGCGGTACGCCCAAGGCGCGTTTTGACCGCGTCGTGGTGGCCGCGGGCGTCTGGTCGCGCACGCTGGTGCGCCAGATGGGCACGCGGGTGCTGCTGGAAAACGAACGCGGCTACAACACCACCTTCACCGACCTGGGCTGGAACCTGTCCATGCCGGTGGGCTTTGCCGACCATGGCTTTATCGCCTCGCCGCTGGTCGACGGGCTGCGCGTGGGCGGCGCGGTGGAGCTGGCGCGTCCCCAGACCAGCCCCAACTACAATCGCGCCAAGGCCATGCGCGCCAAGATGCGGCGCTATGTGCCATCCCTGCCTGAAGGCGGCACGCAATGGATGGGCCGGCGCCCCTCGACCCCCGATTCCCTGCCGGTGATCAGCCGCGATCCCCACGACCCCCGCGTCGTCTATGCCTTTGGCCATGGCCATCTCGGCCTGACGCTGAGCGCCGTGACGGCGCGGCTGGTCGCCGAGCTGGTCAAGCCCGAGGCGCACGACGCCGCCCTAGCGCCCCTCTCGATCAACCGCTTCCAATAGAGAATGGCCGGCGCCAAGGGCGCCTGTCACCGTCCCCTACCACACCCCGCATCGGGCGAAACCGCGCCGGGCGTCGGCGGCGCCTGGGCCGTCACACGCCCGACATCGGCACAGCCGTAATGTATTTAGTTTGTCGACAAATCCGTTGACTCGCTTCTCCGCATCTGGTGTCTTGCTGGCGCGGGGCAGCGCCAACCTGCTCGGCCCGAAGATTTTTCAGCGCTCGGAGGGAGCTCATCCAAATGTCCGGTATCACTCGACTGGCCCTGGCAGGCCTTATGGCAACGACCAGCGTTCTTGGTTTGACGACGTTTGCAGGCGCGCAGGACGGCACGCCCGGCGGCACCCTGCGCATCCTGGGCACGGCCGATATCGACCACTTTGACCCCACCTCGGGCGCCCTGGTGACCACCAATAATTTCCTGCGTGCGGTCAGCCGCCAGCTGATCAGCTACCAGGCCTCCACCGACGAGAATGTGCGCATCACCCCAGAGGGCGATCTGGCCGTCGAGGTGCCGCAGCCGACCAATGACGGGCTGACCTACACCTTCAAGCTGCGCCAGGGCGCCATGTGGAATGCCCCCTCGGGCCCGCGCCAGATCACCTCGGCCGATTTCGAGCTGGGCATCAAGCGCCTGTGCAACCCCGCGCTCGGCTCCGCCGCGCTCACCTATTATCAGGACCTGATCGTCGGCCTCGCCGATTTCTGTGCCGGCTTCTCCAAGGTCGAGCCGACCGTGGAAGCCATGAAGGCCTATATCGAGGCCAATGACGTCACCGGCATCGAGACCCCTGATGACGAAACCATCGTCATCAACCTCACCCAGAAGGCTGGCGACTTCATCTATATGCTCAGCCTCCCCACCGCCGCCCCGGCTCCGGTGGAAGTGCTCGACTATATGCCCGATGGTCCGGACTACCGCGCCAATTTCATCGCCAGCGGCCCCTATACGCCGGGCACCTATGTCCCCGACAGCCAGCTGCAGCTGGTCCGCAACCCGGCTTGGAGCGCCGAGAGCGATCCGCTGCGCAAGGCCTATGTCGATCAGATCGACATCACCTTCGGCGTCCAGCCCGATGCCGCCCTGCAGCAGTTGCAGTCCGGCGACGGCGACATGACCTATGACATCACCATTCCCCCGGCCATCCTGCAGCTGCTGACGGCCACGGGCGATGACAAGCTGATGACCGTGTCATCGGGCAACACCGCCTTCCTGTTCATCAACACAGTGTCGGACAACAACAATGGCGCGCTCAAGGATGTCCGCATCCGCCAGGCGCTGAACTATGCCATCGACAAGACCGCCATCGTGCAGCAGCAGGGCGGCCCCACAGTCGGCCAGCCGGTGCATGGCATCTTCGGGCCCGGCGTGCTGGGCTATCACGAGTTCAACCTCTATCCCTCGCCCGAGGACAAGGGTGATCCGGAAAAGGCCAAGGCCCTGCTCGCCGAGGCGGGCTATCCCGATGGCATCACGCTCAAGATGCCCTTCCGCAACCAGAACAATGAGCCCGCCATCGCCCAGACCATCCAGGCGAGCCTGGCCAAGGCCGGCATCACCATCGAGCTGACCCCGGTTGCCCCGGCGGACTACTACTCCAAGTTCATGACCAACCCGGTCAACACCAAGGACGGCACCTGGGACATTGCCCCCGTGGGCTGGACGCCCGACTGGGCCGGTGGTTCGGCGCGCTCGGTGTTCCAGCCGCAGTTCACCTTCAACGGCACGCACCAGACCTATAACTACACCGACTACAATAATCCCGAAGCTACGGCGCTCGGCCTTGAGGCCGTCAACGCCACCACGCCCGAGGAAGTCGCCGCGCTCTGGAGCAAGGTCGACGAACTGGTGATGGCCGATGCCCCCGTCGTGCCCTACCTGGCCAACAAGGTGCTGCTCTACCGCGGCCCGGCCGTGCAGAACTTCCAGCCCTATGCGCTGGGCGTCCAGGGCGACTGGACCAACGTCTGGCTGCAGCGCTAGGCTCATTGCATCCCATGGCTCGGGCACCCGCCCGGGCCATTTTGTTTTCCCTGTTACGGAGCGGCTCATGCCAGTGCTGGAGGCCCGCGCGCTTACCGTCTCGATCCCCACCGAGGACGGCATTATCCATGCCGTGCAGAATGTCTCCTTCGCCATCGAGGCGGGGGAAGTGTTTGGGGTCGCCGGTGAATCCGGCTCCGGCAAGAGCGTGATGATGCAGGCCATTCTGGGCCTGCTGCCCAATGCCGAAATCTCGGGCGAAGTGCTGTTCGAGGGTCAGGACCTGCTCAAGCTGCCGCCCCGCACCCTGCGCCAGATGCGCGGTGCCCGCATCGGCATGATCTTTCAGGATCCGCTCTCCAGCCTGCACCCCTATTACACCATCGGCAGCCAGATCACCGAAGCCATTGCGGTGCACGAAAAGGTCAGCCCCGCCGCCGCACGCAGCCGCGCCATCGAAATGCTGGCCAAGGTGGGCATCGCCAATGCCAGCGAACGCTTCGACAGCTTTCCCCATCAGTTCTCCGGCGGCATGCGCCAGCGCGTGATGATCGCCATGGCGCTGATCCTCAATCCCGCGCTGATCATCGCCGACGAACCCACCACCGCGCTCGACGTCACCGTCCAGGCCCAGATCGTGGATCTGCTCGGCAAAATGCGGGACGAATTCGGGACAACCGTGGTCATGATCACCCATGACCTGGGCCTTCTCGCCTCCATCGCGGACCGCATCATGGTCATGTATGCCGGCAATCGCATGGAATATGGCCCAGCCGCCCCCATATTTGCTGCCCCGGCCCACCCCTATACCGCTGGCCTCCTGCGCTCCTCGCCGGCCCACTACGCTGCCGGCGCCGAGGTCATCGCCATCCCCGGCCGGCCGCCCAGCCTGCTGCACAAGCCCGCCGGCTGCGTCTTTGCTCCACGCTGCGCCAATGCCTTGGCCAGCTGCCAGACCGAACATCCGCCGATTCGCCGCTTCAGCGACGGGGTGCAGACCCTGTGCTGGCTCGAGGCTGGTCCCGCTGCCCCGGCCGTCCGGCAGATCGACGACACTGGCCGCGGCAGCCACGAAACCGCGCCGGTCGTGCTCGATGTCCGCGACGTCGAACTGAGCTTCCCCACCGGCGGACTCTTCGGTCGCGCCGGGAAGTTCCAGGTGCTCAAGGACATCAACCTGTCGGTGCGGCGCGGGGAAACCCTTGGCCTGGTGGGCGAAAGCGGCTGCGGCAAGTCCACGCTGGCCCGCGTGATTGCCGGCCTGATTGCCCCCAGCAGCGGCACGGTGCTGCTCGATGGCATCGAAATGTCGAGCCTGGATCCCGCCGGCTGGCGCGAGACGCGGAAGCATGTGCAACTGGTGTTCCAGGACCCTTTCGGCTCGCTCAACCCGCGCCGCCGCGTCGGCGCCATCATCGGCGACCCCTTCCGCATCCATGGCGTAGCGGCAGGCGCCGAGCGCAAACGGCGCGTGCAGGAGCTCATGGAGCTGGTCGGCCTCAACCCCGAGCACTACAACCGCTTTCCGTCCGAATTCTCCGGCGGCCAGCGCCAGCGCATCGGCATCGCCCGCGCCCTGGCGCTCAACCCGGGCCTGATCATTTTCGACGAGCCGGTCTCCGCGCTCGACGTCTCCATCCAGGCGCAGATCCTCAACCTGATGCGCGACCTGCAGCAGCGGCTGGGCCTGACCTACCTCTTCATCTCGCACGACCTGGCCGTGGTGCGGCAGGTCTGCGACCGCATCGCCGTGATGGACAAGGGACAGATCGTCGAGCTCGCAGCGGCCGAGGATATCTATACCCGGCCGCAGCACGCCTATACCCGTACGCTGCTGGCGGCCTCGGTGGTGCCGCCCAAGCCGCAGGACTCCAGCGACCGCCAACTGGTCGAGACAACCCAATGGGTGGCCGCATGACCACAGCTCCCCTGCCCGGCAACGCCCCCATCGTCGTCCAGCGCGGCGCCCTGGCGCTGACCCTGCGCCGCCTGCTGCGCGACCAGGCCAGCATGGCGGCAGTTCTCTTCATCGTGCTGCTGGTGGTTTTTGCCGCCGCCGCGCCCCTGGTCGAAACCTGGGCCGGCCATTCGCCCATCGAACAGTTCCGGGAGACCGGACTTTCCGCCATGGGCCTGCCCGTGGCGCCCAATGGCGAATTCCTGCTCGGCACCGACCAGCTTGGCCGCGACGTGCTGGTGCGCCTGGCCTATGGCGCGCGGGTCTCGCTGCTGGTGGGCGTGGTGGCCTCGCTGGCCGCCGCCCTGATCGGCATCACCATCGGCGTCATCGCCGGCTTCTTCGGCGGCTGGATCGACACCGTTTTGAGCCGCACCATGGATCTGGTGATGAGCGTGCCCTTCCTGCTCTGCGCCCTGGCGCTGGTCTCGGTGTTCGGACCCAGCCTGGCGCTGAGCATCGGCGTCATCGTGTTTTTCAGCTGGACCACCATGGGCCGCGTCATTCGCGGGCAGGTCATCTCGCTGCGCGAACGCGACTTCGTCCAGGCCAGCCGCTCGCTGGGGGCCGGGCCGCTCTCGATCATGCTGATCGACATCCTGCCCAATCTGAGCGTCCCCATCATTGTCTACACCACCATGATGATCCCCAGCTCGATCGTGTTTGAGGCGACACTGTCCTTCCTTGGTCTGGGCATTGTGCCGCCAGCGCCCAGCTGGGGCGGCATGCTGGCCGATGCCGCCGCCAATTCGATCTATCTGGTCGCCTGGTGGCTGGTGATCGTGCCGGGCACGGTGCTGCTGCTGACCACGCTGTCGTTCAACATCCTGGGCGATGGCCTGCGCGATGCCCTCGACCCCAAGGCGCGCCCGGTCCGCCCGCGCCGCAAGCGAGCCAAGCCATGATCCGATTTCTTGCCGGGCGCCTCGCCTTTGCTGCCCTGATCCTGTTCGCACTGAGCACCTTCGTCTTCGTGCTGTTCTTCATCGCCCCAGGCGATCCGGCGCGGCTGGTGGCGGGCGACAAGGCCACAGAAACCCAGCTCATCCAGATCCGCGCCAATCTCGGCCTCGATCGCCCCATCCACGAACAATATCTGGCCTTTCTCGGCCGCGCCGCCCAGGGCGACCTCGGCTATTCCTACCGCAACCAGCAGCCGGTGCTGACACTGATTGCCAACCGCCTGCCGGCCACCATTTCCCTGGTCATTGGCGGCGTCATCCTCTGGCTGAGCGTCGGCATTCCCATCGGCATCATGTCGGCCCGCAACGCCGGTGGCTGGCGCGATCGGCTGGGCCAGGGCTTCATCCTGGTCGGCCTGAGCTTTCCCACCTTCGTGCTCGGCATGGTCTCGCTCTATGTGTTCTATTTCCTGCCCCGCCAGGCCGGCTTCACCCTGTTTCCCGCCGGTGGCTTCAAGCCCTTCTGGCCCAATCCGGCCATCTGGGCCTGGCACATGGCCCTGCCCTGGGCGACCGTGGCGCTGACGACAGCCGCTGTCTATGCGCGCCTCACGCGCGGCCAGATGCTCGAGGTGATGAGCGAGGACTATATCCGCACCGCCCGCGCCAAGGGCGTGCCCGAACACAAGGTGGTCTATAAGCACGGTCTGCGCGCGACACTCACCCCATTGGTGACCCAGCTGGGCGCCGACATCGCGTTCCTGCTCGGCGGCGCCATCGTCATCGAGCAGGTCTATGGCCTGCAGGGCGTCGGCGCCCTGGCCATTCAGGCGGTCAACAACCAGGATCGACCGGTGATCATTGGCGTCGTATTGCTGGGCGGATTTTTCATCGTGATCTCCAACATCATCGTGGACATCATCTATTCCCTGCTCGACCCCCGCGTGCGCTAGACCCGTCCACAGTCTCGCCGCGCGGCAGGACGCGCCAAGCCCTTGTTTCGTCAGTGTTTCGGAGCCCATCGTGATCGTTTCCACCTACACCATCCCCGGCATGCACATCACCGACCGGCTGATTGATGTGCCGCTCGACTGGTTCGGCGGGCGCGACGGCCCGACCATCAAGCTCTTCGCCCGCGAGGTGGTCGACCCGGTCAAGAAGGACGCAGACCTGCCCTTGCTGGTGTTTCTCCAGGGTGGCCCCGGCGGCAAATCCCCCCGTCCCACCGGCGGTGGTCCCGGCTGGCTGGCCGAGGCGATCAAGACGCACCGCGTCATCCTGCCCGACCAGCGCGGCACCGGTCGCAGCACGCCTATCAACGCCGCGACGCTGGCCGGCATGGATGGCACCACGGCCGGCGACTATCTCAGCCATTTCCGCGCCGATTCCATCGTGGCCGATTTCGAACACCTGCGCCAAACCGTCTATGGCGGCAAACGCTGGGAAAGCCTGGGCCAGAGCTATGGCGGCTTCCTGACGCTGACCTATCTCAGCACGGCGCCCGAGGCCCTGGCCGCCTGCTATGTCACCGGCGGGCTTGCCGGGCTCAACCCCTCGGCCGACGAAGTCTATCGCCGCACCTATCCCCGCGTCGCCGCCAAGACCGCCCGCTACTACAAGCGCTATCCCGACGATGTCGCCACCATTGGCGCCATTGCCGATTTCATCGACGCCCATGATGTGCGTCTGCCCGATGGCGACCGGCTGAGCGTGAAACGCCTGCAAACCATCGGCATCGACTTCGGCATGGCGCCGGGCTTTGAGAACATCCACTGGCTGATCGACGAGGCCTTTGCCACCCCCGAGCGCGACCGGCTGAGCGACCATTTCCTGTTCAGTGTGATGACCGCCACCAGCTATGACACCGGCCCGCTGTTCATGGTGCTGCAGGAGAGCATCTATGGCCAGGGCGACGGCGCCACCAATTGGGCGGCCCAGCGCGCCTATGACAGTCGCCCCGAGTTTGCCACCAGTCAGCGGCCGCTGCTGTTCACCGGGGAAATGATGTTCCCCTGGATGCTGGACGACATCCGCTCGCTGCGCCCCTTCAAGGCCGGGGCCGAGGCGCTGGCGCAACGCCCGCACTATTCGCGGCTCTATGATCCGGCGCGCCTCGCCGCCAACGACGTGCCGGTGGCCGCCGTGATCTATCACGACGACATGTATGTCGATGCCGGCCTGTCGCTGGAGACGGCCGCAGCTGTGGGCAATCTCGAGCACTGGATCACCAATGAATATGAGCATGATGGCCTGCGCCAGAGCGCCACGGTATTCCGCACGCTGGTCGACAAGGTGGCGCAGCGCGGCGGCCCGGTCCGCGGCTAGGACACAGGGGACGTCTGCTCACCTTGGCGTGCGCGGGCACGGCGGAGATTGCAAGCCGAGGCCATTGGGATACAAGCTTGGGGCTGAGGCTCAGGCCATGCGAAGGCCCCTCGCCGCCCAGTTCGAGCAGGATGATCCACGTGACCTCGCCATTTGCCTTTGTCTCCGGCGCCCTCGACCGGGCGGCCCCGCTGCGCAGCGATCCCAATATTGCCAGTGACCCGCGCGCCCGCACGATGGTGTTCTGGCGCGGCAAGCTGCTGACGGCGGACGGTGGCACGCCGCTCTGGGTGCCACTGGATCATCCCGCCCTCAAGGATGCCAACGAGCCGCCGGTCTTCCTTGGCCTGCGCCCCGCCGGGCCCGCCTTTGCCAGCGAGCTGACCCAATGGTCCCCGCCCGAGGACGCCACCACCATCGGCGAGTTCACCGACCGCTCCCAGCAGATTCACCCCGCCTGGCCGGAGGCCCGGCTGGTCGAGCTGCGCGCCATGATGCCCGAACTCGATGCGCTCGATGGCGAGTGCGCCGCCGTGGGCCGAGCCCTTTTGGGCTGGCATGCCAGCCACCGCTTCTGCGCCCGCTGCGGCCACGCCAGCCAGCCCGACACAGGCGGCTGGGTGCGCAAATGCCCGCAGTGCAGCGCCCAGCATTTTCCCCGCACCGACCCCGTGGTGATCATGGCCATCACCCATGGCGACAGGCTTCTGCTGGGCCGCGGCACCACCTGGCCGGACCGCATGTATTCCCTGCTCGCCGGCTTTGTGGAGCCCGGCGAGACCATCGAAAGCGCCGTGCGCCGCGAGGTGCTGGAGGAAAGCGCTGTCCAGGTGGGGTCTGTGCGCTATGTCACCTGCCAGCCCTGGCCCTTCCCCATGTCGCTGATGTTTGGCTGCCAGGGCGAGGCGGTGAGCGAGGCGATCACCATTGACCCCCTGGAGCTGGCCGATGCGCGCTGGCTGAGCCGCAGCGAGGTGCAATCCATGCTCGCCGGCACCCACCCCGATATCGCGCCATCCCGGCCCGGCACCATTGCCAATGCGCTGATCACGGCCTGGGCTGAAGACCGGCTCGGTGACGCCAGTGCCTGGCGCAACTGACTAGATCAGGGCCGCCCGCAAGGTCTCGAGCGGCGTTTCATGGAAGGTTTCCGCATAATAGGCGGCAAAGCGCCCGAAGTGGAAAAAGCCATTCTCCATGGCAATCTGCGCCACGCTCTTTTTGACGCTTGAGCTTTGCGTCAGGGCCCGGCGTGCCCGGTCGAGCCGGCGCTGCCGCAGCCAGACGGCGGGATTGAGGCCGGTGGCCTGCACGAAGGCGGACCGCAGCACATGGTCGGGCACGCCCAGGTCTGCGGCCAGATCGGCCACGGTCAGCAGCCCCTCGCTGTCGGCATCGAGCCGGCGCTGCGCCCGCACGAAAATGGAATAGGCGTGACTCTCGCGCAGCTTGCTGGCGCCGCCCAGCGGCGTGACGGCGGCGCAGACCTCCGACACCTTGTCGATGATCAACCCGGGCAAGACCTTTTCCATCTCGCCGGGCGCCTGGCGCGCCGCATCGGGCGCCGAGATCAGCAGCGACGAAAGCCATTCGCGCAGCTCGGCCGCACCGGGATAATTGGTGACCGCGGCGATGGGCGGAATCCGGCGCCGGTCATAGCCCGGCAGGGCCGCCTCATCGACGGTGACATAGAGCCCGCGGGTGACCTGCTCGGTCACCACACTGATCTCGTGCCCACCGCGATGCAGGAACGCGACTGGCGCATAGCGGTCGCCATTGATCAGGCACTTGTGCTCGTCAATGGGCAGGATGAGCACCACCTTGCCAGGCGGGGGTGCTGTGGTCTGACCTACGGCCACATTGATGCGCTCCTCGCCCACCGAGACATGGCCGAAATCCATCTGGGTCAGCGAGCCACGGAATTTTCCGCCGGCCAGCTGCACATAGCGCTGGCCCCAGCCGCGCAGGGCCGTCTCCTGCTCGGCTGCGTCCAGATAGGTCTGTACCGTAAATTGGCTGGTTGAGCGCACGGACCTCACTCCTACCCGGCTTTAGTAGATCACGCCTTCAAATTTGGCAATCACATGCTCTGCTCATAATTTGAGCAGATATTTTTCGGTTTTCGGATTTCGCCGCTCGGCCTGCGCTGTTGGTGTGTCGCCGACCTCGTTGATGGAGACCCCGATGGCCAACAGAACTGCTGCCGCCTTCGGTCTGCTTTGCGTGATTGCCGGCGCCTATGCGCCGACACTCGCCTTTGCGCAGGCCGAGGAGTTCGTTCCCGAAACCGTGACGACCAAGGAACGGATGGATCCCGGACAGAATGTATTTGTGAACATGCAGAACTGGGGCGGCGGACCCAGCGTGGCCTATATCTATGACGCCAAGGATCTGACGCTGAAGGGCAGCGTGAGCGGCGGTTCGCAGAGCCATTTCACCATTTCGGCCGATGGCAACACCGCCTACATGGCCTCGGGCTACTACCCGCGTTACGATTCGGGCGCGGGCGAGCACGTCCTGCAGATCTTCGACGTGCCGACCAATGCGCTGACCAAGGAAATCGTGCTGCCCTACAAGCTGGCGCAGTACACCGACGACATCGCCTTCCTGCGCCTGAGCAGCGATGAGAAGCTGATCTATATCCAGAACGCGACGCCGGCCACCTCGGTGACCGTGGTCGATCTGACCAGCGGCACCGTGGTCCAGGAAGTGCCGACCCCCGGCTGCTTTGGCATCTATCCGACGCTCGAAGACCACGGCTTTTCGACCATCTGCAATGACGGCGCCTTCACCACCTTCACCCTGAGCGAAGACGGCACCAGCGCCGAAAGCCAGAAGAGCGCCAAGATCTTCGATCCCGATGCCGACCCGATCTACCTCTCGTCTGACCGCGCCGAGGGCAATCTGCTGTTCATCTCCTACCACGCCAATGTCTATCGTCTCGACGACAGCAAGGGCGTGATCGAAAAGCTCAGCGTCACCCCCATCGCCGAGGGCGTCGAGGGCAATTGGGGCACCAGCGGCTATTCCGTGGTGACCTATAACGAGCCCAACGGCATCCTGTTCGTGCCCATGCACTCCGAGCACCACGACGGCAGCCACTACCATGGCTCCGAGGAAGTCTGGGCCTATGACCTCAAGAACAAGACCCTGCTCTATCGCTCGCCGCTGGCCGACCTGACCGCCATCCATGTGACCGACGAAGAAGTGCCGCAGCTCTTCGGCCTGAGCCTGAAGAACACCAAGATCTACAAGTTCGACGTCGACCCCACGGCCAAGTTTGCCGCCAAGCAGGTCGCCGAGCATTCGGACTTCGGCTTTGCCACCACGCTGATGGCCTCGCCATGACCGAAATCACCCTTGGCTCCATGCTGACGGCAACGGTGACGGTGTTCCTGTCGCTGCTGTTTGCCCGCGCTGCCTGGCACAAGATCGGCGAATTCACCGAGTTCACCGGCTTTGTGGCCGACTACCAGCTGCTGCCGCAGCCGCTGGTAGTGCCGGCCGCCATGCTGATCGTCGGCGCCGAAGTGCTGGTGGTGGCCCTGCAACTGGTCCTTGGTGGCCAGGTGTTCGGCCTGCTGCTCGGCATGGCCATGCTCACCCTCTATGGCCTGGCCATGGCCATCAACATCCAGCGCGGCCGCACCAGCATCGAATGCGGCTGTGGCGGCGCCGTGCAGCCGCTGAGCTGGTCGCTGGTGCTCCGCAATGCCGTGCTGGTCACCATGGGGGCGGCCGCCGTCGCCACCGCCCCCTATGCGCTTGATGCCGCCGGCGCCGTCGCGGCCCTGGCCTCGGGCTTCACCCTGTGGACCGGCTTCGTGCTCGCCGAGCAGATCCTGGCCAATGCTTCAACCGCCCGGCTGACGCGATAGGCGCGGCTCAACCAAAGGAAATCCTACCATGAATGCACTTGTCTTTGCCGTGGCGGCCCTGTTCGCAATGGTCATTGCGCTGACCGTCGGCCTGTTCGCGCTGGCCCGCCAGGTTGGCGTGCTGTTCGAACGCGTTTCGCCCATGGGCGCCCTGGTCAATGACTCCGGCCCCGAAGTGGGCCAGCAGACGCCGCTGTTCCAGCTACCGAGCCTGAATGGCGGCATGGTGGCCCTGGGCCCCAAGCCCAGCCGCGCCACCCTGGTGTTCTTCCTCTCGCCCACCTGCCCGGTGTGCAAGAAGCTGCTGCCGGTCATTGAATCGGTGCGCAAGGCCGAAGGCCGCTGGCTCGACGTGGTGCTGGCCAGCGATGGCCAGAAGGCCCAGCATGAACGCTTCATCGAGACCGCCAAGCTCAGCGAATACCCCTATGTGGTGTCTACCGAGCTGGGCCTGGCCTATCGCGTCGCGCGCCTGCCCTATGCCGTCCTGATGGACGAGCACGGCATCATCCGCTCCAAGGGCCTGATCAACAGCCGCGAGCAGTTCGACAGCCTGTTCAACGCCTTCGACATGAACGTCAAGTCGATCCAGTCCTACCTCGATCACCAGCACGCCGTTCAGCACTGACCCGTTCCCCTGCGGGCGGCGCCAACCCTGCCCGCCTCTCACCCCACAGTATCGGAGGGCCAGATGGCCAAATTGATCGACTCATTTCTCGGATGGATGGACACCGCTGCGGAGAACCGGGCGCGGCGCATCGCCAATGTCTCGGGCCGCCGCAGCTTCCTGCAGAAGGCCGGCTGGGCGCTGGTCGGCGGCGCCGTGCTGCCCATGCTGCCCTATGACAATTCCAACGGCCAGGCCTTTGCCCGCGGCCTGGGGGAACCGGACGAACTGCCCGAGGATTGCGAATACTGGCGCTATTGCTCGCTGCATGGCTCGCTGTGCAGCCAGTGTGGCGGCAGCGTGACGCAGTGCCCGCCCGGCTCCACACCGTCCAAGGTCGCCTGGGTCGGCACCTGCCGCAACCCCAATGACGACAAGGATTACCTGGTCTCCTACAACGACTGCTGCGGCAAGGGCGGCGGTTGCGGCGACGGTTGTTCGCGCCAGGAAGGCGACCGTCCCGGCTACCGCTATGGCCTGGCCAGCGAATCGAGCTGGTGCCTGGCCAATGAAGACAAGGGCATTCACTGCACAGTGGCCATCGTGGTCGGGCTGGCAGAATGAGGCTGACGCTTTGTCTGACACATCTGGGATTGGCGCTGCTGCTTGCAGCGCCGGTTTCCGCTGAACAAGCCGGTGAACAGCTCTTCATCGATTCCTGCAGTGGCTGCCACCAGTTGGGCGGCGTCGGCGAGCCGGGCCTGGCGCCGCCGCTGGTGGACCCCGCGCTGTGGTCGGGGCTGGGTGAAAAGGCTCCGCAATACCTGGTGGGCATCATGATGGGCGGGCTGACCGGCAAGATCACTGCCCTTGGCCAGGACTATATCGGCCTGGCCATGCCGCCACAGGACTGGATGACCGACGAGGAGATGCAGGCGGTGGCCGCCTATGTGCTGGGCGATCTCAATGGTCTTGAGGCCCGTCCCACGCCCGAGCTGATCGCCGCCACACGCGCAGCACCGCCCCCGCACACCCAGTCGCGCGCCATGCGCAAGGAGGCCCTGCCATGACAATGCGTCGCCTGCCGCTGCTGGTCCTGCTGCCCGTGCTGCTGATGGGGTCGGCCCAGGCCGCCGAGCGCCAGGCCAAGACCAATTTCGTGCTCAAATGCATCGGGTGTCACCTGGCGGACGGCACCGGCCTGCCGGGACAGGGCATTCCCGATTTCGTCGGCAAGGTGGGCGTCTTTGCCGGCCTGCCCGAAGGGCGCGCCTATCTGCTGCATGTGCCCGGTGTCATCGGATCGAGCCTCACCGACAATGAGACCGCCGAGGTGCTCAACTACATCATGGACAAATGGGCCGGCGACTCGCTGCCCAAGGACTTCGTGCGCTTCACCGGCCCCGAAGTGGCTGTGCTCAAGGCGACCAATATCGGCAATGTCGTCAATTACCGCCGCGTCGTTGCCGACAAGCTGGCCAAATCCGGCCTGACTGTCGCCGACTATCCCTGGCCCTGATGGTCAGTCTAACCACGCTGCACGGATCAAGAAGAGGCCCCGCACTGCGGGGCCTTTTGCATGCTTCACCGAAGCGACGCCAGCCTGCTCAACTGCGCTTGATCGGGTTGAGCTTGCGCCAGGCCTCGTATTCGCCCTGCGCATCGGGATGGAGCGGGTAATAGCGCTGCAGCGGCTCGCCGGCCATCAGCTTGAGGCGCGAGAACTCTTCCCACTCGGCATGCTTTTGCCCGTCTTCGATGACCTGCGCGGCCATGGAGACCGGCACCACCACCGCGCCATCGTCATCGGCCACGATGATATCGCCGGGCATCACCGTAACGCCGCCACAGGCGATCGGTACATTGACGGCATTGGGAAAGATGTCGGTCTGCACATGGTAATTGGGCGACCAGCCCTTGAGCCACAGCGCCAGATCGAGCTTTTCGACATTGGGCCGATCGCGCATGACGCCATCGATGATGATGCCGGCGCCGCCGCGCCCCTTGAAATAGGTGCTCATCATGTCCCCGAAAATGCCCGAGCGCATGTCGCCACGCGCATCGACCACCACCACGTCGCCTGCCTGCACATGATAGAGCACATGGCGATGCAGCTGGGTTTCGGGGTCGGCATATTCGCCTTCGTTGAAAATATCCGGCCGCTGCGGCAGGCATTGCAGGGTCAGCGCCGGCCCGCAGATCGACTTGCCATGCGTCTGCGGCAGGATGCCGGTCATATGCGGATTGCGGAAACCCATATGGCCCAGCGTTCCCGCAATGGTGGCGGCACCCAAATGGCGCAGGCCCTCGATCAGGTGCTGCGGCGGGCGCACGATGTCGGCCGTCTTGATCATGGCAGTCTTCTCCCTTGCGGCCCGGCGCCTACCAATTGGTGACCGAACCATCGTTGCGGCGCAGATGGGGCGCTTCCCAGAAGGCGAAGCTCTCCCGATTGAGCAGCGCCTCATTGACCTCAACGCCCAATCCGGGCGCATCGCTGACCGGATAGACCGCACCCACCATGCGGGGCTGCACCGGAAAGAACTCGCTATTGTCAAAGCCCAGCGCCCGCTCGGGCACCCGCGTCTCGAGCCAGGCGAAATTGGGCACGGCGGCGGCAAAATGCACCGTCGCGGCGGTGCAGACCGGGCCGAGCGGATTGTGCGGCATCAGATCGACATAATGCGCCTCGCTCCAGCCGGCCACTTTCATGGCCTCGGTGAGCCCGCCGACATTGCAGACATCAAGCCGGTTGAACTGATGGATGCCCCGCTCGATATAGGGCAGGAACTGCCACTTGCTGGCAAATTCCTCGCCGATGGCGAAGGGAATGTCGGTCATGCTGCGCAGCGATTCATAGGCCTCGGGCGTCTCGTCGCGGATCGGCTCCTCAAGGAAATCCAGCACGCCGCGATCGAGCCGGGCGCAGAAGCTGGCGGCCTCGGCCACCGACAGGCGGTGGTGATAGTCGATCCCCAGCACCACCGCACTGCCCAGCGCCTGGCGCGCCCGGTTCAGCAGATTGGCCGTCGCCGCAATCGACTGGCGCGGCTCGAATATGTCGCGGCTGTCCTGCCCGATGGGAAAGAAGCGGATGGCATCAAAGCCGGCTTCCATCAGCTCCTGCGCGCGCTCGATGGCGCCTTCTCCGGCCGAGTCGCCGGTCGAGGCAAAGGTGGGAATGGCATGGCGCTGCTTGCCACCCAGCAGCTCATAGACCGGCACGCCCAGCGCCTTGCCCTTGATATCATGCAGGGCAATGTCGATCGCCGAGATCGCCGCCTGCAGCACCCGGCCGCCCTCGAAATACTGGCTGCGATACATCTCCTGCCAGATGCGGCCGATCTGCATGGCATCCTGGCCGATCAGGAATTCGCGATAGTGCTCGATGGCGCCGGCCACCGCCTTTTCGCGCCCGGTCAGCCCGCTTTCGCCCCAGCCAAAAACCCCCTGGTCAGTCTCCACCTTGACCAGGAACTGGTTGCGAATACCGACCCGCGCCGGGAAGGACTTGATGTCGGAAATCTTGAGTTTGGGCGGCATGGAGGGCCTCGAACAGTCTGTCAGCTGGCGCGCAGCGCCATTTCGGTTTCGCCATCGAACAGGTGGATGCGCTCCTGGTCGAACTCCAGCCAGACCTTGTCATCGGGCGCGACCCGCGCCGTGGGGGGCAGGCTGATATTGACGATGGCGCCGGCAAGGAAGGCCTGCACAAAGGTGATGTCGCCCGTGGGCTCGACGGTATAAACGCGGGCCGGCACGGCACCGGGCACCGGATCCTTGTGCAGGCGGATGGTGGAGTGCCGTGCCCCCAGAACCACCTTGCGCGAGGTGGCCGTGGCGACCTTGCGCGCATTGGCATCCGACAGCGGCAGGGTCCAGCCCTCGGCACTGCTCAGCACCGGACGACCATCGGCCGAAGAGGCTTCGAGCGGCACCAGGCTCATGGCCGGGCTGCCGATGAAGCTGGCCACGAACATATTGACCGGATTGGCGAAGACATTGGCCGGCGTATCATATTGCTGCAGCAGCCCGCCATTCATCACCGCCATCTTGTCGGCCATGGTGACGGCTTCGAGCTGATCATGCGTGACATAGATGATGGTCGCATGCAGATCCTGATGGAAGCGCTTGATCTCGCTGCGCATCTGCACGCGCAGCTTGGCATCCAGATTGGAAAGTGGCTCATCCATCAGGAACACCGCCGGATCGCGCACCAGGGCGCGGCCCAGCGCCACACGCTGCTGCTGGCCGCCGGAGAGCTCACGCGGCTTGCGCTCGAGCAGATGGGTGATGTCGAGCACCTTGGCGGCCGCCTGCACCTTGCTCTCGACTTCTGCCTTGCCCAGCTTGCGCATCTGCAAGGGGAAGGCGAGGTTCTGAAACACCGTCTTCTGCGGATAGAGCGCATAGTTCTGGAACACCATGGCGATGTCCCGGTCCTTGGGGTCGAGGTCGTTGACCACACGGTCCCCGATGACAATGTCCCCCGAGGTGATCGGGATCAGCCCGGCCACGAGGTTAAGCGTCGTCGTCTTGCCGCAACCGGACGGCCCGACCAGGGCGACAAACTCGCCGTCATTGACCGTCAGCGAGACGTCCTTTGCGGCATAGATCGAGCCATAGGTCTTGACGAGATCCTTGAGAACCACCTGGGCCATTGGAGAACCTTCTAGTGTTTGACGGCGCCTTCGGTCAGCGCACGCACGAAGTATTTCTGGAGGAGGAGGAAGAGCACCACGACCGGCACGCTCATCATGAAGCTGGCCGCCATCAGGCCGGGGAAATCCGTGGTGTTCTCGGAAAAGAACCGCTGGATGCCGACCGGCAGGGTGAGCTGCTCGTTCTTGGTGAGGAAGGTGGCGGCGTAGATATATTCGTTCCACGCCCCGATGAACGAGTAGATGGCCGTGGCAATGATCCCGGGCACCGATAGCGGCATGACGATGTAGAGGAAGGCCTGGAAGCGGGTGGCACCATCGATGCGCGCCGCCTGTTCGAGCTGGAAGGGGATATTGTCGTAGAACCCCTTGAGCAGCCAGATGGCCAGCGGCAGGCCGAAGGTGAGATAGGTCAGGATCAGCGATCCATGCGTATTCACCAGGCCCAGCCAGCGCATCAGGATGAACAGCGGAACCAGAAAAATCACCGCCGGAAACATGTTGCGCAGCAGCACGGCAAAGAACAGGAACTTGCGGCCCGGAAAGCGGAAGCGCGAGAAGGCATAGGCCGCCGGCACCGCCACAGCGACCGCCAGGATGGTGGTGACGGTCGAAACGAAAAGACTGTTCCAGAAGAAGCGCAGGAAATCCTGCCCCACGCTGTTCTGCGGATCGAGCAGCTTCTGGTAGCTCGCCAGCGTCGGCTCGGATGGCCACCATTGCGGCGGAAACTGCATGGCGGCAAAGCCGGACTTGATCGAGGTCAGCAGCATCCACACCATCGGCAGGGCCGTATAGAGCAGCATGAAGGCAAGGAAGATGCGCCCGGCCCAGCGCCAGCCGTCTATGCGCCTGGCGCCACGCGGCGCGCTAGTCTGTGCTGTCGAGGTCACGGGCTGTCCTCCTTCCGCTCATTGCTGCTCAGGGCGCGCACATAGAAGTAGCCCAGCGACATCACGATGATGAACAACAGCACCGAATAGGCCGCCGCCACGCCCCAGCGCTGCCGCCCGAAGGCCAGCTCGTAAATGTGGGTAATCCAGATATGGGAGGCATTGGATGGCCCGCCGCTCGTCGTGATCCAGGGCACGATGAAGGAATTGAAATTGGCCACAGCCAACAGGAGAATGGTGACGGTCGAGACCCCGCTGAGATAGGGGAAGGTCACGTGCCAGAACCGCTGCCAGGCCGATGCGCCATCGACCCTGGCGGCCCGCAGCAATTGCTCGGGCACGGTCTGCAGCCCGGCCATGATCATGATCATGGCAAAGGGAAACTCGCGCCAGATATTGACCACGATCAGCGACGGCAGGACCGTGTGCACATTGTCGATGAAATTGGGCTGCCGGTCGACAAGGCCCAGCTGCACCATGACGGCGCCGATAATGCCAAAGTCAGAATGGTACATCCACTTCCAGATATAGGAGGCGGCAACGGCGCTGATGACCCAGGGAATGATCAGGATGGCGCGCAGCACGGCGCGGCCGGCGAAATCGCGGTGCAGCGCCAGGGCAGAAGCATAGCCCAGCACAAAGGCGATGAGCGTAGATGCGACAGTCCAGATCACCGTATTGAGCGTCACCTTCCAGAACACCTCGCTGGAGAGGATTGCTGTGTAGTTTTCGGTGCCGACGAAGATCTTGTCGCGCAGCTGCAGGCCGGGCGGTGTTTTGAAGAACGACAGATCGATCGTGTAATAGACCGGATAGGCGATGACGATGAGCATCACCACGATGGCGGGCAGCACGTAGAGATAGTCGGCGCGGGCGGTCCACATCTGGCTCAGCAGGCCAGGCTGCCTGATGACCGGTTTGCGGGGCGCGCCGGCGGGGCCTTCCAGAATGGTCAATGACTTGCTCCTCGTGGCAGGGGAGAGAGACCGGCAGCGCCAGGGCGCCGCCGGTCATTGGCATAGAGGGGGCTAGAGCCCGCCACCTTCGGTGATGTCCCTGACCTTCTGGGCGGCATCGGCAGCCGCCTCATCGACGGTCATCGCGCCGGTCAGCACATTCTGCAGCATGTCCGGGATGATGATGTTCATGATCTCGGGCGTTTCGGGCAGGGTGGGGAACGGAATGCCGTAGGGCAGCATGGACGTGGTGACATCGAGGAACTTGATGGTCTCGAGGCGCTCCTTCATCCACTTGGTCTTGAAGCCGTTGAGATTGCCGGGGTTGGAGCCGGCATAGGCCATCTTCAGCGACCATTCCGGGCTGGTCCAGAAGCAGACCATGGCCTTGGCCGCTGCCTCGTCCACTTCGCCACCCTCGACATATTCGGGGTTGAGGATGTGGATGTTGGAGCCGCCGAACACCACGGCGCGCTTGCCGTCCGGGCCGGTGGGGATCAGGCCATACCGCATGTTGTCGATAACGGTCTGGGCCTTTTCCTTGTCCGAACCGGTCGCCTTGGCCTGGAGGTCCAGCATCACATTGTAGTCGGACGGATGGCTGATCATCATGCCCAGCTGACCGGCCAGGAACAGTGGCTGGTTGTCGGCCTGCTGATTGGTCAGGGCCGAAACCGGAACCGACTGGTCGCGGACGTACATGTCATAGGACGCCTGCAGCGCCGCCTTGCTGGCATCGCTGTCGAGTCGGACTTCGCCATAGGTCGGGCTCGGATCGGCCTCGTCAAACACACCGCCGCCATAGGCCCAGAGCTGGGGCATGAAGCGATAAGGCGTATTGCCGGCATTCTTGCGGGCCACCAGACCATAGCCAGACACGCCCAGCTTATCGTGGATCTGCTTGGAATAGGCGACCACGTCATCCCAGGTGGCGGGCGGCGTTTCGGGGTCGAGGCCGGCACGTTCGAAGATATCGGCGTTCCAGATCAGGGCCATGGTCTCGTTATTGGTCGGGATGCCATAGGCCTTGCCCTCCCACATCACGGACTTCATCGCACCCGGCCAGAAATCCTCGCTCTTCCAGCCCACATCCTCGGGGCTCAGCTCCTGCAGATAGCCCTTGGAGGCGAATTCCACGCCGCCCAGGATCTGCAGGCGCACCACCATCGGCCCGGCATTGCCAAGCAGGGCCGTGCGGAACTTGTCCAGCAGGTCGTTATAGGTCAGCGCCTGTTCCTGCAGGTCGATATTGGGATAGGTGGCGCGGAACGCCTCGAAAAATTCTTTGTAGTACTGGCGCAGCAGATCGGGGTCGCCCTCGAACACGCCCTGATACCAGAACGTCAGCTTGCCTTTGTAGTCGAGCGGCGTCACCGCGCCGCATTCCTTGGCGGTGTCATATTCCTCGGTGCCAGCGATTGATCGCACATATTCGGGCGACCACTTGCTGAGATCGACGCTTTGAGCGTGCACCGAGGTGTTCAGCATCGACACCGCAAGCGCAGAGACGACTGCGCCGCGCGCAAGCGCACGGCCCAATGGGTAATTCCTCATCTAGTCCTCCTGTCACCCTGCCAGCGTCTGATCGCGGCAGGTCCCTATGCAGCGGCATACGGGGGCTTTTGCCTCTCCTGGGTATGCGCAGCGGTTATAGCGTTGCAGATGACATATTGCGTGTCAACTGGATCAGATTATACACTATCCAAACGATTTGACGTACGAAGTGACTTAATTCCGCATTGTGAGGTAATCCGATCCGACTATGCTGACCCGGCACAGCCTCACAAACCAAGAGATCTGGATGGACAATTACAAGGCGCAGCCGCCGGCCGGCATGGAGCCAAGCGGCGCCTCCAACGAGGGCGCATCGATCTATATGCAGATCCGCGACGACATCATCTCTGGCCGCCTCAAGGCCAATGAACGCCTGGTCGTGGCCGATCTTGCCAAGCGCCTGAACACCTCGACCAACCCCATTCGCGAAGCCCTGCAGCTGCTGCGTGGCGAAGGCTTTGTCATCATCTCGCCCAATCGCGGCGCCCGTGTGCGGCCCATCGACCAGAATTTCGTGCGCGACATCTACGAGATCGGTGTGCTGATCGAGCCTGCCCTGACCCGCTGGTTTGTCGGCATGGCCACCCACGAGGATATTGCCGAGCTCGAACGCATCCAGGGCGAGATCGAAGACAATAATTTCGCCGACGCCCTGCGCCACAGCGAACTCGACACGCGCTTCCACACCATCATGTACGAGCGCCACTACAACCAGCACGCGGCCGAGCTGTGGTGGAAGCATCGCGAGGTGCTGCGCGCCGTCAGCCGCCGCTTCAACTTCACGCTGGCACGGCGCGCCCAGGTGATGCGCGAACATCGCGAGCTGATCCAACTTATCAAGAACGGCGAAGCCGACGCCGCCGCGGCCCTGGTGGCCCAGCATGTCGAAGGCTCCGGCCGGCACATTCTCGAACACATGCGGGCGGCCGAAGCCGCAAGAGCCAGCTAACGCGCCGCGCCTGACCGGGAGGGTCGGGCCGGCCAAGGG
Source organism: Devosia sp. FKR38 (assembly GCF_005222805.1). Lineage (GTDB taxonomy): Bacteria > Pseudomonadota > Alphaproteobacteria > Rhizobiales > Devosiaceae > Devosia. The sequence goes on along the minus strand of NZ_STGC01000002.1, from coordinate 828,233 downwards.
GGGAACGATGAAGATAACGGGCGTCCGGCCGTGGTTGATCAAGACCACGGCGTCCTATTGGGGCGAGTTCCTGTTCGTGGAGGTCACCACCGACGCCGGAATCTCCGGCTGGGGCGAGATCACCACCACCACCTATGTGGCCAACCGCGCGCTCTGCGTCATGCTCAAGCAGATCAGCAAGATCGTCGAGGGTGACGACCCCAGCCAGATCGAGCGCATCTGGCACAAGATCTTCCGCAACTTCACCTATATGGGCAGCCGCGGCGCGGCCGTGGAATGCGTCAGCGCCATCGACATCGCCCTGTGGGACATTCGCGGCAAGGTGCTCGGCCAGCCCATCTACGAGCTGCTCGGCGGCCCGGTGCGCGACGATATCCTGCTCTATACCCACCCCGACCAGAGCAAGTTCACCAGCACGGAAGGCGTGGTCCGCGAAATCCAGGACATCATCGCCTCCGGCCACACGGCGCTCAAATTCGACCCCTTTGCCCAGCAGGGCCCGATCGGCAAGGATGGTCGCGCCCGCGAGCAGTCCGAGGGCTATCTCGATGGTTCGATGACCCGCAAGGACGAGCGCGAAGCCGCCGAACTCACCGCCCTCATCCGCGACACCGCCGGCCCCGACATCGAAGTTCTGATTGATGCCCATGGCCGCTTCGATGTGCCCACCGCCATTCGCCTGTGCCGCACGCTGGAAGAGGCTGGCGATATCGACTGGTTCGAGGAGCCGGTGCCGCCCGAAAGCGTCAAGGCGCTCAAACAGGTGCGCGACAAGGTCAACACCGCCATTTCCTGGGGCGAGCGCGGCCACACCAAATGGGACTTCGTGCCCATTCTAGAGAACGGCCTGGCCGATTACATCATGCCCGACGTCACCTGGACCGGCGGCATCACGGAACTCAAGAAGATCGCGGCCCTCTGCGAGGCCTATTACATCCCCATCTCGCCCCATGACGCCGCCGGGCCGATCAATGTGGTGGCCGGGGCGCAGGTGATGATGACCGTGCCCAATTTCTACCGGCTCGAGACCTCCGAGTGGAACCTGAGCAAATACGACCATCTGATCAACCGGCCGCTCGACAATTCCAACGGCAGTCTCAAGCTCAACAAAGCGCCGGGCCTGGGGATCGAGATGAACCGCGACTATCTCGAGGACAATCAGCTGGCGCTCGACTGAGGCCGCCAATCCAGCACGGGAGGGGAACCCATGGATGACCAACTGGCCGCCGAAAGCATCGGCAACAATGTAAACACCGCATCGCGACCAAGCGAGTTGCGCATTACCGACATCCGAGTCGCCGAGATCGTGGGCGCGCCCTTCACCTCGGCGCTGCTCAAGATCTATACCAACCAGGGGATTGTTGGTCTGGGCGAAGTGCGCGACGGCGCCAGCGCCACCTATGCACTGATGCTCAAGAGCCGGCTGCTCGGCGAAAATCCCTGCGATATCGACCGCCTGTTCCGCCGCATCAAGCAATTCGGCGGCCACGGCCGCCAGGGCGGCGGCGTCTCGGCCATCGAGATCGCGCTGTGGGATCTGGCCGGCAAGGCCTATGGCGTCCCCATCTACCAGATGCTGGGCGGCAAGTTCCGCGACAGGGTGCGCTGCTATTGCGACACCGACGCCGACAAGCCCAGCGGCACCGAAACCGGCAAGCGCCTCAAGGCCCGCATGGACCTTGGCTTCACCTTCCTCAAGATGGACCTCGGGCTGATGCAGATTGCCGATATCCCTGGCGCCGTGGTCGCGCCGGCGGGGTCGCTCGAAGGCTATCGCCTGCACCCCGAGCGCGGCCCGGCCCGTTCACTGGAGGACCGCCGCAACCGCAATGCGGTCTATGACACGCACAATGTCCGCCATCCCTTCACCGGGCTGCACTTCACCGACAAGGGCATCGACCTGCTCGAGCAATATATCCACGAGGTGCGCGAGGTCATCGGCTACGAAGTGCCACTGGCCATCGACCATGTCGGCCATATCTCGCTGCAGAACGGCATCCGCCTGGCGCGGCGCATCGAAAAATATGTGCCGGCCTGGCTCGAGGACGTGATCCCCTGGCAATATGCCGAGCAGTATCGGCAATTGCAGCAGGCCACCACCGTGCCGATTTGCACCGGCGAGGACATCTACCTCAAGGAGGGCTTCGAGCCGCTGCTCAAGGCCGGCATCTCGGTGATCCACCCCGACCTGCTCACCTCGGGCGGGATTCTTGAGACCAAGAAGATCGGCGACATGGCGCAGGACCATGGCGTGGCCATGGCCATCCACATGGCCGAAAGCCCGATCGCCGCCATGGCCGCCGCCCATGTCGCGGTGGCCACCGAGAACTTCATGGCGCTCGAATATCACAGCGTCGAGGTCGACTGGTGGGACGACATCGTCACCGGCCTGCCCAAGCCGCTGGTGCAGGATGGCTTCATCACCGTGCCCGACAAGCCGGGCCTCGGCATCGATGACGTGGTCGACGCCGTGATCAGCCAGCATCTGCAGCCCGGCGTCAGCGGCATCTGGCAGCCGACCGACCATTGGGACCAGGAATATTCCTGGGACCGCACCTGGAGCTGAACAGCGTCGCGCTCCACTGGCTTATCTAGGGACACTACTCTCCATGATCTACGAACTGCGAATCTACGACTGCCTGCCCGGCCGCCTGCCGGCGCTGCTCACCCGATTCAATGACCACACTCTGGCGCTGTGGCAGCGGCACGGCATCCGCCAGGCCGGCTTCTTCACCACCATGGTGGGCGAGAACAGCAATCGCCTGACCTACCTATTGGCCTGGGACTCGCTGGCCGAACGCGAGGCCAAATGGACCGCCTTCATCCGGGATCCCGACTGGCTGGCCGCGCGCGATGCCTCCGAACGGGACGGCCCGATCCTGGCCAATGTGCGCAATGAACTGCTCGCCCCCACCGCCTTCTCGTCCGTGAAGTAACCGCCATGAAGATCACCGACCTGCGCTGCGCCGTCATTGGCAAGCACCCCATCGTCCGCATCGTCACCGACGAGGGGCTCTATGGCCTGGGCGAGGTGGAATTCACCAAGCCCTATCTCAAGCCCTTTGTGCTGCACTTCCGCGACGCGCTGATCGGCCAGGACCCCACCGATGTCGAGCGCTGCATGCTGGCCATCCGCCAGCGCGGCAGCTTCAAACCCTATGGCGCCGCCGTCAGCGCCATCGAGCATGCCCTGTGGGACATTGCCGGCAAGGCGGCCAATGTCCCGGCCTACAAACTGCTCGGCGGCAAGGTGCGCGACAAGGTGCGGGTCTACAATGGCTCCATCCGCCGCAAGCGCAGCGGCGACCGGCCGGAAGACTATGCCGCCGACGTCAAATGGATGATGGAGCGACCCGAAAAATTCTTCATGGTCAAGCAGGGCATCAGCTTTCATTCCAACATGAAGGACAGTGTCGAGGACTTCCACTATGGCGTGCGCCAGACCCAGTCTGGCTATCATGGGGCCATGGACCAGGGGCAGATCTCAGAGCGCGGTTTCAACCATATGCTCGACTGCGTCGCCGCCATGAAGGAGGTGCTGGGCGACACCGTGTCCCTGGCGCTCGACTGCGGCCCCGGCTGGTTCCTCAACGACGCCATCCGCTTTGCCCGCGCCGTCGAGAAATACGACCTGATGTGGCTCGAGGACATGCTGACCGGCGACTATGTGCCCTGGGTCAATCCCCAGGCCTATCGCGAGCTGACGGTGTCGACCTCGACGCCCATTCACACCGGCGAGCAGATCTATCTCCGGCACAATTTCAAAGAATTGATCGAGACCCAGGCTGTGCGCGTCATCGGCCCCGACCCGGCCGATATCGGCGGCATTGCCGAGCTCAAATGGGTGGCTGAGCACGCCTATATGCACTCCATCATGATGGCCCCGCATGGCACGGCCAATGGCCTGCTCGGCCTGGGCGCGCTGATCAATGTCTGCGCCACGCTGCCGGCCAATTATATCGCGTTCGAATATCCAAGCGCCTCAGACCCATGGTGGTCCGACATTGTCATGGGCCTGCCTGAGACCATCGTCACCGACAGTCACATCGACCTCTTGCCCGGTCCTGGCCTGGGGCTCGACATCGATCCGGAAGGCGCGCGGCGCTATCTCCTGGAGGAAGACACCGGCTTCTTCGACCCCTGAGATCGACGCCGCTTCTTGCTCGAAAGCCATGCTGCTTTTCTCGGGAAGGCGCCCTGAAACCACTGGACCCGCGGGGTGAATTCCAGTGTGATCCGCTCCACGTTCCATTGGGGGTTTTAATGCGCGTGCTCATTGTGGATGACAGTCGGTCAAGCCTGGCCATGATCTCGGCGATCATCAAGGCGTCCACACTTGCCGAGGTTGAGAGCTGCCTGCACCCCCACGCCGCCCTTAACGTCAGCCTGGATACCCAGTTCGATCTGGTGCTCGTCGATCACATCATGCCGGACATGGACGGCGTGCAATTCACCAAGGCCCTGCGTGAACGCGAATCCTATCGCACGGTGCCCATCATCATGGTCACCTCGGACTTGGACCCCAACACCCGTATCGAGGCCATCCAGGCCGGCGCCACCGACTTCGTCAACAAGCCCTTCGACCCCACTGAACTACAGGCGCGCGTCGCCAATCTTCTGGCCCTGCGCAGCGCCCAGGTCGAACTGGCCAATCGCGCCAACTGGCTGGGGCGCGAAGTCGAGCGGGCCACCACCCATCTGCTGGCGCGCGAGGAGGAGATTATCTGGCGATTGGCGCGCGCCATCGAATATCGGGACGGCGATACGGGCGAACACGTCTCGCGCGTCGCCCAGATCGCCCAGCTGATCGCCAGCGGCATTGGCCTGAGCCCCCAGCGCTGCCGCACCATCTATCTGGCCGCGCCCTTGCACGATATCGGCAAGATCGGCATTGCCGACGCCATCCTGGGCAAGCCCGGCAAGCTGACCCCGGAAGAACTGGCCATCATGCGCCAGCATGTGACCATCGGCGCGCGCATTCTGGAGAACGGCAGCTCCGACCTGATCCGCACGGCCGAGCTGATTGCCCAGAGCCACCATGAACGGTGGGATGGCACAGGCTATCCAGATCGCCTCTCGGGCACCGACATTCCGGTGGAAGCCCGCGTGGTGGCCATTGCCGATGTCTTTGACGCGCTCTGCTCGGAACGCCCCTACAAAAAGGCCTGGCCAATCGACAAGGCCGTGGCGGAGATTCGCGCCTGCAGCGGCACGCATTTCGACCCTGCCTGTGTCGCCGCCTTCATGGAAAAATGGCCCGAGATTCAAGCCATCATGGGCCCGCAAACCGAATCAACCCACGCCTGACCACAAACGGCATGCCGCACAACAAGGCTTTTGCACGGCTGCGGAAGTAGACGCCGCCGCGGGTGTTATTTCGTCACAATGGGCGAGACTCTCCGGTATCGATTTCCGCACATATCTGACCAGTTTGTACGGCGTTCCGGCGCGGCTTCACGCCACAAGTGCGGGCTTGCGCTGCTAGAGCGCGAAGTAAAGCACCGCCCCAGAGTCCGGTCTGACTCTGGCTACTGAATCGAAGACTCCGGCAACCTGAATCAAGATTCAGACATGACTCTGCGGCGACCAAGATAATTTTAAATATTCATATAAATACTGAGAGTTATACGAAGTGAAATTGCGTCGCGGCAGAATGTAAGCAGGTAATGTTGCTTTAATCAAAGTCCGTTAAATTCAGACATGCGCCGTAGAAAGCACGACGCAACCAAAATTCATGAATAAACGCGTGATCGTGTCCTCACGCGCACCTCCGGGCTGCGCGCGCGAGCAGGTCATTCTTTGAGCGGTTGAAGAGCAATGCCTCGTATTCCAAGTCTCGCAGCAGGGTTGCCATCATGAGCAGTGGCAGCCCTTTCGTCGTTTCACTATCCGGCGAGGCCGGCCTTCGTGGTGCGCAGGAACTGGCAACAACCCTGCGCCAGGCGTTGGCGACACGCGACAATCTCGCCATTGCCACCCAGGCCATTACCAGCGCCGACATCACCACCATTCAGCTTCTGCTGGCCGCCCGCAAACAGGCGCAGGCCGCCGGCAAGTCGCTCATACTGGCGGGGGCGCCCACGGGGGCCCTGCGAGAAGCACTTGTCGCTATGGGCTGCATCGACGCCGGCGGACACGCCGTCAGCGACGATGACAATTTCTGGACCCCAGACACACACCAGCACGAGGGCAAGGCGGCATGAGCAAGACCATCCTGACAATCGATGATTCCGCGTCCATTCGACAGATGGTCAAGATGACCCTGTCCTCGGCGGGCCTGGACGTCATCGAAGCCATCAATGGCTCGGACGGCTACACCAAGGCCACCACCAACACCGTGCACGCGGTGATCACCGATCTGAACATGCCGATCATGAACGGCATCGAATTCATCCGCAAATACCGCCAGCACCCCTCCAGCAAGGGCATCCCGATCATCCTGCTGACCACTGAGTCCGACGAGGAACTCAAGCGTCAGGCCAAGGAGGCCGGCGCCACCGGCTGGATCGTCAAGCCCTTCAAGCAGGATCAGCTGCTGGCCGTCATCAAAAAGGTCACCGGCGCATGAGCTTTTCAGACCCCAATGAGACCTTCCGGCAGGAGGCCCGCGAACTGCTTGAGCAGCTCGAGCTGGGCCTGCTCGATCTGGAACAGAACCCTGGCAATGACGATCTGGTCAATTCGACCTTCCGCGCCCTGCACACCATCAAGGGCTCGGGCGCCATGTTCGGGTTCACCGCCGTGGCCGCCTTTGTGCACGAGTTCGAAACCGCATTCGATCAGGTGCGCAAGGGCCAGAGCTCGGCCACCCCGGCCCTGATCGCTGTGGCCCTCGACGCCAAGGACCATATCCACAAGCTGATCGAACAGCCCGACCAGACCCATGCCGGTGGCGACGCCATTCTGGATGCCCTGCGCGCCACCATCGCGGGAACATCGGCGACAGCCGAGATCCCAGAGGCACCGGCACCTGAAGCCCCCGCAGCAGCCAGCCAGCCCAGCGCGGCAGAGGGCCGCTGGCGCATCCGCTTCCGCCTCCCGGCCGATGCACTGGTCTATGGCACCAATCCCCTGCTGCTGCTCGACGAGATCAAGGCCATCGGCCCCTGCACCATCAAGGCACTGACCGATACCATTCCCGGGCTCGACGTCATCGATCCCGAAGTGCCCTATCTGGGCTGGCAGGTCGATCTGGTCAGCGCCGATCCGCGCGAAGCCATTGATGATGTCTTCCTGTTCCTCAAGGACGGCATGGAGCTCTCGGTCGAGCCGCTGCTCGACGAACCCGGGCAAGTCGCAGCCACGCCGGTGTCCGCGCCGGCAATAGCCGCGCCCGAAGCGGCGGCACAACGGCCCGAGCCCGCCATGCCTGCCCCGGCCCAGGCGGCACCTGTCCATGCCAAGGCCAAGCCGACCAAGACGGCCGAGCCCGACGGCGCATCCGGCTCAGACCGGCCCGCCTCCTCCTCCATGCGCGTCGATGCCGAACGCCTCGACGAGCTGATGGATCGGGTTGGCGAACTGGTGATTGCCCAGGCGCGCCTGACCCAGATTGCCAACATGAGCAGCGACGGCAATCTCAAGACCATCGCCGAGGAACTCGAACGCCTGAGCTCGGGCCTGCGCGACACCACCATGGGCATCCGCATGGTGCCCATCGGCACCCTGTTCAGCCGCTTCCGCCGACTGGTGCATGACCTGTCGCGCGATCTGGGCAAGGAAATCGAGTTCATCACCACCGGTGAGGACACCGAGCTGGACAAGACCATGATCGAGCGCCTGGCCGATCCGCTGGTGCACCTGATCCGCAATTCGGTCGACCATGGCCTGGAAAGCGCCGACAAGCGCCTGGCCGCCGGAAAGCCGGCGCAGGGCACGGTGCGGCTCTCGGCCGTCTATGCCGGTGCCGAAGTGGCCATCTCGGTCACCGACGACGGCGCCGGACTCAATGCCGAACGCATCCGGGCCAAGGCCGAAGAGGCCGGCCTGCTGGCGCCCGACGCCAAGATCGCCGACCAGGACCTCTGGCAGATGATCTTTGCCCCCGGCTTCTCCACGGCCAAGGAAGTGACCTCGCTCTCCGGGCGCGGCGTGGGCATGGACGTGGTCAAGCGCACCATCGACGGCCTGCGCGGCAGCATCGATGTCGCCACCACGCCTGGCCAGGGGTCGAGCATGACGCTACGCCTGCCGCTGACGCTGGCCATCATCGATGGCATGCTGGTGCGGGTCGGCAACGGCCGCTTCACCATCCCGCTGGCGGCCGTGGAGGAATGTGTCGAGCTGCCCGAGGGCATTGAAGCCAATGCACGGGGCCGCAACTTCCTCGACATCCGCGGCAGCCTGGTGCCCTTCCTGCGGCTGCGCGAGGTCTTCGGCACCACCGCCCCCGCCGATCCTCACCAGAAGGTGGTCATCGTCTCCTCCGGCGAAGGCCGGGTCGGCCTGGTGGTCGACCAGATCATCGGCAACAACCAGACCGTCATCAAGCAGCTCAGCAAGCTGCACTCGTCCATCAAGTCGTTCTCCGGCGCGACCATCCTGGGCGACGGCACCGTCGCACTTATTCTCGACACCTCGCATCTGGTCGCCTTCGGCCAGGGCTATGTCGACCAGGGGAGAGCAGCATGAGCAGCATCCAGACCGGCTCGATGAAGGCGCTCACGCTGCGCCTGCAGGACGAGCTGTTTGCCGTCGAGGCCGAAAACGTGCGCGAGATCCTCGATCTCGTGCCGATCACCGAGGTGCCCAATGCCTCGCCCTTCGTCAGCGGGCTGATCAATGTCCGGGGCCGCGTCGTGCCCCTGGCCGATCTGCGCGTGATGTTTGGCATGGACCGCCCCGAGCCCGACCAGGACACCCGCATCGTGGTGATGGAAGTCACCATCGATGGCGAACCCACCGTTGCCGGCATCCTGGCCGACAAGGTGCACGACGTTACGGACATTGAAGCGGCCTCCATTGAGGACGCACCAAAGGTCGGCATGCGCTGGCGCCCCGAGTTCATTCGCGGCATCGGCAAGCGCAATGGCGGCTTCATCATTATCCCCAATCTGGGAAAAATTTTTGAAACGCAGGGGGGCAGAAGCCCGTCCTCGGCAGCATCAGAAGAAAGGTCTGCATCGTGAGACTAACCATCAAGACAAAACTGGCCACCACCTTTGCGGTGATTGTCGCCATGACCGGCGTCGGGATGTTCATGGGCATCCAGAACCTGGGGGCCCTCAACGACTCCATGCAGCGGATTGTCGAGGGCAATGTGCAGCGCGTGCAGACCGCGGCCAGCATCAACGCCCGCTCCCTGCGCATTGCGCGGGACGAGAAGAACTACATCCTGGCCAGCACGGCCGACGAAATGAAGGCCTTGGGCGAAACCATCGCGACCGAAGAGGCCAGCCTGCAGGCCGAAGTGCAAAAGCTCTTCGATCTGTCCAGCGATGCCGGCAAGCCGGCCGTCGAGGCCTATCGCGCGGCCTGGAACACCTTCATGGCCCTGCACAACCAGGTTGAGGACCTGTCCGACAAGAATTCTGCGGTCGTGGCGCGCAACCAGGTGGAATCCGCCCGCGCTCTGCAGGCAAAGGCTATGGAGACTGCCACAGGCATCGACAAGCGGCTCGAGGAGCGCCTGTCAGCGGCCGCCGATCCGGCATCCGTGCAGGCTTTTGGTCGCTTGCTGCGTCTGGAGACCGCGATGATCGGCCTGGCCCGGGACGTGCGGAACGTGATCCTGTCCATGGATGATCCGGCACTGCAGGCGGGCTATTCGGAAACCGTCGACGCCAACGCCGCCAGCCTCACCGCCGAGGCACAGGCCCTCAGCGCCCTGATCCCGGTCAGCGAGGCCGCCGCATTCCGCACCTTCAACGAACAGATGAATGCCTGGATGCCCGAACTCCTCAAAGCGCGCGACGTTGCGCTTGAGAATGGCAATTACTTCGCGTCCCAGCTCGCCAACAACGAGGGCCGCACGGCACGCCTCAAGTCCGTCGACGAACTCAATGTCGTCATCGACCTGAACAATGAGCAGATGGCCAAGGCCACCAGCGACGCCACCGCGCTGTACGAGCAGAGCCGCATGCTGCTGATCGCCCTGCTGATCGGCTCGGCCGCCATCGCCGGCGTCGCCGCCACCTGGATTGTGCTGTCGATCACCCGCGCCATGTCCAGCGCCGTGCAGCTCGCCACTGAAGTGGCCAATGGCAACCTCAGCGCCACCTCGGACGTCAAGTCCGACGATGAAGTGGGCGATCTGATCAAGGCCCTCAATGGCATGACTGCCAAGCTGCGCGAGATCGTCGGCGAAGTGACCAGTGCCGTCCGCAACGTCGCCGCCGGCAGCCAGGAACTCTCGGCCACCGCTGAACAGCTCAGCCAGGGCTCGACCGAACAGGCCTCCTCGACCGAAGAGGCTTCGGCCTCGATGGAAGAAATGGCCTCCACCATCAAGCAGTCGGCCGACAACGCCAGCCAGACCGAAAAGATCGCCCGCCAGTCCGCTGCCGACGCCATCGCCTCTGGCGAAGCCGTCAACAGCGCCGTCAACGCCATGCAGACCATCGCCGAAAAGATCATGGTCGTGCAGGAAATCGCCCGCCAGACCGATCTGCTCGCCCTCAACGCTGCGGTGGAAGCCGCTCGTGCCGGTGAACATGGTCGTGGCTTCGCGGTTGTGGCCTCCGAAGTGCGCAAGCTGGCTGAACGCAGCCAGGCCGCCGCAGCCGAAATCTCGACCCTGTCGGGCACCACGGTCAAGGCCGCTCAGTCTGCCGGCGAAATGCTCGGCAAGCTGGTGCCCGATATCCAGCGCACCGCTGAACTGGTGGAAGAAATCTCCGCCGGCAGCCGTGAGCAGAATGCCGGTGCCGCCCAGATCAACACCGCCATCCAGCAGCTCGACAAGGTGACCCAGCAGAACACCTCGGCCGCCGAAGAAATGTCGGCGACCTCCGAAGAGCTGGCCAGCCAGGCCGAGCAGCTGCAGTCCGTGATCAGCTACTTCCGCATCGATGGCAGCGCGCAGAACACAGCCGTGGCAGCCCGCAAGCCCAAGGCCGCCGATGCCCGCATGCGCGACGCCATCATGGCCAAGTCCCCCCACCTCAGCGCCAGCAAGCCTGCTGGCGGCAAGAAGGCGGCTTCCAGCAGTGGCGGCTTTGACCTCGACCTCGACGACGGCCACGACGACCTTGACGGCGAGTTCAGCCGCCGCGGCGCGGCCTGACAACCCCTGACTAATCGGGGCCACGCCATGGCGCGTGGCCCCCAATAGCCAGCACCAATCGCAAAGCAGTCACGACATCATCGACTTACGGCAGAGAACTGCCTGTATAGACACAGAAGGTTTGAGAGATGAGATTAACTATAAAAGTCAAGCTGATCGCAGCTTTCGGCGCTCTGGTGCTGTTGATGGGTGCAATAGGCCTGTTCGGCCTTTACCAGATGCAGCAGATCAACGCCAAATCCACTGAGATCGCCCAGAACTGGCTGCCAAGTGTCGACGCCGTGAATCGTCTGAACACCCTTACCTCCGATCTCCGGGTGGCCGAACTGCAGCATCTGACGCTGACCGATGAAGCTGGAATGCGGACCTGGGCGGCCAGCGTTGACGCCAATATCGCCAGCATCAGCGAACTTCGGGCCACCTACGAGAAGCTGATCTCCAGCCCGGAGGAACAGGCGCTCTATGACCAGTTCGCCAAGAGCATGGATCGATATCTGCTGCAGCATGAGCGCGGGTTTGCTCTGTCATCGTCCAATCAGAACGATGCCGCACTGCAGGTTTACAACGGTGAGGCGCTGCAGCTGTTCAACGAACTGTCTGCCGATCTGACCAAGCTCGTTGCGCTCAATGCAGCCGGCGCCGAAAAGGCCAGCAACGAAGGTGATGCGCTCTACAGCCTGGCCACCACATTGGTGATTTCCTCGCTGCTGGCTGCCACTGTCATCGCAGCGCTGACGGCCTTCTGGATCATTCTGGGCATCACCCGCGGCCTCAGCCGCGTCAAGCAGGTGGTCAGCGCCGTTGCCCTTGGCGATCTCGACCAACGCGTCGAAGTCAAGAGCAATGACGAGATCAAGGACCTTGTCGATACGGTCAACGTCATGACCGACAACCTGCGGACCACGGCAACGCTGGCCGACCAGATCGCCAGCGGCGACCTGACCGTCACGCCAAAGCCCCTGTCGGACAAGGACACGCTCGGCATCGCCCTGCTGCGCATGGTCGAAAAGCTGCGCGAGGTCATCGCCGACGCCATCGCTTCGGCCAACAACGTCTCGGCTGGCTCCCAGGAAATGTCGGCAACGGCTGAACAGCTAAGCCAGGGCGCAACCGAGCAGGCCTCCTCGACCGAAGAGGCTTCGGCCTCGATGGAAGAAATGGCGGCGACGATCAAGCAGTCGGCGGACAACGCCAGCCAGACCGAAAAGATCGCCCGCCAGTCCGCAGCCGACGCCATCGCTTCCGGCGAAGCCGTCAACAACGCCGTCAATGCCATGCAGACCATCGCTGAAAAGATCATGGTCGTGCAGGAAATCGCCCGCCAGACCGATCTGCTCGCTCTCAACGCCGCAGTGGAAGCTGCCCGTGCCGGCGAACATGGCCGCGGCTTTGCCGTGGTGGCTTCTGAAGTGCGCAAGCTGGCCGAACGCAGCCAGGCCGCCGCAGCCGAGATCTCGACCCTGTCGGGCACCACGGTCAAGGCCGCTCAGTCTGCCGGCGAAATGCTCGGCAAGCTGGTCCCCGATATCCAGCGCACCGCTGAACTGGTGGAAGAGATTTCCGCCGGCAGCCGCGAACAGAATGCCGGTGCCGCCCAGATCAACACCGCCATCCAGCAGCTCGACAAGGTAACCCAGCAGAACACCTCGGCCGCCGAAGAAATGTCGGCGACTTCCGAAGAGCTGGCCACCCAGGCCGAGCAGCTGCAGGCCGCGATCAGCTACTTCCGCATCGAGGCTGGTTCAGCCCATCGTGCCTTGACGGCCCCCGCAGCCGCCAAGGCAAAGGCCCGCGGCGCCGGCCTGCGCGACGCCGTTATGGCCAAATCGCCCCACATGGCCGCGGCAAAGTCTGACGCCGGCAAGAAGGGTCGCACGGGTGGTGGTGGCTTTGATCTCGATCTCGACGATGGCCAGGACGACCTCGATGGCGAGTTCAGCCGCCGCGGCGCGGCATGATCGGAGCGCACCATGGCTGAACAGGCTCAATATGTCACCCTGGGCGTCTGCGAAGAACTCTTCGCAGCACCCGTTGAGAAGGTCCAGGAGATCCTGGACATGCGGCCCATCGCACGGTTGCCGCAGGCCCCCGATACCCTGCTGGGCATGATCGACGTGCGCGGCCAGGGCATTCCGGTGGTCGATCTGCGGCTGGCCCTGGGTCTGCCTGAGGCAGCAGACAATGAGAACACCCGCATCATCGTGCTGACCCTGGCGGGTCAGCACGGCGAACTCAAGCTCGGCCTGCGGGCAGACCGCGTGTTCGAGGTCACGGTGCTCGATGAAGCCGACCTCGACCCGCCACCTTCCGTCAATGGCAGCTGGAGCGGACGTTGCATCGCCGGTATCGGCCGGCGCAACGGACGCTTTGTCACCGTGCTTGATCTCGAGCGCCTGCTTGGCTCGGTCCAGATGTTGACCGAGGCCGCCTGATCGTCCCGGCACGCGAGCTAATCGCGTGCCGCCTCTTCCCGGAGTATTGCCGTGTCCCTGCGCGCTCACGATATTCAAGCCACCGCCACAAGCGATAACGATCACCTGTCAACGCGTGACTTCAAGCGCATCTCCGATCTGATTGGCGCCGAGGTCGGCATCAAGCTGCCGCCCGGCAAGCGCCTGATGGTGGAAGGACGCCTGCGCAAGCGCGTTCGTGCGCTGGGCCTGTCGAGCCTGGACGAATATGCGCTGCATCTGTTTCAGCGCGACGGTCTGGTGGCCGAGCGCGTCCATCTGATCAACGCCGTCACCACCAACAAGACCGATTTCTTCCGCGAACCCGAGCATTTTGACCTGCTCCGGGAGCGGCTGGTGCCCGACCTGCTGGGCTTGCGCAGCCGGGAGCGCAACCCGCTGCTCAAGATCTGGAGCGCGGCCAGCTCAACAGGGGCAGAGGCCTATACTCTGGCCATGGTGCTGTCGGACCTGGCGGCCCAGCGCAACGATTTTCGCTTCGCCATCTTGGGCACCGACATTTCCACCAATGTGCTCGAGCAGGCCGCGCGGGGGGTCTACCCCAGCGACCAGATTGCACCCGTGCCCGCGACCATGCAGCAGCGCTACCTGATGTTCTCGCGACGCCCCGGCCCGCGGCCCGAGGTGCGTATCGTGCCCGAGCTGCGCAAGCTGACGCGTTTCCAGCGCCTGAACCTGATGGATGCCAGCTATCCCTATGATCAGGACGTGGATGTCATCTTCCTGCGCAACGTGTTGATCTATTTCGACAAGGCGGACCAGGAGAAGGTCATCCTGCGGCTGGTGAGCCATCTACGCACCGGCGGGTACCTGATCTTAGGACATTCTGAGTCAATGATCGGCACAAATGTGACGATGCGCCAGGTCGCCCCGGCGGTCTTCCAGAAGGTATGAGAGCCGAACCATGATGGTTTCCCGCAAGATCCGCGTCCTGATCGTGGACGACAGCGCCTCGGTCCGCATGACGCTCAGCGAGATCATCGCCAGCGACCCAGACCTTGAGGTCATGGCGACCGCGGCCGACCCCTATGTCGCGGTCGAGCGCATCCGTCAGGAAGTGCCGGACGTGATGTTTCTCGATATCGAGCTGCCGCGCATGGATGGGCTGACCTTCCTGCGCAAAATCATGAGCCAGCGGCCCATTCCGGTGGTGATCTGCTCCAGTCTCGCCGAGGCAGGTTCGGAAACGCTGATGCAGGCCCTCGAAGCCGGCGCCGTCGACGTCGTGGCCAAGCCGCGGGTTGATACGACCCAGTTTCTGCAGGAATCGCGCATGCGCATCTGCGATGCTGCCAAGGCGGCCGCACACGCCAAGTTCCGCGGCATGCAGAAGGCCGCGCCGCCGCCGATCAATGTCGAGGCCAAGCTGACGGCGGACGCCATCATTCCGCCGGTGTCGGCCGCCCGGGCCGCGTCCATGCGCGCCAACATGCCAGTGACCGATCCGATCATCTGCATCGGCGCCTCCACCGGCGGCACCGAGGCGCTGCGCGACGTGCTCGAACACCTGCCAGCGACCAGCCCGGCGATCATCATCGTCCAGCACATGCCGGAAAAATTCACCAATGCCTTTGCCAAGCGTCTGAACGGGCTTTGCGCCATCGAGGTCAAGGAGGCCGAGGACGGCGATGTGGTCCAGGCCGGCCGCGCCCTGATCGCGCCGGGCAACCAGCACATGCTGCTGCGCCGCGCCGGCAGTCGCTACACGGTCAGCATCGTGGACGGCCCGCATGTATCGCGCCACCGCCCCTCGGTTGACGTCATGTTCCGCTCCGCATCACAGACCGCCGGCCGCAACGCCATGGGCGTCATTCTCACCGGCATGGGCGACGATGGCGCAAGGGGCCTGCTCGAAATGCGCGAGGCCGGCAGCCACACCATTGCTCAGGACGAAGACAGCTGCGTGGTGTTTGGCATGCCCAAGGAGGCCATCCAGCGCGGCGCCGCCGTCAAGATCGTGCCGCTCAAGCGGGTAGCCGATGAGATCGAGGCCTTTGGCCTGAACCCACGCCGCATGGGAGGCACAGCATGACCGCCCTGGCTCGGGTGCCTGTCGCACAGGACAGCGCCGCACCCGCTCTGCGTAGCCTGGCCGACGCTCTGGTCGGCCCGCGCGAACAGATCGAATCCACCTTTCTGGACGTCGGTGCCGGCCTGGCAGAAGGCGCCGACATCCTCAACCGCGTCACCCGCGCCTTTGAGGCCCTGCCCGCACAATTGCAGAGCCCCGACATGGCGGAAGCCTCCTCGCGCCTGGCCGAAGTGGGCGAACAGGCCCAGGCCATGGCCATCCTGTTCGCCAATGAGCAGGCCGACCTCGCCCGCCTCGACACCGTCGTGGCTGCTGCCGCGCACCCGATCGCCGACCTGCGCCGGGCGGTCAAGATGATGAACATCGTGGCCATCAACGCCCGTGTCGTCGCCGCCGGCATCGCCGTGCGGGGCGATGATTTCGAAGTCTTCACCACCGACATCGCTGCGCTGTCCGAAAGCGCTGCCAGCACCATTCAGGCCTTCACCCAGGTCTATGAGCGCCTGACCAGCGAAGTGGCCCAGGCGGCCCACCAGAGCGGCCAGTTCGAGAACGCCCATGCCGACACCCTGGGCGCCCTGGCCCAGAGCATGCAGCAGGCCCTGGATGCGCTGGCCCGGCAACGCGCCATATCGGTGGACGGCACGGCCGAGACCGGCCGCATCACGCGCCAGATCGCCGACCGCATCGGCAATGCCGTAATGGCGCTGCAGGTCGGCGACTCCACCCGCCAGCGCATCGAGCACGTCGAGAGCGGCATCTCAGCGCTCTGCGCGCTGATCGAAAGCGATGATCTGACCGAGGCGCAACGCACGCAGGCCACTGCGGCCATGGGGACGCTGCAGGCCAATCAGCTGGGCGCCGCAGCCGATGCGTTCGAACAGGATGTCGCCGACGCAGGGGCAGCCCTGGCCGACCTGGCTGCCGACGCCAGCGGCATCGTCAGAAAGAGTCGCGAAACCTATGGCCACAACGACGGGGGTGAATCGGCGCTGGCAACCTTGAGCCAGGCCGTCAGCAACGCTGCCAAGGTGCTGCACGATTGCGAATCCGAACGCGGCAAGCTCGAGCAGGTTGCGTCCGCTGTTCTGAGCACCGTCGGCATCCTGCTGGGCCATGTCGAAGCCGTGCAGGAAATCGAAGCCAATATGCGGCTGGTGAGCCTGAACGCGGCCGTCAAATGCGCCCAACTGGGCCCGCGCGGCGCGGCCTTGAACGTCATCGCCCGGCAATTGCGCGAACTGACTGGCGAAACCGTCACAGCCGCCGAAGGCGCCATGCAGGGTCTGCACGAAGCCGGCAAGCTGGCGCGCGCCTTTGGCGAGGCCGCCAGTGGCGACACCACCAGTCGCATCGGCCGGCTCGAACATGACGCGACCGCCTCGCTGCTGCTGCTGCAGGGCGTGGAGACGGCGCTGGCCCAGGCGCTGGGCGCCCTGGAACGTGACGTGCCCAAGGTCCGCGCCCTGCTCGAAGACGCGGCCGGTCGTTTCACCACCCAGGCCATGATCTCCGATGGCATGCGCAGCCTCAAGGAAGAACTGGTGGAACTGTGTCCCCAGGCGGATTTCGACAGGCCGGAGGGCGCCCTGGCCCTGGCGCTGACCGAGCATAGCCGCCGTTACACCATGGATGGCGAGCGCCGCATCCATGAGCAGATGTTCGGCAAGACCCTTGCCGTCGCCGCCCCCACGCCAGCGCCGGCCGATACGGCAACCGACGATCTCGACATCTTTTTCTGACAGACATCCCGCAGGCGGGGACCACCCGCCTGCATGCAGAGCCAGTCACGCGGACACGTCCGAGAGACTGCGGCTGGCAAAGCGATCAGGCAAAGTGACTGGCGGAGAGAGAGGGATTCGAACCCCCGATGGAGTTGCCCCCATGCCGCATTTCGAGTGCGGTGCATTCGACCACTCTGCCATCTCTCCGCGAGATCGGTGAACTACCCCGAGGGGTGGTTGGTCGATACGGGGCGGCTTATGGCATAGCTCATCGGAGCCTGCAACTCCCCTGATGGCGTTTGCTGCGGCTTTACGCACCCGCCAGGCAGATATTGGCAAAAAGCGGCGGGGCGGCCTTGTCGGCTTGCGGCGGCGCGGTCACGAAATCGTGGGGCGGCGAACCGAGCCCGCCCAGGCTACGTATCGAGGATTGGTTTCACCGATACGAGGAACACGACATGACGAACCGTCGCAAGATTGTTGCCGGCATGGCAGCGCTTCCCCTGCTGTCGCTCTCGAACGCCTGGCTATCGCCCCTGCTGGCTGCCACCCCCTCGCTGGATGGCGACGCCATTCCGACGCCCGAGGGCGATATCATCATCCACCCGGTCGACCACGCCAGCCTGCTCATCGGCTTTGGCGACCAGGTGATCTATATCGATCCCGTTGGTGGGGCCGACCGCTACAAGGGCCTGCCCGCGCCCACTGCCATTCTGATCACCCATGGCCATGGCGATCACTTTGACCTGCCCACGCTTGAGGCCATCGCCGGCACGGCGCCGATCATCACCAATGCCGATGTGTTTGGAAAACTACCCGAAACGCTCAAGGCGCAGGCCTCGGCACTGGCCAATGGCGAGGACGGCACGCTCAACGGCGTGGCCGTCAGCGCCGTTCCGGCCCACAACACCACGCCCGACCGCATGAACTATCACCCGGTCGGCGTCGGCAACGGCTATGTGATCACCCTGGGTGGCAGAAAAATATACGTCGCCGGCGACACCGAACCGACGCCCGAAATGCTGGCGCTGACCGATATTGCCGTGGTCTTCCTGCCCATGAACCTGCCCTATACCATGACGCCTGAGCAGGCCGCCGAAGCGATCAACAGCTTCAAGCCTGCCATTGTCTATCCCTACCACTATGGGGAAAGTGACCTGTCGGTGCTGCAGCCGGCGCTGGCCAAAGGCATCGACCTGCGCCTGCGCAACTGGTATCCAAACGGCGCCTGAACCTGCGCAGACGCTTGACTCTTGGGGCATTTGCCCTGATAAGCCGCATCGGAATTGCGCGCTGGCTGGTCTGGCGCGCTTCCTTTGTTTGAAAACGCTGTTCGAGGCTGCCCGCCGGTTTGATCGCCGGCACGCATGTCAGAAGACCGCAGGATCTGGGCTTAACCTGCGGCGCCACAGAGCGCGACACAATGGGACCGGGCGTTTGACGCTCCCGGTTATGCTATGACTTTTGCCGTGATCAAAACCGGTGGCAAGCAGTACAAGGTTGCCGCCAACGACATTCTCAAGATCGAAAAGCTCGATGCCGAAGCCGGCACGATCGTGACCTTTGACCAGGTCCTGATGGTTGGCGACGAAGTCGGCGCTCCGCTGATCGAAGGCGCGCTCGTCGCTGCCGAACTGCTCGAGACCAAGAAGCAGAAGACGGTCATCATC
This sequence comes from Devosia sp. FKR38, assembly GCF_005222805.1. Lineage (GTDB taxonomy): Bacteria > Pseudomonadota > Alphaproteobacteria > Rhizobiales > Devosiaceae > Devosia. The sequence continues at coordinate 809,112 of NZ_STGC01000002.1, read as the reverse complement.
TTCAAGAAGAACCGTCGTCACAATTACCGTCGCCGCAACGGCCACCGCCAGTTGCTGTCGACCGTGCGCATCACCGAAATCCTGACCGGCGGCGCCAAGCCGACCATCAAGGCTGCCGGCGTGACTGCCCCGGCCGCAACTGAAGTGTCCACCAAGCCGGCCAAGATTCGCGCCGCTGCCAAGGCAGCCGCTGCGACCGAAGCCACCGAGGCCAAGGCCCCGGCAAAGAAGGCTCCGGCCAAGAAGGCTGCGCCCAAGGCTGCTGCAACCGAAGACACCGCCGCTGAAAAGCCGGCGAAGAAGGCCCCGGCCAAGAAGGCCGCACCCAAGGCCGACAAGGAATAAGGAGCTAGACCATGGCACACAAAAAAGCAGGCGGTTCATCCCGCAACGGTCGTGATACCGCTGGCCGTCGTCTCGGCGTGAAGAAGTTTGGTGGCGAGACTGTGATCGCCGGCAACATCATCATCCGCCAGCGTGGCACCAAGTGGCACCCCGGCACCGGCGTTGGCCTGGGCAAGGACCACACCATCTACGCACTGGTGGACGGCAATGTGTCGTTCCGCACCCGCGCCAATTCGCAGGTCTTCGTTTCCGTCGACCCGGCAAAGGCCGCCGAATAACCCGGCCGGTCCGTCGAACCAGCCGGTGACCAGTTCCCCGGCTCGCGTTCGCTGACAGCGACATTGACAAGGGGAACCGGTTCACCGGTTCCCCTTTTCGTTTTGGCAGAGCACAGCAGCATGGACAGTCTTTCCCATCGCCTCCCCGCGTCGATCACCACCGATCGCCTCGTGCTGACCACACCCACTCTGGACCATGTTCCCGAGATGGCGCTGCTCGCCAACAATCACGCCATCTACCAGGTGCTCGCGCGCCTGCCGCATCCCTATACCGAGGCCGATGGTCGCTTTTTTGTGCAGACCATTGCGCGCGGCGAGAGCGAATTTGCCTGGTCGATCCTCTATCAGGGCCGCTGGATCGGCATCGTCAGCCTGATCGGCATTGACCTCAAGGACAGCCCTATTCCCGAGATCGGCTATTGGCTGGGCCAGCCCTTCTGGGGCCAGGGTTTTGGCACCGAAGCCGCCAAGGCGGTTGTTGCGGCGGCCGCCACCACCGGTCTGCCGGCCCTGGGAGCAATGGCCCTGACCAGCAACACCGCCTCGCGGCATGTGCTGGCCAAGGCGGGCTTTGTCGAAACCCACCAAGGTGCCGGCACGCGCGGCAGCACCATTGGCAAGCCGACGACCTTCATGCGGATCGAGTTTGCCCGATGACCCGCGATCTGCCCGAAACCATCGCCTGCGCCCGGCTGACGCTGCGCCCCCTGCAGGCCGGCGATGTCAGCGACATCGTCGCCATGGCCAACAATCCCAAGATGCTGGAGACCACGGCCACCCTGCCGCATCCGTTCGGCATGGCCGACGCGGACGCTTTGATTGCCCAGGCCGCCACGTCGGGTGCCCAGGCCATCTATGGCATGGTCGATGGCACGGACCGCCTCATGGGCGTGCTGATGGTCCGCTTCAAACCCGACCAGCCGCCCGAAGTGGGCTATTGGCTGGGCGAGCCCCATTGGGGCCATGGCTATGTTGCCGAGGCGCTGAACGGCCTGCTCGCCGCGGTACGCCAGCTACCCGACTTTGCCGTCGTCTCGGCCCGTGTGCTGCAATCCAATGCCGCCTCGGTGCGTGTGCTGGAAAAGGCGGGCTTTGCCATAGTCGAGCACACCTTCGGCGTGCTGGAGCGCCATCGCGGCAAGCCGCTTTATGTCATGCAGTGGAGGGCGGGATGAACACCACCCTGCTCACCGAGCGCCTGCTGCTGCGGCCGGCCCAATTGGGCGATGCCGAACCGATTGCGCGCTATCTCAATGACTTCGCCGTGGCCGGCAATCTGGCCCGCGTGCCCTTCCCCTACCATCTCAGCGATGCCAAGGCCTGGTTGCGCACGCGCCTGCCCACGCTGCCGGTGGACGACACCAGCTTTGCCATCGACCTGCCCGGACACGGTTTTGTCGGCCAGGTGGGCTTTCACCGCGGCGCACAGGGCCCGGTGATCGGCTATTGGCTGGGCCAGCCCTTCTGGGGCCAGGGAATCATGACCGAGGCGGTTACGGCCAGCCTCGACTGGTTCTTTGCCACCACACAGGCAGACACCATCTATTCGGGTGTCTTTATCTTCAATGCTGCCTCGCTGGCCATTCAGGACAAGCTTGGCTTTACCCAAACCGGCCGCTCGCGGCTGCTCTGCCTTGCGCGCGACGCCGAGGTAGAGCATATCGACACCAAATTGACGCACAGCGTCTGGAAGGCCAGAGAAAAATGAAATTCCTTGATCAGGCCAAGGTCTATGTCCGTTCGGGCGATGGCGGCGCCGGCGCCGTCTCTTTCCTGCGTGAAAAATTCGTCGAATTCGGCGGTCCCAATGGCGGCAATGGCGGCCGGGGCGGCGACATCGTCGTCGAATGCGTCGACGGGCTCAATACCCTGATCGACTATCGCTATCAGCAGCACTTCAAGGCCCCGACCGGCACCCATGGCATGGGTAAGGACCGGGCCGGCGCCAATGGCGAGCCCACCGTGCTGCGCGTTCCCGTCGGGACGCAGATCTTTGAGGACGACAACGAGACGCTGATCGCCGACATGACCGAAGTCGGCCAGCGCATCGTGCTGCTCTCGGGCGGCAATGGCGGCTTCGGCAATGCCCATTTCAAGACCTCGTCCAACCAGGCGCCGCGCCATGCCAATCCGGGCATCCCGGGCGTTGAAAAATGGATCTGGCTGCGGCTCAAGCTGATCGCCGATGCGGGGCTGGTTGGCCATCCCAATGCCGGCAAGTCGACCTTCCTTGCGGCCGTGTCGGCCGCCAAGCCCAAGATCGCCGCCTATCCCTTCACTACGCTCCACCCCAACCTGGGCGTGGTGTCGATTGGCGAACGCGATTTCGTGCTGGCCGACATTCCCGGCCTGATCGAAGGCGCCAGCGAAGGCATTGGCATTGGCGACCGGTTCCTGGGCCATATCGAGCGCTGCGGCGTGCTGATCCATCTCATCGATGGCACCCAGGACGACGTCAAGCACGCCTATCAGGTGATCCGCTCCGAGCTGGCCGCCTATGACGAGCGCCTGGCCGAAAAGCCCGAGATCGTGGTGATCAACAAGATCGATTCCATCCCGCCCGACGAGCTCAAGGAAAAGGTCAAGATTCTCAAGAAGGTCAGCAAGCAGGACGTGCTGCAGGTTTCCGGCGTCACCGGCCAGGGCACCGACATGGTGCTCTATGGCGTGATCGAGACGCTCGACGCCGAAAAGGCCGCCCGACTGGAAGCCGAGCGCCGCAAGGCCGAACCCAATTGGACGCCCTGACCAGTATCAGTGCCGGCAGCGGCGCAACGGAGCGTGTGTTTGCATGAATGCCCTAGCGCCCTATAAGCGCCTGACCATCAAGATCGGCTCGGCCCTGCTTGTTGACAAGCAGGGCAAGCTGCGGGCCGCCTGGCTGGCGGATCTCGCGAGCGACATTGCCGCGCTCAAGGCGGCGGGCTGCGAAGTGGTGATCGTCTCCTCCGGCGCCATCGCCCTGGGCCGTGGCCTGTTGGGCCTGTCGGCGGTTGCCCTGACGCTTGAGCAGAGCCAGGCCGCCGCCAGCGCCGGGCAGATTGCCCTCAGCCAGGCCTGGGCCAGCGCCCTGGGCGCCCATGGCATCGTCACCGGGCAAATCCTGATCACGCCCAATATCACCGAAGAGCGGCGCTACTACCTCAACGCCCGCACCACCATCGCCACCCTGCTGGGTCTGGGCGCCATCCCGATCATCAACGAGAACGACAGCGTCGCCACAGCCGAAATCCGCTATGGCGACAATGATCGCCTGTCGGCCCGCGTCGCCACCATGATCGAGGCCGACTGCCTGGTGCTGCTCAGCGATATCGACGGGCTCTATACCGCGCCGCCGGCGCAGGATCCCAATGCCACCCACATTGCCGAGGTGCGCGTCATCACCCAGGCCATCGAGGCCATGGCCGGCGGCGCTGCCAGCCATCTGTCCCGCGGCGGCATGACCACCAAGGTCGAGGCCGGCAAGATCGCCACCCAGGCCGGCACGGCCATGATCATCGCCAAGGGCACCGAGACCCATCCGCTCGCCGCCCTGTCCCAGGGTGGGCGCCACACGCTGTTCCATCCTGCCCAGAGCCGCGCCCAGGCGCGCAAGCGCTGGATCATGGGCACGCTGGCCCTGACCGGTTCGCTGCAGGTCGACGCCGGCGCCGCCCGCGCCCTGCTCACCGGCAAGTCCCTGCTGCCCATTGGCGTTACCAAGGTGGGCGGCGAGTTCGAACGCGGCGATGCCGTGGCGGTGCTCGGCCCCGATGGCGCCGAGATTGCCCGGGGCCTCGCCGGCCTCGACAGCGACGAGGCACGGCTGGTGATGGGCAAGCGCAGCGACACGGTGATCGAGCTGCTGGGCGTCGCCAACCGCGCCGCTCTCATCCACCGCGACAATCTGGTATTGGTGGGCGCCAAGGAGGATCGCAATGACCACGTCTGATGCAGATGCAGCCATCGCCGGCGTCATGGCCGAACTGGGCCGCAATGCGCGCCAGGCCGCGCGCGCCCTGGCCATTGCCACACCCGAGCAGAAGCGCCTGGCGCTGCAGACGGCCGCTGGCGCCATCAACGCCCATCGCGCCAAGATCCTCGCCGCCAATGCCAAGGACATGGCTGCGGCCCGCTCCAAGGGCATTTCCAAGGCCTTTCTCGATCGCCTCGAGCTCAATGACGCCCGCATCGACGGCATCATCGAGGCCGTGCGCGCCATCGCCGAACTGGCCGACCCCGTGGGCAGCATCATCGCCGAATGGGACCGCCCCAATGGCCTGCATATCGAGCGCGTCCGCACCCCCTTGGGCGTGATCGGCGTGATCTTTGAATCCCGTCCCAATGTGACGGCCGACGCCAGCGCGCTCTGCATCAAGGCCGGCAATGCCGTGATCCTGCGCGGCGGCAGCGACAGCTTCCATTCCAGCCACGCCATCGTCGAATGCATGCTCGATGGGCTGCATGCCGCGCGCCTGCCGGTCGAGGCCGTCCAGCTCGTGCCCACCACCGATCGCGCCGCAGTGGGCGAAATGCTCAAGGGCCTTTCTGGCAATATCGACGTCATCGTGCCGCGCGGCGGCAAGACCCTGGTCGCCCGCGTCCAGGACGAGGCGCGTGTGCCCGTGTTTGCCCATCTCGAGGGCCTGGTGCATGTCTATATCGACAAGGCTGCCAACCTCGACATGGCCGTCAAGGTGACGCTGAACGCCAAGATGCGCCGCACCGGCATCTGTGGCGCCGCCGAAACCCTGCTGGTCCACAAGGACGTGGTGGCGACCCACCTCAAGCCCATCATTGAGGTGCTGGTCGCCAAGGGCTGCGAGATCCGCGGCGATGCCACGGTGATGGCCATGATCCCCAGTGCCATTGCGGCCACCGAGCTCGATTGGCGCACCGAATATGAAGACGCCATCATCTCGGTGAAGGTGGTCGACAGCCTCGACGAGGCCATCGCCCATATCGAGCACTATTCCAGCCACCATACCGAGGCGATCATCACCGAGGACCCCGCGGCGGTGGAGGCTTTTTTCAACCGCATCGACAGCGCCATTGTGATGCACAATGCCTCCACCCAGTTTGCCGACGGCGGCGAATTCGGCTTCGGCGGCGAGATCGGCATTGCCACCGGCAAGATGCATGCACGTGGTCCGGTCGGCGTCGAGCAGCTCACCAGCTTCAAATACCGCGTCCGCGGCACCGGCCAGACGAGACCCTGACCCTTTTGACCCTGCGCCACCCAATCCGCATTCCCGGCGTCACTGCCCTGCCGCCCTCCGGGCGGGGCATGCGCATTGGCCTGTTCGGCGGCAGCTTCAACCCCATCCACGACGGCCATCGCCTGGTGGTCGAGGAAACCCTGCGCCGGCTTGATCTGGATGCGCTCTGGGTTCTGGTGACGCCAGGCAATCCGCTCAAGAACCACGCCGACCTAGCGCCTCTGGCCGACCGGGTCGAGGCTGCGCGCCAGCTGCTCGACAACCCAAAGGTGCGCGTCACCGGCTTTGAGGCCGAACACGGCTTCACCTATTCCTGGCAGACCATCCGCTTTTTGACCACATCCCTGCCCGACCGGCGCTTTGTCTGGATCATGGGCGCGGACAATCTGGTCGATTTTCACCGCTGGGAACGCTGGCGCGATATCGCTGCCATGGTGCCCATGGCCATCTATGTCCGCCCCGGTTCCGGGCGCCTGGCGCCGGTCTCCATGGCCGCCAGCGCCCTGGCGCAATGGCGCTATGATGAGACCGATGCGACCCGCCTGGCCTATGCCAACGCACCGGCCTGGGTCTATCTGCACGGTCGCCAATCACCGCTGTCGTCCTCGGCCATCCGGGCGAGACGGCAACACGTTAAGTCAAAGTGAAGGCGCAATCTTGCGAAACCGTCATCAAACGCGCATATTGAGGGCGTGTGATCTTTGTCACCAAAACAGGAACTGATTGCTTGCCGTTTGCAAAGACGCCTGCACATTCCGATCAACCACCAAGGATGCTGATCCCCCGCATGACCCATGCACTTGCATGGGCGGAAGGCCAATGTTGATGGCCGCGCTGCCCGAAAATACCGCCACGCCCGTTCCCACGCCCATCGCGACTCCGGACCGTCCCATGATCGATGTCATTCTCGGCTGCCTTGATGATGCCAAGGCCGAGCAAATTGTCTCCGTCGACATCATGGGCAAGTCCTCGCTCGCCGACCACATGGTGGTTGCCTCGGGCCGCTCGCAGCGCCATGTCGGCGCCGTGGCCGACCAGATGGTCACCGCCCTGCGCGACGCCGGCTACGGCAAGCCGCGCATCGAAGGCCTGCCGCATTGCGACTGGGTCCTGGTCGACGCTGGCGACGTGATCGTCCATATCTTCCGTCCGGAAGTGCGCGAGTTCTACAACATCGAAAAGATGTGGCAGGCCGACTTCGCCGCTGACGCCCACTAGCCAGCGCGCATGCGACTGAGCATTGCGGCCGTGGGCCGCATGAAGGCCGGACCCGAGCGGGAAATGGTCGCGCGTTATCTCGAACGGGCCGTGGGCGGCGGCAAGCCGCTGGCCCTGACCGGGTTCGACGTGATCGAGCTCACCGAGTCACGCGCCTCTTCCAGCGCCAGCCGCAAGGCCGATGAGGCCAAGGCCCTGGGCGCCAGCCTGCCCGAGGGCATTATCGTCGCGCTCGATGAGCGCGGCAAATCGATCGGCTCGGAAGTCTTTGCCGCCCAGATCGGTCGCTGGCGCGATGACGGCCGCCCGGCGGCCAGCTTTGTCATCGGCGGCGCCGACGGGCTCGATCCCGCCTTTGTCGCCAAGGCCGATCTGGTGCTGAGCTTTTCGCCCCTTACCTGGCCCCACCAATTGGTGCGCATCATGCTGGCCGAGCAGCTCTATCGCGCCACAACGATCCTGGCTGGCCACCCCTATCACCGGGGCGATTGAGCCAGCACATTCACGGTATGGTTAAGCAGCGTTAACCTGCATTTTCCCGCCCGCTTGCTATGGTGCCGGAATTGATTCGGGTGCCCGGCGCACCCTAGCTGGAGACGTCATGGCAGTGCGGCCAGGCAGGACTGTGGGACGAGTGCTGGCCGGCGTGACGCTGGCCCTGGCTGCGTCCCTGCCGCTGCTGGCGCAGACCGAGGTTCCGGCCCAGCCGGAGAGCACTGCCGCCCCGGCCCAGGCGGACCCTGCAGCCACCACCACGCCAGCCGAGGCGACAACTGCGGCACCAGCCACAGCGCCATCCGACCCCAAGCTCGACCTCGAAACCGTCCAGTCGTCCATCAGCCTGAGCCAGAAGCGCATCGACGAGCTCAAGGCCGAGATCGCTGACATGGAAGGCGACCGCACCAAGCAGAATGCGGCACTGATCGCGGCGGCCCAGCGCGTCAAGCTGGCCGAGATCGAAGTCGCCGATGTCGAGCAGCGCCTGTCGGACCTGATCGTGCAGGAGCTCGAAGTCCGCGGGCGGCTCGATGGCTCAAACGCCCAGATCGCCAATGTGCTGGCGGCGCTCGAGCGCATCTCGCTCAATCCGCCCCCGGCGCTGATTGTCGATCCGGCCGATGCCCTGGGCTCGGCCCGCAGCGCCATCCTGATCTCGGCCATCGTGCCGCAGCTGCGCGCCAAGGCCGATGCCGTCACCGCTGACCTGACCAAGCTCACCGACATCAAGGCCGCAGCCCAGGCCGAAGAGGCGACCCTCAAGGCCAATCACGAGGTGCTCGAGGAAGAGCAGCTGCGCATTGCCACGCTGATTGCCGCGCGCAAGCAGGGCATCGGCATGCGCAGCGCCCAGCTCGAGGCCGAAGAACAGCAGGCCATCGAGCTGGCGGCCCGTGCCGCTACCCTCAAGGAACTGGTTGGCAGCCTCTCGGCCCAGGCCAATTCGGTTTCGACGGCCGCCGCCACGGCCGATGCCGGCCTCGACCCCACCGCGCCCGTGATGACCGCCCAGGAGATCCAGGTTGCGCTGGCCAATACCGCGCGGACCGAACCCGCCATCCCCTTCGGCGCTGCCCGCGGCTACCTCACCATGCCGGCCAATGGCGTCAACGTTGCCGACTATGGCACCAGCGACGGCTTTGGCGGCATCAGCCATGGCATTTCGCTGATGACCCGGGCCGACGCCCAGGTCGTTGCGCCGGCCGATGGCTGGGTGCTGTTCAAGGGCCCCTACCTCAATTACGGCCAGATCATCATCTTCAATACCGGGCAGGGCTACACCATGCTGCTGGCTGGCCTTGACAAGGTCAGCGTCGATATTGGCCAATTCGTGCAGATGGGCATGCCCCTTGGCACCATGGGATCACGGACAAGTGGCCGGACCGTAACCACCAACGCTGGCGCTGACCAACCGACCCTTTATATTGAACTGCGAAAAGACAACGAGCCCGTCGATCCCACCGGTTGGTGGGCGACCCCGACACAGAGTGGATAGACCCCTCATGCGCCTAAATTCCGTTTCGACATTGGCCCTTGCGCTGGCGCTGTTGGTGCCCACTGGACTGTCCGTGGCCCAGGAGGCCCAGCCAGCGCCCGCCGGGCAGCAGGCGCCTGCCGAACAGCCGGTTGCTCCCGCCGATCCGGCGGCTCCGGCAGCGCCCGCAGAGGCTGCCGCTGCCGAGGGCCAGGACAAGCCGCGCGATCCGCTCGAGGTCTATGCCGATCTCAACCTGTTCGGCGAGATCTTCGACCGTATCCGCGCCGAATATGTCGATGCGCCCGATGAGCAGAAGCTGATCCGTGCCGCCATCCAGGGCATGCTGACCTCGCTGGACCCGCATTCGAACTATCTGCCGCCGGCCGACTACAAGGACATGGGCGTCGATATCTCGGGCGAGTTCGGCGGCCTGGGCATCGAAGTCACCATGGAAGAGGGCATCATCAAGGTGGTCTCGCCCATCGATGATACCCCCGCTGCCAAGGCCGGCATTCTGGCCAATGACCTGATTGTTGAACTCGACGGCGTCCAGGTCCAGGGCATGAGCCTGGACGATGCCGTGGCCAAGATGCGTGGCCCGATCGGCACCACCATCAAGGTGACCGTGGTGCGCGAAGGCGTCGAGCAGCCGCTCGACTTCGAACTGACCCGCGCCACCATCGCAATGCGCGCCGTGCGCTCGTCGCTGGAAGGCGATGTGGCCGTGATCCGGCTGTCGCGCTTTTCCGAGCAGGCCTTTGTCGGCATCGAAAAGGCCATCAAGGACATGTTCAGCGTCGAAGGACCCAAGCCCAAGGGCATCATTCTTGACCTGCGCAACAATCCCGGCGGCCTGGTCGATCAGTCTGTCTATGTCGCCGACGCCTTCCTCAAGCAGGGTGCCGTCGTGCTGACCCGCGGCCGCGTGCCCGAGGAAAGCGCCCGCTATGATGCCCAGCCCGATCCGCTCGATGCCATGATCGCCGATGTGCCCCTGGTGGTGCTGATCAACGGCGGCTCGGCATCGGCCTCCGAAATCGTCGCCGGCGCCCTGCAGGACCACAAGCGCGCCACCCTGGTGGGTACGCGCTCCTTCGGCAAGGGTTCGGTGCAATCCATCATCTCGCTGGGGCCCGATGGCGCCATGCGGCTGACCACGGCGCGCTACTACACGCCCAACAACCGCTCCATCCAGGCGCTGGGCATCACGCCCGACATCGAAGTGCTGCAGAAGGTGCCCGAGGAACTCAAGGGTCGCGACGAGATCATCGGCGAAGCGGGCCTGGCCGGTCACATCAAGATCGAAGGCCAGGAAGAGACCACGGTCGGCTCCTCGGTCTATGTGCCGCCTGAAAAGGCGGACGACACCCAGCTGCAATATGCCATCCGGCTGATCGACGGCCAGGAAACCAACCCGGCCTTCCCGCCCAAAGCGGAATAGCGCCGGTCTGTGCTAGAAATCGATGGGGCGAGGCAGCTGATTCGCTGCCTTGCCCCATCTGCGTCTGGAACCCCATGCGATGTCCGATAGTCTGAGCAAGCCGCTGACCGGAAAGAAAGGCAAGACAGGCGCCAAACGCCATCTGCCGATCGCCCGCGTCCTGTTCGGCCTGCTGGCCCTGATCGGCCTGGCCTTTGCCTTGCGCGTCGGGCTGGTCAACGACCCCAATGGCGGCCGCCCCACCACCGAAGCCGACATCACATCGACCCGCAATGGCAATGCCCTGGCCAATGACGTGGCCAATGCCGATCATTCGGGGCCGGTGACCATCACCGCCGACCCCCAGCAATATCCCGCAGGCGAGACCCCGCATGCCGAGGGCCATGATGCCACGGCACCGGCCAGCGACATGGGCCAGCCCGATATTTTCGGCGCTTTGCCCGATCTCAGCGAAGAAACTGCGGATGGCCCCATCCCGCGCATTTCGGCCACCGGCCTGACGCCCTTTGCCGCCTATCAGCGCCCCGCAGCCGAAGCCGTGGCCAGCGGCGGTCCCATGATCGCCATCATCGTCACCGGCCTGGGGATCAACGAACAGGGCTCACTGGGCGCGATCGATCAATTGCCGGCCGATGTCACCATGGCCTTCGCCCCCTATGGGCGCACGCTCACCACCACCGTCGCCGCAGCCCGCGCCGATGGCCACGAAGTGCTGCTCGAAGTGCCCATGGAGCCCTTTGATTATCCGCAGAACGACCCGGGCCCACAGACGCTGCTGAGCGGCGAGCCGGCGCGCGCCAACCTCGACAAGCTGTTCTGGCTCATGGCGCGCTTTGGCGGCTATGTCGGGCTGATCAACAATATGGGCGCCCGCTTCTCCGCCTCGGCCGCCGATTTCTCCACCATCATGGAAGAGCTCGGCGCGCGCGGCCTGGGCTATCTCGACGATGGCTCGTCGAACCGCTCGCTGGCGCCGCAACTGGCCGAAGGCAACAAAGTGCCCTTTGCCAAGGCGGACCTGGTGATCGACACCAACCCGTCGCGCACATCCATACTTGCAGCGCTTGCCAGCCTTGAGGCCAAGGCGCTGGAGAATGGACAGGCAATCGGTATTGTCAGCGCACTACCCATTTCCGTGGCTACCGTCGCCGAATGGGCCCGCGAGCTGGACGCCAAAGGCATCGCCCTGGTGCCGGCCAGCGCCCTGATGAAATAGAGTTCCGCCATGACCCAGCCCCGCCCTGACCGCCAATCCCTGCCCTATCGCGACTGCGTGGGCGTCGCCGTGTTCAACCAGCAGGGCAATGTCTTTGTCGGTCGCCGCAAGTCCGATGACACCCCTGAAGACACCTCAGTCGTGGACGCGCCCTGGCAGATGCCGCAGGGCGGCATCGACAAGGGCGAGGATCCCCTGCGCGCCGCCCTGCGCGAGCTGCACGAGGAAACCAATATCTCCAGCGTCAGCCTCTTGGCCGAGGCGCCGGAGTGGATCTATTACGATCTGCCAGACGCGGCGCTCGGCATTGCGCTGCGCGGCAAATACCGTGGCCAGCGCCAGCGCTGGTTCGCCTTTGCCTTCACCGGCAATGACCGCGAGATCGACGTCGCCACCCCGGGCAGTGGCAAGTTCAAGGCCGAATTCGATGCTTGGCGCTGGGAACGCCTGAGCCGCACGCCCAGCCTCATCGTGCCGTTCAAGAAGACCGCCTATGAACAGGTCGTGGCCGCCTTCGCCGATATTCCGCAGCGCTTCACCCACGCCTGAGCCATGAAAACCATCGGCCTGATCGGCGGCATGAGCTGGGAATCCACCGCGCACTATTATCGCGTGCTCAACCAGCAGACGGCGCACATCCGGGGCGGCCTGCATTCCGCGCCGGTGATCGTGCACTCGCTCGACTTTGCACCCATTGCCGCGATGCAATCTGCCGGCGATTGGGACGGTGCCGGCCGTCAGCTGGCCCTAGCCGCACGCCAGCTAGAGGATGCGGGCGCAGAGGTCATTGGCCTGGCCACCAACACCATGCATCTGGTGGCCGATGCCATCACCCAGGCCATCAGCGTGCCCTTCGTGCACATTGCCGACCCCACCAGCGATGCCCTGCTGGCCGACGGCTTTGACACCGTGGGTCTATTGGGCACGCGCTTCACCATGGAAATGGGCTTCTACCGCGATCGCCTGGCTGATCGCGGTTTGACGGCACTGGTCCCCGACGTGGACCGCACCAATCTCAATGCCATCATTTACGAAGAGCTCTGCCGCGGTATCGTCAGCGAGCCATCCCGCAAGATCTATGTGGCCGCCATCGAGCGCCTGGCCGCCAGAGGCGCCCAGGCCGTGATCCTGGGCTGTACCGAGATCACCATGCTCATCGATGATTCCGTCAGTGCCCTGCCGGTCTATGACACGACCGATCTGCACGCCAAGGCCCTGGTGGCCGCCGCGCTGGCCTAAAGCGCTTCCAGCAAAACTGGACACCACTTTTGCGGTTCGGAAACGCGTCCAGACAAGACTCTAGAGCCGGTTCACCGATACAGTGAAGCGGTGAAACGCTCTAGAATTCGTTCCAGTCCTGCGCGACAGCCGTATTGCCGCGGCTGACGAAGCCCTTGGCGGCCTGTTTCACCCGATCCTGCAAGCCCTTGATGCCGCTGCGCGGTGCCGCACCAGCCGCCGGCGGGGTGCTGCGTTTGCCCTGCGCGCCATCGTCCAGCACGAAGATGTCAACGATCCGGTCGAGCTCACTAGCCTGACCTTCGGTCTGCTCGATGGCGGCATTGGTCTGTTCCACCAGCGCGGCATTGTGCTGGGTCATCTCATCCATCTGCCGCACTGCGACATTGACCTCGTCGATCGAAATGGCCTGTTCGCGGCTGTCTTGCGCAATTGCTTCCATCACCTCGCTGTTCTCCCGAATGGACAACAGGATCTGCGACAGCTTGCTGGCCGCGTCGGACACGAGCTTGGAGCCGCTGGCCACCTCGGTGGCGCTTTGCTCGATCAGCAGTTTGACGTCAGCCGAGGCCGAAGCCGCAGACTGCGCCAGGCGCCGCACTTCCACGGCCACCACGGCAAAGCCCTTGCCGGCGTCGCCGGCCCGCGCCGCTTCCACCGAGGCGTTCAGCGCCAGGAGGTTAGTCTGGAAGGCGATGTCGTCAATCAGACCGATAATATTGGAGATCTTGGACGAGGAGGTGGTGATCCGTTCCATGGCATGGGTTGCTTCATCCATGGCAACACCACCCTCTTCGGCCGTCAGCGAGACCGCCTTGGACTTGGCGCTGGCTTCGCCGGCCTTGTTGGCACTCTGCTGCACCTTGGTGGCCAGCTGTTCCATGGTCGCCGACGTTTCCTCGATGGTCGCGGCCTGCTTGGTGGTGCGTTCGCTGAGATCGTTCGCGCCCGCCAGGATTTCGCCGGTCGCCGAGCGCACACCACGCGAGGTGCGGCGCAGCTGGGCGACGATATCGGTCAGCTTGTCGGCCACGGCGTTGGTGTCGTCGCGCAGCCGGCCAAAGGCGCCCTTGTAATCGCCCTGCACGCGCAGGGTCAGATTGGTATCGGCCAGCGCTGACAGCACTTCGCCGGTCTCGGCCAGGCCGGAGTCCACAGTCTGCACCAGATTGTTGACACTGCCCGCTAGGGCATTGATCTCGGCATCGGGGAAATTGGTATCCACGCGCTTGCTGAAGTCGCCCACGACGGCAGCATCAACCACGTCGCCGAAGGCCTGGCGCAGCGAGGTCATCATGGCGACGCGCTCGGCTGCGGTGCGGTTGCGCTGCTCGGTCTCGGCAAGGCCCATCTCACCCATCCGGACGCCATTGTCACGGAACACGGCAACAGCGCGGGCCATTTCGCCCAATTCGTCAGTACGGTGCGTCGAGGGCACTTTGTCCACCGACAGCGGATTGTCGGCGATCTGCGAGGCCGTATGGACCAGCTGCAGCAGGGGCGCAGTGACCGACATGCGGATAAACACATAAAGCGCGATGATCAGCACGACGCTGACGGCCACGCCCACCAGGATCGAGGTGATCAGCGCATCATTAAGGCGCGCCAGGGCGGCGCTGATGTCCCAGGCAAAGGTGGCTATGCCGACCGTGGCCTTTTCGGGGCCGAACTTGGCGGGGACCGCGACATAGGCGATCGGCCCGACCTGCAGCACCTGAACGGCATTGCTGGTCAACGCCTTGCCGGCCAGTTCGGTCAGCGCAGCCATTTCGGCGGCATCTTCGGTGGTGCTGGCAATCAGCTGCGACTGCACGCTGAACCCCGCGCCCGCCAGGAAGCGGTCACCCAGGGATTCCTTGAGCGCCGTATAGGACGCCAGCACGGTATCACTCTTGCCGAAGCGAATCCCGCCGGCGAGCTGTTCGGTGCTGGCCGTTGAGACTGTCACATTGGCTTCTGCCAGTTCGCTCTCCAGCAAGGCCGCATTCTGTGCGGCGCCCATATAGGTGATAACCGCCGACCCGGCGATCATCGCCAGCACGACAAGGCCAATGATCTTGCGAATGAGAGTGAGCTTGAACATAGGGTGCTTTCACAAAGCCGACAGAACGACGGCGGCGGCCGAAGCCGCCGCCAGAAGGATCAGAGCATCGAAACGTCGACGCCCACGGTGATGGCGCCAATCAGATTGCCCGTCGCCGGATCAGCAACCGGCACAGAGACCTGGCTCTGGAAGACCTGGGTGCTCTCGTCCTGCTCGACGTCGCTAACATGGACGGCACCAGCGCCGGCGCCGAAGCTGGCGGTGAACTTGTCCTCGTCACCCTGCCAATAGTCAGAAGTGAGCGAGCTCTGCGCGACATTGAGGCCCTTGGCGTCCATCACGAAGATCTCGGTATATTTGCCGCCGGAGGCTTCCTGCACGCCCTTGAGATATTGCGAGGCGGCATTGGCCAGCGTGGCGTCAACGAGCGGCTTGCTCGCCGCGTCCACTTCGGCACGCCACTGCTTGTCCAGCTCGTCGATCTTGGCCTGGTCATAGCTGGCGGTCACCGCATTCTGGGCGATGATGGCCGAGATAACGGCGGGATCGCTGGCAATGGCAACGATTTCACTCTGCGCCAGCGCAGTCAGCGGCGCGGTGAATTCATCCTCGGCCTGCGTGGCAGCGCCAAAGGACATCAGGGTGACAAGGCCGAGCGCATAGGCGCCGGGACGCAGCAGATTGGTAGTCGTCATGGATTGTGCTCCTCACCGTTCGAGACGGCCTGAGCTCACAATGACGCCAGAACGTAAAGAGTTGATAAATTCCACTCACCGCAGAACTTTACGGTTTAGGCAGCTTGGCGGCGATTTGTTGACACTGTTTGTGCTGCAACAAGACGGAAGACATCCACGATCTCGTCCAGTTTCCGGGCCTCCGCCTCGGTCTGTTCAATGGCCGCATTGGTCTGTTCAACCAGCGCAGCATTGTGTTGCGTCATCTCATCCAGGATGCGCACCGATTGGGACACTTCATCGATTGCCCCCGCCTGATCGCGACTGGCCCGGGCGATATTCTCCACCAGCTGGCTATTATCCCGCGCGGCATCAAGCATGCTGTTGAGCCGTTGCGCTGCATCAGCCACCAGCTGGCTGCCGCCCTTGACCTCCCGGGCCGACTGCTCGATCAGCGCCTTGACGTCGGCCGATGCACTGGCGGCGCTCTGCGCCAGCCGGCGCACCTCAACCGCAACAACCGCAAAGCCCTTGCCGGCGTCGCCGGCCCGCGCAGCTTCCACCGACGCGTTGAGCGCCAGCAGATTGGTCTGGAAGGCAATGTCGTCGATCAGCCCGATGATGTTGGAAATCTTGCCCGAACTGGCCGTGATCCGCTCCATGGCATTACTGGCCTCGGCCATGACGGTGCCGCTTTGCGCAGCAGACTTGGACACGGCCTCGGCCTTGCTGGCGGCATCCTGCGCCATGCGGGAGTTGCCAGCCACTGTGCCGGCCAGCTGCTCCATGGCCGCCGAGGTCTCTTCGATCGTCGCCGCCTGGCGCGTGGTACGCTCGCTGAGATCATTGGCGCCCGAGAGGATTTCACCGGTTGCCGAGCGGACCGAGCGTGACACGGCGCGCAGCTGGCCCACCACATCGGCAAAGCGCGTCACTGTGTCGTTGAGCGCCAGCCGCAGATCCTCGAACTCCGCCGAGAAGCTTGTGTCGATGGTCTGGGTCAGATCGCCCTGCGCCAGCTCCAGCAGCGCAGCCCGCACCGCAGCGACGGCCTGCACTCGCGCCGTGACATCGGTGGCAAACTGGACGACTTTGTAGGGTGCGCCATCGACCCCCAGGATCGGCGCGAATGTGCTCTGAATCCAGACCTCGCCGCCGTCGCGGCTGCGTCGGCGATATTCGCCATTCTTGGAGGCGCCCGCCGCCAGATCAAGCCAGAACTGGCGATAGCCCATGGAACTGGGGTCGGCATCGAACAGAATTGTCGCATTGGGCTGCCCCACCAGCTGGTCGAGCCGGTAGCCCAACCGATCGAGGAAGTTCTGGTTGGCGCTGATGATCTCGCCGGTGAGGGTGAACTCGGCCACGAGCTGGGCTGTGGAAATCGCATTGAGCTGGCCGGTATGATCGGCAGCCAGGTCCAGATGCTGACGGGTCTCGACGCCCAACTCAGCCACACGCTCCGAACTATGGCGCAGCACTTCCACCGCGCGCGCCATGGCACCGACTTCATTGCGCAAGTCGACATAGGGCACAGGCGTGTCTGTCTGACCGTCCGCAATGGCGCTCATCACCGCCGACAATCGCGGAATGGGGCGCGTCAGCCGGCGGGCCAGCAGCAGCGCCAGAGTGCCAATGACCAGCAGTGCGCCGCCGCCCACCACGGCCAGCACCTGCATGCTGCTGCCCAGAACGGCCTCGATGGGCGCGCGGGCCACCGCCACCATCAGCGCACCGATCACGGTGCCGTCGGCCATAGCGATCGGCTGGTACTGTGTGAAATAGTCCTGCCCGTTGATGGTCTCTTCGGTACTGACGGCCGTGTTGGCCATCAGGCTGTCAAACAGCGACGTGCCGGCCGCTATGCTGGCATCAAGCCGGCGCTCGCCATCGGCCTGCAGCAGGCTCGTGCTGCCCACGACAAGGTCAGGGCTGGCTTCGCTGTTGTACACATAGATGGCTGCATCCTGTGCGGCGACCATGGCAATGGTGTCGATGACGCCATGGTTGCGGAATTTGGGCATGGACCGCATGCTCAGTGCCGCCACATTGCCCGCTTCGTCTGCGGTCACTTCCAGGCTGGGCAGGTTGACCCGCAGGATTTCTGCACTGATGCGGGTGGCGTCCTGCACCGCCCTGATGGCATCGTGCTGGGTCGACTGGGACAGGCTGACATAGAAGCCGGCGACAACCGCGCCGATGGCTATGGTGATCGACAGGATCGCCATTGCGGCGATGGCAAAGGTCAGGCGGATATTGGCCAGCAGAGAACCCATGGTGCACCCCAGGTCATATCAGTCGCCCCCAAGGCGCCCGTTTGCGTGTCAGTGTGCGGCCGAGGCGTTAACGGACCGTTGCAGGCGCCTATTTTGTCATAGATACCAATAAGTTGCCTATTCTTTGAGCGCATTGCGCCAACATCGGGCAGGCCGTAGCCGACGCCATCTCGCGTAACAGCCAGCACAAAAACAGAAGCGCCCACGGGCACTTGCCAGTGGGCGCCTCAATATATCGGGTTGTATCGACCGGTGTTAGTGGACGTGGCCGCCGTTGATCTGGCCGGCTTCGATGGCCAGATTGGCCAGCGCGCTCACCACTTCCTGGGCATAGGACTTATGCTCGGGCGTGGCAGCATTGGCGAGATCGGCTTCGGCAGCCTTGATCTGGGCAGCCAGGTCAGCATGGTCGAACTCGGCATACGGCACAGACTGCTCGGCCAGGATGGTCAGGCCATCGGGCGAGACATCGGCAAAGCCGCCCTTGACGAAATAGATCTCGTCCTTGCCGTTCAGGCCGTTCACGGTGATGAAACCGGGACGCAGCGTGGTCATGAACGGGGCATGATCATTCATGACCGTGAAATAGCCTTCCGTGCCCGGAACGGTGACCGAGGTCACGACTTCCGACAGCACCAGACGCTCCGGCGACACGATCTCGATCTTGAGGCCTTCAGCCATAGTTTTGGTCCCTTAGCGGAAGCTCGGGCTCGCCCTTTGGGCAAGCCCGATCGTAAAATTAGGCAGCCTGAGCAGCCAGCTTCTGGGCCTTCTTGACGGCATCTTCGATGGTGCCGACCATGTAGAAGGCAGCTTCGGGCAGGTGGTCGTACTCGCCGGCCACCAGACCCTTGAAGCCCTTGATGGTGTCTTCAAGCTGCACGAACACGCCGGGCGAACCGGTGAACACTTCGGCCACGTCGAAGGGCTGGCTCATGAAGCGCTCGACCTTGCGGGCGCGGGCCACGACCAGCTTGTCTTCTTCCGACAGCTCGTCCATGCCCAGGATCGCGATGATGTCCTGCAACGCCTTGTACTTCTGCAGCACTTCCTGCACGCGGCGGGCCACCTGGTAGTGCTCGTCGCCCACGACCAGCGGGTCGAGAATGCGCGAGTTCGATGCCAGCGGATCCACGGCCGGATAGATGCCCTTTTCCGAGATGGCGCGGTTCAGCACGGTCACGGCGTCGAAGTGGGCGAACGAGGTGGCCGGCGCAGGGTCGGTCAAGTCGTCAGCCGGCACATACACGGCCTGCACCGAGGTGATCGAGCCCTTGTTGGTGGTGGTGATGCGTTCCTGCATCGCGCCCATGTCGGTGGCCAGCGTCGGCTGATAACCCACGGCGGACGGGATACGACCCAGCAGAGCCGACATTTCGGCGCCGGCCTGGGTGAAGCGGAAG
This sequence comes from Devosia sp. FKR38, assembly GCF_005222805.1. Classification (GTDB taxonomy): domain Bacteria; phylum Pseudomonadota; class Alphaproteobacteria; order Rhizobiales; family Devosiaceae; genus Devosia. The sequence goes on along the minus strand of NZ_STGC01000002.1, from coordinate 789,805 downwards.
ATGTTGTCCACGAAGAACAGCACGTCCTGGCCCTGGTCGCGGAAGTTCTCAGCGATGGTCAGGCCGGTCAGCGCCACGCGAGCGCGGGCACCCGGGGGCTCGTTCATCTGGCCGAACACCAGGGCGCACTTCGAACCGGCAGCAGAACCGCCATGCTCGGTCGGGTTCTTGTTCACGCCCGATTCGATCATTTCGTAGTACAGGTCGTTGCCTTCACGGGTGCGTTCACCCACGCCAGCAAACACCGAATAACCACCGTGCGCCTTGGCGACGTTGTTGATCAGTTCCTGGATCAGCACGGTCTTGCCCACGCCGGCGCCGCCCATCAGGCCGATCTTGCCGCCACGTGCGTAAGGAGCGATCAGGTCCACAACCTTGATGCCGGTGACCAGCACCTGGCTCTCAGGGTTCTGCTCGGCGAAAGCCGGAGCGTCCTGGTGGATTTCGCGACGCTCGGCCGAGGCAATCGGGCCGGCTTCGTCGATGGGCTCGCCGATCACGTTCATGATACGGCCCAGCGTGGCTTCACCAACCGGCACCGAGATGGCGGTGCCCAGGTCAGTCACTTCCGCGCCGCGGACGAGACCTTCGGTGGTGTCCATGGCGATGGTGCGCACGGTGTTTTCACCAAGGTGCTGGGCAACTTCCAGAACCAGACGCTGGCCATTGTTCATGGTCTCAAGCGCGTTGAGAATCGCCGGCAGGTGACCGTCGAACGTCACGTCGACGACGGCACCGATGACCTGCGATACGCGACCGGCCTTTTTCTCTGCCATTTGTTTCGTCCTTCGCTTCGATTGCTTAGAGCGCTTCCGCGCCCGAAATGATTTCGATGAGTTCTTTGGTGATCTGGGCCTGGCGCTGGCGGTTATAGCTCAGCTGCAGCTTGCCGATCATTTCGCCGGCGTTCCGGGTCGCATTGTCCATTGCCGACATCTGCGCGCCATAGAACGAGGCACTGTTTTCCAGGAGCGCCCGCAGCACCTGCACCGCAATATTGCGCGGCAGCAGGTCTTCCACGATCGCCTCTTCGCTCGGCTCATATTCATAGGGCACGCTGGGTGCCTCGGCCTGGCCTTCGGCCTTGGTCGGCAGCTTGGCAGGGATCAGCTGCTGGGCCGTCGGCACCTGGCTGATCACCGAACCGAACTTGGCAAAGTAGAGCGTTGCCACGTCGAATTCGCCGGCATTGAACATGGCCAGGATCTTATCGGTCACCAGCTGGGCCTGGGTAAAGCCCACCTGCTTGACTTCGCGGAAGTTGAAGGTGTCCACGATATGGTCAGGATACTGGCGCTTGAGGATGTCGTTGCCCTTGCGGCCCACGGTCAGGATCTTGACCGTCTTGCCCTGGCCGAGCAGCTTGGCAGCATGCTCGCGCGCCAGGCGGGCGATCGAAGAGTTGAAGCCGCCGGCCAGGCCGCGCTCGCCGGTGGCAACCACCAGCAGATGCACCTGATCCTTGCCCGTGCCGCCCAGCAGCACAGGCGCATTTTCCTGACCGTCATAAACGGCACCAAGCGCAGCCAGCACCTTGCCCATGCGTTCAGCATAGGGGCGCGCGGCCTCCGCAGCATCCTGGGCACGGCGGAGCTTGGCCGCCGCGACCATCTGCATGGCCTTGGTGATCTTCTGGGTCGATTTGACCGAGTCGATCCGGTTCTTGAGGTCCTTTAGCGAAGGCATTGGCCGTCGATCTCCCTGCTGGCCTTAGGCCGCGTAGGTCTTCTTGATCTCGTCGAGCGCAGACTTGAGCTTGGCACGGGTGTCGTCGCTCAGGGCCTTCTCGGTGGCGATGGTCTTGAGCAGCTCGGCATACTTGCCGCGCAGTGCCGACAGCACCGTCTGCTCGAAATCACCCACCTTGTTGGCCGGGATGCTGTCCAGATAGCCATTGGCGCCGGCAAAGATCACCGAAACCTGCTCTTCCATCTTGAGCGGGCTGAACTGGGGCTGCTTGAGCAGCTCGGTCAGACGCGCACCACGGTTGAGCAGACGCTGGGTGGCAGCGTCCAGGTCCGAACCGAACTGGGCGAAGGCGGCCATTTCACGATACTGGCTGAGCTCGCCCTTGAGCGAACCGGCAACCTGCTTCATCGCCTTGACCTGGGCCGAAGAGCCCACGCGGCTCACCGACAGACCCACGTTCACGGCAGGACGGATGCCCTGGAAGAACAGGTTGGTCTCAAGGAAGATCTGGCCGTCGGTGATCGAAATCACGTTGGTCGGGATATAGGCCGACACGTCGTTGGCCTGGGTCTCGATCACGGGCAGCGCGGTCAGCGAACCCAGACCATGGTCTTCGTTCAGCTTGGCAGCGCGCTCGAGCAGGCGGGAGTGCAGGTAGAACACGTCGCCCGGGTAAGCTTCGCGCCCCGGGGGACGACGCAGCAGCAGGCTCATCTGACGATAGGCAACGGCCTGCTTGGTCAGATCGTCATAGGCGATCACGGCATGCTTGCCATTGTCGCGGAAGAACTCGCCGATCGCGCAGCCGGTGAAGGGCGCGATATACTGCAACGGTGCCGGATCGGACGCGGTAGCGGCGATCACGACCGAATACTGCAACGCGCCGGCTTCTTCGAGCTGACGCACGAACTGGGCAACGGTGGAGCGCTTCTGACCCACGGCGACGTAGATGCAGTAGAGCTTGTCGGTGTCCGAAGCATTGGCGTCATGCGCCGGCTTCTGGTTGAGGAAGGTGTCCAGGATGATGGCGGACTTGCCGGTCTGGCGGTCGCCAATGATCAGCTCGCGCTGGCCACGGCCGATCGGGATCAGCGCATCGATGGCCTTCAGGCCCGTCGACATCGGCTCATGCACCGACTTGCGCGGCAGAATGCCCGGAGCCTTGACGTCAACGCGGCGACGCTCGGTGTGCTCGATCGGACCCTTGCCGTCGATGGGATTGCCCAGACCGTCGACAACGCGACCCAGCAGGCCCATGCCAACCGGAGTGTCCACGATCGAGCCCGTGCGCTTGACGACATCGCCTTCCTTGATGGAACGGTCATTGCCGAAGATCACGACGCCGACATTGTCGCTTTCAAGGTTCAGGGCCATGCCCTTGATGCCGCCCGGGAACTCGACGAGCTCACCGGCCTGCACCTTGTCCAGGCCATAGACGCGCGCAATGCCGTCACCGACCGAGAGCACCTGACCAACTTCGGAAACCTGGGCTTCCTGGCCGAAATTCTTGATCTGGTCCTTGAGGATCGCAGAAATTTCCGCGGCTTTGATGTCCATTATCCGACCTCTTTCATGGCGATCTTCATCGCAGCGAGTTTTGTCTTAATCGAGCTGTCGATCATCTGGCTGCCGACCTTCACCTGAAGGCCGCCGATCAGGGACGAATCGACGAATTGGTTGAGCGTGACGGTCTTGCCGACCTTGGCCTTGAGCGTGTCCGCCAGTGCGGACACCTGCTCGGCGCTCAGCGGCGCGGCAGAGGTCACATCGGCGGTGATTTCGCCGCGGGCCTTGGCGGCCAGCTCACGGAAACCCACGATGATCGCATCGAGCGCAAACAGACGGCCGTTCTTGGCCACCAGGCGCAGGAAATTGCTGACCAGCGGATTGGTATTGGCCTTGGCCAGTAGGGCATCGAGCGCCTGGGCCTTGGAGTCTGCGGTAATGACCGGCGACCGCAGGAAGCGCGCAAAGTCTGCGCTTTCCCCGATCAGGCGGGAGACATCCGACAAGGACGTCTCGACCGATGCCAACTGGTTCTCGCTCTCAGCGAGATCGAACAGCGCCGACGCATATGGCCGAGCGATCTGGGTAAGCACTGAATTCTGCGCTGCCAATGCCGCATCACCCTCTTGGTTGCTTGCCTGCTTGCCGCCTGAACTGGTTGGATAACCCGGGCGGTCGCTGACGCTTATTCTTATTTGGAAAAGGGGACGTCCGGAGACCCCTTCAAAGTCGCGCTCGCTCTAGCACAAGGCTCGCGCGCCTTGCAAGGCTTGGTCCGACGATTCAATTGCGGCGAAAGTGTCGCAGGGGCGGCTACATAAAGCTCATCGGATCGATATCCACCTGAACCCGCAGATTGCCCGTGGGTTTTTCGGCGGCGCCCAGCCAGAATCGCACATAGCCCGAGAGGTCGAAATCCTTGCCCGACTGGGCCAGGAGCCGCACCCGGTGGCGGCCGCGCACCATGGCGACTGGCGCATCGGCCGGCCCGAACAGGCGCACACCCTCGGCCATGGGCGCTGCCGACAGCAGGCGCTTGGCAAAGCCCATGGCGGTAGTGTGGTCATTGGCCGAGACGATCAGCGCCGCCAGCCGGCCAAAGGGCGGCAGACCCCCGGCCTGCCGCGCCGCCAACTCATGGGCATAGAAGGCCTCGCGGTCCCCGGTCACCATGGCCCGCATCACTGGATGGTCGGGATGATAGGTCTGCAGGAACGCCTTGCCATTCTTTGAGGCGCGCCCGGCCCGGCCGGCCACTTGCGTCAGAATCTGGAAGGTCTTTTCCGCCGCCCTGGGATCGCCATGCGCCAGGCCCAGATCGGCATCGAGCACGCCCACCACCGTCAGCTTTTCGAAGTGGTGCCCCTTGGACACCAGCTGCGTGCCGATGATCAAATCGTATTCACCGCGTTCAATCTCGGCCAGGCGCTCGCGCAACTGGGCATTGCTGCCCATGTCCGAGGACAGAATCACCCGCCGCGCATCGGGGAAACGCGCAGCCGCCTCCTCGGCCACCCGCTCGATGCCCGGCCCCACCGCCACCAGCGCATCGGCCTCGCCGCAGGCACTGCATACGGTGGGCGTGCGCACCTCGTGCCCGCAATGGTGGCACATCAGGACGCCGCGAAAGCGGTGCTCCACCATCCAGGCCGAACAGTCCGGGCATTGATATTGGTGACCGCAGGATCGGCAGAGGGTCAGCGGGGCATAGCCGCGGCGGTTGAGGAACAGCAGCGCCTGTTCGCCACGATCGAGCGCGGCAAACACCTCACGCGCCAATGCCGGTGCGATCCACTGCCCCTTCTCGGGGCCATCGATGCGCATGTCGATGGTTGTGATATTGGGCATCGCCGCTTCGGCATAGCGGCTGGTCAGCAGCACATGGGCATAACGGCCGCTATTGGCATTGTTGCGCGTTTCCACCGATGGCGTCGCCGAGGACAGGATCACCCGGGCTCCGCTCAGACGCGCCCGCACCACCGCCATGTCGCGGGCATGATAGGTAATGCCATCGGCCTGCTTATAGGCCCCGTCATGCTCTTCATCGAGCACCAGCATGCCCAGTTCTCGGAACGGCAGGAACAGTGCCGAGCGGGCGCCCACCACGGCCCGCACCGAACCGTCCAGCACGCCGCGCCAGACTTTGGCGCGCTGCACCGGGGTCATGTCGGAATGCCATTCGGCGGGGCGGGTGCCGAAGCGCTTGGTGAAGCGGTTGATGAAGGTATTGGTCAGCGCAATCTCGGGCAGCAGGATCAGCGCCTGTCGCCCCGCCCGCAGCGTATCGGCTACGGCTTCGAAGAACACTTCGGTCTTGCCGCCACCGGTAACCCCATCAAGGAGGGCCACGCCGAACTGCTGCGCATCGAGCGCCAGAATGTCGTTGAGCGCCGCCTGTTGCCCCTCCGACAGGGTCGCCACGGCCGCATCGGGATCAGGCAGTTCGACAATTGGCCCCGGCGGCATTTCGATGCGTTCAATCGCGCCGGCCTTTTCCAGCCCCTCGATCACTGATGCTGACACGCCCGTCGCCCCGATCAGCGCCGCCTTGGGCCAGGCCAGATCATCATTGAGCGCATCGAGCACGCGCAAACGCGCCGGCGTCAGCTTGCCCGGCTCATGCCCGGTGCGGCGATAGGCCACCACCGGCTTGGGGGCATCGAGTGCTTCCGTCGAGCGCAGCACGGCGCGCAGCACCTGGCCGGGCGCCGCCAGCGTATAGCGCGCCACCCAATCGACCAGCTTGAGCAGCTCATCACTGAGCGGCGGCACGTCATAGGCCATGGCAATGTCGCGCAGCCGATTATGCGCCACCATGTCCTTGGGCGGACCCCACACGACGCCCGGCACCAGCCGCGGCCCCAGCGGCACCGACACGATGGAACCGCGCTCCACCGCCATGCCGGCGGGCACGCGATAGCTATAGGGGCCTTCCACGGCCACGCTGACCATGACGGCCACGATGTCAGGACGATGTTCCATTTGTGCCCGGTCTGTTCGCATCAGACCATATGGGGGCGCAACTGATTCTGCCAAAGCCGGGGCGCCGGCTTTTTCGCTGTCTGAGCTAGAAGCGGCCGCGCAGGCCTGCGGTGATTTCAGCGCTGCGCAGATCGCCACCGGCACTGTTGTCGTCCACGATCGTGCGCACCCCGGTCCTGGTATCGAAATATTCGGCCTTGCCACGCATCAGGAAGGCCTGGTCATAGCGCGCCGCGACCACGAACTCGGCCAGTGGTCCGAGCGCGAAACCCACATCCAGGCCTGCCGCGAAGGTCGGGGCCGGGCGGAAGCTGTCGATCACCAGCAGATTGCGCATCCAATGGTTGTCCTCGGCGCGCCCCATCACCGTCAGGCCACCGCGCAACATGCCGCCGACCCGCACATTGCCATAGGTCTGATCGCCATCGAAGCCGACAAAGAGCTCGGGCAGTTTCTGCCGATAGCTGATGCCAGGAACGCCATCACCAAAATTGCCGGTCGTATCGCGGAACGTGTTGACGCTGTAAACATAGGAGCCGCCATAGGCCGCCCATTTGACATCGGTATATTTGACGCCAGCCTGGACCCGCACCACGGCATCGGGGTCCTTCACCAGATCATAGCCCACCATGGCCGCGCCCGTGACATAGTGCTCAAGGCGGGTATCGGGATGCTGCGACCGATGCGTCCAATTGTCGAAATTATTGGTGCGGATCAGCCAGTCGTAGTCTTCCATATAGCTTGAGCCGAAGCCGGCCACGCTGCCCTCGGCCGAGAGGCTGACGCCGCTGCCGACATCCACGGCCAGGCTACCGCGCAGCACCGGGGCACGCGTCTCCCAGATCAGCTGGCTGAGCGTAGCATCGCCGGTAAAGACATATTCATTGCCGCGCAGATAGAGTGCGCCGATGCCGCCATTGATCCGCACGGCGCTGTCGGGGCTGGTATAGCTGTAATCCTGCGCCAGAGCGCCCGATGTGAGCAGTGCCAGCATCAGCCCGGTGCGGCAGGCGGTAAGCAATGTCGTCATCGGCTGGCTCTCCTGTCAGATTTCACGGTAACGCCAGCCAGTTAACGATGGGTTTACCATAGCAACCGAGAGTGAACCCATGGTCGACTCCGCCTTTGCCACCGATGCCTTCGTCCGCAGCCAGGTCGATGCCTGGCAGCGCGAGCTCGGCTCGGTGCGGCGCCTGGCGGAAAATACGCTCGAAGCCTATGGCCGCGACCTCGACCAGTTCCTGAGCTTTTTGGCCGGCCATACCGGCGGGCCGGTGACACTGGCAACGCTCAAGGCCCTGCGCGCCGCCGATATCCGCGCCTTCATGGCGCAGCGCCGCAACGAGACCCTGGGCTCGCGATCCCTTGCCCGGGTCCTTTCCGCGCTCAAGAGCTTCTTCCGCTTCCTCGAACGTGAGGAGGTGATGGCGACCGAAGCGCTCAATGTCATCCGCACGCCCAAGCTGCCGCGCTCACTGCCCAAGGCGCTGACGGTGGCCGAGGCGCGCGCCACCATCGACACCACCCATGAGCTGGAGGAGCGCCCCTGGGTCGCCGCCCGTGACATGGCCGTGCTCTCGCTGTGCTATGGCGCGGGGCTCCGCATTGCCGAGGCGCTGTCGCTGACCAAGGGCGACCTTGATGCCCAGGTGCTGCGGGTCACCGGCAAGGGCGGCAAGGTGCGCATGGTGCCGCTGATCGACCCGGTACGCCAAGCCATTGATCTTTATCTCGAACTCTGCCCGTTCAAATCCTGGCCCGAGGAGCCGCTGTTCCGCGGGGTCAAGGGTGGCGTGCTCTCGCCCCGGCTGATCCAGCTGCGCGTCGCCCAATTGCGCGGCGCGCTGGGCCTGCCCGCCTCGGCAACCCCGCACGCCCTGCGCCATTCCTTTGCCACCCACCTGCTGGGACAGGGTGGCGATTTGCGCGCCATCCAGGAATTGCTGGGTCACGCCAGCCTCTCCTCGACCCAGATCTATACTGCCGTTGACACCGACCGCCTGCTCGACAGCTATCGCAAGGCCCATCCCCGCGGGTGAGCGATGACCGCTCACACCCACCGGATAAAGACTATCACATCGGACCGAACCGATAGCGTCCAGTTAGCCTTGTCAGCACCGATCCATAGCCGCTAGGAAATCCTCATGCGCACGACCACCATTTTGCTTAGCATCTGGCTTTCTGGCTCCTCTTCGGACCGGAACGAGCGCTGACGCCAGCCCTTCGTCTCACCGGTCCGCCAATGGCGGTCGGTGACTGACAATGGCGGACCTCTTCAGGAACCGCCTCATGTCTTCGACCACCCCGCCCGCCACCACCGCCAATGATCCGCTCGGCTATGGATTTGCCGTCGGCGGCGCGATCCTGTTTTCCACCAAGGGCATCTTCATCAAGCTTGCCTATGGCGAGGGCGTCTCCACCGAAATGCTGCTCAGCCTGCGCATGCTGGTGGCGCTGCCGGTCTATCTGGTGGTCATGCTGACCATTCTGCGGCGCGAACCCCGGCTGCGCGGCCTGCTGACGCCACGCCTGGTGCTGGCCAGCATGGCCGTGGGCATCCTGGGCTACTACATCTCGAGCTATCTCGATTTCCTGGGGCTCAACTTCGTTTCCGCCCAATATGAGCGGCTGGTGCTGTTCACCTATCCCTTCTTCGTGCTGCTGTTCGGCGTGTGGTTCTTTGGCGACCGCATGGTCTGGCGCGTGGTGCCGGCCATGCTGGTGTCCTATGCCGGGCTGCTGGTGATCTTTGGCTGGAACCTGGCGATCAATCCCGATGGCCTGGTGACCGGCACGCTGCTGGTCCTGGGCTCGGCCATCACCTTTGCGCTCTATCAGCACCTGGCCAAGCGGCAGATGCTGGTGCTGGGCTCGGCCCTGTTCACCTGCATCGGCATGTCCACCGCCGCCGTGGCCGGCATCGCGCAGAACCTGATCCTGGCCGGCCCCGCCAGCTATGGTGCGCTATCGCCTGAAGTGTGGGCCTATGGCCTGGCGCTGGGCCTGTTGGGCACCGTCTTGCCAAGCTTTCTGATGAATGCCGGCATGGCCCGCATCGGCGCACGCGCCACATCCTCGACGGCCGCCTTTGGTCCGCTCGTGACCATTGTCATCGCCGTCTGGGTACTGGGTGAGCCTTTTACGCCCTATCACGCACTGGGTACCGCCCTTGTGCTGGCCGGATCGGTGCTGTTCAGCCGGGCCGAACGCCGCGCCCGCCAGGCTTCGGGCTGAACGCCCGGTTAAGCCTCGGGGCGATTCTTTGGCGCCGGGGCTGTTGGCCGCCCAAAAGCCGCTCTAGTGTGGTGGCAGGAGACTGCGGACCGTTTAACGAGGGGACATCATGATGACTTTCAGGACACTGCTCGCGCAGACTGCGCTGGGACTGGTATTGCTGGTTGGTGGCATGGCACCGGCCCTAGCACAGCCGACCAATCCGCCGGCGCCGGGCACGGCCAGCACGCCCGACATCGACTTTGGCGATGACACCAGCCAATGGGCCAATGATGGCGAGTGCGACGATCCGCGCTTTGCCGGCACGGGCGCGGCCACCGAACTGCTGGAGGCCGACAAGGGCCATGACGCTACCGACTGCAAGGCCGCCGTTACGGCCGGCACGGTGACCCTCAAGGACGATGCCACCGCGGCCACCCCGGCTGATACCACCACTGCCGACCTGCCCGATTTCGGCGACGACACCAGCGAATGGGCCAATGACGGCGAATGCGACGATCCGCGCTTCTCCGGCACCGGCTCGGCCGCCGAGCTGCTCGACGTCGACATGATGCATGACGCCACCGACTGCCGCACCGCCTATGAGAACGGCACGGTGATCCTGGCGGGCGACGGCATCGAGCCACCACCGGCCGACGTGGCCACGGTGCCCGGCGCCGGGCTGATCAGCCGTATCAATTTCGGCGATGATTCCGGCGAATGGGCCAGGGACGGGGAATGCGACGACCCCGACTTCACCGGCCCCGGCATGACCGCCAAGCCCTCGCCGGAGAGCCGCATGCGCGACGCCACCGACTGCCAGGCTGCCTTTGACATCGGTACCGTGACGCTGCGCCTGCCCGGCACCAGCGATGTGCCGGCCTTCGACTATGGCACCGACACCAGCATCTATGCCAATGACGGCGAATGCGATGACCTGCGCTTCACCGGCCCGGGCACCGACAAGAAGCTGCTGAGCGAAGATATGGGCGCCGACGCCAGCGATTGCCGCAGCCTTGAGGCCGACGGCCAGGTCAGCATCCGCACCGTCTATACGCCGCAATATGTGGCCGGCGCTCCCTATGACAGCAGCGGCATCGAATTCGGCGACGACGACTCCAGCTATGCCAATGACGAGCAGTGCGATGACCCGCGCTTTGAAGGCCCCGGCGCCGCCTCGGTGCTGCTCGACAGCGACAATGGCCATGACGCCAGCGACTGCCGTACCGCCTATGAAGCCGGCCGGGTCGTGCTGCGCTAGGCCGACCGCCACACGCTAACACTGCAACGGCGGGGGCGACCCCGCCGTTTTTTTTGCCTACCAGGCGGCGAACGTGCCCGGCGTGGCGATGGTGTCGGTGGCGCAATCGAAATCGCCGGCCTTGTCGGCCGCCGCGCGCGCCAGCTCATTGGCATCGCTGTTGGCCCGGGCATCGACATAGGCGATGTGGCAGGTGTTGCCCGGCGCCAATTGGGTCACCACCAGCACCTGACCGCTGTTTTCCCCCGTCTCGGGGTCTGCCAGATGATAGCGCACAATGGTGGCCACGGGCATCCAGCGGCCGGAGGCATTGCTCAAGCGCCATTCGAGCTTGGCGCCAAGGTTATTGAACGGCGGCGGGGTCTGGAACGGGCTGTCGACATCGATGTTGAAGCCATAGCGGATGCCATAGCGGAGATCGCCTTCGCTGACTTGCACCGGATAGCCCTTGTAGCCCGGGCAGGCCCAGATAACGCTGAAGTCGTCGGCCTCCAGCACCAGGCAAGCGGTGTCGAGGTTAAGATCGGTATAGGCGCTGGTAAAGCCCGACTGGGCCAGCGCCGGCGCGGCGCCAAGGCCGATGCCCAGCGCCAGGGCTGACAGCACGATGGATTTGAGGCGCCCCCGGGGGCGGGACTGGGACATGGTTCGACCTCCTCGAGCGCAGTGACAGGGCGGCGCATCCGCCCGATGATCCAGATCAATGTGACGCCAACGCGGCCATGGCAAGCTCTGTTGCATCAGGCTTTGTCGCCCAAGGAGGCCACGCCCATGTTCACCACCCTTTTGATTGCCACCGACGGATCGGAACTGAGCAACAAGGCCCTGGCGGCCGGACTGGACCTGGCCCGCCTGCACGGCGCCACGGTCACCATCATGACGGCCACCGACCCGGTGAGCACGGCCCTGGGGGCCGGCGGCTTTGGCGCCATGGACGCCGGCCCGATCCTCGATCAACTCGATGCGGCCTATGCCGCCCAGGCGACACAGGTGCTTTCGGCCGCTCGCGACATCGCCGACAAGGCCGGCATTGCCGTGCAGACCATCCATGTTCCCCAGCAGCGCCCGGCCGACGCCATCGTGCAGACGGCGTCCGAGCGCGGCTGCGACACCATCGTCATGGGCTCGCACGGCCGACGCGGCATCCAGCGCATGCTGCTGGGCAGCCAGGCCGCCGAAGTGCTGGCGCGCGCCACCATTCCGGTGCTGATCGTGAAATAAGCATGGGCCGCTTGCGCTAAATTGCCTTGCCTTTGGGGGGCGTATTGGGCAGAACCTGCCCCTGTTCCGACCCCTCTTGTGAACGGCACATAGCCCATGAATATCGACGCCATTGCGATCGGCAAGAACCCGCCCGACGACCTCAACGTCATCATCGAAGTCCCCATGGGCGGCGAGCCGATCAAGTACGAGATCGACAAGGCCAGCGGCGCCCTGTTCGTCGATCGCTTCCTCTATACGCCCATGCGCTACCCGGGCAATTACGGCTTTGTGCCCCACACCCTGTGCGGTGATGGCGATCCGCTCGACGTGATCGTGATGAACTCCCGCCCGCTGGTGCCCGGCGCCGTGGTACGCTGCCGCCCCATCGGCGTGCTGTTCATGGAAGACGATGGCGGCCAGGACGAAAAAATCCTTGCCGTGCCGGTCTCCAAGCTCACCAAGATGTATGACGCCATTCAAGATATCGGCGACATGCAGGAAATCCAGGTCGAGCGCGTCAAGCACTTCTTCACCCACTACAAGGATCTCGAGCCCGGCAAATGGGCCAAGATCAGCCATGTTGGCGGCTATGAGGACGCCAAGAAGGTGATCCTCGACTCCATCGCCCTGGCCGAGGCTGCCAAGAAGTAAGCCGGCAAGACGCTGGCGAGCCAAGTTCTGAACGGGGGTGAGCAATCGCCCCCGTTGTCGTTTGAGGGAAAGCGCATGACTGGTCGCATCGTCATCCTCAATGGCGCCCCGCGCGCCGGCAAGTCGTCCATCGCTGCGGCCATGCAGACCGACCTGCCCGGCCACTGGATCAACCTCGGCGTCGATGCGCAGAACCGCAGCCTGCCGCCGCATCTGCGGCCCGGCATCGGCCTGCGCCCGGGCGGCGAGCGCCCCGATCTCGAACCCATGGTCCGCCCGCTGTTCCTGGCGCTCTATGCCAGCATTGCCGCCCATGCCCGCGCCGGCTTTGACGTGGCGGCCGATGTTGGCCATCACGACCACTATTCCCAACCCCTGGGCATCCTGCGCGAATGCGCCCGGAGCCTCCATGGCCTCGATGCGCTGTTCGTCGGCGTCCATTGCCCCATCGAGACCATCATGGCGCGGCGCAATGCAGATGCAGACAGCCTGTATGTTAAAGGCGAGGGCGTGCCGGCGCCGGTGCAGCGCTGGCAGGATGCGGTGCATGTGCCGGGGATCTATGACCTCGAAGTCAATACCGGCGCCATGACGCCGGCGGCCTGTGCCCAGGCGATCGGCGCGGCGCTGGCCGCCCCGCCGCGCCCCAGCGCGTTTGCGCGCCTGGCCGAAATCGGTCCGACGCCGTGACGCGGCGGCGCGTCTAGTCCGCCTTGCGATAGGTCGAAACCACATTGCCCTTGGTGGTCACCACGCTGCGCACCAGATCGAGCCGCGTGGTGGGATCATCGGGCTCGAACAAATGCCGACCCTCACCAGCCACCACCGGATGGGTGATCAGCGTCAATTCGTCCATCAGGCCCGCGAACAGCAATTGCCGCACCAGCGAAATGCCGCCCATGGCGGCAATCGTGCCGCCAGGCGCCGCCTTGAGCGCCCGGACATGTTCGAGCAGGTCGCCATAGATGAGATGGGAATTGGACCAGGTGAGGTCCGCCTGGGTCAGCGAGCTCGACGCCACATGCTTGGGCACACCATTGATGAAATCGGCAAAATCGCCGTCCTGGCTGGCGGTCGGCCAATAGCCGGCCCATTCCGACCAGCCCACGCGCCCCATCAGCACCAGATCGGTCTCCACCTGGATGGCGGTGAGCATCTCGCCCAGATCATCGTCAAAGCGATCGAACTGGAACTTGTAGGGCGCTTCCACCACGCCATCGACGGAATGAAACAGGCCGGCCATCACTTTGCGCATTATTGAAATCTCCCAAGGCTGCGGCCCGTCCCACAGAAGGGCCATTCGATAGCATGACGAACGGGGCACGGCGATTTCGACAGGTTCGCGCGCAGACGAGCGCGCCGGCCGGCCGCTGTCGGCGCCCGGGTGATGGATGGGCGGGCCCGGGGCGGGGAGATGGGGATAGGTCTCGATATCGGGGCTCTCTTCACCCCCTCCTAGCCTCCCCCATCAAGGGGGAGGTACGGCTCCACTCTTGGGCAGCATCACGTTCAACCCACCGGGTTTCACCTCCCCCTTGATGGGGGAGGTCGGGAGGGGGTGATGCCGCTTGCGTCCAGCGCCGCGGCGACCGCGAGAAAGACCGCATCATCGCTTTCCAGCACGTCGAGATTGTCGAAGCGCAGCAGGCGATAGCCCTGGCTTTCGAGGAAGGCTGTTCGCACCGCGTCGCGGGCGATTCCGTCGTCGGTATAGTGGCTGTCGCCGTCGATCTCGATGATGAGCTTGGCCCGGTGGCAGACAAAATCCACCACATAGCGCCCAATCGGCGCCTGCTTGCGAAAGTGCCAGCCGGCCTGGCGCAGGGGATGGATCAGCAGCCAGAACTTGACTTCGAATGGCGTCGGTTGCTGACGCAAGGTTCTGGGCAGCGATGGCCTGGGCATGGCTGACTGGTCCTGGCTGTCCTTTCACGTGGGGCAGTCGACACCCGATTGCTGGGAGGGATCAAGGGGAGCGTCATTGATATCGGGGCTCTCTTCACCCACTCCTAGCCTCCCCCATCAAGGGGGAGGTACGGCTCCACTCTTGGGCAGCATGTTGGCCAACCCATTGGACACCACCTCCCCCTTGATGGGGGAGGTTGGGAGGGGGTGACGCCGCCATCGTCTGGCGCCTTGCTTCGAAATACTATGGGCAACCGATGGTCCCTCAGTCGCTGCCTTTCGGAGACCTAGAAGTCCGACTCAGGGCGATAGCAGCCATCGATTCAGACCAGACCATAAATTCGCTGCCCCACTTATGCCCGCCTTCAACATTGCCCCTATGCTAATTGCAAGGAGGCCGGTCATGAAGCACACGCAACTCAAGACAATGCAGCAACTCGCGCGCGCCAGGCTGACATTTGCCATGATTTCACTGGGCAGATCACTGGTGAAATATAGTCCAGATCAGCCTCGTGTTCCGGCCGGCGATCCAACAGGCGGCCAATGGACGCGAACGCGCGTTGCCGGCAAGTGGAATGAACGCAATCGCCAGGACTGCGAGGTCCAGTATGAGACCGATATGTTTCAGTGTAAATTTATCGTCAGCTGGCGTGCCTGCCAGAGCCAAGCCATGGTCAGACTGGTTGCCTGCATGAAGGGCGATCCGCTTCCCTCATTCAACTATTGATGTGCCATGATTATTGCTGTTCGTACGCTCAACATCAATTCAGCAGGCAAGGTGACACCGGTTGACGTGCGCATCTTCATGCCGGAAGCCGATGACCATGTCTTCATCTGTCGTTATGAGATCGACTGGCCCGACGGAACGATCGCCAGCCGTGCCCAGGGCAACGACATGGTGGAGGCCCTGCATCTGGCGCTGCACAAGCTCGGCAGTGAAATGTACATGTCACGCTATCACCATGAGGGCACCCTGAGCTGGAGGCCCGGATGGGTAGGCTACAATTTCCCGCTCCCCAAGAACGGTCGCGACCTGCTGATCGGGGATGACCAGCGCTTCTTCGGCCTTGATGAAAAATAGGCCCGGAGCGCATGCCCCGGGCCTTCTTCATTCCAGTCCAGACGCCGTATGGTCAGCCCAGATGGGCCAGCACGGCCAGCAGCAAGAGCGCCACGATATTGGTGATCTTGATCATCGGGTTGACGGCGGGGCCCGCCGTGTCCTTGTAGGGGTCGCCGACGGTGTCGCCGGTGACACTGGCCTTGTGCGCGTCGCTGCCCTTCATGTGCTTGACGCCATGGCTGTCGGTGAAGCCGTCTTCAAAGCTCTTCTTCGCATTGTCCCAGGCGCCGCCACCGGCGGTCATGGAAATGGCGACGAAGAGCCCGGTGACGATGACGCCCATCAGCATGGCGCCCAGGGCCGAGAAGCCCGCGGCGGCCCCGGCGATCCAATAGATCACGAAGAACACCACGATCGGGCTGAGCACGGGAAGCAGGCTCGGCACGATCATTTCCTTGATCGCCGCCTTGGTCAGCATATCGACGGCCCGGCCATAGTCGGGCTTTTCGGTGCCGGCCATGATGCCCGGCCGCTCCTTGAACTGGCGGCGGACTTCGACCACCACCGACTGTGCGGCGCGACCGACAGCCGTCATGCTCATGCCGCCGAACAGGAACGGCAGCAGCCCACCAAACAGCAGGCCCACCACCACATAGGGGTCGGCCAGCGAGAAGGTGAGCGTGCCCATGCCCTTAAAGATCGCCGGGGCATCGGGCAGGCCCGAGAAGTAGATGAGGTCCTGCGTATAGGCGGCGAACAGAACGAGAGCGCCCAGACCCGCCGAGCCAATGGCATAGCCCTTGGTGACGGCCTTGGTGGTATTGCCGACAGCGTCGAGCGCATCGGTATTGTGGCGCACGGCCTTGTCGAGCCCGGCCATTTCGGCAATGCCGCCGGCATTGTCGGTGACCGGACCAAAGGCGTCGAGCGCCACCACGATACCGGCCAGGGCCAGCATGGTGGCGACGGCAAAGGCGATGCCGAACAGGCCCGCCAGATTATAGGTGACGATGATGCCGGCAATGATGACCAGCGCCGGCAGGGCGGTGGACTCAAGCGATACCGCCAGGCCCTGGATCACATTGGTGCCATGGCCGGTGACCGAAGCCTCGGCAATGGAATTGACCGGGCGCCGATTGGTGCCGGTGTAATATTCGGTGATGACGATGATCAGACCGGTGATGACCAGGCCCGCCACGCCGCACCAGAACAGGCTCATCGGCGTAAAGGTCTTGTCATTGGCGGCAATGGACACATTGAGATCGCCAAAGACGAACCACAGCACCGGCAGCAGCGCCACCAGCGACAGCACGCCCGTGGCAATGATGCCCTTGTAGAGCGCGCCCATGATGTTGTTGTCGGCGCCCAGCTTGACGAAATAGGTGCCGATGATCGAGGTGACGACGCAGGCGCCGCCGATGGCCAGGGGCAGCACCATGCCCATCAGCCGGAACGGCTCGGGCAGGATGATGGCGGCCAGCACCATGGTGGCCACGATGGTGACCACATAGGTTTCGAAGAGATCGGCCGCCATGCCGGCACAGTCGCCGACATTGTCGCCCACGTTATCGGCAATGGTGGCCGGGTTGCGCGGATCATCCTCGGGAATGCCGGCTTCGACCTTGCCCACCATGTCGCCGCCCACATCGGCACCCTTGGTGAAGATGCCGCCGCCCAGACGGGCGAAGATGGAAATCAGCGAAGCGCCAAAGCTCAGCGCCACCAGCGCATCGATGACCACGCGGTCATTATAGGCAAAGCCCAGCACCTGGGTGAGGACGATGAAATAGAGCGTGACACCCAATAGGCCCAGGCCCGCCACCAGCATGCCGGTGACCGCGCCGGACTTGAACGCCAGATCCAGCCCATTGCCCAGCGAGGAAATCGCCGCCTGGGCCACGCGCACATTGGCCCGCACCGACACATTCATGCCGATAAAGCCCGCCGCGCCGCTCAGCACCGCGCCCAACAGGAAGCCGATGGCGGCATAGATGCCCAGCAGGAAAAAGGCGGCGATCAGGATGACCACGCCCACGATGGCGATGGTGGTATATTGCCGCTTGAGATAGGCCGAGGCGCCTTCGCGCACGGCCGCCGAAATCTCCTGCATGCGGGCCGAGCCGCTGTCGGCGGCCAGCAATTGCTGCGTGGTGATCACGCCATAGACGATGGACAGAGCGCCGCATACGACGATCAGCCAGAGTGCCAAAGTCATAGAAAGTCCCTCTAGATGTTCCTCCAGGGACTCAACGCTGACCCGGCCGGGTCCTCCAACCCGTCGCGGGACGCCCTCCTTAGAGCCCCCTCCGACTATCGAGATTAGCCGGATTGCTTGGTTAAGCAATGGAGAATGCGATGAATTGTCGCGGGGGGCACGGGCGAAGATCGAGGCTGTGGCGCCACCCCCTCCTAGCCTCCCCCATCAAGGGGGAGGTCTCTCTCCACTCCTGGGGCAGCATCGGGTTCAACCCACCAGACGGCACCTCCCCCTTGATGGGGGAGGTTGGGAGGGGGTGATCTACGGCAGCGATTGCTCCGGCCTGCGCCTCAAGCGGGCGTCGCCAAAGCGGTGATCGCATGAACCAGCGCCGGACCATCGCCGGCCACGGCCAGCGTCTTGAGCCGGGCGGTGTCGCCGCTGGTGACGTTGATTGACGATTTGGGCACGCCGAGCGCCTTGGCCAGCACGACGATGACGGCTGCCGTGGCCTTGCCCTTGTCGGGCACCGCCTTGACGCGCACGCGCAGCACGGCGGTGCCATCATCGCGGATTTCGACGCCCTCGATGCCGTCGCGGCCGGCATTGGGGGTGACGCGAACAAAAAGGCTCAGCCCCGAAGGGCTGAGCCGATAGCAGAGCGGCGTTGCTGTCACGGCCGATCAGAGGCCGGCGCGCGCCACGGCGGGATAGACATAATAGCCGATCAGCTGCTGGATGAAGAAAATCAGCAGGAACGCCACCAGCGGGCTGAGATCGAGCCCGCTCATATTGGGCAGGAAGCGGCGGATGGGGCGCAGCACCGGCTCGGTGAGCTGGTTGAGCACGCGCCACAGGCCTTCGACAAAGGCATTGCGCGTGTTGATCACGTTAAAGGAGATCAGCCAGCTCATGATGATCATGGCGATCAGGATCCAGCGATAGAGATCAAGGATCACAAGGATGATGTCGAGCACGGCGCGCATGGGCGTCTCCGGAACAAAAACTGTGCTTTATCTAGTGGGTAGCGGCCCCGGCCACAAGAGAGCCAACCCAAAAGCATGAAGACCCCGCTCCGGTCGCACGGAACGGGGCCTCAATGACTTTGGATCCGGTACGCAAAACTAACTCTCCGGACGGCGCCATCAATGCACGAACCGTGCCAGTCGCCCCGGGGCCCGCAAACCGGGCCTCAGATGTTAAAGCCCTGTGAATTCTCGCAATTTGCGGGCGGCCAAGCGATGCAGAATGCGAGGCGCCTTGCAATTTGCGAGAAGCGCCCCGCCTAGGCGGCGAGGCTTTCGCGGGCGTTGACGCCCAGCATCAGATTGAGATTTTGCACCGCAGCGCCCGAGGCGCCCTTGCCCAGATTGTCATAGACCGCCACCAGCACCGCCTGGGCGCGCGCATCATTGGCGAAGACATGCAGGGTCAGCGTATTGGTGCCGTTATGCGCCTGGGGATCGAGCGCCGGCGTCTTGCCCAGCGCTTCGTCATAGGGCGCAACGACAACGAAGCTGTCGGCGATGGCAGCGAAATGATCGGCAATGGCGGCATGCAGCTCGCGCCCAGTGGGCACGCGCGGCAGCTGGCCGAGCTGCAGCGGCACAAACGTCGTCATGCCCTGGGCGAAATCGCCCACGGTGGGCACGAAGAGCGGCGCGGTGGTGGTGCCGGTATAAAGCGTCATTTCCGGCACATGCTTGTGCTGGAAGGTGAGGCCATAGGGCATGAACTGGCTGGCGGAGTCGCCGGCCGCCTCATATTCGGCAATCATCTGCTTGCCGCCGCCCGAATAGCCGGAAATGCCATTGTAGCTCAGCGGATAATCGGCCGGGATCAGCCCGGCGGCGATCAGCGGCCGCACATGGGCGATCAGCCCCTGCGGCCAGCAGCCGGGGTTGGAGACAAAGCGCGCGCCGGCGATCAGCGCCGACTGGCCCTTGTCCATTTCGGCAAAGCCATAGGCCCAGGCCGGATCGACGCGATAGGCGGTCGAGGCATCAATGACGCGGGTGGTGTCGTTCTCGATCAGCGACACGCTTTCCTTGGCCGCATCATCGGGCAGGCACAGGATCGCCACATCGGCCGCATTGAGCAGCCGCTTGCGCTCGTCCATGTCCTTGCGCTTGTCGGCGGCAATGGACAGCACCTCGAGATCGCGACGACCAGCCAGGCGCTCGCGGATCTGCAGACCCGTGGTTCCGGCTTCCCCGTCGATGAATATCTTGGCGACCATTGGCGTTTCTCCCGTCTGGGCGTCGTAAATGGACCGCGATGGTGACGAGGTCAAGACACCCAGGGCCGCTGCCGCCGCTTGCCGATCCGCCGCGCCAGTGGCAATGCTTGGGCCAAACGACACCAGCAAGGACGAACACCATGACGCCGCACAACCACGCCAAAGCCGGTGACTATGCTGAGGCCGTGCTGCTGCCCGGCGATCCGCTGCGCGCCAAATGGATTGCCGAGACATTCTTTGACAATCCCAAACTGGTCAATTCGGTGCGCAATTGCCTTGGCTATACCGGCACCTGGAAGGGCAAGCCCATCTCGGTGCAGGCCAGCGGCATGGGCCAGCCCTCGCTGTCGATCTATGTGCATGAGCTGATCAACACTTATGGCGCCAAGACGCTGATCCGCGTGGGCACCTGCGGCGGGCTCAATGCCAAGGTGAAGGTGCGCGACCTGGTGCTGGCGCAGGGCGCCTCGACCGACAGCTCCATCGTCAAGGGCCGCTTTGGCGCCTTCAATTTTGCCCCGCTCGCCGATTTTGGCCTGCTGCGCGCCGCCGCCGACAAGGCCGAGGCCGCCGGCATGCGCTATCACGCCGGCAACATGCTCTCGAGCGACATCTTCTACCATGCCAATGGCATGGCGGGTTATGACACCCTGCCCCAGCACGGCGTCATCGGCGTCGAGATGGAAGCGGCGGCGCTCTATACGCTGGCGGCACGCTTTGACGTGCGGGCGCTGACCATCTGCACCATGACCGACTGCCTGATCACCGGCGAGGAAATCGACGCCGAACAGCGCCAGACCTCGCTGCGCGACATGGTGACCATCGCCCTCGACGTCGCCGTCGAAGCCTGAGCACCGCCGTGAGCATCACCCTGCGCCCCGGCGGCCCGGCGGACGCCGACGCTGTCGCGGCGCTGCACAACCGCGTCTGGCAGGTGGCGTTTGCTGAGCTGGCCCCGCCCGAGGCGCTGGCAAAGCTTGACCTCAACAGTCGCCAGGCCAAATGGCGGCGCGTGTTGGCCGAGCCCGTGCCCGACCAACTGGTGCTGCTGGCCGAGGACAAGGGCGTTCTGGTGGGCATGGCCGCCACCGGCGCCTCCGATGACCCGGCCTTTGGCGGACGGGCGGAAATCCACTCGGTCTATGTCGATCTCGGCCAACAGGGGCGTGGCATCGGCGAAAGCCTGCTGCGCGGCCTCGCCCGGCATTTGCGCTCTGTGGGTCGCGACGCCGCCGCGCTCGACGTGGTGGAGGGCAATACCGGCGCCGCCCGCTTCTACCAGCGCCTCGGCGCCCGCGAAATCGCCCGAACCATCGACCCTGGCCCGATCTGGAAATCGAACAATGTCATTTATGCCTGGGATGGGCTGGATGGGCTGATTGGGTGAGAGCGTGGCGGGGCGAGGGGAATGGCCGAGGACGCTGTTGGCTGCAGGACGTGGCCGATCCGAAGTGGCGTGCGGACTGGCGGCTCCTAGCTGGCCGGCGTGCGAAGCACAAATCTAGGTTAGTCCATTACCTTCAGCTTTGGGCACTCCAGTTCGATCATTCGAGATTGCAGAAATGCGGCAGTGGTCGATGCAGTTCCTCGGGCGCGGATGAGAATCCTGCCAAGCATAAACCTGCGCTAGAGAAGCAACTGCAGACAGCCGTCAGAGCACTGGTGCGTCGACAAAGCAAATGCCAATATTCGCTGTATTTTTCTGCGTCAGTTCAATCAGCAGGATTGACTTGCAGTCAGCGCCCTGGCGCAATTCGCTTCAGCCGTAGGTTAACGGTGGGTTGTCTCGGAGCAGGTCATGCCAGTCGTCGATGCCCGCATTCTCATCCTTTGCAAGACGTATCCGTCGCCCAGTGGAAAATATGCGGAGACAACTTGCGTGGCTGGCATGGACGAGACCGGCAACCTTATTCGACTGTTCCCTGTGCCGTTTCGTTTGATCGCTGAGGAAAGACGATTCAATAAGTGGCAGTGGATTAAGGCAAAGATCGAAAAGGCCAAAAAAGATCATCGGCCCGAAAGCTTCACCATCAAGACGGATACCATCGAGGGCGGGCCGGTGGTCGAGCCTGGTAAGAATTGGGGCGAACGTCGCCGCTTGCTATCTCCAGTCAAGCTATTCACTAACTTCAACGAAGTGGAGGATGCGCGCAAGAGCAATGGAACATCGCTGTCTCTGCTGAAGCCTCACAGGATTCTCGGTTTGGATATAGAGCCTGTTTCTAATCCACAGTGGACCGAAGATGACCTAGCAAAGCTGCTTGGCGGTCAGAATCAAGGAGGGCTCTTCGACAATGAAGACAAACCGTCTATCAAGACGCTGCGGAAGCTGCCGTATGACTTCTATTATAGATATGAGTGTGGTGAGGATGGTGCCACCACGGTCTTCAGGCACAAGCTAGTCGATTGGGAGGTCGGCGCGTTGTACCTGACCTGCGACCGCCTTTATGGAGCGGATTGGGAACGCCATTTCCGCGACAAGCTTGAGCGGGAGATCCCGTCAAAGGACTTGATGCTGCTGATGGGGAACCAGCACAGATTTCAGGATCAATGGCTGATCATCAGCTTGATTTACCCACCGCACCAGTTGCAAGGCGAACTCTTCTAGCTCTAGACCGCACGCTTCGGCAGCTTGTCTTGGTAGCGAACGTAGCGGGCTGGGTCGTCGCCAAAGAGGTGAAGCATTTGGTAGCCAAAGGCACCCATGCGCTCGCCGACTATGTATCGGTGACAGGTTTTCGGATCGCGCTCGAAACATAGCAGGCAGACGGCCTGATCCTGCGAAGTGAACGCGAGCTTCTCGATGGCCGCGACGGATTCTGGCTGATCGACATGTGCCGAGTAAACCGTGCGGAAACGAGCATAGTCTCCAGACTTCGCTGCTTCTCTTCCTTCTTTAGGGTCTCCAAGCTCCTGCATGGGCAGATATTTGATGCCAGCGTTCTCGAGATGAACGCGTAGCGAGTTTTTCGAGAAGCCCTTCTTGCGGGACAGCGGAACAGCCCGCACGTCGGCAACAGCTTGCACACCAACCACGGTGAGCGTCTCAATGAGCCGTTCGATGTCTGTGCCTTCATACCCGATCGTGTAGACAGTTTTCATCAAGTGCTCCTTCTACGCCAATACAATTGGCTTCGTTGGCCCCACGCTTGCACAGCCAGCGCGTCTCGATACGATATCAGTTTGCGGGCCGCCAGAGGCCAGGGGCAAATTACAGGACACCAGATTAGCGCCGCATAGGTCGAATATCGACGTTTCCTATCAGCAACTGCCCGTTCGGTGTCGGGCAGGCCAAGATGAAAGCAGGCGCCACACGGCCGGCAGGTTTTTGATTGTCGTGAAGAGCATTTCGAACGACCGAATTGACGACCCCGCCCCCCCCCCCATTAACCCCACTCCACCGCGCCCCTATTCCGCCGCCATCGCTGTGTTAACCTCCCCTTAAGCCCTGGGGGACACGCGCCGATGCAGCTCAAGCCGAATGCCTATCGTCTCAACGAGACCGTCAAGGGCATAGAGACCATGACCCGCTTTGCCCTGGCCGTGCTGGCCCTGGCCTCGGGCGTTTATACTTATCTTGGTGTGCGCGGCCTGCTCGATGGCTCGGCGAGCTTCGTGTTCTTTGCCGCCATCGTCTATTCCACCGCCGTCTCGGTGGCCATCTACGCCTTCTGGAGCTTCATGCTGCGCTTTGTGCCGCTGGTGACCAATGGCGTGCAGCGCATTGGCCTGTTCATCACCATGGCCATCGGCTGCGTGATGATCATGGCCATGTCGAGCTGGCTCAATGCGGCGGCTCTGGCCGGCTCTGCCGCGCTGGAACAGCATATGGCGGTGACCCTGCAAGGCTATGCCGAAGATCTCGACGCCGCCCATGCCAATGCACTGGCCAGCCAAAGCCTCCTCCCCGACGTGCAGCGCGCGGCGGAACGCTTTGCCGGCCTTGCCGCCGACGAACGCGAGACGGGCGCGCTGACCGGCACCACCGGCTCGGGCAGCGTGGTGCAATTGCTCACCCAGATGAGCGCGCAGATGAACCAGCTCGGCGCCAGCATCACCGGCAGCCGCGACGCCGTATCGTCGCTGTTTGAAGATGGCTCCACAAGGCTGGCCACCATGCGCGAACTGGTCTCGACGCCCGGCGCCATCGAGCCGCGCTCGGACAGTTTCCAGGCCGAGGCCGTGCAGCTCTCGGCGGTGATCGCCGCACTGCAGCAGACCGATATTGCCGCTTCCGTGAAGCGCGCAGCGGCCGATCTCTCGGCCGGTTTCATCGCCCCGGTGGCCAATGGCCAGACGGCGGACCTGGCCAATCGGCAGGATCAGGTGATGGAAACCGTGCGCGTCTCGGTAGCGGCGCAATCGGCGGCGCTGAGCACGGCGGCGGACGAAATCCTTGCGACGCCGGCGGTCGAGCAACGCCGCTTCGTGCCGCTGTCGAGCGCCGAGGCCGTGCTGCGCTATTGGCAGGATTTCATCCCGAGCTGGGCCGGCGCCATTTCCATCGACCTGCTGCCGGTGGTGCTGGTGTTGGTGCTGATGATTGTCAATGACGCCATGCGGCGGGATTCGGAATCCATGGTGGAGGCCGAGAACATCACCGCCGCCGAAATGCTGCGCGCCATGCGGCTCTATCGCCAGATGGAAGCAGCCGGGATTGATGTGGCCACCGGCCTGCCTGTTGCGCCAGGCGTAGAGCCCGCCCCTCTGCCCGAGGACAAGCCGGCGCCACTGGCGGCGACAGAACCCGCGTCGGCACCACCGGACGATGCCACGGTGACCCCGATTGACGCCGCGCAACGCAAGCGCACCGACGGCCCGCGCCCGGCATGAAGACCGCGGCCAATGCCCGTCTGCCGAGCCGCAGCGCCCCGCTGCACCGGCGGCTGATCGACCGCTTCATCGCCACCGACGATGGCGCCATCCTGCGCGTGGCCTTTTATGCCCTGCTGGCCGGCACGGCCTCGGTGCTGTTCGTCGACTATCGCGAACTGACTGGCGCGGAAGCGACCAGCCTCGCCACGCCGCTTAGGCCCATTCTGCCGCCGGTGCAGGAGGGCCCGGTGGACGGCAGCATGCCCGCGGTGACCACCGCCCCCGAAGTGCTGGAACAACCCCTCGTCATTAGCCTGGGCAGCGGCGGCGTGTTGAGCCTTGTCGGCACCATCGACCCCGGCGCCGCCGAACGCTTTGCCGCCGAACTCGATGCGCGCGGCGAATATGTGCAGTCGGTGACCCTCGATTCTCCCGGCGGCTCGGTGACCGATGCGCTGGCCATGGGCCAATTGATCCACGCGCGGGGCCTCAGCACCCGCGTCAAGGTCGGGGCGCTCTGCGCTTCGTCGTGCCCGATTGTCTTTGCCGGCGGCACCACGCGCAGCGCCAGCGCCCAGGCGGCCATCGGCGTGCATCAGATCTATGCGGCGGCCCTGGGCGAAACCAACCAGACCGGCGAACAACTGGCAGGCATGGTGATGAGCGACGCCCAGACCACCACCGCCAGCATCATTGCGCAATTGACGCAAAGTGGAATCGACCCCGCACTCTGGCTGCATGCGCTGCGCACCCCGCCCGAGCGCATGTATTATTTCACCCCGCAAGAGCTGACCGGCCTCAAACTCGTCACAGACTTGGCAGAGGATTGAGTCTGTTCGCGACCGTTTCAGCAAAGGACTGATTCGCGTCGGCCTGAGACCGAACCGGTTCGCGCACAACTTTGGAGGGGAAGCCAAAATGACTCAGACACTGACACGTCACCGCGACATCCAGAATTGGGTGAGCAATCGCCAGGGCACGCCGGCCATCGTGCGGCTGCGCAATACCTATGGCCAGGAGCGCGCCCAGCTGCGCCTGCGCTTTGCCAATCACCGCCTGCCGTCCCCGCTCGATGAGCAGGCCTCCACCAGCCCCGTCTCCTGGACGGCCTGGCTGGCCGAGCTCGACCGCCAGCAGCTGGCGCTGCAGATCGATGACGAGGCCGACGCCTTTGCTCTGGTGGAGCGCCGCGCGCCCAACTAGTTGCCGGGCGGCACCGACCGCAACCAGCTTGCCCCCAGCCGGGACGATGCCACATCGGCATCGGCCAGGCAGACCCGATTGCGCCCGTCCGACTTGGCCTGATACAGCGCCCGGTCGGCGCGGCGCAGCAGGTCGGTCAGCGGCTCGCCTGGGCGATATTGCGCCACCCCGAAGCTGGCGCTGATCGCCTGGCCCGGCGCCTGGTCGCCAATGGGGTCATGGGCAAAGCCGCTGCGGGCGCTTTCGGCGAACAGCCGCCCGGCCGCCAGATTGCCCCCCGGCAGGAGCGCGGCAAATTCCTCGCCGCCCAGCCGGCCCAGCACCAGGCGCGGATCGGCCAGCGCGCGCAGGATCTCGGCAAAGCTGACGATCACGCGATCGCCCACGGCATGGCCAAAGCTGTCGTTGATGGTTTTGAAATTGTCGAGATCGGCGACAACAAGGGTCACCGGCACGCCGGCGCGCTGTGCCGTGGCCAGCAGGCGCTCGGCGCGATCCTCAAAGCCGCGCCGGTTGAACAGGCCCGAGAGCACATCTGTCTCCGAGCGGGCGGTCATTTCCGCCATGGCCCGGCGCACCACGATCAGCAGCACTAATAGGCCATTGGCCACCAGCAGCACCGCCCCCATGGTCTGGGAAATGGCGGCATAGGTGGAGCCGATATAGGCCTGCGGCGTCGCGCCCGAACCAATGGCCGCCGCCAGGAGCGGCTTGGCCAGGAACTGCAGCCCGGCCAGCGCCGACAACACCAGCAGCAGCAGGTCGAGCGCCCCGCGCCGCGGCGCGCGCAGGATGACCACAACGCTGAGCGCCTGCATCAGGCCATAGGGCAATTGATAGAGCAGGGCCCGCAGCAGCGAGCCGCGCTCCATGCCGATGATCAGCACGATGGTGACCAGCGCCCCGCCCACCACCAGGCCCAGCAGGCGCCAGGGCGGCGTGATCTCATAATGCCGGGCCAAGCCCACCACATTGAGCGCCTGGGCAAACAGGAAGGCGCAGAAGATGCCGATGCCCACCAGGCGCGGATCGCTCTGCCAGGGCAGGATGAACTCGAGCAGGCCATCGAAAATGCCGATGCCATAGGCCGCCGCCATCCAGCGCGCGCTGGAATTGGCGCGCGTTGTCATGGCGACTACAGCAAAGGCCGTCGCGAATATGCCGGCGACACTCATATTGATCGCCAGGACGAAGACAGCCGCGCTCATCTGCAGTCCGCTTTTATACTGCGCCCATGATAGGTTCATGGCCACCAATGAGACGTTAACGAAGCAGCAACCGTCGCCAGATCTGCGCGCCCATCAATCCCTTGGCGCGATGCCGAAGGCCTCGGCGACCAGGCCATAGGACCGCCGGCGCAGCGCATAGGAATGGATGGTGGTGGTGATCATCACCTCATCGGCCTCTGCCGCTTCGGCCTTTTCGGCGATGGTGTCGCGCACGGTCTCTGGCGAACCCACGATCCACAGGCTCGACTGGTGATCGATCACCGCCTGCTGCTGGGCGGTCAGCACGCGGGCATGCGCCTCCTCCGGGCTCATCAGCTTGCGCTGCTCGCCGGTGGTGAACAGCGCCCAGCTCACCGCCTGCGAGCGCGACAGATATTGCGCCTCTTCATCGGTCGGCGCGCAGATGACCGAGACGCACAGGATCGTGCGCGGCGCCGGGAAAGCTGCGCTGGGCACAAAGCCGGCGCGATAGGCATCAAAGGCGGGCCCGGCCGGGGTATGGCTGAAATGGGCAGCAAAGGCATAGCCCATGCCCAATTGCCCGGCCGCCTGGGCGCTGGCGCCTGAAGAGCCCAAGAGCCACAGCGGCGGCAGGCGCACGCCGCCGGGCGACACCGGCACGCGCGAAAACGGATGCTCGGGCGGAAAGCTCTCCTCGTCAAAGGCCATCAGTTCGGCCAGATAATTGGAGAACTCCTCGCCACCGCCACTGCGCAGCGCCCGCATGGCATAGCCATCGCCGCCCGGCGCGCGGCCCAGGCCGAGATCGATGCGGCCGGGATAGAGCGCCTCGAGCGTGCGATAGGCTTCGGCAATGCGCAGCGGCGCATGGTTGAGCAGCATCACCCCGCCCGAACCGACGCGGATGTGGCGCGTGTGGGCGGCGGCACTGCCGATGAGGATTTCCGGCACCGACGAGGCAATCGAGGGCATGCCATGGTGCTCGGCATACCACAGCCGCGTATAGCCCAGCCGGTCGGCCTCCTGTGCCAAAGCGATGGTTTCGGCCATCGCCTGGCTGGTGCTGGTGCCCTCGGCAATGGGGGCAAGATCCTGCAGGGAAAGGGCAAAGGGGGCAGCCATGGCAATCACCGGTCTGAAAACACTGCGCCCCTTCTATCGGCAAATTGCGATGAAAGCGAGACGTGAAGCGCGCCGGCCACGCTGGCGTAACAAATCCTACATCAGGCCATGCGCAAGATTGACTCCGCCGCCGGTCTGCGGCTTTTACTGTGGGCTCAGTCCGGAGAAACCACTCGTGTCCAAACTGCACGTCCTTGCTGTTGCTGTGTTGCTGGTGTTCGGCGGGGTCGCCACGGCCCAGGCCCAGACCTTGAACCAGGCACAGGTGCTCAGCCAGGACGCCAGCGTGATGGCGCCGTCGCCCTTCGCCAATGTGGTCAGCGAAGTGCGCCTCGGGCTGAACTACCACATGGCCTATTACACCATGCTGCCGCCGCTTGATCCGCGCAGCCTCTATCTCACCCGGCTCGAGGACGTGTCCTTCGACGTGCTGTTCACCACGCCGGACCTCGATGTGTTCCGCTGGCTCGGTTCGCCCCGCCCCGAGATTGGCGCGACGATCAATACCCTTGGCGAAGACAGCCTGCTGCATGCTGGCCTGACCTGGACCGTGCCGCTGTTTGACAGCCCGTTCTATTTCGAAGGCACTTTTGGTGCCGCAACGCACAATGGCTATCTGAGCAATGAAGCCCCGGCCGGCCGCCGCAAATATGGCTGCCGCGTCAATTTCTATGAACGCTTCGGCCTGGGCGTCAACGTCAGCGACAATATGACGGCGACCCTGGCCTATGAGCACATGAGCAATGCGGGCCTGTGCGACTACAATGCCGGCATTTCCAACCTCGGCCTCAAGCTCGGCTGGAAGTTCTAGGGCTTTTAGCCCCTCCGACCGGGCGGCAGCGTTAACGCCCGGTTAGCAGCAATTTGAACTAAATCTTGCTCACCAGCGCCCCGCAGCGCCCTATGGCGCCTCCAATCGAGGAGGCCAAGGCCATGATCCGCATCGTGCTGACGAGCCTGCTCACCCTGCTGGGGCTGCTCTGCGCCAGCCTGCCGGCATCGGCGCAGGTGAACCTGCTGCCCGAAGTCCGCGCCGGCATTTCGGCGCGCGGTATCGACGGCGGCGGCAATCTGCTTGATCCCAATCGCATTGCCGACGCCAATGTCGAACTGCTGTTCGCCCCGCCCGGCATCAACCTGCTCAACCTCACCGGCGAAATCCGCCCGCATATCGGCGCCACGATGAATTTCCGCGGCCAGGATTCCTATGGCTATGCCGGCCTGAGCTGGACCTTTTCTGCCCCGGCAATGCCAGTGTTTGTCGAGGCGAGCCTGGGCGGCGTGGCCCGCACCAGCCTGATCTCGGCCCCGGCCAATGACCCCAGCCGCAATTTTGGCTGCGCCATTGGCCTGCGCGCAGCCGGCAGCATCGGCATCAACCTGCCGGCGGGCATGGCACTAATCACCACGCTCGAACACCTGCCCGACTTCGGCACCTGCGGCACGCCGGCGCGCGCCAATACCAATCTGGGCGTGCGGCTGGGCTTTCGCTTCTAGGGTTTAGGCGGCCTGGCCGGCGGCATAGCCCGAGGCCCAGGCCCACTGGAAATTATAGCCACCCAGCCAGCCGGTGACATCGACCACTTCGCCCACGAAATAGAGCCCCGGCACGTCGCGCGCCGCCATGGTCTTGGCGTCGAGATCGCGGGTATCAACGCCCCCCAGCGTCACTTCAGCCGTGCGATAGCCTTCCGAACCCACCGGCTTGAGCGTCCAGCCCTTGAGCCGGGCTTCGACCAGCGCCAGCTTCTTGTCGGAAAAATCCCCCACCATGCCACTGAGATCCAGCTCGTCGCCGAGGAGCTGCGCCAGTTTCTTGGGCAGCATGCCAGCCAAGACGGTCTGCAATTGCAGCTTGGGCGTAGCCTGGCGCGCCTGGCGCAACACCTCGCCGGCATCCTGATGCGGCAGCAGATCGACCGCAATGCTGTCGCCCTCGCGCCAATAGGACGAGATCTGCAGGATCGCCGGGCCCGACAGCCCGCGATGGGTGAACAACAGGGCCTCTTCAAACGCCGTCTTGCCGTGGCTGACAATGGCATCGGCAGCAATGCCGGCCAGCGCCTTGAGCCGCTCCAGCGCCCCGGTCTCAAAGGTGAGGGGCACCAGGCCCGGCCGTGTCTCGACGAGGCGCAGGCCGAACTGCTCGGCGAGCTGATAGCCGAGACCCGTGGCGCCCATCTTGGGAATGGACTTGCCACCGGTGGCCACGATCAGGCTCTCGCAGGTGATCGACGATGTGGTCAGCTCAAGCGCAAAGCCGCTCTCGGCCTTGGCCACGCTTTCGACGCCGGTTTCGAGCACCAGCGTCACGCCGGCCTTGCGCATCTCGCCCAGCAGCATGGTGTTGATCTGCGTCGCCGGCCCGTCGCAGAACAATTGGCCCAGCGTCTTTTCGTGGAAACTGATGCCATGCTCGCGCACCATGGCGATGAACATCTCGGGCGTGTAGCGGCTGAGCGCCGACAGGGCAAAGCGCGGATTGGCGCTCAGAAACCGGTCGCGCCCGCGCTCGGTGGTGGCATGCACATTGGTGAAATTGCAGCGCCCGCCGCCCGAAATGCGGATCTTTTCGCCGGCATATTGGCCATGGTCGACCACCAGCACCGAACGGCCGCGCTGGCCGGCCTGGATGGCGGCCATCATGCCGGCGGCACCGGCGCCAACAATGACGACATCATAATGAGGCATGGCGGGCTCCTGGACTGTTGCGGCCCGGTCTAGTGCAAGCGGGCGGCCCTGCCAACCGGCACATGCGCATATGGCGCGGTCCGCCGGCAGATCGGGCTACCAAAGGCGGCCACAGCAGGTCATTGACTATTTCCTATTTCGGCGTATGACTTCGCCTGCTTTCCAACCAAAGCAGTCATTTTATGCACAGCATGATCGACATTGCGACCATCGCAACCACCCGGCTCACCGCCGGTGGCGTCGCTGCGCTTATGACCAAAACCACCAAAACCGCCTGACGCTTTTCCCCGGGTCGTCTCCCGACGGGGAGAGGCCGAAAACCGAATGGCCGCAAGCCAAGGCTTGCGCGGGGGCGAAGATGGTAAGGGACTGGAGTTCCAACAAATGGGTTATCGCGTCGCCGTCGTCGGTGCCACAGGCAATGTGGGCCGTGAAGTTCTCAACATCCTGGCTGAACGCAAGTTCCCGGCCGACGAGGTGGTGGCGCTGGCCTCCTCGCGCTCGATTGGCCGCGAAATCTCCTATGGCGACAAGATCCTCAAGGCCAAGAACCTTGACGATTTTGACTTCAAGGGCGTCGACTTTGCCATCATGTCGGCCGGCTCGACCATTTCCAAGGACTGGGGGCCGCGCATTGCCGCCTCCGGCTGCATCGTGATCGATAATTCGAGCTTCTGGCGCTATGATTCCAACGTGCCGCTGGTGGTGCCGGAGGTGAATGGCGACGTGCTCAAGGCCTGGCTGGCCAATCCGACGCGCCTGAACATCATTGCCAACCCCAATTGCTCGACCGCCCAGCTGGTGGTGGCGCTCAAGCCGCTGCATGACTTTGCCAAGATCACCCGCGTGGTCGTCTCGACCTATCAGTCCGTCTCCGGCGCCGGCAAGGAAGGCGTCGACGAGCTGTGGAACCAGACCAAGGGCATTTTCGTCAACGACAGCCCGGGCAATGGCACCAAGTTCCCCAAGCAGATCGCCTTCAACGTCATCCCGCACATCGACGTCTTCATGGAAGACGGTTCCACCAAGGAAGAGTGGAAGGTGATGGCCGAGACCAAGAAGATCCTCGATCCCAAGATCAAGGTGACCTGCACCGCCGTGCGCGTGCCGGTGTTCGTGGGGCATTCGGAAGCGGTCAATATCGAATTTGCCAACCCCATCTCGGCCGACGAGGCCCGCGATGTGCTGCGCGAGGCGCCGGGCGTGTCGGTGATCGACAAGCGCGAGCCCGGCGGCTACGCCACCCCGGTGGAATGCGTGGGTGAATATGACACCTTCGTCAGCCGCATCCGCGAAGACGCCACCATCGAAAACGGCCTCAACATCTGGGTCGTCTCGGACAATCTGCGCAAGGGCGCGGCGCTCAACACCATCCAGATCGCGGAAACGCTGATCGAACATGGCCTCAAGCCCCGCAACGCGGCCTGACCTGACCACGGGCACCGCAGCCTCACGGCTGCGGTGCCCGTCCGCGCGGGCCTAAGCCAAGCGGGAGCGCAGAATGGACCTTGTCTATCGCCCTGGCCGCGCCGCTGACCTGGCTTTGGTCGTTGATCTGTTCGCCCGCAGCCGCGCCATCGCGCTGCCCTTTGTGCCCGTGCTGCACAGCAGGGACGAGGACCTGGCCTTTTTTGCCCGCTATCTCCCAAACGATGCGCTGACCTTGGCGCTGGCGCCGCAGGGTCTGGTCGGCTTTGTGGCCACGACCCCCGGTTGGATCGAACAGCTTTATCTCGACCCCGACTGGCGCGGACGCGGCATTGGCAAGGCTCTGCTCGACCGCGCCAAGGCGGCCCAGGGCAGCCTGCAGCTCTGGTGCTTTGCCCAGAACCTGCCGGCCCAGGCCTTTTATCGCGCCCAGGGCTTTGTCGAGCGCGGGCGCAGCGATGGCGACAATGAAGAGCAGCTGCCCGATATTCTCTATGGCTGGACGCGCCCGGATTGACTAAGCCAAGGCTCCTTGCGGCGCCCGGCCGCCCCTCTGAGCTGAAAGCGCACCATGTCTCCGCGTGACATAGCCCTGGCCCTTGGCGTCGTCGTCATCTGGGGGCTCAATTTCGTCGCCATCAAATGGGGCGTCGACGAGGTCTCCCCCTTTCTGATGACCGGGCTGCGCTATCTCGGCTGCGCCCTGCCGGCCATTTTCTTCGTGCGGCGCCCGGCGGTGGGCTGGCCGATTTTGATCGCCTATGGCCTGACCGTGGGCGTGCTGCAGTTCAGCTTCCTGTTCTCGGCCATTGGCCTGGGCATGCCGGCGGGGCTGGCGAGCCTGGTCATGCAGATGCAGGTGTTCTTCACCCTGGGCCTCGCCATGGTGTTTCTCGGCGAGCGGCCGACGCCGCTGCGCCTGGTGGGCGCAGCCATTGCGCTGTTTGGCCTGTTGACCATCGGCGCTGAACATCTGGGCGGCGCCGTGTTGCTGCCGCTGCTGATGACGCTGCTGGCGGCCTTCTTCTGGGCCAGCTCCAACATCATCACCAAGCGGGCCGGCCAGGTGGACATGTTTGCCTTTGTGGTGTGGTCGAGCCTAGTGCCGCCGCTGCCCATGCTGGCGCTGTCGCTGATTCTCGAGGGCCCCGGCCCGCTGCTGGCCCTGCCGTTCATCAGCCCGCAGGCGCTGTTTTCGATTGCCTTTATCGCCTATGGCTCGACCTTGGTCGGCTATGGCCTTTGGGCCGAGCTGCTCGGGCGCTATCCGGCGAGCCTGGTCGCGCCCTTCACGCTCTTGGTGCCGGTGGTGGGCTTTGCCGCCGCCTTCGTGCTGCTGGGCGAACAGATGACCATGCTCGAGGTCATTGGCAGCCTGCTGATCTTTGCCGGGCTGATCGTCAATGTGTTCGGGCCGGGCTTTGTCGCCCGGCGGCGGGTGGCCTGATGCCCATCGCCCATATCGGCATGGCGCTCCTGGTTGTGGCCATCTGGGGCTTCAACTTCGTCGTCATCAAGCTCAGCGTCGCCGCTTTGCCGCCGCTGCTGGCGGCGTCGCTGCGCTTTCTGTTTGCCGCGGTGCCGCTGGTGTTCTTCATCAAGCCGCCGCGCGTGCCCTGGACGCTGGTCATCGCCTATGGCTTTGCCTTTGGCGTCGGGCTCTATGGCTTTTTGAACCTCTCCATGGCCTGGGGCATGTCGGCGGGCCTGAGCTCCCTCACGCTGCAGACCCAGGCCTTTTTCACCATGGCGCTGGCCTTTGTGCTGCTGGGCGAACGCCCGCGCCCCACCCAGATCCTGGGCGCGGCCATCGCCTTTGCCGGCATCGCCGTGATTGCCAGCGAGCGGCTGGGCGATGCCGCGCTGCTGCCGCTGGGCATGAATTTGATGGCGGCGCTGAGCTGGGGCCTCGCCAATGTGCTGATCAAAAAGGCCGGCCGCGTCGATCCCGTCTCGCTCACCGTCTGGGGCGCGCTGGTCGTGCCGCTGCCGCTGCTGGCGCTGTCGCTGCTGGTCGAGGGCCCGACGGCGGTGATGAGCGCGCTCGCCGGCTTTAGCTGGGCCGATGCGGGCCTGATTGCCTTTCTCGCCTATCCGGCGACATTGTTGGGCATGGCGATCTGGAGCTGGCTGATGGCGCGGCACCCCGCTTCAGTGGTGGCACCATTTACGCTCCTGGTGCCGATCACCGGCATTGCCTCGGGCTATCTGGTGCTGGGGGAGACCATCACCCCCATCGAGATCGCCGGCGCCCTGCTGGTGATTGCGGGCCTGGTGGTGACCCTGCTGCGCAGCCGCCCGCGCCCGAGCGTCTAGTCCCGATCTCAGGGCAAGAAAAAACCACCCCTGCGCGAGCAGGGGTGGTCATCAGGCGCCCGCAGATGCGAGCGAATGACTTACTTGGCGGCTTCAGCAGCAACCAGAGCAGCGAATTCTTCAGCGGTCAGTTCGCCATTGGCATCGGCGTCAACCTTGGCGAATTCCTCGGCGGTCAGGGCCGGGTAGGCAACCTGGGCTTCGACCAGCGACACGGTGCCGTTTGCATCGGTGTCGACCGTTGCGAATTCGGGAGCAGCAACAGCTGCGGTCTCTGCGAAGGCAGCGCCCGAGAGAGCCAGGGTAGCAACGGCGGCGAGAATGATCTTGTTCATGGTATTCAACTCAAGTTGGGGAGGTTTAGGCGGTTTCCGTTTCCGGAACCGACGCACCGCTCTCCGGCGGGGCGCGCTGTCACATAGTCGTTACACTGTGTCTGGACAAGGCCGGAATTGGAGCAATCTCGCGGAAAATGTTAGGCAAAATCAAGGCGTTAGTAGAGATTTGACTATGTGACGCCTGCCGCAGTCTTCGCCCCGCCCGGCACTGAATCCATAGTCATCAGGTAGAGATTTAACCGCGTCAAAATCGCTCACGTGGAAGTGAAGCGGCGCGATGTTGAGGCCGTACGGACAGCAACATGCAGACGCGATCGGACCCGTGATCGGCACTACTGAACGCTTGGGCCGCTAGACTTGTCCGCGCAAACCGCCATTGCACACCAGGCACGAAAAGTCCTGGTCAGGCCGGTGTGCACAAAAAAGCCACCCCAGGCGAACCTGGGGTGGCACGGCATGCCCACGGGGCGGGTGGGCGTACCGTCTTAGTTGGCGGTGGCCGGCGTGTTGGCGCCGGAAGCCAGCAGGCCATATTCTTCGGCCGACAGTTCGCCATTGGCGTCGGTATCGGCAGCAGCAAAAGCCTCGGCGGTCAGATCGGGCCAGGCAACCTGTGCCTCTTCCAGGGTAACGCCGCCGCTCGCATCGGCATCAACCGTTGCGAACTCGGGAGCCATCGGGGGGGCTTCCGTGGTGGTGGTGGTGGTGGCCTGAGCGAAGGCAGCACCGGTCATGCCGAGGACGAGCAGAGTGGAGAGAACGATCTTATTCATGGGAGTTTAGCTCCAATAATGTGGGAGATGAATGCGGTGACCGGTTAGCCGATCCCCGACGGGCTGATCTCCTGCAGCCCGTGAGACAGACAATGACTTGGCAATGTGGTCCACACAGGCCCGAAATCCGGCACGCGCCGGGAAAATATAGGGCCATTTCTGGGCAGCATAATTTCGTTGATCTTCGCTGTCCAACAGTCCATCGCAAAGACTATTCGCACCGCAATTCAAGATTTTATCGGATGGATTGTCCGGCGATCGGCCCGATATGCAGACATGATCGAAATAGACTGCAAGACGATACAATCGTCTTTACTTCACAGCGACGCGATGAATGGTTCGCCCGCACTTCACGCGGGCGTGAGACCAAGTTAACGGCTCGGTAAGGTCAGATTTCGGGGCGAACGAAGTCGCCGCTTTCCCCGTCCATCACCCAGAGCTCGCCGGTGGAAATATCAAACCAGGCGCCATGCACCGCCAGTTTGCCCGCCGCTTCGAGATCGGCCACATAGGGGAAGGTGCGCAGATTGCGGATCGAATTGCGGATCGAGATGCGCTCCAGCGCCGTCTGCCGCTCCGCCGCGGTCATCAGATCATTCTGGCCGACCTGATCGGGCAGATCGCCCAGCATGCTCATCCACTTGCCGATGAAATCGCCAGAGTGCAGCGGGCTGGGCGCCGGATTGAGCGCCGCCTTGATGCCACCGCAGCGGCCATGGCCCATGATGACGATATTGGAGATGCCCAGGCCCTTGACCGCAAACTCGATGCCGGCCGAGGTGCCATGCTGGCCGCCATCGGGCTGATAGGTCGGCACCAGATTGGCCACATTGCGCAGCACGAACACTTCGCCCGGCTCGCAGTCAAAGATCATCTCGGGCGCCGCGCGGCTGTCGCAGCAGGCAATGATCATGGTGGTGGGGTTTTGGCCAGAAGCCGCCAGCTCGCGATAGCGGTCCTTCTCGCGGACATAGCGGCCCGCCATGAAATTGGCGTGACCCTTTAGCAGATGATCCGGAAAGCTGTGCATGTCGTATCGATTAGCGGTATCATCGACCAAGATCAATATGGCGTTCGGCACGCCACTGCATTGGGGATATGCATGCTTATCTACCGCTTCCTGACCGGCGAGGACGACGCCACCTTCTGCCACAAGGTGACCAAGGCCCTCAGCGAGGGCTGGCAGCTCTATGGCAGCCCGACCTATGCCTTTGACGGCCACGCCAAGAAAATGAAGGCCGGCCAGGCCGTGACCCGCATCGCGCCAGACCAGCCCTATGACCCGGACAAGCGCCTGATTGATTTTTGAGGGCTTCGCCTGCGGCTAAGCCAGCCGTCAGGACGCCCACAGCGGTCCGGCTGCCAGGCGCAGCATCAGAGCCTGCAGAAGAAGAATGGTCTTGGCGTCGACGATCTCGCCGCTGCCGACCATGGCCATGGCGGATTCGAGGGACATTTCGAGCACTTCGATATCCTCGCCCTCAGCCGCCAGCCCGCCGCCGGCCTCGGGTTTTTGCCCCTGCGTATAGCGCGCGATGAAGCAGGCGCATTTTTCGGTGAGCGAGCCGGGGCTCGAATAGGCATTGCAGACAAAGATCAGATCACGCGGCGCATAGCCGGTTTCTTCCAGCGCCTCGCGCTGCGCCGCCGCCTCGGGCGCCTCGCCATCGAGCATGCCGGCCGGCACCTCAATCAACCAGGCCTCATCGCCATTCAGATGCGCCGGCAGGCGGAACTGCCGGGTGAGGATCACCGTGCCGGCCTCGGGCGCATAAAGCAGCACGGCGGCCGAACTGCCGTGATCATAAATCTCGCGGGTAATGGTCAGCAGGCCGCCATCGCGCGTGCCATGGCTGACCTGATAGTCATCGAACCGCCCCCAATTGTGGCTCAGCTTGGTGACGGAATGAATGGTGACGGTCTTGGACATCGGCGCTCCGGAATTTTCCGGCGCGAGATATGACCCAAGTGAGGGCTTTGGGCCAGAGGGGCGCGAGCGTAGCTGCTGCGCACACGACCAAAGTCGACGGCACAAGGTCTCATTGTCGCCCGGCGGGGCGGGGGACCATAGTGGACATCGTCCCAACCGCCGGCCCGCAACGCCAATGATCCCAGACCACCCCGACCGCAGCGCCCTGATGGATGAGGTGCATGCCCGCCCCATCGATCTGATCGAAGCGACCTGCCGCGTGCGGCGCCTGGTGATCATCATGCCCGACCGTGCCGGCGCCATGGCGGAGGCCTTTGCCCAGTTTGCCCGCCATTGCGATCACCTTGACCTGCCACCGCCTGCGCCGCACGCCCGCCAGCATGGCTTTACCCGCGATGGCCTGGCCATCACCTGGGAGTTCCACACCGAGTTCCTCACCGTCACCTGGCGCGGCCCGCTCGCCGAGCCGGTCAAGGCGCCACAAGCGCTGGGCATCGAGGGCATTGCCGAGGGCCGGCTGATCGGCGCGATGCGCATCGATGTGATCGCCGACGAGACCGTGCCCGATGCTTTGCTGCCCGGCTTCAGCCTGCCCAGCCTCTGCCTCTCGCGCGTCGAAGATGGCCGCGCCGAGGTGGCGACCGATTTCGTGCCCGATGGCGATCGCTTCACCCGCTTTGAATTCGCCGCCGGCGGCCTGACGCCGCTGCGGCGCTCGATCATCGTGCGGCGCCTCCTGGAAGTTGAAACCTATCGCACCATGGCGCTGCTCGGCCTGCCGCTGGCCCGCGCCGCGACGCCCGAGCTGCGCGAGGTGGAACTGGCGCTGTCCGAACTGGTCGAGGGCATGACCCATGGCGCCGAGGCCGACACCTCGCAGTCGACGCTCGAACAGCTGCAATTGCTCTCGATCCGCACCAGCAAGCTCTCCGAACGGCTGCACTATCGCTTTGCCGCCGGCCGCGCCTATGGCGACATCCTCAAGGTGCGGCTGGGCGGGCTGCGCGAAGCCCCCACCACGCGCGGCTCGACGCTGGGGCATTATCTGGGCAACCGCGTCGATCCGGGCCTGGCCACCTGTGCGGCGGTGGAAAAGCGCCTGGCCAGCGTCGCCGCCAAGATCGAACGCGCCATCGGCGTGCTCAATGTGCAGATCGGCGTGCAGATGCAGCATCAGAATGCCCAGGTGCTGCAGCGCATCGCCCAGACGGCGCGCAGCCAGTTCCTGCTGCAACGCACGGTCGAGGGTCTCTCCACCATTGCCATCAGCTATTATATGCTCGGCATCCTGGCCTATGCCCTGGCCGGGCCGCTCGAGCGCGTGCATTGGGACAAGCCCCTGGTCATCTCCATCGCCGCCCCTTTCGTCATCTTCGCCGTCTGGCTCACCAGCCGCCGCATCCGGTCAGCGCATGATCATTGAGGGGGAGGGGCAAGGCGACTTCATCGAGCTGTCATCGGCAGGCAGTATCGGACCATGACGACCATCTTCCCCTTAGCTTACTAATGCAGAAGAACGCCGATGCTCGAGGTCACGTCGCCACCGCCGCCCGGTATCGTTTCTTTGATTTCGCAGGGTATCGCGCGAGAAAATGAACTGTCGTCGGTCGCCAGGCATGATTTTGCAATCGTGGAGCGTGAAGGCGACGCAATTATCGGCGGCGTGACCGCATCCATCTCGTTTGCCGTCCTGTTCATCAACAACATCTGGGTTGATGGCCACGCCAGAGGGCGTGGGGTTGGTAGGGCTTTGGTTGCCGCTGCCGAAGCTGAAGCTGTCCGGCTGGGCGCAAAAACCGGTTGCGTAGACACGTTGACCACGCAAGCTCCGGGTTTCTATTCAAGCCTGGGCTATGCAGAGTTCGGTCGTCTGGAAGGCTGGGTGGACGGCAAGGCCGTCGACCGCATCTGGTTCAGGCGCCGGCTGTAAAGCCAGGCTTTGACCTCTGGGGTACCTGTGGGCCGACGGATAGACCTTCAGCAGAAAGCGACGACCCGAATGGCCGCGCCACCCGCCACAGCCCCGCCGTTCGCCGCATCCACCCCCTCCCACCGTCCACCCCGCGCACATCGTGTGCGCTATACGAACAAAGTGCGCATTCCGCCAAAAGTGCTAGTCGCGACGGGGTTAACTGCTTTGATTTTGTAACCTTTGGGCGCTAGAAGTCTCGAACCATTCCAAACTGCGACGGCTCTGACCGCTCGCCAGCGAGGCCCCATGACGGTTCGATCCCGCCCCCTTTCGCCCCATCTGCAGATCTATCGCTGGACCATCACCATGGCCATGTCGATCGCCCACCGCGCCACCGGCATTGCCCTTTACGCCGGCACGGTGCTGCTGGTGATCTGGCTGGGTGCTGCCGCCAGCAGCCAGCAGGCACTCAATGTCGTCAACGACCTCTATGCCAGCTGGTTCGGCCAGCTCGTGTTGTTCGGCTACACCTGGGCGCTGCTGCACCACATGCTGGGCGGCATTCGCCATTTCATCTGGGATTTCACCATCGGCATGCTGCCCGGGCAGCGCGAAATGCTCGCCTGGGCCAATCTGATCGGCTCGATCGTGCTCACCGTCCTCGTCTGGACCGTTTTTGTGTGGACCGCCTGATATGACCGCATACCGCACCCCCGACGCCGTGATCGCCAATCCCAAGACCAAGTTCGGCAATGCCAAAGCGTCGACGCGCCATTTCATCACCCAGCGGGTGACCGGCGCGATCAACATCGTCTTCATCGGCTTTCTGGCCTTTATCGTCATCCGCCTGGGCGGCCAGGACCGCACCGACATGGTGGCCACCATCGGCAATGGCTGGATCGGCCTGCCGCTGGCTACGCTGCTGGTCATCGTCACCGTGCATATGCGCAACGGCATGCGCGACACGCTGGAAGACTATTTCCACGGGTCGACCTATCGCTTCTACATGCTGCTCAACACGGCATTCTGCATCCTGATCGCGGTGGCCGGCGTGGCCGCCATTCTCAAGCTCGTCTTCTGGGGTTAAGTCCATGGCGCAATACGAACTCATCGACCACGAATTCGATGTGGTGGTGGTGGGCGCCGGCGGCGCGGGCCTCCGCGCCACCCTGGGCATGGCCGAACAGGGCCTGCGCACCGCCTGCATCACCAAGGTGTTCCCCACCCGCAGCCACACTGTGGCCGCCCAGGGCGGCATCGCAGCAAGCCTGCAGAACATGGGCCCCGACAGCTGGCAGTGGCACATGTATGACACCGTCAAGGGCTCGGACTGGCTCGGCGACAACGACGCCATGGAATATCTGGCGCGCGAGGCCCCGGCGGCCATCTATGAGCTCGAGCACTATGGCGTGCCCTTCTCCCGCACCACCGAGGGCAAGATCTACCAGCGCCCCTTCGGCGGCCACATGACCGAATTCGGTGACGGCCCGCCGGTGCAGCGCACCTGCGCCGCCGCCGACCGCACCGGCCATGCGATCCTCCACACGCTCTATGGCCAGAGCCTGCGCAACAATGCCGAATTCTACATCGAGTATTTCGCGCTCGACCTGATCATGGGCGACAATGGCGCCTGCGAGGGCGTGATCGCCTGGAAGCTCGACGACGGCACGCTGCACCGCTTCCGCGCCAAGACCACGGTTCTGGCCACCGGCGGCTATGGCCGCTCCTATTTCTCGGCCACCTCGGCCCATACCTGCACCGGCGACGGCAATGGCATGGTCGCCCGCGCCGGCCTGCCCCTGCAGGACATGGAATTCGTGCAGTTCCACCCCACCGGCATCTATGGCGCCGGCGTGCTGATCACCGAAGGCGCCCGTGGCGAAGGCGGCTATCTCACCAATTCGGAAGGCGAGCGCTTCATGGAGCGCTATGCCCCCAATGCCAAGGATCTGGCATCGCGCGACGTCGTCAGCCGCTGCATGACGCTCGAAATCCGCGAAGGACGCGGCGTTGGTCCCAAGAAGGACCATATCTACCTGCACCTCGACC
Source organism: Devosia sp. FKR38 (assembly GCF_005222805.1). Classification (GTDB taxonomy): domain Bacteria; phylum Pseudomonadota; class Alphaproteobacteria; order Rhizobiales; family Devosiaceae; genus Devosia. The sequence continues at coordinate 748,129 of NZ_STGC01000002.1, read as the reverse complement.
ATCTCGACCCCAAGGTGCTGCATGAGCGCCTGCCGGGCATCACCGAGAGCGCCAAGATCTTTGCCGGCGTCGACCTGACGCGCGAGCCCATCCCGGTGCTGCCGACGGTGCACTACAACATGGGCGGCATCCCCGCGAACTACCATGGCGAAGTGCTCAACCCGACGCCCGAGAACCCCGACGCTATCGTGCCCGGCCTGATGGCCGTGGGCGAAGCCGCCTGCGCCTCGGTGCACGGCGCCAATCGCCTGGGCTCCAACTCGCTGACCGACCTGGTGGTCTTTGGCCGCGCCGCCGCCATCCGCGCCGGCAAGGTGATCGACCGCGCCGCACCGATTCCGGCGATCAACAAGGCGCAGGACGACAAGATCCTCGCCCGCTTCGACCGCCTGCGCAACGCCTCGGGCAGCCAGCCCACCGCCAAACTGCGCGACGCCATGCAGCGCACCATGCAGGAAGACGCCGCCGTGTTCCGCACCGGGGAAACCCTGCAGTCCGGCGTCAAGCGCATGAGCACCATCTTCGCCCAGCTGCCTGACGTCAAGGTCACCGACCGCAGCCTGGTGTGGAACTCGGACCTGGTGGAAACCCTTGAGCTCGAGAACCTGATGGCCAATGCCATGGTCACCGTGGTCTCGGCCGAAGCGCGCCAGGAAAGCCGCGGCGCCCATGCCCGCGAGGATTTCGCATCGCGTGACGATGTCAACTGGCGCAAGCACACGCTGAGCTGGATCGACACCAACACCGGCGCCGTCACGCTGGGCTATCGCCCGGTGCATGTCGACCCGCTGACGCCCGAAAGCGAAGGCGGCATCGACCTCAAGAAGATCGCGCCCAAGGCGCGCGTCTACTGATGCGCAACCTGGCCGGATATTCGGGCACGCCCCTGGCAAACAAGCTGGGGCTCAAGGATGGACAGCGCGTGCTGTTCATCGACCTGCCCGCGTCTCTGGCCGAACTGGCGACCGCGCGCGATTTTGTCGAGACCGCCCGGCTTCCGGCCGGCGCTCTCGACGCCATCACGCCCGGCTATGATGTGATCCACCTGTTCACCGCTGCCCGGGCCACCCTTGAAACCCTGGCGCAACGGCTGATGGACCTGATCGCCCGCAATGGCATGATCTGGGTGAGCTGGCCCAAGAAGGCCGCCAAACGCGCCACCGATATCACCGAGGACGTCATCCGCACGGTCGTGCTGCCGCTCGGCCTGGTCGACGTCAAGGTCTGCGCCGTGGACGCGACCTGGTCGGGCCTCAAACTGATGATCCGCAAGGAGCTGAGATGAAACGCCTCGCCGCACTGGCCGCAGTGGCCCTGCTGACCACACCCGCCTTTGCCGCTGCCCCCACGGCAGCGCAAAAGGACGAATTCTACCGCGTCTGCATGGGCATCGCCCAGGATGCAAAGCTGTGTGGCTGCAAGGCCGAGGCGGCCATGACCCTGATCGACGAGCGCTTCATGGGCGTGGTGATCAAGTCGATGAAGGGCGCTGCGCCCGCCGACAGCGATTTCGTCGCCTACAACACCTATGTCGCCAAATCCAACCAGATCTGCAAACCCAACTACTAGGCCCGGGGGCAAGCCCCCGACCCCAGCATGGACCCCGGCCGCGGCCGGGACGACATCGCGGATAGACCGAATTCAGTGCCGGTTGCGCGGCACATAGAAAAGGATGACCGACCCATGGTCGAACTGATGCTCCCCAAGGCCGACCGGCCCACCCAAGGCAAATCCTGGCCCAAGCCGGCCAATGCCAAGCGGCTGCGCGAGTACCACATCTATCGCTACGACCCCGACCAGTCGGCCAATCCGCGCATCGACACCTATTTCGTCAATCTCGACGATTGCGGCCCGATGATCCTGGACGGTCTGCTGTGGATCAAGAACAACATCGACCCCACGCTGACCCTGCGCCGCTCCTGCCGCGAGGGCATCTGCGGCTCCTGCTCGATGAACATCAACGGGCTCAACACCCTGGCCTGCACCAAGGGCATGGATGACTCCACCGGCCCCATCAAGATCTATCCGCTGCCGCATATGCCGGTGGTCAAGGATCTGGTGCCGGACCTGAGCACCTTCTACGCCCAGCACCGCGCCATCGAGCCCTGGCTCAAGACCACTTCGCCCACGCCCACCAAGGAGTGGACGCAGACCGTGCCGCAGCGCGCCAAGCTCGACGGGCTCTATGAGTGCATCCTGTGCGCCTGCTGCTCGACGTCCTGCCCGAGCTATTGGTGGAATGGCGACAAATATCTCGGCCCCGCAGCCCTCTTGCAGGCTTATCGCTGGCTGATCGACAGCCGCGACGAAACCACCAATGAGCGCCTCGACGACCTCGAAGACCCCTTCAAGCTCTATCGCTGCCACACCATCATGAACTGCGCCAAGGTGTGCCCCAAGGGCCTGAACCCGGCCAAGGCCATCGCCGAAATCAAGAAGATGATGGTCGAGCGCAAGGTCGCCTGAAACCCTGATCGATCGCTGACAAACCTGCAGCCCCTGGAGCGATCCGGGGGCTGTTTTGGTTTTGGGGGCGTGAACGCCGCTGACGCGGAGCTTGCCGTCACCCCCTCCCAACCTCCCCCATCAAGGGGGAGGTGCAGCGCTGTGGTTGTGGCTGGATGTTGCCCCATGAGTGGAGAGAAACCTCCCCCTCGATGGGGGAGGTAGGAGGGGGTGATGCTATTCGGAAAGGAGCCAATCGACCCCGGCTCAGATCGGGTCCGAAACGGCGCTGCCGATCTGTTTGCGCAGGATGGTGCGGTCGCGGCTGGAGACGCCGATCAGTTCGGCGACGCGCCAGACCATATTGTCTTCCATCTCGTGGTTTTCCTTGTCCGCGAAGACCACGGTCCACATCATGCGGATGATGTTGATACGCTCATCCATCTCCATGCCTGACAGCGTCGAGGTGAAATTGTAAAAATCCACCGCCTCGGCATCGCGGGCCGCGGCCTCCTTGATCAGCCGCTCGACGCTGGATTCATCGAGCCCATATTGCTCCATCAGCGTGGTCTTGATGACGGCGCGCTCGGCCTCGCTCATCTGCCCGTCGACGGCGGCCAGGTGCACCAAAAGGGCCGCCACGGCCACCTTGGGTTCATGGCCCGAGAGCGGCGCTTCGGATTTGGTGAACAGGCTGGTGATGGCCTCGAACATGGCGAGCCTCCGGACGGGAGCGTGTGTCAGCAATGGGGGCCGGCTGGGAGGCAGGCCCGATGACAGTGAACAAGCCATCCGATTTCCTCAATGGGCTGTGGGCCGGGCGGCGCGCTCTTGCCGCGCTTTGATGCGCAATGGCCACACAAGCGCCGGAAGCGGGCCGATTAACAGCCTCGACGGCAGCAAAAATGACTCGACTCCCGGCAGATTCGGAGTCTAAATGTTCCTGTTTTGTTCACACCAACACGGTTGCCCATGGGCCCCTCTGATCGCCAGCAGCGCCTTGCCGCGCTGCGCGACGCCATTGCCGATATCGAGCGCAAGCCGGCGCTGGCCGAGGCACGCCCGCTGCTGCAACCGGGCGCCACGAGCGACTTTCCCATGCCCGCCGCCGGCCTGCTGCAGGAGATCTTCACCGATGAGCAGCGCCATGCCGGCGCGGCGCTGGGCTTTGCCCTGGCCCAGGCGCGCAGCCTGCTCACCCCCGCCCGCCCGGCCGTGATCTATCTGCAGCTGGCGCGCCAGGCCCAGGACAGCGGCCTGCCCTATGGTCCGGGCCTGCGCAGCTTTGGCCTGGACCCGCGCGCGCTGCTGCTGGTGCGCACCCAGACCATCACCGACCTGCTCTGGGCCAGCGAGGAGGCCCTGGCCTGCCGCGGCGTGGCGGCGGTGGTGGCCGATGTCGCCGGCCAGCACAAGGCGCTCGATTTCACCGCCAGCCGGCGCCTGGGCCTGCGCACGGCCGGCATGGGCAGCTCCATGCTGCTGCTGCGCTATGGCGCCGGGCGCGAGGCCAGCGCCGCCCATCTGCGCTGGCGGCTGACGCCGGTGCTGAGCGCGCTGCGCCGCTTTGATGCCCTGGCCCCCGGCGCCCCGCGCTGGCTGGCGCAACTGGAGAAAGGCATTCTCCGCCAACAGCAGACCCAATGGCTTGTGGGATGGAACCGCGATGGACTTGTCACACACCAGGCCGGCCCAATCGCCGGCGCAACCGATGCCGCCCAGCCTGCTGCCGGCGCGCCGCTTCCTCAGCCTCTATCTGCCCAATTGGCCGACCGATTACCTGAAGCGGGTTGAGCCGGGCCTCGCCGCCGCCCCGCTGGTGCTCTACGAACGCATCAAGGGCGGGCTGCGCCTGGCTGCCGTCGACGCCGCCGCCGCCCAGGGCGGGCTGCGCATCGGGCAGAACCTGGCCGATGCCCGCGCCCTGCTGCCCGGTCTCGTCGTGCGCGAGATCGACCGCCCGCTGCTGGCCGCCGCCTTTGCCGATTTTGCCGACTGGCACTCCAATGCCAGCCCGCTGGTGGCGGTGCTGGACGATATCAGCGCCTTTGGCGACCTGGTGCTCGACATCACCGGCGTGGCCCATCTGTTCGGCGGCGAGGCGCCCATGCTGCGCCTGCTGCTGAGCCGGCTGCGCGCCCTGGGCTATACCGTGGCCGGCGCCATTGCCTCAACCATCGGCGGCGCCTGGGCGGTGAGCCATTTTGGCCGCAGCCAGGTGGTGGCCGACGACGCCCTGACCCAGGTGCTCGACACCCTGCCGGTGGCCGCGCTCCGCCTCGATGACAGCCAGGTGGCAGGACTGACGCAGATGGGGCTGACACAGCTCGGGCACGTGCGCCCGCGCCCGCGCAAGCCGCTGCAGGCCCGCTTTGGGCTGAGCCTGCTCACCCGGCTCGACCAGGCCTATGGCCAGCAGCAGGAGCGGCTCAACCCGCGCCTGCCCCTGGCCGAGCGCCATGCCGAACGCCGCTTTGCCGACCCCATCGGCCTGCTCGACGATGTGCTGATGACCACGCGGGACCTGGCCATCCAGCTCGGCCTGCGCTTGGAAGGCGAGGGCCTGGGCGGCCAGGCCTTTCACCTGTTTCTCTATCGTGTCGACCACAAGGTGATGACCCTGTCGGTCAATTCGGCCCGGCTGACGCGCGACCCAGACCATATCAGCGCCCTGTTCAACAACCGCGCCGAACGGCTGGCCGGCGAATATGACCCCGGCTTTGGCATCGACATGATCCGCCTGGCGGTGAGCTCGGTGGGCAGCCTTGACGCCACCCAGCTGGGCGCCTTTGCCGATGACGGCGGCACGGCGGACCTCGACCAGTTGCAGGACCGCATGAGCAGCCGGCTGGGGCCCATGGCCGTGCTGCGCACGCAATTGCTGGCCAGCCATATCCCCGAACGCGCGGCACGCCTGGTGCCGGCGCTGGCCGCCAGTGCCGCGCCCGACGAGGCGCCGGGCCCCCCGCTGCTGCGCCCGCTGCGGCTGCTTCCCGTGCCCGAGCCGGTAGCCATCAATGCCGAAGTGCCCGATGGCCTGCCCGCCTCCATGATCTGGCGCCGCGTCAGCTATCGCATCACCAAGGCGGCCGGGCCCGAGCGGCTGGGCGCCGAATGGTGGCGCAGCGGCCAGCGGCTCGACCTGCTGCCCCTGCCGCCCCCGCCCGAACCCGCGCCCGAAAAGCCGGGCACACTGCCTGCTCCGCCCCCCGTGCTGCTGCAGCGCTTCGACGCCGAGGCCGGCACGCGCGACTATTATCGCATCGAGGACGCCCAGGGCCGCCGCTTCTGGATTTTCCGCAACGGGCTCTATGCCCCCGGCACCAGCCCGGCCTGGTATCTGCATGGGCTGTTTGCATGAGCCAGCCCATTGCCCTGATCCCGCCCGAGCGCAGCCCGACCCGGCCGCTGCCGCCCGCGCCGGCCTTTGCCGAACTGGTAGCGATCAGCAATTTCTCGTTTCTGCATGGCGGCTCGCATCCCGAAGAGCTGGTGACCCTGGCCGCGCATATGGGGCTGAGCGCCTTCGGCCTGGCCGATCGCAACAGCTTTGCCGGCGTGGTGCGCGGCTATGTGGCGGCGCGCGACCTGTCGCCCGCCCCGACCGATTTTCGCTATCTGGTGGGGGTGCGACTGTGCTTTGCCGATGGCACGCCCGACATTGTCGCCTATCCCGGTGACCGGCTGGCCTATGGCCGGCTGTGCCAACTGCTGACCCGCGCCAACCAGCGCGGCGACAAGGGCAAGCCGCGCCTGCTGTTCCCCGACCTGTTCGACGCCGGCGCCGCCGGGGAGAGCCATGCGCTGGGACAATTGTTCATCCTCGTCCCCGACGAGACCGACTGGGGCCTGAGCGAACGCACACTGGCCAGCCTGAGCGCCGCAGCGCCCGGCCGCGTCTGGGTGGCGGCCAGCCATCGCTTTGACGGCGATGACCGCGCCCGGCTCAACCGCATTGACCTGCTTGCCCGCCGCCACCAGGCCGCCATGCTGGCCAGCAATGACGTGCGCTATCACCACGCCAGCCGCAGGATCCTCCAGGACGTGGTGACCTGTATCCGCGAGCACCAGACGCTCGAAAGCGCCGGCTGGGCGCTGAGCGCCAATGCCGAGCGCCATCTCAAGCCGGCGCGCGAAATGGCCCGACTGTTTGCCGATTACCCCCAGGCCCTGGCCGAGACGCAGCGGCTGATCGCCCGCATCGGCTTTTCGCTTGACCAGCTCAAATACAACTATCCCGAGGAGACCGTGGGCAATGGCGAAACCGCCCAGCAGACGCTGGAGCGCCTGACCTGGGCCGGCGCCGCCCGGCGCTATCCGCAGGGCATCTCCGAAAAGGTCAAGCGCTCGATCTGGTCCGAGCTGTGCCTGATCGCCTACAAGGGCTATGCCGCCTATTTCCTGACCGTGCAGGACATCGTGCAATACGCGCGGCACGAGCGCAAAATCCTCTGCCAGGGGCGCGGCTCGGCGGCCAATTCCACCGTGTGCTTCTGCCTTGAGATCACCGAGGTTGACCCCGAGGTCAGCACGCTGGTGTTCGGCCGCTTCATCTCCACCGAGCGCGACGAGCCGCCCGATATCGACGTCGATTTCGAGCATGAGCGGCGCGAGGAGGTGATGGCCTATATCTATGCCAAATATGGCGGCCGCCGCACCGGCCTGACCGCCAATGTCATCTGCTACCGCTCCAAGAGCGCCCTGCGCGAGGCGGCGAAAGTGTTTGGCGTGTCCGAGGACACAGTGGCCGCGCTCAACCAGCTGCACTGGGGCTGGGGCAGTCGCCTCGACACCACGGACCTGACGAGCCTGGGGCTCAACCCGGCCGACCCCACACTGACCCAATTGTTCGAGGTGGTGAGCGTGCTGCGCGGCTTTCCGCGCCACCTCAGCCAGCATGTGGGCGGCTTTGTCATCACCCGCGATGCGCTCGACAGCCTGGTGCCCATTTCCAAGACGGCCATGGACAGCCGCACCATCATTGAATGGAACAAGGACGATATCGATGCCCTGGCCATTCTCAAGGTCGATGTGCTGGCGCTGGGCATGCTGAGCTGCCTGCGCCGGGCGTTTGAATTGATGCAGACCCATTACGGGCAGAGCCTGGCGCTGGTCGACCTGTTGAGCGAAGAGGCCCACCCCGATCAATCCAAGAAAGCCGAGGTCTATGCCATGATCCAGCGCGCCGACACGCTCGGCGTGTTCCAGATCGAGAGCCGGGCGCAGATGAGCATGCTGCCCCGGCTCAAACCGGAGAAATTCTACGATCTGGTGATCGAGGTGGCCATTGTCCGCCCCGGCCCCATCCAAGGCAATATGGTGCATCCCTATCTGCGCCGCCGCCAGGGGCTGGAAGAGCCCGTCTATCACGACGACAAGCTCAAGGGCGTATTGGGCCGCACGCTGGGCATTCCCCTGTTCCAGGAACAGGCCATGCAGATCGCCATCGTCGGCGCCGGCTTTTCCCCTGGCAAGGCCGACAGCCTGCGCCGCGCCATGGCTGCCTGGCGCCGCACCGGCCGCATCGCTCAGTTTGGCGAGGAATTCCTGGCCGGCATGCAGACCAACGGCTATCCGCTCGAATTTGCCAAGAACTGCTTTGCCCAGATCCAGGGCTTTGCCGAATATGGCTTCCCCGAAAGCCATGCGGCATCCTTTGCCCTCTTGGTCTATGCCTCGTGCTGGCTCAAGTGCCACTATCCCGATGTCTTTGCCACGGCCCTGCTCAATTCCCAGCCCATGGGCTTTTACGCGCCCTCCCAGATCATCCGCGACGTGATCGAGCATGGCGTGGAGGTGCGCATTGTGGATGTGAACCTGTCCGACCGCGACTGTGTATTGGAGGGCAAGAGCCGTCCGGCCCGCGCGCACCTGTGGGCCCAGCATGCCTCCATGGTGACCCACGTCCATGCCGACAAGGCCATCCGCCTGGGGCTCGGCCAGATCGTGGGCCTGGCGGACAAGGACATCAACATCATCGTGGCGCGGCGCGGCGCCGGCTATGATTCGGTGCGCGATCTCTGGCTGCGCACTGGCCTGCCCATAGCCAGCCTCGAAAAACTCGCCCGCGCCGATGCCTTTGCCTCGCTCGGCCTCAGCCGGCGCGAGGCGCTCTGGGCGGTCAAGGGCCTGATCGGCACCCATGGCGCCGACACCCTGCCGCTGTTTGCCGCCGCCGGCCGCGTCGAGACCGAGGCCGACAGCGAGGCGGGCCTGCCTACCATGCTGCCCGGCGAAGAGGTGATCCACGACTATTCGACCCTGTCGTTTTCGCTCAAGGGCCATCCGCTGCAGTTCATCCGGCCGCAGCTGGACGCCCGCCGCACCCTAAAGTCCATCGGCCTGCAGCAGGCCCGGCCCAGCAGCCGGGTCGAGGTGGCGGGCCTGGTGCTGGTGCGCCAGCGGCCAGGCACCGCCAGCGGGGTGATCTTTGCCACGCTCGAGGACGAGACCGGCGTCGCCAATATCGTCATCTGGCCGAAAGTGTTCGAGGCCAATCGCAAGACCGTGCTGGGGGCGCGCATGCTGGCGGTGCGCGGGCAGGTGCAGCGCGAGGGCCTGGTGATCCACATCATCGCCGAGCAATTGACCGACATGACGCCGCTGCTGCTCGACCTGGCCCATGGCAAGGACATGGGCGAACGCATCCTGGCGCGTGGCGACGAGGGGCGCTCAGGGCCCCATCCCGGCCGCGACCACAAGGCGCTGCTCGAGATTGAGCGGGCCCGCCGCGCCGCCTATGCCGCCATGCCTGAGGGGCGCAATTTCCACTGAGGCCGAGCCAAGTCAGCCGGCGATGGCGTCAATGGCCTTGGCCAGCGCAATGTCGCGGGCGCTGATGCCGCCAGCATCATGGGTGGACAACCGGATCGTCACCCTATTGTAGCTATTGCTCCAGTCGGGGTGATGCCCGGCCTTTTCGGCCGCCAGCGCCACCCGGCTCATGAAGCCGAAGGCCGCCGAAAAATCGTCAAACTTCAGCACCCGCACCAGGGCGTCCTCGCCTGTGCCGGTCTCCAGCCGCCACGCGCCCAGATCGCGCACCGCGCGCGCCAGGCTGTCTGCATCCAGACGCTCAACCATCGGCTTGATCCTCCCGCCGCACGGCGCGGCAACAACTGCCCGGACCGGCAGCACACCGGGCGGAAACCACCGGCACAGCGGTTAAGACCACCGCAACAGCTTTGCCGCATAGTGACACCATCACCGCCCCGAGGCCAATCACGCTCGCGCTTATGACCCGTATCAGCCGTCCGGCGCCCCGCAGCGCCATCCGACCAGCCGCGCGGGCCCAGGCAGCCTGCCGACGGGCCGTTGCCGTGACAGCACTGAGCCTGATGGCAAGCCTGAACATCCAGCCCGCCCAGGCCGGCGACCTGCTGCTGATGCATCGCTGGTCCACCCCCGCCGAACTGGCGGCGCTCAACGTACTGCGCGACAAGGTGGAATCGCGCGGCGACCGCTGGATTCCCCTGGCCATCAATGGCGATGGCGCCCGGGGCCGCACCGTGCTCGACATGCTGGCCGAGGGCATCGCCCCTACGGTGTTTCTCGAGATGCACCCGGAAATCTATCGGCCGCTGGCCAAAATGGGCCGCCTGCTGACGCTCGAGCGGCAGTTTACCAACACCGGCCTGATCGAGCATCTGCCCGAGCTGGTGCGCCAGGCCATCACCGTGGACGGCGCCGTGGTCAAGGTGCCGGCGGCGCTGCACGCCGACGCCACCATCTATTACAACAAGGACGTGGCCCGGGCGGCCGGCATCGACCCCGAGACCTGGACCAGTCTGGACGCCATGTGGGCCGATTTCCCGGCCATCCGCAAGGCCGGCATCCTGCCACTCGCCATTGGCCGGCAACCCTGGCAGATCACCTATCTGGCCATGTCTCTGCTGGCCAGCCTGGGCGGGGCAGAGCCATACAACGCCACCTTTGGCACGCGGCCCGACCCGCGCGCGCTCAACGATCCGGCCTTTGCCGACATGCTGACCTGGCTGCGGCGCTTCCAGCAGGAAGCCGACGCAGCCGCGCGCGGCCGCGACTGGAACATCGCCACCCGCATGGTGATCTCGGGCCAGGCACTGATGCAGATCCAGGTCGATTCCATGAAGGCCGAATGGCACGCCGCCGGCAAGGCCGAGGGCACCGACTATGGCTGCATCTTCCTGCCCGGCGCCCGCGCCGTGCCCTTCAGCGTGGAAAGCTGGGGCCTGGTGGGCGGCTCCTCCCCGGAGGCCGACGCCACGGCCCGCGCCTTTGCCGACGATATGACCGCCATCGACACCCAGACCCGCTTTGCCGCGGCCATGGGCGCCATACCGGTGCGCCGCGACGCCTGGACCGATCTGGACGGCTGCGCCACAGCCGCAGCGGCCGCCGTCGAGCGCCCCGGCTATGCCGTGCCCACCCCGATGCTCACCACCCCGGTGCCCTGGATCCTGGCCATCCAGACCGTGCTGACCAAATATTGGGATGACGCCAGCATGTCGCCCGAACAGGCCATCCACGCCCTACGCAACGCGGCGCCGCGCGCCCTGGCCAACCCGTCAGGCCATTAGCGACAAATTTACCCTGTCGCCAGAACCTGTCAGACCCCCGCCCCGCTGCCAGCCAGCGGAAAGGCCCCATTAATCCCTTGTGGTGCCTAATGACGCGGCAAAATGAGGGGTAGTGTGTGTTCAGCTCGGCCCGGAAGACAATGCCGGCCCTCGACTATGTATCGATCATGCGATCGGTATATGGTGATCGTCGCGCCATGCTTGCAGGCGCCTTTGCCAGCGCCATCATCGGTGGCCTGAGCGCCTACAAGGCGCAATCGCTGCCCCTGCTGCTGTGTGCGATCGCCTTCGTGGTCATCGGCACCATCCGCTACATCGACATGCGCAGCTTCTGGCGCGCGGGCATCGGCAATGAAGACGCCGCCACTGCCGAACACTGGGAAAACCGCGCCGTGGTCATCGGTGGCGCCCTGGCGGCCGTCTATGGCATCTGGTGCTATATCTCGATGGCCATCGAGCAGGACCCCTTTGCCGCCCTGGCCAGCGCCTCGATCTCGATTGCCGTGATGGTGGGCATCTGCGCCCGCAATTTCGGCCTCGACCGGCTGGTCACCATCCAGATGCTCGCCGTCATCCTGCCGCTGTCGCTGGGCTATTCGGCCCATGGCGACGTCTACCATCTGGTGCTGGCAGCACTGCTGGGCATGATGCTGGTCAGCTTCCGCAAGCTGGCCGCCGATATCCGCTCCATCCTGCTCAGCGCCGTGCATGGGCGCGTCGAGGCCTCGCGCCTGGCGAGCGAACTGGACATGTCCATCAGCATTCTCGAGCACGGGCTGTGCATGCTCGACGAGAACGGCCGCATCGCCGTGATCAACAAGCGCGCCGTGCGCCTGTTTGGCCTGGTGGGCCTGGGTGATCTGCTGCACCAGACCTTTGATACCGTCACCAGCCGGCTCAGCGCCGCCGCGCCGCTGTCGCGCGAGACCATCGAACAGCTCAGCCTGATGGTGGCCAGCAAGACCTCCGGCAAGATCCTGCTGCATCTGCCGCCCGGCTATTTCTATGAAATTACCGTCAGCACCCGCAACCAGCGCGTTGTGCTGCTGTTCGAAGACATCAGCGAGCGCATTGCCTCCGAAGAGCGCATCACCTTCCTGGCGCGACACGACACGCTGACCAACCTGCCCAACCGCAGCCATTTCGGCGACCTGATCGAGGCCGATCTCGCTGCCCGCCGCACCACGCCCGAGCCCGCCCGTCCGGTGGCGCTGATGCTGGTGGACATCGACGACTTCAAACATGTCAACGACAGCTTCGGCCATGTCGCCGGCGACACGCTGCTGGCCCAGGTGGCGCGCCGGATGCGCGAACATGCGCCCCCCGATGCCGTGCTGGCGCGCCTGGGCGGCGACGAATTCATCATCTATTGCCGCAATCTGGACAGCGATGACGAGGCCGAAACCGTGGCCCGCACCATTGTCGACAGTTTCGGCGAGCCCTTTGTCTTTGACGGGGTGACCCTGCCGGTCAATGTCAGCATTGGCCTGGTGACCAGCACCGCCGTGACCGACCAGCTCGACGACCTGATGACCAAGGCCGACCTGGCGCTCTATGCCGCCAAGGCAGACGGCAAGGGCCGCACCCAGGTGTTCCACACCCAGATGGACATCGATTACCACTATCGCCAGCGGCTCAAGACCGACCTGGCCCTGGCCGTGCGGCAGGGCCAGCTGACGCTGGCCTTCCAGCCGCTGCTCGACATCTGCAGCCGCAAGGTGGTGAGCTGCGAGGCTCTGGCGCGCTGGCAACACCCCCAGCTGGGCGCCATCCCGCCCGCCACCTTCATCCCGCTGGCCGAGGAAATGGGCCTGATTTCCGACATCACCGCCTGGGTGATCGAAGAGGCAGCCGCGCAATGCGTGCTCTGGCCGGGCGAGATCAGCGTGGCCGTCAATGTCTCGGCGCGCGATTTCCGCGGCGCCGATCTCGAAGCCCTGGTGCGCGGCGCGCTCGAGCGCACGGGCCTGGCCCCTGCGCGCTTTGAAATCGAGGTGACCGAGACGGCCGTGATCGAACAGCACGAAACGGCCCAGCGCGTGCTGCAGCGCCTCGCCGACCAGGGCATCGCCATTGCCCTGGATGATTTCGGCACCGGCTATTCTTCGCTGAGCTATCTGAACGCCCTGCCCTTCACCAAGCTCAAGATCGACCGCTCCTTTGTGGCCGATATCACCACAAATCCGCGCGCCCTGCGGCTGTTGGCCAATGTGGCACGGCTGGGTCGCGACCTCGACCTGACGGTGATCGCCGAGGGCGTCGAGACCGAGGATCAGCTCAATATCATGCTGGGTCATACCCAGGTGCAGCAGGTGCAGGGCTATTTGTTCAGCCGTCCGCTGCCCCAGCGCGACATTGGCGAGCTCATCGCGCGGCTCAACACGGCGCCCCGGCGCCTGGGCGCAAAACGTCGACACGGTTAATTTGCGTTAAGCTTTTGCCAAAGAACGGAAATTCGCCGGCGAGGCCCGTTAGCTTCTCCTGAAGCATTTATCATTTCCCTGCCGTTATGGCTAACAAGAGATTAATATCGCGCCAGTCCAAGAGGCGCGTATCGCATGTCCACCGTCAGTTCGGCACCCACCGGCACATCCCAGTTCGCCCTGACCCTGATCGACCTGCTCGATCGCGTGCAATACCGCCGGGTCACGCCCAGCGAACAGCTCGACCCGGTCTATCGCCTGCGCTACGAGGCCTATCGCCGCGAGGAGTTCATCCCGGTCAATTCCCAGCGCATCACCCGCGACGCCTATGACGACGCCGCCAACTGCTACTGCTTTGGCGTATATATCGACGACCGGCTGGTGAGCTCGATCCGCCTGCATATTGCCACCCAGGGCGACCCCACCTCGCCCAGCCGCGCCATCTGGCCCGATGTGCTGGGCGACATCCTGGACAAGGGTGGCAGCTATATCGACCCCAGCCGCTTCACCGCCGACCACGAGGCCTCGCTGGCCTTTCCCGCCCTGCCCTACCTGACGCTGCGCATGGCGGTGATGGCCTGCGAGCACTTCAAGGCCACCTATTGCATCTCCTCGGTGCGCCCCGAGCATGCGCCCTTCTACAAACGCGTCTTCGGCTCCACCCAATTGGCCGGCGAGGGCTATTGGGGCGAGCTGACGTTTCCGGTGTGCCTGTACGCCTCCTATATCCCGGTGATGTATCCGCGCGTCATCTCCCGCTATCCGTTCTTTGATTCGACTCCCGAGGAACGCGCCATCCTGTTCGGGCCGGCCGCCCAGGCCATTGCAGCCATTACCCCCACTGCCCGCCAGGCCCAGCGCCTGCGCCAGCTGGAAACCCAGGACTAGTCAGCGCTTGCAGCCCCGGCACGGGCGCCCGGCGCCACGCCGCAACCGGGGCGGCGGGATCATTGTATCGTTTGCAATTTATTAAATTCCTCCAAGGTACGTAAATATCCTGGAGCGCCGCCCTGTCGATTGCGGGATTGCGCTCTCGTGCTGATGCCGGCTTGGGAGCGGGCAATGGCGCGCCAGAAAAGGGACTGGGGGGAGGTCGGCCGCCCGGTTCACCAGAACCCGACCTGTGGACGCCAATGTCAATCAAGTCGAAGCTGACTCTCGCGCTGGGTATTCTCGGCGTCATCATCCTTGTCCTGGCCGCATCGAGCTACCGGACCCTGGTCATTGCCAAATCCAGCATGGGTTCGATCGTCGCCGATCGTGTCGCGCCCCTGGCCCAGCTCAAGCAGGTCGCCGACGGCTATGCCGTCTCCATCGTGGACAATGCGCACAAGGTCCGCTCCGGCGCGATCGACTTTGCCACCGGCAGCGCCAGCATGCAGGCCGCCGAAACCAATATTGCAGCCTATTGGGCAGCCTATCTGGCTACCCAGCTGACCACCGAGGAACAGGCGCTGGTCGAACAGGCCAAGGCCGACATGGTGGCCGCAGAGCCGGCCATGACCGAACTGCGCCAACTGCTGGCCAACCAGGACATGGCCGGACTCGAAGAGTTCATCGCCCACAGCCTCTACCCCGCCATCGACCCGATCAGCACCCAGGTGAGCCTGCTGGTCGATTTGCAGGTCAATGTCGCCCGCGCCGACTATGCCGATGCTGTGGCGCTGTTTGATGGCACCACATTGCTGATGGTGGTGCTGACCGCGCTCAGTGCAGTGGCCATGGTCTATGCCGCCATTGTGGTGATGCGCACGGTCGCCGCCCGGCTGGGCCGCATGGCCGAGGCCCTGGGCGAAATCGCCGCCGGCCATTTCGAGCGCGCCATTCCCTCGGCCGCCGACCGCGACGAAATCGGCAGAATTGCCGCCGCCGCCGAGACCTTCCGCCAGAACGGTATCCAGGTAACCGAGCTGACCCGCGCCGAGGCCGAGCAGTCGCTGGCCGCCATCGCAGCGCGGCGCCAGATGATGACCGACCTGCGCGACGCCTTTGGCGATGTGGTCGATGCTTCGACCGCCGGCAACCTTACACGCCGCGTCACCACCAGCTTTGCCGACGCCGAGCTCAATGCCATCGCCGCCGGGGTGAACCGCCTGCTCGACACCGTGTCGCGCGGCATTGCCGAGACCGGCAGCGTGCTGGCGGCACTGGCCGAAAGCGATCTGACGCAGCGCGTCAAGGGCGACTATGCCGGCGCGTTTGACAAGCTCAAGAGCGACACCAATGCCGTTGCCGACCGCCTGGCCCAGATCATGGGCCAGCTGCGCACCACCTCGGGCGCGGTCAAGAATGCCACCGGAGAGATCCTGGCCGGCGCCAATGACCTGTCCGAGCGCACCAATCGCCAGGTCGCCGCGATCGAGCAGACCTCCGTGGCCATGCAGCAGCTCGCCAGCACCGTGGTCGACAATGCCCGGCGCACCGAACACGCCTCCGGCCAGTCGCAGAGCGTGGCCGATGGCGCCGAACAGGTGGCCGGCGTCATGATCGAGGCCAACCAGGCCATGGAGCGCATCGCCAGCAGTGCTGCCACCATTTCCTCGATCATCGGGGTGATCGACGACATCGCCTTCCAGACCAATCTGCTCGCCCTGAATGCCTCGGTGGAAGCCGCAAGGGCTGGCGACGCCGGCAAGGGATTTGCCGTGGTGGCCGTTGAAGTGCGGCGCCTGGCGCAATCGGCCGCCAATGCCTCCCATGAGGTCAAGGCGCTGATCGAGCAATCCTCTGTTGAGGTGCGCAATGGCTCGGCCCTGGTATCGGACGCCGCCGAACGGCTCTCGACCGTCTTGAGCGGCATCCGCACCAGCGCCGAACTGGTCGGCCAGATCGCCACCGCCACCCAGGAACAGTCCACCGCCATTGGCGAGGTCAGCACCGCGCTGCGCGACATGAGCGTGATGACCCAGCACAATGCCGCCCTGGTGGAAGAGACCAATAGCGCACTCGTGCAGACCGAAGCCGAAGCCAGCCGGCTCGACAGCATCGTGGAGGTCTTCGTGCTCACCGACGCCCGCGCCATGCGCCCGCAGGTCGCCATGGGCCGCACCGGCCGTCCGCTCAGCGCCTACGCCGCCTAAAGACAGCGATCAACACCCGCCTGCCGCGCGCAAAGCTGTGCGGCGGGCCAAAGGGAGCGCGGATCGATATGGGAGAAGGACTGGTGCCGCATAGGTGACTCGAACACCTGACCCCATCATTACGAATGATGTGCTCTACCAACTGAGCTAATGCGGCAACGCGGGCCTTTTACGTCGGGTTTTGGGCCGGTGCAAGAGGCAACGATGCGGGGACGGGCAATTGTGCGGCGCCCGGCGCCTCCATGCGGGCCGAAGAGGCCGACTGCACCATGGGCACTTTCCACTCGAAGGCATCGAGCTGCCCGGTGACCGGCGACAGCGGCTCCCATTCGTCGCTCACCATGCCATCGGCCGTCCAGGCCGGATCGCGCGGCGCCCGCACGGCGCGGGCCAGCCACTCGCGCGCCTTGCCCTGATCGCCGTTTTCGCCCTCTTCGATCTCGGCCATCAGGCTGGCGACGCCCTGGGTGGCATCGGGACCGGAAAACGGCGCCAGCGCCTGGCGGGCCTGCGGCCAGTCATAGGCATCAATCGCCGCGCGGGCCAGCGCCATGCCCGCGGCGCGATGCGGCGGCGGCGATTCGATGATCTCGCCCAGGCGCTTGAGCCGGTCGACGGCCGAGGCGCCAGGCTGGGCATGGGCATAGAGCGCGGCGACATCGGGATGGCCGGTGGCGCGCCAGATGCGGCGCAACAGACTCATGGCCTTGCGCGTTTCCCCGCGGTTGATGTGAATGCGGGCCGCGATTAGCGCGGCGGGCACGAAATCGGGCAGCAACTTGAGCGCGGTCAGCGCATGGTCGAGCCCGGCCAGCGGCGCGCTGGTCTCCGCCTCGCGCGCCCGCGCTGTCTCGATCACCGCCTGGCGGCGACGCTTGGCGGCTCGCGCTTCGCGCGTATTGGCCGGCTCGACATTGACCATGGCAACCGCCTCGGCCCATTGCCCGCGCCGCGTCAGATCGCCGAACACCGCCTCGGCCGCCCAGGCACTGGTGGGCGCCAGGGCCAAGGCCTTGCGGGCAAAGGTCAGAGCGGCCTCGGGCCGGTGCTGCGTGCGGGCCTGATCGTAAAGCCCGGTGAGCGCGGCCAGCGCCGTCTTGTCGCTGGCGATCAGCGCCCGGTAATGCTCGCGCGCGGCCGGCATGTCGCCCAGCGCCAGATCGGCCCGGGCTTCGAGCAGCCGCGCCGCGGCATTGTCGGGCAGGCGGGCCTGCGCTTCACGCGCCAAGAGCCGCGCGCGGGCGGCATCGCCGGACTGTAGCGCCACCACGGCATCGCCCAAGGCTTCCACACCCTGTTCGCGCCGCCGCTCCTGGCTGCGCCGGGCGAGAAGCTTGGGCGCGGCAATGATGCGCCGCACCACCGCCCAGACCAGAATGACCACGAGAGCGACACAAATGAAGATGAACACCGCCGTGCCCAGGCGCGGCTGCATGCGATAATTGGCCACTTCCAGCGTCAGCGTGCCGGGCAGCGAAATCATCCAGGCCGCCAGCGCGGCGATCAACAGGCTGCCGACAATCCAGGAGGCGAGACGGATCATGGCGTCACCTCACCAGCCAGCGCCTGGCTGCGCAGCGTGAGCAGGAACTCTTGCGCCGCCGCCTGATCGGCGATGAGCCCGGGCACTGCGCCAGCCGCGTCGCGCATGGAGGCAGGCAGGCTGGCGATCAGGGCCTGGGCCGCGGCGAAATCGCGGCGATCCACCGCCGCCTTGGCCCGCGACAGCACCGCATCGGGCGAATCGCCCTCAATCTCGCCACTGGGTTGCAAGGCGATGACCCCGGCAAACCAGTCGAGCGCGCCAGCCTGCCAGCCGGCATTGGGATCGACCGGACGCCCGGCCAGCATGGCCGGAACCACATCGGCAAACTGGCGGGCAATGGTATCGGGCCGTGGCAGGCCCGTGGCGGCTGCATTGGCAATGACGGTGGGCACGCTGGCCTTGGGCAGGCCAGCCCGCAGCGCCGCCAGCTCGGTCTCATAGGGTCGGCCGCTGGCAAAGGCGGTTTCGAGGCCCGAGAGGATCAGCGGCAATTGCAGCACGGCGCCGATGTCACTGGGCTGCTGCGCCAGGGCGGCGCTGGTGGTGGCCACGGTGCTTTCGAGGGTCTTGAGGCTGGCTTCGCCGGTGCCGACGCGCGCCGCCACTTCGTCGAGGCGAGAAGTGAGGCTCGCCAAATCGCTGCGCAGGCCATCGAGCGCGGCGCTGTCGCTACTGCCCTGCGGCGCGGCGGCCAGCGCATCAAGCCGCTCGGTCAAACCGGCGATGGAGGCTTCGATCGCTGCGGTGTCGGGTGCAGCGACAGCTTCAGTGGCCGCCGGCGGGGTCGCCGATTCCAGCGCGGCCAGGCGCTGATTGGCGCGGGCCAGTTCGGACTGGGTGGTCTGGGTAACGGTTTCGAGCTCGGGGATGGCCTTGGCCAGCGTGGCGACCTGCGGATCAACCGCCGTCGGGGGCAAAGGCTGCGCCGGCCAATTGCCGGTGACGGCCAGGCCATAGGCGCCACCGAGACCCAACAGGCCACCGATGATCGCTGCACCCACCAGGCCCCCTGCACCCGAGCCGGTCTTGGACGGCAGCGCGGCTGCGGCGGGCTTGGTGGAGCTGGACGATGGGGAGGCAGCTGGCTTGTCATCGGGCTTGCCGGTTGGCGGCACGCCCGGCTTGGGCGGCACGGCGGTGCCGGACGCAGGCGCGCTAGCGGGCTTGGACTCGGCGGCGCTGGCCGGGGCGCTGGGCCGGGCCTTGAGGTCGAGCACGGGCGGCTTGACCGCGCCCGAGCCCGTCTCGCCTGCCTTGGGATCCTTGCCAGTGCTATCCGCCATTGCGCCTATCCTTGTTGTTGCCGGTTGACTATGACCGAGTCTGATCGCGGGAAAAACCCAGCGCCAGGCTCATCATGGCGTCTTCGTCGGGACGATCAGCCAGACTGATGCGGCTGAAATGCGCCGCCAGCAGCGGCTCGGCCACCGCTTCGCTCATGCACAGCATTGCCAAGTTCTGCCGGCTATGCCGATCGAGCCCGCCGGCTAGCCGAGCAAATATCTCCGCCGTGCGCCGCGAATAGACCAGAACCGCGTCGATACCGCCATGGCTGAGATCGGCCAGCACCGGCGCGGGCAGCGCATCAATGGCCACCATGTCATAGATGCGGGCCGTGACCACCATGACGCCCAGCGGGGCCAGCGCATGCGCCAGATCGGCGCTCTGGTGCTTGCCGGCCGGATAGAACAGCGGCCCGCCCAGACCCGAGAGGCCAATGGCATTGACCAGATCGCCCAAAGCCCCTGCCGCGCTGCTGACCCGGGCAAAGCCCGCCACTTCGGCGTCGCGCGCCGTGCGGTCCCCCACGGCCAGCACGGGCAGATGGGCATAGCGCGCCACCACATTCCGATCGACCAGGCTCCGCACCGCATTGGCACTGGTCAGCACCATGGCCTTGAAACCATCCGCCGGCGGCAGCGAGCAATCCAGCGTCTGCCGCTGCATCAGCGGCGCCACACTGGCCGCTATGCCGAGCGCCGCCAGGCGCGCCGCGCTCGACTGCCCATCGGGCTCAGGCCGTGTGACCAGCATGCGCATCAGCTACGCGCCCATTGCGCCAGCCACTCGCTGCCAGCCTGGGCGATGAGGTCTTCGCCCACCTGCCGGCCCAGGGCCAGCGGATCGCTGCCGCTCGCCTGGCTCTCAAACGCCGTCTTGCCATCAAGGCTGAGGATCTGCCCCTTGAGCAGCAGCCCCGCGCCATCGGTGCGGCTCAGCGCGCCCACCGGCGTGCGGCAGGAACCATCGAGCACCGCCAGCATGGCGCGCTCGGCAGTGATGGCGGTATGGGTCGGCGCATGATCCAGCGCCGCCACCAACCCGGCCATGCGGGCATCATCGCTGCGCACTGCCAGCCCGATGGCACCCTGCGCCGGGGCCGGCATGAAAATCTCGGGATCGAGCTGGCTGGTAGCGCGGTGACCCTCGCCCAGCCGGTTGAGCCCGGCCATGGCCAGCAGGGTGGCGTCGGCCACATCATCGAGCAGCTTTTGCAGGCGCGTGCCGACATTGCCGCGGAAGGGCACGATCTCGAGGTCCGGCCGCTGCCGCAGCGCCTGGGCCGCACGCCGGATCGAGGAGGTGCCGAAGCGCCCGCGCTCGGGAAGCTGATCCAGGCTTGCCGCCTTGATTGAAATGAACGCGTCGCGCACATCCTCGCGCTCAAGGAAGGCGGCCAGCACAATGCCCTCGGGCAGGCCGGTGGCCACATCCTTGCTCGAATGCACGCCGATATCGACCCGGCCACTCAGCATGGCCTCATCGATTTCCTTGGTAAACAGACCCTTGCCGCCAATATCCCCCAGGCTGACATTGCTGGCCTGGCTGCGGTCACCGCCAGTGGAGATCACCTCGATGGCGATGTCATCCGGGTTCACCCCATGCGCTTCGGCCAGAAGGCGCCGCACCAGCCGGGCCTGCGCCAGGGCGAGCGGGCTGCCACGGGTGCCGATGCGGGCGAAAGTCTGGGGCGATTGCATTGTCATTTCGTCCTATAGTAGGCACACACACCCCCGAGGGAGTAACCAGTTCATCGTGACCGGGCAAGCACAAGCGACCATTCTGGGTATCGAGACCAGCTGCGACGAAACCGCCGCGGCCATTGTGCTGCGCGATGCATCGGGCCATTCCACCATTGCCTCCAATGTGGTGCGCAGCCAGCTCGATGAACATGCGGCTTTTGGCGGGGTTGTGCCCGAGCTGGCGGCACGCGCCCATGTGACCTATCTCGACCACATCATCGCCCAGGCCTGCCGCGAGGCGGGCATTCGCCTCGATCAGGTCGACGCCATTGCGGCCACCGCCGGGCCGGGCCTGATCGGTGGCGTGCTGGTGGGGCTGACCACCGCCAAGGCGCTGGCCGCGGCGCTCGACAAACCACTGATCGCGGTCAACCATCTCGAAGCCCACGCCCTGACCGCGCGGCTGACCAATAATGTCGCCTTTCCCTATCTGATGCTGCTGGTGTCGGGCGGGCACAGCCAGTTCGTGCTGGTGCGCGGCGTCGGCGACTATGAGCGCTGGGGCACAACGATCGATGATGCGCTGGGCGAGGCCTTTGACAAGGTGGCCAAGCTCCTCAGCCTCGGCCACCCCGGCGGGCCGGCGGTGGAGGCCATCGCTGCCAAGGGCGATTCCAAGCGGTTCAAGTTCCCCCGCCCCCTGCTGCGCGAGGCGCGGCTCGACTTCTCGTTCTCAGGCCTCAAGACCGCCGTACGGCTGCAGGCCGAGGCGCTGGCGCCGCTGAGCGATCAGGATGTCGCCGACATTGCCGCCAGCTTCCAGGCCGCCGTGGCCGAGATCGTCGCGGTGCGGGCCGGCCAGGCGCTGGCGCGCTTTGCTGCCGAACTGCCGGGCACGCGCCCGACCCTGGTGGTCGCCGGCGGCGTGGCGGCCAATCGCCGCATCGGCGCCGCGCTGGGCAAGGCCTGTGCCGCCGCCGGAGCGGACCTCGTGGTGCCGCCTATGGCGCTCTGCACCGACAACGGCGCCATGGTGGCCTGGGCCGGGGCCGAACGCTTTGCCCTGGGCGCCACCGATGGGCTCGACTTTACCGCCCGTCCGCGCTGGCCGCTCGATCTGCCTGACATGAAGGTGAACCATGAAGCCGCTTGAAACTGTGCTCGTTATTGGTGGCGGGGCCTGGGGCACAGCCCTCGCCCAGGCCGCCGCCATGGCCGGGCGCCAGGTGCAATTGCTGGTGCGTGACGCGGCCCAGGCCGACGAAATCAACAAACAGCGTACCAATCGCGCCTATCTCGGTGACCAGGCGCTGCACCCGGCCATCGGCGCGACGACCAGCGCGGCTGCGGCCGATATGATCATCCTGGCCGTGCCCGCCCAGGCCAGCCGTGGCGCGCTGGGCGCGATCGACCCCAAGCTGCTCGCGCATCGCCCCGTGGTGCTCTCGGCAAAGGGGCTTGAGACCGGTACACTGGAGCGCCAGAGCGAAATTCTGGTCGACATGGCGCCCCATGCCATTCCCTTTGTGCTCTCGGGCCCCAGCTTTGCCGCCGATGTCGCGGCCGGCCGCCCCACCGCGGTGACGCTGGCGGGCGACGACGCTGACCAGACCTC
This sequence comes from Devosia sp. FKR38, assembly GCF_005222805.1. GTDB lineage: Bacteria > Pseudomonadota > Alphaproteobacteria > Rhizobiales > Devosiaceae > Devosia. Next base: position 725,499 of record NZ_STGC01000002.1, on the reverse strand, counting down.
CTCGCTGGCCGCGGCGCTGGCCGGTCCCAGCTTCCGCCCCTATGCCAGCGATGATCGTATTGGCGTCGAGATCGCCGGCGCGCTCAAGAATGTCTATGCCCTGGCCGCCGGCGCCATTGATGGCGCGCAGCTGGGCGCCTCGGCCCGCTCGGCGCTGATCGCCCGTGCCTATGCCGAAATGGCCCGCATGGTGCAGGCCATGGGCGGCTCGACCTCGACGCTGACCGGGCTCGCCGGCCTGGGCGATCTGACACTGACTTGCACCTCGGTGCAGTCGCGCAATTACCAGTTCGGCATGGCGCTGGGGCGCGGCGAACGGCCTCAGGCCATCATCGACGCCGGTGCCAAGCTGGCCGAGGGCGTCAGCACCACGCCGGTGGCCGATGCACTGGCGCGCAGCCTTGATGTCGATGCGCCGTTGATTGCCGCTGTCCATGCCGTGCTGACAGGCGAGGAATCGATTGCCACTGTTGTTGCGGGGCTGATGTCCCGCCCGCTCAAACGCGAGGATTAAGAAACATGCTGTTTGTATTTATTGGCCGGGACAAGCCCAATGGGCTCGATCACCGCCTGGCGGTGCGTCCTGTGCACCTGGAACACCTCAAGAGCCTGGGCGACAAGCTCGTGCTGGCCGGGGCACTCTGGGACGCCGATGACAAGCCCGAGGGTTCAGTGATGGTGCTCGAGGCCGAGAGCCTTGAGGCCGCGACATCAGCGTTCTCCGCCGATCCCTTCGTGCAGCAGGGCGTGTTTGCCAGCTGGGAGGTCAAGCGCTGGAACCTGGCGATCGACAATATGTCGGGCCGGAGCTGACGCGCATGGCCTATTGGCTGATGAAATCGGAGCCCAATGTCTTCTCGTTTGACGACATGACGGCCAAGACCGCACGCGGCGAACCCGAGCAGTGGCATGGCGTGCGCAATTATGCCGCCCGCAACAATATGAAAGCCATGGCCCTGGGCGACGAAGCCTTCTTCTACCATTCCAATATCGGCAAGGAGATCGTCGGCATCATCCGCGTCATCGCCCTGGCCCATCCCGACGACACCGCCGAGCTCAATGCCAAGGGCGAGGTGGTGTGGGAATGCGTCGATGTCGAAGCGGTCAAGCCGCTGCCCAAGCCGGTGACGCTCGCGACCATCAAGGCCACGCCCTCGCTGGCCAATATCGAGCTGATCAAGCTGTCGCGCCTTTCGGTGTCCAAGGTTTCGCCGGCCGAATGGGCCGAGATCTGCGCCATGGGCGGGCTCTAGGCGCCCTACCCAATCGGCGCCCGCATTGCTAAGCTCACGCCCGGTGCAACGACACCGGGGGGAGTACAGACAATGGGCTATCTGAGTGTGAACTGGCTGGCCGTCATTCTGGCGGCAGCTCTGGCCTGGGCCTTTGGGGCCGGCTGGTACATGGTGCTGGCGCGGCCCTGGCTGGCCGCCATCGGCAAGGCACCCGAGGACATCAACCGCGCCGACTACACGCCCTATCTCTGGTCGGTGCTCTGCGTGCTGGTGATGGCCTACTTCATTGCCCTGCTGACGCCGGCGATCACCGGCGCCATGACCCCGGCCAATGGCCTATTGGTCGGCGCCCATCTCTGGCTCGGCTTTGTGCTGACCGGCATGGTGCTCAACCACCGCTATGAGGGCAAGAGCTGGACGCTGACCGCCATCAACGGCGGCTATCTCCTCGCCGTGCTGCTGATCGAAGGCGGCATAATCGGGCTGTTCGGCTAGACGCCTAAAGCTCGACCACAATCGGCGGCACATGCTTGGGTTCGTCGACCGGGGCATATTTGCTCAGCAGCGACACCTGGCTGATCGAGAACAGCACGGTCAATGGCATCACGCCCCAGACCTTGAAGGCCACCCAGAGGTCGGTGGCGGCCTTGGGATCGGTGGCAAAATAGGCGTTCGAGCCGCGCCAGACCACTTCATTGATCACCGCGAGCAGCACGAAGAACAGGCCCCAGTTGCGCGTGAGCTTGCTCCAGCCTTCCGGCCGCAGGCGATAGACATCGCCGAACACATATTTGAGCAGCGACTGGCCGAACATCAGGCCGCCCAGCAGCACCACGGCAAACAGCCCATTGGTGATGGTGGGCTTCATCTTGATGAACGTATCGTCCTTGAGCCACAGCGTCAGCCCGCCGAACACCAGCACCACCGCGCCGGTGACCAGCGGCATGACGGCAATCTTTTTCAGGATCAGCCAGCTGGCGGCCAGCGACACCACCATGGCGCCCATGAACCAGGCGGTGGCGACAAAGATATCGGCCCGCGCATTGGCAATGAAGAAAATGACCAGCGGCCCCAGCTCCAGCGCCATCTTGATGATCTGGGGACGCAGTTCGTCCCACTTGATCTCTGGTTCAGCTTTGTCGGTCATGGACATGTCTCAAATCGGCTTTCTGACAATAGTGGGCGCTGGGCCCGCATCATGCAAGCTCTCGCTAGGCTGCAAGCTTGGTCAGATTAGGGCTAGTCGCGCCCGGCAATGGCCTGGGCAAAATCGGCGGCGGTAAAGGCTTCGAGATCGCCCACCCCCTCGCCCACGCCGATGAAATGCACCGGCAGGCCGAACTGGCGCGCAATGGCCACCAGAATTCCGCCGCGTGCCGTGCCGTCGAGCTTGGTCATCACCAGCCCGGTCACCCCGGCGCGCTTGCCGAAGATTTCGACCTGCTTGAGCGCATTCTGCCCGGTGGTGGCATCCAGCGTCAGCAGCGTCGCGTGCGGGGCCGTGGGATCGACCTTCTTGATCACGCGGATGATCTTTTCGAGCTCGTTCATCAGCTCGTCGCGGTTCTGCAGGCGGCCGGCCGTATCGATGATCAGCACATCGCGCCCTTCGGCCCGCGCCTGGGTCACCGCATCAAAGGCCAGGCCCGAGGCATCAGCGCCGGCCGGGCGCGAAACCACGGTGGCCCCGGTGCGGTCACCCCAGATCTGCAGCTGCTCGATGGCGGCGGCGCGGAAGGTGTCGCCGGCCGCCAGCATCACCGACTTGCCTTCGGCGGCATATTTCTGCGCCAGCTTGCCGATGGTGGTGGTCTTGCCCGAGCCATTGACCCCGATCATCAGGATGATGAAGGGCTTTTGCGTGCCAGAGATCTCGAGCGGCTGCGCCACGGGACCGAGCACTTTTTCCACCTCGGCGGCCAGCACGGCACGCACATCCTCGCCCGAGACATCGCGGTCAAAGCGGTCGCGGCGCAGGGTATCGGTGATAGCCGTCGCGGTTTCGATGCCCAGATCGGCCTGGATCAGCACGTCTTCGAGTTCTTCCAGCGTTGCCGCATCGAGCTTGCGCTTGGTGAAGACGGCGGTGATCGAGCCGGTGAGCTGATCGGACGAGCGCTTAAGCCCCGACGCCAGGCGGGCGAACCAGCCCTTGGGCTCGGCCGGTTCAGCCGGCGCGGGCACAGCGGCGGGTGCCGCAGGCGGAGCGCCGACCTGGGCGGCGTGGGTAGCCTCCTCGACCGCCTCGATATAGGCCGGCGTCGCCTCGGGCGGACCGGGCGGCACGGGCGGCACGGGCGCGGGCGCTTCGGGTGCGGCAGGCACAACGGGCGGAACCGGCGGCGTGGGCGCGACATCGCCGCCGAACAGGCGCTTGAAGAAGGACGGTTTCTTGTCGGTCATCGGCGCTCTTTCTAATGGGTTCAGGCGGCGTGGCGCAGCACGTCACCGACGAGGCCATCGGCCGTGGCAGCGGTGATCCGCACATTGAGCAGATCGCCCGCCTTGGCACCCGGCATCTGTACGGGCACGAAGTGTTCGGTGCGACCGATTTCGCCATGCTCGACCAGCACCCGCTCGACATGCCCGACGCGGCTGGCGCAGAGCCGGGCAAACTGGCGCTCCCCCGCCGCCCGCAACTGCGCGGCGCGCTCGCGCACCACCGCACCGGGCACCTGCGGCATGCGCGCCGCCGGCGTGCCCGGGCGCGGCGAATAGGGAAAGACATGCAGATGGGTGATATCGGCGTCGGCGACGATGGCCAGGCTATTGGCAAACATCGCCTCGTCCTCGGTGGGAAAGCCGGCGATGATATCGGCGCCCAGCGCCATATCGGGCCGCAGCGCGCGCAGCCGGCTCACAATGGCCAGGGCCTCCTCGCGGCTGTGCCGGCGCTTCATGCGTTTGAGAATCATGTCATCGCCCGACTGCAGGCTCAGATGCAGATGCGGCATCAGCCGGTGTTCGCTGGCGATCAGCTCATAGAGCGCCGGATCGGCCTCAATGCTGTCGATCGAGGAAATGCGTAAGCGCGGCAGATCCGGCACATGGCGCAGAATGGCCTGGCACAATTGGCCCAGCGTCGGACTGCCCGGCAGGTCCGGACCATAGGAGGTGATGTCCACCCCGGTCAGCACCACTTCGCCACAGCCATTGGCGACCAGCTTTTTGACCTGCTCGACCACAAGGCCCATCGGCACCGAGCGCGAGGGGCCGCGACCAAAGGGAATGATGCAGAAGGTGCAGCGATGATCGCAGCCATTCTGCACCTGGATGAACGCCCGCACCCGGCCGTCCATGCCCTCGATCAGATGGCCCGCGGTCTCGCGGACGCTCATGATGTCGTTGACCTGCACCTTGTCGTTGAGCGGAGCGCCAAACAGCATGGGTGCATAGCTCTTGGCCTGCATCTTGTCGTGATTGCCGATCACCAGATCGACCTCGGGCATGTCGCCAAAGCTGCGCGCCTCGGTCTGGGCGGCACAGCCGGTGACAATGATGCGGGCGGTAGGATTGTCGCGCCGCGCCTTGCGCACCGCCTGACGGGCCTGGCGCACGGCCACCCCCGTCACGGCGCAGGTATTGATGATGATCGCATTATCCAGACCGGCCTTTTCGGCCTCGGCCTTCATCACCTCGGCCTCATAGGCATTGAGGCGGCAGCCGAAGGTCAGCGTCTCGACTGCCATCAGGCCGCGGCCTCGTCCCGCGTCCAGACCCCTGTCTGCGGATCGACCATGCCGGTCCATTCCAGCTCCGCCGGGCCGGTGAGCACCACATGGTCATCGTCGCGCCAGGCAATGCGCAGATCGCCGCCCGGCAGGGTGACGGTGACATTGCGCCCGGTGCGCCGTGTGCGCGCGCCATTGACCGCCGCCGCACAGGCCGCGGTGCCGCAGGCTTCGGTGAGGCCCGCGCCGCGCTCCCAGGTGCGCAGGATGATGCGGTCGGGCGCGACCACCTGGGCAATGGAAATATTGGCGCGCTCGGGAAAGATCGGGTGGTTTTCCAGCATCGGCCCGAAGCGGTCGAGCGCATAGCTCCACACATCGTCCTGCACCCAGAAGGTGGCATGCGGATTGCCCATCGAGGCCACCGAGGGCGAATGCAGCACCGGCGCTTCGATCGGTCCGATCTGCAGCTCGATCTGGCGGGTGTCCATGAACTCTTCGGCCAGCGGGATCTCGTACCAGGCGAACTTGGGCGTGCCCATGTCCACCGTGATCAGCCCGTCTTCGAGCTCTTCGCCGAACAGCAGGCCCGCCACGGTTTCGAAGGTGAAGCGATGCCGGCCCTGCTCGGCCGTCAGCGCCTGCACTACGCAGCGCATGCCATTGCCGCAGGCCTGGGCGCGCGAGCCGTCCGAATTGACGATTTCGATGTAATTGGCAGTGCCGGGCGTGCGCGGATCATGAATGGCCATGATCTGGTCGAACTTGGTGCCCGCCGTGCCATTGATGGCAATGGCAGCCGCCGGCGCCACGCGATCGGCGCGGCCGCGCATATCGACAACCACGATCTGGTTGCCCAATCCGTTCATCTTGAGAAACGGCACGCCGTTCACGCTCTGCCTCGCCCGCACTGGGAATGAATGGCCCCTATATGGCCGATGCGGCACGCAATTGCCAGTGGCCGGGCACACAGGGGCGCCATGTCCCGGCTCGAGCGAACCAGAGGACAATAGAATTGTTCATATTTCTTAAGGGTTTCAGCATTCATGGCGGCTTAACCAGCCCAAGAGCTTGGCCGCGCCAATAGAGCCGATCCGGGTTAGGGTAAGACAATGACCAGACCAGCTGCCGCGTCTTGACGCGCTATCGGAGTGTCCGACCATGAATATGCCCGTGATCACTGACCAGATCATCACCAATTGGCAGCCGCACTTCCCCTCCCTGTTCGGCACCCATTCGCTCGCTCTCAACCACCGCCTGGCCGCCTCGCCGCTGTTTAGCGATGACGCGCTGGCCGCGCTGATCGATGCGACGCCGCGCGAATATTACCACGTCAACTATTCCCAGAAGACGCCGGGCAATCCGCCCAAGCGCCGCGAAGGCCAGATCAAGGGCCTCACCGGCGCCCAGGTGCTCGAAGTCGTGCGCAACGGCAATATCTGGATCAACCTGACCGCCCCCGCCAAGACCAATCCGGCCTATGGCGAACTGCTCGACAGCCTCTATGCCGAGTTTGAGGAGCGCGTGCCGGGCTTTGTGAGCTACAAGCGCAATCTGACGCTGCTGATCTCCTCCCCCAATGTGTCGGTGAAATATCACTCCGACGTGCCCGGGCAGAGCCTGTGGCAGGTGCGCGGCACCAAGAAGGTCTATGTCTATCCCGCCAAGGCCCCTTTCATCTCCCAGCCCGCGCTGGAAAAGCTGATCCTGGGCCAGCTGCGCGAAACCGACATGCCCTATGAGCCCTGGTTCGACGACTATGCCGAAGTGCATATGCTGGAAGCCGGCAAGATGCTGCATTGGCCGCTGAACGGACCGCACCGCGTGGTCAATGAGAACATGCTCAACGTCAGCTTCACCACCGAGCACTGGACCGACGAGCTGCGCAAGCACTACGCCGTCAACTATGCCAATGGCATCCTACGCTCCAAGCTGGGCATGACCAATCTGAGCCAGCAGGTCACGGGCCTGTCCTATTATGCCAAGCTGGCGCTGGCGGGCCTGGTCAAGTTCACCCCGCTCAATCCGCAGAAGAAGAAGATCTACACCGTCGACTTCCAGGTCGACCCCGCCGCCCCCGAAGGCGTGCGCGACATCGAGGCCTATACGTTCAGCAAATGACCTCACTCAGCGCCGTCCCCAGAGCCAATGAGCGGCGACGTATCCCGTCTCCGGCTGTCCAGTCCGGCGTGCGCAGCCATGTGCTGCGCACCGAACTGCTGACCAGCCGCGCGGCCGTGGACGCCATTGCCGTGCAATGGGAGGGGCTCGAGGCGCAGTCTGACGGGGCCGTGCTGTTCCAGGGCTGCGGCTGGGCCCGCGCCGTGTTCGATTTCGAGGCGGCGCGCGGCAATACCGACTTCGCCCCAGTGATCGCTGCGCTGCTCGATGGGCAGCGCCTGGTTGCCATTCTGCCCATGGAGCGCATCCGCACCAGGGCGCGCACCATGCTGGTGCCGCTCGGCCATGCCTTCAGCCAGTATTCCGACGCCCTGCTGGCGCCCGGCACCGACGGCAGCGAGGCCATTGCGCTGCTGCTCAAGGCGGCCATTGCCGCCGTGCCCTGCGACGCGGTGAGCTTTCTCAAGGTGCGCTCGGACAGCGTGCTGGCCCGCAGCATGCCGGCCAACCATATCATCACCGGCACCGAACAGGGCGCGCCCTATGTCGCCCTTGATGCCTTCCCCGATTTCGAGGCCTATTTCGCCACCATCAAGCCCAAGACGCGCAAGAACATGCGCAATGCCCGCAACCGGCTGGAGCGCGACGGCGCAGTGACCCACCATGTCGCCAGCACCACCGCCGAGCAGCTGGGCGTCATCACCCGGACCCTGACCGGCCGGGCCGAGCGGCTTCGGGATCAGGGCCTGACCTCGCGCGCCTTCCGCGATACCGCCTTCACCGATTTCTGCACATCGCTGGCCGGTCGCGCCGATACGCCGCTGCTGGCCATGTCGCTGCACCACAAGGATATGGCCATTGCCGAGCAATGGGGCTTCATCCACAACCAGCGCTATTATGCCTTTGTCGCCAGCCGGGATTTTTCCAATTCCGACGAGAGCCCGGGCAAGATGCATCTGGGCGAGGTGATCCGCACCTGCGCCGAACACGGGCTGCATGGCGCCGACCTGATGGTGCCCGCCATGCCCTATAAGCTGACTTGGGCCACCGAAGTGGTGACCGTCTCGGACTTTGCCCTGCCGGTGACCCTGCGTGGCCGCATCGTGCTGGGCCTGTGGGACCAGATCGCCCGCCCCTGGCTCAAGGCAATGGTGCTCAACATGCCCTCAGGCCTGCGCACCACGCTGATGAAACTGGCCGGCCGCAGCCTTTAGTTGCTGCCCACTGCCGGCGGCGGCCCGCCCCGGAAACTGTCCATCACCCGATCAAGCCGCGCATTGTCGATCTCCGGATTGATCGCGGCCAGGCACGGCAGCAGCACGGCCTTGTTGTCGCGCTCGCGCTGGCCATTGAGCTCGGCCGCGCTGCGCGCCGGCGTTACCCCGGCAAAGCAGGTGGCAAACTGCAGGGGCGTCACATCGAGCGCGGCCGCCACCGCGGCCACCGGACGATTGGGATCGTGCAGCACCTGCTCGACAGTTGAAACCGCAAAAGCACTGCCAGCCAGACAACACAGCGGCAGGGCGAGCACGATGGAACGATAATGCGGCATGGGGCTTTCCTCCTCTTGGCCCGCCGAGCATTGCTGCGGCAACCCGCGCCAGCAAGTGAAGCTTTGGTCATTGTCTTGCCGATCTGGTAAGGTTGGCGCGACGCCTCAAGCCCGATGGCCCGCCTGTTCCTTGACTCCGCGCCCGCTTTCCCGTACAGCGACCCCATTCATCAGGCTTTGCTCCTGACCCGCCGACCGGGACCCCGCAAGGGTCTAGACGATCCCGGAGGCCACCACCCACCAGCGCGTTGCGCCCGTGGGTGCGCTTGGCGTTTGGACTGATGGATCCTATCTCTGCCGGATCGACTGGCAGACACAAGGACGGACAATGTTTGAGAGCTTAAGCGACCGGCTTGGCAAAATCTTTGATGGACTGCGTGGCCGCGGGGCTCTGAGTGCCGCGGACGTCGAGGCAGCGCTGCGCGAAATCCGCCGCGCGCTGATCGAGGCCGACGTCTCGCTCGAAGTGGTCCGCGCCTTTGTCGAACAGGTCAAGGACCGCGCCGTCGGCGCCGAAGTGACCCGCTCGGTCACCCCCGGCCAGCAGGTGGTCAAGATCGTCCATGACGAGCTGGTGGCCGTGCTCGGCGACAGCGCCGTGGCCATCGATCTCAATGCCCCCGCCCCGGTGACGCTGCTGATGGTGGGCCTGCAGGGCTCGGGCAAGACCACCACCACCGCCAAGATTGCCAAGCGCCTCAAGGACCGCAACAAGAAGAAGGTTCTGCTCGCCTCGCTCGATACCCGCCGCCCCGCTGCCATGGAGCAGCTGCGCGTGCTGGGCGAACAGGTGAGCGTGGATACCCTGCCCATCGTCACCAGCGAAACCCCGGTGCAGATCGCCCGCCGCGCCGAGCGCGAGGCCCGCCTAGGTGGCTATGACGTTCTGATTCTCGACACCGCCGGCCGCACCCATATCGACGAAGAGCTGATGGTGGAAACCGTCAGCATCAAGGATATCGCCAAGCCGCATGAAATCCTGCTGGTGGTCGATGCGCTGACCGGCCAGGACGCCATCAATGTGGCGCGGTCCTTTGATGGGCGCCTGGACATCACCGGCATCGTGCTGACCCGCGTGGACGGCGACGGCCGCGGCGGCGCCGCGCTCTCGATGCGCGCCGCGACCGGCAAGCCGATCAAGCTGATCGGCGTTGGCGAAAAGATGGATGCGCTGGAGGATTTCCACCCCAGCCGCATCGCCGACCGCATCCTGGGCATGGGCGACATCGTCAGCCTGGTCGAAAAGGCCGCCGAGCATGTGTCGGCCGAAGACGCCCAGAAGATGGCCAAGAAGCTCAAGAAGGGCTCCTTTGACCTCGACGATCTGCGCAACCAGCTGATCCAGATGAAGAAGATGGGCGGCATGGGTGGCCTGATGGCCATGATGCCCGGCATGGGCCAGATCAAGAAAGCCATGGCCGGCGCCAATATCGACGAGAAGGTGTTCGATCGCCAGATCGCCATCATCAATTCGATGACCAAGAAGGAACGGGCCGAGCCCGACCTGCTCAATGCCAGCCGCCGCAAGCGCATCGCTGCCGGCGCCGGTGTCGAGGTCAGCGAGATCAACAAGCTCGCCAAGCAGCACCGCCAGATGGCCGACATGATGAAAAAGGTCGGCAAGGGCGGCATGGGTGCCCTCGGTGGCATGATGGGCGGCAAGATGATGGGCGGCATGGGCGGCATGCCCGACCTCTCCAAGATGGACCCGGCCCAGCTCGAGCAGATGGCCCGCCAGGCCGGCATCGACCCCGCCCAGCTCAAGGGCCTGCCCGCGCCCAAGCCGCAGCTGGCTGAAAAACTGCCGACCGATGTCGGCGCCCTGTTCAAATCCGCCGGAACCGGTCTGCCCGGGCTTGGCGGCGCACCCCGTTTCCCAGGCCTGCCGGGCCTGGGCAAGAAAAAGTAACCGTTCAACCTAACCTAGGATACCAATATGTCCCTCAAGATCCGTCTGGCCCGTGGTGGCACCAAGAAGCGCCCGTTCTACCAGATCGTCGTCGCCGATGCCCGTTCGCCCCGCGATGGCCGTTTCATCGAAAAGCTCGGCACCTTCAACCCGCTGCTGGCCAAGGACAATGAAGGCCGCGTCGTGATCGACGCCGAGCGCGCCAAGCATTGGCTGAGCGTTGGCGCCCAGCCGACCGACCGCGTGCTGCGTTTCCTCGACGCCGTCGGCGTTGCCAACCGCGAAGCCCGCAACAACCCCAACAAGGCAAAGCCGGGCGAGAAGGCCACCCAGCGCGCTGAAGACAAGGCTGCCAAGGCTGCCGCCATCGAAGAAGCCAAGAACGCCCCCAAGGAAGAAGCAGCCGCCGAATAAGGCTGGCTCTCCGCGCAAGACAGAAAAGCCCCGGTGCGAAAGCGCCGGGGCTTTTTGTTTGATGCGCATCGGCAAGCTCACGCGATGTCATCCCGGCCGTCGCAGGTTTGGGGGCCTCAAGCCTTCAGCGTCCCCAAATCGGCGCCGATTTCGTCGTCCAGGCGCATTGTTGACAGGATCGCGCCGGGCAGAAAGATAGTGATCGATATTACCGCCTGCATCGGAGCTGCTACCTCGTGAGCGCCACGCCCCGCCTCGAATTCGTCGACGAGCCGAGCCCTTCCGACATAGAGGCGGTGGTGGGCATCCTTGGTGAGGCCGCCGAGGCGCAGCGGCCTGGGGGCAACTATCGCGACTATGGCTTCCTCCTCAAGGATGAGGCAGGCACCATCAGGGGGGGCCTTACGGGCTATGTGCTCTACGACTGGATGTTTATTCAGTTCGTGTCGGTGGCGGCGGACCTGCGCGGCCAGGGCCTGGGCAGGATGCTGATGCAGGAGGCCGAAAACTGGGCACGCCGGCAAGGCCTCGGTGGCATGTGGCTCGACACCTTCGCCTTCCAGGCGCCCGAGTTTTACCGCGACCTCGGGTTTGTCGCGTTCGGCACCATCGAGGACCATCCGGCCGGATCACGCCGCATCTTTTTCCAGAAGCGGCTGAGCTAGTCCGTGCGCCCCGGCCTTAGGCCGGGGACATCGTGTTTGGAGAGCCGCTGGGGTTAGGCCTTGAGCTTGGCCAGGATGGCGGCGCCCATTTCTTCGGTGCCGACCGTCTTGCGGTTGTCCTGGGCGATGTCGCCGGTGCGCAGCCCGTCGCTGAGCACGGCCGAGATGGCGTTCTCGATGCGGGTGGCCAGCTCGATCATGCCGAAGCTGTAGCGCAGCGCCATGGCCACCGAGGCGATCATGGCGATGGGATTGGCAATGCCCTTGCCGGCAATATCGGGGGCCGAGCCGTGCACGGGCTCGTAGAAGGCCTTGCGCTTGCCGGTGACCGGATCGGGCGCACCCAGGCTGGCCGAGGGCAGCATGCCCAGCGAACCGGTGAGCATGGCCGCCACGTCCGAGAGAATATCACCGAACAGGTTATCGGTGACCATCACGTCGAACTGCTTGGGATTGCGCACCAGCTGCATGGCCGCGTTGTCGGCCAGGATATGGTGCAGCTCGACGTCCGAATAGTCCTTGGCAACGCCCTTGACCACTTCGTCCCACAGCACGCCGGACTTCATCACGTTCTTCTTGTCGGCCGAATGCACCTTGTTGTTGCGGGTGCGGGCGAGGTCGAAGGCCACGCGGGCGATGCGGTCGATCTCATAGGTCTCATAGACCTGGGTATCGATGGCGCGCTTCTGCCCGCCACCCAGATCGGTGATGGTCTTGGGCTCGCCGAAATAGACGCCGCCAGTCAGTTCGCGCACGATCAGGATATCGAGGCCTTCCACCAGCTCGCGCTTGAGCGAGGAGGCTTCGGCCAGCGCCGGATAGCAGATGGCGGGGCGCAGATTGGCAAACACGGCCATTTCCTTGCGCAGACGCAGGAGAGCCGCTTCCGGACGGTGCTCATAGGGCACATTGTCCCACTTCGGCCCACCCACCGCGCCAAAGATCACCGCATCGGCGGCCTTGGCCTTTTCGGTGTCTTCATCGGTGATGGCCACCTGATGGGCATCATAGGCCGCGCCGCCAGCCAGGCCGCGCTCGGTGGCGAAATCGGTGAGCTGCTCGCTATTGGTCCAGGCGATCAGCTTGTCGACCTCGGCCATGATTTCGGTACCGATGCCGTCGCCGGGCAGCAGGAAGAGGGAATGGGTGGCCATGGTGGCTCCTTGCCGTACTGATGGTTACGCCTGTGGCTCCGCACATAGCCTCATTTGACCTGCCCGCGCAAGCGGTGGAGCCGGTGAGCGCCAGGCGATCAGCTGTTGGCGGCGCCGATGCGGGCGGTGACTTCGATCTCGATCTTCATGCCGGCTTCGATCATCTGCACGATCAGCATCGAGGCGGCCGGGCGAATGTCTTTGAACACCGGACCCACGGCCTTGACCACGGCGTCGACGTCGTTGCGGTCGCCCACATAATAGACCACGCGCACGGTGTCCTGAATGGACGAGCCGGCTTCCTTGAGGGCCTTGTCGATGGTGGCCAGGGCATTGGCGGCCTGCTGGCCGACATCGTCGGGCATGGTCATGGTGGCATAGTCATAGCCCGTCGTGCCGGAGACATAGACGGTGTCCTCATGCCGCACGGCACGGGAATAGCCAAAGGTGGCTTCGAAGGGGGAACCGGTGGAAACGCGCTGGACCATGATCAACTCAGGAGTTTTTGCAGGAAGAATCGGCTCGCGCCGGGCGGATATTGGGTGATTTCGCCAAAAACGGCATAGCCAAGCTTGGCGTAAAAGTCGGGCGCCTGGAAACTGAAGGTATCCAGCCAGATGCCGGCGCAGCCCGCTTCGCGCGCCAGCACTTCGGCCTGGGCCATCAATTGGGTGCCCACACCTTGCCCGCGCAGCCGCTCGGGCACGATGAGCATCTCAATGAACATCCAGTTGAAACTGATCCGGGCGGTCATGCCGCCATCGATCACCCCGGTCTCGGGATGCCGCAGCGTCAGCCCCAGGGTGCGCGGCGCCGGAAAATCCGGCACCTGCGCGCGGTTGAAGGCGATCAGGGCGGCCCCGATGGCCGCTTCGCTGTCAGGCTGCAGAACGGCTTCGTAGCCGATCTCCACCATGGCTCAGAGCCAGGGGCGGTCTGTCGCCATCTTGTTTTCAAAGCTGGTGATCGAGGGATCGGACTTGAGCGTGCCGGCGATATCGTCCAGGCCCTCGAGCAGGATCTGCTTGCGGCTGGGGTCGATGTCGAAATGCAGCGTGCCGCCATCGGGGCCTTTGATAGTCTGGCTTTCCAGATCCACCGTCAGCGTGGCGTTGGAGCCGCGATCGGCATCGTCGAGCAGCAGCTTGAGCTGTTCGGGCGACACCACCAGCGGCAGAATGCCGTTCTTGAAGCAGTTGTTGTAGAAGATGTCGGCAAAGCTGGTGGAGATCACGCAGCGGATGCCGAAATCGAGCAGGGCCCAGGGGGCATGCTCGCGGCTGGAGCCGCAGCCGAAATTGTCGCCGGCCACGATGATGCTGGCCTGGCGATAGCCCGGCTTGTTCAGCACGAAATCGGGGTTCTCGGTGCCGTCTTCGTTGTAGCGCATCTCCGAAAACAGCGCTGTCCCCAGACCCGTCCGCTTGATGGTCTTGAGATACTGCTTGGGGATGATCATGTCGGTGTCGATATTGATGATCGGCAGGGGCGCCGCGACACCGGTCAGGGTGGTGAACTTGTCCATGAGGAAACCTCGCTTTGCCCAGCGTCTTGGCGCAAAAGCCGGCTCCGGGTCAAGCCAGCAAACGCACAATCCGTTCGGCTAGCCGCGCGCCGTGCTCGGCCGCCAGGTCACGACCTTGATCAGATAGAGCACAACGACCAGCCCCAGCACGGCATAGCTCAGCGGATCGAGCACCACTTCGATCACCTCGTAATGCTCATGCAGGATAAAGCCGGCCAGGGTGAGGATGGTGTTCCACACCAGCGCCCCGGCGGTCGAGGCCAGAAGAAAGATGGGCAGCGGCATGCGCGACAGGCCCGCCGGAATCGAGATCAAGGTGCGGATCAAGGGGATCAGCCGGCCGAACAGCACGATGACGGGCCCGAAACGGGTAAACCAGCCCACCGCCATGTCGATCTCGTCAGCATTAAAGGCCATGACCCGACCAAAGCGGTCAGCGAGGGCGCGGACGCGGTTGAGCCCGAACAGCCGCCCGGCAAAATACCAGGGCAGCATGCCCACCACCGCGCCAACGGTGGCCGCGGCGATGACCCCGAACAGGTTGAGCTCGCCATTGGCGGCGGCAAAGCCGGCAAAGGGAATGATCAGCTCGCTCGGAATGGGCGGAAAGATCGATTCCGCCAGCATCACGAGAAAAATGCCGAGATAGCCCCAGCTCGAAATGGTGTGGATGATCCATTCGGTCATGCTGGGTCTCCTGTTGGCCTGGACGGCACACTGTCGGCAAACCACCAACAAAAAGTTAGGGCCCCTGGATTTCCCCAGGAGCCCCTATTGGCTTAGGCCGACTTGGAGGCGCGGCTCATGCGCTTGCGATCATTGGGATCGAGCCAGATCTTGCGCAGGCGGATCGACTTGGGGGTCACCTCGACATATTCGTCTTCGGCGATATAGCCCAGCGACTGCTCGAGGGTCAGCTTCTTGGGCGTGGTCAGGCGCACCGCTTCGTCCTTGGACGTGGTGCGGATATTGGTGAGCTGCTTGCCCTTGAGCGCGTTGACCTCAAGGTCATTCTCGCGGGAATGCTCGCCGATGATCATGCCTTCATAGATGTCCACGCCCGCATCGATCATGATCGGGCCACGGTCTTCCAGGTTCCACAGCGCGAAGGCCACGGACTGGCCGGTGCCGTTGCTGATCAGAACGCCGGTGCGGCGGCCGGGCAGATCGCCCTTGAAGGGCACGAAGGAGTGGAACAGGCGGTTAAAGATCGCCGTGCCGCGGGTGTCGCTGAGCAGTTCGGGCTGGTAGCCGATCAGGCTACGGGTGGGGACCAGCAGCTGGATACGGGTGCGGCCGACGCCCGAGGGACGCATGTCGGTCAGCTCGCCCTTGCGCTCGGTCAGCTTCTGCACAACCGTGCCGGTGTGCTCGTCATCAACGTCGATGATGACTTCTTCAATCGGCTCGTGGCGCACGCCATCGATATCGCGCATCAGCACCTTGGGGCGACCGATGGTCAGCTCGAAGCCTTCGCGGCGCATGTTTTCGATCAGCACCGCCAGCTGCAATTCGCCGCGGCCAGCCACGTCATAGGAATCATTGTCGTCGCCGGGCGTCACCTTGATGGCGACATTGCCTTCGGCTTCGCGGAACAGGCGCTCGCGGATCACGCGGGACTGCACCTTGTCGCCTTCGCGGCCGGCCAGCGGGCCGTCGTTGATGCGGAAGGTCACCGACAGGGTCGGCGGATCAATCGGCTTGGAGGCGATGGGCGTGGTCACCTGCGGCGCGCACAGCGTGTCGGCCACGGTGGAGGTCACGAGACCCGCGATGGCGACGATGTCACCGGCTTCGCCGATGTCCACCGGGGTGCGCTCAAGGCCACGGAAGGCCAGAACCTTGGAAACGCGGCCCTTTTCGACTTCCTTGCCTTCACGGTTGAGCGTGTGAATGGCGTCGTTGGACTTGACCGTGCCCGAGGTGATGCGGCCGGTCAGGATGCGGCCCAGGAAGGGGTTGCGCTCGATGGTGGTGACCAGCATGCGGAACTGGCCTTCTTCCACGGTCGGCTCGGGCACATGCTCGATGACCTTGTCCAGCAGCGGGCCGAGATCGTCCTTGGGACCCTCGGGCTCCAGCGCCATCCAGCCCTGCTTGGCCGAACCATAGAGCACGGGGAAGTCGAGCTGCTCGGGCGAAGCATCCAGCGCGATGAACAGATCAAAGATCTCTTCGAGCACTTCCATGTGGCGCTCGTCGGACTTGTCGATCTTGTTGATCGCCACGATGGGACGCAGGCCCTGGGCCAGCGCCTTGCCGAGCACGAACTTGGTCTGCGGCATCGGGCCTTCGGCCGCGTCCACCAGGATCACCACGCCATCGACCATGGACAGGATGCGCTCGACTTCGCCGCCGAAGTCGGCGTGGCCGGGGGTGTCCACGATATTGATGCGGGTGTCTTTCCAGAGCAGCGAGGTCACCTTGGCCAGAATGGTGATGCCGCGCTCGCGCTCGATATCATTGCTGTCCATGGCGCGTTCTTCGACGCGTTCGTTTTCGCGGAAGGAACCCGACTGCTTGAGCAGCACGTCGATAAGCGTGGTCTTGCCGTGGTCAACGTGGGCGATGATAGCGATATTGCGCAGGGACATATGGATCCGGCCTGTTTGGCATGATCCCAAAACCTTGTGCCGCGAAAGGGGCGGCGGCAAACGGCTGAACCATGCAGGAATGAAGACGCGCCAACCCTCCGCAGCGATGCGGAATTGGCGCATTTGGCGCTGCATTACAGGAAGACGCGGTTTTCCACAAGCGCGGGGGGCGCAAAGGTGGGTTGCGACCGGCCACCGGCGCCCGCCATGGTTACCTGACCTGCATGCTGTCTAGGTCGAGCCGGTCGCGCCAGACCGGATTGACCCCAATCCCTTACTCCGCCGCTGCTTCCACATCGACGGCCATTTCCGCCAGCGAGATATCCTCGCCATTGGCCAGCAGGATGACGGTCATGCCGGTATCGAGATTGCGCTGGTAGTAGGTCGAGGTTCCCATCCAGCTGCCGCTGTGGGTGGCATATTGGTCTCCGCCCCAGGTCTCCAGCCCCCAGCCATAGCCATAGCCGGCGCCATCTTCGTTGATCGGCGAGCCGTCATCGAGCGTACCGTTCTCAAACAGCGTCTTGATTGCCTGCTCGTCGAGCAGCGATCCATCGCTCAAGGCGGTCTCATAGAGTGCCAGATCATCAAGGCAGGTCAGCACATTGCCGTCGCCTTCCAAAAGGCTCGGCACATGGCTGAGTTCGAAGTCACCTTCCAAGCCACTATAGCCGGTGGCCATACGGTCGGGGTCCACCCCCTCGGCCAGCACCACCAGATTGGTCGACTCCATACCCAGATCATCCCAGATCCGCGCATGCAGCACCCCATTGAGGCTGTCGGCGCCATCAGCCATGGCCACCAGACTGCCCAGCGTGACATAGCCGCTGTTGGAATAGTCAAATTGTGTGCCAGGGGCATGGTCGAGCGGCTGGTCGGCCAGCCAGTTCACCACAACGGCATTGGTCGCCTCAGTGCCCGACACGGACTCCTCATCGGCATTGATATAGTCGGTGAGCCCGGAAACATGGTGGATCAGATCGCCCACGACGATGGCGCGGTCATCCGAAGCCTGATCGGCAAACACCGGCAGGATATCGGCAACCGCGGTGTCCTCATCATAGAGCCCGTCCTGCATCTGAAGCCGCGCGGCCAGCGCCGTCATTTCCTTGGACACCGAGGCCAGATCGAAGATGGTTTGCGCGGTCACCGGCCGTTCCGCGTCAATATCGGCAAAGCCATAGCCGCTCTTGTGCAGCACAGTCCCTTTCGACATCACCAGCACCGCCAGTCCCGGCGTGTCGCGCCCGACATAGGGCTCAACCACATTGTCCACGGCAACAAGATGCGGCGCATCGGAAGCCGTGGCACCGGACACAAGAACCGGGAGACACGCAATCAGAACGGCAGCAAGACGGACCATCAGCAACCCCGGATAAAGCACCACCCTAGGTCGTGCCGCAGCCAGATTAGACTGTCAATCGGGCCGTCACACAGGCGCTGGAACAGGCCCGGACGCGGGCCGGACAGCGGGGTCCGTGCCGTGCTCAGGATGCCTTGCGCCGATGCGACACCGCGCGGGCCGCATCGGCCCGCAGCAGATTGACCAGCGCCTCGGGCGGCAAGGGCGGGGAGAACAGGAAGCCCTGCACTTCCGTGGCGCCCTGCGCCCGCACCAGGGCCAGCTGTTCCTGGGTTTCAACGCCCTCGGCCGTGGTCGACATGCCCAGCGACCGGCCCAGGCCGATCACCGCCTGCATGATGGCCTGGCTGTCCTTGCGCTCGGTCAGATCATGCATGAAGGAGCGGTCGATCTTGATCTTGTCGAAGGGGAAGCTGCGCAGATAGCTCAGCGAGGAATAGCCGGTGCCGAAATCATCCATCGAGATGCGCACGCCCATGGCGCGCAGGTCATGCAGCGCCTGCAGGGTGGCTTCGCTTTCCGTCAGCAGCAGGGATTCGGTGATCTCGAGCTCAAGCCGTGCCGGCGGCAGGCCGGCAGCGGACACCGCCGACTGCACCATGCCCACCAGGTCACGCGCCTTGAACTGCACCGGCGAGAGATTGACCGCCACCCGCACGTCGCCCGGCCAGCTGGCGGCCGCCCGCGTCGCTTCGCGCAGCACCCATTCGCCGATGGCCACGATCAGCCCGGTTTCCTCGGCAATGGGCACAAATTCGGTGGGCGAGATGGTGCGATCCTCATGGTCCCAGCGCAGCAGCGCCTCCACGCAGATCACCCGGTCTTCCTCGAGCCCCAGCAGCGGCTGATAGACCAGGCGCAATTCGTCGCGCTGCAGCGCCAGGCGCAACCCAGCCTCGATATTGCGCCGCCGCTGCAGCTCGGCATCCATGCCGTTTTCGAAGAAATGATAGGTTGAGCGCCCGTCGCTCTTGGCGCGGTACAGTGCCAGATCGGCATTCTTGACCAGCGCATCGGTCTTGACCCCGTCGCCCGGCCCCACGGCAATGCCGATGCTGGCGCCGATCTCGATCTGCTGGCCGCCGATATGCATGGGCGCACTGATGGCGCGGATGATGCGGTCGGCCACCTTGGCGGCCGCCGAGGCATCATCGATCGGCCGCATCAGCAGGGCAAATTCATCGCCGCCCAGCCGGGCCAGCACATCGGTCTCCCGCGTTGCGCCCCACAGCCGGGCCGAGGCCTGCTTGATCACCTCATCGCCCACCGCATGACCCAGCGTGTCATTGACCGCCTTGAAGTGATCGAGGTCGATATAGAGCACCGCCGCCTGTTCGCCGCGGCTGAGATTGATCTCGGTCTTGGCCATCTGCTCGAGGAACTCGATGCGATTGGGCAGATCGGTCAAGGCATCATGACGCGCCAGATGACGGATACGCGCCTCATTCTGGCGCTGCTCGGTGATATCCTCATGGGTGGACACCCAGCCACCATCCTTCATCGGATGGTGCTGCATCATAATGGTGCGGCCATTGAGCTCGTGGACATTCTTGCCATATTCGCAGCGCGCGATGACGTCGCGCCGCCAGGTCAGATATTCCTCGCGCGTCATGTCCGCACTCATGCCGACATCGAACAGGTGGTTGAGAATATCGTCCAGCTGCGTGCCCGGCGTGAGCAGTTCAGGCGGCAAATTATAGATGCGGGCATAGGGCTCGTTGCAGATCACCAGCCGGCCACGCGCATCCATCATGCACAGGCCCTGGCTGATATTGTTGACCGCTGCATCGAGCCTGATGTTCTGCCGTTCCAGCTCCAGCTTGCGCTTGAGCGCCACTTCCGAGCGGGCCACTTCCTCGGTGATGTCCTCATGGGTCACCACCCAGCCCAGCGCCGGCGAATAGACATGGGCGGTCTCCACCGTGCGGCCGCCATCGACCACCTCGGTGTTTTTCACCCGCGCGCCGCTGCGATTGGCCAGCAGCTCGGCGGTATAGAGCTCATAGAATTCGTCGGGCTTTTGGTGGGGATGATTGCCCAGCGTGCTGCTCAGATGCACCACATCTTCCAGGCTCATGCCGCGCTTGAGCGAACTCAGCGGAAAGCCATAGATGTCCCGATAGTGCTTGTTCCACATCACCAGGCGGAACTGCGGCGACCACACACAGAAGCCATAGGGAATGTTCTCGAGGGCGGCGTCGAGAAGCAGGGCCTCGGCAAGACTGGATACGTCGCTGAGACTGTCTGCTTGCACGCGCTCTGCCCCCACGGGCGCACGCCCAGGCGCGCCACAGCGGAACGCTAAACTGTTCACCTTAAGGAAAAATTAAGCGCGTTACAGAACTGTCACGGGCATAGCGCCGCAGGGCCGCCCGAGGGTGCTGGCCGGACCCTGCCAAAGCAGCGGATCCGGCCGAACCGAGCTCAGTGATCAGCCTTCGGCCTTGGCATTGCGGGCGGCCCAGGTCTTGAGGCGTAGGCCGTTGAGGCGGATAAAGCCCTCGGCGTCGTGATGGTCATAGGCCACCGCGCCCTCTTCAAAGGTCACCAGATCCATCGAATAAAGCGAATAGGGCGAGGTGCGCGCGATGACATTGGCGCTGCCCTTGTAGAGCTTAACGGTGACCTCGCCGGTGACATAGGTCTGGCTCTTGTCGATCAGCGCCTGCAGCATTTCGCGCTCGGGCGAGTACCAGAAGCCATTGTAGATCAGCTCGGCATATTTGGGCATCAGCTCATCCTTGAGATGGGCTTCGCCACGGTCGAGCGTGATCGATTCAATGCCGCGGTGTGCCACCAGCAGGATCGTGCCGCCGGGGGTCTCGTAGAGCCCACGGCTCTTCATGCCCACAAAGCGGTTTTCCACCAGGTCCAGCCGACCCACGCCATGCTTGCCACCCAGCTCGTTGAGCTTGGTGAGCAGCGCAGCCGGCGACAGCGTCTCGCCATTGATCGAGACCGGATCGCCCTTTTCAAAGCCGATGGTGATGATCTCGGCCGCGTCAGGGGCCTTTTCGGCGTCGACCGTGCGCTGCGGCACATAATCGGGATAGGGCACAGCCGGATCTTCCAGCACCATGCCTTCGGACGAGGTGTGCAGCAGATTGGCGTCCACCGAGAAGGGGGCCTCGCCGCGCTTGTCCTTGGCGATCGGGATCTGGTTGGCTTCGGCATAGCTGAGCAGGGCCGTGCGCGAGCGCAGGTCCCACTCGCGCCAGGGGGCGATGACCTTGAGGCCCGGCATCAGCGCATTGGCGGTGAGCTCGAAACGCACCTGATCATTGCCCTTGCCGGTGGCGCCATGGGCGATGGCGTCAGCGCCGGTCTCGCGGGCGATGTCGACCAGATGACGGGCGATGACCGGGCGGGCGATCGAGGTGCCCAGCAGATACTGGCCTTCATAGAGCGCATTGGCGCGGAACATGGGGAACACGAAATCGCGCACGAACTCCTCGCGCACGTCCACGATGCGGATGTCCTTGATGCCGAACATCTCGGCCTTCTTGCGCGCCGGCTCGAGCTCTTCGCCCTGGCCCAGATCGGCTGTGAAGGTGATGATCTCGGCCTGGTAATGCTCCTGCAGCCATTTCAGCATGATGGAGGTGTCGAGCCCGCCCGAATAGGAAAGCACGATCTTCTTGATGTCTTTTGCCATGGTTCGCCGTCGCAGTGATGGGTGGCCGCAGGGGGCCGGAAATTTGGCGCACCCTATTCAGGTGCAGGCGCGCGTGCAATTGTCGGCGCGCAGATTCTTGAGTTCATCATGCCCGCCTTCGTTCCTGACGTCTCTGTCATCCTGACCTTTGCCCTGGCCGGCTTCGTTCTGGCCATCACGCCCGGCCCCGATATGGCGCTGTTTGTCTCCCGCACCATCAATTTCGGCCGCGTCCATGGCATGGCCACGGTTCTGGGCGCGCTGACCGGCATTGCGGTGCACACAAGCCTCGTTGCCTTCGGCATTTCCGTGCTGATCGTGGCGGCGCCGGCCGCCTTCTGGGCGCTCAAGATCGTTGGGGCGCTCTATCTGGTGTGGCTGGCCATCCAGGCCATCCGCGAGGGCGGGGGCCTGTTGGTCAATCGCGCCGCCGGGCGGCAGCCAAGCTTTCTGCAGAGCTATATGACCGGGCTGGGCATCAACCTCACCAATCCCAAGGTCGCCCTGTTCTTTGTGACCTTCCTGCCCCAGTTCGTCTCCGCCCATGATCCGGCGGCGGCCGGCAAGCTGCTGTTCCTGGGCGTCGAATTCGTCGTGGTCTCGCTGCCCATCGTCATCGCCATCGTGCTGGCGGCCGAATGGCTGACCACCACGCTGCGCGACAATCCCTGGGTGTCCAGGGCGCTGAACTGGAGCTTTGCCGCCGTGTTCATGGCCTTTGCCGCCACCATTCTTCTGGCGGAAGGGCGGAAGTAGGATCATGGCCCTTCGCATGGCTCAGGGCGTTCATTGCTCAAATCGCGCCACCGGCGCGATTTGCCCCGGTGGGTCGCGATGAACTATCGACACATCTTCCACGCCGGCAATTTTGCCGATGTGGTCAAGCACCTGATCCTCGTCCGCATCATGGCCTATCTGCAGCGCAAGCCGGCGGCCTTTCGCGTCATCGATACCCATGCCGGGGTGGGGCTCTACGATCTCTCGGGCGATGAAGCCGGCCGCACCGGCGAATGGATCGATGGCATCGGGCGGCTGTTTACCCACGACCTGCCGGCGCCGGCGGCCGAACTGGCTGCGCCCTATATCGAAGCGGTGCGCAGCCGCAATCCCGATGGCGAGCTGCGCTTTTATCCCGGCTCGCCGCTGATCGCCCGCCAGCTGCTGCGCGAGCAGGATCGCCTGTTTGCCCTGGAACTGCATCCCGAAGATGCCGCCGCCCTGCGCGAGAACCTGGCCGGTGACATCCAGGCGCGCGCCACCCATCTCGATGGCTGGGCGGCGCTGGGCAGTTTCCTGCCGCCCAAGGAAAAGCGCGGCCTGGTGCTGATCGATCCGCCCTTTGAGGAAAAGGGCGAATTTGCCCATATGGTGGCCGCTCTCGCCAAGGCGCACCAGCGCTGGCCCGGCGGCATCTATGCGCTGTGGTATCCCATCAAGGACCCGGCCCAGACCGAGGCCTTCATCGCCGACCTCAAGCGCACCGCCATTGCCAAGGTGCTGCGCATCGAGCTGACCATCCGCGCCCCGGCCACCCCGCCGCGCCTGTTTGGCACCGGCATGATCGTGGTCAACCCGCCCTACGCGCTGGAAGCCGACATGGCCATCCTGTTGCCTGAACTCGCCAAGGTGCTGGGCGAAGATGGCCGCGGTCAATGGCGCATGGACTGGGTGGCGGGGGAGTAGCCTAAACTGTAACGAATGGAATTTCGGAACACGAGACTTGAATCGCCATTTTCTTGATCCGGAAATACTCCCGCAAGGAAGAGGCAATTCGCTCTTGATGAGCAGATGGGCCCACCAATATCCCTTTTAGAGCGCTAGTCTCGGGGGTGCAGAACGGCAACTCAATGTATGGCACGACTGCTCCATTCGCGTATCTGGCGCGAACTTCCTTTACAGGCAAAAGCGATCTGGGGTGGGTATCCACGATCGCTGCTGCAGCAATTCTGAATTCAGCTTCTTCTTTGAACGAGGCATGTTTGATGAAACAGAACACGCCCACAATGTCGTCAAGATGATCTATGGGCGCTGACTTTATCCTATCCAAGGGATAGACCAACCCGGCGCTTTTGGCGTCGACCGAAATTGCCCAAGGGGTCAAGTCGGCCAAATTGCTAAAGAGCCGCTTGGTTGGTCCAGTTGGTCGTTGACCCGGCCTCATATAGGCGACGCTGCGGTGCCAGATATCTGCATACCTAGCTACTTCACGATCTGCAGCTGTCGCTTTGACCAATTGCTCTTGGTCGAAAACGAGGGCAACGCCTCGACTTCCATAACCTCGCCAGAGGCTTAGAACCCCATGCAGCCTGGCGTAATCGTCGCCGGGCTTTGTGAAACAAGCAACATATATCGGCGACAGCTTTTCCAGGGGCTGGGTAATTGCATCTACGAGAACGGCTCCATTCTCGAAGGGTCTTGGCTCGAGGCCTTGGACATACTTCAGTTCTTCGTCTGCCCGATTATTGATCACCGAAACAGCCATATCTCTGGCAAAATCAAACTCGAGACTGTCGTTCAGAAACCTTATGTGACTCGCGAAAATCTTGCCGCTATCGATGATCTTCAAGGCAGATTCGACGGTGGTATAGTGAAAGACGGTGTCCTTCGTCATCACACCCCCGCCAGGGCGTCCCTGTCCTTCTTGCTTAGCCTCTCGCTCTCGCTTTTGAGCTGGCCGCAGGCGGCAAAGATGTCGCGACCGCGTGGGGTCCGCACCGGACTGGCATAACCGGCCTTGTTGACAATATCGGCAAAGCGCTCGATGCGGCTCGAGGGCGAGGTGCCGTAATTGGCGCCCGGCCAGGGATTGAACGGGATCAGGTTGATCTTGGCCGGAATGCCGGCCAGCAGCCGCACCAGTTCGCGCGCCTCGGCATCGCTGTCATTGATGCCATCGAGCATCACGTATTCGAACGTAATGCGGCGGGCATTGGAGAGGCCGGGATAATTGCGGCAGGCTTCCAGCAGCTCTTCGAGCGGCCACTTCTTGTTGATCGGCACCAGCACGTCGCGCAGATCATTATTGGTGGCATGCAGCGAAATGGCCAGCATGACATCGATCTCGCGGCCGGTCGGCTCGATGAAGGGCACCACGCCCGATGTGGAAAGGGTAATGCGGCGCTTGGACAGGCTCATGCCGTCGCCCGCCGAGGCAATCAGCAGCGCCTGCTTGACGTTCTCGTAATTGTAGAGCGGCTCGCCCATGCCCATCATCACGATATTGGTGATGGCGCGGGTATCGCCATGCGGCACCAGGCCCCCATCGTCCGGCCGCGTGCCGCCAGGGAAATCGCCCAGCCGTTCACGCGCCATCAGGATCTGGCCCAGGATTTCGCCGGCGGTGAGATTGCGCACCAGCTTCTGCGTGCCGGTGTGGCAGAACGAGCAGGTCAGCGTGCAGCCCACCTGCGAGGAGACGCAGAGCGTGCCGCGGTCTTCCTCGGGGATATAGACGGTTTCGACCTCGACCGGCGGATAGTTAGGATTGGCCGGATCGCGGAAGCGGAACAGCCATTTGCGCGTGCCGTCGCTCGACACCTGCTCGGAGACGATCTCGGGACGATCGAGATTGAAGGCATCGCTGAGCTTCTGGCGCACCGGCTTGGCCACATTGGTCATGCGCTCGAAGTCAGTGGTGCCATTGACATAAAGCCAGTTCCACAGCTGGCTGGCGCGCATGCGCGCCTCCTTGTCGCTGGCGATACCGGCCGTGGTCAGGGCTTCGGCCAGCGCCGGCTTGCTCAGGCCGATCAGCGACGGACGGCTGGCGACAGCCGGGCGGACTGCGGTCGAATGGTCAAGGTTCAGCGCGATGCTCATGGCAGGCCAGGGATCCCTTCAAAGGGGCAACAATGCAGGAAAGTCCGCGCGCCATAGCATAGCCGGCGACAATTATCAAAGTCACGCCAGCGGGAGGCGGCCTTGCGTCACCCGCCGGAGCAGCATGACGGGCGGGAAACGCCTAGCAGCCCGAGGCGATGGACTGTTGCGCGGCCGTGGCGCCCGAGAGCGAATAGGACTGGGTGACCTTGATGCCACCGGCGGTCACGCCCTCCACCGTCATGCTCGAGCCGGCCCGGATGGCTGCGGCCAGCGTTGCAGCCTGGCCGGCATCGTCAAGCCAGGCGGCGTCATTCTGGGTGAACAGGTTGAACACCTGCCCGCTCACATTGACGGTGGCCTTGCTGTCGGGCTGGAAGGAGAAGCCAGCGACCAGGTTGAACTCGGCATCGATATTCTCGGCCGGGCGCTTGGTCACATAGATATAGGCCTGGGTATAGCCATCGGGCGTGGGCACCACGCTTTCCGGCTTGGTCATGGCAAAGCAGACCGTGCCCGTGCTGTCATTGGCGCTATAGCTCGACCAGGCGCGATGCTCGCCCAGCAGACGCACCTGCTGGGCCTGGGCCGCAACGGGGGACATCAGGCCGGCAACAAGGGCTAGCGCGACGGCGAACTTGGTCATCAGGGCCTCGGCATCGGATTTAGACGACGGACCGGTCGGCCCAGCGCCCAGTTATGGCGGATTGCCCGCCGGGGGCAACCCGCAATGACGGCTTATTTACAGGCCGCGTCGATGGCGTTCATCGCCGCCGTGGCCCCACTCAGCGAATAGCTGTCGGTGGTATTGGTGCCACGCTGGCTGGTGCCCTTGACCTGCAGCTTGGTGCCAGCCTTGAAGGCCTGCACGAACCCGCCCTCGTCGCCCGTCGAGGCCAGCCAGGCGGCCGAGCCTTCGGTGACCATGGGATAGGCCTTGCCATCAATGGAGGCGCTGGCCTTGGCATCGGTGCTGTTGAACGGGTAGCCGATGATGGTCTGCACCTCGTTCTTGGTGCCCATGCCCTTGCGGTGGATGATCATGAAATGGATCGGGTCGCGATTGGCGCCCGCCGGTTCACTGCTCTGCGGGGTCGCCGAGATATAGCAGATCAACCCGCTCGCATCAGTCGCCGACCAGGCGGTCCAGGCATTGAACGTGCCCAGTTCGGTGGCCTGCTGTGCCTGTGCGGCAGGGGCCAGGGCGATCATCGCGCCCAACGCGAGCCCAACAACCAGACTGCCGGATTTCATCGTCATCGCCAATCTCTTCCTCATCTTGAAGGTCCGCTGCCAGGGGGAACTGCCCGCCAAGTGTGCCCCCAACATGGTTACCAAGGTGTCAAATGCCGCCGCATAAGATTGATTTTGCATCAATAGCAGATCAATCACGGCGGCATTTTGGCGGCCCTGGCCATGTGGCCTCCGGTTTGCGCTGTCAGGGTTAAAATAGCCCTAACATCAGCGTCGGCCGACAGGCCGATCGCAGCGTCGGCGTCAGCCGATCGCCCGGTGTCGGCGTTAGCCGATCGCTCACCCGTGACCGGACGTGCCTCAGGCAGCAAGCGGATAGCTCAGCTTCGGCCGACAGGCCGATAGCTCAGCTTACGCAGCAAGCGGATAGCTCTGTTCCACCACATAGGGGCCGCCGCCCACCGAATCCCGGCTGGAAAACAAGACGAACCGTCCCACCGGAAACTGCAATGGCTCGAAGCGCCCGGCCTCGGCCATGAAGCGCGCCGCATCCAGCGCATTGGTGCCGCGCAGCCGCGCCAGGGTGACGTGCGGCACGAATTTGCGCCCTTCGGCCGGCAGGCCCGTCCGCTGCAGCACCCGTTCATGCGCCGCCTGCAACTGGCTCAGCGCCGGGCTGGGCTCGACCCCGGCAAACAGCGCCCGCGGCTTGTCGCCGCCAAAGATGCCCAGATGGGTGAGCCGCACATCAAAGCGCATCGAATTGGACAGCCGGTCCAGGCTATCGGCCACCTCGTCGGCGGTCTGGTGATCGACGTCGCCGATGAACCTCAACGTTATGTGATAGCTGTCGGTATCGATCCAGCGGGCGCCGGACAGGCCGCCCCGCTTGAGCGAGAGGGCAAAGCCCACCGCCTCGGGAACCTCTAGACCGGTGAAGAGCCTGGGCATTTTGGCCCTCCTCTGTTCGGGATCAGCACGATTCGCGCCTCAGCCTAGCACAGCAATTGTGACCGGCCAGTCGTTTCGTCGCATAGGTTCAACACGTCTTGTAAAGCCCCGGAGTGGCATCCATATTGATCGGCAAGTGGCAGATAGTGCCCACCGGCGGAAAAAAACACCGCTCCATAATCGAAAGGAACCGAAATTGGCTCAATATGACCGCCAGACCCTCGGAGCACGGGCCGGATCGGCCTTGGCCATTGACGAAGGTTTGCGCAGCTACATGCTGCGTGTTTACAATTACATGGGGATCGGTCTGGTCGTGACCGGCCTGGCAGCCTGGTTTGCCGCCGCTGCCGCCGTGACCACCAATCCCGACGCCGCCGTTGCCACCATGAACAACGGCACCATGCTCACCCAGTGGGGCTATCTGCTGTTCGCCAGCCCGCTGCAGTGGGTAGTGATGCTCGCCCCGCTCGCTTTTGTGCTGGTGCTGAGCTTTGGCATCAACAAGCTCTCCGTGCCGGCCGCCCAGGCCACGTTCTGGGCCTTTGCCGCCATCATGGGCGTGTCGCTGTCGTCCATCTTCCTGGTCTATACCGACGCTTCGATCGCCAAGGTGTTCTTCATCACCGCCGCGACCTTCGGTGCCATGAGCCTTTATGGCTACACCACCAAGCGGGACCTGACCCAGATGGGCAGCTTCCTGATGATGGGCCTGATCGGCCTGATCATCGCTTCGGTGGTCAATATCTTCATGCAGTCCTCGATGATGGAATTCATCATCTCGGTGGTCGGCGTGCTGATCTTTGTCGGCCTGACCGCCTATGACACGCAGAAGATCAAGGAAGGCTATTCGGAGTCCTATGGCGCCGAAGTGCTGGCCAAGGGCGCCATCATGGGCGCGCTGAGCCTCTACCTCGACTTCATCAACCTGTTCATGATGCTGCTCCGCCTGTTCGGCAACCGCGAGTAAGCATCAAGCCGGCTTGATGGCCATCAAGAGCCCTTGATGGACACATCAAGCAATTTGGTTGGACGATGATCCGGACCGCAGCCTACAAGGGTTGCGGTCCTTTTGTTTGCCTGTTGAGCCCGTCGCCGAGATCATGTCCGAACCCCTGCCCGCGATCACCCTGCGCCCCTTTGCCTGGAGCGATGTTCCCGCCATCACCGCCATCTATAAGTACTATGTGGAACAGACGGCGATCACCTTCGACACCGAGGTTCCCGGCGAAGAGGCCATTGCGGAGAAATACGCCGGGCTCAAGCGGCTCGGCCATCCCCTGATCATCGCCGAGTTGGACGGAGAGACGGTGGGCTATGCCTATGCCAGTTTCTATCGGCCGCGCGCCGCCTATCGCTTCACCTGCGAGGATTCGATCTACCTGCGCCCCGACATCAAGGGCCGCGGCATCGGCAGGCTGATGCTGACCGAACTGCTGGCCCAATCGCGCGCCTTCGGTTTCAAGCAGATGATTGCCGTGATCACCGCCGATACCGCCAATTCCATCGCCATCCACGAAAAATTCGGCTTCCGCCATGTCGGACGCTATGAGGCCGTGGGCTACAAATTCGACCGCTGGCACGACATCGTGCATCTGCAGCTGGCACTGTAAGCCGTCGGCTAGAGCGCCTTGCGCATCGGGTAGCTGGTGGAAAAACCCTCGACCTCGGGCGGGCCGTCGTCGTGCCAGCCACGATCGAGATAGAATCGGTGCGCGGTGGTGGTGCTGACCAGCCGTGCTTCGGCATGGCCAGCGGCCTTGAGCACCGCCTCGAGATGGGCCATCAGCGCACCGCTGACGCCGCAAAACCGGTGCTCTGGCGAAACATAGTTGAACATCACAATGCCCGCGTCATTGACGGCGCCGACAGCGGCCAGCGCCCCGTCGCGCTCGGCCACAAAAAATGTCTGGGTCGGATTGGCCATCATCCTGGCGACCCCGTCCGGCGTGCGGTTGCTCACCCATTGCGCGACATTGCCGGGGTCATCATGATGATCGGCACTGCACAATTGGGTGACCGACGCCGTCATCACCGCACTCATGGCAGTGACATCGGCCGCAACGGCGCGGCGAACGGTGATCACCCCACGACCGCCAGCTGCGGATCGAGCACGCGCAACACCAGTCCCAGCTCATGACCACGCTTGAGAATGCGCCCCTGCTGGTTGGTCACCGCATATTGGCCCTGCCGGTTGCGCAGCTTGGGCGTCTTTTCGATGATGAACAGCGGGCGCTCCGACACGCGGGCATAGACCGAGAACACCG
Organism: Devosia sp. FKR38; assembly: GCF_005222805.1. Lineage (GTDB taxonomy): Bacteria > Pseudomonadota > Alphaproteobacteria > Rhizobiales > Devosiaceae > Devosia. The sequence continues at coordinate 695,413 of NZ_STGC01000002.1, read as the reverse complement.
CCCGCTCGCGCAGGAAATCCATGGCATAGTCGCGCCACTCGCCCTGCCCCACCTTGCGGCCATAGAGCGACAGGATCAGCGCCAGTTCCTTGCGATCGAATGCAACAATGACCGGGGGCTTGGCTGGCGCGGCACTCGCCAGGGGCTCGCCGGCATGCACCAGCGAGAGCGAAACGGCCTTGTCGATCGGTGTACGGCTCTGCACCGGTCCGCGTGCTCCCGTGTCAAAGAACCGTCATGATCGCGGCATTTGCGCCGCGACGCAAGGGGCTGCGTCGCGCGCCACAAACCCCAATATGGTCACAATTCTTCCCTGAAGGCGCCAGATTGGCCTGACAACCTCTGATCATTGCCTCCAGTGGCGAACACCTGGGCTGACTGAGCCCCCAAACCTGACGCTCAGGTGTTCGCTCGTCATTCTCAATGACCTATGCGACTTGCCCCGACCTTCCCCCAAGGTCGGGGCTTTTTTCTGTTCGGTATCTGGCGCGGATGGACCGGCGCTCAGCGCTCGAAGGCAGCGGCGCCCAGGATCGGCCCGGGCAGGCCATTGTGTTCCTGCTGCACGATCACGGCGATGCCCGTGCTGGTATCGGCCAGCATTTCGGGTATGGGCAGCTTGAGGCTGGCGCCACTCTTGCTCTCCCACAGGCCCAGCGCCTGCCGCCCGGTCACCACCTGGGTATAGACCATGGATTTGCCGGCATTATTGCCCGTCTCAATATCCACATCGGCTCGGCTGATATAGGTCACCAGCCACACCACCGCATCGCTGAGCGCGCTGTCGGCGGGAATGGTCACCTTGAGCATGTTGCGATCCTGCGTCACCGCCACATCCAGCGGCAGCTTGGCGCGATCGATGGCGCCATTGACCTCATTGCGCCGCGACCCCACCACGCCGATGGCGCCATTGACCACCATCTGCGGCGTATAGATGCGCGAGGAGCCCCAGCTCTGCGCATAGGCGCGCTGGCGATCAGAATAGGCGGCCGAACCAAACGTGTCCTTCCAGCCCACATAGTCCCAATAATCGACGTGATAGGCCAGCGCCAGCACATCGCCACGCTCGGAGAGGCTGGTCAAAAGCGCATCGGCCGGCGGGCAGGACGAACAGCCCTGGCTGGTGAACAGCTCCACCACTGCCTTGGGCTGCACACGCAGGCTGTCGGCCTGGACCGGCAGGGTCAGGCACAGCGCGAGCAGGAATGGGCCCAGCAGGGCTGACAAGGGGGGCCGGAGGATCATGACAAGGTTGTAAGCCGCCGCCGCCCGGACTCGCTAGTCAAAAGAGGGTGAGAAAGCCGAATTCCTCTGGCTCAACGAAAAATGGCGGCCCTTGCGGGGCCGCCATCGCTTGTCTCAAAACGCCAGCGCCTTATGCGGCAACCAGGCTGCGCAGCACATACTGCAGGATGCCGCCGTTCTTGTAATAGTCCAGCTCATTGGCCGTATCGATGCGGCAGCGCGTCTCGACCGAGAGTTCGCTGCCATCGGCGCGGGTGATCTTGACCGTGACCATGGCGCGCGGCGTGATTTCGGTGACGCCGGCAATGGTGACGGTCTCGCTGCCATCCAGACCCAGGGTCTGCCAGCTGGTGCCGTCTTCGAACTGCAGCGGGATCACGCCCATGCCGACCAGGTTGGAGCGGTGAATACGCTCGAACGACTGGGCAATCACGGCGCGCACGCCCAACAGGTTGGTGCCCTTGGCGGCCCAGTCACGGCTCGAACCCGTGCCATACTCCTTGCCAGCAAAGATCACCAGCGGCGTGCCGGCGGCCTGATAGGCCATGGCGGCATCATAGATGGCCATCTGGCTGCCATCGGGGCCCTTGGTGTAGCCACCTTCGACGCCATTGAGCATCTGGTTCTTGATGCGGATATTGGCAAAGGTGCCGCGCATCATCACTTCATGATTGCCGCGACGGGCGCCATAGGAGTTGAAATCACGCGGCGCCACCTGGCGCTCTTCGAGATATTTGCCGGCCGGGGTGCTGGCCTTGAACGAGCCAGCCGGCGAGATGTGGTCGGTGGTGATGGAATCCAGGAACAGCGCCAGGATCTTGGCATTGTCCACATTGGTGATCGGCTTGGGTTCCATCGACATGCCCTCGAAATAGGGCGGGTTCTGCACATAGGTCGAGGAGGAATTCCACTTGTAGGTCTCGCCGCCATCAACAGCGATGCCCTGCCAGTTCTTGTCGCCCTTGAACACGTCCGAGTAGCGCCCCTGGAACATCTCCTTGGTCACATGCTTGCGCACGATCTCGGCGACCTCATGATTGGTCGGCCAGATGTCCTTGAGGTACACCGGCTTGCCATCCTTGGAGGTGCCGATGGCATCCTTGGTGATGTCGATATTCATAGAGCCGGCAATGGCATAGGCCACCACCAGTGGCGGCGAGGCGAGGAAGTTCGCCTTGACGTCGGGGTTCACGCGGCCTTCGAAATTGCGGTTGCCCGAGAGCACCGAAGCGGCGACCAGATCGCCTGATTGCACGGCCTTGGAGATCTCGGCCGGCAGCGGACCGGAATTGCCGATACAGGTGGTGCAGCCATAGCCCACGAGGTTAAAGCCGATGGCGTCGAGGTCTTCCGAAAGGCCTGCGCTATCGAGATAATCGGTGACGACCTGGCTGCCGGGGGCGAGCGAAGTCTTGACCCAGGGCTTGGAATCCAGGCCCAGCGCGCGGGCCTTGCGGGCCACGAGACCCGCTGCCACCAGCACGGACGGATTGGACGTATTGGTGCACGAAGTGATAGCCGCAATCACCACATCTCCGTGACCGATTGCGTAGTCGGTGCCCTCAACGGCAATGCGCGGATTGTCGGTCTTGCCGAATTCCTTGGGCAGGCCGGTGATGAACTTGTCCTTGGCCTGGTCGAGCGCGATACGGTCCTGCGGACGCTTGGGACCCGAGATCGACGGCACGACGGTGGTGAGATCGAGTTCGAGCGTCGCGGTGAACACCGGGTCGGGCGAATTGGTTTCGCGGAACATGCCCTGGGCCTTGGAATAGGCTTCGACCAGCGCCACACGGTCCGCCGCGCGGCCCGAGGTGGTCAGGTATTTCAGCGTATCGGCATCGACCGGGAAATAGCCGCAGGTGGCGCCATATTCGGGGGCCATGTTGGCGATGGTCGCCTGGTCTTCAAGGCTGAGGTAATCCAGGCCCGGGCCGTAGAATTCGACGAACTTGCCGACCACGCCCTTCTTGCGCAGCATTTCGGTGACGGTCAGCACGAGGTCGGTGGCGGTAATGCCTTCGTTGATCTTGCCGGTAAGCTTGAAGCCCACGACTTCCGGGATCAGCATGGTGATCGGCTGGCCCAGCATGGCCGCCTCGGCTTCGATGCCGCCGACGCCCCAACCCAGCACGGCCAGGCCATTGACCATGGTGGTGTGCGAATCGGTGCCCACCAGCGTGTCCGGGTAGGCGACGGTCTCGCCATTCTCGTCCTTGGTCCACACGGTCTGGGCGAGATATTCCAGGTTCACCTGGTGGCAGATGCCGGTGCCGGGGGGCACGACGCGGAAATTGTCAAAGGCCGACTGGCCCCAGCGCAGGAACTCATAGCGTTCGCCATTGCGCTCATATTCGAGCTCGACATTCTGGCCAAAGGCCAGCGCCGTGCCGAAATTGTCCACCATCACCGAGTGGTCGATGACCAGGTCAACGGGCACCAGCGGATTGATCTTCTGCGGATCGGCACCCAGCTTGGCAGTGGCGTCGCGCATGGCGGCCAGATCCACCACGGCGGGCACGCCGGTGAAATCCTGCATCAGCACGCGGGCCGGGCGGTAGGAGATTTCATGTTCGGAGGTGCGGGTCACCAGCCAGGTGGCCACGGCCTCGATATCGGCCTTGGTCACGGTGCGGTTGTCTTCGAACCGCAGCAGGTTCTCGAGCACCACCTTCATCGAGTGCGGCAGGCTGGAAACGCCCTTGAGGCCGTTCTTTTCCGCTTCCGCGATCGAGTAATAGGTGTAGGTCTTGCCGCCGACCACGAGGGTCGATTTGGACTTGAAGCTGTTTACCGAGGTCACTTTGTTCCGCCCGTCATCTGGTGTTGCGGCAGGCGCTCCGGTTTCGGACTTTTGCCCGACAAACCGTCCAAATGCGCTGCCTTTCCTGGAATGACTCCAATCTATAAGCGCTTATAGAGAAAGACGATTGGGCTTGCCAGCCCGACCCGTGGTTCAATACGAGAAGGGGTCATGACTGATCGGCAAGTCTTTTCCCCTCTGCGCCTGTCTGCGAGCGGCCTCAGCTGCGGTCGCGGCGGCATGGCGCTGTCCAGCAATATCGGCTTTGACCTGGCCAATGGCCAGGCGCTGCTGCTGCGCGGCCCCAATGGCACCGGCAAGACCACGCTGCTGCTGACCCTGGCCGGTGTCATCGCGCCGCTGGCGGGGACCTTCAGCGCCGAGGGCGCCGATCCCGACAGCCGCTGGCTGCATTATTGCGGCCACCGCAATGCCATCAAGGCCCGGCTGACCGTGCTGGAAGACCTCAGCTTCTGGGCCGAGCTCAACGGCCCCACCGGCATGGCGCCACTCGAGGCCCTGGCCGAAGTGGGCCTGGGCAAGCTCGATGGGCTGGACGCCGGGTTTCTGTCCGCCGGGCAGTCGCGCCGCCTGGCGCTGGCGCGCCTGCTGGTGAGCCTGCGGCCCGTCTGGCTGCTCGACGAACCCACCGCCGCGCTCGACACCGAGGGCCATGCGCTGGTGACACGCCTGCTCGACCGGCACCTGGGCATGGGGGGCCTCGCCATCGCCGCCACCCACGATCCCATCACCCTGTCCGATCCCACCCGCCTGGGCGTGCTGCAGCTGGAGCGGGCATCATGAGCGCCTTTGCCGCCATGCTGCGCCGCGAATTGCGCCTGTCCCTGCGCGGCGGCGGCGATGTGCTGACGCTGGTGCTGTTCTTCATCATCGTGGGCGCCATCGTGCCCTTTGCCGTCGGCCCCGACCGCACGCTGCTAGCGGCTATTGCCCCCGGCATTGTCTGGATCGCAGCGTTCCTGGCGATGCTGCTCGGCCTCGAACGCCTGTTCCGCCCCGACCATGAGGATGGTGCCCTGGTGCTGCTGCGCCAGGCCGAGCTGCCGCTGAGCGCCATTGTAGCCGCCAAGCTGATCGTGCACTGGCTGGTGTCGGCCGTGCCGCTGCTGCTGGCGACGCCCGTGCTGGCCGTGCTGCTGGCCATGGATCTCGACAGTTTCGGCCGCACCATGATCTCGCTGGCCCTGGGCACCCCGGCGCTGGCCGCCTTTGGCGCCATCGGCGCAGCGGTGACCGTTTCGATCCGCCGCGGCGGGCTGATTGCCCCGATCCTGATCGCGCCGCTGTCCATTCCGGTGCTGATCTTTGGCGTGGGCAGCATCACCTCGCCGCAATCGAGTGCGGCCACGCTGTTTCTTGCGGCATTGAGCCTCATGGCTCTGGCCTTGGCTCCCTTTGCCGCCGCGCTTGCGATAAGCTCCGCCGAAGATTAGAGCCATGGCCCCATGACAGCAGATACCGAACCCAAGCTCAATTGGTGGAACCGCCTGGCCAATCCGGGGCAGTTCGTTGCCTGGACCACGCCATTGCTGTGGCCGCTGACCATACTCACCGCCGTGCTCTTTGTGCTCGGCCTCTGGTTCGCCTTCTTCAATTCGCCCGCGGACTACCAGATGGGCGACACCGTGCGCATCATGTATGTGCATGTGCCCAATGCCTGGCTGAGCCAGTTCGTCTACGCCACCATGAGCGTCTCGGCGCTGGGCACGCTGGTCTGGCGCCACCCCATGGCCGATGTGTCCATGAAGGCCGCCGCCCCCTTGGGCGCGCTGTTCACCGCCCTGGCCCTGTTCACCGGCGCCCTGTGGGGCCGCCCCACCTGGGGCACCTTCTGGGAATGGGACGGCCGCATGACCTCGACCCTGGTGCTGCTGCTGATCTATCTGGGCCTAGTTGCCCTGTGGCGCGCCTTTGACGACCAGCTGCGCGCCGCCCGCATCATCGCGGTCTTCACCCTGGTGGGCGCCATCAACATTCCCATCATCAAATTCTCCGTCGACTGGTGGAGCACGCTGCACCAGCCGGCCAGCGTGTTCCGCCCCGATGGTCCGCGCATGCCCGGCTCGATCCTCGTGCCGCTGTTCGTGATGTTTTTCGCGTTTACATTCCTGTTTCTCACGCTGCACCTCAAGGCCATGCACACCGAGGTCAAGCGCCGCCGGGTGATGACGCTCAAGCGCCGCCTGGCGCAGGGAGGCTCGGCATGATCGATCTGGGACCGCACGCCGTCTTCATCGTTTGGGCCTATGTCGGGGTCGCCCTGGGCATTGCCGGGCTGATCGGCTGGACGCTGTTTGACGCGCGGCGCACCGCCAGCGAACTCAGCCAGCTCGAGGCCCGCGATCCCCGCCGCCAACGCCCGGCGGACGCAACGCCATGATGCGCTATGTGCTCTTTGGCCTGCCACTGATCGCCCTGATCGCCCTGGTGGCGGTGTTTGCTGGCTCGATCAACCGCGATCCAAACCTGGTCCGCTCGGTGCTGATCGACAAGCCGGCGCCCAGCTTTGCCATGCCCGCAGTGGAGGGGCTGGGCGTGCCCGGCTTTGATACTGAAGCGCTCAAGGGTCAGGTCAGCGTGGTCAATGTCTTTGCCAGCTGGTGCATCCCCTGCCGCGCCGAGCATCCCCTGCTGCTGGCGCTCAAGGATGTGACCGACGCCAAGCTCTTTGGCATCAACCAGGCCGACGCCCCCGAAAACGCCCGCGCCTTCCTTGAGGAGCTTGGCAATCCCTATGCCGCCGTCGGCGCCGACCGCGACCGCCGCGTCTCCATCGACTGGGGCGTCTATGGCGTGCCGGAAACCTTTGTGGTCAATGCCGAAGGGATCATCACCTTCAAGCATGTCGGCCCGCTCGATCCGCAATCCTTCGAGACCGAGCTGCTGCCCGCCATCGCCAAGGCGCAGAACTAGCCTGTCTTAGATTGTTTCAAGTTCAGATTGACGCGGTTCTATCGCCCCCTCCCCACCCGGGTCGCGCCTCGGCGCGCCCGAGTGCAAGCTCCTGAGGGGAGGGTTGGGGTGGGGGTGGTTCTGCGGGCCACCGATGGACCCCCTCCCTCGTTCCCTCCCCTCAAGGGGGAGGGAGGCAAAGGAGCCGCAAAGCCACTGCAGACTGAAACGATCTCGCTGCGTTCAGCCTGGGTTCAGCCCACGCCCGCCATGTTCGGGGCATAGTTTGCGTGTTCAGGGCGTAGTATGTTTGTTTCGATCCAGCGTTTTATCCGTGACGAGGCCGGTGTGACCCCGGTCGAATATGCCCTGATCGCGGCCATCATCACCGTGGCGACCACCTTTGCCGTCTCGGCCGCCGGCTATAGCCTCGCCGATCTCTTCGACTGACCGACTGGACGCTGCGGCTCAGAAGTCGCTGGTCAGGCCTTTGATCTCCCAGTCCCCATAACGCGCCGGTTCCAGCCCGCCACGGCCGCCCACTTCCTTTTGCGCAAAGGCGCCCTTGGCGTCGATCGCCTGGCGCCGCGCCTCGGCTTCGGCCAGCGCGCGCTTGGCCGCTTCGCTCAGCGGCGGCCGGGGCGTCTCGGGAGGGGTCGGAGTGTCGGTCATTGCCGTTTTCGCAACTCATGTCTGGTTTGATGGTGTTGGGTCACCCGCTTGCGCAGGGCCGCATGGGACCCAACATAATGGCTCGAGACCACGAACCCAAGGGCTTCCGATGTTCAACGCCTTTCGCACCACTGTCCTTCTGGCCGCGCTGACCGCGCTGTTCATGGTCGTGGGCTATTTCATTGGCGGCACCAATGGCATGGTGGTCGCCTTCCTCTTCGCGCTGGCGACCAATCTCTTCGGCTATTGGAACTCCGACAAGATGGTGCTGCGCATGCAGAACGCCGTGCCGGTGGAGCGCAGTCGCGTGCCCGAGCTCTATGACATGGTCGATATCCTGGCGCGCAAGGCCGGCCTGCCCACCCCGGCGGTTTATCTGATCCAGTCCGACCAGCCCAATGCCTTCGCCACCGGCCGCAATCCGCAGAATGCTGCCGTCGCCGTGTCGAGCGGCCTGCTGCAGCATCTCGAGACGCGCGAGGTTGCGGCGGTGGTGGCCCATGAGCTGGCCCATATCCGCAATCGCGACACGCTGACCATGACCATCACGGCCACCTTTGCCGGCGCCATTTCGGCCCTGGCGCAGTTTGGCCTGTTCTTTGGTGGCGGCGACCGCCGCGACAATCCGCTGGGCGGCATTGGCGCGCTGCTGATGGTGTTTCTGGCCCCCATGGCGGCCATGCTGGTGCAGATGGCCGTCAGCCGCACCCGTGAATATGAGGCCGACCGCATCGGCGCCGAGATCTCCAGCGACCCGCTGGCCCTGGCCTCGGCCCTGCACAAGATCGCGACGCTTGCCGGCCGCGAAGTCAATGTTGCGGCCGAGCGCAACCCGGCCATGGCGCATCTCTACATCATCAATCCGCTCTCCGGGCAGCGCATGGACAATCTGTTTTCCACCCACCCGGACACCGGCAATCGCATTGAAGCACTACGCGCGCTTGCAGCATCCATGCAGGTGGACGATAAGGGCCGCAGGCCTCAGCCGCGCCCAGCCCCGACCAGCACCGGTCGCGACATTGGCGGCGGCTGGCGCGTGCCGACCGTCGGACGGACCGACGAGGACGGCGGACAACGCGGTCCCTGGGGATAGAAAAGAAGCGTGGCTTACAAACCTGAACCGGCGGGGCTCAAGCTCCGCCTCGTCGCCGCACAGCGGCTGAAATCCGTGCTGGCCGGGGAGAACTTCTCGCCCCTCACCCAGGCCGATCTGGCTGACGGGCGCGACCGCGCCCTCGCCAACCGGCTGATCACCACCGCCCTGCGCCGGCACGGCCAGCTCAACTTCATCATCCATGCCCTGCTCGACAAGGGCATGCCCGGCAAGTCCGGCACCTTCGAGGCCGTGCTGCGCCTGAGCCTGGCGCAACTGGTGTTCCTGCCGGACCTGGGCGCCCACAGCGCGCTGTTCCTGGCCGTCGAGGCCGTCAAGCGCGACCCCAAGGCGCGCCACTTGTCTGGCCTGGTCAACGCCGTGCTGCGCAGCGCCCAGGCCAATTCAGCCAAGTTCGGCATGCTGAGCGATGATCTGTTGATCCCCGACACCTTTGGCGACACCTGGCTGGAGGCCTATGGCGAAGAGGCCATTTCCGGCTTCTCGTCGGCGCTGCTGGCCGGCGCCCCGCTCGACCTCACCCTCAAGGCCGCCGATCCCGAGCTGATCGACGCGCTGGGCGCCCAGCCCGTGCTGGCCGATACCGTGCGCATCGAGCAGCGCGACCGGCCGGTCGAGGCCCTGCCCGGCTTTGCCGAAGGGCAATGGTGGGTTCAGGACACGGCCTCGGCCATTCCCGCGCGCCTGCTCGGCCTCGCCCCGGGTGATCGCGTGCTCGATCTCTGTGCCGCCCCCGGCGGCAAGACCGCCCAGCTGGTCAAGGCCGGCTATGCCGTAACCGCGCTCGACAGCGACGCCAAGCGCATGGAACGCCTGCGCGAGAACCTCGGCCGCCTCAACTACAGCGCCGAAACCGTGGTCGCCGACGCCGGCAATTATGCGCCCGCCAGCCCCTATAAGGGCGTGCTGCTCGACGCGCCCTGTTCGGCCACCGGCACCTTCCGCCGCCACCCCGAAGTGATCTGGCATCGCTCGGTCGGCGATGTCGCCGGACGCATGCGGCTGCAGCGGGCCCTGTTGGCCAATGCCTATCGTTGCCTTGATACCGGTGGCGTGCTGATCTATTGCGTGTGTTCGCTCGAACCCGCCGAAGGCGAGGAGCAGGTCGACTGGGCGCTCGAATCGCTGCCTGGCCTCAAGCTCTGGCCGGTGACGGCGAGCGATCTGCCGGGCCTCGAACAGGCGGTTTCGGAGCGGGGTCTGGTCAGGACGCATCCGGGAATGAACCCGGGCGGACGGGACGGCGGCATGGACGGTTTCTTCGTCGCCCGCTTCCGGCGCACATAAGACGCAACAGAGAGAACACACGCGGCGCCAAGGGGAAGGGCGCCAAACCGGGAATCAGGCTTTTGACGGGCAGACAGGCAGCGACGCAGGCTCCGGCCGCGGCGGACAATCGCACAGGTGCAATGGCCCAGCTGGGCCACGGCCTGCGCCGCTTTGCCTATGGCCTGGCCGATACCGTCGTGACCCTGCCCGTGCTGCGCTGGACCTGGCGGGGCCTCGCCGACGATGCCTTTGCCGGCGACCTGCCCGAACTCCGGCCCGCCGACCGCGAAGCCGTGCGCGACATGATGGCCGGCCGCTATCTGCTCGCCAGCAAGTTGATCGAAACCGGCGGCGGCTCGCCCTTTGCCATCGATGTCGAGCACATGGACTGGTGGCTCAACCTGCATGGCTTCTCCTGGCTGCGCCATTTCCGCGATGTGCGCGACACCGGTGAACGCCATTTTGCCCGCACCCTGGTGCTCGACTGGATCGGCCGCGAAGGCGGCTTTGCCAGCGACAGCTGGGCCCCCATGGTCACCGCGCAGCGCGTGCTGAACTGGCTGCGCCACCTGCCCCTGCTGCTCGATGGCGCCACGCCCGACCAGGCCAAGACCATCCAGCGCGTGCTGGGCGCGCAGATCCAGAGCCTGAAACTGCGCGGGCGCCTGGCGACCAACCCCAGCGACTCCCTGTTTGCCGCCATTGCCCTGTTGGGCGCCGAATTCTGCGAACAGGGCGAGCGCACCGACGTGCCCGGCCGCATCGCGCGGCTCAATGCCCTGCTCGCCCGCCAGCTCGACAGCGATGGAATGCATCTGTCGCGCAGCCCCAAGCTGCAGCTGCAGCTGCTGGTGGAACTGGTCAGCGTGCGCCGCATCGCCAGCCTCGACAAATCCGAGGCCGGCAATGAGCTGATGGCCCAGATCGACCGCATGCATGACTGTCTGGACGCACTGACCCTGTCGAGCGGCGAACCCGCCTATTTCAACGGCACCGGCCACCTGCCCCATGACGTGCTGATCGCCATCCAGGCCAATGCCGCCGGGCGCCGCCGCCGCTCCATGCTCTTGGGCGGCTATGGTATTTTGCGCGATGGCGACGCGGTGCTGATCGCCGATTCCGGCCTCGTGCCGCCGCCCGGCTTTGACACCGACGCCCATGCTGGCGCGTTGGCCATTGAATTCTCCCATGGCAGCGAGCTGATCCTGGGCAGTTGTGGCCCGGCCCCGGCCGATCTGCGCGCCAGCCAGGCGCTGTTCCGCCAGGGCGTGGCGCACTCTGCGCCCACCATTGACGCCGAAGACGCCGCCACCACGCCCATCCCCAGCATGGCGCTCGACAGCGCCGACCAGCTGCTGTGGCTGACCACGCAGGGCTATGCCAAGCGCTTCGGGGTCGACATCGAGCGGCGCATCACCCTGCTCTCGGGCGGCACGACGCTGGTGGGCCAGGATCGGCTGATCCCCCATGGCACGCCCGAAGGCCTGTTGGCCGTGCGCTTTCACCTGGCGCCCGGCGTCATGGTGCGGCGCAATCGCGGCGAAGCTATTGTGCGTCTGGTGCTGCCCAATGGCGCGGTGTGGAGCTTTTTGTGGGAAGGCGCCAGCTTCCGCGAAGAGGAAAGCGTGCGCCAATCGGCCTATGTCGGCCTGCACAAGACGCGCCAGCTGGTGCTTGAGGCCGATGTGACCGCCAATGCCGAGATCGCCTGGATCTTTACCCGCGAACAATAATCGCCGGTTGGCGCGCGGGGCGCTTCGTGCTAGCGAGCGGCCAAACTCACCACGATAGGGCACACACCTCATGGGCAAGACGGTCAAGGTCGGGCGCGCACTGCTTTCTGTTTTTGACAAGTCCGGCATGGCCGACTTCGCCAAGGGCCTCAGCGCCGCGGGGGTGGAACTGGTCTCCACCGGCGGCACGCACAAGCTGATCGCCGACGCCGGCCTGCCGGTGCGCGAGATTGCCGACCTCACCGGCTTCCCCGAAATGATGGACGGCCGCGTCAAGACGCTGCATCCCAAGGTGCATGGGGGCCTGTTGGCCGTGCGCGACAAGGCTGACCACGCCGCTTCGATGGCCGAACACGAGATCGGCGCCATCGACCTAGTGGCCGTCAACCTCTACCCCTTCGAAAAGACGGTGGCGTCCGGCGCTGGCTATGACGACATCATCGAGAACATCGATATCGGCGGCCCCGCCATGGTGCGCTCTGCCGCCAAGAACCATGCCTATGTGACCGTGGTGGTCGACCCCGCCGACTATCCGGCAATCCTGGCGTCCATCGCCGCCACTGGCGGCGTGCCCTTCGCGATGCGCCAGAAGCTGGCCGCCAAGGCCTATGCCCGCACGGCGGCCTATGACAGCGCCATTTCAACCTGGTTCGCCAAGGCGATCGACTATCCCGAAATCCCCTATCGCAGCTTTGCCGGCACCCTGCGCGAAGTCATGCGCTATGGCGAAAATCCGCACCAGTGGGCCGGGTTTTATGCCAATGGCGACAGCCGCCCGGGCGTGGCGACTGCCACCCAGGTGCAGGGCAAGACGCTCAGCTACAACAATATCAACGACACCGACGCGGCATTTGAGCTGGTGAGCGAGTTCGACGCCGCCGAAGTGGCCGCCGTTGCCATCATCAAGCATGCCAATCCCTGTGGCGTTGCCGTCGCCGGCGACCTGCTGACCGCCTATCACAACGCCCTGCGCACCGATCCGGTCTCGGCCTTTGGCGGCATTGTCGCCACCAATCGCGAGATCGACGCCGCCACCGCCACCGAAATCGTCAAGGTCTTCACCGAGGTGATCGTAGCCCCCTCGGCCACCCAGGAAGCCCAGGACATTATCGCCGCCAAAAAGAACCTGCGCCTGCTGCTCACCGGCGGCCTGGCCGATGCCAAGGCCGATGGCCTGATCGTCAAATCGGTCGCGGGGGGCCTCCTGGTCCAGTCGCGCGACAACCGCAATATCGATGATTGCGAGCTCAAGGTCGTCACCAAGCGCCAGCCCACCGCCGCCGAAATGGCCGACCTGCGCCTCGCCGCCAAGGTGGCCAAGCACGTCAAGTCCAACGCCATTGTCTATGTCAAAGATGGCGCCACCGTCGGCATCGGCGCCGGACAGATGAGCCGGGTTGACTCCGCGCTCACCGCGCATCGCAAGTCGATCGACGCCGCCAAGGCGGCCGGCATCGAGGGCGCGCTGACCCAGGGTTCGGTGGCCGCCTCGGACGCCTTCTTCCCCTTCGCCGATGGGCTTGAGGCCCTGGTGGCCGCTGGCGCCACGGCCGTGGTGCAGCCGGGTGGCTCGATGCGCGACGATGAAGTGATCGCCGCCGCCGATGCTGCCGGCATTGCCATGGTGATGACCGGCATGCGCCACTTCCGGCACTGACCGCGCGCGCAGTAACCAATCGCATTGAATTACCAATTCGTAATACACGCTGGCATGGAGCTTAACGGCATTTGCAGGTAGCCATACGATAATGCAGATCGGGGACACCTGTTCCCGATCCAGAGGCGTGCACATGCGGCTTGGACTACCCTCGGAACTGACCCAATTGCTCAGCACGGGCCTGGCGCGCTCTGCCGGGTCGCTGGGCATCAAGGTGGCCACGGCCGGGCTGACCTACATCACCTATGTCGTGCTCTCGCGCACCATGACGCAGAGCGAATATGGCCATTTCGCCTTTGGCCTGGCGCTCGCCACCGTATTGGCCATCGCCGCCGCCGTCGGCCAGCCCACCGCCATCCTGCGCTTCTGGCCCGAGGCCATGGTGGCCGGTCGCCGCGACGCCGCCCTGCGCGCCATCCGCTCGGGCACGACGCTGATCATCCTGGCCTCGCTGGGCATCATCGTCGCCCTGGTGCTGCTGGTCTTTGCCGTCACCAGCTCGGTGACGCTGAACGACACCACCAATCACTTCTATGGCGCGGCCTTTCTGGTGCTGCCCATGGCCCTGGCCGAGTTCAATTCCGCCGCCCTGCGCGCTCAGGGGTCTCTCTGGACCGCCCTGCTGCCGCGCGACGTGCTCTGGCGCCTGGCGGTCCCTGTCGCCGTCATCGCCCTCTATGCCATGGGCATTGTGCTCAGCGGGCCGGACGCCCTGGTGCTCTCGGCGGGCCTGTTGATCGGCGCGCTGGCCCTGCAATACTGGACCGCGATGCGGCTCAATCTCGAGCTGCGCCTGCAATGGGCCGGCACCCGCGCCTATTGGGCCGAGAATGGCGCCATCAGCCGCTGGCTGCTGGCTGGCGCGCTGATCGAGACGGCCGCGCTCAATGTCGACGTCATCCTCGTCGGCCTGATGGACAACCTCGAACACTCGGCCCTTTATTTCAACGCCTTCCGCACTGCCGGGCTGATGACGCTGATCAGCTATGCCATCGTGCTGGTTATTGCCCCGATGATCACCCGTGCCTTCTATGCCAAGGAAATGCGCAAGGCCCAGCTGCTGGCCACCGCCAGCGTCTGGGTCGGCTTCAGCTTTGCCCTGATGGTGTTCCTGGCCTTTGTGCTGTTTGGCGGGCCGATCCTGGCGCTGTTCGGTCCGGCCTATGACGATGGCCAGCTCATTCTGGTGCTGCTGGCCGTGGGCCTATTGGCCGACGCCGCCACCGGCCCCTCGCGCACCCTGATGATGACCACTGGCCACGAGCGCACCTATGTCTATGGCCTGGGCGCCATTACCCTGATCGGCTTTGTCGTGCAGGTGCTGGTGCTGCCCACCTACGGCATGATTGGCCTGGCACTGGTCAATATGATCACGCGGCTGGTGTCGCAGGCCTTCATGGCCATCTGGTGCATCGTCTATATCAAGATCGATCCCACCATCTTCGGCATCCTGCACCTGCGGCGGCCGCTCGCCGCCTGAGCGCTGGGCTTTATGCGAAGTCGAAATCAACGCCCTGGTAGCGGCTGAACGCCACGCTGTCGTCCGGGTTGACCAGATCGCGCAGATCCAGCGTCATCGGCGAGGGGCGCAGCCGGTCGGGCAGCGCAATGCCCGGCAGCGCCGGCATCACCTCGTCATGGCCGATATAAATGCCCAACCGCGCCTTCTGCACGTCGCAGGCGGCCCGCATGGCCCGCCTTGCGTCGCCGGCCACCGGCGTCGCGTCGCGGGCCGGGAACAGCCCGCACAGCAGGGTGAAATCCACCCCCTTGCGCTCGCGGCGGGTCGAAATAGCCAACAAGCGCTCATTGTAATGGATGGCATAATCCTGCTGCGTGCCGGTCAGGCGCGAGAACAGGCCTTCGGCCGTCCATTCCACCGCATTGTCCGGCGCCAGGGCAAAGCGCTCGAACAGCGCAATGGCCTCGGCATGGTCGACATCCTTCATCTGGCGCGAGACGATATCGCCTGTGCCCAGCAGCGGCAGCCGCCAACTCGCACGGATATCGAGCTTGAGATAGGGGATCATCTTGAGAAAGTGATCATTGATCGAGCGCGCCGAGGTATTGGGCATGCCCAGGATGAAGCGCACACCGCGCGCCTGGCAGCTTTCCAGCACCTGCGCAAACAGATCGACCAGCACCTGGCGCGAGCGATATTTTTCCAAGATGAACAGATCGGTCAGCAGCACCGCTTGTTCCTCCTGGCCGCGCACCTGGATGTTCTGATGGATCAGGGCGATCTGCCCGACCTTGCGGCCGTCGGCATGGGCGGCCAGCACCGTGGTGCCATGGGAGAAACTGTCATTGTAGAGCCAGCGCATCTGGTCGGCAGTGAACACCTTGCCGCGCGCCGAGAAGGCCTCGGTCGCGATCTGCGCCGTTTCCTCGAAATTGACATTCGATTCGCGGCGGACGGCCGGCAGGCTCGCCGCCATGGCCAGGCCCAGGCCCAGCTTGAGCGCAGACCCGACCATAAGCACGCCCTTGCCGACAGCGGCCGCAGTGACGACAAGCATGGATGTTCAACCTCTACCTAGTGGCTGTACAATACAGCCGCTGCGGCAGATTTGCGAAGGCAACACGCTGATGTCGTTAACACTTCATCGAACGGCCCGCCCATTGACCGCACAGTCGCCCCGTCGGCCGAACCGTACCGGTGAGTACGGTATTGCTTGACCCCTGCGGCGCTCCGGCTTAGAACCGATCCAAACTTTCCCCGCCGGAATACCGCCATGACCAAGGCTCGCACGCTTTACGACAAGATCTGGGACGACCATCTGGTCCAGAACAACGAAGATGGCACCTCGCTCATCTACATCGACCGCCACCTGGTGCATGAAGTAACCAGCCCGCAGGCCTTCGAAGGCCTGCGCATGAGCAAGCGCAGCGTGCGCCACCCCGAGCGGACCCTGGCCGTTGTCGACCACAACGTGCCCACCACCGACCGCTCCCTGCCCAATCCCGACCCCGAGAGCGCGATCCAGATCGCGGCCCTGGCCGAGAACACCAAGGACTTCGGCATCGAATATTTCGACCCCTTCGACAAGCGTCAGGGCATTGTGCACATCGTCGGCCCCGAGCAGGGCTTCACCCTGCCCGGCATGACCATTGTGTGCGGCGACAGCCATACCTCGACCCACGGCGCCTTCGGTGCCCTGGCTCACGGTATCGGCACCTCCGAGGTCGAGCATGTGCTGGCCACTCAGACGCTGATCCAGCAGAAGGCCAAGAACATGTTGGTGCGCGTGGACGGGAAGCTCCCGCCCCATGTCACCGCCAAGGACATTATCCTGGCCATCATCGGCGAGATCGGCACGGCTGGCGGCAATGGCCATGTGATTGAATTTGCTGGCGAAGCCATCCAGGCCCTGTCCATGGAAGGCCGCATGACGGTCTGCAACATGACCATCGAGGGCGGCGCCCGTGCCGGCCTGATCGCCCCCGACCAGACCACCTTTGACTACGTCAAGGGCCGCAACCGCGCCCCGACCGGCAAGGCCTGGGACATGGCGCTCGACTATTGGAAGACCCTCTATACCGACGAAGGCGCCGTCTATGACAAGGTGGTGATCCTGGACGCCGCCAATCTGCCGCCGATCGTCTCCTGGGGCTCCTCGCCCGAGGACGTGATCTCGGTGCAGGGTGCCGTGCCCAATCCGGACGACATCGCCGACGAGAACAAGCGCGCCTCCAAGTGGCGGGCGCTGGACTATATGGGCCTCAAGCCCGGCACGCCCATCACCGACATCGCCATCGACCGCGTCTTCATCGGCTCGTGCACCAATGGCCGTATCGAGGATCTGCGCGCCGCTGCCGCCGTGATCCAGGGCCGCACCGTGGCCTCCACGGTCAATGCCATGGTTGTGCCCGGCTCGGGCCTGGTCAAGGATCAGGCGGAAGCCGAAGGCCTCGACCAGATCTTCAAGGCCGCCGGCTTTGAATGGCGCGAGCCCGGCTGCTCGATGTGCCTGGCCATGAACCCCGACAAGCTCAAGCCGCAGGAGCGCTGCGCCTCGACGTCCAACCGCAATTTCGAAGGCCGCCAGGGCTTCAAGGGCCGCACTCACCTTGTGTCGCCCGCCATGGCCGCTGCGGCTGCCATCGCCGGCCACTTCGTCGACATCCGGCAGTGGCAGTAAGCCAGGCCGACTGGGGGGCGCGCTACGCGCCCACCCTTGACGACATCGAGGCCCTGGCCAGCCAGGCCCTCAAGGAACTGCCCGAGCCTTTCCGCTCCTTGGCGGCCGACGTCACCTGTTCGGTGGCTGACTATGCCGAGGACGATGTGCTCGAAGGCTTCGGCATGGAGAGCCCCTTCGAGCTGATGGGGCTGTTTGTCGGGATTGGCATGACCGAGGACGGCGCCGTGCCCCAGACCGGTCAATTGCCCAATACGGTGTTTCTCTATCGCCGCGCCATTCTCGACTACTGGGCCGAGAATGACGACAACACGCTGGGCGAAGTGGTGACCCATGTGCTCATCCATGAGCTGGGCCACCATTTCGGCTTTTCCGACGAGGACATGGAGGCCATCGAGGCCGCCGCAGATAGCGACGACTGACGTCTCGGCCCCTGGCCGTGGTCAGGCTTTCTGCACGAACTCGAACTCGGCCTCATTGCCGCCGGCGGGATCGTCCGAGACGCGGACGGCCAGATTGTTGGCGTCGAGCGCATCGAACCACTCGTCCCAGCTCACCAGCTGGAAGCCACCGATGCGGTCGGGCCCCTCATTGCCGTCGGTATTGAGCTCATACTGGCCGAATGTCAGCTGCAGCAGCGTGCGCGACCCCGTGCCGTCGGGCGTTTCCATCAGCATCGGGTTGCCCGCGCGGGCCGCGGCCCATTGGCGGATGTCTTCTCGTTTGGTCAGAATCTTGGCCATGTCGTGCACTCCTGAACTGGCAATCCCGCAACGGGGGCGCCCACCGATGGGCGGGACAATTCCCAATATGGGTATTGCCTGCTAAGAGCACCATAGACTCCCCGGAGCTGTCATGACCACCAAGACCAATTCCATCCTGCTTGGCCAGATCGGCGCCGCCCATGGCATCAAGGGCGCCGTGCGCATCGCCACCCATACCCAGGACCCGCTGGCCATCGGCGACTATGGCCCGCTGGCCACTGACCGTCCGGGCCTGACCATCACCATCAGCAAATTGCGCCTGCACAAGAATGTTGTCGTTGCTCACATCAAGGGCATCGATGATCGCAACGCGGCTGAAGCGCTCAATGGCGTGAGCCTCTTCGTCGAGCGCGACCGCCTGCCCGACCCTGATGACGAGGACGATTTCTATCACACTGACCTGATTGGCCTCGAGGCGCGCATCGCCTCGGGCGTGGTGATCGGCAGCGTGGTGGCCATTCCCAATTATGGCGCAGGCGACCTCATCGAGATCCGCGACCCCAATAGCGGGGATACCTTCTTGTTCCCCTTCACCAAGGCCGTGGTGCCCAGCGTGCACTTGTCCGAGGGCTATCTGGTGATCGAAGTGCCGCTCGACGCCGAAGAGGGCGAGGAAGAGCCCGATTGAGCTTTTCTGCTGACATCATCACCCTGTTTCCCGAGCTGTTTCCCGGGCCGCTGGGCGCCTCGGTGCTTGGGCGGGGCCTGGCGGACGGGCTGTGGTCGCTCAACGCCACGCAATTGCGCAGCTTTGCCACCGACCGCCACCACACGGTGGACGACACCCCCTCGGGCGGCGGCGCCGGCATGGTGCTCAAGCCCGATATCCTGGCCAGCGCCATTGACGCCATCGCGCCAGCCGGCGACCCGCGGCCGCGCATCCTGATGTCGCCGCGCGGCACGCCGCTGACGCAGAAGCGCGCCCGCGAACTGGCCCTGGGCCCCGGCGCTGTCATCATCTGCGGCCGCTTTGAGGGCATTGACCAGCGCGTCATCGACGCCCGGGCGCTCGAGGAAATCTCGATTGGCGACTATGTGCTGGCGGGCGGCGAAGTGGCGGCCATGGTGCTGCTCGAGGCCGTGGTGCGGCTTATTCCCGGCGTGCTGGGCGGGGCCGACAGCCATGCCGACGAGAGCTTTGAGAACGGCCAGCTCGAATACCCGCAGTATACGCGGCCGCAACTGTTTGAAGGCATCCCCATTCCCGCCGTTTTGACCTCGGGCGACCATGGCAAGATCGCCCGCTGGCGGGCCGAACAGAGCCTGGCGCTGACCCAGGCGCGCCGGCCGGACCTGCTGCCGCCCGGCAAGTCATAAAACTGTCCGAAACACTGGACTCTCGGGCGGTTTTCCCCTATAGCCGCGCCACTATCCGCAGGATGGGCTAATCGGACCCGGCCTGCACCAATAAAAAGACGACCACCCTCCGTTACCAACCAAGACCGGGCGGTCGGGCCGCAAGACCCGAACAAAGCCCCTTTGAAAAGATTCAGAACGGAATCATCGATGTCCAATATCATTCAGCAGCTCGAAGCCGAGCAGATGCAGGCTGTCGCCGAAAAGCGCCAGCTCCCCGAATTCACCCATGGTGACACCATCAAGGTGTGGGTCCGCATCACCGAAGGCAGCAAGGAACGTCTGCAGGCCTATGAAGGCGTTGTGATCGCCATCAATGGCGGCGGCGTCATGGAAAGCTTCACCGTGCGCAAGATCTCGTACGGCGAAGGCGTTGAGCGCGTGTTCCCGCTCTATTCCCCCAATATCGCCAGCATCGAAGTGCTCAAGCGCGGCAAGGTGCGTCGCGCTAAGCTGTACTACCTGCGCGATCGTCGCGGCAAATCGGCTCGTATTTTCGAATCGACCAACTCGCGCACCAAGAAGATCGAAGCCACCGAGCGCACCGCAGCCCAGGCTGCCAAGGATGCTCGCGAAGCTGAAAAGATCGCCGCTGCCGAGGCCTTTGCCGCCGAACAGGCTGCCAAGGACGCTGAAGCCGCAGCAGCTGCCAAGGCCGCCGAGGCTGCAGCCGCCGCTGAAGGCGAAGCCAAGAGCGAATAAGACAGGGCGACATAACCGCCCTTGCCTGATCACGAGATTGGAGCCCGGCCCCGCAAGGAGCCGGGCTTTTTCTATTGCGGAGACCAGAACGATGCAGACAGAGGCAACACTCAAGCAGCGTGCAGAGGCGATCCTGCGCGATACCGGCTGGCTGGACATGTTCATCGGGCGTTTTGGCGCTTGCGCGGTGACCGGCAGCTTGCGCTACGACCTGATGGTCTGGCCCGACATCGACATCCATATGCCGGTGCCGGCCAGCGCCCGCCTCGCCTGGACCAGGCTGCTTGGCGACCTCAATGACGGACTGGAGCGGGCCGGTTTGCGCCTGCACAAGGCCCAGATGCTCGATGACTATGTTGATCCCCACCCGCTTGGCGCGGGGCTCTATTGGGGCGTCCAGTTTGTCGCCGGGGACGGCACGGCCTGGAAGACCGATTTATGGGGTTGGGAGCCCGACGACTACGCGCGGCGCCAGCAATCGGACGCCCAGCTCATTGCAGCGCTCGACACCGCCGACCGCGCGCTGATTCTGCGCCTGAAGACCCAGGCCCGGACGCGGAAGGACTATTATGGGGTCGTTGTGAGCAGCTGGGACATTTACCAGTTCGTGCTGGCCAGGGCCGGAACCACACTGGACGATATCGAGGCCTGGAAGGCAGGCCCGACGGCGAATCCCTGACCGGCCGCGACAGCGATTCACGTGAAACCATTGCACGGGGCGCCGCAGGCATTGCGAATTCCGGCTTGTCCTTGTGACGCCTCTTGGCGATAACTAAGCCCCCGCCAGCCAAAGGCTTGTCATGCCCGTCTCCGTTGTCACCTGGAACATCAACTCGGTCCGCCTGCGCCTGCCCATGGTGCTCGATTTTATCGCGCAGTATCGCCCCGACGTGCTGATGCTGCAGGAAATCAAATGCACCAATGACCAGTTCCCGACCAATGCCTTTGCCGAGGCGGGCTATCCCTATCAGGCCGTGCATGGCCAGAAGGGCTATCACGGCGTCGCCATTGTCTCCAAAGTGCCGCTGACCGACATCTCGAGCCGCGTGTTCTGCGAAATCCCCGAATCACGCCATGTCTCGGCCGTGCTCGACCTCGGCCATGGCCCGCTGACGGTGCATAATTTCTACATCCCGGCCGGCGGCGACGAGCCCGACGTCGAGATCAACCCCAAGTTCAAGCACAAGCTGGGGTTCCTGAGCGAGCTGACCAGCTGGTTCAGCGAGCCCATGTTCGCCAAGGGCCATCTGATTGCCGGCGACTTCAACATCGCCCCGCATGAAAATGACGTCTGGAACCACAAGCAATTGCTCAAGGTGGTGAGCCACACCCCCGTCGAGACCGAGGCGCTCAACGCCATTCTCAACGGCGGCCATGGCTGGACGGACCTGGTGCGCAAGCATGTGCCGCATGACCAAAAGCTCTATTCCTGGTGGAGCTATCGCGGCCAGGATTGGGACGCCTCCGATCGCGGCCGGCGGCTCGACCATATCTGGGCCACCGGCGACGTCGCCGCCCATTGCATTGCCGCCGAAATCATCCGCCCGGCCCGCGGCTGGACCGACAAGCCCAGCGACCACGTCCCCGTCATCGCCACGTTTGCGGGGATCTGATCCCGCTGCGGCCCACCTGCGTCACGCCGGGTGGGCCGAGGCTGCACAGTGCGGGCCTCAAGCAAGCCTTGCTTGGACTTATTGTGCGCCGTCGCGCGCCTTCATCTTGCGGCCCACGGGCTCAAGTGCACCCAGATAGCTGCCCAGATCATGCTCGATACGGGCCACGGCCTTCTGCGCCAGTTCGGGCGACTGTTGCACCAGCTTCATGAAGGCATGGCGCGGGATGAAGAGCGTAAGGCACTCGGTGACCGCCGTCACGGTGATCGGACGCGGCTTGGCCAGGATCAGCGCCATGGTCAGCACCACGCTGCCAGGCTCGGAAATGGCATAGGGTTTCCCAGGGGTTGACCCTTCGGGCTTGGCCTTGAGCGTGCCAGAAATCAGCACATGGGCGCCCTCGGGCACATCGCCGGCCTGATAGAGCACAGCATCGGGCTCATGCAGGCGACGATCACCGGCAAACGCCAGCAGGCTACGCTGCTGGTCGTCGCAGATATCGAAGAATTCGGCCCGTGCCAGCGCATCGGCCGCATCGTCGCTGATCATGTGCCCCAATCCGGATGCGCCTTGGCCCCGCAACGCGGAGCCACTTCATCCTATAGGGCAATTCGCGCGGATTTGTACCGGATTTTGTGTTTCCGCCGCGCCGTCCACGGCTTTCACGGCACGAGGCGATATCCGCCCTCTTCGGTGACCAGCAGACGGGCATTGGACGGGTCCCGCTCGATCTTCTGGCGCAGGCGATAGATATGGGTTTCCAGCGTATGCGTGGTCACGCGGTTGTTGTAGCCCCAGACTTCCTTGAGAAGGATATCGCGGCTGATGGTCTTGGGGCCCTGCCGATAGAGATACTTCAGAATGGAAGTTTCCTTGTCGGTCAGGCGAACCTTGCTGCCCTCGGTGGTCTCGAGCACCTTGGCCGACGGCTGGAAGCTGTAGTGACCGATGGTAAAGACCACATCCTCGCTCTGGTCGTGCTGGCGCAGCGCGGCATTGATGCGCGCCAGGAGCACCGGAAAGCGGAAGGGCTTGGTCAGATAGTCATTGGCGCCCGAATCAAGGCCACGGATCTCGTCGGCTTCACTGTCGTGGCCGGTCAGCATCACAATGGGACTATTGTATCCATCGGCGCGCAGCAGCTTGATCGCTTCGCGTCCATCCATGTCGGGCAGTCCGACATCGAGGATCATCAGATCGATATTGTTGTCGCGGGTCGCCTTGAGGGCATCATTTGCCGTTTCGGCCTGAACAATCTCGAATTCGGGAAGAGCTCCGAGCTGTTCGACCAGGGTCTGGCGCAGATCCGCATCATCGTCTACCAGCAAGATGCGTCGCTTGTTCATTGTTTTCTCCGGTCTTTTTGCCTCTGCCCGCCCGTGGTCACTTTATTGCGACCCGATTCGGGCCAGCCAATCACATCGGCGTTATGGGAGGAGGAACGAAGACTTAGCCCGACAAGTTGCAGGCATTAAGGCAGACTTGGACGAAGATAGACTTGTTTGTTAGGCGCCCGGCGCAGCAGCCAGGCGCGGGCGGGCGCCAAACAGCGCCGAACCGACGCGCACATGGGTCGCACCCATGCCGATCGCCACCGAAAAATCGGCGCTCATGCCCATCGACAGCTGCGCGACCCCGGCCGCTTTGGCCAGGCCCACCATTTGCGCAAAATAGGGGCCGGGCGGGACGCCTTCAGGCGGAATGCACATCAGCCCGACGATATCGAGCCCATGCACATCGCGGCAGCGGGCGACAAAATCCACCGTCTCGGCCGGGGCAATTCCGGCCTTTTGCGGCTCCAGCCCGATATTGACCTGCACCAGGCACGGCAGGCGCCGGCCGGCCCGGGCCATTTCCTCGGCCAGCACACCGGCCAGCTTGTCGCGATCCACCGTCTCGATGACATCAAACAGCGCCACCGCATCACGCGCCTTGTTGGTCTGCAGCGGCCCGATCAGATGCAGGCTGACGCCGGCAAAGCGCTCGCGCAGGCCAGGCCATTTGTCCTTGGCCTCCTGCACCCGGTTTTCCCCGAACACCCGCTGCCCGGCCTCGAGAAACGGCACGATGGCCTCGGCATCAAAGGTCTTGGACACGGCCACCAGCGTCACCTGTTCGGGTGGCGGCCCGAAGCGCAGGCGGGCGGCCTCGATCTGGCCGGTGATCTCGGCGAGCTTTTCGGCGGCACTGGCATCCATGCTTTCGCCCTGTTCCTGTTGACCTTGCGGGGGATTTCTGGTGATGGTCCGGTAGACAAAATCCCCCAGAAACGCAAGCCGGACCCAAGCTTCCCTCAGGCATTGCGACACATTCCCAAGGACGACACAAGTGAGCGGCGAACGCTACAATCCGCGTGAAATGGAACCCAAGTGGCAGAAGGTCTGGGACGACGCCCAGAGCTTTGTCACCTCCAATGACGATCCGCGCGAACCCTACTATGTGCTCGAGATGTTCCCCTATCCCTCGGGTCGCATCCACATGGGCCATGTGCGCAACTATTCCATGGGCGATGTGGTGGCGCGCTACCAGCGCGCCCGCGGCAAGAATGTGCTGCACCCCATGGGCTGGGACGCCTTCGGCCTGCCGGCGGAAAACGCCGCCATCGAGCGCAAGACCCATCCGGGCACCTGGACCCGCCAGAACATCGCCTCCATGAAAGCACAACTGCAGTCGATGGGCCTGGCCATCGACTGGACGCGTGAGATCGCCACCTGCGAACCCGAATATTACCAGCACCAGCAGGCCATGTTCATCGACATGATGGCGGCAGGCCTGGTCACCCGCAAGCAGAGTAAGGTCAACTGGGACCCGGTCGACATGACCGTGCTGGCCAATGAACAGGTGATCGACGGCAAGGGCTGGCGCTCGGGTGCCCCGGTGGAGCAGCGCGAGCTGACCCAATGGTTCTTCAAGATCTCCGACTATGCCGAGGATCTGCTGGCGGGCCTGGATACCCTGACCGAATGGCCCGAGAAGGTGCGCATCATGCAGCGCAACTGGATCGGCAAGTCCGAGGGCCTCCGCCTGCATTTCGAGCTGCTGGCCGACAATGCCACCAGCGCCCGTACCGTCGAAGTCTTCACCACCCGGCCCGACACGATTTTCGGCGCGTCGTTCATTGCCCTGTCGGCCGACCATCCACTGACCGCCCAGCTGGCGGCCAACAATGCCGAACTGGCCGCCTTTGTCGCCGAATGCCATCGCCAGGGCACCGCCACCGAAACGCTGGAAAAGGCCGAGAAGAAAGGCGTCTTCACCGGCTTGCGCGTCAAGCATCCGGTGATCGAGGGCGCAACGCTACCCGTCTATGTCGCCAATTTCGTGCTGATGGATTATGGCACCGGCGCCATTTTCGGCTGCCCGGCACATGACCAGCGCGATCTCGACTTCGCCCGCAAGTATGACCTGCCCGTCAAGGCTGTGGTGCTGCCGGCCGGGGCCGACGCCCAGAGCTTTGCCGTCGATGATGTCGCCTTTACCGACACCGGCACCATCTTCAATTCCGGGTTCCTCGATGGCATGAGCATCGAGGCGGCCAAGGCGGCCATCTCCGCCCATTTCGCCGCCCAGACCATTGACGGCCAGCCGCAGGGCAAGGTCGAGGTCAACTATCGCCTGCGCGACTGGGGCGTGTCGCGCCAGCGCTATTGGGGTTGCCCCATTCCGGTGATCCATTGCGAGGTCTGTGGCACCCTGCCGGTGCCCAAGAAGGACCTGCCGGTGGTGCTGCCTGAGGATGTGAGCTTCGACAAGCCCGGCAATGCGCTGGACCATCACCCCACCTGGAAGCATGTGGATTGTCCGCAGTGTGGCGCGCCGGCCCGGCGCGAAACCGACACTATGGACACCTTTGTCGATTCCTCGTGGTATTTCGCCCGCTTCACCGCGCCCAAGGCGACCACGCCCACCGAGCCCGCCATTGCCAACCGCTGGCTGCCGGTGGACCAGTATATCGGCGGCGTGGAGCACGCGATCCTGCACCTGCTCTATTCGCGCTATTTCACCCGCGCCATGAAGGCCACCGGCCATGTCGGGCTCGACGAGCCCTTCAAGGGCCTGTTCACCCAGGGCATGGTGACCCACGAGACCTATAAGGGGCCCGCCGGCGAATGGGTTGCCCCGGTTGACGTTGTTATCGAGACCTTCGGCGAAGGCCGCCGCGCCAAGCATCTGCGCTCGGGCGAGGCCATTGCCATCGGCTCGATCGAGAAGATGAGCAAATCCAAGAAGAACGTCATCGACCCCGACGAGATCGTGGCCACCTATGGCGCCGATACCGCCCGCTGGTTCATGCTGTCGGACTCCCCGCCGGAGCGCGATGTGCAGTGGACCGAGGCGGGCGTTGAAGGCGCCAGCCGCTTCCAGCAGCGCATCTGGCGCCTGGTCAGCGAAACCATCGATATTGTGAAACAGTCTTCGGGCGTTGTTCGCACTTCTGACGACGATGAAGGCCTGGGCCTGCGCAAGATCGTGCACCGCGCCGTGCACAATGTCGGTACGGACATCGAAGGCCTGCGCTTCAACCGCGCCGTGGCCCAGATCTATGAACTGACCAATGCCCTGGTGCGCCAGGCCGGCATCTGCTCGGCGGCCCCCGCCGGGCGTCTCGATGCGCTGGAACAGGGCGTGAGCCATCTGATCCAGCTGATTGCCCCGATGATGCCGCATCTGGCCGAAACCTGCTGGGAGGCCCTGGGCAAACAGGGCCTAGTGGCCGATGCGCTCTGGCCGGCGGTGGACGCAGCCCTGCTGGTCGACAATACCGTGACCCTGCCCATCCAGATCAATGGCAAGCGCCGCGGCGAAGTCACCGTGGCCAAGGGCACGCCGGCGGCGGAAGTGGAGAAACTTGTCTTGTCTCTGGACGAGATTGTCCGCATTCTCGACGGCAAGGCTCCCAAGAAGATCGTCATCGTCCCGGACAGGATCGTCAATGTCGTGGTCTAAGGCTCTGCGTGCATCGCTGTTGACGGGAATGCTGCTGGGCACAGGGGCCATTCTGGGCGCCTGCAGCTTCAGCCCGGTCTATAGCGGCACGCTGGCCAGCCAGCCTTCGCTGAACCTGGCCTATGCCAAGCCCACCAGCCGTCTCGAACAGGTGGTCTATCAGGAGCTTTCGCTCCGCCTGGGCGAATCGACATCCGAGATGGCGCCGCTCGCCAGCGTCACCGTCTCCAGCAGCGCTGGCGACATGATGGCCACAGCCACGGCCAATCCGGCAAAGGCCGTTCGCGTTACAGTGACGGCCAAGCTGACCATCACACCCCGCGACGGCGCGGACGCCAAGCCCATCGTGTTCACCCGCACGGCAACCGCCCAATATACCCGCAACGGCCAGGTGCTGGCTGACAATGCCGCGGCCGACGAAGCTGCCGAGCGCGCCGCCAAAAGCGCCGCCGAATCGCTGCGCCTCGCCGTCCTGGCATCGCTCAGCCGCAAATGACCGCCCTTAAGGCGCATGAGGTCGCGCGCTTCCTGGCGCGGCCGGACATATCGAGCGGCATTTTCCTCGCCTATGGTCCCGATGCAGGCCTGGTGCGGGAGACGGCGCAGCGCCTGATCCGCCAGCTCAGCGGCAATGACCCCGAATCGGCCAGCCTTGTGGTGCTCGACGGCAGCGAAGTGGACGCTGATCCCTCCATTCTGGCGGTGGAAGCGCGCAGCGTGTCGCTGTTTGGCGGCAAGCGCATCGTCCGCGTGCGCGGCGCCGGCAAATCGCTGGTGATGACGCTGACCGAACTGCGCGATGACATCGGCGACGCCGCCATCGTGCTCGAGGCTGGCAATCTCACCCCCAAGGATGCCCTGCGGGCCCTTGTGGAGGCGGCAAAGAACGGCCGCGCCCTCCCCTGCTTCCCCGACAGCGACGAGGCTCTGCAGGCCCTTATTCGCGAGACATTCAACCAGCAGGGCATCAGGGTCGATGCCGATGTGATTGCCACACTGCGCGAAATCCTCGGCAATGACCGCGAGATCACGCGGCGCGAGCTGGAAAAGCTCTGCCTCTATGCGGCCCAGAGCAAGGTGCTGACCCGCGAGGACGTGCTGTTGCTCTGCGCTGACAATGGCATGCTGGTGATCGACGCCATTCTGGACGCCACCGGCGGCGGCCATGCCGAAAAGCTCGAGCTGGCGCTCAACCGTGCGCTTTCCTCGGCCGTCGATCCGCAGCGGCTCCTGGCCATGAGTAACATCCACTTTGCCAATCTGCGGCGCTGGCGCACCGAAGTCGACGCCGGCAAGCCGCCGCGGGCGGTGCTGGATGGCCAGCGGCCCAAGCTGCATTTTTCCCGTATTGGCGCGCTTGAGCAGCAATTGCGCCTGTGGAGCGACAGTGCCCTGGCCACCGCCTCCGGCCGCATCCTGCAGGCGACCGCCGACTCGCGTCGCCGCCCGGCACTGGCCGAGACCACGCTGCGGCGGGCGCTGCTGGCCATCTGCATGATGGCCGCGACCCACTAGGCGCTATCGCCAGACGCAAAAAAGCCCGGCGCCAGGGGACTGGGGCCGGGCTTGTCTTATTACTGTGACCGTTTCACGTGAAACTAATTGGCATATCCGGTGAGTTTGACGCAGAGCCCGTCGAGCTGTTCGAGCGTCTTGTAGCGGATCTCGAGCTTGCCGCCGCGGTCGCTATGCGCCAGCGACACCGATAGCCCCAGGGCATCGGACAGGCGGCGCTCCAGCGCCACCGTATCGGCATCGCGCTCCTGCGCCGAAGCGCTGGGCTTTTTGGTGCCGGCGATATCGCGCTGCTGGCTGAGGGCTTCTGCCTCGCGCACCGAGAGGCCGCCGCTGACGATCTGCCGCGCCAGGGTGGCCGGATCCTCGGCGGTGATCAGCGTACGGGCATGGCCGGCAGTCAGCGAGCCGCTGGAGACCATTTCGCGCACGTCTTCGGGCAGCCGCAGCAGACGCAGCGTATTGGCGACATGCGAGCGGCTCTTGCCGATCACCTGCGCCAGATCCTGCTGGGTATAGTCGAACTGCTCGATCAGCTGGCCATAGCCCATGGCTTCTTCCAGCGGATTGAGATCGGCACGCTGTACGTTCTCGATGATGGCGAGCTCAAGGGCTTCCTTGTCATCGACATCGCGCACAATCACCGGCACATCATGCAGGCCCGCGCGCTGCGCGGCGCGCCAGCGCCGTTCACCGGCAATCAGCTCGAAAATATTGGGGTCATTGCTCGGCCGCACCAGCAGCGGCTGCATCACGCCCTTTTCGCGAATCGAATTGGTCAGCTCTTCCAGCTGCTCGCTGTCGAAGGTGCGGCGCGGATTGGAACGGTTGGCGATGATGAAATCGACCGGCAGGCGCTTCACACCACCCGATTCGGTGACCCTGGCGCCCTCGACAGTGGCCATATCGCCAATCAGGGCAGCCAGCCCGCGGCCAAGACGTGTGGGTTTCTCGTTCATGGACGGGCTCCTATGCCGCGTTGAGCTGCCGCTCGCGGCGGATCACTTCGGTAGCCAGGCGCAGATAGGCCTGGCTGCCGGCACATTTCAAATCATATAGCAGCGCGGGCTTGCCATAGGAGGGTGCCTCCGACAAGCGCACATTTCGCGGGATCACCGTGTCATAGACCAGGTCGCCCATTTCACTGCGCACGTCGTGCAGCACCTGTTCGCTCAGATTATTGCGCTTGTCGAACATGGTCATCACCACGCCCTGGATGGACAGGCGCGGATTGAGCGTCGAGCGGATCTGCTCGATGGTCTGCAGAAGCTGGCTCAGGCCCTCCAGCGCGAAAAACTCGCACTGCAGCGGCACCAGCACGGCATCGGCCGCCACCAGCGAATTGACGGTGAGCAGGTTCAGCGACGGCGGGCAATCGATCAGGATGTAGCTGACCGGCTTGTCATTGATGCTGAGCTCGTTGAGCTGCTTGAAGGCATTGCGCAGCTTGAAGGCCCGATCGGCATGGCCGGCAATGGTCAGCTCGACGCCCAGCAGGTCCATGGTCGAGGGGACAATGGCCACATTGGGCACGCTGGTCATGATCGCCGCCTGGGCCACGCTGGCTTCGCCGACCAGCAGGTCATAGGACGAAACTTCGCGATCCGTGCGGGAAATGCCCAGACCCGTCGAGGCATTGCCCTGCGGATCGAGGTCAACAATAAGCACGCGTTCGCCAATAGCCGCCAGGGCCGTGGCGAGATTGATGGCAGTCGTGGTCTTGCCCACGCCGCCTTTCTGATTGGCCAGTGTCAGGATACGGGGCGCCACTATCGGCCTCCAGCTCGTTCGCCGCTAACTAACTGATTTCTCTCGCAAATTGCTCAGCGTGAGAAGGACACCGCTTCGATCAGTGTCACTAGGGGTTATTAACACGTCGTAGCTCCAGCGCGTAGCGCTTTCGGCGAGTTCTTCAACATGTTCCCGCCCTTTGTGCAGGATCGCCCGTGTCTTGGGCGTCATGAACGGCGCCATCCAGCCGCACAATTGCGGCAGACTGGCCAGCGCGCGCGAGGTGATGACGTCGGCGGGCGGTGTCTCACGTGAATCAATCTGATCGGTGCGCCGCCCTTCGACGGTTACCATCAGCCTGAGCTCGCGCGCCACGGTGCGCAGGAAACTGACCTTTCGCCCATTGGGCTCCATCAGCGTGAAGTGGCGATTCGAACCCTTGAGGGCGATCGCGAGAGGCAATGCTGGCAGGCCGCCACCGCTGCCCATATCGATGAAGCTCTTGTCCGACTCGGTGAGCAGGTTCAGCACCTGCAGGCTGTCGGCAAAATGCCGGGTCCAGACCTCGTTGAGTGTTTCACGTGAAACAAGATTCTGTATGGACTGCCACTTGCGCATCAGGACAGCATAGGATTCCAGATCGGCAGCAACGGCCTCGATGGGGCGGACAAAATGGCGCTCATAGGGCGCGATGGCGGACAGTTCGGGCATCAGCTGGCCTTGCGCAATTCGCCGCGGCGGATCACCGCCAGCAGCAGGGTGACGGCGGCCGGCGTCATACCGTCCATGGCCTGGGCTTGGGCAATGGTCTGCGGTCGCAGCTGCTTGAGCTTTTGCCGCAGTTCCATGGAGAGGCCGGGAATGGCGTCATAGTCGATGGCCTGAGGGATCGACTTCTGTTCGTCGCGCCGCACCGTCTCAATGTCATCGCGCTGACGGTCCAGATAGACGGCATATTGGGCATCTACCACCAACTGGTCCAGCACCGCCGGGGCAATGCCAGCGATCTCGGGCCACAGCCGCGTCGCATCAGCGGGCGTCACGTCAGGATAGGACAACAGGTCGAAGGCCGAACGCAGCTTGCCGTCCTCATTGACGGCAATGCCGGCCTTGCGCGCCACGCTGGGCGTCGCACTCAGCTGGCGCAACAGGGCCCGGCCTGTGGCGAGAGCCTCTGCCTTTTCCAGATAGAGTTCGGACCGTTGCTCGCCAACCAGGCCCGTGGACATGGCCAGCGGCGTCAGCCGCTGGTCGGCATTGTCAGCGCGCAGATGCAGGCGGAACTCGGCGCGTGAGGTGAACATGCGATAGGGCTCGGAGACCCCGCGCGTCACCAGATCATCGACCATGACGCCGAGATAGCTCTCGGTGCGCGAGAGGACCAGCGGCTCACGCCCTGCCGTGGCCAGGGCGGCGTTGGCGCCGGCCAGCAGGCCCTGGGCGCCGGCCTCTTCATAGCCGGTGGTGCCATTGATCTGGCCAGCGAGGTACAGGCCCGGCTGTCGCTTGACCTCGAGCGTCGAGCGCAATTCGCGCGGATCGACATAGTCATATTCGATCGCATAGCCTGGCCGCACGATCCGCACGTTTTCCAGCCCCGGCATGGAGCGCAGGAAGGCCTCCTGCACGTCGGCCGGCAGCGAGGTCGACAGACCATTGGGATAGATGGTCGTATCATCAAGCCCTTCGGGCTCAAGGAAGATCTGGTGACTCTCGCGATCGGCAAAGCGGACGATCTTGTCCTCGATCGAGGGACAGTAGCGCGGCCCGCGGCTCTGGATGCGGCCCGAATACATCGCCGAGCGATGCAGATTATCGGAAATGATCCGGTGCGTTTCCTGCGTGGTGCGGGTGATGTGGCAGGCAATCTGCGGCGTGGTTATGGCCGTCGTCAGCGCCGAAAACGGCTCCGGCGGTTCGTCGCCGGGTTGCGATTCCAGCACCGAGAAGTCAATGCTGCTGCCATCGAGCCGCGCCGGCGTGCCAGTCTTGAGACGCCCCAGCGCCAGGCCCAGCGCTTCGAGCCGGGTGGAGAGGCCCAGCACTGGCGCCTCACCGACGCGACCGGCCGGCACCGTCTCTTCGCCGCGATGAATCAGCCCGCGCAGAAAAGTACCGGTGGTCAGCACCACGGCGCGGGTACCGAAGGCGCGGCCATCGAGCAGGCGCACGCCGGTGATGGCGCCAGCCTCGACGATGATGTCATCGACTTCGCCTTCGATCACCGTGAGAATGGGCTGCGCTGATATGGCCGCCTGCATGGCCAGCCGATAGAGCTTGCGATCGGCCTGGGCGCGCGGTCCGCGCACGGCGGGACCCTTGCGGCGATTGAGCACGCGAAACTGGATGCCGGCGGCATCGGCGACGCGGCCCATCAGCCCGTCCATGGCGTCGATTTCGCGCACCAGATGGCCCTTGCCCAAGCCACCGATGGCCGGATTGCAGCTCATCTCGCCTATGGTCGCGAACTTGTGGGTGATCAGGGCCGTGGGGACGCCCAGGCGCGCCGAGGCGGCGGCGGCTTCGCAGCCGGCATGGCCTCCTCCGACAACGACAACGGCAAAATCGCTCATGGGTGTGTTCTCCGGTCGCGGTCCATAGGGCAATGTTTCACGTGAATCAATTCACAGCCTCGTCCGCAGTGTTTCACGTGAATCATTTGCCGATGCAGAAACTCGAAAACAGCCGATCCAGAACCCGCTCGGCATCGATGCGACCGATCAACCGTTCGAGCGCCTGCGATGCCTGCCGCAGGCTTTCGGCAGCCAGTTCGGGCTGTGCCAATTGCGCAGCTGCCTGATCCAAGGCCGCCACTGCCGCCGTCAGCGCCAGTCTATCACGTTCCCGGCTCAGGAGCATCGATCCCGTGCCGGTCAGCCCCTGGCCCACAATCTCGATAGCGGCCAGGAGGTCGTTGATGCCAGCGCCCGTCATGGCAGACACCGCGATGTCGGCGCTGCCGGGATGGTCCAGATCGCTTTTGGTCGCCACGGTGATGTCGGCGCGCTCGACCAGCGGATCATCCGTCGCCGCAATATCGGGCGCCTGGAGCCAGAGCACAATATCGGCCTGCTCAATGGCGAGGCGCGCGCGGCGCACGCCTTCGGCCTCGGCCTTGCTGTCGGTGTCGCGCAGCCCGGCCAGGTCGAGCAGCACATAGAGCTGGCCATTGATGTCGAGCGGCACTTCGCGCACGTCGCGCGTGGTGCCGGCCTCGTCGGTGACAATGGCGATGTCGGATTTGGCCAGCGCATTGAGGAGGCTCGACTTGCCGGCATTGGGCGGGCCGGCCAGCGCCACGCGAATGCCTTCGCGAATGATGCGGCCGTGTTCGACCGATTGCAGCGCCGTGTCGATGTCTGCACGTAGGGCGGCAATATCAGCGCCAAAGCTGGCCGGCAGGGCGTCGCCGACGTCACCTTCATCGGAAAAATCGAGATTGGCTTCGATCTCGGCGCGCAGATCGAGCAAGTGGTGACGCCAGCCATCGATGCGCTGGGTCAACCCACCCTCGAATCGCGCCAGGGCCTGGCGGCGTTGATTTTCGGTTTCCGCGTCGAGCAGATCGCCCAGGCCTTCGATCTCGACGAGATCGAGCTTGCCATTTTCGAAGGCGCGGCGGGTGAATTCGCCGGCCTCGGCCAGGCGTGCGCCCAATTGCGTCAGGAGCTTCAGGATGGCCCGAACCCCGGCCGGGGAGCCATGCACCTGCAGCTCGGCACAATCCTCGCCAGTGAAGCTGGCTGGGCCCGGAAACCAGGCCACAAGGCCACGATCAAGCAGGGAGTGGTTACCGATGGGGCGCAGCACCAGGCGCCGCGGTTCCGGCAGGGAACCGGCGATAGTCGCAACAATGCTGGAGACAGAGGGGCCCGAGAGACGGATCACCGCCACCCCAGATGGCGTTGCCCCGGAGGACAGCGCCACAATGGTATCGCCTGACCGCATGGGGTCAGGCAATGAAATGGGCGACGGCATGAAGCAGCGCGCCCATCACAGTTACGTATTCATCGATTCGAAGAATTCGGCATTGTTCTTGGTCTGGCGCAGCTTATCGAGCAAGAAGTCGATAGCATCCACTGTCCCCATCGGGTTCAGAATACGGCGCAAGACATAAGTCTTCTTGAGCGCATCTGGAGCAACCAGCAGTTCTTCTTTGCGCGTGCCGGATTTCAAAATATCGATGGCCGGGAAGACGCGCTTGTCTGCAATCTTGCGATCGAGCACGATTTCCGAGTTGCCGGTGCCCTTGAATTCTTCAAAGATCACTTCGTCCATGCGGCTGCCGGTATCGATCAGCGCGGTCGAGATGATGGTGAGCGAGCCACCTTCTTCGATATTGCGGGCGGCGCCAAAGAAGCGCTTCGGGCGCTGCAGCGCATTGGCGTCCACACCACCGGTCAGCACCTTGCCCGATGACGGAACAACGGTGTTATAGGCGCGGCCGAGGCGGGTGATGTTGTCGAGCAGGATCACCACATCGCGCTTGTGTTCGACCAGCCGCTTAGCCTTTTCGATGACCATCTCGGCCACCTGGACGTGACGGATCGCCGGCTCGTCAAAGGTCGAGGCAATCACCTCGCCCTTCACGGTGCGCTGCATGTCGGTGACTTCTTCGGGCCGCTCGTCGATGAGCAGCACGATCAGATAGCACTCGGGATGATTGGTCGAGATCGAGCGCGCGATATTCTGCATCATGATGGTCTTGCCGACGCGCGGCGGCGCGACGATCAGGCAGCGCTGGCCCTTGCCGAGCGGAGCAACCAGATCAATGACACGGCCCGAGCGATCCTTGAGCGTGGGATCATCGATCTCCATGCGCAGGCGTTCATCGGGATAGAGCGGCGTCAGATTGTCGAAATTGACCTTGTGGCGAACAGCCTCGGGGTCTTCGAAATTGATGGTGTTGACCTTGAGCAGCGCGAAATAGCGCTCGCCTTCCTTGGGAGACCGGATCTGGCCTTCAACCGTGTCGCCGGTCCGCAGACCAAAGCGGCGAATTTGCGAGGGGCTGACGTAGATATCGTCAGGACCGGGAAGATAATTGGCATCAGGGGAGCGCAGAAACCCGAACCCGTCGGGGAGAACCTCAACCACGCCCTCGCCGGTGATATCGACTTCCTGGGCGGCAAGTTCCTTGAGAATGGCAAACATCAATTCCTGTTTGCGCATGGTCGAGGCATTCTCGACCTCGTGTTCTTCGGCGAACACCAACAGTTCGGCCGGGGATTTGGCCTTGAGCTCACTGAGCTTCATATTCTGCATGTAGCGGATAAACCCTTGAGGGAAATCTGGACGGCTAGTCGTTTTGGGAGGGTAGGCACCGCGCAGCGACCGGGGCCGGTCAGCTCATTGATGGGATGCGTTAAAACCCATGTAACCCGATCCGCCGCCAGTTTCAAGATTGAAACCGCGGACGGACCGGCCGATTCACGTGAAACAGCCCCT
Organism: Devosia sp. FKR38; assembly: GCF_005222805.1. Taxonomy (GTDB): domain Bacteria; phylum Pseudomonadota; class Alphaproteobacteria; order Rhizobiales; family Devosiaceae; genus Devosia. The sequence goes on along the minus strand of NZ_STGC01000002.1, from coordinate 659,789 downwards.
AGAAGGGCTTCACAATCACCGCAATCACGATAACAGCCGCGATGACGAAGGGGATTTCGTTGATCGAGCGGAAGAACTTGTGGCTGCGCGTATTGCGGTCTTGCGCAAAGGCTCGCAGCAGCGAACCGTAAAAGCCATGCATGCCGCTGAGCGCAATGACCATCACAGCTTTGAGCCACATCCAGCCCTGCGAGAAATCCACCAGGCCATAGCCAAAGGCCAGCCAGAGCCCGAAAATCCAGGTGGCGATCATCGCCGGGGTCATGATGCCGCGATAGAGCCGGCGCTCCATGATCTTGAGCGTTTCAGAGAGCTCGGAACCCACCGTGGCGCCGGCGTGATAGACGAACAGCCGTGGCAGATAGAGCAGCGCGGCCATCCAGGCGATCACCGAGAGCACATGCAGTGCCTTGACCCATTCCATCGTCGAATCCTCTAGAGTTTCGGCCAGTTAGCCGGCCTTGACCCGTTCGATCAAGCGGGCGACGTGCTCGATGGGCGTTTCGGGCACAATGCCATGGCCAAGATTGAAGATATGCGGCCGGTCGGCAAGAGCGGCAATGATTGCGTCGACTCGCTCATCCATCTGCGCGCCACCGGCTACGAGGCGCAGTGGATCGAGGTTTCCCTGCACCGTGAGACCCGCCGGCAGATGCTGCGCGGCAAAGTCGAGCGGCGTGGCATAATCAAGACCCAGGGCATTAACGCCGGTGCCGGCCGCATAGCGCGCCAGATTGCCGGCTGCGCCGCGCGGAAAGCCGATGATCGGCGCATTGGGCACGCGGGCGCGCACGCCCTCAACGATCCGGCGATTGGGGGCAATCACCTGCGTTTCAAAAGCCGCATCGTCCAGGTTGAGCGCCCAGCTCTCAAACAGCTGCACCACATCGGCGCCCGCTTCAAATTGCCCAACGAGATAGTCGATGCTCGTCGCCACCAGAACATCCATCAGGGCGGCAAAGGCCTCTGGGTGGCGCAGGGCGAAGAGCCGCGCCGCAGCCTGGTCCGTCGACCCGCGGCCGCCAATCATATAGGTGGCCACCGTCCAGGGCGAACCGCAGAAGCCAATCAGCGTCTTGTCGTCAGCCAGCTCGGCGCGCAGACGAGACAGTGTCTCAAACATCGGCGCCAAATGGGCCAAAGCCCGTTCGGGCTTGAGCGCACCGATCGTCTCTTCGGTCACCGGCTCAAGGATGGGCCCCTCGCCTTGTTCAAAGCGAACCTTCTGGCCCAGGGCATCAGGGACCACCAGAATGTCGGAGAACATGATGGCGGCGTCGAGATCAAAGCGTCGCAGCGGCTGCAGCGAGACTTCCACAGCCAGGTCTGGCGTGTAGCAGAGATCGAGGAAGTCCCTGGCGAGGGCGCGGGTCTGCCGGTACTCGGGCAGATAGCGGCCGGCCTGACGCATGATCCACACCGGGGGACGCGTCTGGCGTTCGCCCAGGACCGTGGCGAGCAAAGGCTTATGGCTCACGTCAAACTTCCCTTTCCAAAAACCCCAAAGAGTCTTTCTGACTTAGTATTTGTATTATCATGGCGGTGTTTTGAGCCAATTCATCGCTCTCCACAATCGCGCTCGTGGCGGCACAAGCGCGCAGGCTCATGGTTAATGCCCTGTTAACAGACGGTTCGGGGCATCGCCTCCGACACGCCGCCCTAACCCTTAACGAAAGCTTAACGCGGCGACTCCGGAGTCAATGATTCGCTTTGGCATGTGCAAAACCGCTTAGTAGCCCCGATCGCCGCGCGAACACTTATCCCCAGAGCTATCCCCTAGTCTGCCGACCCCTCCCCCGCAGCCGGAGTGTTAACACTTTGGTAACCAGCGGGGACAAGTTTGGCCGATCGGCAAAACCATGAGTCATTGTCACAGCTTGGGCTTGAGCTGTGCATGACAGTGTGGAAAACATGGTGCCCATGTTGATCCTTGCATCCCGCAGCGCCACCCGCAAAGCCTTGCTGCAGCAGGCTGGATTGCGTTTTTCCAGCGTGCCGGCCGAGGTCGATGAACGCGGGCTCGAAGCCAGCGCGATTGCTGCCGGCGGCGACGGCCGGGACGTCGCCATTATCCTGGCGCAACGCAAGGCCGAGGCGGTTTCCGCCGCCCATCCGGGCGCCATTGTGATCGGTGCCGACCAGACGCTGAGCCTGGGCACCGAGCTTTTGCACAAGCCGGCCAATCGCAGCGACGCCGCCAACCAGCTCGACCATCTGCGCGGCAAGACCCATCGCCTGCATGCGGCGGTGAGCCTGGTGCGCGACGGCACTATCTTGTGGTCCGACGTGCAGACCGCCGAGCTCACCATGCGCGACTTTACCGCCCAAGAGCGCAACGATGTGCTCGACCGCGAGGGCGATGCGGTGCTGGCCTCGGTGGGTGGCTATCGGCTGGAAGGCCCCTCGATCCGGCTGTTTGAAACCGTGACCGGCGATTATTTCACCATTCTGGGCCTCCCGCTTCTGCCGCTGCTGGCCGCCCTGCGCAGCTTTGCGCCCGAGACACTGCAGTGAGCATCAAGGCTTTTGTGATCGGCCATCCGATCAACCATTCGCGTTCGCCCCTGATCCATGGGCGCTGGCTGGCCGAGCACGGCATCGACGGCAGTTATGAGGCGATCGACGTCGCCCCGGCGGACTTGCCCACGTTCTTTGAGAGGCTGCGGGCCGGGGAATTTGCCGGCGGCAATGTCACCATTCCGCACAAGGAAGCCGTGTTTGCCCTGTGCGACAGCATTGATCCGCTGGCCCGCACCATTGGCGCGGTCAATACGCTCGTGGTGACCAATGGCCAGGTTGCCGGCAGCAACACCGACTATCTCGGCTTTCTCGGCAATCTCGATGCCGGGGCGCCGGGCTGGGACAAGGGCACGGGTCCCGCTATCGTCTTGGGGGCCGGCGGCGCGGCGCGGGCCATCCTTGTGGCGCTGCAGAGCCGGGATATCCCGGTGGTGCTGCTCAATCGCACCGTCGCGACGGCCGAGAAGCTGGCGCGCGAACTGGGCGGCGCCATCACGCCCAGCGCGCTGGCCGATTTCAACGCCCTGGCCGGCGACGCAAGGCTAGTGGTCAACACATCCTCGGTGGGCATGCATGGCAGCCGGTTTGAGGACATTGATCTCCATCGCCTGCCGGCCACGGCGCTGGTGACCGACATCGTTTATGTGCCGCGCACCACGCCGCTTTTGGCCGATGCGCAAGCCCGTGGCCTGCGCACAGTCGATGGTCTGGGCATGCTGCTGCATCAGGCGGTGCCGGGCTTTGCGGCCTGGTTTGGCACGCGGCCAAGTGTGACCCCCGACCTGCGCGCCGCCATCGAGGCGACACTGGAGCATTGAGCATGTGGCGCATTGGCTTGACGGGCTCGATAGCCACCGGGAAATCCACCGTCCTCAAGGCCTTTGCCGATCTGGGGGTGCCGGTGCTCTCGGCCGATGACGTCGTCGCCGCGCTTTATGCCGGGGCCGCGGTGGCGCCGGTTGCGGCACTGTTCCCCGGCGTCGAACGCGACGGCAAGATTGATCGCGGTCTCCTGGCGGCCAAGCTGGCGGCCGACCCCAGCGGCTTTGCCGCGCTGGAGGCTGTCGTCCACCCCATGGTCCGCGCCGGCATCGCTGCTTTTCTGGCCAAGGCCGAGGCCGATGGCGCGCCCCTGGCCGTCGTCGAAGTGCCGCTGCTGTTCGAGAGCGGGCATGACTATGGCTTTGACGCCATCGGCGTCACCTGGGTCGATCCCGCCATCCAGCGCCAGCGGGCGCTGGCACGACCCGCAATGAGCGGGGAAAAGCTCGACACCATCCTTGCCCGCCAGATGCCGCAGGACGACAAGAAGGCCCGGGCGAGCTATCTCTTTGATACCGGCCTGCCCATCGACAAGACCCGCGAACAGGTGGCCGCATTGGTGGCCGCCATTCGCGCCAGGAAGGCGATGTCATGACCCGCGAGATCGTGCTCGATACCGAAACCACCGGCCTCTCCCCCGCTTCGGGCGACCGCCTGGTCGAAATCGGCTGCGTCGAGCTGATCAATCACATCCCCACCGGCCAGACCTTCCACGTCTATATCAACCCGCAGCGCTCCATGCCCGAAGAGGCCTTCCGCGTGCATGGGCTGAGCGAGGAATTCCTGGCCGACAAGCCGCTGTTCAAGGATGTCGAGGCCGATTTCCGCGCCTTTATCGGCGATGCCACGCTGATCATCCACAATGCCGCCTTTGACATGGGCTTTCTCAATGCCGAGCTGGAGAAAGCCGGCCAGCGGGCGCTGCCCAATGTGGTGATCGATACCGTGCAACTGGCGCGGCAAAAACACCCGGGCGCAAGGGTGAGCCTTGATGCCCTGTGCAAGACCTATGGCATCGACAATTCGCGCCGGACCCTCCATGGCGCGCTGCTCGACAGCGAGATCCTGGCCGAAGTTTATCTCGAGCTGATCGGCGGCAAGCAGGTGAGCCTGGCGCTGATCGCAGAAAGTAATGTCTCGGGCGCCGATGCCATTGCCGGTCGCACCATTGCCCTGCCCCGTCCCACATCACTGCCACCCCGCATCAGCCAGGCCGAGCGCGAGGCCCATGCCGCCTTTGTCGCGGGGCTGGGGCCCGAAGCGCTGTGGGCCAGCTACGATAAATAAGCCGGTTCCGAGCCCCCGGGGATAACAAAACCCCCAGATTGCTCCGGGGGTTTGTAAGGCTTTGCGTTATTGCGAAAAATCAGTTCGGCTTGTCGGTCGCCGGCTGGGCTGCGCCCTGCTGGGCGGCGAGCTTGGCCAGATTCTGCCGATAGATGGCGGCGAAATCGACCGGCTCCATCATCAGCGGCGGGAAGCCGCCCTGCTGGGTGACGCTGGCCAGCACCTGGCGGGCGAACGGGAAGATCAGGCGCGGGCATTCGATCATCAGCAACTGGCTGAGCGTGGCCTCGGGCACATTCTTGAGACGGAACACGCCGCCATAGATCAGCTCGACATTGAACAGGATGGCCTGTTCGCGATTGGCCTTGGCGTTCAGCGTCAGCTCGACGGCATAGATGTCATCGGCCTGCTTCTTGACCGCCACCGAGATGGAGACGTTGAAGGCCGGGTTGCCGCCGCCGGTCATGATCGAGGCGGGTGCGCCCGGATTCTCGAACGACAGGTCGCGGATATACTGGCCCACCATGTTCATCGAGGGCATGTTGGCCTGGGCGGATGCTTCGCCCTGGGTCTCGTCGGACATAGACGGTTCCTTTGTCGAAAAACGTTGAAGCTGGCTACCACCTTTGCCGGACAGTCACAAGCGTGCGAGCCATGGCAAGGTTACTGGCGGCAGCGGGCGGTTCACTTGGGACGATAATGCTCGTCATCGAGGTCAATCACCGCCGGACCATCGACGCGCCGATCCTCTGGCGGCACGCCCGGACGGGTGTAGCTGGTGTAGCTGCTGGCATTGACCACGGTGACGCGTTTGGCGAGGCTATCGTAGATCAGCCCGCGCACCGGCGGCAGCAGCAGGGCCAAAGCGACGATGTCGCTGAGAAAGCCCGGCAGCACCAGCAGCACGGCGGCCAGCCCGATCATCATCGCATCGGCCAGATCGCGGGCCGGCAGGCGGCCGGCGCTGACATTGCTGCGCATTTGGCTCAGGATCTGGATGCCCTGCAGGCGCAGCAACAGGCTGCCGGCAATGCCGGCGCCGATCACCAGCGCCAGGGTCGGCCACAGGCCAATGGACTGGCCGACCTTGATGAACAAGGCGATCTCGATAATGGGCAGGGCCAGAAACCCCAGGGCAATAAATCGCAACACGTGTGATGTCCTTCCCGCGGCGGCGCGGCAAATCAGCGTTCGCCCCATCGTGAACTGGTTTTGGGGTGAGGCTTTCCCTATATATAGGTCAATTCCTGCGCTCAGCGAGCGCTCCCGCGTCATTTCTTGGCGCAGTTGACGGTAAGGTGCATTGCCCAATGGACGAATTCTTCGATCTGCCCACTCTCATTGTGATCGCCATCGCGGTTTTCGTGCTGTTCCGCCTGCGCTCCGTGCTGGGGACCCGCACCGGCACCGAGCGCCCGCCGGTGGAGCGCCGCAAGCCGGCTGACCCGGTGGCCAAGGACGATGTGGTCGTGCCCATGCAGCCGCGCGGCACGGCCGCCCCGGAGCTGGACGATGACCGCCGCAACCGCAAGCTCGAGGCCGAGATCGAGCAGTTTGCCCGCAGCGATGCCGAACTGGCCACCGGCCTGCGCGCCGTGGCCGAGGTCGATCCGACCTTTACCCCCAAGAGCTTCCTCGAAGGCGCCAAGCAGGCCTATGAGATGATCGTCACCGCCTATGCATCGGGCGATCGCGCTACCCTCAAGAATCTGCTGGAAAAGGACGTGTTTGACGGCTTCCAGAGCGCCATCGCCGAGCGCGAAGCCGCTGGCCAGACCGTGGACTTCACCTTTGTGGGCCTGCCCAAGGTCGAATTCTCCGACGCCGAATACGACCGCAAGAACGTGCTGGTGACCATCCGCTTCCACGCCGAAGTGGTCTCGGCCACGCGCGACAAGGCCGGTACGCTCGTTGAGGGCAATGCCGACCAGGTGCAGACCATCGCCGACGAATGGACCTTCCAGCGCAATCCGAAATCGCGCGACCCGAACTGGAAAGTCGTGACCACCAGCCAGCTCGACTAAGGACCAGGCCAGAGCCGGGCGGCACCTTTCCATGTCCAAGCGCGACAACAAGCGCCTGCCGCATGATTTCCACCTGTGGACGGCCGTGGCCGCTACGGTCGATCCCCTGCGGCGCAAGGGATTGCTCAAGCTCGGCACTGGCCCGCTGCCGCTGCCCGAACCCGAATCGGTGCCCGTCACCACCACGCCCTCGGCGCCGCCACCGCCCAAGCGGCAGCCGCCACGCCGGCCATTTCTGCCGCCATACCAGGCGCCGGCGCCACAGGCCAATCTGCCCGACAAGGCAGTCGACCCCGCCATCCGCAAGAAGGTCGGCCGCGGCCGCATCGATATCGATGCGCGCATTGACCTGCATGGCATGACCCAGACTGAGGCGCGCAGCGCGCTGCATGGGTTCCTGCACACCCGCTTTTCGCGCGGCGACCGGACGGTGCTGGTCATTACCGGCAAGGGGCTCAAGACCGACAATGACTATATCGCCGCCATGACCGAGCGCGGGGTGCTGCGCACCATGCTGCCGATCTGGCTGAATGAACCATCGCTGTCGCCCATGGTCTCGGGCTGGAGCGTCGCCGCGCGCGGCCATGGTGGGGAGGGCGCCTGGTATGTGCGCCTGCGCCGCGCATGACCCCGCTGGGCGCCCGCATACGGCAGATGCGCGAGGAGCGCGGCATCTCGCTCAAGGACATGGCGGCCGCGCTCAATGTCTCGAGCGCCTATCTCTCGGCGCTTGAACATGGCAAGCGCGGCAAGCCGACCGGATTTCTGCTGCATCGCATCATCGCCTTCTTCAACGTCATCTGGGACGAGGCCGAGGAGCTGCAGCGCCTGGCCGAAGTCAGCGACCCAAAAGTCACCATCGATACCGGCGGCATGCTCCCCGAAGCCACCGAGCTGACCAATCGTCTGCGCGATGATATCAGCCGGCTCGAGACCGAGGATTTGAAGTTCTTGCGCGATGAGCTGATGCGGCGCTCGGGGCGCAAGCGGTAGGGGCTGGCCCCTGTATTGGGGCTCCCGACACCCCCTCCCAACCTCCCCCATCATGGGGGGAGGTGCAGATCGTGTATGCGGCGCATCCGGGCCCTTCGAGCCTAGCTCTTGGGGCCTAGCCGCCTAAAATCGCTCCACCGGAGCGATTTTGCGTCGAGGCGCCGGCGGCTAGAGCACGAACTTGCTGAGGTCCGTATCCTTGGCCAGGGCGCCGACTTTTTCGGCGACGAAGGCCGCGTTGATGGCGATGGTCTGGCCCGGCTTGTCGGGGGCTTCAAAGCTGATGTCTTCGACCAGCCGTTCCATCACCGTCTGCAGCCGGCGGGCGCCGATGTTCTCGACCGTATTGTTGACCAGCACGGCCGCATCGGCGATCGCCTCGATGGCGTCCGGACTAAAGGTCAGCGTCACGCCCTCGGTGCCCATCAGCGCCACATATTGCTTGATCAGGCTCGCCTCGGTGTCGTTGAGGATGCGGATGAAATCCTCGCGGGTCAGCGCCTTGAGCTCGACCCGGATCGGCAGGCGACCCTGCAGTTCGGGCAAGAGATCGCTGGGCTTGCTGACATGGAAGGCGCCCGAGGCGATGAACAGGATATGGTCGGTGTTGACCGGGCCATATTTGGTCGAGACCGTGGTGCCTTCGATCAGCGGCAACAGATCGCGCTGCACGCCTTCGCGCGACGGACCGCCCTGGGCGCCGCCTTCGCGATGGGCCACCTTGTCGATCTCGTCGATGAAGACGATGCCGTGGTTTTCCACCAGGGCGATGGCCTCGCTCTTGAGCTGATCCTGATCGAGCAGCTTGTCGGCCTCTTCGGCGATCAGCGGCTCATAGGCGTCCTTGACCTTGACCTTGCGCTTGACGCCCCGCCCGCCCATGGCCGACTTGAACATGTCGGAGAGGTTGATCATGCCGATGCCGCCATTGGGCATGCCGGGGATCTCGAAGCCGCCGGTATTGGGCGCCGGCGTCATCTCGATCTCGATTTCGCTGTCATCAAGCTCATTGTTGCGCAGCTTTTTGCGGAACGAATCCCGGGTCGAGGGCGCGGCCGACTGGCCGACCAGCGCATCGAGCACGCGGTTTTCCGCATTGGCATGCGCCTGGGCCTGCACATCGGCGCGGCGCTTGTCGCGCAGCACGGCAATGCCGGCTTCCACCAGGTCACGAATGATCTGTTCGACATCGCGGCCGACATAGCCCACTTCGGTGAATTTGGTGGCTTCCACCTTGATGAAGGGCGCCTGGGCGAGGCGCGCCAGGCGGCGCGAAATCTCGGTCTTGCCGACGCCCGTGGGGCCGATCATCAGAATGTTCTTCGGGCTCACCTCGCGGCGCAGCTCGGGCGGCAGCTGCTGCCGGCGCCAGCGATTGCGCAGGGCCACGGCCACGGCGCGCTTGGCGTCGTTCTGGCCTACGATATGGCGGTCCAGCTCGGAAACGATCTCGCGGGGGGAGAAATTGGTCTCAGTCATTTTGGTTCTTTCCTGGTGCCTCGTCGAGATAGCGCACCATCAAATGATCGCCGTAGAACCGACCGCCCCAGTAATAGGCACGGGGGTCACTGGCGTAGATATGGAAGCCGGCTTTTTCATAGAACCGGATGGCGGCCGGGTTCTGATCCCAGACACCCAGATGCAGCTGCAGCACGCGGCCCCGGGCATAATCGAGGATGGTCTCAACCAGCGCCATGGCGCAGCCTGTGCCGCGCAAGGCCGGATCGACATACATCTGGATCAGCCAGCCCCTGTGCCGGTCCTTGTCGCCCAGCTCGGCCATGAAGCCGGCCAGACCAACAAGCTGGCCAGCTTTGTTCACGGCGCCGAACAGGCTGAGCTTCTCCAGCGTCTGGGTCCAGTAGTCATCGGGCTTGCCCGACGCACTTTCATAGGTGCTGGCATAGGCTTCGGGATGATCGCGCAGGCTTTTCAGCCGAATCGCCCGATAGGCCGCCATGTCGTCGGTCGTCAGAAGCCGGACGGTGATGCTCACTGGCCCAGCTCGATGCTTTCGACCGTCACATTGCCATTGGTATAGACGCAGATCTCCTCGGCAATCTTCATGGCGCGGCGGGCGATGTCCTCGGCGTCGAGCTCGGTGGCCTGATGCAGGGCCAGCGCCGCCGAATGGGCATAATTGCCGCCCGAGCCGATGGCGATGACGCCATGGTCGGGGGTGAGCACATCGCCATTGCCGGTCAGCACCAGCGTGTCGGTCTTGTCGGCCACGATCATCATGGCTTCCAGCTTGCGCAGATAGCGATCGCCGCGCCAGTCCTTGGCCAGTTCGACCGCCGCCCGCATCAGCTGGTCGGGATATTGCTCGAGCTTGGCTTCGAGGCGTTCAAACAGCGTGAAGGCATCGGCAGTGGAGCCGGCAAAGCCGCCGATCACCTTGCCGCCGGCCAGGCGCCGCACCTTCTTGGCGCCGTGCTTCATCACGGTCTGGCCCATGGACACCTGGCCATCGCCGGCGACCACGACCTTGTTGCCCTTGCGCACGGACACGATCGTCGTCCCGTGCCAGCCGGGGAATGCTGAATCACTCATGGTGGGAGATACTCCGAATTGTTGAGTGATATTTAGGAGCCCCCGAACGGAATGCAACAGACGCGCGCAAGCGCCCCTCGGCGCCAGGGCGCCTGGGGGACACGGTATGAAGCGGCTTTCGCCCCGGACGGCTTGCGCCGCCTGGTTGTTTATTGAAGAGGCGAAAGCCGCTTCACACGAGCTGGTATTCCTGCGCACGCATCGAGCGGCCGCCCTTTCGGGTTGGACCTGCCGGCGTAGGGCGGGGCACCCAGCCCCTCTCTCCCCACGGCCCGCATCCGGCCGGTGGTCAGCATACACGCATCGGCCTGGGCGACCCCATGCAGCCAGTCTCCCCGCCCGATGCTTCGTCGGCACCGCGTGAGCGGCGGGAATGGGGGCAGTGTGGCACAGGATTTTGGGGGCGGGGATAAGGGGGATTGGGAAACCCGGAAACCAGGGGCTCCCAACACCCCCTCCTAGCCTCCCCCATCAAGGGGGAGGTACGGCCCGGTGGGTTGAACACGATTGTGCCCCAAGAGTGGAGCGTCACCTCCCCCTTTATGAGGGAGGCCGGGAGGGGGTGAGGCTTGGCCCTGATGTCACGGCGTTCACACCCCGCCGCACCGCCATCAGCCGGTTCAACGCAATCTTCACCTGACCATGCCTATCTGCTAGGGACTGCCGACCCCTCGGAGATCTGCCCATGCGTAAAGCCACCATCGCCCGCAAGACCAACGAGACCGAGATTGCCGTCTCGATCAACCTCGACGGCACGGGCGCCCATGCCATGGCGACCGGGGTGGGCTTTTTCGATCACATGCTCGACCAGCTCAGCCGGCACTCGCTGATTGATATGGATATCTCCTGCAAGGGCGATCTGCACATCGACTTCCACCACACGGTGGAAGACGTCGGCATTGCGCTGGGCCAGGCGATCAGCCAGGCGCTGGGCGACAAGAAGGGCATCCGTCGCTATGCCAGCGCCGACCTGCCCATGGATGGCACGCTGACCCGCGCCGCGCTGGATGTGTCGGGCCGGCCGTTCCTGGTGTTCCGCGCCGAGTTCACCCGCGACAAGGTGGGCGAGATCGACACCGAGCTGTTCCGCGAGTTCTTCCAGGCCTTCGCCATGAACGCCGGCATCACGCTGCATATCGAGAACTTCTACGCCGACAACAACCATCATCTGGCCGAGTCCATGTTCAAGGCCGTGGCCCGCGCCCTGCGCGAGGCGGTCGAGATCGATCCGCGTCAGGCGGACCGCGTGCCCAGCACCAAGGGCACGCTCTAGGCCCCAGCGCCAGTCGCTGGAGTGGTGGCAACGCGGGCTTTCGTTTGCGGCCCTTTTGCACTAAGTCCAAAACCATCGCGGTGACGCCCCGACCAAGGCCGGGGTCCATCCTGAGATTTCGAGGTCATTCCGGCGCGTGCCGGCAGGCCATCGGGCTTGATGGACGGTGCCGCACGGGAAGCGATGACATGACCCTCTACGCTATTTTTGACCCCAAGCCCGGCAGGCCCGACCTGCCCGTCGCTGTGCCGGAGCGCTTCTCCTGGCTGGCCGCACTGCTGCCGCCGCTGTTCCTGATCGCCCACGGGCTCTGGCTGGAGCTGGTGGCCTTTGTGCTCAAGCTGGTCGCGCTGCTGGTGCTGGCCGATTACATCGGCGGCGACGCAGCCTTTGGCCTTTATCTGCTGGTGGCGCTCTGGCTCGGCTTTGCCGCGCCGGGCCTGCGCCGCCATGCCCTGGTCTGGCGCGGCTGGACCCATCGCGGCACCCGCATCGCCCTGAGCGCCGAAATGGCCCAACTGGAGGCACTGGCATGAGCCTTGTGACCATCATCGACTATGGCGCCGGCAATCTGCACTCGGCCGCCAAGGCCTTCGAGCGCATGGCCGATGGCCTGGGCGGCATCACCGTCGAGGTGACCGCTGACCCCGAGCGCGTGCGCCGGGCCGACCGCATAATGCTGCCCGGCGTCGGCGCCTTTGCCGATTGCAAGGCCGGGCTCGATGCCGTGACCGGCATGGCCGAAGTGCTGACCGAGCGGGTCATTCGGGGCGGCGTGCCCTTCCTGGGCGTCTGCGTTGGCATGCAGCTGCTGGCCAGCGAGGGCCGCGAAAAGACCATCACCCCGGGCCTGGGCTGGATTCCCGGCGCGGTGGTGCCCATCACCCCGGCCGACCCGGCGCTCAAGGTGCCGCATATGGGCTGGAACACCATCGCCATCACCCGCCCGCATGCGCTGTTCGACGGCATCACCGCCGGACCCGACGGGCTGCACGCCTATTTCGTGCATTCCTATCATTTGGTGACCGAGAGCCCCGATACGCTTTTGGCCACCACCGACTATGGCGGGCCGCTGACCGCCTGCGTCGGCCGCGACAATATTTTCGGCACCCAGTTCCATCCGGAAAAAAGCCAGGCACTGGGGCTCAAGCTGATCGAGAATTTCCTGAGGTGGACGCCATGATCCTGTTTCCTGCCATCGACCTCAAGGACGGCCAATGCGTGCGGCTCAAGCTGGGCGACATGGAACAGGCCACCGTTTTCAACGACGATCCTGCCGCTCAGGCGAAGAGCTTTGAGGACCAGGGGTTCGAGTATCTGCACGTCGTTGATCTCAACGGCGCCTTTGCCGGCGAGAGCGTCAATGGCGCGGCGGTCGAGGCGATCCTCAAAGCCGTGGACTTTCCGGTGCAGCTCGGCGGCGGCATCCGCACGCTGGCCCATATCGAAAGCTGGCTCGACAAGGGCCTGGCCCGCGTGATCCTGGGAACGGTGGCGGTGCGCGACCCCGCGCTGGTCAAGGCTGCCGCGCAGAAATGGCCCGGCCAGGTGGCCGTGGGCATTGATGCGCGCAAGGGCATGGTGGCGGTGGAAGGCTGGGCGGAAACCTCCGAGCTCTCCATCATCGAATTGGCCAAGCGCTTCGAAGGCGCGGGCGTCGCCGCCATCATCTATACCGACATCGACCGCGACGGCGTGCTGGCCGGGATCAACTGGGAGTCGACGCTCGAGCTGGCCCGCGCGACCTCCATTCCGGTGATCGCCTCGGGGGGGCTGGCCTCCATGGCCGATATCGAGCGGCTGACCCGGCCGGATGCTGCAGTGCTCGAAGGCGCCATCTCGGGCCGCGCGCTCTACGATGGCCGCATTGATTCACGTGAAGCATTGGCTCGGCTCAAGGGTGCCGCATGAGCAGTCCCGCCCCCGCCCGGCCCCGGCGCTTTCCCTGGCTGACCTATGGCCTGATCAGCTTCGCCATCGCTTTTCTCGCCGCCCTGCCGCTGTTCTCGGTGCTGTTCACCGCCTTTGTCGCCGATATGAACGGCTGCCAGGTCGATGAAGGCAGCCCGCACCCCTGCATGGTCATGGGCCAGGACTGGGGCGACACGCTCTATTTCACCGGCGTGATGGGCTGGCTGATGCTGGCGACGTTGCCGCTGGGCATCATGGGTCTGGTGGGCATCATGGTGATCGCCATCATCCACCGCATCATCTGGGGCCGCCGGCAGAAGGACGCGCAGTGATGGCCACGCCGCGCCCGATCCTGGTCACCTCGATCAACTTCCTCTGGTACCTCTTGGCGCCGATCCCCATATTGGCGCTGGGCTATGCGGCGCTGGTCAATTGGTTGCCCGGCTGGTTCCTGCTCATTGCGCTTTTTGCTTTCTTCATGTGGCTGTTCTCGCTGGCCTTTGCGCTCTATGCCGCGCTGCGCCGGCGCAGTGGTCAACCCAAGGATCCCCGACAGTGACGCTCAAGACCCGTCTCATTCCCTGCCTTGATGTCATGGGCGGCTCGCCCGCGTCGCCCGCAGCGCCTGCGGCGCGAGGACGCGCAAACCAGAAAGGACGCGGCCGTTGACCCTCAAGACCCGCCTCATTCCTTGCCTCGATGTCATGGGTGGCCGCGTCGTCAAAGGCGTCAACTTCGTTGACCTGCGCGACGCCGGCGACCCGGTGGAAGCAGCCATGGCCTATGACGCGGCCGGCGCCGATGAGCTGACCTTTCTCGACATCACCGCCAGCCACGAGGGCCGCGACACGATTTTTGACGTCGTCGCCCGCACGGCCGAGCACTGCTTCATGCCCGTGACCGTGGGCGGCGGCGTGCGCAGCATTGAGGATATCCGCAAGCTGCTGCTGGCCGGCGCCGACAAGGTGGCGATCAATTCGGCCGCCGTCAGCGACCCCGACTTCATCGCCCGCGCCGCCGACAAGTTCGGCAACCAGTGCATCGTCGTCTCGGTCGACGCCAAGCAGCGCCTGACCCAATCCGTGGGTGGCGACAACCGCAGCGAATGGGAAATCTTCACCCATGGCGGGCGCAAGCCCACCGGGCTCGACGCGGTGGAATTTGCCGCCCGCATGGTTGAGCGCGGCGCCGGCGAACTGCTGGTGACCTCGATGGACCGCGACGGCACGAAGTCCGGCTTTGACCTCAAGCTGACCCGGGCCATTGCCGATGAAGTCCCCGTGCCGGTGATTGCCTCGGGCGGTGTCGGCTCGCTGCAGGACCTGGTCGATGGCGTGGTTGAAGGCCATGCCAATGCCGTGCTCGCCGCTTCGATCTTCCACTTCGGCACCTTCACCATTCCCCAGGCCAAGCGCTATCTGGCCGACCATGGCGTGGCGGTGCGGCTGGACGGCGTCGTCTGAGCCAGAGGTCGCAGATGACGCGGCGGCAATAATTTGCTCTAAGCCAGACCCAACACGGTTGTCCCCGGCCAAACGGCCGGGATGCCAGCGCGGATGATGGAGCCTTGACGGACATGACCCTCGACGACCTCGACGCCCGCATTGCCAGCCGCGCGGCGGCGTCCCCCGATGAGAGCTACACCGCCAAGCTGATCAGCCGCGGCATGGAAAAATGCGCGCAAAAGCTCGGCGAGGAAGCGACGGAAGCCGTGATCGCCGCGGTGACCGGTAATGGCCCCGAACTGGTCAAGGAAAGCGCTGACGTGCTCTATCACCTGCTGGTGGTGCTGCGCGCCGCCAATGTGCCGCTGTCGGCCGTGATGGCCGAGCTCGATGCCCGCACCGCCCAGTCGGGCCTGGCCGAGAAGGCCGCCCGCAAGGACCAGGCGTAATGAGCAAGCGCAAGCCGGTCTTGGCGCCCTATCACCAGTTCACCAAGGCACAGTGGAGCGCCCTGCGCGCCGACGAGCCCATGACGCTGACCGCCGAGGACATCGCCCGGCTGCGCACGCTGAGCGACCCCATTTCGCTCGAAGAGGCCGAACAGACCTATCTGCCGCTGACGCGCCTCCTCTCGTTTTACGTCGAGGCCATCCAGAACCTGCATTCCGTCTCGACGCGTTTCCTTGAAACCGCCGACCAGAAGGTGCCCTTCATCATTGGTGTCGCCGGTTCGGTGGCAGTGGGGAAATCGACCACCGCGCGTATCCTCCAGGCGCTGCTGCAGCGCTGGCCGACCAGCCCCAAGGTGGATCTGGTCACCACAGACGGCTTTCTCTACCCCAATGCGGTGCTGGAACAGCGCGGCATCATGGCCCGCAAGGGCTTTCCCGAAAGCTATGACCGCACCCGCTTCGTGCAGTTCCTGGCCGATATCAAATCGGGCAAGAGCGACGTCAAGGTGCCGGTCTATTCGCACCTGGTCTATGACGTGGTGGCTGGCAGCGAGGTGGTGATCGACCGCCCCGATATCCTGATCGTGGAAGGGCTCAATATCCTGCAGCCGGGCGAACTGCCCAAGACCGGCAAGCCGATCCTCTTCGCCTCCGACTTCATCGATTTCTCGATCTATATCGACGCCGACAATGCCGATCTCGAAGACTGGTTCATGGAGCGCTTCTTCCGGCTGCGCGACACGGCCTTTAAGGACCCGACCTCCTTCTTCCGCCGCTTTGCCGAGATGAACGAGGCCGAGGCCGGCGAATTCGGCCGCATGGTGTGGCGCACCATCAACCTGCCCAACCTGCTCGACAACGTCCTGCCCACGCGCGGCCGGGCCGACCTGGTGCTGAAAAAGGGCAAGGACCATCTGATCGAGATGGTGCAGCTGCGCCGCGTCTAGTCGCGCGGCCTCAGTAGGTGCCGTGCTGGGGCTGGCTCAGCACGATCTGATTGCCATCGGGATCGCGGAACTTGGCGGTCTTGAAGAAATCGCCCATCGACTTGGCCACCGGCATCAGGCCCTGCAGGCTCAATCGGCCGAGATCTTCGGCCAGATCATCCACGATCAGGGTCAGCAGGCTCGCCCCCGCCCGGTCGGCATCGGCGGTGATCTGCACCCAGCCACCGCCAGGCAGTTTCCATTCGGCCACATCGCTGATGGGGCGAGCGTCGGGCGGCCGGCCAAACAGGCGTTCGTAGAAATCGAGGGCATCCGTCAGATCGTCCACCGCGATACCGGCCAGCGCGTTGGTGATGGTCAATTCAGCGTCCTTGGTTTTGGCGTTAAGGCAAGCTTACCATGTTGACGGCAATGGGGCACCGGTGTTGGCGTTTTGTCACGGCGCTGCTATAGCCCTGACCCGATCGAGGAGTTGGACCATTGGCTGATCTCAAGGTGGTTGTGGCGGGCGCCGGCGGGCGCATGGGCGTGGCCAATATCCGCGCCGTGGCGGAGCGCAGCGGCATGAGCCTGCATGGCGCGCTGGCCAATCGAATGACCCTGCATGCTGCCGTCGACCGGCCCGGCACTCCGGCCATCGGCCAGGACGCCGGCGTCTATGCTGGTATCGGCGCGCTGGGCGTGGCCATCACCGATGACATGGACGCCGCGCTCCAGGGCGCCGACGCCATCATCGACTTTACCGCGCCGGCCGCCAGCGTGGCGCTGGCCGCCAAGGCAGCAGAGCTGGGCCTGACCCATGTGATCGGCACCACGGGCTGTTCGGAGGCCGATGACGCCGCCATCGCCCAGGCCGCCAGCCAGGGCGCCGTGATCATCAAATCCGGCAATTTCTCCATGGGCATGGTGGTGCTGGCCAAACTGGTCGAAAAGGCCGCCGCAGCGCTGGCCGAATACGACATCGAAATTCTCGAAATGCACCACAACAAGAAGGTCGATGCCCCCTCGGGCACCGCCCTGATGCTGGGCGAGGCGGCGGCCAAGGGCCGCGACATCAGCCTCAAGGACCATTCGGTGCGCGTGCGCGACGGCCATACCGGCCCGCGCGAAGCCGGCACCATCGGCTTTGCCACGCTGCGCGGCGGCAATGTGATCGGTGATCACCTGGTGATCCTGGCTGGCCCCTCCGAGCGCATCGAGCTCAACCACCGGGCGCAGGACCGCACCATCTATTCCAATGGCGCCACCCAGGCCGTGCTCTGGGCCGCCGGCAAGGCGCCCGGGCTTTATTCCATGGTCGACGTGCTCGGCCTCAACGACGCAACAAGGACCTAAACCATGACCGGCACCCTGATCCTCGTCCGCCACGGGCAGAGCGAGTGGAACCTGAAAAACCTGTTCACCGGCTGGCGCAATCCGGACCTGACGGACAAGGGCCAGGGCGAGGCGCGGGCCACCGGCCAGGCGCTCAAGGCCGCCAAGATCGTGCCCGACCTCTATTACACCTCGGGCCTGCGCCGCGCCCAGCACACGCTGGACCTGATGCTCGAAGAAATGGGCATCGCCAATGTCACCATCACCCGCAATATCGCGCTCAATGAACGCGACTATGGTGATTTGAGCGGCCTCAACAAGGATGATGCCCGCGCCAAATGGGGCGAGGAGCAGGTGCTGGTCTGGCGCCGCAGCTTTGATGTGCCCCCGCCGGGCGGCGAGAGCCTGAAGGACACCGCGGCGCGCACCCTGCCCTATTACGAGGCCGAAATCCTGCCCCAGCTCAAGGCCGGCAAGACCGTGCTGATCGCCGCGCATGGCAATTCGCTGCGCGCCCTGGTGATGGCCATTGAAGGCCTGACCCCGGCGCAGATCCTCGAGCGCGAGATCGGCACGGGCGAACCAACCGTCTATCGCATCGGGCCGGACGGCAAGCTGGTCGAGCGCGTGGTGCTCTAGCAAGCTCAAGGGCGGAGCAGGCCGCCCAGGGATTCACGTGAAACGTCGCACCGGCAACAGGCCAAATCGCTCCAGTGGAGCGATTTGCGGTGAGACGGCCTTGAGCGCTATGCGCGAATGGCTAATGGGCGGCGGAGATGACGCCCGCCTCCCAACCCAGAATGGCCCGCTTGCGCGGCACGCCCCAGTGATAGCCGGTCAGCGCGCCGGAGGTGCCAACCACGCGATGGCAGGGCACCACGAAACTGATCGGGTTCTTGCCCACCGCTGCGCCCACCGCCCGCGAGGCGGTCGGCCGGCCGATGTGGTTGGCAACCGCCGAATAGGTGGTGGCCTGACCCACCGGGATCTTGAGCAGCGTCTCCCACACCTTGACCTCGAAATCAGTGCCGATCAGCACCACCCGCACCGGGCGTTCCGGCGACCAGTGCGCCGGATCAAAGGCCTGCGCCACCATTGGGGCAATGCGGGCATCGTTGCGGGTGAAGCGGGCATTGGGCCAGCGATTGGCGAGGTCCTCGAAGGCCTGTTCGACGCTGGTATCGGCATCGGCAAAGCCCAGGCCCGACATGCCGTAATCGGTGGCGGTGACCACGGCCAGGCCAAAGGGCGAGGGGGCGGCGCCCCAGATCATGTCGAGCCCTGCCCCACCGGCGCGGAACACGCCGGGCGGCATGGCCTCATAGGTGACGAAGAGATCATGCAGCCGCGAGGTGGAGCTGAGCCCCACCGCATAGGTGGTGTCGAGCACGCTCTCCTGCGCGCGCAACAGGCTCTTGGCATGGTCGAGCGCCACGGCCTGGGCAAAGCTCTTGGGGCTGAGGCCACACCAGCGGCGGAAGAGATCGGTCAATTGCCGCTCGGTCAGCCCCAGGGCGCGGGCGAAGCGGCCGAGGTCGGCGACATCCGGGCCGTTCTCACTGAGATAGCGGATGGCGGCCTGGATGCGCTCATAGTCGCTGGCCGAATCAATGGCGACAATCTGGTTCATGGGGGCACCCGGTGATGCAGGACAGTCAGAGCTGCCGGTCTAGCGCGGGACTGAGTCCGCGGCGACCCGGTTTTTACCGGCGCTGCGCGCGGGCCTGCCGCAGCGCGGTGCCCAGCGCCCGGCCGAAACTGGAGCGATCCTCAAGGCTGAGGAAAGCCCCGACCTCGACCACATCCTTGCCATGGCGCAATTGCACCGCAGTGGTCTTTTCATCGGCATCGCGGGTGAGCAGCAGGCGCACGCTGGCGGGCTGGAAGCGCTTGAGCGTGCGCAACCCGCGCTCGTCGGTGGCGAGCAGCTCGACCTGATCGGCCCAGACGGTGATATGTTCGCGCCGCCGGCTGCGACCGCGCCGGGCCAGCACGACAACCATGCCCAGGCCGGCCAGCGCCATCACGCCGGCCACCACGGCCAGCTCGACAGGCAGCAGCAGGAACCACGGCGCCAGGAACAGCACCAGCGCCAGAACGCCCAGCAGCCAGCCATCGCGCCGGCTCATGCCGCGATGCGGTGTCAGCTCGGCCGCAAACAGCGGCGTGGTTGTCGTGGTGGTGTGCATTGGCGCGGGGCTCTCTCCCCTTTAACTATAGCGCCAGAATCGGAGCGGTGAGAATGCCTGCCAGCAAAAAAGTGAAGCCCCTGCCCAAGGCCGATGTCGCGGCGATTTTCGAGCGCTTCCATGCCATCGAGCCCGAGCCCAAGGGCGAGCTGGACTATGTCAACGCCTTTACCCTGCTGGTGGCGGTGGTGCTCTCGGCCCAGGCGACGGACGTCGGCGTCAACAAGGCGACCAAGCGCCTGTTCGAACTGGCGCCCAATCCGGCCGCCATGGTGGCGCTGGGCCAGGCCGCCATCGAGCAGGAGGTGCGCACCATTGGCCTGTTCCGCACCAAGGCCAAGAATGTGTTTCTCTTGAGCCAGCAATTGCTCGAGTTGCATGGCGGGGAAGTGCCAGCGGACCGCGACGCGCTCGAGGCCCTGCCCGGTGTCGGTCGCAAGACCGCCAATGTGGTGCTCAACATCTTCTTCAAGCAGCCCACCATCGCCGTGGACACGCACCTGTTCCGCGTCGGCAACCGCACGGGCATGGCGGTGGCATCAACGCCCCTGGCGGTGGAACAGATCCTGCTCAAGACCATTCCGCCCCAATATATGCTGCATGCGCATCACTGGCTGATCCTGCACGGGCGCTATATCTGCAAGGCGCGCACGCCCGAATGCTGGCGCTGCCCGATTGCACAATGGTGCCGCTATAGCCCCAAGACGCCGGCGCCCAACAAGCCGTTGCCGGCCCATGTGTAAGGTTCAGGCGGCGCCATAGCCGCGCGCCATGCCGGCGGCAAACAGCGGGATCAGAAAGAGGCCGATGATTTCGAGATGCAGGAACCGCCGGCTGCGGGCCACCTCGGCATCGGGAACGACATAGCCGGGATCAGCCTTGAGGCGCTTGGCCCAGCCAAGGATGGCGAGGGTGGGCTGGATGGAGAAGAGACCCACCAGCACAAACAGCACCATCTTGCCCCAGAAGGCGTGGTTGCCCAGGTAATAGCCGGCATCGGTGGCGCCCATGAACACGCGCATCAGGCCCGCCACCACCACCAGGATGGCGAGGAGGCCATAGGCGCGGTCGATCATCGCCAGCCGCTTGAGCGGCGCGCTGCCCAGGCCCGGCCGCAGCAGCGCGAACTCAACGGCGACAATGCCCACCAGGCTAAACACCGCCAGATGGTGCGCCATGGCCAGACCCAGATCGATATCCATTTGCAGCCTCGCCCGATGATATGTAATCAGTGCATACATATCTGCAGAGTCATGTGAACAATGTCAACATCCGCCAATGCCCCCTATCATCACGGCGATCTGCGCAATGCCCTGCTGACGGCGGCGCTGCTTATCCTGGACAGCGAGGGCGAGGCCGGCCTGGGCCTGCGCGATCTGGCGCGGGCGGTCGGCGTCTCCCCGGCCGCGCCCTATCGCCATTTCGATAGCCGCGCCGGCCTGCTCGAAGCCCTGGCGGTGACGGGCTTTCAGAAATTTACCGCCGAGATGCGCGCCGTGGCCGAGAGCAGTCCGGCCGATCCGCTGCTGGCCATGGGCCAGGCCTATCTGCGCTTTGCCCTGGGCAACCGGGCGCTGTTCCGCCTGATGTTTGCCGCCCAGCTCAAGCGCGACAATCGCCCCGGCCTGCGCATGGCCGCCGAGGCGGCCTTTGCCACGCTGCGCCAGGTCAGCGGCGGCTATACCACCGCCGGCCGCATTGCGGCGCTCGCCGCCTGGTCCAAGGTGCATGGCCTGGCGGTGCTGCTGCTCGACGAGCAGATTGCGCTGCGGCCCGATGAAACCCTTGAGCAACTGATCGAACAGGTCCTGGCCCGGCGCTGAGCCAGCCTGCGTTGCGCCAAACGTCATAATCCACTAAACCGGCCCTCGGCCCGTTTCCAGCTGCACAGACATATGACCCAGACCCGCTTTGACGTTCTCACCATCGGCAATGCCATTGTCGACATCATCGTTCCGGTGGACGAGAGCTTCATCATCGGGGAGGGCATGAACAAGGGCATCATGCATCTGATCGATACCGATCGGGCTGAAGACCTCTATGGCAAGATGCCGCTCAACCGTCAGCAGATCTCGGGCGGCAGCGCCGCCAATACGGCGGCCGGCGTCGCCTCGCTCGGTGGCCGCGCCGCCTTTGTCGGCAAGGTGGCCGACGACGGGCTGGGCGATGATTTCGAGAATGATTTCAATGAGATTGGCGTTCATTACGCCACCAGCCGCCTCAAGAACGGCGCGCTGACCGCCCGCTGCATGATCTTCGTCACCGACGATGGCGAGCGCACCATGAACACCTATCTCGGCGCCTGCCAGCAGCTCACCGAGCAGGACATCCGCCCCGACGAGATCGGCGCCGCCGCCATCACCTATATGGAAGGCTTCCTGTGGGACCCGCTGGAGGCCAAGAAGGCCTTCGTTTTGGCCGCCCACTACGCCCATAAGGAAGAGCGCGCCACCGCCTTTACGCTCAGCGATCCCTTCTGCGTTGACCGCTATCGCGCCGAATTCCTCGACCTGATGCGGTCCAAAACCATCGACTATGTCTTTGCCAATATCCATGAGCTGAAATCGCTCTACCAGACCGATGATCTGGGCGAGGCCGTGCGCCAGATCGCCAAGGACACCGAACTGGCCGCCATCACCATGGGCGCCGACGGCGCCATGGTGGTGCACAATGGCGAAGTGACCTCGGTGCCCGCCTTCCCCATCGATCATGTGGTTGATGCCACCGGCGCCGGCGACCTCTTCGCCGCCGGCTTCCTGCTCGGCATGGCGCGGGGCCAGACGCTGGAAACCGCGCTCAAGACCGGGTGCCTAGCGGCCAGCGAAGTGATCTCCCACATCGGCGCCCGCCCGCTGGTCGATCTGCACGACCTGACGCGGCAGCATGGGCTGGTGGGGTAGCTTATAGGGACTGCCGGCCTGCGGCTTTAGATTTTGCGGCTTGGATAATTCGTCCTATCCGCCGCTGCCTGCGGTGCAGCTGTCGAAGTCCAAAGTAACTAATTGTTGCCCCAGCAAATAAGGCGACGACACAGATCCAAAAAAGTAGGTCGCCTTCTAGCGCGTTCGGAATTGTGGCTAAGCGCTCGATGCCGAGCCAAAACGATCCGGATGCAAGAAAGCCACCAACCGAGAATTGCCCCAACTCTTCGGCTGAAGAGTCCATGAAGTCCTCTAGGTCTTCAACGGCGACGCCCACCGTCGGCAAGTCTCTATCGAGATAGTTCGCATTGACCTGTGCACCTTTCGCGGCCGCCTCTCGCTTGACAGAGCGGGGCCGCGATGAGGCTGCAGCTTCCGCGATTGCTGGGTGACTAACTGCGGCGCCAGCGGCTGCGCTAGACTTCGCTGTAGCCACTTGGGCTCCCCTCTGTCTTCTCAGTTCGCTCTATCTGCGCCGTGAGTAGGTCCCTTAAGGACACCATATCTGGGTAGCTGAGAAAAATGGCCGACCGAAACTCGGGACTGTACGCTTCGTCGAAGAATTCCAGAAAGGCGACACGAAAGCCGATGCCCGTTGGGATGCTTATGAAACGATTTACTGCATGGGCAGGTCCGCTGTACGCGGCTTTCACGTCGTCTAGTGATACCGGCAACGCCTTTGCGCGCGCTTCGCCGTCTTCTGCCATCCGAATTCTCCAAATGTCCTGACGATGCATAGTGGCACGAAAGAACAACCAACCTGAGTCTGCAATTCGCATTCTCCCCGGAAGTGGCAATCAGTGTGTTTGATACATGCGGCTGGAACTTAGGAGTGAGACTGTCCTTTCGTCGACCACGACGAAGGCACTAGCTCTCAATTGTGGAAGAGGGAATAGCCCCGCTGAGCAAGCCGAGAAAGCGATCCGAGGGACAATCGCGCATAAGGCTGGCAGACCATTTCCTCAAGCCGATGGACGACATGCGGCAGCTCATCGCCCGCGCCAGCATCAACGACCGGCGCGGAGTCGCACACCTGCTGCATGAGTGGGAAAAGCAGAATGCCCGGCGCCTTGAGGTAGAAGACGACTGGGAGCCGACGCCGTTCCCGCTCGAACGGGACCTTTAGGACGTCAGTCCAAGCTCCCCCGCATCACCGCGAGCGCATCCGCCGTCGTACCCGTCGGCCGGAACTCCAGCCCGACGGCGCCTGTACGGCCTGTCTTACGTTCCGACATCTGCAAAGATGACATCAAGACCGGTTGCAAAGACCCAATCCTGTGCAGACCGAAGGAGATTGCTGACCGCCTGGTGTCACAATACCCTCGGGTAGCAATCTTCATCATTGAGGGTCGCCCGAAGCCATGACGACTGCAGCTGAAGTCAAAAAATGGACACGCGCCCTCACATCCAGCAGGGATGACATCGTTTTGCGCGGGCGAGACTTGTTTCTTGTGCCGATACGACACGTCGTCTGCGGCCTGTCATTTCCGGGATCATGGGACAAGACACTGCCCCGGCCTTACTGGTTTGCGTCTGTCCCCTTCACGCCCCCCGCCGCAACTTTTGGCGGCAAGTGGCGAGGCAACCTGCTTGTCGGGCGATCGAACGAGGAAGGATTCACGAAATCCCTGATCGAACTGGCGGCACGCGCCATAGACGAAAAGCTCAAGCCGCTGGCGTCATTGAACCATTTCTTTGACGCGACCACGACGGGCGAAAGGCCAGCTCTGGTCTTTGGGAACTGGGAGCGGTTGCAGGATTTCCCTGACTATCACGCCCCCGTTCTGGCGGCCTTGGGCCGCCTCGAAGAGGCCGCTGATGTCGCGCTAGGCTTTGTCAGCCAACACGAACCGCGATGGCAAGCACTGCGTGCCGAGGGTGAACGCCAGATCGCTGGATATCGAGAGCGCGGCATCGGGCGGGACGCTGTCGCGTTGGCCAATCATCAACTTGCCCTTCTAGAAGATCTCAGAGCGCTGGGGCGGCTATCCGCCGGCCAAGACCGAGCCGGGGTTGTCGCCCTCCTGCACAGTTGGGAGCAGCAGGGTCTGGAGCGCTGGAATGTTCTCGATCTCTGGGAACCAACGCCCTTCCCGCTCGAGCGGAGCCCATGACCACAGCAGCGCAGGTCAATCGTTGGCTGAGGCCCGTTCTCCAGCAGCGCAGTGACCTTATCTTGCGTAAGCGCATGCTGGTGGTGCGGCCGGTGCGCCACGTCCTGCGCTGGATTTATTTCAACGGTGCTTCCTGGGACAAAAACCACCCCAAGCCTTACTGGTATATCGACTTTTTGCCATCGCCGCCCTTTTGGCGCGGGCGTCCCTGGTTCGACGAGATATGGGTTGGCTATACGACCGATATCGACTTCGAGACCAGCTTGAACGCCAATGTCTTGCAGACCCTAACGGGCAGACTCGACCAAGTTCCGTCCATAGAGGCGCTTCTCGACAAGACGCAGGGCAGCACTGGGTTCGGCGACGTGACCGGTCTCACGCGGCTAGACAGCCTTGTCGCCTACCACGGTCCCGCACTGGCGGCGGCAGGGCGGATGGCCGAAGCGGCGAAAGTCATCGATGATTGGGTCCGCCGGACTGAGGCTGCCTATCTGAACGAGCTGGCTGAAGGCCGGCGGTTGCTCGCCAAACGGCCCAATAGCCGCTTGGGACAAGTAACTTCGCGCCTGGCGACGGAGTATCTGGACTTGCTTGGTGAGCTCAAAGCACTCGCAGCGCTGTGTAAATCAGGGGATCGCGCGGCAATTGGAGCCCAGCTACGACAGTGGGAGGCCCACAACGTCAACCGCCTCGGCCTGGTCGACCTCTGGGAGCCTTGCCCCTATCCAGTTGAACTGGGCTGCGGAGATCAGGCCTAGTCGCCTATCCCTTCCCGCTCGAGCGGGACCTTTAGGACGTCAGCCCAAGCTCCCCTGCATCATCGCCAGCGCATCGGCCGTCGTCCCCGTCGGCTTGAACTCCAGCCCGACGGGGCCGGCATAGCCCTGTGCTTCGAGCCAGGCGAGTTTCTGCTTGAGCGGCAGCGTGCCGCTGCCGGGCTGGTTGCGGCCGGGGTGATCGGCGATGTGGACGTGAAAGATGTGGTCGAGTCCGCCGGCGAGGACCGCTTCGGGGTCTTCGCCCATCACCATGGAATGGTACATGTCATAGGTCAGCCCGATCTCGGGCCGGTTGACGGCGGCGCAGATGGCGAGACCCTCGGTGGTGCTGGTGAGATAATAGCCCTTGTGATCGACGCGATCATTGAGCGGTTCGAGCGCCAGGCGCACGCCGCTGCCCTGGAGCACATCGGCCGAGCGGGCCATGGCACTGGTCAGCGCCTCATGCTGGCGGGCGCGCTCGACACCGGCCAGCAGCGGCCCGGACTGGCAGATCAGGATCGGGGCGCCCAGGCGCAGCGCCACGTCGCGGCTTTTTTCCAGACCAGCCAGGAACCGGTCATGGTCGGTTTCCCGCGTCAGCTCGGCAAAGGGCTCGGCGACGATGCCGGCCAGTTGCACGCCGGTGTCGCTGAGGGCGCGTTCGATGGCGTCGAGATCCTTGTTGGACCACATCCAGAATTCGACGCGGTCAAAGCCGGCGCCTTTGGCCAGGCTGATGCGCTGGGCAAAGTCAGCCGTCTCGGGGACGAACAGCATTTCGATGCAGGCGGAATAGCTCGTCATGCCAGGCGCGTCCCGCTGTTCATGTCCGCCAGGACCGCCCGGGCAGCGGCGGCAGGATCGGCGGCTTCGATGATCGGGCGCGCCACCACCAGATGGCTGGCGCCGGCACTAAGCGCCTGGGCGGGGGTGGTCACCCGCTTCTGATCGCCCTTCTCGCCGCCGGCGAGGCGAATGCCGGGGGTGACCACGGCCATCTTGGGCCCGACGATCGAGCGCACCATCTGCGCCTCCTGGGCGGAAGCCACCAGCCCGCCAATGCCGGCGTCGCGGGCTTGCTCGGCGCGCAGGGATACCAGGCCCGCCGTATCGCGGGCAAAGCCGGCTTCGAGGAGATCGGCATCATCCATCGAGGTCAGCACCGAGACGCCCAGCACACAGAGGCCGCTGCCGGCCGCGCCGCGCACGGCAGCGCGCATGCACTGCGGATAGGCATGGACGGTCAGCATGGTCGCGCCGGTCTCGGCGATGGCGGCGACGCCCTTTTCGACCGTATTGTCGATGTCGAGCAGCTTGAGATCGAAGAACACCTTCTTGCCCGCCTTGAGCAGATCCTTACCCAGGGCAAAGCCATCGGCGCCATAAAAGCACTGGTAGCCAATCTTGTAGAAATCGACGCTGTCGCCCAGAAGCGCGACGATCTCCTCGGCGCGTGCGCGGGACGAAACGTCCAGACCCACGATGAGTTGGCCAGCCATGGTCTTTCCTCCGATGTCGATTGATCAGCCCGGACTAGACCAATTTGCCGCGCGCCGCAACGGCTTCAGGCAAACCAGCCGGGCTTGAGATCTTCCATGGCGGTCCAGTCGCAGCCCAGATGGCCTGCGTCCAGATCGAAGAAAAAGCCATTGCCGCCGCCCGGATGGGCGAGGCGCCGCTGGTCCTCGCGCCGGTCGATGCGGCGGGCGCCGACATGGCATTTCAGCAGCGTGCCCACCGCGCCATGGCCGCAGAACACTGCCGGCGTGCCCTTGGGCACCCCGGCCAGCGCCGTGGTCACCGTATGGACGATGCGCCGCTGCGCATCGATGGCGCGCTCCCAGCCATCGGCACTGTCGCGCGGATGGGCAAAGAAGCGATCGGCGGTGGCCTCGAACAGCGCGGGCGGCAGAAAGCCGGTGGCGCTGCGATCGTTCTCGCCCATCAGATGATCGGTGAGCACCAGCGCGCCACAGGCGGCGGCGAGGATTTCGGCCAGTTCCATGGCCTTGGTCTCGCGGCTGGAAAAGACCATCGCGCCCATCGGCACTACGCCCCTTGCGGCAAAGGCTTCGGCGCGCTGGCGGCCCTCGTCACTGAGGCCCCACAGCGGCACCGGCACCTTGGCGTCGATGCGCACCTGCGGATGGGTCAGATAGAGCGCCAGCATGGGCCTAGCCTCGCGAAAAGCTGGTCAGCTCAGTGACCATCTGCTCGACCTTGCGGGTAATGGCCGGCTCGACCAGTTCGCCCTTTTCGTCAAAGGCCTGATCGGCCGGGCCGATGCCCAGGAGGGTCGGCACCACCAGCGCGCCCATTTTGGTGAGGGATTCGCGCAGATGGCTGAGGCCCCAGATGGTGCCATATTTGCCCGAGCTGACCCCGCCAATGCCGAAGATGGCGTGGCGGAAGGGGCTGGGGCGCTGCCGGCTGACCCAGGTGACGGCATTGACCAGCAGCGGCGTCAGCCCGCCATTATATTCGGGGCTGGCGATGAAGACGATGTCGTGGCTGCGCCACAACTCGGCCAGTTGCACGGCCGCCTCGGGCACGCCATGGGGCTCAAGGTCTTCATTAAAGATCGGCATGGGGAAATCACCGAGGCTAATGGCATTGACCGCAACGCCCGCCTCGGTCAGTTTTCTGCCCATCTGCGCCTGCAGCATGGTGTTGACCGATCCCTTGCGGATGGATCCGGATAGCGTCAGTGCCGTTTTCATGCCGACCTCGTGTCATGGAATGTCGAAACTGGCCCGGCTCGACCGTAGAGGCAAGGGCGTTGTCCGAACCATCGGACCGCCGGGACCAGTAAGGCCCCACTGCCAATGTGAAGGAGACTGCCATGTCGACAATGCTTTTCGTCAACCTGCCCGTGCGCGACCTGCCGGCGGCCATGGCCTATTACAAGGCCCTGGGCTTTGACCACAATCCGCAGTTCACCGACGAGACGGCGGCCTGCATCGTCATCAGCGACAGCATTTTCGTCATGCTGCTGACCCATGACAAGTTCAAGCAGTTTTCCAGCGCGCCCATTCCCGATCCCATGCTGCAGACCCAGGCACTCTATGCCCTGTCATGCGACAGCCGCGCAGCGGTCGATGCCATTGCCGAGGCCGGGCTCACGGCCGGCGGCCGCGAGACCCGCGACGCGCAGGACTATGGCTTCATGTTTTCCCGCGCCATCGCCGATGTCGACGGCCATGTCTGGGAATATGTCTGGATGGATATGAGCCAAATGCCGCCCGCCTGAGCGGGGCGGCAACACAGGGGGCCGAGCGGGGGGCACCCGCGTGCCATGCGGGCATAGCCCTTATGGCCTTGAGGCGGGAAATCGCTCCACCGGAGCGATTTCGTTCCCGCCTCAAGCTTCGAACATCTTCTTGATCTTGTCGAAGAAGCCGCCCGAGGTGGGATTGGTTTCTTCGGTTTCGAGCTTGGCGAATTCTTCCAGCAGCTCGCGCTGGCGCCGGCTGAGCGCCTGGGGCGTCTCGATGTCGAGCTGCACATAGAGATCGCCGACATCCTTGCTGCGCAGCACCGGCATGCCCTTGCCCTTGAGGCGGACACGCTGGCCCGGCTGCGTACCAGCGGCGACCTTGACCTTGGCGCGGGCGCCATCGAGCGTGGGCACCTCGAACTCGCCGCCCAGGGCAGCGGTGGTCATGGCGATGGGCACGCGGGCATAGAGATCGGCGCCATCGCGCTGGAACAGGTCATGCGGGCGCAGCGAGATGAAGATGTAGAGGTCGCCCGGCGGGCCGCCGCGCAGCCCGGCCTCGCCCTCATTGGCCAGGCGAATGCGGGTGCCGTCTTCAATGCCCTTGGGAATATCGACGCTGAGCTTGCGGTTTTCCTGCCGGCGACCCTGGCCGCCGCAATCGGTGCAGGGCTGGTCCATCATCTGGCCGCGGCCCTGGCACACCGGGCAGGTGCGCTCGATGGTGAAGAACCCCTGCGCCGCGCGCACCTTGCCATGGCCATTGCACTGCCGGCAGGTGTGGGTGCCCGTGCCGGGCTTGGCGCCGCTGCCATCGCAGGTGGTGCAACCCACAAGGGTCGGCACGTCGATCTCGACGGTGCGGCCCTCAAAGCTCTCTTCGAGGCTGATTTCCAGATTATAGCGCAGATCGCTGCCGCGCAGCTTGGCGGCCCCGCCGCCGCCACCGCGCCGGCCACCGCCCATGAAGTCGCCAAAAATGTCCTCAAAGATATCGGACATCGACGAATTGAACTCCGGCCCGAAGCCGGAAGGACCCCGACCGCCGCCATTTTCAAAGGCGGCATGGCCGAACCGGTCATAGGCGGCGCGCTTCTGGCCGTCCTTGAGCGTGTCATAGGCCTCGTTGATTTCCTTGAACCGCGCCTCGGCCGCCGCGTCGCCCGGGTTGCGATCGGGGTGATGCACCATGGCCAGCTTGCGGTAGGCGCTCTTGAGAGCGGCGTCATCGGCGCCCTTTTGGACGCCGAGCACCTCGTAGAAATCCCGTTTGGACAAGAACCTGTGTCTCCAATACGTTGCCGTCGCGGCGCGCGCGCCCAGCCCGAACCTGGCCCCTAGATGGCAATCAACGGCCCGACTCACAAGGGGGCCGAGGCGCCTGTGTGGCCCTTGGCGTCGATTGCGCGTCGTTTTCCGCCAGCGGCGGCTGTCACTGCGTCCTGGGGCAAACCAATTGGCGCTGATGTATCAACTGCGCGCGCCCGCTTCAACACGCCTGATTCGCCCAAAACGCCCGCCCAGACATGACAAGGCCCCGGATCGCTCCAGGGCCGCTTCATGGATTCACGTGAAACTCTGGCGTTTCGATCAGCCCAGCAGCTCGGCGACGGGCACGCCCTTGTCCATCAGCTTCTTGCGCGCGGCATTGACCACATCGACGCTAAAACTGTCTTCGTGGCGCATCACGATGGCTTCGCTGGTCAGCGCCGCCTTGCCGCCGGCCACCAGACGGTCAAAGCCGTCGCTGATCGCCTCTTCCATCATCTGGTCGGCCAGCACGCGCTCGGCGCCGACCCGCTTGTGCTTGGCCCGCACCTTGACCAGGCGCGTGACGCGGCCATTGTCGGCGGTGCGGAATTCCTCGGCGGCCACCAGGCTCGTCCAGAATTCACGTTCGATATCGCCGTCATGGGCGTTGCCGGCCAGCTCGGCGATGCGCATCTGGCAGCCAAAGGCCAGGTCGGCATAGCCAAGGCGGACGGCATTGGCCATCAGCTTGCGCAGTTTTTCAGGGTCGGTGAAGCTTTGGGGGTCTGGAATGTTCATGGATCACCTTACCCACTTCCCCGGTAAACAAAAAGGGGCCCGGCAGATGCCGGACCCCTTTATCTCTTGGCAAAGGCCGCTTAGGCGGACTTTTTGCCGTCGTCGTCCTTGACCTCTTCGAAGTCGGCGTCGACGACGTCGTCATCGCTGTCATCGGCGGTGCCATTGGCCTTGGCTTCGGCTTCCGCCTGGCTGGCCTTGTACATGGCCTCGCCCAGCTTCATCGATGCCTGGGCCAGCGCCTCGGTCTTGCTCTTGATCGCCTCGGCGTCGTCGCCGTCGAGCACGCTCTTGAGATCGGCAACGGCCGCCTCGATGGCGCCCTTGTCCTCGGCCGAAACCTTGTCGCCATATTCACCCAGCGACTTTTCGGTCGAGTGGATCAGGCTTTCGCCCTGGTTCTTGGCTTCGACGGCCTCGCGCTTCTTCTTGTCAGCCTCCGCGTTCAGCTCGGCTTCCTTGACCATGGCCTCGATGTCAGCATCGCTCAGGCCACCCGAGGCCTGGATGCGGATCTGCTGTTCCTTGCCGGTGCCCTTGTCCTTGGCCGAAACCTGGACAATGCCGTTGGCGTCGATGTCGAAGGTCACTTCGATCTGCGGCACGCCACGCGGTGCGGGCGGAATGCCGGTCAGGTCGAAATTGCCCAGCAGCTTGTTGTTGGCGGCCATTTCGCGTTCGCCCTGGAACACGCGGATGGTCACGGCGCTCTGGCTGTCCTCGGCGGTCGAGAAGGTCTGGCTCTTCTTGGTCGGGATGGTCGTGTTGCGGTCGATCAGGCGGGTGAACACGCCGCCCAGGGTCTCAATGCCCAGGCTGAGCGGGGTCACGTCGAGCAGCAGCACGTCCTTGACGTCGCCCTGCAGCACGCCGGCCTGAATGGCTGCGCCCAGCGCCACCACTTCGTCCGGGTTCACGCCCTTGTGGGGCTCCTTGCCGAACAGCTGCTTGACGATTTCCTGCACCTTGGGCATGCGGCTCATGCCGCCCACCAGCACGACTTCGTCGATCTGCGCGGCGGTGACGCCGGCATCCTTCATGGCCATCTTGCACGGCTCGATGGTCTTCTGGATCAGATCATCGACCAGGCTTTCCAGCTTCGACCGGCTCAGCTTGAGCGTCAGGTGCTTGGGACCCGAGGCGTCGGCGGTGATGAAGGGCAGGTTGATTTCGGTCTGGGTCGAGCTCGAGAGTTCGATCTTGGCCTTTTCAGCGGCTTCCTTCAGGCGCTGCAGCGCCAGCTTGTCGCTGCGCAGGTCAATGCCCTGTTCCTTCTTGAACTCGTCGGCCAGGTAATCGACCAGACGCATGTCGAAGTCTTCACCACCCAGGAACGTGTCGCCATTGGTGGACTTCACTTCGAACACGCCATCGCCGATCTCGAGGATCGACACGTCGAAGGTGCCGCCGCCAAGGTCATAGACCGCGATGGTGCCGGTGTTCTTCTTGTCCAGGCCATAGGCGAGCGCAGCAGCCGTCGGCTCGTTGATGATGCGCAGCACTTCCAGGCCGGCAATCTTGCCTGCATCCTTGGTGGCCTGGCGCTGGCTGTCGTTGAAATAGGCCGGAACCGTGATCACGGCCTGGGTGACGGTCTCGCCGAGATAGGACTCAGCGGTTTCCTTCATCTTCTGCAGGATCATGGCCGAGATCTGGCTGGGCGAATACTTGTCGCCCGATGCCTCGACCCAGGCGTCGCCATTGTCGGCCTTGACGATCTTGAAGGGCACAAGGTTCTTGTCCTTGGCCACAACGCCATCGTCGAAGCGGCGGCCGATCAGGCGCTTGACCGCAAACAGGGTATTTTCGGGATTGGTCACGGCCTGACGCTTGGCGGGCTGGCCGACCAGGCGTTCGCCATCCTTGGAGAAGGCGACCATCGAGGGGGTGGTACGCGCCCCTTCCGCGTTTTCGATGACCTTGGGATTGGTGCCATCCATAACAGCGACGCAGCTGTTGGTGGTGCCCAGATCGATACCGATAACTTTAGCCATTACGAAGCCTCTCTTTCAGCAAACCCATCGTGCAACCCCTCTCGCGAGGCAGTTCCGTGGCCATCAGGCCGGGTTCCCTTGCAATCAGATTGTGCCCATCGCTGGGCCTGCGGCGTATATAGGGGGGTCGCCGAGAGGCTTCAAGCGCTGCTGCGGTACAATTGCCACAGATGGGCCGCCCAAATGCGCGCCCGCGCGGAGCAAAGGGGGCCGGCCACACGGACCGACCCCACTGCGACCAGAATTAGTCGTTCAGCGTATAGCTGTTCAGCGAGCAGATATCGACCTGCGGCACTTCCAGAACGGCGCCCTCGCCGGTCTCGAAACGGAAGTCATACAGGCACTGATCCGAACCATCGCCGATGGTCACGGTGCCCTGCATGCCGGGCTCCAGCGTGCCGTCGGCGCCGAGCAGGTCTTCACCCCAGGTATTCTCATTGCTGGGCGTGGTATAGAAATAATGCAGTGCCTGGCTGCTGTTGTTGATCAGCGTGAACTCGACGTTCTGCGCCATGGCGGGAACGGCACTGGCCAACAGTGTGAGCGCGGCAAGGCCGGCCTTGAAATAGGTGTTCATTGTATAGGTCTCCCCGAGGCCGGCAGCACCTGCGGCCGGCGCCCTAATATGTCTCGGAGAGGCTATTAAACAAGGGTTTTGAAGGACGGCCCGCGGCTTTTCTTTTTCATTCCAAGGCCCTAGAAGCGAAGCATGTTCATGCCCGGTTCAGTCTTGCTTCATGACAGCCTCAACCGGGGCGATGGCAACCTGCTGTTCATGGCGCCGCAGCGGGTCTTGCAGGCTTATGATGCCGCCGGCGTGCGCGCGGCGCTGGTCGCGCTGGAGGCCGCGCTGGCCGATGGCCTCTGGGCCGCCGGCTTTATCGCCTATGAGGCCGGCTACGCCTTTGAGGAGCGTCTGCTCCCCCTCATGCCGCCGCCAGGCGATACGCCCCTGCTCTGGCTGGGGCTTTATAGCGGCCCGCAGCGGCTCGATACGCAAGCGGTCGCCACCCTTTTGGCCGCCAGCACCACCGGCACCGCCGAGATCAGCGACATCGTCCCCGCCCTCAACGTGACCGACTATGCCGCAGTTTTCGCCCGCGTCAAAGCCCTGATCGCCGCCGGGGACACCTATCAGGTCAATCTGACGCTGCGGGCGCACTTTGATCTCAAGGGCGACCCCGTCGCGCTCTATTCCCGCCTGCTGCAGCGCCAAAAGGTGGCGCATGGCGCGCTGATCGATACCGGCAGCCACCATGTGCTGTCCCATTCGCCGGAGCTGTTTGTGGCCAGCAGCGGCGGCCAGCTCAGCGCCCGGCCGATGAAGGGCACGATGGCGCGCGGGGTCAATCCGGACGCGGACGCTGCCAACCGCGCCGCGCTGGCCGCCGACCCCAAAAACCGCGCCGAAAACCTGATGATCGTCGATCTGCTGCGCAATGACCTCGCCCGCGTGGCGGACGTCGGCTCGGTCAAGGTCACCGACCTCTTCACGGTGGAAACTTATGAAACGCTGCACACGCTGACCTCGGGCATTACCGCGACGCGCCGGGCCGATGTCGGCGTCACGGCTTTGCTCGCGCAACTGTTTCCCTGCGGCTCGATCACCGGCGCGCCCAAGCTGCGCGCCATGCAGATCATCGCCGACCTAGAGGCCGCGCCGCGCGGCGTCTATACCGGGGCGATCGGCTTCTTCGCGCCCAATGGCGATCTGGCGCTCAATGTCGCCATCCGCACCGCCGTGATCGACCGCAGTGGCGCCGGCACCATCGGCGTCGGCGGCGGCATTGTCGCTGACTCCACTGCTGAGGACGAATATCGCGAGGCCCTGCTCAAAATGGCATTCTTCACACCGCAGCCCGAACCAGTGACCCTGATCGAAACGCTGAGCTGGACGCCGGAAACCGGCTATGCCCTGCGCCAGCGGCATCTTGATCGCCTGACGGCCTCGGCCGCGTTCTTTGGTCTGCCCTGTGATCCCGTTGCTATCGATGCCCTGCTCGACGCTCAGGCGTTTGATGCCCCCATGCGGGTGCGGCTGACGCTCGATGCCAATGGCCCTGCCCTCACTGCCGTGCCGCTGCCGCCCAATCCGGCCGTCTTTCGCTTCATGCTGGCCGAGGAGACCCTGCAGTCGGACTCCGTCTGGCTGGCGCACAAGACCACCAACCGCGCCTTCTACGACGCGCCGCGCCAGGCGGCCCATGCGGCGCACGGTGTCGATGAAGTGCTGTTCCGCAACGAGCGCGGCGAATTGACCGAAGGTTCGATCACCAATCTCTTTATTGAACGCGATGGGCACCTGCTGACGCCGCCGCTGGCATCGGGCCTGTTGCCCGGCACGCTGCGCGCCGAACTGCTCGCCACTGGCCGCGCCGTGGAACAGGTTTTGCGGCTTGCGGACCTGGAGACGGCCGAGGCAATCTGGCTGGGCAATTCGGTGCGCGGGCTAATGCCTGCACACTGGATCAAGCCCTGACACCCTGCGGAGACACAGGCCCATGACCATCGAGATTTCGCCCCGCGACGTGCTGGTGGTGGTGGACGTGCAAAACGACTTCCTGCCCGGCGGGCGGCTGGGCGTCGCCGGTGGCGACGAGATCGTGCCGCTGATCAATGCGCTGGCCAAAAAATTCACTCAGGTCATCTTCACCCAGGACTGGCACCCGGCCGATCACATCTCCTTTGCCAGCCAGCATGCCGGCAAGGCGCCGTTCGAGATGATCGAGCTGCCCTATGGCCCGCAGGTGCTCTGGCCTGACCATTGCACCTGGAACAGCCCGGGGGCCGAACTGGCCGCGGGGCTCGATATTCCCCATGGCCAGCTGATCATCCGCAAGGGCTATAACCGGGCCATTGATTCCTATTCCGGCTTCCAGGAAGCCGACCGCGAGACGCTGACGGGCCTGGCCGGCTATCTCAATGAGCGCGACCTCGACCGGCTGTATCTGGTGGGCCTGGCCACCGATTTCTGCGTCGGCTGGACCGCCATCGACGGCGCCGCCGCCGGCTTTGACGTCACTGTCATCGAGGACGCCACCCGCGCCATCGACAGCAATGGCAGCCTCGCCACCGCCTGGGCCGACATGGCCGAAGCCGGGGTACAGCGGGTCATGAGCCGGGAGATTCTGGGGTGATCGAAGGATCCTGCCATTGCGGCGCCGTGCACTGGCGCTTTGACAGCACACCCGATGCGGCCACCGCCTGCAACTGCACCATCTGCCGCCGCTATGGCGCGCTGTGGATCTATGGCCATGAAAATGAAGACGTGTTCGTCTCCGGCCCGACCACGACCTATGTGCGCGGCGACAAGAGCCTGAGCTTCAACTTCTGTCCGCACTGCGGCTGCATCGCCTATTGGCGCGGGCTCGGCACCGGTCCCGACGGGCGGCGGCGCATGGCGGTCAATGTGCGGCTGGCCGAACCCGAGGCGGTCAAGGCCATCCCCATCCAGCGCTTTGATGGCCTGCACAGCTGGGACGACCTGCCGCGAGATGGCGCCACCGTGGGCGACCGCTGGTTCTGAGGCTATGCGAAGTTGACCAAGAAAAAAGGGCACCACAGGCGCCCTTTGTTCAGATCAGAGAGATGCCCGC
This sequence comes from Devosia sp. FKR38, assembly GCF_005222805.1. GTDB lineage: Bacteria > Pseudomonadota > Alphaproteobacteria > Rhizobiales > Devosiaceae > Devosia. Next base: position 623,407 of record NZ_STGC01000002.1, on the reverse strand, counting down.
CGCAGCGCGGATTCACGTGAAACGCTGCTGACGCTCAGCCGTCAAACGCTCTTGTCGACGGCTTCGTCGGCCGGGGCGTGGCTGGGGCCGCCCTTGGCGACGCCGACCATGGCGGGGCGCAGGATGCGGTCGCCAATGGCAAAGCCAGCCTGCACCACCTGCACCACAGTGCCCTCGGGCTTGCTGGCATCGGGCACTTCGAACATGGCCTGGTGCTTGTGCGGATCGAACTTCTCGCCCTGCGCCTCAATCGGCTTGACGCCATGCTTGGCCAGAAGGCGTTGCATTTCGCGCTCGGCCAGCTCGATGCCCTCGATCAGCGTTTTGGTCGTCGCATCGCCTGATTCGCGCGCTTCGGCCGGCAGCATCATCAGGGCGCGGCTCAGTGCATCGGTGGCGCTCAGCATGTCGCGGGCAAAGCCGGCGATGGCATAGGTGCGCGTGTCGCTGACTTCGCGCTCGGTGCGCTTGCGCAGGTTTTCCATCTCGGCGACGGTGCGCAGCACGCGGTCCTTGAGCTCGCTGTTCTCGACGCGCAGGGCTGCGGTGGGATCAATGCTCTCGATGGTCTCTTCGACCGGGGTCTCGACTTCAGGCGTTTCGCCCGAGGCGGCGTTTTCGTCGCTCATCATTGCTGTGTTCCGCAAAATGCCAAAGGATTTGCCCCGCATATCGGCCAATATGGGGGCGATTTCAAGCCCAAGCCGTGTTGCCGCGGTGGCGCTAGCCAGCAGCGGGCACCAGCGCATGGCTGCGTCGGCGGGCCAGCAGCAGCAGCAACACCAGCGCCAGGCCGCAAAACCCCATGGTTGTGGCCAGTAGAGCTGTCGGCCCCGGCCCGGTCAGCAGGCTGGCAAACAGCGGTGCGGCCAGCGCAGTCAGCACATTGAGCGGCAGCGCGATGCGCATGCTGGCCCGGGCAAAATCGGCCCCATCATAGAAGGTCAGCGGCATGATGGCGCGCGTGACCGCCAGCGAGCCGGCGCTGAGGCCATAGATCACCACAAAGGCGCCGATCAGCAGCGGCGTGCCCTGGCCCAGCAGCAAGAGGGCAAAGGCCAGCATGACCCCTGCAGTGGCAAAGATACCAGTGGTGATAGCGTCCCAGCGGCGGGCGCCGACAAAGTCGAGCAGCCGCGCGCCCACCTGCAGCAGGCCCAGCATGGACGCAAAGGTGATCGCCTGGCCCGGCGGCAGGCCCTCGGCCTTGAGCAGTTCGATAAACAGGGCACTCAGGCCAAAGGTGACAATGGCATTGAGCACAATGGCCCCGGTGATCAGGACAAAGATCGATCCGGGCACCGGCCGGGTGGTTGGTTTGGCCGGCTCGGTGGCGCTCGACTTCGGCGCTGGCGGCGTTCGTCGCGGCAGGGCCAGCCCATAGAGCGGGATCGAGACCAGCCCGATCAACGCCGCCAGAACCAGGCACAGCCCGCGCCAGCCAACACTGCCCGAGACCAGCGCAGAGACCGGCCAGAAAATACTGCCCGACAGGCCCGTCACCAGCATCAGGGCGCCGATGGCCCGGCGGCTGGCGGCGCCGGCCACTTCATTGACCAGCACATGGGATGTGGTGGTGAGCGTCGCGGCGCCCGCCAGGCCCAGCAGGGCCCAGCACAGATAATAGCCGATGGCGCCACTGGCCATCGACAGCAGCACAAAGCCCGGCACGGCAAGGGCTGAACCAGCCAGCATGACCCATCGGGCGCCCCAGCGCGCCAGGGGCCGCGCCAGCAGCGGCGAGGCCAGGCCCATCACGATGTAGAACACCGTGGTGCCGGCAAACACTGCCGGCACGCTCATGTTGAGAGCGGCGGCGATATCGCCGGCGACGACGGCCAGCAGCCCCACCGAGCCCCAGCCGATGTTCTGGGTAATGCCCAGAACCACAAGCGTCTGGATGATTCGGCCCGTCGTGCCCTGCGTCTTGGCCGTGCTCACCCGTCGATCCCATCAGTTGCAAATCATTCGCATCTGCACAGACCAGAGCTTGATGACAGCTTGAATACGCCTGCGGCCGAATCGGCCCTAGCGCTTGCGCGCCATCATGGCGGTGATGACATGGGCGGTGTAGTCGACCACTGGCACGATGCGGGCATAGTTGAGCCGGGTCGGGCCGATCACGCCCAGCACGCCCACCACCTTGTCATTGGCGTCCTTATAGGGGCTCAGAATCACCGAGGAGCCCGACAGCGAGAACAGCTTGTTTTCCGAGCCGATGAAGATGCGCACGCCCTGGGCCTTCTCCGCGTCGCCGAGCAGGTCCAAGAGCCCATCCTTGCTTTCCAGTTCATCGAACAGCTGGCGCATGCGCAGCAATTCGTCGCTCGCCATGGCGTCATTGATCAGGTTCGCCCGCCCGCGCACGATCACCGTGGGATGGCTGGCGGCGGAGGCCTGGCCGAGCGTGGCAATACCGGCATCGACCAGTTTCTGCGTCAGCTCGTCGAGCTCGGCCCGCTGTTCGGCGCGCTGCTCGGACAGCACCTTGCGCGCTTCGGCGAGCGTCCGGCCGACCACGTGATGGGCGATATAATTGCCGGCCTGGGTCAGGGCGCTGGCGGTGAGACCCGCCGGGGTCTCCATGATGCGGTTTTCCACCTGCCCGTCCTGGCCCACCAGGATGGCCATGGCGCGGGTGGCGTCGAGTCGCACGAATTCGAGATGGCGCAGCACGAGATCCGCCTTGGCGGCAATGACCACGCCGGCGCCCTGGCTGAGCCCGCTCAGCAATTGGCTGGCTTCGGTGAGCACGTCTTCCACCTGGCCGCGGCGCTGGCCTTCGATCGATTGGGCAATCTGGCTGCGCTCGGCCTCGTTGACCGCGCCGACCTCGAGCATGGCATCAACGAAAAAGCGCAGGCCCTCCTGCGTCGGCGCCCGCCCGGCCGAGGTATGCGGCGCGGCAATCAGCCCGAGATCTTCCAGATCGGCCATGACATTGCGCACCGAGGCCGGCGACAGCCCGCCCTGCAGCATGCGGCTGAGATCGCGTGAGCCCACCGGGCTGCCGGTATCCAGATAGCGCTCGACAATCTTGCGAAAGATGTCCTGGCTCCGGCTGTTGAGCACGCTCAAAAAGTCTTCAGACGGCTTGCTCATGCGGTTTTGCTAAAATCGTTCGCTTTAACTGTGGTGCATCATTTAAGCGCATTGCTGCCTCCCGCCAAGCGCCCGCGGCTTGTGAGGCGGACCGAGGAGGGTTAAGAGGCGGTTAATAGCAATTGCAGTCGGAGACCCTATGCGCCCGTCCGGACGTGAGCCCAACCAGATGCGCAGCGTGAGCATCGAACGCAATGTCTCCATGAAGGCCGAGGGCTCTTGCCTGGTCAGCTTTGGCAATACCAAGGTTCTGGTGACGGCGTCGGTGGAAACCAGCGTTCCCGGTTGGCTGCGCGGCAAGGGCCAGGGCTGGGTCACCGCCGAATATGGCATGCTGCCCCGCGCCACCGGCAGCCGCACCCGCCGCGAGGCGACCGCCGGCAAGCAGACCGGCCGCACTCAGGAAATCCAGCGCCTGATCGGCCGCTCGCTGCGCGCCGTGGTCGATATGCAGCTCTTGGGTGAAGCCCAGATCACGCTCGACTGCGATGTGCTCGAGGCCGATGGCGGCACCCGTACCGCTTCGATCACCGGCGCCTATGTCGCCCTGGCCGATGCCATTGCCTGGATGGACGAGCGCAAGCTGACCAAGGGCAAGGCCCTGCGTGATTCGGTGGCTGCTGTGTCTTGCGGCATTTATCGCGGCGCGCCCGTGCTCGACCTCGACTATCTCGAGGACGTCGAAGCCCATACCGACGCCAATTTCGTCATGACCGGCGCGGGCAAATTCGTCGAGATCCAGGGCACCGCCGAACAGGCGCCCTTCAGCCGCGCTGAATTGGAGAGCCTGATGGGCCTCGCTGAACAGGGCATTGGCGAATTGACCGCATTGCAGAACAAGGTGCTCGGCGCATGATCGGCTGGTTCAAGAAGCTTGCGGCCGCCAAGCCGGCGACCCGCCCGGTCACCAGCCTGCGCCAGCCCTCGCCGGAAAACTGCGCGCTGTGGCGCGACGTGGCCCGGGCGCTCGACGCCAAGCCCAAAGGGATCAGTAAATGAGCATTCCGCGTCTGGGTCCCGGCGATCGCCTGGTGCTGGCCACCCACAATGCCGGCAAGCTCAAGGAATTCCGCGAACTCTTCGCCCCCTTCGGCCTCGAGATCGTTTCGGCGGGCGAACTTGGCCTGCCTGAGCCCGAAGAAACCGGCACCAGCTTTGCCGAAAATGCCCGCCTCAAGGCGCATGCCGCCGCCCAGGCAACCGGCATGCTGGCACTCAGCGATGATTCGGGCCTCTGCGTTGATGCGCTCAATGGCGATCCCGGCGTCTATACGGCCGACTGGGCCGGCGTGCCGCGCAATTTCGACCATGCCATGAAGCGGGTCGAGGATGCGCTGCAGGCGGCCAATGCCACCTCGCCCGGCCTTCGAGGCGCCTCGTTCAACGCCACCATGTGTCTGGCCCATCCTGATGGCCGCGATGTGCTCTATGTCGGCAAGGTCGAGGGCACGCTGGTCTGGCCGCCGCGCGGCACCGTTGGCCATGGCTATGATCCGGTGTTCATGCCCAAGGGCTATGACATCACCTTTGGCCAGATGCCGGCCGAGATGAAGCATTCCTGGGCGCCCGGTGAACCCGGCCTCAGCCATCGCGCCCGCGCCTTTGCGCAGTTCTACGAGGCCCAGATTGAAAAATAACCCCAACGATCTGTTCGGGGTTTATGTGCACTGGCCCTTCTGCGCCAGCAAATGCCCATATTGCGACTTCAACAGCCATGTCCATCGCGGGCCGTTCGACGAGGATGGCTATGTCGCCGCCTATGAGCGCGAGATCGCCACGGCGGCTGCGCTGGTGCCCGGCCGCGTGGTGCAGTCGATCTTTTTCGGCGGCGGCACGCCCTCGCTGATGTCGCCCAGCGCCACCGGGCGCATCATCGATGCCATCGCCAGGCACTGGACCGTCGAGCCCGGCGCCGAAATCACGCTCGAAGCCAATCCGACCAGCGTTGAGGTCGACCGCTTCCGCGGCTTCCGCACCGCTGGCGTCAACCGCGTGTCGCTCGGCGTGCAATCGCTGCGCGAAGGGCCGCTGGCCGAACTGGGCCGTCGCCATTCGGTGGACGAAGCCATTGCCGCCGTGCGCATCGCCCAGTCGGTGTTCGAGCGCTCGAGCTTTGATCTGATCTATGCCCGTCCGCGCCAGACGCTTGAGGACTGGGAAGACGAGCTCAAGGAAGCGCTGTGGATGGCACGTGGCCATATCAGCCTTTACCAGCTGACCATCGAGCAGGGCACGCGCTACTTCGACCTGCATCGCGCCGGCAAGCTGATCATGCCAGATGAGGACCTGGCGGCCGATTTCTATGAGCTGACCCAGGAATTGACCGCGGCGGCGGGCCTGCCCGCCTATGAGATTTCCAACCATGCCCGCCCGGGCCAGGAGAGCACGCACAACATGCTCTATTGGCGCTATGGCGAATATGCCGGCATCGGGCCGGGCGCCCATGGCCGGCTGATGATCAACAACCAGCGCCACGCCACCGCTGCCGAGAAACTGCCCTTTGAATGGCAGAAGCAGGTGCAGGCCAAGGGCCATGGCATGGTGGTGGACGATGTTCTCACCTGGGAAGAACAGGGCGACGAGTTCCTCGTCATGGGCCTGCGGCTCAAGGAGGGCATTTCGCCCGCCCGCTTCAGCGCGCTCTCGGGCCGCCAGATCTCGCCGCGCCAGATCGATGCGCTCAAGGGCTATGGCTTTGTCGAGACCCTGCCCAATGGCAATATCCGCGTCACCGACCGCGGCTGGCCCGTGCTCGACGCCGTGGTCGCGGACCTCGCCGCCTAAAGGGCGGCCGGTTCGACCTGTTGGGCTCCAGCCGGGGTCACCCGCTTGATGGCCAGGGCATAGTCGGCGCGGCCATCGCTGTTGAAGCGGAACATGCCGTCCCGGCCATTAAAGCCCGTCGGCGCTGTCATGATCGCCGGATTATAGGGCGGGCTGGCCAGCGACAACGGCTTGGCATTGGCCAGGATCGTCGCGGTATAGGCGATGGTGGTCAGTGCATGCGGCGGGCTGCCGAAGCGGGCCTGGTAATCGAGCGAAATCGCCTTGAGGCCCGCATCATCCACCCCTGGATAGATCGCGCCGGCCAGCGCCGCCGTGCTGGTGATGGCGGGATCGCCCTGCCAGTCGGCGGAGCCGACAATCATCACGTCATCGGGCTTGACCCCGGCCTGGGCCAGAAGCGTCGCGAATGTCGGGGCGCTGAGCCGGTCGGGCAGGAAGAAGCTGTCGATCAGCCCCTTGTCGATCAAGGGCTTGGCCTGATTGATAATGCCCTTGGCCTCGCTGGCATCGGAAAAACTATAGACCGCCGAGGGCGAAAAGCCCGCGGCAATGGCCTGCTGGCGGAAGGCGGTCTGCTGCGCCTGGCCATAGGCCGTATTGGGAAAGGCCCCGGCCACGCCGCGCCGGCCATTGGCCTTGAGGTAGCGCAGCGCCCGTCTCATCTCGGTCTCGGGCAGGACGCTTAGCAGATAGACCCCCGGCCCGGCCGCGCTGGCATTGTTGGAAAAACCGATGAGGGGCAAACCGTTGGAGCGGGCCACCGCGCCGGCGGCGGTGACTTCATCGCCCTTGAGCGGGCCCAGGATCAGCTTGGCCCCCTGCTGCGCCGCGGCGTTGACCGCATTGGTGGCGCCCGCCACTGAGCCGCCGGTGTCATAAAGCGTGATGGTGGTGTTCTCGGCGATATTGGGATTGGCCTCGATAAAGCTCATCGCCAGCTGGCTGCCATTGGCCATGGCCCGGCCGACGCTGGCCAATCCCGGATCGCCCGACAACGGCAGCAGCAGCGCCACCTGCACCGGCCCATGGCCGAAACTCTGCTGCCCGCTGGTTGGTTGCAGCGGTTGCATGGTGGAGGCCTGGGGCGCATTGGCCGGGGTCAGCGTGCCCGGGGGCCGCGCGCCGCCGCCAAAATCAATGGTGCGGGAGCCCAGCTGGATGGGCGAGCAGCCCGCCAGCACAAACAGCGCCACGCCCGCCAGTGCCCGTGCTATGCCGTAACCGGCCATGCCAATACACCTTACCCGTGGTCCCAATGTGTGAGCGATGTGTTAACACTCTGGCGACAATTGCTTAACCAAGTCTCAATGCAGGAACCCGCCGCGCATGGCCGATGCAGCTCCAAGCTACTTTATCTTTGGCAGCGCCTTTGCCGCCCCGCCGCTGGCGCCCGGGCTCTATGTGGTGGCGACGCCCATCGGCAATCTGCGCGACATCACCATCCGCGCGCTCGAGACTCTGGCCGCCGCCGATGCGATCCTGTGCGAAGACACGCGCATGTCCGCCCGCCTGCTTGACCACTATGGCATCAAGGCGCGGCGCATTGCCCTGCATGAGCACAATGAACGCGCCAAGGCCGACGATATCGTCGCGCGCATCGCCGCCGGACAGAGCCTGGCGCTGATCTCCGACGCCGGCACGCCGCTGTTGTCCGACCCCGGCTTTCCGCTGATCCGCGCGCTGGCTGAAGCCGGCCAGCCGGTCTATCCTATCCCCGGCGCCTCGGCGCTGCTCTCGGCGTTGGTCACGGCGGGCCTCCCCACCGACGCCTTTGCCTTCCACGGCTTTCTGCCACCCAAGGCCGGCGCCCGGGCCAATGCCATCAAGGCGCTCAGCGATTCACGTGAAACGCTGGTGTTCTACGAAAGCCCGCGCCGGCTCGACGATACGCTGGCGGCCATGGCCGAACTCTGGGGCGACCGCCAGGCCGCCGTGGCGCTCGAACTCACCAAGCGCTTCGAACGCGTCATGCGCGGAACCCTGGCCGAACTGGCCGCCCAGTTCGCCGATGCCGAAACCAAGGGCGAGGCGGTGATCGTGGTGGCCGGCGCCGCCGAAGCGGCCCAGCCTGATGAAGCTGACTGGCAGGCGGCGCTGCTGGCCGAGATGAACACCCAGCCCCTGCGGGTCGCCGTCGATGCGGTGACGGCCCGCTTCGGCCTCAAGCGCAAGGATGTCTATGATGCCGCCCTCGCCCTCAAGGCCCAGCAATAGCAAGCCCGGTAACAGCCGCCTTGCCGCCTATCGCGGCGGCCACCGCGGCGAAATGCTGGCCGCCTGGCTGCTGCGCGCCAAGCTCTATCGCCTCTTGGCCCGGCGCTACAAAACGCCTGTGGGCGAGATTGACCTGATCGCCGAACGCTTCGGCACCATTGTGTTCGTCGAGGTCAAGACCCGGGCGCGCGCCAGCGACGAAGCCACGGCGCTCGAAGCGGTCAACCAGGCCCGCATCCTGCGCGCTGCCGCCATCTGGCAGGCGCGCCACCCCAGGCTGGCCGACTGGCCCTGCCGCTTCGATGTGATTTTCCTTGCGCCGGGCCACTGGCCGCGCCATGTCATCAACGCCTTCGACGCCAATTGAGAGACACCATGACGCTCAAAGTCGCGGTCCAGATGGACCATGTTGCCACGATCAACCCGCGCGGCGATTCCACCTTTGCCATGATGCTGGAAGCCCAGGCGCGTGGCCATGCGCTGCTGCATTATACGCCCGACACGCTGGCGCTGCGCGGCCACACGGTCTCGGCGCTGGCCCAGCCCATCACCGTCTTCGACAAGCCCAAGGGCGAGCACTTCAGCCTCGGCGAGGCGCGCCGCGTCGATCTGTCGACCCAGGACGTGATCCATATGCGCCAGGATCCGCCCTTTGACATGAACTACATCACCATCACCCATCTGCTCGAAAAGCTGCATCCCAAGGTGCTGGTGGTCAATCCGCCGGCCGCCGTGCGCAATGCGCCCGAAAAGATCCTGGTCACCGACTTCCCCGAGCTGATGCCGCCCACGCTGGTGACGCGCGACCGCGCCATGATCCATGACTTCCGCAAGGAGCATGGCAACATCATCGTCAAGCCGCTCTATGGCAATGGCGGCGCCGGCGTCTTCTTCATCCAGGAAGGCGACCATAACCTGGCAAGTCTGCTCGAGCTGTTCGAGAGCAATTACCGCGAACCCTTCATGATCCAGAAATACCTGCCCGATGTGCGCAAGGGCGACAAGCGGATCATCATCATCGATGGCGAGCCGGTGGCGGGCCTCAACCGCATTCCCGCCGATGGCGAGGCGCGCAGCAATATGCATGTCGGCGGCCGCCCCGAACTGAGCGAACTGACCGCCCGCGAGCGCGAAATCTGCGCCACCATCGCCCCGGCGCTGAAAGAACGCGGCATGATCTTTGTCGGCATCGACGTCATCGGCGACTATCTCACCGAGATCAATGTCACCTCCCCCACCGGCATCCGCGAAATCAAGCGCTTCGGCGGGCCCGACATTGCCGTCATGATCTGGGACGCCATCGAAAAGCGCCGCGCCTGATGTGGCTGGCGCTGACGGCCTTGGCGGCTGGTATCGGCTGGTTCCTGCTGCGCCGCTGGCGCAGCAGCCTGCCCGTCGATGAGCGGCTGACGCTGCGCTACTGGCGCGATTCGGCCATTGTGCTGGGCGCCTATCTGCTGCTGGTGCTGGCCGGCGCCGGCATCACGCGCATCATGGTGGGCTTCAACCGCTCCGGTTGGGCCGATCTGCTGATGGTGGCCTTCTTTGCCGTCTGGGTGCTCTATGGCGCGGTGTGGCTGCTGCGCTTCCTGCCCAGCTCGCGCCCCCGCCCCGCCTGGCTGGTGCGCTCGCGCGGCTGGCTCGATGCCCTGGGGCTATTGGCCCTGGCGGCACTGGCCACGGGCGCGCGCATGCTCTAGTCGCCGGACAGCAGCGCTGGCAGGTCGGCAATGCTGTCGATGATGATGTCGGCCCGCGCTTCCAGTTCACCCCGCGTGCTGTTGCCGGACAACACCCCGATTGCCAGCCCCGCCCCGGCCGCATGAGCCATGTCCAGATCATGAGTGTTGTCGCCCACCATGGCGATCGCCCGGGCCGGAAGGCCGGTCCGCGCCGCGAACAGCTCGAGCTGGTCGGGCCAGGGCTTGGGCTGCGTCACCGAATCATAGCCGATAATGCTGTGGAACAGCCCGCTGAGCCCAAGCGCGCCGGCCGTGGCGCGGGCGCCGGCTTCGCTGTCATTGGTAGCGATGCCGAGCAGCAGGCCACTGGCGGACAGGTGTTCGAGGGCGGGAGCAAGACCGGGAATCGCCACCGCGCGCCTGGCCCCCTCGATGGTCGTGAACGCATTGAAGTCTGCGATCCTGGCTGTTCGATCCTCACCCACAAGGTCGGGGTAAAAGACATCGACGATGTCGGCATTGGTCCCCGCCGCGACTGCCGAGCCGCTGCGAAAGCGTTGTGCCGCCCAATCATAGCCGCCCAGCGCGACCAGGTCGCGAGCCCCGTTCTCGTCGCCGGGCCGCGCTGCGCGCGCCAGCGCCATCACAACGCCGAACCACGTCCGATTGAAATCGATGAGCGTGCCATCCTTGTCGAACAGGATGCCGCGAATTTCGGACAGGTCGCGCATCGTGCAGGCTCCGGACAACTGGCCGCAAGCCTAGGGGGGCAGGCTGATCCTGGCAAGGTTGGCCTGGCGCGACAAATGCCGTACAGCTTGGAGAAACCGGAGACCCAGCCATGCCCACCACGACATTCCTGGTCGCCTTTGCGACACTGTTTGCCACTGTGGGCGTGGCCGACATTGCCTTTATCTTTGCCGCGCTGACCAAGCACAACACCGCCAAGCAGCGCTTTGCCTTTGCCACCCGCGGGGTGATCATCGCCGCGTTGATCCTGCTGCTGTTTGCCGTGCTGGGCAGCGCAATCCTGGAAGTGTTCGGCATCACCATTCCGGCGCTGCGCACCGCCGGTGGCCTGCTGCTGTTCCTGATCGCCATCGACATGGTGTTTGCCCGCCATTCGGGCGGCACCGACATCACCGATCAGGAAGAGGTGGAGGCGCGCTCGCGCGACGATATTGCCGTCTTCCCCCTGGCTATGCCGCTCCTGGCCGGCCCCGGCGCCATCAGCGCGGTGATCCTGCTCACCACCGGCACCAAGACCGATCTCGAGTTCTGGGCCGTGCTGGTGGCCATTGTGGTGATCCTGTTCCTGGCCTGGCTGACGCTGCTGGTCGCCATCCCGATCCAGCGCCTGCTGGGCGTGACCGGCCTGGCCGTGGTGTCGCGCGTCATCGGCATTCTGCTAGCCGCGCTGGCCGTGCAATTCGTCTTTGACGGCGTCAAGGCCAGCGGCGTGCTGACCGGCTGAGGCGCCCGTGTTCGTGGCCGCCCGTGTTCGTGACCATCGGGTAAATTTTTACCGTTAAGCACATCTTAACGGCGGCGTTGACCCCCAGCCATCGACGGCGCAAACCTGGGCCAGGATCTGGCGAAGGAGGAACGCCACATGCGCGTCGCGGCAGTTCTGTGCCTGGTGATCATCGCCATGATGGCGGCCAGCGGCGGCAATGCTGCGGCCGCGGTCGCGCCAGCCCCCTGGTCCCTGGCCGTTGCCGGGACACGCTAGCACCAGCGCAAGCAAAAGGCGGCCGACCCCTGTCGACCGCCCTCCTGTGTCTCAATCCGATTGGACTATTTCTTGCCGGTATTGCCCGAGCTGCCGGCGCCCAGACCGGTGATCGGCTTGGCGATCTCAACCTTGTCCTTTTTCGGCTTCTTGGCCTCTTTATTGCTGCGCATCTGACCCTTGGCCATCTCACGTCCTCCTGCCTCCGGACCCCCTGGCCCGGATCGATTACACGGGTCAGGCTATGCCTGCGTCCCGGCGCTGGCAAGGCCCGGCAGGGCCTCAGAGCGCCGGAAAACCCTTATTTTGCAGGCACGCAGCGGCCCGTCGGCGCCAGCGCAGCAATGGCGCGCGGGTCACAGCCGGTCTGCAGGAATGCCAGCCAGTCATTCTGGCTGCCGAAGAAGGCATTGCGGTCCACCTGGCCCTTGACGCCGCGCACCAGCCCGGTCTGCGTCCACTGCCAGAACGTCCAGGTGCGGTTGCGATAGCGCTCATGCGGCTCGGCCGCTGTCGAACGCAGCCAGAAGGCATTGGGGAAATACTCGCCCTCCAGCACATCGCGGTGGAAGTTCATGTCGGTATAGATGATGGGCAGCTTGCCGGTGTGGCGTTCCATGGCCTCGAGCATGACGCGGATCTTTTCCAGCGCATCGGCGCGGTTCGGCTTGGTCTTGCACGAGGAGTGATTGTTCCACTCCAGATCGAGCACCGGCGGCAGCGCATCGGCATCATCGGGCACATTGGCGACGAACCAAGCGGCCTGTTCGGAGGCCAGCGAGCACCAGGTCATGAAGTGATAGGCGCCGCGCGGCATGCCGGCTTCGCGCGCCCGCACCCAATTGGCGCGGAAATTGGGGTCGACATAGTCCTTGCCTTCCGTGGCCTTCATGAACACGAAGTGGATGCCCGACTGGAAGGTGGTGCGGAAATCGATGTTTTCCTGATAGCGCGCCACATCGATGCCCTGGATGGGCATGGTGCGCGCCCGGTCCACGCCCGAATGCGGCCGGGCATCGCCCTGGATGGGGCCATAGAGCCCGCCACCCGAGGAACAGGCCACCAGCACACCGACCAGCAGCGCCGAAACGGCGGCCTTGGCGAGCGTGGAGAAACGAAAGGATGGCCGGCTGAAAGGCATGGATAACAAACTCTGCGCACAAAACTCAGCCATTGATTCAACATGGCGCGGTTAACGGGTGCTTAGGTTAACCAGTGTGGCAATCGCCATGGTTAACGCGCCGTATTGCGTTCGCGCTACGTTCTTGTTGCCCCGCGCCGGCTTTGCTAAGCTGGCCCCAGGCTTGAGGATAAAGACATGGTCACGCGTGTCCCCACTGTCGCGTTTCAGGGTATTGAGGCGGTACCCGTGGACGTTCAGGTGCAGATTGCGCCCGGCGCGGCCAAGTTCATCCTGGTTGGCCTGCCAGACAAGGCGGTGAAGGAGAGTGGCGAGCGCGTGCGCGCCGCGCTGGTGGCCTCCGGCCTCGGCCTGCCGCCTCGGCGCATCACGGTGAACCTGGCGCCCGCCGACCTGCCCAAGGAAGGCAGCCATTATGACCTGCCCATCGCCCTGGGCATTATGGCAGCCATCGGCGCCATTCCCCAGGATGCGCTCGACGGCTATCTGGTGCTGGGAGAACTGGGTCTGGATGGGCGCCTGGCCCATGTCGGGGGCGTGCTGCCCGCCGCCATTGCCGCCCAGGGGCGCGAGCTCGGGCTGATCTGCCCGGCGCAATCAGGCCCCGAAGCGGCCTGGGCCGGCGAAGAGCTCGATATCATTGCGGCCGATAGCCTATTGGCCCTGGCCAATCACCTGACCGGCCATCAGCGCGCGGCCCGGCCGCAGCCGCGCCGCCATATCGCCAGCACCAGCCTGCCGGACCTCAGCGAAGTGCGCGGCCAATTGGTGGCGCGGCGGGCGCTGGAAGTGGCGGCGGCCGGTGGACATAACCTTTTGATGATCGGCCCGCCGGGCGCCGGCAAATCCATGCTGGCGTCGCGCCTCCCCTCAATCTTGCCGCCGCTCGATGCGCGCGAACTGCTCGATATCTCGATGATCCAGTCCATTGCCGGCGAGCTGGTCGGCGGCGCCATTTCCGATCGCCGGCCGTTCCGCGCGCCGCATCATTCCGCCTCCATGGCGGCGCTGGTGGGCGGTGGTCTGCGGGTGCGGCCGGGCGAGGTCAGCCTGGCGCACAATGGCGTGCTGTTCCTTGATGAACTGCCCGAATTTGCCCCCGCCGTGCTCGACAGCCTGCGCCAGCCGCTCGAATCGGGGGAAACCGTGATCGCCCGGGCCAATGCGCGGGTGAGCTACCCCAGCCGCGTGCAGCTGGTGGCGGCGATGAACCCTTGCAAATGCGGCCTGGCCGGAACCCCGGGCCACACCTGCAGACGCGGCGACGCCTGCGCCAGCGAGTATCAGGGCCGGGTCTCGGGCCCGTTCATGGACCGCATCGATATCCGCATCGATGTTCCGGCAGTGAGCGCGGCCGATATGATCGGCCCGGCCACCACGGCGGAAAGCTCGGCCAGCGTCGCCCAGCGGGTGGCCCAGGCGCGCGACCGGCAGAAGGCGCGCTATGCGGCGCTGGGCGCCAACACCGTCTTCACCAATGCTGCCGCAGGCCCCACCCTGATCGAACAGGTGGTCAATCCGGACAAGGAGAGCCAGGCGCTGCTGCTGGCGGCGGCGGAACGCTTCAACCTCTCCGCCCGCGCCTATCATCGCGTGCTCAAGGTGGCGCGCACCCTGGCCGATCTGGCCGGAGTGGAGCGGGTCAGCCGGCCGCAGATCGCCGAGGCGCTGAGCTATCGCCTGCCCATGGCAAGCGGGCACTAGGCCTTGGGCCTGTGCATAAGTCTGTGGACAAATGTTTCACGTGAATCGCCACGTGCTGGACCGGCCAGCGACCCCGATCACATTTCTGTCGGCAAGGGCGCAGCTGCAACGTATCAGATTGCCAATGCTGGCAATCTAAACTATCGCAAGGCCAGTAGACGTTCTGCCGAATCTGCTTCGGCCGGAACCAGACTGTCAGGTACAGTTTCGGGCCATAATGCGTAGATCCGGCAAATTGGTGCAATGGAACAACAATGCCGGCTTCGGCTTTGTTCGCGACAGCGCCGGCAATGACTTCTATGTCCATATATCCAAGCTGAAAACCGATCAGCCGCGCCCGCGAATTGGCGATACGCTCGAATTCGGGCTTGTCACCGGTCGCAAGGGGCGCCCGGCGGCCAGCGACATCACCGTCACACCAGCCGCCGAACCGGTGCCGGACCGCAGCATGCGCGATGTCACCCGGCCGCCGCAGGCCATGTCCCGCTTCACCATCGGCCTGCGGGTGGTGGCGGCCACCATGATGACACTGCTGCTGCTGCTGGCCATGATGGCCCAGCACGCACCCCTCTGGCTGGGCGCCACCTATGCGCTGATGGGGACCGCCTCCGCCCTGCTCTATCGGTTTGACAAATTCTATGCCCTGAGCGGCCGCTGGCGCGTCAGCGAGACCAATCTGCATTTGGTCGATCTGTGCTTTGGCACTATTGGCGGCCTGGCGGCGCAGGAGCTCTACCGCCACAAGACGGTCAAGCCAGCCTTTGTCGCCACCACCTGGGCCATTGCCCTGCTGCATGTGGTGTGGCTGGCCGCGCTGGCGCTGGGCTGGGTCCACGCCGCACTGCCCTTGATCTAGGGGTCGCGCCGCCCTTACGGGCGGCACGACCGGGGCTGGGATTAGTGGAACTGCGCCGTTTCGGTGGATTCGCCCATCGCCGTGGTCGCGCTGCGCCCCTCGCTGACCGCCATGGACACCGCGTCGAAATAGCTGGTGCCCACTTCGCGCTGGTGCCGCACGGCCGAAAAGCCGTGTGCCTCGGCGGCGAACTCGGCCTGCTGCAGCCGCGAATAGCCCGCCATGCCATCCTGCTTGTAGGCCCGGGCCAGCTCGAAAGTGGTCAGGCTCAGATTGTGGAAACCGGCCAGCGTGATGAACTGGTATTTGTAGCCCATTGCCGCGATCTCGCGCTGGAAGCTGGCCATGGCCGTCTCATCCATATGCTTGGCCCAGTTAAAGCTCGGCGAGCAATTATAGGCCAGCATCTGCTCGGGATGCGCCTTGCGCACGGCTTCGGCGAACTTTTTGGCCTCGGCCAGGTCAGGCTTGCTGGTTTCGCACCAGATCAGATCGGCATAGGGCGCATAGGCAATGCCGCGGGCAATGGCCGCGTCGATGCCGCCCTTGAGCTTGTAAAAGCCCTCGGGCGTGCGCTCGTCGGTGACGAAGGGCGCGTCATAGGGATCGATATCGGAGGTGATCAGCCGCGCCGCTTCCGCATCGGTGCGCGCCATGATCAGCGTCGGCACGCCCATCACATCGGCCGCCAGCCGCGCCGCATTGAGCGTGCGGATGAACTGGCTGGTGGGCACCAGCACCTTGCCGCCCAGATGGCCGCACTTCTTCTCGCTGGCCAATTGGTCCTCGAAATGCACGGCGGCGGCGCCGGCCTCGATCATGGCCTTCATCAGCTCAAAGGCATTGAGCGCACCGCCAAAGCCGGCTTCAGCATCGGCAATGATGGGCACGAAGAAATCGTGATCGGTGGTGGCGATGCCTTCGGCCTGCTCCATGGTCTGGATCTGGTCGGCGCGCTGCAGCGCCTTGTTGATGCGCTTGACCACCGAGGGCACGCTGTCGACCGGATAAAGGCTCTGGTCGGGATACATATTACCCGAGCTATTGGCATCGGCCGCCACCTGCCAGCCGCTGAGATAGATTGCCTTGAGCCCGGCCTTGACCTGCTGCACCGCCTGATTGCCGGTGAAGGTGCCCAGCGTGGGGACAAAATCCTCGCTGTGCAGCAGCTCCCACAGGCGTCGCGCGCCATTTTCGGCCAGGGTGTGGCGGATGGGCAGCGAGCCGGACAGCCGCGCCACATCGGCCTGGCTATAGGTGCGGGCAATATTGCGCCAGCGGTCGGGCGCATAATCGGGGGTCGGGAACAGGGGCTTGTCGAGCATTTCGGATGTCCTCCTCATTGGGAATTGTTGTGTTTGGGCATGGCTGCGCCGGTCCGGCGGGCCGGCGCTGGCGCTGATTCACGTGGAACATGCGGCGGGTTGGACCGCTTCAGGTGGAGCGCGACGGCGGGGCCGTCGGACGCGGGCTCTAGGCCAGAACCTTGCGGCTGAAGGTGGCGGCGATCAGGCCGTCGCCGGCGAACAGGGACGTGCTGCCCTCTTCACCCACCAGGGAAAACTGGTGCCGGCCGATCTTGCCGGTGATGGCATAGCCCTGGGTGTCCAGGCCCTGGGCCTTGAACTGCGCCATGGCCTGGCTGGCCGTGGGTGCGATGATGGTCAGGTACTCTTCGCGTTCGCTGATGTTTGGGCTCATGGCCGATCTCCTCGTTTGTTGATGTAAAGATTTGACAAAACGCGGAGACATGCAAGAAGTAAGCGCATATGGCCCTGTAAACCAGTAAATCGCTACACAGACCGCAGCGCGGAATCTGTAAAGCGTGTAAAGCTGGGGGCCGGGAGGATTGGCATGAACGACAGTGGGGACCGCCAGATCGGCGGCCGGATCAAACGCCTGCGGCGCCTTCGCAAATTGGCGCAGGCGGACCTGGCGGCAGCGCTGGGCATTTCGGCCAGCTATCTCAATCTGATCGAGCACAATCGCCGCAAGGTGACCGTGCCGCTGCTGTTTGCCATCGCCGGCCATTTCGGTGTCGAGCCCGGCGAATTGGTTGACAGCGACGACGGCCGGCTGCTGGGCGATCTGATGGAGGCCTTTGGCGACGACATCTTTGCCGATAGCGACGTCACTAATCTGGAAATCCGCGACCTGGCCCAGGCCAATCCCGCCGCCGCCCGCGCCATCCTCAAGCTCTATGACCGCTATCGCGCCGTCACCAAGCCGGGCACGGCAAGCCCGGCGGCTCCGGGTGCCGAGCCTTTTCACCTGGCCACCGACGCGATTTCCGATTTCCTGCAGGAAAACGCCAACCACTTCCCCACTCTGGAGGCCGCCGCCGAGCGCATGCGCGCCGACATCGACCGCTCGGGCGACAGCTTTGAGGCGGCGCTGCGCAGCTATCTGTTCAATGTGATGGGCGTGGAGGTGCAACTGGCCTCTCTGCCGCATGGCATCGCGCGCCAGTTCGATGCCGCGCGCCAGCGCCTTTTGGTGTCCGACCTGCTGCCGCCTGAATCGGCGCTGTTCCTGGTGGCGCATCATCTGGGACAGGCCGCGGCGGGCCCCGAGATCGCCGGGATCATTGCCGCCTCAAGCCTGCCCGAGGGCGACGCCCCGGCGCTGGCGGGCAATGTGCTGGCGGCCTATCTGGCCGCGGCGCTGGTGATGCCCTATGCGCCGTTCCTGCGCGCCTGCCGCGACTATCGCTATGATATCGAACGCATCGCGCGCCGTTTCGGCGCCAGCTTCGAACAGGTCTGCCACCGCATGACCACGCTGCAGCGGCCCGGGGCCAGCGGCATTCCGCTGCATCTGGTGCGCACCGATATTGCCGGCAATATCTCCAAGCGCTTTTCGCTCTCGGGCATCCACATCCCGCGCCATTCCGGCGCCTGCCCGCGCTGGAATGTCTATGCGGCGTTCCTGTCGCCGGAACGCATCAATATCCAGCTCAGCCAGATGCCGGACGGGCAGCGCTATTTCTGCATCGCCCGCACCATTGCCAAGGGCGACTATCGCTACAATGCGCCGCGCCGCTACATGTCCATCGGCCTGGGCTGCGCCATCCACCATGCCCGCGAGATGATCTATTCGGACGGCATGGACCTCACGGGCGATAGCCAGCTGGTGCCCATCGGCGTGGGCTGCCGCATCTGCCCGCGGCTGGAATGCGGCCAGCGTGCCCATCCGCCGGCCGATCACCGCTTCGCGCTGGACCCGACCAATCGGCCAGAAAGCCTTTATGGGCGGATTGGCTAGATCGTTTCATGTTCAGATTGACCCGGCTCTGTCGCCCCCTCCCCACCCGGGTCGCGCCTCGGCGCGCCCGAGTGCAAGCTCTTGAGGGGAGGGTTGGGGTGGGGGTCGTTCCGAGGGCCACTGAGAGACCCCCTCCCTCGCTCCCTCCCCTCAAGGGGGAGGGAGGCGAAGGAGCCGCAAATCTACTTATGAGGGAAACGCTTTAGGGATTGTGGTCCCAGCTCTCGCGCCATAGCTTTTCCAGCACGGCGCGGCGCTTGCCATAGCGCTCTTCGGTGACGCTGAGCGCTACGATGCGGTCGGTGCGGAAATTGCGGAAGGCCTGGCGCAGGCAGCACCAGGCGGCGATGGTCTGCTTGCCCTCGTAATAGGCCAGTTGCACCGGCCAGATGGTGCGTTCCGACGGCGTGCCGGCCTCGTCTTCATAGCTGATGCGCACGGCCTTTTCGGTGCGCATGGCCAGCCGGACCTGACCCAAAACCGGCATGGGCGGACGCATATTGGCGCCCCAGACGGCCACCGGCCAAAGACCCGTGTCATTGATGCGATCGCGCAGATCCTCGGGCGAGGCGGTGGCAATCTTGGCCAGGGCATTCTTGGCCGCGGCGCCCAGCCCGTCATCGGGCTGCGCCCCCACCCAGCGGGCGCCCAGCACCAGGGCTTCAAGCTCTTCGGGCGTAAACATCAGCGGCGGCAGGAAGAAGCCGGGTTTCAGCATATAGCCAACCCCGGCTTCGCCATCGATGGGCGCGCCCAGCCCCACCAGGGTCTGCACGTCGCGATACATGGTGCGGACGGAAACGCCCTGTTCCTCGGCCAGCTTGGCCGCCGTAACGGGCTGGCGATGGCGTCGCAGCGCATCCATGACGGCAAATAGCCGCTCGGTCTTGTCCATGCCTGGCTCCCCTGAACAAAACCGGAATGCCAGATTCCCCGGGCGCCGCCAAGGCCTTGCCGCAGCCTAGCAGCGGCGGCCCCTGACGGCGGATCGTCCGAACCGATTGGTCTTTGGGCCATGGCCCGCTCCCCTGCTGGTCAGGGGAGCAGTCTCACACGGGCTGCTGACGGTTGACGGCAGCAGCCCTCAGGCCTGACTTCAGGTGACGTCAGGCGATTTCGATATCGCACCAGTGGTGATAGGCGCGGTCGGGCGTGCAAATCACATTGGGGAAATGCGGATTGTGCACGGCATCGGCAAAGGCCTGGTCTTCCAGGCACAGGCCCGAATGCTTGCCATAGGTTTTGCCACCAAGGCCCGGCACCGGAATATCGGTCCACACGCCATTGTAGACCTGAAGGCCCGGCCGGTCGGTCCACAGCTTGAGCGTCAGCGCCTTGTCGGGGCCAACGACGGTTGCCACCGGCTCGCTGGTCTTGCGGCCGGTGTCGAGCACCATGCCGATGTCATAGGCCACTGCATTGCCGGCCGCGTCGCGCATGGTGCGCGCATGGCGCAGATCATACTGCGTGCCGCGCGATGGCAGAATGGCGCCGGTCGGCGCCAGATCCTCGCCCAATTCGGTATAGGCGCTGGAATTGACCTGGATGGAATGGTCCAGCACGTCATCGCCCGTGCCCAGGTTGAAATACTGGTGCTGCACCAGGCTGATCGGCGTCGCCGCATCGGTGGTGGCATTGAGCTCGAGGCGCAGCTTGTTGCCCTTGAGCGAATAGGTGGCGGCAAAATTGACATTGCCGGGATAGCCCATGGCGCCATCGGGGCTGAAAAAGGTGAAGCGCACCGCATTGTTGGCTTCGTCCACCTGCCCGTCCCACACCTGGCGGCCCAGGCCCTCGGTGCCGCCATGCAGATGCAGCGACCCGGCATTGGGCGGCAGCTGATAGGTCTTGCCATTGAGATCGAAGGACGAATTCTTGATGCGGTTGGCCACGCGGCCGGCCAGGGCGCCAAAATGCGGGCTGTGCTCGACATAGGCTTCAAGCCCGTCAAAGCCCAGCACCACGGTGCGTTCGCCGCCGGCCACCGGCACGCGCCAATCGCGCACGGCCACGCCATAGCCGATGATATCCACGCTCACGCCGGTGTTGCTGACCAGCCGGAACTGGTCCACCCGCTTGCCGTTGACGTCGCCGAAAGTTGAAACCGCGATGGCCATGATGGCGTATCCCCCTGAGTTTTGCGCAGTGGTCTACCCTGCTTTGTCGGTCGTCTGCAACGTCGCACTTGACCTTTTGGGGGTGGGTGCAGAAGCTTGGGGCAGGACGGCCGGGGACCCAGCGTGAACGAGATCGAAGTGAAACGGCGCGCGACGGTGCATGATGTGGCGCGCGCGGCGGGGGTATCGCTGGCCACTGTTGACCGCGTGCTCAATGGCCGGGCCGGGGTGCGCGCCGCCACGGCCGAAAAGGTCGCTGCCGCCATCGCCGCCATCGGTTTCCAGCGTGATCTCTCGGCTTCGCTTTTGGCGCGCGGCCGCGATCTGCGCCTGACTTTCATCATCCCCGATGGGTCCAATGAATTCATGGCGAGCCTTGCCGATGCGGTCAGCGCCCGCGCCGACCAGGCCCTGGCCGAGCGCATGCATATCCAGACCCGCCGGGTGCGGGCGCTCGACGGCGCAGCGCTGGCCGCGAGCCTTGACGCGCTTAATCCGCATGACTGCGACTGCGCCATCATCGTGGCCAGCCAGGAGCCGGCCGTGGTGGCGGCGGTCGATGCGGCCAGCCGGCGCGGCGTGGCGGTGATGACCCTGGTGTCGGACCTGCCCGGCACGCAGCGGCGGCTGTTCATCGGCATCGACAATGTCGCCGCCGGCCGCACCGCCGCCTCGCTGATGGGGCGTTTTCTGCCGCACGGTGGCACGGTGGCGGTGATCGCCGGCTCGCTGCATCTGGCCGACCATATCGATCGCCTCGCCGGCTTCCGCGCCGCGCTGGAGGCCGAATTTGCCGGCATCACCCTGCTTGGTCCCATCGAGGGGCATGACGAGCGCAGCGAGACGGAGGCGATCGTCGGCGATCTGCTCAAGCGCCATCCGGACCTGGGCGGCATCTATAATCTGGGCGCCGGCAATGCCGGCCTCGTCGCCGCCCTTGAGGCCTCCGGGCGCGGTGGCGCCATCCGCGTCATCGCCCATGAGCTGACCGAACCGACCCGGCGTGGACTCAAATCGGGGGCCATCGACGTGGTGCTCGACCAGAATCCGGATGGGGAAATCCGCGCCGCCTTGGCCGCCGCCAGGACCCTGGCGCTGGGCGACAATCGCATAGTTGTTGCCGACCCCATTGAAATCGGGATTTTCCTGCGCGACAATCTGCGCTAACAAGACGCCATTCACAAAACCGGCGGGACCCGAAAATCGGGTCGGGAGGACGTTCCGATGTTTGACTTTCCTGCTCATGAGGTACGTGCCTCATGACCTATCTCGGCATTGATATCGGCACATCGGGCGTCAAGGCGCTGCTGATCGACGAGCACGGCCGCGCCCTGGGCGAAGCCACGGCCGCCGCCGTTGAGCCGGTGCGTCCGCACCCCGGCTGGTCCGAGCAGAACCCGGCCGACTGGTGGACGGCGACCCTGGCGGCCATCGATGCGCTGTCCAAGTCGCACCCCACCGAGCTGGCCAGCGTGCGCGGCATTGGCCTCTCGGGCCACATGCATGGCGCGACCCTGCTCGACAAGAACGACCAGGTGCTGCGCCCCTGTATCCTCTGGAACGACGGCCGCTCGGCTGCCGAGTGCCGCGAGATGGAAGCCGCGCTCCCGACCCTGCGCGATATTGCCGGCAATATCGCCATGCCGGGCTTTACCGCGCCCAAGATCGCCTGGGTGCGCAAGCATGAGCCCGAGATCTTTGCCCGCATCGCCAAGGTCCTGCTACCCAAGGCCTATGTGCGCCTGCTGCTGACGGGCGAACATGTCGAGGACATGTCCGACGCCGCCGGCACGCTCTGGCTCGATGTCGGCAAGCGCGACTGGTCTGACGAACTGCTGGCCGTGACCGGCCTCAATCGCAGCCACATGCCGCGCCTGGTCGAAGGCTCGGCCCCCTCGGGCGCGCTCAAGCGCGAATTCGCCCAGCGCTGGGGCATGGACGCCAATGTGGTGGTGGCCGGCGGCGCCGGCGACAATGCCGCGGCAGCCTGTGGCATCGGCGCCATCCGGCCTGGCGAGGGCTTTGTCTCGCTGGGCACCTCGGGCGTGCTGTTTGTCTCCAACGACCGCTTCCGCCCCAATACTAAGGGTGCCGTGCATGCCTTCTGCCATGCCGTGCCCGACACCTGGCACCAGATGGGCGTCATTCTCTCGGCTACCGATTCGCTGAACTGGCTGTCGCGCATCACCGGCCAGAAGCAGGCCGCGCTCTCGGGCGCCGCCGAAGCCCAATTCACCGGGCCGGGCGAGGAAATTTTCCTGCCGTACCTCTCGGGTGAACGCACGCCGCACAACAATGCCGGCGCGCGCGGTTCCTTTGTGGGCCTCAGCCATCTCTCCGATCCGGCGAAGCTCGCCCAGGCGGTGATGGAAGGCGTGACCTTTGCCTTCCGCGACAGCCAGCGCGTGCTGCAGGACGCCGGCACCCGCATCGATCGCCTGTTGGCGGTGGGGGGCGGCAGCAAATCGGCACTGTGGCTCAAGATGATCGCCACCAATCTGGACATGGAAATCGCTCTGCCCGAGGACGGCGATTTCGGCGGGGCGCTGGGCGCGGCCCGGCTGGGGCTCTGCGCCGCCGAAGGCGCTGACCCCGCGGGCGTCATGACCATGCCGCCCATCGCCAAGACCATTGCGCCCGACCGTTCGCTGTCGGCCGCCTATTCCGATCAATATGCGCGCTACCGCGCGCTCTACCCCGCCATCGAGGAGGCACGTTCGTGACTGATTTTTTCAAGGGCATTTCGCCGGTAAAGTTCGAGGGTGCCAACAGCACCAATCCGCTGGCCTATCGTCACTACAACAAGGACGAACTGGTCGCCGGCAAGCGCATGGAAGACCATATCCGCCCGGCCATCGCCTATTGGCACACCTTTGCCTATGAGGGCGGCGACCCTTTTGGCGGCCGCACCTTTGATCGCCCCTGGTATGACAAGGGCCTCGAAGGCGCCAAGCTCAAGGCCGACGTGGCGTTTGAGTTCTTCGACCTGCTCGATGCTCCCTTCTTCTGCTTCCACGACGCCGATATCGCCCCCGAGGGCGCCTCGATCGCCGAATCCAACAAGAACGTCCGCGTGATCGGCGACATCTTCGCCAAGAAGATGCAATCGAGCCGCACCAAGCTGCTCTGGGGCACGGCGAACCTGTTCTCCAACCGCCGCTATATGGCCGGCGCCGCCACCAATCCCGATCCGGAAGTGTTCGCCTATGCTGCCGCGCAGGTGAAGAACGTGCTCGAGCTGACCCATGAACTGGGCGGCGAGAACTATGTGCTCTGGGGCGGTCGCGAGGGCTATGAGACCCTGCTCAACACCAAGATCGGCCAGGAGCAGGACCAGATGGCCCGCTTCATCCATCTGGTGATCGAGCATGCCGAAAAGATCGGCTTCAAGGGTCAGATCCTGATCGAACCCAAGCCGCAGGAACCCTCCAAGCACCAGTATGACTTCGACGTCGCCACGGTCTATGGCTTCCTCAAGAAGTATGATCTCGACAAGAAGGTGAAGTGCAATATCGAAGTGGGCCATGCCTTCCTCGCCAACCACTCCTTCGAGCACGAGCTGGCCGTCGCTGCCTCGCTGGGCATGCTCGGCTCGGTCGACGCCAACCGCAACGACATCCAGTCCGGCTGGGATACTGACCAGTTCCCCAACAATGTCCCCGAGATGACGCTGGCCTTCTACCAGATCCTCAAGAACGGTGGTCTGGGCCAGGGCGGCTTCAACTTCGACGCCCGCGTGCGGCGTCAGTCGCTTGATCCGGCTGACCTGTTGCTTGGTCACATCGGCGGTCTTGATGTTCTGGCCCGCTCGCTCAAGGCGGCGCAGGCCATTATCGACGACGGCACCTACGACAAGATTGTCGACGAGCGCTATGCCGGCTGGCAGCAGAAGGGCGCCCAGGCCATGCTCAAGGGCGAGCGCTCGCTCGCCGAGATCGCCGCCTGGGTGGAAGCCGAGAACATCAACCCGCAGCCCCGTTCGGGCCAGCAGGAATATCTCGAGAACCTGATCAACCGCTTCGTGTGATACCGGGCCAGTGGGCGGGGCAAGGTTGTGCCCCGCTCACAGGCCGTCACCCTCGGGCTCGACCCGAGGGCTCTTGACTTGGCCGGACCCCGCAAGTGCAGTCCCCTCGGGTCAGGCCCGAGGGTGACGCGCGGTGGTTGTGGCTATCGTGAGCGCGCCCAGAGGAAAGCCACCATGCCCCAACTGACCAATCCCATCCTGCCCGGCTTCAACCCCGACCCTTCGATCCTGCGGGTGGGCGAGGACTATTACATCGCCACCTCGACCTTCGAGTGGTTCCCCGGCGTGCAGATCCATCACAGCAAGGACCTTGCCAACTGGACGCTGCTGACCCGGCCGCTGACGCGCCAGAGCCAGCTCGACATGCGCGGCGATCCCGATAGCTGCGGCGTCTGGGCGCCCTGCCTCAGCCATGACGGCGAAAAGTTCTGGCTGGTCTATACCGACGTCAAGCGCAAGGACGGCTCGTTCAAGGATGCGCATAATTACATCGTCTGGGCAGACAACATCGAGGGGCCCTGGAGCGATCCGATTTATATGAATTCCTCCGGGTTCGACCCGAGCCTGTTCCACGATGACGATGGCCGCAAATGGTTCGTCAACATGCTCTGGGACCACCGCCGCCGGCCGCTGCTGTTCGCTGGCATCGCGCTGCAGGAATTCGACCCCAAGGCGGGCAAGCTCGTCGGCCCGATCAAGAACATCTATCAGGGCACCGACCTCAAGCTGGTCGAGGGGCCGCATCTCTATAAGCGCAAGGGCAAGGATGGCACGCCCTGGTACTATCTGCTGACGGCAGAAGGCGGCACGGCCTATGAGCATGCCTGCACCTTCGCGCGCTCACGCACTATCGACGGGCAATACGAGACCCATCCCGACAAGCACATCTTGACCTCCAAGGACGCTCCGCTTGCGCCGCTGCAGCGCGCCGGCCATGGCGATCTGGTGGAAACGCCTGATGGCAAGACCTTCCTCGTGCATCTCACCGGCCGCCCCACCACCCAGGAGCGCCGCTGCGTGCTGGGTCGCGAGACGGCGATCCAGGAAGCCTATTGGGGCGATGACGACTGGATTCACGTGAAACACGGCCCCGTGCCGTCGCTGCATGTCGAGGTGCCCGGCACGCGCGACGACGCGCCCTATTGGGCCGAGCAGCGCTATGGTTTCGACAAGGGCCTGCCCATCGACTTTCAGTGGCTGCGCACCCCCGAAACCGAGCGCATCTTTTCCCTTGAGTCCAACAAACTCCGTTTGTTTGGGCGCGAATCTCCCGGCTCCTGGTTCGAGCAGGCGCTGGTCGCCCGCCGGCAGCAGCACTTCTCCTATGATGCCGAAACTCTGGTGGATTTTACCCCCACCGATGAACGCACCATGGCGGGGCTGACGGCCTATTACAGCCGCTACAATTTCTTCTATCTGGCGGTGACGGCCCATTCGGACGGCAAGCGCGAACTGCTGATCATGAGCTCGGAAATGAGCTGGCCGGATGGTCATCTCAGCTTCCCGGCCGCCCCGGTCTCCATTCCCCAGACCGGCAAAATCCGCCTGGCGCTCAGCATTCGGGGCCGCGCGCTGCAGTTCTTCTATGGTCTCGAAGGCGGCGAGCTCACCCCCATCGGCCCGGTGCTCGACGCGTCGCTGCTCTCGGATGAATGCGGCGGCCACCAGGCCCATGGCAGCTTCACCGGCGCCTTCGTTGGCGTGGCGGCCCATGACCTCAACGGCACGGCCAGCCCGGCGGATTTTGACTATTTTGTCTATCGCCCGGTGCGGCACGAGAGCGATCGCTACGAGGTGTAGACGGCTGCGGATCGCGCCTACGGGCGCGATCCGTCCAAACCCTGAAACCCTCAACGGGCGCGTTTTCTCGCGCTCATGATAAACTGGACTAATCCAGTCTTGTTTTCTTCGGCCGGCTGCGGCAGTGCTGCGCGGTGTTTGTCCTGTTCGGATCCCGTGCGTGCCGGTTCATCCCTTTCTGCTGCTGTCCAACCAGCTGGTCTTCAACCTCGGCTTCTACATGGTGGTGCCGTTTCTGGCGGCCTATCTGCGCGATGATCTGCTGCTGGCCGGGGCCAGCATCGGCCTGGTGCTGGGCCTGCGCACCTTCTGCCAGCAGGGCCTGTTCGTCTTTGGCGGCGCCCTCTCCGATCGCCTGGGCACGCGGCGGCTGATCCTCTTGGGCTGCGTGGTGCGCGTGCTGGGCTATCTTTGCCTCGGGCTGGGCGGGAGCTTGGGCATGGTGGTGCTGGGCGCCTGCCTCACAGGCGTCGGCGGCGCGCTGTTCTCGCCGGCCATTTCGACGCTGGTGGCGCAGCTTGGCGCGGCCAGCGAGGCCAAGGGCAAGCGCACGCGGGCGCAGTATTTCGCCCTCCTCGCCGTCTGGGGTGAGAGCGGCGCCGTGCTGGGGCCGCTGCTGGGGGCGCTGCTGATCGGCATCGGCTTTCAGGCCATCGCCCTGATCGGCGCGGCAGTCTTTGTGGTGGCCGGGCTGATCCTCGGCCGCTTCCTGCCGCAGGATGCACCGGCGCCCTCCCCCACGCCGCGCGGGCTCGACTGGGGCACCATTTTCACCGACCGGCTGTTTCTCGCCTTCGTCACGGCCCATGCGGCGTTTCTCTTCAGCTATAACCAGCTCTATCTGGCCCTGCCGGTCGAGATCACCCGGTCGGGCGGCAATGACCATGACCTGGCGCCCATGTTCATGATTGCCTCGCTGCTGGTCATCACCCTGCAATTGCCGATCGCCCGGCTGGCCCGCGCCATGGGCTATCAGCGCAGCCTGCCGCTGGGCTTTGCCCTGATGGCGCTGGGCTTTGCCGCCGTGGCGCTCAGCGCGCCGCACGCGGCGATGCCCGGGCTCATGCGCCTCGCGCCGGCGGTGACCCTGGTCGTGCTGCTGACGCTGGGCCATTGCATTGTCCGCCCCATCGGCATGGACCTGGTGCCGCACTTTGCCGGGGCCCGGGCGCTGGGCGTCTATTATGGCGCGCTGGCCTCCTCGGGCGGCATCGCCGTTCTAGTGGGCAATGTGGCGCTGGGTGGCCTGCTCGACCGGGCGCTGGTGGCCGGGCCTGACGCCGCCCTGCCCTGGACTGTGCTCGCCGCCGTGCCGGCCGCCAGCGCCCTGGCCATGCTGGTCATTCTCCGCCGCCTCGACCGTCGCATCAGCGTTCCGGCGGCCGCTTGACAGGCGAGGCCCGAGAGAGGCATTAAAGCTGAGTATTATACTCTACTTATAGGAAGACCATGTCTTTTCATCATGTGCTGCGGGCCGGATTGCTCACGCTGGCGCTTGCCCTTTCGGCGCCGGTCATGGCGCGCGACATCACCCATGCCATGGGCACCGCCAGCGTGCCCGACCACCCGCTGCGCGTGGTGACGCTGACCAATGAAGCCACTGAGGACATGGTGGCGCTCGGCATCGTCCCGGTGGGCGCGGCGCGCTCGGCCAATTCGGACCCTTGGTACGACTATCTCCAGACCGACCTGGCTGACACCGTGGTGGTTGGCGAGGAACTGGCGCCCGATCTCGAAGCCATTGCCGTGCTGCAGCCGGACCTGATCCTGGGCAACAAGCGCCGCCACGAAAAGATCTATGACCAGCTCGCCGCCATCGCCCCCACCGTGATGGCCGACACCATCCAGGGCACCTGGAAGCAGAACATGGCACTCTATGCCGATGCCGCCGGCGCGGCTGACAAGGGCCAGGCCCTGCTCGATGCCTATGCCGCCCGCGTCGCCAGCATCAGGACCGGCCTGGGCGACCACGCCACCGATGAAATCTCGGTGATTCGCTTCCTTGCCGGGCAGAGCTACGCCTATTACCCGGCCAGCTTTTCCGGCGCGATCCTGAGCGATATCGGCTTTGCTCGTCCCGTGGCGCAGCAGGCTGAGGGCCTCGCCGGGCTGATCACCAAGGAGCGCATCGGCGAACTGGCGGCCGACCGCATCCTGCACTTCACCTATGAGACCGGCGACGGCCAGGCCGATAGCGAAGCGCAGTCCTGGCAGGCCGAAGCGCTGTGGCAGAACCTCGAGGCCGCCAAGGCCGGCCATGTTTATGCCGTCTCCGATGCTGTCTGGGCCACCGCCGGCGGTATCATGGCTGCCAATTTTGCCCTCGACGATATCGAAAAGATCTACGACCTGCCGGCCTCGCGCTGATTGGGGGCGGGGCTGCCTTAGGGCGGCCCCTCTCTCTGTCCGTCGCTCAGTGAGACGGCGCAATAGCGCCGAGCGCCCGCGCGCAATCCCGGGCAAATCTGTCCTGCGCCCGATTGGCTTATCGGTCACAAACGCCTAAGTTCGCGCCTTGTTTGCCCGAACCGCCTGAGCTCATGGACAATTCTTCCCCCGCGGCCAATGCCAGTTTGCCCTCGGCGGCGCTGACGCCCATGATGGCGCAGTTTTTCGAGATCAAGGCGGTCAATCCCGGCTATCTGCTGTTCTATCGCATGGGCGATTTCTACGAGCTGTTCTTCGAGGACGCCGAGATCGCCAGCGCTGCCCTGGGCATTGTGCTGACCAAGCGCGGCAAGCATCTGGGCGAAGACATCCAGATGTGCGGCGTGCCCATCCACGCCGCCAATGATTATCTGAACAAGCTGGTCAAGCTCGGCCACCGCGTCGCCATCTGCGAACAGGTCGAAGACCCCAAGGAAGCCAAAAAGCGCGGCGCCAAATCGGTGGTGAAGCGCGATGTGGTGCGGCTGATCACCGCCGGCACGCTGACCGAGGACGATCACCTCGATGCCCGCGCCTCCAATTTCCTGGCGGCCCTGGCCATGCTGCGCCATGGCGAGACCGATTTTGCCCTCGCCTGGGCCGATGTGTCGACCGGCGAGACCTTTACGGCGGATTTGGACGCCGAGCAGTTGGCTGACGAATTGGCCCGCATCGCTCCGGCCGAACTGCTGCTGGCCGAAACGACGCGCCAGGCCCTGACCGAGCGGCATCTGTTTGCCCCGGCCTGGGGCGCCATCGCCCATGCCGCACCTGCCGAAAGCTTTGACAGCCAGGCCGCCAGCCAGAGCCTGCGCGCCGCCTTTCCGCCCGAGAGCTTTGACCCCACCATGCTGTCGCGGGCGGCGCGCGGCGCCTTGGGCGCGCTGGTCGCCTATGTCAGCGACAGCCAGAAGGGCGTCGGCGTGGCGCTGCGCGCGCCACAACCCGAAGCGGCTGGCCGTCACATGGCCATCGACGCCGCCACGCGGGCAAGCCTTGAACTGCACCAGACCCAGCGCGGCCAGGCCCGCGGTGCGCTGCGCCATGTCATCGATCTGACGGTGACCGCGCCGGGCTCGCGCCTGTTGTCGGCGCGGCTGGCGGCGCCTTTGGCCGAGGCCGGGCCGATCAATGCCCGGCTCGACGCGGTCAGTCTGCTCAGCAACGACACCATGCTCACCGCCCGCCTGCGCAGCGACCTCAAGGCCGTGCCCGATCTGGCCCGTGCCCTGACCCGACTGGCGCTCGATCGCGGCGGGCCGCGTGACCTCGCCGCCATCGGCCGCGCCATCTCGGCGGCGTCGGCGCTGGCCGGCCAGTTGCAGAGGATTGAGGACGCGCCCGAAGTGCTGGCGCGGCTGGGCACCACGCTGGCGGCGGCGCCCCTCGACCTGGCCAGCCAATTGGCGCTGGCGCTGGACGATGACATGCCGCTGCTGGCCCGCGACGGCGGCTTTGTCCGCGCCGGCTATGACGAGACGCTGGACAATGAACGGGCACTCGCTAGCCAGACCCGCGATGTGGTGGCCGCCCTCCAGGCCCGGCTGATCGAGGAGACCGACGTCCGCTCGCTCAAGATCCGGCACAATGGCGTGCTGGGCTATTTCGTCGAAGTGCCCGCGGCCCATGGCACGCGGCTGCTCGAAGAGCCGCATCGACAGAGCTTTATCCATCGCCAGACGCTGGCCAATGCCATGCGCTTCACCACCACTGAGCTGGCCGAGCTCGAGGGCCGCATCGCCCGGGCGCATGAGGCCGCGCTCGATATCGAGCTGCGCCTGTTTGCCAGCCTGCGCCAGGCTGTTCTGAGCCAGACCGCTTTGCTGCGCAGCCTCGCCGATGCGCTGGCCGAAATGGATGTGACCGCCGCGCTGGCCCATCTGGCGGCAACGCGCAGCTATACCCGGCCCGAGATCGACAATTCCCTGGCCTTTGAGATCATCGGCGGCCGCCATCCGGTGGTTGAGGACATGGTGATGGCCGCCGGCCAGAGCTTTGTCGCCAATGATGCCGATCTCTCCGGCGACGAGGCCAGCGGCGGTGGCCGGCTCTGGCTGGTGACCGGGCCCAATATGGGCGGTAAATCCACCTTTCTGCGCCAGAACGCGCTGATCGCCATCCTGGCGCAGATGGGCAGTTTCGTGCCCGCCAGCAAAGCCCATATCGGCGTGGTGGACCGCGTGTTCTCCCGCGTCGGCGCCAGCGACGATATCGCCCATGGCCGCTCGACCTTCATGGTCGAAATGGTCGAGACGGCAGCGATTCTCAACCGCGCGACGCGGCGGAGCCTTGTGGTGCTCGACGAAATCGGCCGCGGCACGGCGACCTTTGATGGACTGTCCATTGCCTGGGCGGCGGTGGAGGCCCTGCATGACGCCACCGGCTGCCGGGCGCTGTTTGCCACCCATTTCCATGAGCTGACCAGCCTCGCGCGGACCCTCGCCCGTGTGTCCAATGTCACCATGAAGGTGCGCGAATGGGAGGGCGAGGTGGTGTTCCTGCACGAAGTGGGCCCCGGCGCTGCCGACCGCTCCTATGGTATCCAGGTTGCCCGGCTCGCCGGCCTGCCCGAGCCGGTGCTGGCGCGGGCCCGCCAGGTGCTCACCGTGCTCGAACAGCGCTCGAGCGGAACCGCCTCTTCCAGCAGCAAGGCCAGCGTGCTAGACGATCTACCTCTGTTTGCGCACCAGACGCCGCCAAAGCCGGTGCCGAACGACCCCGTATTGACAGCGCTCGACGCGGTTCGCCCGGACGAGATGACCCCAAAGCAAGCGATCGAAGCGCTCTACGAACTAAAGAAACTCCGCGATGACGCTCGCCGAAGCTGACGCCAAACCGCGAAAATCGCTGTTCGTGCTCAAGTCCGCCGAAACCATTCTGGGCGAGCTCGATGCCGTGATCGGCGAGCACGCGCCCAAATCTGCCCCCGCCCGCGCCGCCGTGCTGGCCCATGTGCGCCAGACCCTGGCCGAAGCGCGCAAGAGCGCCGAGGCGGAACTGCTGGTTTCCGGCAAGGGCCAGCGCTGCGCGCAGAACCTGAGCAATGCCCAGGACGAGATCATCACCGCCCTGCATATGTTTGCCACCCGCCGGGTCTATCCGGTGGACAATCCTTCGGGCGCCGAAGCCATCGCGCTCTCCGCCGTGGGCGGCTATGGCCGGGGCACGCTGGCCCCCGGCAGCGATATCGACCTGCTGTTCATCCTGCCCTACAAGCAGACGCCCTGGGGCGAACAGGTCACCGAATATATTCTCTATATGCTCTGGGACCTCGGCCAGAAGGTCGGCCACGCCGTGCGCTCGGTGGATGAGTGCATCCGCATGGCCCGCGCCGACATGACCGTGCGTACGGCGACGCTCGAAGCCCGCTATCTCACCGGCGACAAGGGGCTCTTTACCCAGCTGGTGCAGCGCTTTGAAAACGAGATCATGCCGCGCACCGGTCCCGAATTCATCGCCGCCAAGATGAGCGAGCGCGACGAGCGCCACAAGGCCATGGGCAATACCCGCTATGTGGTCGAGCCCAATATCAAGGACGGCAAGGGCGGGCTGCGTGACCTCAACACCCTGTTCTGGATCGGCAAATATTTCTACCAGGTCAAGACCAGCCATGAGCTGGTGGGCAAGGGCGTGCTCAGCGCCGCCGAATACCGCCTGTTCTTCCGCGCCGAGGACTTTTTGTGGGCGGTGCGCTGTCACCTCCATTTCGTCACCGGGCGCTCAGAGGAAAAGCTGACCTTTGACGTGCAGCCCGAATTGGCCCAGCGCATGGGCTATGCCCAGCGCGTCGGCATGCTGGGCGTCGAGCGCTTCATGAAGCGCTATTTCCTGGTGGCCAAGGACGTGGGCGACCTCACCCGCATCATCTGCGCGAGTCTCGAATTCAACCACGCCAAGGATATGGATCTGGTGGGCCGCGTGCTGGCCCCTTTCCGCCCCGGCAAGTCCAAGATCAAGGGCGAAACCGATTTCGTGCTCGATACCGGGCGGCTCAACATTGCCGGCCCCGATGTCTTCGAGAAAGACCCGGTCAACCTGATCCGCATGTTCCTGGTGGCCGGGCGCGAACAGCTGCTGTTCCATCCCGACGCCATCAAGCACATCTCCCGCTCGCTGCGCCTGATCGACAACAGACTGCGCAATGACCCCCGAGCCAATGAGCATTTCCTGACCATTCTGACCGCGCCGCAATCGGTCGAGCGCATTCTGCGCCAGATGAACGAGAGCGGTGTTCTGGGCAAGTTCGTGCCCGAATTCGGCAAGATCGTCGCCCTGATGCAGTTCAACATGTACCACCACTATACGGTGGACGAGCATCTGATCCGCTCGGTGGGCGTGATGGCCGATATCGCCAATGGCGGGCTGCGCGACCAGCTGCCGCTGACCCACGAACTGCTGCCCCAGCTCAACGACACCCGCTTGCTCTATGTGGCGCTGTTCCTGCACGATATCGCCAAGGGGCGCCCGGAAGACCATTCCATCGCCGGCGCCCGCGTCGCCCGCCGCTTCTGCCCGCGACTGGGCCTGTCGGAAGCCGAGACCGATACGGTCGCCTGGCTGATCGAGTATCACCTGCTGATGAGCGAGATCGCCCAGGCCCGCGACATCCAGGATCCCGAGACCGCCAAGGCCTTTGCCGATGTGGTGCAATCGCCCCAACGCCTGGCGCTGCTGCTGATCCTGACCGCCTGTGATATCCGCGCCGTGGGCCCGGGCGTATGGACCGGCTGGAAGGGCAGCCTGTTGCGCGCCCTCTATTATGCCACCGAACCCCTGCTTTCGGGCGGCCACAGCCAGGTGACCCAGTCCGACCGCATCGGCGCCGCCCGCCAGCAGCTGGCCCAGGCACTGACAGCCTGGCCCGCCGACGAGGTACAGGCCTATCTCGCGCGCCACTATGACCACTATTGGCTGCGTGCCGAGCCCGAACTGCAGCTCGAACATGCGCGCATGATCCGCCAGGCCGACAAGGCCGGCGAGCCTTTCGCCGGCTCGATCCGCGTCAAGGCCTTCGAGAGCATCACCGAGGTGAGCTTCTATACGCCCGACCACCCCCGCCTGCTCTCGCTGATCGCTGGCGCCTGCACCATGCAGGATGCCTCCATCATCGGGGCGCAGATCTTCTCCACCCGCGACGGCCGCGCCATCGATACCTTCCGCCTGCGCCGGGCTTTCACCAGTGACGAGGACGAAAAGGTTCGCGCCACCCGCATCATCGATACCGTCAAGCAATTGCTGCAGGGCAAGCGCCAGGTGCAGATCGACCAGAGCAAGGACAGCCGCCACAATCGGCGCCTGAAGCCCTTCTCGCTGCCCGCCCAGGTCTCGGTCAGCAATGCGCTGAGCGAAAAATTCACCGTCATCGAGGTCTCCGGCCTCGACCGCACGGGCCTATTGCATGCGCTGACCCACCAGATCGCTGATCTGAGCCTGACCATCGGTTCGGCCCATATCGGCACCTATGGCGAAAAGGCCGTGGACGTCTTCTACGTCACCGACCTCACCGGCCAGAAGATCATGAGCAAGCCGCGCCAGCGCAAGATCTATGAGGCGCTGATGGGCGTGTTCCACCCCCGCGCCGCCGAGAAGGTGGCCAATGGATAGGTCTGGACCGCCGGCTCAATCGCCTCCCTCCCCCTTGAGGGGAGGGACCGAGGGTGGGGGTCCATTTGTGAGCCGCAAGGCCCCCCCCACCCCAGCTTTGCTAGGCCTGGCCGGCCAAGCGGCGCTACCCTCCCCTCAAGGGGGAGGAAGGGCAGCCGGAACGGTTCGGGCCTTCTCCCAACCATGAGCCTCTACCGCAACTTCCTCTCGGTGGGCGGGCTGACACTGGTGTCGCGCATCGCCGGCTTTGCCCGCGATGCCCTGATGGCGGCAGTGCTGGGCATCGGCCCGGCAGCAGACGCCTTCAATGCCGCCTTCCGCTTCCCCAATCTGTTCCGCCGCCTGTTTGCCGAAGGCGCCTTCAACACCGCCTTTGTGCCCATGTTCTCCTCGGCGCTGGAAACCCAGGGCGAGGAACAGGCCAAGCTCCTGGCCAGCCGCATCATGAGCTGGCTGGTGGCGGCCATCGTCGTGATCACCATCCTGGCCGAAATCTTCATGGAACCCATCATGCGGGTCTTCGTGCCGGGCTTTACCGATCCGGAAAAATTCGCGCTGACGGTGTTTCTCACCCGCATCATGTTTCCCTATCTGGCCTGCATGTCGCTGATGGCCGCCTATGGCGCCATTCTGAACACGCTGGGCCGCTTTTTTGCCGCCGCCTTTGCCCCGGTGATCCTCAATATCGTCAATATCGCCGCCCTGGTGCCGCTGGCCATTTTCGTGCTCGAGGACAAGGCCGATGCGGCCTTCTGGGTGGCCATCGCCACCATGCTGGGCGGCATTGCCCAGCTGGCGCTGGTCTATGGCGCGGTGCGCCGTTCGGGCTTTGTGCCGCGCCTGGGCCTGCCCTGGCCCAATGCCGAGGTGCGCCGCTTCTGGCTGCTGGCCATTCCGGCGATCCTGGCCGGGGGCATCACCCAGATCAACATCGTGGTGGGCACGGTCATCGCCTCGACGGCCGCAAACGCCATCTCCATCCTCTCCTATGCCGACCGGCTCTATCAGCTGCCGCTGGGCATTATCGGCATTGCCATTGGCACCGTGCTGCTGCCCGAACTCAGCCGGCACCTGAGCGCCGGGCGCGACGCCGAGGCCAAGGCCAGCCAGGACCAGTCGCTGCTGCTGGCCATGCTGCTTTCCATGCCGGCAGCGGCGGCGCTGGCTTCGCTCGCCCTGCCCATCGTGCGCGTGCTGTTCGAGCGCGGCGCCTTTGACGCCAGCGCCAGCGCCCATGTCGCCGAGGCGCTGGTCGGCTATGCCTGGGGCCTGCCGGCCTTTGTGCTGATCCGCGTGCTGCAGCCGGGCTTTTTCTCGCGCAAGGACACCATCACGCCCACCGTCTTTGCCGGCATTTCGGTGGTGGCCAATATAGGTCTGTCGCTGCTGCTGTTCCCCAGCCTGCAGCATGTCGGCATTGCGTTGGCCACCACACTCTCGTCCTGGCTCAACGCCATCATGCTGGCGTTTTTTCTGGCGCGGCGCGGCTACTTCGCCCTGCCAATGGCCTCGCTGCGCAAGCATGTGCTGACCATTGCCAGCAGTCTCATCATGGCCGGCGTGCTCTATCTGATGGCCCAGCGCGCCGGCGGCATCTTCGCGCCCGGCGCCAGCTTTGCCATCCAGGCTGTGGCGCTGTTTGCCATCTGCGTGTTCGGCACAATCGTCTATTTCACCCTCGTCCACATCACCGGCGCCCAGCCCCTGGGCATGCTCTGGCGCCGGTTGCGGCGGCGCGGCTGACTTGCTCCCTTTGGCCTGCGGGTGTACTTCGGCAGGCTGCTAAACCTGATCGGTGTGACTTATGACTTTCACTCCCCGCGTCTTTTCCGGCATCAAGCCCTCGGGCGATCTGCATCTGGGCAATTTCCTGGGCGCCATCCGCCGCTTCGTGCCGCTGCAGGAGACGCATCAGACCATCTATTGCGTGGTCGACATGCACGCCATCACGGTCTGGCAGGACCCCGAGGATCTCAAGCGCTGGACCTATGAGATCGCGGCCGCCTATATCGCCTCGGGCCTGGACCCCAAGAAGTCGATCATCTTCAACCAGTCCCAGGTGATGGAACACGCCGAGCTCGGCTGGATCTTCAACTGCGTCGCCCGCGTCGGCTGGATGAGCCGCATGACCCAGTTCAAGGACAAGGTGGGCACCAGCGAAGGCGGAGAAAATTCCGAAGCCGTTTCGCTGGGCCTATACGCCTATCCCAGCCTGATGGCGGCCGACATCCTGCTCTACAAGGCCACGGCCGTGCCGGTCGGCGAAGACCAGCGCCAGCATCTCGAATTGACCCGCGACATCGCCAAGAAGTTCAATCACGACTACAAAAAGCAGATCAAGGCGCTGGGCATCAAGGGCGACTTCTTCCCCATCACCGAGACCCTGGCCACCGGGGCGGCCGTGCGCGTGAAGAGTCTGAAGGACGGCACCAAGAAGATGAGCAAGTCCGACGCCTCGGACCTCTCGACCATCTATATGATGGACGATGCCGACCTCATCGCCAAAAAGATCAAGCGCGCCACCACTGATGCCGCGGCCCTACCCAGCGAGGCGGCCGGGCTCGCCGACCGTCCCGAGGCGGAAAACCTGGTGGGCATCTATGCCGCGCTCGCCAATACCGGCGTTGATGACGTGCTGGCCCAATATGGCGGCCAGGGCTGGGGCAGCTTCAAGCCGGCACTGGCCGATCTCGCCGTCTCCGTGCTCGCCCCGATTGCCGGGGAAATGCGGCGCCTCGTCGCCGACCGCGGCGAAATGGACGCCATCCTGCGCGACGGCGCCGAGCGTGCCCGCGCCATTGCCCAGCCGGTGATGGACGATGTGCGCAAAATCGTCGGCTTTGTCCGCTAGCCAGGAGGTCCGGCCATGTACGCGACCGAATACAAGCGCAAATTCCTGGTGGTGATCGACGAGACCGCCGAATGCGACCGCGCCCTGACCTTTGCCGCCTATCGCGTCAAGCGCACCGGCGGCACGGTGGTGCTGATGAGCATTGTGCAGAAGCCCGAATTCATCGGCCTGGGCGTTGAGGACGTGTTGCGTGCCGAGGCGGTGGAACTGGCCGAGCGCAATCTCGATGCCCGCCTCGCCCGCATCCGCGACATCGGCGAGGTCAAGGTCGAATCGGTGATCCGCGAAGGCGAAGGCGCCGAGGAGATCGAGAGGCTGATCGGCGAGGATCGCGACATCGCCATCCTGGTGCTGGCGGCCTCCACCGGCAATGAGGGCCCCGGTCCGCTGGTGACCCATTTTGCCGCTCGCGCCCACGCGCTGCCCATTCCCCTGACCGTGGTGCCCGGCCGCATGAGCGACGACGAGATCATTGCCATCTGCTGACGCGCAGGCGCCATGCAGACGGTCCGCACAGGGCATTTGCCCTTGCATCCTGAGCCCAAAAGACTATTTTAGAAGCGTTCTAATCGTAAACCGCAGGCGCCCCGATGTTCATTCAGACCGAAGCCACGCCCAATCCCTCCACGCTCAAGTTCCTGCCCGGACGCGACGTGCTGGTGGGTGAACCGCGCGATTTCCGCGGTCCGGACGCCGCCAGCGTCTCGCCCCTGGCCACCGGCCTGTTCGCCATTTCCGGCGTTTCGGGCGTGTTCCTGGGCTCCGATTTCATCTCGGTGACCAAGGACGACACCAATTGGGCCCATATCAAGCCCGCCATCCTGGGCGTGATCATGGATCACTTCCTCTCCGGCAAGCCGGTGATTCAGGAAGGTGGCCCCGCCATCGCCAATCACGACGAGGTCGATGAATTCTTCGACGCCGACGACAGCGAGACCGTCGAAGTGATCAAGGAGCTGCTGGCCACCCGCGTGCGCCCGGCCGTGGCCATGGACGGCGGCGACATCACCTTCAAGGGCTTCAAGGAAGGCACCGTGTTCCTCCACATGCAGGGCGCCTGCTCGGGCTGCCCATCCTCGACCGCCACGCTCAAGAGCGGCATCGAGAACCTGCTCCGCCACTTTGTGCCGGGCGTGGAATCGGTGCAGCAGGTCTAGGTCTGCAATCAGTCGCGCTGCGGGCTCCGCACGCGCGCCAGAAACACAAAGGCCCGGTGATCGCTCACCGGGCCTTTTGTCTGTCGTGTTGCTTGTCCTGAGAGCCGGGCCAGTGTCGCGACAGCAGTGAACTTCGCTTCGGTGACTACGGATTCCGAAGCAAGGCGCCCCACTGTCGCGGCATTGGCCCGGCCACGGGGCCGGAAGCCGCAATCAGGCGTTGATCACCACAACGCGCGTGCCGGTGGGCACGCGGCCATAGAGATCGATGATATCCTGGTTCATCAGGCGGATACAGCCCGAGGACACATTGGTGCCGATGGTATAGGGCTCGGTGGTGCCATGCAGGCGGAACAGCGTGTCCTGGCCATCCTTATAGAGGTAGAGCGCGCGCGGGCCCAGCGGATTGGTCGGGCCGCCTTCCATGCCGCCGGCATAGGGACCATAACGGTCGGGTTCGCGCTTGATCATCGACTGGGTCGGCGTCCAGCGCGGCCATTCGGCCTTGCGGCCGATGGTGGCCGTGCCGCGGAACACCAGGGCTTCGCTCTTGCCCACGCCGACGCCATAGCGCAGCGCCCGGCCGCCTTCGAGCACCAGATAGAGGAAGTGGTTGGGGGTATCGACCACCAGCGTGCCGGGACGCTCAGAGGTGACATAGGGCACTTCCTGGCGCCAGAACTGCGGATCGACGCGGCGCAGATCCATGGCCTGGACGACGAATTTCTCGTTGGTCAGCGTGCCATACATCGCCTGGTAATAGGGATCGATGCGCTGCTCCTGCACCACCGGCGTACGGGTGCTGGAACAGGCGGCGAGAGCGACGGCCGGCAGGCCGATCATGAACAAGCGACGAGAGAGCAAGGTGAAACCTTAATCGGGGTTCGAACGGACAAAAGACAATACTTGATGGGTTCACTAGGGGTTGCGGCCCCGCTTCGCTAGTGCAGGAAAGCCTCAATCCAGCCACGGCTTGGGCAGGGGCACCGCTCTCGCGGAATTGTGATTGATATCAGGGCCCAAAGCGCGGTGGGCGCAGCAAAAAGGCCCGGATTGCTCCGGGCCTTGATGACGGGTGAAGCGCCGGACTTACTCGGCGGCTTCTTCCTTGATTTCCTTGCCAGTGGCCTGATCGACCACCTTCATGGACAGCCGGACCTTGCCGCGCTCGTCAAAGCCGAGCAGCTTGACCCAGACCTTGTCGCCTTCCTTGACCACATCGGTGGTCTTGGCAACGCGGGCTTCAGCCAGCTGGCTGATGTGGACCAGGCCGTCCTTGGCGCCGAAGAAGTTCACGAACGCGCCGAAATCGGCGGTCTTGACCACGGTGCCCTGGTAGATGGCGCCCACTTCGGCTTCGTCGGTAATCGAGCGGATCCACTTGATGGCCGCTTCGATCTGGCTGCCGTCGCTCGAGGCGATCTTGATGGTGCCGTCGTCCTCGATATTGATCTTGGCGCCGGTCTTTTCCACGATCTCGCGGATGACCTTGCCGCCGGTGCCGATCACTTCACGGATCTTGTCGGTCGGGATCTTCATGGTCTCGATGCGCGGCGCGAACTCGCCCACTTCCGAACGGGACGCGGTGATGGCCTTGGCCATTTCGCCCAGGATGTGGATACGGCCGCCCTTGGCCTGCTCGAGCGCGATCTTCATGATCTGCTCGGTGATGCCGGCGATCTTGATGTCCATCTGCAGGCTGGTGACGCCCGCTTCGGTACCGGCCACCTTGAAGTCCATGTCGCCCAGGTGATCTTCATCACCCAGGATGTCGCTCAGCACGGCGAACTTTTCGCCTTCCAGGATCAGGCCCATGGCAATGCCGGCCACCGGACGCGCCAGCGGCACGCCGGCATCCATCAGCGCCAGCGAGGTGCCGCACACGGTTGCCATCGAGGACGAGCCATTGGACTCGGTGATCTCAGACACCACGCGAATGGTGTAGGGGAATTCCTCGATCGAGGGACGGATCGGATTGATCGCGCGCCAGGCCAGCTTGCCATGGCCGATTTCGCGACGGCCCGGGGAACCCATGCGGCCAGCTTCACCCACCGAGTAGGGAGGGAAGTTGTAGTGCAGCAGGAAGTTCTGCTTGTAGGTGCCTTCCAGGCTATCAATGTACTGCTCGTCATCGCCCGTGCCCAGCGTGGCAACGACCAGCGCCTGGGTTTCGCCACGGGTGAAGATGGCCGAACCATGGGTGCGCGGCAGCACGCCCACTTCCGACACGATCGGACGCACGGTCTTGAGATCGCGGCCGTCGATGCGCAGACCGGTGTCGAGCACGTTCCAGCGCACGATCTTGGCCTGGAGGTTGTGCACCACCTCGCCGAGATCTTCCTTGGAGAATTCGCCGGCTTCGACGCGGGCCGCAAAAGCAGCCTTCACCTTGGCATTGGCGGCATCGACCGCAGCATAGCGCTGCTGCTTGTCGGTGATCTTGTAGGCAGCGCGCAGGTCGGCCTCGGCAACAGCCAGGACTTCCTTTTCCAGCGCCGAGTAATCGGGCGGGGTAAAGTCGCGGGGTTCCTTGGCAGCCAGCTCAGCCAGCTTGATGATGGCCTGGATCACCTTGCGGCTCTCGGCATGGCCGAACATCACGGCGCCCAGCATGACTTCTTCGCTGAGTTCCTTGGCTTCGGACTCAACCATCAGCACGGCATCATCGGTGCCGGCCATGACCAGGTCGAGCTTGGATTCGCTGCGACGGTCAACGGGCAGGTTCAGCACATACTGGCCATCGACATAGCCGACGCGGGCAGCGCCGATCGGGCCCATGAAGGGCACGCCCGAAATGGTCAGGGCCGCCGAGGCGGCAACCATGGCCAGCACGTCGGGGTTGTTTTCCATGTCGTGCTGCAGAACGGTGACGACCACCTGGGTCTCGTTCTTGTAGCCTTCGGGGAACAGGGGACGGATCGGACGGTCGATCAGGCGCGAAACCAGGGTCTCGTTCTCGGTCGGACGGCCTTCACGCTTGAAATAGCCACCCGGGATCTTGCCAGCGGCAAAATACTTTTCCTGGTAGTTCACGGTGAGCGGGAAGAAGTCCTGGCCCGGCTTGGCGCTCTTGGCGCTGACCACGGTGGCCAGCAGCACGGTCTCGCCCAGCGTGGCGAGCACGGCGCCATCGGCCTGGCGGGCGATCTTGCCGGTTTCCAGGGTCAGCGGCTGGCCGCCCCAGTTGAGCTCGACCTTGTGGTGATCAAAATTGATCGTCATTGCTATCGTCTTTCCATTCTGCCGGCTGAGCGGTAACGCGGGAGGCGTAGGTCATCCCGCGAACTCATCCGGTGCGCCCGCACCTGCGACCCCACCCCATGTGCGGTCCAGGCTCAAAATCAGGCACTGTTGCGTCTGGCGAAGACGAAACATGGGCAAGACAACAAGCAGCTCCCGAACATGTCCGGGTGCCTCACGTGATCAAAACCATTGCCTGATTTTGCTGAGCGTGAGGCGAGGGGAGCGGCCAATAATCCTGCCATGCTCCGGCATGCGCCGGTCTACGCTTTTCGCCGCCCCGCACGGTGCGGGTGGACGGCGGCGAGTGCGGAGACAGGCCCCGCACCCGCAATTCTGCTGGCGCGCCTAGCGGCGCAGGCCGAGCTTTTCGATCAAGGTCTTGTAGCGAGCCTCGTCGACCTTCTTGACGTAGTCGAGAAGGCTGCGGCGGGTCGAAACCAGCTTGAGCAGGCCGCGGCGGGAATGGTTGTCCTTGGCGTGGCCCTTGAAATGCTCGGTCAGATTGGCAATGCGTTCCGACAGGATCGCCACCTGAACTTCCGGCGAGCCGGTGTCGTTGGCAGAGTTGGCATATTCCTTGATCAGAGCGGTCTTGCGCTCGGCAGTGATCGACATCGGTTAGATCCCTTCAAAATGAGGATTGCGGTCGCCCCGGCCGGGATGTCGTCCAGGAGGGGCCATGAGATGTCGCCGGTCCAATGGGCCCGCGACAGGCGTCCCTATAGTGCAAATGCCGCCCCAACGCCAGACCATATTGCGCCCTCGGCTGCCCAGAGGCCCGGCCGGCGGGCCGATTCTGCGGCAGGCCATATGGCCGTCCCGGCTTGAAAGGCGCAGCCGACGCCTTTCACTGGCTATGACGCTCACCGCAAAGTCTGGTAAAGAGCCGGCATGACCGAGATGACCCCGCCCCGCCCCAACACCAAGAAGCTGTTCATCAAGACCTATGGGTGCCAGATGAACGTCTATGACAGCGACCGCATGACCGATGCGCTGGCGCCGCACGGCTATGTGACCACGCTCGACATGGCGCAAGCCGATCTGGTGCTGCTCAACACCTGCCATATCCGCGAAAAGGCATCCGAGAAGGTGTTTTCCGAGCTGGGGCGCCTCAAGGAGCTGCAGACCGAGCGTCGCGCGCTGGGCGGCGACATGCTGATCGGCGTGGCTGGCTGCGTGGCCCAGGCCGAGGGCGAGGAAATCGCCCGCCGCGCCCCGGTGGTCGACATGGTGTTCGGACCGCAGGCCTATCACAAGCTGCCCGACATGCTGGCCCGCGCCGAAGGCCAGCGGCACCTCCATCCCGCGCTCAAGAAGGCGATCATCGACACCGACTTCCCCGAGGAAGACAAGTTCGAGCACCTGCCGGCCGCCCGCAAGGAAGTGACCATCAAGCGGGGCCTGACCGCCTTTCTGACCGTGCAGGAAGGCTGCGACAAATTCTGTAGCTTCTGCGTGGTGCCCTATACCCGCGGCGCTGAAGTGAGCCGCCCGGTGAGCCAGGTGCTGGCCGAGGCGC
Organism: Devosia sp. FKR38; assembly: GCF_005222805.1. Lineage (GTDB taxonomy): Bacteria > Pseudomonadota > Alphaproteobacteria > Rhizobiales > Devosiaceae > Devosia. Next base: position 580,180 of record NZ_STGC01000002.1, on the reverse strand, counting down.
GTGGCCTCGTCGACGCCGGGGTGCGCGAAATCACCCTGCTTGGTCAAAACGTCAACGCCTATCACGGCGACGACAAGGGCCGCGTGGTGGGCCTGGGCGAGCTGGCGTATCTCCTGGCCGAAATTCCCGGGCTGGAGCGCCTGCGCTACACCACCAGCCATCCCCGCGACATGGACGATGCCCTGATCGCAGCCCATCGCGACCTCGATATCCTGATGCCCTATCTGCACCTGCCGGTGCAGTCGGGGTCCGACAGCATCCTCAAGGCCATGAACCGGCGTCACACGGCGGCCGAATATCTGGCCGTGATCGAGCGCATCAAGACCGCGCGGCCCGACATGGCGCTCTCGGGCGATTTCATCGTCGGCTTCCCCGGCGAGACCGACCAGGATTTCGAGGACACGCTGAGCATCATCCGCGCGGTCGGCTATGCCTCGGCCTATTCCTTCAAATATTCCACCCGCCCCGGCACGCCGGGCGCAGGCCTGGGCGATCAGATCGCCGAAGAGGTCAAGACCGAGCGGCTCTACCGGCTGCAGGAACTGGTCAATGCCCAGACCACGGCCTTCCATCTCAGCTGCGTCGGCAAGACCCTGCCCGTGCTGATCGAACGCCCCGGCCGCATGCCCGGCCAGGTCGGCGGCCGCTCGCCCTATCTGCAGGCGGTGCATCTCGAGGGCTCAACCGATCTGATCGGCGCGATCCATCCGGTGGAGATCATCGGCACCAGCACAAACTCGCTGGTTGGCCGACTGAAGCAGGCGGTGGCGGCGTAAGGCGCCATGAGCTCGATTGCCTTGCAGATCGGGCTCGTGGATTTCCCTGAGCCGACCCTGCTGATCCTCGGCGACGCGGAGTCCTTCTTTTGGTTCGCCCAGGAGATTTCGTCCCGCCGCCACGTGACGCTGGACCATCGGGGCACCAGGCTCAGTGTCGTGCCGACGGCTTCGAGCGGCAGCCTGGCCCAAGACGGCGCTCAATTCACGTGGGAGATTTCTGCGACCGAGGCGCTGTTTGTGGCCGGCCAGCTGAGCGCACTGGCGGCTTCGGGTAGTCCCGCCCATCACTATTTGGACCCCGAACGGAACGAGACGGGTGTCCAGATTATCGCATCCCTGGGCGAATACGACGCTCGAGTTCTTGCCGGATCGGCGTGAGTCGGTTCAGCCATTGGGGGCATAAGCAGTGGGGCAGGCGATAGACACCGTCATCCCAAATCTGGTCCTGCGCGCGCTGTGCGCAAGCGACGCGCCAGCACTGCACCGCCTTGTCGAGGACAGCGCCGCGCACCTGACGGCTCACGGAGACTATGGCGATCTGGTCGCCGCTACGCTGGATGACATGGTCCATGCATTGGCTGGCCAGGCCAACGAGCCGTTGTGCTTCGGCCTGATCGCCAATGACCAGTTGGTGGGACGCCTCGATCTCGTCCCGGTAGACCCGCCGCGCTACAGCATCGGCTATTGGCTGGCGGAAGATGCGACCGGCAGGGGCTACGCCACCGCAGCCATTCTGGCGGCATGCGCCTATGCCCGCGACGATCTGGGCGCGTCCGACATCTATGCCGGCGTGACCCATGGCAACCACAAGAGTGCTGCTGCGCTGGAACGCGCAGGTTTTCGCAAGGTCGAGACCTTCGAGCACTATGCGCGATTCCACCTGTCCTTGCGGACATAGGCCCCAGCCTCAGCCTGCCAGCTCGACAAGGATAGCGTCGAGCTGGTCGAACTGTTCGGGCGCGGCGTCGAGGCCGCCCAGGGAGGCTTCGAGGGCGGCTTTGCTGGGATAGACTTCGCTGAAGGTCAAATGCGTCTTGCCGTCCACCTCGACCAGGGTGACGGTGGAAATGGCGCCGTCCGGGCCTTCGTCATTGCTCCAGACGATGCGGTGCGGCGGAACGACATCGAGATAGCGGCCGAAAAAGGCAAAGCTTGTGTCGCCCCCCTCGGCGAATTCGAGGCGATAGGTGCCGCCGCTGCGCACATCCATGGTGCAGGCGCGCAGAATTGCGCCCAGCGATTTGGGCACCCACCAGCGCTGGAACAGCGCCGGATCGCTCCAGGCCTCAAACACCAGCCGCGCCGGCGCGTCAAAGACGCGCGTCACCGCCATTTCGGTGTCCGACACCCGTCTGACCGTCGTGCGCCCATCGGCTGCGCTATCGTCCTGCCTAGTGACCATTGCTGCTCTCCCTGTGTTTGAGGTCCTGAACGACACTGTCCAAGGCATCGAGGCGCGCTTCCCAGAGCCGGCGATAGCGCTCGATCCATTGCGCTTCCTCGGCGAGCCCGCTGACGCCGAGCCGACAGGTGCGCACCCGCCCGATCTTCTGCGTGGTGACCAGCCCCGCCTCTTCAAGCACGCCGATGTGCTTTTTCATGCCCGTCAGCGTCATGTCGAAGCTCTCGGCCAGCTGGGTGATCGAGGCGTCGGATCGCATCAGCTGTTCCAGCACGCCCCGGCGGGTGGCGTCGGACAGCGCGGCGAAGGAGCGGTCAAAGCGGGTTTGGGAAAACTGAACCATATGGTTCACTATAGCGCGATGGCCGCGTTGTGCAAGGGCGAAATGGTATTGGTCCGCGCCCTTGCCGATCGCCGGCCTTGTCACAATATTGCTACAGACACGGGGGGCAAATCGTCCTAGCCTCGTCAATGTAGTCGCGGCGCAAGCCCGCAGCCGCGCTGAGCGTGGAGCCACACCAGTTTGAGCAGGCACTTGTCCCCGACCGCAGACAACGCACTCGCATCCCAACTCGAACTCGCTTTTGAAGACAATCGCCTGGCTGCCCAGCTCTATGGCGACTTCGACCAGAACCTGGCGCTGATCGAACAGCGTCTCAAGGTAACGGCCACCCCCCGCGGCAATCATGTTCTGCTCAAGGGCGCTGCCAGCGCCGTGGACCAGGCCCGCCGCGTGCTGGAATCGCTCTATGGCAGCCTCGAGGAAGGCCACAGCATCGATATCTCCGATGTCGATGGCGTGATCCGCATGATCCAGACCGAAGACAGCCAGCTCACGCTCCCCACGCTGGAGCGCAAGGGCAAGGTGCGCATGGCCCAGATCGCCACGCGAAAATCCACCGTTGTCGCCCGCACCCCGTCCCAGGACGCCTATATGCGCGCCATGGACCGCAGCGAGCTGATCTTCGGCGTCGGCCCGGCCGGTACCGGCAAGACCTATCTGGCGGTGGCCCATGCGGCGAGCTTGCTCGAACGCGGCGACATCAACCGCATCATCCTCTCCCGTCCCGCCGTCGAAGCCGGCGAGCGCCTGGGCTTTCTGCCCGGCGACATGAAGGAGAAGGTCGATCCCTATCTGCGTCCGCTCTATGACGCGCTCTATGACATGATGAAGCCCGAAACGGTCGAGCGCTGCATCACCTCGGGCATCATCGAAGTGGCGCCCCTGGCCTTCATGCGCGGCCGCACCCTGGCCAATGCCGTGGTGATCCTGGACGAAGCCCAGAACACCACCTCCATGCAGATGAAGATGTTTTTGACCCGCCTGGGCGAGAACTCCAAGATGATCGTCACCGGCGACCCCACCCAGGTCGACCTGCCGCGCGGCGAGAAATCCGGCCTCGTCGAAGCCGTCAACCTGCTCGATGGCGTCGAGGGCGTGCATATCTCGCGCTTTGGCGACAAGGACGTGGTGCGCCACGCCCTGGTGGGCCGCATCGTGCGCGCCTATGAAGCCGATACCGCCAAGCGCCTGGCCGACAAGGCCATCGACGGCGCCAGCCGCTGAGCGACGGACTGGACTGGCACCGGGACCTGACCTGAGACTTCAGGCCGGCCCCGGCGCATATCCGGCGTGACACCGGGGACAGCCATGGCGTATGCCATGCCCCTCTGAGCTGAACAGATTGAGTTGCATGCCCCCGACCCCGCCCCTCGATATCGCCGTCATCATCAATGACGAGGCCTGGCCCCAGACCATGGAGCCGCTGGCCGAGCGCGCCGTGTTCGAGGCGCTCAAGCTGAGCAAGGCCAAGGTCAAGGGCGCCGCCGAGCTGGCCATCGTGCTCACCAATGATGCCGAGCAGCGCGAGCTCAACCAGCAATGGCGCGGCAAGGACAGCTCCACCAATGTGCTGAGCTTCCCTCAGATCGAGCCTTTTGGTCCGGTGATCGGCATTCTGGGCGACATCACCCTGGCCCGCGAGACCCTGATCGCCGAGGCGGCTGAGCAGGGCACCAGCCTTGAGGATCACTTCACCCACCTTGTGGTGCATGGATTTTTGCACATTTTAGGCTATGATCACCTCACCGACGACGAGGCCCAGATCATGGAAGGCCTTGAAACCCGGATTCTGGCCAGCCTGGGGATTGCCGATCCCTATGCAGACTGAGGCGGACCGATCCGCCTGCCGGCCCAGACCCCTTTTTAGGACAGTGAGCTGCTGTAATGGCAGCGAGAAAACATGAACGATAGCGACAGTCTGGGCCCCACAGCGCCCACCAATCCCGAGCCTCCTTCTAGTCCCGCCTCCGTGCCTGCACGGAGGCCATCGTTGTGGAACCGCGTCCGCGCCATGCTGGCCCGGGGCACGGTGTCCCTGCGCGACGATTTGCAGGTCGCGCTCGATGAACAGGGGAGCGCCGAAGCCGCCGACTTCTCCGAAAGCGAACGCACGATCCTGCAGAACGTGCTCAAACTCTCCAATGTGTCGGTCGGCGACGTCATGGTCGAGCGCAGCGACATCCAGGCCGTCGAATCCGACGTCAACCTGGGCACGCTGCTGGCCCGCTTCCGCCAGGTCGGCCATTCGCGCCTGCCCGTCTATGAGGACGGGCTCGACAACATTGTCGGCTTCATCCATGTCAAGGATGCGCTGGGCAAGATCACCGAGCCGGTGACCGACCCGACCAAGGACGTGCCGGTCAAGCTGGTTTCGACCGTGCTCAAGCAGAAGATCGGCAAGTTCGACCTGGTGCGCACCGCCATGTTCGTGCCCACCTTCATGCCAGTGGGCGATCTGCTGCAATCCATGCGCGCGTCTCGCGTGCACATGGCCATCGTGGTCGACGAATATGGTGGCACCGACGGGCTCGTCACCATCGAGGACCTGCTCGAGGCCGTCGTCGGCGAGATCGAGGACGAGCACGACGAATTGGCCGCGGCGCTGATCCGCAAGGTTGGCCCCGACACCTATATTGCCGACGCCCGCGCTGAACTGAGCGATGTGCGCCAGCTGCTCGGCCCCGATTTCGACCCCGGCGACTATGCCGAAGAGGTCGATACCATCGGCGGCCTGGTGTTTGACCTGGCCGGCCATGTGCCCAAGCGCGGCGAACACGTGACCAAGCTGGCCGGCTTCCAGTTCGAAATCCTCGCCGCCGACAGCCGCCGCATCAAGCGGCTGCGCATCCGCCGCCTGGGCGCCGAAACTGCCGAGCCGCTGGCCATCACCGACCAGCGCAGCGACGCCGACAAGGCCGCAGTGGAATAGGGCACTTCAGACCCAAGACAAATCAAAAAGGGCGCGGCGCCAGCCGCGCCCTTTTTGCTGGCCGGGTGTGAACTCGCCGAGTGTTGCCGCCCGGGCCGCCGGACAAACAAAAAGGGCGCGGTGTGGACCGCGCCCTTTTCAGTATCGATAGCGATCAGACTACAGCGTGCGCTGCACGGTCTCGACGCGGAAGCATTCGATGACGTCGCCGGGGCGCATGTCTTCGTAGTTTTCGAAGGCCATGCCGCATTCCTGGCCGATCTGGACTTCCTTGACTTCGTCCTTGAAGCGCTTGAGCGTCTTGAGCTTGCCTTCGTGGATAACCACGTTCTCGCGGATAAGGCGCACGCCCGAGCCACGCTCGACCATGCCCTCGGTAATCCGGCAGCCGGCAACCTTGCCCACCTTGGTGATCTGGAACACTTCCAGGATCTCGGCATTGCCGATGAAGGTCTCGCGACGTTCCGGCTTGAGCAGGCCGCTCATGGCGTTCTTCACGTCATCAACGAGATCGTAGATGATGTTGTAGTAGCGGATTTCGATGCCGTCGCGGGTGGCGAGATCGGTCGCCTGCTTGTTGGCACGCACGTTAAAGCCGATGACGATGGCGTTCGAGGCCGAAGCCAGGGTCACGTCGGATTCGGTGATGCCGCCCACCGCGCTCATCAGGATCTGCGCCGACACTTCGTCGGTCGAGAGCTTGTTGAGCGAGGCCACGATGGCTTCCACCGAACCCTGCACGTCGCCCTTGATGATCAGCGGGAACTTGGCAATGCCGGCCACCTTGAGCTGATTCATCATCTGCTCGAGGCTGGTGGCGCCGCCGCCGGCCGTCTTTTCACGGATGGCGCGCTGACGATATTCGGTGACTTCGCGGGCACGCGCTTCCGTCTCGACCACCGAGAAGCGGTCGCCAGCATTGGGCACGCCGGTAAAGCCGAGCACTTCCACGGGAACCGACGGACCGGCTTCCTTGACCTGCTCGCCCTTGTCGTTGATCAGGGCACGCACGCGGGCAAATTCGGTACCGGCGACCAGAATGTCGCCGATCGCCAGCGTACCGCGCTGCACCAGAACCGTCGCCACCGCACCGCGGCCGCGATCAAGCTTGGCTTCAATGACCAGACCCTCCGCACGGCCGTCGCGGGCCACGCGCAGCTCAAGCACTTCGGCCTGCAGCAGGATGGTTTCGAGCAGCTTGTCGAGACCCTTCTGCGTCTTGGCCGAGACCTCGACGTCCAGCACGTCACCGCCCATGGATTCCACGAACACTTCATGCTGCAGCAGCTCGGTACGGACCCGCATCGGATCGGCATCGGGCTTGTCCATCTTGTTGATGGCCACGATGATCGGAACGCCGGCCGCCTTGGCATGCTTGATGGACTCGATGGTCTGCGGCATCACGCCGTCATCGGCAGCCACCACCAGCACGGCAATATCGGTCGCCTGGGCGCCGCGGGCACGCATGGCGGTGAACGCCTCGTGGCCGGGTGTATCCAGGAACGTGATCTTGCTGCCGTTCTTTTCCACCTGATAGGCGCCGATATGCTGGGTGATGCCACCGGCTTCGCCCGAGACCACATTGGCTTCGCGGATCGCATCGAGCAGGCTGGTCTTGCCGTGGTCGACGTGACCCATGATGGTCACCACCGGCGCGCGGTCGGTCAGATCCTCGGCCTTGTCGTCCGCGGGGATGTCATAGAGACCTTCTTCCACGTCCGCATCGCTGACGCGACGCACGGTATGACCCAGTTCGGCAGCGATCAGCTCGGCGGTATCGGCATCGATCACATCGTTGATCGTGGCCATGGTGCCCTGCTGCATCAGCATCTTGATGACGGTGACGGAGCGCTCGGCCATGCGGTTAGCCAGTTCGGCAACCGTGATGGCTTCCGGAATCACCACTTCGCGGCTCAGCTTGGGCGCATCCTGCTGGTTGCGGCCCATCTTCTTGTCGCGGCGGCGGCGCATGGCGGCCAGGGACGGACCCTTGTCGCGATCGCTCTCGGCGCCGGCATTGGTCACGGTCAGGCGACCGCGGGCATTGGTATCAAGGCCTGCACGGCGCGCCGGACGTTCCGGCGCTGCGCGCGAGGCGCGGCGGGCATTTTCCAGTTCCGCCTCGGTGGTCGGACGCACCTGGGGTGCGCCGGTCCGGGTCTTGCGACCATCGGCTTCGCTCGGCGGAGCCGGCGGCACATTGCCGATCGGCGCCATGCCGGCGCCCGCGGGACGACGCTCGCCGGGCGGCCGGGTGGCCGTGCCGGAGGGACGGGCGCCGGCGGTGCCGGGACGGATCAGCGCATTGGCGCCGCGTTCATTTTCCGGGCGGGTATTGCCGCTCGGGCGTTCGCCGGCCGGACGCGTCGGGCGTGGCGGCTGGCCAGGACGGCCGGCCACGACGCGCACGCTGGACGGGCCAGCATTGCGCTGCGATGCCGGAACCGGCGCCGGTGCAGACGGTGAAGCAGGGGCGGCAGCGGGAGCGGCGGCCGAAACGGGAGCAGCAGCGGATTCAGCGGCCACCGGCGCGGCGGGTGCCGCAGGCGCTGCTTCCACGGGCTTGGGCGCTTCGACCGGAGCAGCAGAGGCAGCGGCCTCGGCAGCTTGACGCTCTGCCTCGGCGCGGGCCGCCTCTTCGCGGACCTGGCGGCGGCGGGCATCGTCTTCCATGCGACGGGCTTCTTCGGCCGCGAAACGCTCGCGGTCTTCAGCCTGACGGGCACCGGCCAGCGCCAGTGCCTGGCGTCGGGCCTCGGCCTCGGCAGCCGACAGGCCCAGCGGGGCGCGCGGCGCCTGCTGGCCCGGGCGTCCGCCCTGCGGCCGGCTATTGGGGCTCGATGCACTGGCAGCGGGGCGCTGGGCCGGGCTGGGCGCATTGGGCTTGGGGACCAGGCGCGTGCGTTTCTCAACGACCACCGTCGAGCGGGAAGGACCGCGCGACATGCCGGGACGGTTGCCCAGGCCTGGGCCGCCCTTCAATGTCAGCGTCTTCTTCGCGCCATTGTCGTCGGTGCGCTTGTCGTCGTTATCAGCCATGTATCTCGCGTCTTTCGTCTTGTTCCTCGGGCAAAAGGTCACCGTCAACCGCAGGGCGGCCGGTGTCCGTTTCCGTCGGTTTGGCAGTGAAAACAGCCAGTCTTCTGGCCTTTTCTACTGCCGCTTGGGCTGCAGCCCCTCTTGTGAGGGCAGCATGTATCACATTTTCTATCCCGAGTGCCAAACCCATTTGCTCTGAGGAGAGCAATTCGAAATGGGGCACCGAATAGCCGGCAATTCCTTCTTCTGCAGCAGCATAATGCAGCGCCTTGAGCGGCCCCATCATCTTGCTGCGCCCGTCGTCGGCGGCATCGGTCGCCGTGATCAGCGCGATCAGGTCGCCGGTGGCGAGCAGGCCGCGCACCTTGGTGGCGCCAAAAATGATCTGCCCGGCCTTGCGCGCCATGCCCAGCGCACTGAGATAGCGCTGCTGCAGGCGCAGCTCGGTCAGGCCCGGCAAATCTTCGGGCAGGCGCACCGCCGTCTTGAGGCTGCGCGCAAACACGTTCTTCTTGACCGCTTCGGCCACCGCCGCGCGGCTCAGCGTAATCCAGACGCCACGGCCCTCGGCCTTGGCATCGGTATCGGGCACCAGCAGGTCATCAGGGCCGAGCACAAAGCGGATGAGCTCTGCCACGGGCTTTTCCACCCGTGTCAGCGCACACATCCGCTCCGTTTCCTCGCGCCGGGCCATCTCTGGTGCCCTCGCCCGGTTCCGGCCGTTAGGCCGAAACCTCGTCGCCATCGACGGCCACTTCGCCGTCATTGTCGCTCGGAACGTCTTCGGCATTGATCCAGCCGGCCTTGATGCGGGCCTGCATGATCATGTCTTCGGCCTCTTCACGGCTCACGGGGAAATCCTTGAAGGTGCCCTCGAAGCGCTTGGTCTCGCCATCCTTGCGTTCGCTCCAGCCGATCAGATCGTCAGCGGCGCAGCCGGCAAAGTCTTCCACGCTCTTGACGCCGTCCTTGCCCAGGGCAACCAGCATCGAGGCCGTGAGGCCGGCGATCTCGTACAGCTCGTCCTCGACGCCCAGCGCCTTGCGCTCGTCGTCATGGGCGCGGTCGATGGCGGCCAGATATTCGGTGGCGCGATTCTGGATCTCGCCAGCGGTCTCTTCGTCAAAGCCTTCGATGGAGGCGATTTCATTGGCGTCGATATAGGCCAGTTCCTCGACCGAGGAGAAGCCTTCGGACGCCAGCAGCTGGGCCACCATCTCGTCAACGTCCAGCGCCTGCATGAACAGGGTCGAGCGCTCGGTGAATTCCTTCTGGCGGCGTTCGCTTTCTTCCTGCTCGGTGAGGATGTCGATGTCCCAGCCGATCAGCTGGCTGGCGAGGCGCACATTCTGGCCACGACGGCCGATGGCCAGGCTCAACTGCTCGTCGGGCACCACCACTTCGATGCGCTCGGCCTGTTCGTCCAGCACCACCTTGGCCACATCGGCCGGCTGCAGCGCCGAAACGACGAGGTCGGCAATGGTGTCGGTCCACGGGATAATGTCGATCTTTTCGCCCTGCAGCTCGCCAACGACGGCCTGCACGCGGGAGCCGCGCATACCAACGCAGGCGCCCACGGGGTCGATCGAGGAATCCGAGGAGGTGACGGCGATCTTGGCGCGCGAGCCCGGATCGCGGGCGATCGAGCGGATGGTGATCACGCCATCATAGATCTCGGGCACTTCCTGCATGAACAGCTTGGCCATGAACTGCGGATGGGTGCGGCTGAGGAAGATCTGCGGGCCGCGCTGCTCGCGGCGCACGTCATAGACATAGGCGCGCACGCGATCGCCATAGCGGAACATTTCGCGCGGGATCAGCTCGTCGCGGCGGATAATGGCTTCGCCACGACCCAGGTCGACAATGACATTGCCATATTCGACGCGCTTGACGGTGCCGTTGACGATTTCGCCGATGCGGTTGAAATACTCGTCATACATGCGCTCGCGCTCGGCATCGCGCACCTTCTGCACGATCACCTGCTTGGCCGACTGGGCGGCAATGCGGCCGAATTCCATCGGCGGCAGCGGCTCGGTGAGGAAATCGCCGATCTTGGCTTCAGGCGACTTGATCTGGGCATGCTTGAGATCGACCTGGCGGCCGGGCTCTTCGACCGAGTCCACGATCTCCAGCAGACGCCACATGCGCGTTTCGCCCGAGCGCGGGTTGATCTCGACCTTGATCTCGGTCTCCGCGCCATAACGGCCCTTGGCCGCCTTTTCCATGGCATCCTGCATCGCCTCGATCACGACCATGCGGTCGATCGACTTTTCGCGGGCAACGGCGTCTGCGATCTGCAACAGTTCAAGGCGGTTCGCGCTAACGGCCATTTAGTGTGTCTCCTCGGAGATAGTGTCGTCGTCGGTGTCGGCGATTTCGACCGTTTCGGTCTCATCGTCATCAAGCGGATGCAGTTCCTGGTCGATGCGCGCCTTTTCCATCAGGGCGTCGGTCATCACCAGCTTGGCCTCGCCAAGCGTGGACAGCAGAAGGCGATGGTCGGGATCGGTGCCGGCCGGGGCGTCGGGCAGGGTGATGGTCACCGACTCATCGTCCACCGCCTTGATGAAGCCGCGATAGCGCTTGCGACCATTGATCATGTCGCTGAGCTCGATCTTGGCCTCATGCCCGATATAGGCGGCGAAGTCGCGCTGGCGCACCAGCGGCCGGTCGATGCCCGGCGAGGACACTTCCAGATGATATTCCCGGTCGATGGGATCCTCGAGGTCGAGCACTGGCGAGATGTCCTTGGACAGGGTCTCGCAATCGACAATGGTAAAGCGACCATTGGCGTCTTCCGCCATGATCTGCAGCGTCATGCCATTTTCCTGCGTGATGCGTACGCGCACCAGCGCATAGCCCAGGCCATTGGCAACGGGCTCGATGATGCGAGCCACGCGGGCCTCCAGGCCCGTTTCCTTGATAAAGCGCGGTGCGGTGAGATCGAAGCTCATCGGTCCCTTCAGGTAATAAAAAAGAGCGGGGCCGGGAGGCGCCCACTCTGCAAACTTGCTGAGATGTTGGCCCCTTTATAGCGCTGTTGGCGCCAGCAAGCAAGGCCGCGGCACCGGCCGCGATGTCATGCCGGCAATTGTACCGTGCCATCCACCGGTGTCCCGGCCGGCCACGAGGCTGTCGGGCGGTCCGTTCCGGGCGCGCCCACTGACCGATCTGACACCAAACAGACCGGGCACGACGATTTTTTCGCATTTTGTTGGACTGTCACGCCTCTGTGATGTCATGCTGGTTTATCGGCTTTCGCACCGGCCCCAATGGGGATGACGGAGGCTCGTTCATGCGGTTTTTGACGCGCCAATCGGCCGCAAACCCCAGCCATTCCGGACCGTCACACAAACCACACATGGTTGCCTTTCGGAAACCAAGGAACCTATTACTTCCTTGATTTCCTTAGCAAAACCCTCGTTACGATCTCCGAGGATTCAAGGGCTTCAATGTGCGAAAAGCCCCCTTGAGGCTTGGGGCCGGCAGGGTCATTTCCAGGGTGTTCAAGACGAAAGGAACACTGAAATGATCAAGAACACTGTTATCGCCCTTATCGCTGCTGCCTCGTTTGCCGGTGCCGTTGCACCCGCCATGGCCGACACCGAAGCCTTCGGCACCGGTTCGACCGAAATGCGCGAGTTCACTGCCGACAGCATCCTGACCAACCTGCACCAGAAGGGCGTCAACGCGACGGCAGTCGAAGAATGGGGCGGCCTGGTCCGTGCCTATGTCACGCTCGACAATGGCCAGCAGACCATGGAACTGTTCCAGCCCGGTTCGCTGGAAAAGGTCTCGCTCTGAGCCTAGCCGACCACGGCGCCGCCGGAGTGTTCCGACGGCGCCCGTCGATCAGACGGGTTGGCGAAGCACGATTTCGGGCTCGCCACCCGCTGCATCGAATCGCTCGCGCGCCGCATGAATTTCGGCGCGATGGCGCACCGTGAACACCCGCAGATTGTCGGCCAGCTCCAGCAGGCCCCGGCCCAGTTCGGTCAGCTGATAATCGACCCGCGGCGGTATGGTGGCAAACATGGTGCGTTGCACAAAGCCGTCCCGCTCCAGTTCGCGCAGCGTGATGGTGAGGGTTTTTTGCGATATGCCGCCGGCGCTGCGCCGCAGCTCGCTGAACCGCAGGGTCTCTTCCCGCAGCAGCGTCACCACTGTCAACGTCCACTTTCCCGGTCGCACCGTCAGCGCATCATCACCTGTCGGGGAAATCGCGGGAACGGACATGGGACGCCTCAAAGCTGTGGTCGAAGCCCCCGATATGGGGCCCATGCGTCAATTATCCAGCCCTATGGAATGTTAAATTTGTATCCGGCAGGCCAGGATAGCGGCCCGAACGCTGGCCGTGCGCGCCCTCAGAGCCGGGTGAAGGTGAAGTAAAAGCTCACCATGCGCCCCTCGCGGCGCGCCTTTTGCTCATAGCGGGTGGCCTGCCAGTCCGGATAGGGAATGTGCCAGTCGCCGGGCGTCTTGGCCTCAAAGGCGAAATCGGGCGCGCGCAGCACATGCGCCAGCGTCCAATTGGCGTAATCCTCGATATCGCTGGCAAAATAGAAGTGCCCGCCGGGCCGGATCACCCGCGCCAGCTCCGCCAGCGTCGTCGGCGAGACGAAGCGCCGCTTGTGGTGGCGCGTTTTGGGCCAGGGATCGGGATAAAGCAGGAACACGGCATCAAGGCTCGCATCGGGCATGGCCAGCAGCAGCTTGAGCGCGTCGTCGGTGAACAGGCGGATATTGCTCAGGCCCTTGGCGGCGATGGTCTGCACCATCTTGCCAATGCCGCCGGTGAACACTTCGCAGCCGATATAGCCGGTGTCCTCATGCAGCCCGGCCTCGAGCGCCAGGTGCTCGCCGCCGCCATAGCCGATCTCGACCACGATCTTTTCGGCTTCGGGGAACAGGCTTTTTGGATCCAGCGGCCCATCGAGCACGATTTCGAGCGCGGGCAGGCTGGCGTCAAAGATCGCCTGCTGGCCGCCATGCAGCTTCTTGCCCGAGCGGCGCCCGAAAAAAGCCCGCGGTTCGCCCGAACGGGTCTTTGGCAATTGGTGATCGGGCTTGGCGGTCATGACGGAGCCTGGGCGTGAGAAAAGCTGAGCTGCCCCTTAGCAAGCAGACCCGGGGTCAGGCCAGCATTATCCAAGCAGGACAAGGCCGGGACAGCACAGCGCGGCGTCCCCGTTGCCGGGGCGCCGCGCTGGAGCTGAACTGCGTGGAGTGCTTATGCGCTGGCCTTGACCGCGGCCTTGAGGGCAGAGACCAGATCGGTCTTTTCCCAGGAGAAGCTGCCGTCGCGGCCCGGCTTGCGGCCGAAATGCCCATAGGCCGAGGTCTTGGCATAGATGGGCTTGTTGAGGTCGAGATGGGTGCGGATGCCGCGCGGGGTCAGATCCATCACCTTGGACAGCGCAGCCTCAACCAGTTCTTCATCGACCGTGCCGGTATCGTGCAGATTGACGTTGATCGAGAGCGGCTGCGCCACGCCGATGGCATAGCTGAGCTGGATGGTGGCGCGTTCCGCCATGCCGGCAGCGACCACATTCTTGGCCAGATAGCGCGCCGCATAGGCCGCCGAGCGGTCCACCTTTGTCGGGTCCTTGCCCGAAAACGCGCCGCCGCCATGCGGGGCCGCACCACCATAGGTGTCCACAATAATCTTGCGACCGGTCAGGCCTGCATCGCCATCGGGGCCGCCGACGACAAACTTGCCCGTCGGATTGACGTGCCAGATGGTGTCCGCGGAAATCCAGCCCTCGGGCAGGACCTGGCGGATATAGGGTTCCACGATCTTGCGCACATCGGCCGAGGTCAGTGTCTCGTCCAGATGCTGGGTCGACAGCACGATCTGGGAGACCCCGACCGGTTTGCCGTCCTGATAGCGCACGGTCAGCTGGCTCTTGGCATCGGGGCCGAGCAGCTTTGCCGGGCCGGTGCCGTCCTTGCGGGCCTGGGTCAGCACTTCGAGAATCTTGTGCGCATAATAGACTGGCGCCGGCATCAGCTCGGGCGTTTCGCGCGATGCGTAGCCAAACATGATGCCCTGGTCGCCTGCGCCGACATCCTTGTTGCCTGATTCGTCCACGCCTCGGGCGATATCGGCCGACTGGCCATGCAGCAGCACGTCGATCTTGACCGTCTTCCAGTGAAAGCCAGCCTGCTCATAGCCAATGGCGCGAATCGCCTTGCGCGCCGTCGACTTGAACTTGGACGGATTGACCGTCGGCGCGCCCGACGCATCCAGGATGACATTGCCGTCCCGGTCTTTCTTGAGCAGGGACGGGGGCACGCGCACTTCGCCGGCGATCACCACGCGATTGGTCGTCGCCAGGGTCTCACAGGCGATTCGCACCTGGGCCGGGTCCATATTGGCCTTCTTGGCTTCGCGGAACACCAGATCGACGATTTCATCGCTGATCCGATCACAGACCTTGTCGGGATGTCCTTCAGACACCGATTCCGAGGTGAAGAAAAAAGACGATCGGACCACGAGAAATCCCCTGAGCTTATCAAGAGCGGCCCAAAACGAGCCATTCTAGCGAGTTTGTGACACCCAACGCCCAACCGGTCAAGGCGGATATAAAGAAAGCTTGATATGATGCGGAACGAGGTCAACGGGAGATTACGGAGGCCTTTTGGCTGGTCCGCACGGACCATTCCGGTCTTGTGGCCCTTGGCAATCCTCGGAAAACCAAAAACCCCGGCCCAACTTTCGTTGGACCGGGGTCAAAACTTGGTGCCCAGAAGAAGACTCGAACTTCCACACCTTGCGGTACACGGACCTGAACCGTGCGCGTCTACCAATTCCGCCATCTGGGCAGGCAGGGGGGTAACTATTGGCAGTCATGCCCGATGTCAATCACCTATTCGCATCCAATTACCAGTTCGCACCATCCCAGTGTTTGATCGCAGCCGGATCGACCGCCACGGCGGGCTCGAGACAGTTCACATTGATCATCACCAGACTCTTGCCCTTGCCGTCGCTGCCCCGGGCAAAGGACTGGATGCCACAATGGCGGCAGAACAGGTGGTCGATGGTATGGGTGTTGAAGCGATAGAGCGTGAGGGCCTCGGCATCGCTGAGCAGGGTGAAATTCTCGGCCGGCACCGATTGCATGATCCAGCCCAGGCGTCGGCAATGCGAACAATTGCAGGCACTGGGGCCTGACAGGTCGGTGTGCACGCTAAAGCGCACGGCGCCGCAATGGCATTGGCCGTCATAGGTCTGGCTGTCAGTCATGATAGGTCTCCAAATTAGAACATAACAGGAACAAAGGCCGCGCCGAGTCAAGGTGATTCCCGCCCATGGCCCTCGACAGCCCCAAGCGCCTTGGGCTAGAAGCGGACACACTTGACCCTTGCCGGAGTTCCCCCATGGACAGCCTTGATCCCAAGCTCGTGACCGTTTTCGGCGGCTCGGGATTTGTCGGCACCCAGATCGTCCAGCAGCTGGCACGCAATGGCCATCGCGTCCGCGTCGCCGTGCGCCGCCCCGACCTGGCCGGCCATCTGCGCACCCTGGGCACCGTGGGCCAGATTGTCCCGATCCAGGCCAATCTGCGCAACGCGGCCTCCATCCAGCGCGCCGTGGCCGGTGTCGAGATCGTCATCAACCTGGTCGGCATCGCCGCCAATCGCGGCGCCCAGACCTTTGATGCGGTCCATGTCGATGGCGCGGCCGAGATTGCCCGCGCATCCAAGGCCGCCGGCGTCACTCAGCTGGTGCATATGTCAGCCCTGGGCGTCGACAAGGCGGCCGACGTCAGCCGCTACGCCGCCTCCAAGCTGGCGGGCGAAGCCGCGGTTCTCGCCGCTTTCCCCGAGGCGATCATCCTGCGCCCCTCGCTGCTGTTCGGCCCGGGCGATGGCTTCTTCAACCTGATGGGCACGCTCGCCCGCCTGCTGCCGGTGATGCCGGTGATCGGTGGCAATACCCTGTTCCAGCCCGCCTATGTCGGCGACGTCGCCCAGGCCTTTGTGCTGGCGGCCGAAGGCAAGCTCAAGCCTGGCAAGATTTATGAACTGGGTGGCCCGCAGGTCGAGAGCCATCGCCAGCTGCTCGAGCGCGTGCTGCGCGAGGCCATGCGCAAGCGTCCGCTGCTGCCCGTGCCCTCGGGCCTGGCCAAGCTGATGGCTGGCGTTCTGGGCATTCTGCCCGTGCCGCCGCTGGTGACCGCCGACCAGGTGGAGCTGCTGGGCGTCGACAATGTCGTCTCCGAAGCCGCCATCAAGGACAAGCGCACCCTGGCCGGCATGGGCATTGTTCCCACCGCCATGGACACCATCCTGCCCGGCTATATGTGGCGCTTCCGCAAGCATGGCCAGTTCGACAAGACCGCGCCGGTCGCCGCTGTCGAGAACGACACCGTCTAGGCCCGGCGCAAGCCTGCAAGGTTCCGGCCCGCGACGCCCACCGTCGCGGGCTTTTTCATGCGTGTTATTTCCGTAAGATATATCTTGAACCCAAAGCCGCGCCGCCCAATCTAGGGTGCAAGGGCGTCAAAGATATATCGGAGACCAATCATGAGCACATATTGGAAGAACGGCGAGCCCAATTGGCGCCGCATGGAAGCCATGGCCCGTCGCGGCTGGGGGCGTCTGGCCGGTGGCATGGATAATCCCGAGCGCTGGAACAGCGCCGGCGGCAATTTCCGCATCGGCCGCATGCTGGCTTCGGGCGATTTGCGCCTGGTGGCGCTCTATCTCATCGAGCAGCAGCCCCGGCACGGCTATGATTTGATCAAGGTGATCGAGGAGAAATCGGCCGGATTCTATTCGCCCAGCCCAGGCGTGGTCTATCCTGCCCTGACCTATCTCGAGGAAGCCGGCTTTGCCACGGCCCAGGCCGATGGCAACAAGAAGCTCTATGCCATCACCGATGCCGGGCGGGCCCATCTGGCGGACAATCGCGAGGCCATCGAATCAACTTTGGCGTTCCTGGCCAAGGCCGGCGAGCAGATGCAGCGCTTCCGCGACTTCGCCCGCTCCGAATGGCCCTTTGATCGCGAGCAGGGGCCGGCGCATGACCATGAGCCCGAATACGGCCACGGTCCCGGCCATCGTCAGGGTCCAGGCCAACACCATGGTCCCGGCCATCGCCCGGCGCCCGAGGCCGACCGCGACATGGCCGATGTGGTTCCCGAACTCAACGACGCCCGCCGCACGCTCAAGGCCGCCATCAAGAAGGCCCGGCGCAGCGGCGAGGAGCAGCAGCATCGGGCCGCCGAGATCCTGCGCCGCGCCGCCGCCGAGATCGAGGCCCTGGGCGAGGATGACGTCGACATCTAGTCGGTCGACCACATGACTCTGCGGTTCCCGTCCACGGGGGCCGCATGTCGCAAATCTGCTGTCGCGGCGCGATGGAATCCCTTCGCAGCCCAGCGCTAACATGTTAGTGCTGCTCTATGCAGCACGCTTCCTCCGCCCCCCGCCACACCGTCACGCCCGAACGACAGGCCGCAGGCCAGCGCCTGGTCACCCGCCTCGCCGGCATGGTGCGGGGCGCCATGTATACCGACCCGCTGATGACCTATGCATGGAGCGGCGACGCCAGCTCCTATCGGCTGATTCCGGCGGCGGTGGTGTTCATCAACTCCGAGGATGAGGTGCGCGCCGTGTTGACGGCGGCGCGGGCCGAAAACCTGCCCATCACCTTCCGCGCCGCTGGCACCTCGCTGTCCGGTCAGGCCGTAACCGACGGCGTGCTGGCCGTGCTCGGCGATGGCTGGCGCAAGCTCGAAATCCATCCTGGCGCCGACCAGATCACCCTGGGGCCGGCCATCATCGTTGCCCAGGCCAATAGCGCGCTCAAGCCGTTCAACCGCAAGATCGGTCCCGATCCGGCCAGCCAGGCGACCTGCAAGATCGGTGGCGTGGTCAACAATAATTCGTCCGGCATGTGCTGCGGCGTGGCGCAGAACACCTATCACACCATGGCGCGGCTACGCATTGTGCTGGCCGACGGCACCATGCTCGATTCCGGCGATGCCAAGAGCTGCGCTGCCTTCCGCCAGAGCCACGCGCCCATGCTGGCTGCGCTGCATGATCTGCACCACCATGTGATGGCCGATGCCGAACTGGTGGCGCTGATCCGCAAGAAGTACAGAATCAAGAACACGGTTGGCTATTCGCTCAATGCGCTGGTCGATTACCACGACCCGCTCGATATCCTGATCCACCTCATGGTGGGCTCGGAAGGCACGCTCGGCTTTGTCTCCGAGGTGACCTACAACACCGTGCCCGAGCACCCCTTCCGCGCTACCGCGCTGGTGCCCTTTCCCGATCCGCAATCGGCCGGCCGCGCCATTATCGAAATGGCCAATGGCGGCGTGCAGGTTACGACCGGCGTCACTGCGGCCGAATATATCGAGCGCCGGGCTCTGGCCACGGTGGAACATCTGCCGCCCATGGCACCGCTGCGCCCCTGGCTCACCGATAATTCGCCAGCCGTGCTGATCGATGTCACCGCGCCCGACGCAGCCACACTGGCGGCCGAAACCGCCAAGGCCGAGGCGCTGCTGGCCCGCCATGGCGCCACCCATATTGATTTTTCCACCGACCCCGACCGCAGCCATGCGCTCTGGGACATCCGCAAGGGCTTTTTCGCCTCCGGCGGCGCGGCGCGGCCCAAGGGCACCTCCATGCTGACCGAGGATGTGGCCGCGCCCATCGAGCGGCTGGCCGAATTCGTCATCGATATGCGCGCGCTGCTCGATGCGCATGGCTATGAGGACGCCATTATTTTCGGCCATGCTTTGGCCGGCAATCTGCATTTCCAGATGAGCGACGACTTCTCCCAGCCTGATGCGGCGGAAAAATTCGATGCCTTCTCCAGGGCGCTGAGCGATTTGGTCTCGATCCAGTATGGCGGCTCGCTCAAGGCCGAGCATGGTACCGGCCGCGCCATTGCCGCGTTTGTCGAGGCCGAATGGGGCAGCAAGGCCTATGGGCTGATGCGCCAGATCAAGGCGCTGTTTGACCCCGAAAACCTGCTCAACCCCGGCGTGCTGCTCAACGCCGACGACAAGATCCACATCAAGCACCTCAAGGTCATGCCGCTGGCCGATGACCTGGTGGACCTCTGCATCGAATGCGGCTTCTGCGAGCCGGCCTGTCCCAGCCAGCATATGACGCTGTCGCCGCGCCAACGTATTGCGGTGACCCGCGAGCGGGCGCGGCTGCGCGAGACGGGCGAGGACAATGCCCGGCTCGAGCGGCTCGATGCCGATTTCCAGTATCCCGGGCTCGATACCTGCGCCGCCTGCAATCTCTGTTCGCTGCGCTGCCCGGTGGGCATCGAGACCGGCACCATGATTCTGAGCCAGCGCGCCGAGCGGCGCGGCAGCACAGCGCGATCTGTCGCCGGCTTTGTCGCCGACCATCGTGGCGCGGTAGAATCCATGATGCGCGCCGGCGTGGCGCTGGCCGATGCGGCCAGAACCATAATCCCCGCATCGGCGGTGGAAGCCATCACCGAGACGGCGCGCCGCGTTACTGGCAAGCGCGTGCCCCGCGTGTCGCGCGCGCTGCGCCATGGTCCGGGCGCGCCAAAGGCCAGGAGTACGCGCCAGGATGCGCGCGCCACGGGCTTTCCCGTGCCCATCGCCCAATCCGGGCGGCCATCGGTGGTCTATTTCCCCAGCTGCGCCACGCGCATGTTTGGTGCGCCCAAGTCCGCGCATGACCTGCTCGCGGTGCCCGACGCCATGCTGGCGCTGCTCGAGCGGGCCGGCTTTGATGTCATCGTGCCAGACAACCTCAATGGCCAGTGCTGCGGCCAGCCGTTCCAGTCCAAGGGCTTTCCCGAACAGGCAGCCGAGGTCGGCGGGGCGCTCAAGCGCAATCTCTCGGCCCTGTCCGACGCCGGGCGGCTGAGCGTGGTCACCGATGCCTCGACCTGCGCCAAACATCTGCGCGATTTCCCCGGCGATGCGCCGGTACAGGATTCGGCACAGTTCCTGCTCGCCCAAGTGCTGCCGCGTCTGACCATCACCCGGCAATTGCCGGTGGTGGCGGTGCATCACAATTGCTCGGCACAGCGCCTCAGCGAACAGCCCATGACCGAGGCCATTGCCCGCGCCTGTGCAAGGGAGATCGCGGTGCTGAGTGCCGTGACCTGCTGCGGCTATGCCGGCGACAAGGGCCTGTTCGTGCCCGAGCTCAATGCCCATGCCACGCGGTTCGCCAAGACCAACATACCGGCAGACTGTACGTTAGGCGTTTCGACGGTGAGCACCTGTGCTTCGGGCTTGAGCGAACACGCCGGCGTGCCCTTTGTCGGGCTGGCGAGCCTGCTCGAATGGGCCAGCCGGCCACTGTAACAGGCGGAGGGACGCGCCTTGTCATGGCTGTCCCTCTGGCATCGGGCCTTGCGATGCCTGGCTATGGCGGCTACTGAACCGCCTCAGCAAGCCCCGGATCGTCATGACCATCACCACCACCATCTCCAGCCTCGGCCACAAGGGCGAAGGCATTGCCGACGTCGATGGCCGCAAGGTCTTCGTGCCGCTCGTGCTGCCCGGCGAACGGGTGGAGATCACGGCAGAGGGCGAACGCGGCACGCTTTTGGGCGTCATCATCCCGGCGCCCAATCGTGTTGAACCCTTCTGTGCGCATTTCGGCGCCTGCGGCGGCTGCCAGTTGCAGCATATGGATCGCGAGAGCTACGAGGCCTTCAAGACCGCTTTGGTGGAAACGCCGCTGCAGTTCGCCGGCATCGACGTCAAGGTCAGCCGCTTCATTGATGGCTCGGGCGGCGGCCGCCGCCGGGCGACCCTGCATGCCCGCAAGGAAGGCGCCGGCTATATGCGGCTGCGCAGCCACCAGGTGCATGACCTCGACGCCTGTCCGATCTTGGCGCCGGGCCTGGCCAAGGCGCCCGACATTGCCCGCGCGGTGATGCAGGCGGTTGGCGAGGCCGATGTGAGTTTTGTTGCCTCGCTCACCGGGCTCGACGTTGCCATCCGCACCGAAAAGAAACAGGCCCGGCCTGAGCGCGTGGCGCCGCTGGTCGGCCGCTTCAAGCTGGCGCGGCTGGCGCTCAATGGCGAAATGGTGCTGCAGGCCCAGCCCGCCATCATCGCCATGGGCCGCGCCCAGGTGGAAATGCCCATCGGCAGCTTCCTGCAGGCGACCGAACAGGCCGAGCAGGTGCTGTCCGATTATGTGCTGGCGGCCATGGGTCCCAAGGTCAAATCGGTCGCGGATCTGTTCTGCGGCGTCGGCCCCTTTGCGCTGCGCCTGGCCGAACAGCGCACTGTCGCCGCCTTTGACAGCGACAAGCCCGGCATTGCCGCCCTCGACAAGGCGCGGCGCTTCACCAAGGGCCTGCGCGAAGTTACCGCCAAGGCGCGCGACCTGTTCCGCGACCCCCTGACCCAGTTCGAGCTGCCCTTTGACGCAGTGGTGCTCGATCCGCCGCGCGCCGGCGCCGAGGCCCAGGTGCGCGAACTGGGCAAGTCCAAGGTCAAGACCGTGGTGATGGTGGCCTGCGACCCCCGCACCTTTGCCCGCGATGCCGCCATTCTGGTGGGCGCGGGCTACACGATGAGCGACCTGATCGCGGTCGATCAGTTCACTCAATCCACCCACATCGAAATTGCTGCCACATTTCGTCGCTAACAGGGGGCCCGTCGCGTCCTCTGATCCTTTTTTCGAGTCGGGACGTTTAAACCTTCAACAGTGAACTGCGACGCGTGGGGCGGCGCTGTCGACCGTGGAGACCGAACATGCATTTCTTCAAGACCAGCCTTGTTGTCGGCCTGCTGTGCGCAGCCAGCATTGCGCCAGGCTATGCCGATAGCAAAACCGTGCCGACCGGCCAGTTCAAGGATTCCTATGGCACGGCGTTCAAATTCTCGCCCTGTGGTTCGGGCACCGATCTGTGCGGCGTGCTGCTCGATATCCAGGGCCAGTCGCGCACCAAGGAAAACCTCGCTCTGGTGCAAAAGCAGGTGGTGAAGGCCGAACAGGTCTCCGACAACCAGTGGAAGGGCACCGTTGAGCTCAATGGCAGCGTGGCCCAGGCCACCATCACCCAGGTCAGCGCCGATCAGGTGGAAATCCAGGGCTGCCGTGCTGCGATCCTGTGCCAGACGCTGGTGTTCAAGCGCGTCTGATCGACGCGTTGAGCCGACTGACATAACAGAACCCCCGGTCATGGCCGGGGGTCCTGCTTTTCCTGCGTGGGGCGTTAGGTATCTAGCAGACCGTGGCGACGCGCTGCTTGATCACGGCGAGCACCTCGTCGCCGTCGCGCTTCCACCAATTGTCCTGGCTGAAAATCTCAACCTCCTGCGGGCCGAAAAAGCCGGCATCCTCGATCATCTTGCGGATGGCGGGCAGGTCGATGACGCCATCGCCCATCATGCCGCGATCAAGCAGCATGTCTTTGGTGGGCACCAGCCAGTCGCAGATGTGATGGGCAAAGATGCGGTTCATCCGCCCGGCCCGGGCAATGGCTTGGGCCAGCCTGGGGTCCCACCACACATGATAGACGTCGATGGCCACGCCCACCGTCTCGCCCAGCATTTCGCAGATATCGAGCGCCTGATCGATGGTGTTCACGCAGGCCCGGTCGGCCGCATACATGGGGTGCAGCGGCTCGATGGCGATTTTGACGCCACTGGCCTTGGCATGGGGCAGCATGGCCGCAATGCCATCGGTGACCATCTGCCGGGCGCCCGGCAAATCCTTCGATGACCCCGGCAAGCCGCCGACCACCAGCACCAGGCAATCGGCATTGAGCGCGGCGGCCTCGTCGATGGCGCGCAGATTATCGTCGATCTGCGCCTGCCGCCCTGCCGCCGTCTCTGCCGGGAACATGCCGCCCCGGCACACGCCGGTGACCTGCAGCTTGTTGTCCCGCACGATGCGTGCGGCCTCATTGAGCCCGATAGCCGCGATCTGGTCGCGCCAGGGCGAAATGGCGGTGATATCGGCGCGCAGGCACCCCTCGACCGCCTCCTTGAAGCCCCAGGCCTGGCGGGTGGTGGCGAGATTAAGCGAAATTTTGCGTTCAGTCATGTGTAGGCCCTCGGTGTGGGGCTCCCCTCCCCCCTGAGGGGAGGGGATTGGGGGTGGGGGTCTATCTGTGAATCACCGCACCACCCCCTCCCTCGGTCCCTCCCCTCAAGGGGGAGGG
The DNA here is from genome assembly GCF_005222805.1 of Devosia sp. FKR38. Classification (GTDB taxonomy): domain Bacteria; phylum Pseudomonadota; class Alphaproteobacteria; order Rhizobiales; family Devosiaceae; genus Devosia. Next base: position 556,540 of record NZ_STGC01000002.1, on the reverse strand, counting down.
AGGCGCAACTGGAACCTTCCGGGATCATGCTGCCACTCCATTGACGCTAAGCACCGCCTGCATGCGCTGGACAGCCAGATCCGGATCGCCCAGCACGCCGGCCTGGTCGGCAAGGCGGAACAGCTCGGCCAGATGCTGGATCGAGCGTGTCGACTGCTGACCGCCGATCATGCTGAAATGGTCCTGCAAGCCATTGAGATAGGCCAGGAACACCACGCCGGTCTTGTAGAAGCGGGTCGGGGCGGCAAAGATATGCCGGCTGAGGGCCACCGTGGGTTCGAGCACGGCGTGGAATGCCTGGGTGTCGCCCTTGCCCAGGGCTGCCAGGCCCGCCGAGGCGGCCGGGGCAATGGCGTCGAAAATGCCGAGCAGGGCATGGCTATAGCCCTGCGCATCGCCGGCGATCAGCTCGGCGTAGTTGAAGTCGTCGCCTGTATACATCTTGACCGAGGCCGGCAGGCGCCGGCGCATGGCGATCTCTTTTTCGGCCGAGAGCAGCGAAATCTTGATGCCGTCGACCTTGTCGGCATGGGCGGCGATGACGTCCAGACACACATCCATGGCCGCGTCGTGATCGGCTTTCCCCCAATAGCCGGCCAGGGCCGGATCGAACATTTCGCCCAGCCAGTGCATGATCACCGGCTGTTTGACCTGGCTGAGAATGCGGCCATAGACCTTGGCATAGTCATCCGGCGTCCTGGCCGCAGCCGCCAACGCGCGGCTGGCCATCAGGATGACGCGGCCGCCCTGGCCCTCGACAAAGCCGACCTGTTCTTCATAGGCGGCGATGATCGCATCGATGGTGACATCGGGGCCGGGCATCAGGTGATCGGTGCCGGCACCATAGGCGATCAGGCTATCGTCGCGCGTGCGGGCCTCAGCCTGGGCGCGGCGGATCAGCTCCTGCGCCTCGGCCCAGCCCAGGCCCATGCCGCGCTGGGCGGTATCCATGGCCTCGGCAACGCCCAGGCCCAGATCCCACAACCGATGACGGAATTTCAGCGTCGTGTCCCAGTCGATCGCCGGGGTCAGCCAGGGATCATTGCTGGCCAGCGGATCGGCCACCACATGGGCCGCTGCATAGGCAATGCGATTGAAGTCGCTCGCCTTGTGCTGGACGAAGGGAATGGGCGTCCCGGTCAACCCATAGGGGGTGATGGAGCGATCGGCATTGGGCAGGCGAATGGTGGTCATGTTCGACTTCCTCAAAGTCTCACCAAAACGCGATGTCATCCCGGCCCTGAGCCGGGATCCATCTCGAGATTTCGCCACTGCCGCGAGGTGGTTCGATCTGGCGGTCTGCGGAACCATCTCAGGATGGGCCCCGGCTCAAGGCCGGGGTGACACCGTGGGTGGGCTAGATTGTGCCATGCACTGTGTGTGTCAGAACTGCAGTTTCGGCACGTCGAGCCAGCGGCGCTCGGCCCAGCTCTGAAGGCCCAGCTCGGCCAGCTGCACACCCTTTGCGCCGGCTTCCAGGCCATATTCCCACGGCGCATCCTCAGCCACATGGCGCAGGAACATTTCCCACTGCGCCTTAAAGCCATTCTGCGCCGGCCAATTGTCCGGCACTTCTTCCCAATCTGCAAAGAAGTTCATGGTCTGCGGCTGGTCGGGGTTCCACACCGGCTTGGGCGTATTGACGCGATGCTGCGTCCAGCATTTGTGCAGCCCGGCAACGGCCGAGCCATGCGTGCCATCGACATGGAAGGTGACCAGATCATCGCGGCGCACGCGGGTGGTCCAGCTCGAATTGATCTGGGCGATCACGCCGCCCTCGAGCTCGAAGGTGGCGTAGGCGGCGTCATCGGTATCGGCTGTATAGCGATTGCCCTTTTCGTCGACGCGGCTCGGAATATGGGTGGCGCCCAGGCAGGAGACGGCCTTGACCTCACCGAAGAGATTATCGAGCACGTAGCGCCAGTGGCACAGCATATCCAGGATAATGCCGCCGCCATCGGCCTTGCGATAGTTCCAGCTCGGGCGCTGCGCCGGCTGCCAGTCGCCCTCGAACACCCAATAGCCGAACTCGCCGCGCACCGACAGGATCTCGCCGAAAAAGCCGGAGTCGCGCAGCATCTTGAGCTTCATCAGGCCGGGCAGAAACAGCTTGTCCTGCACCACGCCATGCTTGAGGCCCGAGGCGCGGGCGGTCTTGGCCAGGTTGACGGCGACCTCGAGGGAATCGCTGGTCGGCTTTTCGCAATAGACATGCTTGCCGGCGGCCAGCGCCTTCTCGATCAGCGATGCGCGCATCAGCGTCGTGCCGGCGTCAAAGAACACACTGTCTTCGGGATTGGCCAGCGCGGCATCGAGATCGCTGCTCCAGCGCTTGATGTCGTGCTTTTTGGCCAGGCGCTCGATCTTGTCGGCGTCGCGACCCACGATGATGGGGTCCACCACCAGCCGGTCGCCATTGCTGAGGGCAATGCCACCCTGATCGCGGATCGCCAGGATCGACCGCACCAGATGCTGGTTATAGCCCATGCGGCCGGTGACCCCGTGCATGATCAGGCCAAGACGTCTATCCGCCATTGCAGAACCTCCCTACGCTCGCTCGCGTGTAACTGATTAGTTACTTAGCTACACGCTGCGGCGATATCCCGTCAAGCCGGCAGCGCAGGATTTGTGGCAAGCGTTTGCAGAACGGGGGACTTGGGGCTGCGAGCCGGCACGGCCACGTCCCGCCGATGAGCGGGGCAAACTCACCGACCCGTTCTTTACCCTGCGGCAAGGGGCTGCTATCTCAATTTGCAGGCGGGACCGATCCCTGCCGCAACCGTGGCGGAGCCATTGTGACCGAGCCTGATCCATCGCCAGCGGGCAGCAGCAAGCCGAAAGCCCGCACCCGGGCCACGGCCGACGCTGCCGCGAGCAAGCGGTCGCGCGACAGCGCCCGCACCAAGGCAGAAATCCTGGAGGCCGGCCGCGCCGAATTCGCCGAGCGCGGCTTCGAGGGGGCGCGGGTGGACGCCATTGCCGCGCTGGCCGGGGCCAACAAGCGGCTGCTCTACCATTATTTCGGCAATAAGGAGGAGCTCTACCGGGCGGTCCTCCTCGATGCCTATCAGGAGATCCGCCGCGGCGAGCGGGCGCTGAGCCTGGATCAATATGGCGCCGTGGAGGCCATGGACCGGCTGGTGCGCTTCACCTTCCGGCATTTCCTGGCCAATCCCTGGTTCCCGCGCCTGCTCAACACCGAGAACATCGAGAACGCCCGCTTCCTCAAGACCATGCCCGATATCCAGGCGCTGCATTCGCCCCTGGTCGGGCAGATCACCACCATTGTCGAGCGCGGCGCCGATGCCGGCGTGTTCCGCCGCGATGTCGATCCGGTGCAGCTCTATATTTCCATCGCCGCGCTGGGCTTTTTCTACGTGTCCAACATGGCCACGCTCTCGGTGATCTTCGCCCGCGACCTCAGCGGCATCGACATGGTGCAGGAGCGCGAGGCCCAGGCGGTGCAGATGGTGCTCGACTATCTGCGCACACGGCCGGTCTAGCCCTCGGGGCCAGCGGGCAGCGCGGCGCTGGCGGCGCCCTTGAGCCAGCCGATCAGCTCAACCACGCGTGGCTCGTCGGCGCGCTCATCCAGCACATAGAGCCCCACCCGGCTGGCGCGGGTCGCCTCGGTCACCGTGACCCGCTGCAGGCCGCGCCGGGTGAAATCGGCATCCATCACCGCCGTATGGTTGATCACCGCGTCGGTGCGCGCCACATAGTCGACGCAGGCAGCCAGGGAGTTGGAGGCAAAGGCATATTTGCCCTGGTCAAAGCGCGCGCCGGCCGTGGTGGTGCGGCTCCAGGTCTCAAAGAAGCGCTGGTGGCGTGCCTCGGGCAGGGCGCTGGTGACAGCCGGATAGGCCTCGATCTCCTCGATGCTGCGCGGCGCATCGAGCAGCGGATGGCCGGCCCGCACGAAATAGCCATGTTCCACCTGCGCCAGCGGGATGAAACGCGCGCCAGTGCTGCGGTTCAGCCCCTCGATCTCATGGCCGACAAACACCGAGATATCGCCGCTCAACAGCTGGTCCATCAGGCGCAGCTGGTTGCCCAGGCTCACATGCACCCGGGCATTGGCGAAACTGCGCGAATAGTCCACCACCATGTCGCGGATGAACAGCGTCCACCACGAATAGCCGGTGCCGATATTGAGCCCTTGCTCGATCCGCCCCTGCTGTTCGGCAATGGCCTTGAGCGTATTGTCATAGAGCCTCTGCATCAGCCGGGCATTCTGGTAGAGCGTTTCGCCATAGGCGGTGAGCGTCACCCCGCGCCCCGAGCGGGTGAGCAGGGGCACGCCCATGGTCTCTTCCAGCTTGCGCATGTTGAAGGTCAGCGTCGGCTGGGTGATGAACAGCGTCGTCGCCGCCCCGCTGATCGTGCCGGCCTCGGCCACGGCCAGGAACTGGGTCAACAGCTTGTCCATCGCGTCTCCTATAGATTTCATCTATATCTCGCACGATATTTCGTATTTTTCTTTTGGTCCAGCCTGGTCCAATCTTGCCGCTGCAACGCAAGATCGCCTGGCAAGGGCGGCGCAAGCACCATCCACCGGTCGTCGCAACAGGCCCGGCGGAGACTGACAGGGAGACGATCAAGACCCGCAAAAGACCAGGCGCACCCGGAGCGTTCACGACGTCGTCAATCTTCCATACAAGTCGATTGCGCGCCGTCAAACCAGTGTGCTATGTCGTAACCAGTCGGTTATTTGCGGAATTGCCGGACTGAAAAAACCGCAAAAAACGCGAAACACCGCTCTGGACAAGACGGTGTGCTTGCAGGACTATGTAACCGATTAGTGACTTAGCAGCGGGAGGCTGCTGGTCAATCCGCATTCCCCGCAGCGGAATGCACACGTTCATGGGAGGAAACCTTATGACAATTCGTATCGATCGCCGCCAGTTCCTGATGGGCAGCACCGCCATGGTTGCCGCCGGCGCCGCTGGCGTCATGCCGGCCTGGGCCCAGTCCGACAGCCTGCGCCTGCTGTTCTGGGGCGGCCAGGCCCGCGCCGACCGCACCTATGGTGTGACCGACCTCTATACCAAGGCCAATGGCACCGCCGTTGAGGGTGAATTCCTCGCCTGGAACGACTACTGGCCTAAGCTGGCCACCCAGACCGCCGGCGGCAATGCCCCCGACGTGGTGCAGATGGACTATCGCTATATCGTTGAATACGCCAAGCGCAACGCCATCGCCCCCCTGGACGAATTCGTTGGCGGCGCCCTCAAGCTCGACAGCTTCGACGCCGACCAGCTCGAAGGCGGCAAGGTCGATGGCAAGCTCTATGGCATTTCCCTGGGCGCCAACTCGGTGGCCATGATCTACAACGTGGCGGCTTTTGAAGAAGCTGGTGTCGCTCCGCTCACCAATGCCTGGACCTATGACGACCTGATGGCCGTTGGCGAGGCCTTCAAGGCTGCCAACATCCGTGGCGGCATGAAGGCCATCATGGACGGCTCCTATTCCGAGCCCATGCTGCAGAACTGGCTCCGCCAGAAGGGCAAGGACCTCTACACCGCCGACGGCAAGCTGGCGTTCGAAGAGGCCGATGCCGTGGAATGGTACACCATGTGGGCCAAGTTCCGCGAAGCCGGCTATTGCGTGTCGGCTGAAGACCAGGCGCTCGACACCGGTCCGCTGGAAACCACCATGCTCGTGCTGGGCAAGGCGGCCATGATCCCGTCCAACTCCAACCAGCTCGTGGCCTTCCAGACCCTGATGCAGGACAAGCTGGGCATGAACGGCTTCCCGCGCGTGGCAGCCGGCGTTGGCGGCGGTCACTACCGCAAGCCCTCGATGTTCTTCTCGCTGGGCGGCACCTCCGCCAACAAGGAAAAGGCCGCCGAGTTCCTGAACTTCTTCATCTCCGATCCGGAAGCGGCCAAAATCCTGGGCGTCGAGCGCGGCATTCCCTGCCTGCCCGCCACCCGCGAAGTGGTTGCCCCCACGCTCGACGAACAGAGCCAGGTTGCTCTGAACTTCGTGTCCAACCTGGGCGATCTGCTTGGCCCGCTGCCGCCGCCGCCGCCGGCCTCGGCTGGTGAAATCGACGCCTCCCTGATCCGGACCCTCGGCCAGGAAGTCGGTTTTGGCGCCAAGACGCCCGAACAGGCTGGTGCCGAGCTGATCAGCGGCGCCAACGACATCCTCAGCCGAGCCTAAGACATGACCGCGCGCTCTCTTCAATCGGGCGCTCCCGCAGGGGAGCGCGCGGCCACCACTCCGTCGCTTTGGGCTCGGATCTGGCACAATGATGCCCCGGGCTATCTGTTCCTGCTGCCCTGGCTGATCGGTTTCCTCGGGCTGACCATCGGCCCGATGATCACCTCGTTCTACCTCAGCTTCACCGATTTCGATCTGTTGACCTCGCCCGACTGGGTCGGGGCCAACAACTACATCCGCATGTTCTCCAACGACCCCAAGTTCTGGGCGTCCATGCGGGTCACCATGTTCTTTGTGGTGTTTTCGGTCCCGCTCAAGCTGGCCTTTGCCCTGGCGGTGGCCATGCTGCTCAACCGTGGCATCCGCGGCCTGCCGCTCTATCGTGCACTGTTCTATCTACCGAGCCTGTTGGGCGCATCGGTCGCCATCGCCATCCTGTGGCGCCAGATCTTTGCCAGCGACGGCCTGATCAACAAGCTGCTCGCCATGGTGGGCATCATGGGCCCGAGCTGGATCTCCAACCCCAAGACCTCGCTGTGGACGCTGATCATCCTGTCGATCTGGCAGTTCGGTTCGCCCATGATCATCTTCCTGGCCGGCCTACGCCAAATTCCGCAGGACATGTATGAGGCGGCCAGTCTCGACGGCGCCAGCAAATGGCGGCAGTTCGTCAAGATCACCCTGCCGCTGCTGACCCCGGTGGTGTTCTTCAACGCCATCATCCAGACCATCGAGGCCTTCAAGAGCTTCACCCCGGCCTTCATCATCTCCGGCGGCACGGGCAATCCGATCAATTCGACGCTGTTCTATACGCTCTATCTCTACCAGGAGGCCTTTGGCTTCTTCCGCATGGGCTATGCCTCGGCCCTGGCCTGGGTGCTGCTGGCGCTGGTGAGCGTGTTCACCGCCTTCTCCTTCCTGACCTCGAAATATTGGGTGCACTACGATGAGTGATGCTTCCGCCCGACTGACGGTGGTCACCGGCGCCGTGTCGCCCACCCGCAAGCGCATCACCACCATTTTGGTGCATGTGGCGCTGCTGGCGGCCTCCATCTGCATGCTTTATCCGCTGCTCTGGCTGCTGGCGGCCTCGTTCCGTCCTGAAAACGAGATCTTCACCTCAGCCAGCATCATCCCGTCGTCTTGGAGCCTGGATTCCTACATCCGCGGCTGGAACGGGCTGCGCACCGGCTTTGGCACCTTCTACCTCAACAGCTTCATCATCTCGGGCCTGTCGGTGATCGGCAATGTCATGGCCTGTTCCATGGCCGCCTATGCCTTTGCCCGCCTCGAATTCCGTGGCAAGAACTTCTGGTTCGCCATGATGCTGATGACGCTGATGCTGCCCTATCAGGTCACGCTCATCCCGCAATATGTGCTGTTCCGCCAGCTCGGCTGGGTCAATACCTTCCTGCCCCTGGTGGTGCCCAAGTTCCTGGCCGCCGATGGCTTCTTCATCTTCCTGATGGTGCAGTTCTTCCGCGGCCTGCCCAAGGAGCTCGACGAGGCCGCCCAGATGGACGGCTGCTCGCCCTGGCGCATCTATTGGAAGATCATCCTGCCACTGTCGACGCCCGTTTTGGCCACGGCCGCCATCTTCACCTTCATCTGGACCTGGGACGATTTCTTCGGGCCGCTGATCTATCTGAGCGAGATGAAGTCCTACACGGTCATGTTGGGCCTGCGCACCTTCACCGACAGTACCGGCGAAAGCGACTTCGGCGGATTGTTCGCCATGAGTGTGCTCAGCCTCGTGCCGATCTTCCTGTTCTTCCTGTTCTTCCAGCGCATGCTCATCGAGGGCATCGCCACCACCGGTATGAAACGCTAGACCTATGACCGACATCAAATTTGCCGCCATCGGCATCAACCACGCCCATATCTATGGCCAGGTGGACTGCCTCAAGCGCGCCGGCGCCCAGTTTGTCGCCTTCCATGCCATCGAGGATGACCTGGCCGCGGCCTTTTCGGCCAAGTTTCCCGAGGCGCGCCGCGTTGCCGACCCGCGGGAAATCCTCGAAGACTCCTCGATCTCAGTGATCACCACCGCCGCCATTCCAGGCGACCGCGCTGCCATTTCCATCGCGGCCATGCAGCATGGCAAGGACGTCCTCTCCGACAAGCCGGGCATGACCACCTTTGCCCAGCTCGACGAGATCAAGCGCGTGCAGGCCGAGACCGGCCGCATTTATGGCGTGCTCTATTCCGAACATTTCGAGGTGCGCGCTGCCGTCGAGGCCGGCAATCTGGTGGCCCAGGGCGCCATCGGCAAGGTGATCAATACCGTTGGCCTCGGGCCGCATTCGCTGCGCCTCAACAACCGGCCGGAATGGTTCTTCACCCGTCAGCGCTACGGCGGCATCCTGTGCGATATCGCCAGCCACCAGTTCGAGCAGTTCCTGTTCTTCTCCGATGCCATGGATGCCGATGTCGTCTCCGCCAGCGTCGCCAACCGCGGCCATCCCGACAAGCCGGGCCTGCAGGACGTCGGCGATGTGCATCTCAAGACCGCCAACACCTCGGGCTATATCCGCGTCGACTGGTTCACCCCCACGGGCCTGCCCACCTGGGGCGACGGGCGCCTGACCATTCTGGGCACCGAGGGCTACATCGAGCTGCGCAAATATATCGACATCGCCGGCCGCCCCGGCGAGGAACACCTCTTCATCGTCAACCAGAATGGCCCGCGCCATATCGACTGCTCGCAGGTCGATCTGCCCTTTGGGCGCCAGTTCCTCGATGACGTGCGCAACCGCACCCAGACGGCCATGCCGCAGGAGCGTTGCTTTAATGCCATGAAGCTGGCGCTGACCGCCCAGCAGATGGCCGAAATTGGTACGGAGTGGGCCCAGTGAGCCGGATTTTCAACGTCGCCGTCGTGGGTGTCGGCATCGGCCGCAGCCATATCGTTGAGGGCTATGTCCCCAATGCCGACAAGTTTAAGGTGCTGGCCCTGTGCGACCTCAACCAGGAGCGCATGGCCGCCGTGGGCGATGAGTTCGGCATTGAGCGCCGCACCACCGATTTCGACTCGCTGCTGAGCATGGCCGATATCGACGTCATCGACGTCTGCACCCCGCCCATGCTGCACCATCCCATGGTGCTGGCCGCGCTCAAGGCCGGCAAACATGTGATCTGCGAAAAGCCGCTCGTTGGCTCGCTCGCCCAGATCGACGAAGTCATGGCCGCTGAAAAGCAGTCCAGCGGCAAGCTGATGCCAGTGTTCCAGTATCGCTTTGGCGATGGCATCGAACAGGCCAAGGCCGTGATCGACGCGGGCCTGGCCGGCAAGCCCTTTGCCGCGACGGTGGAAACCTTCTGGCGCCGCGACGCCGACTATTATGCCGTGCCCTGGCGCGGCAAATGGGCGACCGAACTGGGCGGCGTGCTGATGGGCCATGCCATCCATCCCCACGACATGTTCACCTATCTGATGGGCGATATCGACCGCGTGTTTGGCCGCGTGGCCACCCGCGTCAATCCCATCGAAGTGGAAGACACCATTTCGGCCTCCGTGCTGCTCAAGAGCGGCGCGCTGGCGAGCCTCACCGCCACGCTCGGCGCCGCCGACGACACCACCCGCATTCGCCTGGTCTTTGAGAATGTGATGATCGAGAGCGACCATGCCGCCTATAATCCCGGCGAAAAGCTCTGGAAGATCCAGCCGCGCAACGAGGCGACCAAGGCCGCCATCGACGCCCTGCTCAAGGACTGGAAGCATGTTCCCTCGCGCTTCCAGACCCAGATGGAGCGCTTCCACGGCGCGCTGGTTGGCACCCGGCCGCTGCCGGTGACATCGGCCGATTCGCGCCGCTCCCTGGAGCTGGTGACCGCCTTCTACCACTCGTCCAGCACGGGCACCGATGTGGTGCTGCCGCTTGGCACCGACCATCCCCTCTACCAGAGCTGGGTCCCGGCCCAGTTCCGGACGGCATAGGAGTTCAGCCATGGCGACCAACATCGAACTGCGCAAGATCGTCAAATCCTACGGGGAGGTGAAGGTCGTCCATGGCATCGACCTGACCATCAACCCCGGCGAATTCACCGTCTTCGTCGGCCCCTCGGGCTGTGGCAAGTCAACCCTGCTGCGCATGATCGCCGGGCTCGAGCCGATCACCGGCGGCGAACTGCTGATCGATAGCGAGCGCATGAACGAAGTGCCGGCGGCCCGCCGCGGCATCGCCATGGTGTTCCAGAGCTATGCGCTCTACCCGCATATGAATGTCTATCAGAACCTGGCTTTCGGCCTCGAGACGGCCAAGATGCCCAAGGCCGAGATCGCCCAGCGCGTCGCTAAGGCGGCCGCCATCCTCAAGATCGAGCCGCTGCTGCAGCGCAAGCCCAAGCAGCTTTCGGGCGGCCAGCGCCAGCGCGTGGCCATCGGCCGCGCCATCGTGCGCGAGCCGCGCATCTTCCTGTTCGACGAACCCCTGTCCAACCTGGATGCCGAGCTGCGCGTGCAGATGCGCGTCGAGATCGCCAAGCTGCACAATGATCTCGGCAATACCATGATCTATGTGACGCATGACCAGGTCGAGGCCATGACCATGGCCGACAAGATCGTCGTGCTGCGCGCCGGCGTGATCGAACAGGTCGGCGCCCCGCTCGAGCTCTATAACAGTCCCAAGAACCTCTTCGTGGCCGGCTTCATCGGCTCGCCCAAGATGAATTTCCTCACCGCCAGCGCCGATGGCAGCAAGGTCAATGTCGCCGGGGGCAGCCTTGAACTCGGCCGCGCCGTCGCCGGCACGACGACGCTGGGCGTGCGCCCCGAGCACATCACTTTGGCCGAAGGCAGCGGCGTCAAGCTGGCCGATGTCCGCGTCGACCTGGTCGAGAGCCTGGGCGGCCAGACAGTGATCTACGCCACCACGGCCGACAACCAGCCGATCAACATCGTGCTCGAAGGCCAGCGCAGCGTGGCCCTGGGCACCATGGTGGCGGCCCATATCGATCCGGCCCGCCTGCATCTGTTCAATGCCGAGGGCGACGTCATCTGAGCCGACGTCAGGCCTTGCCTTTGGGCGCTCGTGTACCAACATGAGCGCCTGACCGGCAGGAGCGCGGCGTGACAGACCATCCATCGGCCGTGCGCATGGCCCTCAAGCGCGATATCGTAGTGATCGGCGCTGGCCAGGCGGGTCTGAGCGCCGGCTATCACCTCAAGCGCCTCGGCCTTGAGCCCGAGCGCGATTTCACCATTCTGGACGCCGCGCCGCGGCCCGGCGGCGCCTGGCAATACCGCTGGCCCTCGCTGACCCTGACCACCGTCAACCGCGTCCATGACCTGCCCGGCATGAGCTTTGCCGAGCGGGCAGGGGATGATGCCAGCGTGCTGGCTTCGGTGGCGGTGCCAGACTATTTTGCCGCCTATGAGGAGCGCTTTGCCCTCGCCGTGCAGCGGCCCACCACGGTGCGTCTCGTCTGCAACCGCGGCGACCGCCTGCGCATCGAGAGTGATCGCGGCCTGCTCTCGGCCCGCGGCATCATCAACGCCACCGGCACCTGGGAAAAGCCCTATATTCCCGACTATCCCGGCCGCGACAGCTTTGCCGGGCGACAACTGCACACCCATGACTTCCACACGGCCGAAGACTTCGCCGGCCAACATGTGTTGATCGTGGGCGGTGGTATCTCGGCCATCCAGCTACTCGACCAGATCTCGATGGTGACTCGCACCACTTGGGTGACCCGCACGCCGCCACGCTTTCGCGAGGGGCCGTTCGACGAAGAGGCCGGGCGCGCCGCCGTCCGCCTGGTGGAAGAGCGCGTGCGCGCCGGCCTGCCGCCCAATTCGGTGGTCTCGGTCACCGGCCTGCCCATGACGCCAGCCATTGCCGCCATGCAGCAGCGTGGCGTGCTCAATCGGCAACCCATGTTCGATGCCATCACCCCCACAGGGGTGCGCTGGGCCGATGGCACCACGCTTGATGTCGATGTCATCCTATGGTGCACCGGCTTTCGCAGCGCGCTCGACCATCTGGCGCCGCTGGACCTGCGCGAGCCCTCGGGCGGCATCACCATGACCGGGCGGCTGGCCACCCAGGTCGCCCGGGACCCCCGTATCCACCTGGTCGGCTATGGCCCTTCGGCCTCCACCATTGGCGCCAATCGCGCCGGGGCGGCAGCGGTCGCCGAGCTGGTGCGCACGCTGGGAGAAAATTCGCCCGCAGCAGTATGATGGCGTGCCATACTCCGCTTGGGCCAGGAGAAGAGACCGATGCCATCGGAGCCACGTTCGCCACGTCTCGCCGTTCTCATCGACGCTGACAACACCTCGGCAAAGATCGTCGACGGTCTCTTCCAGGAGATCGCCAAACTGGGCGAAGCCAGTGTGCGGCGCATCTATGGAGACTTCTCCAGTCCTCGCTCCAAGGGCTGGACGGATGTGCTGGCCCGCCACGCCATCATTCCGCAACAGCAGTTCGCCTATACGACAGGCAAGAATGCCTCCGACATCACCCTGGTCATTGACGCCATGGACCTGCTCCACAGCGGCCGTTTCGACGGATTTTGCCTAGTGTCCTCGGATAGCGACTTCACACGGCTGGCGGCCCGCATTCGAGAGCATGGCGTGGAAGTCTATGGCTTTGGCGAGCAGAAGACCCCCGAGAGCTTTCGTCAGGCCTGTCGGCGCTTCGTCTATACGGAAAATCTGATCCCGCAGCCGATTGCGAGCGCAGGCGAACCGGCCACGCCGCCGCTGCAGCCCGTTTCGGCTGCGGCAAAGATCATCAGCACCATTGTCGCCCAGATGGACAGTGACGACGGCTGGGTGGCGCTGGGCGCGGTCGGCAACCAGCTTGCCAACCTAGCCTCCGACTTCGACCCCAGAACCTATGGCTATCGCAAGCTCAGCGATCTTGTTCGTGGCGCCAATGCGTTTGACGTCGAGCATCCCCAAGGTGGCGCGATCCGCATCAAGGCTAGATCAGCCGCCCGTCCCAAGCCAGCCAAGCCCGTCGCGAAAGCCAAGTAGTCTTCACTCTCGAACGGCCAAAAGAGGTGATCGCCGTTGCGCTATGTTAGCGTTAACATAACAGCGCCTTTCAGCCCGTGATTCCGGAATACTCATCCATGAAGACTTTTAGCCTGCCCCATACCGATCGCGTCCTCTCCAGCGTCGTGCTGGGCCTCATGCGCATCGTCAAGATGAGCGATTCCGACGTGCAGGCGCTGTTCGGCGCCGCGCGTGAGGCCGGCATCGACACTTTCGATCACGCCGATATCTATGGCGGCGAGCGCCATGCCTGCGAGGCCCGCTTTGGCGAGGCCATTCGCCTCAGCGCTGCCGAGCGCGAGGCGGTGTTCATCCAGTCCAAGGCCGGCATCCGCAAGGGCTATTTCGACTTCTCAGCCGAGCATATCCTCAATTCCGTCGATGGCTCGCTCAAGGCGCTGCGCACCGACTATCTCGACCTGCTGCTGCTGCACCGGCCCGATACGCTGGTGGAGCCCGAGGAGGTCGCGGCCGCCTTCGACAAGCTGGCCGCCTCCGGCAAGGTGCGCCATTTCGGCGTCTCCAACCAGACGCCGGGTCAGATCGAGCTGCTCAAGACTGCCGTGACCCAGCCGCTGGTGGCCAATCAGGTGCAGCTCTCCATCACCCATGCACCACTGATCGCCCAGGGCGTGGCGGCCAATATGGCCGGCCTCGACCAGTCGATCAGCCGCGACAATGGCCTGCTCGACTATTCGCGCATCAACAAAATGATGCTGCAGGCCTGGTCGCCCTTCCAGAAGGGCTTTTTCGACGGCGTGTTCCTGGGCGACAGGGTCAATTTCCCCGAGCTCAACGACGCCATCGATGCACTGGCCAAGAAATATGGCGTCACGCCCACCGGCATCGCCGTGGCCTGGATCACCCGCCATCCCGCCAATATCCAGGTGGTGCTGGGCACCACCAATCCCGGCCGCGTCCGCGATTCGGCCGCAGGTTCTGACGTGACCCTGACGCGCGAGGAATGGTATCGCCTGTTCACCACCGCCGGCCACACCCTGCCGTAAGCGGACGCGAATCGGTCGAAAACCCCGGGCAGCACCCGGCCCGGGGTGCGCCTCTTAGGCCTTTGTTAACCATGCGGACACTTCATGGATCAGGGGGAACCATTCCCTGATTTGGAGTGACGGACATGGGTGGAAACGGCGCGCATATCATTGCCGTGGGCAATGAAAAGGGCGGTTCGGGCAAGTCGACCACGGCGCTGCACCTGGCCATCTACCTGCTGCATCTGGGCCATCGCGTCGCCACCATCGACGTCGACAGTCGCCAGCAGACGCTGACCCGCTATGTGCGCAACCGCCGCGCCACTGTCGATGCCACGGGCCGCGACGCGCCCATGCCGCGCCATGTGCATCTGCCCACCGCCTGGGGCGATTCGATTTCCGAGAATCAACGCGCCGAGCGCGACATCTTCACCCGCGCGCTGACCGAGCTGCGCGACAGCACCGACATTATCGTGATCGATACCCCCGGCTTTGACGGCAATCTGGCGCGGCTGGCGCATGGCTTTGCCGATACGCTGGTGACCCCGGTCAACGACAGCATGATTGACCTCGACGTGCTGGCTCACGTCGACGCCGTCAGCGGCGAACCCATCGAAACCAGCCCCTATTCGCGCAATGTGCAGAAGGCCCGAGCCGAGCGCCTGGCGACCGAAGGTCGCAGCATCGACTGGGTATTGGTGCGCAACCGCATCTCCAACCTGGGCTCGCGCAATGCCAGCCAGGTGCAGACCACCATTGATCGTGTCGCCGCGCGGCTGGGCTGCCGGGTGGCCGACGGCATTGCCGAGCGGGTGATCTTCCGCTCGCTGTTTTCCATCGGCATGACGGTGTTTGATCCGCTCGACGCGGCCATGCTGGGCGGCGCGCCCTCGATGTCCCATGTCAATGCGCGCCAGGAATATCGGGCTCTGGTGGCGGCGCTGCGCCTGCCTGCCCCGGGCCATAATCAGGCCGAACCCGTCCGCCTCTCGGCCTGAGAGGCGGCGCAGCGCGGTAGCGCATGCCGGAAAAAACGAAAGGCCAGGCACGAATGCCTGGCCTTTTCATCGTGTCTTCTCTTGCGAAGGAGAAGATTGGAGCGGGCGAAGGGATTCGAACCCTCGACCCTAACCTTGGCAAGGTTATGCTCTACCCCTGAGCTACACCCGCACTCCATTTGTCAGCGCCACAGTCTTGTTTGGCGGCGACGAGGCGCTATATGCCCAATCACTTGCCCGAATGCAACCCACATTTTGACGTGAACGTCATCTTCGTGTTGCTCTGTGGATTGTGGGGCTTGTCACACCGCCGTTTGCGGGCGCAAGAAAGGCCCGCAACATTGTCATTTTGCCTAGCTGCAAGGGCCTTTTCGCCATGTCTTCCCCGTTCAACGACATTGCCCCCGCCACCCCAGGGGCCACCCCGGCCGGCGCACTGATCAAGGACTCCAGCGATTCCGCGTTCAAGGTCGATGTGATCGACGCCTCGCTCGAACAACCCGTACTGGTCGACTTCTGGGCCCCCTGGTGCGGGCCCTGCCGCCAGCTGACCCCGTCGCTGGAGAAAGTGGTCAAGGAGAAGGCCGGGGCGATTCGGCTGATCAAGATCAATATCGACGAGCATCCCCAGATTGCCGGCCAGCTCGGCGTACAGTCCATTCCGGCGGTGTTTGCCTTTGCCGGCGGCCGCCCGGTCGATGGCTTCATGGGCGCCATGCCCGAGGGCGAGGTGCGCCGCTTCGCCGACAAGGTGATCGCCGCTGCGCCGCCCGCCCCGCCGGCCCGTGGCTCCCTGGAAGACCAGATTGCCGACGCCCTGGCCGCCGCCACCGAAGCCCAGACCGCCGGCGACCTGGGCGCTGCCGCCCAGATCTATGGCATGGTGCTGCAGCACCAGCCCGAGAACGCCCCCGCCCTGATCGGGCTGGCCCAGGTCTATCTCACCGCCGGCGAAGCCGACCAGGCCAAGGCCATGCTCGATCTGGTGCCCGAGGCCGAACGCAAGGGCGAGGCCTATACCCGCGTCTCCAATTCGGTGCGCCTGGCGGACGAAGCGGCCAATGTCAGCGAGACCTCGGCGCTCGAAACTGCGCTGGCCACCAATCCAGATGACCATCAGGCGCGTTATGATCTTGCGCTGGCCCTCAATGCCGAAGGTAAGCGTGTCGAGGCGGCCGAAGCCCTGGTGACCCTGTTCAAGCGCGACCGCAGCTGGAACGAGGACGGCGCGCGCAAGAAGCTGCTCGAATTCTTCGATGCCTGGGGTCCCAAGGACCCTGCCACGCTCAAGGGCCGCCGCCTGCTCTCGGCGGCGCTGTTCTCCTAAGGAAGCCAGCCATGCTCAAGCGCCCCACGTCTCCGGCAGACCTGCCCCGATCGGTGCCGGTGTTCCCGTTGTCGGGGGCGCTGCTGCTGCCCTTTTCGCACCGCCCACTCAATGTGTTTGAGCCGCGCTATATCGACATGGTCGACGCTGCCCTGCGCGGCGACCGGCTCATTGGCCTGATCCAGCCCGAGGACACTTCCGAGGAAAGCCCGCGCGCGCCCGGCGCCCTGCAGCCCATCGGCTGCCTGGGCCGCATCACCCATTTCGAGGAAAGCGGCGAGGGCCGCTACTTCATCATTCTCGAAGGGGTGACGCGGTTCCGCCTCACCCATGAGCTGACAGTGATGACGCCCTATCGCCAGGGCACCATCTCGGCCGAGGAATTCGCCACCGATTTCACCCGGGCCTATGGCGAGGATGCGGTGGACCGCGAGCGCTTCGTCAAGATGATGCGCGACTATGCCGAATTCGCCAATATCGAGCTCAACTGGGACGAGATCGAACGCACCGGCACCGCCGAGCTGGTCAATTTCTGCTGCATGGTCGGCCCCTATGGCCCGGCTGAAAAGCAGGTGCTGCTCGAAGCCGCAACCTTGGAGCAGCGCGCCGAGACGCTGATCGCCATGACCGAATATGAAATGGCGCGCGGGGCCGGCGGCAGCGCGACGCCGCTCAACTGATGACCACGCCGGCGCCCCCGCCCGAGCCGCGACATGTCTTTGACATCAAGACGCTCGAAATGCTGGTCTGCCCGCTCACCAAGACGCGGCTGGTGCTGTCGGCCGACCGCAGCGAGCTGATCTCGGTGGCGGCGCGTCTGGCCTTTCCCATCGTCAAGGGCGTGCCCCTGCTGGCGCTGGACGAGGCGCGCAATGTCGATCCACAAACCCTGCGCCACCTGCCGGACCTCGATGCCGGCGGCACCCCGCGCCAGGCAACGCCCCGGAACGACGAGGCCTAGATCGGCAAACCGTTGAGGAGGCGCGGTCCGCCGGCCGAGAGGCCCGCCGCCGTGCGGATCAGCGCATTTTTGACCGGTCCGGTGCGATCCACCAGGCCCAGGCCAAAGTCGCGCAGCGCGCGCACCGGCGCCAGATCATTGGAGAACAGCCGGTTGAGCGTATCGGTCATCGCCGCCATGCTGGCGACATCAAGCCGGCGCCAGGCCTGGTAGCGCTCCAGCACATCGACGCTGCCATGGTCGAGCCCCAGGCGGATGGCCGACACCACGACTTCAGCCAGCGCCGCGACGTCCTTGAGGCCCAGGTTGAGCCCCTGGCCGGAAATGGGATGCACCACATGGGCAGCATCGCCGATCAGCGCCAGGCGCGGGGCAATGAAGCTGCGTGCGATCTGTAGCCGCAGCGGAAAGCCGGCCAACTGGTCTTCCAGCGTCACCGCGCCCAGCGACGACCCCATGGCCGCCTCGATCTCCAGCGCCAGGGCGGCATTGTCGAGGGCGAGGAGGCGCTTGGCCTCGTCGGCCCGCTCGGTCCACACCAGCGAGGAGCGCTGGCCGGGCAGCGGCAGGCTGGCAAAGGGCCCGGCGGGGCGGAAATGCTCATAGGCCACGCCATCATGCGGCAGCGCATGGCCGATGGTGGCGACGAGCCCGGTCTGGCCATAGTCGCTGGCGATCACCTCAATGCCGGCCATGCCGCGCAGCATGGAGCGGGCGCCATCGGCCGCCACCAGCAGCGGCGCGGTCAGCACGCGGCCATCCGCCAGCACCAGACGCGCACAGGTGCCATCGGCGCTATAGCTGGCCACTTCGGCCGGGGCGATGACCGTCGTCTGGTCGCCGAGCCGCGCCAGCAGCGCCCGGGCGCTGGTCTGGTTGGGCACCATATGGGCGAAGGCCTCGCCAGGGGCAACCTCGCCCTCAAAGGTCAGAAACAGCGGCCGGGCGATGTCACCCGTGCCCGAATCGGTGATGCGCATGGCGGTGATGGCCTGGCTCTCGTCCAGCATCTGCGGCCAGGCGCCCAGTGCCTCGAACACCCGGCGCACGCCGGCGGCGATGGCCGAGGCGCGATTGTCGCGCGGCACTTCCAGCGGGCGCCGGTCGACCAGCGCCACCCTGATGCCCCGCGCCGACTGCACCAGCGCCAGGGCCAGGGTCAGGCCGACGTGACCGCCGCCCACAATGATGACATCGAACGAATTCTGCTGCGGCATCTCGGGCTGCATGGCCATCTCCATCTGACGGTTCGACCCCTACGCCCATCGGCTGCGCCTGCCAAGCGGATCGGCGTGCTCGAACGGGCCTCGTGCCGCTATGTCGCGGGGGCTGGTGGGGCCGCTGTCTACTGCCACAGCTTTGCCTTAATATCGCACACGCTTTGAACAATGTGCCTGATAAATAGGCAGAATACAGCTCACGGACGGGGCTCTGCCTACCACCAGATTCTAACATGTTGTTATTCAAGACAATTTTATGTCGGTGCAACTTGGCACGGCTCTTGAGTCTACTGGGCCTATCCAGACCAAGCGCCAAGCTGAAAAGGGGCACACATGAAACTGGTGATCGCAATTATTAAGCCGTCACGCCTCGAAGAGGTTCGCCAGGCTCTCAACTCGCTCGATGTGCACGGCATGACCGTCACCGAAGTGAAGGGCTACGGCCGCCAGAAGGGCCATTCGGAAATCTACCGCGGCACGGAATATGCCGTGCACTTCCTGCCCAAGCTCAAGGTTGAGATTGCGGTCGACGACGCCATCGCCGACGCTGTTTCCACTGCCATCCGCGACAGCGCCCAGACTGGCCGCATCGGCGACGGCAAGATCTTCGTGCTCGACCTGCTGGCCGTCACCCGCATCCGCACCGGTGAAACCGGCGCGGCAGCCCTCTAAGCGTCATCGGGAGAATCAACAGATGAAGATGTCAAAGATCCTGGGGAGCGCCGCGCTGGCCTCCCTCCTGCTGGCGGTGCCAGCTTTCGCTCAGGACGCAGCGGCTCCCGCAGCTGAAGCCGCCGCCGTCGTCGACAAGGGCGACGTGGCCTGGATGCTTGTTTCCACCATGGTCGTGATCGTCATGACCGTGCCGGGCCTGGCCCTGTTCTACGGCGGCCTGGTGCGCGCCAAGAACATCCTGTCCGTCCTCACCCAGGTGTTCCTCGGCTTCTCGATGATCGCCATCCTCTGGGTTGCCTACGGCTATTCGCTGGCTTTCGCCGGCCCGACCGAAGGGGGCCTGTCGGCTTTCGTCGGTGACTTCTCCAAGTTCTTCCTCTCCGGCGTGACGCTGGACTCCCGCGCTGCCACCTTCTCGGCCGGCTTCGAGCTGCCCGAAATGGTCTTCGTGGTCTTCCAGATGACCTTTGCCTGCATCACCTCGACCCTGATCGTGGGCGGCATTGCCGAACGCATGAAGTTCGGCGCGCTGATGGCGTTCCTGGCCATCTGGTTCACCTTCTCCTACGTCCCGATGGCCCACATGGTCTGGGCTGGTCCTGGCCTGCTGTTCGGCCTGGGTGCCTATGACTTTGCCGGCGGCACGGTCGTGCACATCAACTCCGGTGTGGCCGCCCTGGTCGCTGCCATCGTGCTCGGGCCGCGCCTGGGCTACATGAAGGAACCGATTGCTCCCCACAACCTGGTCTGGACCTATGTCGGTGCCGGCCTGCTGTGGTTCGGCTGGTTCGGCTTCAACGCCGGCTCTAACCTCGAAGCCAATGCGCTGACCGCCGTTGCTTTGGTCAACACCATCATTGCTCCTGCTGCTGGCGCTCTGGCCTGGGCCATCGCTGAACGCGTCACCCGTGGTCATGCCTCCGCTCTCGGTGCCGTCTCCGGCGCTGTTGCCGGCCTGGTTGCCATCACCCCCGCCGCTGGCTTTGCCGGCATCGGTGGCGCCATCGTGCTGGGCGCCGTGGCCAGCGTCATCTGCCTGTGGGCCGTGGTCAACCTCAAGCCCATGCTCAAGTATGACGACAGCCTGGACGTCTTCGGCATCCATGGCGTCGGCGGCATCGTCGGTGCCCTGGGCACTGCCATTGTCGCGTCCCCTGGCCTCGGCGGCTATCCGCTGGGCGATGCGGCTGCCTACTCCATCGGTGGCCAGTTCATGATCCAGCTGACCGCTGTCGGCATTGCCGTGGTCTGGTCCGGCGTGGTGGCCCTGGTTGCCATGTTCATCGTCAAGGCGATCTTCGGCGGTGCCCGTGTGGCCGAATCGGCCGAAAGCGATGGCCTGGATCTCTCCAGCCATGGCGAGCGCGCCTACAACTAAGCTTTCTCCGGGCG
The DNA here is from genome assembly GCF_005222805.1 of Devosia sp. FKR38. Classification (GTDB taxonomy): domain Bacteria; phylum Pseudomonadota; class Alphaproteobacteria; order Rhizobiales; family Devosiaceae; genus Devosia. Next base: position 535,813 of record NZ_STGC01000002.1, on the reverse strand, counting down.
GCGGTTCGCTGCCGCCCGGTTCCTGCCCCTGGCGCAAAGAGAGCGCACAGGCGGCCTGAATTGATCGTGGCGTGCGGTTCGTGTCCCTCTTGGCCCGCCACAGAGGCTTCCCACTCGCAAAATGCACGGGCCGCACACCACGATCAATTTGACGACCCGGGCCCGCTCCTCCCTCGTGTGCCTGTGGAACCCTGGCCCGCCGCTGTCCCCGGACAGTCTGGCGGGCCTTTTCTTGTCTCGGCCAGGCCACGCCCTCCCATCGCCCCATGGTTAGCCTCGGGTTAACCAGACCCCGATAGCATGCAGCCAATGTGGGCCCGGTCTTCAGCCGGGCAAGTATTGAGTTCGCCCATGCCCAGTTCCCCCTCGCCCGTGCTCGACGAAGTCCGCTCCATGCCCCAGCGCAGCACGCGCAGCGCCACCAAGGCCCTGCCAGCGCCGCCGCCGGCACTGTCGATTCGCATTCCGGTGCGCCTGGCGGGCCTGATCGTTCTGGCGCTGGTGGGCATCTGCCTGGCCGCGCTCGCCTCCTGGTCGGTGGACGATCCGAGCTTTTCCTATGCCACGGCCAAGCCGGCGGCCAATTGGCTGGGCTTTCCGGGAGCGGTGATTGCAGACACGCTGTTTCAGGTCTTTGGCTTGGCCGCCCTCGTAATGCTCGTGCCGCCGGCGCTATGGGGCTGGGCCTTTGCCCGCCGCCGCATGCCCAGCCATCTCGGCCTGCGCCTGCTCGGCTGGGTCGGCGCCAGCGTCCTGGCTGCCGGCGCCTTCGCCTTTGTCGCCATGCCGGCCACCTGGCCGCTGCCCACCGGCCTGGGCGGCCTGGTCGGGTCTGGCTTCATGAGTCTGGCCACCCTGGTCAGCGGCGCCCAGCCGCAGGCTGTTACCCAGGTGCTGTTCGCCATCATCATCGCCGTGCCGGCGCTGGCCCTGTTCTGGATTGCCATGGGCCTGGGCAGCTCGGTCCCCACCGGTCCGCGCAAGCCCGCTGCCGCTACTGCCGGCCGCAAGGGCGCTGCTGCGGCCGCCCAGGAGATGGACGAGCCCGAAACCAACCCCATCATCGATGTCGCTCTCGGCGCCATGGTGCACATGGGCTATTCGCTGCGCACCGCTTTCCGCCGCGCCCGTGCCAGCCATGCCGAACGCCGCGCCGCCGATGCCGCCACCTGGCGCGATGACGAGGTCGAGCCTGGCCTGGATGACGCCCCCGTGGCCCGGGCCGCCACGCCCGATCGGCGCGAGCCGGCCGTCGCGCCTGCGCCGCGCCGCATCCATGCGCCGGTCGAGCACAGCGTCGAACCCGCCTTTGCCGATACGCCTGTCCCCGCGGCCTCTGCCGAGGTGTCCTCGCGCATCAATGCCCGTCCCAGCTATGACGAGGACGAGATCGATTATCCCGACGAGCACGAGGACGACATTCCCTTCGTGCCCGACCTTCCGGTCGCGCCCGTTGTCAATCACCGCCAGCAGGGCGATTCGCGCTTCCACCCGGTCGATCCGGCCAAGCCGCGCGTCACGGCTCCGGCCCCGCGCCCGGCCCAGGGCCAGCGCATCCTGCGCGAAGCCCAGACCTCGTTCCTGGACGAACCCGGTGGCTTCGAGCTGCCGCCGCTGAGTCTCTTGGCCGAGCCCAAGCACAAGGGCCCTTCGCCCGAGCACGCCCCCGAGCGGCTTGAGGAAATGGCGCGCCAGCTGGAGGGCGTGCTGGAAGATTTCGGCGTCAAGGGCGACATCATCAATGTCCGCCCCGGCCCTGTGGTGACCCTGTTTGAGCTCGAGCCCGCGCCCGGCATCAAGTCGAGCCGCGTCATCTCGCTGGCCGACGATATCGCCCGCTCCATGAGCGCTATTTCTGCCCGCGTCGCCGTGGTGCCGGGCCGCAATGCCATTGGCATCGAGCTGCCCAACCAGATGCGCGAGACCGTCTATTTCCGCGAAATGCTGGCCAGCTCCGACTTTGAGAAGATGAAGGGCAAGCTGCCCATTTGCCTGGGCAAGACCATTGGTGGCGAACCCGTCATCGCCGATCTCGCCCGCATGCCGCATCTGCTGATCGCCGGCACCACCGGCTCGGGCAAGTCGGTGGGTATCAATACCTTTATCCTCAGCCTGCTCTACCAGATGACGCCGCAGCAGTGCCGCATGATCATGATCGATCCCAAGATGCTGGAGCTCAGCATCTATGATGGCATTCCCCATCTGCTCACGCCCGTGGTGACCGACCCGCAAAAGGCCGTGGTCGCCCTCAAATGGGCCGTGCGCGAGATGGAAGACCGCTATCGCAAGATGAGCAAGATCGGCGTGCGCAATATCGATGGCTTCAACCAGCGCGTCAGCGAAGCCGCTGCCGAGGGCAAGACCATCACCCGCACGGTGCAGACCGGCTTTGATCGCGAGACCGGCGAAGCCATTTTCGAGAGCGAGGAATTCAACCTCGAAGTGCTGCCCTATATCGTGGTCATCGTCGACGAAATGGCCGATCTGATGATGGTGGCCGGCAAGGACATCGAAGGCGCCATCCAGCGCCTGGCCCAGATGGCTCGCGCCGCCGGCATCCACATTATCACCGCCACCCAGCGCCCGTCGGTGGACGTCATCACCGGCACTATCAAGGCCAACTTCCCCACGCGCATCTCGTTCATGGTCACCTCCAAGATCGATTCGCGCACCATTCTGGGCGAGCAGGGCGCCGAGCAGCTGCTGGGCAATGGCGACATGCTCTATATGGCCTCGGGCGGCCGCACCAAGCGCCTGCACGGCCCCTTCGTCTCGGACGCCGAAGTCGAGGCCGTGGTGGCCCATCTCAAGACCCAGGGCCAGCCGGATTACCTCGATTCCATCACCGAGGATGAGGACGAGGCCGCCATGGCAGCCGATGGCGGCGCCGGCGGTGGCGACGATTATGCCGGCTCGGGCGACGAGCTCTATGACAAGGCCGTCCACATCGTGCTCACCGATAAGAAGGCCTCGACCTCCTATGTGCAGCGGCGCCTGGCCATTGGCTACAACAAGGCGGCGACCCTGATCGAGCGCATGGAACGCGAAGGCGTCATCAGCCAGGCCAACCATGCCGGCAAGCGCGAAATCCTGGTGGGCGGGGACCAGTACTGATCCCCGCTGCCATCACGGCTATTGGCTGCAGGCCGGCGTGCCCAGCACGAGTTTGAACTCGCGCGGGCCGGCCCAGCCGGCCTCGTGGGTATTGGGCACATCCTCGATGGTGACCGACAGCACGCAGGCGCCGCCGCGCACCAGATAGTGGTCCGGCGCAATCAGCTCGATCGCATCCACGCCTGAAAAGCCGAAGGCATCGGCCACACCCATGTCGGCAATGATGGCGGCCAGCTCGGCCTGACGCTGATATTGCGGCGGCAGGGCGGCCTGGGCGGGCAGGGCTGTGAGCAGCCCGACCACGACGGCAAGGCTGGGCAAGACAAAGGCGCGCATGACAGAAAATCTCCCGTGTGACTGCGGCCCCGGCCCCGCTCTCGGAACCCGCTGTTGCCGCAATTGCTTTCTAGGCTAGCCTGAGACGAACCAACAGTCAGGAAACTCAATCATGATTCGCCGCGATGCCTTGCTGCTCGGACTTGCCGCCGTCTTTGCGATGGGATCTTCGGCCTGGGCGCTTGACCGGGCCCTGACGCCCGAAGAGCAGCAGATGATCGACAGCATCGGCGCGCATAATTCGGCCATCCGCTCCATGGTGGGCCGGTTCCTGCAGATCGACACCAATGGCGGCCGCACCGAGGGCACCTTCTTCCTGGAGCGCCCCAACAAGATCGCCTTCCGCTATGCCCCGCCCAGCCGCGAGGAAATCGTCTCGGTCGGCAATGGCTTTTATGTGCTCAACCGGCGCGACGAGACCTATTACGCCTATCCGCAGGACACCATTCCGCTGCGCCAGTTCCTGGGCGACCAGATCAATCTGATGAATGCCAATGTGGTCAATGTGGCAACGTCCGACGGCTACATGACCGTGACGGTGATCGACGAAACGGTCGCGGGCACGGTGCAGGTGTCGCTGGTGTTCGGCACCGATACGCTTGATCTGGTGCAGTGGAGCCTGGTCGAGCCCAGCGGCGCCGAGCTGACTTTTTCGCTCTATGACGTGGAAAAAGACGTCAAGATCCCCTCGACCTTCTTTTCCATCCCCGCCAACTACAAGGCCGCCCAGCGCAGCTGAGGCGACCCTGGCACCGGTTAGTGCAGGGTCAGCAGCGCAATGATGCCGGCCCCGCCCACCACGATGCGCCACCAGGCGAATGGCGCAAAGCCATAGTTGGAGACAAAGGCCAACAGGTACCGCACCACAATGGCGCCGACCACAAAGGCCGCCGCAAAGCCGACGGCGACATTGAGCGCAATGCTGGCGTCAATCAGGTCGCGGCTCTTGTAGAGGTCATAGCCAAAGGCGCCCACCATGATGGGCAGGGCGACAAAGAAGGTAAACTCGGCCGCGCTGCGCTTGCTGGCGCCGAACAGCATGGCGCCCACCACGGTCGAACCCGAACGCGACACGCCGGGGATGAGGCTGAGCATCTGGAACAGGCCGATGATCAGCGCCAGATGCCAGGGGAACTGGTAGATGTCGTCATAGGTTTCGCGCTTGGGCATGCGGTCGACCAGCAGCAGCACAATGCCGCCAAGCACCAGCGAGATGCAGATGGTCATCGGCGATTCCCACAGCGCGCCCTGGATGAAGTCGCGCAGCAGCACGCCTGCGATGATCGCCGGGACGCAGGCCAGCAGCACCGAGCCGGCAAACTGCCAGGCATAGGCCTTGCCGCGCAGCGCATCGCCGATCAGCTGCGCCAGCTTGGCAAAATAGATGGTCACAATGGCCAGGATGGCGCCCAGCTGGATCAGCACGATAAAAGTCGCCGGTTGGGTGAGCCCGAAGAAATGCCCTGCCAACAGCAGATGCCCCGTCGAGCTGACGGGTAGGAATTCGGTAAGCCCTTCGAGAACTCCCAGCACCAACGGCACAAAAAGACCTTGATCGGCGTTCATTTGATCCCCTAATTCTGTCCATTGGTCCCAAGCGGGTGGGCAAGCTCTATCGCGCTTCGCAAAAGCCGCCAAGCTGGCTTGCCACACCGGACCCAAAAAGAGACAAGCACGCCATGCCAAGCCTGTTGCACCATCCTCTTGACCCGTCCTCCCGGCTGATCCGCCTGATGTGCGCCGAATATGGCGTGCCGCTGGATATGGAGGAGATCAAGCCCTGGCTGCGCACGCCCGAGCTGCTCGAGATCAATCCGGCGGCCACGCTGCCTATCATGATCGATGAGACCGATCAGCCCATCATTGGCCTGCTCGCCAATATCCACACCATCGAGGACCTGCACACGCCGGCCATCGTTACCGGGCTCATTCCGGCCGAGCCGGTGCGGCGCGCCGAGATGTGGCGGATGATCGAATGGGTGATCTCCAAGCTCAATGACGAGGTGACCCGCTATGTGCTGGAGGAAAAGATCGTCAAGCGCGACCAGCGCGGCGCGACGCCCGATCCGGCCGTGCTGCGCGTGGCCAAGGCCAACCTGAATGAGCACATGCTTTATTTCAACTGGCTCTTCGCCAACCGCTCGTGGCTGGCGGGCGACGAGATGACCCTGGCCGATTTTGCCCTGGCCGCCCATCTCTCCACGCTCGACTATCTGGGCGATATCGACTGGGGCAAGGCCGGCGAAACCCGCGACTGGTATTCGCGCATCAAGTCCCGGCCCGCCTTCCGGACCCTGCTGAACGACCGCGTCGTCTCCATGCCGCCGCACAAGGGCTATGCTGATCTCGACTTCTAGTCTCTTGCGAGAGAGTATATGCAGTCGTATATACAAATCATCGATGCAGCAGGATTTGACTGGGATGATGGCAACAGCCTGAAGTGCCAAAAGCACGGCATGTCGCAGAGTGATATCGAACAGGTGTTTGCCGATATCATCCACGTCGCCATGGATGAAGCCCATTCGATGACCGAGCCGCGGCAATTGGCCATCGGCCGCACAGCCGCCGGAAGACCCGCTTTCGTGGTCTTCACACTCAGGGTGGTTGAGGGGCAGACCATGATCCGACCGGTAAGTGCCCGCTACATGCACGACAAGGAGCTCAAACGCTATGACCGGTAGGCGCGTTCCCCATTTCGAGACGGACGAAGAAGCGGCAGCCTTTCTCGAGCAGGACCTGTCTGATCTCGATTTCAATCAGTTCAAACCCGTCAAGTTCGAGTTCAGTCCCAAGGCGGCGCAGTTGAACATGCGCCTGCCCGAGGCGCTTCTTGAGGCCGTCAAGAGCAAGGCCAAGGCGCAGGGCATTCCCTATACGCGCTATATTCGGCAACTGCTCGAGCACGACATTTCCCGGCGTTGACCTCCACCGCAGACCTTCTCGTTGCCGAGCTGAAGTCGCGCGCGCAAGCGCTGGGCTTTGAGAGCTTCGGCATTGCCCCGGCCGATGCGCGGCCCGACCTGCCCGACAAGCTGCGGGCGGCGCTCGATGCCGGCTGGCATGGCGACATGGACTGGATGGAAACCACCGCCGAGCGCCGCGGCAGCCCCCGCGCCATGTGGCCCGAGGCGCGCTCGGTGATCGTGGTGGGCATCAACTATGGGCCAGAGGCCGATCCGCTGGCGCTGCTCGACCAGCCCGGACGCGGCATCATCTCGGTCTATGCCCGCAACCGCGACTATCACGAGATCATCAAGGGCAAGCTCAAGGAACTGGCGGGGCTCTTGGCGCGCCGGGCCGGGGCGCAGGTCAAGGTGTTTGTCGATACCGCCCCCCTGATGGAAAAGCCGCTGGCGGAAGCCGCGGGCCTGGGCTGGCAGGGCAAGCATACCGTGCTGGTCAGCCGCGACTTCGGATCCTGGCTGTTTTTGGGCGCCATCCTAACCGATGCGGACCTGCCTGCGGACAAGCCGCATGACGAGAGCTGTGGCAGTTGTACGCGCTGTCTCGACATCTGCCCCACCAAGGCCTTCCCGGCGCCGTTCCAGCTCGATTCCCGCCGGTGCCTCGCCTATCTCACCGTCGAGCACAAAGGCCCGATCCCCGTGGAGTTTCGCGCGCCCATGGGCAATCGCATCTATGGCTGCGATGATTGCCTGGCCGTCTGCCCCTGGAACAAGTTTGCCTCCATCAGCCGCGAGGCGCGGCTGCAGGCCCGGCCCGAGCTCGATGGCCCGGCGCTGGCCGACCTGGTGCAACTGGACGATGCCGGATTTCGCACTCTGTTTGCCGGCTCGCCGATCAAGCGCATTGGCCTTGCGCGTTTTCTGCGCAATGTCTTGATCGGCATCGGCAATTCGGGCGATGTGAGCCTGCTGCCGTTGGTGGAAGCCCGCCTCGGCGATTCTGCGGATGTGGTGCGCGGCGCTGCGGTCTGGGCACTGCGCCGCCTCGATGCGGCGCGGGCCGAGACGCTGCGGGGCGCCGCTCTCGCCGGCGAGACGGCCGACGCCGTGGCGGCCGAATGGACAGGTGAACTCCAATGAACGCATTCATTTTCGGTATGGGCTTTTCCGCTGCAGCGACGGCAGAATTCCTGCGCGCCAACCATCCCGACATGCCCATTGCCTGCACGGTTCGCACGCCGGAGAAGGCTGCCCGTCTGAGCGCCCAGGGCTTTTCGGCCCATGTGTTTGACGGCACGGCGCCGGGGCTGACCCTGGGGCCGAACTTGCGCGCGGCCAGCCATGTCGTGTTCTCCATTGCCCCCGGCGCCGAGGGCGATCCGGCGCTGGTCCACCACCGCGCCGATCTCGACGCGGCCGCGGGGCTTGAGTGGCTGTGCTACTACTCAACGGTCGGCGTCTATGGCGATTTCGGCGGCGACTGGATCGACGAAAGCGCCCCGCTGGTGCCGCGCAATGACCGCTCGGACCGCCGCGTGCTGGCCGAACAGGCCTGGCGCGACTATGCCACCCAAAGGGGCGTGCCGCTGACCATCCTGCGCCTCGCCGGCATCTATGGCCCCGGTCGCTCAACCTTCGACAAGCTCGAGGACGGCACCTCGCGGCGCATCGTCAAGCCGGGCCAGGTGTTCAACCGCATCCATGTCGCCGATATCGGCCGGATCACCGCGCTGGCCGCAGAGGCGCGGCTGAACGGCACCTTCAACCTCAGCGACGATGAACCGGCCCCGCCCCAGGATGTCATTGTTCATGCCGCCGAAATGCTCGGCATGGCGCCGCCACCGGCGCAGGATTTCGCCACGGCGCCAATGACGCCGATGCAGGCGAGCTTTTATGCCGACAACAAGCGGTGCTCCAATGCCGCCATCAAGGCCGCACTGGGCATCGAACTGCTCTACCCCACCTATCGCGAGGGCCTGGCCCAGATCTTGGAGACGCGATCATGACCCTGACCCCTGCCAAATCGGCACCCGAACCCATTGTCCTGCAAGGCCGCTTTGTGCGGCTTGAGCCCATGGCACCCCAGCATGCCAAGGGCTTTTTCGACGTGTCGACCATGCCCGGCGGGCCCGAGCGCTATCGCTGGCTGTTCAGCAATGCGCCCGAAACCCTCGCCGAGCTTGAGGCGCGCATTGCCGGCATGACCTGGGGCGAGAACCGCTATGTCGCCGTGGTCGATCAGAAGACCGGCAAGGCGGTGGGGCAGCAGGGCTGGATGCGCATCCGCCCCGAGCATGGTTCCATTGAGATCGGCGGCGTCTATTGGGGCCTGCCGATGGCCCGCACGCCGCTGGCCACCGAAGCGCTCTATCTGTTTGCCCGCCACGCCTTTGACGATCTGGGCTACCGCCGCTTTGAGTGGAAGTGCAATGACCGCAACGAGCCCTCCAAGGCCGCAGCGACGCGCTTCGGCTTCAGCTTCGAGGGCATCTTCCGCCAGGACATGATCTTGAAGGGCGAAAGCCGCGACACTGCCTGGTTTTCCATGCTCGACAGCGAGTGGCCGGCGCTGCGCGCCGAATATGAGCGCTGGCTGAGCCCAGACAATTTCGACGCCAATGGCCAGCAGAAGAGCCGGCTGGCGACGCGATGAGTCTGTTTCACATCAGCGAGGATCCCGCGATCCCGCTGTTTGTGCCTCGGCCATCGGCCTATACGGCCGAGCCGGTGGTCTGGGCCATCACGCCCGAGCGCCTGGTCAATTACCTGTTGCCCCGCGACTGTCCGCGCGTCTGCTTCTGGGCGCGCGCCGACAGCACCATGGGTGATCGGCAGACGCTGTTGGGCCAGGATGCAGCGGTAATCGCCATTGAAGCGGGCTGGTTCGAGCGGGTGCAGCAGGCCAGCCTCTATTGTTACAGCATGCCGCCGGAGGGATTTGTCGAACTGGATGCCAATGCCGGCTATTGGGTCAGCACCAGCCCGGTCTGGCCCATCGCGACCACGGTGATGACCGATCTGCCGGACCAGATCGCTCGCCGCGGCGCTTCCTTGCGCGTCTTGCCGCATCTGGGCCCGCTGCAAGCCGACGTCGCCGCCTCCAGCCTGGGCTTTTCCATGATCCGCATGCGCAATGCGGCGGCGATCTAGGCCCGCGGTCTAGCCAGCAGTGCCGGTGGCCTTGGGCAGTTCGGGCTCGGAATAGAACAGCGCGCTCACCGATTCCCCGCAGTTGATGCGGCGGATGGCTTCGGCCAGGGCCGGGGCCACCGACAGCACGGTCAGCTTGGGATGGCGCTTGCCGGTCGCGATCGGCACGGTATTGGTGCAGACGATTTCGAGAATATCGGCCTCGGCGGCCAGCCGGGCAATGCTGTCGCCGGCAAACACGCCATGGGTGGTGGCCACGCGCACCGAGCGCGCGCCATGCGCCCGCAGATGCGCCAGCAATTCCAGGATCGAGCCGCCGCTGGCAATCTCGTCGTCCAGCACGATGACGTCGCGATTGCGCACTTCCCCGATCAGCGTCGAGATGCGCACCGTGGTGTCATTGATGCGCTCCTTGGCGCCGGCCGCCACCGGCAGGCCCAGGCGCTTGCCGAAGGCTGCGGCATTCTTGGCATTGCCCAGATCGGGGGACACCACCACGGCATTGCTGAGGTCATAGGCGCGGAAATGCGCGGCCAGCTCGTCCAGCGCATGCAACTGATCGACCGGCACGCTGAAAAAGCCATGCACCTGCGGCGAATGCAGCGCCATGGTCAGCACGCGATTGGCGCCGGCGGTGGCCAGCATGTCGGCCACCAGGCGCCCGCCCAGCGAAATGCGCGGCGCGTCCTTCTTGTCCGAACGGGCATAGGAGAAATAGGGGATCACTGCAGTGATGCGGGCCGCCGAGGCGCCGCGCGCCGCATCCAGCATCAGCATCAGCTCCATCAGATTGTCCTGCACCGGCGCGCTCAGCGGCTGGATGATGAACACATCCTGCGCCCGGCAATTGGCCTGCAGCTGGACTTCCAGACAATCATTGGAGAAGCGCTTGATCCGGGTCGGCGCCAGCGGCACGCCAAGATGGCTGCAGATTTGCTGCGCGAGTTCGGGATGGGCATTGCCGGTGAAAACTGCCAGTTCGTTCATGCCACGACCTCGGTTCCCGATAGGAGCCGATTACGGCATTTGGCCCGGACAATCAACCGCGCCAAGGCATGCGAACCATGCAATTTCTAGCCGGCTTGCGCCTCGTTTGGCCGCGCCAGGGCCAGCACGGCCTGGCGCAGGCGCGCCAGATCCTCGTCCCGGCTCAGGCGGTGGTCGCCATCGGGGATCAGCGTCAGCGTCACCGGATCATGCAGGATATGGGTCACCAGTTCGATCGCATGCGCGGGCGGCACATCGGGATCCTGCCCGCCCTGCAGGATGGTGACCGGACAGCCGGTCTCCACCACCCCGCCGAGCAGCAGATGGCGCGCACCATCCTCGATCAGCGCGCGATTGATGCGATAGGGCGTGGACGAATATTGGCTGGGCTGGTCCACATAGCCCTGGCTCTCCAGCGCCTGCCGCTCATCGGGGGTAAAGCCGGGCAGCATCAGCGCATGCGTCATGTCCGGCGCCGGCGCCACCAGCACCAGACCATGCGCCGGCGTGCCGGCCGCCAGCAGCGCCCGCGCCAGCAGCAGGGCGATCCAGCCGCCCATCGAGGAGCCGACGATGATCTGCGGCCCGCTCGTGGTGGCCAGCACCGCCTGCGCCTCTTCCAGCCAGCGGCTGATGGTGCCGTCGTTGAAGTCCCCGCCCGAGACGCCATGCCCGGAATAATCGAACCGCGTGACGGCCAGGCTCTTCTCGGCGCCCAGAGCATCAAGCGCCATGGCCTTGCTGCCCGCCATGTCCGAGCGGAAGCCGCCCAGCCAGAACAGGCCTGGCCCGTTTCCCTGCCGCTGTTCGACGGCAATGTCGCGGGCCGCCGCGCCTGCGCCGACAGTGAGGGTGGAACGGATTGGGCTGGTCATCAAAGGGGCTTTCATCACATCGCAAACTGCGGATTAGCCATTCGGCCAATCAGGGGCTATAATGGCGCTTCAATGGCCCAATGGGCCTGAAATTGTGCGGTTTAGCCAGTTGACTTATGGTGCGGCTAACACGATTTTATGGCGCAATTCACCCCTTGGCTAAACAACAAAAGGATCGTTTGCCATTCGCCGTCCAATGAGACCAGTTGCGCCCCAAAAAGATGGGCCGCCGTCCAACGAAGATATCACCAGCCCCGATGTCCAGCTCATCGATGCTGAAGGCGAGAACCGCGGGATCGTGAACACCCGTGCCGCGCTCGCTGAGGCCCAGGAACAGGGCCTCGACCTTGTCTTGATCTCTCCCAATGCCAATCCTCCGGTCGCCAAGATGCTCGACCTGGGGCGCTTTAAATATGCCGCGCAGAAAAAAGCTGCCGAGGCCCGCAAGAAGCAGAAGGTGATCGAGGTCAAGGAAGTCCAGATGCGTCCGAACATCGACACGCATGACTACGAGACCAAGATGAAGGCCGTGCAGCGCTTTCTCGACGATGGTGACCGCGTCAAGGTGACGATGCGCTTCCGTGGCCGCGAAATGGCGCACCAGGACCTGGGCATGCAGGTGTTGCTCAAGGTGCGCGAGCAGACCGAGACCATTGCCAAGGTCGAGAGCCAGCCGCGCTCCGAAGGCCGCCAGATGGTCATGGTGCTGGCGCCCAAGTAAGGGTTCAGCCGCACGACTGCTGGAGCATTTCACTCTTGAGTTGATTTGCGGTTCTCTTGCCTCCCTCCCCCTTGAGGGGAGGGACCGAGGGAGGGGGTCTCTCAGTGGCCCTCAGATCCACCCCCACCCCGACCCTCCCCTCAAGGGGGAGGGGGCGACAGAGCCGAGTCAATCTGAACATGAAACGATCTCGTGCGAAGGGCAGGTCCATCGGACCTGCCTTTTTGTTGGGTTCTGCCTGCGCCAAGAGCGCCACGCGCAAGACCTGTGCTGGCGGTTTCACGTTGTGAAGCGGCTTTCGCCCCGAGGGCTTGCGCCCCCTGTTTGGTTATTGAAGAGGCGAAAGCCGCTTCACACGACCTGGTATTCCTGCGCACGCATCGAGCGGTCCCCCTTTCGGGGTGGGCAATTCCGGTTCTGGCAGCTGTGCCCGCTCGTCCGGCACCCACTCCGCCCCGTCTGCCCGACCGGTGGTCAGCATACACGCATCGGCCTGGGCGACCCCATGCAGCCAGTCCCCCCGCCCGGCGCTTCGTCGGCACCGCGTGACCGGCAGGGATGGCGCCAGTATGCGGGCGCTGGCTGGGACCGGGGATAAGTTTTTTGTGTTTGTGGCGCTGCGTGGTGGTGGCGGCCTGCCGCTGCGACAGTTTTCGATCACGCGCACAGCAGAATAGGTCCACGCCGAGCCCAGAGGGCCCAATGCTGCAATGTGTTTGGAGAACAGCTATTTCGACAAGACAAATCGGGTCATCCCGGCACCCAGCTTGTCGGTGGGGCGCTCCTGGAAGCCAAAATGCCGGTAGAAGGTTTCCTTGCCCTTCGCAGACATCAAACCAATCGTCGCGCCCATCGCAGCACGTGCCAGGCATTCTTCGAGAAGCTTTGATACAATCTGTCGCCCGATTGAGCGGTTCTGATGGCTTGGTCGAACGATGATGTCTTGCAGGTAGAAATACAGCACCCCGTCACCGACCACGCGACCCATGCCAATGAGCTGTTCACCGTCAAAACAGGTGAGATCAATGACACTGCGCTCCAACGCTCTTGTTGCCGTGTCGAGACCGATCTCGCCCCATCCGCAGTTAGACCGCAGCTTTACGAAATCTTCCGGTCCTGGTGGGGCAAATCGGTATGAAATCTGATCATTCCGCAAAGCCAGGGCCCTCTGCTTTAAGCTGAGATTCCCCAAGTGGCGTCCCGCTTGCCGCAAGCGGTCGCACGAACCCGTCCGCTGGACAAGGGCTCTTTGCGCCGAGCGGCGGCTGCGGTCGCGCGGGCTCCTGGAACCGGCGAATCCGGCAGAAGCCACCCTGTTGTCGCCCGGCGATCATGTTTTTAAGCGCAGCGGGCAGAGCTGCCCTGCCGCTTTCGGTCATTTTGGGTACAGAGTGGGTATCGCCGATCTGGCCATGGTGCGCTTGTCCGTTTCCGACGCCATTGTGGGCGTTCGCCGTGATTTGGCGGTATCCAAAAAGAAGCCGTTCGCTCGGTCCGCGCGGATGCCCGCTCGGCTGCGCTACGACAGATTGCAAGCACCGCCATTGCCTTCACGACATGCGCAAATTCGATCTCCTCGACGGCATCGACCCTGGTCGTCCCTGGGTCATCGCCGCATCCCTTCGACTACAGGGGGTTGGCCGTCCCTGACTAGCCTGATTTAGCCGTCGGGGCCAGGAGGCCGCTTTGCATGAGCGCTTGACCATGGGTCGTCTGCTTGAGTTTCTCCCCGACAGCCACGATGGCCGCGATAGCGGGCACCAATTCGGCACCAAGTGTCGTTAGCTGGTATTCGACAGAGGGCGGCGATGTCGGGAGCACATTTCGGCTGACCACACCCTTTTCTTCCAGTTCACGCAGCCGCTGCGTGAGGACCTTTGCCGAAATAGGCGGAATGTCGAGCCGAAGCTCGCTGAACCGACGCGGACCACCGCGGAGGTACCAGATTACATTCGGTGTCCAGGCCGCACCGATGACGCTCATGCACTCGGTCAGTGTGCACGATGCGGGTGGGAGCGGACTTCGGTTGCGGCGCATTTTTAGGACCATCGAAAGCGGTTACCACGACGAAACCAGATATTCCAGTTACTAATGGTGTTCTGGTTTACTTTGGTAACGCGCTGCCCCACCTTCGGGAGGTCCACTAAGCCTCAGTGAAGGAAACTAAAGTGCCGAACATCGTCATCGTCTATCATTCCGGCTACGGCCATACCCGCGTCCAGGCCGAAGCGGTGCTGGCCGGGGCAGAACAGATCAAAGGGGCCCGGGTTTCCTTGGTTCCGGTTGAAGATCACGCCGATCACTGGGCTGAGCTCGATGCGGCGGATGCAATCATCTTCGGCGCACCGACCTACATGGCCGGGCCCTCCGCTGCCTTTAAGGCATTCCTCGACGCGACATCCTCGCGCTGGGCCGAGCAACGCTGGAAAAACAAACTGGCCGCCGGCTTTACGAACTCCGCTGGCCTGAACGGCGACAAGCTCAATACGCTGCAGCAGTTCTCGCTGTTCGCCATGCAGCACGGGATGATCTGGGTCGGATTGGGCCTGTTGCCCGGTAACCATACCTCAAAGGGATCGGCAGAAGATCTCAACCGCCTGGCAGGCTTTCTTGGCGCCATGGCGCAGTCCAATGCGGATCAGGGACCGGACGTTGTTCCCGCAGGCTCGGACCAACGCACTGCAGCGCATCTAGGGAAGCGGGTGGCCGAAGCGGCGACTTGGTGGGCGCCACTGGATCATGTTCGTTCGACGGAGCACGCGCTTTGACCGGGCCGAGCTACGCTGACGACTTTCAAGCCATCGAGGCTGTTACTGCAACCTATTTCGACGCACTCTACGAGGCCGACAGTGCCCGAATGGCACAGGCAATGCTGCCCCAGGCGCTGTATGCCACAACGGCCGAAGGGCCCCTGCTGTGTCGGTCGCAGCCGGATTACCTCAATGTTCTCGATCAGAGAGAACCACCCGCGCAAAGGGGCGAGAAACGCATGGACCGCGTCCAGAGCATATCGCTCGTTGGGCCATCCACGGCCGTGGTGGTGGCGAACTGCGCCATTGCCGAACGCTACTTCACCGACGTGCTCACACTGGTGCGACTTGAAGGGCGCTGGTGGATCATCGCCAAGGTGTTCGACTTTGAATTGCGACAGGAGCGCTAAGCAATGCCATATGTAAAGGTCGAGATCACGGACGAGGGAGCCACGATGGCCCAGAAGGCGGAAGTAATCCAGGGCATCACCGAGGTACTCCGATCCGTGCTGAACAAGGACCCAGCGACCACCTTTGTGGTGATCGACGAGGTACCGGTGGCGCATTGGGGTATCGGGGGGGTGCCGGTGGAGGAATACCGCCGCCGCCAGAGCGCAGCCAAACGGTAAACATCAAAGAGGGCTCCCCGCTCAGGGGTGCCGTCTTGTCTACTTCTGGTCCCTGTCGGAATGGGAGCGTGTCGAAGCTGATCCCCGTTACGTTACCATCTGCGGTGCATGACCGATGGAACATCCACCTGCAGGCATTCGCCGCCCAAGAGCAGACAGACGGCTGTCCACCCCTTTCCCGCCAGCCGCGCTCAGAAGGCCGCCAGATCGCCATGGTGCTGGTGCCCAAAAAAGGGTTCAGCCACAACACTCCAATTGCAAAAGGGCAGGTCCGCGGACCTGCCCTTTTTGTTTGATATGCGCCCGGCGTCAGGCCGGGAGGCGGACCCAGGCGGGCGCGATCGTCGTGCCCTGGCCCAGGGCATAGCCAAACTTGATATTGAGCAGGCCCAGCGGTTCGAGCAGGCGCGACGTCTCGAGCCCCCCGGTGGCTTCTGCGGCAAAGCCGGAGAGGACCACCAGGTCCGCCACGGCCGCAAGCGCCCCGGCATCATTGCCGGCCAGGAACACCGGCAGGCTCTGGGTCTGGCTGACCGGTTGGTCGAGCAGCGCGGCGAAGATGGTGTTGTAGGCCTTGACCACCTTGGCCTCGGGCGCAGCGGCCTGGATGGTCTCGGCGGCCGAGGTGTCAAAGCCGAGCAGCAGATTGGCGAAATCGGGGGTGATCGGATTGCTCATATCGACCACGATCTTGCCGGCCAGCGCCGGATTGGCCGCCGCCGCCAGCGCCTTGGCATAGGGCATGGCCAGGACCACGATATCGGCGCCGGCCATGGCGGCGTCGGTGCTGAGCGCCTTGGCGCGTCCGCCCGGCAGGCTGGCGACAAAGGCCTCGGCGGTTGCCAGGTCGCGCGTGCTGATCAGCAGGTCAATCTTGCCGGCCAGGCGCCGGGCCAGGCCCTTGCCCATATTGCCCAGGCCGATAAGGGCGAGTGTGGTCATCTCAAGTCTCCATAGCGGGTGCATCTGTGATGACGGCAAACTGCACCTCTTCGATTAGAAAGAAAATTGCATGGATGTGCGGAAGACAATTGCATAGAAATATCGAATGGTTGATCTCGAACATCTGCGCACCTTCCTGGCCGTGGTCCGCCTGGGCAGCTTTGTCGCCGCGGCCCGGCAATTGGGCCTGTCCCCGGCCATGGTCGGCCGCCGCATCCAGACGCTGGAAGAGCGCTTTGGGGCGCGGCTGATCGAGCGCACCACGCGCAGCCAGCGGCTCACCGACACCGGGCAGCAGTTTCTGCAGCGCGCCACGGCCATCATTGAGGCCACCGAGCAGCTCGACGAGATGACCCAGCCCGATTCCGGCAAGCTCTCGGGCCGCATACGCCTCAGCGCGCCCACCACCGTGGGCATCAGGCGCCTGCCGGCCATCATCGCCGGCTTTGTCGAGAGGCATCCCGAGGTCATCATCGAGATGAACCTGAGTGACCGCCGCGTCGATCTGGTGTCGGAGGGCTTTGATCTGGCCGTGCGCATCGGCCAATTGCAGGCCTCGGCGATGATCGCCCGGCGGGTCGGCAATTATCGCTTCGCCTGCTGTGCGTCACCGGCCTTTCTGCGCCGCCTTGGCATGCCGAGCCATCCCGACCAATTGCGGGCGCTGCCCGCCGTGCTCAATCTCAACCTGACGCCACGCAACCGCTGGCCGTTCCAGCAGCAGGACGGGACGCCCTTTACCGTGGAGGTGTTTGGCAATGTCGAGATCGACAATGGCGAAGCCCTGCGCGCCGCCGCGCTGGCGGGCGCGGGCCTGGCCTATATTCCGCTCGATCTGGTGGCCGACGATCTCGCCGATGGCGGGCTGATCGCCGTGCTGGACGACTGGACGCTGCCCAGCCTGCCCATCCACACCATTCACCCCTCGCGCCAACTGGTGCCGCGCCGGGTGATGGCCTTTATCGATGCCGTGGCTGAGGGCTTCCGGGATTAGAACGCTTCACGCTTCAGTGGATTTGCGGCGCCTTTGCTTCCCTCCCCCTTGAGGGGAGGGACCGAGGGAGGGGGTCTGTCAGTGGCCCGCAGAACCACCCCCACCCCGGCCCTCCCCTCAAGGGGGAGGGGGGCGACAGAACCCCGTCAATCTGAACTTGAAATGCTCTAGCCCTTGAGCGCCGCATCCACTTCGGACGCCAGCGGAATGGCCGGCTGCGCCCCCGGCTTGAGACAGGCGAGACTCCCCGCTGCTGCAGCGCGGCGCAGGGCGGTCTCCAGATCCAGCCCGGCATCGAGCCCGGCCGCCAGATAGCCGCAGAAGGTGTCGCCGGCGCCCACGGTATCGACCGGCTTGATCGGCAGCGCCTTGACATGCAGCGCCTGCCCGTCGCGGATGGCTTTGACGCCATCGCCGCCCAGGGTGACGATCAGCGTCTGGTTATGCGCTTTGGCCCAGTCGGCCATGGCCGCGTCGAGCTCGCTCTCGGGCCGGCCGCTGAGCAGGGCAAATTCGGTTTCATTGGCCACCACAATGCTGGCCAGCGGCGCCACGGACGCCGTGTCGGCGAGGAAAGGCGCCGTGTTGAACACGCTGGTGATGCCGCGCTCCCTGGCCAGTTCGAGCGCGCGGCGGCTGGCGGCCTGGGGGATTTCCTGCTGCACCAGCAGCACGTCGCCGCTGGCCATGCTGGTCACGGCGGCCTCGGCATGGGCGGGCGTCATGGTGCCATTGGCGCCCGGCAGCACGGCAATGCAGTTCTCGCCGGCGGCATCGACAAAGATCATGGCAATGCCGGTGGCCTCCTGGGTGCGCCGCACCTCGGCCAGATCGACACCGGCCCCCTCGAGCAGCTCCAGAGCCGGCGCGGCAAAACTGTCTTGGCCCACGGCCGAGACGTGGCGCACCTTGGCGCCGGCGCGGCGCGCCGCCAGCGCCTGATTGGCGCCCTTGCCGCCGGCCGCCATCGAGAAGGTGCCGCCGGCCACGGTTTCGCCGGCCCCCGGCAGGCGCGGCACGGTGCCGATCTGATCAAGATTTGTGGACCCAAAGACAGTGATCATGATGCGGCCTCCCACGGCAGTTCGCGCTGCCCCTCCCGCCGCGGGGCGAGCGGGCAGACTGGTCTATTCGGCGGCTTTTATCACGGTATTGAAATTGCGCGAGGTCCAGAGCCGCTTTTTGCCGAAATGCCGCGAGACCGCCTCCATGCCCTCGCCAAACCGGCCCGTGGGCTGGCGAAACGCCAGCATGAACACTTCGCCTGGGGTCACGCCGACGACCTCGAAATCGCCGGGCACGCCACAGGGCATGGGCAGGGTCTGCGCCGAGCCATCGCCGACAAAGGTCACATAGAGCTTGGTATCGGCATCCTCGCCGCGGCCCCCGAAGGGATCGGCGGCGATCAGCGCCCGGATCTGATCCTGGGTGCGCAGCACCGTGCCGATGGGAAAGCCGAACTGCGTCTCGAGCGCGGCTTCAATGGCGGTGCGGTCCACTGCCGCGGGCGCCGCATCGAACAGCACATTGCCGCTGGCCAGCAGCGTCTTGACCGCCGAAAAGCCCATGGCCTCGAAGGCCGCCTTGAGCTCGGCACTCTTGACCTGGCGCTGGCCAAGATTGACCCCGCGCAACAGGGCCAAGTGGCGGGTCATGGCTTGGCCTTGTGCGGATAGATGGTTTCGCCCCGCGCCAGCATGTCGACAAAGCCGGCGATCTTTTTGGCGCGCGCCGCCGCTGTCTTGAGCGAATGCACCCGGAAGGTCAGGGCGAAGCGGTTCTGCGCGCTGAGCTGATCATAAAGGCCCTGCGCCGCCGGGTTGGCGGCGATGGCGGCCAGCAGATCGGCCGGCGCATCCATGGTGGTCGCATAGGCAGCGTCCCAGCGGCCGTCGGCCTTGGCCAGCTCGACCTGGCGCAAGCCATGTTCGGTCATGCGGCCATCAGCGATCAGCCGGGCGACATTGTCGCGATTGATCTGGCTCCACACGCTCTTGGGTTTGCGCGGGCAATAGCGCTGCACGAAGGAGATGTCGTCCCAGCTCTTCTTGATGGCGTCGATCCAGCCCCAGCACAGCACCACCTCGATGGCTTCGGTCGGGCTGATGGTGGCAACGCCACTGGCCTTTTTGTAGATGCGGATCCAGATGTCGTCGGCGCTGTCGTGGTGGGCGGCCAGCCAATCGTAAAAGCGCTGCGCATCGGGGAATTCCAGCAGCTTGGCAGGGTCGACATAGACCGGCGCCATGCTAGCGCTCCGCAGCCTGGGCCGCCACGGCGCTCATCACCCGCGCCAGCGCCGGCTCGAAATCCTCGCGCGTCGGCAGGGTGATGCGGAACACTTCGGCCAGCATGGTGCGCAGCGCCGGCACATCCTCGGCAAAGCGCCGCTCCGGCTCTTGCCCGGGCCGGTAGATGCTGAGCCGATTGCCGGACAGCGCATAATGCGCCTCCTTGTCCACCCGGGCGGCGAACAGCAGGGCCCGGTTGAAATACTCGGTCTCGACCAGGCTGTTGATCGCGGCGATGTCGGCCGGGCTCTGCTCGACCGGCTCGAACTGATAGAGGCCGCGCCATTCGTCGCGCACCCGCACATCGAGCCGCCACAGCGCCTCGACCTTGCTCAGGCGGAACACGTCATTGCCCACGGTCTGCTCGACGCCGTCGCGCAGCTTGAGCGGGGCGGTGAGCGTGAAAATGCTGCAGCCCACGTCGCACAGATAGCTGCTGCCGGCGATATCGACCACCAGCACCATATGGCTGATCATGCGGGCGCCGCCCTCGCCATGGCCCCACAACATGCGCGCGGCGTGGCTGCGCACGGTGAAATCGAGCTCGACCAGCTCGTTCATCAGCAGCGTATTGTGCTCAAAGCAATAGCCGCCACGCCCCTTGTGCAGCAGCTTTTCCTCAAGGCTGGCCTGGTCGAGCAGCACCGGCCGGCCCATCAGTGGATCGAGGTTTTCAAAGGGAATGGCCAGCGGATGCAGGCCGTGAATGGTTTCCAGCGTCGCCAAGGTCGGGGCGATGGAACCGGCAAAGCCGATTCGTTCGAAATAGGCGTTCAGATTGACCTTTTGGCGCATTGGCCACCCTTGCCGCTATTGTCGTTCGGCGGACAATATGGGTCATGGGGCTGCCCCTGTCACCCGGACAGGACAGTGTTTTTGCCCTCCTTGGGGGCTGGACATGGGCTTTATGGACTGGATCACAGGCCGCAAACCAGCCATGCCGGGGCGCGCCGGGCGACCCGGCGATCCCTCAGGACAGTGTTTGCTCACAATAGGTTAGGCGTGGGCCTTGCGCACGCGGATCACCACGTCGACATGGCTGACCATCATGCCCTTGGGCGGCTCGGGCAGCGCCAGGAATTCCACCGAGGCGGCGGGAATGTCGATCATCCGCTGCTCGTCCTCGACATAGAAATGGTGATGGTCCGAGGTATCGGTGTCGAAATAGGAGCGCGAGGCATCCACGGCCACTTCGCGCAGCAGCCCGGCTTCATGGAACTGGTGCAGCGTATTGTAGATGGTGGCCAGCGACACATTGACCCGTGCCTGATCGGCCTCGCTGTGCAGCTGCTCGGCGCTGACATGGCGATGCGGCCCGCCGAACAGCAGTTCGGCCAGCGCCACGCGCTGCCGTGTGGGGCGAAGCCCGGCCATGCGCAGCACGGCAGTAAGGCACGGCTTGCGCGACGGAATAGACCGGCTGGTCTGGCTGCGTTCAGTCATGGGTCCTTGGGGTCCTCGAGCACACGAAAGGGCCTGAATTTACTGCCTATGTTATAGACAGCACGAAGCGGTGATACAAGCGGCGGCACTGTCGCATAGCCATTGGGTGCAGTCCCGCTGCCCTTGACCCCCCAGTTGCACCGCTATACGAGACGAACACAGGGTTAACCGGGGTTGGATGCATGGCCGAGCGGCAGAGCGCATTTGGGTATCAAGAGCTGTTGGCGCATGGTCGCGGCGAACTGCCCGGCCAGGGCGACGCCCGCCTGCCTGCCCCCCCCATGCTGATGTTTGATCGCATCACCTCCATTTCCGAAGACGGCGGCACCTATGGCAAGGGTCAGGTGCGTGCCGAGCTCGACGTCAATCCGGACCTGTGGTTCTTCAAGTGCCATTTCATCGGCGACCCCGTCATGCCGGGCTGCCTGGGCCTGGACGCGATCTGGCAGATGACCGGCTTTTTCCTCAGCTGGATCGGCCAGCCCGGCAAGGGCCGCGCCCTGGGCGGCGAGATCAAGTTCACCGGCCAGGTGACCGATGACGTCAAGCTGGTCGAATATGGCATCGACCTCAAGCGGGTCATGAAGGGGCGCCTGACGCTGGGCATCGCCGACGGCTGGGTCAAGGCCGATGGCGTGGTGATCTATGAGGCCACCAATCTGCGCGTCGGCCTGTTCACCGACACCGGCATGCAGGCGCAAAAGAGCGCCTGACCACTTCTGTGCCTGACTGGAACCACCAAACAACAATAACCGCCCGGTCAAGGGCGTCCGATCAAGACGGAGCGAGGCCACTATGAGACGAGTAGTCGTCACCGGCATGGGTATCATTTCCTCGATCGGCAATTCGCTGGACGAGGTCACCCAAAGCCTGCGGGACGCGCGGCCCGGCATCGTGTTTGCACAGGACTATGCCGATCTGGGCTTCCGCAGCCAGGTCAAGGGCGATCCGCGCCTGGACCCCTTCGAGCTGCTCGACCGCCGCGTCACCCGCTTCATGGGCAAGGGCGCGGCCTGGAACTATCTGGCCATGCAGCAGGCCATTGCCGATGCAGGTCTCGAGCCGAGCGACATTTCCAACCCCATGACCGGCATTGTCATGGGCTCGGGCGGCGCGTCCACCCGCACGATTGTTGATGCGGCCGACATCACCCGCAAGAACACCAGCCCCAAGCGCATTGGCCCGCTGGCCGTGCCCAAGGCCATGGGCTCGACGGCCTCGGCGACGCTGGCCACCGCCTTTGGCATCAAAGGCGTCAACTACACCATCACCGCCGCCTGCGCGACGAGCAAGCATTGCATCGGCAATGGCATGGAACAGATCATGCTGGGCAAGCAGGACATCGTCTTTGCCGGCGGCCATGAGGATCTCGACTGGACGCTGTCCAACCTGTTCGACGCCATGGGCGCCATGAGCTCGGACTTCAACGCCAGCCCGGAAAAGGCCAGCCGCTGCTATGACGCGGCGCGCGATGGCTTTGTCATCTCCGGCGGCGCCGGCGTGCTGGTGCTCGAGGAATATGAACACGCCAAGGCGCGTGGTGCGAAGATCTGGGCCGAGCTGGTCGGCTATGGCGCCACCTCCGATGGCCTCGACATGGTTGCCCCCTCCGGCGAAGGTGCGGCCCGCTGCATGCAGATGGCGCTGCGCCATGCCGGCCCGCGCATCGACTATATCAATCCCCATGCCACCTCGACGCCGGTGGGCGATCTCAAGGAGATCGAAGCCATCCGCGCCGTGTTCGGCAATGGCGACAGCTGTCCGCCCATCTCGGCGACCAAATCGCTGACCGGCCACAGCCAGGGAGCCACGGGCGTGCATGAATCGATCTATTCGATCCTGATGATGAAGCACCGTTTCATCGCTGCCAGCGCCAATATCGACACGCTCGACCCGGCCTTTGAGGACATGCCCATCGTCCGCCAGCGCCGCGACAATGTCGATCTGGGCGCCGTGCTGTCCAATTCCTTCGGCTTTGGCGGCACCAATGCGGCCCTGGTGTTCAAGCACCCCGACGCCTGAGGCAGTGATCGCTCAGACTTGACGCATTCCCGTCGCCGCGATGACTGCGGCGGCCATGGCGTCGGGCGGCGCGGTTGACACCACCAGCGCATCACCCGCGGCTCGATAGAGTGGAAAGCGCGTGCGGAATTTTTCACTCTCACTAGTCGCCTCAAAGCCGAAGCCGCGCGTCAATTGCGGGGCGACCACGATGCGGCACGCCAATTCGATATCCAGGCTGGGCAACAGCACAATGCCATAGCCGCCGGCCACAAGGGCTCGCGCCTGCCGGTAGTCCGACGTCTCGGGCGCGGCAGCCAGAAAGCCCGACGGCGTTACGAACACTTGTGGGATCATGGCTTCGGCGACCAGGGCCTGCGCCAGCGCCAGATTGGCCGCGCGGTAAGCGGCATAGCCCTTGGCGGCAATATAGTCCCCGATCACTGCGATGCGGTCGCAGAACACCAGGTCGAGATCGACCAGCGGCCAGTCCAACTGGCTGGCGAGGGCGCGGCCCAACGTCGATTTCCCGACGCCGCCCGGTCCGAGCAGAAAGAGGGTTTCGGCGCTTCGCCATGGGCGTGTGGCTGCAACCTGGGTTTCACCCGCTTCGGATACCGCCGCGCTCAGAACGCAAACTCGGAGAAATGCGCGCCCTGGCTGTCATAGGTCAGCACGCGCCCGATCAGCGGCGTGCCGATGCCGGTGATCAGCTTGATCGCCTCCATGGCCATCAGCGTGCCGATCACCCCGGTCAGCGGGCCCAGAATGCCGGTGGCCTCGCAACTGGGCAGGTCATCATCGCTGGCGCTGGCCGGATAGAGCGCATCAAAGCCCGGCCCGCCGGGCGCAAAAACCGTGACCTGGCCATCAAACATCGACACCGCGCCCGAGACCAGCGGGATCCCGGCTGCAGCGGCCGCCGCCGCAACGGCCCGCCGCGTCGCCAGATTGTCGGTGCCGTCGAGCACTAAATCATAGTCCCGCAGGGTCCCGGCCGCATTGGCCGCCGTCACCTGGGGCAACAGGCGCACATCGACATGCGGGTTGAGCCCGGCGACAAAATCCCGCGCGCTTTCGGCTTTGCCCAGGCCAATGCCGGCGCTGGTGTGGATCACCTGCCGCTGCAGGTTGGAAAGGGCAATGCTGTCATGCTCGGCTATGCCCAGCGTGCCGACGCCGGCGCCGGCCAGATAGGCAATGACCGGGCTGCCCAGCCCGCCCGCGCCGACCACCAGCACGCGCGCGGCCTTGAGTGCCTGCTGCCCGCGCCCGCCCATGCCCTTGAGCACCAGATGCCGCCCGTAGCGGCGGGTTTCCTCTGGCGACAGGGGTTCAGAAGGCAAGGGGCACCGCGACAAACCGCCGGTCCGGCCCTTCAAAGCCCTGGGCAAACACCGAGATCAGGGCCACGGCATGGGGCAGGGGATCATCCGTCCACGGCGCCAGCACCGCATGGATGCGATAGCTCACCGGACAGCCGCGCGAGCGTGGCAGGGTTTCGTCGGCATGCACCTCGCGGACTGCGCCCTTGTCCTCGACACTGAGCGTAAAGCCCAGCGCCTGCGCCCCGAACCAGGCATTGCAGGGCGTCATGGCCTGGGCCTCCGCGGTCTTGAGCGAGAGCAGATAGTCGCCGTCCACCGTGCCGTCACTATAGCGCGGCAGGCCGAAACGCAGGGTCTCCCCGGTCTGGTCCGGCGCGCCATCCCCCACCATGGCCAGCACCTGGGCTGGGGCCTCGATCCCCAGCGTCGCCAGGATATCGCCTGCTTTCTCGACCGCATCGGCCCGCACCGCGGTCAGTGGCGTCTTTTCGTCGTCGGCCTGCTTGCGCACCGGGGTGCCGACCACCCAATTGTCCTCGGTCAGATCGACCACATAGATATTGGAATAGGCAAAGCCCGAGCCATCCTGGATGCCAAATTCCTCGAAGGCGAAGTAATGGCTGTCCGAGGAATAGCCGATCACCTCGAGCAGGGCCCGATCGCCGGCCCAGACGGGGCTGACAGCCAGTGCCAGGCCCGCCAGCAGGCTAGCCCCTGCGGTGGCCAGTCGAACCGAAACCCTTGTCGCCGCGTTCCGTTTCATCAAGCGTCTCCTCAAGCCGAAATTCTGCTGGTTGTACGGCTGCGATGACCATCTGGGCGATGCGATCACCGCGTTGGACCACAAAATCCTCGGCGCCCAGATTGATCAGGGGCACCATCACCTCGCCCCGATAATCGGCGTCGATCGTGCCCGGCGCATTGAGCACCGTCACGCCGAACTTGACTGCCAGCCCCGAGCGCGGCCGCACCTGCGCCTCAAAGCCGATGGGCAGCGCCATGGCAAAGCCACAGGGCACCACGCCCCGTCCGCCGGGCGGCAGCACCATGTCGGCGCCCGGCGCCAGCGCAGCCACCAGATCCATGCCCGCGGCGCCCGCCGTCTGCCGGGCGGGCAGGGGCAGGCCTTGGCCATGCTCCAGCCAGCGCAGCGCGATCGAGACGGAGCTGGATGGCATCACCACACTCGCAAATTGTTCTGATTGCTACACAATCTAGGGCCTGGCGGGCAAGCCGACAAGCGCCCTAAACCCCTGGCAGCGTGATAATCCGCCACAGTCCGATCGCCAGCATCAGCCCGGCCAGGCCCATGAGCGTCAACAGCGC
Organism: Devosia sp. FKR38; assembly: GCF_005222805.1. Lineage (GTDB taxonomy): Bacteria > Pseudomonadota > Alphaproteobacteria > Rhizobiales > Devosiaceae > Devosia. The sequence continues at coordinate 510,020 of NZ_STGC01000002.1, read as the reverse complement.
GCCGCGCAGCAGCGGATCGGACCGGCGATGCTTGTTGGCATGATAATCGGCCAACGCCAGCTCGGCCTGCGCCAGGATCGTGGGCAGACGTCCGGCGGCCGTGGCGGCGGTTTTGACATGTTCGGTGAGCGTCTCGATCTGGCCCAGCGGGCCAGCTTCCTTGCGCAGCCAGTCGCCCACCACCGGCTCGGCCACTGTCCAGATATCGAGATCGGGATCGAGCGCCCGCGATACGCCTTCCACCAGCACCATCGACTTTTGCAGCAGCACCAGCTCGGGCCGGGTCTGCATGTCGAACAGGTCGGTGATGGCAAACAACTGGCCCAGCACGCGGGCCATGGAAATGTCGCGCGCCGTGCGTCCATGCAGCGGCTCGCCGATCGAGCGGATGGCCAGCGCGAAGTCTTCGACCGACTTGTTGGCCGGCACATAGCCGATCTCGAAATGCCGCTCCGCCACCAGCCGGTAGTTGCGGGTGATGAAGCCATAAAGGATATCCGCGAGGAAGCGCCGCTCCTTGCGATTGATGCGGCCCATGATGCCGAAATCCACCGCGATCACGCCATTGCTGCGCGGATCGGCGAACAGATTGCCCGGGTGCATGTCGGCGTGAAAGAAGCCGTCGCGGATGGCATGCTTGAGAAAGCTCTGCAGCAGCGTCGCCGCCAGCGCCTTGCGATCCACCCCGGCCGCATCAAGCGCGGCATGGTCGCGGATCGGAATGCCCTCGACCCAGCTGGTGGTCAGCACATTATGGGCCACATGGTCCCAGCTGACGGTGGGGATGACAAAGCCGGTATCGTCCTTGATGTTCTCGGCCATTTCGGAAATGGCGGCGGCCTCGAGCCGCAGGTCGAGCTCGAGCTGGGCCGAGCGGTCCAGCGTTTCGACCACTTCGATCGGCCGCAGGCGCTTGGTGGAGCGCACGAAGCGATCGGCCAGCCGCGCCACGGCATAAAAGCTCTCGATATCGGAGCGGAAGCGCTGCTCGACGCCCGGGCGCAGCAGCTTGACCGCCACCGCGCGGCGCAGGCCTTCGGCCGGCACCAGCATGGCCTTGTGCACCTGGGCAATCGAGGCCGCAGCGATCGGCGGGCTCATCTGCGTCAGCTCGGCGGCCTTGTCGCCCAGCGCTTCGGTGAGGATGGCCGGCACCAGCTTGGGATCAAAGGGCGCCATGCGGTCCTGCAGGCCTGCCAGATCCTGCGCCACGGCGACACCCACCACATCGGGGCGGGTGGCCAGCGTCTGGCCGAACTTGACATAGGTGGGGCCCAGCCGGTTGAGCGCGGCATTGAGCCGTTCGACATGGCCCGTCTGGCGCACGCTGGGCCGCTCGATCAGCCGCCCCAGCCAGATGCCCAGGCGCAGCGGCGCCAGGGCCGGCGGCAGGCCATCAATCGAGATGATGGACAATGCGCCTTCGCGCGCCAGGACGTAACCGGCCCGCAGCAGGCGGAAATAGGCGGAGATCAGCATGTTCTAGAGCTTCCATCCCGAGAACAGCGTCGCCACATTGCCCGTATAAGAGGTGTATTTGCTGCGCTTGAAGCCGGCCTCGACCAGCATGGACTGGAACTGCGGCGGGCTGGGGAACTTGCGGATCGATTCCACCAGATATTGATAGGGCTGCGCATCGCCCGTCACCAGCCTGCCCATGGGCGGGATAATGGTGTCGGAAAAGGCCTTGTAGACCACGTCCATGCCCGGCACATCGACCTGGCTGAATTCGAGCACCAGAATGCGGCCGCCGCGCTTGAGCACGCGATGGGCTTCGTTGAGCGCCTTCTGGATGCGCGGCACGTTGCGGATGCCAAAGGCAATCGTATAGGCGTCAAAGCTGTTGCTCTCGAACGGCAGCTCCTCGGCATTGGCCTCGACGAAACTGGCCTGGGCCGGAAAGCGCCAGGACTTGGCGCGCTCGGCGCCCACCCGCAGCATGTCCGAATTGATGTCGCTGACCACCACCTCGGCATAGCCCACCGAGGCATTGATGATGCGCTCGGCGATATCGCCGGTGCCGCCGGCCATGTCGAGCACGCGATAGGGTCGGCTGCCGGACTTGGGCGGCGCCAGATCGGCGACCATGGCATTCTTCCACAGCCGGTGGATGCCCATGCTCATCAGGTCATTCATCAGGTCATAGCGGTCCGCCACGCCGTGAAACACCTTGTTGACCAGCCCCTGCTTGTCATCGAGCGCAACGGTCTGCTCGCCGAAATGGGTGGTCTCGTGGGCCTGGGTCATGGCATGGGTCCAATCCGCCTGAGGGAAAACACTTCTCTAGTCTGTCGGCGCGCACCATATTCAACCCGATCCGGCTTTGCCATGGCGCAAAGTCGCACAGGTGAAAGAGATCCAAACATGCCCGAACTGCCCGAGGTGGAAACGGTGCGCCGGGGCCTGGAGCCCTGGCTGGCCGGCGCCCGCATCGAAACCGTCACGCTCAACCGGGCCGATCTGCGCTTTCCCTTTCCTTCCGGACTCAAGGCCGGGCTGGAAGGCGACACCATTGCCAGCGTCGGCCGGCGCGCCAAATATCTGCTGATCGGGCTCGAGAGCGGCCGCACCATGCTCAGCCATCTGGGCATGACCGGCTCCTGGCGCTTTGCCGAACACGGCATCGACAAGGCCCCGCGCTATTATGAGCCGGGCACGGCGCCAAAGCACGACCATCTGGTGTTCGACATTGCCCATCCCGCCCATGGCAAGAGCCACCTCATTTATGCCGATCCGCGCCGCTTCGGCTTTCTCGATCTCTATGACGATGTCGCCGCCAGTCCTTATCTCAGTGGCCTGGGGCCAGAGCCGCTGGGCAATGACTTCAACGCGGCGGCGCTGGCCAGGGCTTTTGTTGGCAAGAAGACCCCCATCAAGGCAGCGCTGCTCGACCAGCGGGTGGTGGCCGGCCTGGGCAATATCTATGTGTCCGAGGCGCTGCATCGCTCCCATATCCTGCCCACCGTGTTGGCGGGGAGCCTTGTGACCGCCGCCGGCGGCCCCAAGCCGGCGCTGGAGGATCTGGTGCAGGCTGTGCGCCAGGTGCTGGGCGAGGCCATTGTCTCGGGCGGCTCGACCCTGCGCGACTTCCGCAATGCCGAGGGCGGCTCGGGCTATTTCCAGCACAATTTCGCCGTCTATGACCGCGAGGGTGAGCCCTGTCCCACCCCGGGCTGCCACGGCACAGTCACCCGGATCGTGCAGTCGGGCCGCTCGAGCTTTTTTTGCCCGCTGTGCCAGATGCAGCCCTGACCCGGCGCCGGGGCTGAATCCAGTTGACGCTAACCCTGGCTTCCCCTATAGACCCACCAACTTGGCGGCAGTCGAAAGCCGCCGATTTCATTTCATCCCGGACGCATGCGACCTCGTGGCGCGATCGGCCGGTTGGACGCCAAGAGGACCATTATGGCCAATACGCCTTCAGCCAAAAAGGCTACCCGCAAGATCGAAGCCCGCACCGCGGTCAACAAGTCGCGCCGTTCGCGCGTCCGCACCTTCATCCGCAAGGTTGAAGAAGCCATTGTTGCCGGCGACCACAAGCTGGCCATGGAAGCCCTGGCTGTTGCGGCTCCCGAGATCAACCGGGCTGCCACCAAGGGCATCGTTCACGCCAATCTGGCCGCTCGCAAGGTGAGCCGCCTGAACAGCCGCGTGAAGGCTCTCAGCGCCTGAAACCACTCTTCCAACCAGCCCGTCGGGGCGGTTGGTGTGATCCGATAAATGGGCTCCTTGCGGAGCCCATTTTCTTTGCCGGTCGTTTGGGCATGCTTTTCCGTCCGCCAGCCCTCTTGTCATTTTCGTGACGGGTGTCCCGGCGCCGGTTTTCGGCCTAAGTGTGCGTTTTTATTCAGTAATGCCAGGAGTTTGTTGCCGGTTCGCGCTGTCGTGAAAATGTCTTCATGACAGCGGGGGGTGAGCAGAATGGTCGCACCGGAAAAATTATTTTGGTGTGCCAGGCGACCCGTCCAGGAGATTCTGCATGGAGTCACAAACGCTTGGTTTGGATCCATGCGGAAGGGGGTGGGAGAGCGAAAAACTCTCACTCAGAGTCAAGCCCCCATTTTTCCGATTCCCCGGTTGCGAGCCCAAAATCGTCCCTCTAAAGTGATCTCGTCAGCTTGAGCAGGACGCCACATACGAGCGATCCAACACTGGCTGTCAGGGCACTATTTGGGGCAGATTTTACTCGGTTTCGGTTTAGGCCGGACATGATGACAGGTGAGGGCTGCGTAAGCAGTTCGCGCACTTGCGCATCCGTTCGGCAACCATGTTGTAGTTTATCGACACAGGCCAGATCTGGCCGGGTTCACGATAGAAAAGCGTAAGACGCCGGCGGCAGCAACCGCCGGATAGAGAGAGCGTGTCTGCGCGAGCGGATGCAGGGGCGAAGCCATGGCCGCGTGGACCACACGATACGGCCCTGGGAAAACAAGAATGCTGCCGGCGGGACTTTGCGGACCGGCCGGCGAGAAGAAACGAGGCTGACAATGACGCGACAGGCGACCGCCGGACAGCCGGACTGGGGAACCCCCCTTCCGGCCACCATCCCCCTGACCACCAAAGGCGATACCCCTGTCATGACCACGTCCGACACCTCCGAAGGCCAGCGCGATCTCTGGAACCGGGTGCGTGCGCGGATCAAGACCTCGGTGGGCGCCGATGTGTTCACCTCCTGGTTCGCCAGCCTTGAGCTCGAAGAGATCGTCGACGACGTCGTGCATCTGTCTGCGCCCACGCGCTTCCTCTGCTCCTGGGTGCAGTCCAACTACGCCGACCGGATTCTGGAGGCCTTCCGCCAGGACGCGGAATCGGTCAGCCGCATCCAGGTGACCCTGCGCGTCAATGGTCAGGCCCGTCCGCGCCTGACCCCCGCTGTCGCCGAGGTCCCGGTCGCCGAAGAGCCAGCGGCGCCCGCTGCCGCCAATGCCCCCACGCCGGCCTCCACCGTGGCGCGCTTCCCCCGCGACGCGGCGGCCCAGCCCAAGGGCGATGCCCTGTCGGGCAGCGCCATCGATCCGCGCATGACCTTTGACAGCTTCGTGGCCGGCGAAGCCAATGAAATGGCCTTTGGCGTCGCCAAGCAGATCGCCAATGCCGCCGCCAACAACACCGTGACCTTCAACCCGGTCTATATTCATTCCACCGTCGGCCTGGGCAAATCCCACCTGCTCAACGCCATTGCCCATGCCGTGCAGTCGGCCGATGCCAGCAAGAACATCGTCTATCTGACGGCCGACCACTTCATGTACCATTTCATCACCGCCGTGCAGCGCCAGTCCGCGCTCGGCTTCAAGGAATGGCTGCGCCGCGTCGACCTGCTGCTGATCGACGACATGCAGTTCCTGCAGGGCAAGTCGGCCACCGAATTCGGCCATACGCTGGGCACGCTGCTCACCGGCGCCAAGCAGGTCGTGGTGGCCGGCGATGCGCCGCCGCGCGATCTCGAAATGCTCGATGAGCGCGTCCGCTCGCGCCTCTCGGGCGGGCTGGTTGTGCCGATCTCCGGCTTTGATCTCGAACTGCGCCGCGCCATCGTGCAGCGCCGCGCCGACCAGGCCACCGCGCGCTATGGCATGCATTTCCCGGCCCCGGTGATCGACTATATCGCCCGCGCCGTCATCAGCCATGGCCGCGACCTCGACGGCGCCGTCAATCGCCTCGTCGCCGCCAACCAGCTGACCGGCGAACTGGTCACTGTTCCCCTGGCCGAAAAGACCCTGGGCGACCTCATCCGCAGCCGCGAGGTGCGCCGCGTGCGCATCGAGGACATTCTGCGCATGGTCTCGCGCCACTATAAGGTGCCGCGCAACGAACTGCTCTCGGCCCGCCGCTCGCGCGATGTGGTGCGGCCGCGCCAGATCGCCATGTTCCTGGCCAAGGCGCTGACCTCGCGCTCGCTGCCCGAAATCGGCCGTCGCTTCGGCGGACGCGACCACACCACGGTTTTGCACTCCGTGCGCAAGGTCGAGCAGATGATCAAGGATGATGTCGAACTGGCCCAGGAGATCGAGCTGCTCAAGCGCATGCTCGAGGAGTAACCAGCGGCCGCGCTTGGCGCGGTCAAAAGGCTCCAGTGGAGCCTTTTGAGCTGGTTACGCCCGGAAGCGCGGAGCCTGCCCCCGCGAAGGCGGGCGCGCGCAGGGCACGAAGCCCGCGCCGTCTGTCGACACATTCAGCCCCGCGCCACTGGCGCGGGGTTCTTTTTTTGCCGCTTGCCTATTCGGCCGCCAATAGGCCCGCGATCTCGGCCATGATCGCTGCCGGCAGGGGCCCCTTGTCGAGGGCGCCCAGATTGTCGCGCACCTGCGCGACGCTGCGGAAGCCGGGCACTGGCAGGGCCCGGTCGGAACTGGCAAGGATCCAGCCCAGCGCGCCCTGCGCCAGCGTGCGCCCGCCGCTCTGCAGCAGTTCGCGGATGGCGCCGAGGCGCATCAGATAGTCGGCGCTGGGCTTGCCATCTTTAAAGAAGCGCAGCCAGGCAAAGTCCTGCGCGCGCACGTCGTCGCGGCCCAGCGTGCTGTCGGGGGCATATTTGCCGGTCAGCAGGCCCATGGCCAGCGGCAGCCGGCTGATCGACACCAGTTTGCGCGCGCTGACGAAGTCCATCAATTCACGGGCCGGCGTGAACACATTGTAGTCGTTCTCGATGGCCACGAAATGCGGATAGTCCGCCGCTGCCCGGGCCTGCGGCATGAAGTCGGTGCTCCAGCCATAGGCGCCGATCCAGCCTTCGGCCACCAGGGTTTCGAGCGTGTCGAACACCTGCGGCGCCAGGGCCGTATCCATTTCGTTGAGATGCAGCAGCGCCAGGTCGATGCGGTCGCGCTTGAGCCGGCTGCGGCTGCCGTCGATGACGCTGCGGATGCCTTGGGGCGTGACATTGACATCGCCATTGCGGCGATTGGCATGATCGACCTCAAAGCCGAATTTGGTGATGATGACGGCGTCGGCGTGCCGGGCGATCTCTTGCCCGACCAATACTTCGGAATGGCCTGCGCCATAGCCGGCTGCCGTATCAAAGACGCGCGCCCCCATCTCATAGCCGGCCTGCAGCGCTGCGCGCGACTGCGCATCGTCGGTGGCGCCATAGGAGGTGGATGGCCCATCATTGAGCGTCGGCCCGCCGATGGCCCAGCAGCCCAGGCCAATGCGCGGCACACTCTGGCCGTTCCACAGGGTCATCGTGCTGCTTGCTAGGATGCTCATTGTGCTGATCCTGTTTTGGGCATGGTGCCCTCGTCGGCCATGAAGGCGGCAAAGGCCGCCTTGTAGTCGGGATGCCAGCGCGACAGCGCCGGGCGGTTCTCGACGATGTCGAGCGCATTCCACAGGATGCGTTTGTGGTCGATGGCGTTGGGCGTCTCATCGTCCGGGCAGAGGATGAAGAAGCGATCAGCGGCAATGGACTGTACCATCAGGTCAACCACCTGCTCGGGCAGCCAGGCGCCGGGCCGGTGTTCGGCGTCGCCGGTGGTCGTCCAGCCCGGGATCAGCAGATGCGCGCTAATGACACAGCCGGGCCGCTCGCGCAGGTCACGCGCCAGGTTCTGTGTGTAGGCATTCACGGCCGCCTTGGAGGTATTATAGGCCGGATTGCCCGGCGGATTGGTCAGGCCCTGCTTGGAGCCGGTATTGACGATGACGCCGGCTTTGCCCGACGCCAGCATGCCGGGCAGAAAGGCCTGCACGCCATTGACCACCCCCAGCACATTGACCGCGAACAGCCGCTGCCAATTGTCATTGGGGTCCAGAATCCCCCCGGCGCCGCCCGCCACAAAGGCCGCGGCATTGTTCATCAGCAGCGTCACTGCGCCCAGGCGGTGCGCCACTTCGTCGGCCAGCGACAGCATGGCAGAGGGGTCGGCGACGTCGATATTGGCGGCCAGCACGCGATCAGCCCCCACCACGCCGCCCAGCTCTTCGGCCAGGCTCGTCAGCTTGACTTCGTTGACGTCCACCAGGGCCACGCCCATGCCCGCTGCGGCCGCGCGGCGCGCCGCCGCCCGGCCGATGCCGCTGGCGCCGCCGGTAATCACCGCCACGCCGCCGGCTTCAAAACACGTGCTCATTGATCCCTCCCAGATTCGCCTGGCCCGACCCTAACCAGATTTGCCGCGCGATACAGCCCATCAGGCCCAGCGCATTTGCCGGGGGCAAAATGCGGCCTGCCCTTGCGTTTTGGTCACCAAATTGTAAATGTCCAACCCCGGCTTGCCGGGGGTTTTTTGCTGCCAGACGCAGCCGCGTAGTGCCAGGGATATTGCCGCATGAAAGTCACGCTCGAACGCAATCATCTGCTCAAGTCGCTGAGCCATGTGCACCGGGTCGTGGAACGGCGGAACACTTACCCCATTCTCGCCAACGTGCTGTTCAAGGCCGGCGATGACAAGGTGGAGCTGCGCGCGACCGACCTGGATATCGAAGTGACCGAATCGGTCCCCGCCATGGTCGCGACACCCGGCACCACCACGGTGCCGGCGCATACGCTCTATGAAATCGTCCGCAAGCTGGCCGATGGCGCTGAAGTGCGCCTCGAAACCGATGGCGGCGAGAACATGGTGCTGACCTCGGGCCGCTCGCGCTTTAACCTGGCGTGCCTGTCGCCCGACAGTTTCCCCGATCTCAAGTCGGGCAGCTTCGGCCATGAGTTCACCATGCCGGCCGCCGCGCTGCGCGAGCTGATCGAGCGCACCCAGTTCGCCATCAGTAATGAAGAAACCCGCTACTATCTCAACGGCATCTATTTCCACACCATCGACATCTCCGGCACGGGCACCGTGCTGCGCGCCGTGGCCACCGACGGCCACCGCATGGCGCGCGCCGAGATCGAGGCCCCGGTTGGCGCCAAGGGCATGCCCGGCATCATCGTGCCGAAAAAGACCGTTGGCGAAGTCCAAAAGCTCCTCGACGGTGCCGATGGCGATGTGACCGTTGAAGTCAGCGACACCAAGATCCGCTTCACCGTCGGCTCGGTGGTGCTGCTCAGCAAGCTCATCGAAGGCACCTTCCCCGATTATGATCGCGTGACGCCCAAGAACAACGACAAGCAGATGAATGTCGACCGCGCGGCCTTTGCCACCGCTGTCGACCGCGTCTCCACCATTGCCTCCGATCGCGGCGGCAAGGCCGTCAAGCTCCAGGCCAAGGATGGCCTGCTCGAGCTCTCGGTGACCAATCCCGATCACGGCACGGCCAGCGAGGAGCTGGCGGTGGAATTCGACACCGATGGCTTCGAGATCGGCTTCAACGCCCGCTATCTGCTCGACATCATCGGCCAGATCCGCAGCGACAGCGCCGTGTTCATGTTCAACGACGCCGGCTCGCCCACCCTGGTCAAGGACGAGGGCGAAACCCGCGCGCTCTATGTGCTGATGCCGATGCGTGTTTGAGTGGGCGATATTGCTCGCACCAACCTCGATCGTCACCCTCGGGCTTGACCCGAGGGCTCTTCACTTGCAGATGCAATTTAAGTGCAACGCCCTCGGGTCAAGCCCGAGGGTGACGGGCGGTGGGTTGAATAACATGATGGCCGGCAGACACTCATGATCCGCCACCTCTCCCGCCTGCGCCTCACATCCTTCCGCAATTATGCGACGGCTGCGCTCGATCTCGATGATCGCCACGTCGTGCTGACCGGGGCCAATGGCGCCGGCAAGACCAATCTGCTCGAAGCCATTTCGGTGCTCTCGCCCGGGCGCGGCCTGCGCGGCGCCAGTTTCGAGACGCTGCAGGCCCATGGCAGCGACATCGGCTGGGCCGTGGCCGCCACCGTCGAGACCGATGATGGCCCCGCCGATATCGGCACGGGCGCCGCGCCCGATGGCGGCCGCCGCGTGCGCATCAATGGCGCCAATGCCCGCTCCATCGAGGCCATGAGCGACTATCTGCGCGTGCTCTGGCTCACCCCGGCCATGGATGGCCTGTTCTCGGGCCCGGCAGGGGACCGCCGGCGGTTTCTCGACCGTCTGGTGACCACGCTCATCCCCAGCCACTCCGCCGCCGTCAGCGACTACGAAAAGGCCATGCGGCAGCGCAACCGCCTGCTCGAGGACAATGGTGATACCAGCTGGCTCAGCGCCATCGAGGCGCAATTGGCCGAGCTGGGCGCCTCCATCCATCTGGCTCGCACCGATAGCCTGGGCCATCTCCAGGCGCTGATCGGCCAGAGCCTGGATGACACGAGCTTCCCGGCCGCCCATCTGGCGCTGACGCCGCTGTTCGAGGACAGTGTCGAGCCCGCCGCCTCGACCGCGCTTGAGGCCGCCTTGGCTGAGCGCTGGCGCCAGAGCCGCGGCCGCGACCGCGCGGCGGGGCGCACGCTGGTGGGGCCGCATCGCGTCGACCTTGAGGTCACCTATGCGCAAAAGGCCATGCCGGCGGCCCTGGGCTCCACGGGCGAGCAGAAGGCCCTGCTGATCGGGCTGATCCTGGCCCATGCGCGCCTCGTGCGCCTGCGCACCGGCATCACCCCGTTCCTGCTGCTCGACGAAATCGCCGCCCATCTCGATCCCGACCGCCGCCGGGCGCTGTTTGCCGCCCTCGACGGGCTGGGCACGCAGTGTTTTTTGACCGGGACGGACCGCATGCTGTTCGAGGCTCTGGGCGAGCGCGCCCAGATGGTGACCGTCAAGGACGGACGCGTCGCACGCGATTGACACCGGCTGTGCTGACCCATCGGCGCCTGCCCTGTCGGGCTGGGCGAACGGAGCCGGCCCAATCCCCCGCAAAAGCCCTCGAAACGGCCATTTTGCTTGGGGATACTACCCCGTTCCGCTAGAACAAATGCACTCTGAAACGACTGATTCGGACCCCATGACCGATAGCCAAAATCCCCTTCCCGAAGAATATGGCGCCGACAGCATCAAGGTGCTCAAAGGTCTCGATGCCGTGCGCAAGCGCCCCGGCATGTATATCGGGGATACGGACGACGGCTCGGGCCTGCACCACATGGTCTATGAGGTGGTCGACAACGCCATCGACGAGGCCCTGGCCGGTCACGCCGACCTGGTGACGGTCACGCTCAACCCCGATGGCTCGGTGACCGTGATCGACAATGGTCGCGGCATTCCCACCGGCATCCACAAGGAAGAGGGCATTTCGGCCGCCGAGGTCATCATGACCCAGCTGCACGCCGGCGGTAAGTTCGACCAGAATTCCTATAAGGTCTCCGGCGGCCTGCATGGCGTGGGCGTTTCCGTGGTGAATGCGCTCAGCCAGTGGCTCAAGCTCAAGATCCGCCGCGATGGCGGCATTCACGAGATGAGCTTCACCCACGGCGATTCCGATGCGCCGCTGGTCCAGACCGGCACCTATGTCGAAAACAAGCAGCCCGGCACCTATGAGGGTCGCAGCGGTAGCGAGATCACCTTCTTCCCCTCGGCCGAAACCTTCACCATGGTGGAGTTCGACTTCAAGACGCTCGAGCATCGCCTGCGCGAGCTGGCCTTCCTCAATTCGGGCGTGCGCATCCTGCTCAACGATCTGCGCCATACCGATCCGGTCAATGTCGAGCTGTTCTACGAGGGCGGGCTCGAGGCCTTCGTCAACTATCTCGACAAGTCCAAGGTGCCGGCTATCGAGCGCCCGATCACCATGATTTCCGAGAAGGACGGCATCACCGTCGAAGTGGCGCTGCAGTGGAACGACAGCTACCACGAAAACGTGCTGTGCTTCACCAACAACATCCCCCAGCGCGACGGCGGCACCCATCTGGCGGGCCTGCGCGGCGCGCTGACGCGCCAGGTCACCAGCTATGCCGAAACCTCGGGCATCGCCAAGCGCGAAAAGGTCTCGCTGACCGGCGATGACACCCGCGAGGGCCTGACCTGCGTGCTCTCGGTCAAGGTGCCCGATCCCAAGTTTTCGTCGCAGACCAAGGACAAGCTGGTCTCCTCCGAAGTGCGCCCGGTTGTTGAGAACATCGTCAACGACAAGCTCGGCCAGTGGTTCGAAGAGCATCCCAACGAAGCCAAGATCATCGTGGGCAAGGTCGCTGAGGCCGCTGCCGCCCGCGAAGCCGCCCGCAAGGCGCGTGAACTGACCCGCCGCAAGGGCGCGCTCGAAATCTCCTCGCTCCCCGGCAAGCTCGCCGATTGCCAGGAACGCGACCCCGCCAAGAGCGAAATCTTCATCGTGGAAGGTGACTCCGCCGGCGGTTCGGCCAAGCAGGGGCGTGACCGCTCCAACCAGGCCGTGCTGCCGCTGCGCGGCAAGATCCTCAATGTCGAGCGCGCCCGCTTTGACCGCATGATCTCGTCCGACCAGGTCGGCACGCTGATCACGGCGCTGGGCACCGGCATCGGCCGCGAGGAATTCAACGCCGACAAGCTGCGCTACCACAAGATCATCATCATGACCGACGCCGATGTGGACGGCGCTCACATTCGCACGCTGCTGCTGACGTTCTTCTATCGCCAGACGCCCGAGCTGATCGAGCGCGGCCATATCTACATCGCCCAGCCGCCGCTCTACAAAGCCATGCGCGGCAAGTCCGAACAATATCTCAAGGACGAACGGGCGCTGGAAGACTATCTGCTCGACTATGGTCTGGACGAAGCCGTGCTCAAGACCCAGCATGGCACTGAGCACGCCGGCGCCGACCTGATGAGCATCCTGCAGCAGGCCCGCGACATCGTCAAAGCCATCGACAATCTCAACACCCGCTACAACCGGAGCCTGGTCGAACAGGCCGCCATCGTCGGCGGGCTCGATCCCGAGGGCCTCAGCGATCCCGAGCGCATCGGCAAGACCATGGACCGCGTCGCCAACCGGCTCGACCGCATTTCCGATGAGCTTGAGCGGGGCTGGTCCGGCGCCATCACCGATGAAGAGGGCCTGGCCTTCTCGCGCACCGTGCGCGGCGTGACCGAGACTCACCAGCTCGACCGGGCTCTGCTGCAGAGCGCCGACGCCCGCAAGCTGCGCCAGCTGGCCGACCGGCTCGACGAGATCTATGGCGGCGTGCCCACGCTGACCCGCAAGGGCGAGGTGACCCCGGTCTATGGTCCGGCGTCGCTGTTCAAGACCGTCACCGACGCCGGCCGCAAGGGCGTCACCATGCAGCGCTACAAAGGCCTGGGCGAAATGAACGCCTCCCAGCTCTGGGAGACCACGCTCGACCCCAATGCCCGCACCCTGCTCAAGGTCGAAATCAACCAGACCGACGAAGCCGACCAGATCTTCACCGCCCTGATGGGCGATTTGGTCGAACCCCGCCGCGAATTCATCCAGGACAACGCGCTGAGCGTTTCCAACCTCGACGTCTAGGATTTGCGGGCCGTGGCGATGCCTCTGCGTATTGCTACGGCGCAAAGCCTGATCACGGCCGATGTGGCCGCCAACGGGCAGCACATTCGCGCTCTGATGGCCGACGCCAAGTCCGCTGGGGCACAACTCGTTCATTTCCCCGAAGGCGCGCTGTCGGGCTATGTCAAAGCCCAGGTTGCCGCTTGGGCAAAGGTCGACTGGCCCGCCATTGCCGATGAACTGGCCAAGATCCAGGCGATGACGCTCGACCTCGACATCTGGGTGGTCCTCGGCTGCAACCACCAGCTGACCCCGCCCAATCGGCCGCATAACAGCCTCTATGTGATTTCGTCAGCAGGTGAGATCGTTACCCGCTACGACAAACGCTTCTGTTCGCACACCGAGATCACCGACTGGTATAGCCCCGGCGCCGAAGTGGTCGTTTTTGATATCGATGGCGTCCGCTTCGGCTTTGCGCTGTGCATCGAGGTGCAATTCCCCGAACTCTTTGCCGAGAACGCCCTGCTGGGGGTCGAGTGCATGCTGTTCTCGGCCTATGCAGCGGACCCGATGTTTGCCGTGTTGGCGCAGGCGCACGCGGCGACCAACAATGTCTGGCTGTCACTCTCCACGCCGGCACAATGCGGCGCGGCCCTGCCCAGCCGCTTCATCGGGCCGGACGGGTACGTCGCAGCAAGCGCGCCCGAGCTTGCGGCGCCCACCGTGGTTATGGGCACCATTGACCGCGATGACCCCCGCTACGACATCGCCTTGAACAAGGCCCGCCCCTGGCGCAAATTGGCCCGCGATGGCGAAATCTATCGCAGCCGCGCCGTCGAGGACCCGCGCAGCGCCAGCCGCACTGTGCTCTAGAGCGCGTCCGACGCCCGCCGCGAATTCATCCAGGGCAACGCGCTGAGCGTGAGCAATCTGGACGTCCGATCCTGGCGTAGTTCGAGCGACAACTGTTCTACTGCTACTCGACCTTCGACATGTTGATCGAGGGGACGAAATGATGAAGTTACTGCATGACAGTCGGAAAATTGCCCGCCGCCTCGTCGCAGACGGCTTCGTTCTTGTCTCGACGCGTGGTTCGCACCATAAATACCGGCATGTCGAGAGCGGCAGGACGGTAATCCTGCCGCATCCGCGCAAGGATATCCCCGTCGGTACGGTCCGCTCGATCTATCGGCAGGCAGGCTGGGACAGCAACACAGATGCGTGACGTCCACTACATCGCCCTGATCCATAAGGATGCCGATTCCGGCTACGGCGTTTCCTTTCCGGACGTGCCCGGGGTCATTGCTATGGGCGATACGCTGGACCAGGCTATCGCAGAGGCAGCGGCGGTCTTGGCTTTTGCTTTCGAGGACTGGCCGGGCGAGCAGCCAGTGCCGCGCACGCTTGAAGCCTTGCGGCAGGATGACGAGTTCCAAGCCGCAGCGGTGGACGCTGTTGTCGCCGTCATCCGGCCCTCGGCTGAATATTATCAGGCGGCCGAATAGTCTTCCGCGTTAGGCGCTGGCTGGCCCCATCTCACCCGACAGCGGCCCCTCCACCGCCGGCGTCGGATCGCCGGTCCACCGCATGCGATACACATCCCCCTGCCGCACCGATTGCACCGCCGCCGGACGCAGCGCCACGATGCAAATACCGCCCCTGTGTCGCACTGAGGGATAGACAATGCCATTGACCCCCGCGGCCCGTGCAGCCAAAGCCAGTTGATTGCCAACGGGATAAGCGGTCGCGATGTCGCTGCCCAGCGCCGGGTGCTCCGGCATTTCCCGCAGGTCGAGATAGTCACCCGCCTGGCTGCAAACCATTTCGGCATAGTCCACCACCGCCTCATAGCGTCCGGCAGCGGCGAGGAACGCCGTCAGGTGAAAGCCCACTTCTGCAAGGCAGGTCCGCGTGCTCAGCGCGGCATACCAGGCACCCCTATTGGCATCGTTAAAGCGATTGGGCGCTCTGGGCTTGGCATAGGCAAAGCTGGCATTGATGAAATGGGCATGTGGCACGTCATAAACCAGTTCATTTGCCGCCAGCCCCGAAATGCCGCGTTGCTCTGCCATCTGGCGCTGGCTCGTCGCGCCTTCGATCTCGGCCAGCATCGCCAGTTCGCCGGCCCCATCGACCAGGCTGGCCAGCACCGATTCGCGCAGCCGGGCGGTCGATACCAGCCGCACCGTGCGCGGATAGGCCACGGTGATGATAGGAACCCCGGCAACGGACAAATCAAAGACCCCCGCGCACCGCATCTACATAGCGGCGCACTTCAAGCATCTGCGGAATGCCGCCCTTGAGCATGGACTCGATTGGGCTCAGGCGGCCAAATAGCGGGCCGCTATTGGCCAGCCGGACCCAATCATCCGCCATGCCATCGGCAAACAGCAGGTGCAGCCCCTTATAGATCCCCACCAGCGCCGAAATGCGCGTCATCTGGTCTTGGCTGAGCGGCTTTGTCTTCTCGCTCGCTTTGAGCCGCTCCCAGGTGCTGGTGGAAACATCGAGCAGCGCCGCCGCCTGCTGCCCGCTGAGCTGCCATTGCTCGATCAGGCGCCGATAGGCCTTGAGCGCTACGCCCGATAGCCGCGCCCGGTCGGTTTCGGCCGAAAAATCCTGTCGATCTGCAACCGCTGCCACCCCGGACATGACGCGTCTCCATCAAATGAGTAGATATCCCTATATCAAATGATGGCGCATTGTCCACAAAACAAGTACGCGCCGCACCATCCCAAAACTCTCTGCAGGCCCGACTGTTCACCACCATGATCAATCCGTTCGGGCAAAAGTCCTTGGCGTCGGTGCCATGCGCCACTAGCTAAAGGTCCAACAACAGCTACAAGTTCGTGGCATTTCCAGCGCGCAGGTCCATTTTCATGAAAAACATCGGTTTCCTCTCCTTCGGCCATTGGTCGCCCTCGCCGCAGTCGGGCACGCGTTCGGCCGGCGACGCGCTGCTGCAGTCCATTGATCTGGCCGTGGCGGCCGAGGAACTGGGCGCCGACGGCGCCTATTTCCGCGTGCATCACTTTGCCCGCCAGCTGGCCTCGCCCTTTCCGCTGCTGGCCGCCGTTGGTGCCCGCACCAAAAAGATCGAGATCGGCACCGCCGTGATCGATATGCGCTACGAGAACCCGCTCTATATGGCCGAAGATGCCGGCGCCGCCGATCTCATCTCGGGGGGCCGGCTGCAGCTCGGCATCAGCCGCGGCTCGCCCGAACAGGTCATCGAGGGCTATCGCTATTTCGGCTATGCCCCAGCCGAAGGCCAGACCGACGCCGACATGGCCCGCGGCCAGACCGAAGTGTTCCTCGAAGTGCTCAAGGGCCATGGCTTTGCCGAGCCCAATCCCAGCCCCATGTTCCCCAATCCGCCCGGCAAGCTGCGGCTCGAGCCGCATTCACCCGGCCTGCGCGAGCGCATCTGGTGGGGCAGCGCCACCAATGACACCGCCATCTGGGCGGCCAAGCTGGGCATGAATCTGCAGAGCTCGACGCTCAAGTTCGACGAAAGCGGCAAGCCCTTCCACATCCAGCAGGCCGAGCAGATCCGCGCCTATCGCGCCGCCTGGAAAGAGGCCGGCCATGCCCATGAGCCGCGCGTTTCGGTCAGCCGCTCGATCTTTGCCCTGGTCAATGACATGGACCGCGCCTATTTCGGCCGCGGTCGCCCCGAGCAGGACCAGTTCGGCTATATCGAGCCGGAAAAGCGCGCCGTTTTCGGCCGTGGCTATACCGCCGAGCCCGATGCGCTGATCAAGCTATTGGCCGAGGACGAGGCGATTGCCGAGGCCGATACCCTGCTGCTCACCGTGCCCAATCAGCTCGGCGTCGACTACAATGCCCATGTCATTGAATCGATCCTGACCCATGTGGCGCCGGGCCTGGGCTGGCGCTGAGCGCACCCGGCCGGGTCTGCCAGCCGATGCTGGCAAAGGCGCCGACGGCCAAGACGCCGGCGCCGGCCGCCAGCAACAGGGCCGGCGCCGTGCCCAGTAGGCTCGCCAGCAGCGAGAACAGGAACGGCGCCAGTGCCGAGGCCAGTTGCCGGCCGGCATTGACCATGCCCAGCCGCTGCCCATAGCCCTGGGTGCCAAACAGCGTCAGCGGCAGCGTGCCGCCGACAATGCTGAACAGGCCCGAGCCCAGCCCGAACAACAGCGCAAACACCATCGCCCCGATCGGCGAGGGAGCGGTGAGCACCAGCACCAGGGCGCCCAGCGGCATCAGGCTCGCCGCGATCACCGCCAGCCAGGGCTGTGGCAGCCTGCTGCCCCAGCCCATATTGATCAGCCGGCTGGCCACCTGGGCCGGCCCGAACAGCGCTGCCACTGCGACGCCCGCGGAACCTACGCCCAACCCGGCCAGCAGACCCACCATGTGGATGGTCACCGACGACGCCAAGACCCCGGTCAGGGCAAATCCGGCCAACATGATCCAGACGAGCAGGCGCACCTGCTCGGGCCGGGCCACCCCCACGGCAACTGCAGGAACGCGCCCGGCGGCCCGGCTCTGCCGCACATGGCGCGCCAGCGCCAGATGCACGGGCAAGCACAGGGTCAGGTTCAGCCCGGCAAACACCAGATAGGTGCCGCGCCAGCCCAGCTGCGCGACCAGCAAGGTGGTGAGCGGCCAGAACAGCGTCGAGGCAAAGCCGGCAATCAGTGTCAGATGCACGATCTGCCGCTGGGCGCCAGCGCCGGCAATCTGCGCCAGCGCAGCAAAAGCCAAAGGATAGAGCACGAAAGCCGAGGCAAATTCGATGGCCAGCAGGGCCATTGTGAAGGTCGGGCCATTGGGGGCCAGGGCGCAACCCACCAGCGCCAGCGCCGCCGCCAGCGACCCCAGTCCCATCAGCGGTCCGGCGCCATGCCGGTCGGCCAGCCGGCCTACCCAGGGGGCAATTGTCCCGCTCAGCAGTAGCGACGCCGCCAGCGCGCCAAACAGCGCCGTCTCGGGCCAGCCGAAGCTGGCCGCCAGATGCGGCGCCAGCGGACCAAAGCTGTAATAGAGCGTGCCATAGCCAATCACCTGGGTCAGGCCCAGGCCCCAGATCAGCCAGGCCGGGGCCCGTGGCGGGATAGTCGTCATTTCGGTGCTGCCGGAAAAATGGAAATAGGGATCAAATGAAAACTCAAGCCGCTGTTTCGGCCTGCGCATCGGCACAGCACTGGCTGGACAGGAAATCCACCAGGCCATCCATGGCTGCAAAATTGGCGCGACAGATCAGCTGGGTCCCCTGCCGGTCCTGGCTGACCAGATCGACGGCCACCAGCCGGTGCAGGTGATGCGACAGGGTCGAGGCAGGAATGCCCAGCTTGGCCTGCAGCCCACCCACGGGCAGCCCATTGGGCCCGGCCCGCACCAACAGGCGATAGGCCGCCAGCCGGGTGGGATTGCCCAGGGCTTCGAGTTGGCGGGCAATGGCTTCAAGCATGACAGGACTCATCGCTATTTCGATAACTATCGAACAAGCGGATGACAGGCCTGTGTCAGGGCAAGGCGTAGCGTGATTGCGCGCATTGGTTGGCCCGCCAATAGGCATCGACGGGGGTGAAATGGCCCGATGCCAGCATCTCGATCCGGGCGGCGAAAGCCATGGCCTGGCATTCGTCGCGCCCGGCCACGGCATGCACCATTTCGTGCAGAATGGTCAGCGCGCGCAGCCTGTCGGCGCCTGGCGCGAAGAACTGCGGGCACAGCACCAGCGGCACGACGCCATCCTCGGGCGGCATGCGGACGAAGGCGGCGAAGTCTGCGCAAGAGCCAGTCGCCTCTTTGCGGATGGTCAGCGCAACCCGCACTGAGCCATCCCAGGCGCCACCGGTAAAGGCCTGCAGCGCCAGCGCCTTGCCATAGGCGGCGATGTCGACGCCAAAGACTGTGGCCTCCAGTTGCGGCTGGGCCTGGTCAAACTGCGCCCGCGCGCTGTCCAGCGCGCGATCCAGCAAAGCCTGATCACTGGCCTGGGCGGGCATCGCCAGGCATAGCGGCAACAGGAGCAAAGCCAGACGCCGGAGCAGGAGCAAGGCACTCACCCCCGGGCGGGCCGCAGCACATTGCGGATGGCAAAGCTGGACTGGATGCGGGTGACGCTGGGCAGGCGCGACAGCACTTCGGTATGCAACCGCTCATAGTCGGCGACGCTGGCCGCTTCCACCCGCACCAGATAGTCGGTCATGCCCGCCATCAGATAGCATTCGCGCACCTCCGCGCAGCCGCGCAGGGCCTGCTCGAACTTGCGCAGGACATCATCGGTCTGCCGCTCAAGGGTGATCTGCACGATCGCCACAATGCTGGCGACCGGCGTGGGCGTATCGACAATGGCGGTATAGCCGCGGATCACGCCGGTCTCTTCCAGCGTGCGCAGGCGGCGCAGGCAGGCCGAGGGCGACAGGCCCACCGCCATGGCCAGCTGGGCATTGCTCATGCGTCCGTCCCGGCGCAGCTCCGCGATGATCGCACTGTCGATCCGGTCCATGTTGTGCACACTCCTGCGGTTGCGCCGCATAATATTGCGCAAGTCATCCATGCTTGCAATTTAACTGCGCCGAAATGAAGGACATTTCTTGCCCCTTGCGCCACACTATGGCCAAGCGGGCCCCTGTGGCGCGCCATGTCATGCGGGGGCGGTCATGCGGGTTATTGTTCTGGGCGGCGGCGTCATCGGCACCACTACGGCCTATTATCTGGCCAAGGCCGGTCACGCGGTGACGGTGCTCGAACGCCAGGACGGCGTGGCGCTCGAAACCAGCTTTGCCAATGCCGGGGAGATCTCGCCGGGCTATTCCTCCCCCTGGGCCGGGCCGGGCATTCCGCGCAAGGCGCTCAAATGGCTGTTCATGGAACATGCGCCGCTGATCATCCAGCCGCTGCTCGATCCGGCCACCATCCGCTGGTGCCTGGCCATTCTGCGCAACTGCACGCTGGCGCGCTACAAGATCAACAAATCGCGCATGGTGCGCCTGGCCGAATATAGCCGCGACCAGCTCATGGCCCTGCGCGCCGATACCGGCATCAGCTATGACCACCGCACCCAGGGCACGCTGCAGCTGTTCCGCACCGAAAAACAGGTGCATGACGCGCACAAGGACATCGAAGTGCTGCGCGCCGATGGCGTGGCATTCGAAGTGCTCGATGCCGCCGGCTGCATTGCGGCCGAGCCTGGCCTGGCCGGCGCGCGCGAGCGCATTACTGGCGGCCTGCGGCTGCCGCATGACGAGACGGGCGACTGCTTCTTGTTCACCAACCGCCTCGCCGATCTGGCGCGCGGCCTGGGCGTCGATTTCCAGTTCGGCGTGCAGATCGAGCGCCTCGTGACCGAAGGCCATCGCGTCCGCGCCGTCCAGACCAATATGGGGCGCTTTGAGGCCGATGTGTTCATCGGCGCGCTGGGCAGCTACACGCCCGCGCTGGTGCGCCCGCTTGGGCTTGATCTGCCAGTCTATCCGGTCAAGGGCTATTCGATCACCGTTCCGATCGTCAACGAGGCCAAGGCGCCGGTCTCCACCGTGCTCGATGAGAGCTACAAGGTTGCGGTCACCCGCCTGGGCGATCGCATCCGCGTCGGCGGCATGGCCGAGATCGCCGGCTTTGACACCACGCTGCATGACCGCCGCCGCCGCACGCTCGAACATGTCGTCACCGATCTCTATGGCGATGCCGGAGACGTGAGCCGCGCCAGCTTCTGGACGGGCCTGCGCCCGATGACGCCCGATGGCACCCCGGTGGTGGGCGCCACGCGCTATCCCAATTTCTATCTCAACACCGGCCATGGCACGCTGGGTTGGACCATGGCCTGCGGCTCTGCGCGGGTGATTGCCGATCTCGTGGGCGGCAACCGGCCCGAGATCGCCACCGACGATCTGGGCCTGGCGCGCTACGCCTAGCGGCGCGCCGAGCCCCTTCGGGCCCTGTCATCGGCGCGCAACACTGCACCAGCAAGCGTGTCCCGGCCCATAAACCAGCCACATTTGACCCGGAAAAGCGGCAGCAGGACCGCGCGATCTGCGCTCACCCCTTGGTGGCGCATCGCGAGTCGGTCAGCATTGGCGTTAATCAACTGCTAACCTCTGGTTTCCCATCGCCGCGGAACGGAGTAGAAGCGGCCAAGACAGTTTCGTGGGTTCGCTGATGGATTTTCGCATTTCCGCCGATGATCGTGTGGGCGCTGGCCCGGACAAGGCCAGCAAGGGGCGCAAGGCCCCCGCCGCCAAAGGTCAGCGTGTCGAACCCACCCTGGGTGGTTCGCTGGGCAATCTGGGCGCGGCCGACCGCACGGGCGGTGGTGGCTCCGGTGGCTCTGGCAAGCCGGCAAAGCCGCCGCGCCGCGGCAAGGCACAGACCGCCAAGGCCAAAAAGCCGCGTCGCTCGCGCAGCGGCGGCTTTCTCATGGGCCTGCTCTGGTGGGGCTTTGTCGCTTGCCTGTGGGGCGGCATCGCCGTTATCGGCATCATCGTCTATTATGGCGCCCAGCTGCCGGCCTCCAACACCTGGGCCATTCCCGAGCGTCCGCCCAATATCCGCATTCTGGCGGCCGACGGCACGCTGATCTCCAATCGCGGTCAGACCGGCGGCGAAGCCGTGACCTATCGCGAACTGCCCTATTATGTGCCGGCCGCCTTCATCGCCAGCGAAGACCGGCGCTTCATGAGCCATTTCGGCGTCGACCCCATTGGTCTGCTCTCGGTGGCCATTGAATCGGTGCAGGCGCGCGGCGTCACCCGCGGCGCCTCCACCATTACCCAGCAGGTGGCCAAGAACCTCTTCCTCACCCCCGACCAGACCCTGGGCCGCAAGGTGCAGGAAGCCATTCTGGCGGTCTGGCTGGAACAGAACTACACCAAGGATGAGATCCTCGAGCTCTATATGAACCGCGTCTATTTCGGCGCGGGCGCCACCGGCATCGAGGCCGCGGCGCAGACCTATTTCGGCGTCTCGGCGCGCAATCTCTCGCTGGGCCAGGCCGCCATGCTGGTCGGGCTCTTGCCGGCGCCATCGGCCTATAATCCCAAGACCAATCCGGAAAAGGCCATCGAGCGCCAGCGCATCGTGCTCAACCTGATGGCCCAGGAAGGCTATATCTCCAAGGAAGAGGCGTCCGCCGCCCAGATTGACCCCAATCAGAGCGTGCGCACCCGCGTGGCCGGTTCGGAATCCTATGTCGCCGACTGGGTCGAAAGCCTGATGACCGCCTATATCGGCGAGATCGACAGCGACGTGGTGGTGCAGACCACCATCGACTACAAGATGCAAAAGGACGCCGAGTTCATCGTCAAGGAACAGGTGGCCACCGAAGGTCCCAAGCGCGGCTTCACCCAGGGCGCCCTGGTGGCCATGGATGTCGACGGCAAGGTCCGCGCCATGGTGGGCGGCGTCGATTACGCGTCCAGCCAGTATAACCGCGCTGTCACCGCCAAGCGTCAGCCGGGCTCGACCTTCAAGCCCTTCGTCTATCTGGCCGCCATGGAAAAGGGCTATACGCCCGACACCCTCGCCGAGGATGCCAAGTTTGACTACAACGGCTGGAGCCCGCGCAATGCCTCGGGCAAATATGCCGGCACGGTGACCCTGCGGCAGGGCCTGGCCTATTCGCTCAACACCATTGCGGCGCGCCTGGCCATCGACGTCACGCCCGCCGCCGTGGTCGATGTTGCCACGCGCATGGGCATTTCGAGCCCCCTCACCCCCGTGCCCTCCATCGCTTTGGGCACGCAGGAAGTGAACCTGCTCGAGCTGACCAGCGCCTATGCGCCCTTCGCCAATGGTGGCTTCGGCGTCATCCCCAATGTCATCACCCGCATTGAATCCAAGGATGGCAAACTGCTCTACGAGGCGTCTGACGCCGGCCCCGGCCGCGTCATCGCCCCCAATGTGCTGGCCGAAATGGACGACATGCTCGAAACCGCCGTCGAGGTGGGCACCGGCAAGCGTGCCAGCGTCAACGGCTGGGAATTCGGCGGCAAGACGGGCACCAGCCAGGAAGCCAAGGACGCGCTGTTTGTCGGCTTCACCTCGGCCATGGTCGCCGGCGTCTGGCTGGGCAATGACGACAGCACCAAGACCACGCTCTCGGGCGGCAATGTGCCCACCATCATCTGGTCCGAATTCATGACCAAGGCGCATGAGGGCAAGCAGATCGCCCCCATTCCGGGCGGCAGCTATGAGGGCGAAATGGTCGCCCAGCAGGTCATCGACCCTGCCACGGGCCAGCCGGTGATCGATCCGGCGACCGGCCAGCCGCAGGTGCAATATGTCGATGCCGGCACCGGCCAGCCCGTGCCCACCGCCATCGATCCCGCCACCGGCCAGGTGGTGCGCATCGATCCGGCGACAGGTCAGCCCATTGCCGGGGCAACCTCGGTGCAGTCCGCGCCGATTGCGCCACAGGACAATGGCCTCAACACCGGCGGCCTGATCATCGATGCCAATGGCCAGCAGATCGACCCGACCACCGGCCTGCCCGTGGGCCAGGTGGTGCAGGATCAATCCATTGATCCGGTCACTGGCCTGCCGCTGCAGCCGCAGAGCAATGGCGTGGGCCAGGCGCCCATCGATGCCGATACCGGCCTGCCCATGGTGCTGGTCACCGATCCGGCCACCGGCCAGCAGGTCTGGGTCCCCAGCGCTCCGGCGCAGGGCCAGCCCCAGCAGATCCAGCCGCCGGCCAATGTCAATCAGCCTGTCCAGCAGGAAAAGCCGCGCACGCTGATGGATATGCTGTTCGGCGGCTAGATCTTTTCACTCTTGAGTGGTTTTGCGGCTCCTTTGCCTCCCTCCCCCTTGAGGGGAGGGACCGAGGGAGGGGGTCTCTCAGTGGCCCTCAGAACGACCCCCACCCCAACCCTCCCCTCAAGGGGGAGGGGACGATGGAACCGCGTACATATGAAAGAGAAGTGATCTAGATCGCTTCAGCCCGACATGCAAAAGGGCCGCCCCATGGGGCGGCCCTTTTGCATTACTGGATCACCACGATGGGGCTGCCGGAGGGCACCCGGTCATAGAGGTCGATCACATCCTGAAACAGCAGGCGCACACAGCCACTCGACACCGCCTTGCCGATCGAATGGATGTCCATATTGCCATGCAGGCGATAGAGCGTGTCCCGATTGCCCTGGTGGATGTAGAGCGCGCGCGCCCCCAGGGCATTGTTGAGGCCTGGCGGTTGCCCATGCCGATAGACCTCCAGTTCGGGCTGGCGATCCACCATTTCGCTCGGTGGGGTCCAGACCGGCCACTTGCGCTTATAGGCGATATGGGCGCGGCCGCCCCAGGCAAAGCCGTCGCGGCCAATGCCCACGCCATAGCGCATGGCCCGGCCATCGGGCATGGTCCAATAGAGGAAGCGATTGGGCGTATCGACCACCACCGTGCCCGCGGGCTCCCCGGTGATATTGTCCACCTCCTGGCGCCAATACTGCGGGTCCAGCTGGGCGATGGGCGCGGCGGGCACGGGAAACTCTTCGTCCGGCAAGGGGCCATACATGGCCAGCACGTCGAACGGCACGGGCGGCGGCGTGACCACCACCGGACGTGGGGTGGATGTGGCACAGCCCGCCAGGGCAAGTGCGGACAGGCTCGCAGCGCCGGCGAGCAATTGGCGCCGCCTCAGCAGCGGCAGCGTGACAAGATGAGACATAGAAATGACCTTCCGGCGGCCAAAGGGCCGCAATCCTGAGAAACCAAGCGTGAGAGAGGGCTCCGTCAGGCGGCGATCGGTGGTCGCAGCGACACCGGCAGGGCCTGTGTCTGATAGGCCTGTGCAATCGTCCGGCCATAGACCGGGCTCGCCGGCACCGGCTGCAGCACGCCAACCGGGGTCAGCATGCCAATCTGCGGCGCGCAGGGCATGACAATGCCGGAGCCCTTCTTGCCGCAGGCCTTGTAGAGCACGACACTGGCCGCTGCTGCCGCGTCAGAGCACGCCGATGCCTCCACGGGCGCGGGACGCAGGCTGGAAAAGGCCATGGCGTTGCTGGTCGCGACGCCGCCCACGGCGGCAAAGGCAAACAGCAATGCAATCAATTGGATCAGGCGGCGCATGGCCGGCAAACTAGGGGACGGCGCCCCGCACGGACAGGGCTTCACGCAGCCGTGTCCATCAGCCGCCGTGGGCCATCAATTCCCGGCCATGCGCCTTGAGCCAGGCGCGGCCGCGCTCCATGTCGGGCAGGGTGCGTTTCACCGCCGCCCAGAAGGCAGGCGAGTGGTTCATCTCCACCAGATGGGCCACCTCATGGGCGGCCACATAGTCCAGCACATGCGGCGGCGCCATCACCAGGCGCCAGTTGTAATTGATGGTGCCGGTCGATGAGCACGAGCCCCAGCGGCTGGCCTGGCTGCGCATCTTGATCGCCTTGACCGTTACGCCCAGCCGCTCGGCATGGATGGCGCTGCGGATCACCAGATCGGCATGGGCCTCCGCCTTGAGCCAATCGGTCAGGCGCCGCGCCTGGTGGGCGTCATCGCCGGGCACCAACAGCGCCGGCGCGCCGGCTTCGTCCGTGCCGATCTCCACCCGTCCGCGCAGCTTGCCGGTGCCGATAACGCGATGCTCCACCCCACGCAGCGGCACCAGGCTGCCATGGCTGAAGCTGGCGCCGGTGGGCTGGCGGGGGATGCGCGCCGCCAACCAGGCGCGCTGGCGCAACAGGAAGGCCTCGGCCTCGCTCCATTTGCCGCCCTGCGGCAACGTCAGCACCGGCCCCGTCGCCGGCAAGGACAGCCGATAGCTGCGCGAGCGGGCATTGACCCGCACGCTCACCACCACCGGCGCGCCATCGATGAGGATGGTCGTGCTCGCCGGAATCTTGGGCTTGGCGCGGAAGAACAGGTTCATGGGGTCTCGGCTGAGAATCGCTGCGCCAGTCTAGCGCGATTTGGCGCAACTGCCTCCTGGGTCCGGCGCGCAGGCGGCGTGGCCGACAAAAAAAGGCGCCCCTTGCGGGGCGCCAGGTCAGTCGATGGAACGACCGGCTTCAGGAGGAGACTGGCGGGGTCAGCCGTTGTTATTGTTGCCCCAGCCATTGTTGGTGTCGCCATTGTCGGGGCGGTTCTGGTCATAGCCCTGGCGGGAGCCGCGGCGCTCGTTCATGAAGCGATCGAACTCTTCGCGATCCTTGGCCTTGTTGAGGTTGGCCATATATTCGTGGAAGGCGTCGATCTCGGCGTCGAGGCGCGCGCGTTCTTCGTCCAGGCGCTTGAGCTGTTCGGCGCGATATTCGTCAAAGGCTGCATTGCCGCTCGAGGACATGCCGGAGCTCCTGTGGTTCTGCCAGCCATGATGGCGGCTCTTGTTGCTGCTGCACCAGGCGCGGCCCTTGTTCCAATAGGCCTGGGCCTTTTCCGGCGATCCGCCGAACTTTTCGCCCCACAGGATATAGCCCAGCACGAGCAGGCCGAGCGGCCAGAAGGCGATAAAGCCCAGAACCATGAGGGCGATGGTCAGCGGGGACCATTGAGGTTTGATGATTGCTGTGTTCATTTCGGTTGCATTCTCCCAGTCACGATGACCCTAAAGTGGCCCGCACCGGGGTAGGATCAAGCATGTGACCTGGAAATATCGGTTCTTGAAATGACACTTCAGCATGACTATGGCACCGGCATTCCGGCCGCCTGGAGGCTTTTTCCGTGACGATGAATCATGCCGATGGCCTGCCCTTGCCCAGCACATGGCGGCCGCTGCGGCTGCAGACCCTGGTGCTGATCCGCTGGCTGGCCGTGGGCGGGCAGGCCATTGGGGTGCTGTTCGTGGCCTTTGGCCTGGGCTTTCCGCTGCCGCTGTTTGAATGCCTGGCGCTGATTGCCGTCTCGGCCGGGGTCAATGTCTGGCTGGTGCTGCGCTTTGGCGCCGCCTTCCGGCCCAGTTCGCTGTTTGCGGCCGGCCAGATCGTGTTCGACCTCGCCCAGCTCGGCTGCCTGCTGGCGCTGACCGGCGGGCTGCAGAATCCCTTCTCCCTGCTGATCCTGGCGCCGGTTTCGGTTTCGGCCACCACGCTGCCGCAGCGGGCCACCTTTGCCATTGCCTTTTTGGCCGTCGTCATCGCCTCGGTGCTGGCGGTGTGGCACCTGCCGCTGCCCTGGACCCCTGACGATCCGATTGTGTTTAACCGCATCTATGTCATCGGCATCTGGGTCTCGATCGTCTGCGGCGTGGTCTTTGTTTCGGCCTATACCACCCGCGTCGCCCATGATGCCCGCCAGATTGCCGACGCCCTGGCGGCGACGGAACTGGCGCTGTCGCACAAGGAACAACTCTCGGCGCTCGATGGCCTTGCCGCCGCGGCCGCCCATGAGCTGGGCACGCCGCTCTCCACCATTGCCCTGGCCGCCAAGGAAATGCGCGCCGAAGCCCCGCCGGGCAGCGATCTCGCCTCCGATGTCGAATTGATCATCGCCCAGGCCGCCCGCTGCCGGGCGATTCTGGCCAAGCTGCGCAACCTGGGCAATGAGGATGACGACCCCTTTGCCGCCGTGCCGCTGACCGATCTGCTGTCCGAAGTCGCCCGCCCGCACGAGGGGCATGGCAAGGCGATCCTGTTCTATTCGGAGCGCTCGGCTGGCGACCCGCCGGTGTTTGCCCGCTCCGTCGGCCTGCTCTATGGCCTGGGCAATTTGATTGAAAACGCTGCTGACTTCGCCCGCCAGACCGTGCGCATCGATGCCGCATGGGATCTTGAGTCCATTTCGGTGTCGATCACCGACGACGGGCCGGGCTTTGCCCCCGAGCTGATCGCCCGGCTGGGCGAGCCCTATCTCACCAGCCGTCCCCGCGATCCGCAGGGGCCAGATGCCAGCAGCCCGGGTGGACTGGGCCTGGGCGTCTTCATCGCCAAGACCCTGCTTGAGCGCACCGGCGCGCGGCTGGCCTTCCACAATATCGCGCCCGAAGGCCATGCCCAGGTGCGTATCGTCTGGCCGCGCCCGGCTATCGAGGCTATTCCCGCTATCGGCGATCCAAGCCGTCGGCTTTGACGTATCAAAGCCAAACCCTTATGGGAAAGCCATGAGCACGATTGAAGATCTCCTGGCCACCGATCCCAGCCTGCTGCTGGTCGACGATGACATGGCCTTTCTGCAGCGCCTCGAACGGGCCATGACCCGCCGCGGCTTTTCCGTCCGCATTGCCGGCTCCGTCGCCGAAGGCCTGGCCGCCGTGGCCGCGCAGCCGCCCGCCTATGCCGTGGTCGATCTGCGGCTTGAGGATGGCAATGGCCTTGAGGTGGTCTCGGCCCTGCACACCAAGCGGCCCGATGCCCGCGCCGTGGTGCTGACCGGCTATGGCAATATCGCCACGGCGGTGACGGCCGTGAAGCTGGGCGCCGTCGATTACCTCAGCAAGCCCGCCGATGCCGATGATGTGATCAACGCCCTTTTGGTCACCGGCGAGGACAAGCCCGAGCCGCCGGAAAACCCGATGTCGGCCGATCGCGTGCGCTGGGAACATATCCAGCGCGTCTATGAGTTGTGCGATCGCAATGTCTCGGAGACGGCGCGGCGCCTCAACATGCATCGCCGCACGCTGCAGCGCATTCTGGCCAAGCGCGCTCCGCGTTGAGGATGGTAAGGCGGTGGTCAGGCTTCTTTTTTGGTTGGTCCTGGTGGTGCTCGTAGCCGCCCTCGCCTGGCTTGAGGCCATGCCCAGGTTGACCGCCTATGACGACATGACATCTGCCCAGAAGGCATTTTATGAAAGTCTTGAAGCGCGCTCCTTCACTGACGATGAGCGAAGAGATGGATTTGACATTTCGGGCGAATTTGCTCGCCTCTATTCGTATGACCAAACTTCCGATGAAGCCCTTGTGCAGTTGTTGCTGAAACAGGGATTCTGGATACAAGGCGGGCACAACACAGCGCTGCACGTCGAGGAAGATGGAAGCTACGGCGGGATATTGAGGCGAGCGATCTATCTGGGCATTAAGGGGTGGTTCGTCGAGGGCGATGTTCTGGTGTCGTTGGGCAATGAAGGCGACGGTGTTCGAAAGCACCGATTTGAAGTCCAGTTCATTCCTAGGTTCGCACCATAGGGTAGTTACCGCCCCTCTCGGCAATGACACAGTGTTGGCTTAGTCTCCGACTAACACTAAAAAAACCGAGGACCCACGCCATGACCGTCACCCTGCACTTCCATGGCGCCGCCGGCACGGTGACGGGCTCGTGCTATCGCGTGGTCTATCCGGGCGGGCAGTTCCTGGTCGATTGCGGCCTGTTCCAGGGCAACAAGAGCGTGCGCGACCTCAACCTCAAGCCGACGCCCTTTGACCCCAGGGCCATTGGCTTCCTGCTGCTCACCCATGCCCATATCGACCACGCGGGCCTTCTGCCCAAGCTCTATCGCGAAGGCTGGCGCGGGCCGATGTGGATGACCGAGCCGACGGCGGGTCTGCTCGAATATCTGCTGCCCGACAGCGCCGGCATCCAGGAATCCGAAGCTGATCGCGAAACCCGCAAGCATGCGCGCCGCGGCGACGAGCCGGCCCGCCCGCTCTATACGCTCGAAGATGCCCAGGAGGCGCTGCAGCATCGCCAGACCTGCCGCTATGGCGAGTGGATCACCCCGGCCCCGGGCGTGCGCGCCCGCTATTGGAACGCCGGCCATATCATCGGCTCGGCCTCCATCGAGGTCGAAGTGGCCGATGGCGCCAGCATCGTGCGGCTGCTGTTCTCCGGCGACATCGGGCCGGACGAGAAGGTGTTCTACAACGAGCCCGAGGGCCCCTCGGGCTTTGACTATATCGTCTGCGAATCCACCTATGGCGGGCGCGAGCGCGAGGACTACACTTTGGTGCAGCGCCGCGCGGCGCTCAAGACCGAGATCAACACCGCCCTGGCGCGCGGCGGCAATCTCGTCATCCCGGCCTTTGCCGTCGAGCGCAGCCAGGAGCTGCTGCATGACATCGGCTATCTGATCAAAACGGGCGAGATCGACCCCAAGCTGGTGTTTCTCGACTCGCCTTTGGCCAGCAAGGTCACCGGCGTCTATCGCAAATATGCGGCCATGTTCGACGATGTCGAACTGGGGGCAGACGAGCTGTTCAACGATCCGCGCTTCCGCATCATCGAGGCGGTCGAGGATTCCAAGGCCATCAATGCCATCAAGGGCGGTGCCATCATCATGAGCGCCTCAGGCATGGCCGACGCCGGGCGCATCAAGCACCATCTGCGCAACAATCTGATCCGCCGCAATGCCACCGTGCTGTTCGTCGGCTATCAGGCGCCGGGCACGCTGGGCCAGATCATCCTCTCGGGCGCCAAGGAAGTGCGCATCCATGGCGCGCTGGTGCCCGTGCATGCCGCCATCCGCTCCATGGGCAATTACTCGGCCCATGCCGACCACACTGAGCTGATGGACTGGATCAAGGCGCGCCTGCCGGCCCATGGCGCCATTTTTCTCACCCATGGCGAGGACGAGGAGCGCCAGGCGCTGCGCGCGGCCCTCATGGGCATCGGCATTGCTGGCGACCAGGTGATCCTGCCCCAGCTGGACGACTATTTCGAGCTGACTGCCGCTGGCATTGCGGCCGCCAGGGCGACCACGGCGCCGCGTATCGACCCCGCCCAGGTGCATTCGGACTGGCACAATGCCTTTTCCGATTTCACCATTCGCCTCAGTCAGCGCCTGCAAGCCGGCAGCGATGCCGACAAGCTCAAGTTGATGCGGGCGCTGCAGGCCGAGCTCACCAGCCTGGGCGCGCCGCCTTCCCCGCCGCCCCGGCCCAGCGCCATTACGCCGGTGGAGAGCCAGTCGGTCGACGAGTAGGGTCGAGCCGTCCGGCCATCACCAGCGTCAGCGCCAGCAGCGGCAGCAGCATGGCAAAGGCGACGCGGATGCCAAAGCCCTGCGCCATGGCGCCGATCAGCACGGGCGAGCCCATGTTGACGAATTGGAAGATCAGCGTCGTCGCGGCCACATTCTGCGAGGCCGGGCGATCGCCCAGCCGCGCCGCCGCCGACAGCATCAGCGGATAGAGCACGCAGATGCCGGTGCCCACGAGGCCAAAGCCGACCAGCGCCACCACCGCATTGGGCGAGATCACCAGCAGCACCAGCCCGGCAATGGCCACGCCTGAGAGCACCCGCGCCACCAGCACGGGCCCGAAGCGGTCGATCCAGCGGTCGGCCAGCAGGCGCCCGATGGCCATGGTGGCCAGCAGCGCCGGCAGCGCCATGGATTCGATCCAGGCGGCCACCGTGAAGCTGTCGCGCAGGAAGATGATCGACCAGGCGCGCGCCGCGCCCTCGGTAACGCCTGCGCCCAGGCCGAAAGCCACCAGCCCCAGCGTGGCCAGCGTCGGCCAGGCCAGGCGGCGGCGCGAGTCGCCGCTATGCGGCCGCGGCGGCGTCACCGGCATGGGCAGCACGATCAGCGCCACCAGCGCCATGATCACCGGGGCCAGGGTCCACAGATGGATTGCCGGCGACACCCCCAGCCCGCGCAGGGCCGCGCCCAGCAGCGAAGTGGTCAGAAAGCCGATGCTCCAGGCGCCATGGCAGGTGTTCATCACCCGTGTGCCAGTGGCGGCCTCGATCCGGTCGGCCTCGACATTGATGGCGATATTGGTCAGCGAGAAACCCACGCCATTGATGGCCAGCAGAATGAACATGGCTATGGGGTGCAGGATCACAGTGATCAGCGCCGCGCTGATGCACACCAGTGGCAGCATGACCAGCAGCACCAGGCGTGGGCTGAACCGTTCGATGATGCGGCTGGAGAACAGGAACATGCCCAGCCCGCCCAGTGGCTGGCCGATCAGCACCAGCCCGAGCTGGGCTTCGCTCAGCCCGTTGAGCAGCTGCACATCGGGGATGCGCGTGTGAATGGCGCCCAGCGCCAGCGCATGCACGAAGAACAGGGCGATGACGCGCCAGCGGATGGTGTTGGAGGCGGTCAGTGCGGTCATTGTGGTCCTGGGTCCATCAGCGCGTGAATTCGGTCGGCGCCCAACCGGGCCAGCTTGAGCATCAGCGCCTTGCGCCGCGCCGGGGCCAGGGGCGTCAGCGGGCTATCCCGCAGGATCGCCCCGTCATGGCCATCGGCCACGATCAGCCCCTCACTCTCGGGAAAGATGCCGCCATCCAGCTCGGGCGGCTTGGCGAAGAAGAACTTGTCGGAGAAATCGCGGTATTCCGGCCATTTGCGGTCAACCTGGAAGTCGATCAGGCTCGACTTGATCTCGACGATCCAGATCTCGCCCTGCGGCCCCACGCCCAGCACATCGGCGCGGCGACCGCTCTTGAGCGTCACCTCGGCAAAGCAGGCCATGTCATGGCTCTCGCGCAGCAGGCGCATCACGCCCCTCTGCACGCGCAGCGCTGTCGCCGACTGGCGCAGGTCAACGATAGGCGGCAGCTCCGGCGCCATCAGCCCAGCGGGGTCGCCGGTTCGGGCGGCAGGCCGGCAGGCGCTGCCACTGCCTTGGTGCCCAGCGAGCGGCAGGCGATGATGCCGGCCACGATGACGGGCAGCACCACCAGATAGGAGGTGCGGATATGCAGGTGCTCCGCCACAAAGCCCAGCAGCGGCGGCGCGAGGAAGAACACGACGAATGTCACCTGCCCCAGGGCCGCAACATTGACCGAGCTGGGCCGGTCGGTGCGCTGCGCAGCGGCCGACACGGCCAGCGGATAGACCGCCGAACAGCCGATGCCCAGCATGGCAAAGCCCACCAGCGACACCCAGGGCATAGGCGCGGTGGCCACGGCCACGGCGCCCACCGCCGCCAGCATCAGCAGCGTGGTGGCGGTGGCCCTGGGGCCAAAGCGTTCCACTATGGGGTCTGCCGAGAGCCGGGTGGCGGCCATGAAGCCCGAGAACAGCGTCAGCGCCAAGCCGCCCACGAAGGGCTCCACCGGGGTGGCAAAGGCGTCGCGCATATAGATGGTCGACCAGTCAATGCCCGCGCCCTCGATCAGGAAGGCGGCAATGCCGATCATGCACAGCGGCAGCAGCCCCAGATTGGGGAAGGCAAAGCGCGGCGTATCCCCGGTGTGCATATTGGGGCGATGCGGCGCCGTGGTCATGCCGGCGATCATGGTGATGCCCACGATGAACACCACAGCCGCCGCCAGCCCGACATGCAGTTCCATCGACATACCGGTCTGGCGCACGCCGGCGCCCAGCAGGGCCGTGATGAAAAAGCCCAGGCTCCAGCTGCCATGCGCGCGGTTCATATAGCGCCGGCCATATTGCGCTTCCAGCCGGTCGGTTTCGACATTGAGGTTGATCTCGAGCGCCCCGGCCAAGAGGCCGGCGCAGAACAGGGTGATGAACACCGCCACGGCCGAGGGCAGCCAGGGAATGATCGCATAAAGGCTGGCGGTGCCCAGCACGGTGATCAGCGCCGTGGTGCGGGCGCCCAGCCGCTCGATCAGCGGCGCCGAAATGGTCAGCGAGATCAGCGAGCCGATCGACATGCCGATCAGCGTCAGGCCCAATTGCCCCTCGGTCACCTGCAGATGCGTCTGCAGATCGGGCATGCGCGACAGCAGCGCGCCCAGGGAAAAGGCGAACAGGAAGAAACAGGCATAGATGCGGATATGGGGTGCTATTTTCATTGGGCGGCCACGGGATTGGCCTTGCGGCGCGGGGCGAGGGAGTCAGCAAACATCAGGGCGATGATCACCAGCGGAATGCCGATGCCGAAGGCCCAGCGAATGCCGAAATGCTCGGCAACAAAGCCCAGCAGCGGCGGCCCGAGCAGGAAGGACACGAAGGAAATCTGCGCCAGCGAGGCGACATTGACAGCCGCCGGACGATCCGTGCGCTGCGCCGCCGCCGACATGGCCAGCGGGAACAGCGCGCTGGTGCCGGCGCCGGTCAGCGCCAGCCCCACATAGGCCAGCGGCTGCCAGGGCGCAAAGAACACCAGCACGGTGCCCAGGCCCAGAATGGCCAGCATACCGCGCGCCACCACCGGCGGGCTCCAGCGGTCGACAAAGCTGTCGGCGAAAAAGCGGGTGATGGCCTGCGAGCCGGCGCCGATGGCCACGGCCAGGCCGGCCCAGAACGGCGCGGCGGTGAATTCCTTGGTCATGAAAATGGCCGACCAGTCGATGATCGCCCCTTCCATGATCATGGCGGGCAGGCACACCATGATCAGCACCAGAATGGCCAGCGTCGGCCGGGCGAAGCGCGGCGACGCCTCGGTATTGCCGCCGGCGCGATGGGCGGCCGGCTCGAACTTGCCCAGCACCAGCGCGGTCAGCAGCGTGATCACCGGGATCATCAGCGCCAGATGCCATTGTGGCGACAGGCCCGACTGGGCCGCCAGCGCGCCCACCATGCCTGCCGAAAAGAAGCCAAAGCTCCAAAAGGCATGCGCACGATTCATGATGCGCCGGCCGATGGCATGTTCCACCCGGTCGGCCTCGAGATTAACGATCAGCTCGATGCAGCCGATGACGAGGCCCACCGGCACCAGCAGCAGGAAAAAGGTCAGCGGCGACGGCGCCCAGACGGCAATGGCGTAGAGCAGGGCCAAAAGCGGCAGCGCGGCCAGCAGCACGCGGCGATGGCCCACGCGGTCCAGCAGCGGCCCGGCAAAGGTCAGCGAGATCAGCGTTCCGGTTGCCGCGCCCACCAGCGACAGCCCCAGGGCGCCTTCCGCCACGCCCATGAATTCCTGGATAGCCGGCAGGCGGGGATAAATGCTCCCCATGCAAAATGAATAAATGAAAAACGCCCCGAAGACCTTGATCTGGGGCGGCAGCGTCAAGCCGAAACTCATCTGGATGCACTCAGTAAGGCGATATTTGCAGCAAACTATGCCAATTCCCGCGCCGAAGAAAGCGGGCACGAAAACGTTTTACATTGTCACTTGTAACGTTGCATTTTTGCCGCCGCCGACCCTCAGGTGGCGACAGCCCGCAGGCTGGGCTGGGCGAATTCGTCGCGCAGCACATGCACGCCCGTGATCGGATTGCGGATGAATTCGATGCGCCGGTGCTGGCCGCCGATGCGCGTCTCGCTGCTCGGCCGCGCCGCCGGATTATGGCTGCGCCGGTCCGGCCCGAAATAGTCGATGGTTTCGAAATAGGTCAGCGGCCGCCCGATCTGGCGATTGATGCGGGCCTGCAGCCGCACCCGGCTGAACGGCATGGTGATCACATCGTCAAAGCCCATGTGCACACACCGCCGGATGGTGTCGCTCGACGGGCTCTCGGAGAAATAGATCAGCGGCGCATATCGGATCTGCCGGCGTGGCGAGAAACGGATCGACTGCGCCACGCTGCGCAGCGCCTCCACATCGGGCACCGCCGCAAACAGGAAAAAACAGATCGGCGTCCGCGATACCTGGTGTTCGGCCTGCATCATGCCGCCATAGGGCAGCACCACGGAGAAATCGACGCGCCGCGCCATGGCCATCAGCCCGGCGCCGGACCCGTCCTGCGGCCCCACCACATAAGCAGCAATATTCATTCAGCCAATTCCTGCATTCCCGTCGGCAAGACTAGGACGGGAAAGCTAAGGGCTGACTAACGGGAACGAGAGGGCAGGCGGACCAGCAGGCTCAGGGCAAAAACTCATGCCGCCAAAGCGCCGGCAGCCAGTGCCGCGCCTTGACGGTTTCCGATGTCGACTAGAGCTGGCTGATGCAGACCGAAGTGGTGCCGCGGTTGCGGAAGCCCAGCTCGGTGGCGGCGGCCTTGGAGAGATCGATGATGCGCTTGCCCACAAAGGGGCCGCGGTCGTTGATGGTGACTTCGATGGCGCGGCCGGTGCGCTGGTCGGTCACGAGAACCTTGGTGCCGAAGGGCAGCGAGCGGTGCGCGGCAGTCATGGCGTTTTCGTTGAAGGTTTCGCCGGAGGCGGCTTTCTTCCCGTTGAAACCGGGGCCGTACCAGGAGGCGCCGCCACACTGGGCATAGGCAGCAGAGGAAAACGAGAGGACGGTCGCAGCAATGGCTGCAACAACAACGGCTTTTCTGATCAAGTCTGAAACTCACATAGTCTATGGTGAGGTGCTGGTTAATGCAGGCGACAGGCCAGAATGTGCCCGACTTTGCCACAAATGCGCCGGTGGGCCGTTGTGTTGCCTCGATGCCGCAGATTCCGCCGGCTTTGCTGGCGCGCCAGCCGGCGTAATTGGCGCGATCTGTAGGAAATGAATCCGCGATTCCGCCGATTGCCCCGTTGATTCAGCACCGTCTGCCGGTGAATCCGGATTCATCTTGCCCAGTGTGACATGACTGTCACACTGGGCCGCGCGATGGCGGAAAAGGCCGGTTTTCTGCGATTTTGTCGGCCCGACACCCGGTTCTGAAGGCCTGCCAGGGCCAATTGTGGCGACAATGGGGCAGCTTTTCCCCTCCAGGGCGCCACAATCGGGCCCTTTGCGGCGATAACCCTTTGCCAAGACCTTGCTCGCATACTGCCCGGGCGAGGGACGCAGGCAATGCTACGGGCAATCACCAGGCTTATGGGCTGGGACAACCATGCTCCGGTCGACACCGATACCGGCATGCGGGTCATCGGTCGCCTGGTCGTGGCCTGCATGGTGCTGCTGGTGTGCACCGCCGGCCTTGTTGGCTTCACTGCCGTTCAAGTGACCCAGACCATCGACCAGGCCAACCAGGGCGGCGAATATCGCCGCGCCGCCAATGCGCTCGATTTCGTGGTCGCCCAGTTCGGCCCGCTGACCACAGCGGGCGCCGTGCGGGTCGGCCAGATCGCCGGCCTCGGCAATAGCCGCATCACCACTGCACCCAGCAGCGACCCCGCCGAGGCGCAGATTCCGCTGCTCAATGGCCAGGGCACGCCGGGCAGCTTCCTCACCTGGACCCGCGCCACGGTCGGTAACCAGGTGTTCTCCCGCTTTGCGCCCGTGCGCCTGCCGCTCATCGGCGCGCTGTTGTTGATTGCCGTCGGGTTCATGCTGCAATTGCACCATGTCGCCCGACGCATTGAGCGCCAGCGACGGCTGGCGCATGACCAGTCCCGCATTGACGCCCTGACCGGACTTGCCAATCGCCTGGCCTTCGAGCTGCGGGCGGCCGAGCTGGGCGCGACCGGCACGCCCTTCGACGTGCTGCTGTTCGACCTCGACCGCTTCAAACATGTCAACGACGCCTTCGGCCATGCCGCCGGCGACACGGTGCTGCGCACCGTTGGCCAGCGCCTGCAGCCGCTGCTGCAGCCCGGCGACCTGCTGGCGCGGCTGGGCGGTGATGAATTCGTGCTGCTGGCCTGTCCGGCCCGTGGCGCCGAGGGCCTGGCCGATTTGGCCCATACGTGCCTGGCGGCCATGGCTGACCCTGTCCACACCGCCACCAGTGCCGTGGCCGTCGGCGCCAGCATGGGCGTGGCGTCATCCGATGGCGCCGACCTGCCGGTGGCCGGCGTGCTCGCGGCCGCCGATGCCGCGCTTTATCGGGCCAAGCGGGTGGCTGGCAGTTGCGTGCGTTTTGCCGACGAGGCGCCCGAACCGGCGACGCTCTGGTCGTTGCGCCGCGCCTAGAGCCGCTTCGCCGAAACGGCTCCACAGTCTTGCTTGGTCGCGTTTCCGCACCGCAAAACTGGTGTCCACTCTTGCGCGAAACGCTCTAGGCGCCCTTGCCGATGCCGCGTGGCGTCAGCCCATGCAGGAACAGGCCTTCGAGATAGCGCGCCGCATCTTCGAAGCGGCCTTCGCCGCCACGGCCTGGCCCCAGCACAGCACGCACCTGCACGTCGAAATCGGCATAGTGCTGCGTCGTCGCCCAGATCGAAAAGATCAGGTGATAGGGGTCGGTGCGCGCCAGCTTGCCCTGATC
Source organism: Devosia sp. FKR38 (assembly GCF_005222805.1). Lineage (GTDB taxonomy): Bacteria > Pseudomonadota > Alphaproteobacteria > Rhizobiales > Devosiaceae > Devosia. The sequence continues at coordinate 472,022 of NZ_STGC01000002.1, read as the reverse complement.
CATCCAGCCGAGCAGCACCTTGGCCTTCTCGTCGACCAGGTTTTTGAGGTCCACCTCGATCATCTCGATGATGCGCGGCGCACCCTGCAGCATCTCATTGGCGAACAGCCGGCTCTCGCGCGGATAGTCGCGCGCCATCTCCAGCTTGCGCCGGATATAGGAGCGGATCTCGGGGAAGGGGTCGCCATCGGCATTCATTGCGCGCAGCGGCGCCAGCCAGGTCTCGAGCAGCGCCGACATCAATCGGCGGTGGATCTCTTCCTTGCGCGGGAAATAATACAATAGGTTCGGCTTGCTCATGCCAGCCACCTCGGCGATCTGGTCGATCGTGGCGCCGCGGAAGCCGTGCATGGAAAACACATCCAGCGCCGCCTCCAGGATCACATCCTGCTTCTCGCGCTGGATACGTGTCTGCGCCCGTGGCTTGGCTGCAGCATGCGGCGCCGCGGCCACCCGGGCGTCCGCCTTGTGCTGGCGCTTGGGGCTTGTTGCGACTTCGGCACTTTTCACTTTGATCGGCGGCATTTTCGCCTTGCTAGAAAGTCTGGGAGTGCTAACATTTTTCCAACTGGTCAAAATTCTGGGCAATGCGCCCCCGCGTCAAGCGCCAAATCATGACCGGCAGCAGATTCAACGGGAGCGAGGATTTCGTGTCCAATTCTAACGTCGTGGTACCCAACGATCTCAGCGCGTTCTGGATGCCGTTTACGGCCAATCGCCAGTTCAAGAAAGCCCCACGCATGTTCGTGGCGGCCAAGGACATGCACTACACCACCTCCGATGGTCGCCAGGTGCTCGATGGCACGGCAGGCCTGTGGTGCGTCAATGCCGGCCATGCCCGTCCCAAGATCGTCGAGGCCATCGCCAAGCAGGCCGCCGAGCTCGATTATGCCCCGGCCTTCCAGATGGGCCACCCCAAGGCCTTCGAGCTGGCCAACCGCATCGTCGACATTGCGCCCAAGGGGCTCGACCATGTGCTGTTCACCAATTCGGGCTCTGAGTCGGTGGAGACCGCGCTCAAGGTGGCGCTGGCCTATCATCGCGTGAAGGGCGACGGCGCCCGCTCCCGCCTGATCGGCCGCGAGCGCGGCTATCACGGCGTCAATTTCGGCGGCATTTCGGTGGGCGGCATTGTCACCAACCGCAAGATGTTCGGCACGCTGCTCACCGGCGTCGACCACATGCCGCACACCCATAACCTCAGCAAGAACGCCTTCTCCAAGGGCCTGCCCGAGCATGGTGTGGACCTGGCCGATGAGCTCGAGCGCATCGTCACCCTGCATGATGCCTCCACCATCGCTGCCGTCATCGTCGAGCCGGTCGCCGGCTCCACCGGCGTGCTCATTCCGCCGGCCGGCTATCTCAAGCGCCTGCGCGAGATCACCAAGAAACATGGCATCCTGCTGATCTTTGACGAGGTCATCACCGGTTTCGGTCGCCTGGGCACGCCCTTTGGCGCCGACTATTTCGGCGTGACGCCCGACATCATGGTCACCGCCAAGGGCCTGACCAATGGCGTCATCCCCATGGGTGCGGTTCTGGTGTCCTCGGAAATCCACGATGCCTTCATGGATGGGCCCGAACACGTCATCGAGTTCTTCCATGGCTATACCTATTCGGGCAATCCGGTGGCCTCGGCAGCCGGTCTCGCCACGCTCGAAACCTATAAGGATGAGGATCTTTTGACCCGCGGCGCCGCGCTGGCCCCCGTCTGGCAGGATGCCCTGCATTCGCTCAAGGGCGAGCCCCATGTCATCGACATCCGTAACATCGGCCTGGTCGGCGCCATCGAGCTCGAGCCCATCGCCGGTTCGCCCACCAAGCGCGCCTTCTCGGCTTTCCTGAAATGCTTCGAAGATGGCTATCTGATCCGCACCACGGGCGACATCATCGCCATGAGCCCGCCGCTGATCATTTCCGAGAGCCAGATTGGCGAACTCATTGACGGCGTGCGCAGCGCCCTGCGGAGCATTGCATAATGCAGATCATCGAAAACGCCGTCGCCGGCAAACGCTATGTCTCGGCTTCCACCCGCCGCGTGCCGGTGTTCAATCCGGCCACCGGCGAAGTCTCCGCCGAACTGCCGCTGTCGACGCTCTCCGAACTCAATGACGCCGTCGCCTCCGCCAAGAAGGCGCAGGTCGCCTGGGGCAATACCCCGCCCATGAAGCGCGCCCGCGTCATGTTCAAGTTCAAGGCCCTGCTTGATCAATATGCCGACGATCTCGCCCGCGAGATTTCCAAGGAGCACGGCAAGGTGCATGACGATGCGCTGGGCGAAGTGGCCCGCGGCATCGACTGCGTCGACTTCGCCTGCGGTATTCCCCAGCTGCTCAAGGGCGAGTTCAGCCGCAATGTCGGCCCCGCCATCGACAGCTATTCCGATCGCCAGCCGCTGGGCGTGGTGGCCGGCATCACCCCGTTCAACTTCCCGGCCATGGTGCCGATGTGGATGTATCCGGCGGCCATTGCCTGCGGCAATGCCTTCATCCTCAAGCCGTCCGAGCGCGACCCCAGTGCGCCGATGTTGGCCTGGAACCTGTTCATGGAAGCGGGCCTCCCCGAGGGCATTCTCAACATCGTCCATGGCGACAAGGAAATGGTCGATGGCATTCTCGACCATCCCGATATCAAGGCGGTGAGCTTTGTCGGCTCGACCCCCATCGCCGAATATGTCTATCAGCGCGGCACCCGCGCCGGTAAGCGCGTCCAGGCCCTGGGCGGCGCCAAGAACCACATGGTCATCCTGCCCGATGCCGATCTCGACCAGGTCGCCGATGCGCTGATGGGCGCCGGCTATGGCTCGGCCGGCGAGCGCTGCATGGCCATTTCGGTGGCCGTGCCGGTGGGCAAGGACACGGCCGATGCGCTGGTCGCCAAGCTCAAGCCGCGCGTCGAAAGCCTCAAGATCGGCCCCTCCACCGACAAGGACGCCGAAATGGGTCCGGTGGTCACCAAGATGCACCGCGACAAGATCGTCGGCTATATCGACGCCGGCGTCGAACAGGGCGCTGAGCTGGTGGTCGATGGTCGTGGCTTCAGCCTCCAGGGCTATGAAGGCGGCTATTACGTCGGCGGCACGCTGTTCGACCACGTCACGCCCGAGATGACCATCTACAAGGAAGAGATCTTCGGCCCCGTGCTCTCGGTGGTGCGCGCTGATGACTATGCCCAGGCGGTCAAGCTGATCAATGACCACGAATATGGCAATGGCACCGCCATTTTCACCCGCGACGGCGACGCCGCCCGCGAATTTGCCGACAAGATCGAAGTGGGCATGGTGGGCATCAACGTCCCCATCCCGGTGCCGGTGGCCTATCACTCCTTTGGCGGCTGGAAGCGGAGCCTGTTTGGCGACCACTCCATCTATGGCCCCGAAGGCGTCCACTTCTACACCCGCCTCAAGACCGTCACCACCCGCTGGCCCGCCGGCATCAAGGGTGGCGCGGAATTCTCGTTCCCGAGCGTCAAATAGAAAGCACAGCCCATGTCTGCCCCTGGAGAAAACCTTCGTATCAATGGTGATCGGCTCTGGGATAGCCTGATGGACATGGCCAAGATTGGCCCCGGCATTGCCGGGGGCAATAACCGGCAGACGCTGACCGACGAAGATGGCGAAGGCCGTCGCCTGTTCCAGTCCTGGTGCGAGGACGCCGGCCTCACCATGGCCGTCGACAAGATGGGCACCATGTTCATGACGCGCCCCGGCACCGATCCCGATGCGCTGCCGGTCTATGTCGGCAGCCATCTCGATACCCAGCCCACCGGCGGCAAATATGATGGCGTGCTGGGCGTGCTCGCCGGACTCGAACTGGTCCGCACCATGAACGATCTGGGCATCAAGACCAAACATCCCATCGTTGTCACTAACTGGGCCAATGAGGAGGGCGCCCGCTTCGCCCCCGCCATGCTGGCCTCGGGCGTCTTTGCAGGCATCCATACCCTCGATTACGCCTATGGCCGCAAGGACATGGACGGCAAGAGCTATGGCGATGAGCTGCAGCGCATCGGCTGGGTCGGCGAGGAGCCCGTGGGCGCGCGCAAGATGCACGCCTATTTCGAATATCACATTGAACAGGGCCCGATTCTCGAAGCCGAGAACAAGCAGATCGGCGTGGTGACCCACGGCCAGGGCCTGTGGTGGCTCGAATTCACCCTCACCGGCAAGGAAGCCCATACCGGCTCGACGCCCATGCTGATGCGCGTCAATGCGGGCCTCGCCATGGCGCGCATTATCGAGGCGGTGCAGGCCATCGCCATGGATCACCAGCCCGGCGCCGTTGGCGGCGTGGGGCAGGTCAAGTTCACACCCAATTCCCGCAATGTGCTGCCGGGGACCGTGGTGTTCACCGTCGATATCCGCTCGCCCGAACTGGGCAAGTTGACCTCCATGCGCCAGCAGATCGAGGCCAGGGCACAGGCCATCTGCGCCGAGCTCGGTGTCGGCTACGCCATGGAGGCAGTGGGGCATTTCGATCCCGTGGCCTTTGACCCGACCCTGGTCGCCCGTGTCCGCGCCGCCGCCGAAAAGCTCGGCTATAGCCACATGGACATCATCTCGGGCGCCGGCCACGATGCCTGCTGGACCAACCGCGTTGCCCCCAGCACCATGGTCATGTGCCCCTGCGTCGGCGGCCTCAGCCACAACGAGGCGGAAGCAATCTCCAAGGAATGGGCCGCGGCGGGTGCCGATGTGCTGTTCCACGCAGTGGTCGAGACGGCGGAGATCGTTCAGTAAAAATTAACTATCGTCCGCCGGTTGCGAGGGGAAAGCGCCGGCGGACCAATAACCGACAGGGAACGCAGCATGAGCAAAGTCATCAAGAACGGCACCATTGTCACGGCCGATCTGACCTACAAGGCCGATGTCAGAATCGAGGGCGAAACCATCGTCGAGATCGGGCCCAACCTCTCCGCCGACGAGGTGCTGGACGCCACCGGCTGCTACATCATGCCCGGCGGCATTGACCCGCATACCCATCTCGAAATGCCCTTTATGGGCACTTATTCTGCCGATGACTTTGAATCCGGCACCCGCGCGGGCCTTGCCGGCGGCACGACCATGGTGGTCGATTTCTGCCTGCCCGGCCCCAACCAGAGCCTGCTTGAGGCCCTGCAGATGTGGGACAACAAGACCGGCAAAGCCTCTGCCGACTATTCCTTCCACATGGCGATCACCTGGTGGGGCGAGCAGGTCTGGCGCGAGATGGACGAGGTCGTCAAACGCGGCATCACCAGCTTCAAGCATTTCATGGCCTATAAGGGCAGCCTCATGGTCAATGACGATGAGATGTTCGCCAGCTTCCAGCGCTGCGCGGAACTCGGCGCCCTGCCGCTCGTCCATGCCGAAAATGGCGATGTCGTCGCCGCCATGACGGCCAAGCTCCTGGCCGAAGGCAACAACGGCCCCGAGGCCCATGCCTATTCGCGGCCCCCGGAAGTGGAGGGCGAGGCCACCAATCGCGCCATCATGATCGCCGACATGGCTGGCGTGCCGCTTTACGTGGTCCATGTCAGCTCCGAACAGGCGCACGAAGCCATCCGCCGCGCGCGCCAGAAGGGCATGCGCGTCTATGGCGAGCCGCTGGTGCAGCATCTGACGCTGGACGAAAGCGAATATGCCCATCCCGACTGGGACCATGCCGCCCGCCGCGTCATGTCCCCGCCCTTCCGCAACAAGCTGCACCAGGATTCGCTCTGGGCGGGCCTGCAGGCCGGCTCGCTCTCCTGCGTCGCTACCGATCACTGCGCCTTCACCACCGCGCAGAAGCGCAATGGCATCGGCAATTTCTCCAAGATCCCCAATGGCACCGGCGGCCTCGAAGATCGCCTGCCCGTGCTGTGGACGGCGGGCGTCAATACGGGTCGTTTGACCATGAACGAGTTCGTGGCCGTCACCTCGACCAATATCGCCAAGATCCTGGGGCTCTATCCCAAAAAGGGTGCCGTGCTGGTCGGTGCCGATGCGGACCTGGTGGTCTGGGATCCCAAGCGAGCCAAGACCATTTCGGCCGCCAGCCAGCAGTCGTCCATCGACTACAATGTGTTTGAGGGCTTTGAGGTCACCGGCCTGCCGCGCTTCGTGCTCAGCCGCGGCAAGGTCTCGATTGTCGAAAACGAGATCAAGGCCGAGCCCGGCCATGGCAAGTTTGTTGGCCGCGAGCCAAAGAACCCTGTGAACCAGGCCCTCAGCCAGTGGAAAGACCTCGTCGCACCGCGCAAGGTGGAGCGTACCGGCATTCCGGCCTCGGGGGTTTGATGCAGCAGCCGCAACTGGGCGAACCGATCACCATCGCATTGGCGGCCATCGTCAATTCGGCCGACCAGATGCTTTTGGTGCGCAAGGCGGGAACCACAAAGTTCATGCAGCCGGGCGGCAAGATCGACGCGGGGGAAACCCCGCGCCAGGCGCTTGACCGCGAACTGCTCGAAGAGATCGGCATTCGGCTCGATGGCGATGTCGCCTTTTGCGGCGTGTTCGAGGATGACGCCACCAACGAGCCGGGACGCCGGGTGCGCGGCCACGCCTTTTTTGCCCGCCGCGACATCAGCGCTACGCCCTCGGCCGAAATCGAGGAACTGCGCTGGGTGCCTCTGGCGGCGCCCGGTGATCTGCCCATCGCCCAGCTATCGGCCAACCACATCTTCCCGCTGGCCCGGCGCATGAGCGGCGCCGACCACAACACTCACCAGGATGGAGCGGCGCGCCCGTGACCGAACTCGCCCCCTCTTCGCAAGACGCCATGGCCGTGGTCCGCGCCCAAAACCTCGGGCTGACCTTTCCCACCAATGATGGCGACGTCATTGCGCTGAGCGACGTCAACCTGACCATCAACAAGGGAGAGTTCGTCTCCTTCATCGGGCCGTCGGGCTGCGGCAAGACCACGTTCCTGCGCACCATTGCCGATCTTGAGCAGCCCACATCGGGCACGCTGACCGTCAATGGCACCACGCCGTCGGATGCCCGCCTCAACCGCGCCTATGGCTATGTGTTCCAGGCGCCGGCGCTTTACCCCTGGCGCACCATCGCCCAGAACGTCGCCCTGCCGCTCGAAATCATGGGGCTATCCGACAAGGCCGAGCGCATCGCCCGCACGCTGGAGCTGGTCAACCTCACCGGCTTTGAGAACAAATATCCCTGGCAGCTCTCGGGCGGCATGCAGCAGCGCGCCTCGATTGCCCGCGCCCTGTCCTTTGACGCCGATCTGCTGCTGATGGACGAGCCCTTTGGCGCGCTCGACGAAATCGTGCGGGACCATCTCAACTCCGAGCTGCTCAAGCTCTGGGCCCGCACCAGAAAGACCATTGCCTTTGTCACCCATTCCATTCCCGAGGCGGTCTATCTTTCCACCAAGATCGTGGTGATGAGCCCGCGCCCCGGCCGGGTCACCGACATCATCGAGAGCGATCTGCCTGCCGAACGCCCGCTCGACATCCGCGAGACGCCAGAGTTCCTGCGCCTCGCCGCGCGGGTCCGCGACGGGCTGCGCGCCGGCCACAGCTACGAGGAATAGGGCGTGCGACAGCTCCTTGCCGGCAAGACAGCGCCCATCCTGATCGTCCTGCTGGCCATTGGCCTGTTCTGGTATGCCGCCGCCATCTGGATGAATGCCCCCTGGCAGACCACGCTCAACCAGCGCGCTGGGCTCGACAGCGTTGGCGCCACCGAATTCATCGGCCAGACCTGGAGCCAGGACAAGCCCGTGCTGCCCGCGCCGCATCAGGTGGCGGGCGAAATCTGGAATGCCACCGTGGGCACCGATATCGCCTCCAAGCGTTCGCTGGCCTATCACGCCAGCATCACCCTTTCGGCGACCCTGCTCGGCTTCGCGCTGGGCACGCTGTTGGGCATTGGCCTGGCCGTGGTCATCGTCCACAACGACGCCTCCGAGCGCTCGCTGATGCCCTGGATCATCGCCAGCCAAACCATTCCCATTCTGGCCATCGCGCCCATGGTGGTGGTGGGCCTGGGCGCCGTGGGCGTCACTGGCCTTTTGCCCAAGGCGCTGATCTCGATGTATCTCAGCTTCTTCCCGGTGGTGGTCGGCATGGTCAAAGGCCTGCGCACGCCCGAGGCCATCCAGCTTGACCTCATGCACACCTATAGCGCCACGCCCTGGCAGGTGTTCTCCAAGCTGCGCTGGCCGGCCGCCATACCGTTCCTCTTTGCCTCCATGAAGGTGGGCATCGCCATTTCCCTGATCGGCGCCGTGGTGGGCGAGCTCTCCAACAATGCCGGCGGTGGCCTGGGCGTGCGCCTGCTCACCGGCTCCTACAATGGCCAGACCATCCAGATCTGGGCAGCGCTGTTCATCGCCGCGGGCCTCGCGGCCGTGCTGGTCATCGCCGTTGGCGCCGCCGAGCGCCTCGTCAATCGTGCCATGGGAGCCCGGCCATGACCGCCATGACCCGCCCCACCCTCAGCCGCCTGCAACAGGGCCTGGCCCTCTTGGCCGGGCTGGTCTGCGCCCTGGCGCTGGTGCTGGCCCTGCTCAGTGGCGATGCGCCGCTGCCGCTCTTGGCCTTTGTCGGGCTGGGCACGCTGACCCTGCTGCGGGTCCGCCTGCCGGTGCCGCTATGGATCGATGGCCTGCTCATGCTGCTGGGCGCTATGGCCCTGCTGCAGGCCCTGCCGCTGTTTGCCACCGAGCCCGCCTATTTCTGGCTGGCGCTGGTCGCCTGTTGGGCCTTCGCCTGGCTGTTTGTCGAGCGCCTGTCGCAGGCCATCCGCAGCCGCCAGGTTTCGGGGCGTGTCTTCGGCCTCGTCATCCCGGTGCTCTTTGGCCTGGCGCTGCTGTTTGTCTGGGAGGTGGTGACGCGCGGCGCCAATGTGCCCCAGGTGCTGTTGCCGGCGCCCAGCCAGATCTGGACCCGGCTGCTCGCTTCGGTGCCAACCCTGGTGGCCGACTTCCAGCAGACCTTCCTCAAGGCCGTGCTGGCCGGCTATGCCATGGGCTGCGGCGCCGGCTTTATCGTGGCGATCCTGGTGGATCGCTCGCCCTTCCTCAAGCGCGGCCTGCTGCCCATCGGCAATTTCGTCTCGGCCCTGCCCGTCATCGGCATCGCGCCCATCATGGTGATGTGGTTCGGCTTTGACTGGCAGTCCAAGGCGGCGGTGGTGGTGGCGATGACCTTCTTTCCCATGCTGGTCAACACCGTCGCCGGGCTCAGCCAGGCCTCGTCCATCGAGCGCGACCTGATGCGCACCTATGCCGCCAGCTACAGCCAGACGCTGCTCAAGCTGCGCCTGCCGGCGGCAGCGCCCTTTATCTTCAACGCCCTCAAGATCAACTCGACTCTGGCCTTGATCGGCGCAATCGTAGCGGAGTTCTTCGGAACCCCCATTGTGGGAATGGGGTTCCGGATTTCGACCGAGGTCGGCAAGCTCAATATCGACCTGGTCTGGGCAGAGATCGCCGTGGCGGCGGTGGCGGGGTCTGCCTTTTATGGGGTGATAGCGCTCATCGAAAGGGCGGTCACCTTCTGGCATCCGTCCGTCCGTGGTGGACGGGCATAACTGGGGTAAGGGACGACAGAAATGAAGAAGCTTCTATTGGCATTGACCGCAAGCGCCTTCGCGCTGGCTGCAACCGCCGCGCATGCGCAGGACAAGCTGACGCTCCAGCTCAAGTGGGTCACCCAGGCACAGTTCGCCGGCTACATCGTGGCCAAGGCGAAGGGGTTCTACACCGATGAGAACCTGGACGTGACCATTGCGCCCGGCGGCCCCAATGTGGCGCCCGAGCAGGTGATCGCCGGCGGCGGCGCCGACGTGATCGTCGACTGGATGGGCGGCGCCCTGTCGGCCCGCGAAAAAGGTGTGCCCCTCGTCAATATCGCCCAGCCGTTCAAGCGCAGCGGCCTGATGATGATCTGCCCCAAGGAAACCGGCATCACCACCGAAGCCGATTTCAAGGGTCACACCCTGGGCGTCTGGTTCTTCGGCAATGAATATCCCTTCTTTGCCTGGATGAACAAGCTGGGCCTCAACACCGCCGAAGGCGGCGACGTCAAGGTGCTGCAGCAGAGCTTTGACATCCAGCCCATGATCCAGAAGCAGGCCGACTGTATCTCGGTGATGACCTACAATGAATATGGTCAGGCCCTCGATGCCGGCTACGGCCCGGACAATCTGACCATCTTCAACTATACCGACATGGGCAATGACCTGCTCGAAGACGGTCTCTATGTCATGGAAGACACCCTGGCCGATCCGGCCAAGGTCGACGCCTATACCCGCTTCGTGAAGGCCTCCATGGCCGGCTGGAAATATGCCCTCGACAATCCCGAGGAAGCCGCCCAGATCGTGGTCGACAGCGATGACACCGGCGCCGCTGAACTGGCCCACCAGCTCTATATGGTTGGCGAAGTCAGCAAGCTCGTCGATGCCGCCGACCCGGCCCTCGACATGGCCACCTATGACCGCACGGTCAAGGCGCTGCTCGACCAGAAGATCATCAATGCTGAGCCCGCCGGCGCCTACAGCACGGTCGTCACCGACGCGCTGAAATAAATCTCCATCTGGAATAATATCAGTAACGCGCTATCAGGACGGGGAGAAATCCCCGTCCTTTTTCTTGCCTCTTTTCAAATCTAGATATTGAAGTTCGATAGTCAGAACCGGCGGATTGATGCTGCTTCTGCAAATTGAATACTGAAAACTCTACTGATTTGAATGAGGGCTATCATGAATTCTATTATCTATCTCGTCGGTCTTGTTGTGATCGTTATGGCCATCCTGTCCTTTATTGGTCTTGCTTGAGTTTTTCGAGCGCTCTCGCACCCAAAAACCAGACAGGAGCTCCCACAATGAGCATTGATACAACGCCCGGCGTCATCGTGACCGATGCAGCCGCCCCCTCCCGGGAACAGTCGAGCTATGTCGATTGGTCCGCCATCATCGCCGGCATTGTCCTGGCCACCGCCATCAGCCTGGTGCTGATCAGCTTTGGCTCGGCGGTTGGCCTCAACTTCCTCGACTTCACCTATCGCAATGGTCCCAATCCTCTGGTGATCGGCATTGTCGCCGCCAGCTGGTTCCTCTGGGTGCAGATCTCCAGTTTCATGGCCGGCGGCTACCTGGCCGGCCGTCTGCGTCGGCGCCATTTCGACGCCACCGAAGATGAAAGCGACCTGCGCGACGGGGCCCATGGCCTGCTGGTCTGGGCGGGCGCAGCCATCCTCGGCGCGGTGATCGCTGTCGGTGGCATCGGCGCAGCGGCCAGTGCTGTCGGCTCTGCCGCCAGCACCGCCACCCTTGCAGCCTCCAATGTGGCTGAGGGCACGGGCGCCTCGCTCGACCCCAATGCCTATCTGGTGAACACCATGTTCCGCTCGACCGCCGGCACCGATACCGCCCCGGCCCGCTCGGAAGCCGCCGGCATCTTTGCCCAGGCAACCCTGGGTGATGGCACCGTGTCGGAAGCCGATCGCACCTATCTGGCCCAATCGGTTGCCGCAAATACGGGCCTGACCCCCGACGAGGCCAAGGCCCGTGTCGACCAGGCCGTCACCAGCTATGACGCTGCCCGTGCCGAGGCCATCAAGGCCGCTCGCCTGGCCCGCAACACCACCATCATCGGTGCGTTCCTGCTGGCCGCCTCGCTGCTGATCTCGGCGATTGGTGCCTTCTGGGCTGCCCAGAAGGGTGGCAATCACCGCGACAACAACACCGCCTTCGTCGACGTTTTCCGTCGCTTCTAGAGAAAGGACCAACCCATGTTTAGAGGACTTGCTCTCTGGCTGCTCGGCGTGCCGATCTGGCTGATCATCATCATCATTTTCTTCCTTCACTAGAGGCAGAAAACAAAAGAGGCGGGACGCAGGTCCCGCCTTTTTCTTGTCTGGAGCGTTTCGCTCTTCAGCGGATTTGCGGCTCCTTTGCCTCCCTCCCCCTTGAGGGGAGGGAACGAGGGAGGGGGTCATCCGGCGACCCACAGAACCACCCCCACCCCGACCCTCCCCTCAAGGGGGAGGGGGCGATCGAACCGCGTCAGTCGGACCTTGAAACGATCTAGTTGAACACCCGGCGCGGCCGGAACTGGCCATATTCCACCCAGCCGGTGGCCAGGGCCTCGCCCTTGTGGCTGGCCCAGCATTCCTCCAGCGACACCGGCGCCCCGGCGCCGGTCAGCAGCACCGGATTGCCATGGCGCACGCCATTGGCCTGGAGGGCATCGAGCCGGATCTCCGGCAGCGCGCCAAAGCCGGCCCAGACCGGCTTGAGCAGGCGGTCGCGCCCGTCCTGGTCCAGCGCTTCGAGCTGCTCGATGGTCACGGCATCACCGTCGTTGAACGGCCCCACCGCCGCGCGGTGCAGCAGGCTCACATGGCCCCGCGTTCCGAGCGCCTCGGCAATGTCGCGCGCCAGCGAGCGCACATAGGTGCCCTTGCCACAGCTGACCTCGAGCACCGACTGCTCGGCGCCATGCTCGACCAGGGTAATGCTGTCGACGTCGATCTCGCGCGGCTCCAGCGTCACCGTCTCGCCGGCCCGGGCCAGGTCATAGGCGCGTTCGCCATCGATCTTGAGCGCCGAATAGATCGGCGGCCGCTGCAGGATGGTGCCGGTGAAGGCCGGCAGCACCGCTTCAAGCGCCGCCCGGTCCGGCCGCACATCCGAGGTGGCGATCACCGCGCCCTCGGTATCGTCGGTGGTGGTGGCGCTGCCCCAGGCAATGGCGAAGCGATAGATCTTGGTGCCGTCCTGCACCTGCGGCACGGCCTTGGTGGCCTCGCCCAGGGCAATGGGCAGAATGCCGGTGGCCAGCGGATCGAGCGTGCCGGCATGGCCGGCCTTGGCCGCGCTGAACAGCCAGCGCACCTTGCCCACCGCCTGGGTGGACGTCATGTCATAGGGCTTGTTCAGCACCACCCAGCCGGAGATGGGTCGCTTGACGCGTTTGGGGGCGCTCAATCGGTCTCGCCGCCGTCGTCATCAAGGTCGCGCTGCACCTTCTGCGAGCGCAGCAGCGCATCGATGCGGCTGGCTTCCTCGAAGGTGTCATCCACCAGAAAGCGCACTTCGGGCGCAAACTTGAGGTTCACCTGCGGCGCCACGCGGCCGCGCACATATTTGCGATGCCGGTTCAGCGCCGCCACGATCTCGTCCGCATGGGCGCCGCCCAGGGGCATGATATAGGCATTGGCGATCTTGAGATCAGGGCTCATGCGCACCTCGGGCACGGTGATCACCGCGCCGCGCAGGGCGTCGTCATCGATGTCCCCACGGGCGAACATGTCGGCCAGGGCATGGCGGACCAATTCACCCACGCGCAGCGAGCGTTGGGTCGGACCGCTGGATTTGTTATCTTTGCTCATGGCGGGGAATTATGCCCTCCCCGCGCTCCCGTCAATCCGCCAGCGTCAGCCGGGCTTCGCTGCCGAACTGTTCGGCCCGCTGTTTGAGCCGTTCGGCATCCACCGGCCAGGTCTTGGGGTCGGAGGGATCGAACGCCTTGCCGCGCCATTCCTGATAGACAATGGCCACGCCCTTTTCGCTCTTGGCAAAGCTCACCACCATCACTTCGCCCTGGCCGCGATAGTCGGCCAGATGGTCCATATAGGCACCGCAGACAAAGCCCAGCGGCGCCAGGGCATCGCCCTGGTCTTCGCCGAAGGTGAAAAAGCCGGTGAGTTCTGGCTTGCAGGTCTGGCTATAGCCAAACATCACCGCGCTGCGATAATCGGTCAGCGGCCGCCCGGCCTCGAGCGTGATGCGCATGGCATAAAGCGTGCTCCAGGCCTTGGCATCCTCACCCTTGGGATAGAATTCGAGCAGGGCCTGCTTGGCGTCGGCATTATAGTCCGGCGTCACCAACGGCAGCACCTTGCCGCTCAGCCGCTCGGCCGGGGTCAGCCAATCGGGCAGCGGCACGCTGAAGCTGTGGCCCAGGGCATCGAGCACCAGCCCATTGCCCACTTCCTTGACGGGAATGTCAGCGCTGTCCTCAGCCAGCGCCGGGCTCACTGCCAGCAGCGCCAGACCCATTGCCGCCAAACGGCTCCATAGTTTCGCCATCGCCCGCGTCTCCTCACACTCACAGCGGTCACCTTCGGGGGCGCCGCCTCCTCAGGGGCGCCCGTGACCGGGCAGATCCATAGGCGAGATGACCCATGCCCGGCAAGCACCAATGAAATCGATTGCGATCACGTCTCCGGGCGAGGCCCCCGCGCGGCTCAGGCGCGCATGCGGCTCTCGGGCAGCACGCGATGCGGCGGCTGGTGCCCGTCCATGAAGGCGCGGATATTGACGATCACCGTCTCGCCCATTTCCACCCGCGCTTCCAGCGTTGCCGAGGCCATATGGGCCGTCAGCACCACCTTGTTGGCCTCCGCCAGCGCCAAGAGGCGCGGATCAATGCCATTGCGGTTCTCGAACACGTCGAGCGCTGCGCCACTGAGATGGCCTGTTTCGATCTCGTCCATCAGAGCCCGCTCGTCGAGCAGTTCGGGCCGGCTGACATTGACCACAAAGCTGCCTGGCCGCATCGCCTTCAGCCGCTCGGCCGAGAGCAGGTGATAGGTCTCGCGCGTCAGCGGCGTGTGCAGCGAGACAATGTCCACCGCCCGCACCATGGCGTCCAGATCGGGCCAATAGGTGGCCTCGAGCGGGGTCTCGATCGCCGGCGGGCGGCGATTGCGTGAGTAGTAATGGATGTTGAGGCCAAAGGCCCGGGCCCGCTGCGCCACGGCAGTGCCGATGCGGCCCATGCCCACAATGCCCAGCGCCTTGCCGCGCAGGCGGTGGCCGAGCATGGAGGTAGGCGACCAGCCGGCCCAGACCCCGTCGCGCACCAGCATCTGCGTGCCTTCCACCAGCCGCCGCGGCAGCGCCAGCATGAGCACCATGGCCATGTCGGCGGTGTCCTCGGTCAGCACGGAAGGCGTATTGGTCACGGTCACCCCGGCGGCGCGGGCCGCCTCGACGTCGATATTGTCGGTGCCATTGCCGAACTGGGCGATCAGCCGCACGCTGGGCGGCAGCCGGGCGATCAGCTCGGCATCGATCCGGTCGGTGATGGAGCTGACCAGCACCTCCTTGCCGTCCAGCCCTTCGATGATGTCATCGGCCGTCAGCGTCACATCGCCTTCGTTGACATCGGTTTCGAACAGGGTCGCCATGCGCGCCTCGATCGTCTCGGGCAGGCGCCGGGTCACCAGGACTTTGGGTTTGTGACTGGCCATAAGGTTCCGGTTTACGGCTGCCGCGGGTGTGGAAACCCCCACCCTTCAGCGACCATTAATCATCATGGGCTAGTGATAAGGCAATTCTGCACCATCTGCAAAGCCATGTTTGACCAGACCCCGACCGGCGTCTTCCGTCGCGTTTTTTCCGCGCTTGTCCGTTCCATTGCCCTGCTGCTGCTCGCGCTGCTCACGGTCGCGCCTGCCCTTGCCCAGTCGGCCAATCCCAGTGGCCTGCCGCTGCCGCGCTTCGCCTCGACCCGCTCTGAGCCGATCAATATCCGCGTCGGCCCCGGCACCAAATATGAGGTGGCCTGGACCTATCTCAAATCCGGCATTCCGGTGGAGATCGTCCAGGAGTTCGATACCTGGCGCAAGATTCGCGATGTCGATGGCTCCGAGGGCTGGGTGCATCAGAATCTGCTGTCGGGCACGCGCGTCGGCTATGCCACCCCGCTGACCGCCAATGGCGAAGCCGCGCTGCGCGCCAGCCCGTCCGACGATGCCACGCTGCGCGCCCGGCTCGGCGCGGGCTTCAAGGTGACCATCAAGCAATGCGACGGCGACTGGTGCGAGGTCACCGCCACCACCCAGGACGTCGGCCAGCGCAGCGCCAATTATTCCGGCTATCTGCATCAGGCCGAGCTCTGGGGCGTCTATCCCGACGAGAGCTTCGATTAGAGCGTTTCCAGCAAAAGTGGACACCACTTTTGCGGTTCGGAAACGCGACCAAACAAGGCTCTAACCCAGCTCCGCCAGCGCATTGGCGACTTGCCGGGCGCGCCGTAGGTCCTCTGACTGCTTGGGGCAGGTCGTGCAGAGCTGGTCGGGGGTGATGAGGTAGTCCAGGCAACAGCCCTTGCGCTTGACGATCAGCACCACGCGCCCATCGGGCAGGGTGACGGCCTCCAGCGTGCCTTCCCCCGCCACGCCCGCGGCGCTCAGCCAGCGCTCGGCATAGGTCAGCACTTGCGCGGGGGGGAGGCTGGGCTGCCGATGCTGCAGCCAGACCATCAGCCGCAGCAGCCGGTCGGCAAGCAGCCGCCGCGCCGGCAGCGGCTTGAGCCGCACCAGAACATTGATCTCGGCGACGAGCTGGTTGGACAATTGCGCCAGATGCGCCCCGGCCAGGGCAATGCCCTCCTCGGGGGTGACCGCGGTCTGCGCATCGGGCCGCAGGCGAAAACCATCGGCATAGATGCCGCGCCGCCGCTGGGTCAGGCTGGCGAAGTCGGGCAGCGCGCCATGCAGATGGGTGGCGATCACCGCCAGATAGGCCGGCTGCCAGATCAGATTGGTATAGAGCCGCACCGCCCAGAAGGCCGGGCCGGCCTGGGCATGGGTGGCCATCAGCGCGCCGTGCAACTGGGCGAGAAAATCGGCATTGTCACCGCCCGGACGATACCAGCCGGGCAGCGGTGCGCCCGGTTCACCCTTCATGAACCCGGTGGTCTGGGCCGCCAGGGCGAGCAGGCGCGTCGTGGCGACATCGGCATCGGTGGCGGCAAAGAGGAAAGATCGGGCCATGGCCCCGCTTCTAGCGCCCGCGTGCGGGCGTGAAAAGGCCGCCGGAGTGATCCGGCGGCCCCATTCCTCAGGCCTTGAGGATATTGAAGCGATAGAGCAGCCCGCCCAGCGCGCCGCCGACCAGCGGCGCCACGATGAACAGCCAGAGCTGCGCCAGGGCGGTGCCGCCCACCAGCACGGCCGGGCCAAAGCTGCGCGCCGGATTGACCGAAACGCCGGTCACCTGGATGCCCACCAGATGGATGGCGGCCAGGGTCAGCCCGATGGCGAGGCCGGCAAAGCCGGGCGCGGCCTTCTCGCCGGTCGAGCCCAGGATCACGACGACGAAGATGGCCGTGAACACGATCTCGAACAGCAGGGCCGCCTGCAGCGCATATTCGCCCAGATAGCCTGGACCCCAGCCGTTCTGCCCCAGGCTGGCATTGCTGCCCACAATGGCCAGCAGGATCAGGGCGCCAACCAGGGCGCCGGCAAACTGCGCCACCCAATATTGCACCATCTCGGTCAGCGACATGCGGCCCGCCAGATGCACCCCAAGGCTCACGGCCGGATTGATATGGCAGCCCGAGATCGGTCCGATGCCATAGGCCATCGCCACAATGGCTAGGCCAAACGCCAGGGCAATGCCGACCTGGCCGATGTGCTCGCCCCCCAGCACGGCCGCGCCGCACCCGATCAATACCAGCACCGCGGTGCCGATGAATTCGGCAATCAGTTTGTTCATCGCTCTTGGTCCCTCAAAAAAACGTCCCCACACCGGTCCCGAATCAGGGCCGCTGGGAAATGCTGCCTGCGGCGTCACGCCGCAGGCAAGGGATCAAGCTATTTTGGGCCCAGGATAATTCAGACCGCGGCCCGCGCTGCCGCAATCGTGGCGCGCACAAATTCGGTGTCGGTCACGGTGATCTCATATTCGCGCTCAATGGCCGTGCCGCCCATGCCGACATGCGGATTGCGGAAAGCCATGCCGCTCTTGAGCGTCTTGAGCGCGGCGAAATGCATTTCGTCGACGCCCGTCGCCCGGCGCACGCCGGCGATATTGTCCGCGTCGAGCGCCCCGCAGGCCATGATGACGATGCGGCCCTTGGCGGCATCCATGGTGTGCTTGAGAATGTCCTGGCCCTCGACGGCCGTGTCGCGCTGGCCACTGGTCAGCACGCGATCGACGCCGGCGCGGATCAGCGCCTCGATGGCGGCGTGATAGTCGGCAGTCATGTCAAAGGCGCGGTGGCAGGTCACAGCCATGGGGCGCGCCGCCTCGACCAGCGTGCGGGTGCGCGCCTCATCGATCTGGCCATCGGCGGTCAGGCAGCCGATCACCACGCCGGCAATATTGCCCATGTCGCGCAGCGCCTTGATGTCTTCCACCATGCTGTTGAACTCGACCTCTGAATAGAGGAAGTCGCCGCCGCGCGGGCGGATGATCACATGGAACGGGATGGTGGCGACGCGCACGGCCTCGCGGATCACGCCCATGCTGGGCGTCAGCCCGCCTTCGAGCAGGCTGGCGCACAGTTCCACCCGGTCGGCGCCCGCGTTCTGGGCGGCAATCAGCCCGTCGGTGCCTTCAACGCAGATTTCGATCTTGAACGGGTGCTGTCCCATGAGTGGTCTCCAATTGGTATTGCATTGGTAATGCGCGCGGCGGCCAGCGGCAAGCCGATTCCGCTGCGATGGGCCTTGACTCGTTGTTATAGTGTGCTAGTTATGTAGCACACTAACTAGGCCAAGCACATGGATGACTTTCACACCAGCCAGCCCATCTTCCTGCAGATCCGCCAGCGGCTCGCGCAGATGATCCTGGCTGGCACCGTCGCCGAAGGCGAAGCCTTGCCTTCGGTGCGCCAGATTGCCGCCGAGCTGTCCGTCAATCCGCTGACGGTCACCCGGGCTTTCGAGGCACTTGTCGATATCGGGGTCGTAGAAAAACGCAGGGGACTGGGCATGTTTGTCAAACCGGGCGGTCGCGCCGAACTGCTGACGCAGGAGCGCACCGCATTTCTCAAGCAGGAATGGCCGCGCATTCTCGGCCAGATCCGCGCGCTGGGCCTGGACCCGCGCGACCTGTTGTCGGCGCCGCAGGGCGCGCCAAACCCAACCCATGCCGAGGGGCAGCATCATGATTGAACCATCCACCACCGCACCGCTGCCATCGGTTGAGCCCATCGTTTCCGCACGGGGCCTGCGCAAGAGCTTTGGCCGCAAGGAAATCCTGCACGGGCTCGATTTCGATATTCCCCCCGGCCGCATCTATGGGCTGATCGGCCACAATGGCGCCGGCAAGACCACCACGCTCAATGCCATGCTGGGCCTGACCAATTGCCAGGGCACCATTCGCGTGCTCGGCGAGGACCCCTTCGCCAAGCGCGCCAAGCTGATGGAAAATGTCGCTTTCATTTCCGACGTCGCCAGCCTGCCGCGCTTCCTGCGAGTGCGCGAGCTCTTCGCCCTGCTGACCAATATCCATCCCAATTTCAGCCAGGACAAGGCGCGCGCCTTCCTCGAAGGCACCGACATCCGGCCGGAGATGAAGGTGAAACACCTCTCCAAGGGCATGGTGGCGCAATTGCACCTGGCCGTGGTCATGGCCATCGACGCCAAGCTGCTGGTGCTCGATGAGCCGACGCTGGGCCTCGACATCACCTATCGCAAGCGCTTCTACCGGCGCCTGCTGGAAGACTACATGACCGAGGAGCGCACCCTGCTCATCACCACCCATCAGGTCGATGAGATCGAGTTCATGCTCTCCGACATCATGTTCATCCGCGATGGCGATCTGATCCTGCACATGCAGATGGAGACCGTGAACGACAAGTTCACCCAGCTCGTCGTCAATGACGCGGCGGCCCAGCAGGCGGCCCGCGCCTATGGGCCGGTGTTTGAGGAAACCCGTTTCGGCCAGACCGTGATGATCTTTGACGGCGTCGACCGCGCTCTGCTCGAACCGCTGGGGCGCCTCTCGACCCCCACGCTGTCCGACCTCTTCGTTGCCCTCATGCAGCGGCCCACTGCCAATCCGGAGACCGCCCGATGAAGGCCTTCATCGCCCTGGTGCATCGCGAATATATCGAACACAAGGGAGCGTTCCTCCTCGGTCCGCTGATCCTGCTGACACTGCTGTTCGGCATCATCATCCTGGCGTTCACCGTCGGGCGCGTCGATATGCGCATGTCGGGTGCCGTGCTCACCGTCGTGCCGTTGATCGTCTATGAGATCGGCTTTCTCGGCCTTGGCTTTGCCTGGTCGCTCTATCTCACCGCGACCCTGTTCTTTTATTGCGCCGACGGCTTTGCCGCCGACCGGCGCAACAATGCCATGCTGTTCTGGAAATCCATGCCGGTGTCCGACTTCACCGTGCTGCTGAGCAAGCTCACCGCCGCCATCACCATCCTGCCGGCCATTGTGCTGGCCATCGCCATGCTCAGCGGCGTGCTGCTGTTCGGCGTCGCCTTTGCCACCATGCTGGTCAATGGCACCGCCACCATGGCGGCGCTGGGCGCCATCGTGGGCATCTATGGCCAGGTGGCGCTGGCCCTGACGGTGGCACTGGTCGCCTCGCTGCTGTGGTATCTGCCCTTCATGGCCATCGTCGGCGCCATGGCCACTGCCGTCGGCCGCTGGGCCATTCCCATTGCCCTGCTGCTGCCGGTGCTGGTCGCCACGCTTGAATGGGTGACCCTCGGGGGCCTGCATCCCTTTGTCACCCACACCTGGCGCTTCCTCGAGTACCGCGCTGCGCCGCCGGCCAGCAATTATGCTGACCAGTGGTTCGCCGGCTTTGAGGACCAGGTTGCCCCCAATCTCAGCACGCCGCGCTTTGACGGGCTCGGCTTTGCCGGCGACCTGTTGGGCCATTACGACTGGACCCAGATGGGCCTGGGCATCATCTTCGCTCTGGGCGTGCTCTATCTGGCCAGCGAATATCGCCGGCGCAGCAACGACAACTGACCCCTGTCCGCAACCGATGCCAAAGAGGCCGGCGCAGCCCCGCGCCGGCCTCTTGCTGTTGGGAGGTGGCCGCAGCCACCCCGGGTCTGCCCCCTGTCGCTGGAAGGCCACAAGCTTCTTGCGAATGATTTGCAATTGCACTAGAACCATCTCCGGTCCTGCCCGGAGTGTTTCATGCGTCGCCGCACATTTTCTGCCCTGCTCCTGTCCACCGCCGCCCTTGCCGCCCTGCCGGCGATGGCGCAACAGGCCAGCAGCAGCCGGCTCAAGGTCATCACCAGCTTCACCATCATCGCCGACATGGCCCGCAATATTGCCGGCGATGCCGCCGATGTGGTGTCGATCACCAAGCCAGGCGCCGAGATCCACAATTACCAGCCCACGCCGGGTGACCTGATCGCCGCCCAGGGTGCCGGTCTTCTGCTGTGGAACGGGCTCAATCTCGAACAATGGTTCCAGCGCTTCCTCGACAATCTTGGGGACGCCCCTTCGGCGGTGGTCTCCGACGGGGTCACGCCGCTCAGCGTGGGCGAGGGCCCCTATGAGGGCAAGCCCAATCCCCATGCCTGGATGTCGCCCACCGACGCGCTGATCTATGTCGAGAACATCCGCAAGGCGCTGGGTGCGGCCGATCCGGCCAACAGGGCCGTCTATGACGCCAATGCCGCCGCCTATGCCGCAGCGATCACCGCCACCGTCGCCCCCATCCGGGCGGCCATCGCGGCCATTCCGCCCGAGCGGCGCTGGCTCGCCACCTCTGAAGGCGCCTTCAGCTATCTGGCGCGCGACTTCGGCCTCAACGAGCTCTACCTCTGGCCGATCAATGCCGATCAGCAGGGCACGCCCCAGCAGGTGCGCCGCATGATCGATGCCGTGCGCGAGCACCATATTCCGGCGATCTTTTCGGAATCCACCATCTCGCCCAAGCCCGCCCAGCAGGTGGCGCGCGAAACCGGCGCCGCCTATGGCGGCGTGCTCTATGTCGATTCGCTATCCGAGCCCGACGGGCCCGTGCCCACCTATCTCGACCTGCTCAGCGTCACCGCATCCACCATCGTCAAGGGCCTCTCCCAATGACCGCCTCGACCGCGCCTGGCCTTGTCGTCGACGATATCACCGTGGCCTATCGCAATGGCACCACCGCCATGCGCCATGCCAGCTTTTCTATCCCGCGCGGCTCCATCACCGCCCTGGTGGGTGTCAACGGCTCGGGCAAATCCACCCTGTTCAAGGCCATCATGGGCTTTGTGCCGCTCTCGGCCGGCTCGGTGACCATTCTCGGCGTGCCGGGCCGGCAGGCACTCAAGCGCAACCTGGTTGCCTATGTGCCCCAATCCGAAGATGTCGACTGGAACTTTCCGGTGCTGGTCGAGGACGTGGTGATGATGGGCCGCTATGGCCATATGGGCATTTTCCGCCGCCCCCGCGCCGTCGACAAGGCCATGGTCACCCAGGCGCTCGAGCGGGTGAACATGCTCGAGTTCCGTTTTCGCCAGATCGGCGAACTGTCCGGCGGGCAGAAAAAGCGGGTCTTCCTCGCCCGCGCCCTGGCGCAGGAAGGCCAGGTGATCCTCCTCGATGAACCCTTCACCGGCGTTGACGTCAAGACCGAGGATGCCATTGTCGCCCTGTTGCGCGACCTGCGCGACGAGGGCAAGGTCATGCTGGTTTCGACCCATAACCTCGGCTCGGTGCCTGAGTTCTGTGACCGCACCGTGCTGGTCAAGGGCACGGTGCTGGCCTCGGGCCCCACCAGCGAAATTTTCACCCGCGAATGGCTGGAACAGACCTTTGGCGGCGCGCTGCGCCACTTCGTGCTGGCCGGGGCGGGCCTGCATGACGATGACGATCCCCGCCATCTCTCGGTGCTCACCGATGATGAGCGCCCGCTGGTGCTCTATGGCGAAAAGGGCAAGATGACCACCCAGCAGTCGGGGCCCGTCGACAAATGATCGATACCCTGCTGCTGCCCTTTTCCTATCACTACATGGTCAATGCCATCTGGGTTTCGGCCCTGGTGGGCGGCGTCTGCGCCTTCCTCAGCGCCTATCTCATGCTCAAGGGCTGGTCGCTGATCGGCGACGCGCTGAGCCATTCCATCGTCCCCGGCGTGGCCGGGGCCTATATGCTGGGCCTGCCCTTTTCGCTGGGCGCCTTCTTCTCGGGCGGGCTGGCCGCCGGCGCCATGCTGTTTCTGACCCAGCGCACCAAGCTCAAGGAAGATGCTGTTATCGGGCTGATCTTCACGGCCTTCTTTGGCCTTGGGCTCTTCATGATTTCGCTGTCGCCCACCTCGGTGAACGTCCAGACCATCGTGATGGGCAATATCCTGGCCGTGACGCCCGAGGACACGCTGCAACTGGTCATCATCGCCCTGGTGAGCCTGATCGTCATGCTCTTCATCTGGAAGGATTTGATGGTCACCTTCTTTGACGAGAGCCATGCCCGCTCCATCGGCCTTAATCCGCCGCTGCTGCGCGCCATCTTCTTTACGCTCCTGGCCGCCTGCACCGTTGCCGCCATGCAGACCGTGGGCGCCTTCCTCGTCATCGCCATGGTGGTGACTCCCGGCGCCACGGCCTATCTGCTCACCGATCGCTTCTCGCGCCTGATCCTGATCGCCATTGCCGTGGGCACGCTCTCGGCGCTGTTTGGCGCCTATATTTCCTTCTTCCTCGATGGCGCCACCGGCGGCGTCATTGTCGTGCTGCAGACCGTGGTGTTCCTGCTCGCCTTCGTCTTCGCCCCCAAGCATGGCGTGCTGGCCGCGCGCCGCCGCCGCAATGCCAATATCGCCGGGGAGGGCGCGCCATGAACGAGGTCCTGACCTATGCCCTCTGGCCGTTCCAGTTCCCCTTCCTCACCTCGGCCATGGCCATCGCCATCATGGTGGCGGTGCCCACGGCGCTGCTGAGCTGCTTTCTTGTGCTCAAGGGCTGGTCGCTGATGGGCGACGCCATCTCCCATGCCGTGCTGCCCGGCGTGGTGCTGGCCTATATCGTCGGTCTGCCGCTCGGCATCGGCGCCTTCGCCGCCGGCATGGGCTGCGCCCTTTCGGTGGGGTTTCTCAAGCAGAACAGCCGCATCAAGGAAGATACCGTCATGGGCGTGGTATTTTCCGGCATGTTCGGCCTGGGCATCGTGCTCTACACCTCCATCCAGACCGATGTGCATCTCGATCACATCCTGTTCGGTGACATCCTGGGCATCAGCACCGCTGACATGATCCAGACCGGCATCATCGCCCTGGTGGTCACCGCCATCGTGCTGGCCAAATGGCGCGACCTGCTGCTGTTCATCTTCGATCCCCAGCAGGCTGGCGCCATCGGCCTGCCGGTCCGTGTCCTGCACTATGGCCTGCTGTCGCTGCTGTCGCTCACCATCGTGGCAGCACTCAGCGCCGTGGGCATCGTGCTGGTCATTGCCCTGCTGGTGGCCCCGGGCGCCATTGCCTTCCTCATCAGCAAGCGCTTTGCGCCCATGATGCTGATCGCGGTCACCATTTCGGTGCTCTGCTCGGTGGTGGGGATCTACCTTAGCTTCTTCATCGACTCTGCTCCCGCGCCGACCATCGTTCTGCTGATGAGCGCGACCTTTATCGTCACCTTCCTGATCACGGCGACGCGGCGGCCCCAACCCGCCCTGGCCTGACCGGTCCGCACAGTCCGCCCCTTCCCCGATCTGGGGGAGGGGCGCCGCTTATCCCCGCCCCATCCGTCTGGCCGGATACTCCTGCAAAAGGAGATATCCCATGAACCAGACCCCCCGCCTGTCGCTGCCCTACATCATGTCCGGCCAGGCGCAGAAACACATCACCCACAACGAGGCCATCCAGGCGCTCGATGCGCTGGTGCAGGCCAGCGTTGAAAGCGGCAGCCTCACCGCGCCGCCGTCATCCCCGCTTGAAGGCGAATGCTGGCTGGTGCCGTCTGGCGCAAGCGGTGCCTGGGCCGGCCATGGCAATGAACTCGCCAGCTGGCAGGCCGGCGCCTGGCTGTTTCTCGATCCCGCCGCCGGCTGGCTGGTTTTCTGCAAGGCCGATCAGGCCCTGCTGGTGTTTGACGGCACGGCCTGGCAGCCCCTCGCGGCTCTGGGCAGTGCCCTGCCGCGCCTGGGCATCAACACCAGTGCCGACACCACCAATCGCCTTGCCGTCGCCGCGCCGGCCACGCTGCTGACCCACGCCGGCAATGGCCACCAGCTCAAGCTCAACAAGAATGCCACCGCCGATACGGCAAGCCTGCTCTACCAGACCAATTGGTCCGGCCGCGCCGAAATGGGCCTGGCCGGCGATGACAGCTGGCGCCTCAAGGTCAGCGCCGATGGCACCAGCTGGGTCAACGCCATCACAGTGAGCCCGGCGACGGGCATGATCAGCCTCGGCGGCGCGCTGCGCCCGGCGTTCGACAATGCCGTGACGCTGGGGGCGTCAGGCGCGCGCTGGTCCAGTATCTGGGCCGCCACCGGCACCATCCAGACCTCCGATATCAGGCAAAAGACCGACATTGCCCCCTGCGATCTCGGGCTCGACTTCATCCTGGCGCTGCAGCCGGTGCGCTATCGCTGGGCTGTCGGCGGCACAGAGGCGGACGGCACGCCGCGCCCTGGCCGCCGCACCCATTATGGCTTGATCGCCCAGCAGGTGGCGGACGCTGTGGCGGGCAAGGATTTTGCTGGCCATGTTCTGGCTGACCCGGCTGATCCGGACAGCGAACAGGGCCTGCGTTACGACGCCTTGATTGCGCCGCTGGTCATGGCGATCCAGGAGCTGGCTCTGCGCCTCAAAAACGCGCGAAGCTAGGTCTTGAGACCGCGCACCAGCGCCTTGATGGCTTTGCGATAGTCGGCCTGCTCCGCCTCGGGCGCCATGGCCGCCCGGTCGACCATGGCGCTCAGCAATTGCGCCAAGGGCTCGATCGGCAGGCGGCGGATGGCACCGGCCTCCATGGCGTCGTCCAGCCTATGCACCATGGCCGAAAGTCCATGCGTGCCGGCAATCGCGGCCATCGCCTCTGGTCCCAGCACGGCCGGCGCGTCCACCAGCATGATGCGTCGCCGCCCGGGATCGGCCATGGCGTCCAGAAAGGCGTAGCAGCCGCCCAGCACCACCTTGATCGGCCCCGGCTCGTCCTCGCCGGCCGCCGCCGCATTGACCGCCATGGCGATCAGCAGGTGCTCTTCGGCCACCACGGCGGCGAACAGGGCTGCCTTGTCGGCAAAGTGGTGATAGAGGGCCCCGCGCGTCACCCCTGCCGCCACCGCAATCTCCGGCGTGCTGGTGCCGGCAAAGCCCTTGTCGGCAAACAGCCGCCGGGCTGCGGCAATCAGTGCCCGCCGCGTCTGCTCCCGCCGTTCCGCCTGGGTCTTGGTCGCTCGCAAAACAAACGTCCTGAATCGCTATCTATACAAACAGCACGTATCTATGCCTGCCAGCCACCAGTAAGTGAAGCTCTTTTCATAGCGGACTTCCACGCCGCGGCGCCCTGAAACGCATCTCCGCCAACTCCAGAAAACACATTCTGCGCAATCCAAATAAAATGGCCGCACCGGCTGGCGCGATGCGCCCGACATCGCTAGTTTGCCGCCATATTCTGAGGAGGATTGCGCAAATGACCACCAAGCGCCTTGGCGTCGGCTTCATCGGCACCGGCAATATTTCGTCCGCCTATCTGCGGGCGATCACCGGCCATGACAACCTTGCGGGCTTTCCCATGCTCGATATCAAGGGCCTGGCTGACATGCGCCCCGAGGCGTCCGAGGCCCGCGCGAGCGAGTTCGGCCTGAAATCGATGTCCATCGACGCCATGCTGGCTGATCCGGAAATCGCGCTGATCGTCAACCTCACCATTCCGCGCGCCCATGTCGAAGTCGGCCTCAAGTGCCTGGCCGCCGGCAAGCATGTCTATTCCGAAAAGCCCCTCGGCATCAATTATGCCGAAGGCCGCAAGCTGCTCGACGCCGCCAACAAGGCCGGCCTGCGCATTGGCTCGGCGCCCGATACCTTCCTGGGCGGCGCGCATCAGCAGGCCCGTGCCGTGGTCGATAGCGGCGTCCTCGGCCAGATCATCGGTGGCACCGCCTTCATGCAGGTGCCGGGCCATGAAGCCTGGCATCCCGATCCGGCCTTCTACTACGATATCGGCGGCGGCCCGGTGCTCGACATGGGCCCCTATTACATCACCGATCTGGTCAATCTGCTGGGCCCGGTCGCCCGCGTCTCGGCCATGGCTTCGCGCCTGCGCAAGCAGCGCCCCGTGCTGTCCGAGCCCAAGAAGGGCCAGATCATGGATGTGCATGTCGATACCCATGTCACCGGTTCGCTCGGCTTTGCCAATGGCGCCATCGTCCAGGTCGGCATGAGCTTTGACGTTGCCGCGCACAAGCATGTGCCGCTCGAACTCTATGGCACCGAGGCGAGCCTGATCATCCCCGATCCGAACCTGTTCGGTGGCGATGTCGAGCTGCGCAAGCGCGGCCGCGACGAGGCCTGGGCCGGCGTGCCGGTCACCCAGCCCTATGCCGATGGCAATTATCGCTCGCTCGGCGTCGCCGACATGGCCCTGGGCATCCTGGGCAATCGTCCGCATCGCGCCAATGGCGATCTGGCCCTGCATGTGCTGGAGGTCATGGAAGCCTTCGAGATCGCCGCGCGCGAGGGCCGCACCATCGACATCAAGACCCCGGTCGAGCGCCCGGCGCCGCTGGCCACCTCGCTCAGCAACGGCGCCCTGGCCTGATCCCAGCGCGCCGGGGGTGACAGGGCAGTGCCTGCTGGGCTAACACAGCCCGGCACCTGCCCTGTGATCCGGACGGCCATGACCACTGCCTTGCCCACCATCGTCAGCTTCTGGCACGGACCCATGAGCTGGCTGGAGCGGCTGAGCATTGCCTCTTTTCACCGGGCTGGCCATCGCGTGGAGGTCTATGCCTTCGACCCCATCGTCGGCCTGCCGCCCGAAGCCATCGCCTGCAATGCCGCCGATGTGCTGCCGCGCGAGACCCTGGTGTTCTACAAGGGCAAGGGCACGCCGGGCGTGTTCTCGGACTATTTCCGCATGATGGCGCTGCGCCAGGGCCGCGGCGTCTATGCCGATCTCGACGTCTATTGCGTGCGCGCCATCGAAGGCCCGCCCGACTATCTGATGGCCTATGAGCGGCCCGGCTCGATCAATGGCGCCGTGCTGCATATCCCGCCCGATGCGCCCCTGCTCGATGATCTGCTCTCGATCTTCACCGATCCCGAACGGCCGCTCCTGGAGCCGCATCTGCCCATCTTCCGGCGTCTCGAGGTCGCGGCCCGGCGCCTGCTCGGCCAGACCGTTGCCCCCGAAGACATGCAATATGGCGCCACCGGCCCCATGGCGCTGACCCATTATATGGCCCAGCGCGGCCTCGCCGATCTGGTCCGCCCCAGCAGCGTGCTCTATCCCATACCCTATGAGGGCATCCCGGCCCTGATGCAGGCCGGCTCCAGCGTCGATGCCGCCATTGGCCCGGAGACCCTCGCTATTCATCTCTGGCGCAGCCAACTCACCCGCCGCGGCCGCGCCGACCTGCCCCTGCCCGAACCCGGCAGCGCCCTCTGGACGCTGTGCCAGCGCGAAGGCATTGCCCTGACCTGAGGTCTAGCGCAGCCGCAGCTTCTTCTTCCACCAGCGCGCCCAGCGGTGCCGGGCGAAGCGGTAGAACAGCGCATTGGTCATCACATGCCGGTAGAGCCGGGCAAAGGCCACGGACTGCAGCATGCCTGAGAGCACGCCCCAGGGCTTGGTCTTGCCGGTGTAGTGCAGGATCGCCGGGTCGAGCCCCTCATGCGCATGACGGGCGTCGATGGTGTTCCAGCGCCAGGGCAACTGCAGCCAGTTGCGCGCGAACACCAGGTTAAGAAAATCCTGGTCGTAATAGATCCGCGCCATCACGCCATCGGCCAGCGCCTGTTCCATGCGCCCGATCAGGTCCGCAGCCCGCCATTGCTGGACGTCGATCAGCACCATGCCGGCATTGAAATAGGGGTCGGCGATGTTGAACAGGTCCGCGTTGGACCGGAGGTCGCGCCCGCCGGTGATGAAGGCGCCGATACTGTCGCGCACCGCAGCGATCGGATGCCCTTCCATGTCGATGTCATAGAGTTTCTCGATATTGTCACGCACCAGCATGTCGCAATCGAGATAGAGCACGCGCTCAACCTCCGGTCCCACCAGCCGGTCGATCATCAGCCGTGCATAGACGATATTGCTCAGCCGCTTGTTCTCCGGCATGCGCTTGGCCACATCCCGGAACAGCGCCGAGGCGTCCAGATCATACCAGTGCAGTGTCACCGGAAACTCGCTGGTGATTGCCGCGATATCGGCCCGGTGCGCATCGGTCAGCGTGCGGTGGCACAGGTGAAAGACCAGGTCGCTGCGGCGATGGCTGAACAGGCACACCGAGCGCATGGTGGCATAGGCCGGCGCCCAGAAATTGTCGTCGAAGGTCAAAGCGATATGGATCGGTGTACCGGTCACGGCAAGTCTCTTGGAGAGGGGTAGGCCAGGGTCGCCATCAGCGACAGGATGACGCCAAAAAGCACGGTCTGGGTCAGAAGGCCCAGCATGGCATTGGTCAGGCCCATGCTGAAATAGCCCAGGCTGGTGACGACGCCAAGATAGAGCACCACCGGCCGGTCAGGGCCGCGCGCCGTCAGACCGCCCACCAGTGGCGCGGCAATCAGCAGGCCATAGCAGGCCAGCCCCAGCACGCCGCCAATCACGGCGAAATCGGCGATGTCATTGTGCAGATGCCCCGAAGGCGCATAATTATACTGTGGCGGCATATAGGGCGCCACCAGCGTGGTGAAATCGATCATGCCAAAGCCGAACCAGGGCGACGCCTGAAAGGCATTCCACGCAGTCTGATACATCGACAAGCGTTCGGTCACCGCGCCATCGGTCGGTTCGCCGCGCACCAGGGCCAGCGCGACATCGAGCAAACCGCTGATCCGGCCGCCCAGGCCAAGCGCGAAGGTTGCACCCAGCGCCAGGACGATGCCAGCCACGCCCAGGCCGACCAGCTGCCGGGCCCGTCGCCGTGGCAGGATGAGGAAGGCCAGCAGCCCGCCCCCAACCACAAGCATGGGCACCAGCGCGACCAGCGCGCCACGCGCGCCCGTGTAGCCAATCGCCACGGATGCCAGCACCGGCCCCGCCAGGAACAGCAGACGCCGCGGTCGCGGGTCAAACAGGCCCACTAGCGCCACGCATCCCAGCATCAGCGTGAGATCGGCAAGGTGAATGGGATTGTTCACCAGCGATCCGCCGCGACCCTGCTGCCGCACCAGCACGTCAAATGCGGCAATGCCGGCGCCGGCGGCGGTTCCCACCAGGGCAAGACTGCCGATGACCACCGGCGTCAGCCGTGCCCGGATGCGCGCGAGCAGGGCCGCGTGGCCGCCAGCGAACCACAAGGGCGCCAGCACCAGGATCGCCAGCACATGCAGCGGCGATTTGGCGGTGATCACCAGCGCAATCAGCAGCAAGCCGCCGGCCAGCAGCGGCAGCATAATCACTGGCTGCCCCAGCACCCCGCGCGCCTCCGGCGACACCACAAGGATGATCACCCCGACGCCGAGCAGCACCAGGGTGACGACATTGGCGATTTCAGGGGTCGGTGTGGTCAGGCACAGCCCTGCGAACAGGGCTGCCCAGGCCAGAAGACGCAGCAATTTGGGCAACACGGTCGCGGTCCCGGATCAATTCGGGCCGGACAATGTCGTCTGGTCACCCCGGCGTCAACCTCTCGGTCGGCGCCGGCCTACCAGCGCCAGGTCAGCGCCGCGGCGCTCGCGGGGTCGAAATGCAGCGTCACCGGCGTGTCGCGGCTCGCGTCATAGGCGCCATCGACATATTGCCGCTGCAGCAGGGTAATCGTCTGCGCCGCGGTGTCGGCGCCTTGCCAGAGATAGTCAAAGCAGTTCCTGGTGCTGTCGCCATCGGCGATTTCAGCGGCAATGTCGGCCTTCAGCGTGGCCAGGGCCCGGCCGCTGACCACACTGCCATCGGCCCGCAGGCTGGCGCGCACGCTGGGCACCCAGTCAAAGCCGGTCTCGCAGATAGAGCGATTGTCCTCAAACACGCCCTTGTCGACAAAGGCGATGTCATAGGTCTCGTTCCAGGCATTGCTGATTTCATAGTCGGCGCCGGCGTCGGTGACCTCGAGATAGACGTCCGACCAGTCGCAGGTGGTGCCGTCCTGATTGTAGCACCAGCGCTCGCTCGACCGCATCAGCTGGGCGACATCGGTGATGTTGATCGGCTTGCCAGCCTTGTGGTGCGCAACGATGGCCGCAGTGGCTTCATCAAAGGCCAGGCTTGGCGTGGCACAGCTCAGGCTCAGGGCCGCGATGACCAGCACTTTCTTCACGATCAGTCCCCCCACTGCTGTCGACTTGAACCTCAGCATAGCATTGCCGGCAGCGGGCGACAGCAGCAAGTGCACAACAGGGTTGACGGTCGCGTTATCAAGTAACATATAAAGTTACATAATCGGGCGGGCGGCGGGCCTGCCGCTGTCCGGCCTGCCAGACCGCCTCCGCACAAAGGTATTCTCATGTCCCAAGACGACGTCCTCATCATCGGCGGCAGCTTCGCCGGCCTCGCCGCGGCCCTGCAGCTCGGGCGCGCCCGCCGCGCCGTCACCGTTCTCGACACCGGGCAGAACCGCAATCGCTTTGCCGGCCATTCCCATGGCCTGCTGGGGCACGACCATCGTCCCCCGGCCGCCATTCTGGCCGACGCACGGACGCAGTTGCAGCGCTATCCCAGCGTCAGGCTCGTATCGGCCCGTGCCGAAGCCATATCCGGCGCCAGCGATGACTTCGTCGTCACCACCAGCGACGGTGCCGCCCTGCGCGCCCGCCGCCTGCTGCTCAGCTATGGCGTGGCCGACCAGATGCCGGCCATTCCCGGCTTTGCCGATTGCTGGGGTCGCTCGATTGTCTCGTGCCCCTTCTGTGATGGTTTCGAGGTTGCCGACCGCCATTGGGGCCTGCTGTGGTCGGGCGAGCACAGCGCCCATGCGGCCATGCTCTATGGCCTGTGGACCGGCCACCGCACCGTCTTTGCCAATGGCCACGACATCTCAGAGGCCGTGCGCGCCGATCTCGCCGCGCGGCAGGTCGATCTGATCGAGGGCAATGTGATTGCCATCCAGCATGTTGATGGCCAACTGTCGCAGATTGTCCTCGATACCGGCGCCAGTGTCAGCGTCGATGTGCTGTTCGCCCATCCGCGCTCGGCGCCATCGGCGGGCCTGCATGCCGCGCTCGGTCTGGCCATGGTCGACCATCCCCTTGGTCAGGTGATCAAGGTCGATGATCGCCGCGAAACCTCGCTTGCCGGCATCTATGCCGCCGGCGATCTCACCAGCCCCATGGCCTCGGTCACCCTGGCCTCCTCGGGCGGCGCCATGGCCGGCATTTTTGCCCTGCAGTCCATGCTGGTCTGACGCTGCGGCCGGCCCGCATTGGGCGCATGGGCTTGCCAACAGTTTGGAATGATTCTAGACATTGTTTAGAACCATTCTAAAAAGTCTTCATCCATGCTCAGCTTTTTGCCCGATAGCCGCCGGCCGTTTTCCTCTCTCACCGAGCGGGAAATCCTCGCCCTGGCCATTTCGGCCGAGGAGGAAGATAGCCGCATCTATGCCGAGTTCGCCACCAAGCTGGTCGGCAATTATCCGGGCTCAGCGGCCTTGTTTGAGGGCATGGCGGCCGAGGAGAACGAGCATCGCCGGCGGCTCCTCGATCTCTATGTCGAGCGCTTCGGGCCGCAGCTGGCCCCGATCCGCCGCGAGAATGTTCGGGGCTTCCTCGCCCGCAAGCCGATCTGGCTGATGAACAATCTCAAGCTCGAGGATGTGCGCCAGCTGGTCTGGGAAATGGAGGAATCGGCCTACCATTTCTATCTTGAGGCGGCCAAGCAGGCGGGCGACGCCAATGTGCGCAAACTGCTCGGCGACCTGGCGGCGCAGGAGCGCAAGCATGCCGAGGCCGCCGACCGCATCGATGCGGCGGTTCTGGGTGCCGAAGGCCGCCACGTCGAGGCCGGCGAGGCCCATCGCCAGTTCGTGCTGACCTATGTGCAGCCGGGCCTCGCCGGGCTGATGGATGGCTCGGTCTCCACCCTGGCGCCGGTCTTTGCCGCTGCCTTTGCCACGGGCGACACGCACCAGACTTTCCTGGTCGGCCTCGCCGCCGCCGTCGGCGCCGGCATTTCCATGGGCTTTACCGAAGCGGCCTCCGACGATGGCAAGCTCACGGGCCGCGGCTCGCCCATCAAGCGCGGCCTCGCCGCTGGCATCATGACGGCCATCGGCGGCCTGGGCCATGCCTTGCCCTATCTCATCCACGACTTCACCATTGCCACCGCCGTGGCCTTTGTCGTCGTGCTGGTCGAGCTCTGGGCCATCGCCTTCATTCAGAACCGCTATATGCACACACCGTTCTGGCGGGCTGCGCTGCAGGTGGTGCTCGGCGGCGCGCTGGTCTTTGCCGCCGGCATTCTGATTGGCAGCGCCTGACGCGACCGCGCCTAGCTGGGATTCTGTTTGAGGGCAGGGCGCCCCATCCCGCGCCCGGCCCGACGCACCAGCCAGATGGCACCGGCGCCCACCAGCAGCGACACCACGATGAAGATAGCGCTCTCGGTCGGCCCGGCGCCCTGGGGCCCGAACACCACCTGGTTCATGATGCGTCCGGGCATGAAGGTGAACCAGCCCGTCAGCACCAGCGCCAGCAGATAGGTCGCCTGCATGGTGCGCCGATGCGCTGAGATCTGGTGCTTGCGGGCCAGGCGCACGCCCAGCCACAGGCTCACCAGCGAGCCCAGCGACAGCAGGTGGATCGGGCTGAACAGCCCGAACATGCGCAGTTCCCAGATGAACAGCGAGCTGACCGCCACCGCAACCATCAGCCCCACCCAGATGCGGCCGGCGCTCTTATGTGCCCCATCGCCCTTGCGGCGGAACAGCACCACCCCGCCCAGCCCGAAGGCCAGCATGGCGGCAAAGGCATGGATCTGGATGATGGGACTGGCAGACAGCAGGGGCGCAAGGGACATGGACGCAAGCCTCGGGTAAAACGTCTCGGGTTGAACTTGTTGTCCTGCCTTTTCTCACTACACTGGCCGCTGCAACGCTTCCTTCGTCAGCGGTCCAGATTGTCCGTGAAATCGCGCCCCCTGCAGTTCGCGCTGCGTGAAATACACCGCCTCGCCGCCCATCCCACCAGCTGGCTGGTGCTGGCGGGCGCCAGCCTGCTCATGGGCATGGTGGGGCCATTCGGTACCTTTGAAATGCCGCTCGGTCCCCGGCTCGCCTATTGGACCGTCGTGGTGGTCATCACCGCGGCGCTGGGCACTCTGGTCGATATTGTGGTGCTATCCCTCTTGCCCAACCACTGGCCGCGACCAATGGCGGCCGGGCTGGGCGGCGCTGTCGCCGGCCTGCCCATCGCCCTTTCCGTCTGGCTGATCAATCTGCTGGCCTTTGATGGTGTCGAGCCATCCATCAGCCTGCCGGTGCTCGCGGCCTATTGCATCCCCATCGCCGCCCTCGTCACCACGGTTGCCGCCGGCCTGCGCCAGTCCGCGCCCGCGCCTGTCGCTGCGCCTGTGCCGGCGGCGACAATCCGGCCGCCCCTGCTCGATCGGCTGGCCTTGCCGCAGCGCGGCCGGCTGCTGCATCTGGCCGTCAACGACCACTATGTCGATGTCACCACCGATCGCGGCACCACGCTGGTGCTGATCCGCCTGTCTGACGCCATCCGCGAGACGGCACCCGTGCCGGGCCTCCAGGTCCATCGCTCCCACTGGGTGGCGCTGGACGCCGTCAGGCGCTCGTCCCGACAGGCCGGCAAGCCGGTGCTGGAGCTGGAAAACGGCACCATCGTGCCGGTGAGCCGCACCTTTCTCGATGCGGCCCGCGCGGCCGGGCTCCTCGCGCGCTAGGCGCCCCCGATCAGGCTGGCCGCCTTGCTGCCGATGGCCATGGCCGGGGCATTGGTATTGCCCGACACGATCTGCGGCATGATCGAGCAGTCGATCACCCGCAATCCGTCGATGCCTTTTACCTTCAGATCCGGCGTCACCACGGCGCTGGGGTCGCTGTCGAGCCCCATGCGCAGCGTGCCCACCGGGTGGTAATTGGTCTTGACGGTCTGGCCGCAATAGCGCTCCAGCGCCACCGGGTCCGCCATCACCTCTGCTCCGGGCAGCAGCTCCTCGGCTATTTTGCTCCTGAACGGTTCGGTGGCCAGCAGCGCCCGTGCTGTCTCGAGCGCCGCCATGGTCAGCCTGAGATCGTCGCGATCGCCAAAGAAGTTGCAATTGACCAGCGGCTGGTCGGCCGGGTCGGCCGAGCGCAGCGTCACGCTGCCGCGCGCCTTGGGCCGCAACAGACATGAGGTGAAGGTCACGCCCCAGGTCGGCTCGGCGGCGCTGACGTCGCGGTCGAGATAGACGATGGGCGCGCAATAGAGCTGGATGGTTGGTCGCTCGCCGCCATCGGGGTCAAAGAACAGGCAGGCCTCGATGCCCGTGGTCGTCACGGGTCCCGAGTTGAACGCCAGATATTGCAGCCCGTTGCGCAGCATGGCCCAGCCCTTGTCCTGGCCGAAATAGCCCGACTTGCCGCGCGTGGTGGCAATTACCGGCACTTCATGGTGGTCCTGCAGATTCTGTCCGACGCCCGGCAGGTCCGCCACGACGGCAATGCCATGCGCACGCAAGTGCGCGGCCGGCCCCAGCCCGCTCAGCATCATCAGCTTGGCGCTGTTGTAGCTGCCGGCCGCCACCAGCACTTCGCGCGAGGCCCGCACGATCTGGCTCTCGCCGTCCTTGCGATATTCCAGGCCCACGGCCCGGCCATTCTCGATCAGGATGCGGTCCACCCGCGCATCGGTCACAATGGTCAGGCGCGGATCGTCTTCGAGCGGCACCAGGAACGCCTTGCGCGCATCCGACCGCTCGGTATAGCGCCCCCATTGCCCATAGGTGTGCTGCATGATGCCCACCCCGTTCTGGCGGGCACCGTTGAAGTCGGGATTATAGGCGTGCCCTAGTCCCTGCGCCGCCCGCAAAAAGTCCTCGGTGGTCGGCGAGATATGCGCCGGCTCGGAGACGCGCAGATTGCCATCAATGCCGTGGAATTCATCGTTGAAGCGACTATTGGCTTCGATGCCAGTGAAATGGGGCAGCATGTCCGCATAGGACCATGCGCCGCTGTTGCCCAGCCCGGCCGCCCAGCCGTCATAGTCCGCCGCCTGGCCGCGCATATAGACCATGGCATTGACCGCACTGCCGCCGCCCAGCGCCTTGCCCACCGGCACGATGGGGGCGCGGCCGCCCAGTTGCGGCTGCGGCACGGTCTTGTGCATTTCGAGGAAATCGTCCCGCGCCAGGAACTTCATATAGCCAGCCGGCATATCCATCAGCCGATGCGTCCGCGCCGGTCCACGCTCGATCAACAGCACCGAACAGCCGAAATCGCGCACCAGCCGCATCGCGGCCACGCAGGCGGCCGATCCGCCGCCCGCGATGACAAAGTCATACTCAACCATAGGCGCAGTCCCCCTCACGCCTGCGCGAGCATCTCGTCCAGGCGGTCCTCGATGATAATGCCCACATTGGCGCATTCATGCGCAATCTCGCGCACAAAATCGGCGAGCATTTCGCGCTTGAGCGCCGCCGCCGAGCGCACCACCATGGCGGTGTCGCGGTGCAGCGGCTCGAAATGGGTCGGCGCGATCTCCACCAGCCGCCCCGCCGCCACATCCTCGGCAATGGCCGACTGCACGAAGAACCCCAGCCCCTGGCCCTTCATGGCCAGCCGCCGTGCCGGCCCGGTGGGCAGGTCAACGCTGGTCTGCGCCATGCGGGCCAGTGCCGCCGCCTGTTCCGGCTCGGCCTGCCACCAGCGCAGCGATATCACGCGAGGCACCAGCGCCAGCACCTCCTCGATCTCGGGCTGGCTGGAGAGTTTTGATGCGATCTCGGGCGACACCACCAGCGGCACCCGCTCGCGCATCACCATCAGCGGCTGCAGGTCGACCACCAGCGGATCAAGATTGGGCCAGCACAATATGCCCATTTCCACATTGCGCTCATGCAGCATGGCGACGATTTGCGACTGCCGCCCCTCGTTCACCACCACATCGACATGGGGGTATTTTTCCTGGAAGCGCAGCAGGGATTCGGTGATCAGTGGCGACACCAGCGTGCGCAGCGAGGCAATGGCCACCCGCCCGCGCTCGGCCAGCCGCAGCGCCTCGCGCGCTTCCTGCGCCGTGCCGATGATGCGCCGCGCAAACGGCAGAAAGGTCATGCCCTGGTCGGTCAGCGTCACCGTGCGCCCGCGCTGGAACAGCGTCACGCCCAGCAATTGCTCCAGCGCCCGGATGCGCATCGAGGCCGTGGCCTGGGTAATGTTGAGATGGGCCGCCGCGCGGGTGAAACTCTGCTCGCGCACGATGCGGTCAAAGGTACGGAGCTGATCGAGGTCCATTGGTTTGGCTTATATGCTCGGGAATTTTCTCGCCTAAACCCAGACTAACATTGCCTTTTACGATGTCAAAGTCTGCCGCGCGCGCACGTCCGCGGCACCTGCCTTGACGCTAAGGGTCCCACCGGCCAGCTTGGCCGCATGCGCCCTGATTCGCCGAGTGTCCGGCCATGACCTGGCTTGCCGAGACCGCCATGCTCAGCCATGGCTGGCGCCGCTTCCTGCTGCTCGTGCTGGCCGGGGCCCTCGCCGGGCTGTCGATCCCCCCGCTCTTCGTGCTGCCGGCGCTCTTTGTCGCCTTCCCCATCTGGGTCTGGTGCCTGGATGGCGCCACGCCCGGCCGTGGCTGGCGGCGGCTGTTCGGCCAGGCCTTCACCATCGGCTTTGCCTTTGGCTGGGGCTATTTCACCGTCGCTTTCCATTGGCTCGGCGCCGCCTTTTTCGTCGATGGCGGCGTCATGCTGGTCATCATGCCCTTTGCCATTCTCGCTCTAGCGGCGCTCATCGCCTTCTTCTGGGGCCTCGCCAGCGCGCTGGCGCATCTGTTCTGGTCGCATGGTCCCTGGCGCATTGTGACCCTGGCTACCTTTCTGACCATGGCCGAATGGGCCCGCGGCCATCTCCTGACCGGTTTCCCGTTTGACCTGTTGGGCTATGCGCTCACCCCCAATGACGAGATGATGCAGCTGGCCGCCGTCATCGGCATCTATGGGCTCACTTTGCTGGCCGCGCTTCTCGCCATGACGCCGGCGCTGATCTGGCCTGCCGACGGCCGCAGCCTCAATCGGCGCCTCTTGCCGTTCTTTTTGGCCATCGGCGTCATTGCCGCCCAACTCGGCTACGGCTCCAACCGCATCAGCGGCACCATCGTCACCCCGCGCACCGATGTCAGCCTGCGCCTGGTGCAGCCGCTGGTCTATGAACATGCCGACTGGGCCAAGGCCGACCCCGTCGCGCTGATTGACCGCCTGCTCATGCTGTCGGAAATGCGCATGGACCCGGCCGATCAGGGCCTGGCCGATATCAACACCCTGGTCTGGCCCGAATCCAGCCTGCCGTTCTTCCTCTCATCCTATCCCGAGGCTCTGGCGCGCATCGCCCGCATGCTGCCCGAGGGCGCGACGCTGCTGGCCGGTGCGCCCCGGCAGGATTATCTGCCCGGCGCCAGTGCCAGCGCCGGCCCGCCCTACAATGCGCTTCTGGCCATCGACACCAATGGCGAGGTCATCGCCAGCTATGACAAATCCCATCTGGTGCCCTTCGGCGAATTCCTGCCCTTTGCGCCCTTCTTTGCCCAATTGGGCATCAAGCAATTCGTCCCCGGCGCCGAGGGCTGGGCGCATGGCGATGCCAAGCGGCGGCTGATGAGCCTGCCCGGCATGCCGGTGTTCCTCGCCGTCATCTGCTACGAGATCCTGTTCTCCGGCGATCTGGGCGACACCCAGACCGCGCAATACCTGCTCAACATCACCAATGATGCCTGGTTCGACAATTCCATTGGCCCCGCCCAGCATGCCCAGCACGCCCGAGTCCGCGCCGTCGAGGAGGGCATGAGCCTGATCCGCGCCGCCAATTCGGGCCTGACCTTTGCCACCGACCCGCTCGGCCGCATCACCGCGCAATTGCCGCCGTTGCAGATGGCCGTGCTCGATGTGGTGCCCGATGAGCGCCTGCCGCCCACCCCCTTTGCCCGCTGGCGCTATTGGCCGCTGCTGGGGGCGCTGCTGCTCGGCCTGGGCATAGCCGTGCTCAGCAGCCGCCGGCGCAAGTCGCCCATCTGAGGCCGACCTGAAGCCGCGCCCCCCATGCCTTCCCAACGCCTTGATGCTGTGTCATCACCAGACAAGCAAACTCATCGAGACCACCATGGCCATCCGACTGCATCGCGGCGATCTGCCCAATCTGTCCAATTATGACGGGCGCGCCGTCGCCATCGACACCGAAACGATGGGCCTTGATCCGCATCGCGATCGCCTCTGCGTCGTCCAGCTCTCCCCCGGCGATGGCAGTGCCGATATCGTGCAGATCCCCAAGGACGCCACTGATGCGCCCAATCTGGTCAAGCTGCTGTCCGATCCTGCCATCACCAAGATCTTCCACTATGCCCGCTTCGACGTCGCCGTGCTGCGCCAGCGCTTCGGCGTCGTCACCGGCCCGATCTATTGCACCAAGATCGCTTCGCGCCTCGTCCGCACCTATACTGACCGGCATGGCCTCAAGGACCTCTGCCGCGAGCTGCTGAACCTGGACATTTCCAAGCAGCAGCAGAGCTCGGATTGGGGCAGCGACAAGCTCAGCGATGCCCAGCTCGATTATGCCGCCGCCGATGTGCTGCATCTGCATGATCTGCGCCGCCATCTCGATCGCATGCTGGCCCGCGAGGGGCGCACCGCGCTGGCCCAGTCCTGCTTTGACTTCCTCAACACCCGCTGCGAGCTCGATCTCCTCGGCTGGGGCGAAGTCGACATCTTCGCGCATAGCTGATGGCAGCCACTGGCTTTGATTTCTCGGCCGATGCCGCCCGGCGCGCCGCCATCTACCAGGGGCTGATGCGGCGCAATCGCCGCGTGCGCGTGCTGCGTCTCGCCGTGCCGCTGGCTGGCGCCCTGGTGCTGACCGCGTTGCTCGGCGAAATCTATATTTCGAGCTTGGGCACCCGCTTCGGCGTCGGCCGCATTTCGGTCACCCGCGACAGTGTCTCGATTGAAACGCCCGAATATTCCGGCGTCCTGGACAATGGCACCACCTATCGCGTCTGGGCCGGCCAGGCCAAGGCCGCCATCGGCAGCACCGATCGCATCGCGCTCACCGATGCGCGCCTCGTGCTGCGCAAGCTCAATGGCGTCACCACCACCATCACCGCGGTCGATTCCACGCTCGATATGGCCGCCGAGACCGTCACCATCCCCGGCGTCGCCAATATTTCGGAATCCACCGGCACCACCGGCACCATCGTCAATTCCGTCTTCGACTATGCCAACCAGCAGCTGGTGGGGCAGGGGCCCGTCCATGTCGATCAGGCCGATGGCACCACGCTCGACAGCGTCGGCATGAGCTATGATACCAATGCCGCGCGCTGGACATTCTCGCGCGCCAACGTCACCCTGCCGTCGACGCCCGGATCAAAATCACCATGATGCTTCGCCCGCTCGCATTCCTCGCCCTGGCTCTGGCCCTGTTGGCGACACCGGCCCTGGCGCAGAGCAAGGTCAATATCACCGCCGATTTGTTTGACCTCGACGAGGCCAATCACACCGCTGTCTTCACCGGCAATGTCGTGGTGGTCCATCCCACCGTCACCGTCTGGGCGCCCAAGGTTGTCGCCACCTATGGCGATGGCGGCACCAGCGACATCAAGACCTTTGAGGCCACCGGCGACGTCAAGCTGCAGACCGTGGATCAGACCGCCACCGGCCAGCGCGCCGTCTTCACACCGGCCGACCAATTGCTGCGCCTCACCGGCGATGTCGTGGTGGTCAATGCCGGCGGCACCGTCAACGCCAGCGAACTGGTGGTGAACCTGGAGACCAATGTCTCCACCTTCACCAGCGGCCAGTCCGGCCGGGTCACCGGGGTGTTCAACTCGCAATGACCCAGGACCCCAAGCCGCGAATCGACCGCACGGGCTGGCTGGTCGCCCACAGCCTTGCCAAGAGCTTTGGCAAGCGCGTGGTGGTGCGCGACGTCTCCATTGCCCTGCGCCGCGGCGAGGCCGTCGGCCTGCTCGGCCCCAATGGCGCCGGCAAGACCACGGTCTTCACCATGATCATGGGCCTGGTCAAACCCGACGCGGGCAGTATCCAGATCGATGGCCGCGACATCACCCGCCTGCCGCTGTTCCAGCGCGGCCAGCTCGGCATCGGCTATCTGCCGCAGGAGCCCTCGATTTTCCGCGGGCTGACCGTGACCGGCAATATCATGGCCGTGCTCGAAAACCACATTTCCGACCGCAAGGCCCGCAAGGCGCGGCTCGCCTCGCTGCTCGAGGAATTCTCCATCCAGCATCTGGCCAATTCCAACGCGCTGGCCCTCTCGGGCGGCGAACGCCGCCGCGTCGAGATCGCCCGTGCCCTGGCCGCCGATCCCGCCTTCATGCTGCTCGACGAGCCCTTTGCCGGCGTCGATCCCATCGCCGTGGCCGAGGTCAAGGGCC
The DNA here is from genome assembly GCF_005222805.1 of Devosia sp. FKR38. GTDB lineage: Bacteria > Pseudomonadota > Alphaproteobacteria > Rhizobiales > Devosiaceae > Devosia. Next base: position 430,675 of record NZ_STGC01000002.1, on the reverse strand, counting down.
TGGTGCGCCAGCTCACCCATCGCGGCATTGGCGTGCTGATCACCGACCACGCCGTGCGCGAAACGCTGGGCCTGGTGGATCGCGCCTATGTCATCCACGGCGGCAAGGTGATGATCCAGGGCCGCCCGGAAACCATCAGCGCTGACCCCGACGCCCGCCGCGTCTATCTCGGCGAGAATTTCGAGATCTGATCCGGCCCGGTGCCAACCGGCTTTGGCCGGCGCCAGCATGATACTGGCATGAAACTTGCTGGTTCTGTTTTTTTGAGGCATGGTCCGCGCTGGGAAGTGGCTGGAAACAGCCGGAATTTGCGCTAAAGGTCTCCGCCGTATGGCTCTTTCGCCGCGTCTTGAATTTCGCCAGGCCCAGAGCCTGACGCTGACGCCGCAGCTGATGCAGTCGATCCGTCTGCTGCAGCTGAGCCATCTTGAGCTCAATGACTTCGTCGAAGCCGAGCTGCTGCGCAATCCGCTGCTCGAGCGCGAGGATGGCGCCGAGCCCGGCGATGCCGAACCGGCCCAGCCGCCCGAGCGCTCCACCGAAATCAGCGCCTATGAGGATACCGTCGATCGCGGCGACCGCATCCAGGATGCCACCTCCATCGCTGATGGCTATGACACCGCCGTCGAGAATGTCTTTCCCGATCAGGGCGCGCAGGACCAGTTGGTGCCCAGCACGCGGCTCGACCGCAATGGCGCCAGCGAGGGCGGCGAGGCCCCCGACATCGACCAATATGTCGCCTCGCGCCCCGTTCTGGGCGAGCACCTCGAGGCGCAGGCCAATATGCTGCTGCGCACCACGGCCGACCGGCTGATTGCCCGCCATCTCATCGATGGTCTCAACGAGGCCGGCTATCTGACGCTCGATATTGCCGCCCTGGCCGAGCAGCTGGGCGCCGAAGTGGCCGATATCGAGGCCGTGCTCGGCGTGCTGCAGGGCTGCGATCCGGTTGGCGTCTTTGCCCGCACCGTGCCCGAGTGCCTGGCCATCCAGCTGCGCGATCGCGACCGGCTCGACCCCATGATGCAGGCGCTGCTCGACAATATTGGCCTGTTGGCCGAGCACGACATGCTGGGCCTGATGCGTGCCGTCGGCTGCGACCGCGAGGATCTCACCGACATGCTGGCCGAGATCCGCCAGCTCGATCCCAAGCCGGGCCTGGCCTTTGACAGTGGCCCGGTGGAAACCGTGGTCCCCGATGTCTTCGTGCGCCGCGGCAATGATGGCGCCTGGCAGGTCGAGCTCAACACCGAAGTGCTGCCGCGCGTGCTGATCAACCGGGTCTATTACGCGACCGTCTCCAAATTGACCCGCAACCCGGCGGAAAAGGCCTTTCTGTCCGACAGCCTCTCGACCGCCAACTGGCTCACCAAATCCCTCGACCAGCGCGCCCAGACCATTCTCAAGGTCGCCAGCGAGATCGTGCGCCAGCAGGATGGCTTCCTTACCCATGGCATTGCCCATCTCAAGCCGATGACCCTGCGCATGGTGGCCGAAACCATCGACATGCACGAATCCACCGTCAGCCGCGTCACAGCCAACAAATATATCGCCACGCCGCGCGGCCTGTTTGAGATGAAATATTTCTTCACCACCGCCATCGCCTCCAGCGACGGTGGCGTCGATCACTCGGCCGAAGCCGTGCGCCACCGCATTCGCCAGCTTATCGCGGCCGAAGTGGTCACCGATGTGCTCAGCGACGATACCATCGCCGATATGCTCAAGCAGGAGCAGGGCATCGATCTGGCGCGGCGCACCGTGGCCAAATACCGCGAGGCCATGAACATCCCCTCGTCGGTCATCCGGCGCCGCCAGATGAAAAATCTCGAGCGCATGGCCTGAATCACTTGGCCACCGGGCGAAACTGCCCGCGAAAGTTAAGGCCAATTTCAGGCGAAGTCCAAAGGATAAACAAACCAGAACGGGCAGTTGCGCATTGCGCCTGCGTTGGACGCAGGTCTAGCATTGCACCTGTCGCATACCCACATCCTGTGGGTAGGCAACAGGCGCGAGACCCGATGTCCGCAACCCGGCTTTCGGCAGCTCTCGCGTCGCACAACGACGAGAAAGAAAGAGGAAGCCATGACCTTACGCGTTTCGGGAAAGAACATGGACGTCGGCGATGCACTCCGCGGCAAGGCGGAAGAGCATTTCGAGGCTGTCGTGGGCAAGTATTTCGACGGCGGCTATGACGGACATTTGACCCTCACCCCCGATGGCATTGGTTTCCGGGCCGACTGCGTGGTTCACCTCGATTCCGGCGCGACGCTGCAGGCCAGCGCCCAGGGTGGCGATGCCACGGCGGCCTATGAAGTGATGGCGCTCAATATCGAGAAGCGCCTGCGCCGCTATAACCGCAAGCTCAAGCAGCACCGTCGCGGCGCCAATGGCGATGGCGAGGTTATGGCGCAGTATACGGTGTTCGATTCCGGCGATCAGTTTGACGAGCTCGATGCCGACTACGCGCCGGCCGTGATTGCCGAAACCACCAAGAACCTGCGCCAGCTCAGTGTTGAAGAGGCGGTGATGGAGCTCGATCTCAGCGGCGGACAGGTTGTGATGTTCCGCCACGCTGGACATGGCGGGCTCAATGTGGTCTACCGCCGCTCCGACGGCAATATAGGCTGGATTGATCCAGCACTCGGAGCCAATTGAAGGCTGCCGCGCCGACAATTGTATGACTGATCTCAGGGCGAATTGTATGGAATTGGCCGATATCCTGGCTGAGCGTGCTGTGCTTTGCTGCACGGGCGTAGAAACGAAACGCCAGTTGTTTGAACAACTTGCTGAGCGGGCTGCCGAATTGACCGGCAGCCCCCAGGCCGAGATCCTTTCCGCTATCGTCAGCCGGGAGGATCTGGGCTCGACCGGTCTCGGCAATGGCATCGCCATTCCCCATGGCAAGATCGCCGGCCTGGGCGGTGTGACGGCCCTGTTTGCCCGGCTCGACCAGCCGATCGATTTTGATTCGCTGGACGATCAGCCGGTCGATCTGGTGGTCATGCTCCTGGCCCCCACCGGGGCCGGGGCCGATCACCTCAAGGCCCTCTCAATAGTGGCCCGCCTGCTGCGCACCGAATCGGTGGTCGACGAGCTGCGCCGCATGGACGATTCTGCCCGCATCCATGCGCTGCTGACCGCCCCGATCGCCACCCACTACGCGGCCTGATCGGGCCGGATAAACAAAAAACCCTCCGGCCTTGCGGTCGGAGGGTTTTTTGTTGGCCGGTGCCGGCCGCTGCGCCTAATGCAGCGTTGCCAGGCCCAGGCTGCTCTCTTCGAGCCAGTCGGTTACGCCCTCGGCGGTATCGGTCACCAGCAGCGGCTTGCCATCGGCCGACATCACCAACTGATACTCGCCCTCGGGCTCGAATGTGGCGTCTTCAATCATCTCGCCCAGCACGGCGCCGCTGACGGCGCGGGTATAGGCGACGGCATTGCCACCCAGGGCTGCAAACTGCGCCCGGGTCAGAGACTTCAGGGGATGGATCACGTGATCCGCAGCGGCCTGGTCGTTTCTTTTTTCATACATGGTCGGCCCTTTCCTCAAAGTGAGCGAATCTCGATACGGCGGGCGGTCTTGGCCAGCTTCGGGCGCTCGATCTCGATCACCAGCATACCATGTCCCAGCGTCGCGTCCTTCACGATCATGCCATCGGCCAGAAGAAACGCCCGCTGGAACTGCCGCGCGGCAATGCCGCGATGCAGGAACTGGCGTCCGCTGTCATCCTTCTGCTTGCCGCGCACCACGATCTGGTTGTCCTCGGCCGTCACGTCCAGTTCCTGGGCGCTGAAGCCGGCAACAGCGATGGACACCAGGAACCTCTCGGTTCCATCGGCCTCCACATGGCGCTCGATATTATAGGGCGGATAGCCATCGGCGGATTTGGCGAGTCGATCCACACGCTCCTCGAAGCTGTCGAAGCCGAGGAGAAACGGGGCGGAAAACACCGATATGCGCGTCATACAGGCCGTCCTTGAGATCAAGCAACGTATCGTGCGCGGCCCGATTGGTGTGGCACCGCGCGTCTGCCAGAGATATGGGACATGGGCTTAGTCTGTTCAAGTCCGGTGCTCTGCCCATGTCCTCAACCATTGCCGTGGTCACCCCCGCCTTCCGGGCCGAAACCACGATCGTCACCACCGTGCGCAGCGTGCTGGCCCAGACCCACACCGATTGGCAGCTCTGGCTGGTGGCCGATGATGGCTTCGACTATGCCGGCTTTCTCGCGCAGCACGGCATTGCCGATGCTCGCATCATCCACACCACCAGCGGTGGCATTGGCCTGGGCGCCTCGCGCACCCGCAATGTGGCGCTGGAGCAAATCACCGCGCCTTTTGTCGCCATTCTCGATGCCGACGACCGCTTCAAGCCCAACAAGCTCGAACGCGCCATCTCGGCTCTCGCCGATCACGCCATTGTCACCTGTGCGCTTGATGTGATGACCGACAGCTTCGACCATCTGCGTTTTGTCGGCACCGGCCCTGACCGCGTCCTGACGCCGGGCCAGCATAAATGGGTCAGCCTCTCGATGGATTCCATGGTCATCTGGGATCGTCGGCGCACCGATGCGCGCTATGATGTGACCATGAGCAACATGACCGATCTCGAACTGCTGCTGCAGCTCTATCGTGCCGTGCCGGCCTCGTTTCACCTCGGCACGCCGCTGCATGACTATATCAAGCGCTCAAGCTCGATGAGCAATGGCGCCAATGTCGCTGCCGGCATGATCGCCTCCAAGACCACGCTGCTCGATCGCTTGCGCGCCGGTGCCTATGGCCTGCCCGAGGCCGATGTCACCGGGCTTGTCGACTTTCTCGAGATCTCGCTGGTCGCGGAAGGCGAATATGCGGCCGCGCTGGCCGCCCGGCCGGGCCTGCTGTTTGAGGATCATCTCGAACCGCGCCTGCAATAGAAAAGGCCGACCCCGAAGGGCCGGCCATCGTCACAACGGGGAGGGCGCTGTGGAAAGCTCTTACAGTGCGTAGAGCGTCAGGCTGTTCTGCTCGCCGCTCACACCCACGATCTGGTCGACCGTAAAGCCCTGGCGTTCGATGGATTCGACCAGCCACTTGTTGTTCTTGATATTGGCCTGCACCGAGGCAATGTCATTGTCGCCACGCAGCGACAGCTCCTGGCCGCCATTGAGCTTCTGCACGGTGGCCGTGGTGGCTTCCTGGATGGCGCCCAGGGATTCAACGCCGCCCATCACATTATAGGGGCTGGCAGAGACGGCCGAAACGCCGGCAAACAGGGTGGCGGTCAGGGCGATGATCTTGAACAGCTTCATAATATCTTCCTTTGTGTAATTTGCGCTCGCTGTGGTCTCGAGCTATGGGAAACTACGAAGCCTGGCCGCGATAAGTTTCACCGCTGTTGCAGAAAACCGAACGAGCCCTGCAAACTGAGGGGCTTCGGTGCCCGTTCTGCCCCTTGCCAGCCGGGCGGATTGCCCCTATAGAGCCCACTTCTCCGGATCGCCCGGCCAAAAGGCATGCCGTGGCGATCTCTGAATGCGATGGGCCCCAATCCATCCAAGTTTCTTACAAGGACCCGCAAAATGCCCAAGATGAAGACGAAATCTGGCGCCAAAAAGCGTTTCAGTTTCACAGCGTCCGGTCGTGTCAAGGCAGGCGTCGCCGGCAAGCGCCACCGCCTGATCAACCACAACGCCAAGTACATCCGCACCAACCGCGGCACCAAGATCCTGTCCAAGGGCGACGAGGGTCTGGTCAAGTGGTACATGCCGTACAACCGCTAACGCTGAAAGGAAGCTGACACATGTCACGCGTTAAAAGAGGCGTTACCAATCACGCCCGTCACAAGAAGGTTTTGAAGGCTGCGGAGGGCTATTATGGCCGCCGCAAGTCGACGATCCGTATCGCCAAGCAGGCCGTCGAAAAGGCCGGCCAGTACGCTTACCGCGATCGTCGCGTCAAGAAGCGCAACTTCCGCGCCCTGTGGATCCAGCGCATCAACGCTGCCGTCCGTGATCATGGGCTGACCTATGGTCGATTTATCGACGGCCTCAGCAAGGCTGAGGTTGCCGTTGACCGCAAGGTGCTGAGCGATCTCGCGATCACCCAGCCCGAAGCGTTCGGCGTGCTGGTCGCAAAGGCCAAGGCTGCCCTGGCGTATCTGGAAGGCGTGGACGCTGTCACCCACGCCCGCGTCACCGCCTAACACTCCCAGCTCTGCTGAGGTCAAAATAGCGCCTTGCGCCGCCCTTTGGGCTGGCGCGGGGCGTTTTGTTTTGCTCTAAAGCCACTGCATTTCCTTTAGACCTCATGGCGCGCCTGTCGAACCACGAGGTCGGTCACCCCGATCCTGCCACGGCCGCGTCTGACCACGGTCGCAGGATAAGGCCCACTGAGAGTTTCTGATGTCCCTCGAGAACCAGATCGCCACCCTGCGCGCCGAACTGGGCGCCGCCATCGCCGCCGCCACCGATGAGGCCGCGCTCGATACCGTCCGCGTCGCCGCCCTGGGCAAGAAGGGCAGCGTTTCGGCGCTGCTGGCCTCGCTGGGCAGCATGGCCCCCGATGAGCGCAAGAGCGCCGGCCCCGCCATCAATGGCCTCAAGACCGAGATTGCCGGGCTCATCGAGGACAAGTCGACCGCCCTCAAGGCCGCTGCCCTCGACGCCCGCCTCAAGGCCGAGACGCTCGATGTCACCCTGCCGCTGCAGCCCGCGCCCACCGCCCGCGGCCGCATCCACCCCATCAGCCAGACCATCGACGAAATCACGGCGATCTTTTCGGACATGGGGTTCTCCATCGCCGAAGGGCCCGATATCGAGACCGACTATTTCAACTTCACCGCGCTCAATTTCCCCGAGGGGCATCCGGCGCGCGAGATGCACGACACCTTCTTCATGAAGCCCGGTGCCGATGGGGTCAAAAAAGTGCTGCGCACCCACACCTCGCCGGTGCAGGTCCGCGTCATGCAAAAGACCAATGAAAAGCCGGCTGCCGCCTATATGACCCCCGCCATGGATCCGCCGATCCGCGTGGTCATTCCCGGCCGCACCTATCGCAATGACAGTGACCAGACCCACACGCCCATGTTCCACCAGGTCGAGGGTCTGGTCATCGACAAGTCCAGTCACATCGGCCAGTTGCGCTGGGTGCTCGAGGAATTCCTCAAAGCCTTCTTTGAAGTGCCCAATGTCACGCTGCGCTTCCGCCCCAGCTTCTTCCCCTTCACCGAGCCGTCCATGGAAGTGGACGTGCAGTGCGATCGCTCGGGCTCCGAGGTCAAGATCGGCGAAGGCAATGACTGGCTGGAGATCCTGGGCTGCGGCATGGTCCATCCCAATGTCATCGCCAATGCCGGGCTCGATCCCGATGTCTACCAGGGCTTTGCCTGGGGCATGGGCATCGATCGCATCGCCATGCTCAAATACGGCATGCCCGACCTGCGCGCCTTCTTCGACGGCGACCAGCGCTGGCTCGACCACTATGGCTTCCGCCCGCTCGATCTGCCGACGCTCTTCGGCGGCCTGAGCAGCTAAGCCCGCTTTCCCATGCCCTGCAGCCCCTGCGCGCAGCACACCTGACTTCCGCTAAAGGCGATAGATATGAAATTCACCCTCGACTGGCTCAAGGAGCACCTCGATACCGACGCATCGGCCGATGAGATCGGCACGACGCTAACGCTGATCGGGCTCGAACTGGAAGGCGTCGAAGATCAGGGCAAGGCGCTCAAGAGCTTCGTGACCGCCCATGTCGTTTCGGCCGAACAGCATCCCAATGCCGACAAGCTGCGCGTCTGCAAGGTCGATGCCGGCACCGGCGAATTGATCGACGTCGTCTGCGGCGCTCCCAATGCGCGCACGGGCCTCAAGACCGTGTTCGCCTTTCCCGGCACCTATATCCCGGGCAAGGACATGACCATCGGCAAGGGCAATATTCGAGGGCAGGTCAGCAATGGCATGCTCTGCTCCAATGCCGAGCTGGAACTGTCCGAGGATCACGACGGCATCATCGAGCTGCCCGCCGATGCGCCCATCGGCGTCAGCTATCCCGCCTATGCCGGCATCGATGGCGTGGTGTTCGACATTTCCATCACCCCCAATCGTGGCGACGCCACCGGCGTCTATGGCATTGCGCGCGACCTCGCCGCCTATGGCCTGGGCACGCTCAAATCGACCGACATGAGCCCGGTGCCCTCCAAGGGCAAGAGCCCGATTGCGCCGCTGCCGCACCAGTTCGGCGCCGATGAACCCAAGGCCATCCGCCGCTTTGGCGGCCGCTATATCAAGGGCGTCAAGAATGGCCCGTCCCCGGCCTGGCTGCAGCAGCGCCTGCGCGCCGTTGGCCTGCGGCCCATCAATGCCATTGTCGACATCACCAATTGGGTCTCGCTCGGCTGGGGCCGTCCGCTGCACGCCTATGATGCCGATAAGCTCAACGGCCAGCCCGTGCTGCGCAATGCCCGCAACGAGAGCTTCGATGCGCTCGACAACAAGGTCTATACCCTCGACGAGACCATGACCGTCATCGCCGATGACACCGGTCCGCTCTGCCTGGGTGGCATCATGGGCGGCATCCGCTCCGGCGTCACCGATGGCACGGTCAATGTGTTCATGGAATGCGCGAGCTGGGACGCCGATCTCATCGCCCGCACCGGCCGCAAGACCGGTATTGTCAGCGATGCCCGCTATCGCCTCGAGCGCCATGTCGATCCGGCCCTGACCGATCCCGGTCTCGAGCTGGCCACCCGCCTGGTGCTCGAGCTCTGCGGCGGCGAGGCCATGGAGCCGGTGTTTTCGGGTGAGGATGTCTATCCCAACACCACCATCGACTTCCCGCTCGGCGAAGTGGCCCGCCTCACCGGCCTTGCCGTCGAACCCATGGTCGCCACCGCTATCCTGAGCCGCTTGGGCTTTGCCGTCACGCCCAAGGGCGATGGCTTCTCGGTCAAGGTGCCGAGCTGGCGTCCCGACGTCACGCTCAAGGCTGATCTGGTCGAAGAAATTATGCGCATGGTGGGCGTCGACAATATCCCGGTCGAGCCGCTGCCGCGTCTCAACCACGTCGCCCCGCGCATGCTCACCGCCATCCAGAACCGCCGCCGCATCGTGCGTCGGGCGCTGGCCGCGCGCGGCCTCGACGAGGCGGTCACCTGGAGCTTCATCAGCCATGCCGAGGCCACTCGCTTCGGCGGCGGCCAAGAGAGCCTGCAACTGGCCAATGCCATTGCCGCTGACATGACGGACATGCGGCCCTCCCTGCTGCCCGGCCTGCTCGCCGCCGCTCGCCGCAATGCCAATCGCGGCATTGGCGATCTGGCGCTGTTCGAAGTCGGCCAGGTGTTCCTGTCCGATGCGCCCGAAGGTCAGCACACCCATGCCACCGGCATTCGCACCGGCAGCGCGGGTCTCAGCGGTTCCGGTCGCCACTGGGCGGCCAAGGCTGCGCCGGTCGGCGTCTATGATGCCAAGGCCGATCTTGGCGCCGCGCTCGATGCGCTGGGCTATGACATCGACAAGATGCAGATCCTGGCCGAGCCGGCGCCCTGGAGCCATCCCGGCCGTGGTGGCCGCGTCGCCCAGGGCCCCAAGACCATTGCCTGGTTCGGCGAGCTGCACCCGGCCTTCGCCGCCGAGCTCGATATTGCCGGTCCCGTCGCGGCCTTCGAGATCGATCTCGATGCTCTCCCCGAGCCGCGCCGCAAGCCCACGCGCACCAAGCCGGCCCTGGCCCTGTCCCAGCTCATGCCGCTCAGCCGCGACTTCGCCTTTGTGGTCGATCAGTCGGTCACCGCCGCGGTGATCCTCAAGGCCGCGCGCGGCGCCGACAAGGCGCTGATCAAGGACGTGACGATCTTTGACGTCTTCGCCGGCAGCCATGTTGGCGAAGGCAAGAAGTCCGTCGCCATCGCCGTGACGCTGCAGCCGCTCGACAAGACGCTGACCGACGAGGACATCGACAAGGTCTCGGGCGCCATCATCGCCGCCGTCACCAAATCCACCGGCGGCGTCCTGCGGGCCTAACGGGCGGCCTCCATCTCACCTCACACACCAGACTGCACCTCCCCCTTGATGGGGGAGGTTGGGAGGGGGTGCGAGAGCCCCGATATCGGGGCCAACCACCCCCACCCAGCCGCCATTCGGGCGTAGCCCTCATGGCCTTCTTGCCTCGGATCACGCCGCTGGCGTGATCCGCCCGTCGGGACGGCGCGAAGCCCCACAAGGGGGAGGGTGTCGACTGAGGTGTCGGTGCAAAGGGCCGCCGCTCTTGCCACTCGCCCGCTCTCCGGCTCATATCCGCCCATGAGCGACACCAGCCGATTCCCCGATGTCATGCTGCTGGCCGCTGGCCTGGGCAGCCGCCTGCGGCCCATCACCGACACCGTGCCCAAGCCGCTGGTGCCGGTGGCCGGCGTGCCGCTGATCGAGCGGGTGATGGACAATGCCAAGGCCGAGGGCGCCAAGCGCTTCATCGCCAATGCCCATTATCGCGCCGACCAACTGCTCGCCCATTTCGGCGGCCTGCTCAAGCTCAGCCGCGAGGAGGCCCTGCTCGATACCGGCGGCGGCGTCAAACAGGCCCTGCCCATGCTGGCCTCCGACCCCTTTGTGGTGATGAACACCGATGCCTTCTGGCCATTGGGCAGCGACCAGCCCATCGCCCGCATGCTCAAGCGCTACACCGGCCCCGAGGATATCGTTCTGCTCTGCGTGCATCCGCGCGATGCCCATGGCTTTGCCCGCAGCCATGATTTCTGCCTCGCCCCCGATGGGCGCATCACCCGCGACTATGGCGCGCCGGTGATCTATGGCGGCGTCGCCATCATGGGCAAACCCCTGTTTGCCGATACGCCCGACGGCGCCTTCTCGCTCAATCTGCTGTTCGAGCGCTGCCTGGCGCGCGAAAGCCTCTTTGGTGTGGTGCTCGATGCCCCCTGGTTCCATGTCGGCGATCCCGCCGCGCTGGCCCTGGCCGAAAGCGCCCTCGCGGCCCCCACAGCGCCATGACGCTGTTTTCCATCGCCCCGCACGCGCCCTTCATCGCCACCCTGGCCGATCGCATCATCGATGGCACGCTGCTGGGCGGCGCCGACCGCAGCCAGCCCTTCTGGCTCACCGATGTCACCATCGTGCTGCCCACCCGCCGCGCCAAGCTGGCGCTGGCCGATGAATTCGCGCGCCGGGGCCTCGGCCTTCTGCCCGATATCCGCACCTTTGGTGGCGAAGTCGCCGACGAAGAGCCCTTCCTGCCGCCCTTTGATGCCCCGACCCCGCTGCCGGCCGCCAGCGCGCTCGAGCGGCGTCTGGTGCTGTCCCGCCTCGTCCATGCCTGGGCCAATACAGAGGGTGGCCAGCGCGCCTTTTCCACGCCCCCCACAGCGGGCGAAATCCTCTCCATGGCCGAATCGCTCGGCCATCTCATCGATGATCTGCTGACCGAGGAGCGCAGCCCGGCCGACATTGCCGCCATCGCGCCATCGCTCGAAGCCAATCTCAGCGACTATTGGCTGCAGACCATCAGCTTTCTCGATATCGCCTTGCGCTATTGGCCCGAGCATCTGGCCGGCGCCCGTGCCGATACCGCCGCCCTGCGCGGCCAGCGGCTCGACCGCCAGGCCATGGCCGCCCCGCTGGTCTATCGGGACCGCCCGGTGATTGCCGCCGGCTCCACCGGCTCCATTCCGGCCACGGCGCGGCTCCTGGCGGCCATCCATGCCCTGCCGCGCGGCGCCGTCGTGCTGCCCGGGCTCGATTGCGCCATGACCCCGGCCGATCACGCGGCTCTCTTGCTGCCCGACAGCAATCCGCATGGCCATCCGCAATATGGCCTCGCCCGCCTGCTGCGCAGTCTGGGTGCCGCCATCAGCGATGTCACCGAGCTGGCGCCGGGCGACCATCCCCGCACCACGCTGGTGCACCGCGCCCTGGCGCTCACCGAAGACACCGCCCGCTGGAACCGCCAGCGCCTCACGCCCGAGCAACTGGCCGAGGCTGGCGCGGGCGTCACCATCATTCGCGCCCGCACCGAGGACGAACAGGCCCGCGCCATTGCCCTCGCCGCCCATGCCGCGCTCAGCGACAAACAGACTGTCGGTATCGTCACCCCCGATCGCAACCTGGCCCGGCGCATTGCCGCCGAGCTGCGCCGCTTCGGTGTGGTGGTCGATGATGCCGCTGGCGTGCCGCTGTTCCAGTCCGCGGCCGGGCGCCTGCTGCGCCAGATCCTGGCCTTGGCCAGCTCCAATATCGCCGCCGTGCACCTGATGGCGCTGCTGCGCAACCGGGCCATCCGCTTCGGCCGTGACCGTGCCGAGATTTCCCGCCTGGCCGATGATATCGAGCTGGGTCTCTTGCGCGGTCAGCGCCCCAATCCCGGCTTTGCGGGCCTGCTCGCTGCGCTCTCGGCCAATATCGACAAGACCATCACCCACCCGGCCCGCCGCCTGTCCGAGGGGGATCGCGCCCCCATCACCGGCCTCCTGGACGCCATCGCCGCCGCCATTGCGCCGCTGACCAGCCTCCTCGAAACCCCCGTCATCACCGCCAGCAGCCTCGCCGCCGCCCTCTGTGCCGCCTTTGATGCCGTGGCCGATGGCGCCGAGATCCCCGGCCGCCGCGAACTGGCCGACTGGGCCCAGCAGATGGCCAGCCACACCGGCGAAGGCCACAGCTTTGCCCCGCGCCAGCTCGATGGCGTCCTCAGTGCCCTCATGCTGGGCGCCCAGGTCCGCACCATAGAAGAGCGCCGCAGCGACATCGCCATCTGGGGCCAGCTCGAAGCCCGCCTGCAAAACCCGGACCTGCTGGTGCTGGCTGCGCTCAATGAGGACAAATGGCCCGAGCCGGCCGATCCCGGTCCCTGGCTCAGCCGCGGCATGCGCCTGGCCGCCGGGCTCGATCCGCCGGAACGCAAGCAGGGCCTCGCCGCGCACGATTTTGCCCAGGGCCTGGGCAATGCCAAAGTTATCCTCAGCTATGCCGACCGCGTCGGCGCCAGCCCCGCCATCGCCTCGCGCCTGCTGCAGCGGCTCACCGCCTTTGCCGGCACCGAGGAGGCTGCGCGCTGGATTGCGCGGGGCGCCCATTGGCTCGATCAGGCCCGCCGTCTCGATATGGTGCCCGAAACCCGGCCCGCCCCGCGTCCGGCGCCCAATCCCCCCGTGGCGACCCGCCCGCGCGCCCTTTCGGTCACCGAGATCGAAACGCTGATGCGCTCGCCCTATGACATCTATGCCCGCCATGTGCTGGGCCTGCGCGCGCTCGATCCGCTGGGCGACACGCCCGACGGCCGCGAACGCGGCACCATCATCCACGACATTTTCGCCCAGTTCGTCATCGATGGGCATGACGTCATGGCCCCCGATGCCATCGATGTGCTGATGGCCATTGCCGTCGACAAATTCTCCGGCCTTGATGCCATTGGTGAACGCCGCGACATCTGGCTGCGCCGCTTCCACACTGCCGCCACCCAGTTCCTCGCCTTCGAGCGCGCCCGCGAGCCCATGGTGGCCCAGCGCCACGCCGAAATCCGCGGCGAAATGGTCTTCCCCATGGCCGAGCCCTTCACCCTCAGCGGCCGCGCCGACCGCGTCGATGCGCTGCGTGATGGCACGCTGGAGATCATCGATTTCAAGACCGGTTCGCCCCCCACCAAGGGCGCCATGCAGGCCTTCGAGGTGCCGCAACTGCTGCTCGAGGCGCAGATGGCCGCTGCCGGCGCCTTCCCTCAGCTCAGTGCCGCGCCCACCACGGCGCTCACCTATATCAAGGTTGGCCTGGGGCCTGATGCCTTCACCGCCAAGCCCTTCATTCCCCATGACGAGCACGACGTCATGTCTGCCGCCGACGAGATCGCTCGGCGCATGCAGCGCCATGTCGAGCTCTTCCTGATGCATGAAACGCCCATGCCCGCCCGCCTGCTGCCGCTGCCCGGCCAGCGCTTTGCCGGCGCCTATGACCATCTGGCGCGGCTGGCCGAATGGACCGCCATCGATGGCGGGGAGGGCGAGCCATGAGCGAGCGCGGCCGCCTCGTCGTCCCCTCTGACACCAGCCGCCACCAGGCATTGGCCGCCGATCCTGCCTGGTCGATCTGGGTGTCGGCCAATGCCGGCTCGGGCAAGACCTTTGTGCTCACCCGCCGCGTGCTGCGCCTGCTGCTCTCGGGCGTCGCGCCCGAAGCTATCCTCTGCCTCACCTATACCAAGGCCGCCGCCGCCGAAATGCGCCGCCGCGTCGCCGATCGCCTGGCCGAATGGGCGCTGTTCGACGATTCCGCCCTCGACAAGGCCCTGCGCGACATCGAGGGCCGCGAGCCCGACGCAGCCCTGCGCAATCGCGCCCGCACCCTTTTCGCCCGGGCGCTCGAAACCCCCGGCGGGCTCAAGATCGTCACCATCCACGCCTTCTGCGAATCGGTGCTGCACCGGTTCCCACTCGAAGCCGGCGTGCCCTTTGACTTCTCCGTCATTGAGGACGATGAGCGCACCGCCCTGCTGCTGGCGGCGCGTGAAACCGTGCTGGCCCAGGGCCTGGGCGTCGCCGGTGCGGTGGAAACCCTCTTTGAAACGCTGAGTGATGATCAGATCAAGAACGCCATCAACGCGGCCCTGGCCGATGGCCGCAAGCTCAAGCTGGTCCTCGCCGATCCCGCCCGCGCCAAGGCCAATCTGCGCGCGCTGATCGGCGCCGCAGCCACCCTCTCCGTTGACGAGATCGAAGCGGCCATCACTGGCGAGCGCCTGATTGGCCCGGCCGACCTCCAGGCGCTCTTTGCCATCACCCCGCCCAAGGGCGGCAATCGCAGCCTTGAGGACAAGCTGGCCGCGCTCGATGCCAGTAGTCCTGCCCCCGACGCCTGGCTGCGCGCCTTCCTCACCAAGGATTTGACGCTCCCGTCTCGCCTCGTGGTCAAGGCGGTCACGACGGCCAATCCCGATCTGGCCGACCAGCTCCAGGCCGAAGCCGAGCGCCTCGCCGCCCTGGCTGCGGCCCGCAGCGCCGCCGCGCTGGTCGATCGCAGCGAAGCCCTTCTCGATATCGTCGCCGCCGTCGGCCAGCGCTACGAGGCCACCAAGCGGGCGCGCTCCCTGCTAGATTTCGACGACCTGGTCGAGCGCCTCGCCGATCTCTTCCAGAACCAGTCGGGCGACTGGGTCCGCTACAAGCTCGATTCCGGCATCGATCATATCCTGGTCGATGAAAGCCAGGACACCAATGGCGAGCAGTGGCGTGTGGTGCGCGCCATCGCCGAGGAATATTTCGCTGGCGCCGGGGCCGTCACCCGCCCGCGCTCACTGTTTGCCGTGGGCGATCAGAAACAGTCCATCTATTCCTTCCAGGGCGCCGAACCGGCCCTCTTCGGCCAGACCGGTGGTGACTACCAGTTGCGCGCCCGCGAGGCCGAGGTGCAGTTCCAGCCCGTGCCGCTGCGCACCAGCTTCCGCACCCTGCCCGAAATCCTCGCGGCCGTGGATCTGGTCAGCGATCGCCCGGACATCCAGGCGGCCCTGCTGGAAACCGAAAAAGTCCATCACAACACCGCCCGCACCATGCGCGGCGGCAGTGTCACGCTCTGGCCGCCCATCCAGCAGCCCGGCGAGGCCCGGGCCGATGCCGATTGGCCCACCAGCGTGCTCGATCTGCAGCCCAGCGCCCCGCGCCAGGTGGCCGAGGCCATTGCCGCCCGCATCCGCGGCTGGATCGATGCGCGTCGCCCGCTCACCGGCCGTGGCCGCGCCGTCACCGCCGATGATGTGCTGATCCTGGTGCAGTCGCGCGGCCCCGTGTTCCAGGAGGTCATCCGCGCCCTGCGCAAGGCGGGCCTGCCCACCCCCGGCGCCGATCGCCTCGGCGTCACCGGCCATATCGCCGTGCTCGATCTTCTGGCGCTCTGCGATGTGCTGCTCAATCCGGCTGACGATCTGCAATTGGCGGCCCTGCTGCGCTCGCCGTTGTTTGATATCGATGAGGACCTGCTGTTTGCCGTGGCGCAGCCGCGCGCCGACCGCCAGACGCTCTGGCAGGCGCTGGCCGCCCATGCCGACCCCGCCGCTGTCGCCGCCGCCGAGCGCCTGGCCCGCTGGCGTGGCGAGCTCGATTTCGAGCGCCCCTTCGAATTCCTCGCCCAGGTGCTCTATGCCGAGGGCGGCCTCCGCCGCTTCCACACCCGCTTTGGCCCGGAGGTCGACGACATCGTCGCCGAACTGCTGGAGCTGGCGCTCAGCCACGAGCAGGGCGCCCAGCCCTCGCTGCAGGGCTTTGTCGCCGACATGCGCCAGCGCTCGGGCACCATCAAGCGCGAATTGCCCGATGCCGGCGCCGGTGTTCGCGTCATGACCGTGCATGGCGCCAAGGGCCTGGAAGCCCCCATCGTCATCCTCGCCGATGCGGCCACCAAGCCCAGCAAGCAGATGCTCGGCAAGCCGGTCTATCTGCTCGCCGAAGCCCCCGGCCCGCTGCTGGTCCATGCCGCCGGCAAAGGCGATCACGTCGAGGCCACGCTGGGCATTAAACAGGCTGTCGATGACAATCTGGAGCGCGAATACTGGCGCAAGCTCTATGTTGCCATGACCCGCGCCGAGGACGAGCTCTATGTCACCGGCGCGCTGACCCCCGGTTCCGAAGCCGCCACCCAATTGGCCGGCAGCTGGTACGAGGCCGTTGAAACCGCGCTCCGCCCCCTGTCCGAGACGCAGACGGACGATGCCGGGGTCGAAACCGCCATCATCTATCCGCGTGAGCGCATTGCCCCAGTCCCGGTGCCGGATTCGGCGCCCACGGCCGATGCCGGCCTGGCGCCCTTGGTGTTGCCGCCCCTGCCGCCGGCGCCGGTGATCACCCGCGTCTCGCCCTCCCAGGCCGCCACTGGCGCCAGCGCGACTGCCGCGCTCGATAGCCTCGCCGAACAGCTGCGCGACGCCGAAGCCGCCCGCCGCGAGGGCATTGCGCTCCATGCCCTGCTGCAACATCTGGGCACGCTCGACCGCGCCATCTGGCCAGCCATTGCCGAAAAGGCGCTGATGGCTCTGCTGCCTGATTCGCCCGCTGATCATCCGCGCCTGGCCACAAAGGCCATGTCCATCCTGCGTCGCCCCGCGCTGGCGCGGCTGTTTGGCCCCATGAGCCGCGCCGAAGTCCCCTTTGCGCTGGACCTTTTGCGCGACGGCGAGCCTGTTCGTCTCAGCGGTCGCATCGATCGTCTGGTGATTGACGAACAGGGGGTGTTGGTGGTCGACTACAAGTCCGATGCGTCGGTGCCACAAACCGTGGCCGAGGTGCCGGGGAACTACATCACCCAGCTCGGATTGTATGCGTTGGTTGCAGGTCAGCTTTTCCCCGGTCAGGTCATACGGGCGGCAATTTTGTGGACGAGTTTGGAATCATTGATGAATCTGCCATCAGATGTGTTGGTGGCGGGCGCCCGCGGCTTCACCATGCGGTGATCTCTGTTGCGCCCACGCTGGACTCTTCCCAGCTTTAGGCGCACACAGACCGCCGCTTTAAACAAAAGGCAAAAACCCATGACTAGTCACGTTTCCGATGCCAATTTTGGCGAGGAAGTCCTGAACTCCAAAGAACCCGTCCTGGTGGACTTCTGGGCGGAGTGGTGCGGGCCCTGCCGTGCGATCGCACCCGTGCTCGATGAGCTGTCCGTCGAACTGGCCGGCAAGGTCAAGATCGTCAAGCTCAATGTCGATGACAACCCGGGTACCGCCAGCAAGTATGGTGTGCGCTCCATCCCCACCATGATCCTGTTCAAGGGTGGCGAAGCCGCCGACATGAAGATCGGTGCAGGCACGCCCAAGGCCGGCCTCACCAAGTGGCTCGAAGGCCACGCCGCCTGATCCTTCGGGCGCCAGCGAATTTGTGAGCACCGCCGGGGCAACCCGGCGGTGCTTTTCTGTGTTTGGCGCCTTCTGCCGGATAATTGCCTTGGTTCCGCTGCAACCAGCCATCTGCTAAGCCTTGCAGCCAACAAGAAGACTGGGGAGGAAGCCAATGGCTCCCATCGATCTCGCCGCCGCGCCGTTTCACCTCGATGATGCCGCCATGGCCTGGGTCCATGCCACCCGCGACGCCCTGAGCCCGCGTGACAAGCTGGCCCAGCTCTTTGTGCTCTTGGCCCGTGGCACGCCCGAGGAAACCATCGAGGCTGTGCGCAGCTTCAAGCCGGGCGGCATCACCCGCATCTATTCGGACGATCTGATCGCCGAATACAATCTGGCGCGCGAACTGTCCGCGCTCAGTGCCATTCCGCTGCTGGTCAGCGCCGATCTCGAAGGCAGCCGCATGAGCCTGCCGCTTGGCACCAGCGTGCCCAATCCGCTGGGCCTGGCCGCGGTCGATGATCTCGAAGCCACCACCGCCATTTCCACCCTCATGGCGCGCGAGGCCAATGCCGTCGGCCTCAACTGGAGCTTCACCCCCGTCATCGATCTCAACATCGCCTGGCGCAGCGCCATTGTCGGCACCCGCTCCTATGGCAGCGACATCGACAAGGTCGAGCGCCACGCCCTGGCCCAGATCGCCGCCTTCCAGGCCAATGGCGTCGCCGCCACCGTCAAGCACTGGCCCGGCGAGGGCTTCGACGACCGCGACCAGCATCTGGTCACCACCGTCAATCCGCTCTCCATGGCCGATTGGGAGGCCAATTTCGGCCGCCTCTACCGCAAGGCCATCGATGCCGGCGTGCTCTCCATCATGTCCGCCCATATCGCGCTGCCGGCCTATGCCCGCGCCATCGATCCCGATTGCGGCGCCGAGGCCTATCGCCCCGCCTCGCTGTCGCGCCTGCTCAATCACGATCTGCTGCGCCGCGAACTGGGCTTTAATGGCCTGATCGTCTCCGATGCCACGCCCATGGCTGGCATGGGCGATTGGGGCCCGCGCGACCAGACCCTGCCCGAAGTCATCATCGCGGGCTGCGACGTCATCCTGTTCAGCGACGATCCCAATGCCGACCTGATGCGCCTGGTCAAGGCCGTGGCCGATGGCCGCCTCAACCAGGATCGGGTCGACGAGGCCGTCACCCGCGTACTGGCCCTCAAGGCCCATCTGGGCCTGCATGCCGCGCCCGAGGCGCCGACCCTCGAATCCGTCGCCGGCCTCGTCGCCTCCGACGCCCATCTGGCCACCGCCAAGGCCGTCACTGCCCGCGTCCCCACCCTGGTCAAGGATGTCCAGGGCCTGCTGCCGCTGTCCCCGCTGCAGCATCGCCGCGTGCTGGTGTTCTCGGGCGGCGCCGTCGTCCCCTTCGTGCCCCATCCCTTGCCGCTGAGCCTGCCCGACCGGCTCTCTGCCGAGGGCTTTGAGGTGACGCTCTTCACCCCGGACCTCGAGATCAAGCCGACCGATTACGATCTGGTGCTCTATCTCTTCGCCGAAGAGACCACGCTCACCCGCAGCCGCATTTTCCTTGATTGGGTCAAGCTCACCGGCTCGGTCTTTGGCGGCATGCGCCGCTATTGGCACGATCTGCCGACCCTGATGGTGTCGCTGGGCTATCCCTATTATCTCTACGACGCCCCGCGCGTGCCCACCTATGTCAACGCCTATGGCTCTTCGGAAGCCATCCAGGCGGCCGTTGTCAATGCCCTGCTGGGCCGCACGCCCTTTGCTGGCACCAGCCCCGTCGACCCCTTCTGCGGCAGCGATCAGGCCCGCTACTGAGCGGGCCGCGCCATCAGTCCGGCGGCGTCTGGTTCTTGGCCAGCACGTCGCCGGCCAGATAGAGCGAACCACAGATCAGCACGCGGGCATTGGGCACCTCGGCCGCCGCCTTGAGTGCCGACAGGATCGAGCGCTTCGGCGCTGCTGCAAAGCCCCTGGCCCGTGCCGCGCTGGCGATGTCATCGGCCTTGTGTGCATTGGGCTCGCCTGGCACGGTCAGCGTATAGATCTGCTGCACCTGCCCGGCGAAGGGCATCAGGAAATCGCCGGGATTGCGCGTGTTCATCATGCCCATGATCAGCACCAGCGGCGCCGATCGCGTGCGGTTCATCTCGGCAATCGCCGCCGCCAGTGCCGTGGCGCCATGCACATTGTGCCCGCCATCCAGCCACAGTTCGCTGCCGGCATGCAGCATGTCGCGCAGCTTTCCATGTAGCGGCATCATCCGCGCCGGCCACACCACTTGGCGCAGGCCCGTGGCGATATCGGCGTCGCTCACCGGCAGCCCGAAATGCCGCGTGGCGGCAATGGCCAGCGCCGCATTGTGGAACTGGTGCCCGCCGATCAGCGCCGGTGGCGGCAGGTCGAGCAGCCCGTCCTCGTCCGAAAAGACCAGCCGCCCGTCCTGGGACTGGCCATGGAAATCCTCGCCCTGCCAGATCGGCCGCACGCCCAGCCGATGCGCTGTCCGTTCGATCACGGCACGGCCCTCCGGCTGCTGCAGCCCGATGACCGCCTTGCTGCCGCGTTTGAGAATGCCGGCCTTGTTCACCGCGATCTCGGCAATGGTCTTGCCCAGGAAGCCCTGGTGGTCGAGATCGACCGGGGTGATGATCACGCCCAGCGGATGCTTGACCACATTGGTGGTGTCATAGGTGCCGCCCATGCCGGTTTCGAGCAGTAGATAGTCGGCCTTGGTCTCGGCATAGAGCAGCATGGCGGCCACCGTGGTCACCTCGAAAAAGGTGATCGAGCGCCCCGCATTGACCGCCTCGACCCGCTCCAGCGTCGCATTGAGCCGGCGCGTATCCACCAGCTTTCCGCCCAGGCGAATGCGCTCGTTGAAGCGCACCAGATGGGGGGAATTATAGACGTGCACGCTCTGGCCGGCCGCTTCGAGGAACGCCCGCAGATAGGCGATGGTCGAGCCCTTGGCATTGGTCCCGGCCACATGGATCACCGGCGGCAGATGCTCCTGCGGATTGCCCAGATCGGCCAGCAGCGGCATCATGCGATCCAGGCTCAGGTCGATCAGCTTGGGGTGCAGCCCCGAAAGGCGCTTGAGGATGGCATCAGTACGCGACATGGCAGCGGTCCATTGATCTGGGCCCGCTGAGTTAGCGCCGATTCTGCCCCGGCTCAATGCTCAGTTGCACGGGCCGGGGCTGCAGTCTGGGCAGGGCCAGGGCTTTAGAACTCGTTCCAGTCCTGTTCGGCCGGCGCCGCATTGCCGCGGCGCAGGTAATTGCCCGCCACCGCCTTGAGCTTGTTCTGCATGCCGCGCACCACATTTGTCGCGGTCGCGGTCGAGGGCGCCGGCGCAGCGGCCGGCTTGGCCGGCGCATTGCCGATGGTGAAGATGTCAACGATCCGGTCGAGCTCGCTGGCCTGGGCCTCGGTCTGCTCGATGGCGGCATTGGTCTCTTCCACCAGCGCGGCATTGTGCTGGGTCATCTCGTCCATCTGCCGCACGGCGATATTGACCTCTTCGAGCGCGCTGGCCTGCTTGCGGCTGTCGTCCGAAATGGCGCGCAGCGCGACCGTGCTGCCGCGGATGCCGTCCAGCATGCTGGCCAGCTTTTCGGCCGCCTCGGTGACCAGGCGACTGCCGCTATTGACCTCGCTGGCCGATTGCTCGATCTGCGTCTTGACGTCGGCCGAGGCGCTGGCCGCGCTCTGCGCCAGGCGCCGCACTTCCACCGCCACCACGGCAAATCCCTTGCCGGCGTCGCCCGCCCGCGCTGCTTCCACCGAGGCATTCAGCGCCAGAAGGTTCGTCTGGAAGGCGATATCGTCGATCAGCCCGATGATATTGGAAATCCTGGTCGACGACTGCGTGATGCGCTCCATCGCCTGGGTCGCCTTCTCCATCACCACGCCGCCCGCTTCGGCGGTTTCAGACACGGTGATGGCCTGCACGCTCGCCGTCTCGGCCTTCTTGGCATTGCCCAGCACCGTGCTGACCAGCTGTTCCATGGTCGCCGAGGTTTCCTCGATCGTGGCCGCCTGGCGGGTGGTGCGTTCGGAAAGGTCATTGGCGCCACTGAGGATTTCCCCGGTCGCGCGCTTGAGCGCCCGCGAGGTGTCGCGCAGCTGGCCGACGATCTCGCCCAGCTTCTCGGCCACCGCATTGGTATCCTGCTTGAGCCGGGCAAAGGCGCCGTCATAGTCGCCGCGCACGCGCCGCGTCAGATCGGTATCGGCCAGCGCCGCCAGCACTTCGCCGGTTTCGCCCAGCCCGCGGTCCACCGTTTCCACCAGCACATTGACCGATCCGGCCAGGGCATTGAGCTCGGCATCGGGGAAGCGCGCATCCACGCGCTTGGAAAAGTCGCCGGCAATGGCCGCATCCACCACATGGCCAAAGGCCTGCTGCAGCTCGGTCATCATCGCCGCGCGCTCGGCCTGGCTGCGGATGATCTGGGCCGCCTCGGCCTCGGTCATTTCCGTCATCTTGATGCCATTGGCCCGGAACACTTCCACCGCCCGCGCCATGGCGCCCAGCTCGTCCGAGCGGTCGGCGCCGCGCACTTCGATGTCCAGCTGCCCCTTGGCCAGCGCTTCCATGGTGCCGGTCAGGCGGGTGATCGGCCGGGTAATGCGCTGCGAAAAGATCAGGCCCAGCGCCGCCACCACGGCCAATAGACCCGCGCCGATCGCCAGCATCAGATTGCGCATATTGGCGACCGGCGCCAGGATCTCGTCCTTGCCCATCACCGCCACTGCCGCCCAGTTCTGGCCCGGGGTGGTGATCGGCGCTGCCGCCACGATCATGTCCATGGCGCGATAGCTATTGGTCTCGCCTTCGCTGCGCGTGCCGGCCAGTGCCGTATTGAGCACAGGGCCGGCAAAGCCGGTCACCATGGCGTCATTGTCGGGCGTAAAGCTGGAATCATTGCGCAGCAGCCCATCCGAGCCGGCCACCAGCACTTCCCCGGTCTCGCCCAGGCCGGTGCGGTCGCCCACCACGGCGTCGAGCCGCTCTGATGGCAGCTGGATGGCCAGCACGCCCACCTTGCGCCCCTGGGCATTGAACACCGGCTTGGCAAAAAAGGCCGCCGGCAGCCCGCCCGCCGGCCCATAGGCGGCAAAATCGGCAAAGGCGATGTCGTCGGGGTTCTCGATGGCCAGCGCCTGCGTAACCACAGCGCCCAGCGTCGTGGTCTCAAACGGGCCACCCTCGGCAAAGCGGGTGCCGAAATCGGCAGATTTGGTCACCGAATAGACCAGGAAACCCTTGAGATCGAACAGATAGAGGTCGCGATAGCCGCGTGCCGCAATGGTATTGCGGAAGCCGGCATGGAAGCGGGTATGGGTCGCGTCATAGGCGCCCGTCGTCCCCAGCGTTTCCAGCGCCGCCAGATTGTCCGGATTGGGATTGGTATCGACATAGAGCTTGCGCACTTCAGCGGTCGGGTCGACCTTGAACTGCAGCCAGGCGCCGCCGAAATCGCGCAGCGACTGCACGGTGGCCTCCGATCGCGAGGTCGACACCAGATCGTCCCGCACGGACTTCAGATAGGTGGAGACCGCGGACGCGCGCTCGCTGGCCAGGGTCATCAGATTGGTCTCGGCCGCGCCGCGCAGGGCCTGGCTGCCGATCATATAGCTGCCGATGCCCACGCCCAAACTGACCAGCAACGCACTGCCCAGCAGTGCCAGAGGCAGTTTGCGGGCAATTGGAAGCGAAAAGATCGACATGAAATGACCCCTGCTGCTGCCAACAAACAACCGGCCGCGCCAATGCGACTGTCGTGCAGCTTTCCAGCACGGTAGGTCAGGGGTGTTAAACAGCCGTAAAGGCTGTTCCGCCGCAGGAGCTATTCGGCGTGCGCTGCCGCTGGCATGGCGCCGAGGTCCGCGTCATCGCCTTCGGCGGCAACAGCGGCGTCGCGCAGGCTGGTGCCACGCACCACACTGGGGCTCATCGCGCTGGTCAGCGCTTCGGGCGCATCCGCCTTGGTCAGGATCGCGGCGAGCGAACCAATGGTCGAGCGCAGATTGTGCCGATGCACCACCATGTCCACCATGCCGTGCTCCAACAGATATTCGGAACGCTGGAAGCCCTTGGGCAGTTTTTCGCGGATGGTCTGCTCGATCACGCGGGCGCCGGCAAAGCCGATCACCGCGCCCGGCTCGGCCAGGTGCACATCGCCCAGCATGGCATAGGATGCCGTCACGCCGCCGGTGGTGGGGTTGGTCAGCACCACAAAGAATGGCAGGCCGGCCTCGCGCAGCCGCAGCACGGCCACGGTGGTGCGCGGCATCTGCATCAGGCTGAGCACGCCTTCCTGCATGCGCGCGCCGCCCGAGGCGACGAACAGCACGAACGGCGTCTTGCGGGCAGCAGCGGTCTCAAGCCCGGTGATGATGGCCTGGCCAGCGGCCATGCCCAGCGAGCCGGCGAGGAAGTCGAAATCCTGCACCGCCACGGTCACCGGCCGGGCAAACAGCTTGCCGGTCGCCACAATGACCGAGTCATCATAGCCGGTCTTGGCGCGGTTTTCCTTGAGCTGGTCGACATAGCGCTTCTGCGCGCGGAATTTCAGCGGATCAGCCGGGGCCGAGGGCACCGGCACCAGCTCATAGGCGCCGTCATCCAGGAAGGTCTTGAGCCGGTCCACCGGCTTGATCTTCATGTGATAGCCCGAATTGGGCACCACCCACTGATTAGCCTCAAGGTCCCGGTAGAACACCATTTCGCCGGACTCGGGGTCCTTGACCCACAGATTCTCCGCAATGGTCGGCTTGGTGCCGAGAATGGAGCGAATCTTGGGGCGGACGAAGTTGTCGATCCAGTTCATGGCAGGCCTCGTGCGGTGACGCTGAGGCCACCTAAGCTAGAATTGTGGCAATTCTTATCAGGGTGGCGCCATCAGCGCAAAGGGCGCCGCCATCGGCCTGTGGACAGCGGGGGACTAGCCCCGCGCCCGCTTCACCCCGCTGAAGATCTCGGCGACCAGGGTCCGCACGGCGTCCACGGTCTGGTCGGTCGCCTTGCCGTCCACCAGCGAGCGCGCCACCGCGTCCACCAGCACCGAGCCCACCACGATGCCGTCGGCATGCTTGCCGATCTCGGCGGCGTCCTCGGCGGTCTTGATGCCAAAGCCAACCGCCACCGGCAGGTCGGTATGGCTCTTGATGCGGTCCACCGCATCGCCCACCGCCCCGCGCGACTTGATCACCGCCCCGGTCACCCCGGTCATGGAGACATAATAGACAAAGCCCGAGCTGTTCTTGAGCACAGCCGGCAGGCGCTTGTCGTCGGTGGTCGGCGTGGTCAGGCGAATGAAATTGAGCCCCGCAGCCATGGCCGGCAGGCAGAGTTCGTCGTCTTCTTCGGGCGGCAGGTCGACGATGATCAGCCCATCGGCGCCAGCGGCCTTGGCCGCCGTCACAAAGGCCTCGACGCCAAAGCTATAGACCGGGTTGTAATAGCCCATCAGCACGATGGGCGTTGTTTCGTCCTTGCGGCGGAAGTCTTCCACCATGCCCAGCACGCCGCGCAGCGTCTGCCCGGCAGCCAGCGAACGCTGCCCCGCCAGCTGGATGGCCACGCCATCGGCCATCGGGTCCGAAAACGGCATGCCCAATTCGATGATGTCGGCGCCCGCCTGCGGCAGGGCTTCGAGAATAGCCTGGCCGGTGGCCAGGTCCGGGTCGCCCGCCATCACATAGGTGACGAGGGCCGGGCGGCCCTCAGCCTTGAGGGCGGCAAAACGAGTATCGATACGCGTGGTCATGACTAGAGCAGCCCCAGATATTTACCGACGCTCTCGACGTCCTTGTCGCCGCGCCCAGAGAGGCACAGCACGATCGATTGGTCCTTGTCCATGCTGGGCGCCACCTTCATCAGCTGCGCCAGCCCATGCGCCGATTCCAGTGCCGGGATGATGCCTTCAAGCCGCGTGCACAGCTGGAAGGCCTCGAGCGCCTCGGTGTCGGTGATGGGCGCATAGGTCACGCGCTTGCTGTCGTGCAGGAACGCATGTTCCGGCCCCACGCCGGGATAGTCCAGGCCCGCCGAAATCGAATGACCCTCGAGGATTTGCCCGTCCTTGTCCTGCAGCAGATAGGTGCGGTTGCCATGCAGCACGCCCGGGCGGCCGCCGGTCATGCTGGCGGCATGGCCGTTCTCGACGTCGATGCCGTGCCCGCCCGCTTCGGCGCCATAGAGCTTGACGTCAGGATCGTCCAGGAACGCATGGAAGGTGCCGATGGCATTGCTGCCCCCGCCCACACAGGCCACCACCGCATCGGGCAGCTTGCCCTGGGTGCGGGCAAACTCGTCCTTGATCTCGGTGCCGATCACCGACTGGAAGTCGCGCACCATTTCGGGATACGGGTGCGGGCCCGCCGCAGTGCCGATCAGGTAATAAGTGCTGTCCACATTGGTCACCCAGTCGCGCAGCGCCTCGTTCATGGCGTCCTTGAGCGTGCCGGCGCCGGCCGTGACGGGGCGCACTTCGGCGCCCAGCATCTTCATGCGCAGCACATTGGGCATCTGCCGTTCCACGTCCGTGGCGCCCATGAAAATGGTGCAGGGCAGTTCGAACTTGGCGCAGACCGTCGCCGTGGCCACGCCATGCTGGCCCGCGCCGGTCTCGGCGATCACCCGCGTCTTGCCCATGCGCTTGGCGAGCAGGATCTGCCCCAGGCAATTGTTGATCTTGTGGCTGCCGGTATGGTTGAGCTCCTCGCGCTTGAACCACACCTTGGCGCCGCCCAGGTGCTTGGTCAGCCGCTCGGCAAAATACAGCGGGCTCGGCCGGCCGGCATAATGCACCGACAGGTCATTGAGCTCGGCCTTGAACGCCGGATCCACCTGGGCCGCGCGATAATGCGCCTCCAGGTCCAGGATCAGCGGCATCAGCGTTTCGGCGACAAAGCGCCCGCCAAAAATACCGAACCGGCCGTCGTCGTCCGGGCCGTTGCGCAGCGAATTGATACCGGTGGTGTCCACGTCTGCCTCAAGAATGCTCTGGCGTCCGATCATCCGGCCCGGCGGGGCAGGGCGATGCTGAACGCCAACAAGGGTCTGGCCAGGGCCTGTGCGGTGGCGCGTCTGCCACCTGGCCCGTTGCGGCCATCCTCCCCGATTGGGGAGGGGCGAATGTCTTATACGGCGGCGCGGGCGTTTCGGATGAACGCTTCGATCAACCGCTTGTCTTTTACGCCCGGCGCGCTTTCCACCCCCGAGGACACGTCCAGCCCCATCGGGCGCACGGTCTTGATGGCGTCGGCAACGGTGTCAGGCGTCAGCCCACCCGAAAGCATGAAGGGGATGGAAGGGTCAAGCGCCTTGAGCAGGCCCCAGTCGAAGGTCTCGCCCAGCCCGCCAGGGCGGTCGGCGCCCTTGGGCGGCTTGGCGTCGAGCAGCAGCCGGTCTGCCACCTCGGCAAAGCCGGCCACATGGGCCACGTCCTCGGCGCTGCCGATGGGCATGGCTTTCATGATCTCCACACCCGCCTCGGCGCGGATCGCCGCCACGCGATGCGGCGTTTCCGGGCCATGCAGCTGGATCCAGTCCGGGCCCAGCGCCGCCACCTCGGCCACGCAGCTATTGTCGGGATTGACCAGCACCACGCAGGTTTCCACCCGCCCGCGGGCTTCGGAAATCAGCGTGGCGATGTCTTCAATCGACACATGCCGGGGCGAACGCGCAAAATGCATGAAGCCCACCATATCGGCGCCTGCCGCAATGGCAGCCTCCAGGATTTCGGGGGTCTTGATGCCGCAGATCTTGATCACAATAGGGTCGGCCATGGGGGTGCTCAGCGCAGCTCCAGCAGATCGTCGACTTCGGTTTTTGGTGTGCTCTGGCGCTGCGTCTTGCGCAGGCCCTTGAGCTCTTCATTGAGCAGATGGGCTTCGCGCCGCCAGTGCTTTTCCCGGCGGCGGTGATGACCCTGCGCAAACCAGGTTGCCGTGCCGCCCAGCAGCACGCCCACCAGCAGCACCACATAGAGCACCACAAACAGCGGCACGCCAAAGCCGGGCAAGGCCGTGGTGTCAATTTTCGCGAAGGGGTTGAAGTTGATGGCCACCAGATGGGTGTTCGCCAGGGCGATCACGATCAGCCCCACACTCAATGGAACAAGGACGATCCAGCCGACGATTTTATTGACCATGCCTATGGTTGCCTATGGAGCCCTGGCCCCGTTACGAGCGGTTCAGCCGCTCGCGGATTTCCTTGCCGGCCTTGAACTGCGGCACGTATTTCTCGCCCACATCCACCTGCTCGCCAGTGCGCGGATTGCGACCGACGCGGGCCGGGCGGTTCTTCACCGAAAAGGCCCCGAAGCCGCGCAGCTCCACCCGGTCACCCCGGGCCATGGCGTCGCCGACCTCATCGAGGATGGCGTTGACGATATTCTCGATATCGCGCTGGAACAGATGCGGGTTCTCTGCCGCAAGCTTCTCGACGAGTTCCGATTTGATCATCTTGGTCTCCCGATCGCAGTCGTTTTGCCTCGCCGGTTCATGAGGCTGGTCCAACCTGCCAAAGCGAGACAAGGCCGTCAAGCGGCATGGCGCCATCGGCCAGGCCAAGCAGGCTCTTGGCCTGACCACCCAGTATGGTGCCAACCAGGTCAAATCCGGTCTCCGGCCGCGGCCAGGCGGTGTGCACATCAAGGTCCTTGGGCACGCCTTTCTCGTCTTCCAGCCAGGCAATAGCCTCCAGCTCGCCGCCAATGGCGTCGATCAGCCCGGCGTCGATGCCCATGCGGCCGGTGACGATGCGGCCGTCGGCCAGCGCTAGCGCCGCCGGGCGGGCCAGCCCGCGGCGTTCCGCCACAATATCGACGAACCACTGGAAGCTGTCGTCCACCAGGGCGGCAATCGCCGCCCGCGGCGCACCCTCCATCGGCTCGTCAAAATCCGGCTCGGCCTTCAGCGGCCCCGAGGCCACCTTGTCGAAATCCACCCCGATGGTGTCGAGCAGCTTGCCGGCGTTGACATGCTGGAACAGCACGCCGATCGAGCCCACGATCGAGAGGCGCCGCGCAAAGATGCGGTCGGTGGCAATGGCCGTCATATAGGCCGCCGAGGCGCCCAGCTCCTTGATCACCGCCACGGTCGGCTTGGCCGCCCGCAGCTGGCCCAGCGCTTCATAGAGCTCTTCCCCGCCCGCCGTAGTGCCGCCCGGCGAATTGATCGCCACAATCACCGCCTTGACGCTGTCATCCTCGGCCAGCGCATTGATCGCCGCCAGCCGCGCCGGATCGGTGGCAATCGTGCCATCGATCACCAGTCGCGCAATATGGTCCCCGCTTGCCTGCGGCAGGCCAAAGCGCCCCAGCCCCAGGATCACCGCCAGCGCCAGCGCGATAAAGGCCAGCACCCGCCACAGCCCGCGCGACGTGCGAAAGCGCTCCGCCGCGATAACAGCATGGGGGTCAGTGGGGGCGTGGTCGGTCATGGCCGGCTCCGGGACAATTGGCCCTATGGGCTAGTCCGCCCCAGGCGGTTTGGCAAGCGGCCCGCCCGGGGCGTCTTGCCTCAGGCCGGCTTGACCATGAAGCGGGCGCTGGCCTCGTAGCTTTCGAGCTTTTCGGCCAGTTCGGGCGCCTTGACGGCGCGAAAGCCATGCTTGTGCCAGAAGGGCACCGAGCCATTGACGGCGACCAGGCTGGTGGTCGGCAAGCCTTGCGCCCGCCCGTGCCGCAGGATGGCGCCCACAATGGCCGCTGCCGCGCCCGTGCCGCGTGCCTTGGGCATCAGCGCCAGATCATGCACATAATAGGTGTCGGCATCCGCCGGCAGGCCGCCCAGCAGCGTATTGAGCGCCGGCAGGTCCATATAGCGCCAGGGGTGGCTGAGCAGATAGCCCGAGGCCAGCCCGTCGATCTCGAGCAATTGCGTGCCGTCGGGATAGAGCGCCAGCCGCTCGGCGAACACCGCGTCGTCCTCGGGGAAATCCGGATGCACCTGCCGCGCGATCTCGGTCACGGCGGGCAGGTCGCGTTCGGTCAGGGGACGCCAGGCAATGGTGCTGTTCATGGCTGTCCTTAAAAAGCAAAAGGCCCGCGCTGTGAAGCGCGGGCCGATCGATTGCAGCGAACAAAGATTACTCTTTGTCGCGATCCTTGAGGGCAGCGCCCAGGATGTCGCCGAGCGAAGCGCCCGAAGCGGACGAACCGTAGTTGGCCACGGCTTCCTTTTCCTCGGCGATTTCCAGTGCCTTGATCGACAGCTGGATGCGCTGGGTCTTGCGATCGTACTGGGTGACGCGAGCGTCGACCTTCTCGCCCTTGGAGAAACGCTCCGGGCGCTGGTCGTTGCGATCGCGGCTCAGGTCGGCACGGCGGATGAACGCGGTCATCTCGCTGTCGGCGATGCGCACTTCGATGCCGCCATCGTTGACCTCGGTCACGGTGCCGGTGACGATCGAACCCTTGCGGATGCCGCCTTCGGTGCCGGCCGTGTCGGCGACTTCGCCGGTCGACAGCTGCTTGATACCAAGCGAGATGCGTTCCTTCTCGACGTCAACATCGAGGACCTTGGCCTGAACCATGTCACCGCGGTTGTAGTCTTCCAGGGCCACTTCGCCCGACTTCTGCCAGTCGAGGTCCGAAAGGTGAACCATGCCGTCGACATCGCCGTCCAGGCCAATGAACAGGCCGAATTCGGTCTTGTTCTTGACTTCGCCTTCGATGACAGCGCCCACGGGGAACTTCTCGGCGAAGCTTTCCCACGGATTGGCCAGGGTCTGCTTGAGGCCCAGCGAGATACGACGCTTGTCGGGATCGACCTCGAGCACGACGACTTCGACTTCCTGGGAGGTCGAAACGATCTTGCCGGGGTGGACGTTCTTCTTGGTCCAGCTCATCTCGGACACGTGGATCAGGCCTTCGATGCCCGGCTCCAGCTCAACAAAAGCACCGTAGTCGGTGATGTTGGTGACGCGGCCAGTGAACTTGGCCTCGATCGGGTACTTGGCCTCGATGCCTTCCCACGGATCAGCCTGCAGCTGCTTCATGCCCAGCGAGATACGGTGGGACTCGTGGTTGATGCGAACGATCTGGACCTTGATGGTCTCGCCGATCGTGAGCACTTCGGACGGGTGGTTGACGCGACGCCATGCGATGTCGGTGACATGCAGCAGGCCGTCGATACCGCCCAGGTCAACGAACGCACCGTAGTCGGTGATGTTCTTGACCACGCCGTCGACAACCTGGCCCTCTTCGAGCTGCTGCACGATCTCCGAACGCTGTTCGGCGCGCGACTCTTCGAGGATAGCACGACGCGACACGACGATATTGCCGCGACGCTTGTCCATCTTCAGGATCTGGAACGGCTGCGGCACATTCATCAGCGGTGCGATATCGCGGATCGGACGGATGTCCACCTGCGAACGGGGCAGGAAGGCCACGGCGCCTTCCAGGTCCACGGTGAAGCCACCCTTGACCTGGTTGAAGATGGTGCCTTCAACGCGCTCGTTGTTGTTGTACATGACTTCGAGCTTGACCCAGCTCTCTTCACGGCGGGCCTTCTCGCGGCTCAGCACGGCTTCGCCGGCAGCGTTCTCGACGCGGTCCACATAGACCTCGACGACCGAACCCACCTTGATGGTGCCGTCACGGCCAGCCTGGCCGAATTCCTTGAGCGCAATACGACCTTCGGTCTTGAGACCAACGTCGATGATCGCCAGGTCCTTTTCGATCGCAACGACCGTACCCTTGACGACGGCGCCTTCCAAAGGCTCGTTGTCAACGAACGAGTCCATCAGCAGCGATTCAAAGTCTTCTTTCGTCACAGTTTGCTGTGCCAAATGTCTTCTCCAGTCGTACCGGTGGTTGGGGGTTGGCATCGCCAGAAACGAGACCCGCCTGCTGACATCATCAGCAGCCGGTACACGGGGCCCGTTCGGAAACGGCGATGAAATTGTATAAGTCCGCCTGGCTACGCTGAAGGCTGATTGTCGGGGCCGGGTCAGCGCAAGGTTGGATTTAGGGCGTTTGCCCTGCCTTGCGCGCCATGGTCCCATCGACAATCGCGATGGCTGCGCGGAGTGCGGCTTCTATATCGAGAAGTGTCGTATCGAGCAAGTGCGCGTCCGCCGCTTTGTAAAAGCCGCCATGCGGATTGGCCATGTCCCGGGCGTCACGCTCTTCGATCTGGTGATAGAGGGCGTAGCGGTCAACCACCTGGCCGCGCGCTTCGAGCTGCCGGGCCCGGCGCTCCATGCGCGCCTTGCTGTCGGTCTGGATGAACAGCTTTACATCGGCATCGGGCGCAATTACCGTGCCGATATCGCGTCCGTCGAGCACCGCGCCGCCGGGCTGGGCGGCAAAGCCGCGCTGAAAGGCAAACAGCGCCTGCCGCACCCCTTCGATCACCGCCACCTTGGAGGCCAGCACGCCCGCTTCGGCGCTGGTCAGCGTCGCGGTGTCGCTGAGGTGCACGGCGTCGAGCCCCTGCGCCGCCGCGATGGCCTTGGCCTCGAAGGCCGGCGTGTCGACCGCATCGCGCACCGCCCAGCCCACGGCGCGATAGAGCAGGCCCGTGTCCAGATGCGGCAGCCCATAATGGCGCGACAGGCCCGTGGCCAATGTGCCCTTGCCCGATGCGGCGGGTCCGTCCACGGCAATGATCATGCTCTAGCGCCCCTTGAGACTTGGGAAGTGCCCGCCCAGCGCCGCCATGGCCTGCACGAACCCCGGAAATTGTCTGTCGATGGCGGTGACATCCTCGATCACCACCTTGTTCTTGCTGCCCAGCCCCAGCACGGCAAAGCCCATGGCCAGCGCCGCATCGCCCTGGCTGGACACCGCGCCGCCGCCCGGCACCTTGCGCTCGCCAGAGATCACCAGCCGCCCGCCCTCGAGCCGCGCCTTGACGCGATTGGCGGTGAGCCCGGCCGCCAACGCGGTGCCCAGCGCCGTGCCATCGAGCCCGGCAATCGTTGTGTCGCCCTCGGCAAAGCTCGCGGCCATTGCCAGCGCGACAACATCGTCTCCCAGCAGGCGCGCCCGCTCGGCATCCACCGCCAGCCCGCGCAAAAAGCTCGAGCGCACGCGCAGATCGGCCACATGCTCGCCCATCACCTCGCGCTGGTTGGTGAAGGCAATGTCCCCGCCCATCTCCAGCAGGGCATCGATTAGCCCGGTCCGCAGCGGATTGACCAGCACGCCTTCGACCACCAGTTCCGATCCCGGCACGATCAGCCCGGCGACAAGGCCGAAGCCGGCCAGCGTGGGATCGCCGGCAATGGTCACGATCTTGGGCGCCAGTTCCTGCGCGCCGCGCAGGCGGATCAGCCGGCTGCCGTCGGCCTCTTCGCTCACGCTGATCTCGGCGCCAAAGCCGGCCAGCAGGTTTTCCGTATGGTTGAGCAGCGTCGCCGGCGCCCGCAGCTGGCTCAGCCCCGGCATCTGCGCCGCGGCCAGCAGCAAGGCCGACAGCACCAGCTCATCGGCCACCTCAAAGTCCGTCGTGATCGGCAGCGGCAACATGGCGCCGCGCCAGATCGCTGCACCATCCGCGCCCGGCACCAATACGGCCCCGATGCGCCCCAACGCCGTCAGCACAGCGTCCGGTACGTCCGCGCCCTGCGTCACCGCGCAATCCATGTCCTGACTGGCCAACGCCCCGAGCAAGAGCCCAGCCATGGGCCCTAGCCCACCCAGCGCCAGCGGCGCCGTTGGGGCCAACAACCCGCCCACGCCCAGCCCGCGCACTGTCCAGCGTCCGCCGTCGCGGCCGATCACCACGCCCAGGGCTTCCAGCGCCTCAGCCAGGGCCGCCAGCGCGCCGCTCTCGGGCATGCCCATCAGCGTGCTGGGGCCCACTGTCAGCGCCGCCACCAGCAGCGCACGCGCCGCCAATACGCTGTCGCCCGGCACGGCAAATCGTCCGGTCAGCGGGTCGGCGCCGTGGGCGGTCAGCGGGGCGGGGCTCTGGCTTTTGTCGGTCATGGGCGGCTTGGGCTTAGCATGCGCGCCCGCCCGATTGCCATCACCCCATTGGACTGCAGCCCAGCTCTCCACATTTTCGGTTTGACAGGACCCGGGTTTGCCCATAACCGGACTGACCGAACACGGGCCGAAACGCCCCCAAAACCCTACGAAAAGGAACATCGATGGCCAGTTCCGAACGCGGCACCAAGCGTACCGACCCCGAAACCGGGAAAAAGTTCTACGACCTCAACCTCGATCCGATCGTCTCGCCCTATACCGGCAAGAGCTATCCCCGCTCCTATTTCGAGCAGGCGCTGACCGCCAAGGCCGCCGCGGTTGCCGCCTCGGCCCGCAAGGTCGCCGATGACGAAGATGAAGTCGAAGAGGAAATCGAAGACGTCACCGCACCGGTGATCGTCTCGCTCGAGGAAGCCGATGCCGAAGAAGGCGTCGATGATGACATCCCCGAGACCGATGATGTCGACGTCGAAGTCGAGGAAGACCTGGGCGACGATGACGCCGATGTGTTCCTCGAAGAGGACGAAGATGAAGACGATGAACTGGGCTTTGACGTCGGCGGCGACGAAGAGCCTTGATTTTCAATGCGGATTCGGCCGGCTGTGACAAACAGCCGGTCGAATAAAAAAGTGTCATTTAGGCACTTGCGGTCTGCGGAATCATCCAATAGGTTCCGCCTCGCTTCGGACGGCAACCGCCGCCGAGACCCACGGAATGGGGCCATAGCTCAGCTGGGAGAGCGCTTGCATGGCATGCAAGAGGTCAGCGGTTCGATCCCGCTTGGCTCCACCAATTCCACTTCGGCCTGCGGGCCCGTTTCAAGACACATCTGATAGCGCGCCGGTCTGAGCCGAACGCTGCACCGTGCCGCGTCCTGCGGCTCAGCTCTGTCTCGTGCCGCCATTTGCTACGATTTGTCGAACACTGCGGTCGCGCCCCCGCGATTGTCCATGGCCGCCCGCGCCCCTACCTCAGCGCGTCGCCCTGTCTGATACGACATCCTCCCGAGGTTCCCCCCGACTATGACCGCCGCTTCTCCCCGCAGCACTGAACACAAGATCGATCCCGATATGCTGGCGCGCTGGTCGCCCCGCGCCTTCAGCACCGAGATCATGCCCGAAGCCGACCTGCTCACCGTGCTCGAGGCGGGGCGCTGGGCGCCGTCGGCCTTCAATGCCCAGCCCTGGCATTTCATCTATGCCCGTCGCGACAGCGCCGCCTGGGATGGCTTTGTCGATCTGCTCAACCCTTTCAACCAGGCCTGGGCCCGCCACGCCTCGGCGCTGGTCTTTATCGCCTCCAATTTGACCCGCGCTGATTCCAAGGGCCAGCGCCTGCCCGTGCGCTCGCATGCCTTTGATGCCGGCGCCGCCTGGAGCCTGATGGCCCTGCAGGCCACCAAGCTCGGCTGGCATGCCCATGCCATGGCTGGCTTTGATCACGACCGGGCCATGGCGGCCCTGGGCGTGCCCGAGGACTGGCGCCTTGAGGTGGCCGTGGCCATCGGCCGCCGTGGCGACGCCACCAGCCTGCCCGAAGGCCTGCGCGAACGCGAAGTGCCCAGCGCGCGCAAGCCCCTGGCCGAAATCGCCACCGAAGGCCGTTTCATAGCCTAACGCGATTGGAGCGGGCCGGGCTGTCTGCCACAGTGACGATCCCGTCCAACGGAATCGAATCAGCTTGGCCCCCCGTTCCGCTCCCCACCGCATCGACGCCGCCCGCGCCCGCCACATCTGGATTGCGGCGCAGCGGCTCGATACGGCCGCCCCCTTCGGCAGCGGCCCGGCCGCCACGCTCGCCGCCATAGCCCATCTGGGCTATGTGCAGATCGACACTATCAATGTCATCGAGCGCTGCCACCACCACATCCTGTTCTCGCGCATTCCCGACTATGCCCGCAGCGATCTGGCCCATATCCAATCCGCCGACAAATCGGTGTTTGAATACTGGACCCATGCGCTGAGCTATGTGCCGGTTGCCGATCTGCCCTTTTTCCTGCCGGCCATGAAGGCCCAGCGCAGCGGCCTCAGTCGCTGGTTTGGTTCGGTCACCCCAGCCGAGACCAAGGCCATGCTCAAGCGCCTCCGCGCCGAAGGCCCGCTCTCCATGCGCGACATCAGCGATGAGCCCCTGGTCGACAAGAATCATCCCTGGGCCAGCCGCAAGCCATCCAAGCGCGTGCTCGAGGCGCTGTTCTATCAGGGCCTGGTCACCATTTCGGCCCGCCAGGGCATGCTCAAGAGCTATGATCTGATGGACCGGCATTTCGCCGGGATCACGCCACCCCGCGCCGCCACCGCCCGCCAGGTCGCCGCCTATAAGCTCGATCGCGCCCTGCGCAGCCAGGGCCTGGTGAGCCTTGATTCCATCTGCCACCTCGATGCCCCCGGCAAGGCCGATGTGCTGGCGCTGATCGAGGCCCGCGTCCGCCGCCGCGCGCTGGTGCCGGTCGTCATCGCGGGTGCCGACACGGTCACCCATTGGGCCACGCCAGAGACCTTGGATAGGCCCGCCGACGTGCCCAATCTCGTGCATATCCTCTCGCCCTTTGATCCCCTGGTCATCCAGCGCAAGCGGCTGAGCCTGTTTTTCGGCTACGACCATGTCTTTGAGGCCTATGTCCCGGCCGCCAAACGCCGCTTCGGCTATTTCGCCCTGCCGGTGCTCTCCGGCGATGCCATCATCGCCGTCCTCGACCTCAAAACCGACCGCAACGCCAGAAAGCTGCTGATCCAGCAAGCCACCTGGCTGGCTGACGTCGGCGCGGAGGGTAGGGCCGCGGTGGACGAAGCGTTGGGACGGTTTGAGCGGTTCCAGCTGGAGGCGTGAGGGGGCAGGGCTACCCTTTGTTGGCGTCCAGCTGAGTAATCCCCCTTAGGGGCCAGCCCCGATGCGACGCAGCCCGCTTGTGTGCCCCACATGGGCGGTGTCGGGGCGCAGGGGGCGCGCCGCTTTTTCAGCGCGCATGGCGCGCAGGGGGCATGTTTTGAAAACCGCGATTGCACTTCTTCTCGCTTTGGCGCTGGCCGGCTGCGGCTCAACCACGTCGAAGATGCCAATAGCGCCCGGTTTTACCGCCATCACGCCGGGCGGCATATTGAAGGTGGGGCATCTCTATTTTTCCGGGCGCGGCAAGTACCCGGCATTCACCGACTCCAGTGGACGCCTGTTCAGCGAGTTCTGCTGGAGGGACTACCTCAAGGACGCGGTGCTCAAGGACATTGAGCGCTTTGTCGAGGTCCAGCCCGATCCGCTGACGGCCTACCGGGGCGGCGCCGATGCCTCATTTGCGCTCGGCGTCCCCAATATTGCCAGCGCTTCGGGCTCTGCCAAGGCCGATGCGACAGTCAGCGGCATCAAGCGGCTCACGCTCAACGCTGAGGGCCTGGAAGCGGTCTTGGCCAATCTGGGTGAGACCTGCCGCGCGCAAATCCCGGAGTATCTCAAGAGCTATGACGTGGTCTTGCTGATCTCTGCCCAACGGGCCGACAGCATGAAGCTGAGTGCCGATGCCAGGCTCGATCTCGAGGTCGCGGCCGGAAAAGCCCTGGGGCTCAACCCGCCCAAGGTCGGGGTGCATGGCGAGCAGGCGCTCGACTACCAGATGGTCTACCTCTCGGCCAGTCTGGGATCGACCAACCCCGGGGAACCCTGAAGTCCCCCGCCGAACCGATCTCCCACCCCCCGCCTTTCCAAACCCCTGCTTCGCGCGCTAAAACCCATGCCGCGAAGTGGGGATTGAGTATGGCGACTTTTACTGACATGGCGCGCCGGGTGTATAACCACACCTGGAAGCTCGATCCCATCGTGCGCAGCCTGCTCGATACCGACTTCTATAAGCTCTTGATGTTGCAGATGATCTGGGGGCTCTACCCCAAGGTCGATGCCACCTTCTCGCTGATCAACCGCACCCAGTCGGTGCGCCTGGCCGATGAGATCGACATCGATGAGCTGCGCGCCCAGCTCGACCATGTCCGCACCCTGCGCTTCACCAAAAAGGAAATGATCTGGCTGGCCGGCAACAGTTTTTACGGCTCCCAGCAGATCTTCTCGCCCGAATTCCTGCGCTGGCTGGCCGATTTCCACCTGCCCGATTATCGCCTCGAGCGCCGCGACGGCCAGTTCGTGCTCGAATTCCCCGGACGCTGGCTGGAAACCACCATGTGGGAAATCCCGGCCCTGGCCATCATCAACGAGCTGCGCAGCCGCGCCGCACTCAAGCATTACGGCCCCTTCACGCTCGATGTGCTCTATGCCCGCGCCAAGGCCAAGATGTGGGAAAAGGTCGAGCGACTGCAAAAGCTGCCCGATCTCAGGATTTCCGATTTCGGCACCCGCCGCCGCCATTCCTTCCTCTGGCAGCGCTGGTGCGTCGAAGCGCTCAAGGAGGGCATTGGCGACAGTTTTACCGGCACCTCCAATATCAAGCTGGCCATGGACAATGATCTCGAAGCCTTGGGCACCAATGCCCATGAGCTGCCCATGGTGCTGGCCGCGCTCGCCCCCAATGACGATGCGCTGCGTGCCGCGCCCTATCAGGTGCTCACCGATTGGGAGAGCTATTATGGCGGCAATCTCAAGATCGTTTTGCCCGATGCCTTCGGCACCGACGCCTTCCTGCGCAATGCCCCCGATTGGGTCGCCGATTGGACCGGCTTCCGCCCCGACAGCGCCCCGGCCATTGCTGGCGGTGAGCGCATTATCGCCTGGTGGAAGAGCCGCGGCCGCGATCCGCGCGAAAAGCTGCTGATCTTCTCCGACGGGCTCGACGTCGACATGATCGAGGAGGCGTACCTCCATTTCGACGGCAAGGTGCGCATGGCCTTTGGCTGGGGCACCAATCTCACCAATGATTTTGAGGGCTGCGTGCCCAATGGCCCCAATCCGGGGCTCGATCCCATTTCCATTGTCGCCAAGGTCAGCCAGGCCAATGGCCATCCGGCCGTCAAGCTCAGCGACAATCCGGCCAAGGCCACCGGCACGCCCGAAGAAATCGCCCGCTATATCGCCATTTTTGGCGATGCTGGCCGCGTGGAGCATGCCGTCAAGGTCTGATCGCGCCGCCAATCCCCGCCCACATTTGAGCTGTGGAAAGCGCCGCAGACTGTCATCCGTTAGGCGATTGGGAACCCGTGCGGCTTAATTTTGCCGCCGGGGGCTCCCATGGAGCCAGCATGACTTTGCAATTGATCGATATTTCCGTCCAGGACAAGCAGGCCCATCCGCGCCTGCCCGGCCGCAGCACCGGCCATGTCCGCGCCGTACTCACCGAAACCATTGATGGTCAGGAACAGACCCATGAATTGACGGTCGCCGCCTGGGCCGATCACGCCGCCGATGCCACACCCGAGGATATCGACATGGCGCTGATGCTGCGCGCCGCGCGCATCATTGCCCGGCTCAAGGGCAACCTGGATGGTCCGGTCAGTCTGCCTTGACCATGGCATTGAGAAAGGCGCGCTGGCTCGGCGTCAGCCCGCCGGTGCGCAGCGCCGGCTGGGCCATGGCCACGGCCGGCTGCGGCGTCAGCTGCGGGCGGTTCGCCCGGTTCGGCCGGCTGGCGGCATGCCAGTGCCGCGCCCGCGCGCGGGCCTGGCGCATGTCGGCTTCGCTGCGCAGGAAGCTGACCACCACCGGAATCACGATGATCCAGATCGCCAACACCTGCCAAGCCATATGCGCCTCCGTCCAATACCGGATCGGCTATAGCTAACAAATCCCTAACGGCCCAGCAGAGCCTGCCGTTAGGCTTACTGGCTAAAATTGCAGGCTTTGGCTGATCGGCGGCAGCGGCTTGCCGCGGTTGAGCGCCACCAGCATGGCGCGCACATCGTCCTCGGCGGCCTTGGTCACCACCTTGCGATTGTCGCTCTCGCGCAGCGGCCGCGGCGCGCCAAAGGCCACCGTCACCTCTTTGCGCGGGCCCGACAGGATCTCGAAGATGTTCTGTTTCACCGATTTCGATTTGATCCAGGCGATCAGCGAGCGCTCGCTGCGGCTCACCGGCAGGCCCTGCAGGCTCGTATAGGCCACCGTCAGCGGCTGGATCAGCACATCGGTGGCCCCGGCCTCGATCATGGCATGCTGGGCCGCGCCCACCAGCGCCGAGCGGAACGGCAGCACATGGGTGCCGATGTCGCTCTGCCCCTCGGCAAACAGCAGCACGGCATTGCCACCCGCCATATGCGC
Source organism: Devosia sp. FKR38 (assembly GCF_005222805.1). Taxonomy (GTDB): domain Bacteria; phylum Pseudomonadota; class Alphaproteobacteria; order Rhizobiales; family Devosiaceae; genus Devosia. The sequence goes on along the minus strand of NZ_STGC01000002.1, from coordinate 390,700 downwards.
GCCCATTTCCCGGCTGGTTCGACCGGCGTCGGTGCGCCGCGTGCGATCAACGAAAATCGTCTTTTGCAGCCGGGCCATCATGCCCACGAAAAACCAGTCGCCCACTTCGCGCTTGGCCACAAAGGTCACATCGGCCACCGAGCCGATGGCCACGATATCGGTCCAGCTCACATGGTTGGAGACCAGCAGCGTTGCGCGCCCCGTGGCCGGCTGGCCGATCACGGTGACCTTGAGCCCCAGGAAGATGCAGCCCATGCGGTGGAACAGCCGGGGCAGGGCCTGCCAGAACGGCAGATGCAGCGCATTGATCAGGGCCTGCAGCGGGATGATCACCACCATCACCGGCAGCAGCACGAAGATGAAGAACAGCACGCGAAAGATCATGACTTGCTCTTGTCGTCTCCAGTTATCGGCACCGCATAGAGCTCCAGCCGGTGATCCACCAGCCGATAGCCCAGCCGCTTGGCAATCACATCCTGGATGGCTTCGATTTCCTCATTGCGGAATTCGATCACCGTGCCGCTGCGGATATCAATGAGATGGTCGTGGTGTTCGTCCGGGATCAGCTCGAAGCGCGCCCGTCCGTCCTTGAAATCATGCTTGGTGACGAGCCCGGCTTCCTCGAACAGATTGACCGTGCGGTACACGGTCGAAAGCGAAATGCGCGGGTCCACCGCCGAGGCGCGGCGATAGAGCTCTTCCACATCGGGATGGTCTGCGGCGGCCTCGATCACCCGGGCAATCACGCGCCGCTGGTCGGTCATGCGCATGCCTTTGGTGACGCAGGCCTCTTCCAGCGTCGGGTCAGTCTGGCCCTTGCTCATGCCATCGCTCCGAACCGGTTTGTCAGGCTTCCGGGTTACCCAAGATCGCGCGACATGACAAGCGCGGTGGCTGCAGAGCCGTCCGGCTTGGGATAATAGCCCTGCCGCCGCGCCACCGTGGCAAAGCCCTGCCGCGTGTAGAGCTTGATGGCCGGCGCATTGTCTTCGCTGACTTCGAGAAACATGCGCCGCGCCGGGCTCATCATCAGATCGGCGAAGGCCGCCGTAAGCAGTGCCTGCCCGATGTGCTTGCCGCGCCATTTGGGGTCCACCGCAATGGTCAGCAATTCGCTTTCATCGGCCGCCAGCCGCACCACGGCAAAGCCGGCAATGCGGCGCTTGGCGTCGCAGGCCACATAGACCCGGCTTTCCACTTCGCCCAGAAAGCCCGCCATCTCCTGGCTCGACCAGCCGCGATAGAACCCCTTGGCATGGATGGCCGCCAGCGCCGCGGCATCGCCCGCCTGGCCCGGCTCGATATGCAGCCCGCCCGGGGCCATCCACAGCTTGATCACGCGCCCGTCCTTTCCACCCGCCCCGCCGTCTGCGGCTTGGCATCGGCCTCGCGCACATAGGCCGCCTCGGGCAGGTGGCTTGCCGGGTCCGCCACGGCGCCATAGCGAGCCACGAGGGTAATATCGACAAAGGGCTCCCCGATCACCACCGTGCCGGGAGGCACGGCCGCCTGCGCCAGCACCAGCGGCACAATATCGGCCTCCGTCAGCGGCGCCGCCGGCCCGGCAAAGATCTGGAAATAGGCCTCGCCCCGCCGCGCATCGAGCAGCACCGTCGAAGCCCCCGACACCGCCAGCGACAGCGCCAATAGGCTCGGCACGCCAATCACCGGAATATCCCGCGCCAGCCCGATGCCGCGCGCCGCGCTCAGCCCAATGCGCAGCCCGGTGAACGAGCCTGGCCCTGTGGTAGTCACCACGCGCGTCAAATCGGCATAGCGCAGCCCATTGCGCGCCAGCAGCGTCGCAATGCGCTCAAAGATCAGCTCGGCATGGCCGGTGGCGATGGCGTCGATCGACACATCGACGTTTCCATCCGCCAGCAGCAGCCCCAGCTGCAACCGTGGCGCAGCCGTGTCGATGGCCAGCACCACAGGCGCTCCTGTGTCCGTCGTTGCGGCCGTCATGCCCCACTGGCCTGGTTGCGCAGGCGCGAGGCCTCGGCCATGGCCCGCTTGCGCGCCCGTGCCGCTTCCGCCGCCGCCGCTGCCGCATCGCCCAGATGCGCCCCGCCACGCTTGCGCGCCAGCTCCATCTGTTTCTGCCGCTCCTGCGCCGCCGCATGCTTGTCCGCATCATCGGCGCAATGCGGGCAGCTCACGCCCTCCACATAGGCCGGCAGGGCGCGCTCGGCCGGTGTCAGCGGATGGCGGCAGGCGCGGCACAGCGTCGCCTCACCCTCCACCAGCCCATGGCCCACCGACACGCGCTCGTCGAACACAAAGCATTCCCCGGCAAAGCGGCTCTCCGCCTCGGGCACCACTTCGAGATATTTCAGGATCCCCCCCTTGAGGTGGAACACCTCCTCAAAGCCCTGGCTCAGCAGATAGCTCGAGGCCTTTTCGCAGCGGATGCCGCCGGTGCAGAACATGGCGACCTTCTTGTCCCGCTTGGGGTCGAGATGCCTAGCCACATAGTCCTTGAACTCGGTGAAATTGGCGGTGTGCGGGTCGAGCGCCCGGCTGAACGTGCCCAGCCCCACCTCATAGTCATTGCGCGTATCGAGCAGCACCACGTCATTGCGGTCAATCAGCCCGTTCCAGTCTTGGGGCTCGACATAGGTGCCCACCTGCAGCGCCGGATTGGCCTCGGGCGCCCGCAGCGTCACGATCTCGGGTTTGAGCCGCACCTTCATGCGCAGGAACGGCATATCGCTGGCGAAAGAATATTTCACCTCCGCGCCGGCCAGCCGGCCGCCAAAGGGGCCCTTCTCGAACAGGAGTTCGGCCAGCGCGTCGATGGCCTCGGGCGTGCCCGCCACAGTGCCATTGATCCCCTCGGGCGCCAGGATCAGCGTGCCCTTGATCCCTTGGCCGCAGCACAGCGCGGCCAGCACCGGTTGCAGGGCGGCGGCGTCGGGCAGGTCGGCGAATTTATAGAGCGCCATCACCTTGTATGGCAGATGCGCTTGGTGCAGATTGTCGGTCATATCAGTGTTCGGGCGGGTCATTGGCTCGCTCATATCACTGGCCGCGCCTGCGGCCAAATCGAGAAATTGCCCGGCGGGTCCGCCGCGAACCGCCCCCACCCAGTCTGAATTTGAGAATCGGGAGCTTTCCATGACCTATCGGGCCGATCCGGCACGCTATGATTCCATGCAATATCGGCGCTCGGGCCGCTCTGGGCTCAAGCTCCCCGTGGTCAGCCTCGGCCTCTGGCAGAATTTCGGTGGCACGCGCGACTACCCCTCCGCGCTCGAAATCCTCGCCCATGCCTTTGATGCCGGCGTCACCCATTTCGATCTGGCCAATAACTATGGCCCCCCCGCCGGTTCCTCCGAAGAGCTGTTCGGCCAGGTCATGGCGCGCGATTTCCGCCCCTATCGCGATGAGCTGATCATCTCGACCAAGGCTGGCTACACCATGTGGCCCGGCCCCTATGGCGATTTCGGCAGCCGCAAATATCTGCTCGCCAGCCTCGACCAGTCGCTCAAGCGCATGGGTCTGGACTATGTCGATATCTTCTATTCCCACCGCTATGACCCCGAGACCCCGCTGGAAGAAACCATGGGCGCGCTGGCCCATGCCGTCCGCTCCGGCAAGGCGCTCTATGTCGGCATTTCCAGCTATCCCGAGGCGCAGACCCGCCAGGCCCATGCCATCCTGAAAGAGATGGGCGTGGCCACCACCATCCACCAGCCGTCCTATTCGGTTGTTAATCGCTGGATCGAGAACGATCGCACCATCGATGCCTGTGGCGATCTCGGCATCGGCATGATTGCCTTCTCCCCGCTCGCCCAGGGCGTGCTCTCGGGCAAATATAACACTGGCGGCACCTCTGGCAGCCGTGGCGACAATCCCAACGGCACGCTGCGCGCCAGCCATATCGAGCCGCGCGTGCTCGATGCGGTGAACAAGCTCGGCGAAATCGCCAAATCGCGCGGTCAGACCATGGTGCAGCTCGCCCTGAGCTGGGTGCTGCGCCGACCCGAAATGACCTCGGCGTTGATCGGCGTGCGCACGCTCGATCAGCTCAAGGACAATCTGGGCGTGCTCAACAATCTCGATCTCTCGCCCGAAGAGATCGCCGCCATCGATGAGGCCACCAAGGACGGTCAGATGGAGCTCCATCCGCGTCCCTCCGGCTGGCTGCGCTGATGGCTATCTCCCGCGACCGCCTCATCGAGCTGATTGGCCTCGACGAACCCGCCATCGCGCTGGTCTCGGTGACCACCGTCGAGCATGCCGATTACGCCGTCGAAACCCTCACCCTGCGCATCGGCACTGCCGATGTGCGGGGGTTCCTCACCCGGCCACTCAAACCAGAGGGTCGCCTGCCGGCGATCCTTTATGCCCATTCCCATGGCGGCGGCTATGCCATCGGCGCCGCCGAACTGCTCGATGGGCGCGAATATCTGCTCGATCCGCTTGGTCCGGTCTTCGCCCGCGCTGGCTATGTCACGCTCTGCATCGACATGCCGGTCTTTGGCCTCCGCTCCAATGTCACCGAATCCGCCGCCACCAAGGCGCTGCTCTGGATGGGTCAGTCGCTCTTTGGCCAGATGCTGAGCGAAGAGGCCGCCGCGCTGACCTATCTGGCCACCCGGCCCGATGTTGATCCCGATCGCATCGGCGCCTATGGCATCTCCATGGGGTCGACCCTGAGCTATTGGCAGGCCGCCATGGACACCCGCATCAAGGCGGTGGTCCACCTCTGCTGCTTTGCCGATCAACGCACCATGATCGAACTGGGCGCCCATGATGGCCATGGCATCTATATGATGGTCCCGGGCCTGTTGGCCGAAGCCGACGCCGGCTCCATTGCCGCGCTCATCGCCCCGCGCCCGCAATTGGTCTGCCTCGGCGAGGCCGATAGCCTCACCCCGCCTCTGGCCGTCGCCCGCGCCTGGGCCGAACTCGCGCCCGCCTATGCCGCCACACCCGACCAGCTCGCGCTGCTCAGCGAACCCGGCATCGGCCACCAGGAAACCCCAGCCTCCCGCGCCGCCGCCCTCGCCTTCTTTGCGGCCCGTCTCTAGCGGTCGGCGCAGCGTCGTCCACAGCGCCCGGGCACCGGTGCCAGGACCGCGCCGCCATGCACGTGATCAGCGGCAGTTGGCATGCGCCACAATCAGGATCAGGCCTCCCAAGGCGCATCCTGCCGCAACCAGAAGAGGTTTCTGTTCGCGGCAGGTCTGACGGCCTGGCGAGGGACCAGCCGCAAGTGACTGTGCTGTCAGGCTGCGTCTGAGAATTCGACAGCGCCGGTCTGGAAGTTGTAATAGGCGGCGATGACCTTGACTTTGCCCTCTTCCACCAGCGTGGCGATGATGGGACTGTCCTGCAGGATCAGCTCGACACCCTTGGCAGCATTGGCGCGAATCGTCTTGTCGCCGAGATCGGGGTCGTCAGCACCAATGCCCAGGGCGACCGGCAGGATGGGTTGGATCATCTTGCCGATGGATCCCTCATATTGCGTGCCGTTCACCACTTGGTCCACGGCCGCTCCGACCGCACCACACTTCTCATGGCCCATCACCACGATCAGCGGCGCATGCAGATGCTCGGTGCCATATTCAAGCGTGCCCAGCACATCGGTATCGACAATATTCCCCGCGTTGCGGGCAACGAACAATTCGCCCAGCGACACGCCGCCAAAGATCAGTTCGGGTGTGACGCGGCTGTCCGAGCAGGTCAGGATCACAGCATAGGGATGCTGGCCAAGCGCCACTTCGGCACGGCGTGTTGTCAGGTTTACCGCGCATTGTTCTGCATCCGCCACAAACAGGGCATTGCCTTCGCGGAGCTTCTTCAGGGCCTCGTCCGGCGTCACATCGGCGCCGGCCTCTTCTGCCATGGTCGGCGCAGCGACCATCAGCGATGGGATCGCTGTCGCCGCAGCGCCAAGCATGGCCATTTTGAGAACCGACCGGCGCGAGGCCATTGTCGTATCGCAGTTTTCGCACATAGGTGTCGCCCCCAAGCGTGTCCGATTTCGCGACGTGCAGCTCGTGACTCGCGACAGCAAGCTTAATGGCGGATTCTCTGCCAAATCCAGTGCAATTCTGCAGCCCTTGCGCCACGTCTTTGCGGTGAAGTGAGCGGGTTTTTGCACGGCGAGACCGCCCCCCACCGCGCGTCGCTCTGGGGCTTGCCCCGAGATCTCCTCACGCCCACCTGTCCTTACAAGTGAACATCGTCAACATTACTAATGTATACATCGTCAACATTACTAATGTATACACCGTCAACATGCGCGCGATAGCCACCTCGCCAGGTCGGCCAATTCCCCCGCGACATCCCGTCCACAAAAGATGATATTTGCACTCTTGTTATTATCCCCTGTCCGGGCCTATACCCCCGCGCAGTTGACGGCGAGACCACCCGCCGCACGCATAGGATCTGATAACACCATGAAATTGCCCGTTCTTGCCGGTCTCGGCGCGCTGCTTGGCCTCGTGGCCACCTCCGCCTTTGCCGCCCCCACCACCTATCCGCTGACCATCGACAACTGCGGCGTCAGCGTCACCTTCACTAAGGCGCCCGAGCATGCCGTCGCCCTGGGGCAAAACAGCGCCGAAATCCTGCTCATGCTGGGCCTGGAAGATCGCATGGTCGGCACGGCCTTCTGGCCCAACAAGGTGCTGCCGCAGCTCGCCGAGGCCAACGCCAAGGTGCCGGTGCTGACGGTCGAATTCCCCACCTTTGAATCCATCCTGGCCACCAATCCCGATTTCGTCGCTGCCGCACTGCCCAGCCTGCTCGGCCCCGACAGCAAGGTCGCCAAGCGCGAAGACTTCGATGCGCTCAACGTGCCCAGCTATATCTCGCCCAGCACCTGTGTCGCCGCCGGCACCGCCACCGACAAGTTCGGCTATGGCGACCGCAGCGCCCTTTGGAACATGGATACGCTCTATAAGGAGATCGACGACCTCGCCCGCATCTTCGATGTGGCCGACAAGGGCGAAGCCGTGATTGCCGATCTCAAGGCTCGCGAAGCTGCCCTGCGCGCCGATGCGCCCAAGGACGGCAAGCCGCTCTCTTATGTCTTCTGGTTCTCCAGCCCCGAGCCCTCGGCCGATGCCTATGTCGGCGGCAAATACAGCGCCTCCGGCTTCATCGCCGATGTCTTGGGCGGCACCAATGCCATCACCAATGCGGCCGAATCCCCCGCCGTCAGCTGGGAGAGCATCATTGCCAGCAATCCCGATGTCATCGTCGTCACCCAGGTGGATCGCAACCGCTGGGAGCTCGACAAGGCCCAGTCCAAGATCGACTTCCTCAAGTCCGATCCGGCCACCAGCCAGATGCCGGCCGTGCAGAACAATGCGCTTATCATCATGCCCGCCCAGGCCATGAACCCCAGCGTGCAGACCATCTTTGGCGCCGAACAGGTGGCCGAACAGCTCAAGGCTCTCGGCCTCAAGTGACCGCCACTCTCGCCACCATCAGCGCGGCGCAGCCGCTGCGCCGCTGGCTTGTGCCGGCGGCCTGGCTCCTGGCGAGCCTGCTCGCCATCGCGCTGGTGGTCGCCATCAGCGTGGGGGTCGGCGATCTGCCGATCTCCATGTCGACCACCTTTTATGCCATCACCAACAAGCTGGGGTTCACCGCCGTCGCGCTCAATCCCATGCATGAGACGGTCATCTGGGAATATCGGCTGAGCCGCGCCCTGGTCGCCGTCTTCTGCGGCGCCGGCCTCGCCCTGTGCGGGGCAATTATGCAGTCCCTGCTGCGCAATCCGCTGGCCGAACCCTATGTGCTGGGCATTTCCGCCGGCGCCTCCACCGGCGCTGTCGCCGTGGTCATCCTGGGCATTGGCGCCGGCGCCATCTCCCTCTCGGCTGGCGCCTTTGTCGGCGCCTTCGCCGCCTTTTTCCTTGTGGCGCTGCTCTCCAACGGCGCCCGCGGCGGCGCCGACCGCACTATCCTTGCCGGTGTCGCCGCCTCCCAGCTCTTCAATGCCGCCACCGCCTATATCGTCACCACCTCGGGCAATGCCCAGCAGGCGCGCGACGTCATGTTCTGGCTGCTGGGCAGTTTCGGCGGCGTGCGCTGGCCTGAATTCGCCCTGGTCTCGGTGGTCGTCGGCGTGGCGCTGGTCGTCTGCCTGCTCAATGCCCGCGTGCTCGATGCCTTCGCCTTTGGCGATGAGGCCGCCGCCTCCCTCGGCGTCGATGTCGGCCGCACCCGCATCCTGTTTTTCGCGCTCACCGCCGTCATGACCGCCACGGTGGTCAGCATGGTGGGCGCCATCGGCTTTGTCGGCCTCGTCGTCCCCCATGCCGCCCGCTATGTTGTCGGGCCCCTGCATGCCCGCCTGCTGCCCGCCTGCGCCATCACTGGCGCCATCTTCATGGTGCTGGCCGATATCGCCTCGCGCAGCCTCATCCCCCAGCAGGTGCTGCCCATTGGCGTGGTCACCGCGCTGGTCGGCGTGCCCTTCTTCGCCATCATTCTCTATCGGCTGCAGCGCGCCTCATGACCATCAAGGCCGACAATCTCATCTGGTCGATCGGGTCCAAGCCCATCGTCAATGGCGTCTCGCTCACCGTGCAGCCCGGCAAGACGCTGGGCCTGCTCGGCCCCAATGGCTCGGGCAAGACCTCGCTGTTGCGCCTGCTCACCGGCCTGCGCCGCCCCCATGCCGGCCAGGTCACGCTTGATGGCACCGACATCGCCACCATTGGCCGCCGCGCCCTTGCCCGCCGCGTCGCCTTCATCGAGCAGCATGCCACCACCAATGCCAATCTGCGCGTCATCGACGTGGTCAAGCTCGGGCGCTTCCCGCACCAGACCATGTTCTCCGGCTGGACCGCTGCCGACGCCACCGCCGTTGCCGAAGCCCTGGCGCGCACCGGCCTCACCGACAAGGCCGAACAGTCCTGGCAGAGCCTTTCGGGCGGCGAGCGCCAGCGCGCCCAGCTCGCCCGGGCCCTGGCGCAATCGCCGCGCGAACTCATCCTTGATGAGCCGACCAATCACCTGGACGTGCAGCACCAGATCAGCCTGTTGCGGCTGGTGTCAGATCTGCCGGTCACCAGCATCATTGCCCTGCACGATCTCAACCATGCCGCCATGTTCTGCGATGAACTGCTGGTGCTGCGCGCCGGCCAGGTCGTCGCTGCCGGCACGCCCGAAGCCGTGCTCACCCGCGATCTCCTCGCCGAGGTTTTCCACGTCGACGCCCATGTCGACGCCTCGCCCTACCACGCCCGGCCCCATATCCACTTCGCGCGATAAGGGGCCAGCGCGGCTAAGGTCGAAGCGGCGATGGCGGTTCCGATCCTGTCGGTGCCGGCCTCAGGCTGCCGCAGCCGCCTTGCCCTTGGCGCGGGCCTTGCCGAGCTGGATGACGCCGAACACCAGCGCGGCGCCAACCGCAATGATGATCAGCGACAGCAGCGGGCGATAGAAGAACCAGGCAATCGCGATGGTCAGCGTGCCGACCGACAGGCCCATGATCCAGGCGATGATGCCGGTGCCAAAGCCCACGATCGAGCCGAGGAAGGGCACGACGCTGGCGATGACGCTCAGCGGCCCGGTGACCAGGGCAAAGCCGGTGATGAGCAGCAATAGGCCGACGCTACGGATGATCCAGGTGATGAGGTTATTCTCATCAGCCGCCGCCTTGAACATGGCCGGTGCGGCGACGACGCCGTTATCGACCAGCTGCAGCGCATCGCCGGCCTGGGTCTGGTAGGGGGCAAAGCTGTCGCCCGACTGCTGGGCGATCACGCTAATATCGCCCAGCGGGACCAGCTGATAGGCGATTTTGAGGTCGCCAACGCGCGGCGACGCCGGATTGGCGCCGGTGACGATGCTGCCATCGATCAGCGCGACCGGCACGCCCAGCGTGTTGGCCTCGGTGATGGCGTCGAGCTCGGCGTTCTTGATGGGATAATCCTTGGCGCCGCCCACCTGGTCCAGCACGCTTTCGGTCAGCGCAAAATCGCCCAGCGTGCCATCATCGATCTGGAAGGTCTGGCTCTCGAGCGCGGCCTGCGGGTTCTGGTGGTTATTGGGCTGCTTGAATTCGGCGGAATTCACGCGCCCCTCCTTCCACGCCTTGGTGTAGGTGTAGGTGGTGAAGGTTTCCTCGCCGCCGCCCAGCGTGGTCTTCTTCTCCGAGCTCTCCGACTCGACCCACTGGTACATTTCGACCGTGCGCACCAGGCGAATGCCCTCGGCCGCAATGCCAAAGGCGTCGTCGGTGAGCACCTGCCCGGTCACGACCGGACCGGTGACATGGATCAGCCTGCCCTCATTGGCCGGGTCAACCGGCGCATTGTCCACCAGCACCACGGCGCCCGCGCCTTCGGCCAGCGCCTTTTCGGTCTGCACCGCGCGGCCCTCACTCCAGAACAGCAAGACAATCATGCCGACAATCAGCGCCAAACCGATCAGCACGCCCGCAAAGGAATTGCCGATGCGGCTGAACCAGGATTGGTGGGTCGTCGTGGTAAAACTGTCGCTCATGGTCTGCCTCCCCAAGGGCAAAGAAAATGCGGGCCCGAGGCCGCCCAAAACGCCTCGCCCGCACAGGCTGATACTCGGCGATATTCTTAAGTTCCGCAGAAATCAACGGGCCCGTGCAATGGCGGTAAAATATCGCCCGCGCGGCCGGTCCGAACCGCCGAAATGGGTGCAACGCGGCCCGGCGCGCCGCCGCCACAACGGGCTCCCTGCATTGCCGTCTTGCAGCCGGCGGGCAGGCCTGTCGGTCCTCAGCCGAGGGCCAGCATCATGACGCTGGGTAGAAGAACACCAGTTCGGGGTCGCCCTCATCGAGATTGTCGATATAGCCGCTCGACCGGAAACCCGCCTTCAGCAACAGGCTTTGCATCGGGTGGTTGGACAGGTTTGTGGAGGTGAACAGCTTTCGGCCTCGACAGCTGTCCTGGAAATGGCGAACCAGAGTCAGCCCTATTCCGGATCGGCGAAAGCCGGCGCCCACCACGATGAGCGCGATGAAGTGTTGACCAAGGAACTCGGTGGTCATGACGCCATAGGCGGCCAACGTCCCGCCGGCATCAACGACATGGCAAGCGCCCAGATCGATCCAGCGACCAATCTCCGCCTGCCGCTCCAAATGGTCGGCGGCATAGCTGTCCAGCCGGCACAGGGCCGGGAAGTCGTCTTCGCGAGCAGGGCGGATGTCCATGACCCCACCTTGCCAGAGCCAGCGCAAACTTTGAAGCGCAGGTCATGGCAGGTCCAATCGGGTCGGTTTGCGACCGACACCCAAGCCTGGGACAGCGTGCGCGCGATGATTGCGGCGATTGGCCTTGAAAATCTGCGAGCAGGCCGGCTTCATCCGCCCCTGCAATTGGCTCGATCCAAGGCTGTCGTTCATCCAAATGCACTGCTAATAGGATGATATATTGGGGTAAAAACCCCAGGCGTTCGAGTGGACCGAAACGAGACGGACCGATGTTCTTGCCCAAGCTGTTTTGCCACGATCACCCGTGGTCCAAGGGGCAAGCCCATCACCACAAGGCGCCATCCCACCCCACCATGCAGTCCAAAGTCCAACCAGAGCGGAACAGCACACAAATGCCCAGTCAGACACCCAAGGGACCAGGCACGACCTCCAACATCGTCGCAGCGCTATTGGCCACGACGCTGCTGAGCCTGGCGGCGTCCGGTCCAGCCCAGGCGGTGATTATTCTGGACAGCACCTGGGCCGATCAGGGCGGGGCGGTGGGTGCGGAAGGCGACGGCTTCGGCGCCGCCAGGGCGCTGGCCATGGAGCCGCAATTCTGCGCCATCATGAGCTTTTTCGACGGCGAGCAGATTGGCGGCTCCGGCACATGGATCGGCAATGACCAGGATGGCACGGCCTATGTGCTGACGGCGGCGCATAATTTCGGCGACGGCGACGATCCCGCCACCTGGACCTATTACACCCGCGCCGGCACCGAATTCACCGGCAAGGCCGTCCATATCCATCCCAATTACGACGCCAACAGCGAAGAGACGCCGGGCTACGACATCGCCATCGTCGAATTGAACGGGCCGGTCGAGGATTGCGATACCCCGCCTCTCCTCTATGGCGGCAGCGATGAATTGGGTCAGCTCGCCACCATGGTCGGCTTTGGTTCGCGGGGCATTGGCTCGGTCGGCCAGGATGACAAATACTATACCAGCGAAGATGCCGCTGCGGCCCGCAACATCATCGACGTGGTCGAGGATCCGGACCCCGATGGCAAAGCCGGCAATCAACTGCTGGTCGATTTCGACAGCGAGGATGGCTCCACCAATGTCTTCCCGGACGGCGATCCCCTGCCGGTTGATGAATATGAAGGCGTGCTGGGCTCCGGCGACAGCGGCGGCTCGCTGTGGATCGAGACCGACGAGGGTTGGGCCATTGTCGGCGTCAACGATTGGGGCGACGACGCCATCTATGGGTCGACCGGCGGCTTCGGGCGCATCAGCCCGCAATACGACTGGGTCAAATCCATCTTCGACGCGCATTTCACCAACGAATAGGGGGACGGCGAACGGCGGCTGGCGACCCCGTTTCTGTCGTTGAGCAGAGCCCGGCGAATGCCCGAAAAGCTCACATCGCTGGCGATTCCGTTGACTGGAACATGCCCGGCAACCACCGCGGCTCTCCAAGGGGCCGGACATAGCCGTCCACAAGCGGACTGTCTCTTCGGCTTAGCTCGATTGTGAGGCTTGGTAGGCCAGCGCGACATAGTCCCGGACGTGGTGGCTCTCGATGTCGCTGATGGATCCGAGTTTTATGTGTCGGCGGCCCTTTCCCTTCCCCTCAAGCCGTTGGTGGGGATCAGGCAGGCTCGCGCCCTCGCTGAATTCGAGCGTAACGTGATTGGCATAGGAGAAAATGCCACAAAAGCCGCGGTGGCCGGCAAAGAGGATGCCACCATACTTGATCTCCTCCCCGATTGAGGGGCCGACCTGAAGGACGATCGCTCGCACGCTCTCGATCAGTTGATACCGGATCTCGTCGTTGTTCCGCAGTGCGGCCAACCATTCAGCGACTGACGGGGTGGCCATGCCTTAACTCCTCAAGAATGGCTTGAATTCGGCGGTGGGCGCGCGGTCTGAGTAGACCTAGAGCATGAGGCCGATTCGATCCAAGCCCCCAAAGCCGCGATCACCCTAGGGGTGGTCATCACTGGGCAGTGTGGGCGTCGGAACCGCCGGAGCTGACCTGTCGCAGACGCTAGACCGTCAGCTGATCCAAGAAATCGACGACAATCCGCCCTTCCGCTCCCTCCCCAACTTAGCCGTCCAGGCCATGCCGTGTCCGAGGGGGCCCCAAGCCCGACGGCGAGGCCCACGCGCCCGCCTGTCCAGCCTAGGCTTGGTCATCATCGCTGCTGTCGTGCTCAGGCTTGTCATAGTGGCCCTTGATGGCCTTCTCGCGCTCCCGATGCAGGTCCAACTGCGAGCGCACCATCGCGACGCTGCTGATGCGTCCGTACGTCACGAAGCCAACAACAACAAGCAGGACGATCAGCAGAACGGCGTAGTCCAGAAAGTTCATGCGCCTGTGCTCCGACGAGTAGTAAGTATATCAGTACATTAGGCGCTAAGCCGGCGGGTCCAGCCGCAGTCCACCTGACGTGGTGGGCCACATTACCTTGGTCTCAGTCCGCCGGCAAAGCTCCCGCCGTTACACCCCGGTTCCCCCGAGGGTAGCTGAACCGCCAACGCCGCGATAAGTTCATTGACCGCTAGAAGGAAGATCGAGCTAACAAATGGAAGAAGAAGTCCCAAGATTCAGGCGGTCTCTCATTGTTCGGAGGTCGGACGGAACAGAAACGCCATTTGAAATATACATAGGGAGGCCGCATGTTTCGGCAACAGGGGATTTTTTCTGCGTCATTCAATCAACCGATGTCATTTTTGACGGCGAAAAGAAGATTTACGGAGTCGATGAAATAGATTGCCTGGATCAGGCGATCTTTGTGATCGACTCGCTGTCGACGGACTTCGCTGGCGGCACCCTGCTATGGCCTGACCGAAGTCCTTACCGCCGGGTACCAACAACCAAGAAAATGGGATGGGGCTAGCTCGGGGAGCAATTCTCTTCCTTGCGCAGGTGTTCAAGGGGCGCTGGTAGGTTGAGCCGGCATATCTGCATTGTCAGAATCGAACAGTATTTCTGAGCGTGCAGCCCGTGTTTCAAGAGCAGTCGGTCCGCTCTCCACCCCATACTAGACGCCGGTCCGTGGCAAAGCCGACCGGCAGCTTTCGGGTCCACGTGAAGGCTGCCTGAATGTCTGAGGTGGGGCGCGTAGCGGATTGGCGGCTATCGACCCCATTTCGGTCGTTGCCGGCGCCGGAACACAATCCTGGAAGCTGTCGCTCATCGACGAGACGTTAGGGCGCTGCAGCGGTTCAAGGCCCAGTTGACGAAATCGGCATCACCGTCCGTCGCCGCATCGTGGGCTGATTGCAATCCGATGCGAAGTTGATAGCAAAGCAGCCTGTCCGCATCCCAACCGCGACGATCCAGATGTGGTTCGAAAAAGTTCGCCTGCTGCTCCATGCACGCTAGCCAGGTTCGCCAGAAAAAGATGTTGGCGACGTCGTAGAGTGGGTCACCTAGCATCGCTTCCGACCAGTCTATGACGGCGGTTACCTGACCGGACGAAACCAAGACATTGTTCGATCCGAAGTCGGCATGAACGAGTTGCCGAGCGTCGGGGCATGTCGGCGCCAGTTCAGTCACCCGGTCCAATAGCGGCTGCACTTTGGCAGAAGGTGCAATGCCAGACACCGCAGACCAATCGAAGTAGTTCGGGTCGCCAATAGCGGCCAGGTACTCGCACCAATGGTTGAAGGGGCCTCGGCCACCGGCATTAAAGGCCCCGAAGCCGGAAAGAGTCGAGACATCGGTGGACGCTATGGCGTCCATGGTATCTGCGACAGCGCGGGCGTAGGTTCCTGCTTCGCTGGATAAGCCTTGCAATGTCTGCCCGGGAGCACGAACGGATATGCAGAGCCATTGATCGTCGAACGCCTCTACCGATCTGATTTCTGGCACGGGCAAAGCCGCAGATGCGAAATGGCGATGTGCGTAGTGATCTTTGTCGAAGCCGGTCCTCGTCTTGTTGGCACGGACCACTAAACTTACGCCGTCCCCCTCGAAGGCAAACGCCTGCGATTCTTCACCCTCGGTCAGCGGCACGAACCCCTCGACATGCCCGTAGCGGGAAAGCAAATAGTCTTCGACTTGCGCTGGCGCGAAGTTTGGCTTCCTCACGACCATCTATCCACTCGGTTGGTTCGGATCACGGCAGCTTACCGCATGATCCCGCCAAAACCAGACTGACCGCAAACCACCCCATAACGGCCTAACTCTTCCCTGGCAGCCATTGTCCCCGTCGCCCCCCTCCCATGCCCCCGGTTCCCCCGGGAACAGCCGCCCCCGCCAACTAACGATTTCCTCACGCCAGCTTTCATCAGGAGATCGCCCATGCCCGCCACCGCACCGTCCGTCCCCACCAGCACCCCAACGCGCGCGCCGATGCCTGCAGCCAAAGCCGTGCTGCTGGCCGGGTTGTTTGCCGCGCTGTTCGTTTCGGGCGCCGCCGCCAGCGATCTGACAACGCCCGAAGCCGCCGTTGCGGCCTATCTTGATGGCGTGGCCTCTCATGATCTGGCGGCCGTTCTGGCGGCCAGCGCCGTCGAGCCGATGAGCGAGCAGTTCGATTTCCCCGCCTATGTCGATCGCTATCAGGCGCTCAACGTCGCTGTGCCCGTGCCTGCGACTGATCCCATGCTTGTGGCGATCAACCGCGCCAATTTCACCGCCCAGATCGTCAGACAGGTGCAGTTTCTAACCTATGGGCTGCTGAGCACCGTCGATATCGATCAGGGGCGCCCGCTCCCCATGGACGCTGCCGCCGCGTCGGCCTTCGCCGCTGAGATCGATCTGTCCCGGCTCGAAGCTCTGGTGGTGCGCCAGATCGGTGAAGTGGAGCTGCCGGCCGACAAGCAGCCGCGCTATCGCGCCAATGCCGCCGCCCAGGCTGTGACCTATGGCGCCTACGAACAGGTGGAACGCGGCGCCGTGCTCGACTTTGAGGGGGCGAGCTATCTGGTGGGCTTCACCCTGCTGCGCTACGGCGATACCTGGGGCGTCAGCAGCCAGTCATCGGCCCTCTTGGGCACCAGCAGCCTGGGCGCCCCGCAGCGGGTCACGCCCTAACCGGGTGCCGGTCGAGGCCATGGAGCAGGGCCCCGCCTATTCCGGAAATTCCCGCTCCGTCCGGACATAGCCCGGTGCCGTTGGGCGGCGCCGCCGTTCGGTGGCCTTGCATTTCTTGATGATGGCGCGCACGCGCTTGATCACGCCAATGCCCATGCCCTCGATATCGAGCAGTTCGGGTCCGGTGAGCTTGTCGATCTGGCCCAGGGTTTTCAGCCCGCAGAACTGCAGCCGCTTGCCGGTGCCGTCCTCGTCCCGCAGGTCGATGACGTTGATCTCCTGCCATTTGACGGCGCCGCGCAGCCACGCCCGATAACTATCTGCCATGGTTGTCCATACAACCGCGCGGGTCGGCAACGCCAGCCTCGTCGCGCTGCTGCTTGAGATAACCGCAGGCGCTGGCCGGCACTTCCTGCGCCAGCCAGCGGCGCAGCGCCCGCAGCTTGCCGCTCTCGCGCTTGCCCCGCCCCACGACGAGCCAATAGCCCTGCGGCCCGTCCACGCTCAGCCCGAACGGCCGCACCAGCCGCCCATCGCTCACCGCATCGGCGCTCATCATGTCGGCCGCCATCAGCACGCCCTGTTCGGCAATCGCCGCGTCAAAGGCCAGCGAGGCATCCGAATAGACCGGGCCGTCCAGCACCACCGCCGGGTCCAGCCCTGCCACCGCGCGCCAGGCCTCCCAGCTCAGCATGGTCGTCTGGTCCTGGATCACCGGCACCTTTGCCAAATCGGCCACGCTGCTCAAGTGCTGCGCCACCTTGGGCGCGCACACCGGTTGATAGCGCGTGCCGCCAATCAGGCTCGCCTGCACCCCCGGCCATTGCCCCAGCCCGAAGCGGATGCCGCAGTCGACATCGGCGCGGCTGAGATCGACCATCGTCGCCGATACATTGAGCCGCACCTCGATCTCGGGATGCAGGCGCGCAAATTTGGCAATGCGCCAGATCAGCCAGCGCGAGGCGAACACGCTGCCCACCGTCAGGTTCAGCACGCCGTCTTCGTCGCCTTTCAGACTCCCCAGCCCATCGGCCAGCGCCGTGAATCCGGCCGTCAGTTGTGGCAGCGCCGCGCTCAGCGCGGGCAGGGGGCGCAAGCCGCCGCCCGTCCGGTCAAACAGGTCCACGCCCAGCCGCTCCTCGGCCCGGCGCAGATGTTGGCTCACCGCGCCAATGGTCACGCCCAATTCGTCTGCCGCCGGGGCCAGCGCCCCGCGCCGCGCCACGATTTCGATGGCCCGCAGCGCATTGAGCGGAATGGGAAATGGGTTTGTCATATAGTTTTTCTATAGTGTCGGGGCGCCTCTGTCCATTGCGACGCTGCGGTGACAGGCGCAGATTATGGATCGTTATCCCGCAATTCCCTTTGGAGGCTGACACAAAATGTCTCGCTTGCTGCATTCTCTGCGCCAGCGCCTCGCCGCTCTGCTGCGGCCCGAAGCGCCCATCCAGGCCCCGCAACTCTCGCCGCGTGATTGGGCCGATCTGCCCGTCTATCATCCACAATGCGAGACGGCGCCGTTCTGAAGCCACATTCGGCACGTTCAAGGGGGCAACCGATCCGCTTTCAGGAAGTTCCCATGATCCCCGCCGTTCTTCCCCGCACATTCCCGGCCCGCCGCACTGGCCTGGCCTCGCTGGCCTTCCTTGCCCTGCTTGGCCTCGGCCACGCCGCCGCCCAGGCGCAGGAGGCCACGCCCGCCGCCCCCGCCGCAACCGAGGCCCCCGCCAATGTGGTCATCGATCCGGCGGCCGATGTCTCCAAATCCCCCAAGCAGAGCAGCCTGCTCACCGGCTTTTATGCCACCCAGGCGGTGATCGAGCTCTGCGCCCTGCCGGTGGACGAGGCGATCAAGACCGGCATGGCCGGCGATCTGCGGCGCCTGGAGGCCAGCGTTGGGCTCGATGAGGCCTCCGGCGCCACCGCCTATGCCAAGGTCAAGGCCGATGTCGAAAAGACCAAGCCCGATTGCGCCGAGGGCAGCGCCGACCGCGCCAGCGTCGAAGCCGTCACCGCCATCTATGCCGAAGCCGCCGCCAAGGCCGCTGCCGCCCAGGCTGCCGCCGGCGCAGTCGCCCCGGTCGATCCCGCCGCTGTCACCCCGGCCCAATAGGCCCCCGCCGGCCCCGCCCGGATCGCCCTCCAGGCGCGATCCGGGGTGTCGCGCCGCCCCAGGCGCGAAAACGCTGGGTTAACCTGCGCTAAACCATCTTTGCGCGCCCCCGGGCTTCTGCTATCAGCGCCCCATGACAACGCCGCTTTCCCATATCCGCAATTTCTCCATCGTCGCCCACATCGACCATGGCAAATCCACTCTGGCCGATCGGCTGATCCAGTCCACCGGTGGGCTGGATTTGCGCGAGATGAAGGAGCAGGTGCTCGATTCGATGGATATCGAGCGCGAGCGCGGCATCACCATCAAGGCCCAGACCGTCCGGCTGACCTATAAGGCGCTCAACGGCGAGACCTATATTCTCAACCTGATCGACACGCCCGGCCACGTCGACTTCGCCTATGAAGTCTCACGGTCCATGGCCGCCGTCGAGGGTTCCCTTCTGGTCGTGGACGCCTCCCAGGGCGTGGAAGCCCAGACGCTGGCCAATGTCTATCACGCGCTCGATGCCAATCACGAGATCGTGCCCGTCCTCAACAAGGTCGATCTGCCCGCCGCCGATATTCCGCGCGTCAAGCAGCAGATCGAGGATGTTATCGGCATCGACGCTTCTGACGCGCTCGAAATCTCCGCCAAGACCGGCATCGGCATCGACACCGTGCTCGAGGCCATTGTCCATCGCCTGCCCGCCCCCAAGGGCGACATCGATGCCCCGCTCAAGGCGCTGCTGGTCGATAGCTGGTACGATACTTATCTGGGCGTCGTGGTTCTGGTGCGCATCATCGATGGCACCATGAAAAAGGGCCAGCGCATCCGCATGATGGCCTCCGGCGCCATCTATGAGCTCGATCGCGTCGCGGTGAACACGCCCAAGCTGGTGGAAGTCAAGGAACTCGGCCCCGGCGAGCTCGGCGTCTTCACCGCCTCGATCAAGGAAGTGGCCGATACCAATGTCGGCGACACCATCACCGACGACAAAAAGCCCACGGCCCAGCCGCTGCCGGACTTTCGGCCGGCCCAGCCCGTGGTGTTCTGCGGCCTCTTCCCCGTCGATGCCAGCGACTTTGATGAGCTGCGCGCCGCCATGGGCAAGCTGCGCCTCAACGACGCCAGCTTCAGCTTCGAAATGGAAACCTCAGCGGCCCTGGGCTTCGGCTTCCGCTGCGGCTTCCTCGGGCTATTGCATCTCGAAATCATCCAGGAACGCCTCAGCCGCGAGTTCGATCTCGATCTGATCGCCACCGCCCCTTCGGTGGTCTATGAAGTCGCCATGCGCGACGGCAGCACGCTGATGCTGCACAATCCGGCCGATCTGCCCGATGTCATGCAGATCGAGGAGATCCGCGAGCCCTGGATCAAGGCGACGATCCTGACGCCCGACGAATATCTCGGCGCCATTCTCAAGCTCTGTCAGGATCGCCGCGGCATCCAGAGTAACCTGAGCTATGTCGGCAATCGCGCCATGGTCGAATATGATCTGCCGCTCAATGAAGTGGTGTTCGATTTCTATGATCGGCTGAAGTCGATCTCCAAGGGCTATGCCAGCTTTGATTACAAGCTCGACACCCATCGCCCCGGCGATCTGGTCAAGCTGTCGATCCTGGTCAATGCCGAGCCGGTCGATGCGCTCTCCATGCTGGTCCACCGCACGGTCGCCGAAACGCGCGGCCGCGTCATGTGCGAAAAGCTCAAGGAGCTGATCCCGCCGCACCTGTTCGTCATTCCCATCCAGGCGGCCATCGGCGGCAAGATCATCGCCCGCGAAACCGTCCGCGCCATGCGCAAGGACGTGACCGCCAAGTGCTACGGCGGCGACGCCACCCGTAAGCGCAAACTGCTCGACAAGCAGAAAAAGGGCAAAGCCAAGATGCGCCAATACGGGAGTGTGAACATCCCCCAGGAAGCCTTCATCAAGGCGCTGAAGATGGGGGACGACTAGCTCCTAGGAGTGAACGTCAATCTGAAGTTCTTGGTTGAGTACAGCGCTTTCCACAAAATTGCTTAACCGCTGGGCAGTTGAGCTATAAATTTCGGAATCGCTGCCGCCGCAAAAGGTCAAAACAAACGCGACATCTTGCTTACCAAGTTCTCTTTGACTGGTGATGTCGAATTGAAAGAGGTCTCTTGCAAAGATTCTTGCGTGAAGCCTCATGCTATTACCAGAGAACGCTAGACCGGTGCGCCCGCTGAAGTCGCGCGCGTGTCGGCGGACAGGGTTCCATTTGGCCAAGTCCGAACGGGCCTCTTCCTCTGCCGCTTTGTCCTCTCGCATCGATCCCAGCAAGTTTCCAGTCTTCCCTGACCCTTGACTATACTGAAGCGCAACCTGGAGACGTGTGGAAAAGTAATTTTGAGTTCCCTGCTGAGACACCAGCGGCTTCAAAATGGCAGTTAGGCGAGCTTTGCCGTATAGCTTTCCGTTGCGAACTAGCTCTGGAGGAATTGGAATATCGTTCCAGTAGTAAGCGTATCCTGGAAGCAGTTCAGACCTCCACGCCATCGTCACCGTTCCGTCGCCGCACATCCAAGGCATTGTGCCATCATATGGTGTACCCCAACCAAGCGCGGAATCGTGTTGCTCCAGCTCGGCGCGGTCAATAAGCAGCGCCTTAACTAAATCTGGCGATGGACTTTTTAGGTTCGCATATGTGTGCGCTGCCAAAGAAGACACGAGCGGCGTGGCATAGCTACTGCCAGTATGCGCAGAGCCACCGATCGTCTTGACGTTCGAGAACCAGGATAGATCAGGCTTTATCATGCCGTCAGGCCCAGGGCCCCTCAGCGAGATATCGCATGCCCCGCTTGGCCGTCCATTATTGTCGTATTTTCTGCCTGAGACAGTTATCGCCGCCTCGCAATCAGCAGGGGGGCACATTTTCTTGTTTGGGTTGTTTGGACTCTGGTTTCCAATAGAAATTATCGGAAGTATATCAAATTCGCGCGCGATCTCTCTTATTTCATGGCCAAGGTAGCTAACCAACTCCAGGTCATCGTCAGGCTCAATCTGATTGAATGACATGTTCCATATCTTCACCTCCGGAAATCGAATGGCCACTTGGCGGAGGTAGTCGATTAGCATCTCAGTATTAGTCGCTGTATTGGTTCCGGCCCTGGGTATTGCCTGAACAGTGCCGAATTGACAGTCCAGAACTGGCAGATTCAACTGGTTGTTCAGCGCATGGGCATGAACTACCAAAGAAGATACTCTATTGCCATGCGCATGATCTGCCACACGGTCTGGCAATAGGCTAGGAGCTTTCCATGCCTCCAATGCTCGATAGCTTTGTGCGGTCATCCCACCGTCGACTACTGCAACTACGGGCTGCGTTCCCGAGTGAGGCACAGGCGGAGTGGGCTCAGCGCCCACCGATGGTGAGGTGACCTCGATCTTCCGGACAGGATCAATCCTTGTCACCGTTCCTGATGAGACAACTTCAACAAAGGCCGCTTTACTTGATATCTGAATAAGTGCTCTGGCCGCCCCGTCAGATCTGTAATGGCGCGCTGCTCGAACTATTGAACTTTGATCCGGATTAATTACCCGAACCAGTTCCTCGCCACTTACTCGGCCTCCAAACGGCGGAATGGTAACACCAGAAAAAATGGCTCGGATTTGTCCGTCAGCTTCAAATCGCTCTAGAGTGCTTACGACATGAGTTCGTGCCAACTGGTCAAAGAAAGGCGCGAGCCAAAGGATGAACGCCTTTCCGGTGTCCAGTCTTTCCGCCTCGTCCCAAATGACATCGGGCGTCTTACCGTGCAAAATGTATGCTGCTGATACGGGCTTAAGTGACTTTACGCGCGAGATTGATGTCCTCGCTTCAATGGAGCTCGCCGTGCGAACATAGCTGGCGTGCCGACGTAGTTGCTGCCGGTCAAGTTCAAGCAAGTATCCGCCCGCCGCAGGTCCGGCCAACCGGCTGCCTAAGCGGTTGTCCACGATCCCTCGTGGCGTCCAAGTCGGCGCGTAAGAATCGCGAAACATGGTAGCGACCACGTGCAGCTTGCCTCCGTGATCGGCTGAATCGTCAGTCTCTGCAAGTCGATCCAAGTCGGCGGACAGAGCCGCTCTCTGCTGCGAGAGCCGTTCAACAACAATACCTGCTTCACCTTGACCACTCACAGGTGGGGATTCAGGTATCGGCTCCTTTGTTAGCAACAAGACGGGATTCAGTAGAGGTGTTCTCCGATCTTCCGCCATCATTCACTCCTTAAGTACCCCGACACGGCTTGCCTGCTAACACCCAGCAACTTAGCGGCGCTGGCCCCGCTGAGATTCGCTTGCGAAAGCGTAGCCGCAAGTTCCCGCCGTTGTTCGGTTGTGGTCTCCGCGCGGTCAGGAAGCGCACGCACTCCCTTCCTGTTTTGCAAGGTGGCCCAAGCCAAATTTGCGAAACTCACAGGACGACTGTCGAGAATCGAAATTCGTCTTGCCGCATGAGCCAAATTTTGAATGTCAGCCCCACTCAGGCCATCAGAAAGTTGCGCAAGTCCGCTTGCGATAGAGTTGTCACCTTCGTCCAAGAAATATTTCCAAAGTTCGGAGCGCAAATCCTCGTCCGGCAAGCCCATGTCCATTTTATAAGGAAACCTCCGCCATATTGCCGGATCTAGCAATTGGGGATGATTCGTTGCGCCAATTACAATTGCATGGTCATCGATCGCGTCTAGGGCCTGGATAACTGTATTAACAACACGTTTCAACTCGCCTAGCTCATGTTGGTCGTCTCGAACTTTTGCGACCGCGTCCATTTCATCAAGAAAAAGGACGGCATTTCTGGTTGGCGTATATTCGAATACGTGTCGTATGTTCTTTGAGGTGTCCCCCAACAAGGAAGATACTACCGCGTCGAGCCTAACAACATAGAGCGGGCGACTGAGCTGATTGGCAATGTGCCCCGCCAGAAGGGTCTTGCCGGTGCCGGGGGGGCCGGATATCAACATCGACAGGCGAGTAGATAGCCCTTTTGCTACAAGCATATCGACGTTTCGCACGTCCTCCAAAAAGGAAGCATATGTTGCGGCGTTTTCGCGGTTCAAAAAGACAGGCGTTGCGGGAGTTGGTTGCTCTTCGATCAATGGAAGTCTTGATTTGGCATCAACCGGAAGGGCCTCTGAGTATCCAGACGACTTCAGTGGGACGCCCCGCTTGCGGATAATTGATTTTATCGCCTTGGCGGTTTCAGCGTCGCTTGCGGACAGAGCTTGAGCGATTCTTCCGCCTGCCCGGCGGACCCGCGTATAGTCTGCCGCCAGCGCGGCGTCGATAAGTTCGACGATGTCGTTTTTGTCGATGTTCATATGGCTACCGGAAAAAGATTCTGGTGATTTGTAAATCAAAAAACTGACGTTGACAACGAAAATAGCCATATTGTAAACAAAGACGTGGGGTCAATCTCGTCCCACTCTTTGCAATGAAGGAAACGCAATATGTCTGGCAAAGACCAACACATCGTCCCGCACACCGACGGGTGGGCGGTAAAGGGCGCCGGTAATGCCCGTGCAACGTCCGTCCACAACACGCAGCAGGAGGCGATTGACCGTGGTCGCGCGATCGCCCAAAACCAGAAGTCAGAGCTTCTGGTTCATGGTCGAAACGGTCAAATTCGCGCCCGCGACAGCTTCGGCAACGATCCTTATCCGCCCAAGGGCTAGTTGTGGTGACTAGCGGAGCTAAAGGACGGGGCGCCTGTAGTTGTGCCCCGCCACCTTATCCCCACCCCCTCCACCCCGCCTTACCCTCTCCTGTCCGGCACAACGCCGCCAACGACAGGAGACAGCATGCCCCACCCCTTCCGTTCCGCCGCCAAAGCCGCGCCGCAGGACGATGAACCTGTCCGAAGACCCACGGAGGCCAGCACCACTGCCGCCCTGGCCGCGCGCCATGAGGCGCTGTCGCTAGCGCTGAGTGCTTTGCACACCGACACCATCGCCCTGGGCGCCAAAAAGCCTTGTGCGCCTGTGTCCGACGCGGCGCGCATCCAGGCCGAAAGCCTTTTGGCCGATTGCGCACCCTTCATCCGCCAGCTCTTCCCCCCACCTTCCCGCCCCCTTCATTCCCTGTTAACCTCCATTCCGGGGCATATTCCCGCGGTGACGCGGGCAGAGGGAGACTTTTTTCATGCGTTCTCGTTTGGCCAGGCTTGTTCTGGCTGTCGCGCTGCTGCTGGCTGGGTCCGCCACGCTGGCCCAGGCCCAGCAATTTGACAGCTATTGCGCGCAGATTTCCGAGCAGGACAAGGTGGCCTCGGACGGCTATCCGCTCACCGACGCCGGCTCCATCCTGCGCCAGGATCGGGCCAATTATCACCGCTTCGGCCTGGCCGATGATCTCGATCAGACCGATCTGACCTTTGCCAGCAGCAAGGCCCGCGCCGCCATTCCTTCCATGCTCGATGCCGGCGCCACCGATCCCAGCGTGCTCAAGGCCATCGTCAACGACTATCCCTTCGTCTGCATGGACGTGTTCGCCCAGTCCATCGACGCCTATATCCTCGAGCCCGAAGGCGACCCCGGCGATGATTCCGGCCCGGTCATGCCCTTCAATGGCCGCTGGGATTGCGAAGTCGCCATCTTCACCTTCGACGCCTATACCTACAACAATGGCGAAGAAGACCTGCCCATCCAGGATATCCAGGAAAATACCGACGGCAGCTTTACCCTGATGTTTGCCGGCGATTATTTCATCACCGTCGGCGATTTCACCGCCACGACCATGACCTGGCTGTCCGGCCAGAGCGGCGACAGCTTTAGCTGCACCCTGCTCGACTAGCGCGGCGGGGCCACCCTGTCTGGCGCTTCCTTGCCTCACGGGCAGGGGAGTGCTAGACAGGATGACGTTTTCAGCCTTTCAAGGCTTGCCGACCGGTTCCGGCATGTCCCGGGTCGCGGCGATCCCCAGAACTTTGCGAACGTTGCTGCCGACGCGTGCATGTTGCCGCGGCGGAAAACGCTCGTTGCCACCTGCGCGGGCTTCTCGGGATATCTGTCATGGCCACCAACGGCACCGTTAAATTCTTCAATTCCACCAAGGGCTTTGGCTTTATCCAGCCCGATGGCGGCGGCGAGGACACCTTCGTGCACATCTCCGCTGTCGAGCGCGCCGGCCTCTCCGGTCTCAATGAAGGCCAGAAGGTCAGCTTCGAGATCGAAAAGGGCCGCGATGGCCGCGCCAGCGCCACCAATCTGGCCGTTCTCTAGAGATTTTCTGCGGGCCGCTGTCCTTTTCGGGCAGCGGCCCGTGCCTTTTGCGGAGCCGCGCCATGCACAAATATGCCGTCGACCAGACCCTTGATCTCCTGCCCAGCCATGGCAGCAGCACGCGCCGCGCCGCGCCCTGCCGCATCGTGGCCCTGCTGCCCTATGAAGGGCGCCTGGTGCAATACAAGGTGCAGTCGAGCCTGGAGAGCTATCAGCGCATCGTCAGCGAAAACGATCTGCGCGTCCCCGCCGAGATCGCTGTCGCCATCGCCGCGCCTGAGGTCGAGCCCCAGGTCTAGCCCCAGGTCGAGCCCTCAACCAACTAGGCCGACAAAAAATCTGTCGCCCTGGGCGCAGTTTGCGCTAGCATCGGCACATGACCCAGCCCCAGACCCTTTCCGATTTCATCCTTCCGCGCCTTGATGGCACGCTCCAGCCGCTGTCGGCCTATGCAGGCCAGCTCGTGCTCATCGTCAACACGGCTTCCAAATGCGGGCTCACCCCGCAATATGAGGGGCTCGAGGCGCTCTATCGCCGCTATCGCGACCAGGGCTTTGTGGTGCTGGGCTTCCCCTGCAACCAGTTTGCCGGCCAGGAGCCGGGCAGCGCCGACGAGATCGCCAGCTTCTGCAGCCTCACCTATGATGTGAGCTTTCCGCTGTTCGCCAAGCTCGACGTCAATGGGCCGTCCGAAAGCCCGCTCTACACCTGGCTCAAGGCCGGCCATCCCGGCGATATCGAGTGGAATTTCGCCAAATTCCTCATCGACCGCGACGGCAGCGTGGCCCAGCGCATCGCCCCCGATACCCAGCCCGAGGCCATCGTCCCGGCCATCGAGCGCCGCCTCTAGTCGCGGCGAGGCGGCCATGGACAGTGCCAAGCCCAGCGTTGCCATCACCTATTGCACCCAGTGCAACTGGCTTTTGCGCTCCGCCTGGATGGCGCAGGAGCTGCTCTCCACCTTCAGTCTTGAGCTGGGCGCGGTGACCCTGGTGCCCGGCACCGGCGGCATTTTCGAGATCACCATTGATGGTCATCTGGTCTGGGAAAGAAAACGCGATGGCGGCTTCCCCGACGTCAAGGCGCTCAAACAGTTGATCCGCGACGTGATCGACCCACAGCGCGATCTCGGCCACATCGATCGCCCCAAACTGCCCCCTTCCATTTGATCGCGCAGCGGTTAGTCTTGCCTCTGACCGGCGCAATCACGCCGCTTCACAGGGGGGAGAAGGGGCCATGGCCCATACATTCAAGATCAGCGCCGCCGCCGGTGGCCAGTTCAAATTCGCCTTTGTCTACAATGGCACGACCATTTTCTGGTCGGAAAACTACAAGGCCAAGGCCAGCGCCAAATCGGCCATCGACTCGCTCAAGGCCCATGCGCCCGGCGCCGCTACGGCCGATCTCTCCAAGGGCGAGACCGGCAGCGGCTACCGCTTCGAGATCGTCGCCTCCAAGGATGGGCAGCATTTCGTGCGCTTCGTGGCCAGCAATGGCGAGACCATGGTGCGCACCGAGACCTATAAGTCCCGCTCCAGCGCCAAAAACGCCATTGCCTCGCTGATCAAGAACGGCCCGGGCGCCGCGCTGGTCGAGGCAGGCTGACGCACCCGCCCGCCTCAAAAACTGAGGTTACAAGCACCGCTGCCGTAGTTTAGTCTCCCCGTCACAATCACCGTTCGGGAGCCTGCCGCCTCATGTCCAAATTCCTCGTGCGCCTCGCCGCCGCTGCCGCCACGCTGGCCCTGGCCGTTTCGACTGTGCAGGCCCAGGGCCTGCCCGATCTGGCCGGCCGCGAGATCGTCGCCGTCACCGAAAACGCCTATGTGCCGCTCAATTTCGCCGATCCCAAGACCGGCGAGGGCATTGGCTTTGAGTATGACCTGTTCAACGAGATCGCCAAGCGCCTCAATGCCAAGGTCAAATGGGAGCTTTCCAGCTGGGACGTCATGATCCAGTCGGTGCGCGATGGCCAGTTCGAAGTCGGCATGGATGGCATCACCATCAATGACGAGCGCAAGTCGCAGGTGGATTTCTCCGACAGCTATCTCACCAGCCAGCAGTTCATGCTGGTGCGCGCCGATGAAACCCGCTTCACCGATGCGGCCAGCTTTGGCGCCAATGCCGAGTTCCTGGTCGGTGCCCAGGCCGGCACCACCAATTTCTACGTCGCCGTCTATGACGTGCTCGATGGCGACGAGGCCAATCCGCGCATCAAGCTGTTCGACACCTTCGGCGCTTCGGTGCAGGCCCTGTTGGGCGGCGATATCGACACCGTGCTGATGGACCAGACCTCGGCCGATGGCTACATCGGCGCTAATCCCGGGGCTTTCAAGGTTGTCGGCACGCCGCTGGGCACCGAGGATTTCGGCTTCATTCTCACCCCCGGCTCCGATCTCACCGCGCCCATCAATGCGGCGCTGGCGGCCATCAAGGCCGATGGCACGCTGGACACCATCAAGAAGAAGTGGTTCTACGACTACAACGCGGCCCAGTAATCCGCAGGGCCGGGCGCCATCCCCTCTCCCGCACCCGGGGGAGGGGCCGTCCCGCGCCGGCCACCCTGCCTTCGCCTGGGCTGACCTCAGCCCGCCGCGCCATTCCGATCGGCCCTGATGAGCTATACCCCCCGCAAGCCCAGCCTGCTGTCCCGCCTGCCCTGGTGGCTGATGGCCATTCTGCTGCTGTTCGTGCTCGGCTATTGGGGCATTGCCACCAATGCCACCTATACCCAGATCTTCCGCACTGTTTCGGGCGGGCTGCAGACCACGCTCTGGGTGACGCTGGTGGCCTTTTTCGCCGCCACCGCGCTGGGCCTGCTGGTGGCGCTGGCCCGCACCTCGAGCAATCGCATCCTGGTCGAGCTCGCCACCTTCTATGTCGAGATCATCCGCGGCATTCCCGTGCTGGTGTTTCTGTTCTATGTCGCCTTCGTTGCCGCGCCGGCCATGGTGGCCGCCGCCAACTGGCTGCTGCAGCCCACCGGGCAGACCATCACCGTGCGGCAGTTCGACTTTGCCTGGCGCGCCATTGTGGCGCTCACCGTCTGCTACTCGGCCTTCATCGCCGAGATCTTTCGCGCCGGCATCGAGGCGGTGACGCGCGGCCAGCTCGAAGCGGCCAGTGCTCTCGGCCTCAGCCGCTGGCAGCGCTTCCGCCACATCACCTTCCCCCAGGCGCTGCGCACCATCCTGCCGCCGCTGGGCAATGACTTTGTCTCCATGATCAAGGACAGCGCCCTGGTCTCGGCCCTGGGCGTGCAGGACATCACCCAATTGGGCAAGGTCTATTCCTCGGGCAGCTTCCGCTTCTTTGAAACCTATAATGTGGTGGCGCTGCTCTATCTCTCGCTCACCATTTCCCTGTCGCTGCTGGTGCGCCTGCTCGAGCGCTATTTCGACCAGTCCAAGCGCTGACTTGGCGGCTTGCGTATCTGCCGCCGCAGAACCCTTGCACTGGCCCCCGTGGTGGCCCATCTGTTGATCACCACTTCGGGAGCCGCTCATGAACCGCCTTGCCGCCGTCGCCGTCGCCGCCACTCTTGCCGTCACCCTGGCCGCCTGCGGCGACAGCCGCGAAGTGGGCTCCGTGGGGGTCGACTGGACGGGCAATGACATCGCCATCGATGCCCTGGCCGATCCCGAAGTCTCGGGCGTCGTCTGCCACCTGGCCTATTTCAACCGCTCCTTCATCGATCGCATCAGCCAGGGCAATTGGTTCGAGGATCCCTCCTATTCCGCGCTCGACTGCTCGGTTACCGGCCCCATCACCATCGGCGATATTTCCACCAGGGCCGGCGGCGAGGAAATCTTCAAGGAAGCCCGCTCGCTGATCTGGAAGTCGCTGCGCGTCACCCGCATCTATGACGCCGCCAACAACTCGCTGATCTATCTGGCCCATGCCCGTCAGATCCAGCAGGGCAGCGGCAAGATGAGCCTGTCGGTCATTCCGCTGGCCACCGAGCAGGTCATCTGGACCAATGGGGCGCCGACCAGCAACTAGCCTCATCCTCGCGGCGAGGCGCCGCATGGAACGCCATGGCGCTCCAACCACGGACAACATAAAAACATTCCGCTCCCGGCCGCTTCTTTGCGCAGCCGGGCGCACGATATCATAGGCAGCAGATCATGGGTCCGTCCGGGGCCCCGAGAGGACGAGCACAATGGCTATTTTGATTGGCGACACCGCCCCCGATTTCACGGCCGACTCCAGCGAAGGCCCCATCCATTTCTACGACTATATCGAAGGCTCCTGGGCGGTGCTGTTCAGCCACCCCAAGAATTACACCCCGGTCTGCACCACCGAGCTGGGCTTCACTGCCAAGCTCAAGCCCGAGTTCGACAAGCGTGGCGTCAAGGTCCTGGGCCTGTCGGTCGACAAGCTTGAGGATCATGCCGGCTGGGCCCGAGACATCGAGGAAACCCAGGGCACTGCGCTCAACTTCCCGCTGCTGGCCGATACCACCGGCGAAGTCGCGCGCAAATACGATATGATCCATCCCAATGCCGACAACACGCTGACTGTCCGCTCGGTCTTCGTCATCGGCCCGGACAAGAAGGTCAAGCTCAAGATCGAATATCCGGCATCGACCGGCCGCAACTTCAATGAAGTGCTGCGTGTCATCGATAGCCTGCAGCTCACCGCCAAGCATTCGGTGGCGACGCCGGTGAACTGGGAGAATGGCGACGACGTGATCATCGCCGCTTCGGTCAACAACGAGGCCGCCAAGGCCAAGTTCCCCGAGGGCTGGAAGGAACTCAAGCCCTATCTGCGCATCGTGCCCCAGCCCAAGGGCTAAGCGTCGACGCAGCCTGACAGCGATCAAGGGCGGTGGTTTCCACCGCCCTTTTTGCTTAGGCCGGGCGGGCCATCTGGCGCTCGGCCTTCTGCATCAGCCCCACCATGCGCCACGCCGCCAGCAGGGCCAGCACTGCCACGATGGCGCCCAGCCCATAGACCGGGATCATGCTGGCCAGCACGGCATCGGGCGCGGTCGCCGTGGCCAGGCCCGCCGCATTGGCCGCCACTCCGGCCAGCGCCGCGCCGATGGCGCCACCAGCTGATTGCGTGGTGGGCACCAGCGCCGATGTGCGGTCCCGCTCGGCATCGCTGGCCGCTTCCATCATCGACAGGTTCAGATAGCCATTGCAGGTGCCAAAGCCGGCCCCGATCAGCAATTGCCCGGCCAACACCACCCCGGCCTGGCCCATTTCGAGCCCGGCCAGCACCAGCAGCAGCCCGCCCGCGATCATCGCCGGCCCGGTGCGGATCAGCAGCTTGCGCGTCGCCCGCTGGCGCACATTGGCCACCACGATGGCCGATGCACTCCAGGCCACGGCCAGCACGGCCGCCACGGCGCCGGCCAATGTCGGGCCATAGGCCCAGGCCTGCTGCACCACCAGCACCAGATAGACCGCCGATCCCGCCCCGGCGATGTTCATCAACAGGCTCATCCACAGCCCCGTGCCCACCACAGTGCTCAGGCGAAAGGCGTCGGGCGGCATCAGCCGGTCGCGGCTGCGCCCATCCAGCCACACCGCGCCCACCAGCACCACAGCGGCCAGCGCCAGCAGTCCGGTCGCTGCCAGCGGCGGCATCACTGCCGCCAGCGCCACCAGCAAGATGCCGGCGCCGATCGCCAGCAGCCGCACGCCGGGGAACTGCACCACCTGCTCATCGGCGATCTGCGCCGGCACGGCCACCAGCACCATGGCGCCAAAGATCAGCACCAGCGGCACGCTGAACAGGAACGCTGCGCGCCAGGACAGCCATTCGGTCAACAGCCCCGCAACGGCCGGCCCGCCAAACGCGGCAATCGCCCACATCATGGCCTGCAGCCCGAACACCTTGGGCACCAGCCGGGCGGGAAACAGCGCCGGAATCAGCGCAAAGCAGATGGCCGCCACCATGCCTTCGCCCAGGCCTTGCAGCGCCCGGCCGACCAGCACCTGCGGCATGGCGCCCGCGCCGCCCACCACCAGCGTGCCGACCAGGAACAGCCCCGCCGATCCCAGCAGCGCGCGACGCGCCCCGAGCTTCTGCTTGAGCAGCGCCGCGCCCGATCCGCCCACGATCGCCAGCACCAGATAAAGCGTCACCGCCCAGGAGATCAGCGCCACCCCGCCCAGCTCTTCAACGGCGGTGGGCAGCGAGACCGTGGCCACAAAGGAGTTCAGTGCCAGCAGCGCCACGCCCAGGCTGATGATCAGCGTGGCAGGGGCATAATGCGGCGTCAGGATTTCGCCCCAGCGGCTGGAAACGTCTTCACTCGTGGCCATGGGGCACACTCCGTAATTAAACAAGTCTTTGCTTGATATATTGGGCTAATTAAAAAAGCAAATGCTTGTTTAATAGTCGGGTCCTGGCCATGCAAAAGCTCTGGCTGTGCCAACCCCATCTTAACGCCGCCCGGCGCATGGTCGACCCGCAATCTCCAGGGTATCCAACGTGCGCCAACCATCCCCCGTCCGAAGCGGTGTCGACCTGCGTCTCGTGCTGGCGGTGTTCGCGCTGGCTTCAGCCATGCTGGTTTGGCGGAGCCTGTCGGGCGGCGAGGCCACGCCCTTCTTCAGCGATACCGATGACGCCATGCGCATGGTGGTGGTGCGCGATTTTCTCGGCGGTCAGGCCTGGTACGATCCGATCCAGCATCGGCTCAATACCCCCTGGGGTGCAGAGATCCACTGGTCGCGCCTGGTCGATCTGCCGCTGGCCGGGCTCCTGGCGCTGTTCACGCCATGGCTCGGCCCCGATGCCGCGCTGGTCGCCATTGGCTATGTCTGGCCGCTGCTCTTGCTGGCCGTGCTGCTCTGGCTCAGCGCCGGGCTGACCCAGCGCCTCGTCGGACCCGAGGGCGTGTTGCCCGCGCTGATCCTGCCGGTGCTCAGCCCCGCCGTCACCGCCGAGTTCGTCCCTGGCCGCGTCGACCACCACAATGTCGTTATCCTGCTCACCCTGGCCACCATCTGGGCTGGGGTTGAGGCCGTGCGCCGGCCGCGCTTTGCCATTCTGGGCGGGCTATTGGCCGCGACCGCGCTGGCCATCGCCACCGAATCGCTGCCCGTCATTGTCGCAGCCGTCGTCGTCTCGGGCCTGCTCTGGGTCGCCGATCCCCATAAGGCCGGCACCATGCGTGGCTTCGGCCTCGCCTTCCTCGCCGGCATGGCGATCCATCTGGCCATCTATCGGCCGCCCGCGCGCTGGCTCGAGGCCGCCTGCGATGTGCTCTCGCCAGTCTATCTGGCCTTTGCCGCCGTCGTGGCTGTTGCCTTCACTCTGGCCAGCCTGCTGCGCCTCTCGGCGCCCTGGCAGCGCCTCCTGCTGCTCGCCCTGCTGGGTGGCCTGGGCAGTGCCGCAGTGGTCGCGCTCTATCCGCAATGCCTCAAGGGCCCCTATGGCGCGCTCGATCCCTGGCTGCAGCTCCATTGGCTGGCCGGCATCACCGAGGCCAAGCCCTGGGTGCTGAGCCTGTTCGAATTGCCCGGCTATGTTGCCGCGGTCGGGCTGCCGGTCTTGCTCGCGCTTGGTGTGGTGGCCTGGCGCCTCTGGCGCCAGCCGCAGGATCGCCCCGAATGGGCGGCACTGCTGCTGTTCATGCTGGCCACCGCCCTGGTCATGCTGGCCCAGGTGCGCGGTGCGCGCCTCGCCATCATGCCGGCCATGCCGGCTGCCGCCTGGCTGATCGTCTCTGCGCGCCATCACTATCTCCGCCGTGCCAGCATCGGCTCGGTGGCCGGTCTGGTCGGCAGCTGGCTCGGCTTTGCCGGCGTGCTGATCGCCGTGCTGGTAACGGTTGGCGTCAATCTGGCGCCCAGTGGCGTCGCTGCGGCAGCCGATGCCGCCGCCCGCCAGAGCCGGGAAGCCTGTCTCGCCCCGGCGGCCTTCGCCGATCTGGCTGCCCTGCCGCCCGAGCGCATCATGTCGCCCATCGATCTGGGCTCACACCTGCTGCTCTATACGCCCCATGCGGTGGTGGCCGCGCCCTATCATCGCAATGAACGCGGTGTGCGCGACGCCTTCCGCTTTTTCAACGATCCCATCGACGAGGCCCGCGCTATCCTGACGGCACGCGGCATTGGCCTGGTCGTCATCTGCCCGGCCATGCCGGAAGTGTCTGGTCTGTCCGACCGTGCGCCCGACAGCTTTGCCGCGCTCTATGAGCAGGGCCGCCTGCCGGCCTGGCTGGCCGATGTCAGCCTGCCCGATAGTCCGCTCAGGGTGTTTGCGGTGCTGCCGCAATAGGGCCTAGGCCCAACGCTTCGCGTTGCCGCTTGGGCAGCTTGCTGGCCACCAGGCGGTGCGCCTCGCGCACATAATTGCGCAGCTCATCCTCCCCCAGGGCCGAGCCAGCTATGATCTGCACCCATTTGGCGCGCGCCAGATAGGGCGCCGGGCGCACACCGTCGAGGTCAGGCAGCAGATCAAAGCTCATGTCCGAGCACTTAAAGCTCAGCCCGACGTCGCCGCCGGTGCTCCAGCCCGAGAGCAGGGCAAAGATCTTGCCGCCCACCTTGGCGACACTGGCGTCGCCCCATTGATGCACAATCTCCACCGCAGGCAGGCTTGATACAAAGCGCTCAAAGCCTGCCCGCGTCAGCATGCTACCGATCTGCTGTGTCACAGGTTCACCCCATGCGAGCCATTTGGGACAATCGGTGCCTGCCAATTCAGCAGCATGCTACGCCGATTTCAGGCCGCTGTGACGCCCAGCCCGATCGGGCAGCTGACGCCCGTGCCCTGCAGCCCGCAATAGCCGGCCGGGTTCTTGGCCAGATACTGCTGGTGATAGGTCTCGGCATAAAAGAACGGGCCAGCCGGCGCGATCTCGGTAGTGATCCGTCCCAAGCCTTTGGCATTCAAGGCCTTTTGATAGGCGTCCCGGCTCGCGGCCACGGCCGCCGCCTGCTCCGACGAGGTCGTATAGATCGCGCTGCGATACTGCGTGCCCACGTCATTGCCCTGGCGCATGCCCTGGGTCGGATTATGCTCTTCCCAGAAGCACTTAAGCACGGTCTCCAGGCTGGTCACCTTGGGGTCGAACACCACCTTGACCGCCTCGGTATGGCCCGTGCGGCCCGAGCAGACTTCCTCATAGCTGGGGTTGGGCGTGCTGCCGCCCTGATAGCCCACGGCGGTGACGATCACCCCCGGCAGCTGCCAGAACAGGCGTTCGGCACCCCAGAAACAGCCCAGGCCCAGATAAATCGTTTCCGAATCAAGGGGATAGGGCCCCTTGAGCGGCTGGCCATTGACGAAGTGGTTGGCAGCAACCGGCATCTCGACAGCACGGCCAGGCAGCGCCTCAGCTGCCGAGGGAAGGGTGGAAGGCTTGGTTTTGAAGAACATGTGAACTTCCTTTCATGCCTCTATACGGCCAATGGCCGCAAAGGGTTACATCACCTTCAGATCTGGTCTTCGCGCAGGAACAGCGCGCGCCGCGGCTTGCGGCCCAGCACAGTCAGCACGATGCCCGGCACGCCGAACACTGCAAACGCCGGCAGCGCCAGCACCTGCACCAGCCCCGCCTCCAGCAGATCGGCAAACATCCGGCTGCCGAGAAATTCATGCAGGCCTTCAAGGCTTTGCGGATGCAGCTGCAGCCACATCTGGCTCAGGCTGGTCAGCAGCAGCGCATTGGCGCCCAGCGACTTTGTGCCGTCGATGACCAATAACACCAGCGCCAGGCCGATCAGCCAGGTGCCCAGAATTCTCAAGATCAGCCGCATGCGCATTCCCGGTACTGGCAGCGATCCGACCCCGTCTGGCCTGGCTGGATGGTCGCCGCGCAGGGCCTTTGTGCCATGCCCGCGCCCCCTCTCACAAGCTGGGATGCCGCCCCGGCAAAAACAATCGTCATCTCGGTGTCGTGATCCCTTGCGCCCAAGCCCATGATAAGTATATTGCGCCTCGCTCGCGCCGGCCAACCAGCCGGCCCCTCCGGCGATTCCAGCCCGGAGATTAGGCGATGCGGAGAGATGGCCGAGTGGTCGAAGGCGCACGCCTGGAAAGTGTGTAGGCGGGGAACCGTCTCAAGGGTTCGAATCCCTTTCTCTCCGCCATTTATTTCCAGAAGAGCTATAGTCTCCATCGGATAGCTGTCGTCTGGGGCCTTGCAGCCCCTCACCTGCAAACAGAGCGGTATGCATGGGCAACCCGCGTCGCCCACCATCTCCCCACGGCCTACGACATTTCCGACCCGGCCATCACCAGGGCAAGGGGCGTGGTGATCGATAGGGGCCACGTCCTGGCTGTGCTTGACAACCCGCAGCCCCCCTATTCAATCGCCGTCAGGACTACTGCGGACATCCGCTGCCATGCGCTGACCTCGTGCACATATGGCGCTGGGTATTTGGAGAGGAAGAGCCATGCGCCCGTTCGAGGATATCTTTGCCATCGCCGCAGCGCGACAGGGTGGCGCCGATGCGCTCGAGGCGCGGCTGACGGTGCCGGCGCCCATTACGGCCCTGCGCGCCACTTCCGATGATCGCTGGCTATCGGCCATGGCACGCGGCCTGTTTGAAGCCGGTTTCAACTGGTCCGTCATCGACGTGAAATGGTCCGGCTTTGAAGCTGCTTTTGACGGCTTTGCGGTCGAACGGGTCAATCTCTACCATGATGGCGACCTTGACCGCCTGTTGGCAAATTCAGGCATCGTGCGCAACCGCGCCAAGCTGGCAGCGGTGATCGCCAATGCGCATTTCCTGGCCGAGATCGCTGCCAGCCATGGCAGCTTTGGCGCCTTCATTGCGGCCTGGCCCCGTGCCGATCTTGTGGGCCTGCTCGATGTGCTCGACCGGCGCGGCGCGCGTCTGGGTGGACTGACCGGTCAGCGTGTGCTGCGACGCATGGGCGTGGACAGTTTCGTGCTCTCGCCAGACGTTGTTGCCCGTTTGATCGCCGAGGGTGTCGTGAACAAGCCACCCAGTTCGCGCGCCGACATGGCGGCAGTTCAAGCGGCCTTTACGGAATGGGCAGCGCAGTCAGGTCGCAGCTTCACCGCGATTAGCCAGACCCTGGCGGCCAGTATCGACGCGTGAGGCGTCCTCGCGGCGGCCTGCCCTGGCTTCAGTTGCGCCACTGCGGCTGCGGTTCGGCCAGGGTTTGGAGGGTTTCGGGCTCCGCGCCCTCGATGCGGCGCAGCAGGAGATTGGTCAGTTCCACGCCCGCCGCGAACACGTCCTCGCGGATGCTGTCGACCGCTGGGAACAGTGTGGGCAAGATACCCGAGGTCTGTTTGTAGATCAGATGCACATCCTGTCCCATGCGCAGGCCGCCCTCCATTAGGCCGCCGGTCAGGGCAATGGTGCGCATTTCGCTGTCGCAGATAATGCCGTCCGGCCGGTCAGGCTCGCTGGCCAGTTCCATGGCCATGCGGCGCATCTCGGTGGGCGGCAGATATTGCATGCCGGTCATGATGCGCGGCTCGAGCCCGGTGCGGGCGGTGGCGCGGTGAAAGGCCGTTACGATATTGTGGTGGTTGGTGGTGGTGTCGTCGCCCACCACCAGCATCGCCCGCTTGCAGCCCTTGCTGGCCAGGCGCTCAACCGCTGTGGAGGCGAACACTTCCGAGTGGAAATCGTGGAACGGGTGCGGGGTGAAGAACTCCGTTCGCCCGTGGCTGACAAAGGGAAAGTCGGCATCGATCATCATCTGCACGCGCCGGTCACGCGGCGCGGTATGGGTGATGATGACCCCGTCGGCGGTGCGGTTGTCCAGCACATAGCGCACGGTGTCCGGGCTGATATTGCGCTCGAACTCGGGGATCACCGTCAGATGATAGCGCGTGCCCTTGATGGCATGCCCGATGCCCTGGATCATTTGCCGCGCGAAATCGATCGAATCTTCGGCGCCGTCAAGCACCAGGGCGATCACATTGGTCTTGCCGGTGCGCAGGCGTACGCCGGCGCGATCGGGCACATAGCCCAGCGCTTTGGCGGCCTCGGCGACCTTGTCGCGTGTCTCCTGCTTGAGCGTGGTGCCCCCGCGCAGCGACAGCGAAACCGTCGATAGGCTCAGCCCGGTCATCTGCGCAATGGTGCGCAAGGTGACCCGTCCGCCACCGCCAGCGCGCCCGCTGCCATTCTCTGTCGTTCTGATCGCCATGGGACCCTTCCTTCCCTCGGTTTTACACCGCCGTGAGCAGAAACCAAATATGCTAAAATATGCAACGATGCAGACGCCACCCTGGAATATCTGAAACGATTTCATTGTAGTAAGCTACTGAAAAGAATGGTGAAAACTCTAGAATGGTCAGGCTGACTGACCAAAGCAAGAAATAATTTGCAACGTTGCATATCCTGTGGTTACGTCAGCCCGCGTTGAGGCCCCGCGGTCTGACGCGGCGCCGTCCAACGAGGCGGCGAGAGCAGCAGAGGAGGAGTTCATGCTCAAGAAGGGTTTTCTGACCACCGTGGCGGCCCTGTCGCTGGTGGCGGCCGCCGCAATCCCGGCCCGGGCCGAAGTGACATTCATGTATGCCGACTGGATTGAATCGCTGGTCGAGCCCGGCATCAAGGCCTTCGAGGCCGAGACCGGCGAGACCGTCAAGGCTATCAAGCTGCCCGGCCAGGGCTATGACCAGCGCATTGCGCTCGATCTGGCTGCCGGCACCGCCGCCGACGTCAATCTGATGGATAGCTTCATGGTGTCCGAGCTGGCCTCGTCGGGCTATCTCGAGCCGCTCAACGATCTGGCTGCCGGCTGGGACCAGTATCAGTACTATCTGCCGGGCCTGCTGGAAGTGGCCTCCTACCAGGGCAAGGTCTACGCCCTGCCCACCGACACCGACGTGCGCATGCTCTGGTACGACAAGTCCAACTTCGAAAAGGCCGGCATTGCCCTGCCTTGGGAGCCCAAGACTTGGGCCGATATTCTCGACGCGGCCCAGAAGCTCAAGGATGCGGGCGTGCAGTATCCGTTCCAGCTGCCCGCCGGCACCAAGCAGGCTGAAGCCGCCACCATGCAGGGCGTCTATATGGCGCTGCTCGGCGCCGACGTCCCCGAAGGCGACCGCAATCGCCTGCTCAATCGTGAAACCGGCCAGTGGATCGGCGACAGCCCGGCGCTCCGTCGTACGTTCGACCTCTACCATCAGGTCTATGTCGACAAGCAGCTCAACCCGGCAGACCTGAACTACGCCACCGATATCGGTGCCGCTGTTCGCGCGGCCCTTGCCAATGACCAGCTCGGCATTCTGGCCAGTGGTTCGTGGGAAGATGCCTGCCTGTGGGATTGCAACAATCCGCCCAGCCGCGAAGAGCGCGACGCCCAGGTGGGCTGGACCCCCTGGCCCGGTTCGGGCGAGCCTGGCGCCAAGACCACCACCAATATCTCGGGTGGCTGGACCATCGGCGTCAATGCCAAGGCCGCCGACAAGGATATGGCTTTTAAGCTCGTGACCGCCATTTTCGACGAGGCCAACTTCAAGGCCTGGACCTTGGCCAACCACCGCATGGCTGTGCGCACCGACATCTCGGAATCGCCTGAATATACCGCTGACCCCTTCCTGGCCAAGGCAACCGCGCTGGCGGCCGAGACCACGGGCCGCGATACCGTTCCGGGCTACCAGACTGTCTCCGCGCTGGTCCAGCAGGCCACCGCCGATATCCTCGATGGGGCTTCGGTCGATGACGTCATCCAGGAGTATCACGATGCTCTGGTCGACGAATTCGGCACCGACAAGGTCATGACCTACGAGTAACCGCTCTCCCCAGCGACGCCCGCACTGTCCTCCGGGCGTCGCTCCAGGGGTGCCGCGACCGCAAGGTTGCGACACCCTTTGCTTGATTGGTTGGCGCAGCCATCGCGCCGGCGCTTAGCCATTTGCTCGACTGACTATTGTCGCCAGTGAGGGATCCGCAATGAAGAACCAGTCCAATCCCTGGCTCACCAGCAATCTGCTCGTCCTGGGCCTGGGCATGCTGCCGGCGGCCCTGCTGATCGGCGTGCTGCTCTATTTCACCGCCTGGGCCTTTGCCTTCAGCTTCACCGATCTGGCCCTGGTGGGCCGCAAGTCGGTGGAATGGAGCTGGGTGGGCCTGCAGAATTTCGAGCGCCTGTTCACCCGCAAGGGCTTCCTGGACGCGCTGTGGACCACGGTGGTCTTTGTCTTTTTCTCCGCCATCGTCGGCCAGTCGGTGCTCGGCTTCCTTCTGGCGGCCACGCTGCGCGGCACGCAATCGACCATCCGCAGCGTTGTGGAAGTCTGCATCATGCTGGGCTGGCTGTTGCCCGATATCGTGGCGGCGTTCCTGTGGTCGGCCACCACCAGTCAGACCGGCCTGATCAACGCCCTCATTGTGGTGCCGCTTGGCTTCCCGCCGATCAGCTTCATCAATGACTATGCCCTGCCGGTCGTCATTGTCGCCAATGTCTGGAAGGGCACGGCCTGGTCCTATCTGCTGTTCTCGGCAGCACTGGATTCGGTGTCCCGCGAAGTGGTCGAGGCGGCCAAGGTCGATGGCGCCACGCCACTGCAGCGCATCTGGCTGGTCATGCTGCCCATCATCCGGCCGCACATCGCCACCAATATGCTGTTCATCACCATCTGGACCTTCACCTATTTCCCGCTGATTTTCGCGATGACCGGCGGTGGTCCTGGCCGGCAGACCGAAACCCTGGCGGTCTTCCTCTACAATCAGAGCTTTGCCCGCGGCAACCTGGGCTTCGGCAGCGCCATTTCCGTAGCCATGCTGGCCATCGTGGGGGTTCTGTCCATCTTCTATCTGCGCCTGCTGCGGGAGCCCAAGTAAATGGAAACCAACCCGACGCATTCGCGGCTGACGGCCATTGCCTTGACCTTCATGGCCATCATCTGGGTCAGTCCCTTTTCCTGGCTGTTCCTGAATGCCTTCAACACCGCCTCCACCGGGCAGCTGGAAATCCCGCGCTCGGTGGGCCTGGACAACTTCGCCATGGCCATCAGCGGCAATGCCGGGCGACAGTTCCTCAATTCCATGCTCATTGCCGCCGGGACAGCAACGCTGAGCGTTGTGGTGGGCATTGCGGCCGCCTATCCGCTGTCACGCCTGCGCATCCCGGGCCGCAATGCCTTTTTGTGGACCCTGGTGCTGCTGCGCATGCTGCCATCGGCGGGCGTGCTGGTGCCCCTCTATTTCGCAGCCCAGCGCGGCGGCCTGCTCAATCAGCTCGGCGTCATCATCGCGCTGACAATTCTCAATCTCCCCTTCACCCTGCTGCTGCTCAAGAACTTCTTCGACACCGTGCCGATCGAGCTTGAGGAAGCCGCCTATGTGGAGGGAGCAACACTGTTCCAGATCGTCACCCGCATCGTGCTGCCCATGTCGCGGGCCGGCATTGCCGTGGTCTGGTTCTTCAGCTTCACCGGCGCCTGGAACGAGTTCCTTTTGCCGCTGATCTTTGCCCGCGTGCAGGATGCCTTCCCCATGTCGGTGGGCCTCTATGCCGCCTTCGGCCAGCAGGGGGCCATCAACTACGGGTTCCTCACGGCCTATTCCATCATCTACGCAGCGCCGGCGGTCGGCGTCTATTTCTTGCTGCGGCGAAACATGAACACTGGTTTCGCCGGCGTCGGAGTCAAAGGATGACCTATTCCAATCCCCTCTCGTCCAAGCTGGGCCTGCTGGACGACGATCTCAAGATGGAAGGCAAGCTGCTCCGGCTGTGTGCCGATCTCGAGCAGAAGATCCTTACCCCCATCGCCGATGCGCCCTTCCAATGGCATGTGCAGCGCGCCGATGTAACGGCAGCGGCTGCACTCGCCGATGACTGGCGCGCCTGGGAACAGTTTGGCAGCCATTCGGTCTGGGCCAAGAAACAGGGGCACACCTGGTTCGCTGCCGAGGTCGAGGTGCCCGCCGCCGCGGCCGGCAAGACGCTGGTGCTCAAGTTCACCAGCCAGTGGCAGGATCGTCCGGGCTCCACCGATCCGCAGTGCCTGGCCTATCTCGATGGCAAGATCGCCCAGGCGCTCGATGGCAACCACACCGAACTGGTCATCGAACGCAAGGCCAAGCCGGGCAACAAGCATATCCTTTTGGTCAATGCCTTCACCTTCTTTGATCGCCCGCTGGTGGGCTTCAAGGTCGAGTTCTTCACGCGCAACGAGCGCGTTGAGAAACTCTACTATGACCTGATGACGCCGCTGGAAGTGGCCGTGCGCCTGCAGCAGCAGGATTCGCGCCGCCATGCCATTCTGGCCATCGTCGAGCGGGCGCTGCGCGCGCTCGACCGCCGCGATGGCAATGTCGAGGGGCTTGAGGCCTCGCTGGGTGCGGCCGAAAAGATCGCCGCCGAAGTCTATGCCCTGGTCGATACCGAGACCCAGCCGCAGATCACCGCGGTCGGTTCCACCCATCTTGATGTGGGCTGGCTCTGGCGTGTCATGCACACGCGCGACAAGACCGGACGGTCCTTCGCCACGGTGCTCAACCTGATGGAAGAGTATCCCGAATTCGTCTTCATGTATAATCAGTCGGTGCTCTTCGACTTCATCAAGAAGGACTATCCCGAGCTTTGGACGCGGCTGCTCAAGCGCGTCAAATCCGGCCAGTTCGAGATCGAAGGCGCCATGTGGGTGGAGCCCGACGTCAATATCGTCTCCGGCGAATCCCTGGTCCGCCAGATCATGCGCGGCCGCCGCTTCCACCTGGAAAACTTCGGCGTCGACCCCAAGACCGTCTGGTTGCCCG
The DNA here is from genome assembly GCF_005222805.1 of Devosia sp. FKR38. Classification (GTDB taxonomy): domain Bacteria; phylum Pseudomonadota; class Alphaproteobacteria; order Rhizobiales; family Devosiaceae; genus Devosia. The sequence continues at coordinate 348,531 of NZ_STGC01000002.1, read as the reverse complement.
ATACCTTTGGCTATTCGGCCAACCTGCCGCAGGTGATGGACAAGTCAGGGCTGAAGTATTTCGTCACCAGCAAGCTGAGCTGGAACGACACCGACCGCTTCCCCTATGACAGCTTCCATTGGCGTGGCATCGACGGCACGGTCACCAAGGCGCAGCTGATCACCGCCCAGCGCTTTGAAAGCGAGCAGATCTTCACCACCTATAATGGCGATCTCTCGGTGTCCGAGACCATGGGCGCTTGGAAGCGCTATGAGCCCAAGGCCGCCCATGACGAGGTGGTGATGAGCTATGGCTATGGCGACGGCGGTGGCGGCCCCACCCGCGGCATGATCGAGCGCGGCATTCGCCTTGAGCGCGGCATTCCCGGCGCCCCCCGCGTCAAGCTCGAAGGCATCGTGCCCTTCCTCGAGCGCCTCGGCGCCCATATGGACGCCCCCGATTCCCGCTTCCCCACCTGGAACGGGGAGCTCTATCTGCAGTATCACCGCGGCACGCTGACCTCGGTGGCCAAGAACAAGGCCAACAACCGCAATGCCGAGCGCAAGCTGCGCGAGCTGGAGTTCCTGGGCATGATGGCCCTGGCCCAGACCGGCGCTGCCTATCCGGTCGATGTGCTCGCCCAGTTCTGGGAGCTGGTGCTGATCAACCAGTTCCACGATATCCTGCCAGGCACCTCGATTCCCGAGGTCTATGTCGACAGCGACGCCGAATACGACCAGATCTTCTCAACCCTGAGCTCGCACAATGGTCCCTGGCACAATGCGGCCCAGGCCTTTGCCAAGCCCGGTGCTGACCAGCTGCGGCTGTTCAACTTCACCGGTCAGGAGCGCACCGGCCTGGTCGTGCTGGGCAGTCAAGCAAGTCTGGCCGGCACGGCTTTGGCCACAGCCGGCGCCAACCATCCAGTGCAGCGCCTCGTCGGCGCTGCCGGCGAAACCAGCTATGCGGCCCCGGTCGCCGGGATTGCCCCGCTCGGCTGGACAGCGGCGCAACTGGTGCAGGGCGATGGCGGCAAGGCCAAGTCGACCCTGTCGGTCTCGGCCACTCATCTTGAGAACGAGCTGATCAAGCTGACCTTTGATGCGTCGGGCGAAATCACTTCGATTTTCGACAAGACGCGCCAGCGCGAGACCCTGGCCGCGGGCGCCCGCGCCAACCGGCTCATTGCCTATGAAGACAAGCCGATGGAATGGGACGCCTGGGACATCGACCGCTATTTCGAGGAGCAGTTCTGGCCCCTGGCGGACGGCAAGTCGTCGGTGACCGTCGTCGAGACGGGCCCGCATCGGGCCGCCATCCGCGTCGAGCGCAGCTATCAGGCCTCAAAGCTGGTGCAGATCATCTCCCTGGTCGCCGGCGAGCGGCAGGTGGAGTTCGACACCTTCATCGATTGGCACGAGCGCCACACCGTGCTCAAGGCGCAGTTCCCCTTCGATCTCAACACCTCAGAGATTCGCTCGGAAATCCAGTTCGGCCATGTCAAGCGCCCCACTCATCGCAACACCAGCTGGGACAAGGCGCGTTTCGAAGCCTCAATGCACCGCTGGGTTGACCTCAGCGAAACCGACTTCGGCGTCGCCCTGCTCAACGACAGCAAATATGCCTATGACTGCCTGGAGCAGTCGGTGCGTCTGACTCTGGTGCGCGGCTCGATCTTCCCCGATCCCCAGGCCGACATCGGTCACCATCGCATCCGCTATGGCCTGTTCGTGCACGGTGGCGTCACCGATCTGGCCGAAGTGCACCGCGCCGCCGAACGCTTCAACAATCCGGTTGCCGTCATCGGCGCCCTGGCGCCGGCCAAGGCGCTGGCCGCCGAACTGCCCAGCTTCAGCTTTGCCCGGGTCGACTGCAACAATGTCACCCTTGAGACGGTCAAGAAGGCGGAAAAGTCCGATGCTGCCGTGTTGCGCGTGTTCGAGCACGCCAATATCCGCGCCAACGCGACCATCACTTTCGGTATGAAGGTGAAATCGGTCCGCACCGTCAATCTGATGGAGGAGCACCCCGGCAAGCCCCTCAAGCTGACCGACAACAGCGTGACGCTGGCACTGCGGCCGTTTGAAATCGCCACCTTGCTGATTGAAACCTGAGGAGTCTGCTATGGCTGATGTGTCCCTGCGCGGTATCCGCAAATCCTACGGCAGTGTCGAGGTGGTCCATGGCGTCGACCTCGACATCAAATCGGGCGAGTTCGTCGTCTTCGTCGGGCCCTCGGGCTGCGGCAAGTCCACACTGCTGCGCATGATCGCCGGGCTTGAGCCGATCAGCGGCGGCGACATCTCGATCGGGGGCGTGCTGGTCAATGACGTGCCCTCGCCCAAGCGTGGCATTGCCATGGTGTTCCAATCCTATGCGCTTTATCCGCATATGACGGTCTACGACAATATGGCCTTCGGCCTCAAACTGGCCAAGACGCCGCGGGCGGAGGTGGATCAGCGCGTGCGGGCAGCGGCGCGCATCCTGCAGATTGAGGACTATCTCGAACGCATGCCCAAGGCGCTCTCGGGCGGCCAGCGTCAGCGCGTGGCTATCGGCCGAGCCATCGTGCGCGACCCCAAGGTGTTCCTGTTCGATGAGCCGCTGAGCAATCTGGACGCCTCCCTGCGCGCCCAGACTCGCATCGAGATCGCCAAGCTGCACGATACGCTCGACGCCACCATGATCTATGTGACCCATGATCAGGTCGAGGCCATGACCCTCGCCGACCGCATCGTGGTGCTCAACGCCGGGCGGATCGAGCAGGTCGGCAGCCCGCTCGAGCTCTATTCAAACCCGGTCAATATCTTCGTGGCCGGCTTCATCGCCAGCCAGCGCATGAACTTTACTGCGGTCGAGCAGCATGCTGGCGGCCTGCGCCTGCCTGGCGGCAAGCTGCTCTCCATTGCCCATGGGCAATTGTCCAAGGCGCGGACCCTGGGCGTGCGCCCCGAGCATCTGCACCTGGCCACACCCGAGACCGCGCATTTCTCTGGCACGCTGTCGGTGATCGAGCAGTTCGGCGAATATGCCCTGGCCTATGTCGAGCTGCCAGGCGGCGAGATGATCACCGTCAAGCTCGATGGTGCGCCCGACCTCAAGCTGCATGACACCATCCATATCGGTCTGCCCGACCATGGCGTGCATCTGTTTGATGAGACTGGTCGCGCCCTGCGCTGACCGGAGGCAGTCAGGACTGTCTATTGGCGCAACGGTGGCCCGGCTGCAGCCGGGTCGCAGGTCGCAAGAGGGCGCTTGACCTGGCCGCGCCGGCCTGGCGCGAGCCTACGTCCTAGCTATCGACGCTTTCCTTGGCCTTCGCCTTGGCGTCAGCCGGGGGCAGCTCAACGGCATCGAGCGTTTCGCGCAGCTGCGCGCTTGGCGTGAACACCACCGTCTGGCGCGGCGATATCTTGTGCTCTTCGCCCGTGCGGGGGTTGCGGCCAAGACGCTCGGCGCGCTTGCGCACCTGAAACGACCCGAATGCCGTCAATTTGACATTCTCGCCGTCCATGAGAGCAGCCGCCATGTGAGCGAACATGCTGTCCACAAACGGCGCGATGTCGGCTTTGTGCAGCCCTGTCCTCCGCGCTGCCGCTTCCGCGAGCATGGCCCGCGTGATTGTCTTACTCAACGTCGATAATCTCCCTTTCCTTAAATCCATTAGCAGAATTTAAGGTCCTGTCCAGAGGCAACGCGGGCCCTTTAAATATGAATGACCCCATCATGTTTCGTTGACATAGCTTAGAATGGTTATAATATACGGCCAGCGCATCGATCTGGATCGCTGTGCTGTCCTTGCCGTCATCGGGCCGTCCGGGTGGCGCCTGCTAAGAGGTTCAATGTGCGTCTGACCCGTCAGTCCAACTATGCAATCCGCACCCTTGTGTACTGCGCCGTAAATGAACCGGACCTGAGCCGGGTGGCCGACGTGGCTAAGGCCTACAACATTTCCGAGCTCTTCCTGTTCAAGCTGATCAAGCCATTGGTTGAAGCGGGCCTGCTGGCCACCGTGCGCGGTCGCCATGGCGGCATTCGTCTGGGCAAGAAGGCCGAAGACATCACCCTGCTCGATATCATTCGCCTCACCGAAGAGAGTTTCGCGCTGGCCGAATGCTTCGAAGAGGGCTCCGAATGCCCGCTGGTGGGGGAATGCGACCTCAATGGCGCGCTGCGCGAGGCACTTGGAGCCTTCTTCGAGGTTCTGGCCGGCTATACAGTCGCCGATCTCGCCAGCAAGAAACGCTCCATCCGCGATCGCCTGGGCCTGACCGCTATCGAGGCTGTCTCGGTGCCCCTGCACTGAGGCTGACGCGAGATACATCCGTCAAACAAATATGAGTTTGACAATCATATTTAGGCGTGCTCTAGTCTGAGCCATCGGGCGCATGCGTCTGGACCCATTAGGTCCACCCCTGACGCCGCCCGACGAGCGGGGCTTGCTGCTGCCGTCTCCCCAGGCCGGTCCGGGTCCTCAACGCCTTGGCCGGCCTTTCCTTGTCTGGCCATTGCCTGGCTCCGCAAGCGGGCGTTTGGACCGCGAACCAGCTTCCCTTTGGGCGCCGGCTATGCTCTATCCGCGGACATGGCTGCAGCACCCCTTCTTTCGCTTCAAAACATCCAGTTGACCTTCGGCGGCACCCGCCTGCTCGAGGCCGCTGAACTCATCGTTTCCCCCGGGCAGCGCATCGCCCTGGTGGGGCGCAACGGCTCGGGCAAATCGACCTTGCTCAAGATCGCCTCCGGCGAGGTCGGCCACGACGCCGGCCAGCGCTTTGTCGAGCCCAGCGCTACTCTGCGCTATCTGCCGCAGGAGCCAGATCTCAGCGCCTATGCGACCACGCTCGAATACGTCGAAGCGGGCCTGGGGCCGGGCGACGACGAGTACCGCGCGCAATATCTGCTGAGCTCGCTGGGCCTCAATGGCACCGAAAATCCGCGCACCCTGTCGGGCGGCGAGGGGCGCCGCGCCGCGTTGGCGCGCGTTCTGGCGCCCAAGCCCGATATCCTGCTGCTTGACGAACCGACCAACCATCTCGACCTGCCGGTGATCGAATGGTTGCAGTCCGAACTCGATTCCATGCGCTCGGCCATGGTGCTGATCAGCCACGATCGGCGCTTCCTCAGCGACCTCACCCGCTCCACTGTCTGGCTCGATCGCGGCCTGACCCGGCGCCTCGACAAGGGCTTCGGCGATTTCGAGGCCTGGCGCGACCAGGTGCTGGAAGAAGAAGAGCGCGACCGCCACAAGCTCGATCGCCAGATCGTGCGCGAAGAGCATTGGGTGCGTTATGGCGTCACCGCCCGGCGTAAGCGCAATGTCGGCCGCATGGAGCGGCTGGCCGGCCTGCGTCAGGATCGGCGCGAACAGCGCAAGGTGACCGGCGCGGTCAATATGCAGGCCACCGAGGGCCGCACCTCCGGTGCGCTGGTGGTCGAAGCCGAGAACATCACCAAGGTCTATGGCGACCGCACCATCGTGGGCGATTTCTCCACCCGCGTGCTGCGCGGCGACCGCATCGGCATTGTCGGCCCCAATGGCGCCGGCAAGACCACGCTGATCAAGATGCTCACCGGCATGCTCAAGCCCGATAGCGGCACCATCAAGCTCGGCTCGGCCCTCGAACTGGCCATGCTCGACCAGGGCCGCGCCAAGCTTGATCCGGAAACCCGGCTGCGCGATGCGCTGACCGGCGGCGGTTCAGACACGCTGCAGATCAACGGCCAGCCCAAGCATGTCGTGGGCTATATGAAGGATTTCCTGTTCACCGCTGAGCAGGCCAATACCCCCATCGGCAAGCTCTCTGGCGGCGAACGGGCCCGCGTGGCCCTGGCGCGCCTCCTGTCGCTGCCGTCCAACTTCCTGGTGCTCGACGAGCCCACCAATGATTTGGATCTCGAAACCCTCGACCTGCTTGAGGAAATGGTCAGCGACTATGCCGGCACCGTGGTGGTCGTCAGCCATGACCGTGATTTCCTCGATCGTGTCGCCACCTCGGTGATCATCGCCGAGGGCGATGGCAACTGGACCGAATATGCCGGCGGCTATTCCGACATGGTGATCCAGCGCGGTGAGGGCGTGCAGGCGCGCTCCGCCGCCAAGGTGCATCGCCCAGGCAAGACTGCCATGGCCCCCATTGCGGCCACGCCGTCGCCAGCCAAGCGCAAGATGAGCTTCAAGGAAAAGCACGCGCTCGAAACCCTGCCCGCCCAGATCGAAAAGCTCGAGGCGGAAATCCAGGCCATCAACACCGCGCTGGCCAAGCCGGACTTCTATACCCGTGACCCCCGCGGCTTCGCCGAAAAATCCCAGGAACTGCTCGCCGCCGAGGCCAAGCGCGCCGCCGCAGAAGAGCAGTGGATGGAGCTGGAAATCCTGCGCGAGGAAATCGAGGGCTGAGGCCGTCCTTGACTAGTCGGCCCAGGTAAAGACCGGCTGGGCCAGCGCGCGCAGATCGCCCGTATCCCCGGAAATGCGCCGCAGCAGCAGCGAGCCCAGGGTCCGGCCGGATTCGGTGAAATCCTCGAACACCGTTTCGGCGCCACTCTGGAACTGGGCGAACAATTGCGTGGCCTGCTTGGTCACCACATGCACATCGCCGCCCACCTTGTGCCCGGCCTCACCGATGCCACTGATCACTGCGAGCGCCGACACTTCCGAGGCACACACCCAGCCATCGGGACCATCGGGCCGCCTGCTGCGCTTGATCACGTAATTGCGGATCGCATCGTTCGCGCTGCTCAGATTGACGTCGGCGGCAAATTCATAGGCGATACCCACTTCCTGGGCCGCCCGGGCAATGCCGGCCTTGAGATGCTCGGTATAGGTCAGGGCGCTGTCGGGCAGCACGATCGACACCCGGCGGCAGCCCTTGGCAGCCAGCCGCAGCGTAGCGCCATAGGCATAGGCTTCATTGTCGAAATCCACCGATGGATGCGCCTCGGGCCAGCGGCTGCGCCCATGGGTGACGAAGGGAAAATCATTCTCGATCAGGAAACGGATGCGCTCGTCAAAGCTTTCGGCCTTCGAGAAGATGACGCCATCGGCCATGCGGTTGCGCACGATATGCTTGATGGGTTCCATCGGCTCGACATTGCGGAACAAGGGCATGATCACCAGGTGATAGGCCGTGCCACGCAGCGCCTCGGTCAGCCCACTCACGATCGATGAGCCAAAGCCATAGATCTGCTCATCGGGCTCGAGCACCATCGCGATCACATTGGTCCGCCCGGTCTTGAGCCGCAGGGCCGCGCGATCAGGCAGATAGCCGATTTCAGCGGCGATCTTCTGCACCCGGTCGCGCGTTTCCTGCGCCAGTTCGGGCGCATTGTTGAGCGCACGCGAAATGGTGGTCACCGCAAAGCCGGTCATCTGCGCAATGGTCTTGAGCGTCGGTTTGCCGGACGGCTTGGCACCGCGCTTGGCCTTGTTAATTTTCGGCAGTTCGTCGTCCGGCACCACTGATACCTCTCGCATCGCCCGAGAATGGCGATCACGTTTACGCAGATGACATGACCAGATTGTCCGGCACAGTTCAAGCGCGCCGCACCCTATGGCACAAATCGGACGGCGCCGGCCAGAATGCGACAAACTGGTGTTCTGCGACGAAAGTCGAGCAGGCTTTTTTGTCTTTTCTGCAATCTGTGGTTTGCCGCACCCTAGCTTTCAACGGCAAACGCGCCTATCTTGCCCTTGCATCGTCACATGGCGATGCAGTGTACGTGCCAACCACCCGCAGGAAAGGATTGAAGATGAATACATCCCATTGCTTCACCATCCATGCCGGTCATGCGCTCGTACGCACCCAGATGCGCGGCGTAAAACGCTGGCAAGGGACCTGTCGCTGCAAACGAATGTGATCCGTCACACCTTCGTCTCACAACTTCGATAGACCCCCAGCGTTGTCGGCCCGGATGGAGCAGGTGTTGCTCATTCGATTCCCCGTCACGACGCGCAAGTGGAGCATCCACCCATGCTGGAACGTAATCTCGATCGGGCCAAGGCCCACAAGCCCATTGTCATAGAAGTCGCCGGGGAGCCGCTTGGCGTCGTGGTTCCGCACGGCCAGGGCTACCGCTTTCTCGCCGTCAAGCTGCCGGCCTTTGCCATCGATGGCCAGGAATTCGCCTCGGTCGAACTGGCCCATGTGGCCGTGTCGCAGGCTGTCCGCGACGGGCTGTCGCCCGCCGCCTGAAACCAAACGGTGCTGGCGCGTCGCGCGCACCAGCACCGTGTTATCTAGTCATCATTGGTGGCGTTGAGCTCGTTGGGGCGCTTGCCTTCATCGATACGCTCGGGCGCATCGAGCGCAGCTTCGACGGCCGTGGCAATCGCCTCGATGTCAAACCCGGTGGCGCCGGCATCGGCCTGACGCGCCAGCTCAGCGGTTATGGCCGCAGCGATAACGGCGCGCCGCGATGTGTCGCGGTCAGCCGTTGCCATCGATCGAGATCCCATTGCTGTCCACCTTCACTTCAATGCCCGGTTGGGCCTGCTGTTGCTGGTAGCTGTAGATGCCAAAGCCAACCACCGCGATCAGCAAGATGGCGATGACGGCGTAAAGTCCATTGCGGCTCATGCGAGCTCCTGTTCCTCAACAAAGCACTATCGATCAATGGCTCTATTGGGACGCAAAGCGTGTCTATTCTTGGGCGGCGATGGCGCGCAGGGCCATGACAAAGGCAGTCACGCCAATTGCCAGCGATCCGGAATTGTCAATGATCACCGGATCCACCCCGCTGGGCACCGCTGCCGTCTCGCGCGCAAGGCGCGAGGTCACCTGGTCGCGGCTCTCGCGGCCCCTGGCAATCAGCCGCTCGGCGCGCAGCGAGATTTCGGCCGTCACCATGACCACCGCGCAGGCGGGGTATTTCGCCATCGCCTCTGCGACCACATGGCGTGACACGCTCGCCACCACTGTCTTGCCCAGGGCAATGTCGGTTTCCACGCTGATCGGCAGGCCATAGCGCAGATTGTGCGCGTCCCAGGTGAGGCAAAAGCGTCCGGCTGCTTCGGCGCGCGCAAAGTCTTCGGGGGGCAGGGGATCATGCTCGTCCAGGTCGATATCGGCCGGGCGGGTCACCACCCGACGCACGAAGACGAACCGTTTGTCATTATCCAGGGCTCGGCTGGCGCCATCGATCAGCGTGTCCTTGCCAACCCCCGAGGGACCAACGACCAGGACCAGAGAACCGAGCGGTCGCGCCATATATCAGCTTACCCTTTTGCCTTGCCGCCAGACGCTGCGCACCACGGGAAGATCGCCTACCATGCTGACGCGCACAAGGTCTGCGCGCTTGCCCAGTGCAATTTCTCCGCGGTCGGTGAGCCCGGCTGCTTTGGCTGGGTTGAGCGTGACCTTGGCCACAGCCTCGGGCAGCCCCAGTCCGTCCACCTGCCGAGGCAGCACAAAGGCCGCCTGCAGCAGGGCAAAGGGGACATAGTCCGAACTCAGAATGTCCAACAGTCCCGCCCGCACCAGATCGGTCGCGGCGATATTGCCCGAGTGCGAGCGGCCACGCACCACATTTGGCGCGCCCATCAGAATCGCCAGCCCGCCGTCATGGGCGGCAGCGGCAGCTTCCAGCGTCGTTGGGAATTCCGAGATCGCCACGCCATCGGCAATGGCTTCTTCGGCATGGGCCAGCGTCGCGTCGTCATGGCTGGCCAAAGCCAGACCCAGTTCGCGCGCCCGCTTGACGATATGGCTGCGGTGCGGCGCCGAATAGCGGGCATGGTCGGCTAGCCGGTCGGCGATGTAGCGATCAAGCTCCTCGGGCGTGCGCCCGATGCTGTAGAAACGCTTATAGGCCTCCAGCGTGCGGAACTGCCGCTGGCCGGGCGTATGATCCATCATCGAGGCCAGCCGCGTTTGCGGATGGCTGGCATGAGCCTCGAACTGCACGATCACATCGTGGCTGGGCAGTTCGCAGCGCAAATGCACCAGATGTTCAGCACGCAGCCAGCCGTCGCGGCCGGCCGTGGCAATCGCCGAGGTCAGCTTTTCGACATGGCTGCCCATCTCGGGCATGTCGGTATCCGAACCCACGCGCACCGAATCGAACACTGTGGTGATGCCCGATCCGGCCACCTGCACGTCATGGGCATGCAGCGCCGCCAGCGGATCCCAGAACACGCCGGGTCGCGGGCGATAGTGGTTTTCGAGGTGATCGGTGTGCAGTTCGATCAGGCCGGGGATGAGGAAATCACCCTCCATGTCCTCGCCCACCTGGCTGACGCCGGTGTCGATGGCCGCGATCAGCCCTTCTGCAACAGAAAGGCTGCCGTCCACCACCCGGTCGGCCAGCACCAGCCGGGCGTTGCGCAGCGCCTGAGCCGTCATTCGGCGGCCCCCAGCTTGAAATCGGCAATGCGGCGGAACGGTTGGCCGGCATCAGGCTCGTGGAACAGGCTCAGACGATCGAGCACCAGTTCGTCCTCCAGCACCGGCTTGAACCAGGTGGCGGCGGCCCGGCCGATCTCGGCCGCATCGGCTTCGCCCAGCCGGTCGGTCAGCGTCATGTGGAAGCGGAATTCCTCGAACACATAAGGGTAGCCATAGGCGTCGAGCAGTTCCACCTGCCGCTCGCTGAGGCCACGGCTGGCCCGGGCGGCGCGATCCTTGACGCTCATAGGCGCCCGGAAGCTGTCAAATTCCTCGACCACATAGGCGGCGAAATCCTGCAGCGCCTCATTGGGCTCCACCAGCAGCGCCAGGAAGCCGCCCAGCGATTCCAGCTTGGGCCGGCCCAGGGCGACCGGCTGGTGCTGCACGGCAAAGCTGGCCAGCGCCGTGCGCAGATCGGCTTCCGTCGCGCCATCCACCAGCGCCATCGGCGCCTTGATGGTGGCATGAAAGCCATAACGATTGGCCGATTGGGTGAGGTTGAGCAAGCGGTCGCGGTCAATGCCGGCCACTGGACCACTCAGGATCTCGTCATTGGCGGCGTCGCGGCCCAGCCAGGTGGCGGCACGCTCCCAAAGATTGCTCGTTGCGGACGGGGCGTAGTAAATCGCGAATCGTTCGGTCATCGGAACTCCTTGCCCTGCCGCTATTGGGCTAGTGTGTCAGGGGTTTGACACTGACGGCGCCCCTGATGCTGGCTATCGTCACCCGCGGCGAATCGCAAGGCGAGAGAGACAATGGACACTAGCCTGCTCGAGCAGATGTTCCACACCGCAGTGGCCCAGGCGCAGCCGGCGCTGGCTGTCAGCCAGAATCTGCCCGAGCGCCCGCGTGGCCGCACCGTGGTGATCGGCGCCGGCAAGGCCTCGGCGCAGATGGCCCGCGCCTTTGAGCTGGCCTGGGATGGCCCCATCACCGGACTGGTGGTCACCCGCTATGGCTATGCCGAGCCCTGCGAGCGCATCGAGATCGTCGAAGCGGCCCATCCCGTGCCCGATGAGGCTGGCTTTCTGGCCGCCCGCCGCATTATGGAGACCGTGTCCGGGCTGAGCCACGATGATCTGGTGGTGGCACTGATCTCGGGTGGCGGCTCGGCCCTGCTGCCTGCGCCGGCCCCCGGCCTGTCGCTGGACGATGAGCAGGCCATCAACCGCGCGCTGCTCGCCTCTGGCGCGCCCATCGGCGTGATGAACCTGGTGCGCAACCAGTTCTCCGCCATCAAGGGCGGGCGCCTCGCCGCCCGCTGCCGCCCGGCGCGGGTGGCCACCCTGGTGGTCTCGGACGTGCCCGGCGACGATCCGGCGTTGGTGGCCTCCGGCCCCACCATTCCGCTTGGCGGCAATCGCTCGCTGGCGCGCAAATATGTCAGCCTCTATCGGATCGCGCTGCCGCCTCATGCCCAGGCCCTTCTGGCCGGCGAAGACAATCTGGCGCCCACCACCGGCGACCTCACGTTTGCCCACAACAGCGTGCGCACCATTGCTTCGGCCGCCCTCTCGCTTGAGGCCGCGGCAGAGCTGGCGCGTCGGCACGGCGTCGAGGCCGCCATTCTGTCCGATTCCATCGAGGGCGAGTCCCGCGACGTGGCCCAGGTGCATGCGGCCATGGCCCGCGAGATCGCCGCGCGCAACCGCCCCTTCGCCAAGCCCGTGGTGCTGCTCTCGGGTGGCGAGACCACAGTGACGCTGCGCGGCAAGGGCAGGGGCGGGCGCAATGCCGAGTTCCTTCTGGCCCTGGCCATTGCCATCGACGGCGTGCCCGGCATCACCGCCCTGGCTGCCGACACCGACGGCATCGATGGTTCGCAGGACAATGCCGGCGCCATGGTGGATGGCACCACCGCCACGCGCCTGCGCCATGCCGGTGTCGATCCCCTGGCGGCGCTGGCCAATAACGACGCCTATGGCGCCTTCCAGGCCATTGGCGACCTGCTGATGACTGGTCCGACGGGCACCAATGTCAACGACTTCCGGGCGATCCTGATCCGCTAGTCAAACGAGGCGTCTTGGCATAGCCTTGCTATACGCCGCGTTTCAGAGGAGTGACGCCATGGTCAGGATCACCGGAATTGGCGGCGTATTTTTCCGGGCGCGCGACACTGACGCACTCGGGCAATGGTATGAGCAGCATCTGGGCATTCCCGGCTTCTGGAGCCAGGACGCCGGCATGACGGTCTTTGCACCATTCAAGGCCGACACCAGCTATTTTCCCGCCGACCGGCAATGGATGATCAATCTGCGCGTCGATGATCTCGATGGCCTCCTGGCGACGCTGCGTGCCGCCGGCATTACCGTCGAGACCCGGCCTGACGAATGGGACACGCCGGAGACCGGTCGTTTCGCCCGCATCCAGGACCCCGAGGGCAATCCCATCGAGCTCTGGCAGCCGCCAAAATAATCATACAAATCCACTTGGCAGAGTGGGGGCGCGTCTGTTCTATACGCCCGACTTTTCCTGAGGAGCCGGAGCATGGCCAAACGCAAGATCGCCGTTATCGGTGTGGGCAAGATCGCGCAGGATCAGCACCTGCCGGTGATTGATCAATCCGAGGATTTTGAGCTGGCCGCGACGGTCTCGACGCGCGGCGTGGGTCACCATGGCGTGCCGGTGTTCAAGACCCCCGGCGAACTCTTCGCCGCCATGCCGGAAATCTCTCTGGTCTCGATCTGCACCCCGCCCGGCATTCGCCATCAATATGTCCGCGAGGCGCTCGACGCCGGCAAGGATGTGATGATGGAAAAGCCGCCAACCACCACCATTTCCGAGCTCGACGATCTCGTCGCCCATGCCGACCGACTGGGCCGCGTGCTCTATCAGACCTGGCACAGCCAGTATAACGCCGCCGTCGACCGCACCAAGGCGATCCTGGCCGAACAGGGCGTGGTCTCGGCTCGCATCGACTGGCGCGAAAGCGTGCGCAAATGGCATCCGGGCCAGGATTGGGTCTGGGAGCCCGGTGGCTTTGGCGTCTGCGATCCGGGTATCAATGCCCTCTCCATCTTCACCAAGGTCATGCCCTTCCCGGCCTTTGTCAGCGCCAGCAAGCTGACGTTCCCGGCCAATCGGCAGACCCCGATCGATGTCGAGATCACCTTCAAGTCCGGCCAGCCGCATCAGCCGGTGATGTCGGCCGGCTTCAACTGGCTCGAAGAGAGCGGCGAGATCTGGACCATCCGCTTTGAGACCGGCACCGGCGATGTGCTGCGGCTCGAAGGCGGCGGCCGCAGCCTGCGTATCAATGACGAGCTGGTGCTGCAGCATGGCGATGCGGAATATGCCGCCATGTATGACCATTTCGCCGACCTGCTCGACGCTGGCCGCAGCGACGTCGATGCCGCCCCGCTCCGCCTGATGAGCGACGTCTTCCTGATGGGCGCCCGCGTCAACGGCCCAGATTTCGAGTGGTAGGCTGCAGCCGGCAGGACCGGCTGACACCATTACATGCAAAGGCCCCGGGACGCGTCCCGGGGCCTTTGTCTTGGCGGCTATATCGACTAGCGACCGGCGTCGGTCAGCGTCTGGATTTCTGCGGCGCTGAGCTTGAGCCGCACGCCGCGCGCCAGGCTTTTCACCTGTTCCACCGAGGTCGCCGAAGCGATCGGGGCGGTGACGCCCGGCTGGGCGACCAGCCAGGCCAGCGACACTTCTGCCGGGGTGGCATCATGCGCCTTGGCCACGCCGTCGAGCGCGGCCAGGATGGCCTTGCCCTTGGCATCGAGATACTTCGCCATGCCGCCGCCGCGCTGCGATTTGCCGAAATCGGCCTCGCTACGGTATTTGCCAGTCAGGAAGCCGGAGGCGAGACTGTAGTAGACCACGGTGCCCATCTCCTGGGCGATCACCGTGTCGCGCAGCGCGTCAAATTCGGCGCGGTCATAGAGATTGTAGCGCGGCTGCAGCACTTCATAGCGCGGCAGCGATTTGACGATCGCCGTCTCCTGCGCTGCCTTGACCATGTCTGCGGTATAGTTCGAGGCGCCCAGCACCCGCACCTTGCCGGCCCGGACCATCGGGTCGTAAGCAGCCAGCGTCTCTTCGTGGCTGGTCTTGGGGTCCGGCCAATGGCTGAAATAGACGTCGACATAATCGGTCTGGAGCCGCGCCAGGGAGTCTGCAAACCCCTGGGCCACCGGCCCGGCCGCCAGGCCACCCGGCTCATTGGCCGAATTGACCTTGGTGAAGATATGGACGGCATCGCGGTTGCCGCGCGCCTTCATCCACTTGCCGATAATGGTCTCGCTCATCCCGGGCGGATTGCCCGGCACCCAATTGGGATAGCCCTGGGCGGTGTCGATGGCGGTAAAGCCCTCCTCGACAAAGGCGTCCAGAATGGCAAAACCCTGTTCCTCGTTGACCGTCCAGCCGAAGACATTGCCTCCCAGCACCAGCGGTTCGATGACAAGTTCACTGCGTCCGATCGGGCGGCGGTCCATGCAAGCTCTCCATTGTTGCTGTTTCAGCCAAGGCTAGACACCTGATCTGGTGCTATTGTGGCCGCGGTTCAATCAGGTCCCAAAGATTGCCGTAGAGATCTTCAAACACCGCCACCGTGCCATAGGGTTCGTGGCGCGGATCCTCGCGGAACACCACGCCCCGCGCCAGCATGCCGGCGTGTTCGGTTGCGAAATCATCGGTCTCGATAAAGCCCATCACCCGGCCGCCCGTCTGGTCGCCGACGGCAGCCATTTGCGCTGGTCCATCGGCGCGGGCCAGCAGCAGCCGTGTGCCGCCGCCGTCGCGCGGACCGACCAGCACCCAGCGCTTGCCGCTGCCCATATCGGTGTCGGCCAATAGGGCAAAGCCCAGCTGGTCACGGTAAAATACGATCGCCGCATCATAATCGGCGACCACAAGGGTCATTGTTGCGATAGTTTTTGCCATAGGGCCAAGGGAGCACCAGCCGCACACCTGTGGTCAAGGGGCTCGATGTGGGCGACCGTACGGATAAACTCAATTCCGTCCAATCCTGTGGAAGAGGGCTTTGACTGTCATCCAATTGACCAAATGGTCAAACTCCCCCATTGCACTCCCCCGGATTCTAGGCTTTGTTGACCGCCAAGCCCGGATGGCAAACCGGTGCGCAAAGATCTTTCGGGAGACAACAATCATGAAATTGATGAAAAGCCTGCTGGCGGCAACCGCCATCATCGCGCTCGCAGTCGGTGCTGCCCAGGCCAAGCAGTTGATCTACTGCTCGGAAGCGTCGCCCAAGCATTTCGATCCGGCCATGGCGACCGGCGGCAATGACTTCGACGCGTCTGCTCGCACGATCTACAACCGCCTGGTTGAGTTCAAGCACGGCGAAACCGCCATTGAACCCGGTCTGGCTGACAGCTGGGAAATTTCCGCGGACGGTCTGGAATACACCTTCCACCTGCATCCGGGCACCAAGTTCCACACCACCGACTATTTCACGCCCACCCGTGACCTGAACGCCGACGACGTGGTGTTCTCCTTCGAGCGCCAGTTCAAGGCAGACAACCCGTTCAATGCCTATTTGGCTGACAGCCAGTATGAATACTACGAAGCCATGGCCATGCCGTCCTACATCAAGGAAGTGGTCAAGGTTGACGATCTGACGGTCAAGATCGTGCTCAATTCGCCCAACTCGCCCATGCTGGCCAACCTGGGCATGGACTTCGCGTCCATCGTCTCCAAGGAATATGCCGACAAGCTGCAGGCCGAAGGCAAGGCTGCCGATTTCGCTGCCAAGCCGATCGGCACCGGCCCGTTCCAGTATGTCGACTATCAGCTGGATTCGGTCATCCGCTACGCCGCTTTCCCGGACTACTTCAAGGGCAAGGTTGCGCTCGACGACCTGATCTTCGCCATCACGCCCGACACCACCGCGCGCACCCAGCGCCTGCTGGCTGGCGAATGCGACATCATGAGCTACCCCAATCCGACCGATATCGCCTCGCTCAAGGACAATCCGGATCTGGTTGTGCTCGATCAGGCTGGCCTGAACATCGGCTACATGAGCTACAACACCACCGTTGCGCCCACCGATGACGTGGAAGTGCGCAAGGCGCTCAGCATGGCCATCAACAAGCCTGCGCTGGTCGAGGCCCTGTTCGGTGCCGGCAATGCCGAGCCCGCCAAGAACCTGATCCCGCCCACCATGTGGTCGTACAACGCCGCAACGCCCGAGCAGGAATACAATCCCGAGAAGGCCAAGGAAATCCTGGCTGCCAAGGGTGTGACCGAGATCGAGCTGTGGGCTTCGGACCGCGCGCGTTCCTACAACCCGAGCTTTGCACGGTCCGCTGAAATCATTCAGCAGGATTGGGCTGCCGTTGGCGTCAAGGCCACCATCAACACCGTTGAATGGACGCAGTACCGCATCGACGGCGCCAAGGCCGATCGTCCCGGCGCCTTCCAGATCGGCTGGGGCGGCGACAATGGTGATCCGGACAACTTCTTTGCCGTGCTGTTCGGCGCGGCTGCCATCGGCACCCAGAACTACTCGATCTGGAACAATGCCGAGTTCGAAGACCTGATCAAGCAGGGTGTGCTCGAGACTGATCCGGCCAAGCGCGCCGAGATCTACACCAAGGCTCAGGAAGTCATGACCCGTGAAGAGCCCGCCTTCCTGATGGCGCACTCGACCATCTACATGCCCATGAGCAAGAAGGTCATCGGCTACACCATGGATCCGCTGGCCATGCATCGTTTCGACAACGTCGACGTTGCCGAATAAGCCATGAGGCCTGGCGGCGCCGGTTGATCCGGCGCCGCTGGCCATTGCACCATGCTCAGATACATCATCAACAGACTCGCGTTGGTCATCCCGACGCTGATCGGCATTACCATATGCTCGTTCGGCTTCGTGCGGCTGATCCCCGGCGACCCCATTCTGGCTCTCTCCGGCGAGCGCGGCGTCAGCGCCGAGCGCTACGCGGCCCTGGTCACCAAATATGGTTTCGACCGGCCGATCTGGGAGCAGTATTTCCGCTATATCGGTCAGGTCATCCAGGGTGACTTCGGCGATTCCCTGGCCACCCACCGTCCGGTGATCGAAGAGTTCTTCAAGCTCTTTCCCGCCACGGTCGAGCTGGCGCTGTTTGCGCTAGTCTTTGCCATTGTGCTGGGCATTCCGGCCGGCATCTTTGCCGCCGTCAAGCGCGGCAGCTGGCTCGATCAGGGCCTGATGGGCACCGCCCTTGTCGGCTATTCCATGCCGATTTTCTGGTGGGGCCTGCTGCTGATCATCTTCTTTTCCGGCTATCTCGGCTGGACGCCCGTTTCGGGCCGCATCGGCCTGCAGTTCTTCTTCAAGCCCGTCACCGGCTTCATGCTGATCGACAGTCTGATTGCCGGCAAGCCCGATGGCTTTGTTTCGGCGCTGCGCCATCTGATCCTGCCCACCATCGTGCTGGGCACCATTCCGCTGGCGGTCATCGCCCGGCAGACCCGCTCGGCCATGCTCGAAGTCATGGGCGAGGACTATGTGCGCACCGCCAAGGCCAAGGGCCTGAGCGGGCGGCGCGTGATTGGCCTGCATGCCCTGCGCAATGCGCTGATCCCGGTGGTGACCACGATTGGCCTCCAGATCGGCGTGCTCATGGGCGGCGCCATCCTCACCGAGACCATCTTCTCCTGGCCCGGCATCGGCCGCTGGCTGGTCGATTCCATCTACAAGCGCGACTATGCCGTGGTGCAGAATGGCCTCCTGATCGTGGCCGTAATCGTCATGCTGGTCAATCTGGTGGTCGATCTGCTGTACGCCTTCATCAATCCCAGAATCCGGGTGCAGAAGTCATGACCTCGATCCCCTCCGCTTCGCCACAGGCGCAGCGGCCGGTCTCGGCCCTGCGCGAGTTCTGGCACTACTTCTCGCAGAACCGCGGCGCCGTTATTGGCCTGGTCGTCCTCGGCTTCATGGTGGCCATCGCCATCCTGGCGCCGGTGCTGGCGCCCCATTCGCCCGAACTGCAATATCGCGACGCCCTGCTCAAGCCGCCCGCCTGGGAGGCCGGCGGTTCCTGGACCTATGTGCTGGGCACCGACGCAGTGGGCCGCGACATGCTCTCGCGCCTGATGTATGGCGCCCGCTTCTCGCTGGTCATCGGCGTGGTGGTGGTCACCCTGGCGCTGATCGGCGGCATCACCCTGGGCCTGATCGCGGGCTATTTCCGCGGCTGGGTCGATGTCGTCATCATGCGCATCATGGACATTATCCTGGCCTTCCCCTCGCTGCTGCTGGCGCTGGTGCTGGTGGCCGTGCTGGGGCCGGGCCTGGTCAATGCCATGCTCGCCATCGCCCTGGTGCTGCAGCCGCATTTTGCCCGCCTCGTGCGCGCTGCGGTGATGTCGGAAGCCAATCGCGACTATGTCACCTCCTCGCGCCTGGCCGGCGCCGGCCATGTGCGCCTGATGCTGGTCACCATCCTGCCCAATTGCCTGGCGCCCCTGATCGTCCAGGCGACGCTGAGCTTTTCCGCCGCCATTCTCGAAGCGGCCGCGCTGGGCTTTCTCGGCCTGGGCGCCCAGCCGCCGACGCCCGAATGGGGCACCATGCTGGCCACCGCGCGTGAATTCATCACCCGCGCGCCCTGGGTGGTGACCTTCCCCGGCGTGGCGATCCTCGTCACCGTGCTGGCCATCAATCTGATCGGCGACGGCCTGCGCGACGCCCTCGATCCCAAGCTCAAGAGGAGCTGACCATATGCCCCTGCTTGATATCCGCAATCTGACGGTCGCTTTCGACACCTCCGTTGGCCTGTTCAAGGCCGTGGACGGCATCGATGTCTCGGTCGAAGCCCGCGAAGTGCTGGCCATCGTCGGGGAATCCGGCTCCGGCAAATCGGTGGCCATGCTGGCCGTGATGGGCCTCTTGCCGTCCTCGGCCACGGTCACCGCCGACCGCATGGAGTTCGAAGGCAGAGACCTGCTCACCATGACCCCGGCCGAGCGGCGCCTCATCATAGGCAAGGATATTGCCATGATTTTCCAGGAGCCGGTGGCGAGCCTAAATCCCTGTTTCACCATCGGCTTCCAGATCGAGGAGGTGCTCTCCGAGCATCTGGGCCTGCATGGTCGGGCAGCGCGCGAGCGGGCCATAGAGCTCTTGCGCCTGGTCGGCATCACCGACGGGGCCGAGCGCCTCGGCGCCTTCCCCCACCAGATGAGTGGCGGCCAGTGCCAGCGCGTCATGATTGCCATGGCCATTGCCTGCAATCCCAAGCTGCTGATCGCCGACGAGCCGACCACGGCGCTCGACGTGACCATCCAGAAGCAGATCCTCGATCTCCTGGTGCGGCTCCAGGCCGAGCATGGCATGGGTCTGATCATGATCACCCATGACATGGGCGTGGTTGCTGAGACCGCTGACCGGGTCATCGTGCAGTACAAGGGGCACAAGATGGAGGAGGCCGACGTGCTCTCCCTGTTTGAGAACCCCCGCTCCAATTACACACGCGCCCTGTTGTCGGCCTTGCCCGACAATGCGGTGGGCGACCGTCTGCCCACAGTGTCCGATTTTGTCTTTGAGCCGGCGCCGGGGGCCCAGCCATGAGCGCACCCGTTCTCGAAGTCCGCGATCTCAAACGCGACTATACCAGCTCCGGCGGCCTGTTCCGGGCGCCCAAGGTGGTCCATGCGGTCAAGGGCGTGAACTTCAGCCTGGCTCAGGGCAAGACCTTGGCCGTGGTGGGCGAGAGCGGCTGCGGCAAGTCAACCTTGGCCCGCATGATCACGCTGATCGACGCCCCGACGGCAGGCGAAATCCTGATCGACGGCCAGGCGGTGGATAGCCATCACGTCACCCATGAGATGCGCCAGAAGGTGCAGATCGTGTTCCAGAATCCCTATGGCTCGCTCAATCCACGCCAGAAGATCGGCGATGTGCTGTCCGAGCCGCTGCTGCTCAACACGCGCCTGTCGGCGGCCGAGCGGCGCGAGAAGGCCATGGCCATGCTGGTCAAGGTTGGCCTTGGCGCCGAGCACTTCAATCGCTATCCGCACATGTTCTCGGGCGGCCAGCGCCAGCGCATCGCCATTGCCCGGGCGCTGATGCTCAATCCGCGCTTCCTCGTGCTCGACGAGCCGGTCTCCGCGCTCGATCTCAGCGTGCAGGCCCAGGTGCTCAATCTGCTCAAGGATCTGCAGGACGAGTTTGGCCTCACCTATGTGTTCATCAGCCACGATCTCAGCGTTGTGCGCTACATCGCCGACGAGGTGATGGTGATGTATTACGGCGATGTGGTCGAGCATGGCAGCCGCGATGCGGTGTTTGCCGATCCCCAGCACGCCTATACGCGCACCCTCTTTGCCGCAACGCCCAAGGCCGATGTCGCCAGCATTCGCGCGCGCCTGGCCAAGAAGGCCGCGCTGGCGCAGTAAGTCATCGGCGCTGGCGGGCAGAACCCGCCGGCGCCGTATCATCTCCCAATCACAGCTGCACGCGCGCCCCGGCCTTGGCCGACCGCATCAGCGCGTCGATCAACCGGTGGACCTGTAGCGCCGAATGGCCCGTCGACACCGGCGGGCGTCCGCCCTGCACGGATGCGGCGAAATCGGCGATCTGGGCGGCATGCCAGTCAAACGGGAACGCCATGGGGTCGGCGCCGCCGCCGCCCTGGCTGGCTTCGCCCTCGGTAATGGTCTCGCCTTCCATGGTCCGCACCGTCAGATTGCCGGCCGTCAGCGTCGCCGAAGCATGCGCGAAATTGAGCGTCAGGCTCTCCGGCCCGCCAGGAAAGCTCGCCGTGGTCGCCATCATCGCCCCGACCGCGCCATTGGCAAATTCGAGCCCGGCGCTGACGAAATCCTCGGTCTCCATCTGATGCAGCCGCGTGGTGGCGGCCATGGCCGTCACGGCTTTGACCGGCCCGCAGAGGCTCAGCATCAGATCGAGCGAATGGATGGCCTGGGTGATCAGCACCCCGCCGCCGTCCTGCGCCAGCGTGCCGCGGCCGGGCTGGCTGTAATAGCCCTCCTGCGGCCGCCACCACGGCACCACCAGATGCACCGCCTCGAGCCGACCGTAACGCTCCTCGGCAATGGCCTGGGCCAGAAAACGCGAGGCGCGCCGGAACCGATGCTGGAAGATCACGCCCAGCGTCACGCCGGCGGCGTCGCAGGTGGCGACAATGCGCTCGGCGGCAGCGACGGTGCGCTCCACCGGCTTTTCGAGCAGCACATGCTTGCCCGCTGCGGCCGCAGCCGCCACGATGTCCTCGCGCGCATTGGGCGGTGTCAGCACCAGCACGGCATCGAGCCGCGGATCGGCCAGCATGGCCTCATAGCTCGGCGCTGCGGGAAGACCATAGGTGCTGCAAAACGCCTCCAGCTCGGCCCGGTTGCGACGAAAGACGCCCAGCACGGCAATGGAATCGGCCAGCGACTGCAGCGCCAACCCATGCGGCTTGGCCCCCATGCCCGCGCCCACCACACCTAGGACGAACCGCCCATTCCCGTCAGCCATGCCAGCCATCCTCCGCAACCGATTATGCGGGGATCAATGGACCACGGGGACAGATTTGAGAAGGGGCCCAGCCCGATCAGGACGCAGCCAGGGGCTGTCTCTGGGTGAGGAAGGCTTCCAGGCCCGCCGCGCTTAGCGGCCGCGACAGGGCATAGCCCTGCAGGATATCGCAGCCCAGGTCGCGCAGGATCGCGGCATGCTCCATGGTTTCCACACCCTCGGCAATCACCTCGATGCCCATCGATTTGCCGATGTCGATGATCGAGGTCAGCAATTGCCGCTGCTGCAGATCATTCAGGATCGGCATCACCAGTTGACGGTCGATCTTGAGCCGGGTTGGGCGCAGCTTCTGCAGCGAGACAATGGAGGCATAGCCGGTGCCGAAGTCGTCGATCTCGACATCCACGCCCAGTTCCTTGAGCTGGTCGATGTTCCAGCCGACGATCTCGTCGCTGTCGTCCAGATAGATCGATTCCACCAGTTCGAACGAGATGCGCCCCGGCGCGATGTCGAGCTTGCGCATGCCGGTGATGAGTTCGGCATCATGCAGGCGCCGCAGCGAGACATTGACCGAAACGCGCGGCATGCCAAGGCCCATGCGGTCCCAGCGCTCGAGGCAGGCCAGCGACTGTTCCAGCATCATCCGGTCGATGGTGGCCATCACATTGAGGTCTTCGGCGATCGACAGGAAACTGTCGGGCGTCTTGAGGCCCTCGGTCGGATGGTTCCAGCGGGCCAGGGCTTCGACCCCCACCACCGCGAGCGTATGGGCGTCGAACTGCGGCTGGAACCAGGCGACGAATTCCTGCCGCTCGAGCCCGCTCAGGATCTCGTCGGCCACGCGCTTGGTCTTGACCACCTCGGCCTGCAGCACTTCGGAGAAATATTCGTAGCGGTTGCGGCCGCGCGCCTTGGCCCGGTACAGCGCGATATCGGCATTGATCAGCAGGCGCTTGGCATCGAGCGCGCTGTCGCACTCCGAGGCAATGCCCACGCTGACGCCACAGCGGCACTGGTGGCCCTGATAGTCGAGCGGCTGGCGCATCTGGGCAATGATGAGCTCGGCAAGCGTGCGCACATAGTCGTCATTGTCCCGCGTGGTGGTGAGCACCACGAATTCGTCGCCCCCCACGCGGGCGACAAAATCGGTGTCCCCGCAGGTCTGGCGCAGCACGGCGCTCATATGCCGGAGCATGGCGTCGCCGGCCGCATGGCCCAGCGTGTCATTGATCTGCTTGAAGCGGTCCAGATCGATATGCAGCAGGTTGAGCGCGCTGCCGCTCTGCTGGCCGCGTTCGGCATGCAGGCGCAGCTTCTCATCCAGATAGCGGCGATTGGGCAGGCCGGTCAGACTGTCGTGCAGCGCATTGTGCTCGATACGGACGCGGGCGGCCTCCAGCTCGCGATTGCGCGCATCGGTCAGCATATTGGCGCGACGCAGGTCTTCGCTCCGCGTCACATCTGCCGTCACGTCCCAATTGACGCCGACCACGCGCTCGGGCTCGTTGGGCTCACGATAGAGCGCGGCGATGGACCGCACATAGCGCAACTGGCCGCTGGGCAGCAGCACGCGATAATCGGACTCATAGCGGCCGGTGCGGATCATGCGGCGGAAATCCGCCTCGGCCCGCGCCTGGTCGTCGGGGTGCACGGCCGCCTTCCAATTGTCGTGGTTGCGCGGGCCGCTGTCGGCCGGCAGGCCATAGAGTTCATTGGTGCGATCGTCCCAGCTTTCCTCGCCGCTGGCCAGATCGAGTTCCCACACGCCCACCTTGGAAACATCCAGCGCCAGCGACAGGCGGCGGGACACCCGCGCCAGCTCGATTTCGCGCTGCGCCTGCAGGCGCGAATGCTGCTGCCGTTCGACCAGCAGCCGCCCGATGGTGACAATGGGCAGCATGATCAGTGCCGCCGCGCTGGCCAGGCCCAGGCGGAACAGCCAGAGATCATTGCTCGCCGCCCCCCAACCGCCCTTGGGAGCCGCGGCGATGACCCACTTGCCCGATGGCAACATGACGTCGGCAGTCACCGGATCGGCGGCCGTCAGGTCCGACCCGAAGAAAGGGGGCATCGCGGCGTCGGTGGAGCCAGTGCTGGTGATGGAGATATCCAAATCCTGCGATGCGTCCAGCAGGCCGCTATCGGCATAGAGACGCTGTTCGTCGACGACCGCCGACACCACGCCCCAGAACTGCTCGCCGGCTGGCGTGTCGACAAACACCGGGAAGCGCCCCAGAAAGCCGCTGCCGCCCTGCACCAGTTCGATCGGCCCGGCCAGCACCAGCTTGCCGGTGTCGCGTGCCCGCAGCACGGCATCGCGCTGCTCGGCATTGCGCCGGTAGTCCAGCCCCATCGCCGGCATATTGCCAGCCAGGGGATACATCAGATGCACCACCAGGTCGCGCGCCGCGGCCACTGAGCGCAGCTGGCTGCGTTCCTCGAACAGCTTGGCCACCAGGATGGAGAAACGGGTCTCCGACATGTCCGGCTCGGTCGACAGCGTCGAGACCAGGCCGCGCACCAGCTGGAAATTGCCGTTGATATTGCCTTCCAGTTTGGCGCGGAGCAGCGACACATCCGAGGCCACCGTGGCGCGAACGCGCGCCTGCGACAGCACCGAGTTCTGCCGGTCCAGCAGCATGGCACCGGCCAGCACCACCACCAGGGCAATGATGGCGGGAATGAAGATAGGTTTCAGCCAGCTCGGCCGGCTATCCTGCGTTGGCATAGGCTTGGCGGTCACAGCGATGCACTATCCTTCGACCATTCCGGCCTGAGTCCATAATGGACCGAGACACTTAGTCGGGGATTACCAGGATCAACTAGCTGATCTGATGGTTAGCAGACTGCTAAATATCTGACAGCGTGTCAGTTTCGATCAATGTCACCCCTGCATTGGCACACAGTGTCCGCACCCCCTCGATCGGGCAGTGATCGGTGACAAAGGTACCCACCTGGTCGATTCGGGCAATGCGTACCGGCGCCGAGCGGCTGAACTTGCCCTGGTCGGCCACCAGGATCACATGGCGTGCATTGGCCATGATGGCCTGGGCCACGCGCACCTCGCGATAGTCGAAATCGAGCAGCGCCCCGTCGGCATCAAGCGCCGAGGCGCCGATGACCGCATAGTCCACTTTGAACTGCGAGAAGAAACCCGCCGCCGCCTCGCCCACCACGCCCCCGTCGGAGGGGCGCACCACCCCGCCGGCGATCACCACCTCAAAGCGCGGATAGACCCGCATGCGATTGGCGACATTGATGTTGTTGGTGACGACCAACAGCCCCGTATGGTCGAGCAGCGCCTGGCTGACTGCCTCGGTGGTGGTGCCGATGTTGATGAACAGCGAGGCATCATTGGGAATGATCGCCGCTGCCGCCCGGCCAATGGCCGCCTTGGCCTCGGCGGCAATGCGGCGCCGCGCCTCATATTCAAGGTTCTCCACCCCAGAAGGCAGCGTCGCCCCGCCATGCACCCGCGTCAGCTGGCGCTGGTCGCACAACAGGTTGAGGTCCTTGCGGATGGTCTGCACCGAGACGCCAAAGCGGCTCGCCAGATCATCCACGGTGACCCGGGACTGCTGGCGGGCCAGCTCGATGATGGCGCGGTGGCGCTCGCTGCTGTCGGCTGCCATCTCAGGCCGGCTCAAAATCGGTGGGACGGGCTGTCACGTCGACCAGGCCCGCAGCAAAGCGGCGGGCATTGCGGATGTAATTGTCGGCCGAGCGGCGCAGCCCCTCGATGGCCGCTGCGTCGAGAGCACGGATCACCTTGCCCGGCGCGCCCACCACCAGCGAGCCATCCGGAATGTCCTTGCCCTCGGTGACCAGCGCGCCGGCGCCGATCAGGCAGTCCCGCCCGATGCGCGCGCCATTGAGAATGGTGGCGCCCATGCCGATCAGGGTATTGTCGCCAATGCTGCAGCCATGCAGCATGGCCTTGTGGCCAATGGTGCAGCCGGCGCCAATGGTCAGCGGATAGCCCATGTCGGTATGCAGCACGCAGTTCTCCTGCACATTGCTGCCCACCCCGATGATGATGGGCTCATTGTCGCCACGCGCCACCACACCAAACCAGACGCCGGCATCGGCCTGGACCACCACGCGCCCGATCAGCACTGCTGTGGGCGCAATCCAGGCGGCGTCGGGGTCGATCTCGGGGGCAATGCCATCAAGGGCATAAAGCGTCATCTCTGTCTCCTCAGCCCAGGCCATGCGCCTGGCGCATCTCGGCAATATCGGCCAGCGCCGCCGCAAAGCCCGACCAGTCGTCATCGGCAGCAATCGGCGCCCAGATCGCCTCGACCTCATCGATCAACATGCTGCGTGGGCGTTGCCGGGCAAAATAGGCATGGCCGAGATTGTTGTCATCTGCGCTCTGATAGCCCTCGAGCGCATCGGCGATTGGCCGGAAGGCCTCGCTGGCGTAAAATCCCGCAGACGGGCTGCGCGCCGCGCGCTCCACACTGGCCACGCCGCCGCGCCAATCAAACAGCATCTGTTCATAGGGCGCCTGGCTTGTGGTGAGAAAGCCGAACAGCGCCGTGACGAACTCGCCGTCACGCGCATCACCATGCGGCACCAGCGCCAGTCGCCGCAGCATCTGTCGCGGCAATTCGTCTTGGAACACCGGCCAGATCTGGTTCAGCGCCGGCTCCAGCGCGTCGATGCTGGAGAGCGGCACGAGGCATTCGGCCAGCCGGGTCAGGTTCCAGGCCAAGGCATCGGGCTGTCGGCCGAAGCTATAAAGCCCCGTCTCGTCGAAATAGGCGGCGGTGAAGGCGGGGTCATAGCGCTCGATGAAGCGCCACGGCCCGTAGTCAAAGCTCTCGCCGGTGATGTTGATATTGTCGGTATTGAGCACGCCATGCACAAAGCCGGCAGCGATCCACTGCGCGCCCAGCCGGGCCACCCGGGTGGTCACCGCCGCGAGAAAGGCGGCAGCCGGGTCGGCCACCCCGTCCAGCGCCGGATAATAATGGGCAATGGCATAGTCCAGCAGCTGGCGCAGGCCCGCGGTATCGTCGAGATAGGCCAGGCGCTGGAAGGTGCCGATGCGGATATGGCTGTGGCTGAGCCGCACCAGCACCGACGAGCGCGTGGGGGAAGGCTCGTCGCCGCGATAGAGCTGCTCGCCAGTTTCCACCAGCGACAGGCTTTTGGAGGTATAAACGCCCAGCGCCTCCAGCATTTCGCTGGCCAGCACCTCACGCACGCCGCCCTTGAGCGTCAGCCGCCCGTCGCCGCCACGCGACCAGGGCGTCTTGCCGCTGCCCTTGGTGCCCATGTCGAGCAGGCGCCCGTCCGCGAGATCGCGCGCCTGGGCGAAGAGAAAGCCGCGCCCGTCGCCCAGGTCGGGATTGTAGCTGCGGAACTGATGGCCGTGATAGCGCAGCGCCAGCGGCTGTGGCAGCGAGCCGGGCAGCGGCTCGAACCGGCCGAAATGGGCGAGCCAGTCCGCATCGCTGAGCCCGTCAAGTCCGATGCGGGCAGCCCAGCGCTGATCGCGATGGCGCAGGATGGTCTGGGGAAAAGCCGCAGGCGCGACGCGATCAAAGAAAGCGTCGCCCAGCGTCTCATGGTTGCGGGCCGGCTGGAAATCACTCATGTCGGGTCAAGGCTAGCACAGCCGTTCGGTACGGGGACAGCGCAACCCTGCCTTTCGCCGGTGCAGTCTGGCGCGTTTACGAAAATCGCCCTATATCGAGGCAGATGACCAGCCAGTTCGACACCCTTGACCTTGACCCCTTCCAGGCCGTGATCTTTGACATGGACGGGACCCTGCTCGATACCGAGGCCGTGTTCCGCACCATCGTCTTTGAGGTCTGCGACGAGCTGGGCTTTGAGATGACCGACGATGTGCACCTCTCCATGGTCGGGGGCAGCCACGAGCGCACCAATCAGTTGCTGATCGAGGCCTATGGCGTAGCCTTTCCCTATACGCTGTTCGACCAGCGCTGCCGCATCATCATGCATGAGCGCAGCCAGTCCGGTGTGCCGCTCAAGGCCGGGGCCCGCGAACTGGTGAGCGACCTCAAGGCGCGCGGCATTCCCACCGCCGTCGCCACCTCGTCGCGCCATCCCCATGCCACGCATCACCTGGGCGCCGCCGGCCTGCTCGATCTGTTCCAGACCATCGTCACCCGCGACGATGTGCTCAATCCCAAGCCGCATCCCGAGCCCTATCTGACGGCGGCCCATCGCCTGGGCGTTGCGCCGGAGCATTGCCTGGCACTCGAGGACAGCCACACCGGCGTCCGCGCCGCCCATGCCGCCGGCATGCAGACCGTCATGGTGCCCGACCTGGTCCATCCCAGCGCAGAGATCCGCGCCCTGGGCATTGCCGTGATGGAAAGCCTCAGCCACGTGCACCACGCGGCCTTCCGCCGCTCCTGATCGCCGGCCCAATACTGGCCTGTTGCCGGCAGACCTGACGGGTTTGGCCGCCGCCATTTCCCGCTTTCGTGCGTCATAAAAACGCGGTGCGGAACTTATCGACACCCGTAAACTTTTATGATTCGGGCAAAGCCCGCCTTCACCACATCCCAAGGCATTGCTTTTCAAGGGTTTTCATTCGCCCCGGGCTCAATTAACCGTAACTTAAGAAGCTAACCGGCATGGTTAACCAGCCGTAAATTCTGGCTTCCCTCCGCGCCAAGCCTTGGCTAGTGTGCAGCCGGATACGGATTACGGGCCCGCTAGACGGCCCGGATCGAAGGTTCGTCGGAAATGACCGACGGGCTCACGAGTAAGGACGGGGCATTGACGCAGACCTGGCAGCTCAAGGCGGTACGTGCTCTGGCTCATCTGCTCGCCCTGTGCGCGGTTTCGCTCGTGCTGTTCATCACCCTTGCCCCTGCCCAGGCCCAGACCATCCAGGTGGCCTCGGTGACGCCCATGCCCGTGCCGGCCGATCTGCTCGCCGTGCGCCAGCAGCCGGCCATTGGCCCGACGGTGGTGCCGCTCGCCCCCGGCGAACAGGCACTGACCCCGGCGCTGCTCTCCAATTACGTCGCCCGCCAGCAGCAGCTGCGCTCGGTCAATGTCGACAGCATCGGCCCGCAGGCCCCGCTCAACACCGACGTGCTGCTCGGCTACATTGCCCGCGGCCCCTTCGGCACCAATAGCGCCATCTCGGCGATCGCCGACGTCGCCAGTGCCAAGGTGACCGCTGAACCCGCGCTCAATTCCAGCGCCCTGGCCGACTATATCCAGCACGGCTACCAGCCGCTCGAACAGCGCCTGGCCCATGCCAATGCCGAACGCGACTGCCTGGCCCAGGCCATCTATCACGAGGCCCGCGGCGAAAGCGCTGCCGGCCAGCTGGCCGTGGCCAATGTCATTGTGAACCGCGCCCGTTCGGCCAAGTTCCCCTCGACCCTGTGCGGCGTGATCTACCAGAACGCCGACAAGGGCTTCCATCGGTGCCAGTTCACCTTCGCCTGTGATGGCCGCACTGATGCTCCGGCTGAACGCCGCGCCTGGGCCCGCTCGGCCGAACTGGCCCAGACCGTCTATGCCGAATTTGCCACCGGCGAAGCCGTTGGCGCCATCCCGCGCTCGGCCCTCTACTACCACACCACCAATGTGCGTCCGAACTGGGCCAATACCTACAATGCCGTCGCCCAGATCGGCTCCCACATCTTCTACGCCCCCAATTAATCCGCGCTTTCGCGCCTGGTCATGGCCGCGCGCCGCACAGCCCTTTTGGGCTTGCGGTGATGGGCATTGGCGGACCCCGAGACGGCCTTCGCCCCTGGTTGACACCAAATTATGGGGCGAGACCGCCTCGGGGCACCGGTTTTGGGAGCCGAACGAGCGGCGGAGGGCGCCGCCCCTACATTGGCAACGCGCCCGCAAACCTGTGCGAGAGGCGTCCTGCACCTGGCTCGCCCGCCACTGCTCGCCTGCAGGCCGCCGTGTGGGAAGATGGGGGGAGTGTGCCACAGGATTTTGGGGCGGGGACGAAGGTGATTGGGGGCGCCCCCCACCCGACCTCCCCCCGAAGGGGGAGGGGTACGGCCGGTGGTTGGGGAGGGCCAAAGAACGCAGCGCAGCGCTTAAGGCACTTCACCGCGTCGTTCGTCACCCTCGGGCTTGACCCGAGGGGCCTTCACTGCGCGACACCTCCGCCAGTACAGAGCCCTCGGGTCAGGCCCGAGGGTGACGCGCGGTGGTTGGGGCGCCATAGCGCCAGGGAGCCTCTGCAGCCCGCCAACAAAAACCCACCCCACAGCGCCGGGGGGACACGGTGGGGTGTAGCAGGGAGGCTGGGCCCTGGTCTGCCGGACAGTGCAGCGCCCGGGCTTGTCTATTCCGCCGCTTGCGCCAGGCGGGGGCCGGGGGTGGCGTTGGCTTGCGCGCCAAATTTCTCGAAATTGGCGCGGAAGAGGCCGGCCAGATGCAGGGCCTGGCGGTCATAGGCCTCGGCATCGGCCCAGGTCTGACGTGGCGTGAGGAGGCGGGTTTCAACGCCCGGCACGGCCACCGGCACGGCAAAGCCGAACAGCTCGTCGATGCGCATCTCGGCGTCATCGAGGCTGCCATCAAGCGCCGCCGTCAGCAGGCGCCGCGTCGAGGCAATGTCGATGCGCTTGCCCACGCCATAGCCGCCGCCGGTCCAACCGGTGTTGATCAGCCAGGTGGCGGCGCCGCTGCTGGCCAGCTTTTCGGCCAGCATCTCGCCATACACAGTGGGGTGTAGGGGCATGAACGGCGCGCCGAAACAGGCCGAGAAGGTCGCCTGCGGCTCGGTGATCCCACGCTCGGTGCCGGCCACCTTGGCAGTGTAGCCGGACAGGAAATGATAGACCGCCTGCTCGGGCGTCAGCCGCGCCACTGGCGGCAGCACGCCAAAAGCATCGGCCGTCAGGAACACCACGCTGCGCGGCGTGCCGCCGACACTGCCACGCGCCACCGAGGGCAGCACGGTCAGCGGATAGGCCGCACGGGTGTTTTCAGTCAGGCTCACATCGTCGAAATCGGGCACATGGGCGGCGTCGAGCACGACATTTTCCAGCACCGTGCCGAAGCGCTTGGTGGCGGCAAAGATCTCGGGCTCTGCCGTAGGGCTGAGCTTGATGGTCTTGGCGTAGCAGCCGCCTTCGAGGTTGAAGACGCCGTCCTGGCTCCAGCCATGTTCGTCATCGCCGATCAGCGGCCGGGCCGGATCATTGCTGAGCGTGGTCTTGCCGGTGCCCGAAAGGCCAAAGAACAGCGCGGCCTCGCCATCGGCGCCCAGATTGGCCGAGCAGTGCATGGGCAGCACGCCCTGGCGCGGTGCGTGGAAATTGAACAGCGAGAACACGCTTTTCTTGATCTCCCCGGCATAGGAGGTGCCGGCGATGACAACGATATTGCGGCTCATGTCGAGCGCGATCACCGTCTCGGTGCGGCAGCCATGGCGGGCCGGATCGGCGCGGAACAGCGGCGCATGCACGATGGTGACCGGGCTGGCGCTCGGGCTGGTCGGCACGGCTTCGCCGGGGCGGATCAGCAGGTTTCGGATAAAGAGGGCATGCCAGGCGCTGGGGGTGAGCACGGTGACGCCGAACTGGTGGCGCGGATCGGCGCCAGCGAGAAGATCCTGCCGGAAGAGGCCGAGCCCGGCCAGCGAGGCCATGGCATCGCTGAGCAGCAGGTCGAAATGGGTCGGGCTCATGGCGCCGCTATTGTCCCACCACACTTGGGTTTCGGTTAGCCCGTCACGCACGATGAACTTGTCCTTGGGCGAGCGCCCGGTGAAGGCCCCGGTGCGCACCGAGACGGCGCCATCGTCGGTCAGCTGGCATTCCTCGCCCTGCAGCGAGCGCGCGACCAGTTCGGGGACATTGGCATTGGCAAGCACCGAGCCGGCCAGGCCGGCAATCCTGGTCCTCAGGCTCTCATGGTCGAACGGGGTCATCTGGCTTCTCCATCGGGGCCGCAGCGGACGCGACCGGCAATGGGCAGAAACTAGGGGGTGCGCAGAAGGGGCAACATCCCCAAATCGGTCGTAAGACGGAAGTCGCATCACGCTCTGGGCGGGCAAGAAAGCGGGCCCAGCCAGCGCGCTGCCCTTGGCCGCGCCTTATTTAATGCTTATTTGTGGCCTGCAAGCAGAGATAACGGCCTATGATGCCGCGTGTTTGCATGTGTCCGAACAAGAAAGGCAGCTCATGCCCAAGATCGCACTCGTCGATGATGACCGCAATATTCTCACCTCTGTCTCGCTGACCTTGGAGGCCGAGGGATATCAGGTTGCGACCTATACCGACGGCGCCTCGGGACTGGAGGGGCTCACCACCGACAAGCCTGATCTGGCCATTCTCGATATCAAGATGCCGCGCATGGACGGCATGGAACTGCTGCGCCGCCTGCGGCAGAAGTCCGATGTGCCGGTTATTTTCCTCACCAGCAAGGACGAGGAAATCGACGAGCTGTTCGGCCTCAAGATGGGCGCCGATGATTTCATCACCAAGCCGTTCTCCCAGCGCCTGCTGGTGGAACGCGTCAAAGCCATCCTGCGCCGCTCCGCCCCCCGCGACCCGTCGGCTCCCGCTGGCACGCCCGGTGAGCCCCAGACCGGCAAGGCGCTGATCGAGCGCGGCTCCCTGGTGATGGACGAAGAGCGCCACACCTGCACCTGGAAGGGCCAGCGCGTCACCCTGACGGTCACCGAATTCTTGATCCTGCAGGCCCTGGCCCTGCGCCCCGGCGTGGTCAAGTCGCGCAATGCCTTGATGGATGCCGCCTATGACGACCAGGTTTATGTCGATGATCGCACCATCGACAGCCACATCAAGCGCCTGCGCAAGAAGTTCAAGGCCACCGACGATGATTTCGAGATGATCGAAACCCTCTATGGCGTGGGCT
Source organism: Devosia sp. FKR38 (assembly GCF_005222805.1). Lineage (GTDB taxonomy): Bacteria > Pseudomonadota > Alphaproteobacteria > Rhizobiales > Devosiaceae > Devosia. The sequence continues at coordinate 315,867 of NZ_STGC01000002.1, read as the reverse complement.
ACCGCTTCAAGGAGCAATAGGCGCAGCCGTGGCCATCCTCGACCCCGATTCCGAGCGCAAGCCCGAGCCCGTCATGGACTGGCGCTCGAGCGAGGCGGACGCGCCGGCGCCCGAAACGGCGGCGGCCGAGGCTGGCCGCCCCGGCTGGCGCCGCTGGCTGGCGCCCTTTTATCGGGTGACCGGGGCGGTGCGCCGCTTTCTTGACATCACCATTTTCTCCAGCCTCACCCGTCGCATCATCGTGCTCAATATGGCGGGGCTGCTGGTGCTGGTGGTGGGTATTCTGTACCTCAACCAGTGGCGCGCGGGGCTGATCGATGCTCGCGTGCAGTCGCTGCGCGTGCAGGGCGAAATCATCGCCGCCGCCGTGGCCGCTTCCGCCACGGTGGACAGCGACGTCATCTCGGTCAATCCCGACCGGCTGCTGGAACTGCAGGGCGACGGCTCGGTGTCGAGCCTGTCCTATTACGACCCCACGCTGGAATTTCCCATCAATCCCGAACGCGTGGCGCCGCTGCTGCGCAATCTGATCACCCCCACCCATACCCGTGCCCGCATCTATGACCAGGGCGGGCTCATGATCCTGGACAGCGATAATATCTATACCCGCGGCGAGGTGATGCCCGCCGCCGCCACGGCCAAGCCGGCGCCAGCGTTCTTCCTCGTCGACTGGTGGAACAAGATCATCAACTGGGTGCCGGGCGACAATTTCCCCAGCTACCAGGACTATGACGTCGACGAGGGCACGCGCTATCCCGAGGTGGCCTCAGCCCTGCAGGGCGCGGCTGCCGACTTCGTGCGTGTTGACGCCCAGAACCAGCTGGTGGTTTCGGTGGCCGTGCCCGTGCAGCGCCTGCGCGCCGTGGTGGGCGCGATCCTGCTCTCCACCGCCCCGGGTGATATTGATTCCATCGTTTCTCAGGAGCGCGGCGGTATTCTGCGCATCGCCATGATCGCCGCCGTGGTGCAGGTGGTGCTCTCGCTGGCGCTGGCCGGCACCATTGCCGGGCCGATGCGGCGCCTGTCGGCGGCCGCCGAACGCATCCAGACCGCGGGCAATGCCCGCGCCGAAATCCCCGACTACAGCGACCGTCCCGACGAGATCGGCCATCTCAGCGACGCCTTCCGCCGCATGACCGACGGGCTCTACAACCGCATCGAAGCCATCGAGCGCTTCGCCGCCGACGTGGCCCATGAGCTGAAAAACCCGCTGACCTCGCTGCGCAGTGCCGTCGAGACTCTGCCGCTGGCCAAGCGGCCGGAGGATCGCGACCGGCTCAACGCCATCATCCAGCATGACGTCAAACGCCTCGACCGGCTGATCACCGATATCTCCAGCGCCAGCCGGCTCGACGCCGAACTGGCGCGCGAAGGCGCCGAACGCGTCGACGTGGAGAAACTCGCCGAAGCCATTGTTTCGATCCAGAAGGACATGGCGCATGGCCGCGGCGTCACCGTCGAAATGGTCAAGCGCATCGGCAAGGGGCCGGCCATCATCAATGGCCACGAAAGCCGCCTGGCGCAGGTGTTCGCCAATCTGATCGACAATGCCGTGTCTTTCTCGCCCCAGGGCGGGGTGGTGCAGGTGGCGCTGGCGACGGACGCAGAGACCACCACCATCACCGTCACCGACCAGGGGCGCGGCATCACCGGCGATTTCGGCAAGATCTTCCAGCGCTTTTATACCGACCGCCCCGACAGCGAGAGCTTTGGCGATCATTCGGGGCTGGGCCTGTCGATCTCCAAGCAGATCGTGGAAGCCCACAAGGGCACGATCCGCGCCAGCAATCGCCGCGACCGTTCCGGCGCGGTGTTCACGGTTGTGTTGCCGCGCGCGCGCAAATAGACTGCTCGGATGAAACCGACCATCAATGTGCACGGCACTGGACTGTTGCTGGGGTCCACTGGCGTGCTGCTCCGGGGACCTTCGGGCGCCGGCAAATCCGTACTCGCCCTGTCGCTGCTCGACCGCTGGGAAGCACGCGGCTGGACCGCGCTGCTGATTGCCGACGACCGGGTGGATATCCACAACACCGCAGACGGGCTGACCATGCAGGCACCCGATCAGCTCACCGGCCTGATCGAGCTGCGTGGCCGCGGCATTATCAGCCGGCCCCATTGCGCTAGCGCGCAGCTGCATCTGGTCATCGACATGGTGCCCGACATGATCCGCATGCTGGAAGAAGATGAGCTCCGCACCGAGCTTGCCGGGGTGACCCTGGCCCGGGCGCCGGTGCCCTTCGGCAATGTCATCAGCGTGCATCATCAGCTGCTGCTGGTGGCCCAGGCCATCGCCGAACTGGCGCCAAATTGACAAAAAACCACTTGAATCATGTCCGGTGCCGGACAAGAGTGGCCCTCGCCCAGCCGTTTGGCCGGGCAATCGCATGGCATGCCGCCCCTTCGGGCGCCCGTGTCGGCGCGGGTGGATTGAGACTGGAAGGCTGTCGGCGCCGCGTCGCAGGCGCAGGTCGGCAGGCTGGGGACGTCGCATGATTGGTCTGGTACTGGTAACCCATGGCGCGCTCGCCAATGAGTTCAAGTCGGCGCTTGAGCACGTGGTGGGGCCGCAGGAACACTGCGAGACCATCGCCATTGGTCCGGAAGACAATATGGAAGCCCGCCGCGACGACATCCTGGCGGCGGTGGATCGCTCCGACGACGGCCAGGGCGTCATCATCCTCACCGACATGTTCGGCGGCACCCCGTCCAACCTGGCCATCTCCGTGATGCAGAACCGCGCGGTGGAAGTCATCGCCGGCGTCAACCTGCCCATGCTGGTCAAGCTGGGCCGCGTGCGCGGCGACATGAACATCAAGGATGCCGTGGCCCTGGCGCAGGAAGCGGGCCGCAAATATATCACGGTGGCCAATTCCATTCTGGGCGCCGACTGACCGTCTGCGGGCCGCCGGCGGCGCCCGCATCGTGTGGAGAGCCGACATGGATGCCAGCCGCGCCGTCGCGCAGCAACTGACCATCGTGAACCGCAAGGGCCTGCACGCGCGGGCCTCTGCCCGCTTCGTGCGCACCGCCGAATGCTTTGATGCGTCCATCTCGGTGATCAAGGACGGCAATGCGGTGGCCGGCAATTCCATCATGGGCCTGATGATGCTGGGCGCCGGACCCGGCAGCACGATTCTGGTGCAGGCCAGCGGCAAACAGGCCCGCGAAGCGCTCGAGGCGATCGTCGAACTGGTCAACAATGGCTTTGACGAGGATGTCGAGGGGGCGGCGGGTTAGGGGGACTCCGACGCAAGAGCGCTGTCGCTCGGAAGAGTTTATTCCTGCTGCGAAGTGAGCGCGGCAAGCTCCTGTGCCACCGACATGTCCGGCGTCCAATGCACCGCGCTCCAGCCAAATGCCCGTGCTGCCAACACATTCTCTTCCGTGTCGTCAATCAGCGTGATGTCTGAAACGGGCACGGCCACGGCGCCTGTCGCGTGCGCGAAAAATGCACGGTCGGGCTTTCGATGTCCAATCGATGCCGAGTAGAAAATGCCATCGACATGGTCTTTGAGGCCCATGGTCTCCATCAGGTAATTGGCCCTCATGTGCTCCTGATTGGTGGCGAGATAGACACGATCGCCACTCAGCCGAAGCTTGCCGACGGCGTCCAGCACGGCCAGATCAACCCGGGAATCGTTGAAAAACCAGTAGTCGATCAGCGCCTCGGCGGTGACGTGAGGCGCGATACTGGCCAGCACTTCGGTGAGTTCAGGCACAAGCGGCTTCTGCCCGGTGACAATAGCCGGCCAGCGCGGCTTGAAGAACGCGCTCTGAAGCTGGTCCAGGGATAGGCCCAGGTCTTTCTCAAGGTCGGTGAACAGGTGCGCCCCGTCATGCGGGCGTCCCCGCACCAGAACACCGTCAACGTCCAACATGATCGTCCGCATGGCAACGCCTCGCAAAGCGCAAGCACATACTTGGGACAGATGACGGGCCAATGAAACCGCTTCTGGGACAGTGCCGTCGTGTCCTCCGTCAGACGCCCGCCGGGTAGGATGGCGGTAGTCGATGCCAGATGGACATCGGCTGTGGCGTGCGATGGTCCCAAATGCGCTCGCGCCTGCGCACGGATGTCATGCTGCCGATGCCGTGACACGCTGCGGGCGCTAATCGGCCATCGGCGCCATCGCTTGAAAGTCGCTGATGGCAGCGTAAACACCCAACCCAACACCGGATGCCATCTGATCGGCGTCGACCATGTTGTGTGTCAGAAAGATCGCCACGCTGGAGTCATTGGGATCGGCTTGCCACCACCCACCATAGGCGCCCGGCCATCCGATGGCCCCAACCCCGCCGCCACATAACGTCGGCACCGCTTTATCGGGCTCCACAACCACTGCCACGCCAAGACCGAAGCCGTGACCGGTCGCAAAAATGGGTAGGCCGAACATCCTGGCCTCGTCCCGTTGCGCGGGCGAGAGCCTGTTCGTCATCATCCGGTGCACGGTTTCGGGCTGCAGCAGGCGCACACCGTCCACTGCACCGCCCTCAACAAACACGCGCGCAAAGGCCAGGTAGTCATCCGCTGTCGACCATAGTCCCTGCCCGCCGGAGACATAGCTCATACCCACAGGGCGCTCCTGCAAAGCATGTCCAGCCGGTACCATTGCTCTTTGAGCCGGGCGACCATCGGCGCTGAACCCAAGCGGCGCGGCACACCGATGGCGCTTGGCGACGGAGACCGTAAAGTCCGTGTCGACCATGCCGAGCGGCTCAAAGATCCTCCGGCGCAGCAGGTCCTGGAGCGGCATGCCCTCGATGCGCGCCAGAAGGAAGCCAAGCAGGTCAGTTGAGTGACCGTAATGGAAGCCGGCGCCGGGCTGGGCCACCAGTGGCAGGCTGGCAAGTCGAGCCATCCAGCTGTCCGGCGAATGCTCGGAGTCGATCGAAGCCCCCAGAGCTTCGGCATAGGCGGCGGCAATGGGGCCAGTATGGAAATCGCCGTAGGTGAATCCCGCCCGATGTGTGAGCAGGTCTTCAACAGTAATTTCCTGTTGCGCGGGTTCGACGTCGTCGCAAGGCCCATCAATGGCGCGCAGAACGTTCAGCGTGGAGAACTCTGGGACCCAGCGACTGATGGGGTCATCCAGAGCAATGCGCTTTTCTTCAACCAACATCATCGCGGCGACTGAAGTGACCGGTTTGGTCAGTGAAGCGACTCGGAACAGGGTGTCGCTCTCCATGGGAAGACCGGCAGCGAGGTTGCGCTGACCTTGCGAGGCTTTGTGGACAAGCCGCCCGTTGCGCCAAATCAGCGTCACCGCGCCCGCCATATTGCCTTGTGAGATATGCTTTGCCATGGCGCGGGCTATGGGCTCGTTCATCGCGCACTCCTCAATTATGTTGATGACATATAAAATAGGATTCCTATAAAATAGCAATAGAGGTAAACCCAGCGCATGGAAAACAGCCATCAAGATAACTCTCGCCGCCGACCCAAGGGCGACAAGCGGCAGCGAACCCGGGCGGCACTGCTGGCCGCAGCGCGTGAACTGGTCCACGAAAACGGCTTTGATCAGGTAACGATGGAGGCTGTGGCGCGCCGCGCTGGCATGACGAGCGGGGCAATTTATGGAAACTTCAAGAATCGGGACGACCTGCTCATCGCCCTGTCGGACCAGTTCTGGGCGCCCATCATGCCCGATATTGCGCCCGGATCGAGCTTTGACGAGATCCTGGCGGCACTAGCCGACGCAACCATTGCGGTGCTGCCGGAGAGGGAGCTTGCGGCTGTAGGCTATCTCCGCGGTCGTGCCTTTGCGTTAGGTCAGTCTGAGTTGCGCCGGAGAGTGCATGAGGCGACTGCGCAGGATTATGCGGCTGGTGCGCAATGGCTCCGCGAGACGGTCAAGGCGGGGGAACTGCAGGTTGAGCCAGAACTGCTGGTTCGCGTGATTCACGCGATGTCGGAAGGACTGGTGTTGCAGCGCTTGCTGACTCCGGACCTGGTTCCTGACGCCGTAATCCGAGCGGCGTTCGCCGCCTTGAGCGGCAACTTCAAATGCCGCAGCACCACGACCTGAGTTTGAGCGTCCAAAGTGTCTATTTTGGGCCGCCGCACGTTCTGTACCAGACAGTCCCCTTGCCACCCAAGGTTGCCGTTGGGGCTAGGCACATTCTAGGGCGTCTCGGCGTCAAAGCCGTAAGCGCGCTGAACCAGGGCGACGCGAATTTCATACCGGGAGTACCAGTCCTGGCGCCCCCGTCGTTGTGCCTCAACGTGATCGACGACGGCTTTCCAGGCTCGGATGCTCTCTTCATCCTTCCAGAATGAAATAAGTATCCCAAAGCCATCCGCGCCACGCGCGCTCTCAAAGCCAAGATAGCCTGGCTGTTGCCTCGCGAGCTCGGTCATTGCGTATCCAACCTGGCCGTAGCCATCGTCCATATTGGTTCGCTGCGAGGAGAAGCTGACCATGAAATACGGCGGTTTCGGCAGTGTTGACATGCGCATTTTGGGAGCCCGCGAGTTCCTGGACATGGCTACATCAAGATCGAAAATCCATCTCAGTTGATGTGCGCGCTGTGTCCACAATAGCAGACAAAAGGGTCCGTAGCCGCCCCTCTGCCTCCCTCTTTCCAGCCCCCCACCCCGCCATAGCGCAACCGCATTCCTCCCCTTAAAGTGTCTTTGGGCAAGGAGGAGGCCGTGATGCGTCGTTTTGTTGCGGGAGCCGGGGGCATTGGGTTGGCTTTGGTGCTCAGCCAGTTCCCCGAATATGCCCAGCAATATACCCAGCGCCTGGGCGGCGCGGTGGATGAGCTGCGCATCATCACCACCGACTTTGACAATGCCGCCTTGGCCGAGGGGCTCGACCGGGACCAGGCACTCGAGCGCTATGCGGCCTCGTCAGATAGTTTTCTCACCGGGCGCGGGCAATCGATGGCCGCCACCTATGATCGGTTTGAGCAGCTCAGCCAGACGCTGGCGGAGATCAGCAATGCCGACCCGATTGCGCGGCTAAAATCCTTGCCGGCGTATCTCGACACCGATATCGGCCGGCGCACGCTGGAGGCCTATCAGCCGGCGGTGCCCGTCACCATGGAGGGCATCCTCTATGCCGGGGCCGGCTTGATCGCCGGATATCTGGTGGTGTCCGGGCTTTGGCGCTTCCTCATGCTGCCGTTTCGGCGCCGCCGTCCGCTCTATCGTCCGACCGAGTGAAACGGGATATAAACCTATCTTTATATCTTTCTTGATCCCGACACAGGCCTTGCGTATAGCTGGGACAACGCCCCCCAAGACCTCGGAGTCTGCCCATGTCCACCAAATCGATCGATTATGCGGTTAAGGATATTTCCCTCGCTGCCTTTGGCCGCAAGGAACTCGACATCGCCGAAATCGAAATGCCCGGCCTGATGGCTATCCGTGCCGAATATGCCGCTGCCCAGCCGCTCAAGGGCGCCCGCATCGCCGGCTCGCTGCACATGACCATCCAGACCGCCGTGCTCATCGAGACGCTGGTGGCGCTGGGCGCCGAAGTGCGCTGGGTCAGCTGCAATATTTTCTCCACCCAGGACCATGCTGCCGCAGCCATCGCCGCTGCCGGCATCCCGGTGTTCGCCCACAAGGGTGAGACGCTGGAAGAATACTGGGACTTCACCGACCGCATGATGGACTGGCCGGGCACCACGCCCAACATGATCCTGGACGACGGCGGCGACGCCACCATGTATGTGCTGACCGGCGCCAAGGCCGAAAAGGACATCTCGGTGCTCGACAAGCCCGGCAGCGAAGAAGAGGAAATCTTCTTTGCCACCATCAAGCGTCGCCTGACCAAGAGCCCCGGCTTCTTCTCCAAGATCCGCGACGCCATTCGCGGCGTGTCCGAAGAGACCACCACGGGCGTGATGCGCCTGTATCAGCTGCACGCCAAGGGCGAGCTGCCGTTCCCGGCCATCAACGTCAATGACTCGGTGACCAAGTCCAAGTTCGACAACAAATATGGCACCCGTGAATCCCTGGTCGACGCCATCCGTCGCGGCACCGACGTGATGCTGGCCGGCAAGGTCGCCATCGTTTGTGGCTTTGGCGACGTGGGCAAGGGGTCGGCTGAATCGCTGCGCGGCGCCGGCGCCCGCGTGCTGGTGACCGAAGTCGACCCGATCTGTGCCCTGCAGGCCGCCATGGAAGGCTTTGAGGTCGTGACCCTCGAAGAAGCCGCCCATCGCGCCGACATCGTGGTCACCGCCACCGGCAACCGCGACGTGCTGATGGTCGATGACATGCGCCACCTCAAGGACATGGCCATCGTCTGCAACATCGGCCACTTCGACAATGAGATCGACGTGCTGGGTCTGCGCAACTTCAAGTGGACCAATATCAAGCCGCAGGTCGACATGGTCGAAAAGCCCGATGGCAAGCGCCTGATCCTGCTGTCCGAAGGGCGCCTGGTCAACCTGGGCAATGCCACCGGCCACCCCAGCTTTGTGATGTCGGCGTCCTTCGCCAACCAGACCCTGGCCCAGATCGAGCTGTGGACCAAGGGCGAGACCCTGGAAAAGAAGGTGCATGTTCTGCCCAAGCACCTCGACGAAAAGGTCGCCGAACTGCACCTGGCCAAGCTGGGCGCCAAGCTCACCAAGCTGACCAAGGCCCAGGCCGACTATATCGGCGTCAGCCAGACCGGCCCCTTCAAGTCGGGCGAATACCGCTACTAAGCGGCTCGGTCGCTTAAAAAATCCGGCGCCCGTGGCTTTGGCTGCGGGCGCTTTTGTTTGGGGTGTCAGAGGAAGGGCCCCGTGGCTAAACGGGCTGCGTGCCACTCGGGTTTAGCCCTCGTGGCCTTCTCGGTTTGAAAGGCTCCATCGGAGCCTTTCATCGGCTGTGCCGAACATGCTCGAAGGGTTGCTGCTTCGTTCTCGGGTCAAGCCCCCATATGGCGCCTTTGCCCTGTCGCGTCGGGCATTAAGACTCTTTTAGCCGATTCCACGGGCCGGTATGGTCAAGGTGATTCGGCGGCATGGGGGACATGCCGGCTGATCGGGACGGCGGGACAGCATTGGTCCAGCGTATGCCGTCTCCCACTCGAGTGCACGTGTGTCGGCTTTTTGCGGGGCCGACTTGGCAGCGATAGAAATTGACCTAGAGGGTAGCGCATGGCGCCGGATCACTTCCGGAAGCATTGGGGATTCGCAACACTTGCGGCAGCCCCTCTTACCGTGTTGACGGCGGTCCCCGCCCTGGCACAAGGCACTTCAACGGCAAGCTTCGCCGGCGCCGCCCCCCTCGCTGTCGCCATTGGCGCCGGTGCTTTCGCCATCCTGGCCATGATCTCGGTGCGCCGGATCCTCAGCCAGGCCAGAATCGCCCGCTACAAATCGGCCGAACAGGTCGCGGGCCTGCGCGCCCTGGTGGATGAATATGAAGCCCTGCTGTCGGGCACGCGCGAAGTCACCGTGCTGTGGACTGACACCGGCGCCCCCAAGCTGCTCGGCCAGGCGGCCGCCATTCTGCCCATCGGGCGCCAGCCCGAGAGCGTGCTCAACCTGCAGAGCTGGCTCACCGATGCCGATGCCGAGCGTCTCGCCCGCCTGCTCGAGGATCTGCGCGTGCATGGCCATGCCTTTGCGGCGAGCCTCAATACCCTCGACGGTCGGCTGATCCGCGCCAATGGCTGGGTGCATGGCAGCGGCACGGCCATGCGCCTGCGCCCCGCCTTCTTGCAGCCGGGCGCCGAGCCCGAACTGGTGGCCGCAGCCGCCACCGGCGATGGCCGCAGCGTCCGTGCTATCCTCACCACATTGAGCAAGCCCGCTTATCTGCGCGATCACAGCGACGCCCTGATCTATGCCAATGATGCCTATCTGGCGCTGGCCAAGAGCCTGGGGAAAACGGGCAGCCAGAGCAAGCCACCCGAACTGCTCGAGGCCACGCGCCTGGCCCAGCATTTGAGCAAATGCCGCGGCGTCAGCGAACCCACCGTGTTGCCGCTCAGCTTCAAGGGCAAGGGCGATTTCGAACTGGTCGAATTCCCCATCGAAGGCGGCCGCGCTGGCCTCTTCCGGCCGCTGCACGAGCAGGCCATCGGCGTGGTGGATGACTCGGCGACCCATATCAGCGGCATTATCGACACGCTGGGCACGCCCATCGCCATCTTTAATGCCAAGCGCGAGCTGGTGCAGTTCAACCAGGCCTATGCGAGCCTATGGAACTTCGGCCGCGGCTTCCTGACCCTGGGGCTGGACGAGCGCGCCATTCTCGACAAGCTGCGCACCGAGGGCATGTTGCCTGCCCAGGTGAATTATCACAGCTGGCGCGACGAGCACCTCAAATCCTATGGCCGCACCAAGCCGCATGAGGACGATCCCTGGCACCTGCCCGATGGTCGCACCATCAAGGTGATCTCGGCCCCCGCCGGCGCCAGCGGCGGCGTGATCTATGTGTTCGATGACATCACCGAACGCCTCAAGCTGGAATCGACCAACAAGGCCTTCTCCAATGTACAGCGCGAGACCATCAATGCGCTGAGCGAAGCCGTCGCCGTGTTTGGCACCAATGGGCGCTTGACCCTCTCCAATCCGCGCCTCTCGGCGCTGTGGAAACTGCCCACCAATGAATTGGGCAAGAACCCCCATATCGACGAGATCGCCGAAGCCAGTGGCCGCGCCATTCCCGAGGACGGCGCCGCCATCTGGCGCGACCTCAAACGCGGCATTATCGACCTCAACCCCACGCGCTCTGACACCACCGGCCGCATCAACCGCTCCGACGGGCGGCTTCTTGATTATGCGATAACGCGTTTGCCCGACGGGCAAACCATGATGACCTTCCTCGATGTCACCGAAAGCGCCAGCTATTCCAAGGTGCTCAAGGAGCGCAACGACGCCCTGGTCGCCGCCGACGTGCTCAAGGACGCCTTTGTCGAGAACGTCTCCTATGAGCTGCGCTCGCCGCTGACCAATATCATCGGCTTTGCTGACCTGTTGGCCACCGAGGCCGGCGCGCTCAACGAGCGCCAGACCGCCTATGTCGACTATATCCGCGCCTCATCGGTGACGCTGGGCGTGCTGATCGACAATATTCTCGATCTCGCCTCGGTCGACGCCGGCATTGCCGAACTGCGCCCCGAGCCGCTCGATGTGGCCCTGCTGGTCGACAAGGCCCGCGCCGGGCTTTCGGCCAGCTTTCCCGAAATCTCGGGCGAAAAGCCGATTAACCTGGTGGTCGATATCGACCCGCACCTGCCCGAATTCATCGCCGACGGCACACGCATCGTGCAGGTGCTCTATAACCTACTGTCCAATGCCGCCCGCTTCTCCCCGCCGGGCGGGGAAATCCGCCTCAGCATTTCCCACCGCGGCGAGCGTATGCTGTTTGTCATCGAGGACGAAGGCCCGGGCCTGACCGACGAAATGAAATCGGCCATCCTGACCCGGCTGGACAACCCCGGCGTCACCGGTCGCCAGCGCGGCGCGGGCCTGGGTCTGGCCATCGTCAAGACCTTCGTCAACCTGCATGGCGGCACCATTTCGGCCGAAAAGCGCGAGCCGCGCGGCTCCAAGATCATCGTCAGCCTGCCGCGCGACAGCTCCATGTCCGCCGTCGCCGAATAGATGATGCCGCGCCTGCTGCCCGACGATGCCGCCACCGCCGCCTTCGGCGCCGAACTGGCGACAGAGCTGGTGCCCGGCGATCTGATCCTGCTCGAGGGCGATCTGGGCGCTGGCAAGACAGCGCTGGCCCGCGCCATCATTCGCGCCCTGGCGGGCGATCCAAACCTGGAAGTGCCTTCGCCCACTTTTGCTTTGGTGCAGCCCTATGACACGCCGAAGGGGCCGGTGCTGCATGCCGATCTCTACCGGCTGGGTGATCCGCGCGAGGTCGATGAACTGGGCCTGCTCGACAATCCCGACGCCATCGTGCTGGTCGAATGGGCCGAGCGCTCACCAGAGATCACCGATGCGGCCACCTATGTGGTGACGCTGGCCATCCCGCCCGGCGGCGCCGGGCGCATGGTGACGGTCAGCCGCTCCGGCTAGAGCGTTCTAGAGCGCCTTGTCGGGCACGGCCATGCGGCGCAGCACGCCATTGCGGAACCAGAACTGCTGCACCAGCGCGCCCAGGACATGCAGGCCAATCAGCGGCAGGAACGCCAGCTGGATATAGACATGGGCGATGGCCGCCGGCTCGACATGGCCGAACCAGGCCGCCATGCCGCTCAGTGGCAGGATGAACAGCAGCGCGTAAAAGAGGATATGCGTGCCGCTGGCCAGCGCCGTCAGCACGGCCGGCTGGCCCGAGGGATGCGCCGGCGCGCCATTGCGCAGCCGCAGCACGATCCGCCAGATTGCCAGCACCAGGATCAGAATGCCGGCCACCACATGGGGCACCGGATTGACGCCTTCGGCCACCCCGCCCATCTGCACGATCCAGGCATTTTCCATGCCGGTGTGCACCAACAGCTGGAACAGCACCAGGGCCGCAATGACCCAATGCAGGATAATATGCGTGCGGGAATATCCCGCCGCCGGGCTGGCCATGGTTTGTCTCCGGTCTGCCGCGACGGCGCATCACGCACCGCCTTCAAACCAAAAGTGGGAACGCCCGCAGGAGCTTGCAAGGGGCCGGCGCAATTTTGCCACGCCCTCGGCACCCCCTGCCGAACGGCGGTTAACATGCCGGACGATTATGCGGCCCGCTTGCCCCCAATATGCTGACAAAGCGTTCACCTGTGTTTCGCACTTTGCCCGCCACTGGCGACAGCCTGTCCGCCGCAACCGCCCACGCCACAAGCACCGCCGGCGCACCACGGCGCCAAACAGGGTAAAAGGGGACATCAGGACAGCGCCGCTGCCGGGCAGCACCGGCCTCATGAGCGCGCAGTCTAGCCGCCGCGACGGGGGCGGGGACAATCCTGGCGCGGCGGTGTCTCAGGCCGCCGGCTCGCCCGTCCGCACAATCGTGCCGATCAGCGCCACACTCTGCGCCAGCGTATTGGAGATGGTGCCATATTTGCGCACATTGGTGTGCAGCAGCTCCAGCCGGCGGTCGCTCTCGTCCGTGTCGATCCGCAGCTCATAATTGATCACGGTGACCCGGGGCTGCATGTCCTGCCGCTCGGCCGTCAGCGTGACGCTGACGCCGGTGAACTCGAATTTCAGCATTGGCGCCGAACGCTCCACCCCCTTGATCATGCAGGCGGCCAGGCTGGCCAGCAGCAGCTCGACCGGATTGAAGGCATCGAGACGCCCCGCCAGCGAGGTATCGAGCACCAGCCGCGCCTCCCGCACCAGGGCCGTGCTGCCGTTGGCGTCGTCACGATGAGCCGAAAGGGAATAGCTGCGCATGGTGGATCTCCCGGTGGATTGGGGGAGAGACTAGCAGGTGGGAAGGGGAGGCGTGTTGATCGAGCGCAAGGGGAGAAGGCATCGAGAGGCGCCCCACACGCGGTGTCATCCCCGCGAAAGCGGGGACCCATTCTGAGATGGTGGTGCGCTTGGGATCATCGAACTCTGCCGGGTCCAATCTACCTAGCGGCTGTTGAGGGATCTCGGGATGGGTCCCGGCTCAGGGCCGGGATGACATCGTGGGTTGGGAGACATTTGCGGCAAATCACTATTCGGCTAATTTGCGTACGCACCCAATCGTTGCGGTTCCGCACATGCAGCGCAGCTATAGTGTCTACATCGTCGCCAGCCGTAAACATGGCACGCTCTACACCGGCGTCACCAATGATCTCGTCCGGCGCATATCGGAGCATCGCGAGGGATTGGTCGCTGGCTTCTCAAAGACCTATCGCTGCACGCACCTGGTGTGGTTCGAAACCCACGAGGACATCGACGTGGCCATTGCCCGCGAAAAGCGCATCAAGAAATGGCTGCGTCCCTGGAAAGACGCGCTGATCGAGCAAGCCAACCCCGAGTGGCGCGATCTGTGGTGGGACATCATCGGTCCACAATGGCAGAGGTGATGTTGGTTGGGCGCGGGTGCCCCTCCCCACACGCGGTGTCATCCCCGCGAAAGCGGGGACCCATCCTGAGATGGTGCCCCGGTTGGCGGCGTCGAACTGTGGTCGATCCAAACCACCTTGCGGCTGTGGAGTGATCTCGAGATGGGTCCCGGCTCAAGGCCGGGATGACACCGTGCGTGGGGTGAAAGTGGTGGTTTGAACGAGTTCGGGCGCTGCAACGCGATGCTCTGCGTCCCACACTCCGTACGATTGCCAGCCCCTCCCCACACGCAGTGTCATCCCCGCGAAAGCGGGGACCCATCCTGAGATGGTGCAACGTTCGAGGTCGTCGGGCCGTGCCCGGCACCAACTACCTTGCGGCTGGTTGGAGATCTCGGGATGGGTCCCGGCTCACGGCCGGGATGGCATCGTGGGTGAGGTGACGGCGGTGGTATGAACGAGAGCGGTGCCCCCCTCGCCATTCGAGCATCGCCCTCCGGGCCTGACCTCCTGAAATCGCTCCACCGGAGCGATTTTGCCTGCGGCACGTCGGTCAATGCGCCTCGTCCCAGTTCCCCGCGGCATGCGCGTCCACCTGGATCGGCACGGTGAGCCGCACGGCCGGTTCGGCCGCGGTTTCCATGACCTGTTTGATCACCGGAATGGCCTTGTCTTCGGTGCCCAGGGGTACCTCGAAGATCAGTTCGTCGTGCACCTGCAGCAGCATGTCGGCTTCGATCTTGGCGGCCTTGAGGGCCGGTTCCATGCGGATCATGGCGCGGCGGATGATGTCGGCAGCAGAGCCCTGGATGGGGGCGTTGATACTGGCGCGTTCGACGAAGGCGCGTTCGCTCGGATTGTGCGAGCGGGCATTGGGGAAGTTGATGCGGCGGCCGAAGATGGTGGTGACGTGGCCGTCCTCCTTCACCTTGCGGCGCTGCTCATCCATATAGTCCTTGATGCCCGGGAAGCGCTCGAAATAGGTCTTGATATAGTCGCCCGCCTCGCTGCGGCCGATGCCCAGCTGATTGGCGAGGCCGAAGGCGGAAATGCCATAGATGATGCCGAAATTGATCGCCTTGGCGCGGCGGCGCACATCACTGGGCATGCCTTCCACCGGCACGCCGAACATTTCGCTCGCCGTCATGGCGTGAATGTCGAGCCCCTCCTCGAAGGCATCCTTGAGCGCCCCGATATCGGCGATGTGGGCGAGGACGCGCAATTCGATCTGGCTATAGTCGGCCGAGATCAAAATCTTGCCGGGCGCGGCGACGAAGGCGCTGCGGATCTTGCGGCCATCCTCGGTGCGCACCGGGATGTTCTGCAGGTTGGGATCGTTTGAGCTCAGCCGCCCGGTCAGTACCGAATGCTGGCTATAGGTGGTGTGGACGCGCCCGGTGCGGGCGTTGATATATTGCGGCAGGGCGTCGGTATAGGTGCTGCGCAGCTTGTTGAGCTGGCGCCAGTCGACAATCGTCCGGGCGAGGGGCACGCCCTTGAGCGCGAGATCCTCCAGCACATCGGCGCCAGTGGACCAGGCGCCGGTCTTGGTCTTGGTGCCGCCCTCGAGCCCCATCTTGTCAAAGAGGATTTCGCCAAGCTGCTTGGGGGAGCCCAGGTTAAAGCTCTGTCCGGCCAGCTCATAGGCCTCGGCCTCAAAGGCGGCGGCGCGCTGGGCGAATTCACCCGAGAGGCGGGAGAGAATGGCGCGGTCGATATTGACGCCACGCGCCTCCATGCGGGCCAGCACCGGGGCCAGCGGCCGCTCGATGGTTTCGTAAAGCGTGGTCATGTTCTCGGCGACCAGGCGGGGCTTGAGCACATGCCAGAGCCGCAGCGTCATGTCGGCGTCTTCGGCGGCATAGGCGGCGCCATCGGCGATCGACACCTGGGCAAAGGTCTTCTGGCTTTTGCCCGAGCCGATCAGATCCTTGATCGACTGGCCAGCAAAACCCAGCCAGTGCTCGCCCAGCTCGCCCATGGTGTTGAACTGCGGACCATCGAGCGCGTAGCTGAGCAGCAAGGTGTCGTCCATGGAGCGGACCTCGACGCCATAGCGCGTCAGGATCCCCAGATCATATTTGCCATTGTGGAAGATCTTGAGGATCGACGGATCGGCAAACAAGGGCTTGAGCATGTCGAGCGCGATGCGGATATCCATCTGGCCCTCGGCCAGCCCGCCACCGCCAAAGATGTCGGCCTCGCCCTCGGCATGGCCGAGCGGCAGATAGGCGCCATTGCCCGGCGCGGTGGAAAAGGAAATGCCAACCAGGTCTGCTGTCTGGTTGTCGAGTCCGGTGGTCTCGGTGTCGGTGGCGACAATGCCCGTGGACATGGCGGCGTCGATCCAGCGCTGCAGCGCGGCCGCGTCGCGGATGATCTCATAGGCCTCGGGCTTGAAGGGCAGGGCGCGGATGCGGGCATGCACAGCGGCGGCATGGGCCACTGGCGCCGCCTCAGACCGGCCGGTGGCTTCCTGGCGAGCGCTGCGCGCTTCGGCGCGGGCCGCATTGTCAAAGCCCACGGCAGCCGGCGTTGCGCTGCCCTGGGCGCTCAACTCTGGATCGGCGGGGAAATCATCGGGATTGGCGTCGAGCAGCCCGGCCAGCCGCTTGGTGATGGTGGCAAATTCCATGGCCTTGAGGAAGGGGAAGAGATTGCCCGGCTCCATCGGCTGGCGCGCAAGCGCGTCGAGGTCGAGCTCCACCGGCACCTCCTGGCTCAGCGTCACCAATTGCTTGGAGATCAGCGCCAGCTCGGCATTGGCCTTGAGCTTCTCGCGCCGCGCGTTCTGCTTGATCTCGTCGGCATGGGCGAGGAGGTTTTCCACGGTCCCATATTGATTGATCAGCTCGGCCGCCGTCTTGACGCCAATGCCGGGCACGCCCGGCACATTGTCGACGCTGTCGCCGCACAGCGCCTGGACTTCCACCACCTTGTCGGGCGTGACGCCGAACTTGGTGAACACTTCATCCACGCCAATCCAGCGCAGCGGCGGCTGGCCGGGGCGGGGGATGGTGTCGAGCATGCGGATGGATCCATCGGCCTCCACCATCTGCATCAAATCCTTGTCGGAAGAGACAATGGTGGCCTTGCCGCCGGCGTCGCGTGCCATGCGGGCATAGGTGGCGATGATGTCGTCGGCCTCCCAGCCCTTCATCTCGATGGAGGGAATGGAAAAGGCCCGCGTCGCGGCGCGCGTCAGGGGAAACTGCGGCACCAGCTCGGGCGGCGCCGGCGGGCGCTGCGCCTTGTATTCGGTATAGATGTCGTCGCGGAAGGTCTTGCCGGAATGATCAAAGATCACCGCCATATGGGTGGGCGCATCCTCGCCCTTGAGGTCTTCGGTCAGCTTGAACAGCATGTTGCAGAACCCCTGCACGCAGCCGACCGGCAATCCGTCCGACTTGCGGTTGAGCTGGGGCAGGGCATGGAAGGCGCGGAAGATATAGGCCGAGCCGTCAACGAGCAGCAGGTGCATGGGCAGCGATTCCCTTTGGAGCGTGGGGCGACCTTAGTGGATCGGCAGCGCCTTGCCTATTTGGCGCGCGATTGTTCCCCTGTTGTTCTCGCATGGGCTGCGCCAGCGCGGTCTGGCGGCGCCAGGCTCAGGGGTCAGAATGTAAAGCAGACTTGACTCGGTGTTAGCCAAGCTGTACATCCAATGTCAATGAAACTTGACATTGGATAGGGTGTTGTCATGCCGTATCAGGAGAAAAGCGCCTGGATCCTGCTGCTCGCCAGCCTGCTCTCTTATGGCTGGTATGTCACAACCGTGCTGGGCTCGCTTGCCGGGGCGCCGCTTCAGGCGGCGGCCTATCAGGCGCCGCTGCTATGGAGCATCGGTGTGTCGCTGGTGGCGGTGATCGTGCTGCATATTCTGGCCGCTATCGTGGTGCCCGGCGGCACCGGCAAGATGGATCAGCGCGATCGCGATATCTACCGGCTGAGCGAATATACCGGACAGAGCTTTGTGGTGATCGGCGCATTGGCCGCCATGGCCATGGCGCTGGCCGCTTGGCACCCGTTCTGGATCGCCAATGTCATCTACCTCTGCTTCATGCTGGCGGCGGTCCTGAGCACCATCACCCGCATCGCGCTCTATCGTTTCGGCTTCCACCCGTGGTGACTCGTATTACCAATTCCATCCGCACGCTGCGCTTTGCCCAGGGTGAGATGACCCAGGCCGATCTGGCCGATCAGGTGGGCGTATCGCGCCAGACCATCATTGCCATCGAGCAGGGCAAATATTCCCCGACGCTGGAAATGGCCTTCCAGATCGCCCGGGCTCTAAAGACCCCACTCGAAGACGTGTTCCAGTTTCCCCAGGGGTGATGGCGGCAGACGCTGCGCCCTTGCCGTCCATGTCACCCGCGCCGGATGCCCGGCAGAACGAGGATCCCATGCAAGCGATTGTCCAATCGGCCTATGGCTCCCCTGACGTGCTCCATCTGATGGAGGTCGCGACACCCGAGCCAGCGGACAACGAGGTGCGCATCAAAATGGTGGCAACAACAGTCACTTCGGCCGATGTGCGGCTGCGCGCCTTCGACGTGCCGGCCATGTTCTGGCTGCCGGCGCGGCTGGTCATGGGCATCACGCGGCCGCGCAAGCCCATATTGGGCGTGGAATTCGCCGGGACCATTGATGCCGTGGGCAAGGATGTGACGCGGTTCAAGCTCGGCGACGCCGTGTTCGGCCAGCATGTCTATGGTTGCTACGCACAATACAAATGCGTGCCCGAAACCGGCGCCATCGCCCTCAAGCCGGCAGCGATTGACTTTGCCGAAGCGGCGGGCGTGCCCTTTGGCGGGCTGACGGCGCTGCATTTTCTGCGCAAGGCCGGCATTGCCGCTGGCCAGAGCGTGCTGATCTATGGTGCTTCGGGCGCAGTGGGCACAGCGGCGGTGCAGCTGGCCAAGCATTTTGGCGCCACGGTCACGGCCGTGGCCAGCGCGGCCAATGGCGATCTGCTGCGCTCGCTGGGCGCCGATGTGGTGATCGACTATGCCGCCACCGATTGCACTCAGGGCTCGGCGCGCTACGACATTGTCATGGACACCGTGGGCAAGCTCAGCTTTGCCCGGGCCCGGGCGGTGATGCAGCCGGTTAGCCGCTATGTGCCGCTGGTCATGCAACCCGCCGACATCGCGCATATGCTGCGCTCAGCCCTCACCGGCGGGCAAAAAGTGGTGGCCGGCACCTCGGGCGACAGCCAGGCTGATCTCGACTATCTGGCAGGTCTGATCGCGGCAGGTCAGTATCGACCGGTGATCGACCGGCACTATCGCTTTGATGAGATCCAGGCGGCGCATGCCTATGTCGACACTGGGCGGAAGAAGGGCGCGGTGGTGGTGCTCATCTGAGCCCCGTCCGGCGCCGACCCATCAGCGCAGGCCGGATTTCTCCAGCAACCCTGCGCGCTTGGCATCGTAGTAATAGCCATTGGCATAAAAGCGCACCGAGCGGTCATAATCGCCGCCGGCGGTGACATAGGCCCCGGCCAGATAGCGCACGGCATAGCGCAGATTGGTCTCGGCATCGAGCAGGCCCTCGGGCTTGCCGTGATAGCCCATGCCGCCGGCCGTGGCGTGGCTGATCTGCATCAGGCCGTAATAGGGGCCATTGCGCGCGGCCGGGTTGTAATTGCTCTCGCGCACGATCACCCGGCGCACCAGATCCTCGGGAACCTTGTAGCTCTGCGCATAATGGGCAATCAGCCCATCGAGCGAGCCTTCGGCATAGCCCAGCGCCTGCGGCGCTGCCGGGATATCGGCGGCACGCGGCATATGGCCCGGCGGGGTGGTGGTGGGGGCGGCAAGACTGGCCAGCGCCGCCTTGGCGGAGCCAGTGGCCGGCTTGAAGGCCGACACCGAGCAGCCCGAGACGGCCAGGGCAAGGCCCAGACCAAGCCCGAGCACTGTGGCGTGCCTGAACAATTGTGTCGCTTTCATCATCCCGCCAGCTTTAGCCAAATTCACGCTAACGCGATAGGGAGAAATCGGGGCAGCTTGATGGCAAAGCCAAGGCAGGCCGGGCCTCCTGCCTGCCGGGGAGTTCGCGAGCGGCGAAAAGACCGGGCGTCGGCTAGAACAGATAGACGCCTTCGCCGCCGCGCAGCCGGTCCATGATGGCCTGGCAGTCCTTGCTCAGCTCGGCGTAATGGGTGTCCAGGCACTTCTGCATCGGGTCGCCATAGCCAACGCCCGCGCATTGTGCCTTGGCATCATCGCCGCACACCCGCGCCAGCTCGGCAATCGACACCGCCTGGGCCAGGCCCGTGGCCGCCAGCATCATGCCAACTGCCAAAAACAACCGCTTCATCTGCGCCTCCACCATGCCCGCAATTCTGCTCTTTTACGCCGCGCTGGCGCTGCTTGGATCACCTGGCGCGCACTGGCGGCGTCGCCGATGTAAACCAAACTGTCGCAAACCGCACAAAACCCCCACAAGACCTATTGTTTTCGCACTTTCTTCCGGTATGGAAGGCTTTACGCAGGCGCCGTATGGGGCTCCGGAGGATTGATGAATAAGCCAGGCAAGCTGAGCGCGCGGTTGCGCTATGAATTCGACAAGTCGATGTCCGCTGGGCCGATCGCCCTGATCGGCTGGCTGGCGTTGATTTCCCTGGTCGTGATCATCGTGGCCGGCGTGGTCATCGTCAGCCTGCAGCTTGGCCCCGAGGGCCAGCCGCCGCTCGATTTCGTCGAGGCCGCCTGGGAATCGCTGATGCGCTCCATGGATGCCGGCACCGTGGCGGGCGACACCGGCTGGGGCTTCCGCGCCGTGGGCCTTTTGGTGACCCTGGCCGGTATTTTCATCTTCTCGACCCTGATCGGTATTCTGTCCTCGGGCATCGAGGGCAAGCTCGAAGAGCTGCGCAAGGGCCGCAGCAAGGTGCTCGAGCAGGACCACACCATTATCCTGAACTGGAGCCCGTCGATCTTTGACGTGATCTCCGAACTGGTGGTGGCCAATGCCAGCCGCAAGCATCCGCGCATCGTGGTGATGTCCGGGCTCGACAAGGTGGAGATGGAAGACCAGATCGCCGCCAAGATCGAGGACCTGGGCAATACCCGCATCATCTGCCGCCATGGCGATACCTCCGATCTCTATGATCTGGCGCTGGTGTCGCCGCAGACCGCGCGCTCGATCATCGTGCTCTCGCCCGAGGCGGGTGAGGATGGCGCCGACACCGCCGACAGTCGCGTCATCAAGACCGTGCTGGCCCTGGTCAATGATCCGCGCCGCCGCGCCGCGCCCTATCGCATCGCCGCCGAAATCCGCGACGCCGCCAATGCCGAAGTGGCCCGCGTGGTGGGCGGCAGCGAAGTGCAGCTGGTGCTGGCCGACGACCTGATCGCCCGCATCGTAGTGCATTCCTCGCGCCAGTCGGGCCTGTCGGCCGTCTATTCCGAACTGCTCGATTTTGACGGCTGCGAAATCTACACCATCGAACAGCCCGCGCTCGCCGGCATGAGTTTTGGCGCCGGCGTGATGGCCTATGAGGGCTCGACCCTGATCGGCTTCACCCGCCCCGATGGCAGCGTCACGCTCAACCCGCCCATGGATACGGTCATCCCCCCCGATGTCCGCGCCATCATCATTGCCGAGGACGATGCGGCCATCAAGCTGACCACCGGCACCCGCCCGGTCAGCCGCGAGCTGATCGTCACTCCGGCCGAGCGCCCCGATGCGCCCGAATATACCCTGATCCTGGGTTGGAACCGCCGCGCGCCGATCATCGCCCATGAGATGTCGCGCTATGTGGCGCCCGGCTCGATCCTGACCATCGCCGCCGATACGCCGGACCTTGATGCCGACATGGCGCGCCTGAGCGTTTCGGGCACCAATCTGGCGCTGCACTATGTGCGCACCGACACCACCAGCCGCGCCGCGCTCGAACAACTTGACATCGCCGCCTATGACCATGTGCTGGTGCTGGGCTATTCCGATCTGATGGGCGCCCAGGCCACCGACACCCGCACGCTGGTGACCCTTCTGCACCTGCGCAAGATTGCCGACCAGGCCGGCAAGCACATCAATGTGGTCAGCGAAATGGTCGATGTGCGCAATCGCGAGCTGGCCGAGGTCACCAAGGCCGACGATTTCGTGGTGTCCAACAAGCTGGTCAGCCTGATGCTCGCCCAGGCCTCCGAGAACGATCGCCTCGCCGCCATCTTCGACGACCTGCTCGACGAGGACGGCTCGGAAATCTACATGCGCCCCGCCGAGGACTATGTGCGGCTAGGCACGCCGGTCAATTTCTACACCATCACCCAGGCCGCCTGCGACCTTGGCCAGGTGGCGCTGGGCTATCACCGCCCGCGTGCGGGCGCCAAGGCCGGCGGCATCGTGGTCAACCCGCCCAAGACCGATGTGCTGGACTACCAGCCCGGCGACCGCATCATCGTGCTCGCCCGCGACTAGCGGGCAGGCTCCGACATTGCCGCCACCAACCGGCGGGCCAGACTAATCAAAGACCGGCCGGGCGGGCTCAAACAATTCCGCCCGACCCGGTTGCGCGGCGCGCCAGCTTTGGCTAGTTTGCGCCCGTTCAGCCGGGGTCCCGCCCCGCGCCCACGGATGCACCCGTAGCTCAGCTGGATAGAGCGCTGCCCTCCGAAGGCAGAGGTCACAGATTCGAATTCTGTCGGGTGCGCCAACACTTTCAGTTCAGCTACGGTCGGAACAAACAGCGCAAGGGGCGTCGCCTGCGTGTCTGGGGACGATCAGGCGCATCCTTGATTCCCCCGCCAAGACCTGCCCCTGCGGGCAGGCCGGTATTTTGGTTCCTCCCACGCCAGGGCGTCAGTCCCCGGCGGGGGTCATGACGAAGTCGAATTGCGAACGCCAGGCGGTGTCGGTGCCCGGTTCCATGCTGGCGATCAGCGAGGCCTTGACGCCGAAGACGGCGTCGGAGGCCAGCCATTGGTCGCCGGCCACGAAGGTGTGGGTGACAATGGTTTCATAGCCCGGCGCCGAAACCAGGAAGTGCATATGGGCCGGCCGGTTGGGGTGGCGGCCGAGGGCGGCCAGCATCTGTCCGACCGGGCCGTCGTCGGGGATCGGATAGGCCACCGGGCGGATACCGCGGAAGCTGTAGGCGCCGTCCGGACCGGTGACAAAGATGCCGCGGTTGTTCCACTGCGGCTGCACGCCGGGCTGCTGCACGTCATAATAGCCATCGGCATTGTCGCACCACACATCGATCACCGCATTGGCCACCGGCTGGCCTTCGGTGTCCACCACCCTGCCGCTGAACAGACAGCTCTCGCCCTTGCCATCGAGCGAAATCATGCTGCCCATCGGATAGTGCGGCGCGCCGGCGACATGGAACGGGCCGAGCACGGTATTCTCGGTTGCGCCCGACGGGCGGCGATGGTTGATGGCATCCACCAGCATGGACAGGCCCAGCACGTCGCTGAGCAGGATGAACTCCTGCCGGTTGCCATCGCATTTCTGGCCCGTCGCGGTGAGAAAGGCCACCGCCGCGGCCCATTCCGCCTGCGTCAGGCCCACATCCTTGGCAAAGGCGTGCAGATGCCGCACCAGCGACCCCATCACCTCGGCCAGGCGCGGCTCGACAGCGGCGCCCATGCGGCCATTGACCGCCGCTTCGCTCTGCTCTTCGGTAAAATAGTCGATCGGTTCGGCCATCGAAATCTCCTATTGGGCAGCGTTGCGATGCGCAGCGGCGTCGCGGTCGAGAATGGCGGACAGCACGCGCACCAGCTCGGCCGCCGGATTGGCGGCCAGCTCCTCGGCGCGCCAGGCAATGTGATGATCGGGCCGCACCAGCACACAGCCGCTGTCGCTGACCTCGCGCGCCCGGGCCCAGGCCCCTTCGAGATCGGCCAACGCCCGGCGCGGCCCGATGACATGGGCCACCAGGTCAATGCCCATGGACTTGGCCACTTTATCGGCCGCCGTGGCCCAGGCCTGGCCGGCGATGCCGGTCAGAAGGGTGAAGCGGCCCTTGCCGGTGATGTCGAGCGTGGATTGCCGGCGCCCCTCGGCATCATAGAGCCAGGCATGTGGC
This sequence comes from Devosia sp. FKR38, assembly GCF_005222805.1. GTDB lineage: Bacteria > Pseudomonadota > Alphaproteobacteria > Rhizobiales > Devosiaceae > Devosia. The sequence continues at coordinate 291,927 of NZ_STGC01000002.1, read as the reverse complement.
ACGCGGGCGCCCGGCCAGGTGGTGGGCTGATAATGCAGCTCGGCGTCGAGCTCGAAGCTGGGCTCCATCTGCCCGTCGGCGACCACGCTGCTGGACTGGTAGCGCTGGTTCATCTCCACGCCATGTGCGTCGAACTCGTATTTCTTGAAGGCAATGGCCTGGCGCAGCGCCTCGCGCTGCCGTTCGGCGGCCGGGGTGGCGTCGCAGCGCGCATCCATCGAGGCCTTGATCTTGGCGATATCGGCGCCGCCGGTCATGCCCAGCGCCTCAAAGATCGGGCCGAATTCGCCGATCGACTGATTGGCCCGGGTGACGATCTGCTTGGCGATCGGCGCGCGCTCCACCGAATAGCTGTCGAGCAGACCCGGTCCCGCCTGGCCTTTGACCACGGCGGCCAGCTTCCAGGCGAGGTTGAAGCCATCCTGGATCGAGGTATTCGAGCCCAGCCCGTTGGAGGGCGGATGGCGATGCGCCGCATCGCCCATGATGAAGACCCGTCCGGCCTGCATCTGGGTGGCGTACATATTGTTCACCGTCCAGGTGCTGGCCGACAGCAGCTCGATCTCCAGCGCCGGATCGCCCACCAGCTGGCGCGCCACGCCCGTGGCAAAGGCCGCATCCACCACCGGGGCCGGCTGGTTGATGTCATAGCCCCACACGATCAGCCACTCATTCCAGGGCCGCACCATGCGCACCAGGCCCATGCCGATGCCGCCCACATCGGCCCCTGGCTGCATTACCCAGTACAGCACAGAGGGACGGTGGGCGACAAAGCGCGACAGGTCGGCGCGGAACAGGATATTCATCGAGCCGCCCACGCCCATCTGCCCCTCAAAGGGCAGCCCGGCCTGCTCGGCCACTTTGGAATTGCCGCCATCGGCGCCCACCAGATAGCGCGAGCGGATGGTGATTTCCTTGCCCGTCAGCCGGTCCAGGCAGGTGGTGGTCACCCCATCCTTGTCCTGCTCATGGCTGAGATATTCGGTCGACATGCGGGCCTGGGTGCCGCGCGAACAGGCCGTCTTGAACAGCAGCGGCTCCATGAAGGTCTGCGGCAGATCATTCATCAGGCAGGGCGAGGACAGCTGGTGCTCGGCCTTGGACAGCGGGTGATTGCCCCAGCTCTTCATGCGCCCGATCTCTTCCCCGGCCAGGCTCTCGCAGAAGATGTTCTCGCCCATCAGATCCTGCTCGGTGGCAAAGAGATAGGCCTCGTTCTCCACCGATTGTCCAAGATCGCGCAGCACCTCCATGGTGCGCTGGTTGGTGATATGGGCGCGCGGCGTATTGGCCAGCCAGCGGTAGCGATTGATGACCATGTTCTCCACCCCATAGGTGGACAGCAGCGCTGCCGTGGCCGAGCCAGCCGGGCCGGTGCCGATGATCAGAATGTCGGTGGTGATGTCGGCCATGATAGTCCTCCCTTGGGATTGTTCTAGAGTCGGCCGCCGGTGAGGCGCCGTCGAATGGGAAACAGCTGGATGCCTGTGCGGTGGGAAAAACTGCCCCACAGGCCGCGCGGCGCAGCCAGCATCACGCCGATGCTGACCAGGCCCAGGATCATCAGGTACCAGGCGCCATATTGCGCCAGCAGCGTCTGCAGCAGGAAGAACACCAGCACGCCGATGATCGGGCCTTCAATGGTGCCGATACCGCCGATGACCACGATGAAGATCACATAGGCCGTCCAGTCGCTGAGCGAGAAGGCGGCGTCGGGCGAGATGCGGGCCTTCTGCATATAGATCAGCGCGCCGGTCAGCCCCGTGCCCAGCGCCGCGGCCAGAAACACGAACCACTTCACCCGCTGCCCATCCACCCCGATCGAGCGGGCGGCCTGCGGATTGTCGCGCACCGCGGCCAGGGCCAGGCCGCGCTTGGAGCGCAGCAGCCAATAGATGCCGCCAATGGCCAGGATGGCCAGCACCAGCGCCAGCCAATAGGCCAGGATATCGCGCGCCGCGGCGGGCCGCACATCGAGCAGCTGGGCGATGGTTTCGGTGAAAGCGATGGTCTCGGTCGCCTGGCGCGGCAGCGACGTCCCGGTGCCACCGCCCACGGCGCGCCATTGCGCCACCACCAGCCGCGCCACCTCGGCCAGCACCCAGGTGCCGATGGCGAAATAGGCGCCTTGCAGGCGAAAGGCGAAAAAGCCGAAGGGCACCGCCAGCGCCAGCGCCGCCAGCCCGCCGAGCAGTATGGCCGGCAGCGGATCGAGCCCCCACAGGATCACCGCGCCAAACATGGCATAGGCACCGATGCCCACAAAGGCCTGCTGGCCCACCGACACCAGCCCGCCATAGCCAGCCAGCAGGTTCCAGAACTGCGCCAGGGTCAGCATGGTGAAGATGAAGAACAGATCCTGGATCAGCCCGCGCGAGGCAAAGGCGGGCAAGACAAAAAGCCCGGCCAGCAGCACAATGGCGGCCAGACCCGCCACGCGCGAGGTGCGGGTGCGCGTCTCGACGCGATAGCCTGTCTCAGGTGTGCTTGTGGTCATGGCCGGGCCTCAATCGAACGCGCGGGGAAACAGCCCGCGCGGCTTGAACAGCAGCACGAGCAGAAAGGCGATGTGACCACTCAGGATCTGCCATTCCGGATTGATGGCGGCACCCATGGTCTGGGCCACCCCGATGATGACGCCGCCCGCCAGCGTGCCCCACAGCGAGCCCAGCCCGCCGATGATCACCGCCTCAAAGGCATAGACCAGCCGGGCCGGGCCGATCGCCGGATCGAAATTGGCGCGCATGCCCAGGTAGAGCGCGGCGATGGTGACGATCATCATGGCAATGCCGGTGGCCTGGGCAAACACCATGCGCGGACGGATGCCCATCAGGCTGGCTGTCACCGGATCGTCCGAGGTGGCGCGGAACGAGCGCCCCAGCGCGCTGTGGTAGAACATGTGGTTGAGCAGCACGATCACCGCCACCGCCGAGGCAAAGGTCAACAGCGGCAATACGCCAATGGTCACCGGGCCCAAGTTGAGCGAGGCGACGCCGATATCGCCGGTGGGCAGCCGCCGCGTATCGGCCGAGGCCCCCTGCAGCAAGCCATTCTGCAGCACCACCGAAATGCCAAAGGTCACCAGCAGCGGCGGCAGGATATCCTCGCCCAGCACCCGGTTGAGCACCACGCGCTGCAGCCCGTAGCCCAGGCCGAACATCAGCGGCAGCGCCACCAGCGCCGCCACAAAGGGCGACAGGCCCAGCAGCGAGACAATCAGCAGGATCAGATAGGCGCCCAGCACAATCAGATCGCCATGCGCCAGATTGACCAGCCGCATGATGCCGAACACCAGGCTCAGCCCGGCGGCAAACAGCGCATAGAGCCCGCCCAGCAGAATGCCCTGCACAATGGTGTCGAGCCAGTTCATGCCGCTGCTCCGAAATAGGCGTTGTGGATGGCCTCGCGACTGAGGCCGGCCGCCGGACCGCTCAGGGTCACGCGACCCTCCATCATGCAATAGACGCGGTCGGCCACCTTGAGCGCCTGGCCGATATCCTGCTCGACGATGATCACGGCCGCCCCGCCGGCCCGGATCTGCGGCATGGCATTGTAGATGTCGCGGATCACCACCGGGGCCAGGCCCAGCGAAATCTCGTCGCACAGCAGCACATCGGGATTGCTCATCAGCGCCCGGCCGATGGCCACCATCTGCTGCTGCCCGCCCGAGAGCGCCGTGCCCGGGCCATGCCGGCGCTCCTTGAGAATGGGAAACAGCCCATAGACCGCCTCAAGCGACCAGGGGCCGGCCAGCTTGCGCGCATGCGCGCCGATGAGCAGGTTCTCCTCCACCGTCAGCGAGGGGAAGAGCTTGCGCCCCTCGGGCACCATGGCGATGCCGCGCCGCAGCACCGCATCGGCCGGGCGATCCCCGATCGGCTCACCCTTGTAGACAATGGCGTCGGCTCGATTGGGCAGCACCCCGGCAAGCGCCCGCAGCAGCGTGGTCTTGCCAGCGCCATTGGCGCCGATGATGGCCACGCATTCGCCCCGCTCAAGCGTGATGTCCACGCCGAACAGCGCCTGGAACTGGCCATAATGGGCGGTCAACCCATGGGTGGAGAGCAGCGCCATCAGACCTCGATCCCCAGGTAGATCTCGCGCACTTCCCGGCTGGCCATGATGGCCGCCGGCTCGCCTATGCCCACCACCCGGCCGAAATCGAGCACCAGGAGCCGCTCCACCACGGCATTGAGGGCATGCAGCACATGCTCGATCCAGATGATGGTGGTGCCGCTGGCGTGGATGTCCCGAATGGTGCCGACCAGCTGGCGGCACTCGCCCTCGGTCAGCCCGCCGGCGATTTCGTCGAGCAGCAACAGCTTGGGATCGGTGGCCAGGGCCCGCGCCAGCTCCAGCCGCTTGCGCTCGAGCAGCGACAGGCTCTCGGCAGAGGCATTGGCCCTGACCAACAGGCCCGTGCGATCCAGGATTTCGGCACAGGCGGTTTCGACGCTGCGCTCGCTGCGGCCCTGTCCAAAGGCGGCGGCGACCAGCAGGTTTTCGAACACCGTCATCTTGCCAAAGGGCTGCGGGATCTGGAACGAGCGGCCGATGCCGCTCAGGCAGCGCTGCATGGCCGAGGTCCGCGTCACATCCTTGCCCATGAAATGCACCGTGCCGCTATCGGCGGCGATATTGCCGGTGATCAGGTTGAACAGCGTGGATTTGCCGGCGCCATTGGGCCCGATGATGCCCAGAGCCTCGCCCTCCGGCACCGCAAAGCTGATGCCATCGGCGACCTTGAGGGCGCCAAAGCTCTTGCAGACATTGTCCAGCGCGATAATGGCCATGAGACGAAATACCTCGATGAGCCGGGCGCCCGAGGACGCCCGGCAGCTGTCGGACGGATCAGGAAATGACTTCCATCTTTCCGCCGGTCGGGATGCTGTCAAAGCCGGTGTTGTCCACGATCACCAGATCGTAGCCGCCGCCGTCGCGCAGGCGCCACTGGCCCCCCACCAGCGGCGTCTTGCACACATTGGTCGCCGCAAAGGGCGGCAGGCCCTTGCCGTCGAACACCACCGGACCAACGATGGTCTGCAGATTGGTGGCCGCAATGGCTGCCACCACGGCGTCGCGGTCACCCACGTCGCTGACCCGGCCCATCACATCGGCCGCCATTTCGAACAGCGCATGCACAAAGCCGATCGGCTGCGTCCACTGCTTGCCGGTGGCGTCCGTATAGGCGGCGGCCAGCTCGGCCGAGCTCATGCCATTGAGCGAGGAACTGTAGGGATGGCTGGGCGACCACCACACTTCGGACGACAGATTGTGCCCGCTGTTGCCCAGGGCCTCGACGGCCTGCGGGAACAGAATGGCCTTGCCGATCGAGGCCGCCTTGGGCGCAAAGCCCTGCTGGCGGGCCTGGGTCCAGAAGGTGGTGAAATCGGGCGGGATGGGCACGCCGGTGATGATCTCGGCATTGGCCTGGCGGAAGGCGCTGATCTGGGCCGAGAAATCATCGGTCAGGTTCTGGTAGCGACCCGGATCGAAAATGCTGAAGCCCTTTTCGGCCAGCGCCGGCGGGAAGCCATTGGCCGGATCGCCCCAGGCATTGCCATCGGCATCATTGGGGAACAGGCCGCCGACGATCTTGTTGGTGTCCAGCTGGCCCCACATGTTGGTGAAGACCGAAATGACGTCTTCCAGGCCCCAGAAGAAATGGAAGGCATAGTTGAACGGCTTCCAGCTGGCCGGATCGCCCGGATTGCCCTGCTGGCCGATGAACCAGGGCTGCCAGGGCGCCATGGTCGAGATCAGCGGAATGCCCTCGGCTTCCGCCGTGGTGGTCACCGGATTGGTGGTTTCGGGCGTTGAGGCCACCATCATCAGATCGACTTCGTCGTCGATGATCAGCTCCTGGGCCACTTCGGCCGCGCGGTTCGGATTGGACTGGCTGTCCTTGACGATGATCTCGAACTGGCTGGCCGCCTCGCTGGAGGCGAAGTTGGACAGGATGAAATTGTCGGCCTCGGCAAAGGCGGCCAGCGGACCCGATTGCGGGCTGACATAGCCCACCCGGATCTTGGCGCCCTGAGCAATGGCGGGCATGGGAAACGCGCCCGTAGCGGCAACCAGGCCGGTTGCAGCGGTTCCCTTGAGCAGATTGCGACGGGTTATCATGATTGGTTCTCCTCCCAAATCACATGTGCCTTGCGGCGGGTTCAGAATGCCGGCGGATCGCCCCTCCAGGCCGCAGCCAACAGCGTGGCGATGTCCTCTTTCGTCACCGGCTGCGGGTTCCAGTAGGGCTTGGACGTGGCGATCTCCGCCGCCTTGTCCAGATCGGTCTGGTTCAGTCCTAGATCGCGGAGCGCCATGGGCGCCCCGAGCTTGTGCGCAAAGGCGTGCAGCGCGCGCCCCGGCGCATCCATGCCGAAGATGCGGCCGACCGGCGCGAGCTCCCGCGCCGCGGCACGGGCATTGAACGCGATGGTATGGGGCAGCATCACGGCATGGGTTTCGGCATGCGGCAGGTCAAACGAGCCGCCCAGCGTGTGGCAGAGCTTGTGGTGCAGCGCCATGCCGACCTGGCCCAGCACGGTGCCGCAGAGCCAGGCGCCATAAAGCGTGCGTCCGCGTGCCTCAAGGTCGTCCGGCGCTGCCACCACCCGTTCGAGCGCTTCGGCAAAGGCCTCCAGCCCCTCGATGGCCAACAGCGTCGACACCGGATTGCGGTCACGCGCATACAGCCCCTCGGCGGCATGGGCCATGGCATTGAGCGCGCTGGTCACCGTCAGGCCGACGGGCAGGCTGCGCACCAGTTCGGCGTCATAAAGAATGACCTCGGGCTGCACCCTGGCGTCGGTCAGCGTCGTCTTGATGCCATTGTCGGTCTGCCCCAGGATATTGGTGGCCTCTGAACCGGCATAGGTGGTGGGCACCACGATCTGCGGCAGGTCGGTACGCAGCGCAATGGCCTTGCCCAGCCCGGTCGTGGAGCCGCCGCCCACGGCGACCAGGCAATCGGCCCGCACCGCGAGCGCATGCGCCACGGCCTCTTCGGTCACCGCCACGGGCGTGTGCATGGTGGCGCGGGTGAACACGCCCACCGCCAGATCGCCAATATCCTGCGCCATTTCCATGGCCTGGCTGGCCTGCGGCGGCGTTGACAGCACCAGCGCCCGCTTGCAGCCCAGGCGGGCGATCTCCTCGCTCACCTGCCGGCGGATGCCGACGCCGAACCGCACCCGGACCGGGGCAAACTGGGCAGCAAAGCTGGCGGTGAAATGGGACATTATGCGCTCCCCCGCACGCCAATGGGTCGTTCGGGCCGCTGCAGCTTGGCACAATCGACATACCAGCTTGATCGGATTGGCGTAAAATAAGATAACTCTATGTTATGAAGCTTGACCCGCGGCATCTCGAGATCCTGGCGGCCATCGTGGACAGCGGTGGGCTGACCGAAGGCGCCCAGGCCATTGGCCGGGCGCAACCGAGCGTGTCGCGCACCGTGGCCATGCTCGAAGCCCGCATCGGCGCGCCACTGTTCGACAAGAACAAGCGCCCCCTGGTGCCCACCGAGCTCTGCCTGAGCCTGGCCGGGGAGGGGCGGCGCATCCTGGCCGCCGGCAATACCGCCTCGGCCATCGTGGCGACCTTTCGCACCGGTCATCGCGGCATGGTGCGCATCGGCGGCACGCCGGTGTTCATGGACGGCGTCATCTCGACGCTGATCGCCGAATTCCAGCAGAACCATCCCCAGGTGCGCATCGAGCAATCCTATGGCTATGTGCCCGAGCTGATGCACCAGCTGGTCGCCGGCAGGCTCGACGTGGCCATCTGCCCCACCAATCCGGCCGCACTGCCGCAGGGCTTCCAGTTCGTGCCGGTGCTGCCGGGGCGCAATGTCATTGCCTGCGGCAGCCATCATCCCCTGCTGCGCAAGGGGCCGCTGCGGCTGGCCGACATCGCCCCCTATCCCTGGATCGCGCCGCCCGCATCGAGCCCGCTTTACGAGGACATGCGCCATATCCTGCGCGACATCGGCGTCAATGATACGCGGATTTCCTTTTCCGGCGGCACGCTGGCCTCCATGACGGCCATCCTGTCCAATTCCGACGCGCTGACCGTGCTGCCCTATTCGGTGGTGTTCATGGCGCGGCGGCAGCGGGTGCTGGCCGCGCTCTCGATCCGCATCGGCCATCCCGAGCGCATGCTGGGGATCCTGACCGGGGACGCCGAGGCCGCCAATCCCACCGTGCGCCGTTTCCGGCGCTTCATCGAGACCGAATTCGGCAATCTCAGCCGCGTCATCCAGCAGCATGAGCAGAACACCGTCTGGCGGGACTGAGGCGCCCGGGCTCATCGCGCCGCGCCGAACCTCGGCGACCGTCCCGCCGCCAGATCGGCGAGCATGCCCGCCATCATGGCGATCTCGGCATCGCAGGCCTCATGGCCCCGTCCCGGGAACACATCGGCGCGCAGATTGGTGCCTTGCCCGCCCAGGCTGCGGGCAGCCTCCAGCATGGCCTGCAGCGGAATCCAGGGATCGCCGTCGCTGCCGCTGAGATAGATCGGCAGGCCCGCCGGCGCCGCATCGGGGCGGTCGCAATCGGGCGTGCCCACCCGGCAGCCCGTCAGCGCCAGAAGCGCATCGGGCAGGTGCAGCCCGCGGCAGACATGCTCGATCGACAGGCACGCGCCCTGCGAGAACCCGGCCAGCAGCAGCGGCACATCCGGATAGTCATGGCGCAGGCTGGCGATCTCGGTGGTCAGCTGCTGCAGCGCTTCGCCCAGCTGATCGCGGGTCTGCCCGGTGAGCGGATCGACCGCGCGCGCATCATACCAGGCGCCGCGCGCCGCGCGGGGCAGGGCGAAGGTCACATCCGGCGCGTCCAAGCGCTGCAGGATCAGCCGGATCATTTCCTCGGGCGACTGGCCGCGGCCATGGACCAGGACGCAGAGCGCCCTGACCCCGGAGCCGGTCGCCCCCAGCCGCAGGCCGGCCGCCGCCGCCATCAGACGAAGTCCGCCTGTTCCAGGCCCTCGCGCAATTCGGCCTCGCGGTCCTTGAACCACGGTGGAAACACCAGCGTCTTGCCGATTTCGCCGGCCGGCTCGTCAATGGTCCAGCCCTGCGGCGTGGTCCAGGCCAGCTCGAACAGCGCGCCGCCCGGCGAGCGGACATAGCAGGACTTGAAGTAGTTGCGGTCCTTCTGCTCGGAGATGTCGGTGAAGCCCAGGCCCTCGATATGCGCCCGCAGCTTGAGCTGGCTCTCCTCGTCGCCGGTGTTGAGCGCCAGATGGTGGATGGTGCCGCCAGCCAGCGTCCAGGTGCCCTGCGGGCTCTCGCGATCTGTGATGACCTCGACGCGCTGGATGACGCCGCTGGAATCGGGCACGCGATAGACGTCGCCGTCATCGGTGCGCGATTCCAGCTCCAGCGGCAAAGCGATGGTCAGGAAGTCGTTCATGGCCGATTTGTCGGTAGTGGCCACCACACTGCCATAGATGCCCTTGATGCCCTGGTCGCGACCAATGCCCTGGGCCGCATTGGTGATCGGCTCGCGCCGGTCGCTGTCGCTCTCCACCAGCTCATGGGCAATGCCGCAGGGATGGGCGAAAATCACCCGCTCGGTGCCAAAGCGCGTCACCTTCTGCGCCGGGATACCGCGGCCATTGAGCCGGTCGACCCAGAAATCGGCGGCCCCCACCGGAATGGCCTGCAGGATGGCGCGCGACTGATTGGTGCCACGACGGCCGAACACGCCCGGCTTGCGGAACGGAAAGGTGGTGATGATGGTCGAGGCATCGCCATCGGGCGAGCCGTAATAGAGGTGATAGACCGGCAGCACACCATCGAACAGCACGGTGCGCTTCACCGAATGCAGCCCCAGAGTCTTGGTGTAGAAGTCGAAATCCTCCTGCGCGCCGTCGGTCGACAATGTCAGGTGATGATAACCGCTGATGCCACTCATAATGAGCTCCTTCCTGGCATGAACTGCGCTCGACCACAGGACCGGGCGCACGATTGGGACTGTCTGGGATGATCGCGAACCAAGCAAGCTGGCGGCGGTCCGCCCACCATTGCGCCCGCGATCGCCCCGCGTCCTGCTGAAAGGGCCTCCCCGCCCGGCTTCAACTTGGCACGCGGCGGGGCCGGTCTTGATGAATGTTGCGATAGCGATTATAGCATTTTGCTATGAAGCTGAATGAGCGCCACCTGATGCAGCTGGCCGCGGTGCTCGATGCCGGTGGGGTGTCGGAGGGCGCCGCGCTCTTGGGCATGACGCAATCGGCAGTGAGCCGCTCGCTCTCCATGCTGGAGGCGCGCGTGGGCGAGCCGTTGTTCCTGCGCGGCCGGCGCCCGCTGCAGGCGACGACGCTGGGCACGCAACTGGCCGTTCACGGCCGCGCCATTCTCACCGCCTCCCGCCGCGCCACCGATGCGGTGCAGGGGCACCTCAAGGGCACCAGCGGCATGGTCCGCGTCGGCGGCGTGCCCTTTTTCATGGATGCCCTGGTCAGCCAGATGATCGCCAGCTTCCATCGCGACGAGCCCGAGATCACGGTGCAGCAGAGCTATGGCAATCTGCCCGATCTGGTCTCCTCGCTCGATGCGCGGCTGATCGATATCGGCATTGTGCCCATTGGCTCGGCCCATCCGGGCGGCGCCTATGAGTTCATCGACATCCTGCCCGGGCGCAATGTCGTCGCCTGCCGGACCGGCCATCCCCTGCTCAAGCGGCCCCATCCCCAGGCCACAGATCTGGCCGCCTTTCCCTGGATCGCGCCGCTGCCGGGTTCGCCTTTGCTCACGGACCTGCAGATGATCCTGCTCAGCATCGGTCTGTCCGAGCTCAATATCCGCTATTCGGGCGGCTCGCTGATGTCGGTGGTCAATTTCCTCGCCGATTCGGACGCGCTGGCCGTGCTGCCCTTCTCCGTGCTGTTCGCCCTGCGCAAGGACAATCGCGTCACCGTGCTGCCCTTCGCCATTCCCCAGCCCGACCGCTCGCTGGGCATTCTGCGCCGGCTCGATAGTCCGCGCTCGCCCGCCGCCGAGCGCTTCTCCCAGCATGTGATCCGCGTCTTCGGCGATCTCAAGCACACCATCCAGCGCCATGAGAATGCGGTGGCCTGGGCCGGTCCCGACGAGGCCTTTCCGCCGCGACCCTGATCGCATTCGGCAAATCCGTCCGCCGCCCGCGCTTGACTCCCGGAACGGCGTCGTCGTATGACATCGGTGTCATGACATCGGTGTCATAAGCTGAGCATGACCTCCGGAGGTGTCGATGGCAACCATTTATGATGTGGCGAAAGCCGCCAATGTGTCCCCCAAGACGGTCAGCCGCGTGCTCAATGGCGACGCGCCCGTCGGCGACAAGACGCGCGACGCGGTCAATGCCGCCATGGCTGAACTGGGCTATGTGCCCTCCAACGCCGCCCGCATGATGCGCTCCAACCGCTCGGGCCTGATCGGCCTGATCACCGGCGCCATCTCCGCACCCACCGAAAATGTCCAGGTCGCCGGCCTGCCCGAACTCATGCTGGTGCAGGGCATCCAGCAGATCATCGGGCTGAGCGGCAAGACGCTGATGATCGCCGACTCTGGCGGCCAGCGCGACCGCGTGCCCCATTTGATCGAGACCTTTGTGCGCCACCGCGTCGAGGGCCTGATCTATGTTGCTGAATATCACCAGAAGGTGCAGTTGCCGCGCCTGCCCGACGATGTGCCCATGGTGCTGGCCAATTGCTTTGACGATGCAGGCACCCCGGCCGTGCTGCCCGATGACCGGCGCGGCCAGCATGATCTGGTGGCCCGGCTCATCGCCGCTGGCCATGAGCGCATCGCCTATCTGACGCTGCGCGAGGACATCGTTGCCACCGGCCTGCGCAAGGCCGGCTATCGCGACGCCCTGGCCGAGGCGCATCTGCCTTATGACGCGTCCCTGGTGCAATGCGGCGAGCTGATCAATCCCGATGGCGAGACCCAGGTGCTCTGGGACGCCATCGACCGCATGCTGCGCCTGCCCGTGCCGCCCACCGTATTCTGCTGCGGCAACGACCGGCTGGCGCTCAAGGTCTATGGCATCCTGCGCTCGCGCGGCCTGCTGGTGCCCAGCGAGATCTCGGTCGCCGGCTATGACAATTACCGCGTCATCGCCGAGACGCTCTATCCGCCGCTCACCACGGTGGAACTGCCCTATACGGCCATGGGCGTGCGCGCGGCGCAGCGCCTGATTGGCCTGATTTCCGGCGAAGGCCGGGAAGATCTGGCCCCCTCGATCGTCGCGGGTCCGGTTCAATGGCGCGGCTCGGTCACCGACCGCCGCCCCAACAATGTGTCTCAGCTCAAGATCGTCAGGGAGGAATAACCATGGGCAAGTTCACGGTATTGGCAGGGGTGCTGCTTGGCAGCGCACTGCTCAGCAGCACGGCAATGGCGCAGACGGAACTCTCGCTGTGGTATCACGGCGCGGGCAATGAAGTTGAAGCCAAGATTATCGGCCAGATCGTCAGCGACTTCAACGCCAGCCAGTCCGACTGGGCGGTCAAGCTCGAGAGCTTCCCCCAGGCCGCCTATAACGACAGCGTCGTGGCGGGCGCCCTGGCCGGCAATCTGCCCGACATCCTCGATGTCGATGGTCCCGTGATGCCCAATTGGGCCTGGTCGGGCTATCTGCAGCCCCTGACCATCGACGAAGCCAAGATCGCCGACTTCCTGCCCGGCACCAAGGGCATCTGGGATGGCAAGCTCTATTCCATCGGCCTGTGGGACGCGGCGGTGGCCATGGTCACCCGCAAGTCCACGCTCGAAGAGCTCGGCCTGCGCACCCCCACGGTCGATGCGCCCTGGACCAAGGACGAGTTCATGGCCGCGCTCGACGCTGCCAAGGCCTCGGGCAAGTTCGAATTCGCCTTCGATCCGGGCATGGCCTGGACCGGCGAATGGTATCCCTACGCCTTCTCGCCGTTCCTGCAGAGCTTTGGCGGCGATATCATCGACCGCACCAGCTACACCACGGCCGAGGGCGTGCTCAATGGCGATGCGGCTCTTGAATTCGGCGCTTGGTGGCAGAGCCTGTTCACCGAGGGCTATTCCCCGCTCGCCCAGGACCCGGCCGACCGCGACTCCGGCTTTGCCAATGGCAAATATGCCTTCTCCTGGAACGGCAACTGGGCCGCGCTGGGCGCCCTGACCGCCTTCGACGACGCCATCTTCCTGCCGGCCCCCGACTTCGGCAATGGCCCCAAGATCGGCGCCGCCTCCTGGCAGTTTGGCGTCTCGGCCAAGTCCGAACATCCAGAAGGCGCTTCCGCCTTCATCGCGTTCGCGCTGCAGGACAAATACCTCACCGCCTTCTCCGATGGCATCGGCCTGATCCCGCCGACGCCGGCCTCGGCAGCCGCCTCGATCAACTACAAGGCCGGCGGCCCGATGGAAGCCTTCTACGAACTCTCGGCCAAGCAGGCGCTGCTGCGCCCGGCAACCCCGGGCTATGTCGTGGCGGCCAAGGTGTTCGAAAAGGCGCTGGCTGACATCGCCAATGGCGCAGACGTCGGCGAAACCCTCGATGCTGCCGTCGACGAGATCGACGCCGATATCGAGAAGAACGGCAACTACGGCTTCTAGGGCAGACCCCTCTGGTCCTGGAGGGACCCCGGCTCACCCCGGGGTCCCGCAACCCAAGCAGGCAGCAATCATGGCGTCCAAGTTTACCCGCTCCAACCGCACCGGCTGGATGATGGCCGGCCCTGCGGCGGCCTTGATGGCGATCTTCGTCGTCCTGCCCTTCCTGTTTGCCATCGGGCTGAGCTTCACCAATCAGCGGCTGATTTCGCCCAATCCCACCCAGTTCGTGGGCCTGTCCAACTACGAGCAATTGCTCGGCGTGGGCGTGCTGACGCTGGCGCCGGAAACCGATACGACCGGGGCGGTGCTGCGCGACGCAGACGGCAAGCCCAGCTATCCCTCGGTGCGCAGCTTCACGCGCAACAATGACCAATATCCGCAGTATGATGGCATGCGCGAATGGTTCAGCTTCGGCCTGGGCGACAACCAGGTCTATGTGCTGGGCCGCGACATCGTCTTCCTCAAGGCGCTGGTCAATACCGTCATTTTCGTGCTGGTCGTGGCCCCGGTGCAGGGCGGGCTGGCGCTGGGCCTGGCGCTGCTGATCAACCAGCGGCTGCGCGGCATCAACCTGTTCCGCGCCATCTATTTCATGCCGGTCGTGGTCTCGATCGTGGTGGTCTCGCTGCTCTGGCGCTTCATCTATGATGGCAATAGCGGGCTGCTCAACAACCTGCTCGGCGCCATCAGCCTTGGCACCATTCCGCGCATCGACTGGCTGGGCAATCCGGGCACCGCACTGGGCGCGATCATCGCCATGTCCGTCTGGCAAGCGGTGGGCTTTCACATGGTGATCTGGCTCTCTGGCCTGCAGACCATCAGCCCCACGCTCTATGAAGCGGCGGCCATCGAGGGCGCCTCGCCCTGGCAGACCTTCCGCTATGTCACCTGGCCCGGCCTGCGCAACACTGCGGTGCTGGTGCTGATCGTGATCACCATGCAGGCCTTCTCGCTGTTCAGCCAGATCGACGTCATGACCGGCGGCGGCCCGCTCGACTCCACCCAGACCATCGTCTTCCAGGCCGTCGAGCGCGGCTACGGCAAGCAGGACATCTCGGGCGGCTCGACCATCTCGGTGGTGCTGTTCGTCATCGTGCTGTCGATCTCGCTCATCCAGCGCTGGCTCACCCGGGAGAAGAAGTGATGGCCGCCATCCAGTCCGACAATCACGGCCTGCGCCTGTTCGTGCGCTATGCCGTGCTGACCCTGATCGCGGTGATCTTCATCTTCCCGCTGATCTTCATGCTGATGTCCAGCCTCAAGCCCGATCAGCAATTGCTGACCGACACCGAGAGCCTGCGCGCCTTCCTGCCGGTCGGCGATATCTCGCTGGACAATTACTTCGCCGCCTTCCGCCGCGCGCCGGTGGGGCTGTTCGTGTTCAATTCCGTTTTGGTCACGGGGCTGACCGTGCTGCTGTCGCTGGCGGTCTGTTCGCTGGCCGCCTTTGCCTTTGTCTTTATCGACTGGCGCGGCCGCGAACTGCTGCTGACGCTGATCCTGGCCACGTTGATCGTGCCTTTTGAGACCATTGCCATTCCGCTGCTGCTGATCTCGGCCAATCTGCCCTGGATCGGGCTCGAGGGCATTACCCGCGGCTGGCTCAATTCCTACCAGGTGCAGATCGTTCCCTTCATCGCCGACGGGCTGACGATTTTCCTGTTCGTGCAATATTTCAAGGATCTGCCCGGCGAGCTGATCGAAGCCGCCCGGGTGGAAGGCGCCAGCTGGGGCCAGGTCTATCGCAAGGTGGTGATGCCGCTGGCCGGGCCGGTGCTGGCGACGGCCGCGATCCTGAAGTTCCTCGCCATGTACAACCAGTACCTCTGGCCCCTGATGGTGGTGCAGCAGGAAGCCTATCGCCCCGTGATGGTAGGCCTGCAGTATTTCTTCCAGCTCAACCGCGCCTGGGGCGAGATCATGGCCTATCTCTCGCTCATCACCGTCCCGGTGCTGGCCTTCTACCTGTTCCTGCAACGCGCATTCATTGCCTCGATCGCCTCGACCGGCATCAAGGGCTGACGGAGACTGACTATGGTAATTGCTCTTAAAGACAAGTGGATCTGGGACAGCTGGTACACCCACGACGGTGAGCGCTGGCACGGCTTTTTCCTGCAGGCCGACAAGAGCCTGGGCGATCCCGATCTGCGCCATTTCAATGTCTCGCAGGGTCACGCCGTCTCGGACGATCTGGTCAACTGGACCCATCTGGGCACCTTCCACCAGCCCAGCAGCAGCCCGGCCTGGGACGACTACACCACCTGGACCGGCTCGGTCGTGCAGGATGACAGCGGCCTCTGGCACCTGTTCTACACCGGCTCCACCCGCGCCGAAGCCGGCCTCTACCAGCGCATTGGCCATGCCACCTCGACCGATCTGCACACCTGGACGCGCGTCGGCGATGGCCTCTGCCTTGATCTCGTCGGGCCGGCGGCTGCCCATTACGAGGCCAGCCATGCCATTGGCCATTGGCCCGATCGCGCCATGCGCGACCCCTGGGTGATGCGCGACCCCAATGGTCCCGGCTGGCTGATGTATTTCACCGCCCGCGTGCCCGGCGTCAGCGAACCCAATGGCGGTGGCGCCATCGGCTTTGCCACCTCGCCCGATCTGATGACATGGACCCTGCAGCCGCCAGTGTTCGCGGGGGGCTTCGGCCAGCTCGAAGTGCCGCAGGTCTTCAGCGTCGGAGACAAGTGGTACTGCCTGTTCTGCACCTCTTCGATCCACTGGTCCGAAGGCTACATGGCCAGCAATCCACAAAGCCCGGTCACCGGCAATCACTATCTGATCGCCGACGATCCGCGCGGCCCCTGGACCATTGCGCCTGGCCCGTTCTTTGACGGCGCCGAGCCCTGCCAGCGCTATGCCGCGCGCATCGTTGAGACCGCCGACGGCCTGCGCATCCTGGGCTTTGCCGACAATGGCAAGGCCATTTTCGGCGGCTATGTCATGGACCCCGAGCCGGTTGTCGTCGGTGACGATGGCCTGCTCTCGGTGGTCCCCATCGCCAAAGCAGCGGAGTAAGCCATGGCACGGGTCTCGCTTTCGGGCATCAAGAAGAACTATGGCGGCGTCGAGATCATCAAGGGCGTCGACATCGACGTCGCCGATGGCGAGTTCACCGTCTTTGTCGGCCCCTCGGGCTGCGGCAAGTCCACCCTGCTGCGCATGATCGCCGGGCTCGAGGATATCACCGGCGGCACGCTGACCATTGGCGACCGAGTGGTCAACGACCTGCCGCCCAAGGATCGCAGCATTGCCATGGTGTTCCAGAGCTATGCGATCTTTCCGCACATGACCGTGCGGGAAAATCTCGCCTTTGGCCTGACCATCGCCAATGCGCCCAAGGCGGAAAAGGACGCCAAGGTGGCCGAGGCCGCGCGCATCCTGCAGATGGAGCATCTGCTCGATCGGCGCCCCAGCCAGCTCTCGGGCGGCCAGCGCCAGCGCGTTGCCATCGGCCGCGCCATCGTGCGCAAGCCGGGCGTGTTCCTGTTTGACGAGCCGCTCTCCAATCTCGATGCCGCGCTGCGCGTCGACATGCGCATGGAACTGGCCAAGCTCCATGCAGATCTGGGCGCCACCATGATCTATGTGACGCATGATCAGGTCGAGGCCATGACGCTGGCCGACAAGATCGTGGTGCTCAATGCCGGCATCGTCCAGCAGGTGGGCACCCCGCTTGAGCTCTACCACCGTCCGGCCAATCTCTTCGTTGCCGGCTTCATCGGCTCGCCCAAGATGAACTTCCTCAAGGCCAAGGTCGAAGCGGTCGACGCGACCTCCGTCACGGTCGGCTCGCCCGACATCGGCACGCTCGTCCTGCCCAAGGCCAATGTGGCTGCAGCGGTTGGCGATGCGGTCACCGTCGGCATGCGGCCACACCATCTCACTCTGGGCGGCGCACAGGATATCACCGGCCGCGTCGTGCTGGTCGAACGCCTGGGCAATGAGACGCTCACCGCCATCGTGCTGGCTTCGGGCCAGCAGATCATCGTGGCTTTGCCCGGCGATATCGAGGTGATGGCGGGCCAGCAACTGCATCTGGCCACCCAGGCCGAGCGGGCCTGTCTCTTCCTCGCCAACGGGCTGGCCGCCTAGCGGCGACCGGCAACCACCCTGAATCGGCTGTTTGCAACGGTGCAAAACCTCTGTTCCTTGGAGGAATCTAATATTGACGGCACCATCCGAAATCTGCTGAGAAAATACCGTGCAGATACGGTCAGCGTCCATTTGTGAGCGGCCGAGATAGATGTGGCGGTGCCAATGGGATTCTTTACGGCCCCTATAGCCGAGGGGAGTTCATTTGATGGCTTCCTCAGTTTGCTGCAGCAGGGCAGCATCGAGCCCTTCCGGGCCGAGATTACCGGCAAGAGCAGCGATTTCCGCTGGCGCTCCGAACTGGTGGCCTCACCCAGCCTCGTGCTGCTGCGCGCCCAATATACCCAGGATTGGGGTCTGGTGCCCGAGACGGCCAGCGAAGGCCTGTCGGTTATCATACCGACCCGGGATGGCGGCCTGGAGGCGCGCATGCACGCCAGCGACCACCGCGTCGAGGTCGGCGCGGCGCTGCTGGCGCCCAACTGCCAGCTCGAACGCATCCTGATGCTCAGCGCCCCCGGGCTGCAAACGGCTACGCTGGTCTTCTCATCGGAGGCCGTGCAGCGCGTGCTGTCGACCTTTGCCGAGGGCGTATCCCTCAGCCGGCTGGGCCTGATGCCCATTCTGGACCTGGGTTCGTCGGTCGGCGGCTGGTTCCGCCAGATCGCCCTGGCGCTGTCGGCCGGCATGCACAAGGACCGCCCGCTCGAGCGCTCCCCTCTGGCGTTCGAACTGCTGGTCGAGGCGGCGCTGCAGATCCTGCTGACGCAATTGCCCAACCGCATCAACAGTGGCCTGCCCACTCGCGCGCCGCAGACCGCGCCGCGCCATGTGCGCCGTGCCATCGACTATATGCATGCCCATCTGCATGAGCCCATCACCATCGGTGAAATCGCCAGCCACGCCGGCATTGGCGTCCGCGGTCTGCAATGGGCCTTCCGGCAATATTGCGATACCTCGCCGGGCAATTACCTGCGGCGCATCCGGCTCGATGCCGTGCATCTGGAACTGTCCAACCCGGGCAATATCCTGCCGGTCAGCGAAGTCGCCCTGAAGTGGGGCTTTGTGCATATGGGCCGCTTTGCTGCCGAATATGGCCGGGCCTTTGGCCGCCTGCCGTCCGAGACCCTGCGCCTGACGCGCAGCCGCCACTGACCCAATCAGGGCGGCGGGGAAGGCAAATTCCCCGCCCGGGTCAGCCGCCAGTGCGGCCGATCATCATTCGGTGCGCACCACCGCGGCGGCGCTCAGGGCGCCGTTCACCGTCAGGCCATAGTCGAACAGCACCGGCCGGAAGGGCTGGCTGAGCGAGACCGCCACGAACTGGCCGGCAGGGCCGCTTGACGCGCAGGCCGATCCACAGCCCAGCGCCCCCCTGTCGATAATGCCGCCGCTTGCGACCCCCGGGCACCAGCACATGTTCGCTTCCGCAATGATTGCGCCGTGCGTCGATCCATCCCCGAGCAGCCGCGCGGTGGGGCCATTGTTGAGGGTGACCTTGATGCTTGTCCCAGGCCTGACCGCGCTGGCGATCTGCAGCGCCAACTCATGGGCCAGCACGCTGCCATCCTCGGACTGTACCCGGGCGATATTGACCATGCCGTGGCTGGTCGCGGCATTGAGCGCAGCATTGAGCTCGACGTTTTGCCGTATGATCTGCACCAGGTCCAGACCGGCCACGAAGATGAACCCCAGAACGGCGGCGATCAGCACAAATTTGGCCGCCGACAGGCAGTGCGGCATGATCAAGGGCGTCTTGCTGGTTGCGCGCGTCATGCGTCTCTCTTCTGCGTCAGGGGTGTCAGCGGCCGGGCGCTGGGCGTGGTCGGGCAGGGCGCGGCACTCCTGGTGACGACGCTATGGCGGCAGATCAAGTGTCTGAAACGATACAAAGCCCGGCTAGTCCCGTTGAGTTAATCGGTCTAGAGCCGGCCAAAAGTATGAATCAGACCTTAACCCGTGGGGTCCCCGCTACAGGATCCGGACAGGCTTTGCGCAAAGCGGACAGGCAACAGGCCGATTTCGGGCCCGCGGTGCGCCCCAATTTGGCCGGACCGTAATCGTTTGCGCTGGATCAATTGTGGCCAGGCGCAGTCATGCTTTGCTGTTGGGCGACGTCATGTCAGCATGAGGAGACAGGCCATGGAACGCATCAAGGTCACGCAAGGCTGCTCGCTGGGCGCCTTCTGGTTCGCCGGCTGGCTGTTCAGCATCGGCTATCTGCATCTCGATTTCTGGATGGGTCTGCTGGGCCTGATTGTCTGGCCCTACTTCATCGGCAGCCATCTGGCGCACGCGCTGCCCTGAGCACAGGCTTTGGGGCGCGTGCGCCGTTTGACCGGCAAATCCGCGCGCCCCGATTGATCCTGGTCAATGCCGCCTGAGCGCCACGGCCCTAGCGTGCCCGTGCCGGCATGGGGCCGGTACAGGAGAGCGATGTGACACACGGCACCAGGCAGAAAACCACCCATAGCGGCTTCACATTCCAGGTCCGACCGGTGCGCCAGGATGACGAGGCTGCACTGGCCGAGTTCTTCCGGCATGTGACGCCCGAAGACCTCCGCTTCCGCTTTCTAGGCAGCCTCAAGCAGGTGGATCACGACCGACTGCAGGCCATGATCGATGTCGATCACAACCGCACCGAGAGCTTTATCGCCTGCGAGCAGGCGGGTGGGCCGATCATCGGCGCCGGCATGCTGGCCTGCGACACCGCTCTCAAGACCGGCGAAGTCGCCATCTCGATCCACAGCGACTACAAGAACCGCGGCATCGCCTGGGAACTGCTTGGCCATATCACCGAATTTGCCGAGGCCAAGGGCGTCAAGCGCCTGCAGTCGATCGAGGATCGCTCCAATCAGGCCGCGATCCGCCTCGAGAAGGAAATGGGCTTTTCTGCCCGTCCCTATGCCGGGGATTCCACCCTCGCCCTGCTCGAAAAGACACTGAGCCCCGCCGCCTGAACCCGGCTGACGCCGCAGGCCCCTGTCGCCACAGGGGCTGGCGGCGCGACGAATGGGCAGAGCAATTGCCAAGGCGATCGAAAATTTGTCGACCAGTGTGATAGATTTTGTGGAGCCGTCATGCTCGATAGGGGCGGGCGTTTTTCGGGGTAGCAGATGAATCGGCAGGCATGCATGGAGACAGGACGCGCGCTGGCGCTGCTTGCCGTCTATATGCTGGCCCTGCTGGTGCCCCTGCACCAGGCCGCCGCGACGCAGCGCGACATGGCCAGCCTCGGCTATGAGGCCATCGGCAGCTGGAGCATCTGTTCGGCGCTGGCCGCCGAGGACGGCTCCGGGCAGAATTCGCCGGCGGTCAAATGTCCGCTCCAGGCGCTTGGCAAGCAGGCTCTCGATACACCCGTCGCCGCCACCGCGGCTGTGTTCGCGGCCCATGTCCCGGCCTTTGTCCACAATGGGTCGCCGGCAGCAGCAGCGCCGGTGCTCATCCATCAGCGCGGCCCCAGGGCCCCACCCAGCGTCAGCCTGACCTAGCATCCCCGTCCGGTGCCGCAGTCCTGCGGCCAAAGACCGGGGATATCAGCGGTTCCGCCGCTGCACCCCCGTCATCAGCGCGCTGGGTGCAGTCGGGGCCAATTCCTGGTCAAACTGGATGATCGCGCTATGGCACAACTCATCGACCTCAAGACATTTTCCAATCCGGCTGTGCTTCGAACCAATATGGCGACGGCCGAACCCATGCTGCGGGCCATGCCTCTGCTCGCCAATCTCAACTCCACCATGTTCGAGCGCCTGCTCGAGAAGGCCACCAGTGTCGACCTGATCGCCGGCGAAGCCATGGACGGCCTCGGCGCCGGGCGCTTCTGCCTGCTGGCCGGCGGACGGCTGCGCATCCAGCAGACCACCAATGATGGATTGCGGCACATAGCGCGCTTCCTGGTGCCGGGCGATGTGTTCGATCTGTCCAGACCATGCCCCACCGGCATGGCCACCCAGGCCATCGCCTCGACGGACTGCCGCATTCTGGTCTGGGACGCGGACGTCTGGGCCAGTCTGCTGGAGCAGGATGTTGTGCTCGCCAACAACGCCATGCGCGCCATGGCCCGTGTGCTCGACGATGCGCAGGACCGCATGCGCGAAATCGCCACCCAGGACGTCGAACAGCGCCTGGCCAATGCCATGCTGCGCCTGGTCGAGCGCTCGTCCGAACCGGCGGGATCTGGCCGGATGATCGATTTTCCGATCACCCGAAAGGACTTTGCCGATTTGGTCGGGGCGACCCACACCACCGTGTCGCGCATTGTCTCAGCCTGGCAGGTCCAGGGCGTTCTGCGCCGGCGC
The DNA here is from genome assembly GCF_005222805.1 of Devosia sp. FKR38. Lineage (GTDB taxonomy): Bacteria > Pseudomonadota > Alphaproteobacteria > Rhizobiales > Devosiaceae > Devosia. The sequence continues at coordinate 269,940 of NZ_STGC01000002.1, read as the reverse complement.
GGCGTGAGGTTGATCGTCGCCGATCTGGTGCGCCTGCGCGATCTGGCCGATGGGCTGGACAAGGATTCGCCCGATCGCTTCGTCAACCGCAGGGCCCGGCAGCGCCTGGCGCACGCCTGACCGGCCGATGACAGCCGAGCCATGCGCCATCCCGCCAGCAGCGTGGATGGCGCGGGCTCCGGCCTGGGGCTAATCCGGCCGCTAGACTCGTTCGAGACCGATGGCGATGCCCTGGCCGACGCCGATGCACATGGTGGCCAGCGCCCGCCGCTGCCCGGTCAGCGCCAGCTGCAGCGCCGCGGTGCCGGTGATGCGCGCGCCGCTCATGCCGAGCGGGTGGCCCAGCGCAATGGCGCCGCCATTGGGATTGACCCGCGCGTCGTCCTCGGCAATGCCCAGCTCGCGCAGCACGGCTATGCCCTGGCTGGCGAAGGCCTCGTTCAGCTCGATGACATCGAAATCGGACGCGCCGAGCCCGAGGCGGGCGAACAGTTTCTGGCTGGCCGGGGCCGGGCCCATGCCCATGATGCGCGGCGGCACACCGGCGGTTGCGCCACCCAGAATGCGGGCAATCGGGGTGAGGCCATGTTTGCTGGCGGCGGCTTCCGACGCGATGATCAGCGCCGCAGCGCCATCATTGACGCCCGAGGCATTGCCCGCCGTGACGGTGCCATTGGGAAAGAGCGCGCGCAGTTTGCCCAGGGTTTCAAGGCTCGTCCCGGCGCGCGGATGCTCGTCGGTATCGACCACCACCGCATCCCCCTTCTTCTGGGGAATGGACACTGGCACGATCTCCTGCGCGAGCCGACCGCTCTGCTGGGCGGCGACGGCCTTGTCCTGGCTGCGCACGGCAAAGCTGTCCTGCGCCTCCCGCGACACGCCATAGTCCTGCGCCACGTTCTCGCCGGTCTCGGGCATGGAATCCACGCCATACTGCGCCTTCATCGCCGAATTGACGAAGCGCCAGCCGATGGTGGTGTCATAGATCTCGGCATTGCGGGAAAAGGCCGTGTCGGCCTTGGGCAGCACGAAGGGCGCGCGGCTCATGGATTCTGTGCCGCCGGCAATCAGCAGCTCGGCCTCGCCCGATTTGATGGCGCGCGCCGCCGTTATCACCGCATCCATGCCCGAGCCGCATAGCCGGTTGATGGTGGTGCCGGTGACCCCCACCGGCAATCCGGCCAGCAGCAGGCTCATGCGGGCGACATTGCGATTGTCTTCGCCGGCCTGGTTGGCACAGCCGAAAATGACATCGTCGACCGCGTCCCAGTCCACCTTGGCATGTTCGGCCATAAGCGCCCGCAGCGGCACGGCGCCCAGATCGTCGGCCCGCACCGGGCTCAGCACGCCGCCAAAGCGGCCAATGGCAGTGCGCCGATACGCGCAGATAAAGGCTTCGGCCATGGTGTCAAATCTCCGGGGCGATGAGCTCGCCAATGCTGTCGGGAACCACCAGTTCGGCCCCGGTCATCGCCTGCAACTCGTCCAGGCTCAACTGGGGCAGTTTCTCGCGCAGCACGAAACGCTGGTTCTCGATGTCGATCACCGCAAGGCTGGTATAGACGCGGGTGACGCAACCCACGCCGGTCAGCGGCAGGCTGCAGCGCTGCACCAGCTTGGGGCGACCGTCCTTGGTGACATGGTCGGTAATCACCGCGACGCGCTTGGCGCCATGCACCAGATCCATCGCCCCGCCCACGGCCGGCACGCCCTTGGGGCCGGTGCTCCAATTGGCGAGATCGCCGTTTTCGGCCACTTCATAAGTGCCCAGGATTGCCACATCGAGATGGCCGCCGCGCACCATGGCAAAGCTGTCGGCATGGTGGAAAAACGCCGCGCCGGGCTTGAGCGTCACCGCGCGCTTGCCGGCATTGATCAGGTCCCAGTCCTCCGCGCCCTCCGGCGGCGCCTCGCCGAAGTTGAGAATGCCGTTCTCGGTGTGAAAGATCGCCTGCTTCCCCGGCGGCTGGAACCGCGCCACCATTTCGGGAAAGCCGATGCCCAGGTTCACATAGGCGCCGTCCTCGATGTCCTGCGCCGCGCGCCAGGCGATCTGCGCATTGGAAAGTCTGGTGCTCATGGATAGGCCACTCCGGCGCGGATCAGCGCCTCTTCCTGTTGCGGATTGCCCACTTCGACAATGGCGTCGACGAACAGCCCGGGTGTGATGACCTGTTCGGCGTCGATGGTGCCCGGCTCGACCACGCGCGTGGCCTGCACCACGGTGAAACCGGCGGCAGCCGCCATCAGCGGCGAGAAATTGCGCGCGGCCTTGCGATAGGTGAGATTGCCCTGGCGGTCGGCCAGTTCGGCCTTGATCAGCGCCACATCGGCCTTGAGCCAGCGCTCCTGCACATACATGCGGCCGTCAAACTCGGCCACCGGCTTGCCAGCGGCCAGATCAGTGCCATAGCTGCTGGGCGTATAAAAGGCCGGAATGCCGGCGCCGCCGGCGCGGATGCGCTCGGCCAGCGTGCCCTGCGGCACCAGTTCGAGCGCGATCTCACCGGCCTGATAGCGCTCGGTGAAGGCGCGCGGATCGGACGAGCGCGGAAACGAGCAGACCATCTTGGCCACCATGCCGGCATCGATCATCGCGGCGATGCCGATGCGGCCATTGCCGGCATTGTTGTTGACCACCGTCAGCTTCCCCGGGCTCCCGGTGGCGACGAAGCGATCAATCAGGGCATGAATGAGTTCGATGGGCGCGCCGGCGCCGCCGAAGCCGCCGATCATCACCACCATGCCATCCTCGACCCTGGCGACGGCTGTGGCCAGGGAATCCACCGTCTTGTCCATGCGCAGTCCTTTCGGGCTATCGCTGACATCAATGCCAGCATGTGCCCCGCAAAGGAAATGAAATGGAGGCCGCAATCAATAACCTATTGGTTATGAAATTCAGGTCGGAGCGGCCTGTTTCGGCATAAGTAATGCTCTAACGCATAACCAAATGGCTAGTTGATGCGAATCTGGTTGAGCAGGGTGGTGGACAGCCGCAGGCTGGCGCCGGTGGCTTCCAGCATCGGGGGCAGGGTCAGCCATTCCAGCGTCCAGGCAGCGCCGGAGCGCTCATATTCATGCACCATGGCCTGCTGCAGCACGCCCGACAGGCCCGCATTGTAGCGGGCCAGCGCCACCAGGGTCTCGGCAATGATCGGGTTGGACTTATGCGCCATGGCCGATGAGCCGCCGCCAGTGAGCAGGGTCACCGCCTGCACTTCGCTCTGGGCCAGCAGCGTGATGTCGGCACCAATCTTGCCCAGCGTACCGGTGATCTGCGCCAGGCGTCCGCCCAGTTCGACCACGCCGTCGCGACTGGCCTGCCAGGGCGGCCCGTCGGCCAGACCCAGGCGCCGGGCCATGGCGGCGGCGATGGCATCGCCATGACCGCCAAAACTGCTGCGGTCACCAACCGGGCCGCCCAGTTGCAGCACCAGCCCCGTGCGGCGCAGCGCCTCGAGCGCGGTGCCATGGCGGCCAAGCGGCGCGGCCCAGCTGGCGAGCTTGGCGCCCCAATGGGTCGGCAAGGCCGCCTGCATGCGGGTATGGGCCATAAGGGTCTGCTGGCCGTGGCGATCCGCCAGCTCGGCAAGCCGCGCGCGGATGTCAACGATGCGGCTTTCGAGCAGCGCCAGCACCTGGTCGAGCTGCAGCATCAGCGCGGAATCGATGATGTCCTGGCTAGTGGCGCCCTTGTGCAGCCCATCGCGGTGCTCTGCGGGCAGCTGCGCCCGCACCTGCGCCACCAGGTCCGGCACGACGACGCCATCGCGGGCCATGCCCTGCTTCAGTCGGTGCCAGTCGGGTGCAAAGCCGGCGATGGCTGCCGCAACCGCCTGGGCAGCGTCAGGACTGATCCAGCCGGCCTCGGCGCTCGCCTCGGCCAAGGCCTGCTCGACCGCCAGCATGGCCTGCAACTGGGCGGTGTCACTGAGCAGGGCGGCGATGGTGTCATCGCCCGCAAGGGCGGAGAGTAAAGGTGTCATGCCGCCAATATGGCCCGCTCAGAAGTCGAAGAACACCGTTTCATTGGGCCCCTGCAGGTGAATGTCGAGCACATAGCGCGGCACATCCCCGTCCTGCTTCTGCGCGATCAGCGTGGGGCGCCGGCGCTTGTCCATGATCTTGTTGAGCACATAGTCCTCGGCATTCGCTGCGGCCTCGTCGGAGAAATAGAGCCGGGTCTGCAGGCCAATATTGATGCCGCGCGCCACGATCCACAGCGAGACATGCGGCGCCTGCGGGCGACCGTCGGGACCGGCAACCGGGCCGGGCTTGATGGTCTCAAAGGTGAAGCTGCCCTCCGCATCGGCGGGCTGCCGTCCCCAGCCGAGAAAGCTCGGGCGGGAATTGGAGTCCCGGCTGGGCGGGGTGACAAAGCCGCCGTCGGCATCGGCCTGCCAGATTTCGATCACCGCATCGGCGACCGGCGCGCCCGAGCCGTCGATCACCCTTCCGGTGATGACGATTCGCTGGCCCTTGGTGTCGGGCGTCAGCATGGACAGGCCCATGTCGGCGTCGATCACCCCGGTGATGCCACAGAAATTGGGCGTCATGCCGATATGCACATAGGGGCCCGCGGTCTGGGACGGGGTTTCCTTGAGGGTTGGAACCGGGTGCAGCATCAGTTTCCCTCCAGCTTGTTTTCAAACATGGTTGAGCGGCGGCCCCGCAGCACAATGTCGAAGCGATAGGCCAGCGCATCCATCGGCGCGGTGTTGTGGCGGTCCAGCCGGGCAATCAGCTGATCGATGCCGGCCTTGTCAGGCACGGTGCCCACGATTGGACACTGCCAGATCATCGGGTCGCCCTCGAAATACATCTGGGTGATCAACCGCTGCGCAAAGGCGTGGCCGAAGACCGAGAAATGGATATGCGCGGGCCGCCAATCATTGCCGCCATTGGGCCAGGGGTAGGCGCCCGGCTTGATGGTGCGAAAGGAATAAAAGCCATTCTCGTCCGTCAGGGCACGGCCGAAGCCGCCGAAATTGGGGTCGATGGCGGCCAGATAGCCCTCTTTCTTGTGGCGGTAGCGGCCACCGGCATTGGCCTGCCAGAACTCCACCAGCGTGCGCGGCACAGGGCGGGCATTCTCGTCCAGCACCTGGCCATAGACCACCAGGCGCTGGCCGATGGCCTCGGTGCCATCCTGGCTGAAATTGCGGATCAGGTCATTGTCCAGCGCGCCCAGCTTTTCGTGCCCGAAGGTCGGGCCGCTCAATTCGGACTTGGTGGGGCCGAGCGCCAAAAGGCTCTGCTTGGGGGCGCGGAACGTGGTGCTCTTATAGGTCGGCGTATCGGCCGGCGGATGCCAGGCCCGGTCGCGTTGATAGAGGGCGCCATCGGCACCCGGAAGGATGATCCCGCTCATTGTGCAGCCTCCTTGCGCTTGGCCAGCTCGTCCTTGGCAATCCGGAAGGCACGATTGGCCGCCGGAACGCCAGCATAGACGGCAACATGCAGCAGCGCTTCCTTGATATCGTCCGGTGTTGCGCCGGTATTGACGGTGGCCCGCACATGCATGGCAACCTCTTCGTCGTGGCCCAGGGCCGCCAGCAGGGCCAGGGTGATCAGCGAGCGCTCGCGCTTGGTCAGGCCTGGCCGCGACCACACCGAGCCCCAGGCACCCTCGGTGATGAAGGTCTGGAAATCCTGGTCGAACCCGGTCGTGCGCGCGGTGGCGCCGTCGACGTGGCCATTGCCCAGAACCGCGCGACGGGTCGCCATGCCGCGGTCAAAAAGCGTGCTGTCAGCCATGTGCGGGCTCCTTAAGAAAATCGGCGATGAGCCCGGACACGACGTCCGGCTGCTCGATGGATGGAATATGGCCCGCCCCGGCGATGATTTCGAAGCGGGCGCCGGGAATGGCCGTCGCCAGGCTGCGGACCTGCTCGACGGGGGTGGATTTGTCGGCGCTGCCGGCGATCACCAGGGTGGGGCAGGCGATGCGGCTGACCTGCGCCGTGAGATCGGCATCGCGCAGCGTGGCGCAGGTCGCGGCATAGCCCGCCGCGTCCGACCGCAGGAACAGATTGCGCCAGCCGGCCAGGGCATCGGGCTGCTGGGCCATGAAATCGGGGCTGAACCAGCGCTCCATCACGCTATCGGCAATGGCGCCCATGCCGCCCTGGGCAATCGCCGCGATGCGGTTGTTCCAGAGAGCGGCGTCGCCGAATTTGGATGCCGTGTCGCACAGGATCAGCCGGCGGATGCGCTCGGGCTGCAGCAGCGCCACGCCCTGGGCGATCAGGCCGCCGATCGAGACGCCGCAGATCGCAACGTCCCCGATGCCCAGATGGTCGAGCAGGCCGGTGAGGTCAGCGACATGATCGCCGAGGCTATAATCGCCTGCTGGCGCATCGCTCAGCCCATGGCCGCGCTTGTCATAGCCCACAACCCGGTAGCAGTCGGCCAGTTGCGCTGTCACCGCGTCCCAGATCCGCAAATCGGTGCCCAGCGAATTGGCAAACACCAATGCCGGCGCGTCTGACGGTCCGGCCAGCCGATAGTGCAGCAGCACCCCATTGATCCGCGCAAATGCCATTTGTCCTCGCTCCGACACAAACCTTACGCATTGGCGACGGCAAAGGAAAATGAGTATGATCTAGTCAAAAATAACCTCTGGGTTATGATGCATTGGCCGGGATGCGGGAATTCTGCGTCACTGGCCGAGCATTCATAACTGGAGGACAAGTTGGCTCAGCGCATTATCGATCCGCGCATTCGCCTGCGGCACATCGCCTGCTTTTTGGAAGTGGCCCGGCTCAAGAGCGTCGTCGAGGGCGCGCGCGTGCTCAACATCAGCCAGCCAGCGGCCTCCAAGACCATCAAGGAGCTCGAAGAGGTGCTCGGCGGCGAGCTGTTTGACCGCAGCCGGCGCACCCTGACGCTGACCGCCTTTGGCGATGTGTTCTACCGCTATGCCTCCAACAGCCTGGCCTCGCTGCGGCTGGGCATGGATGCGGTCAAGGGCAATGTCGCCGGCACCATCGTGCGGGTCGGCGCGCTGCCGACGGTGTCCGCCCGGCTGCTGCCTGCTTCGGTCGCGGTCTTCACCGCCGACCATCCCAACATCCGCGTGCAGGTGGTCACCGGACCCAATGACCATCTGCTCAACCTGTTGCGTACGGCCGAAATGGACTTCATCATCGGCCGCATGGCCGAGCCCTCGGTCATGGTCGGGCTGGCATTCGAGCCGCTCTACACCGAGCGGGTGGTGATGGTCGTGCGCCCCGGCCATCCCCTGCTGGGCCAGCAGCCATTTGCCCTGCATCGGATTGCGCCCTACCAGATCATGATGCCCACCGGCGGCGCGGTGATCCGGCCGCTGGTCGATCGCATGCTGCTGGCCAATGGCGTGACCAATCTGCGCGACCAGATCGAGACGGTTTCGGACGCCTTTGGCCGCGCCTATGTGCAGGAAACCGACGCCATCTGGATCATTTCGGAAGGCGTGGTGGCGCGCGACGTCGCCGAAGGCGCCATGGTGCTGCTGCCCGTCGATACCAGCGAGACCCTGGGGCCCGTCGGGTTCACCACCCGCGGCGAAGTGGCGTCCGAATTCCCCGCGACCCTGTTGATGGACGTGGTGCGCGAACAGGCGTCCAAACTGCGCTAACGCTCGCGGCGGAAAGTGCTGGGCGGCGCGCCCAGCACGCGGGTGACAAAGCGCGTGAAATAGGCCGGATCCTCATAGCCCAACGCGCTGCCGATCTGTTTGATCGACAGGGTCGAGAAGGCCAGCATGCGCCGCGCCTCAAGCCCGACCCGCCGCTCGATCAGCCCCAGGGCCGTGGTTCCGGCGACGCGCCGGCAGACGCGGTTGAGATGGGTCGGGCTGACGCCGAGCGCCCCGGCATAGTCACTAATGCGCCGTGTCTCGCGGAAGCGCTCCTCGACCAGATCGCGAAAACGCTGCGCCAGGCCAAGGCCGCGGTCGGGCGTTGCGCCATCCCCCTCGCCCTGCCGGCTGCGGTGGATTTCGATGATCAGCAGGGTGAGCAGCGCCCGCATCGCCGCGTCATGGCCCGGGCCGGCATGGCGCGCCTCGTCCACCAGGTTTTTTGCTGCAGCGCAGAGCCGCCGGGTCTGCTGGGTCACCACCATGGCCGGCGGCACCTGCAAGTCAGCGGTGCGGATATCCTGCTGCATCAGCGTCAGCACTGTCCCCTCGACATCCTCGCTGAAAGCGAAGCCATGCACGGTCTGCGCCGGTACGACCACCACCATGGCCGGCGCCAGGCCATGGTCGATTCCGTCCAGCGTCACCGCGCCGCCACCGCGTGTCAGCACCAGCACCTGGAAGAAATGCTCGTGCCGATGCGGGGCGATGCGATAGCCATGCGGCCGGCTCCGCGACTGGATACTCTCCCAATGGAGCCAGTCGGTGCTGCTGTCCTGTTCGCCATAAAGGCCGTAGATCGGGATCCCATCCATGTTCCGATAGTGCAAGCGATTGCCTCGCCTGTCCATTCTCAAGCGGCCGATCTTCCGCATGCTTGAAGGCGGGAGGACTACACAGTGCGTACACAGGTTGTCATTATCGGAGCGGGGCCGGCCGGATTGGCCCTCGGGCGGCTGCTCGAACAGGCGGGCGTCGACGCCATTATTCTTGAGCGCAAAAGCGCGAACTATGTGCTCGGACGCATCCGGGCCGGGGTGCTCGAATGGGGCTCGGTCGAGCTGCTGGATCGCGCCGGCGCCGGGGCCAGAATGCATGCCGAGGGCCTGGTGCATCACGGCACGGCCCTGAGCTTTGACGGCGATCGCATGCATATCGATTTCACCGATCTCGTCGGCAAACAGGTCATGGTCTATGGCCAGACCGAGGTGACGCGGGACCTGATGGACATCCGCCAGGGCACCACGGTCTATGAGGCCGAGGACGTGCAATTGCACGATTTCGACGGCAAGCCCTGGGTGAGCTACAGCAAGGATGGCACGACCCATCGCATCGACTGTGACTTCATCGCCGGCTGCGACGGCTATCACGGCGTCAGCCGCGCCAGCCTGCCAGCCAGTGCTGTCAGTACCTTCGAGCGGGTCTATCCGTTTGGCTGGCTCGGCGTGCTGGTCGACAAGCCACCGGTTGACCCCGAACTGATCTATGCCCATCACGAGCGCGGCTTTGCGCTGTGTTCGCAGCGCTCGCCGACGCGGTCGCGCTATTATGTGCAGGTCGCCGCCGACGAGAAGGTCGAGGCCTGGTCCGACACGCGCTTCTGGGACGAGTTGCGCCGCCGGCTGGACCCGCAGACCGCCGAGCGGATCGAGACCGGCGAGTCCATCGAAAAGTCCATCGCGCCGCTGCGCAGCTTTGTCGCCGAGCCGCTGCGCTTCGGCAGGCTGTTCCTGGCCGGGGACGCGGCCCATATCGTGCCACCCACCGGGGCCAAGGGGCTCAACCTGGCGCTGAGCGATGTGGCGCTGCTGGGCAGTGCCCTCATCGAGGCGCTGCAGGACGGCTCAGCCGCTGGCATCGACACCTATTCGGTGCGGGCGCTCGAACGCATCTGGAAGGCCGAGCGCTTCAGCTGGTGGATGACCAGCCTGCTGCATGTATTCCCTGAGACCGGCGATTTCGGCCGCCGCATCCAGCGGGCCGAGTTCGACTATCTGATGGGCTCGCGCGCGGCCCGGCAGAGCCTGGCGGAAAACTACGTCGGCCTGCCGTAAGGCGCCGGCGCCGGCTTCACCGGCGCCGGACCGGGGCGGCTAGACGCCGCCCCAGATGGCTTCGGCCGTCTTGACCACCAGATCAAGCTTGCGGCGCTGATCATCCATGGTGATGGCATTGCCCTCTTCGGTGGAGGCAAAGCCACACTGCGGCGCGATGCCGAGCTGGTCGATATCGGCAAACTGGGCTGCCGCCTCGAACTTGCGCTTGAGGTCGTCGAGGTCTTCCAGTTCCGCCGTCTTGGTGGTGATGAAGCCGGGCAGCACGCGCTTTTTGCCCTTGGGCAGCAGGCGCAGCGGCTCCAGCCCGCCGGCGCGCTCGGAATCATATTCCATGAAGTAGATGTCGACATCGGTCTGGTTGAACACGGCGTCGGCCGCCGGGTCATAGGCGCCATCGGCCACCCAGGTGGATTTGAAATTGCCCCGGCACATGTGCATGCCGATCAGCATGTCGTCCGGCCGGTCGACGATCGCGTCGTGCATCATCTTGGCATAGCGGCTGATCAGCCAGTCGGGGTCCTCGCCCTTGGCCAGGCGCTCGGCGCGGATCTTGGGATCGCACAGATAGGCAAAAAAGATGTCGTCCATCTGCAGATAGCGACAACCGGCGTCGTAGAACGCCGAGACCGCGGCCTTGTAGGTCGCGGTGATGTCAGCGAAATATTCCTCGGCGTCGTCGCGATAGGCGGCATGCCCGATATCGTCCTGGGCGATGCGGAAGTGGATGGCGCTGGGGCCTGGGATCGAGATCTTGGGCGTCACCGTGCTGTTGGCAGCAACGAATTTGAAGTGCTCCAGCATCGGATGGTCAGCCGGGAAGCCCAGCTTGCCGGTGATCACCGGGACGTCGGCCTTGGTGGCCACGCCATGGAACTGGATGCCGCCGGCGGCGCGATGCTCGATCTCGAGCCCATCCAGCATGCCCATGAAGTCGAAATGCCACCAGGCGCGACGGAACTCGCCATCGGTCACAGCCTTGAGGCCGGCCTCCTCCTGCATGCGGATGACGTCGCGGATCGCAGCGTCTTCGATTTCCTTGAGCGCTTCGGCGGACAGTGTCTTGTCGGTGAAATGCGCGCGGCGCGCGGCATGCACAGCGGTCGGTCTCAGAAAGCTGCCGACGACGTCGGCGTGATAGGGCGGCTTGGCTACGGCCATGAGTGTCTCCTCCTCTTGGGTGCAAGGGTGATCGCGCGATCTCGCCGGACTGGCAATGACAATCTTGCAAAATGTATACAACCGGTGTTCAATGCCGCATCTCGGGGAGGAGATGACAGATATGGACGAGCCACGTTTTCCGCTGAACGCCTGGTATGCCGCGGCCTGGGACGTTGAAATCAAGCGCGCGCTGCTGCCGCGCACCATCTGCAACAAGCCCGTTGTTCTCTATCGAAAGCTGGATGGAACCGCCGTTGCGCTGGCCGACGCCTGCTGGCACCGGCTGCTGCCGCTGTCGATGGGCGAGCTGCACGACGACAATGTCATCTGCGGCTATCATGGCCTGGAGTTCGATGACTCGGGTCGATGTGTATACATGCCATCGCAAGACACCATTAACCCCTCGGCCTGTGTGCGGGCCTATCCCCTGGTCGAGCGGCATCGCTTCATCTGGGTCTGGATGGGCGATCCGGCCCTGGCCGACCCGGCGCTGGTCCCCGATCTGCACTGGAATGACGATCCCGCCTGGGCCGCCGACGGCAAATATATCCATGCCCAATGCGACTACCGGCTGGTGATCGACAATCTGATGGATTTGACGCACGAGACCTATGTGCATGGCTCCTCGATCGGCAATCGCGCCGTCGCCGAGGCGCCCTTTGAGGCCACCCACACCGATAATACCGCCACCATCACGCGCTGGATGCGCGACATCGACGCGCCTCCCTTCTGGCGCGGTCAGCTCGGCAAGCCGGGCAATGTCGACCGCTGGCAGATCATCAACTTCCAGGCGCCGGCCACCATCGCCATCGACGTGGGCGTGGCGCCCACCGGCACCGGCGCGCCCGAGGGCGACCGCAGCCAGGGCGTCAACGGCTTCGTGCTCAACACCATGACGCCCGAGACCGACAAGACCTGCCACTATTTCTGGGCCTTCGCCCGCAACTACAAGATCGATGAACAGGCGCGCACCCACACTCTGCGCGAGGGCGTGTCGTCGATTTTCCGCGAGGACGAACGTATCCTCGAGGCCCAGCAGAAGGCCATCGACGCCAATCCGGACCACGTCATCTACAACCTCAACATCGACGCCGGTTCGATGTGGGCGCGGCGGCTGATTGACCGAATGATTGCGGACGAGACCAGCCTACGCCAGGCCGCCGAGTGATGGAAAAATCCGATCGCGCCCAGCAGTCGCAACGGGCCCTGATGGGCGTGCGCGACCTGATCGTCTCCGGCGAGATCCGCGCCGGCTCGCGCCTGTCCGAAGTGGCGCTGGCCGAAAAGCTCGGCATTTCGCGCACGCCGCTGCGGGCGGCGCTGGCCCGGCTGGGGCAGGAGGGGCTGGTCGATACCATTCCCTCGGGCGGCTATGCCGTGCGCAGTTTTACCCGCGAGGATGTGATCGACGCCATTGAGCTGCGCGGCGTGCTGGAAGGCACGGCGCTGCGGCTGGCTGCCGAGCGTGGCGTGGCCCCGGCCCGCATGGGCGATCTGCATCGCCTGCTGGTCGAGCTGGACACCACCCTGCGCGGCACGGTGGAGGTGATGGATTTCGACCGCTATGTCGACCTCAATGCGGCGTTCCACGAACGCCTCTGGGGGCTGGCGAGCCAGACCATAAGGCGCGAGATCGAGCGGGTGACCAGCCTGCCTTTTGCTTCGCCCAGCGCCTTTCTCGACAAGCAGGCCGATGTGCCCGCCTTCCGTCGCTCGCTCTACGGCGCCCAGGCGCAGCATCGCGCCATGGTCCATGCCATCGAGATGCGCGAGGGCGCGCGCGCTGAAGCGCTGGCCCGCGAACATGCCCGCCTGGCGCGGCAGAATCTCGAACATGTGCTCGACGAGGATCGCAGCCTGATCCGCCGGGTGCCGGCTCTGTCGCTGGTGATGGGCTAGTCCCCGCAAGAGCCACACAACAACAAGCGCCTGTGCACCCACCCGCTTGCGGTTGGACCAAAGGCGGGGTGTTGCCAGGTTGACTGGCTGCCCTGGCCCGGCCCCGAGGAGGAAGGGGAGGCACAAAGGCGCGCCACCATTGGGAGGAAAACCACATGCGCAATCGTATCGAATGGCGCGATGCCCGCGTCGCCGAAATCCGGCCGCTCGCCGAGGATGTCCGCTATCTGGCCTTTGACGTCGAGGGGGCCGTGCCCCGCTTCGAGCCTGGCTCGCATAGCAATGTCCGGGTCGAGATTGACGGCGAGGCGGCCATCCGCACCTATACCGTGCTGCCCGCGCCACAGGGGCAGATTGCCGTGGGGGTCAAGCTGCATCCCCAAAGCCGCGGCGGCTCGCGCTTCATGTGGTCGCTCGAGACCGGCCAGTCGCTCCGGCTCACGGTTCCCGAGAACCGTTTTGAACTGAATTGGCGCGCCGGCCATTATCTGCTGCTGGCCGGCGGCATCGGCATCACCCCCATCTATGGCATGGCGCGGGCGCTGGCGGCGCGGGGCGCTTCGCTGCGCCTGGTCTATGCCGCGCGCTCGCGTCCGCTCATGGCCTTTGCCGATGAACTGACAGCGCTGCTCGGCGACCGCCTCAGCCTGCGCGACAATGCCCAGGGCGAGCATATCGACCTGGCGGCCGAGTTCGCGGCCCTGCCGGCAGAGGCAGAATGCTATCTCTGCGGCCCCATCGGCATGCTCGAAGCGGCCAAGGCCGCCTGGGCAGCGGCCGGTCGGCCCGCGAGCCGCCTGCGCTATGAAGTGTTCGGCGACAGCGGCCTGTTCCCGGAAAAGACCTTTACCGTCGAGGTGCTCAACCGCGATATCGCCGTGGCCGTGCGACCCGACCAGACCATGCTGGAGGCCCTGATCAGCGCCGGGGTGGAGATGATCTACGATTGCCAGCGCGGCGAATGCGGCCTCTGCGCCGTGCGTGTGCTGGATCGGAGTGCGGCCATCGACCATCGCGACGTCTTCCTCAGCCAGGCGGAAAAGGCCGAGAACAGCCATATGTGTGCCTGCGTTTCGCGGCTCGCCGAGGGGCGGGCGGTGATCGACATCGGCTATCGCGGCGCGACGCCGCGATAGGCGGGTCATTCCCTCTTGCGCCGAATATAGTTATGCGACATAACTATATTCGTGAGGGAGGAACTCATGAACATTCTGACCACGCCTGTCCGCTCCGTGCGGCTGGGCAATATGGCCGCGAGCGCGGAACGCCGCGCCGACGGCAGCACGATTATCAGCTCGGTGGAAACGCTCGGGCACTATCCGCGCTCGATTGTCGATGCGCTCAAGCAGTGGGCCGACAAGACGCCCGATGCCGTGCTGATCGCCGACCGTGATGGTGCTGGCTGGCGCGAACTGACCTTCGCCCAGGTGCGCGACGCCATTCCGCCGCTGGCGCAGTTCCTGCTCGATGCTGGATTGAGTGCCGAGCGCCCGCTGATGATCCTGTCGGGCAATGAGGTCGAACACTTCCTGCTCGGCATGGCCGCCATCTGGGTCGGCATTCCCTATGCCCCCATTTCCCCGGCCTATTCGCTGGTCTCCACCGATTTCGGCAAGCTCCGGCATATCGCCGGCCTGCTGACCCCCGGCATGGTCTATGCCAGCGATGGCAGCCGCTTCGCCCCGGCCATCAACGCCGTTTTCGGCGCCGATACGCCGCTCATCGTGCGCAGCAATCCGCCCGCCGGAGGCAATGCCCATGTCTTTGCCGATCTGCTGAACACGCCGGTGACGCCAGCCGTGGCCGCCGCCCATGCAGCGATCACGCCCGACACCGTGGCCAAGGTGCTGTTCACCTCCGGCTCCACCGGCCTGCCCAAGGGCGTCATCACCACCAATCGCATGATGGCCTGCAACCAGGAAATGATCCGCACGGCCCTGGCCTTTCTGGCCGACGAGCCGCCGGTGCTGCTCGACTGGATGCCCTGGAACCACGTCGCCGGCGGCAGCCACAACACCGGCATCGCCATCTACAATGGCGGCAGCTTCTATATCGACGATGGCCAGCCGACCCCGGCGCGCATCGGCCGCACGCTGGAAAACCTCAAGACGGTGCAGCCCACCTTCTTCACCAATGTGCCCAAGGCCTATGAGTTCCTTGTCGCCGCCTTTGACGAGCATCCCGAGGCGCGGCGCAACCTGTTTGCCCGGCTCAAACTGCTGCAATATGCCGGCGCGGGCCTGTCCCAGCATGTGTTCGACGGGCTCGACGCCGCCGCGCGGCAGGAGACCGGCCAACATGTGATGATCATCACCGGCTATGGCTCGACCGAAACTGCGCCCTTTGCCTTCACCACCACCTGGGTCGTTTCCCAGGCCGGTCACATCGGCCTGCCGGCCGCCGGCATGAGCGTCAAGCTGGTGCCCAATGGCGACAAGACCGAGCTGCGCCTCAAGGGCCCCAATGTCACGCCCGGCTATTGGCGCGACGCCGACAAGACGGCCGAGGCCTTTGACGAGGAAGGCTTCTATCGCATCGGCGACGCGGTTCGCTTCGCCGATGATGAGGACCTCGGCAAAGGCCTGGTGTTTGACGGGCGCGTCACCGAGGACTTCAAGCTCTCGACCGGCACCTGGGTCAATTTCGCTGCGGTTCGCGCTGCGGTCATCGGCGCCTGCGCGCCGCTGATCCGCGACGTGGTGCTGACCGGGCTTGATCTCAATTACATCGGTGCCATGATTTTTCCCGATCTTGAGGCCTGCGCGCGTCATGCCGGGTTGCCGACGGGCACCGATGCTGAGACCATCACCGCCCATCCGGCCGTGCGGCAGAAATTCACCGAGAGTCTTGCCGCCCTGGCGGCAAAATCCACCGGCAGTTCCAACCATGTGGCGCGTGCCCTGCTGATGGCGGCACTGCCCGACATCGACAAGGGCGAGATCACCGACAAGGGCTCGATCAACCAGCGCGCCGTGCGCAGCCACCGGGCCGATCTCGTGGCGGCATTGCACGCCGACCATCCCGGCCCCGACATCATTGTCTGTCCAAAAAAAGGCACCTGATCCATGAGCAAAGGCCTTCGCCTCACCTTCGATGACGCCTGGTTGCTCGGCGGCGCCCGCACGCCCTTCATCGACTATCGCGGCGCCTTCGCCGAGATCTCCCCGATTGACCTGGGCATCAAGGCGGCCCGCGCTGCCATTGCGCGCACCGGCGTCAAGGCGGCCGACATCGGCCACACCATTGCCGGCTCCATGGCCCAGGCGTCGTTTGATGCCTATGTCACGCCGCGCCATATCGGGCTCTATGCCGGCGCGCCGGTCGAAGCGCCCGCCCATCTGGTGCAGCGCATCTGCGGTACTGGGCTGGAAGTCATCGCCCAGGCCGCCGATTCCGTTTCGCTCGGTCGCGTTGATCTGACCCTGGCCGCCGGCTGCGAAAGCATGAGCCGCAATCCCATTGCCGCCTATACGCACCGCAATGGCTTCACCATGGGCAAGGTGGAGTTCAAGGACTTCCTGTGGGAGGCGCTCTACGACCCCGCCGGCTGCGTCAATATGGGCGACACCGCCGAGAACCTGGCCAAGCAGTACAATATCGGCCGCGAGCGCGTGGACCGCTTTGCCGAGCGCAGCTTCAACCGCGCCCTTGCCGCCCGCGACGCCGGCATCCTGGCCGAGGAGATCGTGTCCGTCACCAGCGAGAACTTTGCCATCGAGGGCATCGATACGCGCAGCCTCAAGCTGCCGCGCGGCGTCGAGAGCGTCGACACCGACAGCCATATCCGCGCCTCGTCCTACGAGGTGCTGTCCAAGCTGCGCCCGGCCTTTGGCGGCGTGCAGACCGGCGGCAATTCCTCGGCCATCGTTGATGGTGCCGGCGCGGTGCTGGTGGCCTCGTCGGCCTATGCCAGGGCCAATGGCCACACGCCACTGGCGCGCATTATGGCCAGCGCTGCCATTGGCGTGCCGCCGCAGATCATGGGCATCGGTCCAGCCCCGGCCATCCGCGCGGTGCTCGAAGCCGCAGGCCTGCGCCTCGACCAGATCGACCGCATCGAGATCAACGAGGCCTTCGGCGCTCAGATCCTGGCCTGTGTCGATGAACTGGGGCTCGACGAAGACAAGCTCAACGTCAATGGCGGCGCCATTGCCATTGGCCATCCGCTGGGCGTTACCGGCATCCGCCTGGGCCTGACGCTGGCGCTTGAGCTCAAGCGTTCGCGCACCCGCTATGGCATTGCCTCGGCCTGTATCGGCGGCGGGCAGGGCATTGCCCTGCTGATCGAGAATCCTGAGGCTGCAGCATGAATATTTCCGGCAAGACTGTCTTTGTCACCGGCGGCGCGTCGGGACTGGGCGCTGCAACGGCCCGGGCCCTGGTCGCCGCCGGCGCCCGCGCCGCCATCTTTGACCGCGACGCCGCCAAGGGCGAGGCCGTGGCCGCCGAACTGGGCGGGCGCTTTTTTGCCGTCGATGTGGCCGATGCCGCCAGCGCTGAGGCCGCCGTGGGCCAGGCCGTCGCGGCTTTGGGCACGCCATCGGCACTGGTCAATTGCGCCGGGATCGGCACGGCCGGGCGCATCGTCGGGCGCGAGGGGCCAATGCCGCTCGATGCCTTCGAGAAAGTGGTCCGAGTCAACCTGGTGGGCAGTTTCAACATGATGCGGCTATGCGCCCATGCCATGTCGCTGGGCCAGCCCGATGCCAATGGGCAGCGCGGCGTCATCATTTCCACCGCCTCGGTCGCCGCTTTTGACGGCCAGATCGGCCAGGCCGCCTATGCAGCCTCCAAGGGGGGCATTGTCGCCCTGACCCTGCCGGCGGCGCGCGAATTCGCCCGCTTCGGCATCCGCGTTCTGGCCATTGCGCCGGGGCTGTTCCTGACGCCACTGCTGGCCGAACTGCCCCAGGAGGTCCAGGACGGCCTGGCCGCCTCCATTCCCAATCCGGCCCGGCTGGGTCGGCCCGAGGAGTTTGCCGCGCTCGTGGCCGCCATGATCGACAATGACTATCTCAATGGCGAAGTGGTCCGTCTCGACGGCGCCCTGCGCATGGCGGCGAAATAGGAGGCGGCCATGTTCAGCAACAGCACGCGGGTCGAGATCCAGTTCGGCGACTGCGATCCGGCCGGCATCGTCTATTACCCCAATTATTTCCGCTTCTTCGACAATGCCACCGCCGCCCTGCTCTCGGCGGCCTTTGCTATGCACAAGCGCAACTGGCTGGCGCATTACGGCATCGCCGGCATCCCCATGGTCGATACCGGCGCGCGCTTTCTGGTGCCCTCGCGCTTTGGCGATGTGGTGGAGATCAACTCCGAGATCACCGAACTGGGCCGATCCAGCTTCGGGGTCAAACATCGCTTGCTTCGCGACGGCCAATTGGCCATCGAGGCGCATGAAAAGCGCGTCTGGGTGGTGGCGGGCGAGGACGGCAGCATTCGCTCCGCCCCCTTGCCCGACGCGGTACGCAAACTCTTGGGTGCCGCATGAGCGCACGCGCAAAAGGACAGGCCATGGCTGACGAACTGATCATCGAGCACACGGGCGCCATTGCCCATCTCACGCTCAACCGCCCCGAAAAGCGCAATGCCCTCAATGACGGCCTGGTCGCGGCGCTCGATGGCTTTTTCTCCGCCGTGCCCGCAGGCACGCGCGCCATCGTCATTTCCGGCGCTGGCGGGCATTTTTCGTCCGGGCTGGACCTGTCGCAACATGTCAGCCGCCAGCCGCTCGAGGTGATGGCCCATTCGCGCAACTGGCATCGCGTCATGGCGCAGATTGCCAATTCACCCATTCCGGTGGTTGCCGCCATGACGGGCGCGGTGATGGGCGGCGGGCTCGAATTCGGCGCGGCCTGCCATGTCCGGGTGGCCGAAGAAACCGTGCGCTTCCAGATGCCCGAGGGCCTGCGCGGCATTTTTGTCGGCGGTGGCGGCTCGGTGCGCATCTCCCGGCTGATCGGCCCGGACCGGTTGACCGAAATGATGCTGACCGGTCGGGTCTATTCGGGCACCGAGGGCGAGCGGCTCGGGTTGGCGCACCATCTGGTGCCCGAGGGCCAGGCCCTGGCCAAGGCCATGGAACTGGCCGAACGCATCGCCAGCAATTCCCCCACCATCAATGGCTTCATCATCCAGGCCATCGCCCAGATCGGCAGCATGCCGCCCGAGGCCGGGCTCTATGCCGAAAGCCTGGCCGCCGCGCTGAGCCAGACCGGACCCGACGCCGAAGAAGGCTTGCGGGCGTTTCTCGAGAAGCGCCCGCCCGTGTTCCGCTAGCGATCAGCCCAGCCGGTCCAGCAGCGCCAGCAACTGGCTGCGGCTGGCCTCGCCGCCCAATTGGCTCAGCAACTGCTGTTCCATATCCTCATGACGGGCCCGGGCGGCGGCGAGAAACTGCACGCCTTCGACAGTCAGGTGCAGGGCATTGGCTCGGCGGTCCCCGGCGGCGGCGCGGCGTTCCAGGAAGCCCCGCGCCTGCAGGGCATGGACCAGGGTTACAAAATTGGCCCGCTTGATGCCCAGGGCATCGGCGATCTCGGTCTGCTTGCGGCCCGGATTGTCATCGATCAGCAGCAGCACGGAGTATTCGGCCGGGCGCAGCCGCATTTCCTCAAACACCTGCAGGAAGCGCTGGAACACACTCAGCTGCGCCCGGCGCAGCCGGTAACCCAGAATTCCCGTGGTGGATTCCGTTCGCAGCGCATCGCTCTCATTGATCAGGTCTTCGCCCATGGGATTTTCGGTTTTCCGTGGTTGGCAAACATTGTTATATTCCATAGCATTGACCGCCAATAGGTCTATGTGGACTTAAGGGCTCGCATGACAACCAGGTTATCTCGCCTGGGGGTGAAGGCGTCTAATCCTGCAGAATGGCTGGTATATGATAACTCAGGGGTTATCGATTGGCCATGACTTATCATTTTACATTCCGGGCCTGACGGCGTCTATATCAGACCAAGAGGGCCTCTCCAGACGAAAAATCGTTGGCGGGGCAGGGAGGATTGGCTTTGTTCGAGGACACGTCTGTACTCGGCCGCCTGGCCACCGGAATGGCGAAAGCCATGGCCGTTGCCGGTGGGCTGGCGCTGGTCGCCATGGTTGTTCTGGTTGTCGCCAGCGTGGTCGGCCGCGCCCTGATCTTTATCGGGCTCAAGCCCATCCTGGGCGACTATGAAATCGTCTCGATCGGCATGGGCTTTGCCGTCTT
Organism: Devosia sp. FKR38; assembly: GCF_005222805.1. GTDB lineage: Bacteria > Pseudomonadota > Alphaproteobacteria > Rhizobiales > Devosiaceae > Devosia. The sequence continues at coordinate 249,992 of NZ_STGC01000002.1, read as the reverse complement.
TGCCTTTTTGCCCTGGGTGCATCTCGAGCGTGGCCATGCCATGGTCACCCTGTTCACGGACAGTCTCCCAAAGGCCTTCAACCGCTGGCTGCTGGTGCTCACCGACCTGATGATGCTGCTGGTCAGCGCCTTTCTGGCCTGGCGTCTTTATGATGGCACGCTCGACAAGCTGCGCTACGGCGAGACAACCCTGCTGCTCGGCTTCCCGCTGGGCTGGGGTTATGCCCTGGGCCTGGTTGGGGCGGTGGCCTTCGTGCTGGTCTCGATCTATGTGCTGGGCCGCTCCCTGACCGACGCGCTGGCCGGCCGCGACGAACCCCGGCGTGCAGGAGCAGACCTGTGACCCCAGTCCTTCTCGGTATTTTGTCGTTTCCCGTCGTGCTGGGGCTGATCGCCTTCCGTGTGCCCATCGGGCTGGCCATGCTCGTGGTCGGCATCATCGGGTCCTGGCTGGTCACCGGCACCATCAATCCCGTTATTGCCCAGTACAAGAACGTCACCTATTCCACCTTTGCCTCCTATTCGCTCTCGGTCGTGCCGCTGTTTCTGCTGATGGGCCAGTTCGCCAGCCTTGGTGGCCTGTCGTCGGGGCTGTTCAAGGCCGCCGCCAGCTGGCTGGGCCATCGCAAGGGCGGCGTGGCCATGGCGGCCATCGGCGCCAGCGCCGGCTTTGGCGCCATCTGTGGCTCGTCGCTGGCCACTGCGGCCACCATGGGTCAGGTATCGCTGCCCGAGCTCAAGAAATATGGCTATTCGGACGCCCTGGCGACCGCGAGCGTGGCTGCCGGCGGCACGCTGGGCATTCTCATTCCGCCCTCGATCATCCTGGTCATCTATGCGGTGCTGGCCGAGCAGAACATCGCCAAACTCTTCATTGCCGCCTTCATCCCCGGCATCCTGGCGGTCATTGGCTATATCATTGTCATTGCCATCTATGTCCGCGTCTGGCCCGAAGGCGGCGGCTTGCGCGAGCGGGTGCCCTATGCCGAGCGGCTGCGCAATCTGGCGGAGATCTGGCCGGTGCTGGCCATCTTCCTGCTGGTCATCGGTGGCATCTATGGCGGGCTCTTCACCCCCACCGAAGCGGCGGCCATCGGCGCGGCCGGCACGGGGATCATGGCGCTGCTGTCGCGCCAGCTGACCTGGCCCAAGATCGTCGAGGCCATGGTTTCAACGGCGTCCTCCACCGCGATGATCTTCATGATCGTGCTGGGTGCCATGTCGCTCAACAGTTTCCTCGCGCTGTCGCATCTGCCGCAGGAAGCCGCCGCCTGGGTCTCGTCACAGGGCTTCAACCCCTGGCTGGTGCTGACCATCGTGCTGCTGCTCTATCTGGTCATGGGCTGTGTCATGGACTCCCTGTCCATGATCCTGCTGACCGTGCCGATCATCTATCCGATCATGTCCGCGCTCGATTTCGGCCTCACGCCGGACGAGTTCGGCATCTGGTTCGGCGTTCTGGTCCTGATTGCCGTGGAGGTGGGCCTGATCACGCCACCAGTCGGGATGAACCTGTTCATCATCAATTCGATGTCGCCGGGCACGCGCATCACCGAGACCTATCGCGGTGTGCTGCCCTTCGTGGCCAGCGACATCATTCGGACAGCCCTGCTGGCGGCATTTCCGCCGATCACGCTGTGGCTCGTCTGGGCGCTGTTCTAGGCGCCATCGGCAAGCGTCCGGCGCTACGGGGAGGTAGGGCCGGACGATTTGGGAACGGGCCATTGGCCCAAAACTGGGAGGAGACTATGAAGAAAAGGTCTATTGTGCTGGCAGGGCTCGTCGGGCTGGCCATGACCGCTTCGGCGGTCGCACAGGATGTCACGCTGCGCCTGCATCAGATGCTGCCGGCGCAGGCCACCATTCCGGCCAAGGCCATCGAGCCATGGGCGGCCAAGGTGGCCGAGGAATCGGGCGGCCGGATCAAGGTCGAGCTCTATCCGGCCATGCAGCTCGGTGGTGCGCCGCCGGAGCTCTATGACCAGGCCAAGGACGGCGTCGTCGACGTCATCTGGACCGTGCTCGGCTATACGCCCGGCCGGTTCCCCAAGTCCGAAGTGTTCGAGCTGCCCTTCATGATCCACAATGGCGAAGAGGGCTCTGCGGCCTTCTACAGCTATGTGATGGCCAATTCGGCCGAGGAGTTCGAGGGCGTCAAGGTCATCGCCCTGCACACCCATGGTCCTGGCCTGTTCCACACCAAGCGCCCGGTCAACACGCTCGAAGACCTCAAGGGCATGAAGATCCGGGGCGGTTCGCGCATCATCTCGGGCATGCTGGCCGAACTGGGCGCCGAGCCCGTCGGCATGCCGGTGCCCCAGACCACCGAGGCCCTGTCCAAGGGCGTGATCGAAGGCACCACCGTCCCCTGGGAAGTGACGCCCTCGCTCAAGATCTCCGAACTGGTGACCAACCACACCGGGTTCTCGGGCCAGTATGGCCTCTATACCCAGACCTTCGGCTTTGTGATGAACATGGACAGCTACAACCGGCTGCCGGACGATCTCAAGAAGGTTATCGACGACAACTCCGGTCTGGAGACCTCGCGTCAGTTCGGTCGGGTGATGGATGAGGGCGATGCCGTCGGTCTCAAGATCGCGCAGGATCGCGGCAACACCATCATCACGCTCGATGATGCCGAGACGGCCCGTTGGCAGGCTGCCGCACAGCCCACCATCGACAAATGGGTCGCCGACATGAACGCGGCCGGCAGTGACGGTGCCGCACTTCTGGCAGCGGCACGCGCCGCCATCGCGGCTGAAGCCAAATAGGCCGGCAAGCCATCGCAGAATAAGACGGGCGCCGCGAGGCGCCCGTTGCTTTTTTGTGGCCGGCTCTCGCTAAGGGCGTTTGCGAATGCCCAGCTTGCCCAGCCGATAGTCGAGGCTGGCCCGCGTCAGCTTGAGATCGCGGGCTGCGCGGCTGACATTGCCGCCATGGCGGTCCAGCGCCGCCAGATAGGCGGCGCGCTCGATATCCTCGAACGATCCCGAGCCGATCGGCGCGCTCTGTCCGGCGTCGTCGGCAAAGGGGCGTTGATCAATGCGACCGTCTTCGGAAAGCCGGACCGAAAAGGGCGGCAGCAGTTCCGAGCCGCTGAACAGATGCACGACATCGATATGGCCGTCATTGTCCGCATAGACCGTGCCGCGTTCGATCAGGTTCTGCAGCTCACGGATATTGCCCGGATAGTCATATTTGAGCAGGGCCTCGGTGGCGCGGCGGGTGAAGCCGCGGATCTTGCGGCCATGCCGTGCCGCATAGAGCTGCAGGAAATGCGCCATCAGCAGCGGAATGTCGTCGCGCCGCTCGCGCAGCGGCGGAATGGCCACCGGAAAGACGCACAGACGGAAGTAGAGATCCTGCCGGAAGCGCCCCGCCGCCACCTCCTGCGCCAGATCGACATTGGAGGCAGCCACCACCCGGACATTGACCGCAATGGTGTGGCTGCCGCCAACGCGTTCGATCTCCCGCTCCTGCAGGGCGCGCAGCAGCTTGCCCTGCGCCGAATAGGCGAGCGAGGCGACCTCGTCGAGAAACAGCGTGCCGCCCGACGCGCGCTCGAAATAGCCGGCGCGCGAGCTGGTGGCGCCAGTATAGGCGCCCTTGTCCACGCCGAAGAGCTCGGACTCCACCAGATTGTCGGGAATGGCGGCGCAGTTGATGGCAATGAACGGGCCATCAGCCCGCGCGCTCAACTCATGCAGCTGCCGGGAGAACAGCTCCTTGCCCACGCCGGATTCGCCCACAAACAGCACCGTCGCATCGGTGGCGGCCACTTTTTCCAGCAGGTGCCGCGTGCGCATGAAGCTGGCCGAAACGCCCACCGCCACATCGCTGGCATTGCCCGCGGGCACTGCGCCGTCGTCGGCTTTCGGAGCCTGGCGCGGAACCGAATAGCTGCGGTGGTTCTTCCAGCCGAGCCCGAAGTATTCGCGCTCGGGCGCATCCTTTTCCCAGGCCTCGGCATTCTGGCCGATCACGGTGCAGCGCTTGGCGCCCATGCCCACGCATTCCACCTCGCGGAAGATCACCGGCTTGCCAAACAGCTTGCTGGTATAGCCGGAGGGATAGCCGGTCTGCAGCCAGCACACCGGCTGGGTGGAGACGCCATAGCTCGCCAGATGCTCGGCAGCCTCGGAGGAATCGTCCCACAGGAACTCGCCGAAATAGGTGCCCCGGTCGCTGTCGAACTCGAAATGCTTGGTGGTGACCTTGACGAAGCCTTCCAGTGTATGGACGCGCGGCCCGGCCGCCAGCGCATGGGTCAGATCTTCCTGCGGCCAGCGCTTCTGGATCAGCTCGGCATCGCGCACGCCCTGCATATAGCCAATGCGCATGAACATGGCGCGGGCGGTATCGGTGCCAAAGGCGTCGATGATCTCCTGGCGAATACGGCCCAGCACCGAGGACTGCATCAGCACCACGCGCTGGTCATTGAGCCAGATGCGCCCGTCACCCAGCGCGAAATGCAGTATTTCGGTAAGGTCTTCAAAGGTTGGCGACGCGCCGGTTTCCAGCTCGCTGCTGGCGCCGCGGCTGATAATGCCCTGCGCCTGGCGCGACGCCTCGGCCAGCGAGATCAGTCGATCGGCCCGTTTCATGATTCACCCCTCCCAGATTGAATTCATGATTTGAGCAAGCACTTCAGCACAGTTTCATCAAATCAGTAAGTCCAATCTGACTGTCTCCGCTGGGGCGCGCCGGGCCATTCTGCGGCGCCCAGCGCTAAACCGCTCGCACGCAAGGTTTTGGCCGCCGGACTGCCCCCAATTGCGTCCATCGTGGGCCTCCCGGCGCCAGTTGGCATGGCCCTTGCAATGATAGCTCCAAGCCCGTTTGAGGAAGCGGGCGTGGGAGGACATCGACCAATCTGGTCCTGGTGACTGGAGGTGTGCACGGCGGAAAACTGCTGGCGCGCCAACGCTATCGGCTTGCCCTGCGGCAGGCCGTGTCCCCGCACGCCCCCTCCCTGACGCGGCAAGCCGGCACAAGCCGGCCCGAAAAACCAGGCCGCATGGCGGCACAAGGAGGAGCACGACATGAACATCCAGGGCCCCAATTTCATTGCAGTCGAGAAATGGACCGGCAAGGCGCTGTTCAGCGACTGGCAGGCGACCGGCGCCGGCGCCATTGAGGTGCGCGACCCCGCCACCGATGCGCTGCTGGCCAGCGTTGGCCTGGGTGGCCCCGCCGACATTGCCCGTGCCGCCGCCGAAGCGCGCCAGGCGCAGAAGGCCTGGGCCAAGACCCTGCCCACCATGCGTGCTGCCATTCTCAACAAGGCCGCCGACCTGCTGGTGGCCAATGGTGAGGAACTGATCGGCTGGATCATGCGCGAAAGCGGCTCCATCCACCCCAAGGCCAGCATCGAGATCGAGCACGGCGCGCTGTTCATCCGCCACGCCGCCAATCTGGCGACCCAGCCGATGGGCCTGGTGCTCTCGGGCTTTGACGAGCGCACCAATTATGCCCGTCGGGTGCCCCATGGCGTGGTCGGCGTCATTTCGCCGTTCAACTTCCCGCTGGTGCTGTCGGTGCGCGCCATTGCCGCGGCGCTGGCGCTGGGCAATGCGGTGGTGCACAAGCCCGATCCGCGCACGGCCATCAGCGGCGGCATCATCATCGCCCGCATCTTTGAGGAAGCGGGCCTGCCCAAGGGCGTGCTGCAGATCGTGCCCGGTGGTGCCGATGCCGGCGAGGCGCTGTGCACCGATCCCAATATCGCCATGGTGTCCTTCACCGGCTCGGCGCGCGGCGGCTCCAAGGTGGGCGAACTGTGCGGCAAGCACCTCAAGAAGGTGCAGCTCGAACTGGGCGGCAAGAATGCCCTGATCGTGCTCGACGACGCCAATCTCGACATTGCCTCCTCCAACGCCGCCTGGGGCGCCTTCCTGCACCAGGGTCAGATCTGCATGGCGACCGGGCTGATCCTGGTGCAGGACAGCATCGCCGACGCTTTGACCGAGCGGCTTGTCACCAAGGCCGGCCACCTGCCGGCGGGCGATCCGTCCTCCGGCCGGGTTGCCCTGGGGCCGATCATCTCGGACGGCCAGGTCGCCATGATCCAGGCCATTGTCGATGACGCCGTGGCCAAGGGCGCCCGGCTCCTCGCCGGGGGCACCCATGATGGTCGCTTCTATGCCGCCACCGTGCTCGATGGCGTCAAGCCCGGCATGCGCGCCTTCGAGGAAGAAATCTTCGGGCCCGTGGCCTGCATTGTGCGCTTTGCCACTGACGAGCAGGCCGTCGAGATCGCCAATATGTCGGACTATGGCCTGGCCGCCGGCGTGATCTCGGCCAATGTCGGCCGCGCCATGGCGCTGGGCGAACAGCTCAATGTCGGCCAGCTCCACATCAACGATCAGACGGTCAATGGCGGCCCCTTCGCGCCCTTTGGCGGCCGCGGCAAATCCGGCAATGGCAGCCGTATCGGCGGCCCGGCCGACATCGAGGAGTTCACCCAGTGGATGTGGATCTCGGTCAAGGACCAGGCCGCGGCCTACCCATTCTGATCTGCAAACAAAGGACTGCTGCCATGACCCTTTCAGGCAAGACCATCGTTGTGACCGGCGCCTCCTCAGGCATCGGCGGGGAAGTTGTTCGGCTCGCCCGCTTCTCGGGCGCTCGCGTCATCGGTCTCGACCGCAACGACCCACTCATCACCATGGACGGCTTCGTCAAAGCCGACCTGGGTGATCCCGCCAGCATCGATGCGGCGATCAAGGCGCTGCCAGGGTCGTTCGACGGCCTGGTCAACGCCGCCGGCGTTCCCGGCACGGCCGACAAGGCCCTGGTCGCCCGGGTCAACTATCTCGGCCTGCGCCACCTGACCGAGGGCGTCATCGACCGGCTCACCCCCGGCGCATCGATCGTCAACTTCGCCTCGGTGCTGGGTGGGGAATGGCCGCAACGGCTCGACCAGCACAAGACGCTGGCCAAGGTCGCCGGCTTTGCCGCCGGCGAGGCCTGGCTGGCCGCCCATCCGGTGCCGCAGGAGACCTGCTACCAATATTTCAAGGAAGCGCTGATCGTCTGGACCTTCGCTCAGGCCCAGCAGTGGTTCCTGGCGTCCAACGTCCGCATGAACTGCGTGGCGCCCGGCCCGGTCTTCACCCCCATCCTGGGCGACTTCGTCACCATGCTGGGCGCCGATCGCGTCGCCAGCGATGCGCCGCGCATGAAGCGCCCCGGCTTTGGCGACGAAATCGCGCCGCCGGTGGTCTTCCTGCTCTCCGACGCCGCCCGCTGGATCAACGGCATCAACCTGCCGATCGATGGCGGATTGGCATCAACCTACGTCTGAGCCGGGCCACCCCGTCCAGGCAACAGGCCGCACGGCACAGACCGGCGGCCTGGGGCGGCCGCGTGCCGCCTGATCCATCAACTGACGCGGACCGGTTGGGAGGCCGATCCGCAGCAGGCTCACAATCCAGGGAGGATAATCATGAGCATCTACAAGACCCTTGCGAGCAAGGGCGTCACCCGGCGCAGCTTCATCAAGACGGCGGGGGCCGTCGCAGGCGGTGCCGCAGCAGCCCTGACGCTGCCGGCCAGCGTGCGCTCGGCCTTTGCCCAGGGCGAAGACGTGATCCGCGTCGGCTTCATTGGGCCGCGCTCCGGCCCGCTGGGCGTGTTCGGCGAGGGCGATAGTTTCCTGGTCGAACAGTTCAAGAAGCACATGGCCGATGGCGTCCAGGTGGGCGACAAGCGCTATGGCATCGAGCTGGTGCTGGCCGATACCCAGTCCGATCCGGTGCGCGCCAGCCAGGTGGCCAAGGACCTGATCAATGGCGAGGCCATCGATCTGATGCTGGCCTCCTCGACCCCGGAAACCGTCAATCCGGTTGCCGATGCCTGCGAGGCTGCCGGCGTGCCGTGCCTGACCACCACGGCGCCCTGGGAGGCCTTCTACTTTGGCCGCGGCGCCAAGCCGGGCGAGCCATCGCCGTTCAAATGGACCTACCACTTCTGCTTTGGCGTCGGCAATTTCGCCAAGCTCTATGCCGACCAGTGGAGCAAGGTGGAGACCAACAAGAAGGTTGGCGTGCTGCTGCCCAATGATGCCGATGGCGGCGCCATTCGCGGCCTGCTGCTGCCTGAGCTGGAAAAGGCTGGCTTCACCGTTGTCGATCCCGGCCCATATGAGAACGGCACCGCGGATTTCTCCACCCAGATCAACCTGTTCCGCGACGAAGGCTGCGAGATCTTCAACACCTTCCCCTTCCCGCCGGACTTCCCGGTATTCTGGCGCCAGGCCGCGCAGAAGGGTCTGGCCCAGCAGATCAAGATCTGCCAGCTCGCCAAGGCCGGGCTGTTCCCCGCCGAACTCGAAGCCATGGGCTCGCTCGGCTATGGGCTGCATGCCGGCGCCTATTGGCACAAGGACTATCCGTTCAGCTCGTCCTCAACCGGCCTGACCAGCCAGGCGATTGCCGCCGGCTATGAGGAGAGCGTGGGCAAGCAGTGGAACCAGCAGGTGGGTGCCAATGCCTCTCTGCTCGATGCCGCCGTTGCCGCGCTGGCCAGCGCCAGCAATCCCAAGGACAAGGCTGCCCTGGCCCAGGCGCTCTCGGTACTCAAGACCGAGACGGCGGTTGGCCTGGTCGACTTTACGGCCGGCCCGGTGCCCAATTGCGCCACCACCGGCCTTGTGGGCGTACAATGGGTGAAGGCGGCCGAGGGGCCCTGGCAATTCGATCTCCCCATCGTGGCCAATGCCGACAATCCCCTGGTGCCCACCACGGGCGAGATGACCGCCTATACGGTGCAGGGCTGAGCCATGAGCGGTGAACCGGCAATGACCCCGCCCGTGCTCGCATGCTCCGGGATCGACAAGCATTTTGGCGCCCTCAAGGTGCTCAATGCCGTCGATTTCGCGGTTGCCTCGGGTGAGGCCGTGGGCATTGTCGGTCCCAATGGCGCCGGCAAGACCACGCTGTTCGGCGTGCTGGCCGGGGCCATCCCCCCGTCCGGCGGCAGCGTCCGCTATGGCGGCGTCGACTTGACCGGCACCGGGGCAGCTGCCCGATGCCGGTCGGGCATTGCCCGCACCCATCAGGTGCCCCGGCCCTTTCTGGGCATGTCGGTGTTCGAGAACACCATGACGGCGGCGCAGTTCGGAGCGGGGCTGAGCGGCCGTGCTGCCGCCGATTGCGCGGCTGAAGCGCTGGAGCGCACGGCGCTGCTGCATCATGCCAATCGGCCGGCGGCGGCGCTGGGCTTGCTGGATCGCAAGCGGCTCGAACTGGCGCGGGCGCTGGCCACCTGTCCCCGCGTCATTCTGCTCGACGAGATTGGCGGTGGGCTGACCGAGGCCGAGTTGGGCCTGCTGATTGCGCTGATCGGCAAGCTCAAGGGCGACGGACTGACCATTGTCTGGATCGAGCACATCCTGCACGCGCTGCTCAAGGTGATCGACCGTCTGGTCTGCATGAGTGCGGGCACCGTCATCGCCGAGGGGCATCCCGACGCGGTGATGGCCGACCCCGAAGTGCGCCGGGCCTATCTGGGAGGAGCGGTGGCATGACCATGCTGGCGGTCAACAATCTGGTGGCCGGCCATGGCCTGCTCACCGCCGTGCGCGATGTCTCCTTGCGTGTGCACACCGGCGAGGTCCTGGGCGTCATCGGCGCCAATGGCGCCGGCAAGACCACGCTGTTCCGCACCCTGGCCGGCGTGCATCCGGCGACATCGGGTACCATTCTGCTCGATGGCGAGGACGTCAGCGCCCTGTCGCCGTCGCGCCGCGTGGCCAGCGGCATTGCCATGGTGCCCGAGGGCCGGCGGCTCTTCGTCGACATGACGGTGCGGGAAAACCTGCAGATTGCCGGCGAGAATGGCCGGGCTGGCCCCTGGACGCTGGAGAGCGTTCTCGATGCCCTGCCGTCCCTGTTGCCACTGCTCAAGGTTCTGACGGGCGGGCTGTCGGGCGGCCAGCGCCAGGCGGTGGCCATCGGCCGGGCGCTGATGAGCAATCCCAGAGTGTTGCTGCTCGATGAAGTCTCGCTGGGCCTGTCGCCCGTGGCCATCGAAGGGCTCTACGAACAACTGGCCGGGCTCAAGGCGCGCGGCGACACCGCCATGGTCGTGGTGGAACAGGACCTTGATCGCGCCATGCAGTTTTCCGACCGCGTCGTCTGCATGCTCGAGGGGCATATCGCCCTTGAGGGCCTGCCGCAGGTGCTCGGCAAACAGGCCATCACGGACGCCTATTTCGGTCTCGCGCAGGGGGATATTGCTTATGCTTGACGCATTGATCCAGGGCATATTGCTCGGCGGCTATTACGCCATTCTGGCAGCCGGGCTGTCGCTGATGTTCGGCGTCGTCCGCTTCATCAATCTGGCCCATGGCGATCTGGCCATCCTGGGCGCCTATCTGGTGCTGTTTGCCGTCGAGGTGCTGGGGCTCTCGCCCTGGGTGGCGGTGGCCGCCGTGCTGCCGGTCATGGCCCTCTTGGGCTGGGTGCTGCAGGCAACGCTTTTCGCCCGCACCATCAAGGGCGGCTTCCTGTTGCCGCTGCTCACCACCTTCGGCCTGGGCGCCGTGCTGCAGAACGGCATGTTTGGCCTCTTCGGTTCTGACGCCAAATCGCTGGGCAATCACATCGGCAATCTCTCCTGGGCCAGCTGGCAACTGCCGTTCGGCATCACGCTGGGGCAATTGCCGGTGATCACCTTCGCGGTCGCCGTCGCAGTGCTGGGCTCGCTGCAACTGGTGCTGAGCTTTTCCAAACTCGGCCGCGCCATTCGCGCCACCGCCAGTGATCCGGAGGCGGCCGAGCTTAGCGGCATTGATGCGCGCGCCGTCCATCGTGCAGCAGCGGCCATTGCCACCGCGCTGGCTGGGCTGGCGGGCGCCTTTCTCGCCATGCGTGCCCTGATCAGCCCCTATGCCGGCCCCACCCAGCTGATCTTTGCCTTCGAGGCGGTGGTCATCGGCGGCATTGGTTCGCTGTGGGGCACGCTGATCGGCGGTATTGTGCTGGGTGTGGCGCAGAGCTTTGGCGCCACCATTTCGGCACAGGGCTTCCAGCTGGCCGGCCATCTGGTGTTCCTGGGCGTGCTGGCCGCCCGGCTCTATCTGGCCCATGGCCGCAATCACGGCGGCTGGCGCGCCGCACTGCGCCTGCCGAGGCGGGCGCCCAGCGCTCAGATCCCATCAACTGTCACCGAGGGTCAGCCATGATCGCCTATGAAATCGAGCGCTGGACGCGATCCGGGAAGGCCACGCTGGTCGCTGCCGCCGCTGTGCTGCTGGTGCTGGCCATGCTGCCGGCCCTGGCCAATGGCCTGTTGATCGACAAGCTCACAACGCTGTTCATCTACATTCTTCTGGCGGTGATGTGGAACCTGCTGGCTGGCTATGCCGGCCTGGTCTCGGTGGGGCAGCAGGCTTTTTTCGGCGTTGGCGGCTATCTGGCGCTGCGCCTGGTCGATGCCGGCATGACGCCCTATCTGGCGCTGGTCGTCGGCGCCGTCGGCGCCGGCATCGTCGCCATCCCGATCTCGAGCTTCGCCCTGCGCCTCAAGGGCGGGGAATTTGCCATCGCCATGTGGGTCATCGCCGAGGCGCTGCGCATCGTGGTGATGTTCGATCCGCTGGTGCAGGGCGAAACGGGCACCTCCCTGCTGGCGCTCAATGCGCTTGACCCCGATCTGCGGCGCAATCTGACCTATTGGCTGGGGCTGGGCAGCCTCGCGCTGATCCTGAGCGTCACCTATTGGCTGCTGCGCAGCCGTATCGGCGCTGCGGCCCAGGCCATTCGCGACGACGAGGAGGCCGCGGCCTCCATCGGCATTGATGTGATGCGGATCAAGCAGATCATCTTCGTGCTTGCCGCCTTTGGCTGCGCCCTGGCCGGCACCATCTGGCTGGCCAGCGCCATCACCTTCCTGCCGCGCACCAATTTCGGCGTGCAATGGACCGTGTTCATGCTGTTCATGGTGCTGGTGGGTGGCCTGAGGACCTTCGAAGGCCCGATCATCGGCGCGGTGATCTTCTTTCTGCTGCAGACGGCCTTCGGTGGTCTGGGCGTCTGGTACCTCACCGGCCTGGGCGTGATCGCGGTCTGCTTCGCCCTCTATCTGCCGGAAGGGCTCTGGGGCCTGTGGCGGCAACGCATCGGCATCGACCTGCTGTCGGTCGGCGTGTTGTTCAGGCCATCGGGGGACCGGCCCACCCCCTAGCTGAATTCATGCAGCAGGCGGACCAGGTCCGCCTGACGCCGCACGCCGGTCTTGTCGAAAATCGCGGTCAGCTGGCTGCGGGCGGTGGCATCCGACACCCCGCGCCGCTGCGCCACATCGGATCGGCTGCCGCCGCGGGAAATCTCCACGGCGATCCCCAGCTCGGCTGCGGTCAGGCCAAAATGCCTGCCGAATTTCTGGTGCCGTTGTGCCAGATCGGCCTCGGGATCGCTGATGACCAGCAAGAGCCGCGCATAGGATGGCACCCAGGCCTCGTCGCGCGACACAGGCACGGCCAGGATGCTCAACGGCGAGCGGTTCGCCCGGGTGATCGTCAGCGCGGTGCCGCCGGGGCGCCCCGCCTGCGCCGCCTTCAGCATGCGGCGCAGCTCGCCATTGTCGGCGGCTTTGGCGGCCACCAGCAGGCCGGCCTCGATCGACAGGCCCGATCCCTCTGACAGCATGCGTTCCGCGGCCGGGCTGGCCAGCAGCAACCGGCCCTTGTCATCGATCAGCAGGGCGGATTTGCCAGTGCGGTCCAGCGCCGACAGCAGATCGGCGGCATGGGCCTGGGCCGAACTGAGCAGGCCCGTCAACTGCGCCGAGCGGGCGATATGCGGCGCCAGCAGCTGCACCAAAGCCCACTTGTCGGCGTCAAACGGGCGGCTGGCGGGCAATTGCAGCTCATAGCGCTGGGTCTCGCTCAGGCCCAGAGTGACGCCCATCACTGTGCTATAGCCCTGTGGCGCGGACCATTCGTTGAAGAACGGACTGCTCTCAAGCTCATCGCGAGACAGCAGCATATCGTCGGTAAACACCTGGCCGACGCGCTCGCGCTGCAGGCGCCGCCAGAACAGGTTGAGCGGGTGGTAGTGCAAGGCATAGCTGGCCTGGAATTCCGGATTGGTGCGCGGCGCCACCAGGAACGGCGGGGCATTGGTGCTGATTACCCCCAGGGCCGCATCGCTGGCGCCGGCCGCATCGGCGATCTGCATCAGCACCGCGGGCCATCGGCTGCGATCCAGCGCGGCCGCATAGATCGCGTCGATCAGCTGCAACAGCTTGTCATGGTCAATCATGCATCTTCCAGGGCTCATCATGGGCCTTCCCAATCACGGTAGCGCGGCACCTAAGCCTTGCCAATCTCGGCCGACGCCGCTGTTCCCTGGGGAACGCGGCCAAAGTCTCGCTGTGCGGCCGCGCCGCGCTATACTTTTGATTGCAGTGCGCTTTTCCCTTTCGCGACCTGGAGCGGATTGGCCATTGCAGCGCGGGCCGGCGCGCCGTGTTTCGCGCGGAACAGCGCCGGCCCTCGGGGCGCTCTAGACATGAGCCATCGCAACGCCAGCCCCATGGACAGACAAATGATCCGCACCGCACTCGCCATCGTTCTCATCGCTGCTTCCGCCAGCGTCGCCCATGCCAATGTGCCGGCCCAGGCGCAGGTAACCGTCATGCCCCGCACCACGGTCATCGCCGACAGCACGGCGCAGCACAGTATTTCCCAGGACCGCCAGATGCACCAGATCAGCCGCGGCCACGCCGATCTCGACCGCCGCCTGCAGGTGCCGACTCAGGTCGACACCATCGCAACCGCCTGATCCCCAATCTCACCCCATCGCCAGGAGAAAGTCATGATCCGCACCAGCCTGCTTGTTCTCGGCCTTGCCCTCTGCGCACCGGTCGTTCCCGCCTTCGCCACGGCCAGCGCCGATGTGCCCGTGCTCAATGCCCTCGAAGCGGCCTGTGCCGATCAGGCCGCCTCGGCCTTCGAGCCCGGCTTTGAAAGTATCGGCCGGCCTGTGCAGGAACTGGACCTTGAGGCCACGGTCGATGCCTGCTGGGCGGCCATGGGCACCGGCGAGAACGACTTCCGCATGAATGCCTGGATGGCCCGCGCCTATTACGCTGCCGGCCAGTATGAAGATGCCGTCTACTTCGCCGACCGCGCCGCCGAGAATGACGTGCCGCTAGGGCTTTATGTGGCCGGCGTGCTCTACAGCACCGGCCAGGGCGTCGCCGCTGATCCCGGCAAGGGCGCGGATCTGCTGATGCAGGCCGTGGCCGCCGGCTTCACCCCGGCCTTTCATGCGCTGGCGCTCAATCTGATCAATGGCCTGGGTGTCGAGGAGGATGTGGCCCTGGCGGTGGACTTCCTGCAACTGGCCGCTGATGAGGGCTTTGGCCCCTCGGCCACCGTGCTGGGCTACATGTATTTTGACGGTGACCGCCTGCCCAAGGACGACGAACAATCCAGGCGCATGATGGAGCTGGGCGCCCACAATGGCGACGCCGAGGCTTACGCGGTGCTGGGTCGTTTCGCTGAGCTGGGGATCGCGGGGCCTGTCGATATGGCCGCCGCCGCGCTGCACTACACCAGCGCCGCCGAGCTGGGCTACACCGAAGCCCTGCTGCCCCTGGCGCGGCTCTATCTGGCAGGGCGTGGCGTCGATAAGGATGTCGGTTTCGCCCGCGACCTGCTGGCCATCGCAGCCGAACAGGGCGATGGCGAAGCCCGCATTCTGCTCCATCGCATTGACCGCGGCTGAGGCGCGGTTTCACCCGAGCAAAGACTGGGGGCGCAGGACAACCTGCGCCCCTTGTCACGTCTATCAGGGCATGGTGGCGTAATAGCTGCGCAGGGCAGCCAGTGCCGCTTCGTCCATGCCTTCAGCGCCGCCGGTCACCCCAAGCTCGGTCTTGATAGCGGTCAGGTTGCGGGCCGACAGGCCCGTCTCGGCCAATTGCAGGAAGCGGCCCAGCTCGGCATCGCGCGCCTTGAGCGCTGCCAGCACTAGGCCTTCGCTTTCATCCTGCTCTGCCGCGCTGCCATCCTGCAGCATGATGCCCAGTTGCAGCCCGGCATTGACGTCGCCGTCATCGACGGTCGCCGTGCGGAACAGGGCCAGCGCCTGTTCGCGTTCGGCGGCATCGACATCGCCTTCGAGCAGCACATAGCCCAGATTGATCCGCGCCCAGGCATGGTCCTTGGCGACGGCCTGTTCATAATAGGACTTGGCCTTGGCCGCATCGCGCAGCACCAGCTCGCCCTCGTCATAGATCACGCCAAGATTGTAGAGCGACCAGGCATCGCCCTGACCGGCGGCCTTTTCATAGAGCGCGATGGCCTTGGCGGTGTCCTGCTCAACGCCGCTGCCTTCGGCATACATGATCGCCAGATTATAGGCGGCATTGACGCTGTCGGCGTCGGCCGCTTCCTGCAGCAACGCCGCCGCATGGGCGCGCGCCAGTTCCAGCATGGTCTGGGCCATGCCGATCTTGGCTTCCACGTGACCGGCGGCGGCCGCCTGGCCGAACAGCACATTGGCCTCTTCGATTCTGTTGTCCTGGAACAGCACGCGGGCCAGCTGGAAGCCGATGCGCGGGTCGGAGGTCGCCTCCCAGGCGGCACGGCAGGCCGGCTCGGCCTTGGCGATGTCGATCTCCTCAAAGCTCACCCCGGTGACATCGGCCGGACGCGCCGTATCGAGCGGGCTGGACGCCAGGGCATCGCACACCGCTACATTGTCATCGGCAAGGGCGGGCAGGCTGAAGCTGGCGGCGGCCAGCAGGACGGCGGCGGCGCTCAAGGCAAGTCTGGAAAGCATGTCAGGAACCTTTGCTGAAACAAGAAGATGCTGCGGCCGATCACTCAAAGACAGGCGAGCAGGGCCCGTGCGCGGTGATACCCGGTGTGTGGCGCAAACAGGGTCCCTTTCAGGTCGACAGCCTGGCCCGGCACGATGGGCATATCTGGACAGGCCAGTTGCACCAGGTCAATCCCGGCCTGCGCCGGTGTGTCGGTGGCCGGATCGGCGATCATGCAGATCGGCGTTGCAAGGGCGACAAACTGGGCGGTAAAGGCCGCGTCGCCGGCCGGGACGCTGGTGAACTCGGGCGGGCCGGGAAACACGCCCTCCACCACAAAGCCTGAGAGCGTCACCGGATCGGTCGTGTTGAGGCATTGAGGCTCTTCGGCAAATGCCGACATGTCCGCAGCGGCGAGGCCGACTGCGGCAGCGAGAAGGGCGATGGGGGCAAGGCGAACGCGCATGGGGCTGGCCTTTGGTTGGCAATCGGCAATCGCAGTCTGGATTGCAGGGGGGACCGGTGCCGGGAGCGAGCCGGGCACCGGTCCCAGGCGGTCAGTAGCTCTTTTTGGTGGTGCCGCCCGAGCAATAGCCGGCGTCGGCCGAGACGTAGCGGGCTGCGACCCAGCCCCAATTGCCGTTCCACTCGACCTTGTACCAGCCATCCTTGCTGTCCACGATGCTCACCTGGATGCAGCGGCCAATGGTGCCCAGCTTGGCATAATAGGTGCCCGGGCCATCGCGGAAGTTCACCGAGCCTGTGGTCCAGCCGGTGCTGGCGGCCAGGGAGGCAGTGCACATGCCGGCAAACAGCACGAGCGCGATCGTCGCTTTCTTGAACATTCTGATATCCTCCGAATAGACTGCAACCTGACTAGGGCCGTGGGGTGGCGGAGTCATCGAACAGGTGTTCGATGACAAGGTTGCGCGGGCCCGCCATGACAGGCCTGCGCAGAGTTAAACTGCGCGAGCGCAGTTTGCCGGAGATGAACCAAGATGCGTGCTGATCCCCCTCATTCGCCGGCCCGCTTTGGCCGCCGCACTCTGCTGGCCCTGATGGGCGTGGCCGGCGCCAGTGCCCTGGTCCGCCCGGCCCAGGCCGCCGTGCCGGTGGGCAAGGTGGTCTCGCTTGATGGCACGGTGGCGTTGGAGCGTCAGCGGGCGCAAATGCCCATCTCGCCCGATGATCCCTTGATGCTCGAGGACCGGGTGGAGACGCGTGAGGATGGCTTCGCGCTACTGCTGCTCGCCGACCGGACCCGCATCAATCTGGGCGCCAGCAGTGACCTCACCATCGATCAGTTCATCGTCGATCAGGGCGGCGTCATTTCGGTCGGCGGCGCCATGCTGTTCGACCGGCCGGCCGGCCTGCCGCCCACCAATATCTCGATCCTGACGGCCTTTGGCCGCATCGGCGTGCGCGGCACGCGCTTCTTTGCCGGGCCGAGCAAGGGCAAGTTCTCGGTGTTTGTCGACCATGGCTCGGTCTCGGTGACTGGCGCGGGCGTAGAGCGCATTCTCAATGCCGGCGAAGGCGTCGATTTCGCCGCGCCCGGTGACAAGCCCGGCAATGTTGTCAAATGGGGCGAGCCGCGCATCCTGGCGGCCTTTGCCAGCGTCAAGGTGAAGCGCTAGTCGCGTCCACTCTGGACAGGGCGGCGGGGGTGAACACCGTCAGCTCACCGAAGCTGCGCAGATCGATGGTGCCCAGGCTGACCAGCGGCAGGGTTGCAGCAGCCGCTGCCGCCGGCCCGATGCAGATACTGCTGCCCAGCGCCTTGTTGGCCTGTTCCAGCCGCGCCGCCATGTTGATGGCGGCGCCATGGGCGGTATAGTCGATCTTGTCGGCGGCGCCGACGTCGCCCAGGATTACCATGCCGGTCTCAATGCCGATGCGCGTGCGCCCGAAATTGCGCGCCACCATCTCGGGCTGCTGGCGGAAGGCCTCGGCGAACTCATGCAGCGCCAGGGCGCAAGCAATGGCCTTGTCCACATGGCCATCGAGGTTGGCCGGCGCATTGAACAGGGCATGGAGGGCGTCGCCCACCAGCTTGTCGATCATGCCGCCATGCTCAAGCACAATGCGGGTCATGCCGGTGAAATAGGCATCCAGAATGCCCACGAATTCGCGCGGCGTGACGCCACGTAGCGACTGGGTGAAGCCCTCGATATCGGTGAACAGCGCCGTCACCTGCCGCTCTTCGCCCTCAAGCCGCAGGAGATCGGGTTCGCGCACCAGTCGTGTCACCACATCGGCGGGCAGCAATTGTCCGATACGGCGGCGCAGGGCTGTCTCGGCCCGCCGGGTGCGCGCTGCCTGGGTCAGCATGGCGGCGAGCCCCGCCAGCAGCACTATGGTTGCCGGCGCCACCGGATCGAGCAGCCAGCCGAGCTCGAGCGCCAGGCCCAGCGTGGTGCCCAGCCAGACGAGGGCCATGCCGACAATCAACAGACCCGCAAGGACGGGCGCCAGGGCGGCGCCGGCGAGGCCGGCGATCACCCCGCCCACCAGGGCCACGCCGGCCTCGGCAGCATCGGCTTGGATGGGGCGCAGCGGCAATACGCCCGCCAACAGGCCCGCCGCGAGATCGGCATGGATCTGCACCGAGGGATGTACCGGGCTGGCCGCCGTCGCCCGCAGCGCGCCGTTGATCGGATCGCTGCTGCCCACAAAGACAATCTTGCCGGCCAGGGCCAGCGCGGAATCCGGCTCGGCCAGCAGCTTGGCCGCATCCAGCGTCCGCGCCTGCCAGCGTTCGGGTCCGCTTGGCTGGAAGCGCAGCATGGCAGCGGCGCCGATCTCGACCGGCGCGCCCCGCAGTCGCATCCAGGCAGGGTCACCGCCCAAGAGCACCGAACTGGTGCGGCCGGCCAGCCGCACCGCATCGGCGGCGAGGCCGAGATAAGCGCTCTGGCCCACCACCACCAGCGCCGGCACCTGGCGGATCATGGCATCCATGCCGCCGGCCAGCGCCGCCGCGGCACTCCCCGCCGCCACCTGTTCAAAGGCCGGGCAGGCATGTTCGGCCCCGGGTGCCTGCCAGATCTCCGGCAGAGCCAGGCCCTGGCTTGCCGCTATGGTCAGCTCGGGCCGCGGCACCGCTTGTTCGCTGGGTGACAGCAGGAAGCCCAGAGTCGTGGGGACGCTGGCCATGGCGTCGGCCAGCGACTGGTTGGTGGGGCTGGTGATGCAATCGGCGCCCAGGACAATGTCAAAACCCACCACCAGCGGGCGGGCCGCGGCAATGGTGGTCAGCAATTGCGCAGTATCGGCCCGCCGCCAGGGCGCGCCGCTGTCCGAAAGCGGCCCGATATCGACGACTGCTACGGTGCCATCGGCGGGCAGGGGCATCAGCCCGATCAGCCGGTCAAAGGCCGGTTCGCGCCAGGGCGTGGCCGTATCGGGCAGGGTGAAGACGAGCCCGGCGCCGATGGCGGCGATCACCGCGGCCACGCCCAGGCCGGGCCGGATGCGGCGCCAGTCGATCATCCTGCCCCGCCCGGCTCGGCAATCAGCTCCAGCTGCTCCACATCGCAGCGCAATACGGCACCATCGCGTTCGATGGCGCCGGCATCCTGCAGCGCCATGATGGCGCGATTGACCTTGGGCCGGCTGGCCCCCAGCACGCCGGCCAGTTCGCCCTGGCTGAGGTCGAGGCGCAATTGCGGCTCGTCGGGCAGGTCCTCGCCGAACACATGCCGCAGGGTGACCAGCAGGAAGCGCGCCAGCCGCGCCTCGATTTCGAACAGGGCGATGGATTCAAGCTGCTCGGTGGTGTCGCGCAGGCGCTGCACCAGATAGGTGATCAGCGATTGCGCCGTGGCCGGAAACTGGCTCTGCAGCCGCTCGAAATCGCGGCGCAGCAGCACCAGGCCCTCGGTGGACACAGTTGCCGTGGCATCGGCCGAGCGCGGCGCGCCATCAAGCAGCGCCAGCTCGCCCAGCGTGTCGCCGGCCTCGGCATAGCGCAGCACCAGTTCGCGCCCCGTGGCGGTCAGCAGCGACAGCTTGATGCGGCCGTCGGTGACCACCACCATATAGTCGCCATCCTCGCCGCGCTGGAAAATGGTTTCCCCCATCGACCAGCTGCGGGCGATGGCCATGCTGTCGAGCAGGGCGACGGCCTCGGGCGCAAAGCCCTCGAACATCGCAAACGATCGCCAGAACGCCACGCCAGTCTTGTTGGGCGCCATGCCGGTCCCCTGTCCTCGCCACCGCTGCCGCACAATTGTCCATCAACACACTGTTCGGCAAGCCTGTTCCTTGGGGAACTGCGGCAACGCTCGATCACCGGCATTGTGGACCCATCGGATCGCACAGGGCGCTCCGCACAGCAAACCGGGAAGTGCATCATGTTCAAACGCATTCTGTTCACCGCCGCCGTCCTCGTCGCCACCACCACCGCCAGCATGGCCGCCGGCACGGGCTGGACCACGGGCTCGATCAATTTCCGCGATGGTCCGGGCGCCTACTACGCCAAGATCGGCAGCATCGCCCGCTGCGCCAGCGTCCAGCTCGACTATGTCCAGAACGGCTGGTACCGCGTGCAGTGGAATGGTCGCTGGGGCTGGGTTGCCCAGCGCTATATCACCACCGACTCCGGCTACTGCAGCGGCGGCGGCTATACCAAGCACTCCACTGGCAGCTACTGAGTGCCGCGACACTAGCCTGCCGTTCCTCTGAACGCCGCTCTGCCAATCCATGGCAGGGCGGCGTTCGCCATTTGTGCATCGGACAGGTGTTCGACGCGCACCCGCGCGTGGGCCGCTAACCTGGCCAAGCGGCCAGGAGGGGCGTGTCGGACAGACCGGCGCGCCCCTGTCCCCTGCGGAACAGCGCTGGCACCGGCGCAATGGCACTCTGCACCCATCGGCCGACGCAGCAGGCGGACGGCAAACCAGTTGAGGATCTATCATGGCACCTGTTTCTTCCCGTCGTTCCCTGGCCCGCATGCTGGTGGCCGCCACCGCACTCTCCCTGGCCCTGCCGCTGGTTGGCCAGGCCCAGGCGCAGACGGCCACCCCCGTTGTCCCCGCAGCGCCCGCCCTGACCGAAGCCCAGCTGATGGAGGTGGCACCCGAACTCTTCGGCTTCCTCAAGAGCAATTTCCCGCAGGAATTCACCGCCTTCGTGCCCCAGGCCCAGGCTGCCGTGGCCGGCGGGGCGACGCTGGATGGCGTGGTGATGGATCTGCTGGGCGGCCTGCGCCAGAAATATGGTTCGAGCCTGGGTACGGCGCCCGACAATCTCCTGACCGCGCTGATGACCACCACGATCGATCTGCAGAAGGCCGTGTTCGAGGGCGAAGGCGCGCTGGCCTGCAGCAATTTCGCCATCAACGGTCCAGCCGTGTTTGACGGCACTCCTGCGCAGGCCAAGTATCAGGATCTGGTCATGGCGCAGTCCGTGCTGCTGCTGGCAGCGGCCAAGGCCGGCTTTGACGCCCCGGTGGCGCGTGACGCCGCCAGCCAGGACGACTGGAAGGTCATCACGGACCTCACCATGCAGGCCGGCGCGACTCAGGCAGGCTTTGAGGCCATCTCCAAGCTCGACGTTGCCTCACCCGAGCTGTGCCCGACGCTGCGCGGTCTGCTGGAAGCCATGAACACCGAAGCCACTGGCGTCGGCGCCCGCGTCCGTGCCGCCTATCTGGTGTCGGTCAGCGCGATGTAGCATCGTCCAAACGCGCCAGCCTCTCACCCCTTCGCCCCACAGGAGACCGCCATGAACCACACCCGTTCCCTCTTCCTCGGCACCGCCTTTGCTCTGTTTTCCCTCGGCGTGATGGCCGCAGAGCTGGACGCCTTCGTGGCGGCCAGCGATGGCGCCACCGCCTGCTGGTCGCGCCAGTATGACGCCGCCCATCTGGCGGCCCATCCTGACCAGCAGGTGGCTGCCATGAGCATGGCCGTCACCTATTGGGACGAAACCGCCAACGGCCCGGCGCAATATGTGTTCCGCATGGAAGCCGATCTGCGCGACGGCACCCATGGCACAGCTGTCGGCCCCTGCCGGCAGGAGGGCGGCGATGTCTGGTGTGGCGTTGAATGCGACGGCGGCGGCGTGCTGCTCAAGTCGCGCTCGGGCGGCGACGTGCTGATCGATCTGGAACATACCGGCTATATCGCCATGACCACCGGCTGCGGCGAAGACACGCTCGACGAGGGCTTCCCGCTTGAATCCGGCCGCGACGACAAGCAGTTCCTGCTGCACGCCTTGCCCGTGCGCCAGTGCGTGCCCGCCACCTATTGATCGGTTGATACGACGGTCTCTGATCAGCACGCAGCGCAGTCGGGAAAACCCCGATAGCGCTGCGGCTGTAGTGTTGGCGGCAGCGGCCTGGGATGCGCCATCGCCCGCTGGGCAAGCTCTGTGCTCCGCCCAATGCCCCCAGACGGCCACGCCTGGGCGGCACAGCCATCTTGCCAGCCGCAGTCTATATGATAACGTTTCATTCTAATTGTGTGCCATTGGGCCTGCTGACGGCGGATCAGGCGATCCGGCCGGGCAGGGCCTGATTGGCATTTTCGCCGTCGGGCCGGTCTGGTCGGCGGTTCTCACATTGGACATGACGATGACAGCAGCCGGCCGCCGCCCGAACCCCTATCGCGACGCAACCGATCCAATCGCCGAGGGACCGTTCCAGCCCACCTGGGATAGCCTGATCGCCCAGTACAAGGCGCCGGATTGGTTCCGCGACGCCAAGTTCGGCCTGTGGGCGCATTGGGGGCCGCAATGCCAGCCCGAGGCTGGCGACTGGTATGCAAGGCATATGTATGTCCAGGGCCACAGGCAATATGACCAGCACCTGGCACGCTATGGCCATCCAGCCGACACCGGCTTTATCGACGTCATCGGCCAGTGGAAGGCCGAGAACTGGAACCCCGACGAGCTGCTCGATCTCTATCAGCGGGCCGGGGCCAAGTATTTCGTCGCCATGGCCAACCACCACGACAATTTCGACAATTACGCCTCCCGCTGGCACGACTGGAACGCCACGCGCGTGGGGCCCGGCAAGGATATCGTCGGCATCTGGGCGCAGAAGGCGCGGGCCCGCGGCCTCAAGTTCGGCGTCACCAACCACGCCGCTCACGTCTGGCACTGGTACCAGACGGCCTATGGCTATGACCCCGAGGGGCCGCGCGCCGGCGAGCGCTATGATGCCTGGAAGCTGACCCGCCACGACGGGGCCGGCAAATACTGGGACGGGCTCGATCCGCAGGAGCTCTATGGCGGCGCAACCATGCCCATGCCCGATGGCTTGACCAGCGCGGACGAGGCCTGGGCCTGGCACGAGGCACATGACCGCGTCTGGGACGAAGCGCCGCCGCTGACCAACCCGATCTTCGTGCGCAACTGGTTCCGCCGCTGCAAGGACCTGATCGACAGTTACAAGCCGGACCTGCTGTATTTCGACAATTTCGACCTGCCCCTGGGCCAGGCCGGGCTCGACATCGCCGCGCATTTCTACAATGCCTCGCTGCAATGGCACGGCGGCAAGATGGAAGCCGTGCTCAACACCAAGGAACTGCCGCCAGAACGCTTCGGCGCCTTGGTCGAAGATGTCGAACGCGGCTATCGCGCCGAGATCGAACCCCATCCCTGGCAGACCGACACCTGCATCGGGGAGTGGCACTACAAGCGCGAGATTTTTGACCACAAGGCCTATATGAGCGCGGCTGCCGTGGTCCATCGCCTGTGCGATGTGGTGGCCAAGAATGGCAATCTGCTGCTGTCCATTCCGCTCCGCGGCGATGGTACGCTGGACAGCCAGGAGCGGCAGATTCTAGAAGATGTCGGCGCCTGGAATGCCCGCTTCGGCGACGCCATCTTTGCCAGCCGGCCCTGGCGCGTGGCGGGCGAAGGCCCCACCCAGGTGCAGTCCGGCCAGTTCGGCGAGGCGGCCGCAAAGCCCTTCACCGCCGGGGATATCCGCTTCACCACCAAGGCCGAGGCGCTGCATGCCATCACGCTGGGGCCTCAGTCCGGTCGGCTGACCATCCAGTCCATGGCCGAGGGCACCAATCTGGGCCAGGGTAGTGTCGAACGTGTCGAGGTCGTCGGACACACTGCACCCCTCGAGTTCACCCGCGATGCCCAGGGCCTGCATGTCAGCGTGCCCGAGGGCGCCAGCCACGACTTCGGCATCGCCCTCCGCCTGATCGGCAAGGGTCTGGTGGATTAACTCGCTGGCCCTGCCCGGCAGTCAGCTCTCGAGCAGGGCAGTCATTCGCGCGGCATAGGCGCCATGGTCGACGACCTGGCCAACGCCATCGGTGCCGCTGGCGCCGAGCCCGGCCATCACCGGGCCCCAGCTAGCCTCGAAATAGCGGACCACCCATTTCATCGCCAAAACCACTCATGCTCGCCCTGCGGGCGGCCTCGGCCACGCTGGCGATGCGACCCTCTTCGGCGGGGTCGATACCCAGATATTGCCGCCCGCGCGGGCTCCCCAGTCGCAGGTCCAAGCGCTGGCCATCCGCGCACAAGCAGGCAAAGCGCTGGTGTTCCACAATCTCCGACACGCGCCGCAATAGCGGCGTCCAGGGGCGCCGGGACATCGGAATCTGGCAGCTTCCCTATTGTCATTCCCAATCTAGATGATAACGTTACGACATACTTGACGATGACGGCCGACAAGCGCCGGGTCAAGAGGAGGAGAAAGCAATGATCAAATTCAAGGGCGTCCTTGGACGCCGTGCCCTGCTGTCTGGCATTGCCGCTGCGGCGATGCTGGTCATGGGTGGTGCTGCCATCGCGCAGGACATCAGTGGCGAACTGGCGATCCTGCAGTGGCAGGGTGGTGTTGACGCCGAAATGTGGAAGAAGCTGGAAGCCGATTTCGTCGCCCAGCATCCCGGCGTCACCGTGCGCGAACTGGCCATCACCGCTCAGGGCGATGCCCGTGGCGGCATCCGCACCGCCATCCTGGGTGGCGAAAAGGTCGACATCATCATCAATACCTGGCCCGCCTTCCGCAAGGAACTGGCCGATGCCGGCATCCTGCGCGGCCTCGATGACCAGTGGAGCGCGCTCGGTCTCGACACCACGCTGACCCAGTCCTGGCGTGATCTGGGCGTTAGCGATGGCGTGAGCTATGGCGTGCCCTATACCTATGGCGACCGTTCGGGCATCTGGTACAAGACCAGCCAGCTCAAGGATGCGGGCGTGGAAGTGCCCAAGACCTGGGACGAATTCCTGGCTGCCATCAAGACCCTCAAGGCGGCTGGCTACGACACACCCATTCCGATGCCAGGCAAGTATTGGGCGCATGGCGAATGGTTTGAATCGCTGCTGCTGCGCACCGGCGGTGTCGAAGCGGCGGCCAAGTTGGCGGCTCATGAGATCCCCTGGACCGACGATGTGGTCAAGACCACGCTGCGCAAATACGCAGAGCTGCTCAATGCCGGTTGCTGCGGCACGCCCGAGCAGATGTTCGCCGGCGACTGGGACCTCTCGGCCGACCAGATCTTCAAGGCCAATACCGGCAACTTCCTGCTGCTCGGCATGTGGATGAACGCCCGCGCCAAGGGTGAATACGGCCTGACCGAAGGCGTCGATTATTCGCTGTTCCAGTTCCCTGCGCTGGGCCTGGGCCACGACGACACCTCCAGCGTTGACGCCAAGGAATTGCTCGCCACCTCGAACGGCGAAAACCCCGCGGCTGCAGATGCCTTCCTGACCTATATCGTCTCGCCCGAAGCCACCAAGATCCTGGCTGAATACGGCTATGCCTCGCCCAGCTCCAATGCTGATACCGCCCTGCTCGGGCCGGTGCAGCAGCAGGCAACCGCTGCCGTGGCTGCCTCCAAGGTGCAGTTTGTTCTCGGCGATCTGCTGCCGGGCGATCTGGTGGATGAATACCGTGTCCAGCTGCAGAAGTTCCTGCAGGACCCGTCCGACGCCAATATCGATGCTGTCACCGCAGCCATCGAAGCCAAGGCTGCGGAATCCTACTGATGAGCATGTCCGCTGCAGACGCGGCGGCGCGCTCGTCCCAACTGTCCTCCCCCGTGGGCGGCGGCCGGCGCAAGCCGGTTGCCGTCCGCCGGAGGCGGCTTGGAGAGACGCCGGCTGCCTGGCTTTTGATCATCCCAGTGCTGATCCTGTTTTCCATCACGGTGATCTATCCGCTGATCGAAACCATCCGCCTGAGCTTTTTCGACATCAAGGGCCTGGGCAAGCCGAAGTTCATCGGCTCCGGCAATTATATCAAGCTTTTCACCGACCCGGCCTTCCGCAACACGCTGTGGACCACGCTGATGTTCACCCTGGGCACCACCACAATCACGGTGAGCCTGGGCTGGTTCCTGGCCATGCTGTGTTCCTTTGCGCCGCAGCGCACGCTGCCCTTCCGCGTCATGATCTTTGCGGCCTTCGGCATTTCCGAAGCGGTGAGCGGCTATATGTGGATTTCCATGCTGCGCCCCGACCAGGCGGGCCTGCTCAATTCGGTCATCGGCCTGTTCTCGCCCGGCTTCGCCCATCCCTGGCTGGGTGACCCCAACACCGCGCTGTGGATGATCATAGTTGCCGCGTCCTGGAGCGGAGTGGGTCTGCCGCTGATGCTGTGCTTTGCCGCCGTGCAGGCCATTCCCAAGACGGTGCTGGAAGCCGCCTATATGGACGGAGCCAAGCCCTTTGCCATCATGCGCTTCATCATGGTGCCGCTCTCTATGCCCGGCGTGCGCGTCGCCATCTTCATCAATCTGCTCGGCGCGCTGCGCGCCTTCGACATCATCTATGTGCTCACCGGTGGCGGCCCCGTCCGCTCCACCGAAACCGTGGGCTACTTCATGTATCGCGAGTCCATGACGCAGTTCAAACTTGGCTATGGCGCTGCTGCCACGGTGATCCTTCTGGTGGCTGTCATGGTGATCTCCATTCCCGCCATCATCCAGCGCACGGCAGGTGCCAAATGATCGGTCGCGTTCCCAACTGGATCGTCTGGGTGGTGGGCATCATCGCCTGCATCTGGGTCATCCCCATCATCGGTATCGTGGTCACCTCCGTGCGCCCGCCGGCCGACGTGACGCTGGGCTGGTGGCGGCTGGACAATATTCGCTTCACCCTCGATGCCTGGATGCGCGTCTGGGATGAATATCCCCTCGCCAATGCCTTCTGGACCACGCTGTGGATCACCCTGATCGGCACTGGCGCCACCATGCTGCTGACCCCTGCGGCGGCCTATGCCTTTCACTTTCTCAAGTTCCCGTTCCGCCGCACGATCCTGGTCATCATCATCAATGCCTTCGTGCTGCCGGTGCAGGTGGTGGTCATCCCGCTGTTCCAGCTCTGGCGCGACACCGGGCTGATCGACAATATCCTGGCGGTGCTGATCCCCTATGTCGGCCTCAGCTTTGCCTGGTCGATCTTCCTGGTCAAAAACTTCATGGAGGATTTTCCCAAGGAGCTGATCGAGGCCGGCAAGATCGACGGCTGCGGCCCCTTGGCCACTTTCTGGTTCGTGGTGCTGCCCAATTCTCTCTCGGCCATCTTTGCGGTGGGGATTTTGCAGTTCCTGTGGTGCTGGAACAGCCTGCTGCTGCCCATGCTCTACCTGCGGACCACCATTCCGCTGCCGGTGCTGCTGACCCGCGTGTCGGGCACCTATGACCTCAACTGGGACCTGCGCAGCGTGGCGGCCATCGTCACCACCATCGTCCCGCTCTTCGTCTTCCTCATCTTCCAGCGACAGTTCGCCGCCGGGTCCCAGACCCGCACCGGTGCCAAGGAATAGCCCTATGCCTGTGACCAATAACCCGATCCGCTACCGTCAGATCCATCTCGATTTCCACACCTCCGAGCATATCCCCGGCATCGGTGCGGACTTCGATCCCGACCAGTTCGTCGGCACGCTCAAGGCGGCCAATGTTGACAGCATCACCATCTTCGCCAAGTGCCACCACGGCTGGTCCTACTACCCCTCCAAGGTCGGCGCACCGCACCCCAATCTGGCGCGGCCCGACCTGATGGGCGACATGATCAAGGCCCTCTCGGCGGCCGATATCGAAGCCCCGATCTATATCTCGGTGCAGTGGGACGAGCGCAATGCACGCCTGCATCCGGAGTGGCGCGTGCGCGCCGCCAGCAAGAGCCGCTTCGACCCCGCCCAGTTGCAGGCCGGCTGGCACACGCTGTGCCTCAATCACAAGGCCTATCGCGACGAGCTGCTCGAACACGCCCGCGAAGTGGTGCGCAACTACGATACGCCCGGCCTGTTCTTTGACATCGTGTTGGCCACCGACTGCGTCTGCCAGCAGTGCCTGGAGTCCATGGCCGAACATGGCCTCGATCCCACCAAGGCCGAGGATCGCCTGACCAATGATGAATGGGTCAATGAGGTGTTCCGCACCGAAATGACCGCGGCGCTGCATGCCGAATTCCCCGGCCTGCGCATCTTCTACAACTGCGGCCATATCCATAAGCAGGGCCGCAAGCGCTTTGCCCCCTATACCCATCTCGAGCTCGAAAGCCTGCCCACCGGCGGCTGGGGCTATGATCATTTCCCGTCCAGCGCCCGCTATGCGGCCACGCTCGGGCTCGATTTCCTCGCCCACACCGGCAAGTTCCACCTCTCCTGGGGCGAGTTCGGCGGCTTCAAGCATCCCGATGCGCTCGAATACGAAGCCGCCCAGATGGCGGCGCTGGGCTCGAAATGCCTGGTCGGTGACCAGCTCCATCCCAATGGCGCCATCAACCCCGACACCTATGCCTCCATCGCGCCGGCCTATGCCCGCATTGCCAAGCTCGAGCCCTTCCTCGACGGCGCGCGCCAGCATTCGCAGGTGGCGATCCTGTCCTCGGAATATTTCCACCATGCCGGCGACCGCAACAGCGCTGCCGACAATGGCGCGGCCCAGATGCTGCTTGAGCTCAAGGTGCCCTATGACGTCATCGACGGCACCTCGGATTTCAGCCCCTATCAGGTGATCATCCTGCCCGATGACATCCCGGCCGATGCGACCACGGCGGCTCAGCTCAAGAGTTTTGTCGCCAATGGCGGCAGCCTGATCCTGTCCGGCGCATCCATGCTGGGCAGCGATGGCCGCTTTGCCGTCGACACCGGCGTGCGCAGCACCGGCACGGTGGGGTTCACGCCCAGCTATATCGGCGCGGCCAAGGCGCTCGACCCGGCTATGACCACCTCACCCTTTGTGGTCTATGGCACAGCCCAGCAGATCGTGGCCGAAGGCGCCCAGGTGCTGGCCGAAGTGGTGCCGCCCTATTTCAACCGCACCTATGCGCATTTCTCTTCGCACGCCCATGCGCCCGACGATGTCGATGCCAGCCCGCTCGGCGCGGCGGTGACCCTGGCGGGTCGCATCGGCTACATCGCCTATCCGCTGTTCACCATCTACCACAATGTCGGCCAGCCGCTGTACAAGCACGTCTTCCGCGGCCTGCTCAACCGCCTGCTGCCCAAGCCGATGCTGACCACCGACCTGCCATCGTCCGGCCGCGCGACCGTAACCCATCAGGCCGAGCGCAACCGCACCATCGTGCACCTGCTCTATGGTCCGCCGCAGGTGCGCGGCAAGTCCGTGCCGCAGGGCGAAAGCACGCGCGTGATGGAAATGATCGAGGATATTCCGGCAATTGGCCCGGTCAGCGCTTCGGTGCGCCTACCCTCGCCGCCAAAGCGGGCGTATGAAGCGGTTTCCGGCGAGGACCTCGACGTCCGCGACCTTGGGGACGGAACCTATGGTGTGACGCTCGGTCGGCTGCGCATTCACGCAGCGATCGTGTTCGAGCAGGCCTAGCATGACCGTCCGCCATCACGCGGTGGCGTACCACGAGCCCGCTGGTTTGACACACGCACGGCGCACCGGTTTCGGTCGGGCGCCGGCAAGGGCGATTGGGACAAGAACGGTGCACAGCAGAAACGCGGACAAAAGCGCAAAGAAACAGCCCACCATTGTGGAGGTGGCCGAGGCTGCGGGCGTCGCCATCGGTACCGTCTCGCGCTATCTCAACGGCCTGCCCGTGCGCGGGTCCAACCGTGCCCCGATCGAAAAGGCCATCAGCGAACTGGGCTATCGCCGCAACATGGTTGCGGTGTCGATGAAGCGGCAGACCACCCATATCGTTGGCTTCATGGTGCCGGCGCTGAGCGAGTTCCATTCGGGCCTGCTCGACCAGCTGACACGCCGCATGCGCCGCACAGGTCGCGCCGTGCTCTGCTATTCTCACGACATGGAGGCCCGCTCCATTGAGGAAGGGCTGGAGTTCTTTGCCTCTCACCGGGTCGATGCGGTGGTGATGGACGGCGTCATCCAGGCCCAACCCGCCCTGGAGCGCTATATTGAGGATGGCCTGACCGTCGTGCTCTACGACAATGACGTGCCCGGCCTATCGGCGGACCGCGTCTTCTCCAACAATCGCAAGGCCAGTGAGCGGATGGTCAACCATCTGATCGACCTGGGTCACACCCGCATTGCCACCATTCACGGTAGTGAGGACAATTCCGCCGGTCAGGAGCGCCTGCAGGGCTATACTGACGCCATGGAGCGGCATGGTCTGGCCATGCCCGACGCCTATGTCACCTCCGGTTACTGGAGCGAGGAAGGTGGCCACGCCGCCATTCGCGACCTCATGGCACTCGCCGAGCCGCCCACGGCCGTGTTCAGCGCCAACTACAACATGACGATCGGCGCCCTGCGCTGGCTGCGCGAACACGACCTGGACGTGCCCAATGACCTGTCCCTGGTCAGCTTCGACGATGTGCCGGCCTTTGCCGTGCACCGCACCGGCATTACCGCCGTCGGACAGTCCATCGACCAGCTGGCGGACTCTATCGCAACTGTATTGCTGGAGCGCCTGGAGGCCGGACCGCAGTCCGGACGGCGCACCCTGCGCATCGACGCCAACATCATACTCAGGGGCTCGGCACGAAGCCCCAAGACTATCGTCCGGGAGGAGAGACTATGGCCACCGTCACGCTGAACAATGTAAGCAAGTCCTATGGCACGCTGGAGGTCATCGACAACCTCAATCTGCAGGTGGAAGACGGCACCTTCACCGTCTTTGTGGGGCCATCGGGCTGCGGCAAGTCGACCCTGCTGCGCATGATCGCCGGGCTCGAACCGATCACCAAGGGTGATCTCGTGATTGACGGCCGCCGCGTCAACGAAGCCGATCCCATCGAACGCGGCGTCGCCATGGTGTTCCAGAACTATGCGCTCTATCCGCACATGACGGTGGAGCAGAACATCGGCTTCTCCCTGCGCATGGCGGGGCTCGAAAAGAGCGACATTGATGCCCGCGTGGCGATTGCCGCCCAGACCCTGCAGATCGAACCGCTGCTCAAGCGCAAGCCGGCCCAGCTCTCGGGCGGCCAGCGCCAGCGCGTTGCCATCGGCCGCGCCATCGTGCGCGATCCCGAAGTGTTCCTGTTCGACGAGCCGCTGAGCAATCTGGATGCCGAGCTGCGCGTGTCGATGCGCGTCGAGATCGCCAAGCTACACAACAAGCTGGGCTCCACCATGATTTATGTGACCCACGACCAGACCGAGGCCATGACCCTGGCCGACAAGATCGTGGTGATGCGCGATGGCAAGATCGAACAGTCCGGCTCGCCCGACGACCTCTATGACAATCCGGACAATCTCTTTGTGGCCGGCTTCATCGGCTCGCCGCGCATGAACTTCCTGCGCGCCGATCTCACCGCTACCGGCCCCCGCCTGGTGGCCGGGCCGACGCTCTCCATGGCCGGGCTGCCCAGCCAGGGCGAGGTGCTGGTTGGCGTGCGGCCCGAGCATTTCCTGCTCGGCGGCGGTGATGCCAGTGTTGCGGTCAAGGTCGATGTGGTCGAGAACCTGGGTGGCACGCGCTATCTCTATGGCGCCACCATCTCGGGCGAGAATGTGGTCGTCGAAGTGCGCGACCGGCCCGGCATCAAGGCCGGCGACACCGTGCATGTCGGCATCGACCCTGTGCGATCCATGATCTTCCGGGCCACTGGCGAACGGCTGCGGCAGGGACACTGAACTCCATGACCAAACATAGTCTGTGGTACCGGTCCCCCGCCGTGGAGTGGACCCAGGCCTTGCCGCTTGGCAATGGCCGTCTCGGTGGCATGCTGCATGGCGGCGTCGGGCGCGAGGAGATCCAGCTCAATGAATCCACCCTGTGGTCTGGCGGGCCCTATCAGCCCACCAATGCCGAGGCGCTGCCCAATCTGGCAGCGGTGCGTGCGCTGATCTTTGCTGGCCGCTATGTCGAGGCCCAGGCGCTGGCCAACCGGCACCTGCTGGCGCGACCGCACATGCAGATGAGCTATCAGCCGGCGGGCAATCTGTTTGTCGAATTCACCCACGAGCCCGTACCGGACAGCTATCGGCGTGAACTCGATCTGACCACGGCCATCGCCACCACGAGCTACCGCCTGCTGGGTACCGGCATCAGCGATGATGCCGCGACGTTTACTCGCGAGTGCTTCGTTTCCAGCGTGGACGATGTGCTGGTGCTGCGGCTCGAAAGCTCGCGGCCTGGCTCCCTGTCCTTCGAAGTCTGGCTCGACAGCCCGCAACCGGGCGATATCGAGCCCGGCGATGCCACGACGCTCAACTATCGCGGCACCAATTTCGACAAGCATGGCATCAAGGGTCAGCTCCGTTTCGGCATCGGCCTCGACATGCGTCTCGAAGGCGGCTCGTCCGAACGGCGCGGTCGGCGTCTCGTGGTGCGCGGCGCCACGGCGGCGGTGTTTGTGCTCGATATCGCCACCTCCTTCCGCCGCTTTGACGATGTCTCGGGCGATCCCGAGGCGCTGCTGGCGGCGCGGCGCAAAGCCGTGGCCGGCAAGAGCTATGCCCAGTTGCGCGCCGACCACGTCGCGGCCCATCAGCAGCTTTTCAGCCGCTTGGACATCGACCTCGGCCCCGGTCGCCAAGACCTGCCGACCGACCAGCGCATCGCCCGCTTCGCCGATGGGCAGGACCCGGCGCTCGCCGCGCTCTATGTGCAATATGGCCGCTATCTCATGCTGGCCTCCAGCCAGCCCGGCACGCAGCCGACAACGCTGCAGGGCATCTGGAACAAGGAAACCCGGCCACCCTGGGGCAGCAAATATACCGCCAATATCAATATCCAGATGAACTACTGGCTGCCCGATCCGGCCAATCTGGGCGAATGCGTCGAACCCTTGCTGGCCATGGTGGAAGACCTCACCATCACCGGAGCCGAAATGGCGCGCCAGCACTATGGCGCGCGCGGCTGGGTGCTGCATCACAACACCGACCTTTGGCGCGCCACGGGGCCCGTAGATGGGGCGCAATGGGGGCTCTGGCCCAGCGGTGGCGCCTGGTTCTGCGCCCAACTGTGGGACCACGCCGTGTTTGCCGGCCGGCCCGAGGCGCTGGTGCGCCGCCTGCTGCCGGTGATCGCGGGCAGCGTGCGCTTCTTCCTCGATACGCTGCAAAACCTTCCGGGCACCGACCTTCTGGTCACTGTGCCGTCGATCTCGCCGGAAAACCTGCATCCCCATGGGGCGGCGGTCTGTGCCGGGCCGACCATGGACAACCAGATCCTGCGCGATCTGTTCGATGCCTATCTGGCAGGGTCAGAGCAGCTGGGCCTGGTCGATCCCATGCAGGACGAAGTGCGGGCCGCACGGGCCCGCCTGCCGGACCATCGCATTGGCAAGCAAGGGCAATTGCAGGAGTGGCTGGAGGATTGGGACATGGATGTCCCCGAAATCCACCACCGCCATGTCTCCCATCTCTATGGGCTTTATCCGAGCCTGCAGATTGATCCGGACGGCACGCCTGACCTGGCTGAGGCGGCGCGCAAATCGCTCGAAATCCGCGGTGACGACGCCACCGGCTGGGGCATCGGCTGGCGCATCAACCTCTGGGCGCGGCTGCGCCAGGGCAGCCATGCCCATGATGTGCTTGCGCTTCTGCTCAGCCCGTCACGCAGCTATCCCAATCTGTTCGACGCCCATCCGCCGTTTCAGATCGACGGCAATTTCGGCGGTGCGGCCGGCATTCTTGAGATGCTGGTGCAGTCCACCGCGGACAAATTGCTGCTGCTGCCTGCGCTGCCGCCGCAGTGGCCGCAGGGTCGGGTCAAGGGCATCAGGGCCCGTGGCGGGCTCGAACTTGAGCTCGCCTGGTCGGCCAAGGGTCCGACACAGGTCCAGCTTAAGTCCGTCGTCGACCGCACCTTTGCGGTGCAGTGCCAAGGCAAGACCGAGAGCGTGGCGCTGCGCGCCGGTCAGACGGTCGAGCTGAGCTTTTGAACCGCGTCCGGCTGGGTGGGCGCGATCAGCGAACCGCGCAGCACGGTCGGCATGGTGATCAGCTCTTCCTGTCCAGGCTGACCCTCGAGCAGCATCTGCACCGCGCGGCGCCCCATGGCCTCGTGCGGCAGGCTGATGGTGGTCAGACCGGGGCGGAGGTAGGAGGCCAGCTCGTCATTGTCGAACGACACCAGCGAGACGTCGCCCGGAATGGTCAGCCCGGCCTCGCCCAGCGCCTGATAGGCGCCGAAGGCCAGCCGGTCGTTGAGGCACAGAATGGCCTTGGGCCGCCGCTTGCGCAGCAGGCCCTTGGTCAGGTCATAGCCGTGATTGGGCTCCCAGTTCCAACAGCTCAGTTCGGCGTCAAAGCCCAGCCCATGCGCCGCCATGGCATCGCGAATGCCAGCCAGGCGCCGCGCGATGGACTGCGAGCGGAACAGGCCCTTTTCGTCAGCCGGATTGTGACCGAGCAGGACAATGCTGTCGGTGATGCCGGTCTCGGCCAGGAGGCGCACCGCCGTGCGGCCGCCCTCATATTCATCAGGCAGTACGGCCGCGGGAAACCGCGCGCTGGTGCCGTTGAGCATGACCACCGGCACATTGCCCGACAGCGGCGGCACAAACACTTCGCGCGCCCGCATGGCAGCAAAGATCAACCCATCAACCTGGCGGTCCAGCGCCGCCTCGACGGCCTGCAGCTCACGCGCCGGCTCGCCGCCGGTTTCGAGCAGCAGCATGACATGCTTGGCCTCCTCGGCCGCCGCCAGGGCGCCGCGGATCAACCCGCTGGCAAAGCGGGTGGTGGCCACATAGTCCGAGATAAAGGCAATCGAGCGCGAGCGGTCGGTGCGCAAGGCGCGGGCCGCAACATTGGGCCGATAGCCCAGGCTGGTGGCGGCGGCATGCACCTTGGCATGGGCCTCGGCCGAAAGGCGCGTATCATGCCGGCCGGTCAGGATCATCGATGCGGCGGTGGGCGAGAGGCCGGCAAGCCGGGCCACATCCGCCAATGTTACGCGCTTCTTTTGCAAACGGTGTTGCCCCTCGTCCCCAAGACGGTCTTGTTGCCGCTCTGGATAGCTACGCCGCCGCCGCTTGACAACCTTTGCGCGACGCGGCAATTGCTAAATGGTTTTAGCAGGGGATGAGCATGGGTTTCAATCTGCCCGATCACTGGGTGTGGGATTTCTGGCTGGCTGATGACGGCGAACAGCATCACCTGTTCTACCTGCACGCGCCCAAATCGCTCGGCAATCCGGACTTGCGCCATCGCAACGCCCGTATCGGCCACGCGACGTCCGCCGACCTGCGGACCTGGACCAACCATGGCCAGGCCTTCGACGCCGGCGCACCGGGCAGCTTTGACGGCAGCGCCACCTGGACCGGCAGCGTGGTGCGCGGCCCTGACGGGCTGTGGCGCATGTTCTACACCGGCTCGCGCTTCCTCTATCCCGACCAGTTCGCCAATATCGAGACGGTGGGCCTCGCGACCTCGCCAGACCTCTTCACCTGGACCAAGCAGCCCGGCCCCATCGTCACCGCCGATGCCAATCTCTATGAGACGCTGGGCACATCGAGCTGGCCGGAAGAATGCTGGCGCGACCCCTGGGTGTTCTTTCAGCCGGCTGACCAGCGCTGGCACATGCTGATGACGGCCCGCGCGCGGCACGGCACCGAGCCCGATCGCGGCGTGATGGGGCATGTCAGTTCGCCCGACCTCATCACCTGGACCCATGAGGTCGCCCTGAGCGAGCCGGGCGCCGGCTTTGCCCATCTCGAAGTGTTCCAGCTCGTCGAGATCGACGGTCGCAACCAGCTGATCTTCTGCTGCGATACCGCCAAGCTGGTCGGCCCGCGCGCTGGCCAGACCGGTGGCGTCTGGTCGCTGCCCGTCGGGGACATGCCCGGCCCGGTCGATTTCAGCCAGGCGCGCCTGCTGGTCAACGAAGCTCTTTATGCCGGCCGCATCGCCATTGACCGTGCTGGCGCGCCCTGGCTGCTGGCCTTCCAGAACCAGCGTCCCGGCGAGGCCTTCCAGGGCGGCATCAGCGACCCCATTGCCCTGGTCACCGGCGCCGATGGCTATCTGATTGCGGAGCGCGGCCTATGAGCATCGTCGTCAACGGCATCGTCGCCCCCGGTTTCGAGCCGGTCGCCCAGGCCTTTGAACAGGCCTTTGAAGGTCGCCCTGCCATGGGCGCGGCCCTGCATGTGCGCCAACACGGCGAGACCATCATTAATCTTTGGGCCGGCGTCGCCGATGCGCGCGATAACCGCGCCTGGACCGAGCGCACCCCCTCGGTGGTGTTCTCCTGCACCAAGGGCCTGGTGTCGATCCTGGCCGCCCGGCTGGTGCAGGAGGGGCGCCTCGACTACGCCGCGCCGGTGGCACGCTACTGGCCCGAATTCGCCATGGCCGGCAAGGACCGGGTGACAGTCGGCCAGGCCCTGGCGCATCAGGCGGGCCTTTCAGCACCGCGCCTTGATCTCACTGAAGACGACATCGTCGACTGGGATCGCGTCGTCGCCATCCTGGCGGCGCAGGAACCGCTATGGCCCCTGGGCACAGGCTATGCCTATCACGCCATCACCCATGGCTGGGTGGCCGGCGAGATCATCCGCCGTGTCACCGGCCAGTCGGTCGGTGCCTATTTCCGCGATCTGGTCACCGCGCCACTTGGCGCCGATGCCTGGATTGGTCTGCCCGAGGCCCAGGCTGCCACTTGCGCCCATCTCGCGGTGAGCCCGCCGCTGATCCAGCTCTGGGCTGACGAGGCGGCCAAGCCCGCGCCCAACTGGCCCTACAAGGCCATGACGCTGGGCTCGGCCCTGCCGGCGGACCTCGTCACCGAGGATGGTGGTTTTAACAGCCCGCGCATCCGTGCGGCCGAAATCCCCGGCGCCGGCGGCGTGGCTTCGGCCCGCGCCCTGGCGACCATGTGGTCGGCCACCGTGGCGCCCACCCACGGGGTGCGCCTGCTCGAAGATACCACCATTGCCCAGGCGACGCAGACGCAGAGCCAGGGCGTATCGGTGTTTGGTGGCGAGCCGCCATTCTCCCGCTGGGGCTTTGG
The DNA here is from genome assembly GCF_005222805.1 of Devosia sp. FKR38. Taxonomy (GTDB): domain Bacteria; phylum Pseudomonadota; class Alphaproteobacteria; order Rhizobiales; family Devosiaceae; genus Devosia. The sequence continues at coordinate 212,894 of NZ_STGC01000002.1, read as the reverse complement.
CTTCCAGCTCGATTCCGAAGCGCGGCGCTATCTCGGCGATGGCTGCTTCGGGCACGACGGCGCCGGCGGGCAGGTGGGCTTTGCCGACCCGCAGCGCCGGATCGGTTTCGGTTTCGTCACCAACTGGATGATGGGGCCGGAAGACCAGCGCGCAACGCGGATCATCGACGCGCTGCGCCCGCTGGTCTAGTCGCCGCGCGGGGCAAAGGGGTCTATTGACAGACCCCACTGTCCATGCGCTAAATCCATTTAGCAGGCGGAAAGATCCGCTGCAGATTGACCCTGGAGGAGGTTGTCATGAGAGCCCATTCTCGCCATGCACTTCGTATTGCCCTGTCCCTGACCGTTGCATCGACGGCAGGCGTTGCCCTGGCCGCACCGAGCTGCGGCACGGACCCTGTTGCCCTCAATTCCTATTTCGAGACCGGCTTCCCGCTGCCCAGCAAGCTGGCTGAGGAATTCACCAAGCAGTTCCCCAATGTCACCTTCGACATCAAGGAAGACCAGTTCGCCAATATGATGGAGAACTCGCCGCGCATCCTGTCGGAAGCCAATGCGCCTGACCTGGTGCGTCTGCCCTCGCTGACCGACCTGGTCGCCAACGATCTGCTGCTCAACCTCGATGGCTATTTCACCGAATTCGGCTGGGACAAGTTCCCCGCTGGCCAGCTGGTGCAGCTGCGCGTCGAGCCCGGCGGGCGCCCGCGCGGCACCGGCTCGCTCTATGCCATGGGCCTGAACTATTCCATGACCGGCGTGTTCTATAACAAGGAACTGGCCGCCCAGCTCGGCATGACCGAGCCGCCAAAGACCGTTGCTGAACTCGACGCCCTGCTGGCCAAGGCCAAGGAAGCCGGCATCCAGCCGATCATGCAGTGGAACAAGGGCACGGCAGGCCTGGCCTTCCCGCTGCAGAACCTGATGGGCGCCTATGGTCCGCCCGAGCCGATCAATGACTGGATCTTCCAGAAGGACGGCGCCACCATCAACACGCCGGAAAATCTCAAGGCTGCAGAGCACCTCGAAAGCTGGATCAAGGCCGGCTACTTCCCCTCTGACGCCAATGCCATTGAATACTTCCAGATGATGAGCCGCTTCATCGGCGGCGAAGGCCTGTTCATGTTCAACGGCGATTGGGAATCGGGCAATCTCGATACCAATGCCGCCGGCAAGTTCGGCTTCTTCATCATGCCGACCGCTGAAGAGGGCGGCCGCCACGCCACCATGTCAGCGCCACTGACCTTCGGTATTTCGGCCAATGCCGCCCATGCCGATTGCGCCGCCTTCTTCCTCAATTGGGTGGCCACCAATGAGGAAGCCCGCAAGATCAACGTCGCCGTGGGTGGTTCCAACCCCGGTGGCCCGGCAGACCTGGCCATTCCCGCCGTGACGCCCGGCTCGGTGACCGAGGCCTCACTGGCCGCTGGCCAGACCCTGGCCAAGGACAATGGCGCCATGGACTTCATCGCCAATGCCACCGGCGCCATCTTTGCCGCCGGCTGGACGCCCGAACTGCAGAAGATGGTCGGCGACCAGCAGACCCCCACGGGCCTGCTCGAAGCCGTGCAGAAGGAATACGAGACCCAACTGTCGCGCTAAGACCGGTCGCGTCGGTCGGCCTGCAAAGGCTCCTTCGCCCTCTCACCCCAAGGGGAGGGCCATGGCGGGGGCGTTCGGGATAACCCGGCGCCCCTCTCCCACGCCCCATCCCGTCAACGGGACGGAGGCACAGAAGCCAACGATGCGGTAAAGTCCCCAAAGACCCGCCGCCTGTAACGCAGTCGTCGATGCGCCTTCATCCTCCAAGTCTGATCGGCCGGAATGAACCATGAGTGAAACCACACAGTCCGTTCCGGACGCTTCCAAGCCCGCCTTGCGCCGTCCTCCCTCCCGCGGACGGCGCAAGGCGCGCCTGATTGCCTGGGCCTTTGTCGCCCCGGCAGCCATTGCCTATGCCGCCTTCGTGCTCGTGCCGCTGTGCATGAGCGTCTATTATTCCTTCCTGCGCTGGGACGGCATCGGCAAGGCCCGCTTCCATGGCCTGACCAATTACATCACCGTGCTCACCGATTCCGATCTGCTGCAGATCATCGGCAATGCCTTCCAGCTGGTGATCTATTTTTCGCTGATCCCGGTCGGCCTGGGCCTGGCCGTGGCCTCGGCCATTCGCAGCCACATGGCCGGCCGCTTCGGCACCATGACGCGCACAGTGCTGTTCCTGCCCCAGGTCATCCCCCTGGTCGCCGCCGGCATCGCCTGGAGCTGGATGTTCGCCTCCTCGGGCCTGGTCAACCAGACTCTGAAAGCCATCGGCCTCAGCGACTGGGCGCGCGGCTGGCTGGGCGATTTCGTCTGGGCCCTGCCGGCTGTGGGCGTCATCGGCGCCTGGGTGCAGCTTGGCCTCTGCACCATGCTGCTGGTGACCGGCATCACCAAGATCGACCCCAGCCTCTATGAAGCGGCGCGGCTCGACGGCGCCCGCGCCTGGCATGAATTCCGCTACATCACCCTGCCGGGCCTGCGCCAGGAAATCGGCGTCTGCATCACCGTCACGGTGATCGCCGCGCTCGCCAGTTTTGACATCGTCTATATTTCCACCCAGGGCGGCCCGGGCATCACCACCACCGTGCCGGGTCTGGAAATCTATCGCCTGGCCTTTGCCCACCGCCAGGTCGGCCTCGCCTCCGCGCTCGCCATCGTGCTGATGCTGCTGGTGCTGATTTCCATTGCCCCGGTGCAATGGCTGACGCGGGACAAGAAATGAAGATCGCTACCCCCAATACAATGCTCGCCCGCGGGCTGATCGTCCTGCTCATGGTGGTGACGCTGCTGCCGTTCCTGAGCATGCTCTCGGCCGCCTTGGCGCCGCAGGGCACCTATCCCAATGGCTTGCAATGGCCCGCCGATCCACAATGGGGCAATTTCATCAAGGCGTTTGAAGTCGCCAAGATGGACCAGTTGCTGCTCTCAAGCGTGCTGATCGTTCTGGGCGTGGTGCCCATCTCGGTAGCGATCGCTACCATGGCCGGCTATGGTCTCGCCAAGCTGACCAGCGCCAAATACAAATGGATCTATCTGGTCTTCGTCTTCGGCCTGACGCTGCCCTTTGAGGCGGTGATCACCCCGCTCTACTACGAAGTGCGGGCGCTCGGCCTGCTCAACACGCGCTTTGCAATCATCCTGCCGCTGATCGGGCTCTACATGCCCTTCGGCGTCTATTGGATGCGCGCGCATTTCCTCAATGTGCCGCTCGATCTCAGCGAGGCCGCCCAGCTCGATGGCGCCACGCGCTGGAAGGAATTCCTGCTCGTGCAGGTGCCCCTGGCGCGCCCGGCCATCATGTCGCTGTCGATCCTGCTGTTCCTGTGGACCTGGAACCAGTTCCTGCTGCCCGTGGTCTTGGTGCAGGACCCCATGCAGCGCACCATGGCGGGCGCCCTGGGCGCCTTCCAGGGCCAATGGGGCACCGATATTCCGCTGCTCTGCGCGGGGTCGCTGCTGATCCTGGCGCCGACCGTCCTGCTTTTCCTCATCTTCCAGCGCCAGTTCGTCGCCGCCCTCATGCAGGGCGCGGTGAAGGGCTAATCCGGAGACGTCCATCATGGCCGGCCTGACCCTGCGATCGGTTATCAAGAACTATGGCGAAGTGCCGGTGATCAAGGGCGTGGACCTTGATATCGAGCATGGCGAATTCGTCGTCTTCGTCGGCCCCTCGGGCTGCGGCAAATCCACTTTGCTGCGCATGATTGCCGGGCTCGAGGACATCACCGACGGCGAGATCAAGATCGGCGACCGCGTGGTCAACGATGTCGAGCCGCGCGACCGTGGCGTCGCCATGGTGTTCCAGAGCTATGCGCTTTATCCGCACATGAGTGTCTATGATAACGTCGGCTTCGGGCTCAAGCTCGCCGGCACGCCCAAGGATGTGCGCGACAAAAAGATCCGCGATGCAGCCAAGGTGCTGCAGATGGAGCATCTGCTCGACCGCCGCCCGGCCCAGCTCTCGGGTGGCCAGCGCCAGCGCGTCGCCATCGGCCGCGCCATCGTGCGCCAGCCCGACGTGTTCCTGTTCGACGAGCCGCTGAGCAATCTCGATGCGGCGCTGCGCGTTGACATGCGCATGGAACTGGCGCGGCTGCATCACGACCTCAACGCCACCATGATCTATGTGACGCATGACCAGGTCGAGGCCATGACCCTGGCCGACAAGATCGTGGTACTCAATGCCGGCGTGGTGCAGCAGGTGGGCTCCCCGCTCGACCTCTACAATACCCCGGCCAATCTGTTCGTCGCCGGCTTCATCGGCTCGCCGCGTATGAACCTGATTGCCGGCACGCTGGCCGAGGTGGCCAATGATCGGCTGCGCATCGTGGCGGGGGCGTCGTCCTTCTGGCTGGCGGCCAGCGGCCACCATCTGAACGCGGGCGAGCAGATCACCCTGGGCATTCGCCCGCATGCGCTAACGGTTGATCCCGCCGGCAGCCTCACGGGCATCGTGCAACTGGTCGAGCAGCTGGGTAATGAAACCGTGATCCGCGTGCACCTGGCCGGCGGCACCGACGTCACCGCCGTGTTGGCCGGGCAGGGTGCTTATGCCGTGGGCGCGCCAATTGCGCTGGGCTTCGATGCCGCTGCGGTGCATCTGTTTGGCGCCGACGGTCAACGCATTGCGGTGACCGCCGGCTAGATCTGCAAGTCAGGCCAATCAATCAGGCGATGAGCATGTCATTGCCCATATTGGTGCCGAAATCGGCTGAGACCAGGGCCTGGCCGTTGAGATTGCCAAAGGCTATGGCCGTGGCGGCAACAGCGCCGGAGAAGACGGTCATCGCCCCGGTGGACCCATTGGCAAACAGCAGGTCGGAATCGCCGTCGCCGTCATAGTCGCCGATGCTGCGCAGCGTTGTGCCCGAGGGCGCAAAGCCGACGTTGACATTGGCGCCGCTGTCGCCGTCCAGATAGCTCATCCAGCCGCTGGCGCGAGCAAACAGCATGTCGCTGCGCCCGTCATCGGTGAAATCGCCGACGCCGAGCAGCGTCTGGCCGGTTCGATAGCCCAGGTTCACATTGGCCCCGGTGGCGCCCTGGGCATAGCTCATCCAGCCGCTCGATGTGCTGCGGAACAGCAGGTCGTCCTTGCCGTCGCCGTCAAAGTCCCCGATGGCCAGCAGGTCCTGTCCGGACCGGAAGCCGACGTTCACATTGGCAAAATTGCCGCCCCGCACATAGGACAGCCAGCCGCTGCCGCTGCGGAACAGCATGTCGTCTTGGCCATCGCCATTGAAATCGCCCACGCCCACCAGCGTCTGGCCGCTGCGATAGCCCAGATTCACGCCGGTGGTGGCGCCCTCCAGGATGGAATACCAGCCCGAGGCATCGGTGCGGAACAGCAGGTCATCCCGCCCATTGCCATTGAAGTCGCCAACCGCCAGCAGGGTTTGCCCGCTGCGGAATCCGATATTGGTGTTCACGCCTGCGGAGTCGATGCGACCATACCAACCACCGCTGGTGCGATAGAGCACGTCGTCGGTGAAGTCCGCCGAGAAATTGCCGATGGCCACCTGGCTGACCGCACCTACGCTGCCCAGCGTGGTAACCGCCGCGCCGCCGTCGAGTTCCTGGTAGCGGAATGTGCCCGTGCCGGTGTTGAGCAGCAGAAGATCATCGCCCGCCCAGCGCCCGAAACTGACAAACTCCTCGGTGGCGATCACCGCATCGCCAAAGACCAGGAATTCAGCCTCGTTGATGTGGTCGGCGTCGCCCGTGGCCAAATGCGTGATGCGCCCCAGCGCCAGGTCGATGCTGAAACTGGCGCGGCTTTCGCTGTAGCGGACGAAGTCGATGCCCTTGCCCATATTGGCCGTATCATTGCCGGCGCCGGGCTGAAACTCGCTCCAGCTATCACCGCCAATGAACAGGTCGCCTTGGGCCGTCCCCACGACGATATCGATATTGTCCACCGTGTCGGCATCGCCGAACGTGTCAATGATGATGCCTACAGCCAGATTGGCGAGGATGCCGCCCGGCCCGCCCTCACTGGCGTAATAGGCGACATCGAGCGCATTGTTCGACGTGCTGCCGATGAAGTGGTCCGCGCCAGCCAGCCCGATATAGACATTCTGGCCCCAGCGTCCGGTCAGTTCGTCGTCATACATGCTGCCGACCAGCAGGTCATTGCCGTCGGGCGCCGAATAGCTGACGCCGCCGGTCGCCGAGTTGGCATAGAAATCAACGTCAAAGCTCTGAATGAATTGGTTGAACAGCGTGAAATCGCCAGCCGATACCTGTTGCAGTGCCGGTAGCATGGACGAGAAGAGTATTGGCTCACTCAGCGATGCGGAGACAACGGCCTGATTGTTCTGCACCACATAGATGGTTGCCACATTGCCGTCCGGCATGCCGCCGGGACCTGAAGGCGCATAGTTCAGAACACGGATGGCGAGGGCTAGCCCCTGCGCATTGTTGAAGTAGATGTAGCCTTCGCCCCCAGTCGTGCCGCTGGAGCTGGAATAGCTCAGTCCGGCCAGTACGGCGTCGACGATGTCGCTGGTGTCGCCGCCAATAAACTGAACGATTGTCATTCTGCTCATGTGGTCCCCCTGGCCATGATTAGAAGTCACGCAGCCCCAAACAATTGTTGTTGGTCAGCCTGAACAGTAACGTTGCCCGGCAATCGGCTCGCGTCAACAATAGTTTGTTAATCATCTGCTATGCGCGGCCGCGAGCGCGTGTCCGGAGGGCGGAGGGGCGGCCGCAGCGTCTATTCACCGGCCTTGTAATAGATCCGGGCGAAACGCTCGATAGTAGGGCTGGTCTGCTGTTGCACCAGGGCACGCAGCACAACGTTCTCGGGGGGTGGAAGCTTTGTCTCTCGCCCCTGCCGCCGCAGCAACGACCACAACTTTCGCAACATAGTCTTCTCCGCCTGCAATCGCATTTATGCAGACGATACGGCCGCGGGCAATAGAAACAAGACCATAGATCAGTATAGTTTGTCAGTTGACTGAGCATAAATCGTTGATTGATAATCAAGATTCAAATCGATGCGGGTTCTGGAGTTGCATTGATTCATTGATTATCATCCGAATTGGCATCAATAGGCTCACCGGAATCCACGGTATCGCAGAAGGATTGGGGTGCTGTCGCGATGACTGCGGAATCCGGATACGAAAATGCCGGCCCCGAGGGACCGGCAGATGCATATTTGCGGCAGGGCGGGCGGCAGGCCGATCGGCCCGGCGAGCGTCAGGCGTCGGCGGCGTTGCGCGGCAGCGGATAGGCCTCGTCGGCATAGAGCTTGCGGATGTCGTCGCCATCAAAGCGCGCTTCGTTGACTTCGAGCACCGTGCCGGCCAGGCCGGCCTCGGGTAGCTCTTCCATGCAGAAGCGGATGGCTTCGGCGGCCTTGGGAAAGCGGCGGTACTGCGTCTGCTGCGATTTCGCGTAGCGGCGGCTGGGAAACAGCTCAGCGCTGGCGTTGTAGTTGAAGGCGCTCATATCAACTCCTGTGCGGCATGGGCCCGCACGCGGGCCGGGGACGGCTTGTGCAGCTTCTTGCGGGGCAACGGATAGCTCGGGCTGCGATAGAGCCAGATCATCGCGTCATTGCTGTGGCGCTGGCCGGCGACCATCAGGCTTGCGCCTTTCAGGCTGACCGGAGCGGCTTCTTCCAGGGCGAAGCGGATGGCCTGGGCGGCAGTGCGAAAGGCCTTGGGGCCCTGCGCGGCGGCGGTATGCCAGTCGCTGCCGAGATAGAGCTCGGCAGGCGCCTGGAAATCAAACTGTGTCATTGTCTCTCTGTCGGTCCGTCCTGGGACGGGACCATTTCTATGTTGGGGCCTCGACCGCAACTGCGGGAGGCGGCGGGGGCGGCTGGTTGAGCCACCCCGGCCCGGATTAGCCTAGAGCAGCGTCAGGTTCGTGGCCGAGAGCTTGCCGTCGCGGCCAGTCTCGAGCTCGTAGGAAACCTTGTCGCCTTCATACAGGCCATTCAGGCCCGAACGCTCGACGGCGGAAATGTGGACGAACGCGTCCTTGTCGCCGCCTTCGGGCGAGATAAAGCCGAAGCCCTTGGTGGTATTGAAGAATTTTACGGTGCCGTTGATCATGGCTGAAGTCTTTCCTTGGCGGACGCGTCATCGGCAAGACCAATGGCGTCGCTTTCCGTCCAGCACCATGCTGGTCGGATCTAACACGCTCGCAAAAATCAGGAAGAAGCCAGAAATCCGGTAACCCGGCGATCGGACAGCTATCATGCGCTGAAACGTATGGTGCCTATATAGGCCGTCCGGCCGACAATAACAAGGCTTGGTGCCCGGAGGGAGCCGATGGGGCCCGCGCGAGCCGGTCGAGACGGCCCCGCTTTGTCCGGTTTCGGCGCACCATGGGCCCGTCTACACCCCAGGCATGGGTGGCTAAAGCAATAGCCACCCATGCCTGTTGCTCGCGCTGCGATGGCTCACTTCGGATAGATTGCCGCCACGCTGCGATCCACTGCAGAGGCAAAGCCGAGGTCCTGCGCGCCGTCCAGCAGGGCGGCCTTGAGTGACTCGGCGCTCGTCGTTTCGGCCAGGGCCTTTTCCCAGCGCGTGAGATAGGCGCGGGACGCGTCAAAGACCGCAGTGCCGCCGACACTGCCGGCCTTGCGGTGGCCCGGAATGATGGTCTTGGCGCCCAGGGCCTCCAGCGTATCGATACTGCTGCGCCACAGGGCGATCCGCTCGGCCGTGGTGTTCTCTTCCATCCACAGATGGGTGTCGATATAGGCCACGTCCGAGGTGATCAGCGTATCGAGCGCCGCAATATAGAGCGGGGTGATCAGGTCGGTGTCGCCGTGCATCGGCCCCAGCACGTCGATGCGGTTGCCATCGAGCAGCAGGTGGTCGTCCTCAAGCGCTTCGGGGATAACGAAGCGATCGGCAAACATGCCCGCCGGCGCGCCACCGGCAATCCGCTGCCAGATCGGCTCGACTGTCTGCGCCAGCTGCCCCTGCACGTCCTTGTGCGCGACGGCCCGGGCGCCGGGGAAGCGATCGAGTAGGATCGGCAGGCCCAGAATGTGGTCGGGGTGGTAGTGGGTGATCAGGATGGTCTGCACCGACCGGCCGGTGGCGGCGATGAGATCGGCCAGCGCTGTGGCGTTCTCGGTGGTGAACTGGGCATCGATCACCACGGCTTCCGTCTCGCCCAGGATCACAGTGCTGTCGACCAGAAGGCCGGCTTCGTCGGCGGTGAAGAGTTCCGTGCCGGCGGTCTCTGCGGCATGGGTGAGGCCGGGCGCCAGCAGGCTCATGACGCCCGTTGCGGCTGCTGCCTTCAGGACGGTTCTGCGGTTCAAGATTTCCATTGTGGTCTCCTTTGTAAAGCTGGTATCTTTTGGATACCGTGATTACATAACCACTCGCGAACACGTCCGGAAGACGGCACGTTTTCGTAACCACCTCAAACCGGTTGCCACCGGCAACACGACTGTCTCTGGAGGCAAGATGGCAAGACTGCACACTGTTCCAAGCGCACCCCTGGTGCCGGAAACCTGTCCCGTCCGGCAGGTGCTCGACGGCATCGGCGACAAATGGTCAATCCTGGTGCTGACCGCCCTGCACGTCTCCTCGCGCCGCTTCTCCGAGCTGCGCCGGGATATTCCGGATGTGTCGCAAAAGATGCTGACCTATACCCTGCGCAAGCTCGAGCGGGACGGGCTGCTCGAACGCATCGTCACCCCGACCACGCCGCCGCGCGTCGACTACAGACTGCTCCCCATGGGGGAGACACTGTTCGAGGGTTTGTCGTTTCTGGCCTCTTGGGCGACCGTCAACCGGCCCGGCATTGACGCGGCCCGGTCCGCCTTTGATAGCCGCCCCCGCGACGATGCCTGAAGTCCGCCGCGCCGCCTGATAGGCGCCGCGAGCCATGGGCCTGTGCCAGGCCGATATCAGAGCCGCGCGCCGGCCGTGTCAAAGGCCAGGCATGCCGCCGGATCGATGCCGATGGTGATCTCCGAGCCCGCCGGAATGCGCGAATGGCCCTTCTGCTGGATGGTGATCTTGGCATCGTTCCGGCCGGTGGCATAGACATAGGATACCCCGCCCAGTTGCTCGACCACCTGGGCGGAGGCCGTGAGGCTTGTGGCGCTCTCGTCGACGAAATGCTCGGGGCGGATGCCGATGGTGACCGTGTCGCCCGGCTTGGCGCTATTGCCGCGCAGACGCACGGCAATGGTGCTGCCCTCAAAGTCCTGAGTCTTGATCTCGGCGGTCTGCCCGGCGACGCTGACAATCTGCCCGGCCAGGAAATTCATGCGCGGCGACCCGATGAAGCCGGCCACGAACAGATTGTCCGGCTCGTCATAGAGTTCGATGGGGCTGCCCTGCTGCTCGATGCGGCCATCGCGCAGCACCACGATCTTGTCGGCCAGAGTCATGGCCTCGACCTGGTCATGGGTGACATAGACCATGGTAGCGCCCAGCTCCTGATGCAGCTTGGCGATCTCGATGCGCATCTGCACGCGCAGCTCGGCGTCCAGGTTCGACAGCGGCTCGTCAAACAGGAAGGCCTTGGGCTGGCGCACAATGGCGCGGCCGATGGCGACGCGCTGGCGCTGCCCGCCCGAGAGCTGGCGCGGCTTGCGATCCATCAGCGGCGCCAGTTCGAGCACGCGTGCCGCATCGGCGACGCGCGCCGCCACCTGGTCCTTGGGCATGCCGCCCATGCGCAGGCCAAAGCCCAGGTTCTGCTCCACCGTCATATGCGGATAAAGCGCATAGCTCTGGAACACCATGGCGACCCCGCGCTCGGAGGGGTCGAAATCGGTGACGTCCTCGCCTCCGATCAGCACTGAGCCGGCGCTGGGCTCTTCCAGGCCCGATATGGTGCGCAGCAGGGTGGATTTGCCACAGCCTGATGGCCCGACAAACACCACAAAGGATCCATCGGGAATATCGAGATTGATGTCATGCAAGACCGGCACGACGCCGAAGCTCTTGGTGATGCCGCGCAGTTTGAGCTCAGCCATGCTGTTCCTATCCTCCTCGTTTCGGCGCCGGGGACGGTCTTTGCCATCCGCCAGGCCCGCCATGTCCCGTGGGCACATGGTCCGTCTTATTTAGTTGGTCATCAGTATTAAAACGCAAGCCGTTTTGAGCATGATCGGCGCAATGCTGCGGCGGCAAATGCGTGAAACACCTGCCAGTCCACAAGAAAACACGTTAACCACTTCGGTCAGTCCTGCTGACCATTCCCTGAGGCACGTTCCTCTTGTATATCTTTTACGGAATGCGTAGAAAGTATCAAGCGGGGATTGTGCCAGAGGGCGCACGGGCCCCGCCGCAGCCGGGAAGGTCCATAAAAGGCGCCTCGGGAGCTGTCGTGAGGACATGAGGAGAAACCTATGAAGCGTCTTGCGCTCGTCGCAATGCTGGGGCTGGCGGCTGCCATGCCGGTCCAGGCCCAGACCGTTGTCAAACATTTGCACATCACGTCCATCCCGGCCGAGGTGGAGCTGATGAACAGCATCGCTGCCGATTTCATGGCAGCCAATCCCGATATCAAGGTCGAACTGCCGTTCCTGGAAAACGAGGCTTTCAAGGCCAAGCTGACGACGCTGTTGCAGTCGGCTGATGCGCCCGACGTCTTCCACTCCTGGGGTGGCGGCGTGTTCTATGAGCAGGCGGCGGCTGGCGTGCTGCGCCCGGTCGAGGACGTGCTCAGCGATGAGGCCAAGGCCAATGTCGGCACCGCCGGCGTCTCGGCCTTCACCGCGCCGGACGGCCATATGTATGGCGTCGCCCGCGACGTCAGCGAGGTCGTCCTCTGGTACAACAAGACCCTGTTCACCCAAGCCGGTGTCGACCCGGCCAGCATGGGCACCTGGGATGGTTTCCTGGCCGGCGTGCAGAAGTTCAAAGATGCCGGCATCACCCCGATCGCCATTGGCGCCAAGGACAAGTGGCCAGCGCACTTCTGGTGGTCAAAGCTGGTGGTTCGCCTGGCCGGCAAGGACGGCTTTGAAGCCGCTGCTCGCGGCGAAGGCGACGGCTTTGCCGGCGAGGACTTCGTCAAGGCTGGCGAATACTTCCTGCAGCTGTCCGAACTCGAACCCTGGCAGGAAGGCTTCCTGGCGGCCAGCTATGGCGATGCCTCGGGCCTGTTTGGCGATGGCAAGGCCGCCATGCACCTGATGGGCGACTGGGACTACGGCGCCATGAAGGACAATTCGGCCGACAAGGACGGTATTCCTGATGACGAGCTGGGCATCCTGCCCTTCCCGACCATCGAAGGCGGCAAGGGCGACCCCACCGACACGCTCGGTGGCCTGGGCGGTGTGCTGTTCTCCAAGAATGCCTCCGACGCGGCCGTCAAGTGGATCGAGTTCTTCAACTCGACCGAGAACCAGGCCAAATATGCCAAGGACGCCTATTACATCCCGATCGCCAAGGGCGCGGCCGATGTGATGACCAACCCCTTCAAGGTGCAGATCGGCCAGAACATCTCGGGTGCCCATTGGCACGCCCTGTTCTTCGATCAGGCCCTGGGCCCCAATGTGGGTGGCGTGGTCAATGACATCTCCGCCGAGCTGGCTGGCAACTCCATGAGTGCCCAGGAGGCCGCCGAGATGATCAAGGAAGCCGTGGACGACTCGCTCTAGGTCGCCATGTCCACAGTCGGCGGGTGTCACCCTTTCACCCGCCGACTGCATATTCGGGGAGTATTACGGCCATGGCCAGCCTTGCCACCAGCATCGATCTCGGCGCCACCGCGGGATCGCGCAAGCGCCGCTTTATCGAGCGCAACAGCCTGCCGGCGCTGCTGCTGTTCCTGCCGCCCGCGCTGATCCTGTTCACGCTGTTCGTCGTGCTGCCCATGGTGGATGCGGCCACCTTCTCGTTCTTTGACTGGAACGGCTATGGCCCGATCACCGATTTCGTCGGCTTTGAAAACTATGCCGATGTGCTGACCCATCGCAATTTCGGCACCGCCGTGCGCAACAGCCTGATCGTTGTGGTGGTGTCATTGGTGGTGCAACTGCCGCTGGCCATGTGGTGCGCCATCGCGCTGGCCGAACGCGGCGTGCATATCAACGTGCTGCGCACGCTGTTCTTTCTGCCCTTCATGCTGGCCGAAGTGGCCGCCGGCCTGATCTGGAACTTCGTCTATGACGGCAATTATGGCCTGCTGCCGGCCATTGGCGATGCCATTGGCGTCGACATGCCCTTTGTGCTGGGCGACAAATTCTGGGTCATTCCGGCCATCATGCTGGTGATCACCTGGAAGTATTTCGGCTTCCACATGATGATCTTCATCGCCGGGCTGCAGTCCATTCCCAGCGAAGTGATCGAGGCGGCGCGGCTCGACGGCGTCAAGCGCTGGCAGATCGTGCGCCACATCAAGATCCCCATGATCCGCTCGGCCATCGTCATCTCGGTATTCTTTGCCATCACCGGCGCGCTGCAGCTGTTCGATCTGATCATCCCGCTGTCCAATGGGGGCCCCAGCCACTCCAGCCACACCATCGTCACCTTCCTCTACCAGTTCGGCATCCTCCGCATGAAACTGGGCTTTGGCGGCGCGATCAGCGTGATCCTGTTCATCGCCTGCGTGATCGTGGCGCTGGCCTATCGACGCATTCTCTTCAAGGTGGAGCAGAACTGATGGCCACATCGTCCCGCAAGCGCCAGCCCGTCACCACGCCTATCCAGTGGCTCACCCTTTTGGTGGTGGCGCTGTTCGTCATCGTGCCCTTCTACACCACCGCGCTGGGCGGCTTCAAAGAGATCGGCGAATTGCGCGTCAATCCCTTTGGCCTGCCTGCCAGCTGGGACCCCATCCGCTTTGTCGAAATCATGGGCGGGCCGCGCTACTTCGCCTCGCTGTGGAACTCGCTGCTGATCGCCGGCGGCACCGTGCTGCTCTCGACGCTTGTGGCCTCGATGACGGCGTTCGCTCTGGCCCATATCAAGTTCTTCGGCAGCAAGTTCATCCTGGGCTATCTGATGCTGGGCCTGCTGTTCCCCTCGGCCACCGGCATCCTGCCGCTGTTCATCAAGATGCGCGACCTGGGCATGCTCGATAGCCACTGGGGCATCATCGTGGTCCAGGTGGCCTTCAGCGTGTCCTTCTCGGTGCTGCTGTTCCACAATTTCTTCAAGGAACTGCCCAAGGAGCTGATCGACGCCGCGCGCATGGACAACTGCGGCTACATCAAGATCTTCTGGTACATCACGCTGCCGCTGAGCCTGCCGATCATCGCCACCGTGGGCGTGTTCAACTTCGTGGGCAGCTGGAACAGCTTCCTCTTGCCGCTGATCGTGCTCAACTCCGAGGACAAATACACCTGGCCGCTCGGCATCATGCAGTTCAAGGGCCAGTTCGGCTCGGACTGGCCGCGCATTCTGGCCTTCCTGACGCTGTCCATCATGCCGGCAATCGCCTTCTTCCTCTTGGCCCAGCGCTACATCATTTCCGGCCTCACCGGCGGCGCCGTCAAAGGCTAGCCACACGGTTGGAAAGCGCGCCGGTTCGGGGCACACTGCCGTCCAAAGCAAGACGGACGGGAGGACGCTTCATGACATTTCGCGCGCTGGTGACCAAACGCGACGCCGAGGGCAAGGTCAGCTCGGCGGTCGAGACGCTGGACGATGATCGCCTGCCCGTGGGCAGTGTTACTGTGGACATCGCCTGGGCCGGGCTCAACTACAAGGACGGGCTCTGCGTCACCGGCGCCGGCGGGCTGGTGCGCAGCTATCCCCATGTCGCCGGCATCGATTTTGCCGGCACTGTGCGCGACAGCGCCGACCCGCGCTATACGGCTGGCCAGCCCGTGGTGCTGACCGGCTGGCGTGTGGGCGAGGCCCATTGGGGCGGCTTTGCCGAGCGCGCCCGTGTCGACGCCGATTGGCTGGTGCCGCTGCCCGAGGGGCTGAGCCTGCGCGACGCCATGATCGTGGGCACCGCCGGGCTCACCGCCATGCTGGCCATCAATGCGCTTGAAGCCCATGGCGTAACGCCGGCTTCGGGCGAAGTGCTGGTCACCGGCGCGGCCGGCGGCGTCGGCTCGATCGCCACCGCCATGCTGGCGCGGCTCGGCTATGGCGTGGTGGCGCTGTCCGGCCGCCCGCAGCAGGCCGAGGCGCTCAAGATGCTGGGCGCCACCAGCGTTCTTGACCGCGCCGAATTCCTCGCCCAGCCCGACAAGCCGCTGGAATCGGCGCGCTGGGCCGGAGTCGTCGACTGCGTCGGCGGGCCAGTGTTGGGCAAGCTCTTGCGCCAGGTGAAATATGGTGGCGCGGTCGCGGCGCTCGGCAATGCCGGCGGCATCGGGCTTGAAACCAATGTTCTGCCCTTCATCCTGCGCGGCGTGACCCTGATCGGCATCGACAGCGTCATGCAGCCTTTTGCAGCGCGCATCGCCGCCTGGGACCGTGTGGCCACAACCTTCGATATCGCCGCCTATGGCAACATGGTGCGCGAGATCGGGCTCGAGGATGTGTCGGCAGCGGCGGCCGAGATTCTGGCGGGGCAGGTGGCGGGGCGGACGCTGGTGCGCCCGCGCTAGCGATAGCCCGCGGCTTGCAGCTCGAACAGTTCAGCATAGCGGCCGCGCTGGGCCAAAAGCTCTTCGTGCGAGCCGGATTCGAGAATGCCACCATGCTCGAGCACCAGAATCCGGTCGGCCATGCGCACGGTCGAGAAGCGGTGTGAGATGATGACCGCGGTCTTGCCGGAGGCCAGGCTCTTGAAGCGCGAGAACACTTCCGCCTCGGCCTTGGCATCGAGCGCTGCGGTGGGTTCATCCAGGATGATCAGCCCCGCATCGCGCATATAGGCGCGGGCGATGGCCACCTTCTGCCATTCGCCGCCGCTGAGATCGCGCCCCTTGTTGAAGAGCCGGCCTAGCGGCTGGTCATAGCCCTTGGGCAGCTTGGCGATCACCGCATCGGCCAGGCTCCGCTCGGCTGCGTCGCCAATGCGCGCCATGTCATGCTGTTCCTCGACGCGACCGACGCCGATATTCTCGCGGGCCGACAGGCTATAGCGGATGAAATCCTGAAAGATCACGCCGATATGGGCGTGGATATCGGCGATGGCGAAGGCCCTGAGGTCAGTGCCATCGATGGTGATGCGCCCCTCGTCGGGGTCATAAAGTCGGGTCAGCAGCTTGACGATGGTGGTCTTGCCCGCGCCATTTTCGCCCACCAGCGCCAGGGTTTCGCCGGCGGTGAGGGTGAAGCTGAGATGCCGCAGCGCCCAGGTGTCAGTATCTGGATAGCGGAAGCCGACATCTTCGAACACGATGCCCCTGCCGATCGGCTCGGGGAAAGGGCGCGGCTGGGCCGGCGAGGTGATGTTGGGGGTGATCTCGAAGAACGAGAACAGATCATCGAGATACATCGACTGCCCGGCGATCTGGGTAAAGCCGAGCAGCAGCTTCTGGAACAATCCATTGAGCCGCAGGAACGAGCCCGAGAGAAAGGCCAGATCGCCAATGGTGAAATCGCCGGTGATGGTACGCCAGACGATAAAGCCATAGGCGCCATAATAGGTCAGCGTCGAAATGGCCGAGAACAGCGCGCCCCAGAACGAGCGCTGCAGGGCAATGCGGCGATTGTCCTGGAAGATGCGCTCGGCCAAGGTCTTGAAACGGGCGATGAGGAAATTGCCCAGGCCGAAGAGCTTGATCTCCTTGGCCGTCTCGGCGCTGGCACCGACCTGGCGGATATATTCGAGTTCGCGCCGCTCCGGCGTGCGCCAGCGGCTGACCATATAGGCCAGCGTATTGAAGCGCGCCTCGCCCCACACGGCAGGCACAAAGCTGAGCGGCAGCAGCAGGATCAACCAGGGGGCGTAGATGAACAGGCCCGCCGCCAGCGTCGCCACAGTGATCATGTCCTGCGCCTGGCCGAACATCTGGCTCAATAGGGCATTGCGCCCCGCCGCCTGGCGCCGGGCCCGCTCGAGCCGGTCCTGATATTCAGCTGATTCGAAATGCACCAGATCGAGGCGCGCCGCATGGGCCATCAACTCCACGCTGACAGTATTGGAATGCAGTTCCGCCAGCACGGAATCGACCAGGCCCGTGATGCGGTTGAGCAGATCCGAGCCCAGCACCAGCGCCAGCTCTGTTGCGAGCAGCAGCACGATGGGACCGAGCGCCCCGCTGGCCCACCAGGCGGCAAAATCGGGGCCGGGGGCGCTGAGCCCGGTGAGCCGCACCACCTCGTCCACGATCAGCTTGCCGACATAGAGCATGGCAATCGGCTGCAGCGAGGCGAGCAGGCGCAGCCCGATGCTGGCCGCGGTCAGCGGCGCACTCGTCCGCCAGATCTGCGCAATCAGGCGGCCAAGATGGCGCAGATTGTCGAGGCGCTGGCGGAAACTGGGAGGTTTTTCGGCAAGGGGCGGACGACGCCCGGGCAGGTCGGTCATGCCCCAATTGTAGCGCTGCGGCGCCCGGCGCGGAACTAAATTCGGTGTAAGATTGCCAACACATAAACCGGGCGCTTGGGCGGTTCGGCCGGCAAGCGCAGCCCGATGCGGGCCCCATCAGTGCCCTTGGAGTGTCCCTCCCCAAGAGGGGGGGAGGGACAGGCGCGAGTGTCAGTAGCGGTCGAAGGGCTTGGGCTTGTTGCCCATTATGGCTTCGATTTTCTCGATGACATCGGGCGTGAGCTTGTCCTTGGACTTGAGCGCCGAGAGATTGTCGGCCAGTTGCGCCTTCTTGGACGCCCCCAGGATCACCGTCGAGACATGCGGATTGCTCAGGCACCACAGCAGCGCCAGATGGTGGATCGGCAGGCCGACCTCCTTGGCCAGCACAGCGAGCTGCTTGATGGTTTCCAGCTTGGCCTTGCCGGCTTCGCTGGTCCATTCCTTCTTGAGCCACTCATAGCCGGGCAGGTTGAAGCGGCTATCGTCGGGAATGCCGTCGTTATATTTGCCGGTCAGGGCGCCCGAGGCGAGCGGCGACCAGATGGTGGTGCCCAGGCCCATCAGCTCATAGAGCGGCAGATAGTCATGCTCGACCTTTTCGCGCACGAACAGATTGTACTGCGGCTGCTCCATCACTGGCGGGCTGATCTTGAGATCCTTGGCCACGGCCCAGGCTTCGGTCAGCTGCTGCGCATTCCACTCCGAGGTACCCCAATAGAGGATCTTGCCCTGGGTGATCAGATTGTGCATGGCCCACACGGTTTCCTCGATGGGCGTATCGATGTCGGGGCGGTGGCAGAAATAGAGGTCGAGATAGTCCACCTGCAGGCGCTTGAGCGCGGCATGGCAGGCCTCGGTGACATGCTTGCGGCTCAGGCCCTTCTGCGTCGGCTTGCTTCCACCCCAGAACACCTTGGAGGAGACCGAAAAACTGTCGCGGCTCCAGCCGAGCTGCTTGAGCGCGGCGCCCATCAGGGCTTCCGATTCACCGGCCTCATAGCCCTCCGCATTGTCGAAGAAATTGACGCCTTCGTCATAGGCGAGACTCATCAGCGCGAGAGCCTCCTTCTGGTCCACCTGCTTAGAAAAGGTCACCCAGCTGCCAAGCGACAACTCGCTGACCTTGAGGCCGGTTTTGCCCAAGCGACGATATTCCATGACACTGTTCCTGTTGTTTTTGCGGCGCCAGGCCGCCAGATAAGCATCGGCATTCACCGATGAATATTATGGTTCATACGATTGCTTTGTGGCGCTGTAAAGTCAGGCCGACAGGGCATCGACGGTCCGAACAGACCGTGTGGCGCGACGCCTAGGGGCGCTCGCGCAGGAAGCGGGCGAGATCGTCGGTGACGTGATGCACATGCGGGCCAGAGGCGCGGCCCAATTCCCAGGCTTCCACCTGCTCATGGGCAAAGTCCGGACCGGCCACCACCTGCACGGTGGCCATGCCGACCTCGTGGGGCACGACCAGGTTCTTTTCCAGATCGTCGAACATCACCGCCTTGGCCGGATCGATGTCGTGGCGGGCAAAGAATCCGTCATAGGCCGCCTTGTGCGGCTTGGGCACGAAGGTCATGGCGCGAATATCATGCACATGCTCGAACAGGTCCGCGCCGCCCAGCTTGGCCAGCACGGCGCGGGCATGGCCGGTATCGCCATTGGTGAGGATGAACTTGCGGCCCGGCAACTCGCGGATGACCTGCACGAGATCAGGATGTGGGGCGACCGGCGAATAGTCGATGGCGTGCACCGTTTCCAGGAAATGGTCGGGATCGACCTTGTGCTGGTGCATCAGCCCGTTCAGCGTGGTGCCGAAGTCGCGGTAATAGGTCTTCTGCAGGTCGCGCGCCTCCTCGAAGGCCAACTGCGTCAGGCCCATCACATAATGGGTGATGCGCACATCGATCTGCGCGAACAAATTGCAGCTGCGCGGATAAAGCGTGTTGTCGAGGTCAAACACCCAGTCGGTGACATGGCTGAGGCTGGGGCGGCTGGGCGAGAGAGCGTTCATGGCCCCACTCTAGCGCAGATTTGGTGAATATTCACCCAATTCAGGCGGGGTGGGAGCGGCGCGCTGCGCCGCTCCCGAAGGTGTTACTCGGCGGCAGCGGTATTGGCTTCGACAGCCAGACCCAGCGCGGCGATCAGGCCGGCCGGATTGGCCGCAGCGGCAGCCAGCACCAGGATGGAGGTCGGCTGCGGCGGGGCAACGCGGACTTCCAGGCTCTGCGGATCGTCCAGGAAGGTCGACACCGGCGGGTAGACCAGGTCGGTCAGGGCCGGGATACCGGTATCGGCGATCATGGCCGGCAGGGCTGCCTTGAGGCCAGCCACGAAGGTGGCGCGATCAGTACCGGACTGCTGGGCGAAGAAGTCCAGCAGCTTGCCGGCCAGCGACGCATCATCATAGCGCACCTTGGCGCTGACAATCGACACACCCTGCATCAGGGCCATCGAGCTCATCATCTGCGCCTGAGCCAGTTCTTCGGCCGTCTTGCCTTCGGTGGGCGTGGCCGCCTGCATGGCATACATCTGGTCGAGCACGGCCGGGGTCAGACCGGTGAGGTCGGCAGCGATGTCGAGCGAACCGACATCGGCAAAGTCGAGCAGGAAGGAGTGCAGCACCATATGGCCATCGGCCATCGACCAGGTCAGATCCTGGGTGATGTTGCCCGAAATGCTGGTGAGGCCCAGGGCCTCGATCACGGCGCCGGCTTGCGCGTCTTCCTCGCCGACGGTGCTCAGATCAACCGAAATGCCGTTGACAGCCAGGGTCGAGGACAGATCGGTCAGCTCGGCACTGCCCTGCTCGGGCGTGAACTCGGTGGCCGCTTCCATCGATTCGATGGAAATCACTTCCTGCCCGTCGCGCGTCACCGACAGGGCGCCGGTGCTGATCGACTGCACCATCTGCAGAACAGCAGCGGCCGGCACGGTCTCGCCGCCCGGGATATAGAGGCCATCAATGCGGGCATCGGCCAGCGTGATATGGCCCACCGGGTCGGTGGCAAAGTCGGTGTCGATGTCGGGGATGGTCACCGAGTCAGCGGTGTAGCTACCGTCGTCGTATTCGGCGACGCCCGAGAAGGTGATCTCGGTGTCAAAGGTCATCGGCTTCATGTCGGGCGTGGCGGCAACCAGGCCAATGGTGATGCCCTGAACGGTGACGGTGTCGCCGTCCAGCGTGGCAGGGCCGAACTTGAAGTCATAGCCAATGGTCTTGTAGACCGCGGCCACGCGGTCAACGAAGGCCTGCGCTTCAAGCGCGCTGGCCTGGCCAATCAGCATGGCCGTCGCCACGCCGCTCAGCAGCATCAGGCTGGTTGTCTTGGTGATCCTCATCGTCATCTCCGGCTTTGTTGTTGTCAGTTCTTGTGTCGGTCTGAGTGGTGCATCCGGGGCGTGCGGTGCCTGGATGCGCAGGTGTGCCCCTTGAGCACTGAAATGCAACGGAAATTGGCCATATTGCGGCCTGTCGGTTCTAGTGAGCGTTTATTTCATCTTAACGACCGTTTGTGCGGTCCGCATCCCAGGTTTTGCAGCGTTTCAGAGGAACTGGCGATAGGCCGGATTGTCGGTCTCCTCCCAATAGGGAAAGCCGATGGCGTCGATGTGCGCAATGAAGTCCGTCTGCGTGGACGCCGGCACCTGCACACCGACCAGCACGCGGCCGTAATCGGCACCATGGTTGCGATAGTGGAACAGCGAGATGTTCCACTCGTCCTTGAGCCCTTCGAGGAATTTGAGCAGTGCGCCCGGCCGCTCGGGAAACTGGAAGCGATAGACGACTTCGTCACCCAGATTGGCGACGCGTCCGCCCACCATGTAGCGGACATGCAGCTTGGCCACCTCATTGTCGGTGAGGTCGATGACCTTGAGACCATTGCCTTCGAGCAGGGCGATGATCTCGTGCTTTTCGGCGTCGCCGCGCGCCAGCTTGACGCCCACGAAGATCTTGGCGGTTTCCCCCGGCGCAAAGCGATAGTTGAACTCGGTGATCGAGCGCTGACCGAGCAGGCGAATGAAGGCGCGATAGCTGCCCGGGCGCTCGGGGATTTCGACGGCCAGCAGCGCCTCGGCGCGTTCGCCGATCTCGGCCCGCTCGGCCACATAGCGCAGCCGGTCGAAATTGACATTGGCGCCTGAATTGATGGCGATCAGCGCGCCTTGGGGGGCCGCGCCCAGCTCAACCTGGCGGCGCAGCCCGGCCAGCGCCAGGGCCCCGGCCGGTTCGGCGATGGCGCGGTGATCGTCAAAGATGTCCTTGATGGCAGCACAGATCTCGTCGGCCGTGACGGTGACGATATCGTCGAGCAGCTCGCAGCAGATGCGGAAGGTCTCGTCACCCACCTGGCGCACCGCCACGCCATCGGCAAACAGCCCCACCTGATCGAGCGCCACCGGATGGCCCGCGGCAATGGCCGCCTTCATGCTGGCCGCTTCTTCCGGCTCGACGCCGATCACGCGGATGTCGGGCCGCAGGAATTTGACGAAGGCCGCAATGCCGGCCGCAAGGCCGCCGCCGCCGACGGGCACATAGATGGCGCCGATGGGCCCGGGATGCTGGCGCAGCAGCTCCATGCCGATGGTGCCTTGGCCCGCGATGACATCGGGATCGTCGAACGGATGCACCACCACATAGCCATGCTTGTCTGCCAGCGCGGCGGCATGGGCGCGGGCGGCGTCAAAGCCGTCGCCGAACAGCACGACCTCGCCGCCGCGCTTGCGCACGGCATTGATCTTGATGACCGGCGTTGTGGTGGGCATCACCACGATGGCGCGAATGCCCAGGCGATGGGCCGACAGCGCCACGCCCTGGGCATGATTGCCGGCCGAGGCGCAGATCACGCCGCGCAACCGCTCCTCGGCGCTGAGCTGGGCAATGCGGTTATGCGCGCCGCGGATCTTGAAGGAGAACACCGGCTGCATGTCCTCGCGCTTGAGCAGCACCTCCACACCCAGCCGGGCCGACAGCATGGGCATGGCGTCGAGCGGGGTTTCCTCGGCAACTTCATAGACCGATGAGGTCAGGATGCGGCGAACATAATCCTGCATGTCAGGCACTCCAGTTGACCGCGGAGCAACGCCCTTGGCGCCGATTTGTCAACGGCGCCGCGCGCTGCGCGCCACTGACAGCTTCTGTCAGGACAGGGGCGCACAAGGCCGCCAGAATGTGGTGATCCGGGCGTCGGACCGATGGGCGTCGTCGCCGATCCCGCAGGGAGCGCATAGGTCCCATGCCATCTGCTCCACACCTCAATCAAATGATTGATTGATGAGCAAGGCGGGTGTATCTACGCCGCGCCAAGAGGTCCGCATGCAGCACGACACCCCCATTCCCCCGTCCGGAAAGCGCGAGAGCGGCGACTGTCGCCGGCTCAATATCGCCGCGGCGGCCCGGGCCATCATTGTCGAACGGGGCCTTGAGGGCCTGCGCACCCGCGACATTGCTGCGCGGGTGGGGATCAATATCGCCACGCTGCATTATCATGTGCCCTCCAAGGAGGCTCTGATCACCCTGGTGGCCGACAGCCTGCGCCATGATTTTCAGGCACAGGCCCTGCGCAATTCGCGCGACGGCAAGACGGCGCTGGAACTGCTTCGGCTCGAATTCGCCGATTTCCGCGAGACCGTGCACGAAACGCCCGAACTGATCATCGTGCTGACCGCGCTGATCGAAAAGGCCCGCCGCGACCCCGCTATCGGCGCCATCATGACGCCGCTCTATGACTTTTGGCGCGCCCAGTTTGTCGAGATCTTCCGCCAGGGCGTTGCCGAAGGCAGCTTCCGCGCCAATCTCGACCCGGCCTCCGCCGCCCTGATCACCACCGGTGCCCTGACCGACTACTGGCGCCAGTGGACCTCGTTCCGCGCGTCCTTCGACAATCTCACCCAAGAGCTCGAACACGCTTTCATTGCCCAAACCATTCCATCCAAGGACCAGAACTGAATGTCTGCTTCACACGCCCCTCATGGCGCGCCGGACGCGCCCGATCCACGCCGCTGGCCAGCGCTCTTTGTGCTGCTCATCGCCAATTTCATGAACCTGATCGACGTCACCATCGTCAATGTGGCGCTGCCCTCGATGCGCACCGGGCTCAATGCCACGGACAACCAGATCGAGTGGGTTGTCGCCGCCTATATCCTGGCCTTCGCCCTGGGCCTGCTGCCCTTTGGCCGGCTCGGTGACATCCTGGGCCGCACCCGCCTGTTCCTGTGGGGCGTCGCCGGCTTCACCGTGGCGTCGGCGCTTTGCGGTCTCTCGCCCAATATCGAATTCCTCATCTTTGCCCGCGTGATCCAGGGCCTGGCCGGCGCCATGATGACGCCGCAGGTGCTCGCCATCGCCACGGTAACCTTCCCGCCCCATGAGCGCGGTCAGGCCTTCTCGCTGTTCGGCCTGTCGGCGGGCCTGGCCTCGGTGTGCGGCCCAATCCTGGGCGGCATCCTTGTCTCGGCCAATCTGTTCGGCATGCAGTGGCAGCCGATCTTCCTGGTCAATATCCCCATCGGCATCGCCGCTGTGGTGGCGGGCTGGTACCTGATCCCGCGCCTGCCCGGCCATGCCACGCTGCGCAATGACTATGTCGGTATTCTGTTGTTCGGCGCTGGCATTCTGGCGGTGGTGTTCCCCATCATCGAAGGCCGCGCCTATGGCTGGCCGGTCTGGGCCTTTGCCATGATCGCGGCTGGCCTGGTGCTGCTGACCGCATTCGTGTACTGGACGCGCCATCGTGCGGCCAACGGCCAGTCGCAGCTGCTCAACTTCGACCTCATCACCAATCGCCAGTTCATGTTCGGTGCCTTCGTCACCACCGTGTTTGCCTCGGGCATCCCCGGCATGTTCATGGTGATCTCGCTGCTGCTCCAGGGTGGCTTTGCCTTCACCCCGCTGGAATCGGGCCTCACCAATACGCCTTTCTCGGTGGGCGTGCTGGTGGCCTCGGCCATCGCCGGCCGCTTTGGCGCCCATTACCTGCGGGCGCGCCTGGCCACATCCGGCGCGCTGCTGGTGATCGGCATCGGCTGGCTGAACCTTTATGTCTCCGGCGTCACCGACAGCATCGACCACTGGGCCTTCCTCCCGCCGCTGCTCATCGCTGGCGTGGGACTGGGGCTGGGCTTCTCCTCGCTGTTCCAGCTGGTGCTGTCCAATGTGCCGCCGCGCGATGCCGGCGCCGGCTCGGGCTCGCTACAGGCCTTCCAGCAGGTGGGCGGCGCCCTGGGCGTGGCCATCATCGGCGAGCTGTTCTTCGGTCACCTTGGCACAGCCATGGCCACCGGCTCGACCCCGCATGCCGCTTTCGCTGGCGCAGCCAGCACGGCGCTTTGGTATGTCATTGCCAGCTTTGCGGTGGTGTTCCTGCTGGCCCCGCTGTTCCGCCGCAACCCCGGCCATGGCCAGCGCCCGGCCGCCGCGGCGGCCCCGGCGGTCGTGCTCGAGCACTGATGCCTGCCAAAGGCACGCGAAGGGGCCGCCAGCCATGGCGGCCCTTTTTGTTTGGCGCAACGGCAGACCCGAGGCGCAAAGAAAAAGGCCGCCCGATGGGCGGCCTTTTATCGGTCGGGGACGGTGGGCTTAGCGCACGATCAGCGTGCCAGCGCCGAATTCGGTGAACAGCTCCACCAGCACCACATGCGGCTGCTTGCCATTGAGGATCACCACGCCCTCAACACCACTGTCGAGGGCTTCCAGGCACGTCTCGACCTTGGGGATCATGCCGCCCGAAATGGTGCCATCGGCGATCAGTGCCTTGGCTTCGCGCACGCT
The DNA here is from genome assembly GCF_005222805.1 of Devosia sp. FKR38. Lineage (GTDB taxonomy): Bacteria > Pseudomonadota > Alphaproteobacteria > Rhizobiales > Devosiaceae > Devosia. Next base: position 187,699 of record NZ_STGC01000002.1, on the reverse strand, counting down.
GAGCTCGGGGATCAGCTTGCCATTCTTGTCCAGCACGCCCGGCACGTCGGTGAGGAACAGCAGGCGCTTGGCGCCCAGCGAGCCAGCAATGGCGCCAGCGAAAGTATCGGCGTTGATATTGTAGGTATTGCCGTCGCGGCCCGGCGCCACCGGCGCGATGACCGGGATCATTTCAGAACGGGCCAGCAGGTCGAGCAGGGTGCGGTCGACCTCCACCGGCTCACCCACATAGCCCAGATCGAGCGCGCGCTCGATATTGGACGAGGGGTCCTTGACGGTCTTTTCGGCCTTCTTGGCAAAGACCATGTTGCCGTCCTTGCCGCACAGGCCAATCGCCCATTCGCCCTCGGCATTGATCAGCGCGACGATTTCCTTGTTGATCGAGCCGGCCAGGACCATCTCGACCACTTCCATGGTCCGCTTGTCGGTAACGCGCAACCCGCCCTCGAACTTGGACTCGATGCCCAGGTTCTTGAGCATCAGCGCGATCTGCGGACCGCCGCCATGCACCACGATCGGATTGACCTTGGACTGCTTGAGCAGGGCGATATCGCGGGCAAAGGCTTGGCCCAGCTTGGCGTCGCCCATGGCATGGCCGCCGTATTTCACCACGACCGTCTTGCCTTCATAGCGCTGCATATAGGGCAGGGCCTGGGCGAGGATGCCGGCATCATGGCTGAACCGGTCGGTCAAACTGCTTTCTTCGGACATCGGCGGACCCAATCGGTTGGTCGAACGGCACTAAAAACCCGCAACGGGCATAAAGCATCGGGGAGCAAAGGAAAAGCCGGTTACCCCTGTTTCTCACTGATCCACCGCTGCTGACGATGCGTTCAACCTCTGACTATTCCAGACACCGGGCAAGGGCGGGATAGGCAGTCGGCAGGAGGTGCGCTACAGCTATGGCCATGACACAGACACCCTCGCAGGATATTGCCGACCTGATATCCCGATGTGCCCTGCGGGATCGCGCCGCGTTCCGGACCCTTTATGAACGCACCAGCGCGAAACTTTTCGGCGTGACCCTGCGTATCTTGAAGGACCGCTCGGAAGCGGAAGAAGCCGTGCAGGAAGTCTATGTGAAGATCTGGCAGCGTGCCGATCGTTACGTGGCCGGCACCACCAGCCCCATCAGCTGGCTGGTCGCTGTGGCCCGCAATCACTCACTGGATGTGCTGCGCGCGCGTCGCCCGCCTTCCGACGATATCGACCAGGCCATTGATATTGCTGACAGCGGCCCCTCTCCCGAGCGGGCTACCCAGGACAATCAGCAGCGCGGCCAGATCGAAAAATGCCTCGGCACGCTCGAACCCGATCGTGCCGACGCGGTGCGCGGCGCCTACCTCGATGGCTATAGCTATGAGGAACTGGCCAGCCGCTACGCCGTGCCCTTGAACACGATGCGGACCTGGCTGCGCCGGAGTCTGATCAAACTGAAAGAATGCCTGAGCGCATGAGCACCGGTGAAGACAGCGACAGAGACGTCGAGGGCCGCAGCGCCCTGGTGGCCGAGTTTGTCCTCGGCCTGCTGCCGGCCGGTCAGCACGAGCGCGTCGCCCGCCTGATCGAGGCTGACGCTGGTTTGCGCGCGGAACGCGATCTCTGGCTCTCCCGCTTTTCTGCGCTCGACGACCAATTCGACGAGGTCGCCCCGCCGCGCCATCTGCTGGGCGCCATCGAAGCCCGCGCCTTTGGCACGGCCCCGGCGCCAAGCGGGTTGGCCCGCTTCTGGGACAACCTCAATCTGTGGCGCGGCGTGGCTGCCGGCGCCCTTGCGGTTGCTGTGGCTGCCGTTGGTTTCAACCTGATGCAGCCCGCCCCCAATGTGTCGAGCCTCACCACTCAGCTGGTGGCCGCACTCGAGGAAGAGGGCAGCAATGTCAAATTCGTCGCGCTCTATGATGGCGCCGGCAATGTTCGCCTGACTGCGCTCTCGGGCGAGGCCGTGCCCGACAAGGATTTCGAGCTCTGGGCCATCCAGGGCGGCAACAACCCTGTTTCCATGGGCGTGATCCCGGTGGCCGAGCGCAGTTCGGTGGCGGTGACCCCCGATGTTCTGGCGGGTCTGGGTGAAGGCTCGGTGCTGGCCATTACGCTTGAGCAGTCCGGCGGCTCCCCCGACGGCACGCCGCATGGGCCCATTGTTGCCAAGGGCGCTGTAACCCGCATCTAGTCTATCGCGGGTAGCGCCAAAGTGTAACATCGTGTGGCAAAATTGTGACCGCCATCCGGAAGGGTGGCGGTCAGTTTTTTTGGATGTTCGGCAGTGTAGGTGCCCGATGCGCAAAATAGGCGGCGTCAAAAAAATCTCCGACTTTTTTGTGCGCGCCTGAAACTAATCCGGGGTGGGGTGCGTTTCTCCCAATGTCCCAGCAGAACAATGGGAACCAAACACAGGAAGGACTACGTCAATGACCCTCTCGATCCGTGCTCTCTCGCTTGCTGCTATGCTTTCGGTTGCCTCTGTTGCCGGCGCTATGGCCCAGGACAATCCGATGGTTGGCGGCGCTGCCATGTATGCCGACAAGAACATTGTCGAAAACGCCGTGAACTCTGCCGACCACACCACCCTGGTTGCCGCCGTTCAGGCTGCTGGCCTGGTTGAGACCCTGTCGGGCGCCGGCCCCTTCACCGTGCTGGCCCCCGTCAACGCCGCTTTCGATGCCCTGCCGGCCGGCACCGTGGAAACCCTGCTGAAGCCGGAAAACAAGGACACGCTGTCCACCATTCTGGCCTGCCACGTGATCCCGGCCAAGGCCCTGTCCACCGACATCGTCGGCATGGTTGAAGCCGACGGCGGCGAGCATGTCGTTGACACCGTTGGTGGCTGCAAGCTGACCCTCAAGGCGGCTGACGGCAAGGTCACCGTGACCGACGAGAATGGCACTGTCGCCAACGTGACCATTGCTGACGTGATCCAGTCCAATGGCGTGATCCACGTGATCGACGCCGTGCTGACCCCCAAGTCGGCCATGTAACCAATCCATGCGCCATGCCGAATGGCGCATTGAGAGGGGCGGCGCCCGGTCGCCTCTCACCATAACGTGACGTGGCATCGCCTTGCCCGAGGATCTACGATGCCCGTCGACCAGCCCCGCGCCGCGCCAGCAGTCCCTCCAGCTGTGGCCGGTGCGGGGCAAATGCTTTGAGGAGAACGGATATGATCATCGATCGTCGTAACCTGCTCGTCGGCGGCACGGCCCTGGCCGGAATCGCTGCGCTGTTTGGCTTGCGCAGCACCGGCGCGGCCACCGCCGCGGAAGGCAATTTCCCCTTCAAGCTCACCGATGAGCAGTGGAAGGCCAAGCTGAGCCCCGCGGCCTATGACGTGCTGCGGCACGAGGCCACCGAGCGCCCCTTCACCTCCCCGCTCAATGACGAACATGGCAAGGGTATCTTCGCCTGCGCCGGCTGCGATCAGCCCCTGTTTGCCAGCGAGACCAAATTCGACAGCGGCACCGGCTGGCCGAGCTTTTATACCTTCATCGATGGTGCCATCGGCACCACCGAGGACAACAGCCTGTTCATGACCCGCACCGAGGTGCATTGCTCCAATTGCGGCGGGCACCAGGGCCATGTGTTCGACGATGGTCCGCAGCCCACCGGCCTGCGCTATTGCATCAACGGCGTGGCATTGAAGTTCCTGCCCGCCTGATCTGCATACAATCGTCCCGGCGGCCATGGCCCCTCATCGGTCACCAGCACCCGGCACATGCACTGGCCGCATGCCCGCCGCGATGGCACGCGGGTGATGCGGCCATTGCCTTGCACCTGATGGCGGGGTTAAACCCCGACGCAATCAGGAGCCCTTGCCCGAAATGAAACTGACCATTGTCCAGACCGGCGACGTCCCGCTGCCACTGCGTGACAAGTTCGGTCCCTATCGCAAGATGTTCGAAGCCATGTTCGATCGCACCGGACAGGGCTTCAGCTATGAGACGGTCAATGTCGCCGATGGCGAGCCCTTCCCGGACCTGAGCGGTGTCGAGGGCATTGTCATCACCGGCTCGGCCGCCGGCGTCTATGACGATCTGGTCTGGATGAACCCGCTGCGCAGCTTCATCCGCGACGCCTATGGCCGCCGCACGCCCATGCTGGGCGTGTGCTTTGGCCACCAGATCATGGCCGATGCCCTGGGCGGGGATGTGCGCAAATCCGAAAAGGGTTGGGGCCTGGGCCGGCACAGCTATCGCGTCACCGGCCAGTCCGATCTGCTGCGCGGTGCGCCAGCGACGCTGGCCGTGGCCTGTTCGCACCAGGACCAGGTGATTACCCCGCCTGCCGAGGCCGAGGTGATCCTGGCCTCCGACTTCACCCCCAATGCGGGCCTCGTCTATCGCAATGGCGCGGCGCTGAGCTTTCAGCCTCACCCCGAATTCGAGGATGACTACACACTGGCCCTGGCCGAGATGCGGCGGGGCAAGGCGCCCGACGCGGTGGTCGACCGGGCCGTGGCCTCGGTGAGCACCCCCTCCGATAGCGGTCTGGTCGCCGCATCTATCGCCCGCTTTCTCGCTCGCAACGGCATTTAGTCCCGGTTGAGGCCCCTGCCGAAACGATGAATTAACCCGAATGAGCGACGATTCTTCGAACGTCTCTCTGAGGGCTGCGGCATGCTCAACATCAATCGCTGGACCGTCATCCAGAAGCTACTTGCGGTCTTCCTGGGCTTTGGCGCCATCGTTGGCGTCTTTGGTGCAGTAGCGCTCTACGCCTCCTATGATCTGGCGGCACGGGGGGACAGCATCGGCGCCAAGCTGGCGCCCCTGGCCGATGCGGCCATGGAGATCAAGCTCAACGCCACCACCGGTCACCTCTATTTCGAGGAGATCATGGCAGGCGACGCCGGCGAGGACATCGCCGCCTTCTGGGGCTATCTCGACGCGGCTCAGTTCTACACCGACGCCATCGCCAAGGGCGGCAGCAATGATGAAGGCACCTTCATCCCCACAGACGATCCCCAGATCCTGGCATCGCTGGCCGAGGTGCAGTCGGCCCTGGACGCATTTCACGCCGCTGCCGAAGAGCGCTATGCCTTGCTCGGCAAGGACGCTGGGGCGGGCTCGTCGGCCGACGAGGCCTTCGATGGCAGCTTTGACACGCTCATGCAGACTGCTGACGAGGTCGAAGAAGCGCTGCACGACGCCATGGAGCAGGGCCTGGTTGCCCTGAGTGACGCCCGCACCTTCGCCATGATCAGCCTGATCATCGCCGGCGTCGGCGCATTTGCCGGCTGCAGCGTGGTCCTGCTGTTCTTCATCACGGTGGTTTCCTCCCGTCTCAAGACCCTGGTGGGCATCTCCAAGGCCCTGGCCGCCGGCGATACCAGCGTCGCCGTCCCGGCCCAGAAGGTGCACGACGAACTCACCGTCATGTTCGACAGCTTTGCCGGCTTCCGGACGGCCCTGTCCGAAAAGGCCGCCTTCGAGGAAGCCGACCGGGCCCGCGGCGCTGACAGCCTGCTGCGCCAGCAGGCCTCCGATCGCCTCGCCGCCGACCTCAGCGCCACCGTGGACGCCGTCATGGATGGTGATCTGGCCCGGCGCGTCGACGAGCGCTACCAGCAGGCGGACCTGTCGAGCCTCGCCGGTCAGGTCAATGCGCTGATCGCAGCCATGGATAGCGGCCTCAGCGAAACCGACCGCGTGCTGGCCGCGCTGGCCAATGCCGATCTCACCCAGCGCATGTCCGGCAGCTTCCGCGGCGCCTTCGCCGATCTGCGCGACAACACCAATGCGGTGGCCGACAAGCTCTCCGATGTGATGCACGAGCTGCGCAGCACCTCCCGCGCCCTTCGCACCGCCACCGGGGAAATCCTGGCCGGTGCCAATGATCTGAGCGAGCGCACCACGCGCCAGGCCGCCACGGTCGAGCAGACCTCGGCCACCGTCGAGCAGCTTGCCGCCACGGTGGGCCAGAATGCCTCCCGCGCCCAGGAAGCCAACAATGCCGCCACAGCTGCGGCCCGCATCGCCATCGAAAGCGGCACGGCCATGGAAAGCGCCACCTCGGCCATGGAGCGCATCTCGGCTGCCTCGTCCAAGATCTCAAACATCATCGGCCTGATCGATGATGTCGCCTTCCAGACCAACCTGTTGGCCCTCAATGCCTCGGTCGAGGCAGCGCGCGCCGGCGAGGCCGGCAAGGGCTTTGCCGTGGTGGCCATCGAAGTGCGCCGCCTGGCGCAGTCGGCCGCCGAGGCGTCGCTGGAAATCAAGAAGCTGATCGAGCTCTCGGTCGGTGAAGTGCAGTCCGGCACCGATATTGTGATGAGCGTGGCCGATCGTGTCGGGGCGCTCAATGCCTCGGTCACCGAAAGTGGCAAGCTGATCGGGGAAATCGCTGCTGCCAGCCGCAACCAGGCCGCCGCCATTGCCGAAGTCAGCGTCGCCGTGCGCCAGATGGACGAGATCACCCAGCACAATGCGGCCTTGGTGGAAGAGACCAATGCCGCCATCGAGCAGACCGAATCCCAGGCCAGCGAACTCGACCGCATCGTGGCTGGCTTTACCCTCACCGAGACCAGCCGCGCCCGCCGCGCTGCCTGACCACAGGCACATTGGAAAACACAAAAGCCAGGCGCGAGCCTGGCTTTTTGCTGTTCAGTCCCTGAGGGTTTTTGGTCAGCTCTCGAGCAGCATGGCGATCTCGGTGCGCAGTTCCTTGAGGCCTTCGCCCTTGACCGACGAGGTCTGGATCACATGCGGATGCGCTGCCGGGCGCTTGAGAATGGCGGCCTGGGTGGCGGCAATCACGCCATCGAGTTCTTCCTTGCTCGGCTTGTCGGCCTTGGTCAGCACCACCTGGTAGCTCACTGCGGCCTTGTCGAGCTCGTTCATCACCGTCAGGTCATTGTCCTTGGGGCCATGGCGGCCATCAACCAGCACATAGACCCGGCGCAGCGTGGCGCGACCGGTCAGATAGCGGTGGATCAGCTTGGTCCAGGCCCGCACCTTGTCTTCAGGCGCCCTTGCATAGCCATAGCCAGGCATATCGACCACGCGCAGGCTCTCGCTCTGGCTCTCAAAGATATTGAGCTCCTGTGTGCGGCCGGGGGTGTTGGAGGTGCGCGCCAGGCCCGATGTGCCGCACAGGGCATTGATCAGGCTCGACTTGCCAACATTGGATCGCCCGGCAAAGGCGATCTCGACGCGATCCATCGGCGGCAGGTCGGCGATGCTGACGCAGCCCTTGGTGAACAGGAACGGCCGCGCAAACAGCAGCCGACCGCGCTCGATCATCTCGGGGGCATAGTCGATTGTGCTCATCTTGGGCTCGCCTTCAAACAATGAGCCCGCCGGGCAGGGCCGGCGGGCAGGAAATTGGACTGATCGGATCGTGCGATCAGGGCTTGGTCGGTTCGCTCGCCTTGGGCTTGCGACCGAAAGCGCTCAAGATATTGCCGAGCAGGTCCACTTCGGCGCCGTGGCGCTTCATGATGAAATACTGCTGGGTGACCGACAGGGTGTTGTTCCAGGCCCAGTAGATCACCAGACCCGCCGGGAAGGTGCCCAGCATGAAGGTGAAGATCACCGGCATCCAGTTGAAGATCATCGCCTGGGTCGGATCCGGCGGCGGCGGGTTGAGCTTCATCTGCACCCACATGGTGATGCCCATGATGACGGGCCACACGCCCAGATGCAGGAAGCCGCCGATCAAGGGCAGCGCGGTCGGATCCCAGGGGATCAGGCCGAACAGGGTGAAGATATTGGTCGGATCGGGCGCCGCCAGATCTTGGATCCAGCCAAAGAACGGCGCATGGCGCATGTCCAGGCTGATAAAGATAACTGTATAGAGCGCAAAGAACACCGGGATCTGGATCAGCACCGGCCAGCAACCGCTGAGCGGATTGATCTTTTCCTTCTTGTACAGCTCCATCATGGCCTGCTGCTGGGCCGCCCGGTCGTCCTTGAGACGCTCCTGGATCGCCTTCATCTCCGGCTGCACGCGGCGCATGGCGGCCATGGACGCATAGGAGCGGCTGGCCAGCGGGAAGAACAGCGCCTTGACGATCACCGTCACGGCCAGCACAGCCAGACCAAAATTGCCGATCAGGCCATTGAGGAACGTCAGCAGGTAGTACATCGGCTTGGTCAGGAAGCTAAACCAGCCCCAGTCGATCAGCAGGTCGATGCGGTCAAAACCATATTTCTGCTGGTAGCCATTGATGACGGCTTCTTCCTTGGCGCCGGCAAACAGATAGCTCTGATGCGTCACCGTGCTACCAGCGGCGATGACCACCGGCGTGGTCTCGACAAAGCTGGTCTGGTAGTCGTCATAGCTGCCGGTGTTCTTCCAGGAGAACAGCGCATTGATCGTGGTATTGGGCTTGGGCAGCACGGCGGTGGCCCAGTATTTGTCCGAAAAGCCCAGCCAGCCGGTGGTGTTGTCAAAGCGGGCCTGCTGGTCCTTCTGCAGGTCCGTATACTTCTTGGACACCATGTTGTTCGAACCCAGCACGCCATGGGGGCCTTCGTGCTGGATGAAGAAATTGGCGACCTTGGGCGTGCCATGGCGCGCCACGCGGGCATAGGGGAACAGCGCCACATCGCCCGTGCCGGTATTCTCGACCGACTGGTCGATGGTAAACAGGTAATAATCGTCCACGCTGAAGGTGCGGCGGAAGATCAGGCCCTGGCCATTGTCCCAGCGCAGGGTGACCGGCGTCGCCGCGGTCAGCGCGGTGGCGTCGCCTTCGATGGTCCAGACGCTCTTGCTGTCAGGCACCACCACAGCGGTGCCGCTGGCGGGCACCCAGCCCTGTTCGGCGAAATAGGCATTGGGCGCGCCGGCAGGCGTCAGCAGCGTGATGATCGGCGAGGTCGGGTCGACCGTCTCGCGATACTGCTTGAGCTCGAGATCATCCAGCCGCGCGCCGGTCAGGTTGATCGAGCCTTCCAGGTCCGGCGTGTCGATGGTGACGCGGCTGGTGGCGGCAATGGCGGTAGCGCGGTCGGCATAGACGGGCGAGCCGTCGGTGGCCACGGCGCCCGGTGTGCCGGCAGCCACGGCGGCATCGCCCGTGCTGGTCGCCGGGGTGGCCAGCGCAGCCTCGGTCTTGGCCTGCTCTGCCGCCAGTTCAGCCTGCTGCTGGGCCTGTTCCATGCGGGGCCCGGCAATGAAGAACTGCCAGCCAAACAGCACGAGCATGCTCAGCACGATGGCCAGGATCACATTGCGATTGTCGTTCATGGGTTCGGTTTCCGTGGGCCGCGGCCGGAAGAGTGTCGCTGGTCAGACGATCTGGGGGCGTGCACACGCACGATCAAGGCCTCCAGATCGGCAACCAGTTTGGCAAAGGGTTCGCTCAGCGCTTCGCGCCGTCCGACCAGCACATAGTCGTGGGCGGGCATAAAGTCACGCGCGCAAGCTGTCACAGCGGCGCGAAGACGTCGTTTTATGCGGTTGCGTTCGGGAGAATTGCCCGTCTTCTTGGTGACGGTAAAGCCGATCCCCGGGTCGGGCAGGGGCGCTGGCACCACCTGCAGCCCAAACGCAGAGCGCCCGGCGCGATTGCCCCGGGCAGCCCTTTGAAACTGGGAACGCTTGGTCAGCCGACGCAGGGCGTCAGGCTTTGGCGCATTGGCCGTCATCCGGCCAGGCGGCCTTAGGCCGTGAGCTTCTTGCGGCCGTCGCGGCGGCGACGGTTGATGATCGCACGGCCGTCCTTGGTGGCCATACGGGCACGGAAACCGTGGCGGCGGGCACGCACGAGCTGGGACGGCTGATAAGTACGTTTCATGTCATCAAACCGCGCGGTGCACGGTTCCTCTGGATGGGCTGCTCATGAGCAAGAATATCGGACACACATCAAGCGCTGGGCGCCCACGGTGCGGGTTGGTGGCGTCTATAGGGAAAACTCGACGCCAAGTCAACGCGCCAAGCCATAGTTCCGTGCCTGCCATGCCCCGTTGTTTTCTGCGCGGGATCGCCGCATAAGTCCAGCTATCGTTCTCCAGCCATTGGCAGCCATGGCCGATCTCCACAAGCCCGATCTCTGCATCATCGGCGCAGGCGCGCTGGGCCTGACGCTGGCCCTGCGGGCGCGCGAGGCCGGATTGAGTGTGGCATTGGTCGATCTGGGCACGCCCGTGCCAGGCGACAGTCCCCAGGGCGCCATGCAACGCGCCGCGTTCATCGCCAGCGCCAATCGTGCTGAGGCCATCCGCAGCGCGGCGGCATTGGGTATTCCCACCGCCGAGCCCAAGCCCAATTTCCGTGCCATCGGCGAGCGCGCGGCAGCCCTGGCCGCCGATATGGCGCCCGAAACCACGCCCGAGCGCCTCGCGGCCCTGGGCGTCATCAAGCTCGAAGGGCCGGCCTCCTTTATCGGCCGCAAGGGGCTCAAGGTCGGCGAGGCGCAGGTGGCGGCCCGCCATTTTGTGCTGGCCACCGGGGCGCGTCCCCTGCTGCCCGATCTGCCGGGCCTCGACGCAGTCGCCTATTTCACGCCCGATACTATTCTCGACAATATGCGCAAGCTCAGCCATCTGCTGGTGCTGGGCGGCACGCCCGAAGCAATGGAACTGGCCCAGGCCTATGCCCGGCTCGGCGCCGAGGTCACCCTGGTGCCCCAGGGGCCGCTGCTGGCAGGTTTTGACCGCGAATTGGTAGCCATGCTGCTGACGAGCCTGGTCGACGAAGGCGTCCGCATTCTCGATGGCGCCAGCGTCACCGCCATTCAGCCGCGCAGCCAGGGCACCGGCATCACCCTGCAGCACGCCGACGGGACCCCTGGCACGCTTGATATTTCCCATCTGCTGGTCGCCATGGGCCATGTGCCCGAGCATGATGCCGCGCTCTTGGCCCAGGCGCGCCTGCGCGCCGACCGCGCCCATCCCGGCCTGATCCAGCTTGGCCCAGATGGGCGCAGCAGCAATCCCCAGATTTCGGCCATCGGTGGCGCCGCCGGCATTCATGACCCGGCCCAGGCACAGAGCCAACTGCAGGCGCTGCTCCTGCGGCTCCTCGGCCAACCGGAGCCGAACAGCGCCGCTTGGGGCGGCCCGCGGACCATCCGCACCAGCCCGCCACTGGCCCAGACGGGCATGGTGCAGACCGGCGCCGCGCTGCGCCCGGGACAGGGCGTGCGGCGCGCCAATCTGGCCGAATCCATTGCCGCCCGTGCCACCGGACGCCCGCTGGGCACCGCCAGCCTGATTGTCGATGCCAAGGGTACCATCCTGGGCGGCGCCATGTTGGGGGACGGCGCCGAAACGGTAGTGGCCGCCATCGCCATGACCATGGCCCGGCGTGGCGCGGCCGCTGACCTGGCCGATCTCGCCCTGCCGCCCGATAGTCCGGCCAGCGTGCTCATCGATATCGGCTGGCAGGATCGCGCCGGCCGCAAGCCAACTGGCCTGGCCGCATTGCGCGCCCGCCTGAGTCAGCTGCGCCGCTGAATTCCCTGCGGTCGGGGACTTACGCAGCGGCCGGATTTGCCTGTATTGTCAGGCCATGCCAACCAAACGCCGCGTGTTGCCTAGTCTGTTCTCGGGTCTGTCGATCAAGCTCATCGCCACGATCAGCGCGGTGATTCTCCTTGTCGAAGTGGTGGTCTATCTCCCCTCGCTGGCCAGCTATCGCGCCAATTGGCTTGATGACCGCCTGCGCGTCGGCGTGGTCGGTGCCCGCGTCCTCGATGCCGTGCCCGATGTCATGGCCCTGCCGCGCAACCTGACCGACCGGCTGCTGACCTCGGCGGGCGCCTATGCCATCGTCTATCGCCGCGAGGGCCAGAGCCAGCTGATCGAACTGGCTGACCCGGTGACTCCTGAGGAAGTGGTCACGGCTGACATGCGCAACCGCGACATGCCCACGCTGATTCTGGGCGCTTTCGACACGCTCTTTGCCGCCCCTGGCCGCACGCTGCGCATTGTCGGCCCCGGCGATCTCGACCAGACCATGGTCGAGCTGTTGATGCCCGAGCGGCCGCTGCGCGAGGACCTGGTGCGCTACTCGGTGCAGATCGTGTTGGTCTCGCTGGTGCTGGCCATCCTGACCGCGCTGGCGCTGTACCTGTTGGCCAGTGTGCTGCTAATCCAGCCGGTGCGGCGCCTGACGCAGAACATGCTGGCCTTCCGCCGCGCGCCCGAGAACGCCAGCCTGATCATCACGCCCTCGCAGCGCCGCGACGAAATCGGCATTGCCGAGCGCGAACTGGCCGCCATGGAGACCGACATTTTCTCCCTGCTGCGTCAGCGCCGCCATCTGGCCGACCTCGGCCTGGCCGTCGCCAAGATCAACCACGACCTGCGCAACACCCTGACCTCGGCGCAATTGCTCTCTGATCAGGTGGCCACGCTCGACGATCCCAATGTGCAGCGCCTGGCGCCGCGCCTGGTGACCACGCTCGATCGCGCCATCGGCTTTGCCCAGTCGGTGCTCGACTATGGCCGCGAAACCGCTGTGCCGCCCGAGCTGGCGCCGGTGCTGCTGCGCGGGCTGGTGGAAGAGGCAGCCTTTGACGCGCGCCTTTCCGGCCATCCCGCCATCGCCTTCACCAATGCGGTGCCAGGTGGCCTGGTGCTCAATATCGATGCCGTGCAGATGGGCCGCGTGCTGCTCAACCTGCTCAAGAATGCCCGCGAGGCACTCGAGTCCGCCGGCGCCAAGGTCACCGACCCCAAGGTCACCGTCACTGTCGAGCAGACGCCGCTGGGCGTCACCATCGCGGTGGCCGACAACGGGCCCGGCCTGCCGCCACGCGCCCGCGACAACCTGTTTGTCGCCTTCGAGGGCTCGGCCCGCTCCGGCGGCACCGGCCTGGGCCTGGCCATCGCCCGCGAGCTCACCCAGGCCCATGGCGGGCGCCTCAGCTTTGTCGATCCGCCTGTCGGCACCCAGTTCGATCTCTTCCTGCCAGCCAGTCTGCTGTTGAAAACCTGACGGCTGGAGAAAAACTGTCATGCACGCTTGCCAATCGGAAAAGGCCCCTGTATGGGTGGCGCCGCTTCAGTCAGCGGGACACGTTCCCTGCTTCTGAACGCTGCCGTCCGAGACGGCCGTGCGCGCCCTTAGCTCAGCTGGATAGAGCACCAGACTACGAATCTGGGGGTCAGGAGTTCGAATCTCTTAGGGCGCGCCATATTTCTCTAGCCAGCTAGCAAGCCGTCATGTCGCTGCCGATCAGCGATCTTTCAGCAATCCGCCCCAATGGGTTGTTCAGGCTGCGGTGTCGACTGCTCGAGAGCAATAAAGTCTGTGCGGTTCGTGGTATCGCCGGAATTGGATCAGCTTGCAGCTCTTCTGCACCTGGCCCGGCAAGGTCCGCTGGCTTGTGCGCACCGGCTATTCTTGAGTGACGACACTGGTAGCAAACCAGCGTTTTTCACGCTCTGGTGGTTCGATATCGATGCCGCTGCAAGCGCCATCGATGCTGAACACCTTGGCGGCGACGGTCACCGACAGGCGATATTCGCCAGAGCTGGCGCTGAAGACGATGTGGTCCGCGTCGGTTTCGTGACGTCCTTCGAGCCGGGTGGACGCCTGGGCCTGCCCCCGCTCCGCCCCCCAGCGCATCGCGGCCAGCTCAGCGGCCTGCGCTGGCTCGTCCAGATGCGGATTGCCGCGCGAGGCCGGCAGATAGACCTCGCCCTTCTCCAGCGCGCCCAGGAAGCCAGGTACGTCGGTTGGCTCAAGCCGGCCATAGCGTTGACCAGCCGGCAGAACAATAAGGGACGCCGCGAAGCGGCAACCGCCCAGATGAGTACATTGCAGCACGTTGAACCGGGCGGGATCGGCCGCTGCCACCAGCGCCTTGAAGGTGGCAAAGCCAAAACGCGCGCAGCAGGCGTCGCGCTTGGCATCGGTGCAGCAGAGGATGGTGATGCGGTCGTCGACCGGCCCGGGCAGCGGCTCTCCAGTCGTCCAGGCCTTGATCAGGGCTACGGTTTCCGCCTCGTTGCCTGGGACGTATGAGCGGCCCTCCGGATAGGCCAGCAGCGTGGGCAGTGCCTGGCCGGGACTGCCCTCGACCAGCACCACCGAATTGTCCGTGACCTGCGACTGCATCGCGTCACGGATCGCCTCGCCCAAGGCCGGGCTCATGTCGACAGACTCAAACCGCGGGACGCGCCATTTCCCCTTGGGCCAGGCCAGCATCAGAAAGCGCGGGCTGAGGTGGCCAGTCCCCGCAAGGGGCTCGCCCCGCTCCAGCGCCAGCGTTCTGCAGAAGACGTGCTTGCTCATGCTGCACCGCCCTACTTGGCCTGGAACGGCACGAAGTCCCGGCCCGAAATGGTGGCGATGATCATGTAGCTGATCGCGCCAAGGGCGTAGAACGAGTTGGACGAGGCCTCCTCGCGCGGGATGATGATCAGCTGGTTGTGCTGGCAGGCCGTCAGATACTGGCAGAAATCGGGCACCACGGCATTGAGCCGTTCTGTCGCGGTGGCCGGCGTCTCGAGCGTATCGGTGCGATAGGTGGCAAAGACGAAGTCGGCATCCAGTTCGGGCAGCTGTTCGGCCGGTACATAGAGCTCGCCGCCTTCGGGAATGGCATCGACGATGGCGGGGAACTTGAAGCCCGCGTCGCGCAGCACCTGGCCGAGCGTGCCATAGGTGTGTTCGACGTAGAACGTGCCGTCATTGCCCTGGATGATGGAGGTGGTGATGCCCGCAGTATCGATCAGCCGCTTGATCTGCGCGATCTGGCCGTCATAGCGCGCCTTGAGGAAACCCATCCGGTCCTGCGTGCCCGTGATGTCGGCCAGCAAGTCATAGGTCTCAAACAGGCTTGCGCCGTCGCGGATGACGACGGTGGGGGCAATTTTTTCAAGCTGGTCAACCGGCGTGCCCTGCCAGTCGGTCGTCAGGATCAGATCGGGCTGCAGGGCCGAGATCGCTTCGATGTCGGCGGGGTTATTGCCAACGAACTTGATATCGGAGTTGTCGAAATCGACGCCCGTCAGCACGGCACTGGAGCGAATGAATGGGGCGCCCCCTTCGGTGGTGCGGCCATGGCTGCCCACCGGGAACACCCCCAGTTCGATCAGCGGAATGGTGATCGACAGATCGTGCAGCGAGACGATGCGCAGCGGCTTGGCGGGGATCTCCACCGAACGGCCAGCAAGATCGGTGATGGTGCGGGTCTGCTGCGCGATAGCGGGGGCGATGGCCAGCAGGGCGATGGCAAGGGCAAAAAGGAGGCGCTTCATGGGTCTAGGTCTCCGAAAAATGGATCATTGGGCCAGCGGGACGAAGCCGCGGCCGGCAATATGGGTCAGCAGGAGCTGGTAAGCCGTGGTCAGAGAGCGGAACGAGGATGAATAGATCGGCGTGCGCGCGACAAAGATCATCTGGTTGTTCCGGCAGGCCGAGAGCACCTGGCAATAGCCGGGGACCAGCGTCTCGAAGGCCGCGCGGATCTCGTCGGGACTGCGCTGGCCGGGATAGAGGCCCTCATAGGAGGTGAGGATGAAGTCGGCATCGACCTCGGGCAGCAGTTCCGGGCTCATGTCGAGCGAGGGCTCATCGAGCCCGGCAATCAACGGCGGCATCGACAAGCCGGCATCGAGGGCCACCTGTGACAGTGCATAATACTGCTTGTTGGCGGCGATATAGCCGTCCTCGGGCCAGGGCTGCAGGATCGCCACCGAAATGTCGGCGGCATGGGGCACCAGGCGCTTGAACTCGGCGATCTCGGCCTGGTAGCGGGCCAATTGCCGCTCATAGTCGGGCAGCACGCCGGCCAGGTCAGCGACGGCCTGCATGCTGCCGAAAAAGCCGAGCTTCTGCTGGTCGAGCAGCACGGTCGGCGCCAGCTTTTCCAGATTGGCCAGCAGCGCATCGTCATTGCCCAGGCGCCCGATGATCAGGTCGGGCTCAAGTCCGGCGATCCGCTCGAGGTCGATTTCGCCGAACACGCCGAGAAAGGCGATGTCGGTATTCTCAAAGCTGGTCTCGTAGAGCTCCTTGGCGCCGCGGATATAGGGCACATTGTCTTCCTCGAGCCGCCCGTGGCTGCCGACAACCCGCTCGGTCGCGCCGAATTCGACCAGCGGCAGGGTGATGCTGAGATCGTGCAGCGAGACGATGCGCAGCGGATGCACCGGCACCGTGACCGTGCCGTTGCCGGCCGCGAAGGTACGGGTGTCCTGGCCAAGGGCGGGGCCAGCCAGCAGGCCTGCCAGCATAGCGGCAGCGGCAAAGAGCAGTTTCATCAATGAGGTATCCTTGTCTGGGTCAAAGGGCGTTGCCCCGCGCGGCGCGCCGCAGCAGGATGAGAAAGATCGGCACGCCGATCAGGTCGGTGAGGAGGCCCGCCGGAATCTGCACAGGGGCCAAAAGGCTGCGGCCGACCAGATCGGCCAGGCTCACCAGCACCGCACCCAGCGTGGCGGTCAGCAGCAGATGCAGCCCCACGCCAGATGGGGCAAGCCGGCGCGCGGCATGCGGCGCGATCAGGCCGACAAAGCCAAGCGGCCCGACCACGGCGGTGCCGATCGCGGCAAAGCCCACCGCGGTTGTGATCAGCCCGTAGCGCACCCAGCGCACCGGCGCGCCGAGGGCCGCAGCCGTGGCCTCGCCCATGCGCAGCGCGGCGGTGGCCCGCGAGAGCAGCAACAGCATGGGCAGCAGCACCGCGGACCAGCCGGCCAGCATATAGACATCATCCCAATTGGCGGCGTTGATGGAGCCATTGAGCCAAGTGAGCACCGAGAGCACCTTCTCGATCTCGCCATAGGTCATCAGCACCGATGTGCCCGCCGAGATCAGCGCCGCCACGCCCACGCCCATCAGGATAAAGCGCACCGAGCTGGCGCCGCGGGCGGTCCATGTCAGGCCCTGGATCAGCAGGGCGACCAGCATCGAACCGGCAAAGGCCACAAAGGGGCGAAGCTCGGCCAGGCTCGCTGGCCACAACACGGTCAGCGCCACAACGGCAAGGCCGGCGCCTTGCGACACGCCCACCAGCGAGGGATCGGCCAGGCCGTTGCGGGTGACGTTCTGCAGGGCCGCACCCGAAAGGGCGAACATCGCCCCGACCAGCGCGGCCGCCAGCGCGCGGGGAAAGCGGAATTCCCAGATGACATTGTCGATTGCCCTGCTGACCGTCTCGCCAGTCAGCGTCCGCCAGACCTCTTCGAGGCTGGTCGGCTGGCTGCCCGTGGTCAGGCTATAGGCCAGCACCGCGCCGAGCAGCACCAGCGAAGCCGTCAACCAGACCAGCGCGGGAACAGGCAGGCGCAGCGCCAGCCGCTCGCCGAACAGCCGCAGGACAAACCAGCGCGCGGAACCGGCCATAGGCATCAGCGCACTCGCCGCCAGATCAGATAGATGAAGATCGGCGCGCCGATCAGCGCGGTGACGATGCCGGTGGAGATTTCGGCCGGCCGGAACAGCACACGCGCCGTCGCATCGACCAGCAGCAGATAGCCCGCGCCAACCACAGCCGCATAGGGAACAATCCAGCGATAGTCCGCGCCGGTGAAGAGGCGCACCGCATGGGGGATCACGAGGCCAACAAAGCCTAGCGGGCCCGCCAGGGCCACCGATCCGGCCGTCAGCGCCACGACACACACCAGCAATTGCGCCTTGAGCCAGAAGGTGCGCACGCCCAGCGCCTGCGCCACCGCCTCGCCCATGGCGAGCGCGGTGATTTGCCGGGCCAGGCCAATCGAGAGCACCAGGGCAATCACCAGCAGCGGGCCGGCCGTCAACAACAGGGACATGTCGCGGCCGGCCAGCGAGCCCGAGAGCCAGACGCGGTAGGAGTCAAAGGCATTTTCCCGCAGCAGGAACGCCACCGAGGTCAATGCGCCCAGAAAGGCGGTCACTACCGCGCCCGACAGCGTCAGCGTCAGCGGCGTCGCGCCACCGGGGACCCAGCGCGAGATGAGATAAACCAGGCCCGCCGCGCCCAGCGCGCCGCCCGCCGCCATCAGCGGAATGGATGCATTGTCGGCCAGCCCCAGCAGTCCCAGGCCGATGACCACGGCAAAGGACGCGCCGGCCATCAGCCCCAGAATGCTCGGCTCGGCCAGCGGGTTGCGCGTCACGCCCTGCATCAGGGCGCCGGCAACCGACAAAGACGCCCCCACAAGGATGGCGATCAACGCCCGCGGCAGGCGAAGGTCCCAGATGATGGTGTGGCTGAAATTGGCGGGATCGCGCGCAGTCAGCGCCGTTAGGATCACATCGAGCGGCACCAGCTTGGCGCCGATGGCGATGTTGAGGCACAGCGCAGCCCCCACCAATCCCATGGCCAGCGGCAGGCCGAGCCAGCGCCCGGTCTGCGCCACGGACGATTGCGGGGGTGAGCTGGTCATGCAATGGCCATGGCCGAGACAATTGCGCTCCGGGCCGGCATGCCGCGTGTCGGCATGCAGAACAGTCGCCCCGATGTCGGATCGCGCAGCACATGGGCATCAAGATCGAACACAGCCTTGATATTGGGCGCTGTGAACACCGCATCGGGCGTGCCCGAACAGACGATGCGCCCCGCCTTCATCATCACCAGCGTGTCCGCATAGGCTGCGGCCAGGCTGAGCTCGTGCAGCACCACCACCAGGGTCCGCCCAGCGCTGTGCGCCAGATCGGCCAGCAGGTTCATCACATCGACCTGCACCTTGAGGTCAAGAAACGTCGTCGGCTCGTCGAGCAGGATCAGGTCGGTTTCCTGCGCCAGCGCCATGGCGATCCAGCAGCGCTGGCGCTGCCCGCCCGACAGGGAATCGACCGTACGGTCGGCCAGCTCGACCACCTGCGCCGTAGCCATGGCCGCATTGACCGCAGCCTCGTCGGCTTCTGTCCATTGCCGCAGCAGCGATTGGTGCGGGAAGCGTCCCTGCGCGACCAGCTCCCGCACGGTCAGCCCGTCCGGCGCCAGCGGCCCCTGCGGCAGCAGGCCCAGCGTGCGGGCGACGTCGCGCGTTGCCACGCGATGGATATCCTTGCCGTCGAGCAGCACATGGCCGCTGGCGGGGCGCAGGATGCGGGCCATGGCCATGAGCAAGGTCGACTTGCCACAGCCATTGGCCCCGACCAGGATGGTCAAAGCCCCCTTGCGGACCACTAGGTTGAGTTCGTCGATGATGGTGACGTCATCGTAGCCGACGCGCAGGCCATCCACCACGAGCGGATCGATCCCCACACTAGCCTGCTTCGACGGTCCCATTGACCTGCCTCTGGAAAATCCTTTTGCAGCAGGTGATTAGGATCTATGAACTGGCCCGTCAAGAATAATATGAACAGTAAAGTCATGTTTGATTGGCGGCGCGTCGCCACCGTGGCTTTTGCAGCAGACTCTGTTCCGTTGCAGAGGCCGTGACCGGTGCCCGCAGCGGCCGGCGCCTGGATGGACACCAGGCGGGCGGGCGGCCTGCCAAATCAGGCGTCCTGGAAGACAAAGCGCAGGTCGAGCCTGTCGGTGCGAAAGGTGGACACCGATACTTCCAGCGGGGCGCCGTCCATCATCACGTTCTGCCCGACCAACGACAACACCGGATCACCACGCCGAACCTGGAGATGGACGGCCTCGCTCTCTGCGGGAAGCCGCGCCGACACCAGAGTCTGGCGACGCAGATAGTCCGTTATGCCCAGATCGGCCAAAGTCTGGGTGATGCTCGGACTGGTCTCGGGAATCTCCGGCAGCGCCTTGACGAGCGCCGGGGCGAAGTAATGCGAGCTGAGAGACACCGGCAGATCGCCCACATGGCGCAGGATGACAGCCACGGGCACGGCGGTCTGGCGGGTCAGACCCAGCATCCGCGCCACATCGGCAGACGGAACGCGGTGCCGCCGGGAGATCAGTCGCGCCCCGGACGGCAGCCCCAGGCTCTCGGTGGACACCGAGAACCGTGTCCGCAGGGAAACCGGCAGATGGATGCGTTCAGCAACCACGCGCGCCCGGCCCCCCTGGCCACCGGCGATCACCCCGTCCTGCCGCAGCGCGGCCAGGGCCCGACGCAGCGTGTGACGACCGACCCCGAACCGTGATGCCAGTTCGTGCTGGGGTGGCAGCAGCGTGGAATCCTCCAGAGTGCCGGACAGAATATCGTCTCGCAGCAGCTGATAGATGTGGCGCCAATTCGGTTGCTGCATCCTGCCTCCGCGGAAAAACCGAGATATCGCGAGTGGATTGGGGCCAAGCTCCCAGCTTGGTGTGAACATAGTGTGATACGCGGCTGCGCCTGCGATCCCGCAATATCTCTGTCACCTAAAGTCCTTTTCTTCCTCCCTGCGCGGTCGATCCAACCGCGGCAGCACAGGGAGATCACGGCACATGCTTGCGGCTTTTTCGGCGCCCGGCCAGTTTTTCAAAGGCAATGTCCACGGGCATTCCACCAACTCCGACGGCCGGCAGACGCCCGACAGGGTCTGTGCCCTGTACCGGGACGCCGGCTACGACTTCGTCGCAATCACCGACCATTTTCGCCCCAACTACGGCTATCCGATCACCGACACGCGGGCCTTCCGCGACGCTGGGTTCACAACTCTGATCGGCGCCGAGCTGCATGCGCCGGCGACCGCGCGCGGTGTGGACTGGCATATTCTCGCTGTCGGGCTGCCGTTCGGTTTTGCGCCGCCGGCGCCCGAGGAGACCGGACCCGAACTCGCCTGGCGGGCCCGCCACGCCGGCGCCTTCATCGGCCTTGCCCATCCCCATTGGTACCAGCTCACCATCGAGGACGGCCGCGCTCTGGACGCGGCGCATGCCGTGGAAGTCTATAATCACACCAGCCAGGTGCATACCGACCGCGGCGACGGCCTGGTGATGTATGACGCACTGCTCTCCGAAGGCCGCAAGCTCAATGCCCTCGCCGTCGACGACAGCCATTGGAAGAACGGCGATGCCTTCGGCGGCTGGGTCATGGTCAAGGCCCAGACCAACACACCCGAGGCGCTGCTCGCCGCGCTCCATGCCGGTGCCTACTACTCCACCCAAGGGCCAGAGATCGCCGACATTCGCGTAGAGGGCGACGAGCTCGTCGTCTCCTGCTCGCCGGCCAGCGCCATCATGGCCTTGGGGCCCGTCAGCGACAGCGCCCGGGAGCACGCGCCGGTGGGCGGGCCCGGCCTGACCCAGGCACGGCTTGAGCTGGCGTCATTCAAGGGAAACTGGTGCCGCGTCACCGTGGTCGACGACCGCGGGCGCCGCGCCTGGACCAATCCGCTTTGGCTGCCGTGAGCGGCCAGAGCGGTGCACTTCACTCACACGAGGATCCAGGAAATGAGAATGAAACTCTTGGCGGCCGCAAGCGCCGCACTGCTTTCGGTGTCGGCCCTGGCGGTCGCCACTGCAGCAGCGGAACTGCGCATCGCCATCGCCACCCAGAGCGCCGGCTTTGATCCGCAGACCGAAACCGGCAACGACAGCGCGCCCGAGCTGTATCAGGTCTATGACACCTTGATCGAGCGCGATCTCTATGCCAATCCGCTGGCCTTCAAGCCTGGCCTGGCAACCGAATGGAAGCAGATCGAGCCCACGGTCTGGGAGTTCAAGCTGCGCGAAGGCGTCAAGATGCATGACGGCACCGTCATGGATGCCCAGGACGTCGCCTTTTCGCTCAACCGGGTCTTCCACCACGAGGACGAGAACTTCTTCTCCGCCTGGGGCCGCTGGTTCTACAATTTCACCGATGTCGAAGTCGTCGACCCGATGACCGTTCGCATCCACACCGCGCGTCCCGACCCGCTGTTCGAGACCCTGATCTCGGCCCGCCAGGCCGGCATCACCTCCAAGGAATACTACGACGCCGTCGGCTACGAGGAGGCATCGCTCCATCCCGTCGGCACCGGTCCGTACAAGGTCACCGAGTTCGTGCCCAAGGACAAGGTTGTCATGGAACGCTTCGGTGACTTCTGGGGCGATGCGGCGCCGTTCGACAAGCTCACGTTCCAGCTGGTTTCCGAAGTTGCCAGTCGGGTCACCGGCCTGGTCAATGGTGAGTTCGACCTGATCACCAATATTCCGCCCGACCAGGAAAGCGCTCTTGCGGTTTCCGGCGTCAAGACCATGGGCGTCACCTGGCCGATGTTCCATGTGTGGATCCTGCACATGTCCAACGCGCCCACCAGCAATCCCCTGGTGCGCCAGGCCATGAAGCTGTGCGTCGATCACCAGGCGCTGGTCGATGGTCTGTGGGGCGGCAAGGCAAAGGTGCCCCATGCCCTGCAGTTCGAGGAATATGGCGCGCCCTACTACATGCCCGAACTTGACCTCATCAAGCACGACCCGGAGGAGGCCAAACGGCTTCTCGCCGAGGCCGGATACAAGGGCGAGCCGATCGTCGCCCAGTTCACCAAGAGCTATTACCTCTATGGTGACCTGGCCGCCCAGGTGATCCAGCAGCAGTACAAGGATTGCGGCATCAATCTCGAGCTGCAGCAGGTCGAGAAATACGATGACACCAAGTTCAACGTCCGGGCCTGGTCGAACCCGATGTATTACCCCGATCCCATGGGCGTGATGGACACCCATTGGGCCACCTCGTCCTGGGTCTATGAGGACAAGCTCTGGCAGCCGCAGAACCCCGAATGGCTGCCAACCTATGAGATCGTGCGCTACGGCGAAACGGCCGAGGTGCGCAAGGAGGCCTATCGAAAGCTGCTCAGCCTGGCCGAACAGGAGTCCGGCTGGATCCTGCTCTACCAGCCGCACGAGCTCTATGGCATGCGCGATGACATCGCCTTTGCCGTGCCGCCGAATGACCGGCCCTATGTGCTGCCCCTGCGGGCAGGACAGGTGACCTTCGACGCGAGCAAGTAAGCGCAATGGGCGGAGGCATGCCTCCGCCCGTCTTTGCCAAAGGGGTGGTTCATGCTCAGATTCATGTCGTGGCGGTTCCTCAGGGCCCAGGTCACGATGCTGTTCGTGCTCGTCGTGGCGTTCCTGACGGTCCGTCTGTCAGGCGAACCGTTTGACACCATGTTTCCCGAAGGCCTGACCCAGGAAACGGCGCAGGCCCTGCGCCATCGCTGGAACCTCGACCTGCCGATCTGGGAACAGTTCACCCTCTATCTGGGCAAGATGCTCACCGGCGACTTCGGCCGGTCGCTGTTCACCCATGAGCCTGTCTGGCAAATGTATGCCGAGCGCATGCCGGCGACGCTGGCGGTCGGTTCGCTGGCTCTGATCATCGCCATTTCGCTGGGCATTCCAATTGGGGCGCTGTCGGCGCTGCGGCGCGGCGCGGTGACCGAGCGCATGCTGATGGGTGTGGCCTTTCTCGGCTATGCGGTGCCGCATTTTGTCTTCGGCATCGGCCTGATCCTGCTGTTTGGCTATTATCTGCGTCTGCTGCCGGCGTCCGGCCTGTCCTCGCCGCAGCACTACATCCTGCCCGTCCTCACGCTGGCCATCCCCATGGTGGCCGGCATTGCCAGGTTCATGCGCGCAGCCATGCTCGACACCATCGGGCAGCCCTATGTGATGACGGCCGCCAGCAAGGGCTTGGGGAACGGGCGCATCGCGCGCCGACATGTGCTGCGCAATGCCATGGTCCCCCTGGTCACCGTGCTCGGTCTCGAGATCGCCGGGCTGATCAACGGGTCAGTCTTTGTGGAGGCGGTGTTCTCGCTTCCCGGCGTGGGGCGTGTGCTGGTCTCATCGGTCGAAAACCGCGACTTCACGGTCCTGCAGTTCGGCGTTGTCGCCTATGCCGGCCTTGTCGTTCTCATCAACCTGGTCATCGACCTGCTCTACACGCTGATCGATCCCCGTGTCCGCGTCGGAGGCTAAATGACCATGACCCTGGAAACGGCGACCATCCCCAAGCCCAGCCGCCTCATGCTGGCGGCGCTGGCGCTCGGCCTGATTATCCTGGCTGGCTTTCTCGCGCCACTGATCAGTCCGCACGATCCTGATGCGGTCGATCTGCTCAACCGGGCCGCTCCGCCTGTCGGGCTCGGCGGCAGTTGGGGCCATGCTTTGGGAACCGACCAGATTGGCCGCGATATCCTGTCGCGCTGCCTGTGGGGCATTCGCACCTCGTTCGGCATAGCCACGCTCGGCCTCGTCTTCTCGGCGGTGCTCGGCGTTACGCTGGGCATCATCTCCGGGCTGGCGGGCGCCTGGACCGACCGGATCATCATGACCGTGGTCGATGTCTTCATCTCCCTGCCCAATCTGCTGCTGATGCTGTGCGGCATTGCCCTGCTGGGCACCGAGACCTGGGTGCTCGTGGTCCTGATCGGCTTCGTCAAGTGGGAGGGCTATGCCCGACTGGTGCGCGGCCAGGTTCTGGCCATCCGCGAGCAGGGCTATATCGAGGCGGCGCGGGTGCTGGGCGCCAGAAACCTCACGATCGCCCTCCGCCACGTGCTGCCCAACCTCGCTTCCCCGCTGGCCGTCATCCTGACGCTGAGCTTTCCCGGGGTGCTGCTGATGGAGGCGGGCCTGAGCTTTCTGGGCGTGGGCGTGCAACCGCCGGTCGCCTCGCTGGGCCGCATGATCGACGATGGCCGCAACTATCTCGTCAATGCGTGGTGGATCTCCGGCATGCCCTCCATTGTGATCGTGGCGATCACGCTCCTCTTCCAGATCATAGGCGACGCCATCCGAGATCGCGTCGATGAGTGGCTCGATGCCTGAAACCCTTCTCAGTGTACGCGACCTGACCTTGTCGTTCGCAACCAGGATGGGACCGCTCAAGGTCCTGCGTGGCATCGATCTCGACATCGCCGCCAATGAGGTGGTGGCCCTGGTCGGAGAAAGCGGCTCGGGCAAGTCCGCGCTGGGCAAGTCCATCGTGCAATTGCTTTCGCCGCCCTTTGTCGATGGTCGGGCCACGCTGTCCGGGTCCATCCGGCTGCATGGTGAA
The DNA here is from genome assembly GCF_005222805.1 of Devosia sp. FKR38. Classification (GTDB taxonomy): domain Bacteria; phylum Pseudomonadota; class Alphaproteobacteria; order Rhizobiales; family Devosiaceae; genus Devosia. The sequence goes on along the minus strand of NZ_STGC01000002.1, from coordinate 162,932 downwards.
GAGCTGATCACCGCACCCGCACACCGGCTGCGCGCCGTCAGGGCGCGCGACATTGCCATGGTTTCGCAGGATGCGCTCAGCGGCCTCAACCCGGTCATGCGGATCGGCGCCCAGATCGCCGAAGCGGCGCAGGCGGCCGATCCTGCGCTCAGCGCAGCCGCGGCGCGCCGCGATGCGCGCGACATGCTCGCGGCAGTCGGCCTGCCAGACCCGGACAAGGCTGCGCGCGACTATCCGCATCAGCTTTCGGGCGGCCAGCGGCAGCGCGTGATGCTGGCCCTCGCGGCCATTCGCCAGCCACAGGTGCTGATCGCCGACGAACCCACCACCGCGCTTGATGTCTCGGTGCAGGCGCGCGTTCTGGCCCTGCTCGCTGATCTGCAGCGCCAGAGCGGCATGGCCATGCTGTTCATCACCCATGATCTGGGAGTCGTCGCCAATATCGCTCACCGCGTGGCCGTCATGTATGCCGGCCAGATCATTGAGACTGGCACGGTGGCCGAAGTCTTCACCCGCCCGCGCCATCCCTATTCCGCAGGGTTGATCTCGGCACTGCCCGAAGCGCCGGCCCACCATCCCAGGCTCGCGGGCGGCCCGCCGGATCTGCACAATCTGGCGCCCGGCTGCGCCTTCATGCCCCGCTGTCGGCACGCCGCGATGGCCTGTTCGCAACCGCCGCCCCTCAAGCCGTTTCCAGGCGGGGCCCATGCCTTATGCTGGAGTCCGCTGTCATGACGCCCCTGATTGAAGTCGACGCCGTCAGTCTGCGCTACGCCGGTGCCTGGCCGGCGCCAAAAAGCAACGCGCTGGCGCTGGACCGGGTCAGTCTGAGTGTGGCGCGCGGCGAGATCTTCGGCCTCGTCGGGGAAAGCGGTTCCGGAAAATCGACGCTTGCGCGGGTGATCCTGGGCCTGCTGCAGCCGCTCTCGGGTGCCGTGCGCATCGATGGCCGCGACATTGCCAGCTACCGCGGTCGCGAGGAACTGGCCTTTCGCAAGCGCATGCAGGTTGTGTTTCAGGATTCGCTGGCCGCGCTCGATCCGCGCATGCGCGTCCAGGCTAGCCTGAGGGAAGCGCTCGACCTGCATGGCATCGGCGTGCCGTCTCGGCGGAGCGCCGTGATCGAGGATCTGCTGGGCAGCGTTGGGCTCGATCCGGGCCTTGCCACACGGTTCCCGCATCAGCTCTCGGGTGGGCAACGCCAGCGCGTCGCCATTGCCCGGGCCCTGTCGCTGTCGCCCGATATCCTGATTGCCGACGAACCGGTCTCGGCGCTCGACCTGTCCGTGCAGGCGCAGATTTTGGACCTGCTGACCGGATTGTGCCGCGAGCGCGGCACGACCATGCTGTTCATCTCCCATGACCTCGGCGTGGTCCGGCGGATCGCGCGCCATGTCGCGGTTCTGCAGCGCGGCAGGATCATGGAGACAGGCCCGGTTGCCGACGTCTTCGACCGGCCCGCGAGCAGCTATACCCGCATGCTGATCCAGAGCATTCCACGCGTCGATTTCAACCGGCTCCAGGCCCAGCTCGAGTCCGGGCAGCCCGGTAACGCGGGCGCCATGGGCACACCAGCCGCAGGCACTCTCGACGCCGTGCCATAGAATTCGCCGTGACGCCGTTGTGCCTGCGGGCGGGTGTGGCTGGGGCGTTCCAACGTGTCCTGGCGGGCGTTTTGCCCGCCAGGCGCATTCTGGGCGACGGGCCGGCGCGTCAGGCGGCGCGGTTGGGAGTGGCGCGGCTGAAGGCCAGCAGCAGGGCGGCGGCGAGGGCCGACTTCAGCGCACCGCCGAGCACGAAGGGCAGCACGCCTGCCTGCAGCGCCGCATCAAAGCCGATCACCACGGCCAGCCACGCGCCACCCAGGGCCAGGCACAGCGCGTTGCCGGCCAGCATGCTCACAAAGGCCAGCAGCGGCCGAGTGCCGTTCCAGCCCTTTTCGGCCAGAAAGCCGGTCATGGCGGCGACCAGCGGAAAGGCGAAGAGATAGCCGGCGGTGGGGCCGACGAAGTGATGCGCGCCCGCCGCGCCGCCCGACAGCACGGGCAGGCCCATGGCGGCCTCGATCAGCCAGGCCACGACCGTCAACCCACCCAGGCGCCAGCCATAGAGCGCGCCGATCAGCGTGACCGCCAGGGTCTGCATGTTCACCGGCACCGGCACCAGCGGCACTTCGATATAGGAGGCCAGCGCCAGCACCACGGTGCCGATGGCCACGGCAGCGGCTTTCCAGGCCAGGGACCGGGCCTGCAGATTGAGGGGACTGAACAGGCTCGGCTTGGCGTTTGCGCTCACTGGAGACATGCGTCGGTGTCCTTCTGTAAATTATAGATAATATATGGAATCTATCGCTAAAACTTTTCACAGCCAGGCAGGCTTGGCAAGCCCGGTGTAAAGCCGGGCCGCAAGACGCTCACAGCGTGCCGGAAACCGGGACTATTTCGGGGTCTTGAGACCGATGGTCTGCACATGCCGCGACAGGGCGGCGGCGGCCGTTTCGGCCTGTCCGGCCCGCAGTGCGTCCAGAATCACGCGATGATCGCGGTCGGTCGGGGCTTCCCACTCAGCGCGCCAGCCGGAAAACAGGAAGCGCGCGCTGGCAGTATGCAGGTCATCGATCGCCTTGAGCAGGCGCGGCATGCCGCAGGGGCTCAGGATAATGCGATGAAAGCTGCGATTGGCCAGTTCCCAGGCAACCACGTTGCGGGCGCGATCGCCGGCCCGATTGGCCTCCTCGGCCTGGTCCAGAATGGCCTTGGTCAAATGCGGCATGGCATTGCGCAGCGCCAGCACCTCAAGCGCCGCGCGCATCTCGGCGACCTCGCGCACATCTTCCAGCCCGAAGCCGGCGACCCGCACGCCGCGGCGCGGCTCGCTCACCACCAGGCCCTGTGCCTCAAGCCGCCGGAACGCCTCGCGCACCGGTACGTGGCTGGCGCCGAACTCGGCCGCGATATGATCCTGACCCAGCCGCGTTCCGGCCGCGATGGCGCCGGCAATGATGCGGCTGGCTAGCGCGCGGCTGATCTGTTCGGCGAGGGTGTCGGCTTTGGCAGTGCTCATGTTTTATAGATAATCTGCCCGGTCCGGCTTGTCGATCAGGGGGCAGCCGCTATCCCGGTAAATTGCTGATTGATTGTGTAATGTTATTACGTTACCAAACGACCGCCCGGAAACGCTGTCGCGTCTGGGCATCCCGTCTCCTGGGCGAAGTGGCATCTGTTCATGTGGTCTGTGCAATCGGTGACCTCTCGGCCGGCCGGCGTGGCAACCGTCATGCCGCCCCTGCGCCGCCGTCACGTCCTGGCGCCGCCACTGGTGATTGTGCTGTTGGCGCTCGGTACCGCCACGCTGGCGGTGATCTCGGTGGGCCTGGGGCCTGTACCGATCGATCCGCTGACCGTGTTGCTGGTCGTCAGCCGGCATAGCCTGGGCCTGCCGGCCGAGGCCAGTTGGACCCAGGCTACCGACGCCATTGTCTGGATCACCCGGCTGCCGCGCATTCTGATGGCCCTGGCCGTGGGCAGCGCCCTGGCCATGACCGGCGCAGCGCTGCAGGCCATTGTCCGCAATGGCCTGGCCGACCCCTATGTGCTGGGGGTGAGTTCGGGCGCTTCGACCGGCGCCGCCTTTGCCATCACCGTGCTGGCCGGTGCGGGCGGCGCGCTGACATTGCCTTTATCCGCCTTTGCCGGCGCGGTGATCTCGATCCTGCTGGTCCTCGCCATTGGCGGCAAGGCCGCCGGGGCACGCCCCTTCCGGCTGATCCTGGCCGGCATGGCGGTGGGTTATGCCCTCAGTTCCGCCACCAGTTTTCTCATTTTTGCCTCCGATTCCCCCGAGGCCAGCCGTTCGGTGATGTTCTGGCTGCTCGGCTCGCTGGCCAATGTGCATTGGCCCATGGCCCAGCTCTGTCTCGCGGTGGCCGCCCTGGCGGCGCTGGCGCTGTTTGCTGCCGCCGGTCGGCTCGATGCCCTGGCCGCCGGCGACGACACGGCCTTTGCCCTGGGCGTGCATCCCGGGCGAACGCGACTGGCGCTGATGCTGGGCGTCTCGCTGATTGTCGGCGTCATGGTGGCCGGCGCCGGCAGCATTGGTTTTGTCGGCCTCATCGTGCCGCATATGGCCCGGGCGCTGGTCGGCACCCGGCATCGCCTCGTCTTGCCCGCGTCAGCCCTGCTTGGCGCTAGCTTCCTGCTGCTGGCCGATATTGCCGCCCGCATGCTCTTCCCGCCCACCGAAATGGCCATTGGCGTGGTCACCGGCATTGTCGGCGCGCCCTTGATGCTCCTGCTGCTCCGCCACAGCGGGCGGCAGGCCCTTTAGTCTCCCTCCCACGAAAGGAAATCCACCGTGTTCACTCTGCGCACCATGCTGCTGGCGACGGGCCTGACCCTGGGCCTGTCCCAGGCCGGCTTTGCCGTCGATGCCTTCCCCGTCACGCTGCAGAACTGCGGTTCCACCGTTACGCTCAAGGCGGCCCCCAAGCGCATCTTCATGGTCAATACCGATGATGTCGCGCTGCTGGGCGAACTGGATGCGCTCGACCTGCTGGTCGCCCGCACTTCCGAGCCGGCAGAGAATGTCTATGACGACGCCACCTATGCCGCCCTCGCCAAGGTGCCGCTGATCGCCAGCGAAAAGGGCGCCACCGGTGGTTCGGTGATTGCGCTCGAGGCCATCATCGCCACCCAGCCCGATCTCGTGCTGGCGCCGGAAAGCGCGGTGGATCGGCAATTGCTGGCCGAGGCGGGCATTCCGCTCTATTCGCCGCCGGCCTATTGCAGTGATACCGCGCTCATTCCCGGCGGCACCGCCAGCTTTGATCGCGTCTATGACCAGCTGACCGCCTTTGGTGCCATGCTGGGCAAGGCCGATCTGGTGGCCAAGCGCATTGCTGCGCTCACGGCCGATGTTGCGGCCCTGGGCGCTGCCGGCAAGGACCATGGCACCGGCTTTGCCCTTTATGTCGCTGCCGGCGGCAAGACGCTCTATCCCTATGGCGCCCGCTCCATGGTCACCCCGGTCTTTGCCGCCGCGGGCCTGAGCAATGTCTATGCCCAGACCGACGAACGCGTCTTTGAGGCCGGCACCGAGGAACTGCTGGGCAAGGATCCCGACGTAATCGTGCTGCTCTATTCCGAGGGCACGCCGGACAATGTGCTGGCCGCGTTTAACTCCGTGCCCGGCGTCGAGAGCTTCAAGGCAGTCAAGGCCGGCCGCGTCGTGCCGCTCGCCTTCTCGTTCACCGATCCGCCGACGCCCATGTCGATCAAGGGCGCGACCGTGCTGGCCGACAAGCTCTCCAAACTGCCGTGATCGACGCCCGGGCCATCACCGTCCGCCGCCAGGGACGCAGCCTGATCGATGGCATCGACATCATGCTGCGCGATGGCGAGATGCTCGGTGTCGTCGGGCCCAATGGCTCGGGCAAGACCACGCTGCTGCGCAGCCTTTATGGCGCGCTACAGCCCGACGCTGGCGATATCCTGCTCGATGGCGTGCCGATGACGCAGATGTCGCGGCGCGCCGTCGCCCGTCGCATTGCCGTGGTGCCGCAGGGCCAGCCGCTCGATGGCGATCAGTCCGTGGCCGATTTGGTCGGGCTCGGTCGCCTGCCGCATCAGGCCTGGTTCGGCGGCAACCGGGCAGGGGACCGGGCCGCCGTCGAAGCGGCGCTCGACCGCGTGGCCCTGTCCGCCCTGGCCGACCAGCCGCTGCGCCATCTCTCGGGCGGCGAGGTGCAGCGCGCGCTGATTGCCCGGGCGCTCTGCCAACAGGCCAGCCATCTGCTGCTCGATGAGCCGACCAACCATCTCGACCTCGGCTATCAGCACGATGTGCTGGCCTTTGTCCGCAGCCTCTGCCTGTCCACTCTCGTCGTGCTGCACGATCTCAACCTCGCCGCGCGCTATTGCGACCGCATCGCCCTGCTCGACCACGGGCGCCTTCTGGCCATTGGCGCCCCTGCGCAGGTGCTCACGCCCGAGCGCGTCTCGGCCATCTATCGCGTCCCCGCCACCGCCATCACCACCCCATCGGGGCGGCAGCACCTGGTGTTTGCCGATGCCCTTAGCCCGGAGCCTTTGCCATGACCACCTATCCGTCTTCATCCGACCTGCTGCGCCGCTGGGATGCCCAGCAGACCGCCTATATCCGGCACCGCGACCAGCGCTTCACCGTCATGGTCGAGGCCATTGCCCGCCAATGCGGTCGCGCACCGCGCGTGCTTGATCTGGCCTGTGGCCCCGGCTCGCTCAGCGCCGCCCTTCTGGCCCACTTGCCAGAGGCCCGCATAGTCGCCGTCGACAAGGATCCGGTGCTGCTGGCCATTGCCCGCGAGATCTTCGCCGGCCAGGACACCGTCTCGGTCCTCGAGGCCGATCTCGACCAGCTCGATTGGCTGAGTGGCATCGATGGCGTCTTTGATGCCGTCGTCTCCTCCACGGCCCTGCATTGGCTGGCGCCGCAGCATCTGGCCCAGCTCTATTTCGCCCTGGCCGATCGCATCGTCGAGGGCGGCCTGTTCCTCAATGCCGATCACCTGCTCTATGACGACATCGCCCAGCCTGCCCTGCGCGGGCTGGCACGACAGGATGACGAGGCCAACCAGGAGCGCGCCTTTGGATCGGGCACCGACACCTGGGATCAATGGTGGGACGCGGCGCAGTCCCGCCTCGATTTCGCCGCTGCCGCCAAGCAGCGCGAAGCGGTCTGGCTGGGCAAGATTCCGCCGGCCAAGGTGACGCTCGGCTATCACCTTGAAACCCTGCGCAGCGCCGGCTTCCGCCAGACCGGCACCATCTGGCAGTATCTGGACGATTATGTCGTCTGCGCTGTGCGCTAGCGGCGTTGCACGGTCCGGGTGGGGTGCCGCCCGGACCACTCGCGCCTAGGCGGAACGACGCTGCTGCGCCGCCCATTCGCGCTTGAGCAGCGCATATTGCATTGTGTTCTCATAGACCGGCTCGCCGGCCTCGTTGCGGAACGAGATATAATCGAGGAACAGCCCTTCCTGCCGCATGCCCAGCCGTTCGCACAGGCGCTGCGACGCCAGATTATGGTCCTCCACATAAGCGTAGAGTCGCCGGGCGTGGCCGGCCGTGAACAGATGGTCGACCAGCGCCTGCGCCGCCTCGGTGGCATAGCCGGCCCCGCCATAGGCCGGGTTGAAGTTCCAGCCCAACGAATAGGTATCGCCATCGAACGCGCCAGGGCCCTCTTCGGGCTCCATGCCAAAGAGATCGCCAATCAGCACGTCGCTATCCCTTAGGGCGACTGCAATGAACTCGCTGCCGGTGCTGCGCCGCGCGGCTTCCGCTTCGGCGGCCGCCATGTCGGCCAGCGCCATGGAGTAAAAGCAGCTCGCGCTCGGCTGATGCAGATAGGCAAACAGCGCCTCGGCGTCGGACGCACGGAACGGGCGCAGGATAAGGCGGTCAGTCGTGATCGTGTCCATGGTGGGTCGATAGGTCCAGAGTTACGGCGAGGCCAAAAGTGGGGGCGGCCACATGTGCAACGCTCTTGGGGGCGGGCCGCACATATGGCCGCAGGGGAGACTGAAGGACAGTCCTGGGTCGGTGGGGACCCGAGATTACCCTGCGGCGCGCCCGTGCAGGGGCGGTTGATGAATGGTGCAGATTGTGTGGAGATCGCCAGGCCTCGCCATGGGCTCGCCCTGGCAGTGCCAGCGCTAGCGGTCGAACGGTCGCTGGTCCTGGGCGATCTGGCGGATGTAAAGGTGCCGGAAATTGGGGCTGGTGTTGACAAAGATCGGCAGCAGCGCCGCGCCGCGCACGGCCGCATCCTCGATCAGCTCGGCCGCCACCAGCCGCGCCTTGCTGCGGTCGCGCCGCGCCGCCGGCGTCGGCCGCAGCGGATAGGCCATGTCCACCATGGCCTGGATGATGGTCCGCGGCATGGCTCCGCCCACCGCGATGAACTCGGGATCGAGCAGCACTTCGAACACCGCCGTCACGTCGCGCAGCGTGTCAGAGGCCGCCTTGAGCCATTCCATCAGGCGCTGGTCGCGTACTTGGTAAAGTCGATGCAACTCCTCGGGCACCAGCGCATCTTCCGTCACGCCACAGGCCTGCGCCAGCCCGCCCAGCGACAGCACGTCGACCGTGCGGTGTTCGGGCCAGACCGGGGAGCCATCCAGCCCGAAGACGGGCAACAGGCCCATTTCGCCGGCATTGCCGCCAAAGCCTTTGTAAGGCGCGCCATCGATGATGATGCCCGCGCCCGTGCCCCGGGCGATGTAGAAATAGACAAAGCTGCTCAAGCTGGCGTCGCCGTGCTGGAAGCGCTCGCCAATGGCTGCCGCCGTCGCGTCGTTTTCCACCAGGATCGGCAGGCCGGAAAGGCTGCGCAGCTCATCGGCAAAGCCGACATCGCGCCAGGCCTCCCAATGCGGCATTGAGAAATCAAAGTCATAGACATCCGAGCCAAAGGTGGGCAGCACCAGCCCGATGCCCCAGACCTTGTCGCGCGGCACGCCGGCCTCGGCCAGCGCGGAATCCAGTTCCGCCGCCACCTGCCGCAGCGTCTCGCGCGGCAGGCTGGTGTCGCAGGCAATGCGCCGCCGCACCAGCTCGCTGCGCTTGAGGTCGCAGACCACCAAATTGCAGACATTGCGATCAAGATGCACGCCGATCGAAAACCCGGCCCTTGCATTGGGCTCGAGATAGATCTGCGGCTGGCCGCGCGTGCCGCTCGAGCGCCCGGCCTCGCTGATCAACCCCTGGTCGAGCAGTTCGCGGGTGATCGAGGAAATGGTCTGCGGCTTGAGCTCGATCAGCCCGCCGATTTCCACCCGGCTGATCGGCGCGCGCTGGCAGATGGTCTCAAACACCAGCCGGCGGTTGGAAATCCGCGCATCCTCGGCGCGCCGCGGTTCGATCACTGGCGTGCCCTTGTCCGTCGCCTTGCTCACGGGCCAGCCATCCCCTGCTGCCATGGCTAGAGCCCCAGCTGCGCCAGCACGGCGCGGTTGTGCCGGGCAATCGGCAGCGGTTTGTCGGGCGGGCAGGGATACATGTCCTGCTCATAGACGGCAAAGCCATCAAAGCCGCGCGCATCAAGGAAGGCTTTGACAGCGGCGAAATCCACCACGCCGGCATCGAGCGCACACATCACGCCGGCGCCAAAGCCGGTGATATAGTCCATGCCTTCGTCGGCAATGCGCTTGAGCATCACCGGGTCGACGTTCTTGAAGTGATAATAGCCGATGCGGTCGGCATGCCGGCGCATGAAGGCCTCGGCATCGGCCCCAGTATAGGCATGGTGGCCAAAGTCAAAGCAGAGATCAACCAGTTCGGCCGGCGTATCGGCCAAGAGGCGCTCCACCTCAGCCTCGGTCTCGACGCCCGAGCCGATATGCGGATGAAAGGCCAGTTTGAGCCCCTCGGTCTCCACCACATAGCGCGCCGCCGCCAGCGTATTGGCGATGAGCAATTGCCACTGCTCTTGGCCGAGCGCCCGAACGTGGCCGGGCGTGGGGGCGGGGCAATCGTCCATGATCACCACCCATTTGGCATCCATCGCCTTCAGCAGGGCGCAGGTCTGGCGCAGGCGCGGCAATAGGCTCGCCATGGCGTCAGGCACGGCCAGCTCATGCACCAGCGCCGAGCCGCAGATGCTCAGCCCGCGCTGGTCCAGCTCCGCCTTGAGGTTTGCCGGATCGGTGGGCAGATAGCCCCAGGGGCCGGTTTCGGTTACAGTGAAGCCGGCGTCGCGCACCTCATCGAGATAGCGCGCCCAGCCGATCTGTCGGGGGTCATCGGCATACCAGACGCCCCAGGCATCCGGAGCGGTTGCCAATCTGATCATTGCTGCACTCTACGCGTCGAATGGCCCATTAAGTCCTTATATCATACCATATTCCATGCGCACACAGGAATGCGGCGTGGACGCTGGAATTTCCCTGATTTATTGGCCCTGCAAGCCAGGCTTCACCGCAACACACTTGCCGCTCTGTCGCAAGAATCTGCGAGGGACGAACGGAAATTCATAATTCCGTGCTTGATAAAACAACATCCGAGAAATTAAGTGGCCTGCAGCTGGCCCGGCGATGCCCTGGTGCCCTGGTCGCGCGTTCACCCCAGGGGCCTTAAGACCCGCCGTCCGCCAATCTACCCATCCCCGAGGGCTTTTCAATGCGATCACAGACGGACTTCAACGACGACTGGATCTTCCAGGGTACCGAACGCGTCCGCCTGCCGCATACGGCGGTGGAGCTGCCGCTGACCTATTTTGACGAGACGGCCTATCAGCGCCCCTTCTCCTACAGCAAGAGCTTCGTCGCCGACCCGGCCTGGGCCGGGCGCGAGGTGCATGTGGTGTTTGATGGTGCCATGGCCAATGCCAAGGTCGCGGTCAATGGTGCGCCGGTGCTGGCCCATGCCGATGGCTATACGCCCTTTGCCGTCCGCCTCACCGATCGCCTGGTGGCCGGCAGCAATACCATCGACGTCAGCATCGACGGCAGCGAAAATCCCGCCATTCCGCCTTTCGGCAATCTGATCGACTATCTGACCTATGCCGGCATCTATCGCGACGTCTGGCTGCGGGTGACGGCGCCGGTTGCCATCGATTCCGTCAAGATCGAGACGCCCGATCCGCTGGCCGAGTGCAAGCGCGTCACCCTGGCCGTCACCCTGGCCAATCCGCGCGCACTGCCGCTGGGTGGCACGCTGACCGCCACCCTGCGCGATGCCGATGGTCTGGCGCTGGCCGCGACCACGGTCGAATTGGTCGATGCGGGTCTGCAGCTCGAAATCGCCGACCTTGCTGGCATCGCCCTGTGGGATATCGACAATCCCGCGCTCTACACCATGGAGCTGGCGCTTGAGACGCCCTATGGCACCGACACGCTCTCGACGCGCTTTGGCTTCCGTGCGGCCGAGTTCACGCGCGATGGCTTCCGCCTCAATGGTCGCCCCATCAAGCTGCGCGGGCTCAACCGTCACCAGTCCTTCCCCTATTCCGGCTATGCCCTGGGGCGGGCGGCGCAGCGCCGCGACGCCGACATTCTGCGTCATCAGCTCAAGCTCAACATGGTGCGCACCTCGCACTATCCGCAGTCGACCTGGTTCCTGGAACGCTGCGACGAGCTGGGCCTCTTGGTCTTCGAGGAAATCCCCGGCTGGCAGCACATCGGCGACGCCGCCTGGAAGCAGGAATCGGTCGAAAACGTCCGCCGCATGATCCGGCGCGACTGGAACCATCCCTCCATCGTCATCTGGGGCGTGCGCATCAACGAGTCGCGCGACGACCATGATTTCTACGTCGAGACCAATCGCGCTGCCCGCGAGCTGGATAGCACCCGCGCCATCGGCGGCGTCCGCTGCTACACCGACAGCGAGCTGCTCGAAGACGTTTATACCATGAACGACTTCATCCTCGGGCTCGACGAGTTGGGCGGCAACCGCCCGCGCACCCCGCTGCGTCCGCAGCAGGAAGTCACCGGGCTCGACCGGCAGGTGCCCTATCTGGTCACCGAGTTCAACGGCCACATGTATCCCACCAAGCGGGGCGATCAGGAACAGCGCCAGATCGAGCATGTGACGCGCCATCTGCAGGTGCTCAATGCCGCCTATGGCGATCCGCAGGTGTCCGGCGCTATCGGCTGGTGCGCCTTTGACTATAACACCCACAAGGATTTCGGCTCCGGCGACCGCATCTGCCACCATGGCGTGATGGACATTTTCCGCGAGCCCAAGCTGGCCGCCTTTGCCTATGCCAGCCAGTGCGACCCGGCCGAGGAGATCATCCTCAAGCCGGTGACCATCTGGGCCAATGGCGAGCGCAATATCGGCGGCGTGCTGCCTTTGATGGTGTTGACCAATTGCGACGAGGTCGAGCTGCGCTATGGCAATCAGCCGCCCAAGCGCGTCGGCCCGGATCGCGACGCCTATCCGCACCTGCCCCATGCTCCTGCCGTCTTTGATCGCCGCCATTTCAGTGATGGCGAACTAGGCATCTGGGGCGATGGCTGGGTCGATGGCGTGATCAGCGGCTTTATTGGCGGCAAGAAGGTTGCCGAGGCGCGGCTGGTGGCCGATCCGGTGGCCACGAGCCTGGCCGTTGTGCCCGATGCCTCCGAGATCGGCGCTCGCGACAGCGTGCGCCTCATGGTCCGCGCGCTCGATCAGGTCGGCAATGTGCTGGCCCATTATGCCGAACCGGTCAGCATCACCGTCTCGGGCCCCGGCCGCCGGCTGGGGCCGGGCCTGGTTTCGCTGCGCGCGGGCGCCATCGGCTTCTGGGTCCAGGCCGAGGCTGCCGGTCCCATCATTGTCACCGTCACCAGCGAGCGCCTGGGCAAGGTCTCGGTGGTGCTGCAGGCCAGCTAGGCCGCCCCACAAATCAGCCGACCGCTCAGGCGGTCGGCTGGCTGCGATAGGGCTTTTCGCCGTCGCGATAGATGGCGTGCCGCTTGGCCGTCAGCGTCAGCGAACTGCCCTCGCGCACCGGATGGGTCTTGTCGAGATGCACGGTAATAGCCGTGCCATCGGCATGCTCGGCCTCGGCCAGAAGGAATGGACCGAGGTTGACCACGCGCTTGACCAATACGGTGGTGCCCGTCTCGGTGATGGCGAAATCCTCGGGTCGGATGGCCAGCGTGGCCGGGCCATCGCTGAAGCCGGCATCGAGATCAAAGCCGCTGGCCCGGATCCGGCCGCCGCTCACCGCGCCCGGAATCATGTTCATGGTGCCGATGAAATTGGCCACGAACTGGGTTTGCGGATTGGCATAGATATCGTCGGGCGTACCCACCTGCTCGATGGCGCCCATCGACATGACGACGATGCGGTCGGCCAGCGCCAGCGCCTCGTCCTGGGCATGGGTGACGAACAGCGTTGTGATCTTGAGCTTGCGCTGGATCTGCCGCACCTCTTCGCGCAGCCGCTCGCGCAGATGCTGATCGAGGCTGGCGAAGGGCTCGTCCATCAGCAGGATCTTGGGCTCCAGCACCAGGCACCGGGCGATGGCCACGCGCTGCTGCTGCCCGCCCGACAATTGCCGCGGCATGCGCTTGTGATAGCCACCCAGGCCCACCAGCTCGAGCGCCTCCATCACCTTGGTCTCGATGGCGGCCTTGCTCAGCTTGCGCAGCTTGAGCCCGAAGGCGACATTGTCGAACACATTCATATGCGTCCACAGCGCATGGCTTTGGAACACCATGGCCGTCGGCCGTTTGTCGGGCCGCGTATGGGCCACGTCCTGCCCGGCGATCAGCACCTGGCCCGAGGACGGCGCCTCAAAGCCGCCGATCATGCGCAGCAGCGTCGACTTGCCCGAGCCCGACGGCCCCAGCAGGCACACCAGCTCGCCATCGGCAATGTCCAGCGACAGCGGGCTGACCGCCGTCATCTTGTTGAATTCCTTGGACACCCCGGCAAGGCTCAGACTGGCCATATCAATACTCACTGTTTGGAAAGTGGCCGGGCACCATCATGCGCCCAGGCCCTTGGCAAAGGAATCCGAGCCCATCACCCGGCGGGCCAGCAGCAGGGCCACCAGCGAGGGCACCCACAGGGCCACCGACAGCACGGCGCCATATTGCACCACGAGCTGATTGTTGATCATCGACATCATCAGCAGCGGCATGGTCTGGACGCGCGGCGCCCCCACCAGCCAGGCGCCCTCGGTCTCGTAGAAGGTCCACACGAACGTCATCAGCAGCGCTGCGCCGATGGCCGGCAACGCTTGCGGCAGCGTGATGTGCCAGAAGACGCGCAGCGGCGAGGCGCCGACGTCCATGGCGGCCTCTTCCATGTTCCGGCTCACCGCCTGGAAGGCCGCCGTGGGCAGCCAGATCATCAGCAGGATCGTGTTGAGCAGCTGGATGATCACCACGCCCAGATAGGTACCCACCAGGTTCAGCGTCAGGAACAGCACGGCGATGGAAATGATCAGCGCAAAGCGCGGGAACGCATTGCCCATCAGAAAGCTCATCATGAAGAACTGCTTGCCCGGAAACTCCATGCGCGCAAAGGCATAGGCGGCCGGCAGGCAGATCACCGCCGACAGCGCCGTCACGATGGCCGACAGCTGCACCGAGGTGAAAAACGCCGCCCAGACGTCGGGGCGCTCCAGCACCTTGAACCAGTAGCGCAGGCCCCATTTGGTCGGCAGCACAGAGGGGTAGAACCACTGCTCGGTAAAGGCCCACAGGAACACCGTGACGATGGGCAAGAGGATGAAGAAGATCAGGAACAGCGCCAGCACATAGCCGGGCCAGTCGAGCCGTTTGATAAAGCCGATCATTTCACCAGCTCCGCAGCGCGGCGCTTGGCGATGGAGCGCACATAGGCCAGCCCCGCCACCGAACACAGCGCAAACACGATTGTGGCCTGCGTCGCCGCCTGCAGCGGATCCCGCACGGTTGAAAAGGTCCGCAGCATGAAGGGCCCCATCATTTCGGGCGATGTGGGCCCCAGCATGAAGGGCATGAAGGCCTGGCCGAAGAGGCCCAGGAAATTGAGCGAGGTCACCACCAGCAGCGAGTTCTTGATCTGCGGCAGGATGATGCTGAACAGGATTCGCAACCGCCCGGCGCCGACGTCCTGCGCCGCCTCGATGGCCGAGGTGGCAATGCCCGACATGCCGGCGGTCAGCACCAGCAGGGTAAACGGCATCGCGTCCCACACCATGCCGATCACCGGTCCCCAGGGCGTCAGATACGGCGACTGGAAGCCGCCGATCCCCACCACTTCGAGCAGGGTCTGCAACAGGCCATTGGGGCCCAGATAGCGGATCAGCGCATAGACGATCACGATGCCCGGCACGAACATGGGAAACAGCGCCAGCACCTGGATGAACACCGCCAGGCGGCCGCCCTTGAAGCGCAGATAGATGGCGATGGGCAGATTGATCGCGATCAGCAGCACCATGGTCACGATCGTGGTCCAGAAGGTGCGGCCCAGATTGGTCAGGCTATAGCTGTCGGAGAAGAAATACAGATAGCTCGCGATCGAGAAGGCATAGCTGCCGTCCGGCTGGCGAACATAGATCGTGCCCCAGATGCTGCGCAGCGCCGGGTAGAACAGGAACACCGCGATCAGCAGGATCGGCGCGGCGATGAAGAGGAGGCCCGTGGGCCTCCACTTCACCAGCGGCGCGCTCGCCGGGGCCGTGGAGAGCGTGTCGCTCATGGTGTTCGGTCAGCCCCGGGTCAGGTTCGACGCGACATTGCGATACCAGCCGTCGAACAGATGCGATTCCCAGGGGCCCGGGAAGGTCGGGATCGAGGTGGTCGCCACATTGGCGAACTTGGCCTGCAGCTCGGGCGACATTTCCGACCAGTTGATGCTGGGGAAGCCGCCAAGCTCGGACACCACCTTGTTCTGCACTTCCGGCGAGATCAGGAAATCGGCCAGCTTGAGCGACATCTCGTGATTGGCCGCATTGGTGGGCACCAGGACGCTCGAATAGCCGCCGATGAAGGCCAGGTCCTGCAGCTGCGCCACGGCGGTGGTCTCGGGCACCACGCCTTCGTTCATGGCCACCAGCGCCATGTCCGACCAGGCGATGGTCATGGTGATCACGCCGCTGGCCAGCAGCTGGATCGAGGGGGTGTTGCCGCCGGTATATTCGCCGCCCTTGTACAGCGAGGGAGCGAGATCGTTCAGCAGGGCCCACAGCTTGGTGAACATCGGCTCGGCATATTCGTCCGAGTAGTTGTCGTTGGTGAACAGGCTTTCGTCGCGCCCCATCACTTCCTGCAGGGCCCGCTCGATAAAGCAGGCGCCGCTGTCGCCCAGGTCCGGACGGGCATAGGCGAACTGGCCCGGATTGGCCTTGATCCACGCCACCAGCTCCTCGAAGGTCTTGGGCGGGGTCGGCACCTTTTCGCTGTTGTACATCATCACGACCTGCGAGCCGCGATAGGGCAGGGACCACTGGTTGTCGATGACCGCCGGGTTGACCTTGCTCATGTTGGGCAGGTTGAGCGTGGAGAAATCGTCCCACAGGCCAGCCTCGATGGCGCCTTCGGGATGGTAGGGGCCAATGGCCTCCATCATGTCGATCTGCGGATCGGTGCCCGACTGCAGCGCCGCAAAGGCGCGCTCGGCCAGGGCGTTCATCGAAGCGCCGCCGCCACCCGAAACCAGGTTCAGCGTCGTGCCCGGATTGGCGGCCTCGAAGGCCGGCTTAACCGCCGAAGCCCAGAATTCCACCACATTGGTGTCGCTGTTAAAGAAGATGTCCAGCGTGCCCTCGGCCGCCAGCGCTGTCTTCCCCATCAGCCCGGCCGCCACACTGCCCAGCCCAACGGCTGCAGTGCCCTTCAGAAATTCACGACGCTTCATAACCATGATCTACCTCCAAGTTCCCGGTCTGCGCTATCCGCTGTGCTGGCACTGTTGCATGGGCATTCGACATTGCTTTTCCGTCCGCCACGCTGTCATTTGTCGCGCCCAGGGCTCTCGCCACGAAACTTAATCAGCTAACATGCATTTAATCCGATGTGTCAAGCCAGGATTCCCGGCCAAAATTTGATCGAGGCCTCTGCCAAAATCGTGGGAAAAAGCCAGTAAATATGGACTTTTGCCCCGCTTCCATCTTAAATCCAGTATGATAAATTATTCCGTGATCGGACGCGATTGGTCGCCGAAGTCGACACTTGCGAATACTCAGGAGGATACCAAATGCGTCACTACCGCGATCGTCAGCGCAATCTGGAGCAGCTGACCGACCACCTTGATACCTGGCGTGAGGAACTGGTCGCCTGGGAACTGCATGACCGCAGCCCCATTGGCCCCTGGACGTTGCAATCGCCCGAAGGCGAAGTGCGCAGCATTGTGGTGGGCGACGCCTGGTCCAACCGCTTTGGCATCCACAGCTTCCGCTCGGGCCTGCTGACGGTCGCCGGCCGCGCCAATGCCGAACTGCGCCTCGATTTTGGTGGCGAGGCTCTGGTGCGCCTGTTTGCCGAGGACGGCACGCAGCTCGATGCCTTCGGCGCCAATCCGCAGCACAAGCGCTTTGCCCCGCTGCCGCAGGTGCCCTTTGTCATTGTAGCCGAAGTGGCGGCGCGCTCGCTGTTCGGCATTCCCAATCGCGATCCCCGGCTGGAGATCGCCGAGATCGTCAGTGTCGAGCCGCAGATCCGCGCCCTGCGCCGCCGCATCGAAACCATCTGCAGCACTGCCCAGACCGTCAAGGACGCCGAACTGGCCCGCTCGCTCTGCGACGTTGCCGAGATCGGTCTGTCGCAGCTGCGCCTGCCCACCGCCACCGCCATTGTCGGCCCGCGCCTGGCAGACCAGACGCGCGCTCAGCGCATCTGGGAGCGCAGTTTCGAGCCGACCAATACGCCGGCCCTGCTCGATGCCGATGCCCTGGCATCGGTTGACGCCGCCATCGCCGCCATCGACGCGGGCCTGGCCGAACTGCGCCAGCGCTATCCCAAGCAGGGCAAGATCCTGGCCACCGGCCATGCCCATATCGACTATGTCTGGCTCTGGCCGCAGCCCGAGACCGTGCGCAAGATCGTGCGCACCTTCAACAGCGTCAATTCGCTGATGGACAAGCACCCCGAGTTCACCTTCCTGCAGTCTTCCTCGCTGTTCTACAAGCATGTCGAGCAGGAAGATCCGGCCCTGTTCGAGGCCATCAAGCAGCGCATCGCCGACGGCCAGTGGGAGGTCAACGGCGGCATGTTGATCGAGTGCGATACCAACATGCCCTCGGCCGAAGCCTTCATGCGGCAGTTCCTGCTCGGCCAGGCCTATTTCCAGCGCCATTTCGGCTTCATCAACCGCACGGCCTGGCTGCCCGACACCTTCGGCTTCACCGGCGCCATGCCGCAGATCATGGTCCATGCCGGCATCGAGACTCTGGTCACCATCAAGGTGAGCTGGAGCGAAACCAACAAGATGCCGGAAAACCTGTTCCGCTGGAAAGGCAACGACGGCTCCACGGTGCTGGTGCACACCTACAATGCCTATGACAATGACGGCTACAACATGCTCATGCGGCCCCAGGCGCTGGATGAAGTCTGGAGCAAGCATGCCGGCAAGGATCTCACCGACACCGTGATCGCCACCTATGGCTGGGGCGACGGCGGCGGCGGTCCCGATCCCGATCAGATCGAGGCCTTCCCCATCCTCAACCTGATGCCGCAGCTGCCCGCTATCACCCATGGCAATATCCAGCAGCATATCGATACCATCAGTGCCGAACTGCGCGATGCCGCCGTGCCGGTGTGGTCGGGCGAGATGTATCTCGAATATCATCGCGCCACCCTCACCACCCAGGCGCGCACCAAGCAGCTCAACCGCCGGGCTGAACTCGCCCTCGTGGCGGCTGAGGCGACCAGCGTTCTGGCAGCCCTCAGCGGCGCCGGCGCTGCCATGCCCGTGCTGGGCGATGATTGGGAGCTGATGCTGCGCAACCAGTTCCACGACATCCTGCCCGGCTCGTCCATCCGCGAGGCCTATGTGCAGACCGAGGCGGAACTTGAGGGCATTGTCGCGCGCAGCGAAGCCATCGCCGCCCAGGCGCTCGCCCGCATGGCTGGCCGCAGCAGCGGTGCCCAGCAGGGCCTCGCCGTCGCCAATATCTCCGGCACGGCCAAGCCGCATTGGCAGATCCAGTCGCATGAGCCGCTGCCCGCAAGCCTGGCGCCCCAGCAGGTCGGCGATCTCTATATTGCCGCGTCCGATCGCGCCCTGGCCCCGCTCAGCCTCGGCTTTGTTGCCGAGGCCAGCACGCGCAGGGTTACGGTCTCCGATCGCCAGCTGGAAAACGATCTGGTGCGTGTCACCATCGATGCCCACGGCCGCATTGCCTCGCTGTTCGACAAGCGCCGCAATCGCGAGCTGATCGACGGCGCGGCCAACCGGCTGATGGTCTATCGCAACGATCTGCCCCGCAACTATGACGCCTGGGATATCGAACCGGGCTTCTCGCTGGGCGGTGAGGAACTGCTCGAACTCGAGAGCTGCACCGTCACCGCCAGCGGTCCGCATCTGGGTGAAATCACCATCGTGCGCACCCTGAGCGCCAGCCGCATCACCCAGAAGCTGCGCCTGTGGAGCAACAGCCCGCGTCTCGACATCGTCACCGATATCGACTGGCACGATCGCCGCACCTATCTGCGCGCGGTGTTCCCGGTCACGGTCATGGCCGAACAGGCTGCCTTCGATCAGGCCATCGGCGTCACCCAGCGCGCCACCCATGACAACACCACCTGGCAGCAGGCGCAGTTCGAGGCCTGCGGGCACCGCTTCGTTTCGCTGGGCGAGGCCGATTGGGGCGCCGCGCTGCTGTCGGCCGACAAATACGGCTTCTCGGCCAAGGGCAATGTCATGACCCTGAGCCTCGTGCGCGGGCCGATGTATCCCGACATGCTGGCCGACGAGGGGCATCACCACTTCACCTATGCCATTATGCCGCATGATGGTCGCTGGTGGAGCCCTGAGGTGCAGTCCGAGGCCGACCTGCTGGTCGATCCGCTGCGCTTCACCCCGGCTTCGGCCGAGGCAGGCTACGATATTGCCCCGGTGCAGTGGTCGGGCCTGGACATGCGTCTGCATGCGCTCAAGCCGGCGGAATCCGGCGATGGCTATGTGCTCCGCCTGTCTGAATCGGCCGGGCGGCGCGGTGCGCTGGCCGTTTCGCTGCCCGAAGGGCGAGTTGCTCAGGCCGTCGATGGACTGGAGCGCCCGGTTGACCAGGCAGAGGCCACCAGCTTTACGCCGTTCCACCTGGCCTCGATCCGGTTCTAGTTGCGATTGGCGCGCCCAGGTCCATGGCATTGGGCGCGCCGGAAAACTCTTTGCTGTGAGTGTTTTGCCTTAGCGTTAGTGGCCTCTTGCGCCATTGCTGGCAATTTTACGCCATCGCCCTTTCCTGCGCCAGGCGCGGGATTTGCGACGCCAATAACGCCAGCGCCCGGATTATTAAACTCCCTAGCGGAATCATATACTCTTTGGCGGGTGCTCTGAGTCCTGACCAGTTACGTAGCATATTTTAAGTGCTACGGTGGAACAAACATGGCTTTGCTTTTGGAAATTCTAATCGCATTGTTGCGTTCTGCAAAAGTAAGACAATTTACATGCTTCCCCGATTGCCGGTAAGTCAATCAACCTCAAATTTGTTACTTGTATTCCGAGTTTTACTTTGGAGTGCGCCGAAAACGTCAGGTTCTAACTCAGGATTTGGCATTCGTTAAGACTCATCATCCATAGTTGCTTCCAAATGAGCCGCGAGAGTGGTTTGCGGTACTCGGAGGTAGGGCATATGGGAATGAGCATGTTCATGGGCAGCGCCAAGCGGCAGCAGCTCGAGGACGCGTCACGCATCTTGATGGCGATGTCGAGGTCGCTTGCGGTGATCGAGTTTTCGCTGGACGGCACGATCTTGCGCGCCAACCCGAATTTTCTGTCTCTGCTGGGCTATGAGCTCAGCGAGGTGGTCGGGCAGAAGCATCGCATGTTTATGCAGCCGTCGGACGCGGCCAGCCCCGCCTATACAGAATTCTGGGCCGCGCTCGGGCGCGGCGAGTTCATGTCCGCCGAATATAAGCGCATCGGCAAGGGCGGCAAGGAAGTCTGGATTCAGGCCTCCTACAACCCTATCATTGGCGACGATGGCAAGGCCTATAAGGTCGTCAAATTCGCCACCGATGTGACCGCGACCAAGCTGGCTGCCGCCGAAGCGGCTGGTCAGCTTGCTGCAATCGGCAAGTCACAGGCCGTCATCGAGTTCTCGCCCACCGGCGACATCTTGACGGCCAATGAGAACTTCTGCTCGGCCCTCGGCTACCAGCTTGGCGAGATCAAGGGTCGCCACCACAGCATGTTCGTGCAGCCGGCCATGGTCTCCAGCCCGGAATATCGGGAGTTCTGGGCCGCGCTCGGCCGCGGCCAGTTCCAGGCGGCCGAATATCTGCGCATCGGCAAGGGTGGCAAGGAAGTTTGGGTGCTGGCCTCCTACAACCCGATCTTCGATCTCAACGGCAAGGTGGCCAAGGTCGTCAAATTCGCGACCGACATCACCGGACGCAAACGCGCCGTCAGCGACCTGGGTGAGGGCCTCGCCAGGCTGGCCGAGGGCGATCTGCGCTGCCGCATTGAACAGCCCTTTGGCGCCGATCTCGAGCCCGTGCGCATGGCTTTCAACGACACGGTAGAACGCTTCAGCAGCATTGTTGCGCAGCTGCGCAGCACATCGAGCACGCTCAAGACCGCGACCGGCGAGATCCTCTCGGGCGCCAATGATCTGGCGGAACGCACCACCAAGCAGGCCGCAGCGATCGAGGAAACCTCCGCTGCCATGGAACAGCTGGCGGGCACCGTCAACGAGAATGCCAAGCGCGCCGAACAGGCCAATGCCAAGGCCCGCATCGTTTCCCACACCGCTGAAGAGAGCGGCGAGGTCATGGCCCAGGCCAATACGGCCATGGATCGCATCTCCTCCTCCTCGTCCAAGATCTCCAATATCATCGGCATGATCGACGACATCGCTTTCCAGACCAATCTTCTGGCGCTGAACGCTTCGGTGGAAGCGGCCCGCGCTGGTGACGCCGGCAAGGGCTTTGCCGTGGTCGCCGTGGAAGTGCGCCGTCTCGCCCAATCGGCGGCCGGCGCCTCCAGCGAGGTCAAGGTGCTCATCGAGCAGTCGGCCAATGACGTCAAGGATGGCTCGCGCCTGGTGGCCGATGCCGCAGGCAAGCTCACCTCAATGCTGTCCAGCGCCCGCGAAAACACCGAGCTGATGAACGCCATCGCCTCGGCCAGCGCCGAGCAGTCCAATGCCATCGCCGAAGTCACCACGGCCGTGCGCCAGATGGACGAGATGACCCAGCACAATGCCGCTCTGGTGGAACAGACCAATGCGGCCATCGAGCAGACCGAAGGTCAGGCCAGCGAACTCGACCGTATTGTCGAAATCTTCGTAATTGATGGGCAGAATCAACGCATGGAGGTCGCGGCCGCACCGCGTCCCGCCACAGCCCGGCCGGTCAAGGCCGCCGTCAGGAGCGCGGCACGTTCCTATGGCACGCATGGCAATGCTGCCATCGCTGAAGATTGGAATGAATTCTGATGGACGCTGCACTGAGCTTTGAAACCAACGACGTCGGCAATCTGGGCAATCCCGATGCCATGGCGACCACGGCCTCGGCCAATCAGTTCGTGACCTTCACCTGCGGCGACAAGTCCTACGGCATCGACATCATGGCCGTGCGCGAGATCCGCAGCGGCTCCACCACCACCGAGCTGCCCAATCAGCCCTATGGTGCCAAGGGCGTGCTCGATATCCGCGGCAGCATCATCCAGGTCTATGATCTGGCCACCATGCTGGGCGTCGGTGGCGGCTATGGCGAAACCAGCGCCAGCCAGGTTGTGCTGGTCGTCTCGCTGCCCGGCAGCGATGTGGGTCTGCTGGTCGATGCCGTGTCCGACATCATCTTTGCCGAAGGCGCTGACTGCCAGCCCGTGCCGCGCGGCGGCCGTGGCGAAGTCGTCGGTGGCCTCATCCGCAATGAAGATCGCCTGATCGCCATTCTCAACCTGGCCGCGCTCTTCCCCGACAATTGATCGGCTCGCCGCGCCGCGCAGGGCTGCATCTCTGGCGATGCCCTTGCGGCGCGGCCGCCTCCTGATCCAGACTGGCTCTATCGGCTGCACCTGTGCGCAGCCCGGAGCGCATGTCATGGTCACCCGCGGCTTTACCGGCCGGCCCCGCGCCGCCGATCCGACCACCCGCATTCCCCCCGGCCAGCATCTGGTTGATTATTTTCCCGTCCTCTCGGCCGGCCCCACGCCCCATATCACGCCCGAAAAATGGCGCTTCACGCTCAAGATCGGGCCGCGCCCGGTCAAGACCTGGAGCTGGGACGCGTTCAACGCGCTGCCCATGACCAAAATGGTGCGCGACATTCACTGCGTCACCACCTGGTCCATGCTCGACAGCCAGTGGGAAGGCGTCTTGATCGACGATATCCTCGCCGATGCCTTCATCGAGCCGCCCACGCCCTTTACGCTCGCCCACAGCTTTGACGGCTATTCCACCAATGTGCCCACCGCCGACCTGACCACCGGTAAGGCCATGGTGGCGCTCAAATATGCCGGCAAGCCGCTTGAGCGCGACCATGGTGGCCCGGCGCGCCTCCTGGTGCCGCATCTCTATTTCTGGAAATCGGCCAAGTGGATCAATGGTCTGCAGTTCACCGAGCGCGACGAGGCCGGTTTCTGGGAACTGCGCGGCTATCACATCTATGGCGATCCCTGGCGCGAGCAGCGTTATACCCATGATTGACGCCGACACCGGCTGGCAGACCGCCGTCATCACGGCCATCGTGCCGCGCACGGCTGGCATCACCAGCTTCATCTTCAAGCTCGAGCGGCCTTTCCGCCATCGGGCTGGCCAGCATGTCGACCTGCGCCTCACCGCGCCCGATGGCTACCAGGCCCTGCGCAGCTATTCGATCGCCTCCGCGCCCGACGCCAGCGGCACGATCGAGCTGGCCATCGAGCGCATCGATATCGGCGAGGTCTCGCCCTTCTTCCACGACGTCGCCGCCGTTGGCGACGAGATCGAGCTGCGCGGCCCCCTCGGCGGCCATTTCGTCTGGCGCCCCACCGATGCCGGCCCGCTGCTGCTGCTCGGTGGCGGTTCCGGCCTCGTGCCGCTGATGGCCATGCTGCGCCAGCGCCAGCAGGACGGCGTCGCCACGCCCACCCTGCTGCTGCAGGCCAGCCGCAGCTGGGACGATGTGCTCTATCGCGATGAACTGCTGGCCGATGCCGCCCGGCCCGATGGTCCGCTGCTGCGCTTTGCCCTCAGCCGCAGTGCGCCCGTGCGCGCCGAGGACTATGGCCGCCGCATCGATGCCGCCATGCTGGCCGATGCGCTGGCCCTGCTGCCGGCGCCGCCGGCCATCAGCTTCATCTGCGGCAGCAATGGCTTCGTCAACACCGCCGCCGACGCCCTGGTCGGCCTGGGCATCCCGGCCGATACGATCCGCACCGAGCGCTACGGCGGCTGATCGCGCCGACGCACTGAGATTTCCGATCAATCGGCGGCGCACGTTCAAAGATCGACAACAATCCGTTGTCCGCCCCCCGGCTTCTGCTGCGGACGCGCTTCACCCATCTTGAGGGCAAGCAAACACACACGGTCCCAGTGACCGGCATCAGGAGATTGCCATGCTCAACCAGATCAACGGCCTGCACCACGTCACGTCGATGGCTGCCGATGCGGCGGTCAACAATGATTTTTTCACCAACACGCTCGGCCTGCGCCGGGTGAAAAAGACCGTCAATTTCGACGAGCCCAGCGTCTATCACCTCTATTATGGCGATGAGGTCGGCTCGCCCGGTTCGGTGATGACCTATTTCCCCTTCCCGCACATCGCCCGTGGCCGCTTCGGCACCGGCGAGGTTGGCACCACCGTGTTCTCCGTTCCCAAGGGCAGCCTGGGCTTCTGGGCCGAGCGGCTGCAAGCCCAGGGCGTCACCGGCCTTGGTCGCGACGAGAGTTTTGGCCAGCAGCGGCTGACCTTCCGTGGCCCTGATGGCGATTTTTTCGCGCTGGTCGAGACCGACGGCGATGATCGCGCCGCCTTCGTGGGCAATGGCATTGCCAGCGCCGAAGGCATCCGCGGCTTCCACTCGGCCTCGCTGCGCCTGCGCGACAGCGGCGCCACCGAGGAACTGCTGGGCTTTATGGGCTACCAGCCCGTCGATACCCACGCGGGCATCAAGCGCCTGGCCATCCCCGGCGGCAATGGCGCTGACTTCATCGATATCGAGACCGTTCCCGATCTCGGCCGTGGCCAGCTCGGCGCCGGCTCGGTGCATCACATCGCCTTTTCGGTGAAGGATCGCGCCGCTCAGCTGGCGGTGCGCAATGCCCTGCTGGATACCGGCTATCAGGTGACCCCGGTCATCGACCGCGACTATTTCTGGGCCATCTATTTCCGCACGCCCGGCGGCGTGCTGTTCGAGATCGCCACCGACGAGCCCGGCTTTGACCGCGACGAGGACACGGCGCACCTGGGTGAGGCGCTCAAGCTGCCGATCCAGCATGAGCATCTGCGCGGCCGGCTCGAAGCCAGCCTGCAGCCCCTGGCCTAA
>NZ_STGC01000002.1:0-137825 GCF_005222805.1 Devosia sp. FKR38 | reverse complement strand
GGGGGGGGGGGCCGGGGAGGGGGTCTTTCAGTGGCCACGCCGATGCCCCCCGGAACCCTGCGGTCAGCCCGCTTCCAGCACCAGGATCACATCGCCGGTCCGCACATTGCGGCCCGGTCCGGCCCGCACCTCGCGCACCACGCCGGCCGCCTTCGCCACCACCGTGATCTCCATCTTCATCGATTCAATGATGGCCACCGCATCGCCCTCGGCCACGCTGTCGCCCGGCGCCACCAGGATCTTCCAGATATTGCCCGGCACGCTGCTGGCCGCACCGAAGCAGCCGGGCGGCATATCGCCCTCCACCGCCTGGTTGCCAGCATCATCTGCGATGAAGCTATCCAGCCCCTCGGCCGCCCAGCGACTGCGCTCGGCCTCGAATGCCGCCTGCTGCCCGGCCTTGAACGCCGCAATGCTCTCGGTATCGCGCTTCAGCGTCGCGGCATAGTCGGCATAGGAGAACTCGGTCTCCTCGATGCGGATCGGATACGCGCCATGCGGAAACGCCGCCCGCGCCTCGGCCAGTTCCTCCGGGCTCACCGGAAAGAAGCGGATCTGGTCGAAATAGTTGAGCAGCCAGGGCTTGCCCGGCGCAAAGGCCGGCGTGCTCCGCCAGGTGTTCCACACCTGGATGGTGCGCCCGAACAGCTGATAGCCGCCCGGTCCCTCCATGCCATAGATGCACATATAGGCGCCGCCGATGCCCACGGCATTCTCCGGCGTCCAGGTCCGCGCCGGATTATACTTGGTGGTCACCAGCCGGTGGCGCGGATCGATGGGCGTCGCCACCGGCGCGCCGAGATAGACATCGCCCAGCCCCAGCACCAGATAGCTGGCATCAAAGATGGTCTGCCGCACCGCCTCGATGCTCTCCAGCCCATTGATACGGCGGATGAACTCGATATTGTCCGGGCACCACGGCGCATTGGGGCGCACCAGCTCCTGATATTTGCGCATCGCCAGCTGGATTTCGGGGTCGTTCCACGACAGCGGCAGATGCACGATGCGGCTGGGCACCACCACATCCTCGGCCGCCGGCAGACCGGCCTCAAGCTCTTCCAGCACCGCCAGCAGCCGGCGTCGGCTCAGCCTGGCGCTGTCATAATGCACCTGTAGCGAGCGGATGCCGGGGGTGAGGTCGATGATGCCCTCAATCGGCGCCGCCTCCAGCGCCTGCATCAGCAGATGCACGCGCAGCCGCAGCGCAATATCGAGCGCCATCGGGCCATATTCGACCAGCAGATTGTCGTCGCCCTGGCGGCGATAAACCACCTCCACCGGCCCATCGCTGCGTTGGCCCACAATCGCCGCGCCGCCGCTCGCCAGCGCCGGGCCGGCGATGGGGTCGTCCGGCCGCGCCACCGGGTGGAAGGCAATGGTATCGCCGGGCTTGAACTGCCCCATCTTCCACTGCTCGTCCGCCGCGATCACCGCCGGGCAGACAAAGCCGCCCAGGCTCGGCCCATCCGGCCCCAGGATAATCGGCATGTCGCCGGTGAAGTCGATGGCGCCGATGGCATAGGCATTGTCATGCAGATTGGAGGGATGCAGCCCCGCCTCGCCACCATCGCGCCGCGCCCATTTCGGCGCCGGGCCGATCAGCCGCACGCCAGTGCGCGCACTGTTGAAATGCACCTCATAGTCCGTGGAGAACAGCGTCTCGATATCCTCGTCGAGAAAGAAATCCGGCGCGCCATGCGGCCCATAGACTACGCCGACATTCCAGTGCCGGCTCAGCGGCGCCGGCGCTTCGGCCGCCTGCACATCGCTCTGTGCTGCCCGGGCCAGATGCAGCACTTCCCCCGCCTTGAGCGCCCCGGTGGCATGGCCGCCAAATTGCCCCAGCCCAAAACTGGCCCGCGAGCCCAGCGTCACCGGCGCGTCAAATCCGCCAGCCACCGCCAGATAGGCCCGCTGCCCGGCACCATCCACAGCCCCGATGCGCAACACCTGTCCAGCGGCAATATCAACCGCCGCGCCATGCGCCACCGCAGCACCATCCAGCGTCATCGGCATGCTAGCGCCAGCCAGCGCCACCGTCGCTGCCGCATGGAAGCGCAGGCTCGGCCCGGCCACGGTCAGTTCCAGCGCAGCGGTGGTGTCACCATTGCCCACCAGCCGATTGGCATGGGCAAAGCTGCGCGCATCCATCGGCCCGCTCGGCGGCACGCCGACATGCCACAGACCCAGCCGTCCCGGCAGCTCCTGCAGGCTCGATTGCGCCCCTGGGGTCAGCACCTCCACCACATCGGGCACAAAGGCAAAATCGCGCAGCGCCGTCGTTGCCACTCTGCCGCTGGCAAACAGCTCCGATGCGGCAATGGCGCGCAGATAGCTGAGATTGGTCTCGATCCCCGCCACCCGCGTCTCGGCCAGCGCCTTGCGCAACGCCGCAATCGCCGCCGGCCGGTCGGAGCCCGAGACGATGATCTTGGCCAGCATCGGGTCATAAAAACTGGTGACCTCCGTCCCCGTAGCGATCCAGCCATCGATGCGCGCCGTCTCGGGGAAATGCACCTCGGTCAGCCGGCCGGCGCTGGGCTGGAAATTGGCATGCGGGATTTCGGCATAAAGCCTCACTTCGATGGCCGCGCCCTTGGGCGACAGCACCCCGGCCGTGCCGATCACATCCTCGCCCGCCGCCTGGCGGATCATCCATTCGACGAGATCGATGCCGAACACCGCCTCGGTCACCGGATGTTCGACCTGCAGCCGCGTATTCACCTCGAGGAAATAGAAGTCCGCCCGCACCGGATCATAGATGAACTCCACCGTGCCGGCCGAGGCATAATTGACCGCCTTGCCCAGATCGGTCGCCGCCTTGTGCAGCCTTGCCCTGGTCTCGTCACTCAAGCCCGGGGCAGGGGTCTCTTCCACCACTTTCTGGTTGCGCCGCTGCAGCGAGCAGTCGCGTTCGCCCAGCGCAATCACCTGGCCTTGGCCATCGCCAAAGATCTGCACTTCCACATGCCGCGCGTCGCTGACGAAGCGTTCGACATAGACGCGCGCATCGCCAAAGCTGGCGGTGGCCGTGCGCTGCACGCTGGCAAAGGCCGCCTCCAGCGCCTGGGCATCGGCACACAGCGACATGCCGATGCCGCCGCCGCCCGCCGTGCTCTTGAGCATCACCGGATAGCCAATTGCCTCGGCCGCCGCCAATGCCGCGGCGCTGTCACCCAAGAGCCCACTGCCGGGCAGCAGCGGCACGCCGCTGCTCTGCGCCAGTTCGCGCGCCGTATGCTTGAGGCCGAAGGCCGCGATATTGGCCGCCGTCGGCCCGATGAACACAATGCCCTCGGCCGCCAGCCGCTCGGCAAAGCCGATGTTCTCGCTCAAAAAGCCATAGCCGGGATGCACCGCCTCGGCGCCGGTGGCCTTGCAGGCGGCAATCACCGCCTCGACATCGAGATAGCTCTGGCTGGCTGGCGCTGGCCCCAGCCGCACCGCCTCGTCGGCCAGCGACACGGCGGGGCTGAACCGGTCGGCGTCGGAATAGACCGCCACCGAGGCAATGCCCATCCGACGCAGGGTCGTGATGACCCGCACCGCGATCTCGCCGCGGTTGGCAATCAGGATCTTGCTGAACATGGTCTAGATCTCCCCGCAGGCACGGTCGTGCGACTTCGTGCTCATGCGGCATCCCCCGAAATCACCACCTTGATCGGCGTGGGGTTGAAGCCATTGCAGGGGTTGTTGATCTGCGGGCAGTTCGAGATCACGCAGAGCACGTCCATCTCCGCCACCATGCTCACATGGTCGCCCGGCGCCGACAGGCCATCGACAATGGTCATCTGCCCGGAGGGGGCGATCGGCACATTCATGAAGAAGTTGATATTGGGCACGATATCGCGCTTGCCCATGCCGTGCTTGCTGACCTCGAGCAGGAAATTGTCGCGGCAGGCGTGCAGATAGCGCGTCTCAGGGCCAAAGCGCACCGTATTGCTTTCGCACGAACAGGCCCCGGCGGAGGTGTCGTGCCGCCCACAGCTGTCGGCGGTCACGGTCAGCATCACCCGCCCCTCGTTGGAGACCAGCCTGGTGCCGATCCCGACATAGGCGCTGCCCTGCGTGCGCAGCGTGTCCTGCGAACTGTAGCGCTCGGAAAAATCATCGGCGCGGTAAAACAGCGTGTCGACCGCCTGCTGGCCCTCGACATCGATGATGGTGATCGTCTGCCCCTTGCGGACCAGCCCGGACCAGGGCTTTTCGGCGGGGATGAAGTGTTCTGTCGTCGTCATGGCGCTCTCCCCCCTCACGCGATCTGCAGGGCGTTGTTGGCAAAGCCGCGCACGGCTTCGGCGGTGGCTGTGCGGCAGAGGTCGTCAGCCGCCACCGGCAGGCGGAACCGCGTCACGCTCACTGGCTGGGGCGCATACTCCGGATTGGGGTCGAGCGGATGCGGACAGTTCGACAGCGCGATGGTCAGGTCCATCTCGGCGCGCAGATCGATGAAGTCGCCGGGCCTTTGCAGATCGCCCTGCCAGCCAAAATCGCCCGATTCCGACACTCTGACGGGTGCAAACAGCGTCAGCACCGAGCCAATATCACGCCGATCCAGCCCCAGCTTGCCCGCCACCAGCACCAGATTGTCCCGCGTGTTGCGCGTCTCGCCGGGGTAGCGCGCATTGCTCGCCGCCGTCGATCCGCCCATCAAGCCATCATGCCCGCTCGACCCTGCCTCGGTGATCGAGAACATCACCCGCCCCATGTCACTGAACAGCACCCGGCCGCGCTCGATGGCGGTGGTCCACTGCACCTTGATGGTGTCGGGCAGGTTGAGCCGCTCGCTGGCATCGGCCAGGCTCCAGGCCGTCAGGGCCACGGCAGACGCGCCCGCGTCCTGCGCAATGCGCAGGCTTTCGCCCGCCCGCAACCGGCTCCACCAATACCAGCCGCCCGGCACCGTCTCGCGATGGATCACGGCATTCTCGGCAATCGGCGCCGGCGGGATGGCGCTGGGGCCGGGCAGGGCGCGCGGCGCATTCTCGAGCCCCTTGCGCTGATGCTCTTCATAGCGGGCGCGGTCGGCGGCAATCTGTTGTTCAGTCCGGCTCATGGCCTAAACTCCTTGCGTAGGCGCCAGGTCGTCCTGGCCATGATCCAAGGGTGTGACCAGGTCGTCCTGGTCCGGGGTATTGGAAAGGGGCGCGCCGGCAATGCGCGGCGGCCAGATGTCGATGTCGCGGCTCAGCAACGCCCCATAGCGCTCGCGCTCCTCCGGCCGGTCGCGTGGCCGCTCGAAGGCGATCACCCGCGTGCCCAGCGTAAAGGCCTCGCGCATGTCATGGGTCACCATCACCACGGTCAGCTCGGTCTCGTGCCACAGCCGCTTCATCAGCACATGGATATCGGCGCGAATGCCGGGGTCGAGCGCGCCGAATGGCTCGTCGAGCAGCAGCACCTTGGGCCGCATGATCAGCGCCTGCGCCAGCGCCAGCCGCTGCTGCATGCCGCCCGACAGCTGCGCGGGATATTTGTCTTCCGATCCGGCCAGGCCCACTTCGGCGATCAGCGCCATGGCCTCGTCCCGCGCCGCCCGCCGGGCGGCGCCGAACAGGCGAGCCGTCACCGGCGCGGCCCTGAGTTCCTTGCCCAGCAGCACATTGCCCAGCACCGTCAGATGCGGAAACACCGAATAGCGCTGGAACACCACGCCGCGGTCCGGCCCCGGCTCGGCCACCAGCGGCACGCCGTCGATGGTGATCTGGCCCTGCGTCGGCGCCTCTTCGCCCAGCAGCATCTTGAGGAAGGTGGTCTTGCCACAGCCCGATGGCCCCACCAGCGCGACGAAGGCGCGCGGGGCGATGGTCAGGCTGATTTTTTCCAAGACGATCTGGTCGCCATATTCCTTCCAGACATTGTCGAAGACGATTTCGCTCATCAGCGCGCCTCCAGGTTGGACCAGGGGAAGACGGCGATGCGCAGGCGGTCGAGCGCGAAGTTGGTGATCACCGCCAACAGCGTGATCCAGGCGACATAGGGAAAGATCACATCCATCGACAGGTAGCGACGGACGAGGAAGATGCGATAGCCCAGCCCGGAATCGGCGGAGATCGCTTCTGCTGCGATCAGGAACAGCCAGGCCGGCCCCAGTTGCAGCCGCAGGCTCGTGATCAGCCGCGGCAGGATCTGCGGCAGCACCACGCGTAACGCAATCTGCCAGGACGAGGCGCCCAGCGTCTCGGCCTTGGTGATCTGCTCACGCGGCAGTTCCTGCACCCGTAGCGCCAGGTCGCGGATCATCGCCGGGGCGACGCCGATCACGATCAGCGCAATCTTGGCCGTCTCGCCCAGGCCAAGCACGATGAAGAGGATCGGCAAGAGCGCCAATGGCGGCACCATGGATATGGTGGCGATAAAGGGCGCCAGCAGCGCCCGCACATAGGGCAGCATGCCCACCAGCATGCCGGTCACCAGCGCGATCAGCGTCGACAGGCCCAGCGCTATGGACAAGCGCCCCAGGCTCGCGCCGGTGTCGCTCCACAGCACATACTCTCCCGTGCGCACATCAGGGACAAAGGCCATGCGGTTGATCGCATCGACCATGGTCCCAAGCGCCGGCAGCAGCTTGTCGCTGGGGTTGTCGGACAGCCTCGCCATCGATCCCAGCCCATAGGCCAGCACCAGCAGCACGAACGGCGCCAGCATCAGCATGGTCCGCACGCCCGGCCCGGGCTTTCGATTGATCCAACGCATCAGGGTTCCCCTCCGGGGCACACACTCCGGTGCGTCGCCCATGGGGCGGACGCGCCGGAGCTCGCTTGCGACTAGAGCGCGCCGTCTGCCGCCATCTGCATGTAGCTGGCGGTAAAGCGCAGCTTCACATTGTTGGCGTCGCCCAGAATGCTGCCGTCGGGCAGTTCGATGCCGATGACATCAGCCGAAGGCGCGCCGCTGCCCAATAGGCCCTTGTCGAACAGGAAGGTGCGCACCTTGTCCATCGTGGCGCCCAGTTCGGGCGCAGCAGTGAAGGCCACGGCGTCTGCCGGGGTGGCGAACAGCTTGGTTGCCGCCAGTTGGGCTTCAAAGCCCGCCTGGTCGGTGCCCGATGCCGCGCCCATGGCCGCACGGGCCGCAGCGCCCTCGGGCGTATCGGCGGTCATCACCGCCATGGTGTCATACCAGATGCCCACCAGCGCCTTGCCGAAGTCCGGATTGTCGGCGAGCACCTCGGTATTGGCGGCCATCATGTCGATGATTTCGCCCGGGATCATGCTGCTGTCGAAGACGCTTGTGGCGCCCGGCAGGGTCAGGATTTCCGAGACCATCGGGTTCCAGGTGACCATGGCCGTCACCTCGGGCGTCTGGAAGGCGCCCACCATGTCGGGGTCCGAGGTATTGACCACATTGACGTCGCGCTCGGTCATTCCCACGCTGTCGAGCGCCCGCGCCAGGAGGTAATGGCTCACCGAGAATTCCACCAGATTGACCGGCTGTCCCTTGATGGCGGCCAGCTCGGTCCGGTCTTTCAGGATCACCGCGTCATTGCCATTGGAATAGTCGCCGATGATCACGGCGGTGGTATCGACGCCACCGGCCGAGGGGATCGACAGCGCATCCATATTGGTCAGGCTCACCGCATCATAGGCGCCGGCGGTATATTGGTTCATCGACTCCACATAGTCGTTGAACTGGGTCACCTCGATGGTGATGCCGTATTTGTCGGCCCATTTCTGGACGATGCCGGTGTCGGCGGCATAGCCCCAGGGCATCCAGCCGACATAGATCGACCAGGCGACCTTGAAGTCGGTCTTGGCTTCGGCAAAGGCCACGGGCGCAACAGCCAGGCCCACAAGGCTCATCAATGCGGTGGTGGCGAGGAGTTTGGTAAGCTGCTTCATCTCTAGTCCCTTTTGCGCGTTCACAAAAAGGGATCAGCAGAAACCGTCGCGCCAATCCCTTGGCTATCGAGGTCTCCCGGGCTTTTGTCCCGCCGTGCATCCGTCCGGCTCACCCGGAGGCCGGGTGCTCTCGGACCAGACATATCTTGCGATACCGGAACCCTAGCACCCTACTCGCTTCACTCCAATGCAAGGCCCATGCCAACCGAAAATCGCGCTCTTTGGCCGGTTTCGGGCGCTCTGAAGTGATGGCGATGTGCAAATTCTGGGCATTCTGCTGCATTGCTGCACAGCCCCGATCTTCATCTTTGCTTCACCCTAGAGGCATTTCGCTCCGCCGCAGCGTGAATTCAGGCGCGGACCGTAACGCCTTGGAAACCAGGCTGGAGCACGGTCGCAGCTTGAAACATGGCATCGCGGTGATGAAAATGAAGCTCTGGCTCGCCCTACTGACCCTTTTGGCCTGCGCGCTGCCGGCCGCGGCAGCGGACTGGACGGTTGAGCGCATCCGGGGCAGTGTCACCCAGCAGATCGATGGCACCTGGCGCGCCGTATCGCGCGGCGATGTGGTGCCCAGCAACCGCGTGCTCCGCACCGGCGGCGATGGCCGCGCGGCACTGCGGCGCAACGCCGAGACTATTGAATTGTCCGCTGATACCCAGATCCGCCTGGGCGACGCCGGCGATGCGTTGATGACCACGGTCTATCAGGACTATGGTGTCGTCGCCATCGAGGCCGAGCGGCGCAATGTGCAACATTTCTCGGTGCAGACGCCTTATCTGGCCGCAGTCGTCAAGGGCACGCGCTTTGTCGTGCGCGCCGACGCCAATGGCGCCAGCGTGGATGTCCAGCGCGGTGTCGTTCAGGTGCAGGACAAGGAAAACAGCCTGGTGACCGATATTCGCCCCGGCCAGGAGGCCACGGTGGGCAGCGACGTGCCGTTGACGGTCACCGGCTCTGGCGATGTTGCCGTCTTCCGCTTTGATGGTCAGCCTGTCGTGCCCGGCACGACCGAGGACCTCGTCACTGTCGCCGAACCCGCCAGTGCAACGCCGTCGGCCCGCAGCGCCGAAACTTCTGTCGGCGACACTGTGGCTGGCAACAGCAATGGTGCGGGCCGCAGCGAATTCAGCAACGCCGGCGGCAATGGCAATGGCAATGGCAATGTTCGTGCTGATGTCGGCAGCGACAGCGTTTCGGTGTCGGTCGGTGGCAACGGCAATTCGAACGGCAACAACGCCGGTGGCAACAGCAATGGCGCGGGCAACAGCGAGGCCAGCAATGCCGGCGGCAATGGCAATGGCAATGTCCGCGTCGATGTCAGCGACAGCGTCTCGGTATCGGTCGGTGGCAATGGCAATTCAAACGGCAACAATGCCGGTGGCAACAGCAATGGCGCGGGCAACAGCGAATCCAGCCATGCCGGCGGAAACCACGTCGTTGAGGTCGATGTCGGCGGCATTGCCGTCACGGTTGGCGGCAATGGCAACGGCAATGGCAACGGACTGTTGAAAAGGAACGAGAACGACTGAGCGGTTCCCGCGACCGCCAGCGCGCAGCACCATGAGCCTCACGCAACGCACCATCGTCTTTCTGTGTCTGCTGCTGCTCGGGCTGGGCGGCAGCGCACTTGGCTGGTTTCGCCCCGGCGACCAGGCGCTGCAAAGCCTGCGCTATGAGGCGACAAGCCGCCCCGCCAGCGGCGACGTGGTCTTTGTCGAAATCGATGCGCCCAGTCTGGCCCAGGTCGGTGTCTGGCCCTGGCCGCGCAGTGTCTATGCCAATCTACTCGACAGGCTGATGGACATGGGCGCCAGCGATGTCGCCTTCGATATCGACTTCAGCACAGCCTCGACCCCTGCCGAAGACGCCAGCTTTGCCGCAGCGCTGGATCGCGCCGGCGGCTATGCGCGCTTGGCGGCCTTCGCGCAAACCACCGCCGATGGACGCATGGTCCTGAGCACTCCGCTGCCGGCCTTTGCCAGGCTGGCCGATCCGGTGCTGGTCAATGTCGATGGCGATGGCACGGACCTGGTGGAGAGCTTCCCGGCGGGCATCGACGGCGTGGCCATTTCCCCGATCGCCATGGCGCTTGCGCCCGGCGTTGCCCCGCGCGCCCGCTCCATTGGTATCGACTATGGTGTGGACGTGACGGGGATCAAGCGTGTCTCGGCCTATGCAGTGCTGTCCGGCGCCATCGATCCCAACCTGCTGCGTGA
This sequence comes from Devosia sp. FKR38, assembly GCF_005222805.1. Classification (GTDB taxonomy): domain Bacteria; phylum Pseudomonadota; class Alphaproteobacteria; order Rhizobiales; family Devosiaceae; genus Devosia. Next base: position 127,765 of record NZ_STGC01000002.1, on the reverse strand, counting down.
TCGCCAGGTGGTGGTGGGCGCCAGCGCGGTGGAGCTGCGGGACACCTTCCGCGTGCCGCGCTTTGGCACCTTGCCCGGCGCCATGATCCAGATTGCCGCCGCCGAGACGCTCAAGGCCAATCGCCAGATCATCGACCTGTCCATCGCGCCGGCGAGCGTGGTCGGCGCGCTGGTTCTGGCAGGCCTGCTGCTGGTCGGCCGCCGCCTGTCGCTGGGACGCCTGGCCGCCCTGGGCCTCGGCATTAGCCTGAGCCTGGAGTTGGCCGCGCTATTGGCGCTGCAGCTCGATGCCATGGTGTTCGACACAGTGGTCGCCCATGTCCTGACCTTTGCCGGCCTGTCGGTCATCATGCTCGACGAGCGGACCATGCGCCGCCGCCAGAGCCGGCAGCAACAAATCCGTCTGGCCTATCTGGCCCGCCACGATGCCTCGAGCGGCGCCCTGTCGCGGCAGGGGCTGATCGACGCCCTGGCCGATGATGCTGCGCCCGCAAAGCCCGTTGGCCTGGTCGCCGTGCAATTGCCGCGCCTGAGCCAGGTGTCGGCAACGCTGGGCAATGACATCGCCGAACTGGTGGCGCGCGAAGCGACCCGTCGCCTGCATGCGCTGGGCCCGGTGCTGCCCAGTCGCCTGGGTACCGATGTGTTTGCCTTTGTCCTGCTGGCTGGCAAGGAGACGGCGCTGCTCGAACAGGCCACCCGGGCCCTGCAGGAGCCCTATCTGGTCGATGGCCACACCATCGTTGCCGATCCCGCCTTTGGCGTCACCTCATCGGCGGCCTGCAATTGCGACAGTGCCGAACTGATGCGCCAGGCCGAGGTCGCGCTGCGCGTCGCGCACAAGCGGCGCAACACGGTGGCACGCTATGAGCCGGCCATGAGCGCGCAGATTGAATCCACGCGCCTGCTCGATCTCTCCCTGCGCAGCGCGCTGGATCGCAATGAGCTGCAACTGGTGTTCCAGCCCCAGGTCTGCCTCAGGACTGGGCTGCTGGTGGGCACCGAGGCGCTGGTGCGCTGGCACAATACCGAGCTGGGCGATGTCTCCCCGGCCCAGTTCATCCCGCTGGCCGAGGAATCGAGCCTCATTGCCCAGATTGGCAGCTGGGTGATGAATGACGCCTGTCAGCAGGCCGCCAGCTGGCCCTGGGATGGGCGGCTCTCGGTCAATGTCTCGGCCATGCAGTTCCGCCATGGCGATCTGCTGGCCACCGTCAAGCAGGCCCTGGCCACCTCCGGCTTCCCTGCCAGTCGCCTCGACATCGAGATCACCGAGAGCCTGTGCGCCCACAACGACCCCAAGACCATGGCCACGCTGGAGGCCCTGCGGGACCTTGGCTGCTCCATTGCGCTCGATGATTTTGGCACCGGCTACTCGTCGCTGAGCTATCTGGCCAAGCTTCCGGTCGACAAGATCAAGATCGACCAGAGCTTTGTGCGCGGCCTGCCGTCCATGGACAGCCAGATCCTGCTCGAGACCACGGTCAGCCTGGGGCGCCGCCTCGGCAAGCTGGTGGTCGCCGAAGGCATCGAGACCGAGGATCAGCGGGCCTATCTCGCCCGCATCGGCTGCGATGTCGGCCAGGGCTATCTCTTTGGACGCCCCGGCCCGGCCTCGGCCATGCGGTTCAGCGACAGCGCCGCCGCCTAGGCCCCGACGCCCCTACATCGCTGCCAAGAGCGATTGCCCCGCAGCGTCGAACAGCACGACCTTCTCCGCGTCGATCGCCAACTGCAGCGCCTGGGCCGGCCGCAGATTGTGGTCGCCATCCAGCACCACCAGCCAGGTCGCGCCCGAGGGCAGGCGCAGGCTGACATTGGTCTCATTGCCCAGCCGTTCCACCAGGCTCACCCCGCCCACCAGCGTGCCGCTGGCATCCATGCTCAGGTGATGCGGCCGCACGCCCAGGGTCAGCCTATCGCCGACCTTGAGCGATTTCGTGTCGGCAGCAACGGTCACCGCGCTGATGTCCTTGCTGGCCACCGTCACCATGCCGCCATTGATCGATTGCACGGAAACCTCGGCGAAGTTCATCTTGGGCGAACCGATGAAGCCGGCCACGAACAGATTGGCCGGCCGCTGGTAGAGGTCGATGGGCGCACCGACCTGCTGCACCACGCCGCCATTGAGCACCACGATCTTGTCGGCCAGCGTCATGGCCTCAACCTGGTCATGCGTCACATAGATCATGGTTGAGCCCAGATCCTGGTGCAGCTTGGCCAGTTCCATGCGCATGTCGACGCGCAGCGCCGCGTCCAGATTGCTCAGCGGTTCGTCGAACAGGAACACTTCGGGCTGGCGCACGATGGCGCGGCCAATGGCGACGCGCTGACGCTGGCCGCCCGAGAGCTGGCTGGGCTTGCGGTCGAGCAGATGCTCCATCTGCAGAATGCGGGCGGCATCGCGGATCTTGCGGTCGCGCTCGGCCTTGTCGGTGCGCGCGAGCTTGAGCCCGAAGCCGACATTGTCATAGACCGTCATATGCGGGTAGAGCGCGTAGCTCTGGAACACCATGGCGATGCCGCGGTCGCGCGGCTCCACCGCGTTGCACAGCCTGTCGCCGATCCACAGCTCGCCCGACGTGATGTCTTCCAACCCGGCGATCATGCGCAGCAGGGTCGATTTTCCGCAGCCCGAGGGGCCTACGAACACCACGAATTCGCCATGGCTGACGCTGAGGTCCACGCCCTTGATCACGGGAACTTGGCCATAGGTCTTGTGCAGTGCTTTGAGTTCGAGTCCGGCCATCTGGTCCGCCCTCCCTTTGGTTGTCTTTGCGGTCCGTTCAGCCCTTGACGGCGCCTGCCGTCATGCCGGCCACGATCTGCCGGTTGAAGAACAGGAACACGATCAGCGGCGGAATGGTGATCAGCGCGATATTGGTGAACAGCAGATTGTAGGACGAGTTGAACTGGCTCTGGAAATTATAGAGCGTCAGTTGCACGGTCGCGTTCTGGTTGCCGGGCAGGTAGTAGAGCGGATTGGTGAAATCATTGAACACCGCCACCGACTGCACCACGATATTGGTCACGGTCACTGGCCAGAGCAGCGGCAGGATCACGCGGAAGAACACATCGAACGGCCGCGCGCCGTCGATGATGGCCGCTTCATCCAGGTCGCGCGGAATTGTGGCAATGAACGCGCGGTAGAGCAGGATGGAAAACGGCAGCCCATAGGCAATTTCCACCAGCACCAGCCCATGCAGCTTGCCGAACAGGCCCAGGCCTTGCAGCAGCCAGATGGTGGGCACAATGGCCGGCGGGATCATCAGGCCGGCCAGGATCAGGAACTCGACCAGCCCGTTCCACTTCGCCTTGCGGCGCTGCAGCACGAAGCCCACCATGGCCGCAAACACCACCAGCAAGGTCACGCTGGCCACGGTCAGGATGCTCGAATTGATAAAGGCCGTCAGCAGCATCCAGTTGCGGGTCGTCACCACCTCGACGACATTGTCCCACAGATGCAGGCCCTGCGGCCAGGAGAAGTCGAGCAGCGCAGCCTGCTTGCGATCCTTGAACGCCATCATGATGATGAAGGCAAAGGGGATCAGGAACACCACGCCCGACACCAGAATGGCCAGGGCCGTCAGCCAATAGCGACGCAGCAGTTTCATTCGTGCCCCTCCTTGCGATTGAGCAGCATGGTCAGCGGCACCACCAGCACGCCGATCAGCACGAACAGCACCACATTGCCCGCTGTCGACAGGCCGTAAAAGCCCGCTTGATATTGTTTGTAGATCACCGAGGCGATCGTATCGGAGGCAAAGCCCGGCCCGCCTCGGGTCATGGCCCAGATCAGATCGAAGGTGCGCAGCCCGCCGATAAAGCTCAGCGTGATCACCGTCACCGTCGCCGGGCGGCACAGCGGCAGCGTCACATAGATAAAGCTCTGCCAGGGCGTTGAGCCGTCGATGCGCGCGGCCTCGTAATAGTCCTGCGGGATCGCCACGATGCCCGCGATATAGATCACCGTCGCCAGGCCCACGCCCTTCCAGACGTCGACCAGCGCCACCGAGATCAGCGCCAGATTGGGGTCAACCAGCCAACCGGGCCCCTTGATGCCCAGCATTGCCAGGCCTTCGTTGATCATGCCCTGGGTGGGATGCATCAGCACGGTAAAGGTGATGCCCACGCCCACGGTCGACACCAGCACCGGAAAGAACACCACCGAGCGCAGATAGCCGCGCGCCGCGATCTGGCTGGTCAGCAGCACTGCCAGCAGCAGCCCCAGCACCACCTTGAGCCCCGAGCTGACCACCGCATAGATCACCGTGTTGATCAGGCCCTTGATCAGAAAGGGCTCGCGGAAGAACTGCGCGAAATTGTCCAGGCCAATGAAGGTGGAGTTGAACAGCGTCCAGCGCGTCAGGCTGAAATAGAGCGACGCAAAGGTCGGCAGCAGGAAGAGCACGCCATAGATGATGGCCGCCGGCAGGAAGAACCAGCCGGGATAGGTCGAAGGGCGGGAGCGTGCTGGGCTCTGGACACGGGCCATCGCGAAGTCCTCTCAAGCAACGATAAAGGTTCCGGGCGAGAGTATCGCCCGGAACCGTTCAGTGAGGGAGTGCCTGGCTTACCAGCCGGCCAGACCGAGCTGCTGGGCCTGCTTGCGCACGTCCTCGTCATAGAGCGCGGCGCCATCGGCAGCCGGGCGAATGCCCGAACCGACTTCCACCGTGATCTGCTCGAGCGCCGGCCCCTTGATCGGCGACAGGAACTCGAGTGCCGGGCCGTTCTGGCCGCCTTCGGCGAAGTAGGGCAGCATGTCGCTGACGGCCGGCGGCACGTCGGCGGGCAGGGTGCAGCCATTGATCAGATAGGGGCCCGATGCGCCACCGGCGCGGCTCTGGGCCTCACAGCCTTCAACGCTCGCCACGAAGGCGACGAACTTCTTGGCCGCGTCGAGGTTCGACGTGGTCTGGGGGATGTAGAGCCCATCGGGCATCCACACGGTCAGGCCATTGCTTGCGGCGTCGTCGCCCGGCTGGGCGAAGAAGCCGACATTGTTGATCATCTCGGGGTAGCTGGCGACGATTGCCGTGGTGGCAAAGGTCAGCATTGGATAATGCGCGGCCTCGCCATTGGCGACCATGCGCAGGCCATCGTCGAACTTGGCAGCACCGAAGTCCTCATTGAGGAAACCGGCGTCATGGACTTCCTGCAGCTTTTCAAAACCGCGCAGCGCGGCCTTGTCGGTGGCGAACTTGGCCGTGCCGGCGGTGTAATTGGCGGCAAAGTCGGGTTCGGCAGCCGAGACATTGTAGTAGTCGCCCAGCACGAACAGCTGGCTGGTCCAGGTGTCGCCATAGGTCTGGGCCACAGCGACCTTGCCGGCCGCCTTGATCTTCTCGTTATTGTCCATGAACTCGGCCCAGGTCTTGGGGACCGACAGGCCCAGTTCCTGATAGATGGCCTTGTTGTAATAGATGCCGCCGCCCATGGCCGCACCCATGGGGGCGCCGCGCACCGTGCCGTCCGGCGCGGTCACAACCTGCTTGAACGAGGCCTGCACATCGGCCTGCCAGGGTTCATTGGTCAGATCGACCAGGAACTGCTGCGGATTGATGGCCTGGAACAGCGAGCCGGAATTGTAGCGGAAGATGTCGGTCATCGCGCCGGTGGCCAGGCGCGTCTTGACCAGATTGTCGCCCTCAGAGCCACCGGGACGGGTCTCGATGTCGATATTGATGTCCGGATTGGCCGCCTCAAAGCTCTTGACCAGCTCTTCGGCCACGGCCACGCCATCGGCGCCGCTCGGGATCAGATAGGTCAGGTTGACGCTCTGCGCATGCGCCGCGCCGCTCGCCAGCAGCACGGCCATCACGCCGACGCCGCCCATTGCCATGGACTTCAGATTGAACTTCATTGGTAGTCTCCTCCCTTGGATGGTATGCGCCGGCCCCGTTACGGGGTCCGGGTATGCGGATTATGCGTGGCAGCCTGCCGACGGGCCGGCACGGCATAGGTGAAGGTGATGTGATGGCTGCCCGGGCTCAGGACATGGTCCTGGCCGCTGGCCACCGCTGCGCCGTCAAGCCTGGCCTCGCGATAGGCCGGGTTGAGCCGCAACACGCCCTGCGCGCCGGCAGGCACCTCGATGTCATAGACCACCTGGTCACCATTGACGCTCCACCCGGCGCGGATCGTGCCAACCGGGCTGTCGTGATGCGCCTTGACGGGCGACAACCCGTCCAGGATCACCGGCTCGAAGATGATCGTCTTGAAGCCCGGTGCCTTGGCATCGGGACGGAAGCCGGCAACCTCTTCCAGCAGCCACTGGCACACGGCGCCATAGGCATAATGGTTGTAGGAATTCATCTGCGGATTGTAGATCGAGCCATCCGGCTGGATGGCGTCCCAACGCTCCCAGATCGTGGTGGCGCCCATCTTGACCTGGTAGAGCCAGCCGGGAACCTCTTCCTGCAGGAACACTTCTGCCGCCAGGCCGATCTCGCCGATCTTGACCAGCGCCGGCAGCAGCGCCGGGGTGCCGATAAAGCCGGTGCCGATGCGGCCGTCGCTGCGGGCGATGGCGTTCTTGAAATAACCCTTGGCGCCTTCGATCCGGTCAGCCGGGATCAGATCATGCAGGAACGCCAGGGCATAGGAGGTCTGGTCGTCGCCGGCCACGCGGCCGGACGCGGTGATGAACTCATGCGCAAAGGCCGCCTTGACGGTGCTGGCCATGGCCTCGAGCCGTTCGGCCGTCGCAATGTCCCCGGTGATGCGGGCAATGCGCGCCACCAGCGTTGAGGTGATGAACAGATACATCGTCGCCGAGGCATCGTCGCTGATGGTCGGCAGCGGCTTGGCGCTGGGCCCGCTCGGCTGCAGCCAATCGCCGAACGAGAAGCCACGGGCGCCCCAGACGCGCGGCGGCTTGACGATCGGGCCTTCGCTGATCGACCAGACGAAGTCGACCCATTTGGTCATCGCCGGCAGGGTTTCGGCCAACAGGGCCGTGTCGGCATAGTGCAGATAGACCTGCCACGGCACGACGGCGATGGCGTCGCCCCAGCCCGTGCTGCCATAAAAGCCCGGATAGTCAGCCGGCTTCTGCCGCGTCGGATCGGGCACGACATGGGGCACTGCGCCATCGGCGCGCTGGTCGGCCATCACATCGCGCAGCCATTTGCGGAAGAAGCCCTGTGTTTCGGCCAGATAGCAGGCCGTGCCGGCAAACACCTGGGCGTCGCCCGTCCAGCCCAGGCGCTCGTCGCGCTGCGGGCAGTCGGTGGGCACTTCGATGAAGTTGGAGCGCTGCGACCACACCGTGTTCAGGAACAGCCGGTTGACCAGCGCATTGCCCGAGGTGAACCCGGCCTTGAGCTCGGTGACCGAGCTGATCGGTACCAGCGCAATGCGGGTGACCTCGGCCTCGCCCTCGATGGTGATCCGCGCATAGCGGAAGCCCTGGAAGGTGAAATGCGGCCGATAGGCCTCTTCGCCCTCGCCGCTCAACGTATAGTCGATGCGGCATTCGGCGGTGCGCAGATTGCCATTGTAGAACACGCCATCCTTGTCGAGGATTTCGGCGTGTTCCACCGTCACACGCGCCCCGGCCTTGCCGCGCACGGAAAAGGCAACATAGCCGCCGCAGTTCTGGCCGAAATCATGCACGGTCCGGCCTTCGGCATCGGTCCAGCTCTTGATTGCCGGCAGTTCGGGCAGTTCCTGCACCGGCGTGGTTTCATGGGCCACGAGGCGCGCCGTGTCGAAGCTGATCGCGTCGCTTCCCGCCGTCACCTGCGGCACGATGCGGGCGTCATAGGTTTCGCCGAAATAAATGCCCGATTTCAGGATCGGCAGCGTGCCGCTCTGCCAGCTGGCGTCGGTGCCCAGCAACAGGGCGCCGGTGCCGCTGCGCAGCTCGGCAATGGCGGCAATCTCATCGCCCCAGGTGTTGAAAATCGGCGCCAGGCCCCACATCATCTGCGAGCGCAGCCAGCCATCGGCCAGCCAGATCTCGATGGTGTTCTCGCCTGCCACCAAAAGGTCAGCGACGGCATAGGTCTGGTAGCTCAGCCGCACATCATAGCTGGTCCAGCCGGGGGTCAGGATATCGTGCCCCACCCGCTTGCCATTGATGAAGCAGATATAGAGCCCCAGCGCGCTGATGCGCAGGGTTTCATTGCCGACGATGGTCGAGAGGGTAAAGCTCTTGCGCAGGAACGAGGCCGGGGTGCCGACGCCCGCATCGCACTGCGGCCGCACCATCTGGGCCTCCCACTGTGCCGATGCCATTTGTGCCGATGCGCCATGCATCACTGCTGCGTCGTTCACGCCATATCCTCCCATGTGAGCCGATTGCATCGGCTGTAGACTGTTCTACGTATATCGTTCTACAAAATCTCCGGCTTGGCAATATGCCCGATGACAAAAAGATGCGAGACGTTTTCGGGCAATCAGGGTATCTCGGGGCCATGAGCGAAAAAGAACCCACAGCGCCGCGGTCTGGCGAGCGCATCACCATCCGCGAAGTGGCCCAGGATGCCGGCGTGTCGGTGGCCGCCGTCTCAAAAGTGCTGCGCGATGCCTATGGCGTCAGCGACGCGCTGCGCGCCAAGGTGCGCGCGTCGATGGAGAAGCTGAGCTATCGCCCGCGCGCCTCGGCCCGCGGCATGCGCGGCCGCACCTATACGATCGGGCTGATCTTCCCCGATCTGCGCAACCCCTTCTTTGCCGACATCTATTCGGGCGTGAATGCCGCGCTGGAGCGCACGCAGTACCAGGCCATGCAGGGCATCAACACCACATCGGGCGCGCTCAACATGACCTCGAGCGCCCTGATCGAGGCGATGATTGATCGGCAGATGGACGGGCTGGTCATCATCGGCCCCAATATGGAAACCCAGGTGCTCACCGATCTGGGTGCGCGCCTGCCGCTGGTGGTCATCGGCCAGCACGATCGGGGCGGCGACGCCTTCGATACGGTCAACAATGATGACCAGCTCGGTGCCCGCCTGGTGGTCCGCTATCTCATGGGCAATGGCTATCGCAAGATTGCCATGCTCAGCCTGTCGCCATCAAACTCCTCGATCATCCAGCAGCGCGAAATCGGCTATCGGCTGGAAATGATGGAGCTCGGGGCGGGCGACGCCATCAACATCGTGCGCGCCAGCCAGGTGGTGCGCGATGTGCAAGTCACCGTGCGTCGCCTGTTGTCGGGGCCGGATCGTCCCGATGCCATTTTCTGCTGGACCGACCTGATGGCCTTTGAGGCGATCAGCGTGGCCACCGAAATGGGCCTGTCCATCCCCGAGGACGTGGCCATTGTCGGCTATGACAACACCATGTTCTGCGACCTCGCCCAGAACAGCCTCGCCAGTGTCGATCAGTCCGGCGAACTGCTGGGCCTGCAGGCGGCGCGCATGCTGGTCGAGCGCATTGACGGTCGCGTCACCGCCGAGCATTTCATGGTCCCGCCGCGCATCGTTGCCCGCGCCAGCGCTGGGCCGCGCCAGCCGCAGGACTGAAGCATTTCCAGCAAGAGTTGACACCACTCTTGCGGTTCGGAAACCTGACCAAACAAGGCTCTGAGCGGGCCGGTGCACATCACCGACCCGCATCGTCTCACAGGCGCCGTGTCAGCCTAGTGCGCCAGCTTGGACCACTTGACCACCGGCGACCAGGCAAAATCCTTGTCGAACGGATACTGCGGCACGCTCTTGTGCTTGCGCTCCAGCCGCTCGACAAACTGATCCACCACGCCCGGCGACAGTGCCATCAGGCTGGGATTGGCAATCGGCCCCAGGTCTGGCGACAGATAGCCGGATTTGACCACCACGATCTTGGCCGCCTTGGGGTCGAGCCCGAGCTTGTGGAAATCAACGAGATTGTGGAACGGCCGGCGTCGCGCCGTCAGCACCAGGTCGATGCCACCGATGCGCACCACCGCCTCGCGCAGGCGATCATCCTCGGTCTCGAGCAGAAAGATCACCTCCGCCTCGGCTTCCACCATGGTGCTGGACGGGTCCAGCGTCGCGCCAATGCTGAGGCTGACCGTGGCGCCAACGCCGGCAGCATAGGCCGCGTCGGTCGCCGGCTTGTCGGCAATGCCGGCAAACACCACGCCCTGGGCATCATTGGCCATCAGCTCGGCCAGCACTTCGGCGCGGTCGCCCACGCCACCACCGGTGGGATTGTCCCCCGATTCCGCGAGCACCACCGGCGCTGTCTCGGCCTCGATGGCCCAGTCGACACAGTCCTCGATACTGCCTGTCTTGGTGCCGAACACGAACTGCTCGCGGATGTCCCAATAGTCCTGCGCCAGGTGTCGCGCCGCCGCTTCCATGGCGCTGCGGTCCTTGCCGGTCACCACCGCACAGGCCGTTGCGCGCGGCTCGTCGGCCCAGACATAGCCAACCTGAAACGAGGCGTCCCAGATGCCGGTGGGGTCCTCCACGGCCTGCATCTGGCTATAGAAGCTGCGCGCCGGCTCGTCCTGCGTGCTGGTGCGTTCGCCCGGCAGCAGCACCGGCACGGGCGCCCAGGCCACGGCCGGGCGCTGGCCCGTGCGCAGCGCGCGCACCAGCATGGTCACTGCCCGGCGCATGGTGTCGGGCACGTCGATATGCGGCGCCGTGCGATAGGTGGAGAAGATGTCGAGGCTGTCGATGATGGTCTGGCTGACATTGCCATGCAAATCATAGCTGGCAGCAATCAGCACATCAGGCCCGACCAGCGCGCGCACCGCGCTGATGAAGTCGCCCTCGGCATCATGCATGCCCTCCACGAACATGGCGCCGTGCATGGCCAGATACACGCCGTCGAGCGGCAGGGCCGCCTTGATGCCGTCCAGGATCTCGGCCTTCCAGCGCAGATAAAGCGCCTGTTCCACCGGTCCGCCGGCAATGGCGCGGGCGTGCAGCACGGTGATGAACTCGGCCGGAAAATGCGTCAGGAAGTCGAAATAGCCGTCCTTGAGCATGGCGGGGCCACGCAGCACGCGGAAATCGGCCTCGCGGGCCAGCACGGGATTGTAGGTGCTGCATTCGGTGTGCAGTCCAGCAACGGCAATACGCATCTTTGAAACCACTCCGTAGGACACATCGCTCCTCTGGAGCGATCTGCGGTTGAAAAGGCCATGCGGGCTATGCCCGAATGGCGGGATCTTGTTCGGCCAATCGCCCGGTGAGCACCAGGCTGGCGATCAGCACCGGCACCAGGCACGCAATGCCCAGCCTTATATCGGTGTGTTCGGCGACAAAGCCGATAATGGGTGGCCCGACGAGGAATCCGAGCAGGGCCACGAAACTGAGAATGGCCACATTGGCCGAGGCGCTGCGGTCGGTGAGCGACGCCGCCGCTGTCACCGCCAGCGGAAAGCCCACCGAGACGCCCAGCCCGATGATGCCAAAGCCCAGCAGCGCCACGAGTGTGGTCGGCGCGACATAGAGCAGGGCTGCACCTACCACCGCCAGCGTGCCACAGATGCGGGCAGTCACTACGCTGCCGAAGCGGCGTTTCAGCCTGTCCCCGCCAAACCGGCCGGCGGCGACCATGGCGGCAAACACCGCATAGCCCAAGCCAACACTGCCAGGATGGGCGCCCAGCGCATCGCGCAGGAAGATGGCCGACCAGTCCGCCATCGCCCCCTCGGTCATGGTGATGCCGAACACAAAGCAGCAGATGCCCAACAGGGCCCAGCTGGGCAGCGCCCAGGCCGATCGCTGCGGACCGGGTGCAGCCGGCGCCGCTGGGGCCACAGGCAGGCGCGTCGCCGCCAGTAGCGCAATGGGCAGCACACAGAACCCCACCAGCGGAATGGCCCATTGCGCGGAAAGCCCCAGCGCAGCCAGGCCTGAACCGACCAGGCTCCCCGCCATGATCCCCACCGACCAGCAGCCATGGGACGTGGTCATGATCACCGATCCGGTGGCCTTCTCAACAGCATCGGCCTGCACATTCAGGCCCAGTTCGACAAAGGAAATGCTCGAGCCGGCAAGCATCAGCGCCACAAACAGCAGCGCCGGATCGGGGGCGAGCGCCGGCAGGCTGACCGCCAAGGTATAAAGCACAAAGCCGAGCAAGATGGCGTGACGCGGCCCGATCCTGCCCACCAGTGGCCCGGCAAAGGGCAGCGTCAGCAGCGTGCCGCAGGGCAGGCCCAGCAGCGCCAGCGCCAGGCCCGATGGGCCCAGACCCAGCGCCTGCTGCACATCGGGAATGCGCGGCAGCCAGGAACCGAAGGCAATCGGCTGCAGGAAGAACACCAGCATGGTCAGGCGCTGCGGGGTGAAGAAAGACATCTTTGCTCGGGTCATCCACTGAACAGGATCGGCAGGCGCGAGATCACCTCGCCCCATCCTCGATCGTCACCCTCGGGCTAGACCCGAGGGCTCTTCACTTGCCGGGCCCTGCCTCTAGGGTGGGCCGTTCTGGTCAAGCCCGGGCACGACGACCTTGGGCGCTGCGCCGCTGCTCAGCCCATCGGATAGGGCAGGTAGCCGGCAAAGCCCGTCAGCTTCCAGGTCCCCGCCACCTTGCGGCAGAAATACAGCGTCTGCCACTTCAGCACGTCCTTGCTGCCATTCTTGAGCGCAATCTCGCCGTCGAACTTCTTGTGCGCGATGGCGATGTCGCCCTTGATCTCGATCTCGGTCAGCGAGGTGGCGCGGTGAATGCCGTCCAGCACATCCTCGGCATACTCCAGCGCCTGGCTTTCGCGCGCCTGGCGGATCCAGTCATCGCGATAGGCCTCAAGCGTGGGGAAGCTGATTTTCCAATCGTCCGGATTGCCCGACTTGCCGCCATTGATGCCCAGGAAGCCCTCCTTGATGAAGTCGCCATCCACTTGGGACCAGTCGGCGGCGACGAAGGCGGCGATGTCGCGCTCCACCAGCATGGTCCAGATGGCGCTGCGGTCGGCATCATTGGGAAAGGGGTTCGTCCGGCTCATAAGACACTCGCAAAATGTGTTTGTCGCTGCTGGCTCTGGCCGCGTCCTGCCCGCTCAGCGCCTGCGGCGATCGCTCTGTTTCAGATTTTCAGAGTTGTCGTTCCGCAGTAGGGACAAAGGAGAGGCCAGATGAATACCAATTGCAACATGCTGCCCGCTTTTGACCGGTTTGTCCACAAGGCGAGAGCGCCAAAACCACCGGAAACGCCTAGAAATTTGGCAAAATGGCGCCGCTTTGAGCAAAGTGCAAAAGTGGCTTATATTGGTATTGTTATTGTGTCGGATTCGTGTTGACATTGCTTTCAGAACGATCCTAATCTTGAAAATCGTTTACAAAAAGCACCGACTGACCCGACAGAGGTTGGCGGCTCCAGACACAGGGTGACGGCGAGACTATGCGGGTTGGTATTATTGGCCTTGGGTATCGTCTTGGCTATCTGGCGCGGGTGTTCTCCGCTGCGCGCAGTGACTTTTCCATTGCCGGTTATGTCGATCCGGCGCCGGCCGGTCTCCCCTATGCGACCCAGCATGGCGTCTCGGTCGGCACCCAGTTCGACTCGCTTGAAGCCATGCTCGACAGCGAGCCTCTCGACCTGCTGATGGTGGGCTCGCCCAATCACCTCCATCTCGATCACATCCGCATTGGGCTCGAGCGCGGCCTCAAGATCTTCACCGAAAAGCCGGTGGTCACCTCGGTCGAGGACACCATGGCGCTGGCCAAGCTGATTGCTCAGTATGGGTCAGACAATGTGATGGTGGGCCTCGTGCTGCGCTATGCGCCGCTCTATGTCGATCTGCGCAAGGCCCAGGCGGAGGGTCACCTCGGCGACATCACCTCCATCGAGGCCTCCGAGCACATCCCGCCCTATCATGGCGCCTTCTTCATGCGCGACTGGCGCCGCTACGAGCGCTATTCGGGCAGTTTCATGCTCGAGAAGTGCTGCCACGATCTCGATCTCTACAATGGCGTCATGGGCTGCCGCCCGCAGTATGTGTCCAGCTTCGGCGGGCGCCGCACCTTCATTCCGGCCAATGCCCCGCAAAATGTCGGCATCAACGACATGGAAGTCTATCACCGCAAGCCCAGCGGCTGGCAGGGCAGCGACAAGGTGTTCGACAGCGATGGCGACATCATCGATTTCCAGACGGCCATGGTGCAGTACGAAAATGGCGCGGCGCTGACCTTCCACACCAATCTCAATGTCCCTGACGATTTCCGGCGCTTTGCCGTGATGGGCGCCAAGGGCATGGCCGAGGGTGACTTCATCCGCAATTTCCTGCGCGTCACCGACAGCCGCACCTCCGACCGCCTGGTCGATACCACCTACAAGATGAGCGAGCTCAGCCAGCACTATGGTGCCGACGAGCAGATGGCCGAGGATATCCTCAAGCATGTGCTGGAAGGCGTGCCGCTGCCGGTATCGGTCACCGATGCGCTCGAGGCGGGCCTGTTGGCGCTCACCATGGATCAGGCCATGCGCACCAAGACCGTCATCGACATGACCCCCATCTGGCAGCAGTTCGACAGCGCCCTCGGGCGAGCCGGCTGAAGGAGAACAGGCCCATGACCAGCAACAGAAGCGCCGTCCTTTTCGCTCTCGCACTGCTGGCTCCAGCGCTGATCTACATCCTGATCATCGTGGCCTATCCTCTGGTCGACACCATCATCCTGTCGTTCACCAATGCCGCCCTGCGCCCCACCTATGATTGGGTCGGCTGGGCCAATTACCAGCGCATCTTCACCGCCGGCAATTTCACCGAGGTGATCCTGCGCACCTTTGTGTGGACCTTCTTCTCAGTGGCCACCAAGATGATCATCGGCACGCTGGGTGCCACGCTGCTCAACGCCGCCATCCCCGGCCAGACCGTGTTCCGCATTCTCACCATGCCGCCCTGGATCGTGCCCATGGCCATCGGCATCTTCATGTGGGGCTGGATGTACAACGGCCAGTTCGGCATGATTTCCGGCCTGCTGCAGAATTTCGGCGTCATCTCCAAGCCATGGCCCATCCTGGCGCAGGGCAGCTCGGCCTTCTGGGCCACCATCGTCACCGACGTGTGGATCGGCGTGCCCATGGTCACCATCTATATGCTGGCCGCCATGCAATCGATCCCCAAGGATCTCTATGAGGCCGCCTGGACCGATGGCGCCAGCCGCGGCTACCGCTTCCGCCGCATCACGCTGCCCTTGCTGGTGCCGGCGTTGCTGACCATGAGCCTGCTCAGCATGATCGCCACTTTCAATTCCTTCGATATCATCTGGATCCTGACCCAGGGTGGTCCGTCCAACACCACCACCACCATGATCATCGACACCTACAAGACCGCCATTGGCAGCCGCAAATATGGCGAGGGCGCTGCCCGCGCCGTGGTCATCTGCATCTTCGTGTCGATCTTCTGCATCGTCTACTTCCGTGCCGTCCGGAAACTGTCGCAGGGAGAAGCCAAATGAGCCAACTGGCCCGCACCGCCGCCCCGGCCCTTGAAGCCACGCGCACGCCTGCCAAGCCGCTGGCCCGCATCAAGGCGCGCTCCACCAAGCCCATGATCGACCGCTACAAATGGTATGAAGTGGTGGCCATGTACTGCGGCATGGCCGTGTTCCTGTTCTTTGTGCTGGCGCCCTTCATCGAAGGCTTCCTGGTCTCGCTCAAGCCCTTGGCCCAGCTGTTCTCCACGCCCTACAGTTTCATCCCCAAGAACGGCTCTTTCGACTCCTACATCAACATGTGGACCTCGGTGCCGGCCCTGGGCATGCACATCTTCAATTCCTTCTTCATCTCCTCGGTGGTGACGCTGATCGTCATCGTCATCGTGGTGCCCGCGGCCTATGCCTTTGCCCGCTTCCAGTTCACCGGCTCGGCGCTGCTGCTGGGTGGCTTTCTGGCGGTCAACATGTTCTCGGGCGCCGTGCTGCTCATCCCGCTGCTGCGGCTGATGACCTCGCTGCGCCTGCTCAACACCTATTGGGCCATGATCGTGCCCGGCGCCGCCTTCCTCATCCCGTCCTCCATCTGGCTGCTGCGCACCTATATGATGCGCATTCCCCGCGAGCTGGACGAGGCCGCCTGGGTCGATGGCGCATCCCGTCTCTACACCCTGCGCCGGGTTATCCTGCCGCTGGCCATGCCGGGCATTGTGGTGGTCGCCATCATGACCTTCATCGGCGCCTATGCGCAGCAGTTCATCTTCGCGCTGACCTTCAACTCCAAGACCGAATTCATGCCGCTGCCGATCGGGCTGTTCGCCTTCTTCGGCAAGCAGGAGGTTCAGTGGAACGAGCTGATGGCAGCCTCATTTGTCGGAATCCTGCCGGTGATGATCGTGATCATCTTCCTGCAGCGCTATCTCGTCGCCGGTCTCACCGCCGGTGCCGTGAAGCAGTAAGCCTTTCGTGCATCCAGACTGGTGGCCACGGCTGCCGGTAGAGGGAAGTCGCTCTTCGGGGCGCAAATCAAGGGAGACTACCAATGAATACGACCAAAAAGCTGCTCCTGGCTTCGCTGACGGTCCTGGCCGGCAGCACCGGCCTGGCAACCGCATTGCAGGCCGCAGAAATCAGCTTCATCGTCTGTGGCGACACGGTTGATCCGCTCTACGTCGAGTACATCAAGGAGTGGGAAGCCGCTAACCCCGATTACCCCATCGTCCCCGAAGTCGTGGGCTGGGGTCAGTGCCAGGACAAGGTGACGACCCTTGCCGCCGCCGGCACCCCGGTTGGTCTGGCCTATGTCGGCTCGCGCACGCTCAAGCAGTTCGCCCTCAACGACCTCATCGTCCCCGTGCCGATGACCGACGAGGAAAAGGCTGCCTACTACAATTTCGTTCCCGAGACCGTGACCTTCGACGGCACCCAGTGGGGCGTTCCGGTGGCCTTCTCCACCAAGGCCCTGTTCTGGAACAAGGACCTGTTCAAGGCCGCCGGTCTTGATCCGGAAGTGCCGCCCAAGACCTGGGAAGAAAAGATCGCTTTCGCCAAGCAGATCACCGAAAAGACCGACGCTGCCGGCTATGGCCTGGTTGCCAAGTCCTTCGACAACACCATGCACCAGTTCCTCCATTGGGTTTACACCAATAGCGGCCAGGTCATCGATGCCGACGGCAATATCGTTCTCGACAGCCCGCAGAACCTGGCTGCCCTGACCGCCCTCAAGGACATCGTGCCCTTCTCCGAAGAAGGCCCGACCGCCTATGAGCAGAACGAAGTTCGCGCCATCTGGCTCGACGGTGGCGTTGCCATGATCGAAGCTTCCGCTGGCGCTGCCAATCGTGCTGAAGAAGCCGGCATGAACTGGGGCGTTGCCCCGCTGCCGACCGGTCCTGATGCCAAGGGTCCTGGCACCCTGCTGATCACCGACTCGCTGGCCGTCTTCAAGGGCACCGGTGTTGAGGACAAGGCGATCGAATTCGCCAAGTTCATCACCTCGCCCGAAAAGCAGTGGGCCTATGACGTCAGCCAGGGCCTGACCCCCCTGCGTCCCGTCCACTCCGACGAACTGGTTGCCGAAAAGCCCTACTGGAAGCCCTTCCTGGACGGCATTGAATTCGGTGGTCCCGAGCCCCTGCTGACCGACTATGTTGGCCTGCAGAACGTGATGATCGAAATGGTCCAGTCCGTCGTGACCGGCGCTGCCGAACCCGCCGCTGCCCTCACCAAGGCTGCTGGCGAACTCGAGCAGTACAAGTAAGTCTGACAGGCCGGGACCTCCCCCGACCACTCGGCCGCCGCTCCCAAGGGCGGCGGCCACCCCCCAACGCCTCAATGCCTGCCCGCGGGTATCAAGCCCCGCCGACCGGAGTACGACGATGTCCCAGCTCAGCCTCAAGCGCCTGGAGAAATCCTTCAACGAAGCCCGCATCATCAAGGGCATCGATCTGGATGTGTCCGAGGGCGAATTCGTGGTCTTCGTCGGCCCGTCCGGCTGCGGCAAGTCGACCCTGCTGCGCATGATTGCCGGCCTCGAAGATGTCTCGTCCGGCGAGATCGAGATCGGCGGCAAGGTGGTCAATGACCTCCCGCCCGTGCAGCGCGGCATTGCCATGGTGTTCCAGAGCTATGCGCTCTATCCGCACATGACGGTGTTTGAGAACATTGCCTTCCCCCTGCGCGTCGAGAAGCTCTCCACCGACGAGGTCAACACGCGCGTTCACGCGGCCGCCAAGGTTCTCCAGCTCGAGCCGCGCCTGCAGCATCGCCCCGGCCAGCTCTCGGGTGGTCAGCGCCAGCGCGTCGCCATCGGCCGCGCCATTGTGCGCCAGCCCAAGATTTTCCTGTTCGACGAGCCGCTGTCCAATCTGGATGCTGCGCTGCGCTCGGAGATGCGCATCGAGCTGATGGAGCTGCACAAGCGTCTTGGCTCGACCATGATCTACGTGACCCATGACCAGGTCGAGGCCATGACCATGGCCGACAAGATCGTCGTGCTCGACGCCGGCGAGATTTCCCAGGTCGGCTCGCCGCTCGAGCTCTACCACAAGCCCGACAATCTCTTCGTCGCCGGCTTCATCGGCAGCCCGAAGATGAATTTCATCAGCGCCACCGTCAAAGCCTCCGATGGCACCACCACCACGCTCGATCTGGGTGCCCTGGGCACCATTGCCCTGCCGCGCAAGGCCACGCTGCCCGTCGGCCAGACCGTGACCCTGGGCGTCCGCCCCGAGCATCTGCACCTGGGCGCCGGCGATTTCACGCTCAATGTCACGCCCAATATCGTTGAACATCTCGGCATTCACACCGTGGCCTATTCCACCCTGCCGGCGGGTGAGAACTTCATCGCCCTGTTCGAAGGGGCGCCCGACATCACCGAAGGCGTGGCCGCGCCGATCAGCTTCCGGCTCGATCAGGTCCATCTGTTCGACACCGCGGGCCTGGCGGTCTACTAACCACCGATCCGCGCGGTGGAGGAGATGTGGGCATGCTGGACATCGTTGGCCTGTTGCAGACGGAGAAGAACGAGTTCACGCGGTCTGAACGCGCGCTGACCGAAATCGTCCTGGCCGACGTCGACGCCGTCCTCAAGCTCTCCATCGTCGACCTGGCCGCCCAGGCCGAAGTCTCCCCGCCCACTGTCACCCGTTTCTGTCGCCGCCTCGGCTGCGACAGCTATGCCGATTTCAAGGTGCGCCTGGCGCAGTCCCGCTTTGTCGGTCAGCGCTATTTCGCGCCGGCCACGGGTCCGTCCAGCGTGCACGAGATTGCCCAGGGCGTCGTCAACGGCATTCAGTCGATCATCTACGAAACCTTTGATCACCTCGATTTCGCCGCCGTCGAGCGCGCGGCCGAAAGCCTGGTCAAATCCAGCTTTGTGCTGTCCTTCGGCTCGGGCGGCGCCTCGTCCATGATGGCGGGCGAGGTCGAGGCTCGCCTGTTCCGGCTCGGGCTCAAGGTGGCCTCCACCGACGATCACCAGCTGCAGATGATGCGCGCGGCGTCTGCGCCCTCGGGCACCGTCATTGTCGCCTTCTCGCTCTCGGGCAACAATGCTCAGCTCGCCAAGACCCTGGCCGTGGCCGGCGAATATGGCCTGACCCGCATCGTCATCACCCGCTCGGCCTCGCTGGTCTCGGCGCAGTCCGACATTCTCCTGCCGGTCAATTGGCACGAGAACACCGATATCCTGCGCCCCACCCCGGGCCGCTACGCCTTTCTCGCCACTGTCGACGTGCTGGCCCAGACCGTGGCAACCCGTCTCGGCCCCTCCGCCGTCGCCTCCATGCGCCGCATCAAGCACCAGCTCGTCGTCAATCGCGATGGCGAAGACGGCCAGCCCCTGGGGGACTAGCCCACCATACCTTCAGTCAGCCTTCCCGCCCCCTTGAGGGGAGGGATCGAGGGAGGGGGTCGACGAGTTTGCCCCGCAGCCCCACGCAGCCACCCATCAGCCCGAGAGACCATTCATGCCCATGTCCTTCTCCTTCGTCACCACCTGGTCTCCGGCCACCGCCGATGAGCCGCTCGGCTATGGCATTGAGCTGACCAATACCGGCGATACCCCGGTCAGCGGCTTCCAGCTCGGCTTCTCCGGCCCGGCCCGCATCGATCCCCATGCCACGCTCGAAAACGGCGTGCTGCTGCGGCGCCTCTCCAACCACAGCCTGATTGCCCCGCCCGAGGGCTTTGTGCTGGCCCCCGGCGAAACCTGGACGGCGATTGCCCGCGGCCTCTCCTATGGCCTGCGCCACTGGAGCGATGGTGCCAATGCGGCCTATGTCGTGCTTGCCGATGGCAGCATTGTCCCGCTGCCGACAGCGCCCACCCGCGGCAAGGGCAACAATGCCCCGCTGCTCAAGGGCGCTGTCCGCTTTCCCGTTCCGGCCAAGGCGCCGGTCGCCGTCTCCATCATTCCCTGGCCGCAGTCGGTCGCCACCACCGGCGCCCGCATTGCCCCGCCCGGCCTCGATCTCAAGCCGCAGGGGGATGACGCCGGTCGCGCCGCCGCCGCCTTTGCCGGTCTCGTCAACGATCTCTTCCCCGTCGAAGGCTTGGTGCGCACCGCGGCTGAAGCCGGCATGCCGGTGGCCATCACCCACAAGCCGGGCCTGGCGCCCGAGGCCTATGAACTCAGCTTTGCCGAGAACGCCGCCACCGTCGCCGCCACCACCCGCCAGGGCATGCTCTATGGGCTCATCACACTGGGGCAGATCCTGCGCGGCGCGCGCCTGCATCCGCAGACCTTTGTCTTCCCCACCGGTGGCCTGATCACCGACGCGCCCGGCTTTGCCTATCGCGGCAGCCATCTCGACGTGGCGCGCCAGTTCTACACCACCGCCGAAGTCAGCGGGTTCCTCAAGATCATGGCGTGGAACAAGCTCAACAAGTTCCATTGGCACTTAAGCGAAGACGAGGCCTGGCGCCTCGAGATTGATGCCTATCCGCAGCTCACCGAAATTGCCGCCTGGCGTGGCCACGGCAAGGCGCTGCCGCCGCTGCTCGGCTCCGGCCCACAACCGACCGGTGGCTATTACACCAAGGCGGCGGTGCGCCAGATCGTGGCGCTGGCCGATAGCCTGGGCATCGCCGTGATCCCCGAGATCGACATGCCGGGCCATTTCTATGCCGCGCTGCAGGCCATGCCCGAGCTGCGCGACCCACAAGAAACCGGTGAATACCAGTCGGTGCAGGGCTTCCCCAACAACAGCCTCAACCCGGCCCATGAGCCGGTCTATCGCTTCGTCGAGACCATTGTGGACGAAGTGCTGGAGCTGTTCCCGGCCGGCATCTTCCATCTGGGTGCCGACGAAGTGCCGCTGGCCGCCTGGTCCGGGTCGCCCTTGGCGCTCGACATGATCGAACGCCTCGGTGGCCCCGAGATGCGCCGCAAGCACGAGAAGCAGTTCAACCAGCTCGGCAACCATCACGGCGCCGACGAGATCGAGGGCTCGCCCACCGCGCTCATCCAGGCCGCCTTCATCCGCCGCGTGCACGACTATATCGCTTCCAAGGGCGCCATCACTGGCGGCTGGGAAGAGGCGGCCCATGGCGATGCCGTGGACAAGACCAAGGCTTTCGTCATCGGCTGGCGCAATGTCGAGATCAACGCGGCCCTGGCCGAACGCGGCTTTGACATCGTCGTCTCGCCCGGCCAGCGCTACTACCTCGACATGGCCAATGGCGTGCAATGGACCGAGCCGGGCGCCGGCTGGGCCGGTTGGTCCGGCCCGCAGGAGACTTATGAGTTCGAGGCCCGCGCCGGCTTCTCCGAACAGGGCCTCAAACACCTGCTCGGCATCCAGGCCTGCATCTGGAGCGAGTCCATGACCGACCGCGCCATTTTCGACCGCCTGGTCTTCCCGCGTCTCTCCGCCATCGCCGAAGCCGGCTGGACGCTGCCCGAGCGCAAGAGCTGGGATCGCTTCAAGGCGCTCGTCGGCACCATGCCCATTCTCTATGGCCACTGGGCGGCCGATTGACCATCAAAGACCCAATTGCGTGATGCAAAAAGGCCCCGTTCCAGAGCGGGGCCTTTTCTGTTGTCACCATGTCAGCACTTTGCGCCGAACCGTCAGTCCGAAAACGGTGACATGTGCATGGGCCAGATGTCCTTGCGCGCCTTGCGATAATTGGTCTCCGCAGGCCGGTTCGGATAGGGTTTTCCGGCCGAGCAATAGACGATCTCGGAGGCGATTCTGCTGAAGCTGTCATAGAAGTGGTTGGTCGATTTGATCAGCAGGATTTTGCGCGATGTCGGGTCAATCCCCATCGCGGAAAACAGTGATGGATCAAAGCTTTGCGCGCGTGTGGAGTTGAGGATCACATCGATCCCGTCAAAGCTGATCCAGGTCGCATCGCCAAAGGGTGCAAAGCTGTCGCCAAAGCGCATCTGCGCATCGCGCACCAGCCGCTTGACCGTCACCAGCCGGTCGATCGGATTGCCGGTGTTGGGCGCCGATTTGGCCCCAAAACGCAGTGGAAT
This sequence comes from Devosia sp. FKR38, assembly GCF_005222805.1. Classification (GTDB taxonomy): domain Bacteria; phylum Pseudomonadota; class Alphaproteobacteria; order Rhizobiales; family Devosiaceae; genus Devosia. The sequence goes on along the minus strand of NZ_STGC01000002.1, from coordinate 105,451 downwards.
TTCAGCACCTTCCCCCGCCGCCATGCAGATTTGCACCGCAATGGGGTCCCAGATCGTGCCCACCGCCACGTCACTTATCCCCCGGTCCATCAGCTCTGCTAGAATGACCGTTGCATCGCCTGCCGTGCCGCCACCGGGATTGTCCCACACATCGGCGATCACCACCGGGCCCTTGGGTGCCGCCACCGCCATGTCCACGGCGGCTTTTTCGTCCACCTGGGGCACCATGAAGGTGCCACGCAGGGCAAACAACTCGCGGCCCAGCCGCTCGGCCAGCGCCGCGCCGGTCTCGGCATGGCCATCGGTGACGGCGATCACCTTGGTGCCCATTTCCGGCACGTCGCCGGCCATGAAGCCGTGGATCACCGACAGCGACAGCACATGCGGCTCGCTCTTTTCCAGCCCATAGAGCCGGTCGACAAAGCCCCGCATCGGCTGGCGCGAGGTGGGGAACACATCGATCATGCGGCAATCAAACACGCTCATCACCGGGGTGATCTCGCCCTTGAGCGCCCGCACTGCAATGGCCCAGAGATCGCGCGCCCGGTCGACAAAGTCGGTGTGGGGGAACTCTTTGAAAACAACAAAGAAATTGGCCGCCGCGACCCGCTTGGCGGTGAGGTGGCTATGCGGATCAAGCTCGGCGCAGACCAGCACATCGGGCCCCACAATGGCCCGCACGCGGCTCAACAGATCCCCCTCGGGGTCGTCATAGCCCTGCGCCACCATCGCGCCATGCAGGCCCAGCACCACGCCATCGACCGGCATCGCCGCCTGCAATTGGTGCAGAATATCGTCCCGCAGCTCTTCATAGGTCGTTCGCGCAATCAGCCCCGCCGGATCGGCCCAACTGGCGCTGCCCTCGATCAGCGTCCAGCCCAGTTCAGCGCAGACCGCGCGGCCCACGGTGATCGGCGCCGTGCACAGCGTCGGCGTTGCCGGATGCTCTCCGGGCCCGGCATGCAGCGAGGCCTCAAAGGCGCGCTTGTCGATCGCGATGGGGGAAAACGTATTGGTCTCGGTGGCCAAGGCGGCGGTAAAAACGCGCACGGGAGATCTCGCAGGAAGGGGGCATGCCAGTCAGGCGACTGCGCCGAGGTTAGCATGACGACATGGCAACGATCACGTAAGAAATTTTCACTGAAACTGAAAAACTGTCGACCTCTACCCAGTTTTCACGCCATATAATGCTCTCAAACGAAACTGGCTTTCAGAAACGACCCGGGAGTGCGTCATGTCCATCAAACGTTATGGTGCTGAAAAAACTGGCGCCGGCGGCCAGAACCTGCCCTTCGCCAGGGCCGTGGAAGCCGGCGGCTGGCTCTATGTCTCCGGCCAGGTCGCCATGAAGGACGGCGAGATCGTGCGCGGCGGCATCGTCGAAGAAACCCACCTCACCATCCAGAACATCATCGCCATCCTCACCGAGGCTGGCTACGGCCTCGAACACGTAGTGCGCTGCGGCGTCTGGCTGGACGATCCGCGCGATTTCTGGAGCTTCAATGGCGTCTACAAGAGCTATTTCGGCGAACATCCGCCGGCCCGCGCCTGCGTGCAGAGCCATATGATGGTCGACTGCAAGGTCGAGATCGAATGCGTTGCCTATAAGGGGCCGTGAGATGATCGCCTCGCCCTTCCGCCTGGACGGCAAGACCGTGCTGATCTCTGGCGCCGGCGGCGGCATTGGCCGGTCGCTGGTTGCTGCCTTCCGCGCAGCGGGCGCCAGTGTCATCGGCGCTGACCGCAGCGCCGATCTGTTGGAAGGCCTCGACCTGGCCGGCACGGTGCTGTTTGACCAGGCCGATGCCAAGGGCACGCGCAGCGCAGTCGAGCACCATCTCAAGCAGTTTGGCGCCCCCGATGCAGTGGTCTCCAATGCCGGCTTCACCCGCGCCGAAATCCTCGACCATCTCGACGACGACGTCTGGGCTTCCGAACTCGCCATCAACCTCAATGGCGCCTATGCCATGACGGACCCGCTCGTCGGCGCCATGGCGGCGCGGGGATCGGGCAGCCTGGTCTTTATCTCCTCGGTCAATGCCCTGGGCCATTATGGCAACCCCGCCTATTCGGCCGCCAAGGCCGGCCTCGTCGCCTATGCCAAGGCCATCGCGGTCGAGCGGGGCGGTCGCGGCGTGCGGGCCAATGTGATCTGCCCCGGCTCGGTGCGCACCCCCGCCTGGGACCATCGGCTTGCGGCCGACCCGACCCTGCTCGACAATGTGCTGCCGCATTATCCGCTGGGGCGCATGGTGCTGCCCATGGAAGTCGCCAATGCGGCGGTGTTCTATTGCTCCGATGCCGCTTCGGGCATAACCGGCACCGTGCTGCCGGTCGACGCTGGCCTCACGGCCGGCAATCTGGTGTTCGTTGACGAGGTCCTGAGGGGCAAATGACCGATATTTCTGCGCTCGATACCCCCGCCGTGCTGATCGACATCGACCGCGTCGAGGCCAATCTCGCCCGCACCCAGAGCTATGCCGATAGCCATGGCCTGAGGCTCCGCCCCCATATCAAGACCCACAAGCTGCCGCGCTTTGCCAAGCGGGCGATGGAACTGGGCGCCGTGGGCATCACCGCGCAGAAGCTGGGCGAGGCCGAAGTCTTCGCCGATGCCGGCATCACTGAAATCTTCCTGCCCTACAATATCATCGGCGCCGCCAAGCTGGCGCGGCTGCGGGCCCTGGCCGACCGGGTCAATATCAGCGTCACCGCCGACAGCGTCACCACGGTGGCCGGTCTGTCGGATGCTTTTGCCACGGCCAACAAGCCGCTGACGGTGCTGGTGGAATGCGACACCGGCATGGGCCGCTGCGGCGTGCAGACGCCCGAAGGCGCCGTTGCCCTGGCGCAATTGATCGCCGCCTCGCCCGGCCTGGTGTTTGGCGGGCTGATGACCTATCCGGCTGCCGGCCAGGTCGAAGCCAATGCCGCCTGGTTGGCCATGGCCAAGTCCGAGCTGATCCGCGCCGGCCTGCCGGCGGCGGTGATCTCCAATGGCGGCACGCCCGACCTCTGGCGCGCCCATGAGGTGACCGCAGCCACTGAGCATCGGCCGGGCACCTATATCTATATGGACCGCTTCCAGGTCGCCAAAGGCGTCGGTGGCTTCGCCGATTGCGCGCTGACCGTGCTGGCCACCGTGGTCAGCCGCCCCACCGAAGACCGCGCCATCATCGATGCCGGCTCCAAGGCGCTGACCAGCGACACGCTGGGCATGACCGGCTTCGGGCTGATCGAGGCCTATCCCGAGGCCGTCATCACCGGGCTCAGCGAAGAGCATGGCACCATCGATCTGTCCAAATGCGCCAACAGGCCCGTGATCGGCGAGACCCTGCGCATCATCCCCAACCACGCCTGCGTGGTCAGCAATCTGTTTGACACAGTGCACCTGATTTCGGGCGATCAATTGGTCGAGACCGTGAGCGTCGCCGCCCGAGGCCGGGTGGGGTGACGATGCCGGCGCGGACGCTATAGTGCGCCCATGCTGGCCCCGTCCTTTTTTGATCGCCCCGCCGAAGCCGTCGCGCCCGAGCTGATCGGGGCGACGCTGCTGGTCGATGGCGTCGGTGGCCTACTGGTCGAGCTGGAAGCCTATGACCAGGCCGATCCCGCCTCGCACAGTTTCCGTGGGCCGACCCCGCGCAATGCCGCCATGTTCGGCCCGCCCGGCCATGCCTATGTCTACAAGATCTATGGCATCCACTGGTGCCTCAATATCGTCTGCCAGACCGGCAGCGCCCTGTTGATCCGCGCTCTGGAGCCGACCCAGGGCCTCACCCAGATGCATGCGCGGCGCGGCGGCGTCAGCGACACCCAGCTCTGTTCGGGCCCGGGCAAATTGTGCCAGGCGCTGGCGGTGGATCGCCGGCATGATTCACTATCGCTGGTCGACCCGCCCTTTGCGCTGCAGGCGCCCTCGGCAAGGGCCATGGTCCACACCGGGCCGCGCATCGGCATCACCAAGGGTGTCGACACGCCCTGGCGCTTTGCTTTGGCGGGCTCGCGCTTTCTCAGCAAGCCCATACCAGCGGTGGAGAGGGGTCAGGGTTGATCCCATGCCGCCTTGCGGCGCACCCCGTGCCTGTGGTCCAAGAGCGGCGTGAGCACACTTGAATCGCGCATCGATCTGTTCGGCGCGGGGCCCGCGCTTCTGCCGCGCGACCCGCTGGCCGTGTTGCGCGAGGTCTTCGGCCACAAGAGCTTCCGTGGCCAGCAGGACCAGGTGGTGCGCCATCTGGTCGATGGCGGCGACGCCGTTGTGCTGTTCCCCACCGGCGCTGGCAAATCGATGTGCTACCAGATCCCCGCCATCTGCCGGCCGGGCGTGGGCATCGTCATTTCGCCGCTGATTGCCTTGATGCGCGACCAGGTCGAGGCCCTGCGCCAGGCCGGCGTCGCCGCTGCCGCGCTCAACTCCTCGCTCAATGCCGAAGAATCAGCCGAAGTGCGCCGGCAACTCCGCAATGGCGAGCTGGACCTGCTCTATGTGGCGCCCGAACGCGTGGCGACGCCCGGCTTTGCCAATATGCTGTCGGGCATCGACATTGCCCTGTTCGCCATCGACGAGGCGCATTGCGTCAGCCAATGGGGCCACGATTTCCGCCCTGAGTATCGCGAGCTGAGCAAGCTCACCGAACTCTTCCCCGGTGTGCCGCGCATTGCCCTGACTGCCACCGCCGATCCAACCACGCGCGAGGACATTATCGAGCGCCTGGGGCTCGAGACGGCCGAGGTGTTCACCACCAGTTTTGACCGCCCCAATATTTCCTATTCCATCGTCGAGCGCGACAAGGCCCGCGATCAGCTGCTGGCGTTTCTCGCCGCGCACAAGGGCAGCTCGGGCATCGTCTATTGTCTGAGCCGCGCCAAGGTGGAGGACACCGCCGAGTGGCTGTCCGCAAAGGGCATTCCCGCGCTGCCCTATCATGCCGGCATGAGCGCGGAGCGGCGCAACGCCAATCAGGACGCCTTCCTGCGCGAAGACAATATCTGCATGGTGGCCACGGTCGCCTTTGGCATGGGCATCGACAAGCCCGACGTGCGCTATGTCGCCCATATGGACCTGCCGGCCTCCATCGAGGCCTACTACCAGGAAACCGGCCGCGCCGGGCGCGACGGTCAGCCCGCCGACGCCTGGATGAGCTATGGCATGGCCGATGTGGTGCAGCGCCGCCGCATGATCGACGAGGGCAATGCCCCCGACGAGGTCAAGCGGCTCGAGCATGGCAAGCTCAATGCGCTGCTCGGCGTCTGCGAAACCGCCGAATGCCGCCGCAAGGCCATCCTCAACCACTTCGGCGAAGCCCATCCCGGCAATTGCGGCAATTGCGACACCTGCCGCTCGCCGGTGGAATCCTGGGACGGCACCGAGGCGGCCATCAAGGCGCTGGCCGCCATCTATCGCACCGGGATGCGCTTTGGCGCCGCCCATATCATCGATGTGCTGATGGGCAAGTCGACCGAAAAGGTCGAGCGCTTCGGCCACCACAACCAGAAGGTCTTTGGCGCTGGCGCTGACCTCGACGCCAAGGTCTGGCAGTCGGTGCTGCGCCAGCTCACCGCCTCTGGCCTCATCGTGGTCGACCATGCCAATCATGGTGCGCTGACGCTGGGGGAGGGGGCCCACGCCGTCTTCAAGCACGAGCGCCAGGTGATTCTGCGCAAGGACCGGCCCAAAAAGACCGTCGAGGTTCGCCGCTCGCTCGAGCGTGCTGCCAGCATACCGCCCCATGCCCTGCCGCTGTTCGAGGCGCTGCGCGAGGCGCGCACCCGCATCGCCAAGCAGCAGGGCGTGCCGCCCTATGTCATCTTCCACGACGCCACGCTGCGCGCTATGGCGCTGGCCGTGCCGCGCCATCCCCATGACATGCTGAACCTGCCCGGGGTCGGCCAGGCCAAGCTCGACCGCTATGGCGATGCCTTCCTCGCCGTCGTAGCCGAGGTCGCGGCGTGACGGACGCGACCGTGGGCGAGGTTCCTGCGCCCACACGGCCCCGCTTTGCGGTGATCGACATCGCCCGTGGCGGCGCCATCATCGCCATGATGGCCTATCATCTGTGCTGGGACCTGAGCTTTTTCCGCTTCATCGCGCCCGACGTCGGCTATGACCCCGAATGGGTGCTGTTCGCCCGCTCCATCCTGGCGGTGTTCCTGTTCCTGGTCGGCGTGGGCCTGGTGCTCGGCCATGGTCGCGGCATCCGCTGGCGGGCGTTCTGGCGGCGCTGGCTGTTCCTGCTGGCGGGCGCGCTGGCCATCACGCTGGGCACCTGGCTGGTCTTCCCGGACAGCTTTGTCTATTTCGGCGTGCTGCACGCCATCGCGCTGTTCAGCCTCCTGGCGCTGCCACTGCTGGCCGCGCCGCTGCTTGTGGTGGCGCTGGTCGCCGCCATTGTCATTGCACTGCCCTTCGTCTTCAGCGACGCGCTGTTCAACGACAAGCTGTTCTCCTGGCTCGGCTTCTGGCAGGTGCCGCCGCCGACCAATGATCTGGTGCCGGTGTTCCCCTGGTTCGGCGCGGTGCTGGTCGGCGTCATCGCTATGCGGCTGCTGCTGGCCAGCGCCTGGGCGGAGCGCTTGGCTTCCATTCGCCCCACCGGCCGCCTGCCGCGCCTTTTGGGCGCCATGGGGCGCTGGAGCCTTCTGATCTACCTGCTGCACCAGCCGATCCTCCTCGGCATCATCGCGCCGGCCGCGGCACTGCTCCATCCCGAGATCGCCATGCGGCAGAACGATTTCCTCGCCTCCTGCCAGTCGACCTGCGTCGACTCCGGCACCACGGCCGAGCTCTGCACCACCTATTGCCAGTGCGGGCTCGAAGGTGTGGAAGCCAATGATCTCTGGCATGCCATCTATTCGGGCATGGTTTCGGCCGATGAGCAGGCCAAGCTCGACGCCCGCAACCGCCAATGCTCGGCGCTGATCTATCCTGAGCTCAACGCACCGCAGTAAGCGGCCCGCAAACTTGCGTTTTTTGCTCAGAATCGGTCTTGAATGGTAGGGCGAATGGGCATTTTATAAGCACACTGCTGATTTGTCCGAACCGCTGTGACGCCTGCCGCACGGCCAGGTCGGACCCCACATTTTTTGACGTCTGGATACTGCCTTGACCCCCCACACGGCTGGCCGCGACCGTTCGCGCGGCGATGCAGGTGCACATCTGGCTGCTGCCCATGCGGGCAAGGGCCAACGTGCCCTGGTGCGGATTGCCATCTTTTCGCTGCGTCACCCCTGGCAGGCTTCGGCGGCCATTCTTGCCACCATCGTCGCCTCGGTGCTGCAGCTGCTCATTCCGCGGCTCCTGGGCCATGCGGTCGATCAGGCCCAGGGCATTCTGGCCGTCGGCGCCCCGGGGGCAGAACAGGCGCTGTTCTGGAGCGCCATGACGCTGCTGGTCGTGTCGGTGGCGCGCGGCTTCTTCACCCTGGTGCAGAACTATTATTCGGAGAGCGTCGGCCACCATGTCGGCTACGAGCTCCGGCTGGCCTTTTACGACAAGGTGCAAAAGCTCTCCTATTCCTACCACGACAAGATCCACACCGGCGACCTGATCACCGTGGGCCTGCTCGATCTGGACGGCGTGCGCATGTTCTTTGCCACCGGCCTGATCCGCGTCGTGCTGCTGTCGGTGCTGATCGGGGTCGGCGCCTATATGCTGCTGACCACCGATATCCTGCTGGGCCTCTTGGCGCTGAGCTTTGTGCCCTTCGTCGCCTGGCGCTCCTCGGTGGCGCAACTGACCCTGCGCGCCACCTGGATCGTGCTGCAGCAAAAGCTCTCCGCCCTCACCCGGGTGATGGAGGAGAACCTGGGCGGCATTCGCGTGGTTCGCGCCTTCTCCGGCCAGAAGTTCGAGCTCGACAAGTTCGATACCGCCTCGCGCGAGGCGCTGGCCCTCTCGCACGATCGCGTCGACATCCGCGTGCGCAACACCAGCGCCATGACGCTTTCCTTCTTCATCGCCATGGGCCTGGTGCTGTGGTTCGGTGGCACCAAGGTCATTGCCGGCGAGATGAGCGTGGGCACGCTGGCCAGCTTTCTCACCTTCATGACCATTCTGCAGATGCCGGTGCGCCAACTCGGGCTGATGGTCAATTCCTTCGCCCGCGCTTCCATCTGTGGCGATCGCCTGTTCGCCTTCTTCGACGAGCCGCTGGCCATCGACGACGCCCCCGGCGCCGCCGAGCTGGTGGTGACCAAGGGCACACTGCGCTTTGAGGATGTGCATTTCACCTATCCCGGCGCCACCCATCCCACGCTTGACGGCGTGAGCTTTGAGGCCCAGGCCGGCCAGACCATCGGCATCGTCGGCGCCCCCGGCGCCGGCAAGTCGACGCTAGCCCATCTCATTCCGCGCTTCTACGACATCGACGCCGGCCGCATCACCATCGACGGGCAGGATGTGAGCAAGGTGACGCTGCAGTCGCTGCGCCGCGCCGTCGCCGTGGTGCAGCAGGACAGTTTCCTCTTCACCACCACCATCGAGAACAACATCGCCTATGGCGATCCCTGGTCCAAGGAGACCAAGATCGAAAAGGCCGCCGAAAGCGCCCAGCTGCACAATTACATCATGGGCCTGCCTGCCGGTTATGACACCGTGGTGGGCGAACGCGGCGTCTCGCTCTCGGGCGGCCAGCGCCAGCGCCTCTCGATTGCGCGCAGCCTCGTGCTCAAGCCCGCCGTGATGGTCTTTGACGATTCCACGGCCGCTATCGACGCCGGCACCGAGCACCGCATCCGCAGCGCCATTCGCCGCTATGCCAAGGATCGGGTCACACTGGTGATCTCGCACCGGCTGAGCTCGCTGCTGCATGCCGATACCATTCTGTTCCTCGAAGACGGCAAGATCGTCGAACAGGGCAGCCATGAAGAGCTGCTGGCGCGGCGCGGACGCTATCGCGCGCTCTATGACCTGCAGACCCGCCCCAGCGAGGATATCGACATCGGGAGTGCCGCCCAATGAGCGTGATTGAAGACGAAGATCGCGACACCGCCGCATTCCCTGGCCAGCGGCCGCCGCGCGCCAGCGTGGGCAGCCACCGCATTGAAGAGGAAATCTTCGGCAAGGCCTATGATCCCAAGACGGTGCGCCGCATCTGGGCCTTTGTGCGCCCCTATCGGCTAAAGATCTACCTATCGGTGGCGGCGGTGCTGGTGTTTACCGCCACCCAGCTGGCCATTCCGCTGATCATCGGCCGCGCCATCGACAGCGGCATGACAGAGGGTGGCAACCTGACCAACATGCTCTGGGCCATCGGCGCCTTTGCCCTGGCGGTCCTGCTCAATTTCGGCGCCTCCTTCGTGCAGGAGACTGAAGTGGGCAAGGTGGCCGAGCATGTGCTGTTCGACATGCGCCGCGCCATGTTCGCCCAGCTGCAGCGTGTCTCGCTCAGCTTCATGGACAAGACCGAAGTGGGCCGGCTGATGAGCCGGCTGCAGGGCGACGTCAATTCCATGCAGGAGTTTCTGGAAACCTCGGTGATCTCGGTGGGCGATCTGGTGCTGCTGGTCGGCATCGTGGTGGTGCTGCTGACGCTCGATTTCCGCCTGGGCCTGTTGACCCTCTCCACCATGCCGATCCTGTTTGTCGTGCGCATCTTCTGGCTGCCGCCGGCCAAGCGCGCCTTCTGGGCGGCGCATGAAACCAATTCGATCACCAATGGCGCCATGGCCGAGGGCATCAATGGTGTGCGCACCGTGCAGAACCTGGATCGCCAGAAGGTCAATTTCGACCTGTTTGACGACAAGGCCTATGCCAATCTGCGCACCCAGCTGACCGGCTCGCGCTATGCCCAGGTCATGGTGCCCATCGTCGATAGCCTCACCGGCATTGCTATGGCGATCGTCGTGGTGGTGGGCGGCTCGCTGGTGCTCAATGGCAGCCTCGAGATCGGCGTCATCGTCGCGTTCCTGTTCTACATCCAGCGCTTCTTTGACCCCATCCGCTCGCTGACCATGCAGTATTCCATCATGCAGCGGGCCATGACCTCGGGGCGGCGCATCACCGAGGTGCTCGATATCCCCACCTCGATCACCGACAAGCCCAATGCCATCACGCTGACGCGCGACATGGATGGCTCGGTCGAGTTCCGCAATGTCAATTTCGCCTATGATCCGGACCGGCCGGTGCTGCGCAATGTCAGCTTCAAGGTCAAGCCGGGCGAGACCGTCGCGCTCGTCGGCCCCACCGGCTCGGGCAAGACCAGCGCCATGGCCCTGGTGCACCGCTTCTATGAGGTGCAGTCCGGCGCCGTCCTGGTAGGCGGGCATGACGTGCGCGACGTGACGCAGGAGTCCCTGGGCGAACAGGTCGCCATGGTGCTGCAGGAGGCTTTCCTCTTCACCGGCTCGGTGTTCGACAATATCCGCTACAACAAGACCTCGGCGACGCGCGAGGGCGTGATTGCTGCGGCCAAGGCCGTGGGGGCGCATGACTTCATCAGCCGCCTGCCGCAGGGCTATGACACCATTCTCGAGCAGCGCGGCTCCAACCTGTCCATCGGTCAGCGGCAGCTGCTCAGCTTCGCCCGCGCATTGGTGGCCGATGCCAAGATCCTTGTGCTCGACGAGGCCACGGCCAATATCGACAGCTACACCGAGCGGCAGATCCAGAAGGCCCTGCTCATCCTGCTTGAGGGCCGCACGGGCCTCGTGATCGCCCATCGCCTCGCCACCATCCGCGGCGCTGACCGCATCATCGTGCTGCAGAATGGCGAGATGATCGAGACCGGCAACCACGACGAGCTGATGGCTCAGGGCGGGCTCTATGCCAAGCTCTACAACATGAACTACGCCAGCTTCGACGATATTCCCGACGAGCTGGTGGCTCAGGCCAATGCGCGGGCATCCTCGACCTGATATCATCCGAACCGCACCGGCAGGGCCCGCAAACCGTCTCGCAGACGGACGCGGGCCATGCTAGAGCGTTTCCAGCAAAAGTGGACGCCACTTTTGCGGTTCGGAAACGTGACCAAACAAGACTCTAGAGCCGTTTCACCGATTCAGCGAAGCGGTGAAATGCTCTAGTCAGGTGTAAACCGGGAGATTTCGAGATGCGCCTTGCAGCCCTTGCCCTGATGAGCCTGTCGCTGGTGTCGCCGGCCCTGGCAGTCGACGCCATCACCTACAAGGGCACGCTGGGCAAACTCGATATCATCGCCGAACTGACCGCTCCCGGCGAGGGCGCCATGGCTGGCCGCTACAGCTACATCAACAAGGGCGCCGATATTCCGCTCACGGGCACCGACACGCCAGGCCTTCTGGCCGAGGAAGCGCCCTGCAGCGAGACCACCTGCATCCAGAACGAGGATGGCGTGGTGACCGACCCGCCGGTAGGCGCCCATTGGCAGATCGAGGCCAGCGCCGATGGCGCGACGATCACCGGTACCTGGCAGGCCGAGGGCAAGGCCGGCAAGACGCTCGATATCGTGCTGGAGCGCATCGGTCAGCGCACCCTGCCCGAGGGCACCGAGATCAGCGCCTATGGGCTCTACGACAGCGCGATCATGCTGACCTATGCCGGGCCGACGAGCTTTAACGCCGAGAGTGCGCCCTATGATTTCGCCAAGATGGACGTGCCGCTCACGGCCAGCGCCGACGAGGCCATCGAGGGTTCGAGCTTTCACTATGTGACCGACCCGCGCAGCAAGTTCGCCTTTCCGCGCATTGTCGCCCTGGCCGACGGCAGTTCGCCCGACCTGGCCAACCAGGCCTTGGCGCGCCGCCATGCCGAGGTCAATTTCTACGCCTTCGACTGTCTGTCCCAGATCTATGCCGGCTTTGGCGCCAACCAGTATAGCCTTGGCCTCGGGCCGGGCACGCTGGGCGATTATGACAGCGAACAGATCATCGTGTCCTATTTGTCGCCAAACGTGATGAGCTGGGTGCAGTCGGGCAGCACCTTCTGCGGCGGCGCCCACCCCAACAATCACAGCGACAGCTACAGTCTGGACGTGCGCACCGGCAAGACCTTCCCGATGGCCAAGGTGTTCAAGGACTGGACGGCGGTGTCGCGGACCACTGACTTTGAGAACACCACCGAGATCGACCAGGCCGCTGCCGCCGAGGCGCCGGAAGACTACTACTGGAGCGCCGGCCAGCCGCTGGTTGACTATGTTATTGCCAATCGCGTGCACGATACGGACGCGACGTTCGAAAGCGAATGCGGCATCGATGATCTGGTCGCCGGCAATCTGGTGATGCGCTTTGCGCCCGAGGAGCAGGTGATCTTTTCGATCGAGATGCTGCCGCATGTGATCTCGGCCTGCGGCGGGGACCTGCTCACCGTCAAGCTCAGCGACATCCCCGAGCTGCTCGCGCCCACCGCCGGCGACTATTTCCCCGGCCTCTCCCACTAGCTGTCACACCGTCGTCATATCCGGCACCCCGTCTTGCCGGATTGATGGTGGCGCCGACCGGCCCAGGGGTTCATGACTGCTCCGCAACAAGGAGTGGTGTGATTGGCTGTGTGGGTCGGCGTGGCGCTGGTGCTGGCGGTGTTCTTCACCTCCATGCTGTCGGGCATTTTCGGCATGGCGGGCGGGCTGGTGCTGCTGGCCGTGTTGCTGACCATCCTGCCGGTGGGCACGGCCATTGCCGTGCAGGGCGCCATCCAGATCGTCGCCAATGGCTCGCGCGCCTTCTTTTCGCGGGCCTATATCGACTGGCGCATTCTGGGCATGATCTGCCTGGGCCTGCTGACCGCGGCCATCATCCTGTTCATCATCCGCTACACGCCGGACTTGGCGACGGTGTGTATTGCCGTGGGCCTGATGCCCATATTGGTGTGGATCCCCAGGCACTGGCTGGAGCTCGACGCAAGCAAGCCGCTCCACGCCTTTGTCTGCGGCCTGTTGGGGGGCGGGCTCAACCTGGCGATTGGCGTCTCTGGACCAACGGTCGACATCTTCTTCATTCGCACCCAGATGGACCGTCGCAAGGTCATTGCCACCAAGGCGGCCACGCAAGTGCTCTCCCATGCGGCCAAGGTGGTGTTCTACTGGCAGGCCACCATGGTGCTGACGCCCTTCGAATGGGCCGCCGTTGCACTGGCCGCACCTTTCGCCATTGCCGGAACCAGCGCCGGTTACTGGTTGCTGCAGCGCCTGACCGATGTGCACTTCCGCGCGCTCACGCGCTGGCTTGTCACCGCCATCGGCATCTTCTATCTGGCGCGTGGCATATCCTTGCTGATTTGAGCGTGATCAGTATGGTGCCATCAGGAGACTGCATGACACCGTTCGACAGCGTAACCGCGCGCCTCATCCTGCTCTTGGCCGAAACCGGCTCGATCGGTCGCGCCGCCGAGCGCGAGGGCATCGCCTCGTCCGCGGTCAGCCGCCGCGTGTCGGACCTGGAAAGTCGGCTGGGCGTGGTGCTGTTTGATCGCTCGGCCCATGGCGTCAAGCTGACCACGGCCGGACAGGCCTATGCCGAAGGCTGCCGCACGGTGTTGCGCGCCATTGCCGATCTCGATGTGGTAATGGCCGATTTCGGCAGCGGCCAGCGCGGCGCCCTGCGCGTGGCCTGCACCAGCTCGGCCCTGACCGGGCGCCTGCCCGAACTCTTGGCCCGCTATGCCCAAAAACACGCCGGCATTGATCTCGACATCCAGGAGATGGGCGCGGCCAAGGCGCTGCTGGCGCTCGACGAGGGCCGGGCCGACGTCGCCATCGTCTCGGACAATTACGATTTCAGCCGCTTCGAAATCCGCCCCTTCGAGGACGACCGGGTCTGGGTGCTGGCGCCGCCAGACCATCCCCTGGCTGCCAGCATCGAGCCGCGCAAGGAAATCGCCTTCGCCACCGTGCTCGATCACGCCATCGTCGGTATCCACCATGCCGGCTCGCTCGATCGCCTGTTGGGCGATGCGGCGCGCGCCGCCGACAAGCATCTGGTCGAAACCCTGCGGGTCGAGAGCTTCCCGGCGCTGGTGCGCATGGTGGAAGCCGGCTTCGGTATCGGCTTCCTGCGGTCCACAAGCCTGCATCTGCTGGCCGGGACGGACCTGGTCTGCGCGCCGCTGGCCGAGCCCTGGGCGCTGCGCCAACTGCTGGTGGCGCGCCGCAAGTCGACGCCGCTGTCGGCCGCCATCAAGAGCTTCATCGTCCTGTGTGCCGATACCTATGTGCCCTCGGCCTAGGTGCCTGCCGCCAATTGCGACAATCCGGCCCTTTCCCCCACCCGCAAGCCAGACTATCAATGCGCCATGACAACGCGTGACAGCATAGCCAGACAGATCGGCACGGCCCTGGCCGTGCTCGCGCTCTATCTGCTTACCGTGCTGTCACCCATGCACCAGGCCCGGGCCAGCCAGCTGGCCTTTGAAGCGGTCGGCTATAGCACCACTGAACCCGGCTGGGCCCTGTGCAGCCAGACCGGCACCGGCGACCAGGACGGCGACGTCAACCTCGCCAAGTGCCCCGCGGCGGGCATTGGCAAGCCCGTGGCCGTTTCGCCGGGCCTCAATGCCTTTGTGCTCGACACGCGGACGCCGCTGGTTCTGGCCGCGCTCCCCTGGCGCGGGCCTGCCATGCTGCCCAGCGCCGCCGCCCCACCGGGCGGACCGCGCGGACCGCCGCCCCGGGCCTGACCGCCTGAGCCTCGGCTCGTCCCTTTCTTGCCCATTGTCGGAGATCATCGTGATCACTCTGTTTCGCGCCGCGCTTGCGGCCAGCCTGCTGTTTGTCGCCCCTGCCTTTGCCCATGACGGCGTTGTCCATCTCGGATCGCTGAACCTGGCGCATCCCTTCGCCCGCGCCACCCTGCCCAATGCTCCGGTGGCCGGCGGCTTCCTCGCCATCGAAAACACCGGCGCCGAGGCCGACCGCCTGGTCTCGGCGACCTCGCCGGCCGCCGCCGAGGTGCAGATCCATGAGATGGCCATGGAAGGCGAAGTCATGAAGATGCGCCAACTGTCCGATGGCCTCGAAGTCCCGGCCGGCCAGACGGTCGAGCTGGCCCCCGGTGGCTTCCACCTGATGTTCATGGGCCTCAAGCAGGCCTTTGTCGAAGGCGAGACCGTGCCGGTGACGCTGGTGTTTGAAAAGGCGGGCACTGTCGACGTTGAACTGGCCGTACAGGGCGTAGCCGCCGACGGCGCTGCCATGAACCACGATGCCATGAAGCATGACGCCGCCGGCCACGATGCCATGAACCATGGCGCGATGAACCACGACGCCATGGCCGCCCAGCCCGCTGACGATCTCGAGGCCATCACTGGCCTGCTCAAGGGCACCTTTGAAACCCCCGAAGCCCCGCTCGGCGTCGAGCCGGTGGTGATCTCGGGCGAATACGCCATTGCCGGCTGGGCCCAGGGCGAGGCCGGTGGCCGCGCGCTGCTGCGCAAGACCGCCCATGGCTGGGCCGTGCATCTGTGCGCCGGCGACGGCCTCAAGGATGCCGCCAATCTGGAGGCCATCGGCGTCCCCGCGGCTGATGCTGCAGCACTGGCCACCGCTCTTGCCGAGGCCGAAGCCAAGCTTGATCCAGCCCTGCTCGCCAAGTTCTCCAGCTTCGACGGCACGGTCATGGTCAATGAGGACCTGATCTGATGGCGCTGAAGTCCATCCGCATCTGGCTCTGGGGCGCGGTTGCCGCCCTGGGGCTGACGGCCATCACCGGGGCAATGCTGCTGCGCCAGCCTGACCAGGCCGGCTTTGGCAAGGGCGTCTATAGCCTGATCGACCAGACCGGCAAGCCCGTCGACCAGACCATGTTCGCTGGCCATCCCTCGGCGCTGTTCTTCGGCTTCACCCATTGCCCGGAGGTCTGCCCGACCACCATGGCCGAAATGGCCAGCTGGTTTGAGACCCTGGGAGCGGACGGGCAGGACCTGCGCGCCTATTTCGTCAGCATCGATCCGGAGCGCGATACGCCCCAGATCCTGGGTGACTATGTCAGCTGGGTCAGCGACCGCATCACCGGTGTCACCGGCACGCCCGAGGAGATCGCCAAGATCGCCAAGGCCTGGGGCATATACTACCAGAAGGTGCCGCTCGACGGCGCCGACTACACCATGGACCACACCGCCTCGGTGTTCCTGCTCGACGCCAAGGGCGAGTTCCAGGGCACCATCGCCTATCGCGAAGACCAGGCGACGGCGCTGCAGAAGCTGCGCAATCTGCTGGCCAAATCCTGATCGGGCGCCCGGTCCTGCCAAGGCGGGGTCGGGCGCTTTTTTGCCGGGACGGCAACAAATTCCTGCCCCGCAAGGGGTGACGCGACGCACGGCAATTGACTACCCTGCGCCCCAGCACACAGGAGCGTCGCCATGAAGCCATCGATTTCCATCATCACCATTGGCGTGGACGACCTCGAACGTGCCTTTGTGTTCTATCGCGCCCTGTTCGAGATCGATGACGAGCAGATCGGCGCCGGCGAGGACCATGTCGCCTTCTTCTTTGACGACGGTTTTTCCTTCGTGCTGTTCCCGCGCGAGCAGATCGCCCAGACCGCCGGCAAGGACGTGGCCATTGCTGGCACGCCCGGCTTCGTGCTGAGCCACCAGGCGGGCAGCCCCAATGAGGTCGATGAAATCCTGCGCAAGGTGCTCGCCGCCGGCGGCGCCATCATCACCGACG
The DNA here is from genome assembly GCF_005222805.1 of Devosia sp. FKR38. GTDB lineage: Bacteria > Pseudomonadota > Alphaproteobacteria > Rhizobiales > Devosiaceae > Devosia. The sequence continues at coordinate 88,871 of NZ_STGC01000002.1, read as the reverse complement.
GCACCCAGTCCGAATGGGGCTATTCGGCCTATTTCGAGGACAGCGAAGGCAATGTCTGGGAACTGATGGCCCAGCCGCCCGCCAACTGAGCCGACCGCCTGCCATGACTGCGACCGCACAGACACACTGGCGCCAGGCCGGACCCGATGACGCCGCCGCCATCGCTGCGCTGGTGCGCGCCGCCTATGCCCGCTGGGTGCCGGTGATCGGCCGCGAACCCATGCCGGTGCGGGTGGACTATGCCGAGGCCCTGACGCGCCACCGCATTGATCTGCGCGAAGCCGGCGGGGCGTTGCTCGGGCTCATCGAGACGCTGCAGCATCCCGATCACCTGTGGATCGAGAACATCGCTGTCGCGCCGCAAAGCCAGGGCAGGGGCCATGGCCGCGCCCTCTTGGCGCATGCCGAGACTCTGGCGCGGGCTGACGGCTGCAAGGAGCTGCGCCTTTTGACCAATGCGGCCTTCGCCAGCAATGTGGCGCTCTACCAGAAATCCGGCTACAGCATCGACCGCAGCGAGCCGTTCCATCTGGGCGGCACCACGCTCTATCTCAGCAAGGGACTGACCTAGAACCCGCCACCGGTCTTGAAGCCGCCAGTCTTGCGGTTGCCGCTGGTGCCGCTGCGCGGGCGGGAGAAGCCGCCACCGCCGGTGCCGCCGCCCAGCCCGCCGCCAAAGCCACCGCCGGGCCGGTTGCCCGAGCCGCCGCCAATGCTGCTGTCCGGCCAGGTGAAGCCGCCGCCCTGTGGCCAGGGATTGCTGTTCTGCTGCCGGCCATTGTTGGGCAGGCCCACGCCGCCACCCCAGTCCGACGTGCCCGCGCTCCAGTTCTGGCTGCGCTGCCAGCGTTCCCAATAGCTGGCCGCCGTAATGCCGCCGCGCAGGAAGTCGTTGAGCAGATCGCCCACCAGACGGTCCTCGCGGAAGGTCGAGCGGGGATCATCAAAGCGCTGCTTCTTGAACTCCCATTGGATGTCCTCGAGCTCGCGCCGGCGAGCCGCCAGCGTCTTGAGCCGTTCCTTCTGCTCGCGGGTCTCTTCCTCTTCCTCGCGCACCCGGGCGCGGGCATCATCGATCTGGGCGACGATGGTATCGTCCTGGCTAGTGCGGGTGCGCCGCGCGTCGGCCAGCAGGGTCTGGATGTCTTCGCGGCCCAGCGCCGTGGCGAGATCGGCCAGGGCGCCCTCGAAAGCCGGGTTCTGCCCCTGCGACAGGTTGGCCAGCGACTTTGCTGCTGCGTCGCGCGCGTCCTCGCTGGCCACGATTTCAGCGTCGAGCGCATCAATGCGCTGCTGGGCCGCCATCATGGCCTCGCGCAGCGGCTTGCCGCCGGCCGCGTCGATCGCCTGGGTTTCCAGCTCATCCACCTCGGCCTCGGCAGCCTGGGCAATGGCGATCTGCCGCTCGGCATGCTCGCGCAGGCGCAGCGGGATCTCGTTGAGCATGGCAAAATTGGGCCGGGCCTTCTGGAAGCCGACCAGCCCGGCCACCAGCCCGTCGAGGTAGCGGATCAGATTGTTGGCGCGATAGTTGGAGGTGCCGTAGCCAGCCTCCCACAGATACATGAACAGCGGATCGTCGCGATAGGGCTTGCCCTTGCTGTCGCGGTCGGCCTCGGCCTGCTCGGTCTTGCGCATGGACTGGTTGGCCACTTCGCTGAGCGCAGTGGCGCTGTCGCGCTTGGCGGCAAAGGCCGGATCGCGCGCAATCGAGGCGCCCAGCCGCGCCGCCAGGGCCTTGAGTTCGGCCTGGGGCGTCTCGAACTGCTTGAGCGCTTCGGCGCGCGCGCCATTGAGCCGGGCGACGACCGCATCCTGCTCGGCCACCGCCTTTTCGGCCGCACTCAGATCCTTGGCGTGCGCCTTCAGCTGCGCCCGCGCCTTGGCCTCGGCGCTGGAAATCGCCCCGTCCAGCTCGCCCTGCACGGCGGGGTCGAGGCGGAACTGCGCCAATTGGCGGAACAGCTCGGCTTCGCCCTCGCGGATCTTGCTGATGCGTTCGGCCGAGCGCGCCAGGCGCTTGGAGATTTCGTCCTCCTCGCGGCGGATGTCGCGCATCGCCTCGTCGAGGCTGGCCAGGGCTTCGGGGCCGCGGATACTCATAGCTCTACCACCGCGTCACCGCTCCGCCGGAGACCGGCACATTGTATTCGACATCCAGGAAGCCGAAGGATTTGCGGCCGATCTCATTGTTCTCGATGATGCCATCGTCCTGCTTGTCGGCCACCACGGCGTCATAGACCGCCTCGGACACGCGCACGCCCCAGATGGCGACCGTTTCGGTCTGGCCGTTCTCTTCGTTCAGGATCGGCAGGCTCAGTACATTGCCGTCGGCATCGAGCGCTTCGACCACCAGATAGTAATTGGTGGCGTCAGTATTGATCTCGGGGAAGGTCCAGAATCCGGACTTCTCGCCCTGCCGGTTGACGATGCGCAGCGAATAGTCCTGCCGGATGCGGTCGCGCAGCGCCGTGAGGTCGGCGACGGCCTTTTCCGCCCCGGCGCGATTGCCTTCGGCAGCCAGCGCCTTTCCGCGCGTGCGGATGGCTTCGGCATCCACCACGCCCTGCTGCACCTTGGTCTCTTCGAAAATGGTCTGGTAGAGCCCGTCCATCTGCGCGGGCAGACCTTCGGCCAGCTCGAGCCGGGCCTGTTCGGCCTGGCCATGCTGATAGGGCTGCCAGACGCCGAAATAGCCAACCTGAAACACCAACAGGGCAATGACCGCCGCAGCCACCGGCCGGCCCCAGCGCTTGCGGCCCACATAGATGCGGGCCAGCGTGCGGCCCAGGCTGGGCGGGGGCGCATCATAGACGAAGCGGCTCTCGTTGAGCGCCGCCACCCCTTCGCGCAGGATGGTGTCGGGCACTTCGATGCCCTGCTGGCGATAGATGCCGCGCAACTTGTCGATCAGTTGCTGCTCCTTGGCGTCGCTGTCCAGCTCGCGCGTGGCCAGGCCCTGCTGGTGACGGAGGGTATCAACCACATCCATCGCCAGCATCACTTCGTCCAGCGGTGCAGCGGCTGGCGCTGTCACGTCACTCATGGTTGGCGTTCACCCGTCTGCGTCTTTCGCCTATTTGCCGGTCTCGAGCAGCAGCGCATTGCCTTCGGCGGCCAGCGCGGCCAGGCGCCGCTTGCCATCCTCGACGGCGTCGCGGATCTCGGCCGAATTCTTGGTCGAAGCCACGCGCATCTCATTGATGATCGTGCGGCTCTTTTCCTGGAAATTGACCACGGAATCGACCAGCTTCTTGACCGCATCGGCGCGCACGGTGGGGCCATAGCCGGCCCGCACGGCCTCCTCGGTCACCTTGTCGCCGATCTCGGACAGGGTTTCGAGGCTCTTGCTCATGCCCTCTTTCATGGCGTTGAGCGTCTCGGTGGATTCATGCAGGCCGAACATGCCGGTGAAGGACGCCGACAGCGCCGTCAGCACGGTCTCATTGGTGGAGAAGAACGAGATCGACTGCTGATAGACCCGCTCCTTGGCATTGGTGGTCTGCATCAGCCGGGCCATCACCACTTCGGAGGTGTTGTAGGAAATGGTCAGATTGTCCGACAGATCCTTGGCGATCTGGTAGCGCGCTTCCTCGTTCTGCATGGCACGCAGCTTTTCGTCGCGGTCCATTTCGAGGCGCGCCCGGTCTGCCGGCACGGTGCCGGCATAGGCCGAAACAGCGGCCGAAGCGGCTTGCAGGATGTTCTTCTTGTCATTGAGGCGCTGTTCGGCGGTCTGCAGCACCTCGAGCGCCATCACTTCGGCCTGCTTGAGGGCGCCGCGGAAATCGCGATAGGCCTCCAGGATCGTGTGCTCGCGATCAATCTGGTCCTTGGTGTCGGCAGTCACCGCCAGATAGGTGTCGCGGATCTTGTTGAAGCGCTGGGCGATGTCGCCGCGGCTGACCTTCATCCATACATTGGAGGCGCGTTCGAGCAGGTCGAGCTTGTTGTCGGCCAGCTGGTCGACCATGCCCTTGGCATCGTCGCGGATCGAATCGAAGCCCTTGGTGATCTCTTCGTAGCGCTCGCCGATCTTCATGGCGGCGATCTGTTCGCGCACCACTTCGTTGAAGGCGCTGGCCTGGCTCAGCGTGCGTCCGATCAGGATGACGCGCGTCTCGTCCAGCTCGGTGATCTGCTGCAGAAGGCCGGTAATAGGGGCTTCGCCCTGCTGTTCGGGCCAGATGCCCAGGTCGCGAATGGCGTTGACGGCCTTGTCGAGATACTGGAGCGGCCGTTCTGCCACTGCGGCAGCTGGCGCCATCTGCGTGGCTGTTGTGGTGACAACTTCATCGGCCATGTGTTCGCTCCCATTGATCAGCGCCCGCCAGGGCGCGCGTCTGTGTTACGCTAAAGATTGCTGCTGCGCTGCACCCTGACAATTGCAACGGTCTGCCCAGACAACTATTTAGCCCATATTGGTGCGAAAAAGCCGCACGTAAAGGGCAGCCGGCGCGGGGCGGCAGGTCTGTCGCCGCTAGGCCGGAAAAGCATGGAGCCTGTCGATGGATTTTGGTGGACGCTATATCATCGGGGCGCCGCGCGTGGCGGTCTGGGCCGCGCTCAACGAGACGGCCATGCTCAAGGCCGCCATCCCCGGTTGCCACCGTATCGACTGGACCGGGCCCGATACGCTGGAGCTCGAAATCAAGGTCAATCTCGGCGTGGTCCATCCCGTGTTCAAGGGTGACCTGACCCTGAGCAATATCGTCCCGGCGGAGCGCTATACGCTTTCGGGCAAGGGGCGCGGCGGCCTGCTGGGTCTGGCCGAAGGCGCAGCCGATATCGTCCTTTCCGACCATGGCGAGCAGACGCGCCTGGTGTTCAAGGCCGAGGGCGGCGCCTCCGGACAGCTGATCAAGCTGGGCAAGGCCATGATCGGCAATGCCGCGCAAAAGGTCATCGACGGCTTTTTCGAGCGCTTCGGCGCCGCCATGGGCGCCAGCGTGACGCCACTGCCGGCCGAGGCGGAGCAGGGCGCCGATTAACCTGGCCTTAACCACACCCTGATCGGCCGCAAACCGATCACAACAAAGGCTAAATCGGGGATGATTGGTCAGCCATCCCACCCGCGCATTTGAAACAAATTGTCATGACCAGCCAGACCCGCGACACCCTCGCCCTGTTCTCCATCGCTGCCGTCGCGATCTTGGTGGTGCTCTATGCCGACGTCGATCTCAGTGCGATATTCCTGCACCTGCTGGCGCGTTTCTAGCCGCGACAGGCCAGTTGTGACAAAGCCCGTGGAAATTTGACCAATCGGATAAAATTCCCCGATTCCCTCTTGCAGCCTCCGCATTTGCACGATTGTATCAATCGCTAGAGCACGCAGAGTGGGCGCCAAAGCCAGGCTTGAGCGCAGGCGTGTCACAAAGGGAGACGACCTCGATGACATTTTCTACCTTCACCAAGGCCATTGCCGGCGGCGTTGCGCTGAGCGCGATCCTTACCGGTGCCGCGCTCGCCGATCCCGCGCTGATCTATGACGGCGGCGGCAAGTTCGACAAATCCTTCAACGAAAGCGCCTACACCGGCGCCGAGAAGTACAAGGCCGAAACCGGCGGCAGCTATTCGGACCTCGAAATCACCGGCGACGCCCAGCGCGAACAGGCTATCCGCCAGTTTGCCACCAAGGGCTTCTCCCCCATTCTGGTCCCCGGCTTCTCCTGGGCAACGGCCCTGCAGACCGTGGCGCCGGAATTCCCCGATACTCATTTCGTGATCATCGACAGCGTCGTTGACCTGCCCAACGTGCGTTCGGTGGTGTTCAAGGAACAGGAGGGCTCCTACCTGGTGGGCATCCTGGCCGCCATGAAGTCGGAAACCGGCAAGATCGGCGTCGTGCCGGCCTTCAACTTCGAGCTGCTCGAGAAGTTCGCCTGCGGCTACAAGGAAGGCGCCAAGTCGGTCAATCCCGACATCGAAGTGCTCGAGACCTATGTCGGCGCTGGCTTTGAGGCCTTCAACGACCCGGCCAAGGCTTCCGAAGTGACCCGTTCGCAGCTCGACCAGGGTGTCGACGTGGTGTTCCAGGTGGCTGGCGGCGCTGGCGCCGGCGTGCTGCAGGCCGCTGCCGACGCTGGCAAGTTCGGCATCGGCGTGGACAGCAACCAGAACTACCTGCACCCCGGCAATGTGCTGACCTCGATGCTCAAGCGCGTCGACGTCGCCACCTACAATGCCTTCATGGATGAAAAGAACGGCACCTTCACCGCCGGCGTTATCACGCTGGGCCTGGCTGAAGCCGGCGTTGGCGCTGCCTTCGACGAGTTCAATGCCGACCTGATCACCCCCGAAATGAAGGCCGCCGTCGAAGCCGCCTCGGCCAAGATCGCCTCGGGCGAAATCGTCGTGCACGACTTCATGACGGACAAGGCCTGCCCGGTCTGATTGTAGACAGAACGCAGCCATAATGGCGACGCTCACCCCCAATCCGGAGCAGCGGCTGGCAACAGCCGCTGCTCTGCCCGCAGCCATCGAGCTTGATGGCATCAACAAGCATTTCGGCCCTGTCCATGCCAATCGCGACATCCACCTGACGGTGCAGCGCGGCACGGTGCACGGGATTGTCGGCGAAAACGGCGCCGGCAAGTCGACGTTGATGTCCATTCTCTATGGCTTCTACACAGCCGACAGCGGAACCATCCGCGTGGGCGGCAAGACCGTGACCATCACCGACAGTCGCCATGCGCTGGCGCTGGGTATTGGCATGGTGCACCAGCATTTCATGCTGGTGGACAATTTCACCGTCATCGAGAACATCGTGCTGGGCGCCGAGGATTCCGCGCTGCTCGGGCGCACCCTCTCCAAGGCCCGGGCGCAGCTCAAGCAGCTGGCGACCGACTACGGCCTGGAGGTTGATCCCGACGCGCTGATCGAGGACCTCTCGGTGGGTCAGCAGCAGCGCGTGGAAATCCTCAAGGCGCTCTATCGCGGCGCCGATATTCTCATTCTGGACGAGCCGACTGGCGTGTTGACTCCCGCCGAGGCCGATCACCTGTTCCGCATCCTGCGCAAGCTGCGCGATGAGGGCAAAACCATCATCCTGATCACGCACAAGCTGCGCGAGATCATGGCCATTACCGACCAGGTTTCGGTGATGCGCCAGGGCGCCATGGTCAAGACGCTGACTACCAGCGAGACGTCTCCGGGCGAACTGGCCGAACTCATGGTTGGCCGCCGCGTGCTGCTGCGCGTCGAAAAGGGCCCGGCCAACCCCGGCAAGGTCATGCTGGGCGTCGATAAGCTCGTGGTCACCGACGACATGGGCGTGCCTCGGGTCAAATCGGTGAGCTTTGAAGTGCGGGCCGGCGAGATCGTCGGCATTGCCGGCGTCGCCGGCAATGGTCAGTCCGAACTGCTCGAAGCCATTTCCGGCATGCGCGACCAGTCTTCCGGCCAGGTAATCGTCAATGGCCAGCCCGTCTCGGCCTTTGGCGACGATGGTGCGGCCCGGCTGCGCGAAGTGGGTCTCGCCCATGTGCCGGAAGACCGGCTGCGCATGGGTCTGGTGACCAATTTCTTTGAGTGGGAAAACGCCATTCTGGGCTACCAGAATGACTATGGTCAGGGCCTGGCGCTTGACGTCGGCAGGGCCAAGGCCGAGGCGCGCGAGCGCATTGCCCAGTATGACATCCGCCCGGCCAATACCGATCTCAAATCGGCAAATTTCTCCGGCGGCAACCAGCAGAAGATCGTGCTGGCGCGCGAGATGGAACGCAATCCCGACGTGCTGATCGTCGGCCAGCCCACCCGCGGCGTCGATATCGGCGCCATCGAATTCATCCACAACCAGATCATCAAGATGCGCGATGCCGGCAAGGCCATCCTGCTGGTCTCGGTGGAGCTGGACGAAATCCGCGCCCTGTCGGACCGTATCCTGGTGCTGTTTGACGGCGAGATCGTCGGCGAGGCCGATCCGGCAACCGCCGATGAGGGCGAACTGGGCCTGCTGATGGCCGGCGTCCACGACCGCCCCGATGCGCAGGGCTCGGCCCGCCTGCCCGAACATGTGACTCCGGTGGAAAAGACCCTGACCGAAATGTCACCCAAGACCGATCAGGACATCCGCTGATGAGCGCCCGCGTTCCCTTGCCCCGCTGGGTCGATATTGCCCTTTTGCCGCTGCTCAATGTGGTGCTCGCCTTCTTGATCGGCGGCATCGTGGTGGTCATGGTCGGCCAGAACCCGCTCGAAGCGGTCGGCATCATGCTTTATGGCGCTTTCGGCTATGGCAGCGGCTTCGGCTACACGCTTTATTACACCACCGATTTCATCTTTGCGGGCCTGGCCGTTTCGCTGGCCTATCATGCGGGCCTGTTCAACATCGGGCCGGAGGGCCAGGCCTATGTGGCCGGGCTCGGCGTGATCCTGGTCGCGCTGGGCCTGAATGGCCAGCCGTGGTTCCTCACCGTGCCGGCCATGGTGGTTGCCGGGGCCGTGTTCGGTGCAGCCTGGGCCTTCATCCCCGGCTATCTGCAGGCCAAGCGCGGCAGCCATATCGTCATCACCACGATCCTGTTCAACTTCATCGCCGTCTCGATGATGGGCTACATCATCTCCAAGATTTTGAAGCCCGCCAATGTCGGCTCCGACGAAAGCGCACCCATCGATGCGGTCAGCCGCGTGCCGCAGCTGCGCCTGTTCTGGGAGCTGTTCAAGAACTCGCCGGTCAATATCTCCTTCTTCCTGGCGCTGATCGCGCTGGTCGCCGTCTATTGGCTGATCTGGCACTCCAAGTTCGGCTTCGCCATGCGCGCGCTCGGCCACAACCCGACAGCGGCGCGCTATGCCGGCATTTCCAATGCCAAGGTGATCATGATCACCATGGCCCTCGCTGGTGCCCTCGCGGGCATGGTCGCGGTCAACAATGTTGGTGGCGTGCAGGGCCGGCTCATTCTCAACTTCGTCTCCGGCGCCGGCTTCGTCGGCGTCGCGGTGGCTTTCATGGGCAAGGGGCACCCCATCGGCGTGGCACTCTCGGCCCTGCTGTTCGGCGCGCTCTATCAGGGCGGCCAGGAACTGGCCTTCTCCATGCCCGGCATCACCCGCGAGATGATCGTCACCATCCAGGCTCTGGTGATCCTGTTCACCGGCGCCATGGGCGACATGCTGCGGCCGCCGCTCGAGCGCATTTTCGGGCCAAGGGCCCAGGCCAGCGCAGGGGACGCATGATGGGCTATTATACCGATCTCATCCTCATTCTGGATTCCACGGTCCGCCTGGCCATTCCGCTGATCCTGGCCTGCCTGGCCGGCCTTTATTCGGAACGCGCCGGCATTGTCGACATCGGGCTTGAGGGCAAGCTGCTCGGTTCGGCCTTTGGCGCGGCCGCAACGGCTGCTGTCACCGGCTCGGCATGGCTGGGCCTCTTGGCCGGCGTCGGCGTTGCCCTGGGCATGTCGGCCATCCATGGCATTGCCTCGATTAACCTGAAGGGCAACCAGACCATTTCGGGCGTGGCGCTGAACTTCCTTGCCGCTGGCCTCACCACCTTTCTTGGCCAGAGCTGGTTCCATCGCGGCGGCTTCACCCCGCAGTTGAGCGGCGACCAGCGTTTCGGCCCCATCACCCTGCCGTTTGCGCCCGAACTGGCCAATGTGCCTGTCATTGGCGGGCTCTATTCCGAGCTGATCTCGGGTCACAATATCCTGGCCTATGCCGCCTTTATCGCCGTGCCGGTCACGGCTTGGGTGCTGTTCTCGACACGCTTCGGCCTGCGCCTGCGCGCCGTGGGCGAAAACCCCAAGGCGCTCGATACCGCCGGCATTTCGGTCACCCGGCTGCGCTACCAGGCGCTGATCATCACGGCCGTGCTGGTGGGCGTGGGCGGCACCTATCTGTCGATTGCCCAGTCGGCGGGGTTCAACAACAACATGTCGGCCGGGCGCGGCTATATCGCGCTGGCGGCGCTGATCTTTGCCAAGTGGAAGCCCTGGCCGGCCCTGGCCACCTGCCTGCTGTTCGGCTTCCTCGATGCGCTGCAGTTCCGCCTGCAAGGTGTGCAGTTCCCCTATATCGGCGAAGTGCCGGTGCAGGCGATCCAGGTCCTGCCCTATCTGCTGACGATCATCCTGCTGGCCGGATTTATTGGCCGCGCCGTCGCGCCCAAGGCCAGCGGCATCCCCTACACCAAGGAGCGCTAGCCACGGCTGGCGTCGCACAGATGTCGAACACAGTCACCGACCAGGCCTTGTTTGAGGCCGCCGAAGCCATTCGCGCCAAGGCCTATGCGCCTTATTCCCGCTTCTCGGTGGGCGCTGCCATCCTGGCCGATGACGGCAAGATCTACTCCGGCTGCAATATCGAGAATGCTGCCTATCCGCAGGGCAATTGCGCCGAGGCCTCGGCCATCGCCGCCATGATCGCGGGCGGCGCGCGGCGTATCACCCGCATCTATGTCACCGGGCCAGGCCTTGCTCCGGTCACCCCCTGCGGCGGCTGCCGCCAGCGCATCCGCGAATTCGCCGATCTCGATGTGACCGTGATTTCTCATGGCGTGGAGGGCAAGCCGCTCTTTGCCACGCTCGAACAGCTTCTGCCGCACAGCTTCGGCCCGGAGTACCTGCCGAAATGACCAAAGCCGCCAAGACTATTCTCAAGATTGCCGGCAGCCAGCCGATTGACGCCGCCATCGTGCTCGGCTCCGGCCTGTCGGCCATCGGCGACCTGCTGGGCGACAAGCTGACCATTCCTTTTTCCGAGCTCAAGGGCTTTCCTGGTGGCGGCGTGTCCGGCCATGGGCGCGACCTGCTGATCGGCACCATGGGCGGCAAGCGCATCGCCGTGCTGACCGGCCGCGAGCACTATTACGAGCATGGCAATGCTGCCGCCATGCGGCCGGCCCTCGAGACCATGGCCGAGCTGGGCGCCAAGACCCTGCTGCTGACCAATTCGGCTGGTTCGCTCGATCCGGCCTTGCAGCCCGGCGACCTGATGATGCTGTCCGACCACATCAATTATGCCGGCATGAATCCGCTGATCGGCGAGCCGACGGACCGCCGTTTTGTGAACATGGTCAATTGCTATGACCCCGACCTGCGCGACAAGGCGCAGCGCCTGGCGGCCGGGCTCGATATCAAGCTCGGGCAGGGCATCTACCTCTGGTACTCCGGCCCCAGCTTTGAAACCGTGGCCGAAATCCAGATGGCGGTGCGCCTGGGCGCCAATGCGGTGGGCATGTCGACGGCGCCCGAGGTGATCCTGGGGCGCTTCCTGGGGATGAAAGTCTGGGCCTGTTCGTCCATCACCAATATGGGCGCGGGCCTGTCGAACGAAAACATCAGCCATGAGCACACCAAGGCCATGGCCGTGCAGGGCGCCGAGAAGCTGAAAAGGCTCATACCGGCGCTGGTGGAGGACCTATGAGCCTGCGAGTCGTCGATAACAGCCAAGCCCACACGCCGCACAAGCGCAATCCCGGCTTTCCGCTCGATCTCGACTGGGTCGAGCGCGTCCGCATGAACCGTTCGGCGCTGGAGCGCCGCGCTGGCGGCATCGGCGCACGCCGCACCGTCAAAAAGGACTATCAGCTCGCCTGGCTGCTCAAGGCCATCACGCTGATGGATCTGACCACGCTCAATGCTGACGACACCGATGGCCGCGTCGAGCGCCTCTGCGCCAAGGCCCGCCATCCGCTGCGCCACGACATTCTGGAGCGGCTTGACGTCGGTGGCCTGCGCATCCTGCCCGGCGCGGTCTGCGTCTACCACAGCTTCGTCAAGACGGCGGTGAACGCGCTTGAGGGCACCGGCATTCCGGTGGCCGCGGTGTCCACCGCCTTCCCGCATGGCCTCGCGCCGATCGAAACCAAGCTCAAGGAGATCGAGATGTCGGTCGCCGATGGGGCGCAGGAGATCGACATCGTCATTGAACGCGGCATGGTGCTGCGCCAGGATTGGCAGGGGCTCTACGACCAGATCCGCGCCTTCCGCAAGGCCTGCGGCAATGCCCATATCAAGACCATCCTGGGCACGGGCGAGTTGGCCACCCAGACCAATATCGCCAAGGCGAGCCTGGTCTGCATGCTGGCCGGCGCCGACTTCATCAAGACCTCGACCGGCAAGGAAAAGGTCAATGCCAATCTGGTCACCAGCCTGACCATGATCCGCATGATCCGCTGGTTTGCCGAAGAGACCGGCATCGAGATCGGCTATAAGCCGGCCGGCGGCATCGCCAAGGCTGCCGATGCGCTCAAATACATGGCGCTGATGAAGGAAGAGCTGGGCGTCGCCTGGTTGCAGCCGCACCTGTTCCGCTTCGGCGCATCCAGCCTGCTCACCGATATCGAGCGGCAGCTCGAACATGGCCTCACCGGGCATTACGCGGCCGACTATCGCCAACCCATGGTGTGATGAGTGTTGGGCGCCGTGCGCCCACAAAACAGTCCGGTGGACTGTTTTGAACGAAGAACGCCCGGAGAGCTATGCTCGTAGGGCCCAGATACGCCGCAGACGCGATCCTTCTCCTTTCTCCCCATGCGGGAGAAAGTGCCCGGGGGCGGATGAGGGGGGCGCCTGACGGCGCAGGAGAACCAGATGAACAAGATCGCGCAAATCTTCGAAAGTCTCGATTACGGCCCGGCCCCCGAGGGTCCCGAGCAGGCCAATGCCTGGCTCGATAGCCATGGCCGCGCCTTTGGTCATTTCATCGATGGCGCCTTCACCAAGCCGGGCAAGACCTTCGCCAGCGACAATCCTGCGACGGGCGAGACCCTGGCGCAGATCAGCCATGGCACCGCCGATGACGTCAACGCGGCGGTCAAGGCTGCGCGCACGGCCTTCAAGGGCTGGAGTGCGCTGTCGGGCTATGAGCGCGGCAAATATCTCTATGCCATCGCCCGCGCCATCCAGAAGCATGCGCGCCTGTTCGCCGTGCTTGAGACCATGGACAATGGCAAGCCGATCCGCGAAAGCCGCGATGTCGATATTCCGCTCGTCGCGCGCCATTTTTACCACCACGCCGGCTGGGCGCAGCACCTCAGCCGCGAATTCCCCGGCGCCGTGCCCTATGGCGTCTGCGGCCAGATCATTCCGTGGAACTTCCCGCTGCTCATGCTGGCCTGGAAGATCGCGCCGGCCCTCGCCGCCGGCAACACGGTGGTGCTCAAGCCCGCCGAATTCACCTCGCTGACCGCGCTGCTCTTCGCCGAGATTTGCGACCGCATTGGCCTGCCCAAGGGCGTGGTCAATATCGTCACCGGCGAGGGCGACACCGGCCAGGCCATCGTCGCCCATGATGGCATCGACAAGATCGCCTTCACCGGTTCCACCGAAGTGGGCAAGGCCATCCGTGCCGCCACTGCCGGTACGGGCAAGGGCCTCAGCCTCGAGCTGGGCGGCAAGAGCCCCTATATCGTCTTTGAAGATGCCGATATCGACAGCGCCATCGAAGGCCTGGTCGACGCCATCTGGTTCAACCAGGGCCAGGTCTGCTGCGCCGGCTCGCGCCTTTTGGTGCAGGAGAGCATTGAGGAGCGCTTCATTGCCAAGCTCAAGCTGCGCATGGCGAGCCTGCGCGTCGGCGATCCGCTCGACAAATCCATAGACATTGGCGCCCTGGTCGCCCCGGTGCAGGTCGAACGCATCCGCGACCTGATGAAGCGCGGCGTTGCCGAAGGCGCAGACATCTATGAGGCCGATGGTCAGTTGCCGGCCAAGGGCTGCTTCCTCAAGCCGGCGCTGGTCACCCATGTCTCGCCCGCCAATACGCTTGTCGCCGAGGAAATCTTCGGGCCCGTGCTGGTCGCCATGAGCTTCCGCACGCCCGAAGAGGCGGTGGCGCTGGCCAACAACACCAAATATGGCCTCGCCGCCACCATCTGGAGCGAAAACATCAATCTGGCGCTCGACATCGCCCCGCAGATCAAGGCCGGCGTGGTCTGGATCAATGGCACCAATAATTTCGACGCCGCCGTCGGCTTTGGTGGCTACAAGGAATCCGGCTATGGCCGTGAAGGCGGCCGCGAGGGCATGAGCGCCTATCTCAAGCCCGCCTGGGAAAAGGACCTCAAGCCCGCCCCCGCTGCCAAGCCCGTGGCGGCCAAGCCGGCCAATCCGCTCGACACCGGCCATCTCGATCAGACGGCCAAGATGTATGTCGGCGGCAAGCAGGCTCGCCCGGACAGCGCCTATTCCCGCGCCGTGCTCGATCCGTCCGGCAGGCTGGTCGGCGAAGTCGGCGAGGGCAATCGCAAGGACATTCGCAATGCCGTCGAGGCGGCCCGGGCAGCGCTCGGCTGGTCCACCACGGCAGCGCATAGCCGCGCGCAGATCCTCTATTTCCTGGCCGAAAACCTCGACTATCGCCGCGATGAATTTGCTGCCCGCATCAAGGCGCAAACGGGTCACGACGGCGCCGAGGAAGTCGCGCTTTCCGTCGAACGCCTCTTTGCCTTTGCCGGCTGGGCCGACAAATATGATGGCGCCGTGCACAATCCGCCGCTACGCGCCGTCGCCGCCGCCATGGTCGAGCCGCTGGGCGTGATGGGCATTGTGGCGCCGCCAAGCCGGCCGCTGCTCGGCTCGATCGCGCTGATCGCCCCGGCCCTGGCCATGGGCAATACCGTGGTGCTGGTGCCATCGGCGCAGTCGCCGCTCTCGGTCACCGACCTCTATCAGGTCATCGAAACCTCCGACGTGCCCTCTGGCGTGATCAATATCGTCACCGGCGACAGCGTGGCTCTGGCCAAGACGCTGGCCGAGCACGATGGTGTCGATGGGCTGTGGTTTGCCGGCAATGCCGAGGCCTCGGCCATGGTCGAGAAGGCCTCGATCAGCAATCTCAAGCAGACCTGGACCAGCCGCGGTCTCTACTACGACCTGGCCGACCGGCGCTTCGAGGGCGACTATTTCCTGGCCAAGGCAACGCAGGTCAAGAACGTGTGGATCCCATACGGAGCCTGAGCATGGACGACAAGCTGACGGTGGAGAACGTCGGGCAGCCCGGCAAGACCTATCGCGTCGACGCCGCCAAATACCAGGCCATGCGCAGCGCCATGCTCAAGGTCTTGCCGCAGCAGGCGCCTGGCATGGCAGTCGCCGAGGTGATCGCCGCCGTCCGACCGCATATGCCCGATGCGCTGTTTCCGGGTGGAGACACCGCCGGCTGGTGGGTCAAATGCGTCCAACTCGACCTGGAAGCCAAGCGCGTCATTGCCCGCACGCCTTCACCCGTCAGGCTCTATTGCCTGCAGTCAGGACACTGAATGGTCTTTCTCCCCCAGGAAGTCATCGCCAGAAAACGCGACGGCAAGATGCTGTCCGAGGCCGAGATCGCCGCCTTCATCGATGGATTCACCCATGGCACGGTCTCCCATGCCCAGGCCGCAGCCTTTGCCATGGCGGTCTATTTCCAGGATATGACCATGCCCGAGCGCGTGGCGCTGACCCTGGCCATGCGCGACAGCGGCGACGTGCTCGACTGGTCCGATCTCGATGGTCCGGTGGCCGACAAGCATTCCACCGGCGGCGTCGGCGACAATGTCAGCCTGATGCTGGCGCCGATCCTGGCCGCCATGGGCATCTATGTGCCGATGATCTCGGGTCGGGGCCTTGGCCACACCGGCGGCACGCTCGATAAGTTCGACGCCATTCCCGGCTACCAGACCCAGCCCGACAATGCCCTGTTCCGCCAGGTGGTGCGCCAGGCCGGCTGCGCCATCATCGGCCAGACCGCCAATCTGGCCCCGGCCGACAAGGCGCTCTATGCCATTCGCGATGTCACCGGCACGGTGGAATCCATTCCGCTGATCACCGCCTCCATTCTCTCCAAGAAATTGGCCGCAGGGTTGGGCGCGCTGGTGCTCGACGTCAAGACCGGCTCGGGCGCTTTCATGCCGACGCTCGACGCGTCGCGCGCGCTGGCCGAGAGCCTGGTGTCTGTCGCCAATGGCGCCGGCCTCAAGACCGGCGCGCTGATCACCGATATGAACGAGCCACTGGCCAGCGCTGCCGGCAATGGGCTTGAGGTGCGCAATGCCGTCGACTTCCTCACCGGTCGCCACCAGGACGCCCGGCTCAAGGAGGTGACGCTGGCGCTCTGCGCCGTGGTCGCTGAGATGACTGGCACGGCGGCTACGCTCGAGGCCGGGCGGCTGCTGGCCGAAGCCGCGCTCGACAGCGGTCGCGCCGCCGAGCGCTTCTCGGTCATGGTGCATGCCCTGGGTGGCCCGGGCGACTTCGTCGACAATATGGACGCCCATCTGGCGCCGGCGCCGATCATCCGCGACGTCTTTGCCGACTCCGAAGGCCCGGTGGCCGAGATCGATACGCGCGGCGTCGGCATGGCCGTGGTCGCCCTGGGCGGCGGACGCACCATGCCCAGCGACAGCATCGATCATCGCGTCGGCTTTGACCGTCTTGCAGGCCTGGGCACCGCGCTCGACCGCACCCGCCCCATCGCCCGCATCCATGCCCGCGACGAAGACAGCGCCAAAGATGCCGAACGGCGCCTCAAGGCCGCCTATCGCCTGGGCGGCGCCGCCACCGTCCATGCCCTGATTGCCGACAGCGTGGTGCCCCTGGCGCCACAGAAAGCCTGAACCATGCCCCGCGCCATACTCTGCATTCTCGATAGTGTCGGTATCGGCGGCGCGCCTGACGCTGCCAGCTATGGTGATGTCGGTGCCAATACCGTGGGCCATATCGCGCAATGGGCAGCGGCCGGCAAAGCCGATCGGGACGGCCTGCGCGCCGGCCCGTTGCAACTGCCCAATCTGGATGCCATGGGCATGGGGGCCGCCATTGCCCTGTCGAGCGGTGCCGTGCCGCCAGGCCTGTCCGGTACGCCCACCGGCGGACGCTTTGGCGTGGGTCGTGAGGTTAGCCGCGGCAAGGATACGCCATCGGGCCATTGGGAGATCGCCGGCGTGCCGGTGCCCTTCGATTGGGGCTATTTTCCCCAGACCGAGCCCAGTTTCCCGCCCGATCTGATCGCCGAATTCGTCAAACGCGCCAGGCTCCCCGGCATATTGGGCGACAAGCACGCCTCGGGCACCGATATCATCGCTGCCTTGGGCGAGGAGCATATCCGCACCGGCAAGCCCATCTGCTACACCTCCATCGACTCGGTGTTCCAGATCGCCGCGCATGAGAGCCATTTCGGGCTCGATCGGCTCTATGAGATCTGCCAGATCGCCTTTGAGCTTACTGCGCCGCTGATGATCGGCCGGGTGATTGCCCGGCCCTTCGTGGGCGAGAACCCAGCCAGCTTCAAGCGCACCGGCAATCGCCGCGACTTCGCCATTGCCCCGCCCGAGCCGACGCTGCTCGACCGCAATGCCACAGCCGGCCACCAGGTCTATGCCATCGGCAAGATTTCGGACATTTATGCCGGCCATGGCGTGACCCACAAGATCAAGGGCACGGGCCTGGCCCAGCTGTTCGACAAGACGCTGGACGCCATGGCGATGGCGGCCGACAACGCCTTCATCATGACCAATTTCGTCGATTTCGACAGCGAGTACGGCCATCGCCGTGACGTGCCCGGCTATGCCGCGGCGCTGGAGTTCTTCGATGCGCAACTGCCCCGGATCATCGCCGCCATGCGGCAGGACGATCTGCTGGTGCTCACGGCCGATCATGGCAATGATCCGACCTGGCCGGGGTCAGATCACACCCGCGAACAGGTGCCAATCCTGGTGTTTTCCCCAAGCCTGGCCTCTGGAGAGATTGGCATTCGCCCCACCTTCGCTGATATAGGTGAAAGCATAGCCCATTGGCTGGGCCTGGCGCCCGGACGCCACGGCAAGTCCTTTCTCTGAACCACGGGTGTTTTCATGAGCAACGTCACCGTCATCGATCACCCGCTGATCCAGCACAAGCTGACCATCATGCGCAACAAGGAGACCTCCATCGCCGGCTTCCGCCGGCTGCTGCGCGAGATCGCCCATCTGATGTGCTATGAAGTGACGCGCGATCTCGAACTCGAGATGATCCCCATCGAGACGCCGATGTCGCAGATGGATAGCCCCGCCATCAAGGGCAAGAAACTGGTGTTCGCCTCCATCCTGCGCGCCGGCAATGGCCTGCTCGATGGCATGCTCGACCTGGTGCCCGCCGCCCGCGTGGCCCATATCGGCATCTATCGCGACCATGAGACGCTTGAGCCGGTGGAATACTACTTCAAGGCCCCCAGCCAGCTCGAGGACCGCCTGATTATCGTGGTCGACCCCATGCTGGCCACCGGCAATTCGGCCACCGCTGCCATTGAAAAGCTCAAGGAACGCGGTGCCAACAACATCCGCTTCCTGTGCCTGCTGGCCGCGCCCGAGGGCATTGCCAATTTCTCGGCTGCCCATCCGGACGTGCCGGTGTTCACGGCCGCCATCGACAGCCATCTCAATGAAAAGGGCTATATCGTCCCCGGCCTGGGCGACGCCGGCGACCGCATGTACGGCACCAAGTAGCGGTCGTCCCGCGCGCGGCGCGCTCCGGACGGGCGCACGGTGCGCGGGCTGCCGCGCTATGCGCCTCCCGATCCAACAACAGGCGGAACACCATGGCCAAGTTTGTCCATTCCATGCTGCGCGTGCTCGACGAGGCGCGCTCGATCGATTTCTACACCCGCGCCTTCGGCCTGCGCATTGCCGACCGGCTGGTGTTCGCCGATTTCACGCTGATCTATCTGCTGGCCGACGGCGGCAGCTTTGAGCTCGAACTCACCATCAATCACGGCCGCACCGAGCCCTATGCGCTGGGCGACGGCTACGGCCATCTGGCCGTTGTGGTGGATGATCTCGATGCCGAGCATGCCCGGCTGTCTGACCTGGGCCTCGCGCCCGGCCGGCTCATCGACTTCAAGAACGGCGATGTGCCTGTCGGCCGGTTCTTCTTCATCACCGACCCCGATGGCTACAAGATCGAAGTTATCCAGCAGGGCGGCCGCTTCCGCTAAGCCGTCCTGCCCGAAGGTCTGGGGGTCAACCGCGCTGGCTTACTTGGCCTTGAGCGGCAGGCCCAGGGCGATCAGTTCCTTGCGCAGCATCACCGGATCCTTGAAGTGGATGCCGTGCATGCCGAACTTGCGGGCCGAGATGATATTGGGCTCGCTGTCGTCGATGAACACGCAGTTCTCGGCGGCAATGCCATAGCGCTCGCAGAACACGCGGTAGAGCCGCGGATCTGGCTTGACCAGGCCTTCCAGGCCCGAGACCACCACGCCGTCGAACTTTTCCAGGAATGGCCATTCGCCCAGGCAGCTCACCCATTTCTCCCACGAGAAATTGGTGATGGCAAAGGTCGGGATCTCCTGCTCGATCAGCTCGTCATGGATGTCGATCGTGCCCTGGATGAAGCCGCCCAGCGTTTCCTTCCAGCGCAGGTCAAACGCCTGGATCTCGCGCCAGTATTTGGGGAAGCGGGTGATCAGCTTGGCCACGCCTTCCGAGTAGATCTCGCCGGCGTCAAATTCCAGGTTCCAGTCCAGCGTGCAGATATTCTGCTGGAACCAGACCGCGTCCTCCTCGCTGTCGAACAGCTTGCGGAACAGGTACATCGGGTTCCAGTCGACGAACACGCCGCCAAGATCGAACACGGGGACGAGTGTATCGGACATAATGCTATTGCCGCATGAAAGAGGGATCGTGCGCGGCTTTTGACATGGGGCCGGTGGCGACGCAAGCCTGCCACGCGCAGGGCTGCCACGTCGATGTGCCCGCCGCGTCTTAGGCTATTTCAGCGCGATCTTCTCGCGGAAGCGCGGGATGAAGAAGTTCTGCCGATACAGCGTCACCTTGTCCTTGAACACGATGCCATAGAGCGGCGGATAGCTGTACTGGCTCTCGGCCACGATGACGTAAAGGCCCTTGGAGATCGAGACCACGTCGGCAGGCAGCGTATAGGTCGCCCCCACGGGATGTTGACCGGTGGACACCAGCGTCTGGTCCACGAAGCGCTTGGACCAGTCCACCTTGGCGGTGCCATTGCTGTCGACATAGACCTGGCTGACGATCTGTTCGAGCGGCGCAACCGGATAGGGCGTCATCATGCCGCCGGCCACCCGCACATAATCCTCCAGCGTCGACTGGGCGATTTCGCCGTCCGAGCGGGACACCAGATCGCCCACGGCGCCCGACACCGACTGCACCTTGCGGTCCATGGCGATCAAGGTGCTGCCTTCCATCATGCCAATGTAGAGCAGCAGCATGATCGGCAGGATCAGTGCGAACTCCACCGCAGCCACCCCGCTGCGCTCGCTGGCAAAGCGGCCGATCCAGCGCCGCACGGCGTCACGCGGGCGCATCAATAGGGCTCGTTTCGGAAGACGGTGGACGCTGAGAGCAGGCGCTTGCTGTCCGGCAGATTGGCCAGCGACAGCCCGCCCAGGTTCAGGATGATGGGCCATTTGTAATAGACCTGCACCAGCATGATGCTCGATCCGGTGCCGGCGGTATAATCCTCGTTGCGCGTCCAGCCACAGTTGGTTGTGCAGGCATCATCAATCGGCGCAGATATGCTGGCAGACGCAAAGTCCGAGATGGTTTTGACCTCGACATGCAGGCCGCTGCAATCGGAGAACAGGCCATAGAGCCGACTGCACACCGCGTTGCGGAAGCCGGCGGCATCGGTAATGGTGGTCTTTGCCGTACCGGTACGGACCATGCGGCTGGTGTCGGCCACGGCGCTGTCGAGGAACTGGCTGGCCAGAAACACCACCGAGGTCTCCAGGATGGCGCCCACGATCATGAAGAAGGGCAGGGCGAGCAGGCCCATCTCCACAGCAGTGGCGCCGCTCTGATCGCGGTTGAAGCCGCGCCAACGACGCGGCAGCACAGCTCGACTGATCAGCGTTGCGACGGTGATGGCCATCAATGCCCCTTTGCAAGAGCACTCAGTTTATCTGGACATGGCTAATCGAGTGTTATGGCCACCTGCGCTGCGATGGTGGATTTTAGGCTTGGTTAGCAGGGGGTTAATGCCAGGGGGGCTGTCAGTTGCCCATGTTGCTGACGATCTGCGAGGACGCCATCGCGCGGCCCGAGAAGTTCGGATCATCGCCCATGGTTATGGTGTCCTGGCAGATAGGGGCGCAGGACAATGTCGTGCGCGACTGGCCCTGATAGACCGTGGTCAGGCCCGCCTGCATCTGGATGACCTCGATCAGCGTATCGGCGATCGGATTGCCTGCGGCATCGAGCACGATCAGATTGGTCTGGCCATAGCTCTTGCCGGTCAGGATCAACGTCTGCGGATCCTGGATGGTCACATCGGCAATGCCGGGATTGCCCACGATCACTGTCGCCGCCGCGGCGTTGATGCGCAGGATGCGGGCCATGTTGACGTTCACATTGATTGGCGCGCCATCCACCGCCCAGGCGGGGGGCGCCATGAGCAGGGGGGCAATAACAAGGCCAGCGGCTGCAATGGCGACAAGGAAACGACGCATGGGAATGTTCCGGCGAGACGGGAAACGCATGCGCACCATTTTCTGCGCGAATGGTGAAGAATTGGCAAACGCTGCTTGATCGCGAAATTTTCGAATTCAGCTAGACAAAAATTGAATCAATGTGGAATAATTCAGTGAGATTGCCG
Source organism: Devosia sp. FKR38 (assembly GCF_005222805.1). Taxonomy (GTDB): domain Bacteria; phylum Pseudomonadota; class Alphaproteobacteria; order Rhizobiales; family Devosiaceae; genus Devosia. Next base: position 67,338 of record NZ_STGC01000002.1, on the reverse strand, counting down.
AGCTGGCGCGGATTCTGAAGTATATGACGGTATTTACGAACTGATAACCATAATGTATAGTTAATTCTGTGGTTAGTATTTGCTGGTTAATTACTTGTGCTGCAGCGTGTGTGCGTTTGTTGTGCTTTTGCACTAATCTCGATTAACTCCTTGTCAATAACTTGGGCATAGCCTCGCTTTCATGTTCGATGTCTCACGTGTCGAACGATGGCGTCACCATGTGGCGTATTTTAATGGAGCCTGGGAATGAACCTCTTCACACGTTTCGCGCAGGACGAGTCCGGCGCGACTGCTATCGAGTACGGCCTGATCGCCGCTCTGATCTCTGTCGGCATCATCGTTGCCGCTTCTGCTCTGGGCAACAGCCTGAGCAACCTGTTTACCGGCATCTCCGGCAAGCTGAACAACTCGACCACCGGCAAGCTCTAATCGAGCCGCTGAGCGTCATAAAAGGCAGGGACCGCGCCAGTGGTCCCTGCCTTTCTTTTTTGTTAACCCTTCGCCAGCACTATCGCGCGCAAATGCGGCGCGACCTCTGACTTGAGAATGGACTTGGTGACTATGGGCTTTTTGGCAACCCTGGCCCTGTTCATATTTCCCTTGGGCATGGCTCTGTCGGCCGCTTCAGACCTGCTGACCATGACCATTCCCAACAAGCTCGTGCTGGCGCTGCTCGCCGGCTACTTCTTGGTTGCACTCCCTGTTGGCGTGCCGCTGGAGGAGATCGGCTTTAGCCTGCTGGTCGCCATGGCAGTGCTGCTGGTTGGATTCGTTTTCTTCGCCCGCGGCTGGATCGGTGGCGGCGACGCCAAGCTGGCTGCGGTGACCACGCTCTGGCTCGGCCTGCATCTCACTGTGCCCTATCTGGTCTATGCCGCCTTCGGTGGCGGCATCCTCACCCTGGCGATCCTGGCGCTGCGGCGCATGCCGCTGATCCCCCTGATCTCTCGCTTCCGCTGGCTTGAGCGGCTGCATGATCGCAACAGCGGCGTGCCCTATGGTATTGCCCTGGCCATGTCGGGCCTGCTGACCTATTCGAGCTCCACCATCTTTGAACGCCTGACGGCCTGAACAGGGTCGCGGCACGCCAGCACGGCTGCCGCCTTTCGCAAATCGCGAGAATTCACAACTTGTTAACCCAAGTTCAAAAGCATCGATTAACCAAACTTTGACCCTTTGAGTCCAAAGTTCCCCCGGTGGAGTTGGGCCTGTGCGCCCCAGTGTAACCGGAGTGAGTCATGAAGCCGGCCCGGATGATATTGTTGCTGGTTGCCCTCGTCGCTGGCGGGCTGGCAGCATTTCTGGTCACGCGTGGCGGCGATCCGGTCACCAATACCCAGGTGATCACCGAAGTCGTTCCCGAGAACAAGACCCAGGTGCTGGTCGCCAAGGCCCCCATCGGCATGGGCGAACGACTGTCGCCCGAGACAGTGGAGTGGTTGGACTGGCCTGAGGGCGCGCTGCGCACCGACTATGTCACCATCTCCGCCATGCCCGAGGCCCCCGCCAAGCTGGCCGGCGCGGTAGCGCGCTTTGAATTCTTCCCCGGTGAACCCATCCGCGAAGCCAAGCTGGTGCGCTCCGACCAGGGTTATCTGTCTGCGGTCCTGTCCGAGGGCATGCGCGGCGTTTCTGTCGGCGTCAGCGCCGTCTCGAGCGCGGGCGGCTTCATCGTACCCAATGACCATGTCGATGTGGTTCTGACCAGCCAGTCCGAACTGGGCTCCCGCTCGGAGGTCGTGCTGGCCAATGTGCGCATCCTGGCCATTGGCAAGCGGCTGGGGCAGGTGGGCGTCAGCGGCGGCCAGACTGAAGAGGACGTGGCGGCGGGCGCCACCCCTGCGGCAGTGACCTTTGACGATGTCGCTATCGCCACCCTTGAGCTCGACCCGGGCCAGGCTGAAACCCTGATCAACGCCTCCACGCGTGGCCAGCTTTCGTTGACCCTGCGCTCGGTCGCCGATTTTTCCGCCGACGCCACCGTCGCCCAGCAGGCCAGCAACCAGACCGTGCGCGTGTTCCGCTTCGGTCGCGAACAGAGCGTGCTCTCGGGCAATCCCAGCCAGACCGAGGCCATGACACCGTCCGCCCCGGCGCCGGTTGTAACGCCGGTGGCTGTCACGTCAAACACAACCACGAACCAATTGCCTGCGGTGTCTGCCCCCGCGTCTGATCCGGCGCCAGCCGCTCAGAATGGCAATGTGCCCATGTAGGGTGGAGAAGACCATGAACCCGTTTCTGAACATTCTCCCTCGCCGCGCTCAGCTCCGCCTGGGCGCACCGATACTCGGGCTGCTCACAGCATGCGCCATGCTGGGGACCCAGCCAGTGCTCGCCCAGGAGACCCATCTGTCGGTTACCGCTGCAGCCTATGGCGCTACGCGGCAGGTCAAGGTGGACGTCAACACCACCATGCTGGTTGACCTGCCGGCCGGAGCAGCCGAGGTGATTGTCAGCCAGCCAGCGGTGGCCGCCGCAATCATGCGCACCCGCACGCGCGCCATCGTCCAGGGCGTCGCGGGCGGCAAGACCAACATCTTCTTCCTCGACGACCAGGGCCGCACCATAGCTGTACTCGATGTGGTCGTGGATGAACCCGAATCCGGCATGGGGCGTTCGCTGGAGGCCGCGCTGGCACGCGTGATCCCGGGCTCGAATATCAAGGTTGAAGCCGTCACAGGCAGCAACACCGACAACATCACACACTTCCTGCTTACCGGCACAGTGCTCACCGCCGAGGACAAGTCGATCGCCGAACAACTGGCGTCCGACCTCTCGGGAGGAGAACCGCGCGGCAGCCTCATCCAAGTGATCGGGCCGCAGCAGGTCATGCTGCAGGTCACCGTCTCCGAGGTGAAGCGCGATGTGGCCAAGCAGTTTGGTATCAATCTGTCTGGCACGCTGAGCGTCGGCTCCACCAACCTCAGCTTCAACAATGCCACGACCACAGGCACCAATGGCGCTGCGGGCACCTTCGGCCTGGGCAATCTGCAGATCAACGCGGCTATCCGCGCGCTCGAAACCCGTGGTGCCCTGCGCATCCTGGCCCAGCCGACGTTGACCGCCATTTCCGGCCAGCCCGCAAAATTCCTCGCTGGTGGCGAATTGCCCTATGCTGTGATCGATCCCACAACCCAGCAGCGCACGGTAATCTTCAAGCCCTATGGCGTGGAGCTGGCCTTCACCCCCGTGGTCAAGTCCAATGGTACCATTGCGCTCGCGGTGGACACCTCGGTGTCTGATCCACAGACCGACGGCTCGCTGACCAAACGCCAGGCCAATACCTCGGTTGAGCTTGCAGCCGGGACCACTTTGGCCATCGGCGGCCTGCTGCAGGAAACCACCCGCCAGCAGATCAACCAGCTGCCGGGCCTGGGCAATATTCCCATCCTGGGCGCGCTGTTCCGCTCCCGCGATTTCCAGACCCAGCAGACCGAACTGGTCATTCTGGTCACGCCTTATCTGGTGCAGCCGAGCTCGGCCAATGCCATTCCCGTGCCCACGGACGGCTCGACCGTGGCCAGCGACGCCGAGGCGATTTTCCTGGGCCGGATGGAAAACATGTACGGCGTGGCCGGCAGCGGGGAAATCCGCGGCTCCATCAAGGGCTCGGTCGGCTTCGTTCTCGACTAGCTGGGGCCACGCGGCGTGGCCCGGCACGATATTGGGCATCGGAGCCCGCAGGCAGGCATCATCTGCTGCAGCGGGATCCAGGGGCGGTTTGCCGGCCCCGACGAAGGAGTTTAGGTTCGATGAGTTTTCTGACCCCTGATACCAAAAAGGCCGAAGAGCCGGCGGCTGAGATTTCGTCGGGCGCGCGGCTGATCCCGCGCATCACGATCCAGGCCTTTTGCGAGCATTCCCAGACCGCCCAGCTGGTGGAGAGCGCGATCCATGATCGCCGCATGTCCAAGGTGGCCCTGACCACCCACAATGGCGGCATCGATGGCGCGGTGGAGACCTACAAGTCCAACCCGACACCCAATCTGATCATCGTTGAGTCCACCGCCTCGCCGGAAGCCCTGCCGGGCGAACTGGAGCGCCTGGCCGAGGTCTGCGACGCCACCACGCGCGTCGTCGTGCTGGGCCATGTCAACGACGTGCTGCTCTATCGCGAGCTGATCCGCTCGGGCATCTCCGAATATATCGTGTTGCCGGCGACGGCCGGCCAGATCGTCTCGGCCATTACCGAACTGTTCGCATCCGAAAATGCCGCCCCCATCGGGCGCACGGTGGGCTTTGTGTCCGCCAAAGGCGGCGCTGGCGGCTCCACCATCGCGCACAATGTCAGCTGGGCCATCGCCACCGCCCTGCGCCAGGACAGCCTGATCCTGGATATGGACCTGGCCTTCGGCACCGCCGGGCTCAACTTCAACCAGGATCCGCCCCATGGCCTGGCCGATGCGCTGAATGTCAACCAGAAGGTCGACCAGACCATGCTGGACCGGCTGATGAGCAAGGCGGCCAACCACATCAACCTGCTCACCGCGCCGGTGATGCTCGACCGCACCTATGATTTCGAGGAACGCCAGTTCGAGCAGATCATCGAGCTGTGCCAGAATTCGATGCCGGTGGTTGTGCTCGATATTCCCCATGCCTGGAATGCCTGGGTACGCCAGACCCTGGCGACCATCGACGAGGTGGTGATCGTCGCCGAGCCTGACTTGGCCAATCTGCGCAATGCCAAGAACCTGGCGGACACCATCAAGTCGCTGCGGCCGACCGAGCGGGCGCCCTTGCTGGTGCTCAACAAGGTCGGTGTGCCGCGCCGCCCCGAGATCAATTCGGCCGAGTTTGCGACCTCGGTGGAATGCGAGCTGGCTGGACAGATCCAGTTCGATGCGGCGCTGTTCGGCACGGCGGCCAACAATGGCCAAATGATCGCCGAGGTGGCCGCCAACAACAAGATCAACGAGGTGTTCCGCGCCATTGGCATGCGCGTGACTGGTCGTCAGACCAGCCATGCCGGCCAGCGTCCGGCCAGCCTGATCAAGCTCCCCTCGTTTCTCAAGAAGCTGGCATGACCGCGCCCAGGCGGCCTGAAACGGTAGGATAACCATGTTCGGCAAACGCGTAACTTTTGGCGGCAACACACCGGGCGTTGGTGAGGCAGCGCGTCCCGTGCAGAGCCCGCCGCGCCCCGCCGCCCCAGCAGCCCCGTCGCGCCGCGCCAGCGATGCCGACGGCATGGCGGCGCGCATTCGCACGCCCGAAGACGTGGTCGATGTGCGTGCCCCCGCTGAGGCCCAGCGCGACAAGGAATACTTCCAGACCAAATCGGCGATCTTCAACGCGCTGATCGACAGCATCGACCTCAGCCAGCTCGCCACCATGGAGCAGGTGGCAGCGCGCGAGGAAATCCGCGACATCGTCGCCGAGATCATCGCGCTCAAATCCATCATCATGTCCATCTCCGAGCAGGAAGACCTGCTCGAGGACATCTGCAACGACGTGCTGGGTTATGGCCCGCTGGAGCCGCTGCTGGCGCGCGACGACATCGCCGACATCATGGTGAACGGCAGCCAGAAGTGCTACATCGAAGTGGGCGGCAAGGTGCGGCTCACCAATGTCCGCTTCCGCGACGACGCCCATCTGATGAATGTGTGCCAGCGCATCGTCAGCCAGGTCGGCCGCCGTGTGGACGAGAGCTCGCCCATCTGCGACGCCCGCCTGCCCGATGGCTCGCGCGTCAACGTCATTGCGCCGCCGCTGTCGCTCGACGGCGCCACGCTCACCATCCGAAAGTTCAAAAAGGACAAGCTGACGCTCCAGCAGCTGGTCAAATACAATTCCATTTCGCCCGAAGGCGCCGAGGTGCTCCGCATCCTGGGCCGCGTGCGTGCGAATGTGCTGATCTCGGGCGGCACCGGCTCGGGCAAGACCACGCTGCTCAACTGCCTGACCGGCTTCATCGAGAAGGATGAGCGCGTCATCACCTGCGAGGACTCCGCGGAACTTCAGCTGCAGCAGCCGCATGTGGTGCGTCTTGAAACCCGCCCGCCCAATCTGGAAGGCGAAGGCGAGATCACCATGCGTGATCTGATCAAGAACTGCCTGCGCATGCGTCCCGAACGCATCATCGTGGGCGAAGTGCGCGGACCGGAAAGCTTTGACCTGCTGCAGGCCATGAACACCGGTCACGACGGCTCCATGGGCACGCTGCACGCCAACAGCCCGCGCGAGGCCCTCAGCCGTCTGGAATCGATGATCACCATGGGTGGCTATTCGCTGCCCAGCCGCACCATCCGCGAGATGATCACCTCGTCCATCGACGTGGTGGTACAGGCTGCCCGCCTGCGCGACGGCTCGCGCCGCATCACCCACATCACCGAGGTGCTGGGCATGGAAGGCGATGTCATCGTGACGCAGGACATCTTCCTCTATGACATCATGGGGGAAGACGCCAATGGCATGCTGATCGGTCGCCACCGTTCGACCGGTATCACCAAGCCCAAGTTCGCCGAGCGCGCGCGCTACTACAACGAGGAAAGCAATCTCGTCGAGGCGCTCGAAAAGTCCAACGTCGAACAGCGCGAACTCCTGGATTCCTAAATGCTCGGTCCGCTCCTCATCGCTCTTCTGGCCATGCTGTTCGTCGGTGCGCTGGGTTTTGCCCTGGTGCCCTCGGCCATGGGCAGCGGACGGGCGGACAAGCGCCGCAAAGCCTTCCAGGGCGATGTGCGGGTCAACCGGCTCGAGGTCGATTCCACCCGCCTGCGCGATCAGCGGCGCAAGGAAGTGCAGCGCGCGCTCAAGGCGCAGTCGGACGCGCTGAACACCAAAAAGCGCATCACCCTGCCGCAACTGCTGTTCCAGGCCGGCATGACCATCAAACCCGCCGCCTTTATCCGCAACAGCATCATCTTCGGCGTCGTGCTGCTGGCCGTACTGGTCGTGGTGCAGGTGCCGATCTATTTCGCGCCCATTTTTGCTGTGGCCGGCGCCTATCTGTTGCCGCGCATGTATGTCAGCCGCAAGCGCAAGCAGTATCAGGCCCGGTTCCTGGACGAATTGCCCAACGCCGTTGAAGCCATCGTGCGCGGCGTCAAGACCGGCCTGCCGCTCAACGATTCCATTCGTGTGGTGGCCAAGGACGCCAAGGAGCCGGTGAAATCCGAATTCGGCCGCGTGCTCGATCAGCAGGCCTTCGGCATGACCATGACTGAGGCCGTCACCGTGCTCCTTGATCGTGTGCCGCTGCCCGAGGTCAATTTCTTCGTCGTCGTCATCACCGTGCAGCAGCAGGCCGGCGGCAATCTCAGCGAAGCTCTGAGCAATCTGGCCAAGGTGCTGCGCAATCGCAAGAAGATGAAGCAGAAGATCAAGGCCATGTCCTCCGAAGCCAAGGCCTCGGCCGGCATCATCGGCTCGCTGCCCTTCATCGTGGCCATTCTGGTCAGCGTGTTTTCGCCCAGCTATCTGGCGCCGTTGTTCTTTACGCCCCTGGGCAACCTGTTTCTGGGTGGCGCCGGGATCATGCTGGCCACTGGCGTGTTCATCATGAGCAAGATGGTCAAATTCGACTTCTAGCCGGAAAGGAGCGCCTGCCATGAACCTGATCGAACTGCTCACAAGCCGGGAATTCCTGATCGCTGTGCTGGCGGCCGTCTCGGCTGCGGCCGTGGTGTTTACCTTTGGCTCGAGCTTTATCGTCAAGTCGCAGATGCAGGACCGCATCAAGCGGGTGGCGCTGGAGCGCGAAAAGCTGCGCGCCGAGGAAATGGCGCGCCTGCGCGGTGGCAATGCGGTGGCGGCCCAGGGGCGCGGCATCCGGCGCGGCACAGAAACCAAGACCTATATGCGCAACATCGTGGAGCGCTTCGACCTGCGCAAAGCCTTCCAGGACGACGCCACGGTGGACAAGCTGGCCATGGCTGGCTTTCGCGGGCAGGGGCACCTCACCACATTCCTGTTCATGCGCCTGGCGACGCCGATCGGCGTCTTCCTGGCTTCGGCCTTCTATCTGCTGGTCATGGCCCCGGCTGATCGCCCGCTCTATCTCAACCTCACCTATGCCGTTGGCCTGGGCCTGGTGGGGTCCTTCCTTCCCAATCTGATGCTCAAGAACAGCATCACCAAGCGCCAGTTTTCGATCCGCCGCGCCTGGCCCGATTGCCTGGACCTGCTGCTGCTGTGCGTGGAGGCCGGCATGTCGGTGGAACACGCCTTCAAGCGCGTGGCCAAGGAGATTGGCGCCCAGAGCGCTGAACTGGCCGAGGAGCTGACGCTGACCACGGCCGAGCTGGCGTTTCTGGAAGACCGCAGCCGGGCCTATGACAATTTCTCGCGCCGCTCCGGGCTCGATGGCGTCAAATCGGTGATGACTGCGCTGATCCAGGCCGACCGCTACGGCACCTCGGTGGGCCAGGCCCTGCGTGTGATGGCTGAAGAAGGCCGCGAGCAGCGCATGATGGAGGCCGAGAAGAAGGCCGCCGCCCTGCCGCCCAAGCTGACCGTGCCGCTGATCGTGTTCTTCCTGCCAGTGCTGTTCATCGTCATCATCTCGCCAGCCATGATCCAGGTCTTCGGGCCAGGCGGCGTGATGAACCGCTAGGCGGACACGCCAACAACAAAAGAGGCGCTGCTTTCGGGCAGCGCCTTTTCTTTGTGCGGTGTTGAGGAGGGCTAGCCCTTGGCGATCACATCCCAGCGGTTCTGCTGGGTCAGCAGCGCCTTTACATAGGCCATGTTGTTTTCCACCTGCTCGGGTGGCAGCTCGGCGGCATAGATGGCCCGGCATTCATCGAACCGGCCCTGCAGGCCCACGATCAGCGCCAGGTTCTGCCGGATCTGGCTGGTCGCGCCACGCATCTGCACGGCGCGGCGCAGATGCTGCTCGGCTGCCACCAGCTCATTGGTCATGGCATAGCTCAGCCCGATATTGGCCTCGACCGACGCCTCGCCCGGCGCGATGGTCAGCGCCTGGGCATAGATCTGGCGGGCCTCGTCATTGCGGCCCATCTGGTCGAGCGTGGCGCCCTTGACCAGCAGCGCATTCCAGTCCGGCACATCGGGCCGGATCACATTGTCGAGCACCGACAGCGACTGCTCGAAGCGGCCATCAGCGGTGAGCGCCTTGGCATAGGCCACCGCGATATCGACATCCTTGGGATAATAGCTGATGCCCACTTCGAGCACCGCCACGGCCTGGCCGCTCTGGCCGGCGGCACGCAGGGCAGCCGCGAAATGGATCAGGGTAACCTTGTCCTTGGGATTGGCCTTGTAGCGTGCACCCAATTCGGCAACGGTCTGCAGGCCCTGGCCGGCCGAGACGCCGGAGTAGTCGGGCGAGGGCATGCTGCCCCGGTTGGAGGCGCAGGCGCTGAGCGCCAGCGCCGCGACACTTGCCAGCAGCAGGCTGCGCATCCAGGTGTGTCGGGCTTTGGGCAAAGTCACGGTCAACTCCCAGGGCGCGAGCATGGCGGGCAGGTCAGTGCTCCGACGGTCGCGCGACAGACTTTTGGGTCATCGACCCCATGGCTTTGGAATAAATCATTAACCCTAACACCGCGTTAAAGCCCGCTGCACCGCAGTTGCCGGGCCGCAGGGGGCTCGCTACAAGCGGGGGCACGCCAGCCATCCGGAGAGTCCCATGTCCGCCGCCTTGCCCATCATCTGTGTGCCCGAAAATGGCGTCGCGAGCGCCGGGCTGACGCCGCAGCAGATGGGCTGGGCCGAGGCCAATGGCTTTGCCGGCCAGCGCGGCCGATTGCTGGCTTTGCCCGATGCAGAGGCTGGCCTCAGCGGCTATCTCTTCGGCACCGGGCCAGCCGAAGATCGGCCCACGCTGGTGTTAGGCCTTGCCGCCGCGGCGCTCCCGGCAGGCAATTATGAACTGGCGGGGGCATATGGCGACCCCACCCTGGCAGCGCTGGCCTTCCGCCTGGGCGCCTATCGCTTTGACCGCTATCGCGCGGTCAAGCCTGCCCCGACCCTGGTCCTGCCGCCAGGCGCGGACGCCGATGAAGTCGAGCGCCTGCTTGCAGCCGCAACCATTGCGCGCGATCTGATCAACACCCCGGCCAATGACCTGGGCCCCGACGCTTTCGAGGCCTTCATCCAGACTTTCGCCGCAGACCGGGGCATGGCGATCACCGTGACGCGCGGCGACGATTTGCTGGCGCAGGGCTTTCCCATGATCCACGCCGTCGGCCGCGCTGCCGCCGAGGCGCCGCGCCTGATCGACCTGAGTTGGGGCGACCCCAGCCATCCCAAGGTGACCCTGGTCGGCAAGGGCGTGACCTTTGACACCGGTGGCCTCGATATCAAGCCGTCCTCGGGCATGCTGATCATGAAGAAGGACATGGGCGGCGCGGCCAATGTGCTGGGCCTGGCCCATGCCATTGTCGCGGCCGGGCTCAAGCTGCGCCTGCGGGTGCTGATCCCCATCGTCGAAAACGCCATCTCCGCCTCGGCCTTTCGCCCCGGCGATATCCTGCGCTCGCGCAAGGGCCTGACTGTCGAGATCGGCAATACCGATGCCGAGGGCCGGTTGATCCTGGCCGACGCCCTGGCCCTGGCCGACGAGGAGAGTCCGGACCTACTGCTCGATATGGCCACGCTCACCGGCGCGGCCCGCGTCGCCCTGGGGCCCGAACTGCCCCCGCTCTACAGCACGGACGACGCGCTCGCCGGTGCCTTGATGGCGTCGGGCCTGCGCAGCGACGATCCGCTGTGGCATATGCCCCTGTGGTCGCCCTATGACGCCATGATGAGCTCCAAGATTGCCGATGTGAACAATGCCGGCACCGGCGGCTTTGCCGGCTCGGTCACGGCGGCACTGTTCCTGCGCCGCTTCGTCAGCAATGCCAAAAGCTGGGTGCATCTGGATATCTATGGCTGGGCGCCCGACGCCCGTGCCGGTCGCAGCCAGGGCGGCACCGATCAGGGCATCCGTGCGGTCTATGGCCTGCTCAAGCAGCGCTATCCCAGATAGTTGACTAAAGCAACTAACTCGTTGATCATGTCAAGCATTCGCTTTGGGTGATGGCCGATGACTGACCAGCAGATTGCCGATATTCGCGCTTTCAACCGCTTCTACACCAAGCAGATTGGCCTGCTTGAAGAGCATTTCGCCGATGGGCCGCTCAGCCTGCCCGAGGCGCGGGTGCTCTACGAGATCGACGCCCGCGGACACGTTACCGGCAGCGACTTGTTCCACGAACTGCGGATGGATCGCGGCTATCTGAGCCGCATGCTGGCCAAATTCGTCGATGCCGGTCTGACCGCAGTATCGCCCACCCCGGGCGACCGGCGCAGCAATACCATTGCGCTCACCGCCGATGGCGACCTCATCGTCGAGCGTCTCAACCGACGTTCCGACGACGCCGTAGCCGACCTGGTCTATCGCCTCAGTCCGTCCCAGAAGGGCGAATTGGTCGATGCCATGCGCACGGTCCGCCGTCTGCTGGGCGATGCGTCGCTGTCCCGGGGCCCGGTGGTCATCCGTGGCCACCGGCTGGGTGAACTGGGCTGGCTCGTCCACCGGCAGGGCCTTGTCTACAATGAGCAATTTGGCTGGAATATCGAGTTTGAGGCGCTGATCGCCGCGATCTATTCACAGTTCCAGTTTGCCCCGGATGCGCCGCCCAAACAGCTGTGGGTCGCCGAGCAGGATGGCGCCATTGTCGGGTCGATCTTTGTCATGCCGTCCGATGGGCTGCCCGGTTCAGCCCAGTTGCGCATGCTCTATGTCGAACCGGCCGCGCGCGGGCAGGGAGTCGGCGCCGCGCTGGTCGGCCAGGCCGTCAGCTTCGCCAGGCAAAGCGGCTATCAGCGGATGCGGCTCTGGACCCATGCCAACCAGACCTCCGCACGCAAGCTCTACGCTGGCGCCGGCTTCGAAATCGTCGAGACCATGCCCGAGCACAATTTCGGCAAGGACCTTGATGGCGAGATCTGGGAGCTGGCGCTTTAGGTCAGCAAGCTCAGTAGCCGCGAGCGCGATCGACAACATTGATCAGCGGCGCTCCGGCCTCGTGATCCCGAATGATTTGGCTGAAATAGGCGACGCCGCTGGTTTCAGAACTGATCGCCGCAATATGGGGCGTGATGTAGCAGTTCTCGATATCCCACAGCGGGCTATCCTGCGGCAGCGGCTCGGTCTCGAACACATCCAGGCTCGCCGCGCCCAGCGTCCCATCCTGGAGCGCAGCCACGATATCGGTCTCGCGCTGGTGTCCGCCGCGCGCCGCATTGACGATCACCGGCCCGCCCGCCAGCCGGTCGCGCCGCAGCTTGCGGAACGTTTCCATGTTGAGAATGCCAGCCGTCTCCGGCGTCAGCGGCAGCAGATTGACCAGAATGTCGGTGCCGGCGAGGAAGTCGTCAAAGGCTGCGGCGCCGACAAAGCCGGTGACGCCCTCGATCTGCTTGAGTGTGCGGCTCCAGCTGCGCAGGTCAAACCCCAGCGGCAACAGCCGCCGCACCGCATCCTGCCCCAGCACGCCCATACCCATGATGCCCACCGTGCTTTCTGAGGCCGCCGGCGGATAGAGCTGGCTCCAGCGCCGCGCCATCTGGTCGGCCCGGAAGCGGGTATAGAGCCGGTGGTGCATGGTCACATGGGCCACCACATAATCGCTCATGCGCTGGCTGAGATCGGAATCCACAAAGCGCACGATCGGCGCTGCGGGCAGTGCCGGGTGCTTGAGCAGGGCATCCACGCCCGCCCCCAGTGACAGAATGGCCTTGAGCCCGGTGATCCCGTCAAAGGCATCGGCCTTGGGCTTCCACACGAACATGTAGCGCACCTCGCGCGGGTCGAAGTCATCGCCGCGCCGCACCACGCGATAGCCGCCCAGCGCCTGGCGCAGCTTTGTCGCCCAGCTGGCTTCATCGACATCGGACAGGTGCAGCAGCAGCATGATCGGTCTCCTCAAACAAAAAAGAGCCGCGCCATATTCGGGCGCGGCTCTGAAATCGGTTCAGGCGATGAAACGCCCTATTGAGCCGTCGTCGCCGCCGGAGCAGCCTCGGTGGCGGCAGCCGGTGCGGCTTCGGTGGTTGCCGCAGGAGCCGCTTCGGTGGTGGCGGCAGGTGCTTCGGCTGCCGGGGCGGCTGCGGCAGGCGCAGCCTCGGCCGGTGCAGCAGCCGGTGCTGCGGCGTCAGCCGCAGGGGCAGCTTCGGCCGCCGGAGCCGCTTCAGCAGCCGGTGCTGCTTCGGCGGTCGGGAACGGCACCGGAGTGGCCGACAGGGTCTGCAGATAGGCCAGGATATCGGCGCGCTCTTCAGCCGTGCGAATACCGGCGAAATTCATCTTGGTGCCCTTCACATAGGCACTCGGCTTGGTCAGGAACGCATTGAGGTTCTCATAGGTCCAGACGTCGCCATTGGCATTGTGCTCTTTCATGCCATCGGAATAGGCGAAATCGGCAACGCTGCCCTCGGGGCGACCGACCACGTCATACAGATGCGGACCCTGCTTGTTGGGCTCGCCCTCGCCGAAATTGTGGCAGGACTGGCACTTCTTGACGTCATTGGCGCCCTTGGCCGGATCGGCGCTGGCCAGCAGCACGGCCAGCGGCACTTCGGCCGGGGCTTCGGTGGCGGCACCAGCATCGGCCACTTCGGGCTCGGGCAGGGCATAGCCCGGGCCACGGCCTTCAATGGGGTGGTACACTGCCTCGGCGACGAAGCCGACACCCATGACAAACAGTAGAGTGCCCAGAACGGCGCCCATGATCTTGTTTAGTTCGAACGAATCCATTTGGTCTCTCTGCCAGTCCATCCCGCCAGGACGATAGCCGAACTCCGCCCAACTTTCGATTGTCCAAACGGAAAATCGCCTCAACAGCGGTGCTCGACGCGCGCGGAAGATAGTCGCAAGGCCGTGATGGTGCAACCATGCAAAGCCCTGGTGCGACATTTCCCCCACAAGTGCTGCACATGCCCGCCTTTCGGCGGCGAATTGACTCCGCTTTGTGCCGGGTTCAAAAGCCTCCTGCCTTCCACGAACGGACCTGCAGATGACCAACAAGATTGCCTTCCAGGGCGAGCCCGGCGCTTTCAGCAATGCCGCCGCCAACAATGTGTTCCCCGGACAGGACATGCTGGGCTGCGTGACCTTCGAGGAGACCATCGCCGCCGTGCAATCCGGCCGCGCCGACTATGCCGTCGTGCCGGTCGAGAATTCGCTCTATGGCCGCATCACCGATATCCACCACCTGCTGCCCCAGAGCGGGCTGTTCATCATCGGCGAGACCTATCTGCGCGTGGAAATGACCCTATTGGGCGTGCCGGGCGCCACGCTGGCCGATATCAAGTCGGTGCAGTCGCTGTCGGTGGCCCTGGGCCAGTGCCGCCGCTTCATCACCGAAAATGGCTATCGCACCATCAATGCGGTCGACACGGCCGGTTCGGCCCGCGAAGTGGCCGAAAAGGGCGACAAATCCGTGGCCGCCATCGCCTCGCGTCTGGCCGGCGAGATCTATGGCCTCAACGTGCTGGCCGCCAATATCGAGGACGCCAGCCACAACACCACGCGCTTTCTGGTGCTCTCGCCCCACGAGCAGCGCGCGCCCCAGGGCGGCAAGGTCAAGACCACCTTCGTGTTCCGCGTGCGCAACGTGCCGGCCGCGCTCTACAAGGCCATGGGCGGCTTTGCCACCAATGGCATCAACATGACCAAGCTCGAGAGCTATATGGTCGATGGCAATTTCACCGCCACCCAGTTCTATGCCGATATCGAGGGCCACCCCAACGACCCGGGCGTCATCCACGCCTTCGAGGAACTCGATTTCTTCACCGATTCCATGCACGTGCTCGGCGTCTATCCGGCCGCCGACCACCGCTAGAGCGTTTCCAGCAAAAAGTGGACACCACTTTTGCGGTTCGGAAGCGCGACCAAACAAGATCCGAGAGCAATTTCACCGGTTCAACGATGCGGTGAAATGCTCTCGGCGCAGCGCGCCCCGGCGCATCCGCCGATTGACACCGGGCGACCCACCGCTATGGTCCGCCCGCAACGCATTGAGGAACCAGCCATGTCGCACGCCGATCTCGCCCAGATCATTGATGATGCCTTCGAGGCCCGCGCCGAGATCAATTTCGGCACCACCGGTGCGGTGCGCGAGGCCGTCGAAGAGGCGCTCAACCTGCTCGATACCGGCAAGGCTCGCGTCGCCGAAAAGATCGATGGCGCCTGGCAGGTCAACCAGTGGCTCAAAAAGGCCGTGCTGCTGTCCTTCCGCCTCAACGACAACAAGATGATCGAAGGCGCGCCGGGCGGCTCGTCCTATTGGGACAAGGTGCCCACCAAGTTCGAGGGCTGGAGCGAGAACACCTTCCGCGAGGCCGGCTTCCGCGCCGTGCCGGGCGCCATCGTGCGCCGCTCGGCCCATATCGCCCGCAATGTCGTGCTCATGCCCAGCTTTGTGAACCTGGGCGCCTATGTCGGCGAGGGCACCATGGTGGACACCTGGGTCACCGTCGGCTCCTGCGCCCAGATCGGCAAGAATGTGCATATCTCGGGCGGCGTCGGCATTGGCGGCGTGCTCGAGCCGCTGCAGGCCGGCCCGGTGATCATCGAGGACAATTGCTTTATCGGCGCCCGCTCCGAAGTGGTCGAAGGCGTGGTGGTCGGCGAGGGCTCGGTGATTTCGATGGGCGTCTTCATCGGCGCCTCCACCAAGATCGTCGATCGCGCCACCGGCGAAATCCACATCGGCAAGGTGCCGCCCTATTCCGTGGTGGTCTCCGGTTCGCTCCCTGGCAAGCCGCTGCCCAATGGCCAGCCTGGCCCGAACCTTTATTGCGCGGTCATCGTCAAGACGGTGGACGCCCAGACCCGCTCCAAGACCGGCATCAACGAGCTGCTGCGCGACTGACAAGGAAGCCGAGCCCATGATCAAGCTGCTGTTCTCGCTCGATGGTCGCATCAATCGGCAGCGCTTCTGGCTGGGTGTCCTGCTGGTCGTGGTGCTCAATGTCGTGCTCTCGGCCCTGCTGCTGCAGCTCGGGTTCGGCAACAGCCAGACCCAGTCGGGGACGGTCGCCATCGACGGCCAGATCCAGCAGCAGTTCATGCGCACCGTCTTCGTGCTCGCGCCGCTGCCGTCACTGCTGCTGAGCCTGGTGTCGGCCGTGCCGATGACCATTCTGTCCATCAAACGCCGCCGCGACCGCAATGTCTCGGGCATTGACGTGATCATCTTCACGGCCCTGGCCATGCTGACGCAGGTGCTGGCTCTGGCCGGACTGGGCGGCAGCATGGTGGTCGGCGTGCTAGGCACCATCCAGGGTATCTGGAGCCTGGTGCTGCTGGTGCAACTGGGCTTTCTCAGCGGCACGCGCGGCGCCAACCGCTATGGCCCCGATCCGCTGGGCTATGGTGACGCCTGATCCCAGCGCGCAAGGAGCATGTGCAGATGACTGACGTTTCGGCCCTGGCCATCACGCTCCTCAAGCAATTGATTGCCTGCCCCTCGGTGACGCCGGCCGAAGCCGGGGCGCTCGATGCCCTGGACGCTGCCCTGACCGCCATGGGCTTTGCCGTGACCCGCCTGCGCTTTGAGGGCGATGGCTCCTATCCCGTCGATAATCTCTTCGCCACGCGCGGGCAGGGTGGGCGTCGCCTGCTGTTCGCCGGCCATACCGACGTCGTGCCGCCCGGCGATCTGGCAACCTGGACCAGCGATCCCTTTGTGCCGCGGGAGGCCGACGGCAAGCTGTTTGGCCGCGGCGCTGCCGATATGAAATCGGGCATTGCCGCTTTCGTCGCCGCCTGCGCCGCCATTCCGCCCGAGGCCGGCACCATCCAGCTCGCCATCACCAATGACGAGGAAGCCGACGCCATCAATGGCACGGAAAAGCTGATGGCCTGGGTCAGCCAGCAGCAGCACCATTTCGATTTCGCGATTGTCGGCGAACCCAGCTCGGCCAGCACTTTGGGCGACAGCATCAAGATCGGCCGGCGCGGCTCGCTGTCCGGCCGCATCACGGTTTCGGGCACCCAGGGCCATGTCGCCTATCCCGACAAGGCCAACAATCCCCTGCCGGTACTGGCGCAACTGGTCACCGCGCTCGACACCACGATCGATACGGGCACCGCGCATTTCCCGGCCACCAATCTGGAAGTGACCTCCATCGATGTCGGCAACGACATTTCCAATGTCATTCCGGCGTCCGGCAACCTGCGCTTCAACATCCGCTACAATGATCTGTGGACGCCCCAGACTCTGGCCGACTGGGTGCGCGGACGCATTGCCACGGTTGATCCGCGCGGCACCCAGATCGACTTTGCCGTGTCCGGCGTGCCATCCCGTTCGTTCCTGTCGCCGCTGAGCGCCGATGTGGACGTGCTGGCCAGCAGCATTGCGGATGTCACCGGCAAGCGCCCAGAATACTCGACCGGCGGCGGCACATCGGATGCCCGCTTCATCGCCCAATATGGCCCGGTGGTGGAATGCGGCCTTGTCGGCCCCTCCATGCACAAGGCCGATGAGCATATTGCCCTGAGCGATCTCGAAGGCCTCGCCGAGATCTACCGTCGCTTCATGCTGGCCTTCTTTGCGGTGCCGCAATGAAGAGCTTGAGCATCCTCTCCCGCGCCGTCACCGGCTGGCGGCTGATCGTCCAGAGCCATCCCGGCTGGCGCAGCCAGTTTGCGCTCACCGTGCCGGGGCTGGTGACGGCGCTCCTGCTCTATGCCTTTGTGGCGTTTCTGGCCGTGGCGCTGACCTCGATGAGCATCGGCATGCCGGGCCTCGTCGGCGTCATCGCAGCCATGGCCGTGCTGGCGCTGCCCATCCTGGCCTTTGTGCTGGTGCTGCTGGGCACCCGCAAAATGCTCAACGATACTCAACCGCTGGTGCCAGCGCTGGTGCCGGGCGTCTATGCGCTCACGGCTCTCTTGCTGCTTGAGGGGCTGTTGGCGCTGTTCGCCGGCCCGCTCGTCATGCTGGCCTGGGTCGGCGTCGCTTATCTGCTCTATTGCCTCATGCGCGTCGCAATGGGCTGGCATCCGGGGATTGCCGCCGGTTCTGCGGTTTTGACCTTCGTGCTGCTTGTCGCCCTGCGCATGGCGCTCTACATGGTGTCCAACGCTGCTTCCCCTATCTGATTGATCGAGATACGCCTTGGCCCAACCGACCCAGACTTTCTTCGATGAATTGATCGCCGCAGCGCGCGGCTGCGTGGCCCTGCTGACCGGCCGGCGCAATGCGCCCGACTATTTCGACTTCAGCCAGCGAGGCCTTGTCGGGTCCTTCATCGCCTTGGTGCTCAGTCTGGCCGTACAGGCCTTTGGGCCGCAATTGATCGGCATCTCGACACCGCCCGGGGTCTCCATGAGCGTGGTCATCCTGGCCTCGATTGTCACGGCGATGCAGTTTGGCATTGCCTTTGTTGTGCTGCGCCTCCTGGGACGAAACGATGGTTTTGTCCCCTTTGTGGTCGTGCAAAACTGGGCGACCCTGTTTCAGGGTATTCTTGCTGTCACCGCCATCGGCGTGTTTGGCCAGCCCTTTGCGATGAACACCGCCGGCGAGGCCGCCCAATTGACCAGTGGCAGCATTCCCTTTGTTGTCCTGGGCATCGCCGCACTTGTCATGTCGGTCAATATTGCTCGGCTGATCGTCACACTGCGCCCAACCTATGTTGCGCTCTTTGTGGCCTCACAACTGGGCACCGCCCTGGTGCTGCAGCTGATGCTGGGGTCGATGTTCTAGTAGTCCACGCGCGTCAAATAGAGCCCATCGGGTGGCGCCATGGCGCCGCAGCGGCTGCGCTGGCGCGCGTCGAGCGCGGCACGGAAATCCTTGGGCGACCATTTGCCTTCGCCCACCAGCTTGAGCGAACCCACCATCGAGCGCACCTGGTGATGCAGAAAACTGCGGGCGCTGGCGACCACCACGATATGGTCGAGTTCCCGCCGCACCGAAAAGACATCCAGCGTCCGTACCGGAGAATTGGCCTGGCACTCCGCCGAGCGGAAGGTGGTGAAGTCATGCTTGCCCAGGATGAGCCCGGCAGCATGGTCCATGGCATCGGCATCAAGCGGCATGGGCACATGCCACACGTGCTGCCGTTCCATCACTGCCGGCGCCCGCCGGTTGAGAATGCGATATTCATAGTGTCGCGCCAGGGCAGAGAACCGCGCCTCAAAACTCTCGTCCACCGCCTCGACCAGCAGCACCGCCACCGGATCGGGCCGCAGGTGATAGTTCAGCGCCTCGCGGATGCGGAACGGGTCCCAATCCTTGCCGAGATCGACATGCACCACCTGGCCCAGCGCATGCACGCCCGCGTCCGTGCGTCCCGCCGCCTGGATGGAGATGGTCTCGCCTGACATGCGCCCGATGGCTTCTTCCACCGCCTGCTGCACGCTGGGGCGATCGGCCTGGCGCTGCCAGCCCGAAAACGGGGTTCCGTCATATTCGATGGTGAGCTTGTAGCGCGGCATCTAGAGGACGCTGGAGGGCAGCGTGCCGGCGCCGCGCAGGAAGGTGGCGGCATCCATGGCGCCCTTGCCCTCGCGCTGCACCTGGGTCAGCCGTACGGCACCGCTGCCGCAGGCAATGGTGAGGTTCGGCCCCAGCGTGCCGGGCGCGCCGCTTCCGCTGGCGAGCGTCGAGCGCAGCGCCTTGACCCGCACCGGCTTGCCGCCCAACTCGATCTCGAACCAGGCGCCGGGGAAGGGCGAGAGGCCGCGGATATGGTTGTGCACCGTCTCGGCGGGCAGCGACCAGTCGATGCGGCTCTCGGCCTTTTCGATCTTTTTGGCATAGACCGTGCCGTCTTCGGCCTGCGGCGTGAAACTGAGGCTGCCGCGCTCAAGAGCCGCCAGGGCCCGGCCCATCAGGTCGGCGCCCACCCGCATCATGGTGTCGTGCAATTCGCCCGCCGTCATGTCGGGGGGGATGGCGATCACTTCGCCCAGGCCGATCGGGCCGGTATCAAGGCCCTCTTCCATCTGCATCACCTGCACGCCCGTCTGGGCATCGCCGGCCATCACGGCGCGCTGGATGGGTGCCGCGCCGCGCCAGCGCGGCAGCAGCGAACCATGCAGATTGATGCAGCCCAGGCGCGGCGCATCCAGCACCGGCTTGGGCAGCAGCAGGCCATAGGCCACCACCACGCCCAGATCGGCATCAAGCGCTGCAAAGGCGGCCTGTTCGTCTTCGCCCTTGAGCGAGCGCGGCGTGAACACCGGAATGCCAAAGCCTTCTGCGGCCACATGCACCGGCGACTTGCGCTCTTCCTGCCCGCGCCCGGCGGGTTTTGGCGCGCGCGTATAGACAGCCACCACCTCATGGCCCGACGAGACGATCTCGGTCAGGGTCGGAACGGAGAACTCCGGCGTTCCCATGAAGACGATGCGCATGCGTGCGGCTCCTCGGTCTGGGCCTCTGCCCTCAGTCATTCCGTGCGGGCACCTCGTGATGCCGGCCAGAAAATGGATCACCGGGACAAGCCCGGTGATGATGGTCGTCAACTCTTAAGGGGCGAAGGCGCTAGCCGGCGGCGCGCTTGGCGGCCTTTTCAAACTTCTTGATCACCCGGTCGCGCTTGAGGCGGCTGAGATAGTCGATATAGAGCACGCCATCGAGGTGATCGAGCTCGTGCTGGATGCAGACGGCCAGCTTGCCCTCGGCGTCCAGCGTCACCTCTTTGCCCTCGAGGTCGGTATAGGTCACCGTCACCTCATTGGGGCGCTCGACCTCATAATACAGCTCGGGGATCGACAGGCACCCTTCCTCGGTCACCTGCATCTGCTCGCCGAAATGGGTGATCTCGGGATTGATCATCACCAGCGGCGTGGGCGTTTCGTCCTCGCCGGCCAGATCCATCACCACGATGCGCTTCATCACCCCGATCTGCGGGGCGGCCAGGCCGATGCCGGGCGCGTCATACATGGTGTCGAGCATGTCCTTGGCCAGTTCCTTGATGGAGTCATCGACCGTATCGATCGGATCGGTGACGGCCCGCAGGCGCGCATCAGGAATGACAAGAATGGGGCGGATAGCCATGTGTGTTGATCCGGCGAAAGGGGAATTGCCTTTCGATATGGTATTTCCGCGCAGCAGGTCAACTCTTGTGGCCTTTCGACACGCCTCTGTTGTGGGGCTGGACCTGCGGAACATTCTGGCAACGCCTCGAATCGGCTAGACTCCCCCCATGGACACACAGCTCTTCATGCTCGGCGATTGGCCGATCACCACCGCCACCGCCGCCCTGGCCGCCGGGCTCCTGCTGGCCCTCGGCCTCGGCATTGCCGTGATCTCATCCATGCGCGCCAGCGCCGCCCGGGCCGAGGCCGCCGCCCAGCAGGCGGCCGATCAGCTCCGCAGCAATTTCCAGGCCCAGATCGCCGAGCGCGACCGCCGCATCGAAGACATGGATCGCCAGATCCAGCAGGAGCGCCAGCGTGGCGAAGGCCTGCTGGACGCCGAACGCAGTCGCAGTGCCGAGCTTCTGGGCGAAGTCTCGGGCCTGCGCGCCCGCATGGCCGAGCAGGAAAAGCAGTCCGCCGAAAACCTCAAGCGCTTTCTCGAAGCGCGCCAGCACATGACCGACGAGTTCAAGGCCATTGCCGGCGACGTGCTCAAAAGCCATGGCGAGACCTTCTCCAAGCAGAACCGCGAGCAGGTCGACAACCTGCTCAAGCCGCTCAACGACAAGATCATCGCATTTCAGAGCGAACTGCTACGCGATCGGGCAACCATGGGTGAACAGATTCGGGCCCTTGCGGCTAGCAATTTGCAGATCACCACCGAGGCGCAGAACCTCACGCGCGCGCTCAAGGGCAATTCGCAAACCCAGGGCGCCTGGGGGGAAATGATCCTCTCCACCATCCTCGAGGGCTCAGGCCTGCGCGAGGGCGAGGAGTTCATCACCCAGACCAGCCACACCGCCGAGGACGGCAGCCGGGTGCGCACCGATGTCGAGGTGCTGATGCCCAACAATGACCGGTTGGTCATCGATTCCAAGGTCTCGCTGACCGCCTTCGAGGCCTATGTGAATGCCGAAGAAGAGACAAAAGGCCAGTATCTACAAGCCCATATCGTCTCCATCCGCACCCATATCCGCACGCTGGGCGAAAAGACCTATCAACGCCATGCGCGCAGTAGCCTGGACTATGTGATGATGTTCGTGCCCATCGAATCCGCGCTCGCCACGGCAATCCAGGCCGATGCCAAGCTCGTCGAATACGGCATGAGCCAGGGCGTCATGCTGACCACCCCGACCACGCTGATGACCGTGCTGCGCACCGTGCGCAATGTCTGGGACATCGAGAAGCGCCACCGCAACGCCGAGGAAATCGCCAGCCGCGCCGGCGCGCTCTACGACAAGGTGGTGGGTTTTCTCGGCAGCATGGACAAGCTCGACGGCCATCTCGACAAGGCGCGCAGCAGCTTTGATGCGGCGCGCGGGCAGCTGTCGTCCGGCAAGGGCAATGTCGTGCGCCAGGTCGAAATGCTGCGCGAACTGGGGGCCAAGTCCAGCCAGATCATTCCGACTGGCTGGGAAGGCAGCGACGAGCGTCAGGACCCGCCGGCCTCGACGCTTCGCCTGGTGGTGGATGACCCCGGCGATCTGGCCTGAAAGCGCAGGACGCTGGCCGGTCGGTGCGACAAGACGCCACCAGCCGGTGGTAATTGCTGCAATGGTTACCGATCATTGACGGCCAGTCTAAAGGGCTGGCATTGCCTGTTTCTAGAATTGTCCGGCGGGCGAGAACTGTGAGAACTCGACCCCTCTTACTTGGCTGCCCGCCGATTGCAGACAATTGTATCGAATTGTTTGCATGCCCCTTAAAATGGCAGTCGCATTGTCGTCCCAGACAGCCACACAGGCGTTTGGGGACGGCAATGGACACGATTTCTACCGCTCAAGAAGCAACACTGCGCAAGTATTTCTGGGTTGAGGAGCGCCGGTTCTATGACCGCGCCCGGGCGGACCGGTCCGCCGGTGCTGTCGTCGCCCAGTGCCTCGGCCTTGACCTGTCCAAGGCTGATGCTTTCGCCGACCAGGTTGTCGAAGCGGGCATTCGCTCCCGCGATGGGCGCGGCGGGTTTGACTTCCTCGCCACCCAGATCGCGGCCTGCGGCTACGGCATCGACCAGCTGCGCGCGTACTATGCCGCCGTGACCGCCGATGTTGGCGGTCTGGCCCAGGCCGCTTAGGCCAACGGCGCTTGGCTAGATGCTGGTGCGGGCCTTGAGCGCCTGGCTCAGCGTGCCTTCGTCGAGATAATCCAGCTCGCCGCCCATGGGCACGCCATGGGCCAGCCGCGTGATGGTCAGGTTCTGCCCGCTCAGGCGGTCGGTAATATAATGCGCGGTGGTCTGGCCCTCGACCGTGGCATTGACCGCCAGCACGATCTCGCGGAACTGCGGCGCCCGGGCGATCAGCGCATCGATGGTGATGTCATCGGGCCCCACGCCATCGAGCGGGGACAGCACGCCCCCCAGCACATGATAGCGCACGGCGCCAACGCCGGCGCGCTCCAGCGCCCACAGGTCCGCCACATCCTCGACCACGATCAGCATGCCGCTCTCGGCCCGCCTCGGGTCTGCGCAGATGGTGCAGGGGCTCACCGTATCGACATTGCCGCAGATTTCGCAGGTGCACACCGCCGCGACGGCGCGGTCCAGCGCCGCCGACAGCGGGATCATCAGCTGATCCTTCTTCTTTATCAGCTGCAACACAGCCCGCCGCGCCGAGCGGGGCCCAAAGCCCGGCAGGCGCGCCATCAGCTGGATCAGCTGCTCAATCTCGGGTCCGCCATTGGCCAATTGTGCGGCAGCCTAGAACGGAAACTTCATGCCGGGCGGGATCGGCAGGCCGGCGGTGACCTCGGCCATCTTGCGCTGCATCTCGGCTTCGCTCTTGCCCTTGGCATCGGCATGGGCGGCGATGATCAGGTCCTCGAGCACTTCGACATCGTCTTCCTTGAATAGGGACGGATCGATCTTGAGGGCCTTCAGTTCACCCTTGCCGCTGAGCGACACGGTGACCATGCCGCCGCCGGAACGGCCTTCGACAACCAGCTCGGCAAGCTCGGCCTGCATGGCCTCCATCTTGCCCTTCATTTCGCTGGCGGCCTTCATCATACCCATGATGTCTTTCATTCGTCGTCCTCTTCGGGTGGTGGGGGCGGCACATCGTCAACCACGGCGGCGGCCTCGTCGCGCACCGTCACATTGACGACCTTGGCGCCTGGAAATGTCTCGAGAATGGCCTTGACCAGCGGATCGGCATGGGCGGCCTCGTGGGCGGCCTGCTTGCGCTGCTCAGTCTCCTGGCGCAGCGTCAGCCCCTCGGGCGGCTTGGTGGAGACCATGACCAGCCAGCGCTCGCCGGTCCACAGCTGTAGTCGGGCCGAGAGCGTGGCGATAATGCCGGGATCGGTGCCGTCCATCAGGGCCACTTCGATGCGGCCCTGTTCAAAGGAAATCGGGCGCATCGAGCCTTCGAGCGCCAACTTGACCAGCACATCGCGCTTGGCGCCGGCCAGGGCAATCAGATCCTTGTAGCTGGTGACGGTCGCCAGCGCCGGCTTGGGTATGGCAATGGCCTGCGGCGCCTCAGGCGCTGCCGCCACGGCGTCAACCGGCTCGGGCTGTTCGATCCGCATGGCCGAGGCGCTGGATGCACCACCACCTGAGGGTCCCGAGGGGCGGTCGCTGCGCGGTGGCAGGGCCATGCTGGGCATGGCAGGGGCCGGCGCCGGCTGGTTGGCCAGCTTGGCGATCAGATCGTCCGGGCTCGGCAGATCGGCGGCATAGGCCAGCCGGATCAGCGCCATTTCGGCCGCCTGCAGGCTATTGTTGGCTCGCGAGACTTCCTCATGGCCCTTGAACAGGATCTGCCAGGCGCGCGTCAGCGCGCGCATGGGCAGCTTGCTGGCCAGTTCGGCGCCGCGGCGGCGTTCGTCCGGCGTCAGCGAGACATCGTCAGCCGCTGCCGGTACCACCTTGATGCGGGTCACCAGATGGGTGAAATCGGCGAGGTCCGCCACCAGCGTCTGCGGATCGGCGCCCAGGTCATAGAGCGTGCGCATGGTGCCGATGGCCTCGCCGATACGGCCGCCCATCAATTCCTCGAACAGGTCAATGATGCGCGCCCGATCGCCCAGGCCCAGCATGGCCTTGACCGTGGCCGCCGTCACCATGCCATTGCCATGGGCAATCGCCTGATCGAGCAGGCTCAGATTGTCGCGCGCCGAGCCTTCGCCCGCCCGCACGATCATCGCCAGCGCCTCGGGCTCAAAGCCGATCCCCTCCTGATTGAGGATCGATTCGAGATAGGCCGACATGATCTCGGGCGTGATGCGCCGCAGGTCGAACCGCATGCAGCGGCTCAGGATCGTCACCGGAACCTTGCGGATCTCGGTGGTGGCAAAGATGAACTTCACATAGGGCGGTGGCTCTTCCAGCGTCTTGAGCAGCCCGTTGAAGGCCGCCGTGGAGAGCATGTGCACTTCGTCGATGACATAGACTTTGTAGGGCGCCGACGATGGCGCATATTTCACCGAGTCGATGATTTCGCGGATGTCGCCGATGCCGGTATTGGAGGCCGCGTCCATCTCGATCACATCGACGTGGCGGCCTTCGATGATGGCGCGGCAGTGCTCGCCCTCGACGCTCAGGTCGAGCGTGGGATGGGGGCCGCTGGCGTCTTCATAGTTGAAGGCGCGGGCCAGGATGCGGGCGGTGGTGGTCTTGCCGACGCCGCGCACGCCGGTCAGGATAAAGGCGTGGTGAATACGGTTCTGCGCAAAGGCATTGCCCAGCGTCTGCACCATGGCGTCCTGGCCGACGAGCGTGGTGAAGTCGCGCGGGCGATATTTCCGCGCAAGCACGAGATAGGGCGATGATGCAGAATCGGAGCCAGCCATTTCGCTTTCTTACCACATCGGGTGGGAAAGCCTCTGCCTGGGCTGTGCAAACCCTGTGACGGCCAAAGGCTGCAGTAGGAGGCTGGCAACGACCCGTGAAGGTCTCGTTGGGGCTGCTTCCTTCCGGACCTGACCCGGTTGGCGAGGAACACGTCCGCGCCAACCTCCCGATGCGCTATATGCGAACAAAAAAGGGCGTTGGCAAGACCCAACGCCCTTTGACCTGCAGGGGGCCCGACTACTGGCGCGGATCGCCGCCCTGGGGCGTGATCTCAAGCGGGGGATTGAAGCTGTTGGCGATCAGAGCCCAGTCGACGAACTTGAAATTGGTCGAGTCGACCTCGCCGTCCAGGCCGTTGAGGTCCGCAGCATAGCCATCCTGGGTGATGAACAACCCGTTCTCAAACCCGGGCAGACCCAGCGACAGCACATCGGCGCCATCACTTTCCTGCACGGCATCGATGTCACCGGCCGCCGCCACGCGGAACGAGCCGAGCAGGCTCATGTCCTTGGTGATGTCAAACACGGCGAAGCTGTCGTCATAGGGCGCATCGGGCGCCGGCGCATCGCCGTGCGCGCCGCCCTGGCTGGACGCCAGCAGATATTTCGTGCCGGTCGCGGCGTAGTAGATGCTCAGCCCTTCCACATCGCGCGCGATGACGCTGTCGGGATGGTGGAAGCTGCTGCTGGCCGAACCGCGCGTGGTGTAGGCCAGCTTGGGCTCGCCACCCGTAACCGGAACAGTCCAGATGCCCACATCTTCCTGGCCGGCGTAGATCGTGCCCGTGGTCCGGTCGATCACGGCGCCTTCGAACTGCGGGCTGAAATCGAGCAGCGGATCGTCGTCATTTTCGGCCCATAGGTCCTGGCCATCCTGGGTGGTGACGCCGCGGAATTCATGGTCGAGCACAGCCTGAACCTTGCCGCCAGCCGTTGCCATCAGCGTGAACACGCCAACCGTCGGCTGATGTCGCTGTGTTCCCACGATCCAGGTCTTGCCGGCGGCCGGGTCGCTCCACGCGGCAAGGCCATAGACCGTATTCTGGTCATCGACCGGATTGTCCTCGGTCGCAGTGCCGTCATTGGTGTAGCGCTTCGGAAAGGCACGGGCGGCTGCCGGATCGGTGATCTCGCTCAGCGGCTCGGCGGCCGCCGGGTCGATGCGGAAGGCGCGGATGATATCGAGCCCGCGATCCGCGGCCAGCACGAGGTCTGCCTTGGAGCCGTCATCCAGCGTGAAGCCATAGACGATATCGACATTGTTGATGCGGCCATCTTCGGCGGGGAGAACGGTCTGGATCAGGCTGCCGTCGAGACCATAAACGCGAATGCCGCCATTCTTGACCGCCGTAACCACAAGGCTTTTGGCGCTGTCTGCAGCATTGACGAAAATTGCCGGATCGTCGGCATCTGCGTCCGCATCCGCCTCGGTCAGGATGGGGGTCTGCAGCGTGGGGGCAACCTCTGCAACGCTCTGGGCCAGCGCGGGCAATGCGCTCGACGACAAGAGAATAGCAACAAGCACACAGGGCAGGGTTCGCATGGAGGATCTCCCGGGGAAATTTCACAAACTCCTGCCGCGCCTCGGCAACAGCGTGACGACGCTGCAATGACGCTCTCGTGACGGCGTCGCTAACTTTCGCATCGGCACGGCAACGCGCTACAAGGGCCCCACCAAGATGGAGCCCAACAATGGCCAAACGCCGCCCCACACCTTTGCGCACCTCTGGCGAGGATGTCGCCGCCAGCAAGCGCGCCCCGCACACTCCCCAGACCGAATCGGCGGCATTCCGCCTGGCCTTCGCCGACGATGAATTCCTCACCTCCGAGGACACGCGCGGCATTCGCTTCCAGCTCGAGTATCTCAAGAGCGAGTTCCGCCTGCGCGAGCGCGGCATCAATTCGACAGTCGTGCTGTTCGGCGGTGCCCGCATTCCCGAGCCGGGTAAGGCGGCCTGGGCGGCGCGCAATGATGTCCAACGCGCCAATCTTGAGGCGGCTTCGCACTACTATGACGAGGCGCGCCATTTCGCCCAGCTCGCCTCCGCCACCTCCAAGGCGCTCGACTTCAAGGACTATGTGGTGGTCACCGGCGGTGGGCCCGGCGTGATGGAGGCCGGCAACCGCGGCGCGGCCGATGTCGGCGCGCCCTCGATCGGGCTCAACATCGTGCTGCCGCATGAGCAGGCGCCCAATCCCTATGTGACGCCGGAACTGAGCTTCAACTTCCACTATTTCGCTACCCGCAAGATCCATTTCCTGATGCGGGCCAAGGCAGTGGCCGTATTCCCCGGCGGTTTCGGCACGCTGGACGAGTTCTTCGAGACCCTGACCCTGATCCAGACCGGGCGCATGGCGCGCATTCCGCTGCTGCTGTTCGGCGCAGGCTTCTGGAGCAAGGTCATCAATTTCGAGGCCCTGGCCGAAGCCGGCACAATTGCCCCCACCGATCCCGACCTCTTCACCATCGTTGAGACCGCCGAAGAGGGCTGGGATGTGATCCGCAAGTTCTACAATCTGCCGGAGATCAATGAAGTGCTGCGCGGCGACTAGCGCTGCATTTCAGCCCTACCGCACCAAACATTGCGCGATGCGCAATGGCAGTGTCACAGTCTGCGGATAGGCGTCGCTGGCGTCGAATCGGGGGCAGCAGTTGAACACATATAATCTCGTCGTCATCGGCAGTGGTCCGGCCGGCCGTCGCGCCGCCATCCAGGCGGCCAAGCTGGGCAAATCGGTTCTGGTGGTGGAGAACCGGCTCCGCCTGGGCGGCGTGTCGGTCCACACCGGCACCATCCCGTCCAAGACGCTCCGCGAGACCGTGCTCAACCTCTCCGGCTGGCGTGAGCGCGGCTTCTATGGCCTGTCCTATCGCGTCAAAAAGGACATCGAGGGCAAAGATCTCGGTGCCCGCCTGCGCATGACGCTGGACTATGAGATCGAGGTGCTCGAGCACCAGTTCGCCCGCAATGGCGTGCGCACCTTCGCCGGCAAGGCGCGCTTCATCGACGCCAACCACATCAGCGTCACCGACCCGACGGGCGATGTGCACACCTTCGGCTTCGAGCATGCGGTGATCGCGGTGGGCACGGCGCCCTATCGCCCGGCCAATATTCCGTTCAACGACCATTCGGTGGTCGATAGCGACAGCCTGGTGTTCGAGCCGCGCGTGCCGCGCAGCCTGACTGTGGTCGGCGCCGGCGTTATCGGCATTGAATATGCCACCATCTTCTCCGCGCTCGACGTGCCGGTGACCATCATTGAGCCGCGTGACACCATTCTCGATTTCATCGACCGCGAGATCATCGAGGAATTCACCCACGACCTGCGCAAGCGCGGCATGACCATTCGCTTCGGCGCCAAGGTCGAGACGGTGGAGCTCGACGAGCAGGGCTGGCCGGTGGCCATTCTCGCGGACGGCCGTCGCATCCGCTCCGACATGCTGCTCTATGCGGCCGGGCGCAGCGGCGCCACCGCTGACCTGGGGCTGGAGAATTGCGGCATCGTCCCGGCCGATCGCGGGCGGCTCAAGGTCGATCCGATCACCTTTCAGACCTCGACGCGCAATATCTATGCCGCAGGCGACGTTATTGGCTTTCCCTCGCTCGCCTCGACGTCCATGGAGCAGGGGCGCATTGCCGCCCTGCATGCCTGCGGCGCGGCCATGCCGCCAGCGCCGGCGTTCTTCCCCTATGGCATCTATGCTGTGCCCGAAATCTCCACCGTCGGTCTCACCGAGCAGCAGGTGCGCGAACAGGGCATTGCCTATGAGAGTGGCGTCGCCCGCTTCCGCGAGACCTCGCGCGGCCACATCATGGGCCTGCAGTCGGGCATGATGAAGATGATCTTCTCGCTCGAAACGCGCAAACTGCTGGGCGTGCATATCGTCGGCGAAGGCGCGACGGAGCTGATCCACATCGGTCAGGCCGTGCTCAACCTGGGCGGTACGCTGGATTATTTTGTGGAGAATGCCTTCAACTATCCCACCCTGGCAGAGGCCTACAAGATCGCGGCCCTCGATGCCTGGAACCGCATGCCGCGCAATACGCCCATCGCGCCGATTGAATAGAGCGGGCTGGCGCCGCAGCGATGGCCGGACTAGGTTCGCGCATTCTGTTTGTGAGAGCGTGCTGCCATGTCTGAACCCTTTGATGCCATTGTCATCGGCGCCGGTCAGGCCGGCCCGTCGCTGGCGGCGCGTATGGCCGGAGCCGGCAAGCGCGTTGCGCTGATCGAGCGCCGGCATCTGGGCGGCACCTGCGTCAACGATGGCTGCACACCCACCAAGACCCTGGTCGCCAGCGCACGGGCAGCCTGGGCCGCCCGGCGGGCCGGCGATTTTGGCGTCATGGTCAAGGGACCGGTCAGCGTCGACATGGCGGCGGTGCGCGCCCGCATGGATGGCGTGGTTGCGGCCTCGGTTGCCGGCCTTACGGACTGGCTGGCCGGCTACAGCACGCTTGAAGTCATCCGCGGCGAAGCCAGTTTTGCCTCGCCCACCGAGGTCGCAGTGAACGGTCGCCTGCTGCGTGCGCCGCAGATCTTCATCAACACCGGCGGCCGAGCGAGCCTTCCTGATTGGCCGGGCCTGAACAAGGTGCCCTACCTCACCAATACCTCCATCCTCAGGCTCGATAGCCTGCCCGGACATCTGGTGATCGCCGGGGCCAGCTACATCGGGCTCGAGTTTGCCCATATGTACTCCCGGTTCGGGTCCAAGGTGACTGTCGTCGAGCGCGGGCCTCGGGCGGCGCAGCGCGAGGATGCCGATATATCCCAGCACATCCGGCAGATCCTGGAAGCCGAGGGCGTGACCTTCCTGTTCAACACCACCATTGAATCGGTGGCCCGGGCCGGCCATGGCATGCTGGTGTCGTTCAAGAGCGGTGAGCGTCGTGCCTCGGTGGAAGGCAGCCACCTGATGGTGGCGCTGGGGCGGACGCCCAACACCGAAGCGCTAAATCTGTCTGCCGCCGGCGTCTCCACCGATGCGCGGGGCTATATCGTCACTGACGATCACCTGCGCACCAATGTGCCGGGCATCTGGGCTCTGGGCGACGTCAACGGTCGCGGCGCCTTCACGCATACCGCCTACAATGACTTTGAAATCGTCGCCGACAATGTCCTCGACGGCGGCACGCGCTCGGTGGCCGGGCGCATGCCGGTCTATGGGCTGTTCATTGATCCGCCGCTGGGGCGCATCGGCATGACTGAAGACGAGGTTCGGCGATCCGGGCGTCCGGCGCTGATTGGTACAAGGCTGATGAGCAATGTCGCGCGCGCCCGCGAGCGCGGCGAAACGCAGGGCATGATGAAAGTGCTGGTCGACGCCGAGAGCAAGAAGCTGCTGGGCGCCGCGGTGCTGGGTATTGGCGGCGATGAGGTGGTGCAAAGCCTGTTGCAATTGATGGCGGCCGGCACGCCCTACACCACCATGATGCAGACCGTGCATATTCACCCGACGGTCAGCGAGCTGATCCCCACCATGTTGGGCGAGCTCAGGCCGCTCGACTAAAGGCTCTGGAACACAACCGCCGTGCTGCGGCCGCGCGCCTTGGCCGCATAGCAGGCCGCATCGGCCTCGCCCATGAAACCCAGTGGTGACGACGGCGCCTCGGTGATGACGGTTACGCCCACGCTGGCCCCCACACGATAGGTGCGTCCTGCCCAGTCAAACAAGAGGGCGCCAATGGCGCGCACAATCTTGTCCGCCAGCGCCTTGCCGCTCGCCATGGGGCAGTCGAGCAGCAGCACTGCAAATTCATCGCCGCCAATGCGCGCCGCCAGATCATGTCGTCGGCAGCTGCCGCGAATGGTCTGGGCGATCTGGCGCAGCAAAGCATCGCCCGCGGCATGTCCCGCCGTATCGTTGACGGGCTTGAAGCGATCCAGATCCAGATAAAGCAGGCAATGCGTGCTCTGCGTCGACCGCGCACTGGCAATGGCCGCGTTGAGCGCCCGCTCAAAGGCGGCGCGGTTGGGCAGGCCCGTCAAATCGTCATGGGCGGCCGAATGGGCCAGCGCCCGCTGCATGGCCCGGCTCTGCGTAACGTCCTGGAATACCAGCACCACGCCGGCAAGGCCGCGGTCACCGGTCTTGACCGGCGAAGCAGTGCAGCGGATGTCGCGGCCAATGCCATCCGGCCCAGTGAGCAGGACGTCGCCATCGATATAGGCGACCTCGGAGGTTTCCAAACACTGCGACACCGGGCACGGAAGTCGATCGCCGCTTTCGCCGCTGGACAGCGGAAAGATGTCTTGGACAGGCCGCCCCAGGCCGTCAGCGCTGCTGACACCGGTGAGCAGTTCTGCCGCCGAGTTCATGAAGATCACCGTGCCCATGGCATCCGTAGAGATCATGCCGTCGGCAATCGACTCCAGCGTCACGCGCAGCCGTTCCTTCTCGGCCGCCAGTTCGAGTTCCACGGTCTTGAGCCGGGTGATGTCCGTGTCCGTACCCAGGGTTCGGATCGGTGTGCCGTTCTCATCCCACTCTACCGGCTTGCCCCGGCTGAGGATCCACACATAATTGCCATCACGCTTGCGCTCGCGATACTCAAGCGCGTCAAAATCGTCGTCGCCTCGATCCTGTTTTTTCATGTTGATCAGCACATGCGCGACGTCATCGGGATGGATGCGCTTGATCCATTCCGCATGGTGGTCTGCCGGCACCGGCTCGTCGGGCGGAATACCCCGCATGACGCGCCACATGCGCGAATAATACATGGTGTCGGTGCGGATATCGTGGTCCCACACGCCCTGCCGCGCACTCTCCAGCGCATAGTTGAGGCGGCTCTCGGAGAAAGCCAGCGCCGCTTCAGCCGCTTTCTGCCGCTCGATGCTGGTCAATTGCAGAATCAGACACTCGCGCCCCTCGGCAAAGTCGGCGCGCAGCAGAGAAATGGCGAGCATCACCCAGACCAGGGAGCCATCGGCATGCCGGACGCGATACTCGCCGCGATAGCTGCCGACCTCGCCGCGGATAAGCCGTTGCACATGCAAAGTGACAGCGGTTTCGCCTTCGCCATCGTCGCGCACCAGATCGGTCAGTCTGCCGCCAATGGTCAGCGCTGCGGCCTGCCCGAGCATCGTCTTGATGGCGGTATTGGCATAGAGCACCACCCCGGCAAGGTCACAGACCACCATGCCAACAGGTGCCGCATCCAGGATGCGATCCAGGATGTTGTCGAGCCGCGCAAGGCGGCCCGGCTTGGCAATGGCTGCAGTCGGCGACGCACTATTCATGGTGATAGTGTGCGCCAATGGCCTTAATAGCTCATTGAACTGATAGCTGAATATGCCGACTGGGGTTCAGCTATATTCCGAAGGACTTAATAAAGTCTCGCTCTATTGCTAAACCATTCCATTCGCCCGGAATTTCGCTATCGAAAATCAGCGTGTAGGGGCCTTTGTAGCCCGCCTCTTCTGCCAGGGCGACACAGGCGCCGAAATCGGCTTCGTCCAAATCGCCATCCAGGAAGCTCGCCTTGGCGTGGCAGAGCTCGGCGCGACCGAAGATCGACTTGAGATCGGAATACTTGTCCGGCCCGCCCCAATTGCCGAAATCGCCCAATAGGCCAACGCGCCCGTCGAGCTTGTCGAGCAGATAATGCACATGGGCGGGTTCGGCCAGAAGGTCAAACCAGTTCTCGGTGACGAGCCGCACGCTGGAGCCGGAATTGCCGTCGGCCAGCGCCGTCAGCGCCTTGACCGAACGGTCCAGCGCATCGCGCGTCGGTTTCTGCTTGCCGGCGATGATGCGCGCATTCTCGGCACCCAGCTCATTGGCCACCTCGATCCAGCCGGCAATCCAGGCCTGGTCGCGCGCGCCATGCTCGGGATGGCTGATGTCGCCGGCATCGATCAGCAGCGTCTGCAGCCGCACATTGGCGATGCGCAGCTGGTCGCGCAGCTCAGCCAGATAGATCGGATCGCGGCTGCGCATGTGGAACGAGACGATCTCGAGGCGATGATAGCCATGGTTGGCCAATACCGACGGCAGGCCGAGCAGGGATTCCTCGCCAGCGCCATAGGTCTCCTGCATCGGACCGACTTCTGAGGTCGTCAGGTCGTGCGGATAGGTTTCGCCCAGCAGGCGGTGCAATGACCAGGTGGATACGGCGATACGGTCGGGGCTGATCTGAGCCATGGCTTCGTCTCCAGTTTCGTCGCGGACATTTTCATGCCGGTTCTGCCGGTTCAACCGGTATTGTCGTTCAAACTATGGCGGCGCCTGACGAAATCAGGCTTTGGCGCTAGAGCTTGTAGATGCGTTCGGCATTGCGGTGCAGCAGCTTGGCCTGTTCGTCCGGGCTGGCCGACTGGATGATCTCACGCGTCGCATCGACCCAGCGGGTCAGCGAACCGGTCAGCATTACCACGGGATGGTCCGAACCCCAGACCACACGGTCCCAGCCGAAGCATTCGATGATGTGCTCGACATAGGGACGGATCGTGTCGACGGTCCAGTCCGCGCCGGCATAGGCCACCACTCCGGACACCTTGGCCATCATATTGGGCAGCCGCGCGATCGAGCGGATATGCTGCCGCCATGGGTCGAGCCCTTCACCGGTGATGTCGGGCACGCCGCAATGATCGAGGATAAAGGTCACGTCCGGGGCCTTTTCGGCCAGCATCTGGCCGATGGGCAGCTGGTCATGGCGCACACAGAGATCAAAGCTCAGGTCATAGTCGGGCAGGTGGCGCAGGTTTTCCACGAACAGATCGGACTGGCTGAGATCATCGGGCGCTTCATGCAGGATACGCCGCACGCCTTTGACATGGGCGTGTTCGCTCAATTGCTCGATCTGGTCGACAAAGCCCATGCTTTCCGGACGACAGGCCGCGATGGCGCCGGCAATGCGTGGCAGGGTGAGGACAAACTCGGTCTCGGCCAGCATGTCGGGGTCGGCCACATCAACCTCCATATGCAGGGCCGTCTCGATCCCCAGCGGCACAGCCTCGGCAAAATAGGACTCAACGCTCCAGGGCTTGTTGATGCTGGGACGCCGGACCAGCCAGGGATAGCTGAAGCGCTCGGGGTAGATCAGATGCAGATGGGTATCGACGATGCGCAATGAACAATCCTCACTCAGACGCCTGAACTGAGGCTAGCAGACGGACCGCGTGCTGCGACAGCCCTTGCGTGCCCCAACTGACATGTTAGTTCTTGCCAGCGTCCGGCAATTGTGGTCACGCTCACACCAAAGCGTGGCCTGCCAGCCTAGGCGCATGCACCATCAGCCAGAATACAGGATCACACCATGGCCGACCTTGCCGGCAAAATCGTCCTCATCACGGCCGCCGCCCAGGGCATCGGGCGCGCCTCTGCCGAAGCCTTTGTCAGGGCCGGCGCCAAGGTGATTGCCACCGATGTGAATGCGGCCAAGCTGGCCGAGCTCGACGGGCTGCCCAATATCACGACGCGCGTCCTCAACGTGCTATCTGCCGATGCCGTCACTCAGGCGGTGGCCGAGATTGGCCATATCGACGTGCTGTTCAACTGCGCCGGCGTGGTGCATTCCGGCACGGTGCTCGAGATGACCGATGCGGAGATGGATTTTGCCTTCGATCTCAACATCAAGGCGCAGATCCGCACCGTGCAGGCCGTGTTGCCGCAGATGCTGGCGCGCAAGGATGGCGCCATCATCAATATGGCGACCGTCGCCAGCTCGGTCAAAGGCGTGCCCAACCGCGCGGCCTATACCATTTCCAAGGCGGCCGTGATCGGCCTCACCAAGTCCATCGCCGCAGACTATACCGCCCAGGGCATCCGCGTGAATGCCATCTGCCCGGGCACGGTCGATAGTCCGTCTCTACATGAGCGTTGGCACGCCACCGGCGATTTCGAGGCGGCGCGCAAGGCCTTCATCGCCCGCCAGCCTATCGGTCGCATCGCCCAGCCCGAGGAAGTGGCCGATCTGGCCGTCTATCTGGCCGGCGCCACTTATACGACCGGGCAGATCCATATCATCGACGGCGGCTGGACGGCGTGACGACATAAGAAACGGCACGGGGCTCAGACGAGCACCCGTGCCGCTGTCTAGACCTTATGCGCCTAGTAGGCCCATTCGCCCTTGCGCATCACCGGCTCGACGCTGCCATCGGCATGCACGCCATCGATGTCGATCTTGTCGCTGCCGATCATCCAGTCGATGTGGATGTTGGAGCTGTTGCCGCCCTGGGCATTGATCTGCGCCTGGGTGAGATCCTTGCCGCCCACGAAGCAATCCGAATAGCACTGGCCCTGCGCAATGTGGCACGAGGCGTTTTCGTCGTAGAGCGTGTTGAAGAACAGGATGCCCGAGGCCGAAATCGGCGAGGAATGCGGCACCAGCGCCACTTCACCCAGGTGACGGCCACCCTCGTCGGTGTCGAGCACCTTGTTGAAGATGTCCTGTCCCTTGGAGGCCTTGAGCTCGACCAGGCGACCGCCCTCGAAGCGCGCCTGCATCTCTTCGATCAGCGTGCCATTGTGGCTGAGCGGCTTGGTGGCCGCCACATGGCCCTCGACGCGCAGGCGATGCGGCGTGGTGAACACTTCTTCGGTGGGGATATTGGGATTGCAGGTGATGCCGTTCTTGGCTTCCGACGCGCCACCCTTCCAGCGATGGCCATCGGCCAGGCCCACCGTCAGGTCGGTGCCGGGGCCAGTGTATTTCAGCGCCGAGAAGGCCTTGCCATTCAGCCAGCTCCAGCGCGCCTTGAGATTGGCATTGTGCTCGGCCCAGGCGGCAATGGGGTCGTCGACATGGACGCGGCTGGCCTTGAAGATGGCATCGGCCAGCTTGCCGACGGCAACCTCTTCGCTGTCATTGGGGAACACGAGCTTGGCCCAGGCGGCGCTGGGGTAGGAGACGATGTTCCAGTTGATGTCAAAGCCGGTGATCAGCTGCAGGGCCGGCTTATAGGCCGCCGAATTGGCGCGGTTGGCGCGGCTGACCTTGTCCGGGTCCTGGCCGGACAGCATCATGGGATTGTCGCCAGCAATGGCCAGACGCGCCGCATTGCCCTTGAAGGCCTCGGCCATGCCCGAGTAGAGCCAGCCGGCGGCCTTGTCGAAGCTCTTGTCATTGGCGTGCTTGTAGCGGGCGAGCGTGGCTTCCTCGTCGGAATAGATCGTGGTCACCAGGCCCGCGCCGGCCTTGTAGGCATGCTCGGTGATGCGGCGCACCAGCGGGGCGGCGGTGAGCGGCGCCGTCATCACCAGGTCCTGGCCCTCGGCCAGTTGCAGGCCCACCTTGATGGCAACCTGGGCGAGCTTGTCGAGCTTGATGGGATCAATGGTCATGGCGGCACTATCTCTTGGTCTTGAATCGGTTGCCGGAGCCTAGTCCCGCCGCTGCCCATGCGCCACCCGTGGCAATCGCAAAAATGTTTGACCCAGATCAAAGGCGGAGCGGCAACGCCCATGGCATGCATCGAGCAACAAAGGAGGCCGGAATGGCTGAGAATCTGCATGTGGTCGTGATCGCAATCGTGGCGTTCTTTGGTGTGTTCACCCTGGGGCTGGCCTATGCCCAGTGGCAGACCCGCAATATCCCGGTCTATCGCAAGAACCCGCCAACCCCTTGACTTCACCTTGATGCAGCGTTGTCTTGAGACCGCCTTAGTGCTCCGCCATTGCGGTGGCCAGCACTTGAGACCGGATCATCATGACAGACGCACCCAGTCCATCCCGCCGGCGCGCCCTGATGCTGGTCAATCCCAATTCGCGCCGGGGCGGAACTGCCCTTGATTCCGTCATAGAGCGCCTGCGGGCTGGCGGCGTGGATGTGCTCATCGAGCAGCTCGGCGCACCCCAGGAGGTGCCGGCCCAGATCGTGGCGCTGCGCGACCAGGCCGATCTGGTGATTGTCTGTGGCGGTGACGGCACGCTCAATGCGGCGGCCGGCGGCGTGGTCAAGACGGGCCTGCCCATGGCCATCCTGCCCATGGGCACGGCCAATGACCTGGCGCGTACCCTGGGCATTCCCGAGAACCTCGAGCTTGCTGCCGACATCATCATTGCCGGCCGCCAGACGCGCATTGACCTGGGCGAGGTCAATGGCCATCCGTTCTTCAACGTCGCCAGCCTGGGCCTCTCGGTCGATCTGGCCCGAGGCCTGACCCCTGAGGTCAAACGCCGCTGGGGCAAGCTGGGTTATGCCCTGGCCGCCTTCAAGGTGCTGCGCCAGGCCAAGCGTTTCCGCGCGGAAATCATCAGCGAAACCGGGCGTGTCCGCACGCGCACGTTGCAGATCGCTGTGGGCAATGGCGTGCACTATGGCGGCGGGACGGTGATCCAGGCCGATGCCACCATCCACGACGGTCGCCTCGATCTCTATAGCCTCGAGCTGCGCAATGTCTGGAAGTTCGGCCTGATGCTGGGCGCCTTCCGCCGCGGCCAGCATGGCCTGTGGGACGAGGTGCGCACAGACCAGGGGACGGATTTCGAGATCCGCACGATCCGGCCCATGCCGATCAATACCGACGGCGACATCGTCACCCATACACCGGCCCGCTTCACCGTTCATCCTAGTGCAGTATCGGTCTTCGTGCCCGAATAGGCCATGTGACCCGGGCGCTGATGTGCCTGTGGCTTTTTCGCATCACTTGCCGGGCCGGTTGCTGCGCGTCGCTTGGCAAAGCGGACCGCTTTGCGTACAGCTTGCACACCGCTTCAGATCAAACACAGGGAGGCGTTGTATGACAGTGACATTCATCGATCTCCCAGCGGGCAAGTTTCTGGCTTAGCCACTTGCCCCCCGCGGCCCGCCACATTGGCCTGCCGCACGCGGTCTTCTCACCACAGCCCATTGTGATCTGACGGGACAGTTTCGCCCCGTTCCGGCTGTGTCTTTCACCCGATGCTTTTGAGGGCCGGCCACCGGATAACGGCGCCGGGATAGCCATAATGAGTCGCAAGAAACTCGATTTCCGCGCCGACGCGTTCCGCGATGTGCTCGGTTACACCTTCCGTCACTGGGGCAAGCAGCCCTGGCGGGCGGCCGCGATCGCCCTGACGGTTCTGATCACCACGCTGGCGGAAGCCTTCAGCCCGATCTTTGCCGGGCGCCTGGTCGATGCTGTTGCCGGAGGCAGCGGCACCGACGAGGCCAACTGGCAGCCGGCCGTCACGGCCTTTGCCATCATGGTCACGCTGTTCATCGCCTCAGTCGTGCTGCGCCAGCTGGTGTTTCTGAACCTGATCACCTTCACGCTCCGCATGATGAAGGACGTTATCGCAGACGCCTTCCATCGCGTGCAGCGGTTCTCGACCGACTGGCACGCCAACAGCTTTGCCGGCTCGACCGTGCGCAAGATCACGCGCGGCTCCGGCGCGCTCGACCTGCTCAACGACACGCTGCTGATTGCCCTCTGGCCCTCCATCGTCATGCTGGTGGGCGCCACGGTGATCCTGGGGTCGGTCTGGCCGGTGATGGGCCTCGTGGTCGGCCTGGGCTCGCTGATCTATGTGGGGCTGACCCTGTGGATGCAGGTGGGCTTTGTCGCCCCGGCCGGCACCCTGGCCAATGCCTGGGACACCCGCATGGGCGGCGCCCTGGCCGATGCTGTCAGCTGCAATTCGGTGGTCAAGGCCTTTGGCGCCGAGACGCGCGAAGAGGCCATTCTCGAGCGTGTTGTGGGCAAATGGCGCAAGCGCACCCGCCGGCTGTGGCAGCGCGGCACGCTGAGCGGCGGCGCGCATGGCCTGATGCTGGGCGTCATGCAGGCGTCCATCCTGGGCACCGCACTGCTGTTGTGGC
This sequence comes from Devosia sp. FKR38, assembly GCF_005222805.1. Lineage (GTDB taxonomy): Bacteria > Pseudomonadota > Alphaproteobacteria > Rhizobiales > Devosiaceae > Devosia. The sequence goes on along the minus strand of NZ_STGC01000002.1, from coordinate 27,747 downwards.
GTCAGGGCCTGGCGACGCCGGGCGACATCACCTTTGTGCTGTCCATGTTCTTCGTGTTGCAGGGACACCTGCGCGATGTGGCCCAGCACATCCGCAACCTGCAGCGCTCGGTCAACGACATGGAAGAGCTGGTGGCGCTCGACAGCCAGAAGCTCGGCATCGAGGACAAGCCCGGCGCCAAGCCGATCCGTATCACCGACGGCGCCATCGCCTTCGATCGGGTGACGTTCCAATATGGTTCGCACCCCACGCCGCTCTACAAGGATTTCTCGGTGCGTATCGCGCCGGGCGAACGCGTGGGCCTGGTGGGGCACTCGGGCTCGGGCAAGACGACATTCGTCAAGCTCATCCAGCGTCTCTATGACGTCAACGATGGCCAGATCACCATCGATGGTCAGGACATCTCGGGGGTCCAGCAGGCCAGCCTGCGCGGCCAGATCGCCATCGTGCAGCAGGAGCCCATCCTGTTCCACCGCACACTGGCCGAGAACATTGCCTATGCCCGTCCTGGCGCCACCCGCGCCGAGATCGAGCAGGCGGCGGTGCAGGCCAATGCGCATCACTTCATCGTCGATCTGCCCAAGGGCTATGAGACGCTGGTGGGCGAACGCGGCGTCAAGCTCTCGGGTGGCGAGCGGCAGCGCATCGCCATCGCCCGGGCCTTCCTGGCCGATGCCCGCGTGCTGATCCTGGACGAGGCGACCTCGAGCCTGGACAGCGAGAGCGAGGTGCAGATCCAGCAGGCCATGGAACGGCTGATGGTGGGCCGCACCACGCTGGTGATTGCCCATCGTCTGTCCACGGTGCGGGCGCTCGACCGCCTGCTGGTGTTCGACCATGGCCGCATCGTCGAGGAGGGGGATCATGCCTCCTTGATCGGCTTGCCAGATGGCATCTATCGCCGGCTCTTCGAGCGCCAGGCGCTCGAGCTGACCAAGGGCCTGCAGATCGCCTGAAACAGAAACGCCGGGGCAGGGCCCCGGCGTTCTGCTTTTTTCCAGAGGTCGATGACTTAGGCGGCGCGGGAATAGCCGCGGCGGCTGCCACCGGCGTCGCTGACCTTGAAGATCTCCACGATCGCATCGAGCTGAGTGGCCTGGTTCTCGGTCTGCTCGATGGCCGCGTTCATTTCCTCGACCAGGGCGGCATTGTGCTGGGTCATCTCGTCCATCTGGCGGACGGCAATGCTGACCTCGGTGATGCCGGTGGACTGTTCCTGGCTGTCGCGGGCAATGCCCACCATCAGCGTCGAGCTGGCCCGCACGCCTTCGAGCATGCCGTTGAGGCGCTCGGCCGCATCGGCCACCAGGCGGCTGCCATCGCTGACTTCACGAGCGCTCTCCTCGATCAGCAGCTTGACGTCAGCCGAGGCGGAGGCTGCCGATTGGGCCAGGCGCCGCACTTCTACGGCCACCACCGCAAAGCCCTTCCCGGCGTCGCCGGCACGCGCTGCTTCCACCGAGGCATTCAGCGCCAGCAGATTGGTCTGGAAGGCGATGTCGTCGATCAGCCCGATGATGTTGGAGATCTTGGATGAGGACGTGGTGATCCGTTCCATGGCGCCGGTTGCCTTGGCCATGACCTCGCCGCCCTGTTCGGCCGATACGGTCACGCGGGTGGCATTCCCATTGGCATCCTGGGCGCGCTGGGCATTTTCCATCACTGTCGAGGCCAGAGTTTCCATGGCGGCCGAGGTTTCCTCGATGGTGGCGGCCTGGCGGGTGGTGCGTTCGCTCAGGTCATTGGCGCCGGCCAGGATCTCGCTGGTCGCCGTCTTGAGCGAGCGCGAGGTGCTGCGCAGCTGCGAGACGATGTCAGCCAGCTTCTCGGCCACGGCATTGGTATTGTCCTTGAGGGCGCCGAAGGCACCCTCGTAGTGACCGGTGACGCGGTGCGTCAGATCGGTATTGGCGATGGCCGACAGCACGGTGCCGGTCTCGGCCAGGCCGCGGTCGACGGTCTCGACCAGGCCATTGACGCTGGCGGCCAGGCCATTGAGCTCGACATCGCTGAAATCGGTCGGCACGCGCTGGCTGAAATTGCCGGCGCTGGCAGCCTTCATCACTGAGGCCAGTTCGGCCTGCAGCAAGGCCATCATGTCTGCCCGTTCCACGATGGCCAGGTTGTGGGCGGCCTCTTCGGCGCTGAGGGCAGCAACGCGCTTGGCGTTCTGGCGGAACACTTCCACGGCGCGGGCCATGGCCCCGATCTCATCCTTGGCATCGGCATTGGGGATGTCGACGTCGAGCTTGCCATTTGCCAGTTCACTCATGGTGACTGTCAGGCCGCGCACCGGATTGACGATGCTGCGGCGGCCCACCAGCATGCTGACCGCAATGCCCAACACAATGCCCACGCCGGCCGAAATGGCCAGGGTCAGCATGGCCGTGAAGGCCGAGTTCTCGGCAGCTTCGCGCATGCTGGCCATCAGTTCACCAGAATAGGCGCTGTAGACCTTGATGGTGTCGGTCACCACCTTCTGGGCATCAAGCGCTTCGGCCAGGGCAACGTCCAGCGCCGCCGGATCGAAGGGCTGCGCTGCCGCAACGTCAAGCATGGTATTGATCTTGGCGAAGTAGGCATCCATCGCGGGCTTGACGGCGGCGAGCTGGTCCAGCTCGGTCGCATCGGCAGCCGCCTCAATGATGGGGAAACGGGCCTTCATCTCGGTCATGCGACCATTGGCCTGGGTAACGAAGTCAGCAACGGCGTCGGGCTTGAGCACGAGCTGATAGGTCATGCGGCTGATGGCCACCACGTCCATGCGCAGGTCCATGGCTTCGCGGGCGGCCACTTCCTTCTGGCCGACTTGGTTCATCACGGCGCTGAGCGAGCCCAGCTCGCGCCAGGCGATGCCGGCAATGGCAGTGGCGACCAAGCCCATCAGCAGGACGGTCAGGATCAGCTTGTGCAGAATGGGGAGGTTCTTGATCGACATGGGAAAAGTTCCGGCGGTCAACTGGCGTGCGCAGCACGGGTGAAACTGTCCACTACTAGGTACAAAACTGCTTAAATTTGCATGAAATTGCTTCCTTTCCAGCAGTTAAGCATGGCTCCCATGTTGTTTTGGTGGGGCTGAAATGCTGTTTGCTGTGCTGCATTGGCAAGCATTCGCCGAACGATGACTTCGTCGCAGTTGGCGTAGTGAAGGGGCGGTCTGCGGCCTATATCGGGTCCAACAGACACTTGAGGAATTCGCTATGATCGATGCCTCCGTTCAGACCAATGTCAAATCCGCGCCGCTGATCCCCCTCACCACCAAGCTCGGGCCGGTGCATCTGGCCGTGACCGACCGCGCCAAGGCTCTGGCCATATGGCAGGACGTGGTCGGGCTCGACCTGATTGCCGAGACCGGCAATGTGCTAACTCTGGGCGCCGGCGGCCTGCCGCTGATCGTGCTCGAGACCGGCGCCATCCGTCCGGTGGTGCCGCGCAGCATCGGGCTCTACCACCTGGCCATCCATGTGCCCAAGCGGGTCGACCTGGCCCAGTTCGCCGTGCGGGCGCTGCAGCGCAATGTGCGCATCTCGCCCACCGACCATCTGGTGAGCGAGGCCATCTATCTGTGGGACCTCGACGGCAATGGCATCGAGATCACCTTCGAGACTCCATGGCGCGGCACGCTGGGAGACCCCGACAAGGGCCAGACCTATGCGGTGACGGCCGATGGCAAGCCGCATTCCGGCCGCGAGCCAATCGATCTCGATGGCCTGCTGGCTGAACTGGGCGACAACCCGACCGTGGCCGCCCGTATGCCCAAGGGCACCCGCATTGGTCACGTGCATGTCCATGTCAACGACCTGGCCCAGGCGATGGGCTTCTATCGCGACGTCATCGGCTTTGCCGGCTTCCTGATGATCCACTCCTTCGGCATGGGCGATGTCGGGCTCGACTACATGCCGCATTCGCTGGCGTTCAACATATGGTCCGGCCCCAATGCGACGCTGCCGCCGGCCGGCTCGGCCGGGCTGCGTTGGTTCACCATTGTTGTGCCCGACGATAGTGTCCTCGACGCCATTCGCAGGCGCCTCGCCGCGGCCGGCGCCACCGTTGATCCGCTGGCCAATGGCATCGAGACGCGCGACCCCTTCGGCAACCGCCTGCAACTGCTGGTCGGCTGAGCGCCCGGGTTCACAGCAGCGCCCTGGCCGGGCTAGTCTGGCCCGGGGGGCGCCCTTTGGTATGGCGCTATCGCCTTGAGGGAGAACGCCCATGCAAACGCCGGACGCCATCATGGACTTCTGGTTTGTCGCGCATGGCCAGGATGACTGGTTCAGCGGCGACGCGGCTTTTGACGCCCGGATTGCCGAGCGCTTTGCCCTCACCCATCGTCAGGTTGCCGCAGGCGAAGCCTGGACGTGGCGGGTAACGCCCCAGGGGCGGCTGGCCGAGATCATCGTGCTCGACCAGTTCAGCCGCCAGCTGTACCGCGGCTCTGCCACAGCCTTCGCTCGGGACTGTATGGCGCTGGCCCTGGCACAGGAAGCCATTGCCGCCAAGGCTGACGCTGACCTGAGCAGCGACCAGCGCATGTTCCTCTACATGCCCTTCATGCACTCCGAATCGCTGGTGATTCAGGACGAGGGCGTCCGATTGTTCGCTGCCAATGGCGACGACAAAGCCCTCGATTTCATGTTCAAGCACCGCGATTGCGTGGCCCGGTTCGGACGCTTCCCCAAGCGCAATGCTGCCCTCGGGCGCACCAGCACGCCCGAGGAGCAGGCCTATATTGAAGACATCGGCGACCGCATGTTCTAGCGGCGTGCGGACCCCAGCAGTGCCGGATCGACCAGCGCGCCCTTCTGCCCGATCACCACGCCGGCCACCGCATGGGCGGCTTCTGCCGCCGCCTGCAGCGATTGCCCGGCCAGGCGCGCCGAGAGATAGGCGCCATTGAAACTGTCGCCGGCCCCGGTGGCATCCACGACCTTGGCGCCGGGCTTGGGGCCGACCTTGACCCGCTCGTGTGCGGTGGCGATCACGGCCTCGCCGGCGCCGTCCTTGACCACGACTTCCTCGACGCCCAGTTCGAGATAGCGGTCCGCCGTTTCATCCGCATTGGCGTCACCAAACAATGGCGCTTCGTCACCATGTGTTGGCAGAACGACATCACAAAGTGTGGCAACTGCTGTCAGTACAGAGGTCATCACGCGCGGGCTGGTCCACAGCGCCGGGCGGATATTGGTATCAAAGACGATGCGGGCGCCGGCATCGCGAGCCCGCACGATGGCCCCCAGCAGCCGCCCCCGGGCGCGCGGCGCCAGGATGGCCAGCGTGATGCCGGAGAAGTACACCATGCTCGCGCCCTTGACCGCAGCGTTGAGCGCATCCTTGTCATCGGCCAGCAACTTGGCCGCCGAGGTGTCGCGCCAATAGGTGAACTGGCGGTCGCCATCCTGCTGGTGGATCATATAGAGCCCCGGCCGGCGGCCCGGCACGGTATGGATATGGCTGGTGCCGATATCATTGGCATCGAGAAAGGCGCGGATGTCGGCGGAATATTTGTCCTCGCCCAGGCCGGTGAAATAATCGACCGACCAATCCTTGCCCAGCAGCGCCCGCATATACCAGGCTGTGTTGAGCGTGTCCCCGGCATAGCCAAGGCGATAGAGGCGATCTTCGCCACCGCTCATCTCGATCATGCATTCGCCAATGCTGACAAAGCGCTGCTGTACCAAAATCCTTGCCCTCCGGAACCTGCTTGAGGTCTATGCGGCCAAAGCCGATTTGGCCACACGCTACTCGCTTCCATACAAGATCGGAAGGCACTATGGTGCGCCCGATTGCATCCGCTGGAGACTGCCATGCCGCGCCTGAGTGCCGCCACCCTTGCCAAAGTACCCGCCGGCGTCCGGCTGCCCGACTATGACCGCAGCGCCGTGACCGCGGGCATTGTCCACCTGGGCATTGGCGCTTTCCATCGCGCGCATATGGCCGTCTATGTCGATGACCTGCTCAAGGACAATCCGGACTGGGCCATTGTGGGCGCCAGCCTGCGCCGCCCCGACACCAAGGAGGCGCTCGAGCCGCAGGACGGGCTGTACACGATTGCGATCCGCGACGCTTCGGGCACGCGGCCGCGAGTCATTGGCTCGATCCTCAAGGTGCTCGATGCCAACACCCAGCGCGAAGAGCTGCTGGCGCTGATGGCCAGCCCGCAGATCCGCATCGTCTCGCTGACCGTGACCGAAAAGGGCTATTGCCACGATCCGGCGACGGGTGAGCTGGACCAGGGCCATCCCGATATCGCCCATGACCTGGCCAATCCCACCGCGCCGCGCTCGGCGCCCGGCATGCTGGTGGAGGCCCTGGCGCGCCGCAAGGCCGCCGGCATCGCCCCCTTTGCGGTGATGAGCTGCGACAACCTGCCGTCCAATGGCGCGACGGTCAAACGCATCGTTACCCGCTTTGCCGCTCTGCGCGAAACCGCACTGGGTGCCTTTGTGGCCGACGTGGCCTTCCCCGGCACCATGGTGGATCGCATCGTGCCCTCGACCACTGATGCCGACCGCGAGACCGTGGCCACGCTGATCGGCGCCCAGGATGCCTGGCCGATCATGACTGAGCCCTTCACCCAATGGGTGATCGAGGACCATTTCCCCCAGGGCCGCCCGCCCTTTGAAAAGGCCGGCGCCCAAATGGTGGCCGATGTCGAACCCTTCGAGCGCATGAAGCTGCGCATGCTCAATGGCAGCCATTCCACCATGGCCTATCTCGGCTATCTGGCCGGCTATGAGTATATCTCCGACGTCATGGCCGACGCCGACTTCGTCAAGCTGATCCACGGGCTGATGACCGAGGAGGCCATGCCGACCCTGGACATGCCGGGCGTCGACCTGGGCGCCTATCGCGACGAACTGCTGGCCCGTTTCCGCAATCCGGCGCTCAAGCACCGCACCTGGCAGATCGCCATGGACGGCAGCCAGAAGCTGCCGCAGCGCCTGCTCGGCACCATCCGCGAGCGCCTCAAGGCCGGCCAGCCGTTCGAGCGGCTCGGCCTGGGGGTCGCCGCCTGGATGCGCTATGTCACCGGCATCGACGAAAAGGGCGAGAATATCGACGTCCGCGATCCGCTGGCCATGCGCATGATGGCCATCGCCGCCGAGGCCGGTGATGACGCCGAGGCGCTCTATGTCGGCCTGGCTGGTCTGACCGAAGTGTTCGGCACCGATCTGGCCGACAACCAGACCTTTGGCGAGACTGTCGCCACCCATCTCGACGACCTGTTCGAAATGGGCGTCAAGGAAACGGTCGCCGAACTGGTCGCCCGCTAGCGTGATGGACGCTGCCCTTCCCCGACTTGGGGGAGGGCCTCTCTGCATCGGATGCGCCCAGCAGGCTAGACGCGGCCCTCCATGGCCCGGTCGAAGATCTCTAGCGCCAGCGCGCGGGTAAGCTTGACCGGATTGCCGCCTGCGGTGGGATCGACAATGGCCATGTCACCGATCAGCTCGCGCTTGCTGGCATCAACCTTGAACTCAGCCAGGGTGTGCGGAACATTGAGCCGCAGGCGCAGACCGATGACGGCATGCTGGAAGGCCTCGAAGGTTGGGGCCAGACCCAGATAGGCCGAAAGCCGGGCGATGCGCGCCTCGATGGCCGATTTGTTGACGGCCAGCACATAGGGCATGAACACGGCATTGGTCATGCCGTGGTGGGTGTCATAGAGCGCACCAACCGGGTGGCTCAGCGCGTGGATGGCGCCGAGCCCTTTCTGGAAGGCCGTCGCGCCCATGGCGGCCGCGCTCATCATATGGCCGCGGGCCTCGACGTCACCGGGATTGGCGACAACCTTGGGCAGGTTCTCCATGACCAGGCGGATGCCTTCCACGGCAATGCCGTCGGCGAGCGGATGATAACCGGGCGCGCAATAGGCCTCCAGGCAATGGGCCAGCGCGTCCATGCCGGTGCCGATGGTGATCATGGCGGGCATGCCAACGGTGAGCTCGGGGTCGGCAATGACCACCTTGGGCATCATCAGGGGGTGGAAGATCACCTTCTTGGTATGGGTGGTCTCATCGGTGATGACGCCGGCGCGGCCCACTTCCGAGCCGGTGCCGGCCGTGGTCGGAACGGCGACGATGGGGAAGATGCCCTTGGGGTCGGCGCGGGTCCACCAGTCGCCAATGTCCTCGAAATCCCACATCGGCCGGGTCTGGCCGGCCATGAAGGCGATGACCTTGCCCACATCGAGCCCCGAGCCGCCGCCAAAGGCGATGACGCCATCGTGGCCACCCTCGCGCAGCACCTTGATGCCGGCCTCGACATTGGCCGAGATCGGGTTGGGCTTGACGTCAGCGAAGACGCCCACGGCAAAGCCAGCGGCCTTGAGCAGGGCGATGGTGTTCTGCGTCACCGGCAGATTGACCAGCCCGGCGTCGGTGACCAGCAGCGGCCGGCTGATCCCGGCGGTCTTGAGCGCGTCGGGCAGTTCGGCAATGCGCCCGGGGCCAAACTTGATGGCGGTGGGATAGTTCCAGTTGGCTTTGGTCATGTCGGTCACACCCGCTTCAAGTGATAGGATTTTGGCTGCGTCAGATTGGCATAGCCGATTTCGCTCAGCGCGCCGCCCTTGCCAGTGTCCTTGACCCCGGTCCAGACCAGCGCCGGGTCAAGATAGTCGCAGCGATTGGCAAATACGGTCCCGGTTTCGACCTGGGCGCCGAGTCGCGCTGCGGCATCGAGATCCTGCGTCCAGATTGAGGCGGTCAGGCCATAGGGGCTGTCGTTCATCAGCGTGATGGCTTCGGCATCGTCGGCCACCTTCATGATGCCGACGACCGGCCCGAAGCTCTCCTCGCGCATGACACTCATCTGGTGGTTGACGCCGGTCAGCACCTCAGGCGCCAGATAGGGCGAGCCAGCCTTGTCCAGCGCGTGCCGTGTGTTGAGGTGGCGCGTTGCACCGCCGCGAACGGCTTCCTCGGTCTGCTGGCGCACATGATCGGCAAAGTTGCCGCGCGCCATGGGGCCGACGATGGTGTCGGGGTCGCGCGGATCGCCCAGCGTCCAGCCCTTGGCGGTCTCAATGAAGCGTTCGACAAAGCCATCATAGATGCTCGCGTGCACATAGATGCGCTCGACGCCGCAGCAGGACTGGCCCGAATTAAAGAACGAGCCATCGACCAGGTTTTCGACCGCATTGTCGAGATTGGCGTCTTCGCGGACATAGGCGGGATCCTTGCCGCCCAGCTCGAGGCCCAGCGTGGCAAAGGTGCCCGCCGCCGCCTTTTCGATGCGCCGGCCGCCCTCGACCGAGCCGGTGAAATTGATGTGGTCGATCTGCCCGGAGGCAATGAGCTTCTCGGTGTCGGCATGGCCGAGCACCAGGTTCTGGAACAGGCCCGCCGGCAACCCGGCGCTTTCGGCCGCCATGGCGAAGCGCTCGCCGGCCAGCAGCGTCTGGCTGGCATGCTTGAGGATCACCGCATTGCCGGCCATCAGCCCGGGAATGATCGAATTGACCGCCGTCAGGAACGGATAGTTCCACGGCGCAATCGCCATGACCGTGCCCAGTGGCTCCCGGGTGATGGAGCGGACAAAGCCTTCCTTGGGCGGCAGCTGCAGCGGCGCCAGCGCCGTCGAAGCCAAATCGATCATATAGCGGCTGCGTTCCTCGACGCCGCGCTTTTCCCCGCCAAAGCGGATCGGGCGGCCCATCTGCCAGGCCAGTTCGGGCACGATCTCGTCATTCATCAGCAGCAGGGCATCGACGAAATGGCTGATGATCTTGGCGCGCTCGGGCAGGGTGGTCGCGCCCCAGGCCCGGCGCGCCGCCTTGGCCCGCGCCACGGCGCTCTCGATTTCGGCGCTACCGGCCAACGGACGCTCGGCATAGACGCTGCCGTCGATAGGGGAGATGATTTTTACGGTGTCAGTCATAGGTTCCGAACTCGTCCTGCCCTCAGTGTCATCCCGGCCTTGCGCCGGGATCCATCCTGAGATTCTTGTCATGCCGCCAGATCGTGCTTTCGAGCAACCGTGCGGCAGCGGTGCTATCTCGGGATGGGCCCCGGCTCAAGGCCGGGGTGACACCGAGTATGCGCTGCCTTCTATGGCAGCAAGGAGACCTCAGCTCCGTTCGAAGCCGCGCTGCAGTTCCCAGTCTGTAACGCGGCGGTCATATTCGAACTGCTCCCATTCGGCCGTATGGACATAGTGGTCCACCACCTGGTCCCCGAAGGCCTCCTTGAGCATTTTCGACTTGCGCAGCGTGTCGGTGGCCTCGCGCAGCGTCTTGGGGATCTCGCGCAGTTTCTTGGTGATATAGGCATCGCCGACAAAGGCCGGTTCGAGTTCGAGCTTGTCCTCAATGCCCTTGATCCCAGCCGCGATCAGGGCGGCCAATGCCAGGTAGGGATTAAGGTCTGCTCCGCCCATACGGCACTCGACGCGGATGGCCTTGGAATGCTCGCCGCAGAGCCGGAACCCGGCGGTGCGGTTGTCCGGCGACCAGATCGCCTTGGTGGGCGCGAAGGTGCCGGCCTGGAAGCGCTTGTAGCTGTTGATATAGGGCGCGAGGAAATAGGTGATCTCGCGGGCATAGGCCAGTTGGCCGGCCATGAACTGCTTCATGACCACGCTCATGCCGCGCGCATCCTTGTCGTCGACGAATACCGGCTTGCCGCGCTTGTCGGCCAGCGACATGTGGATATGGCTCGACGAGCCGGCCAGACCATAGTCCCACTTGGCCATGAAGGTGACGGCCTTGCCGGCCGCCCAGGCGATTTCCTTGGTGGCGGTCTTGAGCACCACATGGCGGTCCGCCATGGTCAGCGCATCGGCATATTTGACATTGATCTCTTCCTGCCCGGGGCCCCATTCGCCCTTGGAGGATTCCACCGGAATGCCGGAGGCCTGAAGATGCTTGCGCAGCGCGCGCATCACGCCCTCTTCCTTGGTGGTCTGGAAGATATGGTAGTCCTGGATGTAGTCGCCGGCGGTCTGGGCCGTGCGATAGCCCTTTTGGGCTATGCTGCGATAGTCCTCGTCGAACAGGTAGAATTCGAGTTCGGTGGCCGCGTTGGCCATGTAGCCCATGGCCGCCAGACGATCGATCTGTGCCTTGAGGATCGCCCGCGGACTGTGTGGGATCGGCTGATGATGATGGTGGTCGCTGAGGTCGCAGAGCACGATGGCCGTGCCGTCGAGCCACGTGGCCTTCATCAGCGTGCTGAGGTCCGGCTTCATGACGAAATCGCCATAGCCCTTGCCCCAATTGGCGGCCTGGTAGCCCGGCACGGGCTCCATGTCGATGTCGTCGGCCAGCAGATAGTCGCAGCCATGCGTCTCGTCATGCGCCGATTCCAGGAAGTATTCCGCCTGGAAGCGCTTGCCGATCATGCGGCCCTGCATATCGGGAAAGGCAACGAGCACGGTATCGATGCTGCCTTCGGCAACATCCTTGCGCAGCTGGTCAAGACTATAGGCCATTGTCGGTTCTCCTCGCTGTCATCCCATCGGGCGCGTCACCCCGGCCACCCGGCCGGGATGACGCCTGCTGCCTGGGTCAGGCCTTGTGTTCGAGCGCAAACTCTTCTTCGGGCGACATGATCAGCTTGTGGCGGCCGACCAGCGCGAAGTAGATGATGCCCACCGCGCACCACAGCACCACCCAGATCACGCCCTTGAAGAAGTTCGGGTCCTGCAACTGGTAGTAGAGGGTGACAGCCGCGATGATGATGGTCAGCACGGCGCCCGGAATGCCCAGCGGCGAGCGGAAGGGCCGCTCGATATTGGGCTGGTTGCGCCGCAGGATGATGAAGCTGAGCGCCTGCATGATGTAGCTCAGCATGGCGCCAAACACGGCCATGTTGAGCAGAACCGAGCCGATGATGTCATCGCCCAGCTGGGTTTCGCCCGCGCCGCCACCGCCATTGACGAACCAGATCGCCAGCATCACGACCAGGCCCAGCGTCGCCCCGGCGATCATGGCCAGATGCGGCGTCTTGTGGGTGGGGTGGGTCACCGACAGCGCGGACGGGAAATAGCCCGCACGGCTGAGCGAATAGACCTGCCGGCCCTGCGCATAAAGAATGGTGTGGAACGAGGCCACCAGACCAATCAGCGCCACCACGCCGAAGATCGGGGCCGCAGCATCGCCATAGATGGCGCGGATGCCGTCCAGCGCCGGCTCAAGCGAGGAGCCCAGCGCAAAGCTGCCCACGCCGGGGATCGACGGATTGAGCAGCACGATCAGGAAAGCCGACAGCACCAGAGTGCAGAAGCCCAACAGGATGCCGCGCGGCATGTCGCGACGCGGATCCACCGATTCCTCGGCAGCCAGCGGCACCTGTTCGATGGCCAGGAACAGCCAGACCGCGAAGGGAAGGCTGGCCAGCACGCCCTGCCAGCCAAAGGGGAACCATTCGCCATTGCCCTCGGGCAGCTCGACCGCTGCGCCGTCCGGCCCAACGCCGATGTTGAGCGCCCAGCGGCTGAAGTCGATATTGGGGAAGGCGCTGAACCAGAAGAAGGCCAGGCCCGCCAGCGAGATCAGCGTCACCACGAGCGTGACCTTGTAGCTCAGCGCCACGCCATAGATGTTGAGGGCGAGGAAGATGATGAAGAACACCACCCACAGCACCGGATAGAGCGATGTATCGAGCCCCGTGATGGAGCCGAAATAGCCCGAGATGAAGGTGACGATCACCGCCGGTGTCAGCACATATTCGACATTCTCGAACAGGCCGGTGACGAAGCCGCCCCAAGGCCCCATCGAGGTGCGAGCAAACGAATAGGCCGCACCGGTATGGGGCAGGGCCGGGCTCATCTCGGCGATAGAGGACACAAGGCCCAGATACATGATGGCGATGATGGCGGCTGCCACCATCATGCCGCCCCAGCCGCCGGTGCCAAAGCCGAAGTTCCAGCCGCTGAAATGGCCCGAGATCACCGCCCCCACGCCCAGTGCCCAAAGCGACCAGATGCCGGCATAGCGCTGCAGGCCGCGTTTTTCGAAATAGGCCTTGTCGCGCGTCGCATAAGCAACGCTGCCCACTTTTTTCGTCTCAGCCATAGTCACGTCCCCCTGAATTTGCCCACGGATAGATCTAGACTGCCATTGCCCCGCGACGCGCCTCACGCGCCGCAGCCAGGCAACGGGCCAGCCGCTGCGACCACTGGTCGACACCGGCAGGTTCGAGAATTTCATCATTGCGGATTTCGATCATGGTCGCGTCCAGCCCGCGCCCGTCGCCATGCTTTTCCAGCGTCAGCGTCACCCCGTTGAGGGCGGCATAGGGCTGGTTCCAGCCCAGGTTGAGCCCTGGCGCGTCTGCCGCAAGAGCATCGCGCAGCGCGGCGGTATAGCCCGTGTCCTGCCCATGGATCAGCCCGATCGGCCAGGGCCGGGCAATGCCCAGATAGACCGGCGTGAAGGAGTGTACGCAGACCAGGATCGACTCTCGCCCCGCCGCCGCCCTTGCGTCGAGCAGCGCGGTGATGGCGTCATGATAGGGCTGGTGGAACTGGGCGATGCGATAGGCCCGCTCCGCCAGGCTCAGGCCCTGGTTGGCGACAATGGGCGTGGCCTCAGACAGCGTCCAGATCAGATCCGGCGCGTCGAGGTCGCGATTGCAGTCGATGATCAGCCGCGACACGGTCGATTGCACCAGCGGCGCATCCAGCAGATCGACCAGGCGCAGGCTGACGGCCAGTGCGCCGGGGTCCCAGGCGATATGGCTGACCCGCTCGGATTGGGTCAGCCCCAGCGTACCGTAACGCTCGGGCAGGCGGTTGCTGGCATGGTCGCACACCAGCACGAAGGGGGAGTGCCCCTCCGCATTGCTCACCAGCACCGGACTTTGTTCGGCAGCGCGCACGTTGTCCCTAGCACCTTTGGTTAACTTGTGTATCAGTAGTTTCATAAATGCAAAAACTGTCAATGCTGAAATCTGAAATTCAGGAGCGGACATGGACGGCAAATCCGTCGCCGGCCGTATTCACGACGCGATCCACCGCCTGACGGCTGCAGAAAAACGCGCCGCCCGCGGGCTGCTCGGCTCCTATCCGACGCTGGGCCTGGCGCCAGTGGCCGAGTTTGCGGAACAGGCCGGGGCCAGCTCGGCTACCGTGCTGCGCTTCGTCGCCCAGCTCGGCTACAAGTCCTATCCGGACTTTCAGCGGGCGCTGCGCGAGGAGATGGAGGCCCGCTCCAAATCGCCGCTGCAGCGCGGCGTTCCGCTCGGCGACCAGCGGGAGCCGGACAGTCATTTCCTCGACCAGTTCATCAGCCGCGCCGCCGACAATCTGCGCGCCACGGCGGGACTGATCCCACCATCCGAATTCGAGGCCGTCTGCACCCGCCTCGCCGAAACCAAGGCGCAGTGCTGGCTGGCCGGCGGGCGCTTCACCGATTTCCTGGCTGGCTATATGGAGGCCCATCTGCGCCTGATCCGGCCCGGCGTCCGGCGCCTCGATGGCCGCCCGGCCACGCGGACCGACCAGCTGATCGATATCCGCCCGGGCGACACGGTGATCATCTTCGACGTGCGCCGCTACGATCCCGCCCTGGTCGAGCTGGCCGCCGAGCTGGCCAGCCAGCGGGCGCAGATCGTGCTCATCACCGACGAATGGATGAGCCCGGTCAATCGCTTCGCCAAGCTGGTGCTGCCCTGCCGCACCGAGATGGACCGCACCTGGGACGCCAATGGCTCACTGCTGGCGGTGGTGGAGGCCCTTCTGGCCCGCACTACCGAACTGGCCTGGCCCAGCGCCAGCAAGCGCATGGGCGCTATCGAGCGCAGCTAGTCGGACTTGACCATTTTGAGGAAATCGGGCCCAGAGAAGCGGATCTGGGGATCGATATCGCCGATGGCGGCATTGTCCTTGCCCTTGAAGTCGAGCTGGCTGAGCACGCTCTGGATCACCGCGATGCGGCCGCGCCGCTTGTCATTGGCGCGGATCACCGTCCAGGGCGCATGCGCCCTGTGGGTCCGGGCGATCATCACATCGCGGGCCTGCGAATAGTCGCCCCATTTGTCGAGGGCCTCGAGGTCGATGGGCGACAGTTTCCAGGTCTTGAGCGGATCGTGGCGGCGGTCGTGGAAACGCTTGAGCTGCATCTCCCGGCCGATCGACAGCCAGAACTTGAACAGGTGAATGCCGTCCTTGGTGATGCGCTTTTCGAATTCGGGCGCCTCGTCGAGAAAGTGCTCGGTCTGCTCGGGCGTGCAGAAGCCCATCACCCGCTCGACCCCGGCGCGGTTGTACCAGGAGCGGTCAAACAGCACCGTCTCGGTGGCCGCCGGCATCCAGTCGACATAGCGCTGGAAATACCATTGCGTCCGCTCCCGGTCATTGGGCTTGGGCAGCGCGGCGATGATGGAATAGCGGGGATTGAGGTTCTCCAGATAGACCTTGATGGTGCCGCCCTTGCCGGCGGCATCGCGCCCCTCGAACACAATCATCACCCGCTCGCCGCTGGCCGCCAGATGGGCCTGCAGCGTCACCAATTGCTTCTGCAAATCCAGCATGTGGGCTTCATAGATGGCGCGATCCAGCTTATCCTCATAGGGATAGCCGCCCGATGTCATCGCCTTCTTTTTGATGGCCTTGGGCAGTTCCGGATTGTCGATGTCGAAGCTGTCGATTGGATCAGTCACGCGTGTCGCTCCCTTGTCATGATCACCGTGCTACACAGACCAGTCCCTTTGCAAGGGGCCTGGCAACTGTCTGAATCACAGAAACAAATGCACGATACCCAAACCGGGGGGCCCGTTCCCCGTCTCCCACGGCTGCGCGCCCGACTAATCGCCCAGGCCGGCCCCTTGCTGGGCATTGCCGGCGTCTTTGTGATGCTGGTGCTGTTCGGCGACCTGGCGCCGCTTGCCGCAATCATCGGCATTCTGGCGGTGTTCAGCGCTGTGCTGCTGCTGTCACCGGCCCCGTCCGTGGTGCGCCCGCAACCGGCGCCGGTCGTGGTCGTGCCGGAGGTGATCGCCCCGACGTTGCCAACCATCCCGTCCTTTGCCGCCTTCGCCGATGCGCTGATCGATCCCTGCATGCTGCTGGATCGTCGCAGCGTGGTGCTGCATGCCAATGCCGCCGCGCTCCGCCAGTTCCCCGGCGTGGTCAACGGCAATCCCATTACCTTTTCGCTGCGCAATCCCGAGCTGGTGCAGGCCATCGACGGCGCCATGCGCAGCGGCAGCACCCGCAGCTTCGAGCTGCATGAAACCGTACCCGCCGAGACCTGGGACAAGGTGGTGGTGGCGCCACTGCGCCAACCCGGCAGCGACTGGTTCGCTGATGAGGAACGTCGCCTGGTGGTGACCTTCCAGAGCCTGACCGAGCTCAAGCGCGTCGAGGCCCTGCGCACCGATTTCATCGCCAATGCCAGCCATGAGCTGCGCACGCCACTGGCCTCGCTGCTGGGCTTCATCGATACCCTGCTTGGCCCCGCCGCCAAGGATCCGGCGGCGCGCGAAAAATTCCTCGGCATCATGCGCGGCCAGGCCGAACGCATGAGCAAGCTGATCGATGATCTGCTCAGCCTTTCCCGCATCGAAATGCACCAGCATGTGCGCCCCACCGCCAGCATTGATCTGGCCAGCCTGCTGCGCGAAGTGCGCGAAGGGCTGATGATGCAGGCCAAGACCGCCAAGGTCGAAATCCGCCTCAGCCTGTTTGCCGGGTCCACCACCACCATCGGCGACCGCAGCCAGCTCTATGAAGTGTTCGAGAACCTGCTCGACAACGCCATCAAATATGGCGCCAGCGGCGAATTCGTCGAGCTGAGCCTGGCGCCGGCCAATCGTGCTGGTTTCCAGCATATGGTGACGGTGATCGACCATGGTCCGGGCGTCGAGCCCGAGCATGTGCCGCGCCTGACCGAGCGCTTCTATCGCATCGACGCCGATGCCAGCCGCAAAAAGAAGGGCACGGGCCTGGGCCTGGCCATCGTCAAGCACATCGTCAATCGCCACCGCGGCCAGCTTTCGATCAAGAGCAAGCCGGGCGAAGGCATGCGGGTGGATGTGTTCCTGCCGTAAGGCTTTCCATTACGGGGTTAGCCACTGCTCAAGCGCGATGAGCAGCGCGGCGAGCGCTGCAATGCTGGCTGAGACGCTACCGGGTTTTTCGAGACCATGATCAAGTGCCTCGAACACTTGTGCAGTATGTCCTTGAGCGCGAAACCGAGCGACCATATCGGCATCATAGCCAGGATCTGCTGTTCCGATCGCCAAGAACGAGGCCTGGTGGCACTCCTGCATTCGCACAAATTCCGACGAGCCCCTTAGTAACGGCGTCAACCAAACGAGCCGCGTGGTGTCCTGTTGCGTCAATTGCGGCACCATATGCGCCATGAGCGCCGTCCCGATGGATTTTCCAACGACCACCAGGCTTTGCGAACTGGCAAGGCCACGCACGAACGACAGTATGGCTCTCGCATCCGCGTCGAGCCAGGTGCTTTGATCGGCTTCAGTTGCATCCATGAATTCGGCTATGCCGGGGTAGCTATAGTTGACAGTCAGCACGTCATAGCCGCGCTCAGCGAACAATTTTTGCGTGAAGTGAAGCATCGGGCGGTCATTGCCGTAGCGCAGACCGGGCAGAAACACCGCGAGCCCTGCGCCTCCATGCCGGGTGAGCAAGGTGGGGATCAGGTGGCCGCTGGATCCGACGATATCAAAGCTTTGGGTCTTCATAGCCTAATCGGTCTTTCTCCGCCGCAAGGTGCGAACACTACCGTCTCTTGTTGAAGGCAAGGTGGCAAGCGTGAGCAAGCCGGGCGAGGGCATGCGGGTGGATGTGTTCCTGCCGTAAGGTCATGGCAAAACCCCGCCTGTGTTGCGGTTATAATCGATGGACGAGCCCCGAGGCGGAGATCGCCTCTGGTTGAAACTAAACAGTGAGACGAAGCCGCCTCGGGGCGCCGGTTCTTGGAGCCGAACGAGCAGCAAAGGTCGCTCGCCCCTACTCTGGCAACTCGCCTGCGTACCTGTGGGGAATGCGCTCCCCCAAACCCACTCACCCCACCACTGTTCGCCTGCAGGCCGTCCGCGCGGGGTGGTGGGGCATTTTAGGCCCGGGGTTGGGGGGCGACATAGGGCAACCAGAAATCGTGGCTCCCATCACCCCCTCCTAGCCTCCCCCATTAAGGGGGAGGTGAAACCCGGTGGGTTGAACGCCATCGTGCCCAAAGAGTGGAGCGATACCTCCCCCTTGATGGGGGAGGAAGGAGGGGGGTGAGGGTCGGCCCCGATATCAGGCATTCAGCCCCACCGAGATCTGCTCCGGCTCAAGGCCGGCGTGACACCGTGGTTGGGGCTGGATCGAGGAACACCCTCAGGCGCAACAACAGTTCCGCATGCCCCAAAACGAAAAGGGCGCCGCGTGGGCGCCCTTGGTTCAGTGCTGGTCGGTGCGCTTAGCGGCGCTTTTTGTCGACCTGGTGGTAGGCGCGGCGCGAATGGAATTCGCAATAGGGGCCGCTTTCCAGGCTGTGCTGGCCGCAGAAGTAGAAATCCTTGCTCAGCGGATCGCCGATGGGCCACTTGCAGGTGCTCTCGCTCAGCTGCAGCAGGCTCAGGCGCTTGTCCTCGGGAATGAACAGCTCCTGCACGACCGGCGCGACATAGAGCTGGGTTTCCATCTCGGGATTGTGGGCCAGAGCAGTGGCGCCCATCGACTGTGGCCGCGATGACATGGTCGGACGGGGCTTGGCGGTGGCGCTCATATTGGACATGCCGGCCGAGGAGGGGCTGGCGACGCGGCGCGGCGCCGGACGGGCCGCCGGACGCGCGCGGGGGGTGGAGTTGGTCGGCTTGGCGCGGGCGGAGAGCTTGAGGCGGTGCACCTTGCCGATCACGGCATTGCGGGTGACGCCTTCACCGAGCTGTCCGGCGATCTGGCTGGCGCTGAGGCCTTCCATCCAAAGCTTCTTCAAAGTCTCGACGCGCTCATCAGTCCAGCCCGCCGTTTGTGCTCCTGAAACCATCGTCAAAACAGAATCCTTCATTGCGCTGCCAAATGGCCATGGCAGCCGTCAAACGCTAGGCGTCGTATGTTGAGTGGGTCCGCTACACGAGATATCGTGCTCCCAATGACTAGGAGTTTACGCTATCGGTGGAATCGGGATCAAGAGTCGGCCGGGAGTTTCCCCGTATATTCACTGGTTAAAATTCCGCTAACGATCTTTGAGTCAAATCAGGGGCTTGCCCTGCGATCATTGACTTATCTGGCAAAATTGGCCTAACTCTGCACCGCAAACGCGCTGAAAAAATGGCGCGTTTTTGGTTTTTGTGGCGCTATTGTCACGGCGTCATCAAAGCCTGCCATCATCCCTGTCTTTCTGAGAAGGAATTTGCCCCATGTCTGCGCTCTACGGCACCTATGCCCGCTCCGAACTCGCCTTTGAGCGGGGCGAAGGCATGCGCCTGTACGACCAGCACGGGCGATCCTATCTCGATTTCCACTCCGGCATCGCGGTCAACGCGCTCGGCCATGGCGACGCCCATATCGTGAGCGCGCTCAAGGCGGCGGCCGACAAGGTCTGGCATACCTCCAATGTCTTCACCATTCCCGAGCAGGAACGGCTGGGGCAGCGGCTGGTCGACGCCACTTTTGCGGACTCCGTGTTCTTCACCAATTCCGGCGCCGAGGCGATCGAATGCGCCATCAAGACCGCGCGGCACTATTTCTGGGCCAAGGGCGAGGTTGATCGCTACGAGATCATTGCCTTCACCGGCTCGTTCCACGGCCGCACGCTGGGCACCATCGCTGCTGGCGGCAACCCGAGTTATCTGGAAGGCTTCGGCCCGGCCATGCCCGGCTTCAAGCACACCAAGCCCGGCGATCTCGAGGCCGTGCGCGCCCTGATCGGGCCGCAGACCTGCGCCATCCTGATCGAAACCGTGCAGGGCGAAGGCGGCGTGACCGCCATGTCCAATGAGTTCATGCAGGGCCTGCGCGCCCTGTGCGACGAATTCGGCCTGCTGCTGGTGCTCGACGAAGTGCAGTGTGGCTATGGCCGCAGCGGGCGCTTCTTTGCCTTTGAATGGTCCGGCATCACCCCCGATATCGTGGCGGTAGCCAAGGCCATCGGCGGCGGCTTCCCGCTCGGCGCGTGCCTTGCCAAGGGCGAGGTCGCGGCCTCCATGGTGCCCGGCACGCATGGCTCGACCTATGGCGGCAATCCGCTCGCCACCGCGGTGGGCAATGCTGTGCTCGACCGCATCCTGGCCCCTGGCTTCATCGACCATGTCAACCAGATGGGCCAGCGGCTCGCCTGGCACCTGCAGCAGTTGCAGCAGAAATACCCCGACCAGGTGGTGGAGCTGCGCGGCAAGGGCCTGCTGGCCGGCATCAAGATCGCCCCGCCGGTGCGCGACTTCGTGGCGCGCCTGCGCGATGACCACCAGATGCTGGCGGTCGGCGCCGGGGACAATGTGCTGCGGCTCATCCCGCCGCTGATCGTCACCGAAGCCGATATCGAGGAAGCCATGGCCAAGCTCGGCGCGGCCTTTGAGGCCATCGAGGCCGAAACGGCCACGGCGCCGGCTGTTGGATAAATGACCATGGCCTTCTATCCCGAAGCGCGGCGTCGACGATAATTGCCTTTCTCTCCCCTGATTGGGGAGCGCTGGGGCCGGTGTCGTGCAGCAAGAGCTGACGACACCAGACCCCCAAACCCTCCCCAAAAGGGGAGGATAGGCATCAAACCGCACGCCATGGCGTTGCGGCCCTCTTCATAGCGTCACAAAGGAACCCGGCCCATGACTTCGACCGGCACCCCAAGGCATTTTCTCTCGATCGACGATTTCACCCATGCAGACCTGCGCGGCATGCTCGACACCGCAGCCTCGCTCAAGGCGCGCCTCAAGCAGGGCGATCGCCCCCAGCCCCTCAAGGATAAGGTGCTGGCGATGATTTTCGAGCGCCAGTCCACCCGCACCCGCGTCAGCTTTGACGTTGGCATGCGCCAGCTGGGCGGAGAGACCATCATGCTCTCCGGCCAGGAAATGCAGCTCAGCCGCGAGGAGACCCTGGCCGATACGGCCCGGGTGCTGTCCCGCTATGTCGATGCCATCATGATCCGCATTCTCAGCCACGCCGATCTGCTTGATCTGGCCGAGGCCGCCACCGTGCCGGTGATCAATGGCCTGACGCGCCGGGCGCATCCCTGCCAGATCATGGCCGATCTGATGACCTTTGAAGAACACCGCGGCAGCATCAAGGGCGCCAAGGTTGCCTGGGTGGGCGACAGCAACAATGTGCTGCACTCCTGGGTCAATGCGGCCGAGCTGTTCGAGTGCCACCTGACCATCGCCACGCCCGAGGAATATAGCCCGGAAAAGGATCTGATGGACGACATCAAGCGGGCAGGGGACTTCGTCAAGCTGATCGAAGACCCGCGCGAGGCCGTGGCCGGCGCAGACCTGGTCATCACCGACACCTGGGTGTCGATGGGTGACGTGGACGTCGCCGAACGCCGCCGGGTCTTGAAACCCTACCAGGTCAACACCAGCTTGATGGCCTTGGCGGACAAAAACGCCTTGTTCATGCACGACCTGCCGGCCCATCGGGGCGATGAAGTGACCGACGAGGTGATCGACGGCCCGCAGTCAGTGGTGTGGGACGAGGCCGAAAACCGCCTGCACGCGCAGAAAGCCATCCTGTGCTGGGCCTTCGGGGCCGACGTCAACTAGCTGCCCCTCTGCCGACGGGCGCGGCGCCGCCCGGACTTTGAAACCAGCCCGCAGTCTCTTGCCGAGGCCGCGGGCTGAGATCATTGTTGCCTAGCCGATTTGAAAGCCCACAGACCGCCATGACGACGGATACGACGACCATGACAGACACTCTCATGACTGCCCTCGGGCTCGACCGGCCGGAAAGCGGCGATGATGCGGTTGTTCCCTTCACCCTCGATCAGCTCGATACCCGCGGCCGCACGGTTCGCCTGGGCGATGCGCTCGACACCATTCTCAACCGCCACAACTATCCCGCCCCGGTGGCGCGCCTGCTGGGCGAGGCGGTGGTGCTGGCCGCGTTGATCGGCTCCTCGCTCAAATTCGAGGGACGCTTTATCCTCCAGACCCAGACCGATGGTCCGGTCAGCCTGCTGGTGGTCGATTTCGACGCGCCCGACGGGCTGCGCGGCTATGCGCGGTTTGACCAGGACGCGCTGGTCAAGGCGGCCGAGGAAGGCCGCACCCGTCCGGCGGACCTGTTGGGCAATGGCCACCTGGCCATGACCATCGATCAGGGTCCCAATACCGAGCGCTACCAGGGCATCGTGGCCCTGGAAGGCAATTCGCTCGAACAGGTGGCCCACACCTATTTCATGCAGTCCGAACAGATCCCCACCCAGGTCCGCCTGGCGGTGGCCGAGTTCACCAAGAAGGGCGACCATCGTCCGCATTGGCGCGCCGGCGGCGTGCTGATCCAGCATCTGCCCGAGCATGGCATGTCCCATGCCCAGGACCTGCCGGGCGACGGCAATTTTGACAACCACGACGACAATGCGCCCGATGGCTGGAACGAAGCCAAGGCGCTGATGGCGACCCTGGATGATCTCGAACTGGCCGATCCGGACCTCAGTGCCGAACGCCTGCTGTTCCGGCTCTATCACGAGACCGGCGTGCGCGTGTTCACGCCCCTGCCGGTCGTCGAGCGCTGCACCTGCTCGGCCGACAAGATCGAGGACATGCTGGCCACCAGCTTCACCGCGGAAGACCGCGAGGAAATGGCCGTCGATGGCGAGATCGAAGTGGTCTGCGAGTTCTGCTCGACGGCCTATCACTTCAATCCGCACCAGTTCGACGTGCAGCACTAAGCAGCGGACTGGTCTGCTCGTCGCGACGAATCGCCTCCTGACACCCCGGCAAACTGCTGGGGTGTCTTGTTTTTTGTGGCGGCTCTGTCAGTAATTCTACGGACGCCCGTGTGGGCGCCGGTTGCAGCATCATCCTGGCCGCTGGGGGCAAGCCATGCCGATGTCGGTTTCCCTGGGTTGTGTTCTCTGTTCGGCCGTCCGCCTGCGCCGCCTGAGACGGTGAGCGTGGGCCTTCGCCGTGGTGTCCGACGCGGTGTCGCTGCTGGCAGCCGTCCTGGGTGGCGCTGACCTCACAGCGGCCCGCGCCGCGCTCGACGCCGCCCTGGACGCCGAAACCGACCCGATCATCTATTGCTGCCTGGCTTTTGGCATCGACGAAACCACGGCCATGCAGCGCGCGGCGCGCTGGGCCGGCTATGCCTTTTATGAGCGCCTGCCGCCCTCGCTGGCCGGCCATGTGGAACCCACGCGGCTCGAGGCTTTGGCCGGTGTGCGGATCTTCACCCTGCACGTTCTGGACCGCGATGTGGCCTTTGCCGCCCCCGATTTCTTCGGCCTGCTGCGGCTGGCCCGCGCCCTCCGGCAGCAACCGCAGTTGCGCCAGCGTGTCTGCCTGCTGCCGACGCCCGCTCTGCGCGCCTATCTGGCCGATGCGGCGTCCGATGCGCTGGTGACAGACGCGCGTCAGGGCTTGGCGCGGCGCTGGCCCTATGCCTGTGCCCAGCTCGAGCTGACAGCGCTTGCCCGCTACGGCTTTGCCCTGGCTGTGCTGTTGCTGGTCACCATGGTGCTGGCCGCGCCCTTTGCCGCCGAACTCGTATTGCTGCCTGTGGCCCTGGCCCTGCTTATCGCCCCGGCCGCCATCCGGCTGGGCGCGGTCGGGACAGCCCCAAAGCCCGCGCCAATGCCGATCCGCCCGCCCGACGACGAACTCCCGGTCTATTCAGTGCTGATTCCGCTGCGCAATGAGGCCGCCATGGTGCCGCAACTGTTTGCCAGCATGCGCGCGCTGGACTATCCAGCCGCCAGCCTCGACATCAAATTCGTGGTCGAAGCCGCCTCGCGCCAAACCCTGGCGGCTGTCGAGGCCCGCCTGGGCGATCCACGATTTTCACTGGTATCGGTACCCGACACGGCGCCGCGCACCAAGCCAAAGGCGCTCGACTATGCCCTGCCGCTATGTCGCGGCGACTTCGTGGTGGTGTTTGACGCCGAAGACCAGCCCGATCCCGACCAGCTCTGGCAGGCGGCGCTGCGCTTCCGCGACACGCCGGATCTGATGTGCCTGCAGGCGCCCTTGGTTATCGACAATGGCCACGCCAATCTACTGGCGGCTCTATTTGCCGGGGAATATGCCGGGCTCTTTGCCGTGCTGCTGCCCGCGCTGGCCCGCTGGCGCCTGCCCATGCCGCTGGGCGGAACCTCCAACCACTTTCGCCTTGCCGCGCTGCGCCAGCTGGGCGGCTGGGACGCCTATAATGTCACCGAGGATGCCGATCTCGGCATGCGCCTGGCTCGCCGCCGCCTGCGTGTCGAAACCCTGGCCACCGGCACCCGCGAACACGCGCCCGAACGGCTGCGGCCCTGGCTGGGTCAGCGCACCCGCTGGATGAAGGGCTGGATGCAGACCTTTATCGTGCACAATCGGGCGCCGGTCCGCCTGGCGCAGGAGATGGGGCTGGGCCCCATGCTGGCCTTTGAGGCCCTGGTGCTCGGCATGATCCTGGCGCCGCTGCTGCATTGCGGCCTGATCATCGGCGTGGCCTGGCATTTGCTGCGCGGCCTGCCGCTGGTGCAGGCGGGGGGCTGGCCGGTGTTTTACCTTGGCGTGCTGTGTCTGGGCTATGCCAGCACGCTGGCGCAGACCGCATTGGGCCTTGTGCGCGCCGGCCGGCCCGCGCTTCTGCCGGCGCAGGTGCTGTTACCGGCCTATTGGCTGCTGATGAGCCTGGCGACGATGTGCGCCCTGGTCGAGCTACTGCACCGGCCGTTCTATTGGTTCAAATCCCCGCACCGCCCGGTGATGATGGCGCCGCGCCCTTAATAGGAGCCGTAGCGACGCTCCTTGCCGGCGACGCGCGCGCCAAACACCCTGTCGCGGCCGGCGGCCTTGGCACTATAGAGCGCATCGTCGGCCGCCTTGGCCAGCTCCAGCGCATTGCGCTCGAGATTGTCCGGCATATAGGTTGCCACGCCCACGCTGGCGGTGACAATGCCTTTGTCGCTGCGCTCATGGGTCAGCCTGGCCTGGGCGACGGCCCGGCGGAAGGCTTCGGCCACCAGATAGGCGCCATCCTCATCGGTATCGGGCAGGATGGCGGCAAACTCCTCGCCGCCATAGCGCGCCGCCAGATCGGCGGGACGCTTGAGACTGGCGCGCAGCAGTTCGGCCACCTGGCGCAGGCAGGCGTCGCCAGCCGGATGGCCATAATGGTCATTGAAAGCCTTGAAATGATCGACATCGATCATCAGCAGGCTCAGCGGCGTGCCGGTGCGGGCACTGCGCCGGATCTCGGCCTCCAGCGATTCATCAAAGGCGCGGCGGTTGAGCAGGTCCGTCAATCCATCGGTGCGCGCCAGCTGCTTGAGCTGGTCAGTAGCCGAATTGAGTTCGTCCTGCGCCTGTTTGAAGCGGGTGACGTCGCTCACCAGCACCATGGAGGTGCCATTGCTGGTGGTGTGGACACGCACCTGCAGCCAGGTGCCGTTGAACAGCTGGACTTCCTCGTCCCACTGGCTGGTCAGATGGGTCAGGGTGGTCGCGATCCACTGCGGGTCGGGCTGCCGCGGCGCGGTCAGCTGTTCGCCCGTAGCGATCACCGCCGCCAGCACGGTGCGCATGTCGGCGCCGGGCACCCGCAGATGGCCGGTATAGGGGAAGCTGTTGCGATAGCGGTCATTGCTGAAGATCAGATGGCCGCTGCTGTCGATCATGGCGATGCCGCCATTCATCTCCGACAGTGCATAGGACAGCGTATCGCGGTTAAGCGTGAGTTCCTCGGCCAGCTGCTGCGCAACCGTGATGTCGCGCATGACCCCGACCAGGCCGATGGTGCCACCATCGGGGGCATGGAGCGGCACCTTGGTGGTGGAATAGCTGCGCAACTGCCCGGAGGCATCCACCATCTGGCTGCGCAGATCGATAATGGGCTTGCCGCTGGTCAGGACCTGCTGATCCTGGCTGTGGTGTGCCTGGGCCGCCTCGGGCGGCAGCAGCTGAAAACAGGTCTTGCCGATCAGCGCCGTGGCGCTGTCGCGGCCAACCAGCCGGGCCGCCGCATCATTGGCCGCAACAAAGCGTCCCGATGCGTCGATGACATAGGCGTAGTCGGGCGCATGGAACAGCGCTGTCGCCATCAGTTCGCGATCGGCCGATAGCCGCCAGGACCGCAGATAGACGATGGCCGCTATGGCCGTAATACCTGCATTCATAATGGAATTGGGCAGCACGGCATCGACAAGCGACAAGGTGCCGCTCGGCAGCGCCAGATATTGCGCGATCGATGCGCCCACTGCCGACAGCACGGACATGATCGCCAACTGCCCGACATCGCGCGGGCGGTTGCGGAGCAGCGCTGGAATGGCCAGGCCCAAAAGGCTGGCAACCACAATGCCCACAATGCCGGCAAAGCCGCCGTCGCCGCCCATGGACAGTCGATAGATCGAGGCAATGGCCGTAGTCACCACTGCAGCCGGCCAGCCGCCGAAGAAGGCCGCAACCGCCAGCAGGGCATGGCGCAGATCGAAAAAGAGGCCCGGCTGGATCTCGACCGCCATATACATGGCGGCAACCGTGCCCAGGCTCATGCTGAGCGCGAAAAGGCCATCGCGCCAGGGACGCGGCACACTCTTGAGCCAATAGCCTGTGCGCGACCACAGCAGCACGAACAGGGCAACCACGGCAAAATTGCCGGCCAGCATCTGACCCACTGTGCCCATGACACCCTCACACTCACAACCAACAACGCAAAAGGGCCCCGACGGTGCCAGGGTCGGGCGCTACAACAAGGCCTTAAACCTATAGGTAAAGCGTTTGCTAAATCTGAATATCAGCGGAACCTGTCGATGGATTGCGCTGGGGCGGCAGTCGCGGCGGGCCGGGTCGGGGGCCAGGCGGGACAAGGCTCCCCCCAGGCAGTCGTGACGGAACGCTGGCGGACGTCGCCACAGGGCGACGCGGTCTCTCTGCTGGGAGGGGAAATCGGCTGGTCGGTGACGCGACGATAACAAGAGGCACAAAACCCCAGGCCAGCCCGGCCTGAGCGGGGGGCGACGCAGCGAGTTGTCCACAGCCGGGCATGCGCAGGCGACAGGAAAATGACAATGCCATGTCGATTTTTCAGAACCACCGTTGACAGGGGGGAGCCCCTATCCTAAAACCCGCCTCGTTGAACGACGTCGAGCGAAGCCGCTCCCACTGATCAACACTTTCTAGCACGAGCAAGCGCTCTGCCGGGCAACCGGACGATAGCGTGTTTGCGGTAGAAAATCAGACCGGACCGAAGCAATTCAGACCGGTTTGAAAAAAGAAAAAAGGGTGTTGACAGTCTTAAGTGACTTGAATACAACCCGGCGCACTGGACGACGTCGAGCGTGATGCTCCCACTGTTCTGGTGTTTTCTTTCAGAGGCGGTTCACTGCCGGTTTTACCGGATAGGGTTCTGCGTTCTGTTGGGAACTGGAAGCGAGATGCTTCTGTGACGATTTTGCCGGCGACGGCGATGTGGTCTGCTCTTTGACATTGTGAAGATAGAAGAAAGAGAAACGTGGACGGCGAGGTTCTTGCGAACTGAAGCTGGAAGCAATTCCGGTGGAAGTTAAAAGACTTTCGATGGGTGCACGTTTTCTAAGAGAAAACAGATTGTTCTCGCAGCGACTTCGGTTGTTGTTTGAGAGCAGTGTGAGTTCTCGTCAATCATGCAAACGTGCATTCAGCGACCATGTCAGATTTCAAACTTGAGAGTTTG
>NZ_STGC01000001.1 GCF_005222805.1 Devosia sp. FKR38 | reverse complement strand
TTCGAGATCGTTTTGAGACCATATGTTTTTGGCAGACCTTGCAGTGACCTACTCTCCCAAGCCTTGAGACTTAGTACCATTGGCGCGGAGGAATTTGACGGTCGAGTTCGGGATGGGATCGGGTCTTGGGCTCCTCGCAAGAACCACAAGGTCAGCGAAAAACATATGGGTGAATTCTGGTTTTTGTTCTGTATTGGACCAACAACGCGCCCATGCAAGGCGTGTTGGTCTGGTGTATTCTAACCGATCGAGATCACATTTCTATGCGGACATAGATTAATGAGAACGATCAAGCCAATCGAGCTATTAGTACCGGTAAGCTTCACACATTGCTGCGCTTCCACACCCGGCCTATCGACGTGGTGGTCTTCCACGGCTCTCAAGGGAATACTCGTTTTGAAGGAGGCTTCCTGCTTAGATGCTTTCAGCAGTTATCCCGTCCGAACTTAGCTACCCTGCAATGCGGCTGGCGCCACAACAGGTCCACCAGAGGTTCGTCCAACCCGGTCCTCTCGTACTAGGGTCAGCTCTTCTCAATATTCCTACACCCACGGCAGATAGGGACCGAACTGTCTCACGACGTTCTAAACCCAGCTCACGTACCACTTTAAATGGCGAACAGCCATACCCTTGGGACCTGCTCCAGCCCCAGGATGTGATGAGCCGACATCGAGGTGCCAAACAATGCCGTCGATATGGACTCTTGGGCATTATCAGCCTGTTATCCCCAGCGTACCTTTTATTCGTTGAGCGATGGCCCTTCCACGCGGGACCACCGGATCACTATGACCGACTTTCGTCTCTGCTCGACTTGTCAGTCTCGCAGTCAGGCAGGCTTATGCCATTGCACTCAGCGACCGATTTCCGACCGGTCTGAGCCCACCATCGCGCGCCTCCGTTACTCTTTGGGAGGCGACCGCCCCAGTCAAACTACCCACCATACGCTGTCCCGGACACTGTTATGCCGCGGTTAGACATCTATGACGATAAGGGTGGTATCTCATCTTGCGGCTCCACAGAAACTAGCGTCCCTGCTTCAAAGCCTACCACCTATCCTGCACATGCCGACACAAATGCCAGCGTAAAGCTATAGTAAAGGTGCATGGGGTCTTTCCGTCTGACCGCAGGAACCCCGCATCTTCACGGGGAATTCAATTTCGCTGAGTCTATACTGGAGACAGTGGGGAAGTCGTTACGCCATTCGTGCAGGTCGGAACTTACCCGACAAGGAATTTCGCTACCTTAGGACCGTTATAGTTACGGCCGCCGTTTACCGGGGCTTCAATTCAAGGCTTTCACCTCTCCTTTTAACCTTCCGGCACCGGGCAGGCGTCAGACCCTATACGTCGTTTTGCAACTTCGCAGAGCCCTGTGTTTTTAGTAAACAGTCGCCACCCCCTCTTTTGTGCCACTCCTACAAGGTTGCCCTCGTAGAAGTCATGCTTATCCCGAAGTTACGCATGCAATTTGCCGAGTTCCTTCAGTATAGTTCTCTCAAGCGCCTTGGTATACTCTACCAGTCCACCTGTGTCGGTTTAGGGTACGGTCAATATTGGTGGAGCTATTTCCTGGAACCGGCTCATCGCACCCCCAATCCAATAAGGGGATACGAACCTGCGCGATCCGTCACTACCACCTGGTTCACGAATATTAACGTGATTCCCATCGGCTACGCATTTCTGCCTCACCTTAGGGGCCGACTAACCCTGCGCTGATTAGCATTGCGCAGGAACCCTTGGACTTTCGGCGAAAGTGTCTCTCACACTTTTTGTCGCTACTCATGTCATCATTCGCACTTCCGATACCTCCACGGCCCCTCACAGGTACCGCTTCGCAGGCTTACGGAACGCTCCGCTACCGCTTGCACGTAAACGTGCAAACCCTAAGCTTCGGTGCATAGTTTTAGACCCGGTACATCTTCGCCGCAGGAACGCTTGACCAGTGAGCTGTTACGCTATCTTTAAAGGATGGCTGCTTCTAAGCCAACCTCCTGGTTGTCTAAGCATTCCCACATGCTTTCCCACTTAACTATGACTTGGGGACCTTAGCTGTAGGTTAGGGCTGTTTCCCTTTTGACGATGGACCTTAGCACCCACCGTCTGTCTCCCGAGTAGTACTTCTGGGTATTCGGAGTTTGGTTAGGTTTGGTAAGTCGGTGAGACCCCCTAGCCCATCCAGTGCTCTACCCCCCAGAGTATTCGCTCGAGGCGATACCTAAATATCTTTCGCGGAGAACCAGCTATTTCCAAGTTTGATTGGCCTTTCACCCCTAGGAACAAGTCATCCCCGTAATTTTCAACTTACGTGGGTTCGGCCCTCCAGTAAGTGTTACCTTACCTTCAGCCTGCTCATACCTAGATCACTTGGTTTCGGGTCTAATCCAACTAACTTAACGCCCTATTCAGACTCGCTTTCGCTGCGCCTACACCTAACGGCTTAAGCTTGCTAGTTAGACTAAGTCGATGACCCATTATACAAGAGGTACGCCGTCACCCTTGCGGGCTCCGACTGTTTGTATGCATCCAGTTTCAGGAACTATTTCACTCCCCTCGTCGGGGTGCTTTTCACCTTTCCCTCACGGTACTTGTTCGCTATCGGTCGTGCACGAGTACTTAGGCTTGGATAGTGGTCTACCCATGTTCAGACAGAATTTCACGTGTTCCGCCTTACTCGAGGACCTCAATGCTTTCTACCGGTACGGGGCTATCACCCACTATGGCGGATATTTCCATATCCTTCCCGTTCTTACAAAGAGGCCACTGGCCTGGTCCGCGTTCGCTCGCCACTACTAACGGAGTCTCGGTTGATGTCCTTTCCTCTGGGTACTTAGATGTTTCAGTTCCCCAGGTTAGCTCCCTTTCGGGTGACCTAAATGGTCGGGTTTCCCCATTCGGAAATCATCGGATCAAAGCTTATTCGCAGCTCCCCGACGCTTATCGCAGCGTATTACGTCCTTCATCGCCTGTGCACGCCAAGGCATCCACTGAATGCACTTAAGACGCTTGATCGTTCTCATTATCAATGCCCGCAACATCAACAAC
>NZ_STGC01000006.1 GCF_005222805.1 Devosia sp. FKR38 | reverse complement strand
CCAAGGCATCCACTGAATGCACTTAAGACGCTTGATCGTTCTCATTATCAATGCCCGCAACATCAACAACACCCGCCCCTCTTGAAGGCAGATGTCTCAGTCGTCGGGATTGTGAAATCCACTGCATCACTGCAGTGGCGCCAACGCAGAACATGCGTTGGCATCTTGATCGGTCAGATCAAATTAACCAGAATTCACGTGCATTTCTTGTTCCTCCCCGGGGTGCGGGTCAAACGGGACAAAAAAGCATCTCTTTACGATGTCGAAAGATCCGGATTTCTTGGCCACCGAAGCGGCAAAAAATCCAAACTTGTCTCTTATCATTGCGACGTATGTGTTCGGTGCGCGGTTCTATCAACCGCCTGGTTCCAGTAAAAGAATGGTGGAGCCTGACGGGATCGAACCGACGACATCCTGCTTGCAAAGCAGGCGCTCTCCCAGCTGAGCTAAGGCCCCATTTCTTGCCCTTTTCATCCAGTCATCCTGGACGAACAGAGCGAGGACCTCGCCAATCGCTTGGCGCCCGCCGGAGGATCAGGTTGCGTCATAGCGGCGGCTTTAGCCGCGTCATGACGGAACCGGTACGATCCGTGAGGCAAACATAAAACCATTCGGTAGAATGGTGGGCCCGGGTAGACTCGAACTACCGACCTCACGCTTATCAGGCGTGCGCTCTAACCACCTGAGCTACGGGCCCTCTGGATCACGCCAGAGTGCCGGCAACTAAGCTGGCGAACGCCAGGATCCTATCCAGGAACCCAACGCTGACGCGTGAATACGTCGCTTGTGAAGAAAGAGAAACGAAGGCGGCGAGTGTTCCGCAGTTTTGG
>NZ_STGC01000005.1:2127255-2742126 GCF_005222805.1 Devosia sp. FKR38 | reverse complement strand
GTCTCAAGGCTTGGGAGAGTAGGTCACTGCAAGGTCTGCCAAAAACATATGGTCTCAAAACGATCTCGAAACTCAAACCCCCGGTGCCAAGGCACCGGGGGTTTTGCGTTTCTAAAGGCACAAACTCAAAGGCAAATACGGGGATGAGCCAAGACGATCTCCAGGCTGACTGCAGCCGCTGCGTGGGATTGTGCTGCGTGGCGCTGTCGTTTGACCGGTCCGACCGCTTCGGCCATGACAAGATCGCCGGCGAGCCCTGCTATCATTTGCGGAGCGACTTCGGCTGCAAGATCCACGCGCGGCGCGAAGAGCTGGGCTATGAGGGCTGCATTGCCTTTGATTGTCTGGGGGCCGGCCAGCGGGCGACGGCGCTGTTCGCCGAGCGCGACTGGCGCGGCGACCGGAGCGTGGCGCTGCAGCTCTATGCGCGGTTCTCGCTGCTGACCAAGCTGCAGGAGATGCGCCAGGCGCTGCTCACCGCCGCTGATCTTGGCCTGCCGGCGGAACTCGAGGCGGAGCGCGTGGCTCTGCTGGCGCGCATCGTCGACATCGCTGATGGGGACGCCGCGGCGGGAACGGAAGCCGAAATCGGGGCGCGGGCCGATACTGCGCTGACGCAGTCGAAAGCCTTCCTGCGCCGGTTGGCCGATGTGGTCAGCCTCTGAGGGGCGTCAGGATCGTGCGGACTGGCGCAGAAAACCCAGTACAGCCACGTTGAACAGCTCGGGGCGCTGCAGCGGGGCAAAATGGGTGACGCCGTCGAGCGTCACGAGCGTTGCGCCCGGAATGCTGGCGGCCAGAAAGGCGGCGTGTTCGGCGCGGATGAACTCATCCCCGGTGCTGTGGGCGACGATGACCGGCACGCGGACAGCGGCCAGATCGGCGGCGCTGTAGTTGGGTTCGCTGCGCTGCATCAGCCCAACAGCGTCCATGAAGGCGTCGAAGGCATCGGGCGTTGCGGAGAGCGCCGCATAGTCGGCCTTGTGGCGCACCAGGCAGTTCTCGATCACCGGCGTCATCACGAAGGGCAGGGCGCCGTCGGGCGTGACATTGCAGGCGAAGAAGAAGACGCTGCGCACGCGGTCGGGCTGTTGCATGGCCAGCTCGAGGGCCGTGCAGGCGCCGTCGCTCCAGCCGACCAGGGCGGCGTCGGGCAGGGCCAGATGGTCCATCAGGGCCAGCAGGTCGGTGGCGAGGCGGCTATAGTGATAGGGGTTGTTGTCGCTGGTGCTGCGGCCATGGCCGCGGGTGTCCAGGGCGATGACGCGATAGCCGGCGGCGGCCAGGGCGGGGATCTGGTAGCCCCAATTGCCGGCATTGCCGAGGCCGCCATGCAGCAGGATGACGGCCGGGCCCTCGCCGAGCTGCGCGTACCACAGCTCTGCGCCGTCATGGGTGAGCGTGCCGGTGGTCGCTGCGCCGGGCAGGGCGGGGGCGCCTTCGGCGGCAAAGCGTTGCAATGAAGCGTCCATTGATCCTCCGCAGGACTGTCCCGATCTGGTCCCAATGCTGGTGCAAAGGTTGAACCGTGTGGGCAACACAGCGTATCCACGAGTGTGGATGGGGTGAGCATGTCCATCAAGTGCCAATCCATTACCCCTGACTGGAGTGATCTATGCGCCGTCTTGTTCTGCTGCTGTGCCTGTTGCTGATGGTTCCGGGGGCGGCATGGGCCCAGACGGTGATCACGCCAGCGGCCAGCAGTGCCGAGGCTGCGCCCAGCGCCGATGCCAGCATCGATGAGCTGGTGCGCATCATCGAGAATGACCAGACCCGTGCCGCGCTGATCGAACGGCTCAAGCAGGACGGGGCCGCGGCGGAGACGGCTGCGCCGGCGCCGGTGGAACTGAGCATCGTGCGACAGGTGGCCGAATATACCCGCAGTGCCGCCGAGGGCGTGTCCGCGACGCTGCGCTCGCTGGGCAAGGTGTTCGTCGATCTGCAGGCCGGAATCAGCGGCACGCGCGATGCCGATTTCAGTGCATTCCTGACGGTCGCCAGTGGCGTCTTCATGGTGGCGGTCGGGCTATTCGGCAGTTTCCTGCTGCTGCGCATCCTGGTGCGCTGGCTGCAACGCGGGCTGGCCGAGCGCGCCAAGGCGCGGAACTGGATGATCCGCCTCGGCTCGGCGCTCGGCGCCGCGCTGATCGATCTGGCGGCCATCATCATTGCCTGGGGCATTGGTTATGTGGTGGCGTTGACCCTGGTGGGCGACGCGGTTGGCCAGATGGGCATCAACCAGTCGCTGCTGCTCAATGCGTTCCTTTTGGTCGAGATCACCAAGCTGGTGGTGCGCCTCTTGCTCTCGCCGCGCTTTGGCAGCCTGCGGCCGCTGCCGGTCAGCGATGACAATGCGGCCTATTGGTCGTTCTGGATTGAGCGCATCATTTCGCTGCTCGGCTATAGTTTCCTTTTCGTGGCGCCGCTGCTGGCCGGCACTCTGGCGCCGGGCATTGCCGCAGCAGTGCAGGTGCTGGCCATGGCCACGGCCGTGACCATCGCCATTATCGTGGTGCTGCAGAACCGGGACGATGTGCGCAACTGGCTGCTTGGGCTGGCCGAGCGGCGCAAGCAGGATGGCTATGCCCAGATGCTGGTGCTGCTGGCCCGCCATTGGCACCGCATTGCCATTGTCTATCTGGTGGCGCTGCTGGTGGTGTGGTTCGCCAAGCCCAATACGGCTTTGCCCTTCATGCTGAGCGCGACGGCGCAGTCGCTGGTCGCCATTGTGGTGGGCACGGTGGTGGTGAGCTTCATCGCCCGCTTCGTCAGCACCGGGCTGTTGCTGCCCAGCGATATCAAGGCGCGCCTGCCGCTGCTGGAAAAGCGGCTGCATGCCTTTGTGCCCACGGTGATGCAGGTGGTCCGCTGGCTGGTGATCGCCGGGGTGGTGGTGGCTATTGCCCAGGCCTGGGCGCTGTTTGATTTCGTCGGCTGGATCAGCGCGGACGAGGGGCAAGCCGTGGCCGGCGCCGTGATCTCGGCGGCGCTGATCGTGCTGGTCTGCATGGTGCTCTATGTTGCGGTGTCGTCCTGGATCGAATATCGGCTCAACCCCAATTTCGGCCGGGCGCCGACGGCGCGCGAAAAGACGCTGCTGGGCCTGTTCAAGAACGCCTTCACCATTGCGCTTGTGATCTTCGGCATGATGCTGGCGCTCGCCCAGATCGGGGTCAATATCGCGCCGCTTTTGGCCGGCGCCGGGGTGATTGGCCTGGCCATCGGTTTTGGCGCGCAAAAGCTGGTGCAGGACATCATCACCGGCATTTTCATCCAGTTCGAAAATGTGATGAACGAGGGCGATGTGGTGGCCGTGGGCGACAAATCGGGCGTGGTGGAAAAGCTCACCATCCGCTCGGTGACCATTCGCGACCTCAATGGCACGGTGCATCTGATCCCGTTTTCCTCGGTCGATCAGGTCAGCAATATGGTGCGCGGCTTCTCGTTCCATGTTGCCGAGATCGGGGTGGCCTATGAGAGCGATATCGCCCAGGTCAAGCAGGCGATGCTGGACGCCTTCGACCAGCTGATGGCCAGCGAGCACAAGGACAGTATTCTTGACGAGATGGACATGCAGGGCATCATCGCCTTTGCCGCGTCCTCGGTGACGGTCCGCGCCCGCATCAAGACGCTGCCCGGCAAGCAATGGGCCGTTGGCCGCGCCTATAGCGAGATTTTGAAGACCGTGTTCGCCGAACGCGGCATCGAGATCCCCTATCCGCATGTCACCTATGTGCCGGCCGGCCCGGCGCAACCGGCCGCCACAGGGCCCCTGCCGATTGAAGACAAGCGCTGACAGGGCGCCCCGACGGCGCAGGCAAAGGGCTGGCGGGATTGTGATCGGCGCCAGGCGGTCGGGCGGCCATGCCTTAAGGCGATCTTAATTTGGTGGGTTAAAATGGAGATACGCGTCCGTTGCGGCACAAGGGACGCTTCGATTTCATCGTCCATTTTTCGTCGACCAAGAGGATCGTCATGTTCATCTCCCATGGCAGGGCCGTTCCCATTTTTCGCCGGTTGAGCGCCCTGGCGCTCGCCGCTGCGCTCAGTGTTGGCGCCATTGTTCCCGCCGTTGCCAACAGCGCTGATTTCGTGCGGCGGCTGTGGCCGCTGGCAGAAGCGCGCGGCGTCAGCCGCTCCGCCTTTGAATCGGCCTTTGCCAGCTATAGCTACCAGCCCAAGGTGATGGCGCTGACCGGCAAGCAGCCCGAGTTCAGCCAGACCGTGCAGCAATATATCGACAAGCGCGTCACCGAGGGCCAGGCCCGCAAGGGGCAGGCGATGCGCCAGGAGTGGAAGCAGACCCTGGGCGGCGCGCAGCAGCGCTGGGGCGTGCAGCCCGAGATCGTGCTGGCCATCTGGGGCATGGAGACCAATTACGGGGGCTTCATGGGCGGCGAGAATACCGTGCATGCCCTGGCGACCCTGACCGAAGGCGGCTATCGCGCCAACTATTTCCAGGACGAATTGCTCACGGCGCTGCGCATCATCACCGATGGGCATGTGAGCGCTGATAACATGGTGGGCTCCTGGGCCGGGGCCATGGGGCACACCCAGTTCATGCCAACAAGCTTCATGCGCTATGCCGTCGACTACAATGGCGACGGGCGCAAGGATATCTGGAATTCGGTGCAGGATGCCTTGGGTTCCACGGCCAATTATCTGCACAGCTTCGGCTGGCGGTCGGGCGAGACCTGGGGCTATGAGGTGCGCCTGCCCAATGGTTTTGACTTTGCGCGGGCGCGGCAGCTCGAAAAGGCGCCGCTCAGCCAATGGCAGGCCATGGGCGTACAGCGCGTGTCGGGCAGGGCCTTTCCGCGTGCCAGCGATGTGGGGCGGCTCTATATGCCGGCGGGGGCCAGCGGGCCAACCTTCCTGCTGCTGCCCAATTTCGATGTCATCAAGCGCTACAACAATTCAGACAGCTATGCCCTGGCCGTCGGCCATCTGGCCGATCGCATTATCGGCGGCGGGAACTTCGCAACTGCCTGGCCGGCCGGGGATTTTGCCCTGAACAAGGCCCAGCGCGCCGAACTGCAGACGCTGCTGGCACGGGCCGGCTATGACGTGGGCACACCCGATGGGGTGGTGGGGCCCAAGACGCGGGCGGCGGTGCTGGCCTGGCAGAAGCACATGGGCCTGCCGGCTGACGGATATGTGTCCGGCCGACTGCTGCAGGCGCTGCAGCGCTAGCCGGTTTGTTAGGTTTTCGGTAACCCTTTGGGGGCAGGCTGTGCGGGCTTGAGCAGAGGGCAGGGACAGGGCGGACCATCCGGCCTCCTGCCCTCGCCCAAGGCGGGCCTGCCATAAAATGCCCGGCTTTGGCTGCCAGTTGATCCCCTTGTTTCATTCCTAGATCGTTTCTCAGATGTTCAGCCTGATTGCGCCGCTACGGCGTGCCGCCACCCTTATCGCGCTGCTGCTTGCCCTGGCGCCCCTGCCGGCCATGGCGCTATCGGTGATGGATCCGTTCAATCTGCCAGCCGCCATGGATGGCGGCACCACCAAGGTGGGCGACGGCATTGCCTATGCCGATGGGCCACGGCACAAGCTGGATGTCTATGCGCCTGAACAGCGCGGCGCCTCGGCGCCGGTGGTGTTCTTCATCTATGGTGGCGGCTGGAACCGCGGCGAGCGCAGCGACTATCAGTTCGTCGGCCGGGCCCTGGCCGCGCGCGGCTTTGTGGTTGTTATTGCCGATTATCGCCTGGTGCCCGAGGTGACCTATCCAGGGTTCCTCGAAGACAGCGCCAATGCGCTCAAGTGGGTGCAGGACAATATCGCCAACTACGGCGGCGACCCCAGCCGGCTGTTCCTGGCCGGGCATTCGGCCGGCGCCTACAATGCCACCATGCTGGCGCTCGACCCGTCGTTCCTGCGCGAATATGGGGTGACCATGCCCATATTGGCCGTAGCGGCGCTGTCGGGGCCCTATGATTTCTACCCGTTTGAATATGGCGAGGTGCAGAACGCCTTCGGTTCGGCGTCCAATCCGCAGGGTACGCAGCCGATTAACCTGGTCACCTCGGCGACGCCGCCGATGTATCTGGCCACCGGCACCACTGACCCGATCGTGCGCATGCAGAACACGCAGCGCTTTGCGCAAAAGCTCAAGGACAGCGGCGTCTGGGTTACCACGCGCTATTACGAGGGCTTTGGCCATATGGAGCCGGTCATTTCCATGGGCGCGCTGTGGCGCTGGCGCGCGCCGGTGCTGGACGACATGGTGAGCTTTTTCCAGATGTTCGGCGCCTTCCCGAGCGGGGTGCCTTATGTCGCCGTCGCGCCCGATCCGCCGGAACAGCTGCCCGAGGCCATTGCGCCGATGGACCAGATCGTCCAGCAGCTCAATGCCATGTTCCAGCCGATCGAGAACTGACAAGCTGACATGGAATCGCGCTAGCCTTGCGGCATGGGCGATCATCTCAAATATGCCGGCGCTGATGCCGCAACGCAGCGCCAGGCGCTAGACGCCATCATCCGGTCCGAGCCGGTGTTGATGGCGGTGCTGAGCGGCCTGCAGCGCCTGGCTCTGCCCGACGCGCTGCTGGTTTCGGGCGCCATCTACAATGTGGTGTGGAACCGGCTGACCGGGCGGCCCGCGCTGCGCGGTGTCAACGACATCGATGTGTTCTATTTCGATGCCGGCGATCTGAGCTGGGAAGCCGAAGACCGGGCCATCAAGGCGCTCGATGCCGCCCTGGGGCCCATGCCGCTGCCGGTGCAATTGCGCAATCAGGCGCGGGTGCATTTGTGGTACGAGCAGAAGTTCGGCATTGCGTTCTCGCCGCTCCGCTCATCGGCCGAGATGCTGGAGCGCTTCGCCTCCAAGACCCATGCCGTGGGCGCCCGACTGGACGATGCGCAGCGGCTTGAGCTGGTGGCTCCCTTCGGACTGGACGATCTGTTCGCGTTTCGGGTGACGCCGAACGTGGCAACCGACAACAGGGTCACCCATACCAACAAGGGCGAGCGGATCCGCGCGCTATGGCCCGAAGTGACCGTGGTGCCCTGGCCAGACCTGCCCTAAACAGAAAACCCGCGCAGTTGCGCGGGTCTGTGTCAGAGCCCTGATGGGGCCAGATGTCTTACTCGGCCTGGTCGGCCGAGGCAGCGTTGAGCTGGCCGTATTTTTCGGGCCCGATCTTGTCGAGCAGCTCGAGCTGGGTTTCGAGGAAGTCGATGTGACCTTCCTCATCGGCCAGCAGGGCCTCGAACAGGTTCTTGGAGACATAGTCGCCGAGCTGTTCGCAGAGCTCGCGGCTGGCCTTATAGGCGGCGCGGGCTTCGTATTCGCCGGCCAGATCGGCCTCGAGCACTTCCTTGATGGTCTGGCCGATGCGCAGCGGCGCAACGCGCTGCAGGTTCGGATGGCCTTCAAGGAAGATGATGCGTTCGATCAGCCGGTCGGCGTGATGCATCTCTTCGATGGATTCAGCGCGTTCCTTGGCAGCCAGCTTCTTGTAGCCCCAGTCGTCCAGCAGACGGAAGTGGACCCAGTACTGGTTGACAGCGCCCAATTCGAGAAAGAGAGCGTCGTTAAGCCGCTCGATGACCTGTGCTTCGCCTTTCACGGCGTACTCCACTCTGTTGTTGCTTCAATTTCTCGAGCCCGGCCTGGAAGGTCACGAGCTCGCCAGGCGGAAGCGCCTGACTCGCGTGGTAATTTTCGGTCACCCGGACGATAATGTCCACCACATTTGGCACACAGCCACTGCATTTGGCGCGGCGGTCGAGCTCTTTATAGACCTTGGCCGGCACCACCAGCTGCCAGGGATCGGCCCGGAGCAGGTCCAGGACGATGTCCTCGATCTCCTTGGAGGTGATCATGTTGCACTGGCAAATGAGCATCGGCGGCCGAAAGATCCATTGCGGTTTCGCGGCGCATAAAGCGACTCGATTAGCTGAATGTCAATGTCACATTTGCCGCAGGGTTAGCGCTGCTCGGGCGTAGGCCTCAAGGATGGGCCTCAAGCCAGTCGGCCAGCCGGTCCGCCGGCATGGGGCGCGCCATGAAATAGCCCTGGCCCTCGTGGCAGCCGAGCTCGCGCAGGTGATTGAAGGCGAATTCGCTCTCGATGCCTTCGGCACAGACGCGGAAGTCCAGGCCCTGGGCAATGGCCAGCACCTGGCGCAGCAGGAAGTCGTCGTCCCCGGCCTGTGTCAGTGGCCGGACAAGCGACTGATCGATCTTGAGCACGTCGGCGGGGATATTGGCGAGGTTGGAGAGATTGGAATAGCCCGAGCCGAAGTCATCAATCGCCACATCCACCCCGGCGCTGCGCAGGTGATCGAGCTGGGCGATGGCGAGACCCGCATTGGTCGCCAGCATGCCTTCGGTGAATTCGAGCTCGATATGGTCCGGCGCAAGACCGGCCGCGTCGCAATGACCGAGCAGAACGTCGTGAAAGCCGCGTTCGGACAGATTGGCTGGCGAGGCATTGATGGAGATGCGCAGGGCGTGGCCGGCGTCGCGCAGACTGCGGTTCTGCTGCAGCGCCCGCTGGGTGACCCAATCGGTCAGGGGCGTGATCAGCGCCGTCTGCTCGACCAGCGGCACGAATTCGGCGGGCGAGATGGCGCCCAGGTCCGGATGGGTCCAGCGCAGCAGCGCTTCGGCCGCGTGGCAGGCGCCGGTCTGCAGATTGATGCGCGGCTGGTAGTGCAGGCTCAACTGATCGTCGGCAGCCAAGGCGCGGGGCAGGTCGGCCAGGATGCGGAAGGCGCGCAAATGGGCGGCATCGGTCTTGTGGTCATAGAAGGACACGTGGCGGTTCGTCCGCCGGCTATCCTGGGCTGCGACCAATACGGCGCGCAGCGATTCGGCAGGACCGGTATCGGGATTGAAGGGCACCAGGCCCACGCCCACATCGATACGAATTGGAATGGCATCGATGGTCAGAGCCTGCGCGAATGCATGGGCGATCGCGTCGGCCACTGGCGGAACAACGGCGGTGTCATCCACCGGCAGGGTCACGGCGAAGCTGAGCAGGCTGACATGGAAGATGGTGAGATCGGGATCAACCAGCGTCTCCAGCCTGGCAAGGCCACAGCGCACGAGATCCTCGCAGAAGGCGATGCCCAGGGCGCGCAGCACTTCATTGTAGTGGCGCGCATCGGTCAGGGTAACCAGCATGATCAGTGTCGGCCGGGCCGCCTGGGCGAGCTCGTGAAAATGCTCGATGAACTGTTTGCGATTGGGCAGGCCACTGACATGGTCATAGCGGCCAACCAGATCGCGCAACTTGGGGTCGAGCTGGCGGTTGGTGGCTTGGCGCGGGGCCGGCTTGTGTTGCATCTGTTTGGTCGGAGACCGCCCCATGTCCCTATGGTCAGGTGTCAAATCTGCCGGCTTGGCATTAATTCTCAATGAATTGTGAGCGGTGTTTGTTCGGCTTGAAACCTTCGGCGCGCTGGCGTCGTTGCTGATCGGTTAACTGAGGAGCTTTCATGGCCGTTTCCATTCTGGGCATTATCAACGCCCTGCTGCCCAAGGACGCAGCGTCGCGCCGGATCGCCCATGATGTGCCCTTTGGCCCCAGGGCGCGGCACAAGCTCGATATCTATGCGCCCAAGGCCGGTCGCGATGCGCCCGGTGGGGGCCTGCCCGTGGTGCTGTTCATCTATGGCGGCTCCTGGGCCGAGGGCGATCGGGGTGACTATGGCTTTGCCGGCCGGGCGCTGGCGGCGCAGGGTTTTGTTACCGTGGTGGCCGATTATCGGCTGCTGCCCGAGGTGGAATATCCCGGCTTTGTGGCCGATTGCGCCCTGGCCTTTGCCTGGGTGGTGGACCATATCGCCGAGCACGGCGGCGACCCCGCGCGGATTGGAGTCATGGGCCATTCGGCCGGCGCCTATAATGCCGCCATGCTGGCGCTGGACCCGGCCTATCTCAAGGCCGAACAGCGTCATCACATCCGCTGCGTGGTGGGCCTGTCGGGTCCCTATGATTTCTTTCCGTTTGACGGCGCCATCACCATGCGCACCTTTGGCGCCGTGGCTGACCCCATGCGCACCCAGCCGGTCAATCACGTCACGCCGTCAGCGCCGCCGATGTTCCTGGCCTCGGGCGACAAGGACACGCTGGTCTATCCGCGCAACACGGCGGAGCTGGCGCGGCGGCTGCGGACACTGGGCGTGCCGGTCGAGGAGCGGCATTATGAGCGGCTTGGTCACCCGGGGACCCTTTTGGCGCTGGCCCGACCGCTGCGCGGAACGGCGCCCGTGCTCACAGAGGTGTCGCGCTATCTCCACGCTCAGCTGCAGCCGCAGGCGCTGCGCCAGCCTGTCCCTGCTGCCGCCGAACCGCAATGACGGCCACCGAGGCTGCCGTGCGGTGCGAGGAGGAGAAGAACTCGCGGTGCGCCAGAATCAGCACCGTCAGCACGCAGGCGACAATCGGCAGCCATTCCGAAACGAACCAGGCCACGGCCGCCACAGAGAAATAATAGCTGCGGATGCCGCTGTTGAAATTGCGGGCGCCCAGGGCGTTCATCCGGGTGATGGCGTCGATTTCCTCTTCGGAGGTGCCGTGGGTGTGGTCGATGGCGCCCAGCATGATGCAATAGTGGTTGAACTGGCGCAGCGAGAGCGTGAAGGCGAAAAAGGCCAGCACGAACATGGCCAGCATGACCACCAGATGCAGCTGCACATCGAGCGTGGTGTAGATGCGATCAAGCGACAGCGAATCGAGGGCATCCATCAGCGCCGGCACCTGGCCGAAGACGGTGAATACCGCCAGGATCAGCAGCACCGAGGTGGAGGCCAGAAAGCTCACCGAGCCCATGATATTGCCCGACAGGATCGCGTCGAACGGCGATTCCCGTCGGGCCGCATTGGCCACCCAGCGGCGGCGCTGCATGTTCATGATCACCGACAGCGAGGGGCGCAGTTTTTCCACCTGCGGCACGACCAGATTATAGGCCAGGTAGCAGAGCAGCGGGAAGAAGGTGGAAATCAGCGTCATGGACATGGTCTGCCTCCGGAACAGGCCTCAGCATTGAGTGCGGCGCGCCCGCGGGGCGCGCCGGTGGGTGAGTGGATCAGATGGTGCGCGGGAAACGGCGGTGGATGGCGTCGATCTCGGTCAGCACGTGCGGGCTCAGCACCAGATCGGCCGCCGCAATGGCATTGGCGAGCTGGCTGGTGCTGGTGGCGCCGATAATGGTGGACATGGTGAACGGCCGGGTGAGGGTAAAGGCAATGGCCATCTGCGCCGGGTCCAGCCCATGGCGCCTGGCCAGCTCCAGATAGGCCGCCGTGGCGGCTTCCGAATGCGGATTGTAGCGCCAGAAGGCCTTCTGATAGTCAGCGCGGCTGCCGGCCGGGACCGCGCCGTGCTGGTATTTGCCGGTGAGCAGGCCGCCGGCGAGCGGGGAATAGCCCAGAAGGCCCACCTGTTCGTGGTGGCTGAGCTCGGCCATGTCGAGATCGAACTGGCGGCGCACCAGATTATATTCATTCTGCACCGAGACCAGGCGCGGCAGATTGCGCTCCCCGGCAATGCGCAGCCATTGGGCAATGCCCCAGGTGGTTTCGTTGGAGACCCCGACATGGCCGATTTTGCCGGCCTTGACCAGGCCGTCGAGGCCCTCAAGCATGTCGGCAATATTGTCCAGCACGTCGGCGGTGTCCTGGGTGTGCGGGGCATAGGTCCAGGAGCCCTCGAAATTGTAGCTGCCGCGCGAGGCCCAGTGGATCTGATAGAGATCGATGCGGTCGGTCTTGAGGCGTTGCAGGCTGGCATCGACCGCCTGGCGGATGGTCGCGCCGCTGGCGCGCGAACCGCCGCGCATGAAATCGATGCCGCCGCCCGCGATCTTGGAGGCGAGGATCCACTGGTCGCGCTTGCCGGTTTTTTGGAACCAGCTGCCGATGATCTCCTCGGTGCGGCCCGAGGTCTCGGGGCTGCGCGGCACGGCGTAGATCTCGGCGGTGTCCATGAAATTGAGCCCGGCCTCGAGCGCCATATCGATCTGGGCATGGCCTTCGGCTTCGGTGTTCTGGCTGCCCCAGGTCATGGTGCCCAGGCAAAGTTCGGTGACCCGCAGATCGGTGCGGCCAAGCGGCTTCAGTTTCATGGAGGGAATCTCGACTGCTGGCGAAGGATGGTCGACACTAACCGATGCCGGGCAAAATGGTAGGTTTGGACGGCAGAAATCGCGGTCGTCAAAAAACCGTCACGCATGGGCATTTGGGGGGTTGAGCAATCGGTTCATACCCCCTATATACCCATCACGTCGCGGCACCGGCCGCACAGATGACCGCCAATCTGGCATTGTTATCGACTTTGACGCGGGATGGAGCAGCCCGGTAGCTCGTCAGGCTCATAACCTGAAGGTCGCAGGTTCAAATCCTGCTCCCGCAACCAAAAAAGCCCAGTGAACCCAACCGGTTCGCTGGGCTTTTCCCTTTTGCGGCCTCCGCTGGCGCGCGTTGCGGTGCCGATGCGCAATTTCCCCGTGCGCCGCGCCGGTGATGCGTTGCCTTGCTCCCCTACGCAGCCTATGGCAGGGGCAGAGCGGGTATGCAGGGTGCCGACATGATCGATGATATGGGAATCAGAGGGTGCGGCCGCGCGGCGGTCTGTCCGGGCCTGGCGCAGGAGCGCGGCCGATGAGCGTGCCCAGCGCCGTCGCCGGTCTGCTGCGTCGCCCGGCGCGGCTGGGCGACGAGGTCTATAGCGCCATTTTCGAGCGCATCATGACGCTCGATATTGCGCCGGGCGGGCGCATATCGGTCGATGCCATGGCGCGCGAACTGGGCGTATCGCCCACCCCGGTGCGCGAGGCGCTGGCGCGGCTGGAGGCCGAGGGCCTGGTGCACAAGACCCATCTGGTGGGCTATAGCGCCAGTGCCCAGCTCAGCAGCAAGCAGTTTGCCGATCTCTATCAGCTGCGCCTGCTGCTCGAGCCCTTCGTGGCCCGGCAATGCGCCGCGCTGATGGCTGACGCCATGATTGATGAACTGGCGGGCCTGTGCGAGGACATGCGGAACCTGGCCGCGGCAGAGACCTTGAATGGCTATGCCAATTTCGCCCAGCTCGACATGGTGTTCCACGACCAGCTGGCCGCCGGCGCCGGCAATGAACTGGTGATCGCCGCGCTGGGGCGGCTGCACACCCATGTGCATCTGTTCCGCCTGGTCGCCACGCCCAAAGCGACCAATGCCGCAGTGGACGAGCACCTGGCCATCGTCGCCGCCCTGCGCCAGCGCGACCCCAACGCCGCCGAAGCCGCCATGCGCGACCATGTGGTGCAATCACGGGTGCGGTTCGGGCGGGATTGAGGGGG
Source organism: Devosia sp. FKR38 (assembly GCF_005222805.1). GTDB lineage: Bacteria > Pseudomonadota > Alphaproteobacteria > Rhizobiales > Devosiaceae > Devosia. Next base: position 2,728,834 of record NZ_STGC01000005.1, on the reverse strand, counting down.
GCTCGTTAGCGGGGCTTGTTTGCCGTTCCAGCGGTGGTTTCGCGACCTGCCCCGGCCCAGATGCAGAATGCAACAAGCGGAAGATAGCCAACCAGGACCAGGAACCAGCCGGCACTGGCCCAATGCTGTGCCGCAAGCGCCAGTGGAATTGACCAAAGTGCGGTCCACAGGCAGTACACCACAGTGGCGCGTTTGTGGTCCCAGCGGCGTGACAGATGCTGATAGGCATGGCTGCGGTGGGCCCGCCAGGGGCGTTCTCCGCGAGCGGTTCGGCGGAGGAGGGTTATTGTGGCGTCCACAATGAAAGCCGATGGCAGCAAAAGCCAGGCTTGGTAGCCGATCTGGCCTGACGCCAGGGTTGCCAGCGCGATGGCGAAGACGGCCAGCGCAAGAGCATTCGAGCCGGCGTCACCCATGAAGATCTTTGCGGGCGGCCAGTTGCGCACCAGGAAGCCTGCAGTTGCAGCCCCCGTCCCCAGGGCCAGCCAAAATGCCGGTGCCAGCCCGGCGTCGGGATCGTTGGTGTACCAGATCGTCACAGCCCCGAGCAGCACGAGGATAGCGTGCGTACCTGCAATGCCATCAATGCCGTCCATGAAGTTGAAGAGATTCAACCACCAGAGGCCGGCGATGGTGATCACGATCGCCAGCAGCGGTCCCGCAAGGACAAGACTGAAGCCCACATCCAGGCCGGGTAGCGGCCCAGTGGACCAGACAAGCAGTGAGAAAACGATGATCTGCACCGGGAACCGCAGGGCCGGCGACAGATCCATCATATCATCGGTGAAGCCAAGCAGGCCAATGGCCAGTATCAGCCCGGCGACGGCCCAAAACGCGCTGGCGCCGAGAAGTGCCAGCGCTGCTGCGACGATGACGACGGTCACGGCAATCGCAATGCCACCGCCACGGGGTGTCGGCCGGGAGTGCGACGATCGCTCGTTGGGCGGCTGTACCAGCCCGAGCCGGGGCGCGGATCGTTCCACCAGCATGGTTCCGAGCAGTGCGAGCACCCCGGCAGTGATTACGAGGGCAATTCCAACATAAGGCTGCATGCAGTCACCGCATTTGTGGATGTGTCTGGATGGTGTGGCGCCCGGGAGGACATGCGCCCGCTAGAGGTTTGGCATTCCGCCTAACTGGCCAGCGTGAATGCCGCCACCGTCTCCCTCAAGCCGTCCTGGCTGCTCTGCGGCGGGGTCCAGCCCAGAATGTCGCGATTGTGGTCAATGCTGACCTCCAGGGTGCCGAAGAGTCGCTGGTATTGCCCATAGCGTCCCGCCAGCCGCGCGCCCAGCCCGATCAGGGCCGGGGGTACCCAGAACAAACGCGCTGGCTTACCGAGATAGGACCCGATGCTGGTCAGCAACTGTGTGGTCGACAGGCTTTCTGGATCGGCGGCCAGGAAGGTATTGCCTGCGGCCTCGGGCTTGCGCACGCACTGTGCCAACAGGTCGCAGAGATTTGCCACCGAGACGATGCTGCGGCGATTTGAGACGCCAGCCAAAGGCAGGGGAACACCTTTACGGATCCAACGGAGCATGCTCAGGAAATTGCCTTTGACGCCCGGACCATGGACCAGAACTGGTCGAACAATGACAATCTCCATCCCGGTGCGCTGTCCAAGATCTCGAAGCGCCACTTCCGCTTCGGCCTTGGAGAGACCGTATGGGTCCACCGGGGCCGGGCTGTCCTGCACGGTAAACGGTCTGCCAGGGACTGTGCTCTCGCCGTTCACCTTGATCGAGCTGAGAAATATGAACCGCTTGACGCCATCCTGGGCGGCTCGTTCTGCCAGCTGCACTGTGCCTTCGACATTGTATCGGCGGAATTCCGTCAGCGGGTCGGCGGCGCGATCCTGCATGACATGCACCCTTGCCGCGCAGTGGACCACGACGTCGATCCCGGCCAGGCTGGGCAGTTGATCGTCGCCAATGGTCCCCATGGCCAGGAACGGCAGGCCACTTTGTGCTTGCTCGGCCCGGCGGACACCTGCAACGGGGTCAAAACCGTCCCGTTCGCTCAGAAGGCGGAGCAGGTGACTGCCCACGAAGCCGTTTGCGCCAGTGATCAGCACCCTCGCCATATCAGACTCCGCCGCCGAGCAGTCGGATGGGCAGGGCCGACAGGAAATGGGTCGCCGTGAAGAGCGCTGCACCCAGGCCGAGCTTGCGTCCGTTCTCAAAGCGATAGTTCTTGAGCACGTGGTGGTGGCGGCGGACCATCTGCAGCTTCTTACCCGAAATTTGTTGAGGCGACTGGCGATAGCCCATCAGCGGGCGCTGCACCTTGATGCTGTAGCCGAGTCGTTCATGGCATTTCAGCCAGCAATCGAGGTCTTCGCGCGCCTTATAGGCCGGATCCTCGTTGAAAGGCGTGGCGCGCATGAGTTCTGCGTCAACGATAACGCTTGAGGTGGGCGTTTGATATTTGAGCAACTGAGAAAAAAAGCTGATCCGCCTAATGGCAAAGGACTCCACCGGCTTGAAGGTCAACTCGGTCTCGTCGGTGAAATCGGTCATCTGCGTGCTGCAGAAGCGCGCGCCAGACTTTTCCAGGGCTTCGAGCTGAACGCGCAGTTTTTCGGGGTGCCAGATGTCATCGGCATCAAGGAAGGCGATCCATTTACCGCGCGCCTGCTGGATGCCGACATTGCGCGGCCCGGCCGGCGCTCCGTAGTTCCGGGGCAGTCGGATAACCCTGATGCGATCGTCCTGCCGGGCGAATTGTTCGGCAATTTCGGCAGTTCGGTCCTTGGAGTGATCATCCAGGAGCAGCAGTTCGAATGAACTGAAGGTCTGGGCAAGAGCGGAGCGCAGCGTTGCCGCAACGAACTGTTCTGCGTTGTATGCGGGCGTGATGATCGTCACGGCTGGCGAAGAATTTGTGCTGTCGGTCATGCCTGTCTTGCTGCCTTGAAAGCCTTGGCCATCATGTGAAAGCTGTGGTGTTCGCCACCGATGCGGCCGATCACCGAAGCGTCGCACACGCGGATGGGGGCGTTGTGGGTGTTGATACCATGGGGTGCCAGAGCTGCCTCATCGAGCGTGTCGTGCAGGTGGATACCACGAATGAACAGTTCCGGGCGCTGAGAGGCGATCATCTCGGGCAGATCGATTTGCTGCCGAACGGCGTCCGTTGCAGTCCGGATGTGCTCCAGTCTTGGGCTCAGCGCGCCCGTCGAAAGCTCAAGGTCGTATGCACCACGCACAGGGATCTGCGCATAGATGCTCTTGACCGGTGCCCCTGGAAACAGCCCGGTCTTGTTGAAGACGGCTTCCGAGATCAGGCCAAGCGAACGGGCGCGCATGATCTTGGCGACTACACCGCCAGCCGGCAGGCCAAAGGCCGCGCGTTGTTCGATGCCGTGGTCGAGTTGGCGATAGGAAAAGCGCGCGGGCTTTGCGGTGACCAGGGCGGCACTGCTGCTCGCAGCCAACGACGCAAACCAATAGCCTCTCGGCGTTCGCTCAATATCGACCTGCGTCGTGGTGGCCTTGCCGTCGGCGGATGGTCTGGCCTGCCCAAGGTAGCAGATGACGTGGTCAGAGGCCGTTCCATGAAAGCCGGTTGCTGCGCCCAAGGATCGGGCCAGCAGCGCTGGTGTGTCTAGTGCACCGGCACAGATCCAAAGGCGTGCAGCCGCAAAAGCCTCTGAACCCGCCTGCACCGTTACGTCAGCGGACTCCGCAGCAAAGCGATCCGCCGATAGGCTGCGGATCTCCAGGCGCCCGTCGCGTTCCGCCACAAGGCTGGTCCAGTGCTTTCGTGGACGGATCGGACGGCGCGGCACGAACAACCAATGTGTTCCATAGCGGCCGGCAATATCGACGTCAGGATAGAACCGCGTGAAGAGCGTCTCAAACGCATCCCGGCAGTCCGCTGCGAACGGAACGTCGCTGGCGAACGGGATGACGCCATGCCAGAAGTTGCCAAGACCGCCCAGTCCGTGCACCCCGGAGGGGATATTGGTGTGCCGATCATAATAGCGCACCGTCACCGGGTCGGGTTCGCTCAGCACCAATATGCGGCGTTTGGAATCAAGCCCCATGGCCACGGCAAGCCCGCTGAGGCCCGAGCCGATTATGATGTCGTCGTAAGCCATAGGCGATTGCTCAAATACAGGTAGCCATACCAGCGCCATCCGAGCGCGCGCAAAACGATATCGATCGGGCGCAGCAGGCACGGCCAGCCCACGCGGCGTTGCAGCCAGCCATAGCTGGCATGGGCCGTCCGCTCAAGGGGGCCGGAGAATGGCCTGTTGATTGGAGAGAACAGCAGGGTTGCGGCATCAGGATCGTCCGCGAAGCGGGGCTCGACCATGAAATCGGCGATCTCACCAAGGCTGGTGGCTATTGTGGTGCCGCCAGGCAGCTCCGTTTTGTCGCCGTAGACGACGCCGATCGTGACGATCCGGGCGTTGAGCATGCTGCGGCTCAGCACTTCGCATTGACGCTTGATGCGTGGATACTGGTAGCAATTGGTGGCGGCATCGACATTGGCTGTCGCCGTGCTGACATAGACCACGGTAATGCCCGCCGCCGCGCTGAGGCGTTCAAACATGGCCCTGTTGGCCTCAAAATTGCGGGCATAGGCCAACACCCAGACGCGGTCTCCGGGGACGAAAGCAAAGTTGTCGAGTTCGGTATGGCCGATGGCCACAAAGGCCGAGGCAAGGCGCGGATCGGTGCAAAGCGACCGCCATACGGCAGAGTTCTTGCCCAGCACGATATTTCGCCCGCTGCCGGCAGGCATGCTGCCAGGTGTCATGCGGAGGGTACCTCGGACTGGATGATCCGCGCAGGAATGCCAACGGCCGTGGCTCCAGGCGGCACGGAAGCCAACACAACGGCATTGGCGCCGATCGTGCAGCCGCGACCAAGCGTGACCGGACCGAGAACCTTGGCGCCCACGCCGATGGTTGCCCCATCTTCGACAACAGGGCGCTTGCCGGGGTCATACTGGAAGTCTGCAACGCTGGCGCCCAGTGTGACCTGATGGAAGATGGTTACGCCTTCGCCGATGGACGCAGCGCCAAGCACAGTGCCAATGGTATGCGGCAGCACCAGCCCACCACCAATGCTGAGACTTGCGGGGACCTCAAGGCCGAATAGCTGGAAGTTCATCAGGCTCACCAGTTTGGCAAGAGGCCGGAGACGATGCCTGTGCAGCGCGTTGGCAACACGCACGAGAAAGACCGGCATGAATCGGGGGCCCAGGACGTGCCAGGGCCGGAGCTTTCGTTCCGGGCGCCCAGTCAGGTCACACAGATGGGCCCAATCGCGCTGTAGAAGGTCGCCGAAGTGCGGTCTCACCGGTTTGGTCATACTGTCTGGTTCCGCTGCCAATAGAAGATCGCCGCCGCATAGGCCAGCGCGAATTGCGGCGAGGATATGTAGTACTGGAACAGAAACACCAGCGGCACGGCAAAGATGAAAACCCGTGCAAAGGGATCTGCCTTGACCATGACGATGCGCATGGTCGAGATCCAGATGAATGGGAACGCCAGGACACCGGCCTGAAACAACAGCACCCCGTAGCCGCTGGGCACGCCGGTGCCGCTGATGTCCATCAGGAATGTGAACCGCTCCAGCAGGGAGGGGCGGGCGTCGGTCCAGGTCTGGGCCGCCAGACCCTGCGGAAAGAAGCTGGATTCCAAAGCGTTCAGCAAACCGGCCACGGCGCCACCGAGCCGCATGTTGGTGCTGTAGTCCTCGGTGACCAGAATGGTGGGATTGCTCAGCAGCCGACCCAGCAAGGTCAAAATGCGGTTCTCGCCACCCATGTTCAGCAGGGCGTTGCCGACCCCCAGCATGATAGAACTGAGCAGCAGTGTGAAACCCAGAACCACAATTCGGGGCCTGTACACGGTCAAAGTGACCGCGATGGCCAGCGTCAGCACCAGCGCCCCGTTGGCTGAGCGTGCCAGCAGAAGAACACTGATCGTAGCGAGCACAATGGTCCAGCGCGGCTGCCGAAGCAGCATCGCGCATCCGCCCAGCAGGATCATGTGAAAAGCGTGGTGGGTGGGCTCTGGCGCGAGGCCGATCACGCCACGTCCGGATGCGGCAATATCTTTGGCAAGACTACCCCATTCGCCGAGCAGCGGCGTCATGAAGCTGGGGTCGAGAAGCGCCTGTGTCATGCCGATCCAGAACCAGATCAGTATCGACACTGAAACGACCTGCCCGACCAGCCGCCGATCCCACTCGAGCAGCGTGAAACAGGCCATCGTCAGGATCATCGGGCTGACGTAGTTCAGCAGGTATTTGTATTCCTGGACATTGCGGAACGGTGCGCAGGTGAGCAGGAACAGGGCGATGCCCAGAACGGCAAACGAGATCAGCAGCACCGAGTCTGGCCAGGGCATGTTGCGGACGCTGGAGGCACGCGAGACCACCAGGATCAACACGCCCAGGATCATGGCATAGGGCTGTGTGTAGCTTCCCAGCGGAACCAGTTGCACATAGGGAAAAGCGATAGACAGAACGGTCAGCACCAGCAGCGCCGTGCGCGCTACCGACAGCCAAGGCGCCCGCTGCAGATCGGCAGCCGGATCACTCGCTTGCAACGCGTGGGTCATTCATCATTCTCCAGAGAATTGCTGCATGCAAAGTACGCGCTACAAGCACTGCCAGGATGAACCACTCCAGCGCAAAACCAAAATACCAGGCAGCGCCAAACAGACCAGTCATTGTTGCAGTTGCAATGGCGCTGGCGAGCAGAACGTCCTTTTCTCGATCGTGGGCTATAAGATGAAACTCAAGCAGACTGAATATCTGCATGAAGCAGACACCGCCGCCAAACACAATGGCCAGCCAGGAGATCTGGTAGCGCTCGAAGAACCCAGAGGGAAGATCAAGTGCCCTGGCGGTCAACATAGCGCAGGCCACCGCGATCGAGAGCGCCGCCATCCCCAGGACCGGCTTTCGCACGCTCTCAATGCGCCCTGAGCCGAGGGCATTGGTGCGCGCGGACTTGATCACCCGTGGGCCGGCCCGCTGCGCGAAGATGTTGATCACCAACTGTCCGACCTGGAACATCAGAGCGACAATGCCATAGGAACCCGCTGCCGCGGCGCCCAGTATCAGGTTGATCGCGCCGCGGTCGAGCAATTGGGTCGATGAGGACAGCAGATAGGCCAGATAGAGCTTGCCGCCGCCGGTCTTGCTTGCTGTCTCCGGCTGCAGTTCGATGGCCTGAGCGTCGACATGCTCGGCAAACAAGAGGCGGATGCTGACGATCGCATACAGCAACGAGGCAGCTGCGGCCACGAGGTCCCCAAGCATGGCGCCGTTCCAGCCGAAAAACCAGCCACCCAGACAGGCCAGGATGATCGCGGTGCTGTTCCTGACCAGGTTGAACGCCTGCAGGACATTGGCGTTTTCTGCGGCACGCAGCAGCGATGCCGCGAGAGCCAGATAGGCTGAGCAAAGACCGATCCCGCCCGCGACGACTGCGGTGATGATCGGGTTGTCGAGCTTGAAAACCACCATCGCGACGGCGCCGACGACCGTGGCCAAGGCAAAGCGGATGCCCAGCTTGGCCGCAATGACCTTGACGCTATCGGTGATCCGCGCGTAGTCGCGGCTCAGCCACAGACGAGGGTAGTATTTGGTGGTGCCCTCAATCTGGCCGAAGCTGAGCAAAGTTCCGCTCAGCACGGCGATGCCAATTACTGAGACATAGCTCCCCAGATTGGCGGGCGTCATGATTTGGGCAAGGGCCAGGACCTTGGAGAAACCAAGGCCGGATGCAAAGAGCATCCAGAAAAAATACCGCTTCACGCCATTTGCCAGTTGTGGATGTGTCGACGCTGGTGGGAAGACACCAGGCGCGGGCTTGGCCCAGAATGCGCCTGATGTCCTGTGTCGGTCAATTCAGCCGCACGATATTGCGGAGGAAGCGCGGGTTGAGGTCTGGACGCAACTGAGCCGCGACCTGGACGAGACGCTCGGCATTGTCCAGAATCTGCGAGTTCGCCGGAACAAAGGGTGTGACGGTGTTGAAGGTCACGAAGATGGCAAAGCGCGGCTCGGATGTGCAGCGGCTGCCATAGTGATAGCAAACGGCCGGGTCGACGAAGACCGATTCACCGGCCTTTCCATAGAAAGTGCGGACTTCCCCATTGCCCAGTTCGGCCTTGAGCTCGTCGTCGGCCAAGCGCCGAATGGTGATGGATTTGCGGATCTTCTTGGTGTCGTTCTTATCGACGAAGACGAATGGGCCCTTGTCGTCGGTGAGAACGTCATTGAGATAGATGACGCAATGGAAGGACTTCCGGTCGCCATAGTCCTTGTGCCAGAACTGGCTCTCGCGCAGCTTCTCGGTCGGGTAGGAATACAGAACCTGGATGCTGTCCAGCGTCAGTCGGCCGCCAAAGTAGTCGATGGCCGGATCGAGAACTTCCTGTGAAAATGCGACCTTCATCAACGGGCTATCGACAGTGAAGTCTTCCGGTTTGACCAGGTTCACGAACGGTGCGCCGCGATCCTTGGGGACGACGGTCTTGCCACGCGGAACGTAGATCTCGCGGAGCGCTGCGACCGTCTCTGCATCAAGCGTCGGGCCGGCATGATAGCCCTGTTCGTCAAGTATGCCCGTGGTCTTGCTCACACCAGCTCGCTGCGCACCAGCGTTCTTGCCGTATTCCATAAGCATGGTCGCATAGCGGACCGGGATCAGCCGCCAGCGGATGAAACTTCCGATGTCACGTAGACTGGTCACTTAGTGTTCCTTTGCATCACTGGATTGGACCCATTCATCAGATGCCTGGTCCTTAACGCGGCGAACCGGGACTCCGACATAGATGCCCGGCTCAGAGATCGACTTGTTCACCAGCGACATCGCCCCGATGATGACGTTGTCGCAAATATCGATCGGTCCGACGACGACCGAACCTGCTCCGATTACCACATTATCACCAAAACGAAAGACGGTTCTGGAACTGTGGCGTTCAAGATAGGTCGGATCGGATGGGCTGCGCGCGACCAGGGAAACGCCCGCCATAATGGCGACTCGCCCGGAAGAGACCACACCATTACCACCCAGCAATATGCCGTTGGGGTGGCTGATCGACAGGCGTCTGATATCGATCGAGGATGACAGCATGTCGACGCCATAGGCGATCAGGATCAGGCGATCCAGGATCATCGAGATGGCACGACCGACCAGGGGGACGCGAAACCAGAAGAAGCGGGATATGCGGATGTGTCCGCGTATCTGGCTTTCAATCATCCAGAGCTTTTTAAGCAACTGCTTCATGCAGCCCGCCTTGCAAGGCGCTCTGCCCGGATGGCTCCGGCGAGGGCCTGCAGGTTCTCTTGGGTGAACAGGATATCGGAAGGCTGCGGATCGCCGCGGTAGGCGTTTCGCCCGAAGGTGATCAGCTCAGCGATATTGGATGCTGCGTTGTCGCTGGGCTCATAAGTGTCGGCGCTGTTGAGCGCTTTGGCCATTTCGGCATGGGACGACACTGCGATTGCGCCGGTGAAGCTGCGGTAGAAGACCCGCCCGGCAACAATGACCTTTCGCCCCAAAAGCAGAGCGTCCATGCCCATGCTGCTTGAAATGCTCACTACGGCGCTGGCGCGCTTGATCAGTTCGCGCCCGCTCTGCCGCCCGTTGATAAACCGCAGGTTGCCATATTTTGCCCGCAGGGCGCGCCAGGGCTTCTCGCCCAAGGCGCCGAACTGGTTGGGATGTTCCTTGACCCAGAGCAAGCAATCGCTTGGCAGGGCGCGCAGGATGGTCTCAACAAAGGACACCTGGCTGACAATCTCCGGCGCGAAATAGATCAGCGACGCTTCGGGCTCATATTGCAGCGGATAGACGACATTGGTCGCCGAGAAGCCCTCGGGCAGTGCGTCATAGACATAAGACGGTGTGAGCAGGTAGCGCATATAGGCGCGATGCTCGGACACCGATCCGGCCGTCATGTAATCGCCGCGGAGCGGGAAGGTCAGACGCTTGAGGTGCGCGCGCATCATGCGGGCAAACTGCAGACCAATGCTGGCGAGACCTGGACGCAGCACCAGCGGCCGCTCGCCCTTGCGCTGGCTGAGATAGTCCAACTGGGGCTTGCTGGCCTTGCTGGCGAAGGCATGGTGATAGGCCGGCCCGGCGCGGTCGCCGATCACGCCATGGACATAGGACTCAACGGTCTTGGCCAGCTCCTCGGTGGTGTTGGGCGCACCAGCGATCGGCGTGGGCACGGCGATATTGGTTGCATCTGCGAAATAGAAATAGTCAGGGAAATAGGTATTGGCCCAGAGCAGCGGACGCGTGCCGGTCTTGCGGCAAAAATAGAAGACGATGTGTGTGATAAAGATGGCTACCGGCTCACTCACGAAGGCGTCGTATTGCCGCTCGGCAAACAGCGCAGCGACAGCGTCAAAGACGATGCGGGCCGTCTTTTCGCGCTTCTTTGCCGGCAGATCGGGCAGATTGCGATCCGAATAGAGGGCCGACCAACCAAAGCCTGTCACCTCGCGGAAATCATCGGGTTCGCGCCATTCGGCAGGCTGGATTGTGCTGAAATGCTTGCGCACCACGGCTTCCAGGTTGAGCACCACGGTGCCGCCTGCAGCCTTGACCGCACGTTCTTCCGCATCGCTCTGGACGATATGAAAGTAGCGCGCTTCCGGGTCCAGCTTGCCCAGCCTGGGGAGCAGGTTGGACAGGTATGATCGGGACAGGCAAAGGACGTTGGCGGTCATAATCTCATTCCTGGGCGGTTCGGCTGCATATGCACGGTTTGTGCGCACCGTTCAACCTGAGCCCTCACTGGTCTTCCTGGAGGACCTGCAGATCAAATAGCACGAAGTAAGGTGCCATCCATGGCGGCTCTATCGGTGTCTGGGCGGCAGTGAAGGTGATCGAGAACGACCCCTGTGTTCTGATCGGCAGCACATAGCGATTGTGAATAAAGTAGGACTGGGCGGGCGCATTGAAGGTACCATCCTGGGTGGTAATTTCTATGGTCTCCGGCTTGCGGTCGCCGAGTGGATGGTCGGAAAATTCGACGCTGAAGACTCTCTTCCTCTCGGCATTGGGAAAGCTGAGCGTCAACGGCTGGTCCATTTCTGTTCCATCGGCTGGCCAGGCGGCCATGACCTGGGTGACGTCGGCCGGCCAAGGCACTTCGGCCACACGGAACTGGTCAGGCCAGCTCTTGGCGACGAATTTCCACGGCACATGGGCCAGGGGCGTATCGACAGGGTCATGCGCGCCAAAGGTTAAGACATGTGCGGGGCCGATGGCTGCCAGGCCCGTCTGGGTCAGCGCCAAGCCGTAGCCGCCATCGAGCTCACGATAGATGCGGCCAGATTGACGTACAATAGACAACCGTTCTCCCGCTGGCATAGCGCGCGGCAGAAAGATGATATCGCGGCCGGACAGTTCGCTCATTGCCGGGGCGAACTTTAGATCGCGACCAAGATAGGCCGTCATCATGGGGAACTGGTAGGTCTCCGTCTCGCCAAACGGACTACGTGCGATAGCGTCGGGTTGTGGAACCAAAAAGCCAATCGAGACTGCCGCTTCGGTTGGCACGACGCTGCGGAAGAAGGCGACAGCTTCAATGGCGATCTCGCCCCAGCCGTAACGCGGGTTCACCACATCCTGGAGCTGGTTGGCCAGGAATGCCGCCAGACAGACGAAGGCCGTGCCGCTGAACAAAATCGCGGATCCCCACCAGCGACGGCTTTGCGCTCGCCAATCGGAGAAGGCCAAGGCAAAGAACGTCAGCGTTGGCGGCAGCAGGAAGTAGACCAGCTTGCGCAGCAGAGTCCCCTCGTTGAACCGGCTGCCGCCCTCCAGCAGCACGGCCGATGCGACGATGAGCACTGTAACGATCGTCAGCAAGACCAAAGGGGCAATCAGTCGCCGCCGCATGTCTGGGCTTTGTTGCAATGCAAATGACACCGCTGGCAGGGCGAGGCACAGGGCAAGAAAGGCCATCACGCCGCGTTGCAGGAGCTGCGCTACGTCCAACTGGGCCATTGATAGCAGAAGTTGCTGCCCAACCGCGATGCCGCCGATTTGCGCAAAACTCAGGCCCGCGACAAGCAAACCGATGGCGGCAATTGCCGCGGGCGCTGCGAACCGCATGTCGATCCGTCGGGCTTTGCCAAGCTCGCCGATCCGCCAGAGTCCGAGCATGGCCACAAAGGGAGCCAGGATGACGCCGTCGCGCTTGGCCAGGACAAGAAACAGCAGCAGTACCGCCAGCAGCTTACCGCTGTGGACGCGCGGCTGGGCAAGTTGCGCAGCAATGACGGCAAGGGTGAGCCCGACATAGATGTGAGGTCGAAATGCAAAAGCGCTGTCGACGAGGTAGAGGCACAGGGCGGCCGTCATCATGAGCAGGATCGGCCAGGCAACACGCAGCCGATCAAGTGTCAGCACCAGATAGCCGGCCAGCAACAGCACAACCAGTTTGGACAGGACGCCGGTCTGCGTGCCGAACCAGACCACTTCCAGCCCGTCCAGCGTCAAAGAGGTGGTCTGATCGAACAGGAACCAGCCGCTGGGATCAAACTGCTTGAACCATGGCGAGAAGGCCGTGCCTGAGCGTGCCAGTTCGAGGGAGCGCATCGACGCATGGAAGTAGTCGTAGTGCATGAAGGCGGTGGGCGAGGCATTGGCCGCCAGATAGGTCGCAGCGAGCAGGGCGACGAGCCACAGGGCCAGCCGTCCGTCGGGCCTGTCGGGAAGAACGCGGTGCTTGACCGGGATGAGGTTGAGCACTGCCAAGCATGCCAGCACCGCGGCAATCTGGAGCTTGGCAAACGGCCATGGCGCTGCGGCGAGCAGCACGGTGACACCAAGGCCGACCAGAATGGCCAGAATGATTGCAGCAAAGCCGCACTCCAGGCGCCGTGCCAAGGGTAGGCCCGCCAGGAGCAGCAAGACAATCAGGGCGACAGCATTGCCAAAGAAGACAGGATTGACGACCTGCGAGAGCGCGGAGAAGCTTATGCCGCTGACGTCCATTTATGCTCCCGCCCCGTTCGTGCCGACCGGCCTCAGGGGTATCCCTTGCCAACCACGATGTATTTGTCGTCGCGGTCCAGGTTCAGCGTGTCGGTCGCCTGGAATTGGACATCCTTGCGGGCCGGGGCCGGGTTGGCGGCAGCGTCCGGCTGCGCCAGTGTGCTCCAACCGTGGAAGGCCCATTGGCCGGGCCGCTCCTCAGTCCAGTACAGCGGATTACGATGCTCGTTCATGATGAACTGCAGTCCACGCGCGTCGACACCCAGCCATTCGCAGAACTTGTCAGTGTGGCGCAGCGGGGCCTGCTCATGCTTGCGCACGAGCGCTATCCCCTGCTCCCGCGTGAGGCGGCCATGGCGGATCTCGCGGCTGGCGTGATCTGTCACCTTGGAATAGCCGTGCTTGTACAGCTTGAGGATGTCGTGGATGTCCATGAAGTTGTAGCAGTCGACATGGTCGTAGCAGTCGAAGGTGCGGTCGAAGGCGGCGCTCTGGTAGCCGTGCGTTTCGATCATCTGTTCGTGCTGGGCCTTGGGGTCCCAGCGGACATAATTGCCAAGGTAGATGCCCCGCACGCCACCGGCGGCCAGATCAGCATCGCCGGGGTAGCGATACTGGACGACGTCATCGCCCTTGAGGGTGTCGAAGATCGAGAGCAGATCATCGGCCTCACGCGCCATCAGGTCATGGTCCACGCGATAGCGGCGGGTCATCTCGACCTCGTGCTCGTGGCTGAACATGCCGACCTGTTCGAGACCCTGGTGCGCACCCCAGATGATCAGCGGAACCTTGTAGCGTACCGCCGTCTGCACGGGAAACACGGTCTGACCGGCCAGGGCCGGCCAATACATGCTGCCAAATTGGCGCAGTGTGGTCCGCGTGATGGCTTTCACCGAGACCGGATTCACGTTCTGAACCAGAATGTCGCAGTTGAACCGGATGCGCAGATTGGCAAGGTTTCGAATACCGAGCGGCGTATTGAAGTATTTGTTGTAGGTCACCAGCAGCGGGTTGAGACCCAGCCGTTCCTTGACCAGATGCACGATGAAATAGGAGTCATTGGCCCCGGTCACCGGCACGATGCAGTCGTAGTTCGCACCGGACAGATTCCGATAGGGCTCGACCAGCGCTTCAAGCTTGCGCCAGCGGGCGTCCCAGTCCAGCCGGTCCTTTTCCTCGTGAATCCGGCATCCAGAACAAATCCCGTCCTCGTCGATCACCAGGCCAAGCGGATGGCTGGAGCGGTATAGGCAACGGCGGCAGCATGTGTCGGCCATAATCAGTGGTCAATCCTGCGTTCATGGGATGGAGCACGGATCGGCAGGTCGCCGAGTGCCTTCTTGAGGTGGCGGATCGTGTGCTCCTGGTAGTTCAGGGAGTTGCCGACCGCAGCTGCCACCACAGGCTTCCGGCTCAGGACGGCGCGCAGCTGGTCGGGTCCAGCCAGCCCGCCAAAGGCGATCAGCGGGATATCGGCGAGCGGGAAGGCATCGAGAATCCGCGTATCAAACGCCCGGCCGCCATCATTGCGCCAATCGATGGTCATGACCTCCGAGACGATGCGCTTGCGGATCAGCTCGAGCAGTGTGTCGGGCAGGGCAGACAGCGCTCCGGTCCGATAATTGCGGTGCATCAGGCCCGTTGGCTCCACCGATAACGGCAGGGCGGCAATGATGGCTTGAGCGCCTAGATGGGCCTCGATTTCATGGACATGAGACGGGTCGTCGCTGAGCATGGCGTCAATGGCGATCCGGTCGGCTCCGGCATGCACAGCCGCCACGCCCTGCTGGGCGGTGTGGATGCCACCGAGGTAAATCAGCGGCGTCGACAAGCCCTTCTGCGCCACGCGCTCAATCAGGCCAATGTCCGGGCCAGCCATGGCGGTGCTACGGTCAATGCACTGCAGCACGATCTCGTCAGCGCCCCAGCGATCCAGGTTCTTGGCCAAAATCTCCGGGCGCCCCAGAGGCAGATAGCGGCTGTAGCCCATGGACTGGACCGCCCAACCGTCCTTGACGGTAATGACGCCCACTATGCGTTTACGCAGCACGGCAGAGCCCCTCGATAACGTCGGACAGCAGCTGCAAGCCTGCAGTCTGGCTCTTTTCCGGATGGAATTGCAGGCCCACAGTATTCTCCCGCCGGATAGCCACCGGGAACGGCGTCATGCCCTGGTCGATGCGGGCAACGCCGATGACATATTCCGGGGACGTCCTGAGCACAAAGGAGTGGTTGAAATAGACAACGCGTCCGTCGCTTGGCTTGACCAAGGGATCGCTTGAGGCGGCCTCGAGCGTGTTCCAGCCAATATGCCAATCGGCGTTTTCGAGCGCGGTCACATAGCCCGGAATGATGCCAAGTCCGGATGTCTCCCGGATCTCGTCCGACCGGTCGGCCAAGAGCTGCATGCCCAAGCAGATGCCGACGAGTGGCTGGCCGGACTGCGCGCGTTCCTGGAGAAACCCGACCATGTCATGGGCATGCAGCGCCGCCATAGCCGTGGGGAAGGCGCCCACGCCGGGCAGCAGAATGAGGTCGCTCGCCGCAAGTGTGTCGGGGTTTGACGTGGTCTGGCAACGGTACCCCAGAGCCGAGAGCGAACGCTCCAGCGAACCAATATTGCCTACGCCATAGTCGACTATGCCGATCGTCCGTCGCTTCATAGGCCGACACCCACCTGGAACTTGCGCGTGATGGTGCCATCCGCGTGCAGATCGAACAGATTGCGATTGAGAGAACGGTGAACTTGAGCCCAAAATTCGTCGACCGAAATCTCGATGTACTCGCAGAACTTGGCGATGTATTCGGGCGAACAGGCGTCGTCGTATTTCTCAACGAGGCGGATTCCGTCGTCGCGCTTGAGGCGACCCAAGCGAATTTCCTCGTTCACATAGTCTGTCACCCGGCCAAAGCCGAACTTATAATACTTGATCATCTGATTGAGCGTCACCCAATCCTCGTCGAGCGAGGTGACGCCGCGCAGGTCACCGGTATTGTCGACGGTGTCGGAGCGCACCTTCAGGCCCCGCCCCGCCGAATACATGCCATTGTTGACAAGTGACCAGTCGCCCAGGAACCAGCCGAGATAGATGATCTGGAGGTCGTGCTCTTCGAACTCTTCCGGCGCCGGATAGCGGTAGGAAAGGAGTTCGGCATTGGTCGCACCCGCTTCGATCATCCAGTCGGCGGCCCCGCCAGACAGGGTGTTCATGTAGCGCAGATTGTTGCCGTCATAGCCGGTTTTGCCGAGTGTCTTAAGGTCGCCCAGCTGTAGGCCGGGATTTTCGCCCCACAAGATCAGAGGAATCCGATAGCGAATGGCAAGTTGCGGGACCGAACTGAACAGCGCCAGCTCTGTCGACTTGGCCCAGTTGGTGAACCGCAGGAAGGACTCGCGCATGAGCCTGCGCCAGGTCGCTGGGGCCGGGGCAGACATGACCATGTCAAACCCGAGTTCGATCAGGTTCGAGATGTTGTCGACGCCACGCTCCGTGACCTGTTCGGGGGGGTAGGTGAGGCATGCAAGAAGCGGCTTGAGGCCAAGATTGTCCCGCACCCATAGCGCCTGGCGCATGCTATCCTTGCCGCCGCTGACCCCGATGATGCAGTCGAACGCCTGGTCACCCCGCTTTGGCCGTGCCGCCAGCACGTCCTGGAGGATCTCGTAGCGCTCCTGCCAGTCCACATGCTTTAGGCGGGAGTAGTATTCGCAGGCCGGGCAGATGCCTTCGGGCAGGAACTGGGTGTTCGGGCGCGTATCGGGTTGCAGGCATTGCTTGCAGTACTTCACAGGTGCCTACTCCATCGCCTGGATGTGGATGATGCGGTCATGAGGCAGCCGGCAGGGCGGCGCATGGGGCGGCAAAGTGCAGAACACCGGTCGTCCTGTCTCCAGCGCTAACGCAAGTGCGAATGACTCACAACCGGCAACCCAGCGTGAATCGCCGATTGCTTCTGAAATACCAGCTGACAGGTCCAGAGAGATCCCCATGTTGGCATGCTTGCTGATCCAGTCGTCATATTTCCCCGGCGGATCAGATGGATGGGGGCGCAGGCTGATCTCTGTTCTGCTTGGCAGTCCGAGTGTCGGCAGACGCTCCACAAAGTAGTCGAGCGCCTGGAATTCTCCGGGGCTATCCTTGCCCCAGGTCGATCGTGCCGGTTCCAGGACATAGAGCAGCCTGTTGGGCGTCCCGGCGCTGACAGGCGCGACGCTGGCCAGTTGCTCAAGGGCGTAGAAATTGGCGACCTGGTCTATGCGGGCGGCGTCAAAGTGCTTCCGGGCTTCGGCCAATGCGAAGCGGTCGGTGACCCACCAGCGATCTGGCAGCACCTCGTGCCCGTCGCGGACAAAGCGTTGCGGGTAGTTCACCCAGTGGTCCAGCACGGCAATGGAGCGAATGCTACGCTCCCTGGCCAGGGCGCGGGCCCGATGTTCGAGGTCGCTGGCCCATCCGGTGCCACTCAACAGTGTCGCCGCCCCGTCGAGAGCCGCCTCGAGGTTGGGCACGTTGCGGGGGTGGCCTACTGCGGCCGCGATGCGGTCAGCGGGGCCTTCGGTCCAGATGCGCACGCCATCTGCAGCCTCGCCGATGGCGTGCAGGATGATGTTGGCCGCTCCGGCATCGTGACACACGATGGCGAGCGGACGTGGCAGGTCATCGATCGGTGAAGCGCGCATAGTAGACGATGTCCTGAGGCTGACCCTCGACGATTTCCTGTGCGACCCGGCGGGCCTCCAGGGTCATGCCCGAGCGTTGCATGAGCCTTTGCATGCCAATATTGCCTTCGAGCGTACCGGCGGTAATCTTGCGAATATCGGCGCGATCCGCCAACCATGCCAGCAGGGTATTCCATGCATCCTGGCCATAGCCCTGTCCCCAGACCTCGGGCGCGCCGACCATGATGCCCACATCAACGGTTTGGTGCGGAAGGCTGACATAGGCGGTCATGGTGCCGATGGCCTTGTCATCGGCGCGGCGCCGGATGGACACGAAGTGGTTGGCACTGTGCTGGAAGCTGGCCAGGTAGGCCGCGCAACTTTCGGCGTCATGGCGCCGAAAGCGTTGATTGCTGAAACGCACCACCCGCGGATCGTTCAGCCAGCCAATGTACTGGTCGGTAATGTCTTCTGCCCCGAATGGGCGCAAGGTGACCAGCTTACCGACTAATACAGGTGCGTTGGCGGGCATGTGGAGATCAATGCGCCTTTAGTGCGTCGAGATTGCCCCAGACCTTGTGGAAGGCCGCGACCAGCTTGTCTATGTCCGAATCGCCATATTCGCCCATGCACAGGTTAAGTCCGAGGAAGGTGCGGGCATGCAGATCCTCGGCAACCGGGCAGATGCCGCGCGAATAGTCGATGTCGCGCGAAACAAAGGGCTGGTTCCACGGGAAGCCCTTGGAGCCATAGGCGATCTTGTGCTGGAACAGCGGATAGAGGTGCACATTCTGGTAGCCCGCCATCAGCCACGGCACGCCTTCGGCGCGCAGGGCCTCGACGAGGCGTTCACGCGAGACGCCCAGGGCATCGATATCCAGGGTCATGCCATAGACATAGTACACATTGGTATTGCCCGGGGCGGTGACCGGTGGGGTCAGGCCTGGCAGGTCGGCAATGCCGCGGGTGAAGGCCTCTGCGGCCTTCTGGCGGCTGGCGACGCGCGCGGCCAGCTTGTCGAGCTGGACCGAGGCAATGGCGGCTTCGATCTCGCCCATGCGGAAGTTGTAGCCGAGCATGTTGTTCAGCTCGGCCGGATCGGACGAGCGGATCACGGCCTCGGCGTGGTTGCGGATCAGGCGCATGCGGTCAGCGAGCCGATCGTCTTCGGTAACGATGATGCCGCCTTCGCCGGAATGGATATGCTTGTGGTAGTTCAGGCTATAGCCGCCGATGTCGGCCAGCGTGCCGGCGTATTTGTTGTCCTGCAGCGCGCCAGGCGCCTGGGCGGTGTCGCTGAGCAGCTTGATCCCATGCTTGTCGGCAATGGCGCGCAGGGCGCGCATATCGGCTGACTGACCGAAGATGTCGACAGCCATGATGGCGCGGGTGCGGGGGGAGATCAGCTTTTCGACGCTGGCCGGATCGATATTGAATGTTACCGGGTCGATGTCGGCAAAGACCGGGATGCCGTTGAAGTGCAGGATTGCCGTGGCCGTCGCCGCCATTGTCCAGGGCGTGGTGATGATTTCGTCGCCCGGTTCGATGCCAATGGCGCCGACGGCAGCGATGAGGCCAGAAGTCCAGGAGTTGACGGCAACAACATTGCGAACGCCAAAATACTTGGCAGCCTTGGCCTCGAACGCCTTGACGTGTGGGCCGCCCATGAAGCCTTCGCCCGGCGCGCCGATATAGGCGGACAAAACGCCCGAGCGGATGACTGCACTGGCTGCCGCGACCTCGTCCTCGCCAATGCTATGGAACGGTTCAAGCGGCGCGGCGATCGTGGGCGTGCCGCCAAACAGTGCAAGGGTGTCGTTACTCATCGTTCTCTTCCTCTGCCGGCTGTGCGGCACGTGCTCGAATTTCAGCACAATGGCGTTGGGCCGCCAAGGCTGAAACACCCGTGCTGCGCACGGGCGATCCTGTGGTTGCTGCGTCGTAGATGTCGGCCACTGCGTTCAGCATGGCCAATTGGTACTCGCCCGTTACCTGCGCGCCTGCATCGAGGGCCTTGTAACCGGCGAATGTCGGGCTGTCGATGACGCGACGGTAGCGCCATTGATTGCCGCCGTCCTCCATGGTGATCAGGCCCATTTCGGTGGTGAGGGTGAGTTCAAAGGTTGCATAATCCCTGGCGTCGCCCACCGCCAGCAGCACCGGCACGCCGGCTGCGCTGACGAGAGCTGCTGGGATAGTTGGGTCGTCCGGCCAGAAGTCGCTCACTGGGACGCCGGCCCATTGCACCGTGAGGGGGCCCAGGAGGAATTCGAGGAGATCCAGCATGTGCCCGCCGTTGTTGAGCACACCCTTGGTGTAGCGTGCGGCGGCGGATCGAACGAGGCCCCAGGAACCGGACTGGAGTTCGGCACGCAGGCGCCAGACATCGGGCGCCCAACGGCGGGAGTGATTGATCGCCAGCACGATGCCGGCTGCATTGCACTGGGCTACGGCGTGCTCGGACGCCGCCAGGGATGGCGTCATCGGCTTCTCGCAGAAGATCGCCCGCGGACGCAGGGCAATGGCCGCTTCAAGGTCGTCAGCATGCGCGCTGGTGGGCGAGCAGATGCTGATGACGTCGAACTGGCCGGTCCGGCCCTGCAGTGCGTGGGTCGATGCATAGCCCTCGGGCACCTGCCAATGGTCCATGAAGGCCGACCTGCGCGCAGGGTCGGTCTCCACGCAGGTGGTGACTCGGAACCGACCGTCACGACGATAGGCTCCGGCATGGGACAGTGGCAAGGCATCGGCCGGTCGGCCGACGTCAAAGCCGCCAGCAATGTTGCCGCAGCCGATGATCAGAACCGACAATTGCCCCCGTTGGGTCATGTGTTCAGTCCAGAACGTCCCAGGTGACGCGGGTGTTGGCCTCGATGTCAACCTTGGCTGTCTTGCCGATTACGGCATCCAGATGCTTGGGCGCCAGGCCGAAGCCGGGACGGACGCTGCGCACCATGTCGGCCGTAATGGTCTCTCCGGCGCGCACGGGCTTGATGAAATAGAGCGACCGACGGAACTTCACATTGCCCACTTCGCTGGACTTGCGACCATAGTTCACGGTGCCCAGGGCTTCCCAGGCCGCCCGCGCGGTGCTGCACAGCTCCTGGAGGTCCTTGGGCTCGAGCGAGAAGCTGTCATCGGGACCGCCGCCGTTGCGATCGAGCGTGAAGTGCTTCTCGATTAGCGCGGCGCCCAGGGTAACGCTGGCGATGGCGGTGACGTTGTCGAGCGTATGGTCGGACAGCCCGGTCACCAGGCCGAAGCGCTGCTTCATGTCGGCGAGGGTGCGCAGATTGTAGTCGCCCGAGGGGGCGGGATAGCCGCTGACGCAATGCAGCACAGCCAGCTCGGTACATCCGGCAGACTTGGCGGCATCGATGGCCTCCTCGATCTCCTCGTCATCGGCCATGCCGGTAGAGATGATCATCGGCTTGCCGGTGCTGCCGGCATAACGGATCAGCGGCAGGTCCACGGCCTCAAAGGAGGCGATCTTGTAGGCCGGTGCGCCAAGGTCTTCCAGCAGGTCGATCGCGGTGGTGTCAAACGGCGAGCTAAACAGGGTGATCCCGACCTGCCGGGCGTGGTCGAACATGGGCTTGTGCCAGTCCCAGGGCGTGCTCGCCCACTGGTAGAGCTCATGCAGGGTGCGGCCGGCCCACAGGCCATCGTTGATCTGGAAGTCCGGCTTGTCGGACTTCAATGTCAGGGTGTCGGCGGTATAGGTCTGGATTTTGACCGCGTCGGCACCTTGCTGCTTGGCCAGGCTGATGATTTTCATCGCCGTATTGAGGTCGCCATTATGATTGGCCGACATTTCGGCGATGATGTAGGGCGGGGCGTCGTCTGCAATGCGCCGTCCGGCTATGGTGATCGATTGCATGTCAAAGCTTCTCCAGGGTGAGCTTGTAACGGTGGCCGTGGAGCTCAAAAAAGGCGGGGTATCGCACAGGGTCGCAGACCCGTATCAGGTCGAACTGATCCGCTATCGTCTTGTTGACGTCAAGCCGGCTGTTCTCCGGTGTGCGCTTTTGATAGTAGGTCGGCGCAATGTCGGTCGGCTGCGGCGCCCCGGGATCGGTGCCATGCAGTGCCAGCGCCATGTCCATCAGCTCCAGTTCGCAGTCGAACAGCGCCTGATTGATCTCGGGCGCCAGAAAGTGCTTGGGAATAGGCACGGTCTTTTTGGCCCAGATCGCACCGGAATCAACCTTGTCCTCGGCTTCGAGCAGCGTGACCACGATGCGCTCGCGGCCGGCTTCGATTTCCCAGACATAGGGGCTCCAGCCTCGGCCTTCCGGCAGGTCGCTGGCGTGGATAACCAGCGTCACGCCGAACTTGGCCCGGTGTGCGCTGGTCACGATCTCGCTGCACGAAATCAGGAACAGGATATCGCCGCCCTCGAGTTGCTTGACGCTGCGCAACAGCGAGATCTCATGGTCGCCGGCATGGGCCGCGATCCAGCGGTCGAGCCAGGCATTGATCGGATGATCCGCAGAACTGCAGACGATGGTGATCTTCATTGTGCAATCAACTCCATCAGGGCGTCGGCGACGCGGTCAGCACCAAGGCCGTCAGTGACGGCCGCGGCCGCATGGCTCATGCCGCTCCGCAGGTCGGACTCACGTAGCAGTTGGACAATCGCGCCAGCGAGGCGGCTGTCAAAACCGGGTGCGTCGGCCGCGCCTGCAGTCAGTGCAGCGCCACGGGCGGCCACTGCACGGGCGATTTCGGTTTGGTTGTCGGCCGTCACGGCCATCACCGTGGGCACACCCAGGCAGCATCGCTCCCATGCTGACGATCCGGCGGCGCCGATGGCCAGGTCTGTCTGGATCAGCAGCTCGGCCATATCGGCGACGTTGACCAGAACTTCGACCTTGCGCCGGCTGGTTGCGGCCTGGCGCGTCACGGCCTCGCGCCATGGCGCGGTGGCCCCGAGGACGACAGTGGTCCTAAACTCGAGGTCGCTGGGCAGGGCAGTCAGCACGTCGAGTACGCGGCCCGTCAGGTTGTCGCGGTCGATGCCGCCCATGGATACGAGAATTTGGCCTGGCGCCCGCCCCGCGCGCAATTCAAGGCTTCTCGCGCGGGCCTTGGCAAACTGAGGGCGCAGTATTGCAAAGCTCGAACCGCAAAGGGTTATACAATCGTCTGGCACCAGACCGGCATAGGAATGCGCCGCGCGGTCCAGCGTCTGGTCGATCAGCAGGGCGCTATAGTGCGGCCGGTTGGCCAGGTCATCGATTATGCCGATCCGTCCGGCCGGCGAAACGGCGCGTTCCCACTGGGCATCGAGCCCATAGTGATCGGCGATGATAAAATTGCAGCCCTGGGCATCGAAAATGGCGCGGCTTTGGCTGGCATCGACCGCTGTGTCGGCTCCAACCCAGCTGGCATAGGGCGATTTTTCCGTGCCCGAGCGCTCCAGCACCGGCAGGCCAGTGACACCAAAGCCAGCAGTGCGGATCGCTTCGATCAGATGGCCGGGGTGTTCGCGGCATATGAAGGTACACTCTGCCCCCCTGTCCGACAGCGCCTGGGCCAGCGTGATGCAGCGCATCACGTGCCCAGCGCCTATGTCGAGCGCCGCGTCGGCGCGAAAGCCAAACTTCATTGGCTCTGGGACGTCGCAAACGCCCGATAGAGGATTTCGGCACGCGCCCAGTCGTCGGCAGTGTCGATGTCGACGACGCGCCATTCGGGCAGAACGATAGTCGTGCCATGGCCGTGCAGGCTCAATCCGTCCAGCCAGGCCTGGCGGCGACCCCAGTAGAACTGACCGGCGTCAAAATAGGCTGGCTCCAGGTCCTGCGTCCGCGTGTTGACATATTGCGGACTGAAGGGCTCGGCGTTGCCGGTCTCGGCATTACGACGCAGCGCGCGCTGGATGGCGGCGGGAAAGGGTGCGACCGGAAAGGCATATTGGGCCTGACTGCCCAGCAGGTGTTCGCGGGCCTTGCGCAGGTCGTCTGCATCGATCATGGGCACGCCTGGGTAGATGCAGCACACCAGCTCGGGCGCTAAGCCGAGGTCCATCATGGTTCGGATGGCGTGGGCTATCACTGGCACGGTCGGGGTGAAATCGTCGGACAGATCCGCCGGGCGCATGAAGGGGACCTCGGCACCATGCTGGCGCGCGATGTCGGCGATCTCGCCGTCATCGGTTGAGACGATGACCTTGTCGAACTGACCGCTGGCCAGGGCACTGTCGATGGCAAACGCGATCATCGGCTTGCCAGCGAAGGGGCGAATATTCTTCCGTGGAATGCGCTTGCTGCCGCCGCGGGCCGGAATAACTGCCAGATTCATGAGCTTCCCCTAGGCCGACAAGGCGGTACGCAGCGTTGCCGCTACAAAGTCCTGCTGTTGCTCGGTCATCGCGGGGAACAGCGGCAGAGAGATGGCGTGCGCATAATAGTGTTCGGCGGCCGGAAAATCGCCGTACTTGAAACCGAGCCCGCGATAGTAAGGCTGGGTGTGGATGGGAATGTAATGCACATTCACGCCAATCTCGGCTGCCCGCATCGCATCAAACACCGTCCGGCGCGAGGGGCCGGCGGGATCGACCTCGACGGCGTACAGGTGCCAGGCCGACACGCGATCATTGCTGCGATGCGGCAAGGTCAAGGGCAGGTCGGCGAGGATCGTATCATAGCGATCTGCCAGTGCGGTGCGGCGGGCCTGCATGGTCTCCAGGCGGGCCAACTGGCTCAACCCAAGTGCGGCCTGGATGTCGGTCAGGCGATAGTTGAAGCCCAGCGCGGTCTGCTCGTAATACCAGGGCCCCTCACTGGGGCCATGCATGCGAGCGGTGTCGCGGGTGATGCCATGCGAGCGCAGTAGACGGAGTTCATCGGCCAGGGCCGCGTCATTGGTCGTGATCATGCCGCCTTCGGCGGTGGTCACGATCTTGACGGCATGAAAGCTAAACACGGTCGCATCGGCCCAGGCGCTGCCGGTGGGGGCCCCAAGATAGCTTGAGCCGGTGGCATGCGAAGCGTCTTCGAGGATGCGGAAGCCATATTCATCGGCCAGCGCGCGCATGTCCTGCAGGTCGCATGGCAGACCGGCGAAATCGACCGGGATCACCACGCTGGGAAGCTCGCCTGCATTCTTTGCGTCGGCCAGTTTGTCCCGCAGGGCGGAGACGGACATGTTGCGGGTGCTGGGATCGATGTCGACGAAATCGATCCTGGCGCCGCAGTAGAGGGCGCAATTGGCAGAAGCCACGAAGCTGTTTGGCGAGGTCCAGACAATGGAGCCGGGACCCACGCCCATGGCAATGCAGGCCAGGTGCAGAGCCGAGGTTGCGTTGTTGATCGCCACGGCATAGCTGACGCTGTGGCGTTGCGCAAAGGCTTCCTCAAAGGCGGGAATGGCCGGACCCTGCGTCAGATAGTCGGCTCGCAAAACCGCAGTCACTGCCGCGATGTCATCTTCGTCGATGGACTGCGTGCTGTAGGGTATGAAGGCCATTGCCGTTTTCCTTAGTCGATCGACCTGCCGATGACATGCGTCTCGATCAGCGTCCGCAATTGCTCCACCGAGAGGAATTCGGGGTTGGTGCCGCTGTTGTAGGCAAAGCCCTTCGGTACGGGCACGGCGTTGGTCTTGGCGCAGTATTCTTCGGTCGAATAGTGGCTGGCGACCGGCAGGATCGCATAGTACTTGCCGAGGTCCACCGTGTTGAAGCTGTCGCTATCGGTGATCATTTCCTCGTGGATCTTCTCGCCGGGGCGGATCCCGACGATTTCCTGGCGGCATTCGGGCGCGACGGCCTCGGCTACGTCGGTGATGCGGTAGGACGGGATCTTGGGCACCAGGATCTCGCCGCCCCAGGCATTTGCCAGGGACCAAAGGACCATGTCGACGCCTTCCTGCAGGGAGATGTTGAAGCGCGTCATAGTCGGGTCAGTGATGGGAAGCACGCCATCCTGGCGGCGATCCAGGAAGAACGGAATGACCGAGCCGCGGCTGCCCATGACATTGCCGTAGCGGACAACGCTGAACTTGATCTCGCGGTTGCCGCGGATGTTGTTGGCCGCAACAAACAGCTTGTCCGAGCACAGCTTGGTCGCGCCGTAAAGATTGATGGGGGCGGCGGCCTTGTCGGTGGACAGGGCGACCAGGTTCTTCACGCCGCTGTCGAGGCAGGCCTCGATCAGGTTCTGGGCGCCCAGAACATTGGTCTTGATGCATTCGAAAGGATTGTACTCGGCCGCCGGCACCTGCTTGAGGGCCGCGGCATGCACCACAACATCGACGCCTTCGAGGGCACGGCGCAGGCGGCTTTCATCGCGGACGTCGCCAATGAAGTAGCGCAGGGCAGGGTATTCGCGCTCCGAGAAGGTCTGCGCCATCTCGAACTGCTTGAGTTCGTCGCGCGAGAAGATCACCAGGCGCTTCACGCCGGGGTAGCGTTCGAGCACGGTGCGGACGAAAGCCTTGCCGAACGAGCCGGTGCCTCCCGTGATCAGGATCGATTTGTCATTGAGCATGGCTTGGTCTCTTGTCACGTGTTGAGGCGGGTCTTGAAATCAGCGATGGTACGTTTGAGGCCTTCATCAAGGCCAATCCGGGGCTCCCAGCCTAAACGCTCCTTGGCCAGGGATATGTCCGGCTTGCGTTGTCTGGGATCGTCAGAGGGCAGAGGCCGGTACACGATCTGACTGGTTGATCCGGTAAAAGCGAGTACTTTCTGCGCCAACTCAAGCATGTTGAATTCGAAGGGGTTGCCGATATTGACGGGGCCAGCAAAGTCCGCCGTTCGCATCATGCGTACCATGGCCTCGATCAGGTCATCAACATAGCAGAAGCTGCGGGTCTGCATGCCCTCGCCGTAGATCGTCAGATCCTGGCCAGAGAGGGCCTGGACGATAAAGTTGGAGACCACGCGGCCATCGGAGGGCAACATGCGCGGCCCATAGGTGTTGAAGATACGGACCAGCTTGGTCCGCACGCCGCGATGACGGCGGTAGTCTGCAAACAGGGTCTCGGCGGCGCGCTTGCCCTCATCGTAGCAGCTGCGTTCTCCGACCGTGTTCACATTGCCCCAATAGCCCTCGGTCTGCGGATGCACGTGGGGGTCGCCATAGACCTCGCTGGTGGAGGCCTGCAGGATCACCGCGCCATTCTTCTCGGCGAGATCAAGCATGTTGATGGCACCCAGCACACTTGTCCGCATCGTCTTGATGGGATCGTGCTGGTAATGGACTGGCGAGGCCGGGCACGCCAGGTTGAAGATGGTGTCGACGTCAAGTGCGATCGGCGTGGCGACATCAGCTTCAATCAGCTCAAAGCGGGGCTCGTTGGCCAGGTGGGCCAGATTGGCGGCCGATCCGGTGGACAGGTCATCAAGGCAGGTTACCCTGGCGCCCTCGCCGAGCAGGCGATCGGCGAGATGGGAACCCAGAAAACCCGCCCCGCCGGTAATTAGTACAGACTTCATATAGACCCGACTCCCGCGGTCACTGGTAGAGGCATTTGGTGTGTGGCTACCACGGTGTGGGGGCCAGGTGGTGTCCGGACGTCTGCAGCTCCTGACCGTGCCGAACGTCCGAGGCTGCCAGTGACCAGGTCGGCTGTTCCGAGATTGGCGCGATGCGGCCGGGAGCAGAGACAGTGATGTTCACGACATGAACCTGATCATTCGATCGCCAGTTGATGGGTGGAGCGCCACGGACACCGGCGTGGCCACGGGACGTGTTGATCCGGCTGGGTCAGCCCCTGCGGCATCCCCTTAGCGGAAACCGAAGAAAGGTCAACTGGCAAGGCATGTCGTCGCTCACAGCATTCCCTTCTCTCGAACGACGCGGCGCCGTTCCAGGCCATAGATCAGCGCCCAAGTGACAAACAGCGTGAATACCAAAGTGAATATGGCGACGTTACGGAGCGGGGGCTGGCGAATGGGCGTAGCCCGCGCTTCCTGTGCGACCTTTGGTAGGGCCTCAGGCGCAACGTCGCGTAGCTCGAGGTAATCGATCCGACCCTGTGCTTGGGCCATCTCGGCCTCAAGTGCATTGGTCTCGGCAGCATGCGCAGTGCCGCTGGACAACAGGGTCTGCAGGTTGGTCCGATACTCGCGAAGCGCGCGCAGTTCCAGCGATTGTGTCGGCGTGAGCGATGTTTGGGGCAGCTCGGGCTGTGGCGTAGCGTCTAGGACCTGCTGGACGAGCGCCTGCGCCGTCGCCGTGTCGGGTGCGTCGGAGGTGATGATGACAGTGCCGTTACCCTTGGTGAGGGTCAATGTCGCGGTCGGATCGAGACCGTCGATGATCGGCTTTGCATAAAGCTCCACAAGGTCCATGTCGGCGTTGAGCACGGCCGTCACAGTGGTCCGTGTCGGCAGGTTGGTGTAGATCGCCGAGACGATGAACAGTGTCGCCAGAGGCACGCCGATCAGCCAGATCCAGTTTCGCACGGCGAGCAGTAATGCGTCGCGGACGGACATGCCTGACGCGGGGTCTGTTCCGAACTTGGTCTGATTGGTCGCGGTCACGACTTGTTCCCCTCGGCATGGTCGCTGTCTCTGATCTGCGTGAACAAGATGCTGCGGGCATTGGCCTCATCGCGCTGCTGCAGGGCGCTGCTGAGGTCGAGCAAAGCATCGGCGATGGGCGTGCCGCTAGCAATGTCACCGGCTGCCCGCAAGATCTTGGGATGCAGGGTCGGGCTGGCTGTCGTATCGTCGTAGAACAGCTCTTCATACATCTTCTCACCCGGCCGCTTGCCAGTGATCACGATCTGGATGTCGCCATCGGGATTGCTCTGATCCCGGATCGAGGCTCCAGCCAGGCGAACCATGTTCTCCGCGAGATCCTTGATCAGGACCGGCTCGCCCATATCGAGCAGAAACACGTCGCCGCCGCGCGACAGGCTGGCTGCCTGAATGATGAGTTCGGATGCTTCGTGGATAGACATGAAGTAGCGCGTCATTTCGGCATCGGTCAGGGTGATCGGGCCGCCCTTGGCAATCTGTTCCTTAAAGAGCGGAACCACCGAGCCATTCGAGCCCAGAACATTGCCGAAGCGTACGGCGCAGAATCGCTGGCTGCCATTTGCTCGGCTAACTTCGACAGCCTTCTGCTGGACGATCAGCTCGGCCCAGCGCTTGGTGGCACCCATGACATTGGTCGGCCGAACGGCCTTGTCGGAGGAAATCAACACAAAGCTCTCGACGCCAAAATCCGCCGCCGCCTCGACGACCGTTTTGGTGCCGAACACGTTGTTGCGGATGCCTTCAATCACATTGGCTTCAACCAGCGGGACATGCTTGTGCGCTGCTGCATGGAAGACCACCTGCACCTTGTGCTGGTTGAGCGTGTAGCGAACGTTGGCATCGTCGGTAATCGAGCCGAGTACCGGGACGATCGAGTGGCTCTTGAGCGCCGAAAGCTCGCGCTCGATCTGGTAAAGTGCAAATTCGTTTGCCTCGAAGAGCACCAGTCGCTGCGGTGACCATTTGACGATCAGGCGGCAGAGTTCAGAACCAATCGAGCCGCCAGCGCCGGTGACCATGATGATCTTGCCCTCGATCATGTCACGCAGCAGGGTACGATCTGCGGGTACTGAGGAGCGGCCGAGCAGTTCGTCGATGTCGATTTCCCGGATCTGGCTGATCAGGTAACGCCCCGAGATCAGCTCGCCGATCGGCGGCAGCGTGCGGATACGTGCCCCCTGGCCGCCGATCTTGGCGACCAGCGCCTGCCGCTGTGTCGAACTCAAGGACGGCATGGAGAGCACGACCTCCTTGACGCCATACTGGCTAATCAGCGTGGGCAGGCTGGACGGCGGATAGACGCGGATTCCGGCTACGTCGCGTCCATGCAGGGAGGCATTGTCGTCCACAAAGGCCAGCACATACTGGGAGGAGTCCCGGCGGATGGCATAGGCCAGCTGGACACCGGTCTCGCCGGCTCCATAGATGACGATGGGATTCTCGCGGAACTTGGCACCCGCCGATGCCCAGAGCAAGCGTTTGGCGAGGAAGCGGCTTCCGCCGATCAACAAGAAGGAAATCGCCCAGTAGAGCAGCGGCACCGACCGCGGCACCACGCCCCGACCTGCCATTTCGGACAAAAATACCACCAGCACCCAGCAGACCGTGGACAGCGTCACGGCCTGCAAAATGGTCCACATGGCCCGCTCGGGCAGATAGCGAATAACCGCCCGATAGAGGCCCAACCGAATAAAGATGGGGATCGCCACCATGGGGCCGGTCATGATGATCAGCAACTGGTCAAGCGTATTGGGCGGATTCCACAATCCGTATCGCAGAGCAAAGCTGGCCGACAAGGCAAATGCCAGCGCGACGGTGTCAAACACAACAAGGATGACCCGCTTCCAGATGCGGGACATGTTGCGAACCCGCAGGACCATGTCACTAAAGGTCAAATGCAAAACTCTCAGCGTTCAGGACAATAAGCGGGGTTCGTCTGCGAACTCGTCATCATGCGCAAGCCCCAATGTTGACTGGCGCGATCAAACTGATCGGGAATGTGCTCGTTTCCACGACTGAATTCGTCCAAGCGATCCTGGGTCCACCGTTGTGGACCAGATCGAGCCCCCCGTTACCCCTGCGAGGGTATATTACGGTCCCATGGCGGAAGCAACTGCGTCAGGGGCAGCTCGTTTGACAGACTGGTTCTTGTTGGGCTCAGCACGCCACCACATTGACCGCCAGGCCCGCGAGGCTGGTTTCCTTGTAGCGGTCGCTCATGTCCAGGCCGGTCTGGCGCATGGTTTCGATGCAGGCGTCGAGGGGGACCGCGTGGGTGCCGTCGCCGTGCAGGGCCAGGGAGGCGGCGGTGACGGCTTTGACGGCGCCGAAGGCGTTGCGCTCGATGCAGGGGATCTGCACCAGGCCCCCCACCGGGTCGCAGGTCATGCCCAGATGGTGTTCCAGCGCGATTTCGGCAGCGTTTTCCACCTGGGCCGGGGTGCCGCCCATGATGGCGCAGAGGCCGGCGGCGGCCATGGCCGAGGCCGAGCCGACTTCGCCCTGGCAGCCCACTTCAGCGCCGGAAATGGAGGCATTGTGCTTGATGATGCCGCCGATGGCGGCGGCGGTCAGCAGATAGTCGCGCACCGCCTCGGCGCCCGCAGCGGCGTTGAACTTGAGGAAATAGCGCATCACGGCGGGAATGACGCCGGCAGCGCCATTGGTGGGCGCCGTGACGACGCGGCCGCCGCCGGCATTCTCCTCGTTGACCGCCATGGCATAAAGGCTCAGCCAGTCATTGGCCATCAGCGGGGTGATCTCGTTGCGCTGCCATTGTTCGGCGAGCTGGCGATGCATGGCACTGGCACGGCGCTTGACGCGCAA
This sequence comes from Devosia sp. FKR38, assembly GCF_005222805.1. Lineage (GTDB taxonomy): Bacteria > Pseudomonadota > Alphaproteobacteria > Rhizobiales > Devosiaceae > Devosia. The sequence continues at coordinate 2,697,860 of NZ_STGC01000005.1, read as the reverse complement.
GCCGCCCGGCAGCGTGCCATCCTGGGCAAGGCCGCGGTCGATGCAGCCGCTCATGGCGGCCCAGATGGCGTCGATGCCCTGATCCAGCGCCCGCCGGCTCATGTGCGCCTCTTCATTGGCGCGCTTCATGGCGGCAATCGACAGGCCCGAGGCCTCGGCCATGGCCAACATGTCCAACGCATGGGCAAAGGGAAAGGGCACATCCTGCTGGATCGCCTGCGGTCCCTTGAGGGCGGCCAGTTCATCCTGGCTCAGCACAAAGCCACCGCCGACGGAGAAATAGGCGCGGCGCAGCAGCAATTGGCCGTCGCTGTCAAAGGCGGTGAACTGCAGGCCATTGGGATGGCCGGGCAGGGGCGTGGTCTTGTCGAACACCAGATCCACTGCCGGGCGGAAGCGATAGGCGGGGTGGCCAGGCGGCTCGACACGCCCCTCGGCCTCAACCCTGGCGATGATGGCGTCGATGGCGTCGGGGTCGACTGTGCGCGGATCCTGGCCACAGAGGCCCAGGATCACGGCGCGGCCGCTGCCATGGCCGATGCCGGTAAAGGCGAGCGAGCCATGCAGGCTCGCCGTCAAGGCGGCCGGGCGGGCGCGGGCGGCCCGCGGCGCGGTGCCGGAGGCCAGTTCATCGAGGAAGCGCCGTGCCGCCGTCATCGGGCCCATGGTGTGGGAACTCGAGGGGCCGATGCCGATCTTGAAGACGTCGAAGACGGACAGGAACATGGCCGCCATAGTGGCACAGGTGGCCCGTCGCGCAAGGGGTCACCAGGGCAGTGGCAGTCCGGTGTGGTCGAGGAACGCTCCGGTCTGGTCCGGGGTCAGCCCGTCGAGCACAGCCAGCAGCCGGGCGGCGGCCACGTCGGGGCTGTCGGCGGGGTGGCTGGGGCTGCCAAAGGGCGCCGACAGGGTAGTGGCCACGCTGCCAGGGTGGAGGGTGACGCAGATGGCCTCCGGACGCGTCCGCGCCAGTTCGATCGATGCGGTGTGCATCAGCTGGTTCAGCGCAGTCTTGGCAGCGCGATAGCCATACCAGCCGCCCAGCCGGTTATCGCCAATGCTGCCCACCTTGGCCGAGAGCGCCGCGAACACCGCCTTGCCCTGGCGTGGCAAGAGGGGCAGCACATGCTTGGCGAGCAGCGCCGGGCCGATGGCATTGATGGCAAAGCTCTGGGCCAGTGCTGCGGCGTCGAGCTGGCGCCAGCTCTTTTCGGGCTGCTGCGCGCCATCATGCAGCAGGCCGGTGGCGACAATGACCAGGCGCGGCGGCAGGCCGGTTGCAGCGATGCGTGCGGCAGCGGCGGCAATGGTTGCCTCGTCGGTCAGATCGAAGCCGTCATTGCGGCGCGACAGGCCCAGCACCGTGGTGAATTGGCCCGAGGCGGCGAGCTCGGCCACCAGGGCCTGGCCGATGCCGCCGCTGGCGCCAAAGACCACGGCGAGGCCGCCGGACGGAAAGGACTGCAGGGATTGTGGCATGGTTGACCTCCGGCACTGGTTACGGCGGCGGGGGTGCGGTGGTTCAGCATCGTTTCCAAATCGATGACAGTGTGTGGCGATATCATTGGTTGCTCCAAACAGGCTGGCCGCCAATATTGCGGGCAGTTGTTTTGAGGAGACCGCAGATGGCGGACTATCATTTTCGCACTGGCGGTTCGGCTGACCCCAAGGCGCCGTTGTTCCTTGTGTTCCACGGCACGGGGGGCGACGAGAACCAGTTCTTCGAACTGGCAGGCCAGCTCCTGCCGAAGGCCCGCATCGTGGCGCCGCGCGGCGATGTCAGCGAGGGCGGCGCCCTGCGCTATTTCCGCCGCACCGGCGAGGGCGTCTATGACATGGCGGACCTGGCCGAGCGCGTGGTCAAGATGAGCGCGTTTGTTGCGGCGCGGCGCGCCGAGGGCACGCCCAGCGCGGTGATTGGCCTGGGTTATTCCAATGGCGCCAATATCCTGGCGGCGGTGCAGTTTGCGGCGCCGCAGCTGTTCGACGCCAGCGTGCTGATGCATCCGCTGATCCCCTTTGCGCCGCCGGCGGCGGACTTAACTGGCAAGAAGGTGCTGATCACCGCCGGACAGCGCGACCCCATGGCGCCGGCGGCCATGACCCAGCGGCTGCAGGACTATTTCGTGGCCCAGGGGGCCGATGCCAATCTGGCCTGGCATGCCGGCGGGCACGAGCTGCGCAATGAGGAGCTGGTGCACACCCAGGCGTTCCTGGCCACTTTGTGAAGCCCCGAGCGCATGGGCTGAGATCGGCGCCGGCTATGGCTGGCGCCGATTTTATTGAGGCTTGTGAGTTTGTTAACGGCTTTTACAGAGGTGGTGTCAGACATTAGGGGCACCGACCGGCTGTGGTTGCCGCCCCCAAATTCGCCGATGCGAGGCCCCTATTTTCGATCTCGGACGCAAGATCACCAGCAGTCTGCGCCTGCGCGTTCTCGTGTTCGTGCTGCTGGGCTTTGCCGTGGTTGCGGTGCCTGCCTATGCCGCGTTCAGCTGGATTGTGTCGAGCACGGTGATCCAGCTGGGCACGCTGTTTGCCGAAAAACAGGTGCTCTACGATCGCTATCGTGGGCTTGAGACGCTGATGCGCGAGGTCTCGCTGGCCGAGACCCTGGCTGGCTCGCAGGCGGTGCGCGACTGGGCCCTGCATGAAGATGATCCGCTCTACAAGCAGCGCGGGCTGGCCGAGCTGGAGCATTATCGGCGCTCGTTTGCCGATCGCAGCTATTTCTTCGTCATCGGCGCCTCGGGCAATTACTATTTCAACGACGCCGCCAATGCCTTTGCCGGGAATCAGCTGCGCTATCGCGTCGAGGCCAACAATCCCCGCGACGCCTGGTATTTTGCCACCTCGGCGCTGGGCAATGGCTGCCATCTCAATGTCGACAATGACGCCCATCTCCAGCTCACCAAGGTGTGGATGAACTGCGTCATCCGCGAGGGCGATCGGGTGCTGGGCGTGCTGGGCACGGGCATTGATCTGAGCGCCTTCATCCAGGAGGTGGTCAATGTGCCCCAGCTGGGCGTTTCCACCATGTTCGTGGATCGGCGCGGCGCCATCCAGGCCCATCGCGACGAAAGCCTGGTGGATCTGCGCAGCCTGTCAGACACCGAGGACCAGAAGCGATCGGTCTTTGCCCTGCTCGATGCGCCCGGTGACCAGCTGGCGCTGCGCGGCCTGCTCGACGAGGTGGCCAATGGGCACAATCTGGTCAAGTCCGAATTCATGAGCATCGGCGGCAAGCGCATGCTGGTGGGCGTGGGCTATCTGGACAAGCTGGGTTGGTTCAATGTGACGCTGATGGATGTCGACAGCATCATCGACCGGCGGCTGTTCGCCCCCATCGGCCTGCTGCTGGCGGCCATGATGGCGCTGGTGGCCGTGGTCATGGTGCTGGTGTTCAAGCGGCAGTTGCTCGATCGGTTGACGCGGCTCGAAGAGGTGGTGCGGGCCGCCCGGGCCGGCGACTATTGGCCGGCGCTGTCGATGGGCGACACGCGCCAGGACGAGATCGGGCGGCTTTCGGCCGCTTTCACCGAAATGGCAGTGACGGTGTCCGAACACACCCAGAGCCTTGAGCGGCGGGTGCGCGAGCGCACCCAGGAGCTTGAAGAGCTGGCGTTCCGCGATGGGCAGACCGGGCTGGCCAATCGGCGCGGCTTCATGGCGGCCTTTGGGGCGGGCAGCCAGGATCCGGAGCGGGCGCTGCTGCTGATCGACATCGACCATTTCAAGCGCGTCAACGACAGTTTTGGCCATGCCGCCGGCGATGTGGTGGTGCGCGAAGTGGCCCAGCGCATCACCGATGCCATCGGACCGAGCAATATCTGCGCCCGCTGGGGGGGCGATGAGTTCATCGTGCTGCTGGGGTCCTCGACGCCGCAGCTGCTGCGCATGGCCACACAGGCCATTGCCGGCAATATCGTGGAGCGGGCCATCGATCTGGGCGATGGCCAGAGCGTTGACATCACCTGCAGCCTGGGCGCCTGCCGGGTCGAGCCGGGCGACTCCATCGAGATGGCCATAGAAATGGCCGATACGGCGCTCTACATGGCCAAGGATGGCGGGCGCAATCGCACGGTGATCTTTGATTCCGAGAGCCATGGCCTGGTGCCATCGCAGGGTGCGCTGGGCTGACAATTGCCCTGCACGGACAGGGGTGTATAGTCCCCGGGCGCAGGCGCAGGGCCTGTCGCGTCCGGGTCTTGCGCCCCGGTCGGGAGGTGAAATGACCAGGCTTTTGATCGCTTCGATACTGATGGTCTGCCTGGCCGGCTGTTCCAGCATCGTGCCCGGGCCGCAGAGCGTGCAGGTGTCCGGCGCGCAGGAGGCTTTCCCGGACGACTACAAGGCGCGGGCGCTGCGGGTGCTGGGCGCTGAGGCCGGGCCCGGCATGAGCATTTCCGCGCCGCAGCTCACGCTGGGCGAAAGTGCCTTTGGCCCCAAGCGCTGGTATGTCTGCGTGCGCGGCGTTGCCACGACTACCAAGCCATCCACCAAGCTCAAGCCGGTGCTCGACATGGTGGGCGACCTCGGCCGCAATGCCGCGCAGAGTGGCGTCTATGAGGTCATCGTGCTGCTGCGCGGCAATGGCAGCGCCAGTCGCATCAATGGCTTTGACAGCCCGCTGTGCGCCACGGGGCGCTATGAGGCACTGGCGGTGGGGTGAGCCGTGCAGTTCAAGGTCACCTATGCGCGCTATTGGCCTGAGCGGCGGCGGCTCGAATTCACCGCCACCGGTGAGCGCGATGGCTGTGTGTTCACCGTGGTCAGCGATGTGGTGTGCCTGAAAGACCCGCGCACGCCCGAGAATATCCATCTGGTGGCGTTGGCCCGGCTCACCGAGATTTTTCGGCGCAAGAGCGCTTCGGGGCGGTAGGCGTCAGGCCTTGAGGTCGGCCCATTCGGGGTGGCGGCGGAACTGGGTCACCACATAGGAGCACACCGGGTGGATCTTGAAATGGTCGTGGCGCGCATCCTGGATGGCGCGGTTGACCAGGCGCGCGGCAATGCCGCGGCCCTCGAAATCGGGCGGCACGCCGGTGTGGGTGATGGTCATCAGGCCATCGGCGCCGCGGGTGAAGGTCATTTCGGCTTCGGCATGGGGCGACAGGCGGATGACATAGCGTCCGCCGGCCGGACCGTCCTCGCGCTCTACGGTCATTTCATTATCGTTCATCGGTTCTGCCTCGCCGCGTTGCAACCGGCGCACCAAACCGCGCCAAAGGGGGGCGCGTCAACCGCCATTGTCGCGGCCGCCGCGCGCCAGTTCAGTGTCCGGTGTCGGTTTCGGACCAGCGCGCCTGCATGGCGCGGCCCAGGCCACCCAGCCAGGGCGCGAAGAACAGCAGGATGCGGCGATAGGAGTGGATGAGGATAAACAGCGTCGCCAGGATCAACGTGCCCACCACGATCACCAGTTCAAGCGACAGGCCAATCGACTTCAGCCAGGCCGTCAGCAGCATGCCGGGCAGGATATGGGCGGCGGCCCAGACAAAGGCCGAGGTGACATTGATCAGGGTGAAGAAGCCGTAGTTCATGCCCATGATTCCGGCGACGCCGGGAATCACGGCCTTGACGCCCGGAATGAAGCGGCCAATGAACACGGCCTTGCCGCCATGCTTGGCAAAGAAGGCCTCACCGCGCGCGATCAGATCGCGGTGATTGCGGAAGGGCCAGATTTCCTTGATCGAATCCTTGAGGAAATGGCCGATGGTGTAGGAGATGGCGTCGCCGATGATCGCGCCGATCACGGCCGCCAGATAGACCTCCCAGAAGGGCAGGCGCCCCTCGGCGATGATGCCGCCGGCCAGCAGCAGCACGGGCGTCGAGGGCACGAACAGGCCCAGGATGAAGACGGCTTCGCCGATCGCCACCGCGAAAATGAACCAGAAGGTGAGCCAGAAATTGCCTGAAATGGTGTTCAGGAAGCTCTCGAGATAGGCGGAGACGGCGTGGAAGATGTCGAACATGCGGCATCCGAACTGTTGGCCCAAGGGGCGGTGGGCAAAGCCCATCGACCGTTGACTTATGGCCGTCCGGACCGTCACGCTCAAGCATTATCATCGAGGAATTCCCATGGGCAGCCTGCTCCACCACATGATTGCATCCGGACCCCGCCCGGTTGCGCCGTTTTCCCACGCCGTCGAGGCCGATGGCTGGGTGTTTGTCACCGGGCAGATGCCCACCAATCCCGCCGCGCCCGATGCGCCGCTGCCCGAGGGCGTGGAAGCGCAGACCCGGCAGGTGATGGACAATCTCAAAATCGTGCTGGGCGGCATTGGCCTGGGCCTCGAGCATGTCACCATGGCGCGGATTTACCTGACGCAGTTCGAGCGCGACTATGCGGCGCTCAATGCGCTGTGGCCGAGCTTTTTCGAGCCCGGCAAGCTGCCGGCGCGCACCACGGTGGGCGTCACGGCCCTGGCTGTCGGGGCGCTGGTCGAAATTGATCTGGTGGCGAGGCGGCCATAAGATTTCGGCCTCTCCCGCTCGCGGGAGAGGCCGTTGCAATCAGGCGCTGTAGGCCTTCACATTCTGGGCCTGCTCGCCGAGGCCTTCGATGCCCAGGCGCATGACGTTGCCGGGCTTGAGCCAGACCGGGTCGGGCTTGATGCCCATGCCGACGCCTGGCGGGGTACCGGTCGAGATGATGTCGCCCGGCTGCAGGCTCATGAACTGGCTGACATAGGCGACGACATTGGCCACGCCGAAGATCATCGTTTTGGTCGAGCCGTTCTGGTAGCGCTTGCCGTCGACCTCGAGCCACATCTTGAGGTTCTGCGGGTCGGCGACTTCGTCGCGGGTGACGAGCCACGGACCGATGGGGCCAAAGGTGTCGCAGCCCTTGCCCTTGTCCCAGGTGCCGCCGCGCTCGGTCTGGAAATGGCGTTCGGAGACGTCGTTGATCACGCAATAGCCGGCGACATGGTCCATGGCATTGGCCTCGTCGACATAGCGGGCTTCCTTGCCGATGACGACGCCGAGTTCAACTTCCCAATCGGGCTTGATGGCGTTCTTGGGGATGATCACATCGTCATTGGGGCCGATGATGGCGCTGGTGGCCTTCATGAAGATGATGGGTTCTTCGGGGATCTTGGCGCCAGTTTCGGCGGCATGGTCGGCGTAGTTGAGCCCGATGCAGATGAATTTGCCGACATTGGCGACGCAGGCGCCGATGCGCTGGTTGGCGTCGAGCTTGGGCAGGGTGCTGACATCGACAGCTGCGATCCGGGCGAGGCCCTCGGGCGTCAGTGCGTCGCCGCCGATGTCGCCGACGATGCCAGTGAGGTCGCGGATGGAGCCGTCCTGCGCCAGAATGGCAGGCTTTTCAGCGCCCTTGGCGCCGATGCGGAGCAGTTTCATGATTGGGTGTCCTTGTGCCGTCGGCCCGTGCTTAGAGCTAACATGTCAGTGTGTCGAGGCCAACCTTGGTACGGGTTACGGCTGGCCTCGCGCTGGTCTCAGGCGTCGGGGCGGATAATGCCCTTCTTGAGCAGGATATTGCCATAGAGGCGCCGCTCGCCGGTCTGGACGATGGCATAGGCCTTTTTGACGCGGTCGTAGAAGGCAAAGCGTTCCAGCGAAGAGACGCCCATCTTGGGCTCGTGCTTGCGCACGATAGTGTCGAAGGCATCGACCACGGGCTCGCGCTTGCCGGCGTCGCCCACGGTCTGCATGGTCAGCACCGGCTCATCGACAAAATCATCGAGCGGCATCAGCGTCAGCACGGCATCGAGCACATCGGTGGCGCTGATGCCATCGAGACGCACCAGCACCGGCCCGGCCGAATCGGCGGGGTAGTTGGCGTCCACAATGGCGATCTCGTCGCCATGGCCCATGGCCCGCAGAATGCCGAGCAGGTCGGGTCCCAGGATGGGCGGAATATTCTTGAGCATGCGAGATGGCCTCCTCAGCCAAACGGAAAACTGTCGCTGTCACTGCCCAGCGTGTCGCCATCGGCAAACAGGCTGGGGTGCTCGCGGGCGAAGGCGAACAGCTCCACCATCACCGCGTCGATATGGGCGCGCATGGCGCGGGTTGCCTGGGCCTGGTCGCCGGCCAGAATGCCGTCCAGCACCGCCTGGTGCTCGGCAATGGTCAGCGCCAGGCGGCGCGGGGTGATGATCAGCCGGCGCGCACGGTCCAGATTGGCGCGGGCGCTGTCGATGATGCCCTTGATCTTGGAGAACTGCATGGCGCGGAAGATGATGTCGTGGAATTCGATATCGATGGCGTGAAAGCCCTCGGCATCGTCCTGCTCGGCGGCCAGGCGCTGTTCGGCGATATTGGCCTTGAGCGCGGCGGTCAGCTCGCTGTCATGGCTACCGATGAACACGCGCAGCGCCTCGCTCTCAAGCCCTTTGCGGATCAGCATATATTCGCGCACGTCGGCAATGCGCACCAGCGAGACGGTGGAGCCGCGCTGCGGCGCGATATCGACCAGGCCCTCGATCTGCAGCCGCGCCAGCGCCTCGCTCACCGGAAAGCGCGAGACGCCCAGTTGCTGGCAGACCAGGGATTTGTCGATGACGCTGCCCGGCGGCAGGTCGAGCCGCACGATGGCCTGGCGAATCGCATTGGTCACGTCAGCGGTCACGCTGCCGCGCGTCAGCGCGGTCTGCGGGGTCAGAAAAGAGTAGGGACTTGCTGGCGATGTCATGCTAACATGTTAGTTAGTGCCGTGATGCTTTACAACGATCATCGCTGTGGGTTGCCCTGCAATCTGTCGGTTTGTGGCCGTTTGGTAAAGCGCGGTTGAGATCCTAGCACTGGAAGCCCTTTTCATGTCCGACACGATGACCCGTCCGCAGCCCCGCACGCTGGTGCTCAATGGCGCAGACAATATTGCAGTGGCCCTTGTCAATCTGGAGGTGGGCAGTGCCACACCGCAGGGCCCGGCCATCGTGCGCCGCGTGCCCAAGGGCCACAAGTTTGCCATCCGTGCCATCGCGGCCGGTGAGCCGATCCTCAAATTCGGGCAGATCATCGGCTTTGCCAAGGAAGCCATCGTGCCCGGCGACTGGGTGCATGAGCACAATTGCGGCATGGGCGGCCCCGATGGCTCGCTGACGCATGATTATGCCTTTGCCGAAGGCGCCCTTCCGCCCGAGATGATCCCGGTCGAAGAGCGGGCGACCTTCGAGGGCTATCGCCGCGCCAATGGCTCGGTGGGTACGCGCAATTATGTGGGGATCCTGACCTCGGTGAACTGCTCGGCCACGGTGGCCAAGTTCATCGCCGAGGGCATCAACCGCTCCGGCATTCTGGATGACTATCCGGAAATCGACGGCGTCGTGCCCTTCGTGCATGGCACCGGCTGCGGCATGGAAAGCCGCGGCGAGGGCTTCAACATCCTGCAGCGCACGCAGTGGGGCTATACGTCCAACCCCAATCTGGGCGCGGCGATGCTGGTGGGTCTGGGCTGCGAAGTGTTCCAGATCGGCCGGATGAAGGAGACCTATGGTATTGTCGAGAGCGACACTTTCCAGACCATGACCATTCAGGAGCGCGGCGGCACGCGCAAGATCGTCGAATGGGGCATCGAGCAGATGAAGGAAATGCTGCCCATCGCCGCCCGCGCCCGCCGCGAGACGGTTGATGCCTCCGAACTCGTGCTGGCGCTGCAGTGTGGTGGGTCCGATGGCTATTCGGGCATTACCGCCAATCCGGCGCTGGGCCATGCCGCCGATATCCTGGTGCGCAATGGCGGCACCGCCATTCTCAGCGAAACCTCGGAGATCTATGGCGCCGAGCATCTGCTGACCCGCCGCGCCGTGACGCGCGAAGTGGGCGAAAAGCTGATCAGCCGCATCCATTGGTGGGAAGATTACACCAAGCGCAACCATGGCGAGATGAACAACAATCCCTCGCCGGGCAACAAGCTGGGCGGGCTGACCACGATCCTCGAAAAGTCCCTCGGCGCAGCGGCCAAGGGCGGCACCACGCCGCTGACGGCGGTCTATGAATATGCCGAAAAGATCACGGAAAAGGGCTTTGTGTTCATGGATACGCCCGGCTTTGATCCGGTCTCGGCCACTGGCCAGGTGGCTGGCGGCGCCAATGTGCTGGCCTTCACCACCGGGCGCGGCTCGGCCTATGGCTGCAAGCCGGTGCCCTCGATCAAGCTGGCGACCAATTCGGACATGTATGCACGCATGACCGAAGACATGGACATCAACTGCGGCGACATCATCGATGGCGTCTCGATCGAGGACAAGGGCCGCGAGATTTTCGACCTCATCCTCAAAACCGCCTCGGGCGAACCCACCAAGTCCGAAGCCCTGGGCTATGGCGACAATGAGTTCGTGCCCTGGCAGGTCGGAGCGACGATGTGAGCGACGCACGGGAGCAGCATTGGCAGGGGGTGTATTCCAGCAAGGCTGAGGACGCGGTCAGCTGGTTTGAACACAGTCCAGACACTTCGCTGGCCCTGCTGGACGCGGCGGGGCTGGAAACCGCCCATGCCGTGGTCGATATCGGCGGTGGGGCATCGCGGCTGGTCGATGCGCTGCAGGGCCGGCACCAGGCCTGGGTCAGCGTGCTGGACCTGTCGGCGGCGGCGTTGGAAACGGCGCGTCGCCGGATCGCGCCCGATGCGCCGGTGGACTGGGTGGTCAGCGACGTGACCCGGTGGAAACCGCTGCGGCGCTATGACTTTTGGCATGATCGCGCCGCGTTTCACTTCCTGACGCAGGTCGAGGAACAGGCCGCCTATGTCGATGTCCTGCTTCAGGCCCTGCGGCCCGGTGGCGTGGCCGTCATCGGCACGTTCGCACCCGACGGGCCGGAAAAGTGCAGCGGGCTGCCGGTGGCCCGGCATGACAGCGTCAGCCTGTCGCGCAGCCTGGGAGCTGACTTCGCGCTGATCGATGCGCGTATGCACGATCATCAAACGCCCTGGGGTAGCGTGCAGCACTTCCAGTTCAGCAGTTTCCGTCGCCTGGCGGGCCGTTAGTCCAGCCGATAGACCGAACCCATGCGGTCGGCGGTGTCCCGGGCATCGCCGACGTCGCTGACCTTGTAGCTGGCGATCAGCTCGAGATCATCGCGCGGCAGATCGCGCCGGTCGGGGTCGCCGATCAGCACGGCGATGCCAGCCTCGTGGCCGCGCCGCAGAAACGGCAGCATCAGCGCGGCGACATCGGGATTGTAGAACACATCGCCGGCCGCAATCAGGTCGATGTCTTGGGGCGCCGGGCCGTCCAGATCAATGTCTCGTAGCAGGATGGCCACGCCATTGGCTGCCGCGTTGAGCGCAATGGCGGCGCGCCCGTTGGCGTCGATTTCGGCGGCCTCAACCGTTGCGCCTGCCTTTGCAGCCGCAATGCCCACAAGGCCCGAGCCGGCGCCCAGATCAAGGACGCGCTTGCCCGCGACCACCTCCGGATGGGCGGCGAAATGCTGCGCCAGGGCCAGCCCGCCGGCCCATTGATAGGCCCAATAGGGCGCCGGCGGATCGTCGTCATCGTCACTGAAGAGGCGCGAAAGGCGGCTGCCGGCATGGGCCGTATAGAGGCGGATGGCCGGCAGGCTTGGCACGGGTTCGAGCCGCAGGTTCTGCGTGATGAACTCTGTGGGATCGATCGTCATCGGGCCCGCTTGCGGGCGGCGTTCTCTTCGAGACGCGCCTGGACGATGCGGTGGACCAGCTCAGATGGCAGGGGTTTGTCGGGGGCAAAGCGGATCGTGCCCTTGGAGGTGTCCAGCCCGGTGAGGTCGGCGGCGAACGCTTCCATCACCGCCGGGCTCTGCACATAGAAGGAGCATTTGCTGCGCGTGGCGCCGAACGACACCAGGGCGCCATTGTGCCGAAAGGCGGGGATGCCATAGCCGATATATTCCTCGGCCTCCGGCGCGGCGGCGATAATCTCGGCCCGCAGAGCCAGCAGCGCGTCGCGCTGCTCGCCAGTGAGGGCGGCCAGAAAGTCCAGCGTGCTCTGCGGCACAGGGCTCAAGGCCGCTGCAACCCCGTCGCCCCCACATAGGTGGCCATCACATATTGGCTGCAGGTGATGAAGAGGCGATTTCGGCGCGGCCCGCCGAACACCACATTGGAGGTCTTGGCGCCGGTCTTGACGCGGCCCAGCAGCGTGCCGGCGGGGTCATAGACATTCACGCCCAGCCCGGCGCTGGTCCAGACATTGCCCTCGGTATCGAGCCGGAAGCCATCGGGCAGGCCGGAGTCGATATCGGCGAACACTTTTGGGTTGGTCAGCCTGGCGCCATCGACGCTGAACTGGCGGATATGGGCCGGGTAGTCGGGATCGTGGCTCTGGCCTGTGTCGGACACATAAAGGATCGACTCGTCCGGCGAAAAGGCCAGGCCATTGGGCTTGGCGAAATCATCGGCCACCACGGTCAGCGAATTGTCCGTGGGATCGAAGCGATAGACGTAGCAGCCGGCCTGTTCCTGGTCGGACTTGTAGCCTTCGTAGTCGCTGATGATGCCGTAGGGCGGGTCGGTGAACCAGATGGTGCCATCGGATTTCACCACCACATCATTGGGGGAGTTGAGGCGCTTGCCCTCGTAGCGGTCGACCAGCGTAGTGATGGTGCCATCGGCCTCGGTCCGCAGCACGGCGCGGGCGCCATGCGAGCAGGAGATCAGCCTTCCCTGGCGGTCGCGGGTATTGCCATTGACGTAGTTGGAGGGCGTGCGGAACGTCGTCACCCCGAGGTCGGGCACCCATTTGAGCATGCGGTTGTTGGGGATGTCGCTCCACACCAGATAATTGCCATCGGCAAACCACACCGGCCCCTCTGCCCAGCGGCAGCCGTCATAGAGCACTTCGAGCGGCGCGATGCCGATGGTCAGGTCATAGAATTTCTTGTCGATGAACTCGAGCGCGTCGCCGCCGATGGCCATGGCCTGTCTCCCCCCGTTTTTGCCTGCATATGACGAGATGGGCGGCGTGGTGGCAAGAGGGCGGGTTCCCTCGGGAACAGCCAGGCCGATCGGGCCGGCCTATGTCAGGTGCAGTTGCTGATCTTAGTCGGAGCGCATCGCCATGAAGACGGTTTTCCAGATCCTTGTCCGCCCACGCTACAGCTATCTCGATGGTGCGGTGCTGATGTTCCTGTTTCCGGCATTTTACTACATCGGCTGGTGGACGGCGCTGATCGTGCTGTTCGCCTTTACCGTCTCGACGCTGGCCAGCAAGTCGCCCCCCGCCTGACGCGCTGGCGCGCGCGGATGATGGCGCATCCATCTGCCAATTGACGACTAACATGTTAGTTGTTAGGGCAGGGGCAAAGCGCAGGAGTCCGCACATGCCCCGTCTCGACAAGATCCTCACCGTGGCCGAGATGAAGGAGAAGGCGCGGCGTTCGGTGCCCAAGATGTTCTTCGAATATGCCGACAGCGGCAGCTATACCGAAGGCACCTATCGGGCCAATGAGAGCGACTTCAACAAGATCAGCCTGCGCCAGAAGGTGGCGGTGAACCTGGAGGGCCGCAACCTCAAGACGTCCATGCTGGGCAAGACCATCACCATGCCGGTGGCCATTGCCCCGGCGGCGACCGGCGGCATGCAGATCGCCGATGGCGAGATCAAGGCGGCCAAGGCGGCCGAAGAATTCGGCATTCCCTTCACGCTCTCGACCATGTCGGTGTGCTCGATCGAGGACATTGCCGAAAACACCAGTGCGCCGTTCTGGTTCCAGCTCTATGTGATGCGCGATCGCGGCTTCATCGAGCGGCTGATCGACCGGGCCAAGGCGGCCAAATGCTCGGCGCTGGTGCTGACCATGGATCTGCAGATCCTGGGCCAGCGCCACAAGGACATTCACAATGGCCTCTCCACCCCGCCCAAGTTCACGCCCTATTCGATCTACCAGATGATGCAGCACCCCCTCTGGTGCGCGCGCATGCTGGGCACCAAGCGGCATACCTTCCGCAATATCGTGGGCCATGTGGATGGCAATCACGATCTGGCCTCGCTCTCGGCCTGGACCTCAAGCCAGTTCGACCCCACGCTCAACTGGGCCGATGTGGCCTGGGTCAAGAAGCGCTTTGGCGGGCCGGTGATCGTCAAGGGCGTGCTCGACCGCGAGGATGCCATTGCCGCTGTCGAGAACGGCGCCGATGCGGTGATCGTCTCCAATCACGGCGGCCGTCAGCTCGATGGCGCGCCTTCGACCATCCGCGTGCTGCCCGAGATCATCGATGCCATCGGCAAGCGCACGGAGGTCTATCTCGATAGCGGCATTCGCTCGGGCCAGGATGTGATCAAGGCGCTGGCCTATGGCGCCAAGGGCACCTTCATCGGCCGTCCCATGCTCTATGGGCTGGGGGCCGGTGGCCAGGCGGGCGTGGCGCGGGTGCTCGAGATCATCCGCAAGGAGCTCGACACCACCATGGCGCTGTGTGGCGAGCGCGATATCCTCAATGTCGGGCTGCACAATATCTATTCCAACGACATTCCGCCGCGTCGGGCGCCGCTGGCCGGCTGAGGCCTAGCCGCGATAGGGCGGGGCGGCGGTGACGTCGCCCTCGCTGAGCTGGGTATAGACAGCGCGGGACACCGCCTGCATGCGCTCGGGGGCCAGCGTGCCCACCACCGTGCAGGTGATGCGCGCATTGGCCCAGTAGAAGGCCTCGGCGCCCTGGTAATTGGCCAATTGATAGGCGGGCCGGGCGTCGGGCAGCGCGGCGGTGACATAGACGGTGATGCGCTGCTTGTCGGCATCCTCATACATCAGCTGGGCAGCGCGGCCGCCCTTGTCGGGTTCGCCGGGCAAGAGGCGCCCGCCCACCAGGGCAAAGCCCTCGCCGGCAAGGTCGGGCATGCCCAGATGCGTATCGAGCCGGTTGGACAGCCAGGTCGAGAGATGCTCGCTGTCGGCGCTGCCCACTTCGACGGCGTGGCGGCTCTCGGCGACATAGACGGTGTGGGCATTGACGGCGTCGGCAATCAGGGTGGCGCTGGCCGGCGGGTCAAACAGCGGGCGGGCGGCAAAGCCAATGCCCAGGCCCAGGCTGAGCAGCATGACGGCGGCGGCGGCCCAGCCCCATTGACGACGCTGCTGGCGGCGCAGGTCGGCAGCGATGCGGGTGGGGCGCAAGCGGGTCGGCACGGGCTCGGCGCCGGCAGGGGCAAACAGGGTCCGGATGGCGTCGGACTGGCGCTGCAGCAGGGCCACCTCGGCCGCTGCTTCGGGATTGGCGGCCAGATGGGCCTCCACCAGCAGGCGCTGGTCGGCCTCGAGCTGGCCGTCGGCATAAGCCATGAGCATGTCGCGGGTGATCTCGGTCATTTCACCGTCCTCAGATGCGGCTCGGCCGGCGTGCCGGTGGCCAGGCGCAGGGCGGCGCGGGCGCGGCCCAGCCGGCTCATCAGCGTGCCTTGCGGAATCTTCAGGATGGCGGCGGCCTCCGCATAGGGCAGGCCTTCGAGGGCAACAAGCAGCAAGGCTTCCTTTTGCTCCAGTGGCAGGGCGTCGATGGCGCGGGCCATTTCGGCCAGGGCCAGATGGCCCGGTTGCGGCGCCGGGGTCGCGGGTTCGGCAATGCTGTCCAGATCCACCGTGCTGGCCTGATGGCGCGCGGCACGCAGGCCGTTGCGGTGCAGGTTAAGGAGGATCGTGAACAGCCAGGCGCGGACCGGTCCGCTCGGGCGGAACAGCCCGCGCCGGGAGATGGCGCGTTCCAGACAGTCCTGGACCAGATCATCGGCCAGGTCGAGATTGCGCGTCAGCGCCCGGGCATAGCGCCGCAGGGCCGGTACACAGGCTTCGACCTGGTCGAGAAAACTGTCCAAGGCAGGGTCCGGGTTTATTCTACGGCAAGATGCCAGACGCCGCCGACGCCGTCACCGGTGATGTCGCCGGCCTTCATGTCGTCCTTCCAGAAATAGAGCGGCATGGCCTTGTAGGCCCACATCTTGGTGCCGTCGGTGCGGTCGACCAGGGTGAAGTCGCCCTCGGGCTTGGCAGCGGCATCGGCCAGCAGCGGCGGCCAGTTGACGGCGCACTTGTCATAGCAATTGCTGACGCCGGCAGTGTCCTTGTCGAAAATATAGAGCGTCATGTCATTGGCGCCGGTCAGCACCATCTTGCCGCCGATGTCGGCAGATTTGACGGCGCCGCCGACATAGTCAGCAGCAAAGGCAGGCATGGCGAACAGGGCGAGCGCGGCAGCGCCGGCCAGAATGGAACGCAGCATCATGGGATAATCCCTCCTTGGTTCGGGCTCGGTTTGTGGCCCGTACATGCATCAACACCGCAGCGGCCGGTTTAATCCGTCATCGGCAAAAGAATCTTGGCCCTGCTCGATTGGTCAGCGGCAATATGGTGCTGGACAGCGCCGCTGGGGGTTGGTCTTCTAGCAGGCACTGGATCGGGCCGTTTTGGGAGAGGTGGCACCGACACAGCGTTCGCGCCGCGACGCGCGGATGAAACAAGGGAGAAGAGAATGAAAAGACGCGAGTTCTTCAAATCCGCATCCGTGGCGACCATCGGGGCGGCAGCGGCTGCAACGCTGGCGACGCCGGCGATCGCGCAGGGCAATATCACCTGGCGCATGGTCACCACCTGGCCCAAGAATTTCCCCGGCCTCGGCGTGGGCGCGCAGAAGCTGGCCGATCGTATCACCAAGGCCTCGGGCGGCCGGCTCACCGTGCAGGTCTTTGCGGCTGGCGAAATGGTGCCGGGCCTGCAGGCGCTCGACGCCGTCATCGACGGCTCGGCCGAAATGAGCCATGGCGCGGCCTATTACTGGCAGAACAAGAGCCAGGGGCTGAGCTTTTTCACCGGCGTGCCCTATGGCATGACCAGCCGCGAACTGGCGGCCTGGGTGCGCTATCTGGGCGGGCAGGAACAGTGGGACAAGATCTACGACCAGTTCGGCCTCAAGGGCTATCTGTCCGGCGACACCGGCACCCAGGCCGGCGGCTGGTTCAAGAACGAGCTGACGGGCGTGGCGGACCTGCAGGGCCTGCGTTTCCGCACGCCGGGCCTGGGCGGCCAGGTGTGGGGCAAGCTGGGCGCCTCGGTGACCAATATGGCCGCAGGCGAAATCTTTGCCGCGCTGCAGTCGGGCACGCTCGACGCGGCCGAATTCGTCGGTCCCTACAATGATCTGGCGCTGGGCTTCTACCAGGTGGCCAAGAACTACTACTTCCCCAGCTTCGTGGAGCCGGGCCTGGCCACCGAACTGGTGGTCAGCAAATCCAAGCTGGCCGAACTGCCCGAGGATCTGCAGGAGCTCGTCGCGGTCTGCGCCCAGGCGTCCTATGACGATGTGGCATCCGACATGTATGCCAATGACCCGCGCGCGCTGCGCGCCCTGGTCAGCGAGCATGGCGTGCAGGTGCGCCGCTTCCCCGATGAAATCCTGGAAGCCGGCGCCAAGGCGGCCATGGAAGTGATCGCCGAGATCCGCGAGGGCGGCGATGCGCTGACCAAGGAAACGGCCGAGAGCTTCATCTCTGCCTTCAACCTGCTGCGTGAACGCACCGAGGGCACGGATGCGCCCTTCCTGGTCGCCCGCGAAAAGTACATCAAGTACACCTGACCGGCCCTGCCGGCAGAGAAAAGCCCGGGCTCGCGCCCGGGCTTTTTGCTGTGCCCCTGCGGCCTATTTGTAGAGCAGGCCGGGCAGCCAGGTGATCAGCTGCGGCACCAGGAAGAGGATGGCCAGCGCCACAACCTGCAGGACCACAAAGGGGATCACGCCGCGATAGATCATGGTCGTGGTGACGCTCGAAGGCGCCACGCCGCGCAGATAGAACAGCGAAAAGCCAAAGGGCGGCGTCAGGAAGCTGGTCTGCAGGTTCACGCCCACCATCACGCCCAGCCAGATCGGATCGACGCCCAGCGTCAGCAGCACCGGCGCGGTGATCGGGATCACGATGAAGATGATCTCGAAGGTGTCCAGGATAAAGCCGAGCATGAACATGATGGCCATCACGATGATGGTGGCGCCGATGGCGCCGCCCGGCATGCTGGACAGGAAGGCATGCACCAGATTGTCGCCGCCCATCATGCGGAACACCACCGAGAACACCGCGGCGCCGAACAGGATGATGAACACCATCGAGGTGATGGTGGCGGTCGACACCACGGCCTGGCGCAGGATCGACAGGGTGAACTTGCGGTTGGCCATGGCCAGCAGCATGGCACCCACCGAGCCGACCGAGGCGGCCTCGGTCGGGGTCGCGATGCCTTTCAGGATCGAGCCGAGCACGGCCACGATCAGCAGCAACGGCGGCACCAGGGCCACCATAACCTCGCGGCCGAGGTCCTTCTTCTCGGCCTCGGGCACGGGCGTTGCCGGGGCGGACTTGGGATCGGTGACGGCCTTGAAGATCACCCAGAGCAGATAGAGTATCACCAGCAGGATGCCCGGCAGCAGGGCCCCGGCGAACAGGGCGCCGACGGAGACGGGTTCAGGCGCGAAATTGCCCTTTTCCATCTGCACCTGGGCATTGATGCCCGAGAGCATGTCGCCCATGAAGATCAGCACCGTCGAGGGTGGGATGATCTGGCCCAGCGTGCCTGAGGCGCAGATAACGCCGGTGGCGAGCTTGGGATCATAGCCGGCGCGCAGCATGGCGGGCAGGGAGATCAGGCCCATGGTCACCACAGTGGCGCCGACGACGCCGGTCGAGGCGGCCAGCATGGCGCCCACGATGACCACCGAAATGCCCAGGCCCCCGCGCAGATTGCCGAAGAGCTTGCCCATGGTCAGCAGCAGGCGCTCGGCAATGCCGGAGCGCTCCAGCATCACCCCCATGAACACAAAGAGCGGCACGGCCACCAGGGTTTCGCTGCTCATCAGCCCGACATAGCGGCCAATCAGCGAGCCATAATTGGACGGGTCATAGACGCCCAGCAACCAGCCGACGAGGCCAAAGATCAGGGCGGTGCCGGCGAGGGAAAAGGCCACCGGAAAGCCGATCAGCAAGACGCCGATCACGCCCAGGAACATCAGGCAGGCGAGGATTTCGCCAATCAGGATCTGGCTCACAGGGCGACCTCCGCGTCATGATCCCGGGTGTAGCGCAGGCCGGGCGGCAAGAGGTTCTCCTGGCCGGCCAGCACCAGAATGGCGCGGGCTGCCATGGCAATGCCCTGTAGGCCGACCAGCACTGCAAAAACGATGATGAAGCTCTTGAGCACGAACAGGCCCGGCATGCCGCCGACATTGCTGGAGGCTTCGTAATAGCTCCAGGAGCGGGCGATGGCGGGCCAGCCATAGTGGAACACTACATACATAAAGGGCAGCAGGAACACGACGACGCCGAACAGATCTGCCATGGCCTTGCGGCGAACCGAGGCAGGCCGATAGAAAATGTCGACCCGCACATGATCGTCGCGCATCAGGGCAAAGCCGGCGACGCCGGTGAACATGGCGCCGCTGACCCAGATATAGAGGTCCTGCATCCACAGCGTGCTGGTGCTGAAGATATAGCGCTGCACCACCACCGCGAAACAGACCAGCACGCAGACCAGCGCGAGCCAGGACAGAGTTTCGCCGATCCATTTGTTCAACGCGCTGATGGCGCGGACGAGCGTGGCCAATGCCTGCACGTGTTCCTCCCCTGATGTCGTTGCCCTTCTGGCGGGTTAAATCCCGCGCTGGTGGCTTTCGACAAGGATTGCACAGCAACCGGGCGTGCGGTCAACACAAAGGGTGATGCTTACCCCGTTCAGTATCCACTTTGCCGCCGCCAGGCCCGGCAACGCACTGGTGACAGGCTGGGCAAAAATGATATGTCGCTGACAAATGCGCAGGGCGCGCCGGCTTGAGGAGAAAGTGCATGTTCGTGGTGGGTGGCGAAAGCCTGATCGATCTCAAGGCCGAGGTGGTTCTCCCCGGCGGCGACGTGATCGGGCGCGATGGCGAAAACCAGATCGTCATGACGGCCCATCAGGGCGGCTCGCCCTATAATTGCGCCATTGCCCTGGCCAAGCTGGGCAATCCGACCGGCTTTTTGTGCCCCATCTCCGCCGACGCCTTTGGCGATTATCTGCTGGGGCCGCTCCATGCGGCCGGCGTGACGCCGCTGCTGCCCGAGCGCGTCAAGGACTACACCACGCTGGCGGTGATCAATTTCGACGCCAATCACAATGCGCGCTATGGTTTCTACCGCGCGGCCGATGGCGCCATCGATGCTGCCAAGGCGATTGCTGCGCTGCCCGACACGCTTGAGGTCTACCAGATCGGCGGCTTCTGCCCGATCAAGCCGGACGAGGCCGAGGCCTGGCTCAAGGTGGTGGCGGCGGCCGTAGCCAAGGGCGCGACCATTTCCATCGACCCCAATGTGCGGCCGAGCCTGGTCGACGATTTTGCCGGCTACAAGGCGCGGCTGTCGCGCTTCCTGGATCTGGCCCATGTGGTGAAGGTCTCCGAGGAAGATCTCGAGGCGCTCGACAGCGCCAAGAGCATTGACCAGCACGCCGCCGAACTGCTGGCGCGGCCCAATTGCCAGCTGGTCATCGTGACGCTGGGCGACAAGGGCTCGCGCGCCTTTACCGCCGCCGGTACGGCGACAGCCGCCATCTATGCGCCGCCAGTGTTCGGCGACACGGTGGGCGCCGGCGACAGCCTGATGGCCGGCACGCTATCCTGGCTCAATGAGCGCGATCTGCTGAAGCCGGGCGCCCTGGCGGGCCTGGACGACGCGCAACTGGCCGAAATGCTGCGCTTTGGCGCGGTGGTGGCCGGCATCAACTGCGGCCGCAAGGGTTGCAAGCCGCCGACCCGGGCCGAAGTGGACGCCGTTCTGGGCGCCTGAAGGCGGCTGGTCACGATGAGGTGATCCGGCCCCTGTAACGCGGCCGGGTCCAAAACCGAATGCTCTTCGTATCATCTGGACGAGGTGCGCGAGGGGCATGCCGTGATCGAACTGATTTTCGCCTATGCGGCGGGCCTGCTGACGCTGCTCAATCCCTGCGTCCTGCCGCTGTTGCCCTTGGTCGTTGCCAGTTCGGTGGCCCGCAATCGGCTGGGGCCGCTGGCCATGGCGGGAGGGCTCGCCGTCAGTTTCACCCTCGCCGGCATTTCCATTTACGCCATCACCCGCGCCACGGGCCTGTCGCAGGAGACGCTGGCCGTGGCCGCCGGCTGGCTGATGGTCGGCTTTGGCGTCATCCAGCTGGTGCCGCAGGCGCAGTTGGGCTTTGCCCGCCTCGCCGGCGCCACCGCCGCGGGCAGCACGCAGATGATGGGGCAGGTCGAGGGGCGCGGCCTCTTGGGCGAGTTCCTCGCCGGGGCGCTGCTGGGCCTGGCCTGGTCACCCTGTATCGGGCCGACGCTGGGTGGCGCCATTGGCCTGGCCGCTCAGGGCGACAATCTCGGACTGGCCCTCGCCATCATGGTGCTGTTCTCCGCCGGTGCCGCCACGGTCATGCTGGCGCTGTCCTATGGCGCGCGCTCGCTGATCGCCAGCCGCCGCTCGGCGCTTGCGGCGATCATGCCCCATGCCAAGACCATTCTGGGCGTCGGCCTGATCGTGGTTGGCCTGGCCATTGTCTTTCATCTCGACAGGGTTGTGGAGGGCTGGGCCCTTGCCACGCTGCCGAGCTGGTTCACCGAACTTTCCGTCAGCCTCTAGACATCCATGGAGCTCAACATGACCCATCTCGATCGCCGTGCCGTCCTGGCCCTCATGGCCGGTCTCGTCGCCAGCTCGGCCCTTACGGCGCCCGCATCAGCCCTCGATATCGCCGATTACTCCGAGGAAAATCTCGCCAAGCTGCAAGCCTGGGGCAAGCCGTTTCTTCTCGATTTCTATGCCAGCTGGTGCGTCACCTGCGCCGCCCAGCAGCGGGTGCTCGATGACCTGACCAAGGCTGAGGCCAAATATGCGGCCATTCCGATCGTGCGGGTGGATTGGGACAAGTATGGCAATGGCGAACTGGCCAAGAGCCTCGCCATCCCGCGGCGGTCGACGCTGGTGCTGATGCGCGGCACGACCGAGCTGGGGCGTCTGGTGGCCGAAACGCGCCAAGACCAGATCGCCGCGCTGCTCGATCTGGCGGGGTCGTGATCCCAGCCTGATTGCGTCGGCACGCGCCGTCTGTTTGTATCGCCTCTGGGACAAGAGGGCGAGATCATGCAGCGTTGGAAATGGGCTCTGGCCGTGGTGGCCGTACTCGGGATCGGCACGGCGGCCTATATGCTCAAGCCGGTGACGGGGCCGGCGCGCGACCTGACGCTGGTGGGCGATGTCGAGCGCGGCAATTATCTGATCCGGCTGGCGGGCTGTGTGGCCTGCCACACCAATACAAAGGCCGGCACCGGGTTCCTGGCCGGCGGCTTCGGGCTCAGTACGCCCTTTGGCAGCTTCGTTCCGCCCAATATTACCTCCGACCCCGACGCGGGGATCGGCAAGTGGACCCTAGCGCAGTTCAGCGATGCCATGAGCAATGGCATGGGGCCGCAGGGCAATCTCTACCCGGCGTTTCCCTATGAAAACTATACGCTGATGAGCGACCAGGAGATTGCCGATCTCTATGCCGCGCTGATGGCGACCGTGCCGGTCAGCACGCCGGCGGCCGAAAGCCAGATTCCGTTCCCGTTCAATATTCGCCTCGCCATGTCAGGCTGGAAGAACCTGTTCTTCTCGCCAGGCCGCTTCGTGCCCAATCCGGCGCAGTCGGACGAATACAACCGCGGCAAATATCTGGTCATGGGACCGGCCCATTGCGTGGCCTGCCATTCGCCGCGCAATATTGTGGGGGCGATCGATCGCAGTGCCCTGCTCACCGGCTCGCCGGGCGGCACGGGCGGCAAGGCGCCGTCGCTGACGCGGGATGCGCTGGTCGAAGCCGGCTATGACGTGGCCAGCCTGGCGCAGACGCTGGAAGATGGCTTCACGCCGGGCTTTGACGTGCTGGGCGAGGCCATGGGCGAAGTGATCACCGATGGTACATCGCATTGGACAGCAGAAGATCGTACCGCGGTGGCGACGTATCTGCTGGCAGAGTGATCACTCGGCTAGCAGATCCGGGCCGATGTCCCGGGCAGCGTGCAGGATGCGGATGATTTCGAGGATGCTGGCGCTGTGTCGGTAGAACACGATATGGCCGGCGACGGGGTAGCTTCGGAGCTCTGCTCCCAGTTCCGGCCGGGTGCGGCCCGCCTGGGGATGCTCGGCCAGCATGGAGAAGGCCGCGTAAATATCGCCCAGCACGCGCGTCGCGCCCTTTTGGCTGTTGGGGACGATGTGATCCCAGATCTCGAAGAGATCCTGCTTGGCGAGCGCGGAACGCTCAATCCTAAGCGGCATCTTCAACGGCCTTGCGGGCACGCGCTTCGGCCAGGAATTCCTCAAGGCTCTCCATTGGCTCGGGTTCGCCGCTGTCGAGGCCTTCCTGGATGGCCTTCTTCAGCTCGGCCAGTTTCCAGGCGCGCAGGGCTTCGCGTTCTTCCATCAGGCGCAGGCCGTCGCGCAGCACTTCGCTGACGCTGGCATAGCGGCCCGAGGCCACCAGCTCCTTGGCAAAGGCTTCGTAGTGGTCCCCGATGGAATAGCTCGATGGCATGGGTCGGCTCCCTAGATATCACTTTATGATAGGATCGGAGGGTGATCCCATCAAGCCCCGGCGCGGATGGCCAGCGCCTCGTCGAGCCCCATGGTGGTGTGGTGCTCCCAGGTCTCGTCGGTCTGGGGGAAGTCGGTGCGGAAGTGCCCGCCGCGGCTTTCGGTGCGCTTGAGCGCCGCCGCCGCCACCAGCGTGGCCGATGTGGTCATGTTGAGATAGGCGCTGGTCACATGCTCGGCCGTGGCTTCGAGACGGGCGATGGCGCGCAGGGCCGCCCGCAGGCCGGTGGCGTCGCGCTCAACGCCGACGAGGTCGGTCATGACGTGGCGCAGCTCCTGCACCGCCGGCAGGTCGCGCAGCACCTGTTCGGCCTTGGCGCCTTCGGCCTCGTCCCATTCGATGCCCTTGAAGGGCAAGAGGCTGCGCACCGGCTCAAGCCCGCCGATATCCTCGGCAATGCGCGCGCCATAGACGGTGGCTTCGAGCAGCGAGTTGGAGGCGAGGCGATTGGCGCCATGCAGGCCCGTGCAGCTCGCCTCGCCGCAGACCCAAAGGCCGGGCAGGGACGAGCGGCCGCGTTCATCCACCTTGACGCCGCCCATGTGGAAATGCGCCGCCGGTGTCACCGGGATCATGCCGGCGACAGGGTCGATGCCGGCATCCAGACAATATTGAGCGACGGTGGGAAAGCGCGTCAGGATATCGGCGCCGAGCACTTTGCGCGTGTCGAGAAACACCTTCCGACCCGCCTGGATCTGGCGGAAATTGGCGCGGGCGACGATGTCGCGCGGCGCCAGTTCGGCGTCCGGATGAATGGCGGGCATGAAGCGCTCGCCGAGGTCATTGACCAGGATGGCGCCTTCGCCGCGCAGGGCCTCGGTGGCCAGTGGCGCAGGATCGGCGCCGGTGGCGATGGCCGTGGGGTGAAACTGCACGAATTCGGCGTCGGCGATCAGCGCGCCGGCCCGGGCCGCCATGCCCATGGCGTGGCCGCGCACGCCGGGGGGATTGGTGGTGACGGCATAGAGCCCGCCCAGCCCGCCGGCGGCCAGCACGGTGGCACGGGCGCGGATGAATACTGGTTCGGAATAGCGGTCGCCGAGGCGCCGGCCAAAGACGCCGACGATGCGGCCATTGTCCCGCGCCAGGCTCAGCGCTGTAATGCCTTCCACCACGCGGATGGAGGGCGTGCGGCGCACTTGTGCGATAATGGCCTGCATGATGGCCCAGCCGGCCCGGTCCCCCTCGACCTTGACGATGCGATTGGCCGAATGGGCGGCCTCCTTGCCCAGCGCGTAATTGCCGAAGTCGTCGCGGTCAAAGGGCGTGCCCCAGCGGGCGAGGTCCTCGATGCGGGCGGCGGCCTCTGCGGTGACGCTTTCGGCAATGCCGTGGTCGACGATGCCGGCCCCGGCCATTTCGGTGTCCAGCGCATGGGCGTGACTACTGTCGCCCTTGCCCACGGCTGCGGCGACGCCGCCCTGGGCCCAGGCCGAGGAGGCGCCCATGCCCAGCGGCTTGGGCGACAGCACCGTCACCGGGCGCGGTGCCAGCTTGAGGGCGGTGAACAGACCCGCCAGACCGGCCCCGACGATCAGCGCACCGTCGGCATTCAGGCTATTGTCGAAAATGCTCATGGTCGGGTCCCGGTGGTTCTCAATCTAGGTAATTGCCCGTAAGGTTGTGTCCGGAGCAAGCCCGGAGCCTGGCAATGGCGACGTCCCGTGATGACAGGGGGTGGAGCGAGGAGGGGCAGCGCGGCTTTGAGGCCGGCGCGCCGCTCGAGGCCTATGAGGCCATCTATCGCCTGGTGCTGATGAGCTACCGTTATCGCTGCGCCATCACGGGCGAGCAGTTCCTGCCCGATGTGGGCCTGATCCATCCCCATCTCGATGTCGTGCCCATCCGTCCGCGCGCGCTGGGCGGGCCGCTCGAAATCAGCAATTTCCTGGCATTGGAAGAGCATGTGGCCAAGGCTTTCCGTGCGGGCATCCTCTCGGTCGAGGATGACTATCGTGTGGTGGTCACGCGGCCCGAAGCGCTCGATCGGGCCGTGGCGGTGCGGCTGCATCCGGGTGGGCGCCTCCTGGTGCCCGACGAGGCGCTGTTCCGGCCCAGTCCGGCCCATCTGGCCTATGCCAGGCGGGCAAACCGGGGCGGCTAGTCGCGCTTGCGGCTCATCTCGATCATGCGTTCGACGGCGAGGCGGGCCGGCGCGATGATCTCGGCGGGGACGGTGACCTCCTCGCTCATGGTGTGGAGCGACCACAGCACGTTTTCGAGGTTGATGCGCTTCATATGCGGGCAGATGTTGCAGCCGCGCAGGAAGTCGACCCCGGTGGTCTCGCTGGCCACATTGTCCGACATCGAGCACTCGGTGACCATCACCACGCGGGCGGGGCGGGTGGATTTCACCCAGTCGATCATGGCGGCGGTGGAGCCGGCAAAATCGACGGCATCGATCACCTCAGGCGGGCATTCGGGGTGGGCGATGATCTTGGCCGTGGGATAGGCGTGGCGCAGCTCCGAGATATCCTCGGCGGTAAAGGTCTCGTGCACCTCGCAGGCGCCGGCCCAGGTGATCACCTTCTTTTTGGTCTTCTTGGCGGTGTTCTTGGCCAGATACTGGTCAGGGATCATGATGACGCTATCGCCATCGACGCGGTTGACGATGTCGAGCGCATTGGACGAGGTGCAGCACACATCGGTCACGGCTTTGACTGCCGCCGAGGTGTTCACATAGGTCACCACCGGCACGCCGGGATACATGGCGCGCATGGCC
The DNA here is from genome assembly GCF_005222805.1 of Devosia sp. FKR38. Taxonomy (GTDB): domain Bacteria; phylum Pseudomonadota; class Alphaproteobacteria; order Rhizobiales; family Devosiaceae; genus Devosia. Next base: position 2,671,582 of record NZ_STGC01000005.1, on the reverse strand, counting down.
AGCACGTCCTCGACGGTGATGGAGCTGGCCAGCGAGCAGCCGGCGCGGCTGTCGGGGATCAGCACGGTCTTGTCGGGGTTGAGCAGTTTTGAGGTCTCGGCCATGAAGTGCACGCCGCACTGCACGATCACTGACTGGGTGACCTTGGTGGCTTCGATGGCCAGTTGCAGGCTGTCGCCCACAATGTCAGCGACGCCATGGTAGATCTGCGGCGTCTGGTAATTATGCGCCAGGATCACCGCGTCCTTCTCCTTTTTGAGCCGGTTGATCTGGAAGATCAGCGGCGCATAGAAGGGCCATTCAATCTCGGGAATCTTGTCGCGCACACGGTCAAACACCTTGGCGGTGCTGCGTTCGATGGCCTTGGAATAGGTCAGGTCGAAGTGCCCGGCCAGTATGGTGCGCGCCTCATCGAGGGGCGTGATCGCGTTGATTGTCTGCACCATGGCTTTGGTCCTCCCCAAGTCGATGCGGAACCTAGGGATTTTTGCGCGGCAATTCAATGAACGGGGTTGCAGTAAATTTGCCAAGCTCCTAACCCTTGCCGCAGACGCACCCTTGGGAGGCCTTCCATGCCACAAGATACCGCCGCCATCCGCTCCATCCTGTCGCTGGCTCCCGTGGTGCCGGTCATCATCCTTGACGATGTCAGCCGGGCCCGGCCGCTGGCCGAAGCGCTGGTCGCCGGCGGCCTGCCGATCCTGGAAGTCACGCTGCGCACGCCCAATGCGCTCAAGGTGATGGAAGAAATGGCCAAGGTCCCGGGCGCGATTGTCGGCTCGGGCACGGTGCGTACGCCGCTGCATATGCAGCAGTCGGTCGATGTCGGCTGCCGCTTCATGGTGTCGCCGGGCATTTCCCCGCGCATTCTTGATGCCGCTGACGATATCGGCATTCCGCTGCTGCCCGGCATTGCAACGCCCAGCGAAGCCATGACGGCGGCTGAGCGCGGCTATGGGTTCCTCAAATTCTTCCCGGCCGAAGCCAATGGCGGCGCGCCGGTGCTCAAGGCCTTTGCCTCGCCGCTCCCCGACATCACCTTCTGCCCCACCGGCGGTATCGATCCGGCCAAGGCCAAGGTCTATCTGGGCCTGCCCAATGTGATCTGCGTGGGCGGCAGCTGGATCATGCCGGCCGATGCGCTGGCCTCGGGCGACTGGGGTCGCATCGAGGCGCTGGCCCGCGAGGCCAGCGCGCTGCGCGGCTGATATGGCCGGGGTTCCCCCCGATGGTCTCACCCATCTCAGGATCACCCTGAGCGACACCGCCTATGTCGGGCCGGGGCGGGCCGATCTGTTGGCGCTGATCGCCCAGACCGGCTCGATCGCCGCGGCCGGCAAGGCCATGGGCATGAGCTACAAGCGGGCCTGGGGGCTGGTGCAGGCCCTCAATACCGGCTTCGGCCGACCCCTGGTGGAATCCACGCGCGGTGGCGCCAGCCAGGGCGGCGCTCACCTCACACCGGCCGGGGAGACCGTACTGGCGCATTATCGTGCGCTGGAGGCGAAGACGCGTGAGGCGATTGCCGGCGATGTGGCAGCGCTACGGGCCTATTTCGATATGTCCGAACAGAAATAACGCTTGCCGGTTCGCTCCTGCTTTGTCAAAACTCGATATGTCCATAAGAACATATCGAGTCCCACTTTCATGAAGCGCGTCTTTGTCCTGGGCCTTTTGGCCAGCCTTGCCCTGCCGGGTCTGGCCCATGCCGACAGCGTTAGTGTCGCCGTCGCTGCCAATTTCACCAAAGTGGCCGAAGCGCTGGCGCCGCTGTTCACCGCCGAAACCGGCCACAGTGTGAGCTATAGTTTTGGCGCCACCGGCCAACTCTATACGCAGATCTCGCAGGGTGCGCCGTTCGAGGTGTTCCTGGCAGCCGATGACGAGCGCCCCACCAAGGCCGTGGCCGAGGGGCTGGCCGTCGAGGGCACGGTGTTCACCTATGCCGTGGGCGCCCTGGCGCTCTACAGCACATCGCTCGACCTCAGCGACGGCAAGGCGGTGCTGGCAGCCGATGGCTTCGCCAAGCTCGCCATCGCCGATCCGGCAACCGCGCCCTATGGCCGTGCCGCCATGGAGGCGCTCGATGCTCTGGACCTCGCGGCCACCGTCACCCCCAAGCTGGTGACCGGCGAGAACATCAGCCAGGCGCTGCAGTTCATCGAGACGGGCAATGCCGAGCTGGGCTTTGTCGCGGCCAGCCAGGTGGTGGGCAAGGCTGGTGTCTGGCTGGTGCCGGCCGAGCTCTACCAACCCATCCGGCAGGATGCCGTGTTGCTCAAGACTGGCCAAGACCATCCGGCGGCCAAGGCCTATCTTGAGTTCCTCAAGAGCGACAAGGCCCTCGCGGTCATCACGGCGGCGGGCTACGCTGCGCCCTAAGACCCAAGCGGCGGAGCCTGCGGCGTGACTGTTGACGATATCTGGATCCCTATCCGCCTGACGCTCGCCCTGGCGGCGCTCAATACGGTGATCCTGCTGCTGATCGGCACGCCCATCGCCTGGTGGCTGGCGCGCAGCCAGAGCCGGCTGCGCGAGCTGGTCGGCGCGGTGGTGTCCATGCCGCTGGTGCTGCCGCCAACGGTGCTGGGCTTTTATCTGCTCATCGCGCTCGGCCCCCATGGGCCGGGCGGCTGGATCGCCGGGCTGTGGGGCGGGCGCACCCTGGCCTTCTCGTTCACCGGGCTGGTGATCGGCTCGTTCTTTTATTCGCTGCCCTTCATGGTGCAGCCGCTGCGCAATGGCTTTGCCACCATTGGCGATGACGCGCTCGAAGTCGCCGCGACGCTGGGCGCCAGCGGCTGGCAGCGCTTCTGGCGCGTGGCCCTGCCGCTGGCCCGGCCCGGCTATATCACCGGCGCGGTGATGACCTTTGCCCATACGGTGGGCGAGTTCGGCGTGGTGCTGATGATTGGCGGCAATATCCCGGGCCAGACCAAGGTCATCGCCATTGCGCTCTATGACTATGTCGAGCGCCTGCAGTGGGGGCAGGCGCATGCCATTGCCCTGGGCATGGTGATCTTTGCCTTTGTCGTCATCGCCATCACGCTCAGCATCGACCGGCGGCTCAATGTCCCCATGCCGTGAGACAAACCAGCCCTCGGGCCACCGGGTGTCATTGCACCATCGCACACATCGCCATAGTGTCGTGGCCAATTGTGCGCGGGAGACTTGGCGATGGGTATATTCAACGAACTGGGCCTGGATGGTCTCAGCATTACGCTGATCGGGCTGGGCATATTGGCGCTGCTGGTGCTGTTCGCCGGCGCCAAGACGGTGCCGCAGGGCTATAATTTCACCATCGAGCGCTTCGGCAAATATACCCGCACGCTCAAGCCGGGCCTCAATCTCATCGTTCCGTTCATCGATGCCATCGGCAAGCGCATCAATGTGATGGAGCAGGTGCTCGACGTACCGCACCAGGAGGTGATCACGCGCGACAATGCCTCGATCACCGCCAATGGCGTTACCTTCTACCAGATCCTGGATGCCGCTGCGGCGGCCTATGAGGTGTCCAACCTCGAAAACGCCATTCTCAACCTCACCATGACCAATATCCGTACGGTGATGGGCTCGATGGACCTCGATGAGCTCTTGTCCAACCGCGACGAGATCAACCATCGCCTGCTGGCCGTGGTCGATGCGGCCGTGTCGCCCTGGGGCGTCAAGATCACCCGTATCGAGATCAAGGACATCGATCCGCCCAAGGATCTGGTGGATTCCATGGGCCGCCAGATGAAGGCCGAACGCGAAAAGCGCGCCGCCATTCTGGAGGCCGAAGGCCGTCGCCAGAGCGCGATCCTCCAGGCCGAGGGCGCCAAGCAGGCGCAGGTGCTCGAAGCCGAGGGCCGCAAGGAAGCCGCCTTCCGCGATGCCGAAGCGCGCGAGCGCTCCGCCGAGGCCGAAGCCAAGGCCACGCAGATGGTCAGCGACGCCATTGCCTCGGGCAATGTGCAGGCCATCAACTACTTCGTGGCCAACAATTACATCAAGGCGCTCGAAGCCATCGCCACCTCGCCGAACCAGAAGCTGTTGATGATGCCGCTCGATGCCTCCAGCATCATTGGCGCCATCGGCGGCATTGCCGAAATCGCCAAGGAGAGCTTTGGCGGCACGGCGCCGAGCGCCGCGCGCCCGAGCCGGCCGCCCAGCGCCGGCCCGACCCAATAGGAGACCGGCATGGCCCTGGTTGATTTCGTCGGTGCCAATGGCCACTGGTCCTGGGTGGTCGCGGGGCTGGTGCTGCTGGCGCTGGAGCTGTTCCTGCCCGGCGGGATTCTGCTGTGGATGGGCATTGCCGGCATCGCCACGGGGCTGCTCACCATGGTGCAGCCGCTGGCCTGGCCACTGCAATGGCTGATCTTTGGCGTGCTGTCGCTGGCCGGCATTGTGCTCTGGCTGCGCTTCGCCCGCAGCCGCCCCACCACCAGCGACCGGCCGTTTCTCAACCAGCGCGCCGATGGCTTCATCGGCCATGAGGTGGTGCTGGAACAGGCCATCGTTCAGGGCTTCGGCCGTGTGGTGCTGGGCGACAGTGTCTGGCGCGTCTCGGGTCCCGATCTCCCGGTCGGCCAGCGGGTGCGCATCGTGGGCAGCCAGGGTGCCGTGCTGGTGGTCGAGCCGCTGGCCTAAAGGCCTCCGGCAATCATTCGTTAACCATAAGGTGGAAGGATCGTCGCGCCTGGGGCAATCCGCCCATGGGCACGAATCGGCGCGCCGATTGTCTTGCGGCGGACGGAGCGAACCTTGGCCCAGCGAATGCGGCATTGTTTGAGGCAGGTGAGTGCATTGGGCGCCCTGTGCCTCGCCGCGCCAGCCCTTGCCGGTTCGCTGACCCCGCAGGGGGCGCCCGAGTCGCTGCAGGATGCACGGCTGTCGCCCGGAGTCTATCCGATCAATCCGGCGCTGGCACAGGATGTGCCGCTGCGCGAACCCTATGATCCCTTCTTTGACATCGACTGGTCGGTGTCGCTGCGCGGCGCCTATACCAAGGCCACCGATTCCGAGCGTTTCGACATGTTGCTGTCGCCATCGGTGACGCTCAAGCACACCGGCAACCGCTCGGCCATCAGCATCAATGCCAGTGCCGAAGCCGTGCGCGCCAAGGATGGGCAGATCGATGTCACCAGCCTGCGGCTGGGCCTTGAATCCACCTATGCGCTCGACAGCCAGACCATGCTCGCCGCCAAGGGCGATCTTTCGGTCACGCGGGCGCTGGCCGGCACACCGGGCGTTGCCAGCACGATTTCGGTGGCGCCCCAGACCATTACCGGCACCGGCGAAGTGGGCGTCACCCGCAGCTTCGGCCAGTTCAATGTCGGGGTCACCGGCGCGCTGGGGCGCAGCGTCTATGGGCAGACGACGCTCACCAGCGGCGTCCAGCAGAACAACACCGAGCAGAATTTCTGGTCCAGCAATGCCAAGCTGCGCGTCGGCTATCAGGCGACGCCGATCTTTGAGGTGTTCGGGACGGCCGGAGTCGGCCGCAACCTGTTCGATATCGCCTCGACCAGCCTGGGCAGCAAGGCCGATGCCACCACCACCACGCTCGAAGGCGGCGTCACCGGGCGTTGGGCCGGCACGCTTGAGGCCACTGCGTCGACGGGTGTCGCCATGGTGCGCTATGACGCGGCGGGCCTGAGCGAAGTCAATACGCAGCTCTATAATGCCAGCGTCAGCTATGTGCCCGATCCGACGCTGCGCATGCGGCTGGGGCTTGCCACCACCGTGGCGCCGCCGGGCCCGAATGCGGGCGGCACCACGCGCATCGGCTATACGGTCACGGGCGATGTTACCTATGCGCTCAATTCGCGCCTGGCCCTGCGCGCCATGGCCGATTGGAACACCGCCAGCTTTGCCGGCAGTGCCCAGACCCAGAAGGGCTATGGCTGGGGCGTGGGCGCCGACTACAAGCTCGGCAGCCATACGGCGGTGACGGCCGATTATGACTATGACCAGTCCGAGAGCAGCACCGATGGCACCAAGGACGCCCACCGGGTCAAGGTGGGCGTGACGCTCAAGCGCTAGCCGGATGGCGCGCTAGAGCTGTTCGGAGAGGTCGAGCTTGCGCAGTTCCTTGAGGAACCCGTCGCGGATGTCGTCGCGGTCGAGCGCATAGACCACGTTGGCGGTCAAAAAGCCGATCTTGCTGCCGCAGTCAAAGCTCTGGCCCTCATACTTCACCCCGGTGAAGGGCTGGGTGTGCATCAGGGTCTGCATGGCATCGGTGATCTGGATTTCGCCGCCGGCGCCGCGGGGCTGGTCGGCCAACAGGTTGAAGATCTCCGGCTGCAGGATATAGCGGCCCGAAATGATCAGATTGGACGGGGCGTCCTCGACCTTGGGCTTTTCGACCATCTGGGTGATCTTGAAGCCATTGTCGGGGCCATCGCCGCGGGCAATCACGCCGTAGGACGAGACTTCCTTGTGCGGCACTTCCTCGACGGCAATCACATTGCCGCCGGTTTCCTCATAGGCGTCCATCATCTGCTTGAGCACGCCGGGCTTGCCCTTGAACAGCATGTCGGGCAGCAGCAGGGCGAAGGGATTTTCGCCCACGATGTCGCGGGCACACCAGACGGCATGGCCGAGGCCGAGCGGCTCCTGCTGGCGGGTGAAGCTGGTACGGCCGGCCGAGGGCAGGTCCTTGCGCAGGGCTTCGAGCGCCTTGGTCTTGCCGCGCACTTCGAGCGTGGTCTCCAGCTCGAACTGCCGGTCGAAATGGTCCTCGATCACGCCCTTGTTGCGGCCCGTCACGAACACGAAATGCTCGATGCCGGCTTCGCGCGCCTCGTCAACCGCGTATTGGATCAGCGGCCGGTCGACCACCGTCAGCATTTCCTTGGGCAGAGCCTTGGTGGCCGGGAGGAAACGTGTCCCCAGGCCTGCAACCGGAAAGACGGCGGTTCTGACGCGCTTTGGCAAGGGTTCACTCCATGTGGGTATCAAGGTAAAGCTATCTCAATATCTTTACATTATCACCAGCCTGATTTTCGTTGCAATGTTAGGGGTTAGCAGAAAATGGCTGTACTGGTTACCGGCGGTGCGGGCTATATCGGCAGCCATATGGTGCTCAACCTGGCCGATGCCGGCGAAAAAGTCGTGGTGCTGGACAACCTGGTCACCGGCTTTGACTGGGCCATCGATGGCCGCGCCGACTTCGAGCAGGGCAATGCCGGCGATGTCGACTTCGTGCTCGGGCTGATCAAGAAGCACGCCATTACCGAGATCATCCACTTCGCCGGCTCCATCGTGGTGCCGGAATCGGTGGTCGATCCGCTCAAATATTACGCCAACAACACCGCCACTTCGCGCAGCCTGATCGAGGCCGCGGTCAAGGGCGGGGTCAAGCATTTCATCTTTTCCTCGACCGCTGCCGTCTATGGCATGACGGGTCTGGCGCCGGTGGTGGAAACCACCCCGCTCAGCCCCATCTCGCCCTATGGCCGGTCCAAGCTGATGACTGAGCTGATGCTGGCCGACGTCGCGGTGGCGCATCCCATTACCTATGGCGTGCTGCGCTATTTCAACGTGGCCGGCGCCGATCCGCAGGGTCGCAGCGGCCAGTCTTCGCCCATGGCTACCCATCTGATCAAGGTGGCCTGCCAGGCCGCCCTGGGCCAGCGCGAGAAGATGGACATTTTCGGCACTGATTTCGAAACGCCCGATGGCACCGGCGTGCGTGACTATATCCATGTCAGCGATCTGATCGCCGCCCATGCCCTGCTGCTCCAGCATTTGCGGGCCGGCGGCGAGAGCCAGACGCTCAACTGCGCCTATGGTCGCGGCTATTCGGTGCGCGAAGTGGTCGAGACCGTGCGCAAGGTCACCGGCGTCAATATCCGCGCCGACGAAGGCCCGCGCCGCGCCGGCGATCCGGCCTCGATTACGGCGACCGGCGAAAAGGTTCGCTCGGTGCTCGGCTGGGTGCCCCAGCATGCCGACCTTACCGAAATCGTCGAATCCGCCTATGCTTGGGAAAAGCACCTGATGGTGCGCAACCGCTAATCCCTCAAAGGAGCGCCAGCATGCGCTTTGCCGCACTGGCCTTCCTGCTGCTCACGCTGCCGGCGGCTGCCGAGCCGATCGAGAGCTTTGACAGCTTTGTCGCCGGCTTCCGCAGCACGGCGCTGGCGGCGGGCGTTGACGCATCGGTCTATGACGCGGCCATGAGCGGGCTGACGCCCGATCCCAAAGTGCCCAATCTGGTCAGCAGCCAGCCCGAGTTCGCCACGCCGATGTGGGACTATATCGAGGGGCGCGTGACCTCGGGCCGCATCTCGCGCGGCCAGACGGCCATGCCGCGCCAATCGGCGTTGTTTGCCTCCGTCGCGCAGGCCTATGGCGTCGACCCAGCGATCCTGGGCGCCATCTGGGGCATGGAGACCGATTATGGCGCGGTGCTCGACAATGCCAGCCTGATCCGGCCCGTGGTGCGCTCGCTGGCGACTGTGGTGCATCAGCGGCGCAGCCGGCTCAAGGAAGATGAGGCCGATCTCATTGCCGCGCTCAAGCTGGTGCAGCGCGGACCGCTCGACGCCAATCACCTCGTCGGCTCCTGGGCCGGCGCCATCGGGCATCTGCAGGTCAATCCATCCAATGTGCTGGCCTATGGCACGGATGGCGACGGCGATGGCGCGGTGGATCTGCACCATTCTCTGGCCGACGCCCTGGCCACCAGCGCAAGCTATCTGCGCGGGCTGGGCTATCAGCCGGGGCTCGATTGGGGCATGGAGGTCAGCCTGCCCGAGGGCTTTGATTATCTGTTGGCCACGCGCACCGAGATGCGCCCGGTGTCGTTCTTTGCCGAGCGCGGCGTGCAGCGCGTAGCGGGGCGGGCCTTTGCCGACCCCAATCTGGCGGTATTCCTCTATGTGCCGGCGGGCCAGAATGGCCCGAAGTTCCTGATGACGCAGAACTATCTGGTGCTCAAAGGCTATAATTTCTCGGACAGCTATGCGCTCAGCGTGGCGCATCTGGCCGATCACCTCAAGGGCAGCAAGGGCTTTGCCGCCGATTGGCCGCGCAGCACCAAATTCCCCAATCTCAGCCAGCGCAAGGCCATCCAGCAGGCGCTGCTTGGGCTGGGGCTCTATCAGGGCAGTGTCGATGGCCGCCTGGGCCCGGTCACGCAGGAGGCCTATGCGCGCTTCCAGGCCAGCCGCGGCGAAGTGGCCGATGGCTTCATCACTGCCGCTGCCTATGCCGCGCTCACCGGCGCGCAGTAACATGGCGGCGACCGCGATGGTGCGACCGGCGTTGGTTTGCTAGGACAGGGCTTGGTATTGAGACGTGGATTGAGCATGCGCCGCTGGGTTCTGACATTGCTGATCGGCCTGTTCGTGCTGGTGGACATTGCGCCCGTGCTTGCCCAGGACAATGGCACCGTGCAGGTGGCGCAGACGCAAAAGCGCCGGACGCTGTTTGATCTGCTGTTTGGCGAGCCCGAAGCCGAGCCGGCGCCCGAGCAGAAGCCGCAAAAGCGCGCCGCGCCCGCCGCTGCTGCCCTGCCGCCGCCCAAGCGACAGGTGGAAAAGGCGCCCGATGCCACGCGCCTGGCGGTGTTTGGCGATTCCCTGGCCATCGATCTCAGCAAGGCGCTCGAGCGCCATTATGCCGAGGATGCCAATCTGGTGGTCATCAACCAGGGCGTCAGCGCCTCGGGCTTTGTGCGCGCCGATTATTTCGACTGGAACAAGGCTATCGGCGAGCAGATCGCCGCCAATAGCTTTGACCTCGCCGTGGTGATGATCGGCGTCAACGACCGGCAGGAGCTGGCGGTGGAGGGCGGCACGCTGGCGACGCTGTCCGATGGCTGGATTTCCACCTATCAGGCCCGCATCACCGAATTTCTCGCGCAACTGCGCGCGGCCCGCAAGCCGGTGATCTGGATCGGCCTGCCGCCGATGTCCAAGACCGAGTATTCCGCCGCCATGAGCAAGATCGCCAATATCCAGCGGCTGGCCAGCTTTTCAGGCGGGGCGGAATATCTGGATATCTATGAGCGGTTCCTGGGCGAGGACGGCAAATATTCCTCCTATGGCCCGGATGTGAACGGGCAGAACGCCCGCATGCGCAAGGATGATGGCATCCATTTTGCTGCCGCCGGGGCGGACAAGCTGGCCTTCTATCTCAGCCAGACGGTCAAGAGCTTCTACCGTGGCGCCGGCACGACGCTGGCGGCGGCCGATCCGCTGGCCGGCACGGATGCGGCGGCCATGCTGCGCCCGCCCTATCAGGGCCTGGGGCAGACGCGTCTCTTGGAAGTGGCCGGGGCGGTGATCCCGATCAGCCGGGTGGCCGTGCGGGCTGACGATCTGCTGCTGGCCGGGCGGGCGCAGCCGCCGGCGGCGCCGTTTACGCTCGAAGATCTGGTCAATGCACCGGTGGGCCGGGTCGATGCCTTTGGCGTCGGGGCGGCGCCGGTGGCTACGGAAAACGCCGGGCGTTAGTGGTCTTCGACGAAGCGCACCGCGCCGATATGGGGCAGGTTGCGATTGCGCTGGGCATAGTCGATGCCGTAGCCGACGACGAATTTGTCAGGAATATCAAAGCCCACCCATTTGGCGTTGACCTCGGTCTCGCGCCGGCTGGGCTTATTGAGCAGGGCACACACTTCCATGCGGCGCGGGTGGCGCGTCTCAAGGATTTCCAGCACATGCTTGAGCGTATAGCCGGTGTCGACAATGTCCTCGACCACCAGCACGTCGCGGCCGGCGATCTCGCCGCGCAAGTCCTTGAGAATACGCACTTCCCGGCTTGATTCCATGGCATTGCCATAGGATGAGGCTTCGAGAAAATCGACCTCCACCGGCAGGTCGAGCTCGCGCACCAGATCGGCGATGAAGATGAACGAGCCGCGCAGCAGGCCGACGACGACCAGCTTGTCGGTATCGGCGAAATGGGTGGAAATCTCCTTGGCCAGCGCCTCGACACGGGCGGCAATGGCTTTGGCCGAGATCAGTTCATCGACGACATAGGGCTTCTGGGTCATGGCAGGATCCGTGTAGCACCCCGGTGGTTGGGGAGCAGCATTTTGCAGCAAATCGATAGCAGAGTGCTGACCGGTTCGGTAGCCGAAGCGGCGCATGGCGCACAGCGTTGGCGTCGACGGGGGGATTTGGGGGATTTACGGCATATCGGGGCTCTTTGCCGCCTACCTCACTTCGCTTTCAAGGGCCCCTCGTAGCAGGCCATTCGGGCATAGCCCTCATGGCCTGCTCAGCTCAGAAGCGCGCCACCGGCGCGATTTTGCCTGCGGCACGCTGCTCAGCGTGGCAGGTCGGTCTTGCCCATCAGGTCGAAGTCGATCGAGCGGGCGGCCTGGCGGCCTTCGCGGATGGCCCAGACCACCAGCGACTGGCCACGGCGCATGTCGCCGGCGGCATAGACCTTGGGAACCGTGGTCTTGTAGCTCAGCGTGTCGGCGAAGAGATTGCCGCGCTTGTCGAGCTGGGCGCCCAATTCGGTCAGCATGCCCTCATGCACCGGCGAGGCAAAGCCGATGGCCAGCAGCACCAGATCGGCCTTGATGACGAATTCGGTGCCGGGGATGGGCTGGCGCTTGCGATCAACGCGGGCGCATTCGACGCCGGTGACCTGACCCTTGGCATTGCCGATGATCTTCATGGTGCCGGCGGCAAATTCGCGGATGGCGCCTTCGGCCTGCGACGAGGACGTGCGCATCTTGACCGCCCAGTTGGGCCAGTTGGTGAGCTTGTTTTCGAGCTCGGGCGGCATGGGGCGCACGTCGAGCTGGGTCACGGCGATAGCGCCCTGGCGGAAGCTGGTGCCGACGCAGTCGCTTGCGGTATCGCCACCGCCCACCACCACGACATGCTTGCCGGCCGCGGTCAGCTGGATCTGGCCCGACACATCCTCGCCGCCGAGGCGACGGTTCTGCTGCACGAGGAACGGCATGGCAAAATGCACGCCATTGAGCTCGGTGCCCTCGGCATCGACATCGCGCGGCTTCTCGGCGCCGCCGCAGAGCAGCACGGCGTCGTGCCCGGCCTGCAGCTCGGAGAGCGGCGTGGTGACGCCGACATTGACGCCATAGTGGAAGGTGACACCCTCGGCCTGCATCTGTTCGACGCGGAAATCGATGTGGTCCTTCTCCATCTTGAAGTCGGGAATGCCATAGCGCATCAGCCCGCCAGCCTTGGGCTCGCGTTCATAGAGATGCACATCATGGCCGGCACGGGCCAGTTGCTGGGCAGCCGCCAGGCCGGCCGGGCCGGAGCCGACGACGGCGACGGACTTGCCGGTCTTGCGCGCTGCGATCTGCGGCTTGATCCAGCCCGAGCGGATGGCGCGGTCGGCAATGGCCTGTTCCACCGTCTTGATGGCGACGGGCACGTCCTCAAGGTTGAGCGTACAGGCTTCCTCGCAGGGGGCCGGGCAGATGCGGCCTGTGAATTCGGGGAAGTTGTTGGTGGAGTGCAGGTTGCGCGCCGCCTCTTCCCAGTCGCCGTTATAGACCAGATCGTTCCAGTCGGGGATCTGGTTGTGCACCGGGCAGCCGGTGTCGCCATGGCAGAAGGGAATGCCGCAATCCATGCAGCGCGCTGCCTGGTCGACAATGCGGCCTTCACTCATGGGAATGGTGAATTCGCCAAAGTGGCGGATGCGGTCGGAGGCCGGTTCATACCGGGGCTCTTCGCGCTCGATCTCGAGAAAGCCTGTTACCTTACCCATTTTGCTCTCCCTATTCTGCCGCCGCGCCGAAGCCGCTGCTGGCCCGCTTCTTTTCCATTTCCTTGATCGCCCGGCGATATTCGACCGGCATGACCTTGACGAACTTGGGTCGCATTTCGACCCAGTGGTCGAGAATGTACTTGGCGCGCGTCGAGCCGGTGTAGTGCAGGTGATTGGAAATCAGCTGGTGCAGGCGTTCGTCGTCATGCTTGGTCATGTCGCCGGAAATGTCGACACGGCCATGCCATTCGAGGTCCCCACCATGGTGGTGGATCTGCTGCATCAGCGCTTCCTCCTCGGCCACCGGCTCGAGATCGACCATGGCCAGGTTGCAGCGGTCGCGGAAGGTCTCGTCCTCGTCCAGCACATAGGCCACGCCACCGCTCATGCCGGCCGCAAAGTTGCGTCCGGTCTGGCCGATGACCACGACCACGCCGCCCGTCATATATTCACAGCCGTGATCGCCCGTGCCCTCGACCACCGCAATGGCGCCCGAGTTGCGCACGGCGAAGCGTTCGCCGGCAATGCCGCGGAAGTAGCACTCGCCGGCAATGGCGCCATAGAGCACCGTATTGCCCACGATGATGGACTTCTCGGGCACAAAGCTGGCCTTGTCGGACGGGCGCACCACGATGCGGCCACCCGACAGGCCCTTGCCGACATAGTCATTGGCGTCGCCAATCATGTCGATGGAGATGCCGCGGCCGAGGAAGGCGCCAAAGCTCTGCCCGGCGGTGCCGCGCAGGGTGATCGAGATGGTGTCGTCCGGCAGGCCCTCATGGCCATAGCGGGTCGCCAGCGCGCCCGACAGCATGGCGCCCGCTGAGCGGTCGCGGCTGCGGATGGGCAGGTCGATCTGCACGGCTTCGCCGCGCGCCAGAGCCGGCTCGGCCAGCTCGACCAGCTTGCGGTCGAGCACGGCTTCGAGGTGATGGTTCTGCGTCTCGGAGTGGTAGAGCGTGTCGCCACCAAGCGGCTCGGGCTTGTAGAACAGCTTGGTGAAGTCGATGCCTTCGCTCTTCCAATAGTCCTTGAGATGCTTGTGATCGAGCAGGTCCGAGCGGCCGATGAGCTCCTGCAGGGTGCGGGCACCCAGCTCGGCCATCAGGCCGCGCAGCTCTTCGGCGATGAAGAAGAAGTAGTTGATGACATGCTCGGGCGTGCCCTTGAAGCGCTTGCGCAGCACCGGGTCCTGGGTGGCGACGCCAACCGGGCAGGTGTTGAGATGGCACTTGCGCATCATGATGCAGCCGGCCGCAATCAGCGGCGCGGTGGAGAAGCCGAACTCGTCGGCACCCAACAGGGCCCCGATCAGCACGTCGCGGCCGGTCTTGAGGCCGCCATCGACCTGCAGCCGCACGCGGCTGCGCAGGCGGTTCAGCACCAGCGTCTGGTGGGTTTCGGCCAGGCCGATTTCCCAGGGTCCGCCGGCGTGCTTGAGCGAGGTCAGGGGCGACGCGCCCGTGCCACCGTCATAGCCCGAGATGGTGATGTGGTCGGCGCGCGCCTTGGCAACGCCGGCCGCAACGGTGCCCACGCCCACTTCCGACACCAGCTTGACCGAGATATCGGCGCGCTCATTGACGTTCTTGAGGTCGTAGATCAGCTGGGCCAGATCTTCGATGGAATAGATGTCGTGGTGCGGCGGCGGGCTGATCAGGCCCACGCCGGGGGTGGAGTGACGGGTCTTGGCGACGATCCAGTCGACCTTGTGACCGGGCAGCTGACCGCCTTCGCCGGGCTTGGCACCCTGGGCGACCTTGATCTGCAGCTGGTCGGCATTGACCAGATACTCGGTGGTGACGCCAAAGCGGCCCGAGGCGATCTGCTTGATGGCCGAGCGCATGGGGTTGGCCGAGCCATCGGGCAGGGGCTTGTAGCGATCGGGCTCTTCGCCGCCTTCACCGGTGTTGGACTTGCCGCCAATGCGGTTCATCGCCTTGGCCAGGGTCGTATGCGCCTCGCGGCTGATCGAGCCAAAGCTCATCGCGCCGGTGACGAAACGCTTGACGATCTCGACGGCCGGTTCGACGTCATCGATCGACACGGACGTGCCGATCGGGCGCACGTCGAACAGGTTACGGATGGCCAGATAGCCGTTCTCGCCGCTGTTCACGCGGCGGGCAAAGCTGTTGTAGCGCTCCTGGGCGTTCTCGGGCGACTCGTCATGGGTGCGCACGGCATGCTGCAGGTCGGCCACCACATCGGGGCTCCAGGCATGCTTTTCGCCGCGGATGCGGTACATATATTCGCCGCCCACATCGAGCGCCTTGCGCAGCACGATGTCGTCGCCAAAGGCGTCCTTGTGGCGCCGCACGGTTTCCTCGGCCACTTCGCCCAGGCCCACGCCCTCGATGGTCGTCGCAGTGCCAAAGAAGAAGCGCTGCACGAATTCGGTCGAGAGACCCACCGCGTCAAAGATCTGCGCGCCGCAATAGGACTGGTAGGTGGAAATGCCCATCTTGGACATCACCTTGAGCAGGCCCTTACCCACGCTCTTGATGTAGCGATAGACCACTTCATGAGCGTCGACCTCGGCCGGGAATTCGCCTTCGGCATGCAGGGCCGAGAGCGTTTCGAAGGCGAGATAGGGGTTGATGGCCTCGGCGCCATAGCCGGCCAGCATGGCGAAATGGTGCATTTCGCGGGCTTCGCCGGTTTCCACCACCAGGCCCGATGAGGTGCGCAGGCCCTTGCGGATCAGGTGATGGTGCACGGCAGCGGTGGCCAGCAGCGCCGGAATGGCGATGCGGTCGGCCGCGACGAGCCGGTCGGACAGGATGATGATGTTGTATTCGCCGCGCACGGCCGCTTCGGCCTGCTCGGAGATGGCGGAGATCGCCGCTTCCATGCCCAGCGCGCCTTCAGCGGCGGGGTAGGTGATGTCGATGGTCAGCGTCTTGAACTGGTTGTCGGCCATGTCGCCAATGGCGCGGATCTTTTCGAGATCCTCATTGGTCAGAATAGGCTGACGCACCTCGAGCCGCTTTTCGCGCGAGCTGCCTTCGAGATCGAGAATGTTCGGGCGCGGGCCGATGAAGCTGACCAGGCTCATCACCGATTCCTCGCGGATCGGGTCGATGGGCGGGTTGGTCACCTGGGCGAAGTTCTGCTTGAAATAGGTGTAGAGGAGCTTGGACTTCTGGCTCAGCGCGGAAATGGGCGTATCGGTGCCCATCGAGCCCACGGCTTCCTGGCCGGTGGTGGCCATGGGCGCCATCAGGATCTTGATGTCTTCCTGCGTGTAGCCAAAGGCCTGCATGCGATCGAGCAGGCTCTCGGTGGTCACCGGGGCCTTGGGCGCGGTCTCGGGCAGGTCTTCGAGCACGATCTGGCTGCGGGCCAGCCATTCGCCATAGGGGTGCTTGGTGGCGAGGGTCCGCTTGATCTCCTCGTCGGAGATGATGCGGCCTTCCTCCAGATCGATCAGCAGCATGCGGCCGGGCTGCAGGCGCCAGCGCTCGACTATGTCCTCGTCCGGAATGGTCAGCACGCCCGATTCGGAGGCGAGGACCACATGGCCTTCCTTGGTCACCAGATAGCGGGCGGGACGCAGGCCATTGCGGTCGAGCGTGGCCACGACATAGCGGCCGTCGCTGAGCGACATGGCGGCCGGGCCGTCCCAGGGTTCCATCAGGGCGGCGTGATATTCGTAGAAGCTGCGGCGCGTCTCATCCATCAGCGGGTTGCCGGCCCAGGCTTCGGGGATCAGCATCATGGCGGCATGGGGCAGCGAATAGCCGCCGCGCACGAGGAACTCGAGCGCGTTGTCAAAGCAGGCGGTATCGGACTGGCCCTCATAGGAGATCGGCCAGATCTTGGTGATGTCGTCGCCGAACTTGGGCGAGGTGACCGAGGCCTGGCGCGCGGCCATCCAATTGACGTTGCCGCGGATGGTGTTGATCTCACCATTGTGCGTGGTCATGCGATAGGGATGGGCCAGCTTCCAGGACGGGAAGGTGTTGGTCGAAAAGCGCTGGTGCACCAGGGCGATGGCGCTTTCGAAATCCTCGTCATGCAGGTCGGTATAGAAGGCGCCCAGCTGGTCGGCCAGGAACATGCCCTTATAGACAATGGTGCGGGCCGACATGGAGACGACGTAAAAGCCGTTGTCGCCAGCCGACTCGGGGATCTCGGCATAGACGGTGTTGGAGATCACCTTGCGCACGATGAGCAGCTTGCGCTCGAATTCGTCGAGCGTCAGGCCCTCGGGGCGGGCGATGACCATCTGTTCGATGATGGGCTGGGTGGCGATGACGCCGGCCGACAGCTTGGCGTTGTTGGTGGGCACGGTGCGCTCACCGAGCAGGCTCAGGCCTTCGGCGGCGAGGCACGAGCGCACCACCGGCTCCACGCGATCGCGCAGGCCTTCGGTGTTGGGATAGAACAGCATGGCCACGGCATAGTGGTGCTTTTCCGGCAGGGCGAAGGGCAGCACCTTCTTGAAGAAGGCATGCGGGGTCTGCACCAGAATGCCGGCGCCGTCGCCCATCAGCGGGTCGGCGCCCACGGCACCGCGGTGTTCGAGGTTCTCGAGGATTTCGAGACCCTTTTCGACCACTTCGTGGCTGGGCTTGTTCTTGATGTTGGCAATCATGCCGATGCCGCAGGCATCATGCTCGTTGGCGGGATCATAAAGACCCTGCGCCTCAGGACGACCGGTGGCAACGCGCTGACCATCGCGGATCAAGGTTTTGACATTGGCAGTGCTCGCCGTGACGGGGGTGGTTGTGCCGTTCCGCGGGTGTGCCATGACAAGGGTCCTCGTTATCTGGTCGCGCCCGTTGTGACGGGCTGTGTTGCTGTGTCGTGCATCCTGTTGGTGCCGGCGAACCGGCGGGTTGGATGCATATGTGTCCTCTGGCGGGCGCGCTGTTCATGCGGGGGCGTACACAGTACGGCTCCGATGAGCAGGTACGTCCATGCTTGGGGAGCGGCGCTGCATCCAAATGGCCGCTCGTCTTCGGGCTAGTTTAGCCCCGCTTGTCCGTTTCCGCTATCGTCTAGCGGGCCAGCCGGACCGGCGTGCGTGCTGACCGCGGAGAGCGGGGCGACGCGTCAGATAGGACAGTTGTGCTGCCCTATCGAATTCACATTTGCATAATTCCAGACTGGGAGCAAGCGCCTTTGCCCGGTTAGGCGGGGAAAAAATAGGACATTGCCGATTTTGCAATAGGACAGTGTAGGCAATCACGGTGCGCTACAGGGGCAAAAGGGGCATTTCCGGCCGGAAATACCCCCTGGATGGGCTCGAATGGCTATGATTGCCTATTCGAGATGGGACTTGATGAACCAGAGGTCCTTGTCGAGCTCGCGCGAAAAGCCGGTGAGGATATCGGCCGCATCGGCATCGCCGGCCTCGTCGGTGGCGTCGATATCCTCGCGCACCTGATTGGCCAGGGTGGCAAAGCGCTCGGCGAGCGCGGCCAGATGGTCGGCAGTCTTGCGAATGTCGGTGGGGTAGGGCGCAAGCGCGGTGGCCTTGGCGACGACCTGGGAGGTGCCCAGGGCAATGCCGTCGAGCTGGGCGATGCGCTCGGCGATGACGTCGACATGGGTGTCGATGGCGGCGCGCATGGGGTCGAGCATTTCATGAACGGCGATAAAGTTGGGGCCCTTGAGGTTCCAATGCGCCTGCTTGACGATCAGGGAGAGGTCGATGGCGTCGGCCAGGCGGGCGTTGAGAATGTCGATGACGGCAGACTTGCCATTGGCCTTGATGGCGATCGATGGGGTTTTCACAATATCGTCCTGTCAATCAGAGATGAAATGGGTGGTCGCGCCAATGCCGGGGCCCCGTTGGACGCCGCACAGCAAAAAGCGCGCAGTGCTTGCACACTGCGCGCCCGATCTATGGCGATATCAAGTCAGCCGATCAGTTGACCGACTGGTCTTCAAGACTGGGCTGGCTGCCGGCGTTGATCGCAATGGTGCGCGGCTTCTTGCTCTCGGGCAGCTCGCGCTTGAGTTCAAGATGCAGCAGGCCATGCTCGAGCGTGGCGCCGTGGACCTCGACATAGTCGGCGAGCTGGAAGCGCAGCTCGAAGGCGCGCTCGGCAATGCCGCGGTGGAGGAATTCACGGGTCTTCTCGGCCGTCTCGGCCGGCTTGGCGCCCTTGACGACCAGGTTGTTCTCCTTGGTCTCGATGGCGATGTCGCCATTGGAGAAGCCGGCGACGGCGATCGAGATGCGGTAGGTGTCATCGCCCGTGCGCTCGATATTGTAGGGCGGGTAGGTCTTGGCCTCCTGGCCCACCAGGGTATCGAGGCGGTTGAACACGCGGTCAAAGCCGACGGTCGAGCGGTAGAAGGGGGAAAAATCGATGGTCTGCATAGTCACATTCTCCGTAAAGCAACGTGGATGTCCCGGTGGTCTCCAGAGGGGCTCCCAGCATTAGGCGAGCCCAAAAATCGGAGGTCGGGGTTCCCGGGAAACCCGGCGAACGGCTCAGATATGGGCGTGGATTTTGCCCGTTCAAGACCCGCCAAGGGGCATGGGCCACAACTTCGTGCGGAGGCAAAACGTGAACCGGACATGAACGGCGCGGTCCGTTCAGGTTCAGGCCGGCGGCGCTAGAACAGGGCAATGATCTCAGGACTATCCCGCGATCATTGCGACGGCCCAGTCATCCGCCCCCCGCCCGGGCCGAAGCGCGAAAACCGGCATCCCCTCGGATGCCGGTTTTCTTTTGCGCCGGTGTTTGCTCTAAGTCGGACAACGAGACGAGCGGCCCCATCCATGACATCCCCACAATCCCCCGACGCCAGCCTGGTCAATATTGCGTCCAATCCGGTGCCCGAGGGGGCGCAGGTGGGGTTCATGACCACCTCGGACAATGTGCGCCTGCGCTATGCGTTCTGGCCCAAGTCCGAAGGGGCGCATCGCGGCACGATATGCCTGGTGCAAGGGCGGAGCGAATTCATCGAGAAATATTTCGAGACCATCGCCGATTTCCGCCGGCGCGGCTTTTCCGTCGCGACCTTTGACTGGCGCGGCCAGGGCGGCTCGGAGCGGCTGATCGGCAACAAGAGCCTGGGCTATGTCGACCGCTTCGAGGACTATTGGACGGATCTGAAAAGCTTTCACGGCGAGATCCTTTTGCCCGAATGCCCGCCGCCCTTCTATCTGGTCGGTCATTCGATGGGCGGGCTGGCCTCGCTCTATGCCGCCATCAATGATCGCATGATGTTTGATCGCGTGCTGGTGTCGGCGCCCATGGTGGCGCTCGATCGCCAGCCGCTGAGCATGGCCGGCATGGCCCGCGTCGCCGAGGTGCTGAGCTTTGTCGGCCTCGGCCGTCTGCCCGTCGGCCGCCGCGCCGACAGGCCGGCGTCAGAAGCCACCTTCCCCGGCAATCCGCTGACCGGCGATCTCATCCGCTATATGCGCATGGTCGACGTCTTGCGCGCCCGGCCGGACCTCGGCATCGGCTCCCCCACCGTGCGCTGGGTCGCCGCCGCCATGGGCGCCATGGCCGAGGCGACCAGCGACAGCTTCCCCGCCCGCATCAAGGTGCCGCTGCTCATGCTGGCGGCGGCGCGCGACGAAGTGGTGTCCCCCGGCGCCATCGAACAGCTGGGCCTTCGCATGCGCATCGGCCGGCACCTGGTCATCGCCGGCGCGCGGCATGAGCTGTTCATGGAATCCGACGTGATCCGCGGCCAGGTGCTGGCGGCGTTTGATGCGTTTATTACCCAGCAGAGCCAATAGGGGGCGGCGCGCCACAGGATCCGGGCCAACCATCCCCCGCGGGAAAACCCTAGCTGGCGTTGACCAGCGCCAGGGCCTTGTCGAGGAGTTCGGGGGTGGCTGCCGCCACCACATTGCCGCCGCCGGTGGGCTCACTGCCGTCCCAGCAGGCGATGGCGCCGCCGGCTTCGCGGATGATGGGGACGAGGGCGGCGATGTCGTAGGTGTTGAGGTACGGCTCGATGACCAGATCAGCCTGGCCGGCGGCCAAAAGGGCATAGCCATAGCAATCCATGCCGAAGCGCTGCAGCCGGGTTGCTGACTCGATGGCGTGCCACTTGGCCAGCATGGCCGGGGTGTTGAACAGGCGCGGCGTGGTGGTGAAGACGCGGGCCGGGGCCAGGTCGGTCTGGCCGCTGGTGCGGATGGGCGTGGTGCTGCCGGCGCGGGCATAGCTGGCGCGGCCGGGCAGGCCGAGGAAGGTCTCGCCGATGAAGGGCTGGCTCATCAGCCCGGCGATGGCCACGCCCTGGTGGGTCAGGCCGATCAGCGTGCCCCAGACGGGGGCGCCGGAGATGAAGGCGCGGGTGCCGTCCACCGGGTCAATGATCCAGGTGTAGTCGTGCGCGCCCGAAGTGCCCCATTCCTCGCCGATGATGGCGTGGTCGGGAAAGGCTTCGGCGATGATGGCGCGAATGGCGGTCTCGGCGCCGCGGTCGGCCTCGGTGACGGGGTCAAAGCCGGCGCTGAGCTTGTTGTCGACGGCCAGGCCGGAGCGGAACAGCGGCAGGGTGCGGGTGGCGGCGGCGTCGGCGGCAGCCAGCAGGGTGGCTTCGACTTTGGCGAGATCGATGGTCATGGCAATGCGGCCCCAGATGTCGGGGTCTTCTTATCGGCCCATGTGCAGACGGGGAAGCTGGAATCGGCGCCGGCGTTGCCTCTATTCGGCGGCGCGGGTGAGGCCGGGGTGGCCGGCGGCCAGCGCCACCAGGTCTATGCCGACCAAGGCGAAGATCAGCCGGTCGAGCAGGGCCCGCATGGCCTCAAAGCCCTCGTGCTGGGTCAGGGTCACCTCGTTCATATAGAGGTGGCGGCTGATCTCGATCTGCAGGGCATGCACGCCATGCTGCGGGCGGCCATAATTGCGGGTGGCAAAGCCGCCGGCATAGGGCCGGTTGCGCGCGACATTGAGGCCCGCGCTGGTGAACACGGTCTCGACCAGATCGACCAGACCGGGGGCGCAGGTGGTGCCATAGCGGTCGCCCAGCACGATATCGGGCGCCGCCTTGTCCTGGGCGCGCTGGATGCGCGGCATGGAGTGGCAGTCGATCAACAGGGCAACGCCAAAGGCGCTCATGGCTTCGCTCAAGAGGCGCTGCAAGGCGGCGTGATAGGGATGGTAGATGCCCTCGATGCGCATGGTGGCGTCGTCCAGCGTCAGGCGCTCGCGATAGATCGGCTTGTTCTCGGCCACTACGCGGGCCAGCGTGCCCAGGCCCGCAGCGACGCGGGGCGAGGTGGTGTTGAAGCGATCCGACAGCGGCTCGACGAACATGGTGGGGTCCAGTTCCCAGGGTTCGCGATTGACGTCGAGATAGGCACGGGGGAAATGCGCCCGCAGCATGGGGGCGCCCAGATGGGGCGCACGGCCGAACAATTCATCGACCCAGGCATCCTCGGACTGGCGGATGGACAGATGGTCCAGCCGGGTCATGGCCAGGAAGCGCTCGGGATAGACGCGGCCGGAATGGGGCGAATTGAACACCACCGGCGCCATCAGGCGACGCGGGCGGATGGTTTCAAACGCGGGTTGATCCCAATAGTCGGACCGCACACTGCCTCCTCGAACCTGCGCCTGTTGCCGGCGCGGGTGATTTGCCCACAGTTTCGCCGTTTGCGCCTGCGTTGTCCAGATTGTCACAAATACAGCGGTGACAAAGCGGTTGCTGTTGCAGAACGGCAAACTTCGCTTAAACATCCCCCGCTATGGTGCGACTCGCGCCAGGAAGGCGTGGGATTGTTTCGCGCCATGCGTTTGCGGCCCGATGGTGACATCGGGCGCCGCACGTCGGGAACCGGAGAGGTTTTATGAAGCGAATTCTGCTCGCAGAAGACGACAACGACATGCGCCAGTTCCTGACGCGGGCGCTCAAGAATGCCGGCTATGAAGTGGTGTCGTTCGACAATGGCCTGAGCGCCTATGAACGCCTGCGCGAAGAGCCGTTTTCGCTGCTGCTGAGCGATATCGTGATGCCGGAAATGGACGGTATCGAGCTGGCGCGCCGCGCCACTGAGCTGGATCCCGACCTCAAGGTGATGTTCATCACCGGCTTTGCCGCCGTGGCGCTGAACCCTGACAGCGATGCGCCCAAGGATGCTTCGGTGCTCAGCAAACCCTTCCATCTCAAGGATCTGGTCAACGAGGTCGAGCGCCTTCTGGCCGCCTGAGAAAAAAGACTATCCACAATCGGCAGATTGCCCTCTTGACCCCAGAACGGGTTTTATGGTCTATCCGCGCCACTGGCAGGGCCTAGCGGTTCTGCCTTCCCGGAGAGATGGGCGTATAGCTCAGCGGGAGAGCACCTCGTTGACATCGAGGGGGTCACAAGTTCGATCCTTGTTACGCCCACCATCTCTCTAAAGACTTTCGCCATCAGGCGATGGGAGTATAGCTCAGCGGGAGAGCATTCGCTTCACACGCGAAGGGTCACAAGTTCAATCCTTGTTACTCCCACCATTTCCTTCCTTTCAGCGCGAAGCGAAGTGCCGTAGTGGCGCCATCTGGCTCCGCTCTTCGGCGCGGGCCGCTGCATAGCGTTCGCGGGCCCGGGCCACCTGGGTGCGGTTGCGCATGGTCCAGTCGTGGATGGCGGACAAGGGTTCCTGCAGCTCGCGCCCCATGGCCGTCAGCTCATAGTCGACCCTTGGCGGGATGATCGGGGTCACCGTGCGATGCACGATGCCGTCCTCCTCCAGCTCGCGCAGGGTCTGGGTCAGCATCTTCTGCGAGATGCCCTCCAGCTGGCGCCGCAGCTGTGAAAACCGCATGGGGCCCTGCATCAGCGCCAAGATGACATAGAGCGACCAACGGCCGCTGATCCGGCCCAGCACTTCAATCATGGGCACGGCAATGCCCGTGCATTCCTCATAGGTCCGAGGGGGTTTCGCTGTGGTGCCTATCGTTTCCATCTGGTGCCTCCGGGCAGGAAAAAGTGCCGTCTTGTCGGTCGTTTGGATGGTCACCAATATAGTGTCAGTTACGTTCAGTGACTAGATTTCCAATCGTCCCTTACGCAGTAAAAGAGACTGACACTATGACCAAGCCCCGAATCGGCATCATCATTTCCACCACGCGCGAAGGTCGCCTTGGCGAACGGGTGGCGCGCTGGGTGGCCGAACTGGCCGCTGACCGACAGGACATCGAGACCGAGATCGTTGACCTCAGGGACTTCCCGCTGCCGTTTTTCGAAGCCGCTGCCTCGCCCGCCTATGTGCCGATCGAAACCCCGGAGGCGCGCAAATGGGCCGGCAAGATCGCCGAACTGGACGGCTATATCTTCGTCACGGCCGAGTACAATCACGCCATCTCCGGCGTGCTCAAGAACGCGGTGGATTTTCTCTATGCCGAGCCCAACCGGAAGCCGGCGGCCTTTGTCGGCTATGGCGCGGTGGGCGGGGCAAGGGCGGTTGAGCAGCTGCGCATGATCGCGATCGAGCTCGATATCGTGCCGCTCAAAAAGGCGGTTCACATCAATATGGAACCCATGCTCGGCCTGCTGCGCGAGGGCAAGGATTTTGCCGACTATCCCTATCTGGCGCCGACGGTGGTGACCATGCTCGAGGAGCTGTCGTGGTATGCCCATACGCTCAGGGCCGGGCGGCAGGCAGGCGCGCGCGACGCGGCCTGACTGGGCCTGGCAAGCCCGGCCTGAAGGTCGGGCTTGCTGATTCGGGCGGCTTTGGCGGCCGGAGCCCGGCTTTAGTCCATGGTGATGTCGGAATTGCCGTCGATGAAATCGTCGAACAGCACCGTGGTGCGGTCGGGCGTGCCGACGACGATGGCCATCTGGCCGGGGCCCGTGATGCGGCGCATCGGGGCGTCGGGGCGGTCGACGGAGAAATCGACCGAATAATGCCCGCCCGCCAGGGTGGTGAAGGGCAGGGCATGCCAGGTGGCGGTCGAGGTCAGGTGCACATGGCCGGCAATGATCTGGCGGATATCGGGATGGGTCTTGAGCGCGGCGATGAAGGCGTCGGGCTCGAGCATGCGGATGGTGTCGGAATGGATGTGCAGCGCATTGGCATTGTGGTGCAGCACGACGATGACCGGGCGATCCATGGCTTCGGCCAGGCGGGCGGTGAGCCAGGCGATCTGGGCCTCCTCGAGCACGCCGTCGACGCGGCCGGGCTCGGAGGAATCGAGCATGATGATGCGATAGCCCTTGATGTCGATGACCTTGTCGATCTTGCCGGTTTCGGCGGCGAAATCATCGCCGAAGATGGACAGGAACGTCGGGCGGTCGTCGTGATTGCCCAGGGTGATATGGGCCGGGATGGGCAGGCGGGCGATGATGGTCTTGAGACGCTCATAGGCTGCCGCTTCGCCATGATCGGCCAGGTCGCCGGCCAGAATGGCAAAATCGGCATCGGCATGGCGGGCCAGCACGGCATCAACCGCCTGTTCGAGCCGGGCAGAGGTATCGAGCGTCATGGACAGGCTGCCCTCGGGCACCAGGTGCAGATCGCTCATAATCACGAATTTCAACGTCATGTTCGCCTCGCAGGATGATGCGGGCGTGGTAGTGCGGCGCCATGACCGGGCCATGAAGGGTGGGTGACGGGTGTGCGACAGTCAGCCCGTCGCCTGGGGGCTCACCACATGGTCTGGCGGGCACGCTCGGGCCAGGCCTGGTCATAGGCGGCGCCGCCGACGGTGTTGTCGCTCATGCCGGCCAGCATGGCGCCGGGGGTGGGCAGGGTGGCCGGGTCGATGTGGCGGGCCGGGTTCCACAGTTCGGAGCGCACAATGGCGCGGGCGCATTGGAAATAGAGCTCGTCGATGGTCATGACGATCACCGAGCGCGGCGGCTTGCCATCGACTGCAAAGCTCTCAAGCAGGTCCGGATCGATGCTGAGCCGGGCGCGGCCATTGGCGCGGAAGGTGGTGCCCGAGCCGGGTAGCAGGAAGAGGAAGGCGCAGCGCGGATCGCGCACGATATTGCGCAGCGAATCAATGCGATTGTTGCCGCGGCGATCGGGCATCATCAGGGTGGTGTCATCATGCACGCGGACAAAGCCGGGCTGGTCGCCGCGCGGCGAGCAGTCGATGCCTTCGGGGCCGACGGTGGCGAGGGCCGCAAAGGGGCTGGCCTCGATGAGCCGGCGATAATGCTGCGTCATGGCATGGGCCACCTTGACGGTGGAAGCCGCGACGGGCGCGGGTGTATAGAGCGCTTCGAGCTCGGCAATAGTGGTGACATAGCTCATGGCGGGCTCCTGCTGCGCAAAGGGGCGAATGGAGCCTGCGCCCCTAGGTGAGGGCTGTAACTCATCCTATATTGCCAACGAATGACAAGGCGACAAAAGGAGTAAAGCCATGGATGCCCATGCTTACAAGGTGACCCGCACCGACGCGGAATGGCGGGCCAGATTGACGCCGGAACAATATCAGGTGATGCGCCAGCATGGCACGGAACGGCCGGGCAGCTGCGCGCTGCTGCACGAGAAGCGCCAGGGTACTTTTTCCTGTGCCGGCTGCGATACGCCGCTGTTCGGCTCGACGCTGAAGTTTGAGAGCGGCACCGGTTGGCCGAGCTTTAACGACCCGTTGCCGGGGTCGGTGGAGACCACCACCGACCGCAGCTATGGCATGGTGCGCACGGAAGTGCACTGTGCCACCTGCGGCAGCCATCTGGGCCATGTGTTCCCCGACGGCCCGCCGCCCACCGGCCTGCGCTATTGCATCAATGGCGTGGCGCTGAACTTTACGCCGGCTGAATAAAGCAGGGGCCCCGGAGCGATCCGGGGCCTTTGTTGCTCTAGGTGCCGCGCGGCTTGGCGCGGGCGGTGGGATGCGCCTTGGCGGGCTCGTCGGGCCAGGGGTGGCGCGGATAGCGGCCCTTGAGCTCCTTGGCGACATCGGCCCAGGACCCGGCCCAGAAGCCGGGCAGATCGCGCGTGGTCTGGATCGGGCGATGGGCGGGCGAGAGCAGCACCAGCACCAGGCGGATGCGGCCATTGGCAATGGTGGGGTGGCGGGTGAGCCCGAACAGTTCCTGCACGCGGATCTCGATGGCCGGACCGCCTTCCGCTGCATAGTCGATGGGCACGCCATTGCCGGTGGGGGCCACGAAGTGGCTGGGCAGCAGGGCCTCGATCTCCTGCCGCCTGGCATAGGGCAGCAGCAGGTCGAGCGCGTTGCGCAGATGCTCGGCTGAAATCTCGGACAGTTTGGAGAGACCAAACAGGGCCGGGGTGAGCCAGTCGCTGATGCTCGCCGCCAGAGCCTCCTGCCCGAGGTCGGGCCAGTCGGCCCCCAGCGTGCCGCGCAGGAAGCCGGCGCGGGCGCGCCAGGCCAGCTGGTCGCGGCTCCAGGGCAAGAGATCGAGGCCGCGGCGGGCGGCGGCTTCGGCCAGCAGTTGGGCAGCGGCTTCGGGATCATCGATCGGCGCGGGTTCATCGGCGAGGCGCAGGGCGTCGAGCTGGCGGGTGCGACGGGCCCTGACGCTGCCCGAGGCGGCATCAAAGCTCAGCGTGGTGCCGGCGGTGATGCGATGGGCAAAGAGCGTTTCGAGGTCGTCGCGATCGAGCGCCACGGCGCCCCGGATACGGCCGGCGGCGGCCGTGCCGGTGATGTCGGTCACCACGAGGAAGGGCTGGCTGGCCAGGGCGTCGGTGACCTCGAGAGCGGCCTGGCGGCCATTGGCAAGGCGGAAGCGGCCGCGCGGGCCGGCGGCCTGTGCAATGCGGTCGGGAAAGGCGCGGGCAAGGTGATGGCCGGGGGCGAAATTGCCGCCCTTGCCACCACCGACCAGGCTGGCCCAGCGCCGGGCCATGGCGCGGGCGGCGTCGGCTTTGGGACCGGTGGCGCGGCGGAAGCGGTCGAGCCGGTGGCCGAGATCGGTGTCGTCACCACCCAGACCCCGTTCGCCGATCAGCACGGCCAGTTCGGCGGCGGTGAGCGCATCGTCCTCTGCTGCGGCAGCGACCACCATATGGGCGAGACGCGGATGGAGCGGCAGGCGGGCCAACGCCTTGCCGGCGGGGGTGAGGCGCGCCTGATCGTCGAGCGCGTCGAGACGCTGCAACAGGGCTAAGGCTTCGGCCCAAGCGGGAGCCGGCGGGGCATCGAGAAAGCCCAGGGCCGCCGGATCGCTGACGCCCCAATTGGCCAGATCGAGCACGAGACCGGCGAGGTCTGCGGCGAGAATTTCGGGCGTGTCGAAAGGGGCGAGGGCGGCGGTCTGACCCTCGTTCCAGAGGCGAATGCAGACGCCGGGACTGGTGCGGCCGGCGCGGCCGCGGCGCTGGTCAGCCCCGGCGCGGGAGACGCGGCGGGTTTCGAGCGTGGTCAGCCCCGTGCCGGGATCATAGGCCGGCACGCGGCGGAAGCCGGAGTCGACGACGATGCGCACGCCGTCGATGGTCAGCGAGGTTTCGGCGATGGAGGTGGCCAGCACGATCTTGCGGCGGCCCGGTTCGGCGGGGCGAATGGCGCGATCCTGCTCGGCGGGGGTCAATTGGCCAAAGAGCGGGGTAATATCGGTATCGGCGGGGACGCGGCCGGCCAGACGTTCGGCAACGCGGGTGATCTCGCCCTGGCCGGGCAGGAAGACCAGGGCCGAGCCCTCATGCGCCCGCAGCGCCGCGAGTACGGCGTCGGTGACCTGATCCTCAATACGCTTGAGCGGATCGGGCTCGGCATGCAGCGTCTCGACGGGAAAAGCGCGCCCTAGGCTTTCGATCACCGGGCAATCGCCGAGCAGGCGCGCCACACGGGCGCCATCGATCGTGGCCGACATGACCAGCACGCGCAGGTCCGGTCGCAGGGCAGCGGCATCGAGCGTCAGCGCGAGGCCCAGATCGCCATCGAGGCTCCGCTCATGGAATTCGTCGAACAGCACGGCGGCAATGCCGGTCAGCTCGGGATCGTCGAGCAGCATGCGGGTGAAGACGCCCTCGGTGACGATCTCGATGCGGGTGCGGGCCGTGAC
Source organism: Devosia sp. FKR38 (assembly GCF_005222805.1). GTDB lineage: Bacteria > Pseudomonadota > Alphaproteobacteria > Rhizobiales > Devosiaceae > Devosia. The sequence goes on along the minus strand of NZ_STGC01000005.1, from coordinate 2,642,983 downwards.
CTTGGTGTCCATGCGCACGCGGTAGCCCACGGTCTGGCCGACCTCCTCGCCGAGCAGGCGCGCCATCTGGGCGGCGGCGGCGCGGGCGGCGAGGCGCCGTGGCTCCAGCATGATGATGCGGCTGTCGCCGCGCCAGGGCGCCTCAAGCAGGGCGAGCGGCACCCGCGTGGTCTTGCCGGCGCCGGGCGGCGCCACCAGCACGGCATAGGGGCCGGCGGCCAGGGCGGCCTGCAGGCCGGGCAAGGCATCGTCAATGGGAAGCGGGGGCAAGGACATGATGGGTGTTTGGCCCATCCAGGGCAGGTGGGCAAGAGCGGGTCTGGCCAGCGAATGCGGGCTGTGACGAAAACGCCGGGTGACCGGTCGGGCGAATTGCGTATGATGCAGGGGTCTTCGGCTCGTTTGCTGCGGCCCTATTGGGCGCGCGCCGGGCTGGGGCTGTTGGTGGGGGGCCGCATGAACACAGTGACTATCGCCAATGAGCATCTGAGCGTTGCGGTGTCGCCGCTGGGCGCGGAAATGCAGTCGATCACCACGGTGGACGGCCAGGCCTGGCTGTGGGATGGCGACGCAGCGTTCTGGGGTGGGCGCTCGCCGGTGCTGTTCCCCATTGTGGGCAAGGCGCCGGGCGACCATATCGCTGTGCATGGCCAGCGTTTTCCCATGGGGCAGCATGGCTTTGCGCGGCGCAGCACGTTTGAGCTGGAGAGCCAGGGCCGCGATTTTTGCCGGCACGTGCTGAAGTCGAGCCTGGCCAGCCACTCGGTCTATCCGTTCGACTTCACGCTGACCATCGAGCATCGCCTGGTGGGGCGGGCGGTTGCCGTGACCGCCGAGGTGCACAATGCCAGCCACGCGCTGATGCCGTTCGGCATCGGCTTTCATCCGGCCTTTGTCTGGCCGCTGCCAGGCTGCGAAGGCCAGGTGCATCGGGTGACGCTGGACAATGGCGGCGCGCCGGCGCTGGTGCGGCTGAGCGGCGGGCTGGTGCAGCCCGACAAGCTGGCCTCGCCCTTTGTGCGCGGTCATCTCGTGCTCGATCACAGCCTGTTTGCGGCCGATGCCATGCTGTTTCCCGAGGGGGCGGGCGCCGGGCTCCGCTATGGCGCGGGCGAGAAGGCGATCCACTTTACCTGGGAGAACCTGCCCAACCTGGCGTTGTGGTCCAAGCCGGGGGCGCCGTTTGTGTGCCTCGAACCCTGGCGCGGCACGGCGGCCGAGGTGGATGGTTCTGACGAGCTGGCGGAACGGCCCTATGTGGAGCTGCTAGGGCCGGGCGCCACGGGGCGCTATGGCTTCAAGGCGGAGTTGATCGGCTAGGCGCGGCGCCGCAAGGCTTGCGCCGACGGCAGTGCTATTCCGCCGCGCCGCGGTGGTCTTCCACGGCATCGGGGCCATTGGGGTCACCGGCGGCGGTTTCGACGCCCAGATCGGGGAAGGCGACGACGCGGTTGTTGCGGAAATCGAGCCGCACGACCAGCAGGCCCCGTTCCTCGAACCAGGTCAGCAGCCGCCGGGCGCGGCTGGCCGAATGGGTGCCATAAAGGCGCGCCAGGGTGGCGTCGGACGGGCAGGGCGCGCCGCTGAGCGCGGCCTGGGCCAGAACCAGAAACACGCCCTGCACATCGTCGGTGAGCGTTTCGGACAGCGCCAGGGCCTGTTGCCAGCCATCGGACTGCACAGTCGCGGCGTCAGGCGCGACGCGGGCGACGGCCAGCTTGCGCTTGAAGGCCGGCAGGGCCGGCGGCTCGCCGGGCACGCGGCGAATGCGGCAGCGGACGAGGAAATCCTGATAGAGCACCGCGACCGTGCGGAAGCTGGCGTCGGGATCGCCCAGGAGCTCGGCCATGATGGCGTCGATCTGGGCGTCGCGCTCGGCCTCGTCGATCTCGGGGAACAGCGATTGCGGCGCGGCTTCCACCTCGGGCGGCCGGGCGCGCGACAATTGTGCCAGCAGATCATTGGTCGAGGGCGGCGGGGGCGGTGGCGGACGGCGCACCACGGGGCGCGTGGCCTCTTCGGGTGATGCGGTAAAGATCAGGTCTGCCGCATCGGCCGGGGCCTCGGGCAGCGGGGTCAGCTTGGGGCTGGTGGAGCGCGCCGAAGTCACCACTTCGCCAATGGTCACCGGCAGCGGGCGGCGCGAAATGGCCGGGCCGAGGGCAACGAAATGGCCACGGGCCAGATCGCGGAACTGTTCAGCCTGGCGCTTTTCCATGCCCAGGAGGTCAGCGGCGCGGGCCATGTCGATGTCGAGGAAGGTGCGGCCCATCAGGAAATTGCTGGCTTCGGCAGCGACATTCTTGGCCAGCTTGGCGAGGCGCTGGGTGGCGATGACGCCGGCGAGGCCGCGCTTGCGGCCGCGGCACATCAAATTAGTCATGGCGCCGAGCGAGAGCTTGCGCGCTTCGTCACTGACTTCGCCAGCCACGGAGGGGGCAAAGAGCTGGGCTTCGTCGACGACGACGAGCACGGGATACCAATAGTCGCGGTCGGCATCGAACATGCCGCCGAGAAAGGCCGCGGCGGCGCGCATCTGCTGCTCGACGTCGAGCCCCTCAAGATTGAGCACAACCGAGACGCGGTGTTGCCGGACGCGGGCGGCGATGCGGGTCAGCTCGGCCTCGGTGCGGGTGGCGTCGATGACCTGGTGGCCATAGCGCTCGGACAGCGTGGTGAAATCGCCCTCAGGATCGATGATGCACTGCTGCACCCAGGGCGCGGACTGTTCGAGCAGGCGGCGCAGCAGATGGGATTTGCCGGAGCCGGAATTGCCCTGCACCAGCAGGCGCGTGGCCAGCAATTCTTCGAGGTCGAGCGTGGCGGGCGTCGTGCCGCTGCTCGTTCCCATGTCGATTGCTACCTTCATCGGGTCTCCGGATTGGCGGCCGGCGCGATGCCGGTGCTGCGCCTAAGGTCACTATCTCAACTCTTGGCCCCAGGCTGGTTAGCACACCCCGGCGCCGATTCGGGCAAGGGCCGGCCGATCAAATCACAGCTTTGCCCGGCGCCTGGTGCAAGGGGGCAATGTCGGGGCACCTGCCGGGTTGCGCCGAAGCGCCGGCAGTGCTTAACGACAGGCCTCAACCGCCCGCTTTGGCGCGCGACCCGCGAGCGCAGGAACAGACCAGTCATGATTCGCCTTGAAAGCATCGGCAAGCAGAACGGCAAGCAGATCGTCTTCATCGACGCCTCGGCCACGCTGCAAAAGGGCGAAAAGATCGGGCTGGTCGGCCCCAATGGCGCGGGCAAGACCACGCTGTTCCGTATGATCACCGGCGAAGAACAGCCCGACGAGGGCCAGGTGTCGGTCGATCGCGGCGTCACCATCGGCTATTTCAGCCAGGAAGTGGGCGAGATGGCTGGCCGCAGTGTCGTCACCGAGGTGATGGACGGGGCGGGGCCGGTCAGTGCGCTGATCACCGAAATGCGGGCGCTGGAAGCGGACATGGGCGACCCCGACAAGGGCGACCAGATGGACGCCATTATCGAGCGCTATGGCGAGGTGCAGCACCAGTTCGAGGAGCTGGACGGCTATTCGCTCGATGGCCGGGCGCGCGAAGTGCTCGACGGTCTGGGCTTCTCGCAGGAAATGATGGATGGCGACGTTGGCGCGCTGTCGGGCGGCTGGAAGATGCGCGTGGCGCTGGCGCGCATCCTGCTGATGCGCCCCGATGCGCTACTGCTCGACGAGCCGAGCAACCATCTGGACATCGAAAGCCTGATCTGGCTCGAGGCGTTCCTGCAGAATTATTCGGGCGCGCTGTTCATGACCAGCCATGATCGCGAGTTCATGAACCGCATCTGCACCAAGATCATCGAGATCGATGCGGGCTCGCTCACCAGCTATTCGGGCAATTACGAATTCTACCAGCAGCAGCGGGCCATTGCCGAAAAGAACCAGCAGGCTCAATTTGAGCGCCAACAAGCTATGTTGGCGAAGGAGTTGGATTTCATCGCCCGCTTCAAGGCGCGGGCCAGCCATGCCGCGCAGGTGCAGAGCCGGGTGAAAAAGCTCGACAAGATCGACCGCGTCGAGCCGCCCAAGCGGCGGGTGGTGGTGGATTTCGAATTCCGCCCCGCGCCGCGCTCGGGCGAGGATGTGGCCCAGCTCAAGGGCGTCAGCAAGAGCTATGGCAGCCGCAGCATCTATGACGGGCTCGACTTCCAGGTGCGCCGCAAGGAGCGCTGGTGCATCATGGGCGTCAATGGTGCCGGCAAGTCGACGCTGCTCAAGCTGATCACCGGCACCACCGAGCCCGATCAGGGCACAGTGACGCGCGGGCCCAGCGTCAAGATGGCCTATTTCGCCCAGCATGCCATGGATGTGCTGGAGGGCGATCTGACCGTGTTCCAGCAGCTCGAAAGCAGTTTTCCGCAGGCCGGGCAGGCGCCGCTGCGCGCGCTGGCGGGGGCCTTCGGCTTTTCGGGCGACGACATCGAAAAGAAGTGCCGGGTGCTGTCGGGTGGCGAGAAGGCGCGGCTGGTGATGGCCATGATGCTGTTTGATCCGCCGAATTTCCTGGTGCTGGACGAGCCGACCAACCATCTCGACATCGCCACCAAGGAAATGCTGATCACCGCGCTCAGCCAGTATGAGGGCACAATGCTGTTCGTCAGCCACGACCGGCATTTCCTGGCGGCGCTCAGCAATCGCGTGCTGGAGCTGACGCCCGAGGGCGTGCACACCTATGGCGGCGGCTATACCGAATATGTGCTGAGCACCGGCCAGGAAGCGCCGGGGCTGCGGAGCTAGGGCTGGGCTCGGCGTTTCCGGGTGGATTGACCAGGGCGCGAAAACCTCAGTCGACACCTCCCCACCCGGGTCGCGCCTTGGCGCGCCCGAGTGCAGGCTCTTGTGGGAGGGCTCAAAGGTGGGGGCGGATTGGCCAAGATATCGTGGCTCCCGTCACCCCCTCCCACCCTCCCCCATCAAGGGGGAGGTGCTGGCCGGTGGTTGGGGCGGGCCCGGATACCTCTCCATGCAAATCGCCGAGGGGCGCGATTTGCCCCTACCGGGCTGCGCGGAAATCTTGTATGGTAGATGTAACCGGCCGGTTCGGCCTTCTTCCAGCAGCAAGAATCCTTCAGCAGATGACCAAGAAATTCGCCATTGTCGGCACCGGCGGACGCCACCAGATGTTCCGCGATGCCGTGGCCATTACCCATGCCGAAAGCGCCGAACTGGTGGGCCTGTGCGACGTCAACCAGAGCCGGCTGGCGCTGTCGGCGCACAAGGTGCCCGACACCACGGGCAATGGCATTGCCACCTATCTGGCCGAGGACTTCGACCGGATGCTGAGCGAGCAGGACCCCGACACGGTGATCGTGACGGTGCCGGACTATCTGCACGACGAATATATCGTGCGGGCGCTCAAGGCGGGGCGCAATGTGATGACCGAAAAGCCGATGACCATCGATGTGGCGCGGCTCAAGCGCATCCTCGATGCGCAGCGCGAGAGCGGCAAGACGGTCACGGTGACCTTCAACTATCGCTATTCGCCGGCCCGCACCCAGCTCAAGGACCTTCTGATGAGCGGGGTGATCGGGGAGATCACGGCGGTGGATTTCCGCTGGTATCTCGACCGGGTGCATGGCGCCGACTATTTCCGCCGCTGGCACCGCTACAAGGACAAGTCTGGCGGGCTGCTGGTGCACAAGTCCACCCATCATTTCGACCTGCTCAACTGGTGGGTCGCCTCGACGCCCAAGAGCGTGACGGCCATTGGCAAACGCGATTTCTATACGCCAGAGATGGCGATCAAGCTGGGGCTCGAAGGCCATGGCGAGCGCTGCCACACCTGCCCGGTGGCGGACAAATGCGCCTTCAAGATGGACCTCGAGGCCGATGAGGCGCTTAAGGAACTCTATCTCGATGCCGAGGAGGATGACGGCTACTGGCGCGACAAATGCGTGTTCGCCGATGACATCACCATCGAGGACACCATGCAGGTGCAGGCGCAATATGCCTCGGGCACCTCGCTCAATTATACGCTGGTGGCCTATTCCCCCTGGGAAGGGCTGGAGGTGAAGTTCCACGGCACCAAGGGCGAGCTGACGCACAAGCATATCGAAGTGCATGGCGTGTTCGCCGGCGGGCATCGCGAGCGCGACGAGACCGAGGCCATGTTCACCGAGCTGCATCTGGCCGGCGGACTGCCGCAGAAGCTCGATGTGTGGACCGGCAAGGGCAGCCATGGCGGGGCGGACCCGATCATGCTGGGCTATCTGTTTGATCCAGCCAACATGGCAACGGACAAATATGGCCGCGCCTCCGACCAGGTGGCGGGCGCCTGGTCGATCCTGACCGGCATTGCTGCCAACCAGTCGATTGCCAAGAATGGCGAGCGGATTTTTGTCGATGCCATGCTCAGGGAGGCGGGGATCGATCTCTAGGGGCGGGCCATTGCGCTGGCTGGCATGGGGGTGGCGATTCTGACGGGCACGCGACCAATGGCCTAGAATCCTGTGGATGGGTCGCATTCGGGGGCGCGTCGGGCGGCGTTTCCGGCCCATGTTGCGATGGGGAAACAATGATGGCGACCAAGGCAGTGCTGGAGATCGGCGAAGAGACCATGGCGATGCGCGTCGTGGGCGCATTGCGCGACGAGATCGTCAGCATGGCGCTCAAGCCCGGCGACGTGATCTCGGAGAGCGATATCGCCGGCCGCTATGGCGTGTCGCGCCAGCCGGTGCGCGAGGCCTTCATCCGCCTGGCGCAGCAGGGCCTGCTGCTGATCCGGCCCAAGCGGGCCACGGTGGTCAAGAAGATCTCGCCCGATGGGGTGCGGCAGAGCCGGTTCATCCGCGAATCCATCGAAGTGGAGATCGTGCGGCGGCTGGCGGCCAATCCGGGCGATGCAGCAACGGTATTGGCTGAGCTGATTGCCGAGCAGGAAATCGCCTCGGGCGCTGGCGACAGCCGGCGCTTTCATACGCTCGATGAACTGTTCCACCGCACGCTGGCCCGGCTGGCGGGGGTGGAATATGCCTGGCAATTGATCGATGATCACAAGATGCAGCTCGACCGCGTGCGCTACCTGACGCTGGGCGCCTCGTCCTCGCGCGTGGCGATTGGCGAGCACAAGGTGTTGGCTTCTGCCGTGGCGGCCGGCGATGTGGCGGCGGCGGAAGCCGCGATGCGGGCGCATCTGGCGCGTGCCGAAGTGCTGCTCAGCCAGACCATTGCCGATCATCCGGACTATTTCGAGTAGCCAGGCCAAGGCGATCTCGCTTGGCTGCAGCGGCCAAACGTGACGGCCGGGCCGGCGTCATCGGGTTGACCGGTCGGACAGAAGTGAGCAGTGTCAGGGTTTTGCCGAGGCCCGCGCATGACCGAGCCCGATCCCAAGCCTGACTGGTCGCTGATCTGGCCACCGCTGCGCGCCATCTATGCGCGGTTTCTCGCCGAAGAGCGCTGGATGCTGGCGGGGGTGGCGCTGGTGGTGCTGCTCAGCGCCGCATTGGCCGTCACCACGCCCTATGTGTTCTCACGCCTGATCGACCAGTTGGCGGCCGGCGACCTCGCCAGCGCGGTGATCATAGGCTTTCTGGGCTATGGCTTGCTGCGGGGCCTGCTGACCGTGACGGGCTATTCGATCAATTATCTCTCGGTGATTGCAGCGGAGAACCTCAACTTCATCGCGGCCACGCAGTTCTTTGCGGTGCTGCTGCGCAAGCCGGGTAGTTTCTTCATCGATCACAATCCGGTGGCGATCCAGACGGCGCGCGGGCAGGGGCAGAATGCGGTCTATGCGCTGCTGCAGCTGGCGATCATCGTCTTCATCCCCGGCATCACGCAGATATTGCTGGCGCTGGGGCTGGTGGGCGCGGTGATCAATCCGGAACTCATGGCGATCGTCGTGATCTATGGCAGCTTCTTTATCGGGCTGACCTATCTCGCCAATCGCTGGACGCGGCCGTTTCTGGACAAGGCCATCGAGGCGCAGCAGGAGAATGCGCGCTTCATGGGCAATGCGGTCAATGCCATGGAAACGCTGCGCTATTTCAACGGCGACCGCTGGATCAGCGGCAAGTTCACCGCGGTGGCCAATCTGTCGCGTGGCTCCTGGGTGAGCTGGGCGCGGCGGCGGATCCTGCTCGCCGGGATCTTCGGCGGCGCGCTGGCGGCGCAGCTGGCGGTGACCTTTTGGCTGCTGCTGCCACGCTTTGACGCCGGTGAGCTCAGCGTGGGCGATATCGTGCTGATCAACATGATCCTGGTGCAGCTCAACCAGCCGTTCGAGATGATCGGCACCTCGGTGGACGAGATCATGCGCGCGGCGACGCGCTTCATGCCCTTTGCCCGCATGTGGATGGCGCCCGACGATGTGGCACATGATGCAACCGAAGTCATCAGTGTGCAGCGCGGCGAATTGCGTTTCGAGCAGGTGGGGTTTCGCTATGGAGCCCGGCAGACGGTTGAGGACGTGAGCTTTGTGGCAGGGCCAGGGCGGCTCAGCTTCATCACCGGGCCGACGGGGGCGGGCAAGAGCACGCTATTCAAGCTGGCGCTCAAATCGTTGGAGCCGACGGCCGGGCGCATCCTGGTGGATGGCGTTGATCTCAAGGGGATCGACCGGGCGAGCTGGTATGAGGCGGTGGGCGTGGTGCCGCAGGATGTGATGCTGCTCAACGACAGCCTGGGCACCAATATCGTGCTGGGGCGGCCGTTTGACGCCGAACGCTTGCGCCGGGCGGCGGCCAAGGCCTCGATCCTCGAGTTCATCGAGGGCCTGCCTGACGGCTTCGGGACCACGGTGGGCGAACGCGGTCTCAAGCTCTCGGGTGGGGAAAGGCAGCGCGTTTCCATCGCCCGGGCCCTTTACGCGGACCCCAAGGTGCTGTTTCTGGACGAGGCCAGTTCGGCACTGGACGAGACGACAGAAGCGGCCATCATGGGCGAGCTGCGCCGGCTGATGGATGGCATGACCATTCTGGCCATCACCCACCGCAAAAGCGTGATCGGGCCGGATGACCAGATCATCACCCTGCGCTATGACGAACAGAGGACGGAGACACGGCATGAAAACGCGGCGATTGGGCAAGACGGGCTATAGCGTCAGCGAAATCGGGCTGGGCTGCTGGCAGCTGGGCGGCGATTTCGGGCCGGTGGGCGACGAGACGGCAGGGGCGATCCTGGACGCCGCCAATGCGGCCGGCGTCAGCTTCTGGGATACGGCCGACGTCTATGGTGGCGGGCTGAGCGAAAGCCGCATCGGCAGCCATGCCAAGGGGCCGGGCGTGCATGTGGCCACCAAGCTGGGGCGCGGCGGCGGGCTGTTTCCCAATAATTTCAGCAAGGCCGGGCTGCGCGCCAGCCTTGAGGGCTCGGCCAAGCGGCTGGGCGTCGCGACGCTCGACCTGGCGCAGCTGCATTGCGTGCCCACGGCAGTGTTGCGCGATGGCGCGGTGTTCGGCTGGATGGATGAGCTCAAGGCCGAGGGGCTGGTGCGGCACTGGGGCGCCAGCGTCGAGACCATTGAGGAAGGGCTCATCTGCCTCGAACAGCCCGGCTGCGCGACGCTGCAGATCATCTTCAACCTGCTGCGCCAGGATGCGGCCACCGAACTGTTGCCCAAGGCGGCGGAGCGCGATGTGGGCATTATCGTGCGGCTGCCGCTGGCCAGCGGCTTGCTCAGCGGCAAGTTCGACAAGGACACGCGCTTTGCCGCCACCGACCACCGCAATTACAATGCCGACGGCCAGGCATTCTCAGTGGGCGAGACCTTTTCGGGCCTGCCGTTCGCCCGCGGCATCGAGCTGGTGGCCGAGCTCAAGGGGCTGGCGCCACAAGCGCTGCCGATGAGCCAGTTCGCGCTGCGCTGGATCCTGGACCATCCGCAGGTGAGCACAGTCATCGCCGGGGTCAGCAAGCCCGAGCAGCTGGCCGACAATGTCGCGGCGAGCGAACAGAAGAGCCTCTTCCCGGCACTGATGGGGCAGCTGGGCGAATGGTATGAGAAGAGCGTCAAGCCGGAAATCCGCGGCGGGGTGTGAGGGTTGAAACTAGATCCAAAGGAAGCCGCCGTCCTACGGGTTGTTGGCACTCTGTTGCTGTCGGCCCTGTTTGTTGGGATGTTCTACCATGGCTGGGTTTCAGGTGTGGTGCGCCTACCGATCAAGGGGGCGCATTTCGTCGAGCGCACGACCAACGCCATCGGTTTCTATTTGGCTATGGCATTTTGGCTTGCCCTCTGCTCGTTCTGTGCTTGGGCCTTTGTGAAAGCCGTCGGCACGGTGATAGAGATGGATAAGGACGGCAGGTGATAGTCCTTGTCACCCCGTCGTGACGCCCCTAGCGGATCGACCCCGGGCTGCCTAGGTTAGGGGCAACACGAAAACCTGCCGAGTCATCTCATGTCCTATCACGACGCCTTCGAACTGATCCGCGACGAGCATATTGCGGAGGTCAATTCGCAGGCTCAGTTGTTCCGCCACAAAAAGACGGGGGCGGAGGTGCTCAGCCTGGTCAATGACGACGAGAACAAGGTGTTCGGCATCACCTTCAAGACGCCGCCGGAGGATTCGACCGGCATTGCGCATATCCTGGAGCATTCGGTGCTGTGCGGCAGCCGGAAATATCCGGTCAAGAAGCCGTTTGTGGAGCTGGTCAAGGGGAGCCTCAATACCTTCCTCAATGCCATGACCTTTCCGGACAAGACGGCCTATCCGGTGGCCAGCCAGAATTTGAAAGACTTCTACAATCTGGTGGATGTCTATCTGGACGCCGTGTTCTTCCCGCTGCTGACGGAAGAGACGTTCCTCCAGGAAGGCTGGCACTATGAGCTGGAGGATGTGAAGGCGCCGCTGGTCTACAAGGGCGTGGTGTTCAACGAGATGAAGGGCGTTTATTCCTCGCCCGACGCGGTGATGCGCGACATTGCCCAGCGCTCGCTCTATCCCGACATCACCTATGGCAAAAGCTCGGGGGGCGACCCCAAGGCCATCCCGGACCTGACCTTTGCCCAGTTCAAGGCGTTCCATCAGACGCACTATCACCCGTCCAATACGCGGGCGTTCTTTTCGGGCGATGACGATGCCAACCAGCGTCTGGCGATCCTCGACGAATATTTCAGCCAGTTCGAGCGGGCGCCGGTCGATGCCGAAGTGCAATTGCAGCCGCGCTTCAATGCGCCGCGTCAGATCGTGGCCACCTATGCCGGCTCGAAAGAAGAGGGCAAGGCGCGCGACGGCATGGTCTCGGTCAACTGGCTGATCGATCCGCCGGCGGACCGCGAAGAACAGCTCAGCCATGGCATGCTGAGTTATCTCTTGGCCGGCAATCCGGCGGCGCCGCTGCGCAAGGCGCTGACCGAGAGCGGGCTGGGCGAAGGCATGACCGGCGGCGGCATTGGCAGCGGCATGCGCCAGCCCATGGCCAGCTTTGGCATGAAGGGCATCGACCCCGCCGATGCCGGCAAGGTGGAGGCGCTGATCCTGTCGACGCTGGAGGCCATCGCCGAGACCGGCTTTGCCGCCGAGCAGCTGGAAGCGGCGGCCAATACCTTCGAGTTCTCGCTGCGCGAGAACAACACCGGCTCCTATCCGCGCGGCATGGTCTATATGTTCAATGCGCTGGGCAGCTGGCTGCATGATGGCGACCCGCTAGCGCCGCTGGCCTTTGAAGCGGCGCTGAGCGCGCTCAAGGCCAAGGCGCAGGACGGGCACTTCGCGCGGGAAATCCGCCGGCTGTTCCTCGACAATATGCACCGCACCACGGTGACGCTGAGCGCTGACCCCACGCAGGGCGCGCGCGAGGCCGCGCAGGAAGCTGAAATCCTGGCAAGCGTGCGCAGCAAGATGGATGCAGACGCGCTGGCAGCGACGCAGGCCGAGACCGAACGGCTCAAGGCGCTGCAGGAAGAGGTCGATGATCCGGCGCAGCTGGCCCGCATTCCGACGTTGACACTGGCCGATCTGCCGCGCGAAAGCCGCATCGTGCCCATCGAGAAGAGCACGCTGGGCGGCGCCAAGCTGTTCTACCATGACCTGCCGACGCTGGGCATTGTCTATCTCGACCTGGGCTTTGACCTGCATGTGCTCGACGCCGAGATGCTGCCCTATCTGCCGCTGTTCGGCCGCGCGCTGCTGCAGACCGGCACCAGCAAGCAGGATTTCGTGGCGCTGACGCAGCGCATCGGCCGCACGACGGGCGGCATTGCCCAGCACCGGGCCTTGTCGGCCCGCCAGGGTGATGATGGCACGGCGGCATGGTTCTTCCTTTCGGGCAAGGCGGTGCCCGACCGGATAGAGGACATGCTGGCCATCATGGGCGATGTGCTGCTCGATGCGCGGCTGGATAATCGCGAGCGCTTCAAGCAGATGGCGCTCGAGGAAAAGGCGGGCTTTGAAGCGCGCATGATCCCCAGCGGCAATGCCATTGTCGACACGCGGCTCAAGGCGGGGCTCACCGAGGCGAGCTGGGTGTCCGAACAGATGGGGGGCGTTGCGTACCTCATGTTCCTGCGCAAGCTGGTGCAGCAGATCGAGAGTGACTGGGCGGGGGTGGAAACCATGCTCAGGACCATCCGCGACCGGCTGTTCAACCGCGGGCGCATGGTGGTCAATGCCACGGCCGATGCCGCGCTGTGGCAGCGCGTCGAAGGCGGCGTCGGCCAGTTTGTGGCCAGCCTGCCGAACGGCGCCTTTGCGCCCGTGGACTGGCAGGCGCATCTGGTGCCGCAGTCGGAAGGGCTGATCATCCCGGCGCAGGTCAATTATGTGGGCAAGGGCGCTAATCTGAAAGCACTGGGCTTTGCACTGACCGGCGCGTCGAGCGTAGCGCTGAAATTCCTCAACACCACTTATCTCTGGGACAAGATCCGCGTGCAGGGCGGCGCCTATGGTGGCTCGAGCCGGTTTGACCTGACCTCGGGCAATTTCAGCTTCCTGAGCTATCGCGACCCCAATCTGCTCAAGACGCTGGATGCCTATGACGGGGCGGCCAAGGCGCTCAATGCGCCCATTGGCGCCAATGACCTGACGCGATCGATCATTGGCGTGATCGGCGGGGTGGACGGCTATGAGTTCCCCGATGCCAAGGGCTATTCCTCGATGTGGCGCGAGCTGACCGGCACCACCGATGCGCTGCGTCAGCAGCGGCGCGAGGAAATCCTGGGCGCCACGGCGGCCGACTTCAAGGCGATGGCCGAGGCAATCGACGCCATTGCCCGGCATGGCCATGTGGTGGTGCTGGGCGGGGAGGCCGCCATCACGGCGGCCAATGTTGAACGGCCGGGCCTGCTCACGGTCACCAAGGTGATGTGAGCGAGACTGCCTCTGGCTGGTGCCGTGGTAGCCAAAATGGGTTTGATGGGCGGCGGCGCGTCGCCCTCACCGCGCGGGGAAACCCGGCGTGGCGGTGCGGCTGAGGCTGCTCTTTCTGGTCATGTCCAACTGGGGCCACGGCCTCGCCGCCATTACTTGCCATAGACCGCATCACAGGCGGCGCTCTGGCACGTCTGCTGACACAAGCCGGCAGGTGATGCTCTAGTGTGAACTGCCATCCGCCGCGCTGCGTTGAAGGATCGTCATGGCCACACCCATCCTCGACCGCAATCTGCATCTAAGGGCGATTGACGCCTATATCGATCCATCCGTGCCGCGCGAGCGGGCGATCATTACCCATGGCCATGCCGATCACGCGCGCAGCGGGCATGGCGCCGTGCTGGCGACGCCCGACACCATTGCCATCATGCAGACGCGCTATGGTGCCGATTGCGCCGGGCGCTTCGAGCCGCTGGATTTCGGCGTACCGCTGCGCATCGACGATGTGACAATCACGCTGTTTCCGGCCGGGCATATCCTGGGCTCGGCGCAGGTGCTGATCGAACAGGGCGGCCAGCGCGTGGTGGTGACGGGGGACTACAAGCGCCTGGCCGACCGGACGTCGCAGCCCTATGAACTGGTGGCCTGCGACCTGCTGGTCACTGAAGCCACGTTCGGGCTGCCGGTGTTTCAGCATCCGCATCCCCGCGTCGAAATCGGGCGGCTGCTGCAATCGGTGGTCGATCAGCCGGATCGGTCGCATCTGGTGGGCTGCTATGCCCTGGGCAAGGCGCAGCGGGTGATCGCGCTGTTGCGCGATGCCGGCTATGAGGCGCCGATCTATCTGCATGGCGCCATGCCAGCGCTGTGCGCGCTCTACGAAGAGCGGGGCGTGGCGCTGGGCGATTTGCGGCCGGCGCTCGATGTGCCCAAGGCTGAACTGGCGGGGGCCATTGTCATTGCGCCACCTTCGGCGATCCGCGACCGCTGGAGCCGGCGCTTCCCGGACCCGGTGGTCTGCCAGGCCTCAGGCTGGATGAGCGTCAAGCAGCGGGCCCGCCAAGCGCTGGTGGAATTGCCGCTGGTGATTTCGGACCATTGCGACTGGGGCGAGTTGCAGCAGACCATAAGCGAGACCGGCGCTGAAACCGTCTGGGTGACGCATGGGCGCGAGGACGGGCTGGTGCATTGGTGTCGCAGCCAGGGGCTGGCGGCCGAGCCGCTCGATATCCAGGGCTTTGCCGATGAGGGCAGTGAGGGCGAGGCGGCATGAAGCACTTTGCCCAATTGCTGGAACTGCTGGCGCTGACGCCATCGCGGACGCGCAAGCTGGCGGCGCTGACGCGTTATTTCCGCGAGGTGCCGGACCCCGACCGCGGCTATGCGCTGGCCGTGCTGACGGGGACGTTGAGCATTGCCAATGTGAAGCCGGCGCTGCTCAAGGAGGTGGTGCTGGCCGAGGTGGACCCGGCGCTGTTTGCCATGAGCTATGACTATGTGGGCGATCTGGGCGAGACCATCGCGCTGATCTGGCCGCATCATGCCAGCGGCGGCGAGCTGCCCACGCTGAGCGAACTGGTCGAGTTGTTCAACACCACCTCGCGACGCGAAATGCCCGGCGTGATCGCCGGACTGTTGACGCGGGCCGAAATCAATGAGCGCTGGGCGCTGGTGAAGCTGACCACCGGCGCGCTGCGCATCGGCGTCTCGGCGCGGCTGGCCAAGACGGCGCTGGCCGAGATGAGCGGGGTGGAGCTGCAGGCCATCGAAGAGGTGTGGCATGGGCTGAGCGTGCCCTATGACCCGCTGTTCGCCTGGCTTGAGGGGCGGGCGGGGCGGCCGGACATCGACCAGTCGGCGCGCTTCCATCCGCTGATGCTGTCCAACCCCATCGAGGACAAGGATTTCGAACGCCTCGCGCCCTGTGACTTCGCGGCGGAGTGGAAATGGGACGGCATCCGGGTGCAACTGGCCATCGACGGCGCGAGGGTCTCGCTGTTCTCGCGCACGGGCGATGATATCGCTGCTGCGTTTCCTGACATCATCGACAATGTCAGCGGCCGGGCCGTGCTGGATGGCGAGTTGCTGGTGGGGCGGGAGTTCGCCGCGGCCAGTTTCAACGATCTGCAGCAGCGGCTCAATCGCAAGACCGCTACGCCGGCGCATCTGCGCGACAGCCCGGCGTTCATCCGGGTCTATGACATGCTGTTTGATGGCAGCGAGGATATCCGCACGCTGGACTGGACGGCGCGGCGGGCGCGGCTCGAAGCCTGGTTCGCGGCCAATCCGCAGAGCCGGCTGGATGTGTCGGAGGTGCTGAACTTCAAAGATTGGGCGGCGCTGGCGGCGCTGCGGCGACAGGGCGCGGACGAGCATGGCCACGAGGGGGTGATGATCAAGCTGCGATCATCGCCCTATGTGCCGGGGCGGCCCAAGGGCTATTGGTTCAAGTGGAAGCGCGATCCCAATGTGGTCGATGCCGTGCTGATGTATGCCCAGCGCGGCCATGGCAAGCGCAGTTCCTATTATTCGGACTACACATTCGGGGTGTGGAAGGGCAATGAGATTGTGCCGATCGGCAAGGCCTATTTCGGCTTCACCGATGAAGAGCTCAAGCAGCTCGACAGCTGGATCCGCAGCCACACTACGGGCAGCTTCGGACCGGTGCGCGAGGTCAGCAAGGAGTTGGTGTTCGAGGTGGCGTTTGACTCAGCGCAGCTGAGCACGCGGCACAAATCGGGCGTGGCGCTGCGCTTTCCGCGTATCAATCGCATCCGCTGGGACAAGCCGGCGCGCGAGGCCGGCACGCTTGAGGATATGATGGTGTTTGTCGGGGCAGGGTCGGACTAGAGTGGCGCTGTCGCTCTGCGCCGCCGGAACGACGCCATGGGTGTTGGGAGATCACAAGCAATGTCATCACGATCCATTCATGAGAAGCTGGTGGCGCTGACGCGGCAGATGACGGAAGCGGCCGAGGCGATGGATTTCGAGACGGCGACGGCGCTGCGCAACCAGATTGCGGCGATCCGCGGCGAGGGGCCGCTCAAGCCGGGCGACCCCGACACGGTGACGGTGAGTCAGCCGCCGCCGGGGGCGATGGGGCTGGGCACGCAGGTGCCGGTGCGGCAGCCGCCCAAGGGCTGGGTCAAGCCGAAAAAGCCTGACCTGATGACCAATATCAGCAAGCCACGCGGCAAGCGTTCCTGATATCAACCCGCCGCTTGGCTGCGGCTGCGGGTCGGCGGGGCGACGGCCAGTTCGCGGATTTCGCGCAATTCGGCAATGGTGGTTTCGAGGTCATCGCGCTGGCGTTCCAGCGAGGCCAGGCGCTCCTCGACCTTGCCGACCAGCAGATGGACCTGCTGGCTGCGGTCGGCGTCATAGAGGCTGAGATAGTCCGAGATATCGCGCAGGGAAAAGCCCAGGCGCTTGCCGCGCAGGATCAGGATCAGCCGGGCGCGGTCGCGGCGGCGGAAGACGCGGGTGGCGCCGACGCGCTCGGGCGACAGCAGGCCCTTGGCTTCATAGAAGCGAATGGCGCGGGTGGAAATGCCGAACTCCTTGGCGAGGTCGGCGATGGCGAACAGGTCCTGGTTTTCGGTATGCTGGCGGGTCACTTGCTGGCCTTTGACTGGGCATATTCCTCGCGCAGCTCCTTCTTGGAGAGCTTGCCGATCAGCGTCTTGGGCAAGGCGTCCTTGAAGATGATCTCGCGGGGCATTTCGATCTTGTTCAGGCGCTCGGCCAGGAAGGTCTTGAGCTCGGCGTCGCTGGTGCTCTGGCCGGCCTGGAGCTTGATATAGGCGACGGGGGCTTCGCCGCGATAGTCGTCGGGCACGCCGATGACGGTAACCTCCTCGACGGCGGGATGGGCCATCAGCGCTTCCTCGATGGTGCGCGGATAGACATTGAAGCCTGAGCAGATGATGAGGTCCTTGAGGCGATCGACAATGAAGACATAGCCGTCCTCATCAACATGACCGATGTCGCCGGTGCGCAGCCAGCCGTCCATGAAGGCGTCCTGGGTGGCCTTCTCATCGTTGAAATAGCCGGCCATGACCTGGCCGCCGCGCACCTGCAGCTCGCCGTCCTCGCCGATGCCCAGCACCTGGCTGGTCTCGACATTGACAAAGCGGACATCGGTGCCGGGGAGCGGCATGCCGATGGACATGGGCTTGCTGATCTTGCGCAGGGCGGCGCAGCAGACCACGGGGGAGGCTTCCGTGAGGCCATAGCCTTCGGCCAGGATCGCCTTGGACTTGGCGCCGAAAGCGGCGCGGATTTCGTTGGAAAGCGCGGCGCCGCCAGAGATGACGACCTCTAGGCTGGCGAGCTTTTGGGGATCGGCTGCGTCAGAGCGGGCCAGGGCATTGAGCAGGGTGGGCACGGCCGGCATGACATTGGCCCGGGTGCGGGCCAACAGGTTGAGCAGGGCCTTGAGCTCGAAGCGCGGCAGCATGACCACCTGGGCGCCATTGCACAGCGGCACGTTCATGCAGACCGTCATGGCGAAGATGTGAAAAAACGGCAGCACAGCCACGACCTTGCTGGGCGGATAGAAGACGCCATCACCCCATTTGTCGATCTGGCTCATATTGGCCGCGATATTGGCGTGGGTGAGCAGGGCGCCCTTGGGCAGGCCGGTGGTGCCGCCGGTATATTGCTGCACGGCGATGTCGTTTTCCGGATCGATCACCACAGCAGCCGGCGGCTGCCCGCGGGTCACCATGTCATGGAAATGGGTGATGCTGGCGGCGACCGGCGACTTGTTCAGCCGGGCCAGATCCTTGCGCTTGGCCACCGTGAACAGCAGTTTCTTGACCAGCGGCAGCGCGTCCGGGAAGTGGCAGACGATCAGCGATTTGACGTGGCCGGCCTGGACGAGCTTCTCGGCTTTTTCAAAGATCTGCTGCAGATCGAGCGTCACCATGATGTCGGCGCCGGCGCTGGCGGTGATGTGGCTGAGCTCGTGCACCGTATAGAGCGGATTGCAGTTGACCACCGTGCCGCCGGCGCGGAGGACGGCGTAATAGGCGATTGGGTAAAAGGGCGTATTGGGCAGCATGAGCGCCACGCGGCTGCCCTTGGTCACGCCGAACTGACGCTGCAGCGCACCGGCGAACGCAATGATCTTTTCGGCCAATTCGCCAAAGGAGGTGGTGCCGCCCAGGAAATCGAGCGCGGTGGCGAAGGGGTTCTTGGCGCAGGCGGCGAGCACCTGTTCATGGACCGGACGCAGGTCGAGCTCGACATCCCAGCTGACGCCATCGGGATAGTTGGCGATCCAGGGGCGGGGGTGTGAAGCGGTGGTGGTCGGTTTGGCCATGGTTCCTCCGGGTGCCGGTGTTGCGGCGGCGGGCTGATGCCCTTGTGTGACGAATATTTCACGAGCTTACGTTAACGTCAAACCGTTGTCCGGAATTATGAACCGGGGCCGGGGCAGGGACGGGGGAGGCCGTTGCAACCGGAGTCGGCGTGTGGACGTTTACGCGCACTGGTTGACGTATAGGTAAACCTTGCTAAACTGACCTCAACAATCAGGGCCCGTCGCGCTATCATCCCGGCGCGGCTGACCCAAAGACAGGCCGAACGATTCGGCGACCGGTCTGACGTTCAGGGATTGCGCTGCCCGCATCACGCGCGGCAGCCCAGGGGAGGGCATGCTGTGATCTTTGCCACTATCATTTTCGGTCTGGTCGTTTTCGCCGTGCTGGCCATGCGCGAAAGCCCGATGTGGCACTGGGGCCTGGGCGCGCTGGCCATCGGGCTGCTCAGCCGCATCGACCTCAGCGCCGGCTTTGCCTTTGGCGGCGGGGTCGGGCTGGTGCTGGCACTGCTGCCGGGGCTGATCCTTCTGGCGCTGAGCGTCAAGGCGATCCGCATGCCCGTGCTGATCACCCCGGTCTATGGCGCGGTCAAATCCATCCTGCCCAAGGTGAGCCGCACCGAGCAGGAAGCGCTCGATGCCGGTACGGTGGGCTGGGATGCCGAGCTGTTTTCCGGCCGGCCCGACTGGAGCAAGCTCAGCGCCATCCGGCCGCTGACGCTGACGGCAGCCGAGCAGGCGTTCCTGGACAATCAGACCGAAACCGCCTGCAAGATGATCGACGACTGGGACATCCGCAACAATCGCGCCGACCTGTCGCCCGCGCTCTGGCAGTATCTCAAGGACGAAGGCTTCCTGGGCATGCTGATTGCCAAGGAGCATGGTGGGCTTGGCTTCTCGGCGCAGGCGCAGTCGATGATCGTGTCCAAGATCGCCAGCCGCTCGGTGGCGGCAGGCATCACGGTGATGGTGCCCAATTCGCTCGGGCCGGGCGAGCTGCTGGAAAAATACGGCACGCATGAGCAGAAGGAAAAATACCTCAGCCGGCTGGCGCGCGGGCTCGAAGTGCCCTGCTTTGCGCTGACGGGCGTGCATTCGGGCTCCGACGCGGGCGGCATGCGCGATATCGGCGTGGTCACCAAGGGCATGTGGGACGGCAAGGAAACGCTTGGCGTGACGCTGAGCTTTGACAAGCGCTACATTACCCTGGCGCCGATCGCCACGCTGGTGGGCCTGGCGTTCCTGCTCAAGGACCCCGACAATCTGCTCGGTCGCGGCGCCGATATCGGCATCACGCTGGCGCTGATCCCGCATGACCATCCGGGCCTTGATATCGGCCGTCGCCACTTCCCGTCGCGCCAGGCGTTCATGAACGGGCCGGTGCGCGGCAGCAATGTGTTCGTGCCGATGAGCTATCTGATCGGCGGCACCGATTATGCCGGGCAGGGCTGGCGCATGCTGATGGAGTGCCTGTCGACGGGCCGCGCCATCTCGCTGCCGGCCATTGGCTCGATCTCGATCAAGCAGACGCTGCGCACCACCTCGGCCTATGCAAGGGTGCGTCGCCAGTTCGGCATTCCGGTGGGGCTAATGGAAGGCGTCGCCGAGCCGCTGGGCGAGATGGTCAAGCGCGCCTATACCTTCGAGGCCGGCCGCCGGCTGACGGCCTCGATGGTCGATGAGGGCCAGCGCCCCGCGGTGATTGCGGGCCTCCTCAAATACACCACCACCGAAGCCATGCGCGACAGCATGGACGATGCCTTTGACATCCATGGCGGTCGCGCCATCCAGGACGGGCCGGGCAATTACCTGTTCGGCGCCTATATGGCGCTGCCGGTGGCCATCACGGTGGAGGGGGCCAATATCCTCACCCGCACGCTGATGACCTTTGCCCAGGGCGTGCTGCGTGCGCATCCCTATCTGCTCAAGGAAGTGCAGGCGGGCAAGAATCCGGACCGCAAGGCGGGCCTCGAGCAGTTCGACCTGGCCTTTGGCGGCCACACCCGCTTCATGCTGCGCAATATCGTGGCCAGCTTCCTGCACGGGGTGAGCAATGGCGCCTTTGCCAGCACGCCCAACCAGGGGCCGATGGCGCATTGGTATCGCCAGTTGCACCGCTACAGCCAGGCCTTCGCGCTGACCGCGGACTGGACCACGGTGGTGCTGGGCGGGGCGCTCAAGCGCAAGCAGAAGATCTCGGGCCGCATGGCCGATATCCTGAGCGACCTCTATCTGATGTCGGCCACGCTGCGCCGCTTTGAGGACGAGGGGCAGCTCGCCGAGGACCGCGACGTGGTCGAGGCCATCATGGCCGACCGGATCGCGGCCATCGAGGACAGCTTTGATGCCGTGTTCGCCAATTTCCCCAATCGCTTCTTTGCCGTGGCGATGCGGGTGCTGTGCTTCCCGCTGGGCCGCCACGCCCGCCGCGCCAGCGATCGGGTGAACTATCGCCTGGTCAAGGCGGTGCTGCAGCCCGGCGCCTTCCGCGACCGGCTGACCACCGGCGCCTATGTGACCATGGACCCCGAGGACATCACCGGCGTGCTGGAAGATGCCTTCATCAAGGTGACCGAGGCCGAGGAGATCGAAGGCCGCTTCATCAAGGCGGCGCGCAAGGGCGTGATCGAGCGGCGGCTGGACCGCGACGCGATTGACGACGCCGTGGCCGCCGGGGTGCTCAATGGCAATGAAGCCGGGATCATGCGGGCCGCCGACGAGGCGACCGACCGGGTGGTCAAGGTCGATGACTTTGCGCCCAATGAACTGGCCGCCGAGCCCCGGCACCGGGCAGCGGCGGAATAGGTCCGCAGGCTCCAGACCGCACACAGCAGGCAAGACCTGCGCCGCACTCCCTGGCACGGGAGGGCAAGAGGGAGGGGGCGCTGGGAGGTCCACGAATGGCCCCCCCACCCCCGGCCTCTCCCCTCAAGGGGGAGGGGAGGGAAAGACCCGGAATCGAGGAAACAAATATGACCCAGCCGCAAATGCCTGAGACCAAGAGCTGGAGCTTCCACCGCGATGTGGAAAAGCTCGGCTGGCTGACGATCAACACGCCCGGCGCGCCGGTCAATACGCTGAGCCGGGCGGCCATTGAGGAGCTCGAGGCGCTGGTGCTGCGCTTTGAGGAACTGGCCCGCACGGGCGAGCTGGTGGGCGTGATCCTGCTCAGCGGCAAGGACAGTGGCTTCATTGCCGGGGCGGACGTCAGCGAATTCGACGCGATGAGCGATTTCTCGGTTCTGCCGGCGGCGCTTGAACGCACGCATGCGCTGTTCTCGCGCATCGAGGCCATGCCTATTCCGGTGGTGGCGGGTATCCACGGCTTCTGCCTGGGCGGCGGGCTGGAACTGGCGCTGGCCTGCCACTATCGCGTGGCGGTCAATGACGACAAGACGCGCATCGGCTTTCCGGAAGTGAACCTGGGCATTTTCCCGGGCTTTGGCGGCACGGGGCGCTCGATCCGCCAGGCCGGGCCGGTCGACGCCATGCAGATCATGCTGACCGGGCGCATGCTCAAGGCCGGCGCGGCGCGCGGGTTGAACCTGGTCGACAAGCTGGTGCGCCATCGCGACATGCTGCGCTGGGAGGCCCGCAAGGCGGTGCTGCAGAAGCGCAAGTCCGAGCGGGCAGGCTTTATCAAGCGCGTGATGGCCATGGGGCCGCTGCGCAGCTATGTGGCCGGCAAGATGCGGGCGCAGGTGGCCAAGAAGGCGCGCAAGGAACACTATCCGGCGCCCTATGCGCTGATCGACCTGTTCGAAAAGCATGGCGACACCTGGCAGGCGATGAGCCATGGCGAGATCGCGGCCTTCGTGCCGCTGATGGGCAGCGCGACCGCGACCAATCTGCGACGGGTGTTCTTCGCCTCGGAGAGCCTGAAGAAGCAGGGCGCCAAGGGCGTCAAATTTGCGCGGGTGCATGTGATCGGCGCTGGCGTGATGGGCGGCGATATTGCGGCCTGGTGTGCGCTGCGCGGCATGAGCGTGACGCTGCAGGACCTGGACATGGCGCGCATCCAGCCGGCGCTGGATCGCGGCAAGGCGCTGTTCAAAAAGCGCCTGAAGAAGAAGTACGAAGTCGATGCCGCCGTGCTGCGGCTGGAAGCCGACCCCGAGGGCAAGGGCGTGGCGCGCGCCGATGTGGTCATCGAGGCGGTGGTCGAAAAGCTCTCGGTCAAACAGGCCATTTTCAGCGGGCTGGAGGACAAGCTCAAGCCCGGCGCGATCATGGCGACCAATACATCCTCGATCGAGCTGGAGCGCATTGCCGAAGCGCTCAAGGATCCGGCGCGGCTGATCGGGCTGCATTTCTTCAACCCGGTGGCGCAGCTGCCGCTGGTTGAGGTGATCCGCTCGAGCTTCAATACCGATGCCGAAATCGGCAAGGGCGCGGCCTTTGCGCTGGCCATCGGCAAGTCGCCGGTGGTGGTCAAGTCGGCGCCGGGCTTCCTCGTGAACCGGGTGTTGATGCCCTATATGCTGGGCGCAGTGGAGCGGGTGGAGCGCGGCGAGAGCAAGGAATTGCTCGATGCGGCCGCCGTGGCTTTCGGCATGCCGATGGGGCCGATCGAATTGATGGATACCGTCGGGCTGGACGTCGGCAAGTCGGTGGCGACCGAGCTGGGTCACGCCGTGCCCGAGGGCAGCAAGTTCGACGGTCTGGTCAAGGCCGGCAAACTGGGCCGCAAGACCGGGCAGGGCTTTTATACCTGGACAGACGGCAAGGCGCAGAAGGGCGAGACGCCGGCCCATGCCGATCTGGCGGCGCTGGGCCGGGAACTGGTCAAGCCGCTGGTCGACATGACCGAGGTGGTGCTGGCCGAGGGCGTGGTCGCCAATGACCGGCTGGCCGACATCGGGGTGATCATGGGAACCGGCTTCGCGCCGTTCCTGGGCGGGCCGCTCAAGGCGCGCCAAGACGGAAAGGCGTGAACATGACTGAACTTCGCAAGGTTGCCATCGTCGGCTCGGCCCGCATTCCGTTTGCGCGGGGCAATACGGCCTATGCCGATGAAACCAATCTCTCTTTGCTGGGCACGGTGCTGGCCGGGCTGGCGGACAAATATGGGCTCAAGGGCGAGAAGATCGACGAGGTCGTCGCCGGCGCGGTGATCGGGCACAGCCGCGACTTCAACATCGCGCGCGAGGCGTGCCTGGACGCCGGTTACTCGCCGCGCACGCCGGGCACGACGCTACAGATCGCCTGCGGCACCAGCCTGCAGGCGGCGCTGATGCTGGGCGCCAAGATCGCCAGCGGCGAGATCGACAGCGGCATTGCCGCGGGCACCGATACGGTCAGCGACAGCCCGATCGTGTTCGGCAACAAGTTCCAGCACCGGCTGATCGCGCTCAACAAGGCGCGCTCGACCGGCGAGAAGTTCAAGGCGTTCAAGGGCTTTTCCTTTGGCGAGCTGACGCCGGTGGCGCCCTCGGTCAACGAGCCGCGCACGGGGCTGTCGATGGGCCAGCATTGCGAGCTGATGGCGCGCGAATGGGGCATTACCCGTGCCGCGCAGGATGCGCTGGCGGTGGCCAGCCATCGCAATGCCGCCAAGGCCTATGACGAGGGCTTCCACGACGACCTGCTGGTGCAATGCGCCGGGCTGGTGCGCGACAACAATGTGCGGGCGGACGCCAATATCGAAAAGATGGCGACGCTCAAGCCGGCTTTCGACAAGTCCAGCGGGCAGGGCACGCTGACGGCCGGCAATTCGACGCCGCTAACCGATGGCGCCTCTTCGGTGCTGCTGGCCAGCGAAGACTGGGCGCGGGCGCGCGGCCTGCCGGTTTTGGCCTATCTCACCATGGGGCGGGTGGCCGGCAATGACTTCGCCCATGGCGAGGGCCTGTTGATGGCGCCGACCATTGCGGTGAGCGAATTGCTGGCCCGGGCCGGGCTGAGCTTTGCCGATATCGACTATTTCGAGCTGCACGAGGCTTTCGCCGCGCAGGTGCTGTCGACGCTCAAGGCCTGGGAAGATGCGGACTATTGTCGGACGGTGTTGGGGCGCGATGCGCCGCTGGGGCCGATTGACCCGGCCAAGATCAACGTCAAGGGCTCGAGCCTGGCCTATGGCCATCCCTTTGCCGCCACGGGCGCGCGCATCCTGGGGCTGACGGCCAAGATGCTGGCCGGCCAGGCGGGCAAGCGGGCGCTGATCTCGGTGTGCACAGCCGGTGGGCAAGGCGTGACAGCTCTGGTAGAAGGGGCGGCATGAGCGACAATGTCATCAAATTCCGCAAGATCGAAAAGACACCCGAGCCGCCAGTGAAGAAGCCGCGCGGGCCGATGCCGGCCTGGGTGCCCTTTGCCATATTGGTCGCCGTTGCGGTGGCCATCTATCTGGCGCGTTCTGCCGGTTTGTTGGGCGCTTAGCCTAAATTTCTGTCAACGCCCTGATTTGCGCAAGGAATTTGCGCTGCACACCGATATGACGCGTGTGAACAAGTGAACATTGGCTGCCGTATGCGTCAATGTTTTGCTTGTCAGTAGACGGATTTCCGGAATACCGTCCAGCAATCTTGGCCGTGGGGGCCTTTCCCCCGGGGCCTTGGCGATTGAAATTCGCAGCGAGATGACTGCGGAACCAAGATTTTTCAGGACTTCAACAAGGAGATGGGACGAGCATGATGATCACTCAAACCCTCAAGGCGGCCATGGTGGCTGCAGCGCTGCTGAGCGCCACTGCCCTTACCGCGCCTGCCTATGCCGCCATGGTTCCCGAGGGGACCAAGCTGGCCGCCGAACAGGTGTTCAAGTATCGGGTGCTGGACAACATCAATACGCTCGATCCGCAGCTGGTTGAAGACGTGGACACCTCGGCCGTGGTGCGCAGCCTGTTTGAAGGCCTGTACAACAGCGGCCCGGATGGCGAGCCCGTGCCCGGCGTGGCCGAGAGCTATGACGTCAACGAAGACAACACCGTCTATACGTTCCACCTGCGCGATGCGAAGTGGTCCAATGGCGAGCCCGTGATCGCCGGCGATTTCGTCTATGCCTGGCAGCGCGCCGTGACCCCGGAAACCGCCTCGAACTACGCCTATTTCGTGGGCCTGGTTGGCGTGGTCAATGCTGACGCCATCGTGGCCGGCGAGAAGAAGCCCGAGGAGCTGGGCGTCAAGGCCATCGACGACAAGACGCTGGAAGTCACGCTGAGCTTCTCGAGCCCGTGGTTCATCCGCACCCTGTCGCATGCCACGCTGTTCCCCACCTACAAGGCGAGCGTGGACAAGGGCATCGACTGGACCAAGCCGGAAAACATGGTCAGCAACGGCGCCTTCACGCTGGCTGAAAACACCCCCGGCGAACGCGTTGTGCTCAAGCGCAACCCGAACTACTGGGACAATGAGCACACCGTGCTCGAAGAAGTGCAGTTCCTGACCATCAATGATGAGAACCAGGGCCTGACCCGCTGGCGCGCCGGCGAAGTGGACCAGACGGACGTGCCGGCTGGCCAGTACCCGGCCCTCAAGGCCGAGTTGCCGGACAACACCTTCTCGGTGCCGCAGTTCTGCACCTACTATTTCAGCGTCAACATGACCGACAAGCAGCCCAATGCTGCACTGGCGGACGTGAAGGTGCGCGAGGCGCTGAGCCTGGCCATCGACCGCGACGTGATCGTCAATGGCATCCTGCAGGGCGGCCAGCAGCCGGCCTATTCCTTCACCCATCCGCTGACTGCCGGCTTCACCATGCCGGAAATCGCGGCTGCGGCGATGACCCAGGAAGAGCGCGACGCCAAGGCTGTCGCGCTGATGACCGAAGCCGGCTTCAGCAAGGACAACCCGCTGACCATCAACTACATCTACAACACCTCGGAAGCGCACAAGAAGATCGCGACCGTGGTGAGCCAGATGTGGAAGGAAAAGCTCGGCGTGACGATGAACCTGCAGGACATGGAATTCCAGACCCTGCTCGATACCCGCCACTCCAAGACCTATGAGCTGGCCCGCAACGCCTGGTGCGGCGACTACAACGAAGCCTCGACCTTCCTGTCGCTGCTCGACTCCAAGTCCGAGCAGAACGACCAGGGCTATGCCAATGCGGACGTCGACAGCTGGCTGGCCGCGTCCAAGACCGCTGAAGACCCCAATGTGCAGTATGCAGAGATCGAAGCGCAGGCGGCCAAGGACGTGCCGATCATGCCGATCTACTTCTACGCCAAGGTGTTCATGCAGAATGCTGACGTCAAGGGCTGGCCCTATGATGACGTGGAGCAGAACTGGTACGCCAAGGACCTCTACAAGGTCGCTGAATAAGGCTTAGGCCTGTTGCGCCCCGCCAAACGGCGGGGCGCGTTCCGTTCATGGCCAGGCGCCATGAACCGGCCGGACAAAACACATGATCCAGTTCATTCTCAAACGACTAGCGGTCGCCATCCCGACGCTGCTCGTGCTCATCGTCGTTTCATTTTTTCTGATGAAAATGGCGCCCGGAAACCCGTTTGCCGGCGAAAAGACCGTGCCGCAATCGGTGCTCGACAATATCTATGCGCGCTATGGGCTGGATAAGCCGGAATGGCAGCAGCTGGCCGAGTATATCTATAACGTGGTGTTCCGCTTCGATTTCGGGCCCTCGTTTCAGTATCGGGACCGCACGGTCAACGACATTATCGCGCAGGGCTTCCCGGTGACCTTCACCTATGGCGCCTGGGCGTTTGTGGCCGCTTCGGTGATCGGCATTGCGCTGGGCGTGGTGGCGGCGGTGCGGCAGAACAGCTGGGCGGATTATCTGTCGGTCGGGTTTTCGATCGGCGCGCAGGTGGTGCCCAATTTCGTGATGGCGCCCATTCTGGTGCTGGTGTTCACGCTATGGCTGCGCTGGCTGCCGGGCGGTGGCTGGAATGGTGGGCACTGGAGCAATGTGGTGCTGCCGGTGGTGGCCCTGGCCACAAGCTATTTTGCCAATATCGCCCGCATTACCCGCTCGTCGATGCTCGAAGTGCTGGGTTCAAACTATATCCGCACGGCGCGGGCCAAGGGCCTGCCGGGCTGGAAGGTGATCTTCGGTCACGCGCTGCGGCCGGCGCTGCTGCCGGTGGTGAGCTATCTGGGCCCGGTGTTTGTGGGCATGGTGACCGGTTCGGTGGTGATTGACCTCTATTTCTCCACTGGTGGCATCGGCCAGGCCTTCGTCAACAGCGCGCTCAACCGCGATTATTCCACCATCCTGGGGATCACGATCCTATTGGGCGCTTTGACGATCACCGCAAATCTGGTGGTCGACGTGCTCTATGCCTGGATCGACCCCAAGATCGAATTGTGAGGCATGGCTATGCTTGCCGATAACCGTATCAAGACCGTGACGAGCCTGGAGGCTGCGCCGGCCGAGCTGCCCACCAAGGGGCGCTCGCTGTGGCGCGACGCCGGACGTCGCTTCATGGCCAACAAGGCCGCGCTGACCAGTCTGATTGTGCTGATCGGCGTGGTGCTCTTCACCATCGTTGGCCCCTATTTTGCCAAGTGGTCGATCGAAAAGGTCGACTGGAGCGTTGTGGGCAATGTGCTGCACGCCGGCGCGCCGTCGCTGGAAACCGGCCATTATTTCGGCACGGACGAAGTGGGCCGCGATCTCTATTCCCGCGTGATTCAGGGCACACAGATCTCGCTGCTGGTGGGCCTGGTGGGCTCGGCCATCGCTGTGATCGTGGGCACGATCTATGGCGCCGTCGCCGGCTATTTCGGCGGGCGGCTGGACAGCGCCATGATGCGCCTGGTCGATATCATCTATTCGATCCCCTATATGTTCATCCTGATCCTGCTGCTGATCGTGTTCGGCCGCTCGTTCATCATGCTGTTCGTGGGCATCGGGCTGATCTCCTGGCTGGGCATGTCGCGCGTGGTGCGCGGGCAGACGCTGACGCTGAAGAACCGCGAATTCGTCGAGGCGGCCATCGCCACCGGCTCCAAGCCGCGTGACGTGATCTTCCGCCATATCGTGCCCAATCTGCTGGGCATCGTGGCGATCTATGCAACGCTTTTGGTGCCCGAGATGATCCTTCTGGAATCCTTCATCTCGTTCCTGGGCCTGGGCGTGCAGGAACCCAATACCTCGCTGGGTGCGCTGATCAGCGAAGGCGCGCAGACCATGCAGTATGGCACCTATTGGCAGCTGGCCTTCCCGCTGGTGTTTTTCATCACCATCCTGTTCACCTTCTTTTTTGTCGGCGACGGCCTGCGGGACGCGCTCGACCCCAAGGATCGCTGATGGCTCCGGTTCTGACAGTCAAAGACCTTTCGGTCCGCTTTGCCCTGCATGACTCAGTGGTGACGGCGGTCAATAATCTCAACTTTACCCTGGAGGCCGGGGAGACCCTGGCCGTGGTGGGCGAAAGCGGCTCGGGCAAGAGCCAGGCCTTTCTCGCGCTGATGGGCCTTTTGGCCAAGAATGGCTCGGTGAGCGGCCAGGCGCTGCTGGGCGATGTGGACCTGCTGGCGCTGAGCAAGACCGAGCTCAACCAGTATCGCGGCCGCGACGTGGCCATGATCTTTCAGGATCCCATGACCTCGCTCAATCCGGCGCTGCGGCTCAAGCAGCAGCTGGCCGAGGTGCTGGTGCTGCACAAGGGGCAGGACCAGAAGCAGGCCGAGACCAGCGCCATTGCCATGCTGGAGCGGGTGGGCATTCCGGAACCCGCCAAGCGCGCCAATGCCTATCCGCATCAGCTCAGTGGTGGCATGCGCCAGCGCGTGATGATTGCCATGGCGCTGCTGTGCCAGCCCAAGATCCTGATCGCGGACGAGCCGACCACGGCGCTGGACGTGACCGTGCAGGCGCAGATGCTGGATCTGTTCAAGACGCTGACCGATGACTTCGGCACCTCGCTGGTGCTGATCACCCATGATCTGGGCGTGGTGGCCGGCGTGGCCGACCGCATGATGGTGATGTATGGCGGCCGGCCGGTGGAAAAGGGCACAGTGGACGATCTGTTCTACGATCCGCGCCATCCCTATACGCTGGGCCTGTTGCATTCGACGCCGCATATCGCCAAGCGGGCGGAGCGGCTCGACCCCATCCAGGGCATGCCGCCGAGCCTGGAGAACCTGCCCAAGGGCTGTTCCTTCCATCCGCGCTGCGCCTTTGCCTTCGATCGGTGCCTGGCCGAGCGGCCGGCGCTGACCGCGCTGGACAATGGCCGCGAGAAGGCTTGTTTCCACGAAGGCCCGATGCGCTACGGTAAGGTGGCATGATGAACCAGACCCCGGTCAATCTGCTCGAGATCCGCAACGTCAAGAAGACCTTCTCGATCTCGGGCGGCGGCTTCCTGTCGCGCCCGCTGACGCTGACGGCGCTTGAGGACATCAATTTCACCATCCGCAAGGGCGAGACGCTGGGCATTGTGGGCGAGAGCGGCAGCGGCAAGTCCACGCTTGGCCGCTGCATCCTGCAATTGCTGACGCCCGACCAGGGCCAGGTGCTCTGGCTGGGCCAGGACCTGACCAAGCTGCCGGCCGAAGAGATGCGCAAGCGCCGGCAGGACCTGCAGATCATCTTCCAGGACCCGCTGGCCTCGCTCAATCCGCGCATGACGGTGGGCGAGATCATCGCCGATCCGCTGCGTACGCTGCGGCCGGAGCTGAACAAGGAGCAGCGCCGCGAACGTGTGCTCAAGACCATGGCGGCGGTGGGCCTGCTGCCCGAGATGATCAACCGCTATCCGCATGAGTTCTCCGGCGGGCAGGCGCAGCGCATCGGCATTGCCCGGGCGCTGGTGACCGAACCCAAGCTGATCGTCTGCGACGAGCCGGTGTCGGCGCTCGACGTGTCGATCCAGGCGCAGATTCTCAACCTGCTGGCCGAGCTCAAGGATGCCTTCGGGCTGACGCTGATCTTCATCAGCCACAATCTGAGCGTGGTGCGCCATGTGTCGGACCGCATCCTGGTGCTCTATCTGGGGCGGATCGTGGAACTGGCGACGGGTGACGAGATCTATCTCGATCCGCGCCACCCCTATACGCGGGCGCTGCTGACGGCGGTGCCGATCCCCGATCCGCGGCTGGCGCGATTGAGAACGATTGACGGACTGAAGGGCGAAATCCCCTCGCCGATCAATCCGCCCTCGGGTTGTACCTTCCGCACGCGCTGCCGCTTTGCTGAAGCGCAATGTGCCGAGCAGCGGCCGCCGCTGGAAACGCTGGAAAGCGGCCGGCTGGTGGCGTGCCTGCGCTGGCGCGAGATCGAGGCCGCCGAGCCGATCGCCGGCACCGTCTGATCAGGACAATCGCCGATAGACCGCCGCGATGCGCGCGGCGGTCTCAGCCATTTCGTCCTGGGGGATGTCGAGCACGCCATGCTCGGCCATCAGCGCGTGATACTGCTGCTGCGCATAGGGCACGCCACGCGGCAGGGGCACGACATGGAAATGCAGGTGGCTATTGCCCTGCTGGCTGCCCAGCGAGAGCACATAGATGCGCTCGGCATCAAACACCTGTTTGAGGGCCCGGGCGAGGCGGTGGACCACCGCCTGGAGCGCCAGATACTCCTCCGGCGAGATATCCTCGGCCAGATCCTCACAGTGACGCAGCGGGCAGACCAGGGCATAGCCGGGCTGGGTGGGATATTTGCTGAGAAAGACGATGTGGCTGTCATCGCGGGCGATGACATGGTGGGCATAGTCGGGGTTGCCGGCGATCAGTGCACAGATAAAGCAGGGGCCGTGCTGGCTGCGTGCGGCGTGGCGCGCCAGGTCGAACGGCTGCCGCGCCATCAGCCGGCGTCTGCCACGGGCTTGTTGGAGGCGCGACGATCATTGGCGCCGACGTCGACGGACTTGCGCCGCCGATCGGGGCCCTTGTAGGCGGCAGCTTCGATGAAGCCGCGCGGATTGGCCTCGATGTTAGTGAGGCGGGACTGCAGGTGATTGGCGGCGAAGGGCTTGCGCAGGAATTCGGTGATCCCCGCATCGCGAGCCTCGGCAATGCGCTTGGCGTCGGGCGCCGCGCTCATCATGATGACAGGCAGATAGCGATTGGGGCAATCGGTCATGGCGCGCAGCTTGCGCGTGACGGCCACGCCATCCATGCCCTCGAGGTCATCGTCAATGATCAGCAGGTCAAAGCTGCGGCGGTTGAGCTCGAGCAGCACTCTGCTGGCATCATAGGCTTCGCGGATATCCTTGCGGCCAAGGCTGCGCAGCATGACGCCGACAAGGGAAGCCATGTGCTGGGAGCTATCGGCCACCAATACGCCCCGCTTGGTGATTTCTTCTGCGGCCATAAGGGTTTCGCGCCTAGGTTATAACGCGGCCCATACTAGGGCGGGAATCCATACGGGCGGTTAACGCGAGGGTGTCACATCAGCGTCGCAGTTTGTCGGGAAATGCGTGAATTGAGCGGCAAAGCTGCGTTGACAGGGTGCAGCATATTCCCTATGTATGCCGCCAAGTTTCCGGGGCGCGCAGGCGCCTCTTTTGTTTGACCAAGGAATCGTCCGATGAAGATCCGCAACTCGCTGAAGGCGCTGATGACTCGCCACCGCGCGAACAAGCTCGTCCGCCGTCGCGGCCGGGTTTATATCATCAACAAGGTGGACAAGCGCTTCAAGGCCCGCCAGGGCTGAGCCTTTGTGACACGACCTCTTCCAAAGCCCGCGAAAGCGGGCTTTGTTGTTTCTGGGCTGGCCTTCCCTTTGCTTCCTCCAGGCTCCTCATTCCCGTGCTGGTCGTTGCTGCGACCGTCTCGTTCAGGCAAATTGATGTTGCGTGCGCATACACTGACCATCGCGATCCGGCGCCCTGCCGCTGAGGTCTATCGCTTCCTGGTCGATCCGGACAATTTTGGTGACTGGCTGCAGCTGGGCATCGCCGAGCGGCGGGTGGAGATGGGGCGGCCACAACTGCTGTTCGATATGCCCGAGGGGCGCGTGCGGGTCGAGCTGACGGCAGAGAACAGCCATTTCGTGCTCGACTATGCGGTGTGGTTCGGGACGCAGTTGCAGCGGCTGGTGGGCGTGCGCGTGCTGGCCAATGGCGATAGCTGCGTGCTGGTGCACACGGCCATGCAGCAGCCCGGCGTGACCACCGAGGCCTTTGACTCCGAGCAGGCGTGGCTGGAAACCGATCTGCTGGTGCTCAAGTCGCTGCTGGAAAGCTGAGCGACGCGCAAGAAGAAGGCCCGCATTGCTGCGGGCCTTCTTCTTGGTAGGTTGTCCTGCCATTGGGCCATAGGCCTCATGGCCTTCGCACCTAAAATCGCTCCACTGGAGCGATTTTGCCGCGGAGCGGCCCGGCTCCGTGCCTTTCGAGCGTAGCTCTCAAGGCCTTCTTGACTTGAAAGGCTCCACTGGAGCCTTTCATCGGCTGCGCCGACCGATGTTCCCGCCATTCGGCCATAGGCCTCATGGCCTTCGCACCTAAAATCGCTCCACTGGAGCGATTTTGCCGCGGAGCGGCGCGGTGCGAAGTCAGCTAGACCCGGCACCGTCCTGGCGGACGAAGGCGATGCGCAGCATATTGGTGGCGCCGGGCGTGCCCAGCGGAATGCCAGCGGTGATGGCAATGCGGTCGCCGGGGCGGGCAAAGCCCTCCTGATAGGCGATGACGCAGGCGCGATCGACCATGTCTTCCAGGCTGACAGCGTCTTCGGTCTGGACGCAATGGACACCCCAGACCACCGACATGCGGCGGATGGTGCGCATGTTGGGCGACAGCACGATGATGGGCTTGGAAGGCCGCTCGCGGGCGGCACGGATGCCGGTGGAGCCGGATGCCGTATAGGTGACGATAGCGGCCAGATCGAGCGTCTCGGCGACCTGGCGGGTCGCTGCCGAGATGGCGTCGGCGGCGGTGGCCTCCGGCTCGGTCTGGGCGGCGCGGATGATGCCGCGATAGTTGGCATCGCCTTCAACGGCCACGGCCACCTTGTTCATGGTGGCGACGGCTTCGACCGGGTACTGGCCGGAGGCGGATTCGGCCGAGAGCATGATGGCGTCGGCGCCTTCGAACACGGCGATCGACACGTCCGAGACTTCGGCGCGGGTCGGCACGGGTGCGGTGATCATCGATTCCAGCATCTGGGTGGCCACGACCACCGGCTTGCCATAGCGGCGGGCCATGCGGATCATGCGCTTCTGCAGGCCCGGGACGGTTTCGAGCGGCAGCTCGACGCCCAGGTCGCCGCGGGCCACCATGATGGCGTCGCACAGCTTGATGATCTCTTCGAGGCGCTCGATAGCCTGGGGCTTTTCGATCTTGGCCATGACGCCGGCGCGACCCTGAACGATCTTGCGGACGTCGATGATGTCCTCGGGGCGCTGCACGAAGCTGAGGGCGATCCAGTCGGCCTCGGCCTTGAGGCCTTCGAGCAGGTCGGCGTGGTCCTTTTCGGTGAGGGCGCCGGTGGGCAGCAGCGTATCGGGCAGGGACACGCCCTTCTTGTCGCTCAGCTTGCCGCCATAGATGACCTCGGTCTCGATGGCGCCATTGCCCACCTTGGTGGCCTTGAGGGCCAGCTTGCCG
The DNA here is from genome assembly GCF_005222805.1 of Devosia sp. FKR38. Lineage (GTDB taxonomy): Bacteria > Pseudomonadota > Alphaproteobacteria > Rhizobiales > Devosiaceae > Devosia. The sequence continues at coordinate 2,608,931 of NZ_STGC01000005.1, read as the reverse complement.
TCGTCGAGCAGCAGGCGGTCGCCGACCGACACGCTTTCGATGATCTCGGGATGGGGCAGGTAAACGCGCTCGGCATTGCCGTTGTCGTTCTTGTCGCTGTCGAGAATGAACTTCTGGCCAGCCACCAGATTGACCGAGCCGTCGGTGAACTTCCACACGCGCAGCTTGGGGCCCTGCAAATCGACCAGGATGCCCAGCGGATGGTTCAGGCGCTTTTCGACACTGCGAATGCGCGCCACGGTCTGGTGCAGGAGCTCATGGCTGGCATGGCTCATGTTGATGCGGAACACGTCAGCGCCGGCCTTGGCCAGTTCCTCGATCATCTTCTCTTCATGGCTGGCTGGCCCGAGGGTGGCGACGATCTTTGCGCGTCTCATGCGTCTCATTGCGTGTCCGTTTCTCAGTTCGAAATGTCGTCCTGGGGGGCGTCTGCGTCCCCAGGGTTGACAAGGAAAGGTTGGCTGCCTGGCGCAGCGGTTCCGTCAGGACCGACAACGGCCGGACCATCGGCGTTCTCGGTGAGCTGCAAGGTCCAGTCGGTGCGGTTCTGCGTGTCGATTTCGAAGAAGCCGGTGCGCTCATAGCCGCGTGCAAGGCAATCCTCAACCCCGAATATGGTGAAGGTTTCGTCTCGCGTGCACATGAAAACCGAGCCGTCCCAGGCCCCGCCGGCCTGATCGTCGGCGGCGTAGATGTAGTAAAACCGGCGCTGCAGATCGCCCTGATAGAGCACGCGGCAATCGCCGGGTGCGGCTTGCCACCAGCCTTCGCTCATCCAGCCGCGATCAGCGCGATAGCCCATGGCGACCGAGACCAGATTGGTCGTCTCGTTGCAAACGCGCAAATCCGCCCGTGCCGGCGTGGCGAAGAACGCCAGGCTGCCAAGCATAGTACCGATCAGGGTCATGCCGAGACGGAAGGTTTGCAAATGCGAGCCAGAAATCATCGGAAACGTGCCTTCTTTGAGCCCATGGTGACCAAATGGTCAATGGCTAAAGACCCGTTTTGGCGGAATTGGGGGTATGCCCGAATGCAGGGGTGTGGATTGGATCACAAAAGGGTTGAACCGGAGGTGAGTCTGCGGTTCAAGCAGCGCTTGATCTAGTGAGGTAAGACCGATGGCTGAAGACAGCGTTGCCCAGGACCAGCTCCGGGCGTTCATCGAGCGCATCGAGCGCATGGAAGAAGAAAAGGCCGCCATCGCCGCCGATATCAAGGAAATCTATGCCGAGGCCAAGGGCAACGGCTTCGATACCAAGATTCTGCGCAAGATCGTGGCCATCCGCAAGCAGGACGCCAATGAGCGCATGGAGCAGGAAGCCCTGCTCGAGCTCTATATGAGCGCGCTGGGCATGGTGGCTGCGCCCTCCGACGACTGAGACAGGCTGCCGCCGAAGCAAGTATGACGCCCGGTTGCCGCGTGCTGCCGGGCGTTCCTACGTTCAGGCCAGGATGTTGATGGTCGCCTTGGCCATGGCGTCGGCGACGCGCACGACGCTGGCGTTGGCCTTGAAGTCCGCCTGAGCCATGGTGACCTCCACGGCCTCGGTGGCGAGGTCGACATCGGCCAGGCCCGTGCCAAAGCGGGCGACGCGGTTGGCGCTGGATTCAAGCCGATCGGCGGCGCGGGTCATGCCGGCGGTGGCCGAGGCGATGGAAGACAACATGGGCGGGCCCTGAGACTGCTGAGACGATGTTCAGCTAGGCGCGCAAGTGTTTGAAAATCTCTTAGCGCCGGGCGGGCAATCTGGTTCAAACGCAGGGCAGGCGTGCCGTTCGAGGCGTGGTGATGGATGCCGGGGGCGGCATCCATCGGGATCAGAGACGGGACCAGGTCTGGGATTTGCAGAAGATGCCCAGCACGCAGCCCTTCATCACCAGGGCGTCGCCATTGACCTCGCCGGAGCCCGAATAGGTTTTGTCGGCAGCCGGATCGGTGATCTCGCCCTTGTAGCTGTCGCCCTGGCCGTTCATGCGGCCGATCTGCCGGCCGGCGTGCTTGCCGGTCTTGAGGGTGACGCAGAAGTCCGGACCGCAGGCGGCAATCGCGGCGGTCTCGCCGCTGGCGGTCTTCCAATTGCCCACGATGGGTTCGGCTGCGGTGGCGGGGGCCAGCGTGGCGACCACCATGGCCAGCGCCAGCAGCGCCTTGTTGATCATTTTAGTGCTCCTCATGTTGACCAGACGACGGGCCACCACAGCCACCTCCTGCAGCCATAATGTGGTGGCACCGCACCATCATCCGGGCACTTTCAGTGCTTCCGGACGTATGGGAAATCTAGCTGACGTTTACGTAAAGGTAAATCGGATTTGCGCGGGTGTGAGCGTCGCCCCGGGGCCATGCGGGAACGTCCTGGCCTCCCCCCAAAGGGGGCGGCGCACAGAGCGGCGTCAGGACAAGGGCAGGCGGGTCTAGCGCTTGAGGGCGGCGACCATGGCGGCTTCGTCGTAGCCCAGCGTGGTGAGCGCGGTGGCGACGATGCCCGCGCGATCCAGACCGGCTGCGGCATACATGTCGGCCTGGCTGGCATGCTCGTCGAAGCGATCGGGGATCATCAGCGGGCGGAAGCGCAGCTTGCCATCGAGCAGGCCATTGCTGGCCAGGAAGGTGGCGACATGGCTGCCGAAGCCGCCGATTGAGCCTTCCTCGACAGTCAGCAGCACATCGTGGCTGCCGGCGAGGCTGGCGGTGAGCTCCTCGTCGAGCGGCTTGAGGAAGCGGGCGTCGGCCACGGTGGGGTTGAGCCCCAGGGCTGCGAGCCGGTCGGCAGCAGCCAGCACTTCGCCCAGGCGGGTGCCATAGCTCAGAATGGCAATCGTGGCGCCCTGACGGACGATGCGGCCCTTGCCGATGGGCAGGATCTGGCCACGGGCGGGCATGTCGACGCCCAGGCCGTCGCCGCGCGGATAGCGGAAGGCGATGGGGCCGTTGTCATAGTGCGTGGCCGTGGTGACCATGTGGCGCAGCTCGGCCTCGTCGGCGGCGGCCATCTGCACAATGCCGGGGATGGCGCCGAGATAGGCGGCATCATAATTGCCGGCGTGGGTGGGGCCGTCCGCGCCGACAAAGCCGGCGCGATCGATGGCAAAGCGCACCGGCAGGTGCTGGATGGCCACGTCGTGGACCACTTGGTCATAGGCGCGCTGCAGGAAGGTGGAATAGATGGCGCAGAAGGGGCGCATGCCTTCGCTGGCCAGGCCAGCCGCAAAGGTGACGGCATGCTGCTCAGCGATGCCGACATCGAAGATGCGGGTGGGATGGACCTGGGCGAATTTGTCGAGCCCGGTGCCTGAGGGCATGGCGGCGGTCACAGCGACGATGCGCGGATCGTCATTGGCCTCCTGGATCAGCGTCTCGGCAAAGACCGATGTGTAGGAGGGAGCATTGGAGGGCGCCTTGGACTGGGCGCCGGTGATGACGTTGAACTTGGACACGCCGTGGTATTTGTCGTCCGAATCCTCGGCCGGGCCATAGCCCTTGCCCTTCTTGGTGACGACATGGACCAGGATCGGGCCCTCGGCAGCATCGCGCACATTGTCGAAAATGGGCAGCAGGCTCTCCAGGTCATGACCGTCGATGGGCCCGACATAGTAGAAGCCCAGCTCTTCAAACAGCGTGCCGCCGGTGAAGAAGGAGCGGGCGAATTCCTCGGTCTTGCGCGCGGGTTCATGCAGGAACGCGGGCAGCTTGCTGACGACGGTCTTGGCGGCTTCACGGGTGCCGCGATAGACCGGGCCGGAGACCAGTCGCGCCAGATAGGTGCGCAGGGCGCCGGTCGGCGGCGCGATCGACATATCATTGTCGTTGAGCACGACGATCAGGCGGGCATCCATCGCACCGGCATTGTTCATGGCCTCATAGGCCATGCCGGCCGACATGGCGCCGTCGCCGATGACAGCAATGACATTGCGCGGCGTGCCAAGCAGTTCGCTGGCCACGGCCATGCCCAGACCGGCAGAGATGGAGGTGGATGAATGGCCGGCGCCAAAGGGGTCGTATTCGCTTTCGGCGCGGCGGGTGAAACCGGACAGGCCATCCTTCTGGCGCAGCGTGCGGATGCGGTCGCGACGGCCGGTCAGGATCTTGTGCGGATAGGCCTGATGGCCGACGTCCCAGATGATGCGATCATGCGGGGTGTCAAACACGGCATGCAGCGCCACGGTGAGTTCGACCACGCCCAGGCCGGCGCCGAGATGGCCGCCGGTGACCGAGACGGCATCGATCATTTCGGCGCGCAGCTCATCGGCCAGCTGGCGCAGGGTGTCGCGCGGCAGGCCACGCAGGTCTGCAGGTGAATTGACGGTGTCGAGCAACGGCGTAGCGGGCGAGTCGGCCAAACTGGCAGTCCTTTGCCAAGGGGCAGGGTGAGTGTTGTTTAGGCGCGCCGCATCGGCTTTGCAACAATGGCCGACAGCACAGCGCCCTGGGGGCGTGTGCTGCCGGACAAAAATGGCGCTTGTAGGATGGTCTAGTTGGCGGCGACGCTGACGGGGGCGGCGCTGACGAAGCGGGTTGAGGACAGGCCCTCGGGGAAATCGCCGGCGCGCATCACCGTGACATAGCGGCCCATTTCGGTGGTGGGGCTGAAGTCGGCCTCGTCATGGTCCCAGATATCGGCGAAATGGCCTGAGCTCAGAGCAATGGGGGTGAGGAAGACATCCACCACATGCTCCAGATCGGGCGCAACAAGATCGGGCTTGCGCATCGCGACTTCGGTGGCCGGGCGCTTGGCGAGATGTTCGGCCAGGGCGGCGGCAATGGGGGCATTCTGCTCGGCCGCACCAAAGGTGCCGCGGAACAGGTCGGTCATGGCGCCGTTGTCGCCCTTGCCATCGCCGAGCGAGGCCGTCTGCACAGGGGGCTCGGCGGGCAGCGGCGGCAGGCGATTGGTCGGCAGGGCGGCGGTGACCGCCGGCCGGGTCTCGGTGCCGATGATCATCCGCAGCGCGCGCTCGGCATCGGCATCCTGCTGCATGGGGGGCAGATAGGCGGCCAGCACATCGGGCTGGGGCGCATCGGTCATGATCAGACGCGGCTGCGGCACGGGGGCGCTGAAGGCCGCCAGGGCGGTGACGGCATCGCCCGAGGGCGGCGTCGCGGCGGTTGCGACCAGAAGGGCCTGCGACTTGGTGGCGGGAACCGGGGCGGCCAGACCACTGGCCAGTTCCTCGGGCGCCAGGGGGGCGCTACCGACGGTGGAGAAGGGCATGGCCGGGACGGGGGCAATATTGGCTTCGGCCACGGCGACGGGCGCGGCTACGCCGCCCAGCTGGGCAGGGCGCATGGCGGGAATGGGGGCGACGCTGGTTGGAGCATCGGCGGGGGCGACCGCGGCAAGCTGGACGGGCGGCGGGGCTGGCGTGGGGGCGGGTGCCCGCGGGGCAATCTGACCAGGTGCGGCAACGCCCTTTGCCGTATCATTGCCGCCGCCGAAGAGCATGTCGACCAGGCTGCGACCGCTGCTGCCGTTGTCGGCAACCTGGGTGCCCGAGGAACTGCCGTTGCAGGGATAGGCGTGGCACTTCTGCCATTCGGCCAGAGCGACCTGATAGCCCTGCTGGGACAGCGGCTTGCCATCGGTGGGCAGGTGCATGGTGCGCCCGTCAGGGAAGATTTCCTTGAGCTGGGCACGGGTCATGCGCGGCCAGGCGCGCACCGAGCCGGTGTCCAGATGCACAAAGGGGCTGCCGGAGGTGGGATAGAACCCCACGCCGCCAACCTGCTTTTTCATGGCGGTGGCGCGCAAGCGGGCCAGGGGAACGCCAGGAATGAAGAAATCCATGGCGTGGCCCTTGATATGCTGGCTGTTCTCGGCGACGCCGGAGGACTTTTCACGCAGCATGGAATTGGTGGCCGGCGAGCGATAGGCCGAGACCACATTGATCGGCTGGCTGCCGCCAACTTCCTGATAGACTTCCCAGACCAGATCGAACAGGCGGGGATCCATCTTGGTGGGTTCGTTGTGGCGCCAGTCGCGCAGGAACTGGTTGAGCTGGTTAAGGCCGGCCTGGACATATTGCCCATTGCGCTTGAAGACGATGCGCGCCGTTTCCTTGGTGTGGGTATAGTAGAGGTAGAGGGCGCGCTCGGAGGCGGCAGCGGCCGGGACAGTGCTCTGCGGCAGGATGACGGACAGACTGATCACCGCGGCCAGCAACAGCCGGCCGATCCGATATCGTTGGAAAAACGAGGTCCCCGTCACGCTGTACTCTGCCCGGTTATTGCCTGCAATCAGGTGATCTTAGCGCAGAAGTCGATCGAATTTATTAACGCTAACAAGCCGTCAAACACGCACGCCATGCTGTTCACGGACCCGTTATTACGTGACAAAACTGGCACAACCAAGGCGAATTCGTCAACGAGGCGTTAAGACGCGGGCGGAACAAGACGGTCAGACGTGCTCGGAACGAAAGGTTCCGACGTTGTCAGAACAAGACGTTCCGACGTGGTCAGAACGAGGCGTTCTGACGTGGTCGAAGCGTCTCGCTTCAACGTGGTCGAAGCGAGACGCTTCGACGTGCTCAGGGCGAAATGGCGCCATCGCCGGCTTCGGCGACGATTTCAGGCAGAGGCGCCGCGGGCGCCAGGCCCATGGCGGCGATCAGCTTGGCATTGTGGCCATAGATGTCGTTGAACGAGCGCAGGCTGCCATCGGCTTCCACGCGAATGGTGAAATAGGCGATATGCACCGGGATCTGCGTCTGCGGGTTCACCCAGCGCTCGGCGCTGCCGAACATGGCCTCGAGCGAGGCGCGGCTGATATTGGGCTCGTTGGCCATCAGGGCGCCGGCAAATTCCATGGGGTTCTGCACCCGCACGCAGCCATGGCTATAGGCACGGAAGTCGCGGGCGAACAGCGACTTGGACGGGGTGTCGTGCAGATAGACGTCATGCTTGTTGGGGAACAGGAACTTGATCTGGCCCAGGGCATTGCCGCTGCCGGGACGCTGGCGCACGCGGAAGGGGAAATTGGTGGTGCTGACCTGGCTCCAGTCGACGGCCCAGGGACTGACCGGATTGCCATTGTAGAGCAGGTCGTAATTGTGGCTGTCGATATAGCCGGGATTGTTCATCACCGCTGGAGCGATCTCGCCGCGGATGATGGAACTGGGCACGTTCCAGTAGGGATTGACCACGATGTGGCGGATATTGTCCGAGAAGATCGGGGTCTGGTTCTTGGTGGTGCCGACCACCACGCGGGTGGTGTATTCCTCTTGGCCGTCACGGCTGATGGCGAGGCGGAACTCGGGGACGTTGACGAAGACGTTGAAGGCGCCGAGATCGCGCGGCATCCAGCGCCAGCGTTCCATATTGGCCAGGATGTCGGCGCGGGTGAGCGGCGCGCCGCCGTTGACTGCCGCCAGGGTGGCCGGGCCCATGACGCCATCGACATCGAGGTCATGGGCGGCCTGGAAGGTCTTTACCGCCTCCACCAGGGTGTCATCATAGACATTGTCGGTGCCCAGGGGCAGCTCGAAGCGCTGGCGCAACGTGGGAATGCGCTCGTCGGTCATGCCCGGGCGCAGGGTGCGGCCGGCGGGAATGGCGATGGGGCGATCGGTCTGGGTCTCGTCAAAGGTGGCCAGGGCCGCCTTGAGGGCCAGGAATTCGGGATGGGTCGGCTCGAGCGCATTGAGCACGGCGACCGGGTCGGCGCTGGTCGCGAGCTGGACCAGCAGGCCGGCCTCATCAAGCTTTTTGGGCGCGATATCGAGGTTGGCGCTCACCGACGAGGGCACGATGCGGCCGGTATAGATATGGGTGGCGTAGCGCATGGCAGCGCGCGAGAAGGCGGTTTCCAGCTCGGCCATGCGGGTGGGATCGGCCTTGACGCCGGTGACATCGAGATCGGCCGTCAGATAATCCTCGGGGCGCAGGCCCTCGCTCGCCGCCTGGGCGAAAAGCTTGAGGATCTTCTGGGCCGGGGCGGAGAATTCGACGCCGCCGCTGGCCGTCTGGCTGACCCAGATGGGTTCGAAATGGCGGGAGCCGTAGAAGAAGTAGAGCTTCTGGGCCTCCGAATAGGCGCTGGTCTCCTTGCCGGCGCCATAATAGGCGGCCGACAGGCGTGCCTTGATGGTTTCGCCAATGGCCGAACCAGGGGGCGCGATGATGACCGGGCTGACCGCGAGGCTGGCCACATCCTGCGCCAGAGCAGGCGCGGCGCTCACGCCGCATGACAGGGCCGCAATCAGGCAAACCAGGATCTTGTGCATTGGGGCTCCAGCAGCGCAGCGTCGCATCAGGCACGACCGCTCCGCCCGCCACCGGGCCAGCGCGCCGCACCATCGTCCAGCATTAACGCGCATTGGTTAACAGGAGCAATCGCTCGCTATTTTGTGAGCGGCACCTGTGGTGCGAATACAACGACGGCTGGGCTCGGTCCGACGGTTTGCGGGCAGGGCTCACACCGGCTGGGTGGTGCCGATGAGCCTGGCGCGGATGCGGCGGGAGAGATTGTCGATCACCGCGACCGTTACCAAGATCATCAGAATGATGAAAGCGGCCTCCTGCCAATTGTTAATGCGCATGCGATCGGACAGCTGCAGCCCGATGCCGCCAGCGCCGACAATGCCCAGGATCGTGGCGGAGCGGACGTTGGACTCAAAGAAGTAGAGCACGTGGCTCATCATCACCGGAAACACCTGCGGGAACACGCCCAGCCGCATGACCTGGGTCCTGCTGCCGCCAGCGGCGCGAACGCCGTCCACCTGCCGGTTCTCAACATTCTCGATCGCCTCGGCAAAGAGTTTGGCAAAGACCATCAGATCGCCAACCGCAATGGCCAGTACGCCGGCAAAGGGTCCCAGCCCCACGGCTGAAACAAAGATCAGCGCCCAGACCAGCCCGTCAATGCCGCGGAAACCGTCATAGAAGCGCCTGAGCCCGAAATGAAACAGCCAGTTCGGCATGACGTTCTTGGCACCAAGAAAACCGAGCGGCACCGCCAGCACAGCGGCAACGACCGTGCCCAGAAACGCCATGCCAAGGGTCTCCGCCATGGCGCGGACATAGTCCCACAGGCCGTCGCCAGGATGGGGTGGGAGCATCAGCCGGACCAGCAGGCCGAGCTTGTTCAGACCATTGACGATCCGCATCGGATTGGCGTCGACCCACCAAAGTCCGAAGGCCATTGCAGCAGCAAAGCCAATCCAGAGCGCGCCGGTCTTGAGCCGTTCCAGAAGCGGTCGGGCAAACACACCGGGATGGGCCTTGCGCAGCCGTGCCAGTTCGCCATGGGTGATTGTGCTCATGTCAGTGTCCCGCATGCAGGTCCTGCCCGATCAGCCGGTGGCGGATGGTTTCGCAGGTGATGTCGATGATGGAAGTGGTGGCGATCAGCAGCAGCATGATTGCAGAGATATCGGTGTATTCGAACTGGCGGATCGCGACGTAGAGCTCTTGCCCGATGCCGCCGGCGCCCACGATGCCGAGCGCAGACGCGCCGCGCACATTGATCTCGAAGCGCAAGAGCAGATAGCTGGCATAATTGGGCAGCGCCTGCGGCGCCACGCCCAGCCGGATCAGCATGAGCCAATTGCCCCCGGCCGCGCGAATGCCATCGAGCGGACGAGTGTCGACATTTTCGTTCACTTCGGCAAACAGCTTGCCCAGCGACCCGGCGGTGTGCACGGCAATCGCCAGCACGCCAGCAAATGGTCCCAGGCCGAAGGCGAAGACAAAGATCAGCGCGAAAACCAGCTCGGGCACGGTGCGCAGGAATTCGAGCGTGCGCCGCGCGGCAAAATAGATGGCCGTGTGCTGCACCAGATTGCGCGAGGCGGGAAAGCACAGGACCAGCGCGACGACGCCGCCCAGAACCGTGCCCACAAAGCCCATCAGGATTGTCTCGACAAGCAGGCGGAGCCAGAAGCGCAGGCCCCAGTACCAGTCGGCCAGGTCAGCACCCAAAGTCTGCCACCTCAGCTCGGGCAGTGTCCCGGCAATATAGGTCCAGGCCTTGGGCAGGCCGTTCATGAGACCGGCCAAGTTGAAGTTGCTCACCATGATCGAGCCGGCCAGTGCCAGCGCGAAAACAGCCAATTGCAGCAGCGTCCATAGCCGCCTGGTGCGACGCTCACCGGCAAAGCGATGTTCAAACGCGACCAGCCGTTCGGCTCGACCGGCGTCCAGCCCGCCGTCTGTCAGTCCCAGACTGCTCATGTTGGCCAACTCCTTGTTGCGGCAGCGCGGATCGGCACGCGGCTTGAGCCGCGCGCCGACAGATCGATCAGATCAGTTGCCCTTGCGCCGACGCTCTTCGGCATTGAACTCGGTGATGGCGATGACGTCGAGATAATCCTCATGCTTGGCTTCGACATAGCCGCTCGAGGTGCCGTTGCTGTAGGTGGCAAAGCCTTCAGGGTCTTTTTCCGGGAAGGCCATCAAGGCCGTCTTGAAGGCATCCTGCAGCTCCTGCGGCAGGGTGGTCAGCATCATGACCGGGGTGTTGGGGATGACGGGTGACTTCCAGATGATCCGGGTCGAACCGACCGGGATCAGGCCCTTCTTTTCCATGTTCTGGATATTGCCGGCCGTCTCGTTGCGCCAATGGGTGGCCACGGCCTCGAACGTGCCATTGACCAGGGCCATTACGCTCTGTTCGTGGCCGCCCGAAAAGGCAACTTCGCTGAAATAGTCGTCAGCACTGGTATTGAGTTCGGTCGCGAGATAGTAGGACGGAACGGCATAGCCCGAGGTCGAGTTGGGATCGGCAAAGGCGAAGGACTTGCCTTTGATATCGGCCAGGGTCTGGTAGGGGCTGTCGGCGCGGACCGCGATCACCGAATAGTAGCCCAAATTGCCTTCCTTATCGAGCGTTACGGCCACAGGCGCGATGTCTTCGCCCATCACCTTGCGGGCCAGGGCATAGGCCGCCGGGCCAACCGATGCGAACTGCACATGGCCCGAGCGCATGGCTTCGATGACGGCAGCGTAATCCGTGCCGCGCACGATCTTGACCGGCACACCGAGCTCGGCGCTCAGGTAATCGGCATAGGGCTGGTTGCGGGCGACGGCGTCGGTTTCGTTTTCGCCCGAGGAGATTCCGATGGTGAGCTCGGGATATTGTTCGCGCCAATCCTGGGCGACAGCGACGGACACAAGGGCGGCCGAGATCAGTACGGCCGCAAGGCTGCGGCGCACGAAGGTAAACATAGCGATGGCTCCGAAGTTGGGTGTGTGCGGACGACGCTAGAGGGCGTCGGCCAGTTCTGGCGACACGACGGGCTTTGCCGGCGCGTAGATGGCGCCCATGGTCGAGGTCAGGTTCTCGTCCACGGCGCTTTCAGCATCCCCGCCGTAGATCTCCTGGATAACGCGGGACGTGAGTTGGGCAGGAGGCCCGTCGAACACCACCTTGCCCTGCGCCATGCCGACGATGCGATCGCAATAGGCGCGCGCCGCGTCGAGCGTATGCAGGTTGCAGATGACGGTGATCTTGTCCTCCCGGTTGATCTTGCGCAGCGCCTCCATGACGAAGCGCGCATTGCGCGGATCAAGCGAGGCGATGGGCTCATCGGCCAGGATCAGGCTGGGATTCTGGATCAGCGCCCGGGCGATAGCGACGCGCTGCTGCTGTCCGCCCGAGAGGGTATCGGCGCGCTGCAGTGCCTGGGGCAGCAGGTCCAGCCGGTCCAGCGCCAGGGCTGCAGCAGCGCGATCCTGCGCTGAGAAATACTTGAACATGACCGGCAGCGTGGCGGAGGTGCCGATCCGGCCGATCAGAACATTGGTGAGCACGTCCAGCCGGTTCACCAGATTGAACTGCTGGAAGATCATGGCGCAGCGGGCGCGCCATTGGCGCAGTTCGCGCCCGGCCAGGGTGACGATATTGGTGTTGTCGAAGACGATTTCCCCGCGCTCGCTGGTGGCCAGCCGGTTGATCAGACGCAACAGGGTCGATTTGCCGGCGCCCGAGCGACCGATAATGCCCACCATCTGACCGGGCGGAAAGCTGAGAGAAACGTCGTTGACCGCTATGGTCTGGCCGAAGGTCTTGGTGATCTTACGCAGTTCGAGCATGTCGCACCTTTGATAGAGGACATCTGGTTGCTAGGCCTGGATCGAGACTAGTTGGCGTCAGTGACAGGGTTAACTCATTCGAATGACATCACCGTGACGGATGTGTTGGCCGGCGCCAACGCTGCCGTCGGAATAAACGATGGCGCCCTTGGACAGCGTGGCGCGCACGTGACCGACACCGGAATCGTCGGCGATGATGAGATCGGCCCGCAGCCCTTCGGCAATGCTGCCGCGATCTTCCAGCCCCAGGGCCCGCGCAGGATTGCTGGTGGTCAGGCGCGTTGCGCCGGGCAGGCCATCGGGGTCAGTCTTGCCCAGCACCAGCACCGCCGGCAGCATGGCTGAGGGATGGTAGTCGGCCGCGAGCAGGTCGAGCACGCCATGGGCATGGGCATCGCGCGCCGAAAGATTGCCTGAGTAGGAACCGCCGCGCAGCGCGTTGGGGGCGCCCATGGCATTGAGCATCCCACGGGCCTGGGCGGCGCGGGCGGCCTCCAGCGTCACCGGGAATTCGCTGATATTGGCGCCGAGCGCCAGCATCTGCTCGACCTTTTCGACCGTGTCGTCGTCATGGCTGGCGACCGGCACGCCATGCAGGGCGCAATATTGGGTGATGGCGCGCAGCGTGGCGGTGAGGTCGCCGGCCGTCTCGCGGCGGTCGGCAATGCGCTGGTTGAGATTGGCCATGGCTTGCTCAACCGAGATGCCCTTGGACTTGGCCATGTTGGCGGCCTGCAATGGCAGGTCGCGGTACTGGCCCTGGCCGGGGGTGTGGTCACACAGGGAAATCAGGTCCACCGCGCCTTCGGCAATCAGTTCCTTGACCACCGACAGGGCGGCGGGAAAGGTCACTTCGAAGCGGGCATGCACGCGATGGTCAATCAGCAGGCTGGACGCATGGGCGCGCACGGCGCGGATCATCTCGCTGGTGAACTCGTAGCTGCGCATGTGGCCATAGGTCGAGCCGGGGCTGAACGAGACGGCGGCATAGGCAGTGGTGATGCCCGAATTGGCCAGCTTGCGATCGAGGTCGCGCAGGCCCAGTTCCATGGGCATGCGCACGCCGGGGCGCGGCTCGATCTCGCGCTCGATCATGTCGCCATGCATGTCGATCATGCCCGGCATCAGCAGCAGGCCCGCGCCGACGATGTCAGCGCCGTCCACCGGTGTGTGGCGGATCTCGGCGATCACGCCGTCCTGGATGCGCAGGGCGCCATGCTCGATGATGGCGTCATTGAGCACAATGCGGAAATCAGAGAGCCACATGGTCGATCCTCTCGCTGTCGTCGGCGATGACGCGGGTTGCAAGGTCGATCTCGCGATCGATGAGCTGGGCGACATCGCCCGGATGATGGAACACGCCGATGATGGCGACGCCCGACGCCTTGAGATCGGTGAGGCGGCGCACCAGCGCCGCGCGGGCGCCGGCATCCAGCGAAGCCGTGGGTTCGTCCAGCAACAGCAGGCGCTGCGGCAGGATGAGGGCGCGGGCGAGATTGACCTTCTGCTGCTCGCCGCCCGAGAAGGTGCTGGGATAGGCGCGCCAGAGTTCGGGGCGCACGCCGAATTCGCCGAGCCAGTGGCGGGCCTGGTCAAGTGCCTCCTCGGGAGCGTGCCCGGCCAGACGCAGCGGCTCAGCAACAATATCCTGCGCGGCGACACGGGGGCGGGCATTGAGGAACTGGGTGACAAAGCCGATCTCCTGCCGGCGCAGGAGTGCGATATCGACATCGGCGGCGCGGGCGAGATCGATCATGCCGAGCCGGGAGCGATACCAGATATGGCCTTCGACCGGCAGGTAGCTGCGCCACAGGGTGCGCAGCAGCGTGGATTTGCCGGCGCCGTTGCGGCCCTTGAGCAGCAGGAATTCCCCGGCGTGGAGGTCAAAGCTGATGCCCTCGAAGGCATGCAGCATGGCGTCCAGATGATACATGCGGAAGGTCTTGCCCAGACCCTGCACACGCAGCAGCGCTTCGGTGGTTTCCATCATGATCCCTAGAGTTTGGCGTGGACAAGTTGCTGGGTGTAGGGGTGCTGGGGATCCTGGAACACCTGATCGGCCAGCCCCTGTTCCACCACCTCGCCATGGCGCATGACCAGCACGCGGTCGGCCATGGTGCGGATGACGCCCAGGTCATGACTGACCAGGACCATGGTTATGTGCCGGTCGCGCTGCAGGCGCTTGAGCGTATCGAGCACCAGGGCCTGCACGCTGACATCGAGCCCGGTGGTCGGCTCATCGAGCAGCAGCAGAGCCGGTTCGAGGGCAATGGCCTTGGCCAGTTGCACGCGCTGCTGCATGCCGCCCGAGAGTTCGGCGGGGCGCGCATCCATGCGGTCCAGTGGGAACTCGGAGGCATCGAGCGCGTCGCGCGCCTTGCTGCGCAGCACATCGAAGCTGCGCTCGCCCGCGATCAGCAGACGCTCGGCGACATTGCCGCTGGAGCTGTGGCGCATGAGCAGGCCAAGGTGAGGGTTCTGGTAGACGATGCCGATATGGTGCGCGCTCAGCATGCGGCGCTGATAGCGGCCGAGATCAAACAGATTGCCATCGTCGCGATCCGGCAGGCGCAGGCGATAGTCGCCGCGATCGGGCGTATCCTCCAGGTTCATCATCCGCAGCAGCGTCGACTTGCCCGAACCGCTCTCGCCGACCACGCCCATGACCTCGCCGGGATAGACGGTGACATCAACATTGCGCAGGGCGCGCACCGCGCCATAGCTGCGGCTGAGGCCGCGCATGGTCAACAGGGCCTCGGTCTGCATCAGCTGCGGTGGCAACAGCGGCGCCGGTGACACGCTCATATCAATGCTCATGCCGAGAACTCCCCGCCGCGATACCAGGTCTGGCCGATGTCTACCGTCTCGCCCTCGGCGCGGCGGATCGCCTTGATGCCCAGATTGCTGTCGGAGACTTCAAAGCTCGAGCTGCCATCGTCCTGGGGAATCTCGTTCATGAAATAGCCGGCAATGCCCGAGCGCCGGCACACCAAGTCCTGGTGATCCTCGACGCGATAGGGCCGGTCGGAGAAGACCAGCGGCTCCACCTTTGTGTAGGGCGGCACGGCGTGGAGGCGTTTTTCGCGCCCGGCGGACAGGAAGGTGAGGTGTTTGGCCATGTTGAGCTTGGGCACGTCCCAGCGCGGGATCGGCGATGGCGTCATCACATGGCGGCCGTTGACCAGGCTGGGATAGGCCGCGCCCTGCATGATGCGGCCCTTGCGCACGAGCTGCTCATAAAGGGTGAGCCACAGCCGGCCATAATCGGCATCTGCATGCATCTGCCGGGCGATGGACATATTGGGTTCGACGCCCCGCAGGGGCTCGGGATTGGGCACCTGCAGCACCAGGATCTGATCCTCGCGCATGGTCTCTTCGGGGACACGGTGGCGCGACTGGATGATCGAGGCCTCAAGCGTATCCCAGGTCTCGCCGGCGCCCGAGACCCGGCTGATGAAGCGGCGGATCGAGGCGGCATTGACGCCGTCATCGGCGCCCTGGTCGATGACCTTGATGGTCGAGGCCGGATTGACCAGGGTCAGCGTGACCTGCAATCCGCCGGTGCCCCAGCCGCGCGCCATCGGCACTTCGCGGCTGGCATAGGGCATCTGGCAGCCCGGCACGGCGATGGCCTTGAGCATCTTGCGGCGCAGTTCACGCTTGGCCGAGGCGTCGAGAAAGCCATAGCTGGTGGCCGCCCAGGGTTTTGTCAGGGAAGCAAGGCTCATTCTGCGGGCTCCATCTGCTCCGCCTCAACGGGCGTCGCGGCGGCCTTGGCCTTGGCGTCGCGCATAGCGTCGAGCACGGACTGGAAGGTGACATAGTGCGGCAGCTTGAAGTGAATGCAGAAGCCCGAGGCTTCGACACTTTCAGTGTGATAGAGGTAGAATTCCTCATGCACCGGCGAGCCCACCGGCGCTTCGGCCGAGTTGAGGTCGAGCGTGGCGGCGGCAATGACCTTGACCTCGTTCCAGCCAAAGCTGGCGGCAAAGCCCAGTTCGAGATAGCCGCCCTTTTCCTTCGATGTCACCTCGGCCTGGCAGACACGTACCCGGCCGGCGGAGAACGGCGTGCCGCTGGGATGACGGACAACCACTTCGGCTTCAGCGAGGCGCAGTTCGTTGACGGTGGGATGGGCATTGCCATAGCCACGCATGGCGGCATAGCCCAGCGCCAGCACACCACCGGTTTCGGCCCGGGCCAGGCTCTGCAGCCGATGGGCCCGCGAGGCGGGGAAGAGGATGGGTTCGCGGGTCAGGTCGGGAATGTCGTCGGGCGCAACGTGGCTGTCCTGAGCCGGCGCCACCAGACCCTGCTGGCGCTGCCAATCGGCCAGTGAGGGCTGATGGGCAGGCGCGGGTTTGGCGGCGGGCTCGACGGCCGGCGGGGCAAAGGGCTTGCCCTCCAGCACATCGGTGGCCAGCACGCGGTGGGAATAGTCCAAAGTCGGCCCAAGGATCTGGCCGCCCGGGATGTCCTTGAAAGCCGCAGAGATGCGCCGCTGCGTCAGCAGGTCCTCCTGCAGCAGCGGCGCGGCGACAGCCAGGCGCGGCTGGGTGGTGCGCCAGGCGCGCAGCACCAGCACGGCCTCGGACAGCTCGCCGCCGGTCTGGGCCAGCGCCAGGGCCGCCATGTCCTCGTCAAAGAGCGAGGCCTCGCCCATCACCCGATCGATGAGATAGGGCATGGACTGACGGATCGCGGCGACGCGGGCCATGTCGATAGTGCCCAGCTCCTCCCGGAACAGCCGCTCGGCCTGTTCGATGGCCCGTTCGCCACCGCGGGTCGCAACATAGGCCATCAGAGCACCTCGACGTGAGTGGAGCGGGGAATGCCGATCACCGCGCGCGCGTCGACCAGCAGCAGATCAAAACCCTCGGGATAGGCGCAGAGCGCAGCGCGCAGCGACCAGAAAGCTGGCGGAATGGCCAACGTGATGTCGCAGACCCCATCGATGCCAGGCCCGGTGAGCCGCAGGCGTGTACCGGTGCCATGGGCAGCCTGCAGTACAACCGTCGCGCCATCGTCGGGATAGAGCGCAGTGCCGCAGCGGACGGACGCCAGCGCCTCGATGTCGAGGGTCTCGTGGAAGAGGTGATCGGCCATTTCGATGGTGCCGGGCGTTGCGCCGGTATTGGCAATGAACTGGGCGAGCCTGGCGCTGTCGGTGTGGACGACGCATTCGCGGTCGATCAGCGCTTCAACGACGGGAGCCAGACCCGGCTCGCCCATGTCACGTACCTGGCCCGGCCGCGCCATGGCCCACATCAGCGCCTCAAAAGTGGTGTTGCAACGGGCCTCGGCGGCATCGGGCTGGGAGATTGTCAGCATCAGAATGTCTCCATTTCGACGCGGGTGGCCTCGACCCGGCGCATGCGGGCATCGTCCAGCCGGGCAAGATGATCGCGCTCGCTGGCCATGAACTGGGTGATCGGGGCGACGGCCGGGTCGATGGCCATCGCCAGATCTACCACCGCCATGGCCATGGCGCGTTCGAGATCGCGCCCGGTGACCATGCCGTAGCCGATGCGGCCAGTGGCGTCAGCGATATGGGCCTGGCTGACCAGCACCTCGCCCAGGTGGAAGTCGACATTTTCGACCGTGTCGCGCATGGGCACCATGACCAGGCCGGTGCGGTTTTCGATCACGGTGATATTGCCCAAATTCTCCAGCAGCAGTTCGGCCAGGGCCTTCAGACCCTCCGGGCGCGCCCGGGCCAGCAGGTTCAGCGCCTCGGCATGGCCCGGCCGATCCTGCCCATTGCCGCCATTGGCTTCATTAAACATCATCGGTCCTTTCGCTCGGCGTCCCGCGGGCATCGGCATTTTCAAAGGTGAACTGCACGCGATCGCCGGCCCAGGCCGCCTCGGAGAAACCGATCGGGCGGCCGTCCATGTCCACGTCGATCTTCTGGACGATCAGCACCGATTGGCCCGGCCGCATCATCAACAGGCTGGTCTCGTGCTCATTGGCGAGGCGGGTGAACACCGTCGTGCTGTGCCGGCGATAGTCGGCAATGCCGTAGGTCTTGTAGATCTGGGTGATCGACGCATTGGCCTTGCGGCGCTCAGCGATATCGGGGAAGCGCGCGACATCGTGGTAGGACCAACCCAGGCTGATGGGCAGGTCATTGGCAAAGCCGCGCCAGGAGCGGGCCGTGACCAAAGCGCCCGGCGCGATGCCCAGCGCGGCGGCGACGCGCGCGCTGGCCGGAACCTGCGCCTCGGAGAGCGCCTGGCCTGAGCCGGTCAGGCCCTGGGCCATCAGATTCTCGCGGAAGCGGGTGCGCGGGCCCACGACATAGTTGATCAGCGGCGCGCGCTCGACAAAGGTGCCGCGGCCATGCTCGACCCGCAGCTTGCCTTCGGCCACCAGAGCCGCCAGCGCGCGGCGCAGCGAATGGCGGCGCGTGTTGTAGAGCAGGCAGAGGTCGGGCTCCGCTGGCAGGCGGGATTCGGGCGCCAGATGGCCTGCCGCGATCTCCTCGCTAATTCTGTCCCGGGTAGCTTCCCACGATTGTCCACGACTGCGCATGACGGCCCGCATAACTCATTCGGATGAGTTGCACGCTAGCGATGGCAGATGACACCCAAGTGACGGGGCTAGACGAAAATTCTGAGACGGGCAGGCGGCTGCCGAGACGCCCGGGCTGCCATGCCCGCGTTTGCGCGAGGGCGTCGTGCGGGATGTGCTGCGGCGCACCGCGCTGAGATTTCCAGGACCAGGCAGCCCCGGGGGTGGCGCCAACTGTCAGAACGCCATGTTGCTCGTGGGCGAGGGAGGGATGAGGCGCGGCTGTGCCTTGCTCATGGGCAGTCGATGCACCCCGCTCCAGAACAATCTGGGTGCGGGGCGCTCAACAGGAATATGCAGGTCTCAGGCAGCCCAGGCGTCATACCAGGTGCGGAAGCGGCGGAGGGCGGCTTCCGCCACGCCCTTCTGCGACGGGGTCAGCATGTCGGTCTCGTTGAAATGGCGCTCATATTCGGGCTCGCCATTGAGCACGAGGAGATATTTGAAGAACAGCACCAGATCCGGACCGGCATCCCACTTGGACAGGGTCATCAGGGCTTCTTCGAGCTCCTTGGCGCGGCGGCGGGCGACGGGATCCCCGGCTTGGGCCTGCATGCAGAGATCGACCAGGTGGAGCACTTCGCGCGGCAGGCAATTGCCGATGCCAGTGATGGCGCCGGTGGCGCCGCACTGCACAAAGCCATGGTAAACGGCGGTATCGACGCCGACCATCAGGGTCAGGTCAGGATCGCCCGAGGTGATGTGCTCGGCCGCGTAGGACAGATCGTCCTCACCGCCAAATTCCTTGAAGCCCACCAGATTGGGATGCTCGGCGCGCAGGGCGAAGAAGAGATCGGCGCGGGTGGCAAAGCCATAGTAGGGGCTGTTGTAGATCACGGCCGGCAGATTGGGCGCGGCGGCGAGCAGGGCCTTGAAATGGTTCTTCTGGGCAATGACCGATGAACCACGCGAGAGCACGCGCGGGATCAGCATAAGGCCGGCGGCGCCAACCTTCTGGGCATGGGCGGCATGCTCAGCGGCGATGCGCGTGTTGACCGCGCCCGTGCCGACGACCACGGGAAGACCAGCGGCAACAAGCCTTTCAACGCCTTCCATGCGCTGGGCATCGGTCAGCAGAGGCCAGTCGCCCATGGAGCCGCAGTAGACCACGGCCGACATGCCCAGGCCGATCAATTCCCGGCCCTTGCGGACCAGTCCATCGAAATCGGGCGTCCCGTCTGCGCGACAGGGTGTCATGAGGGCGGGAATACACCCGGAGAACGGGCTGGTTTGCATGGGTCGGGCTCCAGAAAGGATTTGTGAAAGCTTGGGTTTGAAGTGTCATTCACTTCGGCGTCGATATCTCTGTACATTCTAGCCGACAAACTGTCGACAAGAAGTTCGACATTGCCGCGCATGTGTTTGCACCCGTGCCCTGGGTTCGGTGAGGAACCCGGCACCGGCGCTGTGCTCCGTCCGGAGACGGAGGGTGATTTCAAAGAGTTTGCATCCCCTGGCGGGCTTGTAGCACCCCAATGTCGCCGCGGAAATGCAGCAGATGACGACGCTGTGAGACCGCGATGGGCCCGAACAGCCCGACAGTCCGACAATCAAGCATAGAGTTCCGGCTTCCAAAGAGCGGCTTGCCTTGGCGGGGTGGGGCCCGCTAGCCTTGAGGGCGGAGGACTATCGATGGATCGGCAATCGCATTTTGTGGTCGTCGGCGGGGGCACCGCCGGCTGGATCGCGGCTTTCATCATTCAGGACGCGGCACGTCGAAAGGGACTCGACATCCGCATCAGCGTGATCGAGCCATCGAGCATTCCCACGGTTGGCGTGGGCGAGGCGACAACGGCCGCCTTCCGCGTGTTGCTCAAGCACTTCGGAATCGACGAGTTCGAGTTCTTCCGCAAAACCGAGGCGACGTTCAAGCTCGGCATCCGGCACGAGGACTGGCGCCGCAAGGGCTACACCTACTACGGGCCAATCGATGATCCGCATCAGGTGATCAGGCCGCCAGCGGGCGCTCCGGCCGACTATCTCAATGTCTATGCCATAGCGGCGGGGCGACCGATCACGGACATGCACCTGTTCGGGCCATTGCTGGAGCAGAAGAAGGCGCCCTATGCCAAGAAGGCCGACGGCTCGCTGATCCCGCTGGGGCCATTCCACCATGCCTATCATTTCGACCAGGCCAAGGTGGGGCGGTTTTTTGCCAGCAAATCCAAAGGCGTCGAGATCGTCGATGCCGTGGTTGCCGGCGTCGAGCGCGATGCAGAGAGCGGGCATGTGACGGCGCTGACGCTGGACAATGGGCAGGTGTTGGCCGGCGATTTCTTCATCGACGCGACGGGCTTTCGCAAGCAGCTGATCGTCAAGGAAATGCAGGCGGACTGGATTTCCTATGCGCATGAACTGCCGGTCAACCGGGCGCTGCCGTTCTGGCTCGATATCAAGCCGGGCGAGGAGATTGCCAATTACACCCGCGCCTGGGCGCAGGAATCGGGCTGGATGTGGCAGATCCCGACGCAGACCCGCTATGGCTGCGGCTATGTCTATTCGGATGCGTTCTCGACGCCCGAACAGGCCAAGGCCGAGGTGGAGCGCGTGCTAGGGCGCGAGATCGAGGTGCGCAGCGACATCCGCTTTTCGATCGGCCGGCTGGCCAATGCCTGGGTGGGCAATGTGCTGGCGGTGGGGCTGAGTTCAAGCTTCCTCGAGCCGCTGGAGTCCACGTCCATCCATGGCACGATCGTGCAGATGATGCTGTTTGCCGACCGGCATCTCAAGCATCCAAAGGGCATGACGCCGGCTGAGCGCGTCGACTACAACCAGCGGGTCGGCCGGCAGGTGGATGACTTCCGCACCTTTGTGAACACGCACTATATGGTCGAGCGCGACGATACCCCGTTCTGGCGCGAGGTGCGGGCCAATCGCATCCACCCCGAGAGCAAGGCGCAGCTGGCGCGCTGGCAGACGCAGATGCCGCGACATGACCAGTTCCCGGAGAATCTTTTCGGGCTGCCGCATATCCAGACCCAGCTCTACTATCCGGTGCTGGCGGGGCTTGGGTTGCTCGACCAGGGCCTGGCGCGGCGGGAGATGGAGAAGGACCCCAAGCTACGCCAGTTTGCCCGCGAAACCTATGAGAGCCTGGTCAAGGAATATCGTGCAGCGGCCAGCCAGGCGCTGGGCCATGCGGCGTTCCTCGAGATCGTGCGAGGCATGGCATGAGCTATGGCCGGGCGGAGCAGTGGTAACCGCGGCCGACGGTCCTGAAGAGCAACTGGTCGGGGGGCGCTCGACCGTGACGCGGCAGGGCGATGTGGTGTTTCGGCAGGCCGCGCCGTGGTCCAAGACCACCATGGAACTGCTGCGGCATCTGGAGGCTGTGAGCTATGCCCATGCGCCCCGAGTGATCGGCAGTGGCTTTGATGCGCAGAGCCGGGAAGTGCTGAGCTTTGTGGAGGGCGAGAGCCCGCATCCCTATGCCTGGGACGACGCCGCGCTGCCCGTGCTGGGCGCCATGCTGCGCGACCTGCATCAGGCGACGGCTGGCTTTGTGCCCGACCAGCCGGCGGTGTGGCGCCCCTGGTTCGGGCGCTCGATGGGCGTGCCGAGCGTGATCGGCCATTGCGACACGGGCGCGTGGAACATCATCGCCCGCGACGGCCTGCCGGTGGCGCTGATTGACTGGGAGGCAGCCGGGCCGGTCGATCCGCTGATCGAACTGGCCCAGGCCTGCTGGCTCAACGGATTGCTGTTCGATGATGATCTGGCCGAGACGCTGGGGCTTGGGTCAGTTGAGGCGCGGGCGCGGCAGGTGCGCTTGTTGCTGGATGGCTATGAGTTGCCACCTAGGCAGCGGGTCGGATTTGTCGGGCTGATGCGCGACTTCGCCATTGCCTGCGCGGCCAATGAGGCGATCGAGGCCGGCATCTCGCCGGACACTGTGGATGCAGGGCCACTGTGGGCGATAACCTGGCGGGTGCGCAGCGCCGGCTGGCTGGTGCGCCACCATGATGCCATCGAGCGTGTCGTTCTGGCGTAGCAGAAGGGGATGGAAATGCAGGGGATTGCGCTGTCGCGGGCCTTCTATGGCGAACTGGTGCGGCCCTGGCTGACAGAGGTGGCGCCGAACCTCAAACATGCCGCGGCACTGATCGGCTATGGCTCGGAACTGCTTGGCTTTGACGATGAGATGTCGCGCGACCACAATTGGGGGCCGCGGGTGCATCTCTATGTCAGCCGGGCGGATTTCGACGCGCGGGCGCAAGCGCTGGTTACGGGCTTCAGCCGCGCCACGCCCGAGAGCTTTCACGGCGAGCCCATCGGCTGGCGTTCCCGGCCGCATCCGCCGGCCAATAGTCCGGATGCCCTTGGCGCCGCGGAGCATGGGCTGGAAATCCACACCATCGAGGGGCGCCTGGAGGCGGCGCTGGGGCTGCGCTCGCTCGCGGACGTCGAGGTCCTGACCTGGCTGGGGTTCACCCAGCAGGGGCTGTTGAGCCTGACGGCCGGCGCTGTGTTTCACGACGATACCGGCGAATTGACCGCGCTGCGCGAGCGGATGGCCTATTTCCCCGATGATGTGTGGCTATACCGGATCGCCTGCCAATGGCGGCGGATCGCCGAGGAGCAGGCCTTTGTGGGCCGTGCCGGGATGGCGGGTGATGACCTTGGCTCCCGCGTGGTCGCGGGGCGACTTGTACGTGATGTGATGGGCATGGCGTTCCTGCTGGCGCGGCGCTATGCGCCCTATGCCAAATGGTTCGGCAGCGGCTTTGCCCGACTGCCCATGGCGGCTGCGCTGACGCCGCATCTCGCAGCGGCGCTGGGCGCGGAGCATTGGCAGGCGCGCGGCGAGGCACTGGCGGAGGCCTATCTTGTGCTGGCGCAAAACCAGCAGGCGCTGGGCATTGCGCCCTTCGCGCCGGTGCTGGGGCCCTATCACGAGCGCCCGTTCCGCACGATCAATGCCGACGACGGCGTGGCCGCGGCGCTTGCTGGGATCAGCGACATCCGCCTGCGGGCGCTGCCGGTGGTGGGGGCCATCGACCAGGTCAGCGATCTCACGCCTGTGTTGATGGACTCGGGGCTGACATTGCGGATGATGGCCCAGCTGCGGCCGTGACGGCTATGACGAGAGAACCCGGCGGGCATAGACGGGATCGTTGACGAGAAAGCCAGTGAAGCCGGCTTGGCGGCCTTGCAGCAGGACGTCGGCGGTACAATCACCAACGTCTCGGCCCGTGCCATGCCCGCCGGTTGTCATCCAAAACGGGTGCCCCTGATCGCGCAGGCGCGCCACGCGCTCGGGGGCCCCCTTGCTCTCCCACAGCCGCAGGATGGTACCGCCCCGTTCAAAAAAGGACATGTCGTCCTCAGGCCCGCCGCTGAGCAGGCCGAGGATAGTGGCGTCGCCCAGGTGGCGGATGAAATCGACTGACGAGAGGCTGTGCAGGCCAAAGATCAGGCGATGCTCCGGCCATTGGACCCGAAGGGCGTGCAGGTCGCTCAGCACTGCGGGCGCTTCATCCTTGACGTCGAAGAGGATGGCGGTGGTTGGCGGGATGGTGGCGAAGGCATCGTTCAGACGGGGTGCCACGGGCTGGCCGGGTTCCCAATGGACCTCGGCCAAGTCTGCCGACGTGAGATCGGCGATCCGGCGCGGGTCAGCGACGCGGCGCAGGTCCGGGTCATGGGCGCAGACGAGTGCGCCGTCGGCTGTCCGGCGGACGTCGATTTCAATGATCTCCGCGCCAGCCTCGACGGCGCCCTGCCAGGCTGCGGCAGAGTTCTCGCGATGGGCCGCCGAGTAGCCGCGGTGGGCGATGATTTCAAACACTTGGGATCTCCCGTCTCATGCCCAGCAGTCCGCGTGCTGCTGACGTCGGTCAGTCAACCGGGACGCTTTCGGCGCGGTATCGCGCCGCCCAATCATCGTTGATGCCGTCCGCGAGTTTCTTGACGCCGGGCGTGACGGAATCGGCGGCCGTGGGGTCAAGGCCGAGCTGTTCCAGAACATGGCGCAGGGTGCCCAAAGGGTCCAGCGACAGCGCGTCATAGGACAGCCGCACCGGCACAATGGCCTGGCTGGCGAACCAGTTGTCCCAGTGCTGGTCATAGCCGGCAAAGGTCTCGATGCAGGCGTGGAGTTGATCGCGGTCATAAACGGGGTCGCGGTGCGCGGCGGTGCGTTCCAGCTCCGAGCCGTCCGGCGCCATGTGCCACAGGCCGGTTTGCCGGGCCTTGAGATAGGAGATGGCCTGGTCCAGCTTGTCCGGACGGCGCAGGTGGACAAACAGGGTCCTGCCAAAGGTCAGCTGAAAACGCTCGGCATCGGTGGCAGCCTCAGGGTGAAGCACAGCCAGCTTCTCGAGAAAGAAGGCAAGGCTATGTGCCTGCAGACGCTGGCCAAAGATCGCCGTACCGTTGCGCCCCTTGGCCATGGCGACCTGCATGGCCTGTTGGATCAGATCGCTTTCCGTGGCCGCTTGGGCGATATCGAGCGCCAGATCCTCGATCCAGCCGTCCAGAGTGTTGCCAAAGAAGTAGGACTTGGGCTTGCCGGCAATTCCGGTCGCGGTCAGCATGTTGCACAGCAAGGTGCTGCCGCTGCGGGGGGAGGTGCAAATCGCGTAGGAATCGAACTGTGACATGGCGCGTGACTAGCGCCGTGTCATGAAGCGTCGATGACGCGACTTGCCGGCATACCTCAGGCCGCGTCGTGGATCAGTTCGTCGGCCAGACCGTATTCGTGCAGTTTTCGGTAGAGCGTGGAGCGACCGATCTTGAGGGCGCGGGCGACGCGAGACATGCGGCCGCCGTGGTGGGCGATGGCAAAGACGATGGCGGCGCGCTCGATCTCGGCGAGGGCGGCGACTTCGCCAGTGGCATCCAGGAACCGGTCGGGTGCCGCGACCGTCTCAAACACGGTGCGCTGGCGCACGGTATTGGTGTCGATATGGGTGGGGGCGGCGGCGACCGGGGCCGCCTCGATGGCCTTGACGACGCTGTCGCGGCCGATGGACTGCGCGACGATCTGCGGGAAGTCCTGGGTTTCAAGGAAGGCCGCGTCGCACAGGATCACCGCACGATAGACGGCGTTCTCGAGCTGGCGGACATTGCCGGGCCAGTCATAGGCCTTGAGCAGGTCGAGCGCCGGCGGGGCGATGCCCAGGATGCGCTTGCCAGCCTCTGCGGAGAAGCGGGCGATGAACATGGCGATCATGGCCGGCAGGTCTTCGATGCGCTCGCGCAGGGGCGGGGTGTAGATGGGGAAGACGTTGAGGCGGTAGTAGAGATCCTCGCGGAACTCGCCAGTCTTGGCCAGGTTGAGCAGGCGACGATTGGTGGCCGAGATGATGCGGACATTGACGCGCTCGGTGCGCGTGGCGCCGACCGGCTCGATC
This sequence comes from Devosia sp. FKR38, assembly GCF_005222805.1. Lineage (GTDB taxonomy): Bacteria > Pseudomonadota > Alphaproteobacteria > Rhizobiales > Devosiaceae > Devosia. Next base: position 2,582,978 of record NZ_STGC01000005.1, on the reverse strand, counting down.
TCGCCCTCCTGCAGGGCGCGCAGCAGCTTGGGCTGAATGTCGAGCGGCAGCTCACCGATCTCGTCGAGGAACAGCGTGCCATTGTGGGCTTCGGCAAATTTGCCGATCTGGTCGGCGGTGGCGCCGGTGAAGGCACCCTTTTTGTGGCCGAACAGCACCGATTCAACCAGATTGGGCGGGATGGCGCTGCAGTTGACGGTGACAAAGGGCTTGCCGGAGCGGTCGCCCGAGCCCTGGATGATGCGGGCAATCAATTCCTTGCCGACGCCGGTTTCGCCCTCGATGAGCACGGGAATGGTGGACTTGGCGGCCTTGGCGCAGAGCTCGAGCACGCGGGCCATGGCCGGGGCCTTGGCGATCATGTCGCTGGCCGTGAAGGTGCCGGCGCGGCGGGCGCGTTCGGCGCGGATGGTGGCCTCAAGCGCATCCAGCTTCATGGCGTTGCGCAGCGAGATGACGAGGCGCTCGGGCGCCACGGGCTTGACGAAATAGTCGGCAGCGCCATTGCGCATGGCGGAGATGACGGTCTCCATCGAGGCATTGGCCGTCTGGATGATGACCGGCGTGGTCAGGCCTTCGCGGCGCATGGCATCCATCACGCCCATGCCGTCGAGATCGGGCATGACCAGATCGAGAATCATTGCGCCGATATTGCGGTCTTCGCGCAGGATGGCGAGCGCCTGCTCCCCACCGGTGGCGGTGAGCGGCTTGAAACCGGCCTTGTTGGCCACTTCCGCGGTCAGGCGGAGCTGAACCGGATCATCATCAACAACCAGAACGCGCGTCATTCATACTCCGGTCTTTTGTGCACGGCATCGAATCGTGTGCCGTTTTGGGATGAGCATGGGTGGCGGGGGTTAAGGGTCGATTAATCATGCAGATTTTGGTGGTGTCGCGGAACATAAGGCGCCGTGCTGCCCCCCGTCGGGGCAAGACGACATGGACGGCATGCCGTATTGGGAAGGGCGAGGTTGGCCCTGCGCAAGCTGTGGCCGCTTGACCCTTCCCATCCCCGTCTGTGCTGGCTAAGGTCCGCGCCAAATGATGACCAGCCGGAGATCTGCCATGACCGCCCCCGCTCAGAAGAGCCACAATCAGTTCGGCAATTTGCCGGTGTGGGATCTCAGCGATCTCTACCCAGGTGTGGACAGCCCCGAGTTCAAGGCCGGGCTCGACAAGGCCAAGGAAGACGCAGTCCGGTTCGAGAGCCAGTACAAGGGCCGACTGGTGGAGCTGACCAAGGCTGGCCGGCTGATCGAGGCGATCAAGGACAGCGAGGCGCTGGGCGATCTAACCGGGCGCATCGGTTCGTTCTCCTTCCTGCAATATGCGCAGAAGTCGACCGATCCCGACCGTGCCAAGTTCATGGGCGACACCAATGAGGCGCTGACCAATCTGTCGACGCGGGTGCTGTTTTTCGAGCTGGAACTGAACCGCATCGAGGACGCCGATCTCGAAGCCGCCTTTGCTGCCGACCCAGAGCTGGCGCGCTATCGCACCTGGTTTGCCGAGCTGCGCAAGGCCAAGCCCTACCAACTCGATGATAAGCTCGAGGAACTGTTCCACGACAAGTCCGTCACGGCCTTCTCGGCGTGGAACCGGTTGTTCGACGAGACGCTGTCGAGCCTGGAGTTTGACGTCAACGGCGAAGTGCTCAATCTCGAGGCGACGCTGCACCTGATGAGCGAGAAGGACAGCGCCAAGCGCGAGGCCGCGTTCAAGGCGCTGGGCGTCACGCTCAAGGCCAATGGCCGGCTGTTCACGCACATCACCAATGTGCTGGCCAAGGACAAGGAAATCTCGGACCGCTGGCGCGGCTACGAGGATATTGCCGATAGCCGGCACATGGCCAATTCGGTTGAGCGCGAGGTGGTCGATGCGCTGCAGCAGGCCGTGCAGGCGGCCTATCCGCGGCTGAGCCACCGCTACTACGCCATGAAGGCCAAGTGGTTCGGCAAGGACAAGCTCGATGCCTGGGATCGCAATGCGCCGCTGCCCACCAGCGACGAACGCACCTGGGACTGGGACAGCGCCGTGGCGACGGTGATGGAAGCCTATGGCAAGTTCTCGCCCAAGCTGGCGGAAGTGGCCGCGCCCTTCTTCAACTCGGGCTGGATCGATGCGCCGAGCGGGGATGGCAAGCTGTCAGGCGCCTTTGCCCACCCCACAGTGCCCAGCGCGCATCCCTATCTGATGCTGAACTATATGGGGCGCTCGCGCGATATCATGACGCTGGCCCATGAGCTAGGCCATGGCGTGCACCAGCGGTTGGCGGCGGCGCAGGGCCCGATCCTGGCCAATACGCCACTGACCCTGGCGGAGACCGCTTCGGTGTTCGGCGAAATGCTGACGTTCCGCTCGCTGCTGGACAAGACCGAGGACCCCAAGGCGCGGTTTGCGCTGCTCTCGGGCAAGGTCGAGGACATGCTCAATACTGTGGTCCGCCAGATCGCGTTCTACACCTTCGAGCGGCGCGTCCATACGGCCCGGCGGCAGGGCGAGCTGCGCACCGAGGAGATCAACCAGATCTGGCTGGATGTGCAGAAGGAATCGCTGGGCGACGCCATCGTCGCCAATGAGGGCTACGAGAGCTTCTGGGCCTATATTCCCCACTTCATCCACTCGCCCTTCTACGTCTATGCCTATGCGTTCGGCGACTGCCTTGTGAACTCCCTCTACGCACAGTATGAGAAGGCAAACGAAGGGTTTGCCGAGCGGTATTTCGAGCTGCTCAAGGCGGGGGGAAGCAAGCACCATTCTGAACTGTTGGCGCCGTTCGGACTGGACGCGAAGGATCCTGAATTCTGGTCGCTTGGCCTGTCGATGATCGAGGGGCTGATCGATGAGCTGGAAGCCACTGCGCCCTAGCGGTTGCAGCGGCCGACTTTAGACGCATAGACTTTTTGAGCACTGGACGAACGAGGACAAAATGGCCACCAAACACCACGCCGAACTGCAGGTTGAATCCCCGATGGACTATGCCCAGCACGAAGCGACCTACAACGGCTTCCTGACCGCTGTGAAGTGGTCCATCCTGGCGTTGGCCGCATCGGCCGTGGTGTTGTACTTCCTGATCAAGCCCTGATTTTCAGGCAGGTTCAGGCATTCAAACCGAGCCTGTCCGCCGGGCAGGCGGGCAGGAGATATTGATGAAGATAGCCATCGTCCGCGAACGTTCCGACAATGAGAACCGCGTGGCGGCAACACCGGAGACGGTGAGTAAGCTGATCAGCCTGGGCGCGAGCGTTGCGGTGGAAGCCGGCGCGGGCCTGGGATCGCGCATTCCGGATAGCGACTATGCGGCGGCCGGGGCGAGCATTGTCGCAACGCCGGCGGCGGCCCTCAAGCAGGCCGATGTGGTGCTGACAGTGCGGCGCCCCGAGGCGGCGGCGCTGGCCGGCGTCAACCCGGGTGCCCTGCTGATCGGTGCGCTGGACCCCTATGGCAATGACGTGGCGCTGGCCGCGCTGGCCAAGGCCGGCGTCACAGCCATGTCCATGGAATTCATGCCACGCATCACGCGCGCCCAGGTGATGGATATCCTGTCCAGCCAGGCCAATCTGGCTGGCTACCAGGGCGTGATCGAAGCGGCGGCGGTGTTTGACCGCGCCATGCCCATGATGATGACCGCTGCCGGTACGGTGCGTCCGGCCAAGGCCTTTGTGATGGGGGCGGGCGTTGCCGGGCTGCAGGCCATTGCCACGGCAAAGCGGCTGGGTGCGGTGGTGTCGGCGACCGACGTGCGCCCGGCGGCCAAGGAACAGGTGGAAAGCCTGGGCGGCAAGTTCATTGCCGTCGAGGACGAGGAATTCAAGCAGGCCGAAACGGCCGGCGGCTATGCCAAGCAGATGAGCGCGGAATACCAGGCCAAGCAGGCCGAGCTGACAGCGCAGCACATTGCCAAGCAGGACATCGTGATCACCACGGCGCTCATTCCGGGGCGTCCGGCGCCGCGGCTGATCACCAAGGCGATGGTGGAATCGATGGCGCCCGGTTCGGTGATCGTCGATCTGGCAGCCGAGCGCGGCGGCAATGTCGAACTGACCGTGCCCGGCCAGGTGATCGAGCATAATGGCGTGACCATTATCGGCTACACCAATGTGCAGGGGCGCATTCCCACCACGGCCAGCCAGCTCTATGCCCGCAATCTGCTGGCCTTCCTGACCACGCTGATTGACGCCAAGACCAAGACACTGGCTGTCAATTGGGACGATGAACTGGTCAAGGCGACCGTGCTGACCCGCGATGGCCTGGTGGTGCATCCCAGTTTTGTCGGCGCGGCGATGGCGAGCGAAGCCAAGCCCGTTGCTGCCAAGACGACAGCGACGAAGGCGGCCACAACCAAGCCAGCGAGCGGCAAGAGCGTGACGGCCAAGGCCGCCGCACCAAAGGCGGCAGCGGCCAAGCCCGCGACGCCCAAGGCTCCGGCCAGCAAGCCGGCTGCCGAAGCCGCTGACGCTGCCCCGGTGGCGGCGCCTGTAGCCAAGGCGCCGACGGCAGCCCGCAAGGCGGCCAAGGCAGAGGCCATTGCGGTGATCGATGCCGCGGCTGCCGAGAAGCCAACCGTGGCCAAGCCGGTGCGTGCCAAGGCTGTGAAGCCTGCTGCAGACGCCAAGGCCCCTGCCGCCAAACCCGCGACTGCCAAAAAGCCCGCTGCGGCCAAGACGCCGGCAGCACCCAAGGGAGAGAAGTAAATGGATTTGATCGACCCCTTCACCTTCCGCCTGGCCATTTTCGTGCTGGCGATCTTTGTGGGCTATTTCGTGGTCTGGTCGGTGACGCCGGCGCTGCATACGCCGCTGATGAGCGTGACCAATGCGATCTCCTCGGTGATCGTGGTGGGCGCGCTGCTGGCCGTGGGCGTGCATCTGGCCACCGATTCCAGCTGGCTCTCGAAGGTCTTTGGCTTCATCGCGCTGGTGTTTGCCAGCGTGAATATCTTTGGCGGGTTCCTCGTCACCCAGCGCATGCTGGCCATGTACAAGAAGAAGGGTTGAACCGATGATTTCTGCAGATATTGCAGCCCTTCTCTACCTGGTCTCGGGCGTGCTGTTCATCCTGGCGCTGCGTGGTCTGTCCAATCCCCGCTCGGCTCAGCAGGGCAACCGCTTCGGCATGATCGGCATGGGCATCGCCATCCTGACCACGCTGGCGCTGGCGGCACCAAGCGATGTGCTCAGCTGGGTGCTGATCATCGGCGGTATCGCGCTCGGCGGTGGTATCGGCGCCTATATGGCCCGCACCGTCAAGATGACCGACATGCCGCAGCTGGTCGCGGCCTTCCACTCGCTGGTGGGCCTTGCCGCGGTGTTCGTGGCGGCGGCAGCGCTTTATGCGCCTGAGGCGTTCCAGATCGGGTCGCCGGGGCATATCCACACCCAGGCGCTGATCGAAATGTCCCTGGGCGTGGCTATCGGCGCCTTTACCTTCACCGGTTCGGTGATCGCCTTTGCCAAGCTGAATGGCAATATGAGCGGCAAGCCCATCATCCTGCCGGCGCGCCATGCCATCCATATCGTGATGGGCGTGGCCATTGTGGCGCTGATCTGGGCCTTTGCCAGCTCGGCCGAACCCTGGCTGTTCTGGGCCATTACGGTGCTGGCGCTGGTGCTGGGCGGGCTGATGATCATCCCGATCGGCGGCGCGGACATGCCAGTGGTGGTGTCGATGCTCAACTCCTATTCGGGCTGGGCCGCCGCCGGCATCGGCTTCACGCTGGGCAATACGGCGCTGATCATCACCGGTGCGCTGGTGGGCTCGTCGGGCGCGATCCTGAGCTACATCATGTGCAAGGCCATGAACCGCAGCTTCATCTCGGTGATCCTGGGCGGCTTTGGTGGCGACACCGCTGCAGCCAGCAGCGGGGCAGAGGATGATCGTCCGGTCAAGCAGGGCGCTGCCGACGACGCAGCCTTCCTGATGAAGAACGCCAGCAAGGTGATCATCGTGCCGGGCTATGGCATGGCCGTGGCCCAGGCGCAGCACGCGCTGCGCGAAATGGCTGACCTGCTCAAGAAGGAAGGCGTCACCGTCAAATATGCCATCCATCCGGTGGCCGGCCGCATGCCGGGGCATATGAACGTGCTGCTGGCGGAAGCCAATGTGCCCTATGACGAGGTGTTCGAACTCGAGGACATCAATTCCGAGTTCGCCCAGTCGGACGTGGCCTTTGTGATCGGCGCCAATGACGTGACCAATCCGGCAGCCAAGACCGACAAGACCAGCCCGATCTATGGCATGCCGGTTCTGAACGTTGAGGACGCTGGCACGGTGCTGTTCATCAAGCGCGGCATGGCGGCTGGCTATGCGGGCGTGCAGAACGAATTGTTCTACCGCGACAACACCATGATGCTGTTCGGTGACGCCAAGAAGATGACCGAAGACATCGTCAAGGCCCTTGGCCACTAGCGATGACAGGCGAGGCCGCAACCGGCCTCGTCGCCTTTTTCGTTACCTGCGTGGCGATCGAGCTGACACCGGGTCCGAACATGGCCTATCTGGCCGTGCTCGGGGCCGAGCGGGGGCGTCTGGCGGGTCTATATGCTGTGGCCGGCGTGGCGCTGGGGCTGGCACTGCTGGGCGTTCTTGCGGTGCTGGGCGTGGGCGAGGCCATCGCGGCTCAGCCAGCGCTCTATGAGACGCTGCGCTGGGCGGGCGTCGCCTATCTGCTCTATCTGGCTGTTGACGCCTGGCGCGATGGGCAACGTCCGCTGGAAAGCCTTGACCCCGAGATGCTGGGCTGGCGCTCGTTCCGGCGGGGGCTGATCAGCAATCTGCTCAATCCCAAAGCGGCACTCTTCTACATCACTGTGCTGCCCAGCTTCATGGCACCAGGGCAATCGGCCGTGGCGCAGACCGCTATGCTGGGGGCGATTTACGTGGCGGTGGCCACGATGGTGCATGCCACGGTGGTGGTGCTGGCCGGATCCGTACAGCCGTTGCTGACGGGGGCAAAGAGCCGGCGCATCATGGGCGGCGTGTTCGCGGCGCTGCTGGTCGGCGTTGCCGCCTGGGTGGCGCTGTCGACGGCGCGGTGACGGCTCAATAATGCGGCGGTGGCCGCTCGGTGGCGGGGTCGGCGATGTGGACGCCGGAGCGGACCTGCTGTTCCATCTGGTCGAGCTTGCGCGTGAGCAGGTCGATCTGACGCCATTGCGCGGTGATCGTGGCGTTGAGTTCCTCGATCGTCTGGTCCTGATAGGCAATCCGGGCTTCGAGCGTGTCGAGGCGTTGGGCGTGGTCGGTCATAGGGATAAATCCTGTTTGCCCGCTTCTAGCGCAAGCCATGGCATTCGCCCATGGTTCACAACCAATTGGCACCTGCCGAAACCAGGTTACCTCGGCGTGCGTTCTTGCGGAACGGGGCTTTTCGGGCCATGTGACGGGCAGAAAAGGAAATTGCCATGACCAAGCAGCTCAAGATCGACGTGTTCACCGATGTGGTATGCCCCTGGTGCATCGTCGGATCGGCACGGCTCGACAAGGCCGTTGCGGCCCTGCCCGACGATGTGGAGGTGGTGATCGAGAACCACCCGTTCTATCTCGACCCCAATACGCCGGCCGAAGGCGTGGTGGTGGCTGACATGCTGCGGGAGAAATATGGCAGCGATCCCAAGGCGATGTGGGCGCGCGTCGAGGGCGAGGCGGCCAAGGCCGGCGTGACGCTCGACCTCAGCCAGCAGCCGCGCATGTTCCCCACCAAGAAGGCCCATACGATCACCCGGCTGTCCAAGCCGCTGGGCATCCAGCACGAGCTGGCCAATGCCATTGCCAATGCCTATTTCCTCGAGCATCGGCAGATCAATGACGACAATGTGTTGGCCGATATTGCTGTGGAGTTCGGCTGGGATCGGGGCGATGCTCTTGATGCCATGGGGGACGAGAACGAGCTGGCGATCACCGAGCAGCTGGCTACGGATGCCGCTGCACAGGGCATTCGCGGCGTGCCGTTCTTTATCTTCGGCGAGAAATATGCCCTCTCCGGCGCACAGCCTGACGAGGTTTTCGAGCGGGCACTGGCGCAGACCCTTGCCGAAATGTAGCCGCCCCAGCCGAGTGGCTGGCAAGCGGGCGCCGATGCTGTAGATTCAGGGCGGAATAGCCCATGGAAGTGACTCGTGAAACTGCTGCGTCGGATATTGCTGGCCCTGGGCCTGTTGCTGGTTGTCGCCTATGGCGGCGCACTCGCCTATATGTATGTCAACCAGCGGGCACTGCAGTATGACGCGGAAGGCCCCATCACGCCGCTGGCGGACAGCGGGCTGACGGCGGCCCAGGCCGTCGCTATTGCATCGGGCGATGGTGTGATCAATGGCTGGTATCAGGCGCCGCAGCCGGGCAAGCCTCTGATTGTCTTCTACAAGGGTAATTCGGGCAGCTTCAGCAAGGAACACGAGCGCTATGTGCAGTTCGTGGCCGATGGTTATGGCTTTCTGGCTTTCGACTATCGCGGCTTTCCGATGTCGCCAGGCAGCATCAGCCAGGAGCATATCCTGGAAGACGCCATCAACGCCTTCGATTGGGCGGCCGAAAAGGGTGCGCCCATCGTGATCTGGGGGCGTTCGCTAGGGTCGGGACCGGCAACCTATGTCGCCAGCCAGCGCGAGGCCAGGGCCTTGCTGCTGGAGACGCCATTCCTGTCGGCTGTGACAGTGGCGGCGGAGCGCTACCCGTTCCTGCCGGTGGGGCTCGTGATGCAGGACCAGTTTCCCAGCAATGTCTGGATGGCCGATGTCAGCGAGCCGGTGATGGTGGCGCATGGCACGGCCGACAAGACCATCGATGTTTCCAATGGCGAAAGGCTCTATGGGCTGGCGCCGCATCCAGACAATCTCTGGATCGAGCCCGGTGCCGGGCATAGCGACATGTGGGCGCGGGGCATCTGGGCCCGGGCCGAGCCCTTCTTCGAACGGGCCATGACCGCATCATGAGCTCCCTGGTTGCTACCCCCATGTCGGCGCGGCGCACCGCGCTGATCGGGGGGCTTATGGTGGCGGCCGGGCCGCTATCCATCTCGCTCTATGGGCCGGCGCTGCCGACCATTGTTGCCGAGCTGGGCACGACCGATGCGGTGGGCAAGCTGTCTCTTGCGGTCTATTTCGCAGCCTTTGCGCTGGCACAGCTGGTGTGCGGGCCGCTGTCGGACAGTCTGGGGCGCCGCAAGGTGGCTGTGCTGTTCTTCTCGCTCTATGTGGTGGGCAGTGTTGTCGTGGCGCTGGGCGGCAGTGTTGAGGCGCTGCTGTCGGGGCGGGTGCTGCAGGGCATCGGCGTCTCGGTGGGCGTGGCGCTGTCGCGGGCTATGGTGCGGGACCAGTTCACCGGCGCTGAGTCCATCCGCATCCTGACGTTGATCAATCTGATCCTGACGGTAGCGCCGGCCATTGCGCCGACGCTGGGCAGTGCCATCCTTCTGGTGGGGAGTTGGCACCTGCTGTTCCTGGTCATGGCGGGCTATGGGCTGCTGCTGATGGGGCTGATCAGTGTGGCGGCGCGGGAGACCCATCCGGAAGCGGCCAGAATGCCGCTAAGCCCGCAGACGATTGTGCGCAACTATGGCCTGCTGCTCAGCGATGGCCGCTTCATGCTGCCGGCGCTGGTGCTGGCGCTGTCCTTCGGCGGCTTTTATGGCTTTGCGGCGCTGCTGCCATTCATCCTGATCGACGAGATCGGGCTCAATACGTTCCAGTTTGCCATGGTGATGCTGATCCAGACCGGGGCGTTCATTTCCGGCAATGTGCTAGCCGGCTATGCGGCGCGGCGGCTCAGCGGGCTGAACATGGTGCGCGTCGGGCTGGTGCTGATTGCCCTGGCGGGACTGGGCTTTGGCATCGCGCCGCGGCTGTTACCCGGCGAGGCGCTGGCGGTGATGGTGCCGGTGGCACTGTGGATGCTGTCGCTGGCCTTCATCGGACCGAGCACGACAGCCGCCGCCATGGCCGATTTCGGCGGCATTGCCGGGGCGGCGGGGGCGCTGACGGGGGTTTTCCAGGTGGGCGGGGGCTTTGTCGGTTCAACCCTGGCCAGCATCGCCTTTGCCACCGCCAGCGGCGCGCTGACCACGCTGATGCCGATCATGGCCGCGCTGACCATTGCCGTGGCCCTGGTGCGCCGGGTGTCGGCCCGCGGCCGGGCAGCAAGTCCGCCGGAGACCTGATCGAAGGTCGGACAAAGCACAAAAGAAAACGCCGCCCAAAAGGACGGCGTTTCAAATTCTGTGGTGCAGCAGCGCTTAGTTGCGCGGCGTGACCGAAGCGCTGGGACGCGCGGGCTGGCCGGGACGGGCAGCAGCGGCCGGAGCGGGCAGACCACCTTCGCGCTGCAGGCGCTTGCGGGCCAGCTTGCGGGCGCGACGAACGGCCTCAGCCTTCTGGCGAGCCTTCTTCTCAGAGGGCTTCTCGTAGTAGTTGCGCAGCTTCATCTCGCGGAAGACGCCTTCGCGCTGCAGCTTCTTCTTCAGCGCGCGAAGCGCCTGATCAACGTTATTATCGCGAACGACTACTTGCAAAGGTCAACCGCCCTTTCGAAGCTTGGACATGTGGGTTTGGATAGTGGCGCCGCGATAGAGCATCCCGTCGCCGACCAGCAAGGCTGATCACCGTGGGGCGGTCTATAGCCCAGCTTGCCGGGCTTGTCCACTGACTCATGGATAAAAACCGCAGCAATACGGCGTCTGCGCTTGCCCGACAGGCTGGGGCGGGAAACAATCGGCGTCCATTGTGACAAGACACCGAGTGCGATGATGACCCAAGACCTGCTGATGCTGCCCGGCCTGAATTGCGATGCCCGGCTGTGGCGTGATGTTGTGGCGGGTCTGGGGACGCGCGCGCAGTGCAGCGTGGCGGACCTGCGCGGCCCGGACAGCGTCGCCGGCATGGCACAGCAGGCCTTGGCCAGCGCGCCACCGCGATTCGCCCTGGCGGGCCTCTCCATGGGCGGCTATGTGGCCCTCGAGATCATGCGGCAGGCGCCCGAGCGGGTGACACGGCTGGCGCTGCTGGACACCTCGGCGCGGGCCGACGACGCCATACGCACGCAGGCGCGGCAGGCGGCAATCCGACTGGTGCAGGAGGGTAAGTTCGGGCTGGTGGCACGGACGCTGCAGCCCGGCCTGATGGCCCCACACAATCTGGACACGCCCCTGGTGGGCGAAGTGGTGGCCATGGCCGAGCGGGCCGGGGCAGAGGCCTATCTCAAGCATCAGGCGGCGATCATGGCCCGGATCGACTCGCGGCCCTCACTGGGCGCCATTGGCGTGCCGGCACTCGTGGGCGTGGGCGAGGTCGATGGCGTGACGCCGCCAGAGCTGGCCGAGGAGATGGCAGCGGCCATCGCCGGCGCCAGGCTGGTGCGTTTCGCCGGTTGCGGGCATCTGCCGACGATGGAAGCGCCGGAGGCCGTTGTGGCGGCGATGGCGGACTGGCTTGCGCGCTAGAGCCGTTTCACCGCTTCGCTGCATCGGTGAAACGGCTCCAGGGTCTTGTTTGGTCGCGTTTCCGAACCGCAAAAGCGGTGTCCACTTTTGCTGGAAACGCTCTAGCGCCGGGTGATGGTGTTAACGTGGCCCATCTTGCGGCCGGGCCGGGCCTCGGCCTTGCCATAGAGATGGGGCTGGGTGTTGCCATCCAGACTGCCGGGCAGGGCCAGGACCTCGTCGCCGATGAGGTTTTGCATCACGACATCGGCCATACGGGCGGGGTCGCCCAGCGGCCAGCCGATAATGGCGCGGATATGCTGCTCGAACTGGTCGGTCAGGCAGACCGCTTCCGTCCAGTGGCCGGAATTGTGTACGCGCGGAGCGATTTCGTTGACCATCAAGGTCGGACGTTCACCGGGAACGACAAAGAACTCGACACCCAGGACACCGACATAATCGAGCGCCACGACGATGACCTTGGCCAGCATGGCGGCGTGTTTTTCGAGGCCGGCAGAGATGTCGGCGGGCACGGTGCTGGTGTGCAGGATATGGTGGCGGTGCACATTTTCGGCCGGATCGAAGCTGCGCACTTCGCCAGCGGTATTGCGAGCCACGACAACCGAAATTTCCTTGTCGAAGGGCACAAAGGCCTCGAGCACGAGCGGCTTGGGTTCCAGCGCGGCAAAGGCGGCGTCGGCGTCGTCGGGCGTGCGCAGGACGCGCTGGCCCTTGCCATCATAGCCCAGGCGCGTGGTCTTGAGCACGGCGGGCAGGCCGAGGTCGGCAATGGCGGCGTCGAGATCGGCGCGGGTGTAGACGGCGCGATGCGGTGCCACGGGAATGTTCTTGCCGGCCAGGAAGGACTTCTCGGCTAGCCGGTCCTGCGAAATCGCCAGGGCATTGGCGCCGGGGCGCAGCGGCTTGCGGCCGGCAAGGAACTCGGCGGTGGCGGCCGGGACATTTTCGAATTCATAGGTGATCACATCGACCGCGTCGGCAAAGGCGGCCAGGGCCACCTCGTCATCATAGGCGGCGATGGTGCGATGGGGCGTGACCTCGAAGGCCGGGCTATGCGGATCGGGGCAGAAGATATGGGTGCGCATGCCCAGTCGGCTGGCAGCCAGCGACAGCATGCGACCCAGTTGGCCGCCCCCCAGAATGCCGATGGTGCTGCCGGTGGGCAGCGGTGGGGTCGCTTGTGACAAGAGGCTACTCTGTGTCTGCAGGGAAAAGAGGGACGGCCTGGGTCTGGCGGGCGCGATAGGCATCGAGCCGGTCCGCCAGCTCATCGTCATAGAGCGCGAGCACGGCTGCGGCGAGCAGGGCGGCGTTGATGGCGCCCGGCTCGCCAATGGCAAGAGTGCCCACCGGAATGCCACCGGGCATCTGGACGATGGACAGAAGACTGTCCTGCCCGTTGAGCGCCTTGGAGCGCACGGGCACGCCAAACACCGGTAGCGGCGTCATGGCGGCGATCATGCCGGGGAGATGGGCGGCGCCGCCAGCGCCGGCGATGATGATCTTGAAGCCCTCGGCGCGGGCACTGGTGGCGAACTCGACGAGACGCTCGGGCGTCCGATGCGCCGAGACAATGCGCGCCTCGTACTCGATTTCCAGCGATTCAAGGGTTTCTGCGGCCAGGCGCATGGTGGGCCAGTCAGACTGGCTGCCCATGACAATGGCGACGAGCGGTTTGGTCAGCACGGCCGATTCCCCCATCGGTCTCAAGCAAAGCGCGGAACTAGCCCAATTGTCGCCACACATCAAGGCCGGGACGGCCTCATGCGATGATGTCGGGCAGCAAATAATTCTCGAGCTGGACAATGCGATCCTTGAGCGCCAGCTTCCGCTTCTTGAGGCGCTGTATCAGCATTCGATCGGCAATGTGGGACTGGGTCAGCGTGTTGATGGCCGCGTCGAGATCGGCATGTTCCTGGCGCTTTGTCGCCAGTTCGAGACCAAAACTGGCTTCCTGTTCCTTGGTCAGCGACAACATGGATCGGCACCCGCCCAGACGGCTAAAACTCACCCTTGGTTAACCGATCGCACGGTGATTTGCACCAGATTTCCCGTGGGCTCCAGAAGGGCAGTCGACAACGCGTGAATTATTTGTGACGATGGCTTGTCCACATAGCTTTCTAGGAGTTGTCATGACGACTGAAGGGCATATCGCGGCGCTCGAACGGCGCCACCAGGAGTTGGACCGCCAGATCCAGGCCGAGATGCAGAGTACTCGGGCTGATGATCTGATGGTCAGCGCACTCAAGCGCAAGAAGCTCGAAGTGAAGGACGAACTCTACAAGTTCTCTGCAATGACACAGTAATGCGGCGCAGTATTCCCCGGTAGGGATGAAGGGTCACGGCAGAAGCCGCGGCCCTTTTTTGTTGCCTGGAGATGGGGCGGGAATCAGAGGCCCCAGAAGACGCCGCGCGCCCCGTCCCACACCAGCTTGAGCGCCAGCAGGAACACCAGCCAATAGGCCACGCGGTAGAACAGGGCCATGGAAATGCGGCGCACCAAGGCGATACCGATGAAGACGCCGGCAATGCCCACGGGGATGAGCATGGCCGAGAGCGTCAGATTGTGGACGTTGAGCTGGCCGAGGAAGAAGTAGGGGATCAGCTTGGCGGTGTTGACGATGGCAAAGAAGACCGCCGTGGTGCCGGCATAGATGGCCGGCGGCAGGCGCTGGGGCAGCACATAGATCTGGAACGGCGGGCCACCAGTGTGGCTGATGAAGCTGGTGAAGCCGGAGAAGGCGCCCCAGAACATGCCCCAGGGGCGCGAGGGCGGCAGGCCCTCGAGCTTTTTGCGCAGCGGCAGGATGGCGTCGAGGATGAACAGCAGCGTGACGACGCCGACGAACAGCAGCACGGCCGAATCAGAGACGAAGGCCCAGAGCACCCAGCCCAGGATGGTGCCGACGGCTGCGCCGGGCAGCATGATGGCAATGACGCGCCAATCCACCTCCCGACGGTAGGCAAAGACGGCGATGGCATCCATGGCCAGCAGCACCGGCAGCATCATGCCCGCTGCATCGCGCGCCGGCATCACCAGGCTGAGCAGTGGCACGGCCACCATGCCCAGACTGCCCAGCAGGCCGGCCTTGGACAGGCCGACGATCAGCACCGCGATCACGGCGACCGCGACGAAATAGAGATCAAGGATGGGCATGAAAATCAGTCCGGGAGGGTTCCGTACTAATCGGTACGCTTTGGCGGCGTATTGTCAACCGGCGGCTCGGCCCGATCGGCGCTCATGGCCTGGTTGAGCAGGCCCATGGCATTGCGGACCATGCCGATATAGGCGGTTTCGTCCTCGCGCACGAAGAAACTGTCCTGCAGCAACTGGTTGTCATGGGCCTCGAAGGCCTCGGCGAGGCGCGTTGCCTCCTCGGGCGAGTGGCCTAGCCGCACCAGGACCTTGGCGCCCAGGCTGATGGCAGAGAGAAAGGTCTCACGCTCGAAGATCTCGACGCCCAGGGCCATCAGCTCGTGGGCGTGGCCCCGATCAACGGCGCGCGCAGCGATGTCGACATGGGGGAAGTGGCGCCGAACATTGCGGGCAATGGTGAGGATGCGGTCGGCGCCGCCGACGGCGATCACCACCAGCTCGGCTTTTTCCACACCAGCAGCGTGCAGCAGGTCGACGCGGGAGGCGTCGCCATAGAAAACCTTGACGCCAAAGCGCCGGACCAGGGCGATCTGGGCGGCGTCATCGTCAATCAGGGTCATTTCAAAGCCCTGGGCGCGCAGCATGCGAGTGACGATCTGGCCGAAACGGCCATAGCCCAGCACGACAATCTTGCGGTGCTCGTCAATGGTGTCGCCCGGGCGCTGGCCGGCGCGGCCATCCAGCCGCGGTGCAATCACCTTGTCGAAGAGCAGCAGCAACAGCGGCGTGGTGACCATGGACAGCGCGACGGCCACGCTCATGATGTCATATTGCCCGGCGGGGATGGCGCCTTCGGTGCGCGCGAGCTGCAGCACCACGAAGGCGAATTCGCCGGTCTGGCTCAGCAGCATGGCCAGCAGCAGGCGATCGGCAAAGTGCATGCGGAACAGGGAGGCGAGGGCGAACAGAATGCCCATCTTGACCACGACCAGGCCCATGACCAGGACGCCGATGCGAACCGGCTCGGTGGCCAGCACGGAGAAGTCGATCGACATGCCCACCGAGATGAAGAACAGGCCGAGCAGCAGGCCCTTGAAGGGCTGCAAATTGCTCTCGAGCTCGTGGCGATACTCGCTGTCGGCCAGCAGTACGCCGCCGATGAAGCCGCCCAGAGCCGGCGACAGTCCGATCAGCTGGGTGACCATGGCGGCGCCGACCACCAGGGCCAGGCCCATGGCGGTGAAGGCTTCGCGCACCTCGGTGCGGGCGACATAGCCCAGTAGTGGGCGGACAACGTAGCGCCCGGCCAGCAGGGCACCAACGAAGGCACCGACCACGGACAGGGGCATGAGCCAGTCGACGGGACTATCGAGCGAGCGAACCGCTTGGGTGACCTCGGCATCGATGGCCGCGCCACTGCCAGCGATGGCCAGGAGCGGGATGGCGGCGAGAATGGGGATGATGGCGACATCCTGCACCAGCAGGATGGCCAGGCTGGCCCGGCCGGTGTCGGTGGTGGTGATATCGCGCTGCTCGATGGTCTGCATGGCGATGGCCGTCGAGGACATGGCCAGGGCCAGGCCGATGATGAGAGCGACATTCCATGTCAGCCCGCTCAGGGTCAGCGTCAGGGCGAGGACCGCGGCCGTGGCGATGACCTGGGTGACGCCCAGACCGAGAACCTTGTGGCGCATGCGCCAGATTTCGCGGGGTTGCAGATCCAGGCCGATCAGGAACAGCATCATGACGATGCCGAATTCGGCGATCTGGCGCGTAGTCTCTGTATCGGACACCAGGCGGAGGCCGTAGGGGCCGACCAGCACGCCGGCCGCGAGATAGCCCAGGACAGTGCCAAGGCCAGCGGCCTTGGCAAGTGGCACCAGCGCGATACTAGCTGCCAGCAGGACGAAGATGGCCAGCAGGATGTTGTTTTCCATTCCGCTGACCAGATCCTGTTAGTTGTCGCTGTCGGTGTCGACGTTGAGGGACTTGAGCTTGGAGAACACCGAGTCGGCGTCGAACTCGTCCTGCGCTTCGGCAGGGCGATGGTCGTTGGCGGCGAACTCGCCATCTTCGCTGCTCTGGCCACGGGAGCCGGAGCGGGCCAGGGCTTCCTCGGCCGTCATCAGCAGCGTGCCTTCTTCAGCCTCATCCACACCCGGACCGCCCTTGGATGCGCGCTTGACCTCAAGATCGAGATCGATCTGGCTGCACAGGCCCAGGGTCACCGGGTCCATGGCAGCGAGGTTGGCAGCGTTCCAGTGGGTGGATTCACGCACCGAGTCGATGGTCGACTTGGTGGTGCCGACCAGACGCATGATCTGGGCGTCCTTGAGCTCGGGGTGGTTGCGCACCAGCCACTTGATGGCGTTCGGGCGCTCGTTGCGGCGCGAAATGGGGGTGTAGCGGGGACCCTTGCGCTTGGCGGCGGCCACGCGGACCTTGGGTTCGCTGAGCTTGAGGCGATAAGATGGATCGCCCTCGGCCTTTTCGATTTCTTCGCGGGTCAGCTGGCCATTCTGGATGGGGTTTGCGCCCATGATGCCGCCAGCCACGTCGCCGTCGGCAATGCCCTGGACTTCCAGCGGATGAAGCGTGCAGAAGGCCGCGATCTGTTCGAACGACAGCGCAGTGTTGTCAACGAGCCAGACGGCGGTGGCCTTGGGCATCAACAGTGGCTGGGTCATGATAAATCTCTCCTGCAGGCGCGGCCGGTTTTCCTCCGGGCCGCTCCGCCTCTTTGCTTCGTGCTGAGGGGGAACGCAGCCAATATATGGTTTTCGGCCCCGATCCGCAATGGCAATGTCACGTTTCCCCGGCTGTCTGGGCGCTAAAGCGTGGCGCCGAACGGGGTCACCAGCACCAGTTTGCCCATGTGGCTGCGCGCCTCCATGGTGGCATGGGCGCGATTGGCCGCGTTGAAGGGATAGGCCGTGACCATTTGCCGGGTGAAGCCGTGGCTGCTCAGCGCCGGCAGCAGGTGGCGGCGGATGTGGCTGGCAATTGCCGCCTTGGTCGCCGAGCTCTGCGGCCGCAGTGTGGAGCCAGAGAGCGTCAATTGCTTGGCCATGATGCCGCGCAGCGATACCGGCGCGGTGCCTCCATCGAGCGTTGAGACCTGGACGATATGGCCGCCGTGCGCGGAGGCTTTGATATTGTGCTCGGCCATAGCGCCGCCGACGACGTCCACGACGCGGTCGACGCCTTTGCCCAGGGTGATCTCGAGTGCCCGCTCGGCCACATCTTCGCGCGTATAGTCGATCGTGGCCATGGCGCCCAGGCTCCGGGCATAGTCGGCTTTGGCGGGCGACGAGACGACGGCGATGGATTGGGCGCCCAGGACGCTGGCGATCTGGATGGCGGCGCTGCCGATGCCGCCGGCGGCGCCATGCACGAGCACGGTCATGCCGGTGGACAGCCCTGCCCGCATGACGAGGGTCTGGGTGATGGTGAACCAGGTTTCCGGAATCGCGGCGGCGTCGGTCAGCAGCCAGCCGCTGGGAACCGGCAGCACCTGGCCAGCCGGTACGGAAACGAAATGGGCATAGCCGCCGCCATTGGTCAGCGCCATGACGCGTTCGCCGCGCTGGAAATTGGTGACGCCCTGGCCGAGTTCGACGATCTCGCCACTGACTTCCAGGCCCGGAATGGGCGAAGCGCCAGGGGGCGGGTCGTAGTGGCCGCGGCGCTGGGCGAGGTCGGGGCCGTTGACCCCGGCTGCGGCGACGCGAATCAGGACTTCCCCGGGGCCGCAGACGGGCATAGGGGCCTGCTGGACGGCCAGGACATCGGGGCCGCCGGGGGCGGTAATGGCTATGGATTGCATGGTTGTCTGTGCGCTCATGCTGCTATGCTGGTGCAAGCCGGATTGCTCTGCAAGTCCGGTTGATTAGACTGGCGTGGATTGCACAGGGTGGAGGCCGAAAATGGACGAAGACGAGCGGACGGCGCCCAAGGCCCATGAAGTGGGCATGGTGATCGACACTATGTCGGTGGATGAACTCAGCCAGCGCATTGCCCTGCTGGAAGGCGAGATCGCCCGGCTCAAGGCCGCGATCACAGCGCGGAACGCGACGCGCCTGGCGGCAGAGTCGATCTTCAAGCGCTAAAGCCGCGCGGCGCTTCCGCGCCAAAGCCAGTGTGGCCAGCCTGGGGGGCTGAGCTGTCGTGTGCTGCCTGGCGGCGTCGCGGCTGCGCCTGCGCATCCGTCGATGATTTGGGCATTGCCGACAGGGCGGGGCCGGCAGCGACCATGGCCATCAGAAGGTTGGCAGCGATGCCGGCGGACAGATTGGCCATGGAGGATCCCGCAGAAGGTGAAGAGTAGACTGGCCGCTGCGATCCCGGCGACTCGGTGGTCGGGGTACTGCTGCAGTTGCCGTCTTGTCAGCGGGGAGGCAAATGGGGTCAACGCATCGACAAGCCGCAGGGTTAAGAAATCGACTCCTGTTAACGTGCAATTAATCTGTTTTCGGTAATCTCTAATTATTCAGATTGTTCTGGATTTTGCAGAGTGGTTTCTCCCTCTGTTTGACGCCTCCCTGTTAACTTCGAGAGCGGTTCTTACCGCTCTTTTTTCTTTTCAGGGGTCCGCAGCCTTGCTATCGCCCCGATTTTTCAGTCTCTTTTCATCGTGTTGGCGACACACCGATGACGGCTGGTGGCAATTGGCCTATTGTGGCGCCACAAGCGGGGAGACAATTGCTTGGCAGACGTGACAGAAACCGGATCAGCCATCGCCATTGGCCCGCGCATTGTGGCTGCGGGTGGCTTTGATGCGCTCTATCGCGAGGGCATGACGCTGATCGAGGATGTGGCGAGCTACCTCGATGCCGATGGTCGCGCCGACAGCCGGGTGCTGAGCCGCGAAGCCTCGTTTCTCTATGCCACCGAATCCATGCGCCTGACGACACGGCTGATGCAGCTGGCATCCTGGCTGCTGCTGCAGCGCGCGGTCAACGAAGGTGAGATCACCAAGGAAAACGCCCGCTCCGAAAAGGAAAAGGTGAAGTTTTCCGCCACGCCGTCGGAACGCGGCGGGCCGGGCTATGAGCAACTGCCCGAGGCGCTGCGCAGCTATATCGACAAGGGCGACCGGCTGTTTGATCGGGTGATGCAGTTCGACACGCTCGAGCGCGGCAAGATGGCGGTCGTCGATGCCGGCACCGCCAATGGCATTGCCGACCAGCTGGCGCGGCTCAAGGCTGCATTCGGCCGTCCCTGACCCTAGATTGCCCACCAGCCCGGATCGATTGGGATCTCGGGCAAGAAAAAACCCGGCACAATGGCCGGGTTCTTCGTATTCTCGTATCGGGTTGGCTTAGATGCCCAGGCCCTTGAAGCGCTCCTTGAAGCGCGAGACACGGCCGCCGCGGTCGAGCAGCTGGCCCGTGCCGCCGGTCCAGGCCGGGTGGGTCTTGGGATCAATGTCGAGCTGCAGCGTATCGCCGGCCTTGCCGTAGGTCGAACGCGTCTCGTACTTGGTGCCATCGGTCATGACCACGGTGATGACGTGGTAGTCCGGGTGAGTGTCAGCCTTCATCGGTATCGCCTCAAATCAAACGGGCGCCGCAGCGCCCGGAGAGCATCAGAAATCTGTTGTTGGCGGCTTCATACAGAAAGCATGGCCACTCTGCAAGAGCACCGGCGCGGCAAATTCACGCCGGACAAAGCGGTTGCCCCAAGCGGGCGCTGTGCCTATATCCGAGACGTGGCGCGGCCCGGCGGTTCCGGACCCCATGTCGACAAGAGTGGCGCAGCCCAACAATGACCGAACAAGCCGTTCCCGCGCAGGCCGAGCCTGAACAGATTGTCACCCCGCCCGTCCAGACCGTGCGCAAGCTGCAGCCCCTGCGGCGGCTGACGCCGTTCATCATGCGCTATCCAGTGCGGCTGAGCCTGACGATCGTCTTCCTTTTGATCTCGGCGATTTCCTCATTGTCCATTCCGGCCGTGCTGGGCGGGGCGATCGATGAAGGCTTCATCGAGCAGAACCTCGAAAATGTCGGTCGCTATGGCTGGCTGATCGTGGGCATTGCCGCCATCATGGCGGTGGCGAGCGGCGCCCGCTTCTACTTCATCTCGGTCATCGGAGAACGCGTGCTGGCTGATCTGCGCCAGGCGGTGTTCCTGCATCTGCTGCGGCTGGATGCGCGCTATTTCGATACCAATCGGGTGGGCGAGCTCACCAGCCGTCTCAATGGCGACGTGGCGGTGATCCGCTCGGCGGTGGGGTCGAGCTTCTCGCTGGCGTTGCGCTCGATCGTTACCATCATCGGCGCGCTGGTGATGATGTTCCTCACCAGCCCGGTGCTGACGCTGGCCGTGGTGATTGCCGCGCCGGCTCTGTTGTTGCCGCTGATCGCCTTTTCGCGCCGGCTGCGCGGCCTGTCGCGCAAGACGCAGGATGCGCTTGCCGATCTGTCGGCCATGGCGACCGAGATGCTGGGCGCGACCCGCACCGTCAAATCCTTCACCCAGGAGAACAACCAGGCCGGCATCTATAATGCGCGCAGCGAGGACAGCTATCGCGCCGAAGTGCGCCGGCTGGGCGCGCGCTCGGTGCTGGTGGGCATGGTGATTTTCCTGGGCACCTCGGCCATCGTCTTCCTGGTGTGGTGGGGCGCTCGATCGGTGTTCGCCGGCACGGTGACGGCCGGGCAGCTGACGCAGTTCCTGGTCTATGCGCTGATGGCTTCGGGCGCGCTGACCAATGTCAGCGAGGTGATGGGCATTCTCAATACCGTGGCCGGCGCCATGGAGCGGCTGACCGAAATCCTCGACACCGACGCGACCATTACCGATCCGGCCGAGCCGATTGCCCTTCCGGTGCCGGCGATTGGCACGGTGGCGTTCGAGCATGTCGATTTCGGCTACCAGACCAGCGGCTATGAGCGGGTGCTGACCGATCTCAGCTTTACGGTGGGTGCGGGCGAGACGGTGGCGCTGGTTGGTGCCTCGGGTTCAGGCAAATCCACGACGCTGTCGCTGCTGCAGCGGTTCTATGATGTGGCCGCCGGGGCGATCCTTGTCGACGGCATCGACATCCGCAAGGTGCGGCTGGACGAGCTGCGACAGCGTTTTGCCTATGTCGAGCAGGAGCCGACGATCTTTGCCGGTACGATTGCCGACAATATCCGCTTCGGCAAGCCGGATGCGAGCATGGAAGAGGTCGAGGCAGCGGCCAAGGCGGCGCTGGTGCATGATTTCGTGCTGGACCTGCCGTTGGGCTACGACGCCATCGTGGGCGAGCGCGGCGTGATGCTGTCGGGTGGGCAGAAGCAGCGCCTGGCGATTGCCCGGGCGATCCTCAAGAATGCGCCGATCCTGCTGCTCGACGAGGCGACCAGTGCGCTTGACGCGCAGAGTGAGCGGCTGGTGCAGACGGCGCTGGAGTTCCTGATGCGCGGCCGCACGACGCTGGTGATCGCGCATCGCCTGGCGACCATTCGCGATGCCGACAAGATCCTGGTGCTGGACGCGGGCCATATCATCGACCAGGGCACGCATGACGAGCTGGTGGCCAAGGGTGGCCGCTATGCCGAGCTGGCGCGGCTACAGTTCCGCATGGACGACGCCGGGTAGGTCTGTGGCGCCCGGGCGCTGGTCCGGGGTCTCGCAACGGGCGACCCGTAATCGCCTCTAATCGTGCCGTCGGCGCGATTAGTCGGGGTTCCGCCGTCGCCGATCACCCTTCGGTCAACTTGAACTCGATGCGGCGGTTGCGGCGGTAGGCCTCATCAGTCTCGGCCGGATCGATCGGGGTGAACTCGCCAAAGCCGGCTGCAACCAGGCGATTGGGCGAAACGCCCTTGCTGACCAGATATTGCGCCACCGAGATGGCGCGCGCCGCCGACAGCTCCCAGTTGGAGGGGAAGCGGGCATTGCTGATCGGCCGGCTATCGGTATGGCCGTCTATGCGCAGCACCCAGTTGATATCGGGCGGAATTTCGGTTTCCAGCTGCAGGATGGCTTCGGCCAAGGCGTCGAGGTCGGGGAGGCCGCCGGCCTGCACATCGGCCTGGCCGGGATCGAACAGCACTTCGGACTGGAAGACGAAGCGGTCACCCACCACACGCACATCGGCGCGGCCCTCCAGGATCTGGCGCAGGCGGCCGAAGAAATCGGAGCGATAGCGGCTGAGGTCCTGCACGCGCTGGGCCAGGGCCACGTTGAGGCGGCGACCGAGATCGGCGATCTGGGTGCGCGACTGGGTGTCGCGGCTCTCGGAGGCTTCGAGCGCCACTTCCAGGGCATTGATCTGGGTGCGCAGGGCGGCCAGCTGCTGGTTGAGCAGCGCTACCTGGGCATTGGCCTCGTCGGAGAGCTCCTGCGCCGCCAGCAGGTCGCCCTGCAGACCTGAGATGGTGGCATCCTTGCCGTCGAGCCCGGCGCCGATGCCGGCGAGCTGGCTGGAAAGGCTGGCGTTCTCAGCCTGGGCGCTGCCCAAGGTGGCGGTGAGATTGGCGATCTGGCTGGTGAGGTCGTCGGAATTGGCGCGCTCAAGCTGCAAGAGGTCGGTCAGTTCGGCGATCTGGCTGTTGAGGCGCGCCAGGGCGCTGTCGCGCCCCTGGATCTCCTGGCCGAGGAAGAACTGGGTCAGCATGAACAGGCTGAGCATGAAGATGATGACGAGCAACAGGCTCGACAGGGCGTCGACGAAGCCGGGCCAGTAGTTGGCCTCGACGCGCCGACGAGAACGGGCTCCCGGCATGGGCCTAAGTCCGCCGCTCGTTGTCGCCCTGCGTCAGCACGGCGTCGATCAGCTCTCGCAGCTTGCGATTGGTTTCGCCCTGTTCGTCGATGTGCTTGCGCAGATCGTCCTGTTCGGTGCGGATGTGCTTGACCAGACCATCGATGCCGCGGGCCAGTTCGGCCATGGCGCGAATGGCGTTCTGGCTGGAGTTCTGGTTCTGCATGGAGTTGCCGAGCTTGTCGAACATGGCTTGCATGTCCGGGCCGCCGGCATTGGCCTGCATGGCGCTGACCGGATGGTCGAGCTCGGTCATGGAGGTCATCCAGTCTTCGAGGTCGGTGTAGAAGGCGTTCTGGGCCTGGCTGGTCTGCAGATCAAGAAAGCCCAGCACCAGCGAGCCGGCCAGACCAAACAGCGACGACGAGAAGGCCGTGCCCATGCCGGCGAGGGGGGCTGTGAGCCCTTCCTTGAGATTGGAGAACAGGGCAGCCGAATCGCCGGCTGTCACATCGAGCTGGTTGATGACGCCGGCCACCGAGGTCACGGTCTGCAGCAGGCCATAAAAGGTGCCCATCAGACCCAGGAAGACCAGCAGGCCCGTGAGGTAGCGCGAGGTATCCTTGGCTTCGTCGAGGCGATTGCCGACGCTGTCGAGGATCGAGCGCATGGAGGACGGGGTGATGACGGCTTCGCCGATGCGCTCGCGCAGAATGCCGGCGACGGGCGCCAGCAGAATGGGCGCGCGCACATTAGTGGTGGTGCCATCCTGCAGCGAATTGACCCATTTGACCTCGGGAAACAGCCGCACGATCTGGCGGATGCTGAGGAAAATGCCGACACCCAGGGCCAGGAAAATCATCGAATTGATGAAGGGGTTGGCCCAGAAGAACTGCACCACGGTGTTGAACAGGATCGCGCCGACCAGCAGGACCAGCACCAGGAAAATCAGGATCTTGATCAGGTAAACGGTGGGACTGGCGAGGTGGTAGGGATCGTAGCCTTGCGTCATCTTTGCCTGAACCTTGCCCGAAACGCCCAAATCACCAGGCAAGAGTAGTCAGAGCGGTGGCGAGGGGCAATGCCAAAGGTTAATGCCGCCTGAAGGGGGATGGCAGTGTCACGCAATCATCGCGCTGACGGGGTATGGGGGCGCGTCGTTTCTTCTGCTGGAAAGCCTGCCATGTCTGCCGACCTTATGCCGTCCGCCGCCCGCTATGGCCGTCACAACAATCCCAAGCCGCCGAGCCACCTGGGGACGCGCTATAACAGGGATGGCGTGTTCCTGCCCGAGCCGGGCAACACGGTGGTCTGTCATCTGGTGGAGGGGTCTGAAACCCAGCGCGCACTGATCGATGCGCGGACCCGCTATCAGGCGATGCCCGATGCGGCGTCGCTGGCCTTCACCCCGGTCGAGAGCTATCACATGACGCTGTTCCAGGGCATCCTGGAAGGGCGCCGCACCTATCCCTATTGGCCGCGGGACATTGCCGGGGATACGCCCATCCCGGTGATGACGGAGCGGTTCCTGGAGCGGCTTGAGGGCTTTTCCGGTGGGCCGGCCTTCAAAGTTGCCGTGCAGGCGGCCCGGCCGACGGGTCTGCTTGTCGAAGGCGTCACGGCGGCTGACCGCCATGCCATGGCCAGCTGGCGCAACAATTTTGCTGAGGTGCTGGGGTATCAGCATCCCGACCACGACAGCTATGAGTTCCACATCACCATGGCTTACATGATCGACTGGCTCGATGATGCTGCCGTGCCGCAATGGCAGGCGATGCTCGACGATGTGCAGGCCGATATCGTGCGGCGTGCGCCGGTCATCGAGCTGCGGGCGCCGGCCTTCTGCAACTTTGCCGATATGAACTGGTTCGAGGAACTGGCGGTATTCGCGCCCCGCTAAGGGCGCGAACGGGACAATCCGGCCCTAGTTTATGGGCCGGAGTTCCTTGAGCAGGGCGGCTTGCAGTGTTTCGTTGCCGGCCACGATCTGACCATTCCACACAGAGCCGGTGGTGCCAGCAAAGTCAGACACGAAGCCACCGGCTTCCTTGACCATCAGCAGGCCGGGCGCCACGTCCCAGGGCGCCAGGCCGGCTTCCCAAAGGGCGTCGTAGCGGCCGCCGGCCAGCCAGGCCATATCCATCGAGATGGAGCCGGAACGGCGAATGCCGGCGACGGCGGGATTGATATGGGCGAGCTGGCGCAGCTGCAGGCTGTCATTGGCCGTGCCCTGGGTCTTGATGCCAGTGCAGACAACGGCATCGGCCAGGCTGCGGCGACCGGCAACACGCAGGCGCTTGCGGTCATTAAGCCAGGTGCCGCCACCCTTTTCAGCGGTGTAAAGCTCGTCGAGCACGGGATTGTAGATCACCGAGGCAACAATCTCATTGGCGCGTTCAAGAGCGATTGCCACGGCGAACAGCGGAATGGAGTGCAGGAAATTGGTGGTGCCATCGAGCGGGTCGATGATCCAACGGTGCTGGCCATCGGTGCCGGCCACTTCACCACCCTCTTCCATCAGGAAGGCATAGGTGGGACGGGCCTTCTGCAGCTCACCGAACACGATCTGCTCGGCGCGCAGGTCTGCCTTGGACACGAAGTCCGCCGGTCCCTTGCGGGAGACCTGGAGATTTTCGACTTCCGAGAAGTCCTTGGTCAGGGATTTGCCGGCCTTGAGGGCCGCGCCAACCATGACATTGAGGATCGCTGAACGTGCCATAGATCAGTCCGCCCGACGCAGATAGGTGGTTTCGGTGGTGTCGACGACGATGCGCTCACCGACGGCGATAAAGGGCGGCACCATGACCTTGAGGCCGTTGGCGACCTTGGCAGGCTTGAACTGGTTGGACGCGGTCTGGCCCTTGGTCACGGGGTCGGCCTCGATGACCTCAAGAATGACATTGGGCGGGAATTTGACGCCCAGAGGGGTGTCCTCGTGCATTTCGAGGGTGATCTTCATGCCATCGGAGAGGAAGGCGGCGCGGTCGCCGACGAAATCCTTGGCCAGCTCGACCTGCTCGTAGCTTTCCTGGTCCATGAACACCAGGTTTTCGCCCTGCTCGTAGAGGAAGGTGAAGTCGCGGAACTCGAGCTCGACCTGCTCGACCGTCTCGGCGGAGCGGAAGCGCTCGTTCAGCTTGGTGCCGGTCAGGATGGCCTTGAGCTCGACCTGGGCATAGGCGCCGCCCTTGCCGGGCTTGACGTGATCGACCTTGACGGCGACCCAGAGGCGGTCCTGGTGATTGATGACGAAACCGGGGCGGATTTCGTTGCCGTTGATCTTGGCCATGGCGTGGGTGCTTTCGGTGCGCGAATTGTCGGGGCAGGCCCCGCATGCCGGATGCGGCTGGCCGAATGTGTTTGGTCTGCTGGGCGTGGCGGGCTTATTGCCTCAGAACGCCCGCCCGATCAAGGGTCTTGCGGTTTGGGGGCATCCCCGGACGCGCCAGGCGGCACGTCGGTGGGCGTCGGCAGGGTCGGGCCGGTGCTGGCCGGAACGCTGGTGGTGGGGATCTCGAGAATGGTCTCGGCGGTCGGCGTGGTGGGCGGAACCGAGGGCCAGAAGCGCGCACGCTCCTCGGCCGTGGCCAGATCTTGTGCCGGAATGGAGATCAGCAGGCTATCGAGCGTGGCGTCGTTAATGCCCTGGCGACGGGCGAGGGCGCGCCACATCGCGGATTCCTGCAGGTCGAGCGGCACGCCTTCGCCCACGGCCAAGAGTTTGGCGTAGCGGTTCTGCGCCACGGCATTGCCGGCCTCGGCGGCGCGGCGATACCAAGCGGCGGCGCCCTCGACATCCCGGGTCACGCCCTGGCCCATATAGAGCAGGGTGGCGTAGTCGATCTGGGCGGCCGTCAGGTTCTGTTCGGCGGCCTTGAGGATGTACTCGGCACCCAGTGCAGGATCGGGGACGAGGCCCGCGCCTTCGATGAGCATGGTGCCATAGTCATATTCCGCCTCGGGCAAGCCAGTGTCGGCGGCCTGCTTCATCAGGCTCGCGGCGGTGGTGAGGCTGGGAGAGGCGTAGACGCCCTCGATGTGGAGCAGGGCCATATTGTATTTGGCGGGCATGTAGCCGGCGTCGGCTGCCTGGCTGAACAGAGCCGCAGCGCGGGCCCGGTTCTTGGGCACGCCGGTGCCTTCTTCATACATCAGGGCCAGCTCGAAGGTGGCCAGCATGTCACCATTGTTGGAGGCGAGCTGGTACCAGCCGGCGGCGCGCGTGTCGTTCTGGGCCACGCCCAGGCCCTTGGCATAGAGCTCGGCAATCAGCGTCTGCGCCGAGGCCTCGCCCTTTTCGGCGCGCGGCAGGGCGAGTTCGAGCGCGGTGAGGAAATACCCGCGCTGGAAGGCGCCGAAGGCGTCATCGGTGGGCACCCTGGGGCCAAAGATCTGATCGCTGATGATCTCGGCGGGGGCGGTCTCGGTCGCGGTAGTGTCGGCACTGGTGGCGCCGCTATCCTGAGCCCAGGCTGGCGCCATGATCAGCAGGGGCAGCAGGGCCAGGACAGGCCGGCGCAAGCGGATCATCGGGCACCCAAGGCGCTGACGATGGCTATGGTGGCGGCGACCGGGTCGGCCGCGGTCCAGATGCTGGTGGAGAGTGCGAGGAACTCGGCGCCGCGCGGGTCGACCGTGGGGCCGGCGCCAGGATCGCTGAGCACAGCGGGGATTTCAAACGTCGCGGCCCACCATTCGGCGAGGTCGGCGCTGGCGGGATCGGTAGCGCCATCGAGCGGGCCAAAGAAGACATAGTCGACGTCCATTTCGCCCATGGTCATGGCGTCATGGCGGCTGGCGGTGCGGCCGGCGCCAACGATCAGACCGGGCTTGAGCGCGGCAATGGCGTTCTTGACCGCGGCGGCGCCAGTGGTGATGTGCACGCCATCGGCACCCAGGCGCCGGGCGAGGGCGACATCGTCTTCGAGCAGCACGGCGCAGCCGGCACCCTGACCGATGTTGATGACGCGGGTGGCCAGCGCCTCATAGGTGGCAGCGTCCATGGTGGCGCGGCGCACCAGCAGGGCGGCGAATTCGGCTACATTGAGCACAGCCATCAGGCGAGAGGGGAACGTCTCGACATCGGCAGCGGCGGGGGTGATCAGATAGAACTGGGGAGCCATGTGTCGGAAGCACTCAACGCGGTTGGTGTCTACATGTGTCGCGATTTGGGCGACAAAGAGGACAGTCCTCCAATAGGCGAAGGGGGCCGACGGCGCAAAACAAAATGCGCGCAGCCCCGAAAGGCGCCGCGCGCATCATGGTGACGTTGGGACGTCGGACGCTTGATCAGGCTGCCTGGTCGTGGGCACCGTCCCAGGTGCCCAGGGCCGCCAGAGAATTCATGCGGGCGCGATGGCTGAACGCGGCCTGAGCGGCCGGGAAGTTTTCGCGACGACCGGCCCAGGTGCGCAGGGCAACGTTCTGCAAGGCGCGACCATACGAGAACGTCAGCGGCCAGGGCTTGCCGGGGATCTGGTTCATCGCCGACAGATGGGCCGTGGCCTCTTCGTCGGTCTGGCCGCCCGAGAGGAAGGCAATGCCCGGCACGGCGGCCGGCACATGTTCGCGCAGCACGGCGACGGTGCGCTTGGCGACTTCCTCATAGCTGGGGCGCTCGCGCGAATTGACGCCGGGCAGGATCATATTGGGCTTGAGCAGCATGCCGCCCAGATCCACGCCGGCCAGGCGCAGTTCCTTGAAGGTGTTTTCCAGCACATCGCCGGTGACGGCGGCGCAGCGCTCGATGGAATGATTGCCGGGATCGCCATCACCCACCACTTCGGGCTCGACCACCGGCACGATGCCGGCTTCCTGGCAGAGAATGGCATAGCGGGCCAGGGCATGGGCATTGGCGCGGATGTTGTTGCGGGTGGGGGCTACGTCATTGATGGTGATAACGGCGCGCCACTTGGCAAAGCCGGCGCCCAATTCGGCATAGCGGTGCAGGCGCTGGCGTAGGCCATCGAGGCCTTCGGTGATCTTCTCGCCATGGTCGCCGGGCATGGGGAAAGCGCCACGGTCGACCTTGATGCCGGGAATGACATCGGCGTCGGCGAGAATGGCGCGGAAGGCCGAGCCGTCGGCAGCGTGTTGCTCCAGGGTCTCCTCGGTGAGGATGACGCCGGAGATATAGTTGGTCATGGCCTCGGTGGAGCGGAACAGCATCTCGCGATAGTCGCGGCGCAGGTCGAGCGAATTGGGCAGGTTGATCTTGGCAAAACGCTTGGCAATGGTGCCTTCGGATTCATCGGCAGCGAGGATGCCCTTGCCGGGCTCCATCAGCTTCTGGGCAATGGAATTGAGCGACTTGGACACGTTGCACCTTCAGCAATTGAACCTGGGTGCAGATTAGACTTTCGGCGGCGCGGCTGCGATTAGACCTAGGGTTATTAGACCAAAGGCGCATCTTGTATGGAAGATGCGCGCCGTGCTGGCTCGTGCCATTTACGGGTCTGAATGGCGTCCAGCCACGCCCCCTCTCCGAAGAACAGGGGCGAGGCTGGAGGAACGCGGCGCCTACTTCTTGAGGGCGTCCACGCCCGGGAGGGGCTTGCCTTCCATCCACTCAAGGAAGGCGCCGCCAGCGGTGGAGACATAGGTGAAGGCGTCCTTGACCCCGGCATGGGCGAGGGCGGAGACGGTGTCGCCGCCACCGGCGACCGAGACCAGCTTGCCGTCATGGGTGCGCTTGGCGACGTGCTTGGCCAAAGCGACGGTGCCGGCGTCAAAGGGGTTCATCTCGAAGGCGCCGACGGGGCCGTTCCAGACCACAGTGTTGGCATCGTCGATGGCGCCGATGATGCGCTCGATCGAGGAGGGGCCGATATCCAGGATCATGCCATCGGGGTCGATGGCATCAACGCCATAGAGGCGGGTGGGGGTATCGGCCTTGAAGTGCCAGGCGACAACTGCGTCAATCGGCAGGATGATGGCGCAACCGCTGTCGACGGCCTTTTCCATGATGCGGATGGCGGTCTCGGCGAGGTCCTTTTCGCAGAGCGACTTGCCGATATTGACGCCCTGGGCATGCAGGAAGGTATTGGCCATGCCGCCGCCGATGACGAGGCCATCGACCTTGGTGACGAGGTTTTCCAGCAGGTCGATCTTGGAGGAGACCTTGGCGCCGCCGACGATGGCGACGACGGGCTTCTTGGGGGCGCCGAGACCGGCCTCGAGCGCTTCCAGCTCGGCCTGCATGGCCAGGCCCGCCGCAGCCGGCAGCAGATGGGCCAGGGCTTCGGTGGAGGCATGGGCGCGGTGGGCGGCCGAGAAGGCGTCGTTGACATAAACGTCGCCGAGGCTCGCCATGCGCTTGGCTAGCTCGATGTCATTGGCTTCTTCGCCGGGATGGAAACGGGTGTTCTCCAGCACGAGGACCGAGCCGGCAGGCGCGGCGTCGATGGCCTTTTTGGCAGCCGAGACATCGGTCCAGTCGGTGGCAACAAAGCCAACCGGATGGCCGGTCTGATCGGCGACGGCGGCGCAGACCTGTTCGAGCGAGAAGGCCGCGTCGACCTTGCCCTTGGGGCGGCCGAAATGGCTCAGCAGAATGGCCTTGCCGTCATGCTTGACGATTTCTCGGATGGTGGGGACGAGACGTTCGATGCGGGTAGCATCGGTGACCTGGCCATCGGCAACCGGAACGTTGAGGTCGGCCCTGAGCAGGACGCGCTTGTTGGTGAGATCGAGCTCGTCGAGGGTCTTGAACGTGGCGCTCATAGGTCGTGCCTCCCGGTGAAATAACTGCCGTGGCGTAGCAGAGCGTTGGCAATGGGGGAAGGCAAGTCGTTCAAAAAAAGGGGTGGTTCAGACAGGGATCAGGGTCGCGCGAAGCGCATGGCCGATCAGGAAGAGCGGCAGGGCGAGCAGGCTATGGCCCAGCAATTGGCCCAGATCATCGACCAGCACATGGCGGGCAAAACCATCGCTGGGCCAGGCGGCCAGGCCGACGCGACGGCGGATGACGCGGTCGCGCAACAAGACCACCAGCGCGGTCAGTGCCGGCGGCACGACCAGAAGCCCTGGCTGATCGCTCAGGCCGATCAACACCGGTGCCAGTGGCAGACCAGTCATGATGCGGCGGGTGAGATGGAACATGGTGTTGCCCCCAACGACATGAACAGTTCGGTTTTTAGGGTGATTTGATGACCCGGCCATGACAGCGCCTGCCGGGGCGCAATCGGGCTTGACCCAGCCCTTGGGGCAGGCCGGATAAGGCGAGCGATCAATCCCCAAGAGGTGAGTCGTGATGCCAAACCAACGCAGTCTCAAACATGCCGATGCCGCCCGCGTGCTCGGGGTCTCCAGCAAGGCGCTGCGCCTGTATGAGGATCGGGGCCTGGTATCTCCCGGGCGCACGGCCGCCGGCTGGCGCGTCTATGGCCCGGCCGAACTGGCGCGGGCCGAAGATGTGGTGGCGCTGCGCGGCCTGGGGCTCAGCCTGGGCGAGGTGGAGCGCGTGCTGAGTGGCGACGGGCGCGATTTGGGCACGGCGCTGGCCAGCCAGCAGAGCGTGCTCGAGGCGCGCATGCAGGCCCTGGTGGTGGCGCTGGCGCGGGTGCGCGAGTTGCGTGGCGGACTGGCCCGTGGCGCCGCGCCGGACATGGCGTTGCTGCGCCGCCTGGATGGCGGTGCGCAAGGGCCGTCGGTGGCGTTTGATCTGCCCTGGCCCTGGGGCGGAGAGCGGTTTGTGCTGCCACAGCTCGCCCGACTGAGCTTTATCATCGGCCCCCTGGGCAGCGGCAAGACGCGGCTGTCGCAGCGCCTGGCCGCCGAGATCGAGGGCGGGCGGTTCCTGGGCCTGGAGCGCAATGCAGATGCGGGCATGGTGGCCCAGCAGCGGCTGGATGCCGAGCCGGCGTTGCGCGAGCGCCTTGCGCGGGCCGAAGCCTGGCTGGCGGAGGATGGCGCGACGCTGAGCCCGGCCTTGCGGGCGCTACTGGTCGGGCTTGACGGCGCGCCGGGAGAGACGGTGGTGGTCGACATGGTGGAGGAGGGGTTGGACGAGGCGACGCAGGTGGCGCTGATCGCCTATCTACGGGCGTCATTGAGCACGCTGCCGCGGCTGATGCTGATGACGCGCTCGAGCGCCGTGCTCGATCTGGCGTCGGTGCGCGGCGACGAGGCGATCATCCTCTGCCCGGCCAACCACAGCCCGCCGAGCCTGGTGGCGCCCTATCCCGGTGCGCCGGGCTATGAGGCGGTCGAGACCTGCCTGGCGCCACCGGACGTGCGCGCCCGCAGCGCCGGGGTGAAGGTGGTTTTGCCCGCAGGGGCCTGATCAGTCGGCGCGGGCGAAGAGGCCAGGATAGTCCAGCACCAGGCCGTTGCTGTCGACCTCGAGCACGCGCTCAAAACTGCTGGCGACGGACTGATAGCGGAAATGGGTGTCGTCGAGACGGGTATAGATCTGCTCGTCCCGGCGGACGGCGAGCGTGTCGGTATCGATCCAGGCCATGGCGAAGCGTTGCGGCTGGCCGAGCACCCAATCACAGCGCCAGATGGGCAGGGAATTGGTCAGGGGCGTGGCCGAGATGTCGATGTCCACACAGCCACGCAGGGCCGGGATGGGTTCGGCGCGATCGTCTGACCAATTGGTGGCGCCGTCGCAGAACAGCTCGAGCACCTTGCCGTCGGTGCGCTCGATGCGCAGCGTGCGGACGCGGTCGGCCTCATCGAGCTTGATGCGGTAGAACAAGCCATAGTGCGGCGTGATCAGGGCGGAGCGGATGCGGGTGTCCCGTGGTGTTGCCACCACATGGGCATGCTCGATGCTCTCGGCCTCCAGGCCGCGCCAGCGAAGGGATCGATCAAGGCTCATGGTTCGCGCCTGTCGTGAGGACTGCAATGCCATCATTGCCAAAGCCGGTGGCGCTGACAATCTCGGCCAGAAAAAAGGGCGCCCCGCGGGACGCCCTTTTCGGATTGGTTCGGCCGGGGCCTAGAGGGTCTTGCCCAGCGCGACGGCGGTGTCGGCCATGCGGTTGGAGAAGCCCCATTCATTGTCGTACCAGCTCAGGATCGACGCGAAATTGCCGCCCATCACCTTGGTCTGGTCAAAGGCCAGGGTGGAGGAGTGGCTGTCGTGGTTGAAGTCGATCGAGACGTTGGGCTGGGTGGTGTAGCCCAGGATGCCCTTGAGCTCGCCATCGGCGTACTGCTTGATCGCCGCGTTGATTTCTTCGGCGGTCACATCGCGCTTGGTGATGAACTTGAAGTCGACGCAGGACACGTTCGGGGTGGGAACGCGGATCGAGACGCCATCGAGCTTGCCCTTGAGCTCGGGCAGCACCAGGCCGATGGCCTTGGCCGCGCCGGTCGAGGTCGGGATCTGGCTCAGGGCAGCTGCGCGGCCGCGATAGAGATCCTTGTGCATGGTGTCGAGCGTGGGCTGGTCACCGGTGTAGGAATGGATGGTGGTCATCATTCCCTTTTCGATGCCGAATTCCTTGTGCAGCACATAGGCGACGGGCGCCAGGCAGTTGGTGGTGCAGGAGGCGTTCGAGACGACGATGTGGTCCTTGCTCAGCTGGGCGTGATTGATGCCATAGACCACGGTCAGATCGGCGCCTTCGCCCGGAGCAGAGATCAGCACCTTCTTGGCGCCGGCCTTGAGGTGGGCGCTGGCCTTCTCCTTGGAGGTGAAGATGCCGGTGCATTCGAGCGCGATGTCCACGCCCATGGCTGCGTGCGGCAGCTCGGCCGGATCGCGAACGGCGGTCACCTTGATCGGGCCGCGGCCGACGTTGATGGTGTCGCCATCGACGGTGACGGTGCCGTTGAAACGGCCGTGCACGCTGTCAAAGCGGAACAGGTGGGCATTGGTCTCGACCGGGCCGAGATCGTTGATCGCCACGACTTCGATGTCGGTGCGGCCCGATTCGATGATGGCGCGCAGGACGTTGCGACCGATGCGGCCAAAACCATTGATGGCGACGCGAATTGCCATGGAAAGACGCTCCTTGGGAGGGGTTAGGAGAAGGGAGGCTGGGCTCTCTTACAACTGTGCGGTGACGGCTTCAACAATGGCTTTGGACGTAATGCCAAAGTGGGCATAAAGCGCATCAATCGGGCCGGAGGCGCCGAAGCTGTGCATGCCCACAAAGCGACCCTTGTCGCCCAGCAGCTTGTTCCAGCTCATCTCGATACCGGCCTCGACGGCGACGCGCGCCTTGGCCGAACCGAGCACCTCGGCCTTATAGGCGTCGGACTGCTGGGCGAAGAGTTCCATGGAGGGAACCGAGACCACGCGGGCCGTGATGCCCTGCTCCTGCAGCGCCTTCATGCCTTCGATGGCGATGGCAACTTCCGAGCCGGTGGCGAAAATCACCGCCTGGGCATCCTTGTCACCCGCCAGGGTGTAGGCGCCCTTGGCCGACTTGTTTTCGGCCGTGTATTCGGTGCGTACGGTGGGCAGGTTCTGGCGCGAGAGGGCCAGGATCGAAGGGCGGTTGGCGGTTTCCATGGCGATCTGCCAGCATTCGGCGGTTTCCACCGCGTCGGCCGGGCGGAAGACCAGCAGGTTGGGAATGGCGCGCAGGGCCGACAGGTGTTCCACCGGCTGGTGGGTCGGGCCGTCTTCGCCCAGGCCAATGGAGTCATGGGTCATGACATAGACGACGCGCTGTTCCATCAGGGCCGAAAGGCGAATGGAGGGGCGGGCATAGTCGGTAAAGACCATGAAGGTGCCGCCGTAGGGGATGAGGCCGCCATGCAGGGCAATGCCGTTCATGGTGGCTGCCATGCCGTGTTCGCGGATGCCGTACATCATGTAGCGGCCCGAGCGGTAGTTTGCCGTGAACGGCACGGTGTCAGGCGTGTTGGTGAGGTTGGAATGGGTCAGGTCGGCCGAGCCGGCCAGCGCCTCTGGCACCGCCTTGGTGATGATTTCGAGTGCCATCTGGCTGGCCTTGCGGCTGGCAACCTTGGGCTTGTCTTCGGTCAGCTTCTTGCGGAACGCATCCATGGTTGCGGCAAAGTCGGCCGGCAGGGCGCCTGACATGCGGCGGGTGAACTCGGCCTTTTCTGCCGAAGCGGCCAGGCGGGACTCCCACTGGCCACGAATGTTCTGGCTACGCGTGCCGGCAGCGCGCCAGGCTTCAAGCGTGGCGGCCGGAACCTCAAAAGCGGGGTAGGTGATGCCCAGCGCAGCCTTAGCGCCGGCCAGTTCCTCGGCGCCGAGCGGAGCGCCATGCACCTTTTCAGTGCCGGCCTTCTTGGGGGCACCGAAGCCGATCGTGGTCTTGGCAGCAATCAGCGTGGGCTTGTCGGAGGCCTTGGAGGCCAGCAGGGCCTTTTCGATAGCGTCCTGATCGTGGCCATCGATCTCGATGGTGTTCCAGCCCGAAGCCTTGAAGCGGGCGATCTGGTCGGTGCTGTCGGAGTTTGAGACAGCGCCATCGATGGTGATGGAGTTGTTGTCCCAGATCAGGGTGAGCTTGTTGAGCTTGAGATGGCCAGCCAGCGCAATGGCTTCCTGGGAGATGCCTTCCATCAGGCAGCCGTCGCCGGCCAGGCACCAGGTGTGGTGGTCGACCAGCTCATCGCCGAATTCGGCGGCAAGCTTGGCTTCGGCAATGGCCATGCCCACAGCATTGCCAACGCCCTGACCGAGCGGGCCGGTGGTGGTTTCAATGCCTTCCGCGTGACCGTACTCGGGATGGCCGGCGGTGATGGCGCCGAGCTGGCGGAAGTTCTTGACCTGATCGATGGTCATGTCCTTGTAGCCGAGCAGATAGAGGCTGGAATAGAGCAGCATCGAACCGTGGCCGGCCGAGAGGACGAAGCGGTCACGATCGGGCCACTTGCTGTCGGCGGGATCGAACTTCATCACCTTGGTGAACAGGACCGTGGCGATATCGGCGCAGCCCATGGGCAGGCCCGGGTGGCCGGAGTTGGCCTTTTCGACCGCGTCCATGGACAGGGAGCGGATCGCGTTGGCCAAATCGTTCTGCTGGGCTGTGTTCGTCATCGGGCGTGCGCTTTCTTCAGGGCTGAAAATCTGGGGAGAAGAGGCGCCGTAAGCCTCCTCCCAAAGGCGGCTTCGAGGCATAACAGGTTCGGATTGACTGTCAATGACAGTGCCGGGGCCAGCGATGCGAGGGCGGTTGCATTGCGCGTGGTGCTAAGGCAGGCTGTGCGGGCCGGAATCGCCGCGTGTTGAGGACCGTAGCAGCAATGAGTGACACGGAACTTCAAGATGGATTGACCGCAGCACAAACGCGGTTTGATCGCGCTATCGCGCGGCTCGAACAATCGGTGACGGGGCTGAGCAA
This sequence comes from Devosia sp. FKR38, assembly GCF_005222805.1. Lineage (GTDB taxonomy): Bacteria > Pseudomonadota > Alphaproteobacteria > Rhizobiales > Devosiaceae > Devosia. Next base: position 2,546,481 of record NZ_STGC01000005.1, on the reverse strand, counting down.
CCGGATCCGCCAGCGCGAGCGCATCGAGGTGGATGTGCAAAGGCTGGTGCATGAACGCGGGCGCCTGGCCACTGAGCTGGACAAGACGGCGGCGCGGGCCAAGCGGCTCGACGACAGCGCGCATGATGTGTCCCGCCGCCTGGTCGAGGCCATGGAAACCGTGCGGGCCGTGCTGGCCAAGGCGGAGTAGGCGATGCCCGAAGTCAATGTCGAGATCAATGGCCGCAAATATCGCATGGCCTGCGAAGAGGGCCAGCAGAAGCGTCTGATCGGGCTGGCCGAGCGGTTCAACGACCATGTCGAGCAGCTCAAGGGCGCTGTGGGCGAAATCGGCGACAACCGGCTGACGGTGATGGCCGGCATTGCCGTGGTGGACGAGCTGGCCGAGGCCGAGCGGCGTATCAAGGCGCTCGAGACCGAGGTGCTGGTGCTGACCCGTGCCGGACAGGAAGTGGCCGCCGAGATCGAGGCGCTGGAGGCCAGCTTTGCCGCCCGGCTGTCAGACGCCGCGCGGCTGATCGAAGGCGTGGCGGAAACCCTGGACGATACCGCCCCCATTCCGCAGAACTGAGCGTTCAGCGCGCCTGGGTCGACAGGGTCTGCATGAAGGCCTGTTCGATATCCATGCGCTCGAGCGTATCGCGCACCACGGTGTCGTCGAGTTCGCGGGAATCGCGGGCGGCCAGCAGGCGGGTGCGCCGGCCTTCGAGCAGCATGGCGCCCAGGGCTATGGAGGTTGAGGGATCGAATTCCTGTTCGGTCTGGACGCGCCGCGCAGCCAGGCGCTTGGCCATGAACTCGGTGACGCGGCGGACTTCGGGATCAAGCTCTGTGGCGAGGTAAGCCTCAAGGGTTTGCCGGTCGGCCTCGTCGCTGAGCTGGCGCGCCAGCTCCTGCTGGGCTGCGATGAACTCCCGGTCCCGTGCATCCTCCAGTTTGAGAGACCTGATCAGCCAGGGCAGGCTCAGGCCCTGAACGACGAGGGTGGCGATGGTGACGAAGAAGGCAATGGCCAGAATGGCATTGCGGCCGGGGAAATCTTCACCGGTGACGGTGACGGCGGGAATACCGGCGGCGGCAGCCAGGGTGACGACGCCGCGCATGCCGGTCCAGGCGACGACGAGGTTTTCCTTCCAGGCCAGAGGTGGCGGGGGCAGGGGCCGATTGCGCCGGGCGCGTGCGGCATCAGACTGTGCAAAGCGGCGGGCGATGGCGTTGTGGCGCCAGCGGCCAAACAGGGCCGTGCCAAAGACCCAGGCAAAGCGGACCAGCGTGGCCGCCACAAAAATGGCGCCGGCGGCGACCAGCAATTCGCCGATGTCATAGCCGGCGGCTGAGGCGTCGGTGATGACGAAGCGCAGTTGCAGGCCGATATAGGCGAAGACGAAGGTTTCGAGCAGGGTATCGATGGTGCGCCAGAAATTGCGTTCCTGAATGCGCTCGGCATAGCCGGATTCGGCGGCGAGATGGCCAAGGGCAAAGCCTGCGGCAACCACAGCCAGCACGCCGGAGGCATGGACTTCTTCGGCCGCCAGATAGGCGGCGAAGGGGACGATCACCGAAACGGCGGTGGCCAGCGAAGGGTTGGCGAGCTTGCGGCGGCCCAGTTGCGCCAACTGGCCGATGACCACGCCGATGATGATCCCAACGACGGCGGCATAGAGGAAATAGAGCGGGGTATTGGCAATGAAGGCGTGCGTGCCGGCGACGGACGCCACGGCGACGGTGAACAGGGTCAGCGCGGCGGCATCATTGATAAGGCTTTCCCCCTTGAGCACGGTCATCACCGCCGCTGGCAGGCCGGCCTGACGGCCAATGGCAATGGCGGCAACAGCATCGGGCGGCGCCAGAACGGCGCCCAGGACGATAGCCGATGCCGGCCCCAGGCCGGGCACCAGGATGGCCGCGACCAGACCCACCAGGGCCGCGCTGGCAAAGACCATGAAGACCCCTAGATTGACGATGGAGCCCAGGCGCTTGGCGAAGCTGGCGAAAGAGAAGTCGCTGGCGGCCGAGAACAGCATGGGCGGCAGAAAGACGCCCAGGATGACCTCGGGCGCCAGTTCGAGCCGCGGAATGCCGGGAACGAAAGAGGCGACCAGGCCAATGATGGCCACGAGAAGCGCCGGCTGCACATTGCGACGCTCAGCCAGCCCGGTGATGACGATGGCGACGATGATGACGACGAGGATATGGGCAAGCATGGGTGGCTCCGCGCAGATGGGCTGACAGTGGTGAGCGGCGCGACCAAAAACAAGCGATGTGTTTGGCGATGCCCTATGCAGCGCGGCATGGACGCACTATATCTGGTGCGCTGCCCGGTGCGTGAGGATACCAATATCCCCGGGGCCTTAACGATTCTCAGGGAGCTGTCCCTGGCCGGACCCGTGGGTTCGGACATACGGCGCCCACCTACGTAAAGTAGGTTCCGGGATCGCTTATCCCACGGCCAGGGTGGCTCCTAATTCAAGGCGGTTTGCAGCGCGGCGCATGGTGGACGAGACAATCGAAAAGGCCAAAGCTGCGCTGCGGACCACCGCTCATGCCAATCGTGCGGCGCTGTCGGCCGAAGAACGGGCAGAGTCCGCCAAGCGCGTCACTCGCCACTTCTTCGATCGTCTGACCCTGGCGCCCACCGATGTGGTGGCCGCTTATTGGCGCATTCGCGATGAGCTCGATTGCCAGGCTATCCTGATCGGCCTGATGGACAGCAATCGCACGGTGGTGCTGCCGGTGGTGATGGGGCCCGACCAGCCGCTGGACCTTCGGGTCTGGGAGCAGGGCGCCTCGCTCTATGAAGCCGGCTTCGGTACGCTGGCGCCCTCCGAGCTAGCGCCGCGCCGCGAGCCCGATGTGGTGCTGATGCCACTGCTGGGATTTGACAAACACGGGACGCGCCTGGGCTATGGCGGCGGCTATTACGACAGGACACTGGCCGCCATGCACAAGACGCCGCGGCTGATCGGGCTGGCCTTTGCCGCCCAGGAACTGGACCATATTCCGCGCGAGCCGCATGACGTGCCGCTCGACGCCATCATCACCGAAGCCGGTGTGCGTCACTTCGGCGCCAGCGCATGAAACTGCTGTTCTTGGGCGACGTGATGGGCCGGGCCGGCCGCGACGCGGTCAATGATCGACTGCCAGGGATCATTGCGCGCTATGGCTTTGATTTTGTCATCGTCAATGGCGAGAACGCCAGCCATGGCAAGGGGCTGACCGAGCCGCATTTCAACGCGATCCGCAATGCGGGCGCTGATGTGGTGACACTGGGCGACCATGCGTTCGACCAGCGCGAGACCATCAGCTTCATCGAGCGCGAGACCACTCTGATCCGGCCCATCAACATGCCGCCGGGAACGCCGGGGCGCGGCGCCATGTTCATCGAGGGGCGCAATGGCCACCGCGTGCTGGTGATCAATGCGCAGGGGCGGGTGTTCATGCCGCCGATCGACGATCCGTTCCGCGCCGTTGAAGCGGCGGTGGCGGCCTGTCCGCTGGGCGAGCAGGCCGATGCCATCGTGGTGGACTTCCACACCGAGGCGACTTCGGAAATCCAGGCCATGGGACATTTTCTCGATGGCAAGGTGAGCCTGGTGGTGGGCACCCATACCCATATTCCCACGTCCGACCACCGCGTGCTGCGCGGCGGCACGGCGCTGATGGCCGATGCCGGCATGTGCGGGGATTTCGACTCGATTATCGGCACCGATACAGACGAGCCGCTCAACCGCTTCCTGACCGGGATTCCGAGCGGGCGGTTCACGCCGGCAGAGGGCGAGGCAACCCTGTGTGGTGTGGCCATCGAGACCGATCCGCGCACGGGATTGACCAAGCGTGTGTTGCCATTGAGGCTGGGCGGCAGCCTGTCGCAGGCCGAACCGATCTTCGACTAGCGCTGCAGGCGAGCGGTGTAGCGACGTCGTTGCGCCGGCATGTCGGCAACAATCCCCCCGATGAAAGGCAAATGCGCCCATTGGCCTGCGTCGCGGCCTGTCCGTCGATGGCAAGCGCACCTGCGGCACCGTGGTGTCCAATCCCGTCGCGTCTGCTTGGTGCGCGATAGTCGCCAGGGGCGTCTGCAATGGTCGCTGAGAGCTGTCCTACCGGCCCCTGTCTTGGTGGGTTTGGCGCGAGTGTCCAAAAGACGCAAAGCCTATCCGGCATGCGCAATGCCCTTGCAGACTGTTAACGAGTTCGCCCTCCTTTCAATGGATGGTTCTTTGGATTGCAGAAATGCGCATGGCAGGACGATGAGGCGTTCAACGCTCCCCAGTGCACCAGCGATTCATGCAAGGTATAGGGTTTTCGGTGCAGAATATCGTCCGACGGGCCAATGCAATACGGGCTCTCGACTCTAGCGCATTGTCAGGAGTTTCGGCCGAGCCGGCCGATGGTGGTCACTGGTCCTTTGCGTTTGAGATCACCGGCCAGGGCGTCTGGGACTGCGACGTCAAGGCAGATTGCGTGCACTACTCCCGCATGTGGAAGCAGATACGCGGATACCAACCGGAAGAGGTGGTTGACAGCGCTTTCAGTGCCTGGATGGAGCGCGTTCACCCCGATGATCGCGCGCAGGTCATGGTCGAAATGCGCAGGCAAAACTCCCCGGCGGTCAAGGTCAATGTCTTTGAGTATCGGGAACGTCACAGGGACGGACACTATATCTGGATCCAGAGCCTGGGTGCGGCTATCGCCTGGGCGCCCGACGGCACGCCGACCCGGGTCATCGGCACCGACACCGACATAACCGGGCGCAAGCAGGCCGAGATGGAGCGGCTGCAGCTGTCGCGCCGCGTCGAGCTGGCCATTGAGTCCTCGCGGGACGGTGTGACCATTGTCGATATCGAGACGCTCAGAGTGGTGCAGACCAACTCGGCCTTTGCGGGAATGCTGCAGCGCGAGGTCAAGGACGTCGTGGGTCGACATCCGTGGGAATGGGACGCCCAACGCGGAAGTGAGGAGGTCAGCCGACTTCTGCTGCAAGAGAGTGGGCCAACGCCAAGCCGGGAACCTCTGCTTCTTCAGGCGCTGCTCAAGCGCCAAGATGGCGGCCATGTCGAGGTGGAGGTCAGCTACTCGTTCTTCGAAGCGGGCGGACGCCGCTTCGCCTACGGCACCATCCGGGACATAACCGAGCGCAAAAGGGTGGACAGAGCGCTTCAGGCCGAGACCAAGCTGCGGCGCATAGCGGTTGAAGCATCGCACCACGGTATCGTGTTGGTCGCACTGGGTAACGGGATGATTGTCCAGGCCAACCGCGCATTTGCCGCGATGCTGGGGGTCGAGGCATCTGACGTCGTGGGTACAACGCTCTGGAGTTGGGAGGCCGTACCAGGGGAGTGCATCCTGCAGGTCGTTCTGGCTGAAATCGGCGTCAGCGCAACGGGCTCGGCCAGCCGATATGACTCAAACGTGGTGCGTGCTGACGGTAGCCTTGTGCAGGTGCAAGTGGAGGCCAGTGTCATCGAGGTGGAGGACAGTCGCTACTGCCAGGTGGTGATGACCGATGTGACCGCCAGCAAGGCCAGCGAGATGGCCCTGCGGCAAAGCGAGGCAAAGTTCCGCGCCATGTTCGAGAATACGCGGCGTTTCATCACGCTGCTCGAACCTGATGGCCGGATCATCGACGCAAATCCTGTTAGCTACGATTTCGCTGGCCTGCGGCCTCATGAGGTGGGCGAGCTCTATTTCTGGGATGGGGACTGGTGGCAAGCGGAGGGCGACCGCGCCAGTATCCGTGAGGCAGTCGAGCGCGCTGCTGCTGGTGAGTATGTCACATTCCAGATCGACATCAGTGGCGCCGATGGCGCTGTCCTTACCGTGGATCAAGGTATTGGCCCGATCCGGGATGCTGCTGGCCGGGTCGTGCAGCTGATGGCTGAGGCAACGGACATAACCGCGCTCAAGAACGCCAAGGCTGAACTGGCGCAAAGCCAGATGCGCTGGAACCATGCGCTGGAGAGTGCTGGGCAGGGCGTGTGGGAATGGAGCCTTGAAAATCCACAGACGCGGGGGTCGCGCGTCTGGAAGCAGATGCGGGGCTATGCGCCAGAGGAGGAGATAGACTTCTCCTACGACGCCTGGCTTGAGCGCGTGCATCCGGACGACCGTGCCCGTATCCGTACCGCCATAGAGCGGCAGCAGGACAATCGGCAGGAATATAACTCGTTCGAATACCGGGAGCGCCACAAGGCCGGACACTATGTCTGGATCAACAGCGTCGGCGCTGCTGTGGAGTGGGACGAACAGGGCACGCCGATCCGCCGCATCGGGACGGATTCAGACATCACCGAGCGGAAGCTGGCCGAACAACGCGTGCTCGATCTTTCGCGTCGGCTGGAGCTCGCGCTGGATGCCTCCCGGTTCGGTGTCTTTGAGGTGACCCTGGACAATGATGCGGTTCTTTGGGACGACCGGCTTTGCGAGATCGCCGGGTTTTCGCGAGAGCAAGCGCCAGAGAATGTTGGCGCCCTCGTGCGGGTCATTCATCCAGACGACCTGCTCAAGGCGCAACAGGTGCGCGACCAGGCCCGTGCCGAAACGAGTTTTGAGCTCGAGTTCCGCCTGAACCGCCCTGACGGTGTGCTGCGGACCATGCGCTCGCGCGGTGCAACGTTCAAAGACGAGCATGGGGTGCTCAGGCTGATTGGCCTGGCCTGGGATGTCACGGAAGAGGCCGCGCTCACCCAGAGCCTGCATGCGGCCAAGCATCTTGCAGAGACTCGCAATGTTGAGCTGGAGCGCGCCAAGGCTCGCCTCGAGTACCAGTCTCTGCACGATGCCCTGACAGGCCTGCCAAACCGGCGCTACCTCGACAAGCTGCTCGAAAGGCACGCCCAGCAATCCCTGCCGGGCTCTGCGAGCCTGGCTTTGCTCCATATCGACCTTGATGGTTTCAAGCAGATCAACGACACACTGGGGCATAGCGCTGGCGACGCCATGCTGGTTCACGTGGCAGGTCTGTTGCGGGCCAACATTGGTCTGGAGCAGTTTGCGGCGCGGGTGGGCGGGGACGAGTTCGTTATCGCCTGTCCCAGTGAAACGCGGGCGGAGCGTCTGCAGGCGCTGGCCAATCGGATCATAGAGGTCATACGCAAGCCCGTGCCCTATCAGGGGCATGTCTGCCGGCTTGGCGCCAGCATCGGCATTGCTGTGGAGACCGGCGCTGCATTCAACGCCCAGCGCGTGCTGATCAATGCCGATATCGCACTGTATCAGGCCAAGGGCAGGGGCCGGAACCGGCATGAGTTCTTCTCGGCTGATCTCCAGGAAGAGATTGCCTCCGAGAAACGTATTGCCGACGACATCCTGCGTGGCATCGAGCAGGGTGAATTCGTGCCGCATTACCAGCCGCTGGTTGATGCAAAGACCTTCCAGTTAGTCGGACTTGAGGCATTGGCGCGTTGGAACCATCCCGCAGACGGTCTGCTGGGGCCCGCCTGCTTTCTCAAAGCCGCTGAGCGACTCGACATGCTCGGCACGATTGACCACATGATCCTGGACCGCAGCATCAAGGACCTTGAGGCCTGGCATGCGTTCGGCATCAATGTGCCGTCCGTGTCCGTCAATGTCACCTTTCAACGGCTCAATGACGAGAAGCTGCTGCCCCGCCTGCGCGGTCTGAGGATCAAGCCTGGAACGATATCGTTCGAGTTCCTGGAGTCGATTTTTCTCGACGAGATCGACGACAAGGTCGCCGCCACCATCGATGCGTTGCGCCAAATGGGCATTGCCATTGACGTTGATGATTTCGGAACCGGCCATACATCAATCGTCAGCCTGCTCAAGCTCAGCCCGCGGCGCCTCAAGATCGACCGCCAGCTGGTCGGCCCGATCGTCGATTCCCCAGAGCAGCGCCGGCTCATTGCTGCGATCGTGGACATCGGCGCTTCGCTGGGCATTGGGGTCGTCGCGGAAGGCGTTGAAACCATGGGACAGGCATCCATATTGCGGGACCTGGGCTGTGACGCTCTGCAGGGCTTTGCCTTTGCTCGTCCCATGCCTGCAGGCCAGATTGCGGCCTGGATAAAGACCGCCGGCGGGGGCCTTGCGCCCTAGATGCTGCGTGCTCACTCGGCGACAGCGCCCGAAGTAACCTGTTGCACCCAGACTAGCGCTGTTCGGGTGGCAGATGCCGCAGGCTTTGGCTGAAGGCTGTGACCGCGTCGCGGCTGAACCGCAGGCTGCGCCGTTGGGTTGAAGCAGGATGATGGCGCAGGCCCTCGCCCGGACGCCATTCGCCGCGCGGACGGATGGGGCGCGGCTGGAAGCCGCCACCGCAATTGGGGCAGACATTGTGCAGTACGGTGTCGACGCAGTCGGCGCAGAAGGTGCATTCATAGCTGCAGATGCGGGCATGGGTGGCGTCGGGCGGCAGGTCGGTGTCGCAACATTCGCAATTGGGTCTGAGGTCCAGCATGGCGGGCTCCGTGGGGTATACCGTCTTGTCGCATGGATTGCCGCTGGCTATGTCCTGACATCATCCGGAACGGACCGGTGGTTTTCCGGCGGAGAAGCCATGCGCGAACCTGACGCCATCGACAGCGCGATCCTGGACCTGCTGTGCGCAGACAGCCGGCAGCCGCTCAAACAGATCGGCGCAGCGGTCGGCCTTTCGGTGTCGAGCGTACAGGAGCGCATTGCCCGGCTGGTCGCCGATGGGCTGATTGCCGGCTATTCGATCCGGCGCGGCGCCAGCCTGCGCGGGGCGCGGGCCTATATGCTGGTGACGACGCTGGGGGCGCAATGCGCGGTGGTGGCGCCGCAGCTGATGGGCATTGCCGAGATCGTGCGTTGCGACTCGGTGGCGGGGGAAACCGACATGGTGCTGCTGGTGGAGGCGGCCGACGGGGCGGCCCTGCAGGCGGTGCGCGACCGTGTGGCGGCGACCGAGGGCGTGGTGAGCGTGGTGACCCTGCCGGTGATGGTGGAGCGCTTCGCGCGCCAGCAGCCTTAGGCGTGCAGCGTCGCTGCGGCTTCACAAGCGGCGCAGCCTTGCCTATAACGCGCCACCAATACCGCATCCAGAGCACGAGGGCAGTGACCTATGGCAGGCCATTCACACGCCAAAAATATCATGCACCGCAAGGGCAAGAGCGACGCAGCGCGCTCGAAAGTCTTCTCCAAGCTGGCCCGTGAAATCACCGTGGCGGCCAAGCTGGGCATGCCGGACCCGGCCTTCAACTCGCGCCTGCGCCTGGCCGTGGTCAATGCGCGTTCGCAGTCCATGCCCAAGGACAATATCGACCGGGCCATCAAGAAGGCCATCGGTTCGGACGGCGAGAATTTCGAAGAGATCCGCTACGAGGGCTATGGCCCGGGCGGCGTGGCGATCATCGTGGAAACGCTGACCGATAACCGCAATCGCACGGCCTCCAACGTCCGCTCCTATTTCTCCAAGAATGGCGGCGCGATGGGTGAAACCAATTCGGTTGGTTTCATGTTCGACAAGGTGGGCGAGATCACCTACCCGGCCAAGGCCGGCTCGGAAGACAAGGTCATGGAAGCCGCCATTGAGGCTGGCGCCGATGACGTCGAGAGCGACGAGGAAGGCCACTATATCACCACCAGCTTTGAAGCGATGGTGGATGTGGCCGCAGCGCTGGAAAAGGTGCTGGGCGAAGCCGAATCAGTCAAGGCCGTGTGGAAGCCGCAGACCAATACCGCCATCGATGCGGAAAAGGGCGCGACGCTGATGAAGCTGATCTCGACGCTGGAAGAAGACGATGACGTGCAGAACGTCTATTCGAACTTCGAGATGAGCGACGAGGACATGGCCAAGCTCGAGGGCTGATCGCCCGACGGACTGGTTTGGTCAAAGAGTTTGCTGGGCGGCGCCGCGGGTGCCGCCCTTTTTTATGCCGCGGCGGCTGTGGTTGGTTCAGGCGTGGCCACTGGGGCGGCGGACACCTTGTTGGTCCGGGCCTTGGCGGCATAGAGACGCTGATCGGCGAGACGGTAGAGCCCGGCCAGATCGCCGCGTTCGGCGCTGGTGGCGCTGCCGACCGACACCGACAGTGCGCAGGGCTGGCCGAGCGGGCGGAAGTCGATGGCCGAGATCGACTGCTGGAGGTCCCAGGTCACAGCGGCAGCGTCTGCTGATCCGCTGCCGGGCAGGAAAATGCCAAACTCTTCGCCACCCAGCCGACCGACCAGAGCAGCGGCGGGGCTAGCCGCTCGGATCGCGGCCGCCATCAGGCGCAGGGCCTCATCGCCGCAGTCATGTCCAAAGCGGTCATTGACGCTCTTGAAGTCGTCAGCGTCGAGGACCAGCAGCGCGCCTCCCTTGGCGGCGCTGGCCAGCGCAGTGGTGACGCGATGAGTGAAGGCGCCGCGATTGAGGCATTGGGTCAGCCAGTCGGTGCTGGCCATCAGGCGGAGCTGGGTATTGGCGTGGCGCAATTGCTCATTCTTGAGCAGCAGCACGAAGAGCATGGGGCCGCCCAGCAGCAGCGGCGTCACGATGGCTACGGCGAGCCCCTGCACGTTGATGCCGGCCGAGAACACTTCCATGATGGTGTGGGTGACAATCACGGACACGGCAACGGAGGCTGCGTTAACAAGCCCGAAGATTCGCCACAGCCGAAGCCATGCCTTCTCTGGAAGGATGGTCTTGATATCACTCATAATTGCTTCCTGCATTCCCGCCGCGGATGCTAGGGCGCCATGTTAAAGAATGTGTTGCCGCGAAAGGTGTAAATTTCCTAATGGCGGGGTTATCCACCGCTGGTGTTGCCGGTTTGTTCACACAGTATTTGTTAGCTTGCCTGGTGACGACTAAGGATTGCACATGAGCTTATCCACACGAATCATCGGCATCGATCCCGGGCTGCGCCGCTGCGGCTGGGGTGTGATCGAATCGCAGGGCAACCGGCTGAGTTTTGTTGCCGCCGGAACGGTGACGCCGCCAGTCGACGGTTCGCTGGCCGAGCGGCTGGCGATCCTGTTCGCCGGTCTGGGGGAGGTGCTCGACCGGTTTGTGCCTGATGAGGCGGCGGTTGAGGAGACCTTCGTCAATGCGGGGGCGCGGTCGGCGCTGATTCTGGGGCAGGCGCGCGGCGTTGCCTTGCTGACGCCAGCCGCACGCGGTCTGCCGGTAGCCGAATATGCGGCCAATCTGGTGAAGAAATCGGTGGTCGGCACGGGCCATGCGGAAAAGGGACAGGTGGCACTGATGGTCAAGACGCTGATGCCGCAGGCTGATTTCAAGGGCGCCGATGCGGCCGATGCGTTGGCCATCGCTATCTGCCACGCGCATCACCGTGTCGCCAATCAGCGGCTGAGGGCCCTGGCATGATCGGGAAGCTCAAGGGCCTTGTGGACAGCTTTGGCGATGATCACGTGCTGATCGATTGCGGCGGGGTCTGTTACGAGGCGCATTGCTCGAGCCGGACGCTGCAGGCGCTGCCGCGGGTTGGCGAAGCGGCGGTGGTGTTCATCGAGACCATTGTGCGCGAGGACATGATCCGGCTCTATGGCTTTTCCAGCGAGAGCGAAAAGGCCTGGTTCAATTTGCTGTCGACGGTGCAGGGCGTAGGCGCGCGCGTGGCGCTGTCGATCCTTTCCGTGCTGTCGCCGAGCGAATTGTCGAGCGCCATTGCGCTGCAGGACAAAGCGATGATCGGCCGGGCCAATGGCGTTGGCCCCAAGCTGGCGCTGCGTCTGGTCACCGAACTCAAGGGCAAGGTGCCGACGGGCGGCGCCATTGATGCGGGCACGCTGGGGCTGCAGGCGGCGCTGGGCGAGGGCGTTGCCCCGACCGCGATCAGTGATGCGGTTTCGGCGCTGACCAATCTGGGCTATTCCAGCGCCCAGGCCTCGGCCGCGCTGGCGCGCATTGTTGCCCGCGAGGGTGAGGGTGTGCCGACCGAGAAACTGATCCGTCTGGGCCTGCGGGAGTTGAGCACTTGACTGACCTGACTTCGCCGGCGGCCGGCCGTGACGATCCGCTGGATGTGTCCCTGCGCCCGTCAGGGTTTTCAGAATTTGTTGGCCAGGCGGCGGCGCGGGCGAACCTCGAAGTGTTCATCCAGGCTGCCAAGCAGCGCGGCGCGGCGCTCGATCACGTGCTGTTCGTGGGCCCGCCGGGCCTGGGCAAAACAACGCTGGCGCAGATCATCTCCAAGGAGTTGGGCGTGGGCTTTCGCGCCACGTCCGGCCCGGTGATCGCCAAGGCCGGCGATCTGGCGGCGCTGCTGACTAATCTCGAAGACCGCGATGTGCTGTTCATCGATGAGATCCACCGGCTCAATCCGGCCATCGAGGAAGTGCTCTATCCGGCGATGGAAGATTTCCAGCTCGATCTGATCATCGGGGAGGGGCCCGCGGCCCGCTCGGTGCGCATCGATCTGGCGCGGTTTACGCTGGTGGGGGCGACGACGCGAGCGGGTCTGTTGACCACGCCGCTGCGCGACCGCTTCGGCATTCCGGTGCGGCTCAATTTCTACACCCCCGAGGAACTGGTGCTGATCGTGCAGCGCGGCGCGCGGCTGCTGGGCATGCCGATGGCGCCCGACGGGGCGATGGAGATTGCCCGACGCTCGCGTGGCACGCCGCGTATTGCGGGGCGGCTGCTGCGGCGTGTGACTGATTTTGCGCTGGTGGAGAATGCCGGGGAGATCACCCGCGCCATTGCCGACAAGGCGCTGCTGCGGCTGGACGTGGATGCGCGCGGGCTCGATCAGCTCGACCGACGGTATCTGACGACGATTGCCGATTTCTACAATGGCGGACCGGTGGGGATCGAGACCATTGCTGCCGCGCTGAGCGAGCCGCGCGATGCCATCGAGGAGATCGTCGAGCCCTATCTGATCCAGCAGGGGTTCATCCAGCGCACGCCGCGCGGACGCATGCTGACCGGAACAGCCTTTCAGCATATGGGGCGGATCGTGCCGCAGGGCTTTGTTGGCAATCAGTCGAGCCTGTTCGAGGACCCGGAAGAATGAGCGGACGCACTCTGCTGAGCTTTGCCGCCGAGGGCATGCGCTTCAACTTCCGTGTTGCAGGGGCTGCCATCCGTGATGGGCATCTGCTGGTCGACCGCGAGGATGACGACGACTACTGCATGCTGCCCGGCGGGCGGGTGGAGATGGGCGAGACCACCGAGCTGGCGCTGGCGCGCGAGATCGCCGAGGAGCTGGCGATGCCTGCTGATCTCGGCCCGCTGCTGTTCACCTATGAGAGCCTTTATGGCCGCGCCGGCGAGCGCTATCATGAACTGGGCTTCGTCTATGCCATCGAGCTGCCGCCCGAGGTTCGGCCGGGCGGACCACAGCCCTTCCTCGTGCGGGAAGACGAGGGGCATGTGTTGCACTTCTCCTGGCTGCCGCTGGACGGGCCGGCACTGAGCGCGGCGCGGTTGAAGCCGTCCTGGCTGCCGGAGCGGCTGCGAAACCTGTCGGGCCAACCCGAGCATGTGGTGTTTGTCGAAGAGCCGACGGATATGCCCCGGCCATGAGTGTCCACCAGTTCCCAGTCCGCATCTATTACGAAGACACCGATTTTTCCGGCAATGTCTATCACGCGGCCTATCTCAAGTTCTTCGAGAGGGGGCGCACGGAGTTTTTGCGTGACGCCGGTATCCATCACAGCGCGCTGGCCGAGCAAGGGCTGGCCTTTGCTGTGCGCGCGATGGACATCGCGTTTGACGGGGCTGCCCATATCGATGACCTGCTGACCGTGACGACGGCGGTCGAGGCGATGAGCGGCGCACGGCTCACCCTCAAGCAGACCATTCTGCGGGGTGATGCCGTGCTGACGCGGGCCAGTGTGGTGGTGGTGGCGATCAAGACCAGTGGCGGACCGGCGCGCTTGCCCAAGGCAATCCTCGGGCTGTTCGCGCCGGTCCAGTGATCGCGGCTATTCTGTCTTGTCGAGCTTGATGGCCTTGAGTTTGTCGATGCCCAGGACCTGCAGGGCGAGCTTCTCATAGAAGGGCTCGGAGGTCCCTGAGCGGATCTTGTGCAGGAAGTATTTCTCGAAGCCGACCTTGGCGGTGTGGACCCATTTGCCGGAGGCGGCCCAGTTCACATTGCGCGGCGGAATCTGGGGCTGGGCGACAAAGGCGACACCGCCGTCGCCGAAGTCGGCCAGGCAGATGGCGTTCCAGGTTGCTTCGGCCTGGGGTTGCTTGCCGGCGACCAAGTTGGCGATGTTGTGGGCGGTGGCGGTGACCATGGATTCGATCATGAAGCCGGTCTTGGGCACGCCCACGGGGACCGGCGTCTTGCCGACAGGTGGAATGGCCACGCAGACGCCGATCGAGAAAACCTCGGGGAAGGTGGGGTTGCGCTGGTACTTGTCCGCCAGGATGAAGCCCCGCGGATTGGTGAGCCCCTCGATGCCGCGCACCGCAGCAACGCCGCGGAAGGCGGGCAGCATCATGGCGTAGGAGAACGGGATCTCGTGCTGGCGCACGGCGGTGCCGTCGTCACCCATCTCGGCGGCATAGACCTTGCCGTCGGCGAATTTCTCCACCTTGGCATTGCAGACCCATTTGATGTGATGCTGGCGCATCTCGCTTTCGAGCAGGCCCTTGGTGTCGCCCACGCCATCCAGGCCGAGGTGGCCGATATAGGGTTCGGAGGTGACGAAGGTCATCGGCACGCGGTCGCGGATCTTGGCATCGCGCAGCGCCTTGTCGAGGATAAAGGCGAATTCATAGGCCGGGCCGAAGCAGGAGGCGCCCTGTACGGCGCCGATGACGACTGGACCGGGATTGGCAAGCAGGCGATCAAAGGCGGACTTGGCCGACACGGCATGGTCGACGAAACAGACCGACTGCGTCTGCTGCTGCGGACCGAAACCCTCGATCTCGTCGAAGGCCAGTTCGGGGCCGGTGGCGATCACCAGATAGTCATAGTCCAGCGTGGTCTCGTCGAGCAGTTCGATGCGCTTGGCCTGGGGATCAACGCGCTTGGCGCCCTGGGGATAGAAGCCGATGTGCCGCTTGGCAAAGACCGGGGCGAGATCGATCTCGACGTCCTCGCGGTCCCGCCACCCGACGGCAACCCAGGGATTGGAGGGAACAAAGGAATAGGTGCCGCCCTTGTTGATGACGGAGATCTTGTGCTCAAGGCCCAGCCGATCGCGCAGTTCATAGGCCATGATGGTGCCGCCCAGTCCGGCGCCCAATACGATGATATGTGACATTGCAGTCCTCCTCAGTGATGCGCCGCTTCTGATGAGGCGGAGCGGCGTTCGGTATGGGGTCGGCCGTTTTGAGCCATGATGATCCTCGCCATCCGCGCTGTCTTTGATCTGGCACAAGCCTGCGCCAGAGCCCCTCCCAGGGTTGCGGCTATACATACGAATATTAGAATATAAGGAAATAAATAGCTAGCGGGGTTGTGTCCGGTGTGGGGCCCGCCGATGTGAGCCTTTGTTAACCAATCCTTGACCATAATTGCGGCAAAGCAGTTTCATGTCCGGTTGTGCTGCCGCAAAGGGCTGGTTTCCCGGGCATTTCTCTTAATTTTGACAGATTTCGACCGCATCGGCTGAAGGCTGAAGGTCGGGTGCGTGAACCGGGCCGAAAAGGATCACTACATGGAAGCCATGGACGCTGTGGGTGCCGTCGTGCCGCACACCGATTTTTCCATCTGGGGCCTGTTCTGGGCCGCCGACTGGATCGTCAAGGCCGTGATGCTGGGGCTATTGGGTGCCTCCGTCTGGTGCTGGGCGATCATCATCGACAAGACGATCGTGTATCGTCGCACCAATGCCGAGATGAACCGCTTCGAGCGCACCTTCTGGTCCGGCCAGTCGCTGGAAGAACTCTACCAGATGCAGTCCGAAAAGCCTTCGGGCGGCATGGGCGCGGTGTTTGTTGCGGCCATGAAGGAGTGGAAGCGCAGCCACGAGCAGAATGCGGCCAGTTTTGTGGGCATGCAGCAGCGCCTGGACAAGGTGCTCGACGTGGCGATCAACCGCGAGAGCGAGAATCTGGAAAAGCGCCTGGGGTTCCTGGCGACCATCGGTTCGGCTGGTCCGTTCATCGGCCTGTTCGGCACGGTGTGGGGCATCATGAACGCCTTTACCGCCATTGCCGCCTCGTCCAGCACCAATCTGGCCGTTGTGGCCGGCCCGATCGCCGAGGCGCTGTTTGCCACCGCCATTGGCCTGGTGGCCGCTATTCCTGCCGTTATCGCCTATAACAAGCTCTCCGCCGACTCCGCCAAGATGGTGGGTCGGCTCGAGGGCTTTGCCGACGAATTCTCCACCATTCTCAGCCGCCAGCTCGAAGCACGGAGCCGCTGACATGGGCATGGGCACAGCTGCGGGCGGCTCGGGCGGCAGGGGCCGCCGCGGTCGCAAGAAAGCGGTGATGAGCGAAATCAACATCACCCCCATGGTGGACGTGATGCTGGTGCTGCTGATCATCTTCATGGTGGCCGCGCCCATGATGACGGCCGGCGTGCCGATCGACCTGCCCAAGACGGCCGCCAATGAAATGCCCAGCCAGACGCAGCCGATCACGGTTGCGGTGACCCCCGAAGGCACGATCTATGTCGATGAAGACGTGGTGTCGGAAGCCGATCTGGTCAGTGCCGTCAGCGCAAAGGCAACCAATGGCACGGAAGACCGCATCTTCCTGCGCGGCGATACCACGGCCAATTACGGTTCGGTGATGCGCGTGATGGGGATCCTGTCGGCTGGCGGCTTCAGCAAGATCGGTCTCATCACCGAGCGGGAACCGGGCTAGTCCAGTGCGCATCGGCGTAACCGTATCGATAGCCGCCCACATCATCCTGTTGACTATCGGCTTGATCAGCCTGCAGTTTCAGGAGCCTTTGACGCCTGTCGTGGAATCCATCTCGGTGGATTTGGTTCCCGTCGAAGAATTCTCCAACATCCGCGCCGGTCAGCTCGACAGCACGGTCGTCGATACGCAGACGCCCTCGATTGTTGAAGACGACAAGCCCGCCGAAATTTCCCAGCCGACCGGCAATACCGAGCAGGATCAAGTCAAGCCCTCGCCGGCCGATGTGCCGACGCCCGCGCCGGTGACCAATGCCGCGCCGGCGCCGCAGGCGACGCCCGAGCCTGCGCCGGTGCCAGAGCCGACACCCGAACCCACGCCCGCGCCAGAACCGACCCCGGCGCCGACGCCTGTGGTGCCGCCCGTGCCGGCAACCCGGCCGACCCCAACGCCAACGCCCACTCCGGCCCCCACGCCTGAGCCGACACCCGAACCCACGCCTGCCCCGACACCTGAGCCGACCCCGGCACCGACGCCTGAGCCCACGCCCGAGCCCACCACGCCAGCGGTTGCGGCACCTGTGCCCGCCTCGCGCCCGAGCAATCTCGAACAGAAGCGGCAGCAGTTCGCCGCCGCGGAAGCCGAGCGGAAGAAGAAGGAAGAGGAAGAGCGCAAGCGCGCTGCCGCCGCTGCGGCTGCCGAGAAGACGGCGCAGCAGGAGGCGCCGCCGCAGCTCGATGCAGCCCTTGCCGACGATATCTCGGCCATTATCAACAACGACAAGACCACGGGCGGCACCACCGGCCAGGGGGGCTCACCCACGCTGGGCGACACCACCGGCACCTCGGCGCGCCTGAGCCAATCAGCCATCGACGGGCTGGTGGCGCGGATCAAGACCTGCTGGAACCTGTTGCCGAGCGACATCAACAGCGGCATGACGGTGCGCCTGCTGGTGACGATGAACCCGGACCGTAGTGTGGCCGGCACGCAGATCGTCTCGGCGGATGCTTCGCCGGCCGGTGGCGCCGTGGCGCGCGCGGCACAACGTGCCGTGACACAATGCGGCCCATACGACATGCTCTCTGCAGACGCCTATGACGAGTGGCGGCAGATCGAAGTGGAATTGCGCCCATGACGACCCCGACGGCTGCATCGACGACTGAGCCCCTGACTTTGGATTTGCACGCGGCTGCGACCGGACCGGTTAGCCGCGACCAGATTGGAGACGACAAATGACCCTGATCACGCGGCGCAATGCGCTCAAAATGGGCCTGGCGGGCGGTGCTTTGCTGGCCGGCTCCTCGCTGGCCATGGCGCAATTGCGCATTGTGGTGGAAGGCGCCAATTTCCAGCCGCTGCCCATCGCCATTCCCGATTTCGCCTCGTCGGACCCGGCGTTTGGCAAGGAGATTGCCGAGATCGTGCGGAATGATCTGCGCCGCTCTGGCCTGTTCCTGCCGCTCGATCCGGCGTCGCTGCCGGTGCAGGTGGGCGATGTGAACGCAACGCCCGACTTCAACACCTGGCGCACGGCCAATGTGGATGCCCTGGTCATGGGCGGTGTTGAGCGCGGCGGGCAGATTTCCTCGTCGGTGCGCGTGTGGGACACGCAGCAGGCGTCCCAGGTGGTCGGCAGCAGCTACAATACCGATCCCAACTCCAGCCGGCGCGTTGCCCATATCATCGCCGACGCCATCTATGCGGCGCTGGCAGGCAGCACGGGCTATTTCGACACCCGCGTGATCTATGTGGCCGAAAGTGGCCCCAAGGCCAACCGTGTGCGGCGCCTGGCGATCATGGATCAGGACGGCGCCAATGTGCAGTATCTGACCGATGGCCAGTCCATGGCGCTGACGCCGCGCTTTTCGCCCAATGGCGATCTGGTCACCTATATGAACTTTGCGGACGGCAATCCGCAGGTCTATCTGCTGCAGCTGTCGAGCGGCAAGCAGCAGCGGCTGGCCAATGTCGGTGCGATGACCTTTGCGCCACGCTTCTCACCCGATGGCGGCACGGTGGCTTTCTCGGTGGAGCAGTCCGGCGCGACCAATATCTATGTGACCGGCGTGGGCGGCGGGCAGCCGACGCAGCTGACCTCGGGCGCGGCCATCGACACCGGCCCGTCCTATTCACCCGATGGCAGCCGCATTGCCTTTGAAAGCGACCGCGGCGGCTCGCCCCAGATCTACATCATGAGCTCGGGCGGCGGGAATGCGCAGCGCATCAGCTTTGGCCAGGGCAGCTACTCGACGCCCGTGTGGTCGCCCAAGGGCGATCTGATCGCCTTCACGCGCCAGTCGGGCGGGCAGTTCAACATTGGCATCATGGCGCCGGACGGCTCGGGCGAGCGCATGCTCTATACGAGCTTCCATGCCGAGGGCCCGACCTGGGCGCCCAATGGAAGGGTGATCATGTTCTTCCAGGATCCGGGCGGCAATGACGGTCCCAAGCTGATGAGTGTGGATATCTGGGGCCGCAACCTGCTGACGATCCCGACCGAAAGCTATGCGTCCGACCCGTCGTGGTCGGGGCTGCGGGCCTAGTTCTGCGCTAGCGCAAACACGCGTCCGGCCGCCCTGTGCGGGTGGCCGGCGCAGACAATTTTAGCGATGGGACTTAACCTTATCGTGATATCGCAAACGGGTGTGGTGAATATGCATCATCACAAAAAAGCCCGGATTTCAGCCGCATTTGCGCCTTGGTAGGGTAAGATTAACCAAGCTGGCAAACCCGGCCTTAAGACTAACCACGGTAAAACCCGCCCTCAAGATTTCCGTCTACCCAGGAGCCCATCGTGGTCATTACCGCACCCATCAACACTGCATTGCGCGCAGTCGCCATGCTCTTTTTTGTCGTGGTCGTCGCGGCATGTTCCCGTACGCCTGACGCCATGCCGACGGGTGTTGGCAACCTCGGGCCTGGCGGCGGCGCACCCGGCAGCCAGCAGGAGTTCCTGGTGTCGGTGGGTGATCGCGTGTTCTTCACCACCGATTCGAGCTCGCTGACCACTGAAGCGACCGCGACGCTGGACAAGCAGGCCGCCTGGCTGAACCAGTACCAGAACTATCGCATCATGATCGAAGGCCATGCCGACGAACGTGGCACCCGTGAGTACAACATTGCCCTGGGCGCTCGTCGCGCTTCGGTGGTGGTGAACTATCTGGTGTCCAAGGGCGTCAATGGCCAGCGCATCACCAGCCAGTCGTTCGGCAAGGAACGCCCTGTGGCGATCTGCAATGACATCTCCTGCTGGAGCCAGAACCGCCGCGCCGTCACGGTGGTCCAGTAAAAATTCCGGGCTTCCCCGCGCGGGGAGGCCCAAGAGATCCAGTGCAAACTGGAGGCAAGAGCGCCCGGAGCCCGTTAAATGGCCCGGGCGCTTTCTTTTGACCAAAATTGGCCTTTATTTCGCGGTCACCGACAGGTCATGGTTCTGACCTAGGGTCAGGACAGCGGAGGCTCATAATCTTGACGTTTCACTTCCCAGTAAAAGCCCATGTGCTTGTGGCCGGCGCCGCAGCCCTGGCAATCGGGGTGGCCACGCCAGCCCTGGTCAATGCGGCGATGTTCAGCCTGCCACCGGCCAATGTCGGCTTGGTACGGAGCGACGCGGGCGATGACCGCGTTCTGGTCGCCCAGGCGACGGACGCGGCCCAGCTGATGGTGCGCATCCAGCAGCTCGAAGAGCAGAATCGCCTGCTCAACGGGCAGATCGAAGGCCTGACCTTCCAGATCACCCAGCTGCAGGAAATCGTCAACCGCATGCAGGAAGACAATGAGTTCCGCTTCCAGGCACTGGAAGGCGGTGCTGCGGGAAAAAGTGATGCGGCAACCCAAGCGGGCGGCGTGACGCAGCCCGAGGCGTTGCCGCAGAACCCGGCCAGCACGAACGCGGACAGCACAGTGCCGCTGACAGATATTCCTGAGCAGGGCGTCAAACCCCTGCCGGGCGAAGTCGAAATCGACCCGACCTTTGGCGGGACCACTGATGTGCCGATGGATTCGGTTGGGGCATCGGCCGATCCGCTGGTGGGTACAGGCGCGGCTGGCGGCGTAGACCTGGTGACAGGGCAGCCACTGAACCTCAACTATGATCCCACGCAGGTGAAAACCGACAATGCCGATGCCGACGCGCAGTTTGCGGCCGGTGTCGAGGCGATCAAGTCGGGTGACTATGCCTTTGCCGAGGACCAGTTCAGCCAGTTCCTGTCGCTTTACCCGGACAATGAGCAGGCCACCGAGGCCTCGAACCTGCTGGGCGATGCCCTGATGCAGCGTGGCGCCTATAGCGAGGCGGCCGACGTGCTGCTCAATGGCTTCCAGAAGGCGCCGCAGAGCCCCAGGGCGCCCGATCTGCTGCTCAAGCTGGGCATGTCGCTGTCGGGTGCCGGCGAACGCGAGACGGCCTGCCGCACGCTGGCGGAGATCGACAAGCGTTTCACCACGCTGAGCACCGAGTTCGCGACGCGGCTCGCCGCGGAGAAGGCTCGCGCCGAATGCCCGCCCGCCTAGGCCCGGACCTGCAGTCTGCGGCCGAACTCGATCGCCTGTTCGCCGGTATTGCCGGCGAAGAGCGGGTTGGCCTTGCCGTGTCTGGCGGGGCCGACAGCCTGGCGCTGCTGCTGCTGGCCGAGCGCTGGACGCGCGGGCGGCAGGGCATGCCGCAGCTCAAGGTCTATTCGGTCGACCATGGCCTGCGACCGGAGGCCGCTGATGAGGTGGCCATGGTGCTTGCTGTGGCGCAGTCGCTAGGCATTGCGGCCCAGGGGTTGGTCTGGAGCGGCGAGAAACCTCTGACAGGGGTGCAGGAAGCAGCGCGGCAGGCGCGCTATGGGCTGATGGCCGACGCGATGGCTGCCGATGGCATCAGGGTGTTGCTGACGGCGCATCATCGGGATGACCAGGCCGAGACCGTGCTGATGCGCCTGGCGCATGGCAGTGGCGTCGATGGGCTCAAGGGCATGGCGCGCTTTGTGGCCATGGCGGGAATGACCATCCATCGGCCTCTCCTTGACATCGAATCATCCGCCCTGCGGGCACAGGTGAGCGCCGCAGGGCTGGTGCCGGCGGCGGACCCCTCCAATGACGATGCCCATTATGAGCGCGTGCGCTGGCGCCAGGCGATGCCGGAGCTGGCGCGGCTTGGGCTGGACGCTGCGACCCTTGCGCAGTTTGCCGAGCGGATGGGCGAGGTGGACGCGGCGCTGGTGCAGATGTCGGACGCCTGTTTTGCCGAGCTCGTGACCCTGGACGGATTTGGCAGCGCGCGCATCGCGCTGGCGCCGTTCATCGGTCTGGGCGCGGCGGTGTCGACGCGTATCCTGGGGCGGGTGCTGAACATCGTTGGCGGTCGACAGCGGCCGCGGGCGCTGGGGCAGGTGGAACGGCTGCGCCAGGCCATTGTCACGCAGTCGCTGCCGCGCTCGACAACAGGGCTGGGTTGCGTGGTGCGCCTCAAAGATGACGCGATCCTGGTGGCCCGGGAGCCCGGCCGGAGCCAGCCGGCCGATGCTGTGCTGCTGCCAGAGGGCGAGTTGGTGTGGGACCAGCGGTTCCGCATCATCAACAGATCGTCAGAGGGTGACTTCACAGCCAGTGTTGCCGACTATCTGCCGCGGCATCGGCTGGAGGATATTCTGGGCTGCAAGGTGACCGCGCCGGCAGAGGCGCTGCGCACCGCGCCCATCGTGCGCGACGCGGCAGGCGGCGTGCTCTCACTGGGCGGCTGGTCGTTTGACGAGCGCATTGACGTGCATCTGCTAGTCGACTGAACCGCCTCCGGGCGGCTTGCCAGCCAAGAGGGCATTAACGGTGCGCCGTGATAGGACTGGACGGGGGGAACAAAGGGACGCAGGTGTGGCCCTTGTAACGCCCCAATGCCGGACATACATTCGGCAAACGCGCCGCGCCGACCTGCGCAGCCTTCTCCGGGACAGGATTGATGAACGGAAACTTCCGCAACTTCGCCATCTGGCTAGTCATACTCTTTATGCTGATGGGGCTGTTCCAGGTCTTCCAGTCATCGACACGCTCTGTTTCGGTTGCTGACAAGAGCTACAGCCAGTTCGTGACAGACGTCGAGAACGGCCGTGTGCAGGCCGTGACCATTACCGATAATGTGGTTTCGGGGCAGCTGAGCGACGGGACGCGGTTCGAGACCGTGCTGCCGGCGGGCGCCGACATCATTTCGCGCCTGGAAAGCAAGAATGTCTCGATCACGGCGCAGTCGCCTGAATCGAGCCCGTTCTGGACCATTCTGCTGTCGTCCTGGCTGCCGTTCATCGTCATCATTGGCGTGTGGTTCTTCTTCATTCGCCAGATGCAGGGTGGTGGCAAGGGTGGCGCGATGGGCTTTGGCAAGTCGCGCGCCAAGCTGCTCACGGAAACCCATGGCAAGGTGACGTTCGAGGACGTGGCCGGCGTGGACGAGGCCAAGCAGGACCTTGAGGAGATCGTGGAGTTCCTGCGCGACCCCGGCAAGTTCCAGCGCCTGGGTGGCCGTATTCCGCGCGGCGTGCTGCTGGTTGGCCCTCCGGGCACCGGCAAGACGCTGCTGGCCCGTTCCGTGGCCGGCGAAGCCAATGTGCCGTTCTTCACCATCTCCGGTTCTGACTTTGTGGAAATGTTCGTCGGCGTGGGCGCCAGCCGCGTCCGCGACATGTTCGAGCAGGCCAAGAAGAACGCGCCCTGCATCATCTTCATCGACGAAATCGACGCGGTCGGTCGCCAGCGTGGCGCCGGTCTGGGCGGTGGCAATGACGAGCGCGAACAGACGCTCAACCAGTTGCTCGTCGAGATGGACGGCTTTGAAGCCAATGAAGGCATTATCCTGATCGCGGCGACCAACCGTCCCGACGTGCTCGATCCCGCCCTGCTGCGCCCCGGTCGTTTCGACCGCCAGGTGGTTGTGCCCAATCCGGACGTGTCTGGCCGCGAGAAGGTGCTCAAGGTGCACGTGCGCAAGGTGCCGCTGGCGCCCGATGTGGACCTCAAGGTGCTGGCCCGCGGTACGCCGGGTTTCTCGGGCGCTGACCTGATGAACCTGGTCAACGAGGCGGCCCTGATGGCGGCACGGCGCAACAAGCGCTTTGTCACCCATGCCGAATTCGAAGACGCCAAGGACAAGATCATGATGGGCGCCGAGCGCCGCACCATGGCCATGTCCGAGGACGAAAAGAAGCTGACGGCCTATCACGAAGCCGGTCACGCCATCATTGCCCTCAAGGTTGCCGGGATCGATCCGATCCACAAGGCCACCATCATCCCGCGCGGTCGTGCGCTGGGCATGGTGATGACCCTGCCCGAGAGCGACAGCTATTCGTTCTCACGGGAAAAGGCGCTGGCACGGCTGACCATGCTGTTTGGCGGTCGTGAAGCCGAGATCATCAAGTTCGGCCCTGAGAAGGTGACGAGCGGCGCTTCGGGCGACATCCAGATGGCGACGAGTCTGGCCCGCTCGATGGTGATGGAATGGGGCATGAGCGAAAAGCTCGGTCGCGTCCGCTACAAGAGCAACGACCAGGAAGTGTTCTTGGGCCATTCGGTGACGCAGTCGACCAATATGAGCGATGATACGGCCCGTATCATCGACCAGGAAGTGCGCAAGCTGATCGAGGATGGCGAGGCTTCGGCCAAGCACATCCTGACCACCTACCACGACCAGTGGGAGGCGATTGCCCAGGCGCTGCTCGAATATGAGACGCTGACGGGCGACGAACTGCGCGCGCTGATGGAAGGCCAGCAGCCGGTGCGCCCTGACGACAGCGGCCCGTCCAACAAGGCGAGCGGCGTGCCCTCGGCCGGCAAGTCCGGCAAGAAGCGCCCCGACGCGCCGCCGGAAGGCGGGCTGGAACCCCAGCCGGGCAATTAAGGCTGCTTGCAAGGATACACAGGGCCGCCGCGAGGCGGCCCTTTTGCATGGCGGCATTTTCGGCTATGCCGCCAATCAGATCAAAATTCTGGGGCCTGCGTCCAGCGCGGCGCAGGAGGAGGACAGGCAATGGTTCGCAAGTATTTCGGCACTGATGGCATTCGCGGCATGGCCAATGGTCCCAAGCTGACGCCGGAACTGGCGCTCAAGGTCGGCATGGCCGCCGGGCAGAAGTTTGTGCGCGGCGACCACCGCAATCGCGTGGTGATCGGCAAGGATACGCGCCGCTCCGGATATATGATCGAACAGGCGCTGACGGCCGGCTTCACCGCCGTGGGCATGGATGTCTATCTGCTGGGCCCGATGCCGACCCCGGCCGTGGCCATGCTGACGCGCTCGCTGCGCGCGGACCTGGGCGTGATGATCTCAGCCTCGCACAATCCCTTCGAGGACAATGGCATCAAGCTGTTCCGTCCCGATGGCTACAAGCTCAGCGACGAGATCGAGCTCGAAATCGAGCGGCTGATCGACAGCGACATGTCCAAGTCGCTGGCGCATGGGCGTGACATCGGCCGGGCGCATCGCGATGAGGAAGCGCGCACCCGCTATATCGAATATGCCAAGCGCACGCTGCCGCGCGGCACCGACCTGGCCGGGCTGCGCGTGGTGCTCGATTGCGCCAATGGCGCAGCCTATAAGGTCGCCCCGATCGCGCTGTGGGAACTGGGCGCGGAGGTCTTCACCATCGGCGACAAGCCCGATGGCTTCAACATCAACGACAAAGTCGGTTCGACCGCGCCCGAGGCCGTTGCCGCCAAGGTGCGCGAGATGCGCGCGGACGTGGGCATTGCCCTTGATGGCGACGCGGATCGCGTCATCATCATCGACGAGAAGGGCAATGTGGTCGATGGCGACCAGTTCATGGCCGTGATTGCTGAGAGCTGGCTGCGCCGGGAAATGCTGGTGGGTGGCGGGATCGTTGCCACCGTCATGTCCAACCTGGGCCTCGAACGCTATCTGGCCACACTGGGCCTGACGCTGGAGCGCACCCAGGTGGGCGACCGCTATGTGCTCGAGGCGATGCGCGCCAAGGGCTTCAATGTGGGCGGCGAACAATCCGGCCATATCATCCTGTCGGACTTCACCACCACGGGCGACGGGCTGGTGGCGGCGCTGCAACTGCTGGCCGTGTTGCAGCAGGACCAGCGCCCGGTCTCGGAAATCTGCGCGCGCTTTGCCAAGGTGCCGCAACTGCTGCGCAGCGTGAAGTTCAAGTCCGGCAAGCCGCTGGAGCACAAGCAGGTGATTGCCGCCATCGCCGATGGCCAGGCCATGCTGGGCAGCGGGGGCCGGCTGGTGGTGCGCGCCTCGGGCACCGAGCCCGTGATTCGCGTTATGGGCGAGGCGGACAATGAGGACCTTGTGGCCACCGTTGTGAGCCAGATCGAGGCCGCCATCCGCGAAATCGCGCCAGGCATCTGATTCAGAAGATTTATTAGCCGCTCCCAGCAGGATGAAGTGGCGCGACTGTGAAACCGACGTGGTTAAGGTGTTAGGTTAAGTACGCCTTAAGGAAGTTGTTGGATATTGGCTGCAATCGATAGATGTCGAGGCAACCAAAGGACGTTTTCACATGCGCAAGCTTATCGCTGCGATCATGGTGGCAGGAGCCGCCCTCGTCGGTGGTCAGGCGATTGCCGCCGACTTGCCCTATTACCCACCCGTGATCGAAATTCCTGACGTCGACTACGGCGTGCAGGGTTCGTTCTACCTGCGCGGCAGCGCCGGCGCCAATGCCCTGTGGGCCAAGGAAGCCATCGCCAATGAATGTCTCGCCTGTGGCGGCGTTCCGGTGAAGACGGCGTTCCCATTCACCGCAATGGGCTATGGCTATAGCGTGGGTGCCGGTGTCGGCTACGAAACCGGCACGGGCCTGCGTTTTGACGCTACGGTCGACTATGTCGGCAATGAAGGCCTCAAGGTCACCAAGAGCGCTGCCTATGGCAACCGCGCCGGTGACTACACGGTCAAGCTGCGCTCCACCATTGCCCTGGCCAACGTCTATTATGATTTCTCCTTCGGGGGCGATCAGGGTTATGGCGCTGCCGGCGGCGCATTCGGCTATGTCGGCGTCGGTGCCGGCGCGGCCTTCAACAATATCGATGTGACCACGCCTCCTGGCGTTGTGGTTCCCTCGGGCAGCAACACCGCCTTTGC
Organism: Devosia sp. FKR38; assembly: GCF_005222805.1. Classification (GTDB taxonomy): domain Bacteria; phylum Pseudomonadota; class Alphaproteobacteria; order Rhizobiales; family Devosiaceae; genus Devosia. The sequence goes on along the minus strand of NZ_STGC01000005.1, from coordinate 2,519,695 downwards.
GGCCGCCGGCATGGTCGGCGCTGGCTATGACTTCGGTTCGGTTGTCGCCGACCTGGGCTATCGCGGCGTCTACATCAGCCAGCTTTCCAACAGCGCTGCCGCGGCTGACCTGGTCACGTCCGACCACAACTGGCTGCATGAAGTGCGCGGCACCGTCCGCTACCGCTTCAACTAAACGGCCCGGTCAGTCTGACCGGCTAGCAGGCACTATCAAGCCGGCGCTCCCCAAGGGCGCCGGCTTTTGTTTGTCTACGCGCTGGACAGGGCCTGTCCGCCATGCACAGCTTTGCCAAAAGGGAGATGGACATGAATATCCTGGTGATCGGCGCCGCCGGCATGGTGGGACGCAAGCTGGTGGCGGCGCTGCTGGCGGCCGGCCAGGTGGGCGGCAAGGCGATCTCGGCGCTGACTCTGGCCGATGTGGTCGCGCCTGCCGCGCCCGGCGGGACTCTGCCGCACACGCTGGTGGCGGCCGATCTGTCGCAACCCGGTGTTGCCGAGGGCCTCATTGCGGCCCGGCCGGACCTGATCTTTCATCTGGCCGCTATTGTGTCGGGCGAAGCCGAAGCCGATTTCGAGAAGGGCTATCGCATCAATCTGGACGGTACGCGCCTGCTGCTGGAGGCAATCCGGCACGAAAGCCAGAACGCGCCCTATCGCCCGCGCCTGGTGTTTACCTCCTCGATTGCGGTGTTCGGCGAGCCGCTGCCGAGCGTGATCAGCGACAGCCATGAGCATACCCCGCTCACCAGCTATGGCACGCAAAAGGCCATCTGTGAGCTGCTGCTGGCCGACTACTCGCGCCGCGGCTTTGTCGATGGGGTTGGCATTCGCTTACCCACGATTGCCGTGCGGCCTGGGCTGCCGAACAAGGCGGCGTCAGGCTTCTTCTCGGGCATTATCCGCGAGCCTCTGGCGGGGCAGGAGGCTCTGCTGCCAGTGGATGAGAGCGTGCGGCACTGGTTTGCCAGCCCGCGTTCGGCGGTGGGCTTCCTGCTGCATGCCGCAGCGCTGGATACGGGCCTGCTTGGCGCGCAGCGCAACCTGTCCATGCCCGGCCTTGCCGCCACTGTGGGCGAGGAGATCGCCGCCCTGGGGCGCGTCGCCGGGCCCAAGGCGGTTGGCCTGATCCGGCGGGTGCCCGATCCGGTGATCGCTGGAATCGTCGCCGGCTGGCCACAGGCCTTTGAGGCCAAGCGGGCTCGGGCACTGGGCTTTGTCGGCGAAACCAGCTTTGACGAGATCATCCGCATCCATATCGAGGACGAGCTGGCTGTTGTTTCCAAGTAGGTTTCTCAGTTGTCCCATTGTGTGAGGCTGGCAATCCTCGCGGGGGCTGCGTCTTGCGCATCGGTCCAGGGGCCAATGGTTGCCGTTCAGTGCGAGGCGTCTAGATGTCGTCGCCAGCGACGCGAGAGGGGGTTGCGTCGGCGTGGTACCGTCCTTGCGCTGTGCGTGCTGCCTGCCTTCACGAGCAGGCAAGCGGTTGGTGGCGGTGGACGCAAGGGCGGCAAAGAGCGGTGTCTGATTGCGATAGGCGCCACGCTCCCCCTGATGCCTTGCTGTCGCCCCATGGGCATGATCAAGCCCGAGGTCATAGGCCATGCCGGCGCTTGTCTGGCGGGGCCGGGCGATCGGAACGCGCCATTGCCGGTGCGACCGTGATGCCGAACAGATAGTCTCAGATGCGATCTCAAAGGCTGCGACCATGACAAGAACCGAAAAGGGCAAAGGCGAACGCTCTGACCGGCTTAATCTCCTCTCGGTTGGATTTGTTCTGGCGCTATGCGTGCCAGTGTCGGCAGCGGATGCATGCGCAACACCGATAGGCAATCGCGATCGCGCTGAAATCAATCGCCTGAACTTCGATCCGGTCGCGCCATTGCAGACCCGGATTGCCGCGCCTACGTCCGAGGTTGTGGCAGCGTTCTCGCAGATGGCCGGCAAAGAGGCTACGCCGCATCAGCCAGACACCGGACAATTGCAGCGGTTGACGCAGGCGCTCGCGTCCCTCCCGCCTTTGCACCGACAGATGCTTGAACATCATCTGAGACATCTCAGTTTCATCGACACCGACGGGCGCGGCACCGGGCTGACAGCTGCGGTGGGCGACGGCGACTATCCCGTCTTCGACATCACCCTTCGCGCTGGCATCCTGGACGAGAGCCTGTCGGACTTCCTGACGGCAAAGGAGCGCCAATTGTTCCTGGAGGACGGGTCCGGTACCACGGTGTCGGTCAATGCCCCGGGCGATGCACTGCGCTATGTCTTGCTGCATGAGGCGTCCCATGTGGTGGATCATGTGCTCGGATTGTCGAGCGAGCTGGCGCCCGAATTGGCTCGCGGCATTTGGATGGACCGACGGGACCTGAGCGCGCCCTGGAGCGAACAGGCTATTGCCGGGACAGCCTATAGGGGCGGCGAGCCCATGCCGGCCCGGCAGGCTGTGGCCCTCTATGAGGCGCTGTCCCACACGCCTTTTCCCTCGCTCTATGCCACTGCCGCAGCGCCCGAGGACTTTGCTGAACTGGTGGCGTGGCGGGAGTTGTCTCTGGCGTCACCCCCAAGCGCGCTGGAGTTCGTTGTTCAGGACGGCCAAGGCCATCAGCTCTATTCCGTCAAGCCGCTGCAAAGCGGCGCGGTCCGCCAGCGAATGGAGGCTCTCGGCGATCTCCTGGCGCGCTGTGCCAAGATGATCGACTTGCCCAGCTGATGCCAGGTCGGGGGCATTGAATGCAGAGGAGGCGGTGGATTTGGCGACCGTCTCAACCGTTCCCTGGCTCTTGTGCCGTGCTGAGTGCGCGCGCCAGGCTTACAAAGGCGCGCAGGGCCGCCGATGCGTTGCGGCGGCCTGGATAGTAGATGCACAGGCCTGGGTACGATGGTGTCCAATCTTCAAGGACACGGATCAGGCGCGCTGCCGCCAGGTCCTCCCGGATGCTGTGTTCCATGAAAAAGCCCAGCCCGAATCCTTCCAGGACCGCCGTGCGCGCGAGATGGGCCTCATCGAGCGTGATGCGGCCCGTGACGTCGATCTGGGCCGACTGTCCGGCCTTGTCGAACTGCCATTTGAAGAGGGCACCATTGGGCAGCCGAACCCGGATGCAATCGTGCTGGAGCAGGTCAGGCGGCACCATCGGCCTGGGACGTTGCTTGAAGTAGTCTGGCGATCCGGCGACGGCGAAGCGTCTTGGGCTGCCCAGCGATATGGCGATCATGTCGCTGGGCACCAGGTCGGCCACGCGCACACCGATATCGAAGCCATCCGCAACAATGTCGACCAGTCGGCCCTCGGTCACCAGGTCGATATGCACCTTGGGATAGCGCCGCAGATATTCCAGAATCAGTGGCGACAGGATCTCGCGCGCCGCTTCGGCAAAGGCGTTGATGCGCAGGGTGCCTGAGGGGACATCCTGGCGCGACCGCACCGCGTCCATTGCGCCGTTGATGCTGTCGAGCGCCGGCGCGACAGTCTCGACGAACTGCCGTCCCGCATCGCTGAGGGAAACACTGCGCGTGGTGCGATTGAACAGGCGAACACCCAGGTTGGCCTCGAGCTTGCCAATGGCGCTGCTGAGCGCGGTGGCGGACATCCCCAGGTCGAGCGCCGCTGCGCGGAACGACGCGCGGCGACTGATGGCGATCACGGCTTCGAGGTCACTGAGCCCGGGTCGATACATTGTCCCGTTTTCCTTCATTCATCATGCCTTTTTATCCCGCTTATCGACATGGATGTCCAGGCGCATATTCAGCGGGCAAACACGCACACTGGAGAAACAACATGGATCTGCCGCTACCGATTGAGACTTTTTTCGAGGCCGACAAGAACCTGGACGGTGCCGCGCCCGTCAGCGCCTTTGCCACCAATGCGACTGTGATGGACGAGGGGCAGACCCATGTCGGGCGCATTGCGATCGCCGACTGGTGGCGCGCAGCCAAGCGGAAATATCGCCATACCGCCGCGCCTTTGGACATGCGCCAGAGCAATGGCCTTATTGAGGTGCGGGCCATGGTGACCGGCGATTTTCCGGGGAGCCCCGCGCCGCTGACCTTCGTCTTCGCTCTGGCTGACGGCTACATTGTCAGCCTGAAAATCGGCGCCTGAGCCCGGTTCGCACCGGCTGGACAGGACGCATTGGCCTGGCTCGCCAGAGCCCGCGCGGGCAGGGCCGTCACCAAAGATATTTATCGCGATAATTATTGTTGACAGGCTCGGCGTGGCGAGCTACCCATATATATGTCGCGATAAACATTACGACGAAACATAATGGCAAGGCATGGCCTTGCGCAGCAGGAGTAGAGAAATGACCACACCAGTTCGCAATGTCGTCCTTGTCCACGGCGCCTTCGCCGATGGCTCGGGCTGGCGCAACGTCTATAACGACCTGACCGCGCGCGGCTATGCCGTCACGATCGTGCAGAACCCGCTGACCTCCCTGGCCGACGACGTGGCCGCCACGACCCGGGCGCTCAATCGCCAGAATGGCCCGGCCATTCTGGTCGGTCATTCCTGGGGCGGGACGGTCATCACCGAGGCGGGCAATCACCCCAATGTCGCCGGGCTGGTCTATGTGGCGGCTCTGGTGCCGGACGCAGGCCAGACCACCAGCGAACAATATGCCGGCTTTGCGCCGACCCCCGATTTCGTCATCGATATTGCCGAGGACGGTTTCGGCGCTCTCAACCCCGATACGTTCAAGATCGGCTTTGCTGCCGATCTAAGCGATGAAGACGCTGCCTTCCTGCGGGATGCGCAGGTGCCGATCAACATGTCCGCTTTCGGCACCACGGTGACCACTGCGGCCTGGCGCTCCAAGCCGAGCTGGGCGGTGATCGCGACGGAAGACAATGCCTTCGACCAGGCGATGCTGTTCCACATGGCCGAACGGGCCGGTGCTGAGATCACCACGGTCCCGGGCAGCCATGCCGTCTATGTCTCCCAGGCCAAGACGGTGGCAGATACTATCGACACCGCCGCCAGGAACGCCCTGCGCAACCGCGCCTAGCCGCGGTGGCCTGAAGGCCAAGCCTATCCCACCACACTTCGCAAGCATCCCGCGACGGCGTTGATGACCACACGGTCAGGCGCCGAGCCTAAACCCATGCCCTCGAAAGGAAGAAAGTCATGAATACCACTGCCAAAATCCTCGTCGCCGCAGCCGCATTGATTGCCGGAGCCTCCGCCGCCTCGCTGGCGCGGGCCGCCGAACTGATCCCCCAGGATCAGGCTGTCCGCAACATCGTCCTCGTGCACGGTGCATTCGCCGATGGTTCGGGGTGGCGCGCGGTTTACGAAGACCTCAGTGCCCGCGGCTACTCGGTCACGATCGTGCAGAACCCGCTGACCTCGCTCGCCGACGACGTGGCCGCCACGACCCGGGCCCTGGATCGCCAGGACGGTCCAGCCATTCTGGTCGGCCACTCCTGGGGTGGCACGGTCATTACCGAGGCTGGCATCCATGACAAGGTTGCGGGTCTGGTCTATGTCGCAGCCTTGGTGCCGGACGCGGGCGAGACCTCGAGCCAGCAGTATGACGGCTTTGCTGCAACGCCCAATTTCGTCATTGACGTTGAGGACGATGGCTTTGGCTATCTCAATGCTGAAAAGTTCAAGATCGGCTTTGCCGACGATTTGAGCGACGCAGAGGCGGCCCTGCTGCGGGATTCGCAGGTGCCCATCAACATGTCGGTTTTTGGCACGCCGCTGACCCATGCGGCCTGGCGCTCCAAGCCCAGCTGGGCAGTGATCGCGACCGAGGACAATGCCTTCGACCAGGCCATGCTGCTGCACATGGCGGAACGCGCCGGGGCAGAGATCACCACGGTGCCCGGCAGCCACGCTGTCTATATTTCCCAGGCAGAGACGGTGGCTGACACCATTGATACAGCAGCTCGGAACGCCGGAAGCACTGTCTCGCAGTGACCCTATCGCTGGTCAACCACCCCAGCGTGACGATGGGCGGGCATAGTCCGCCCATCTCTATTGGTGGATAGCCGCATTGGCTGGCGCTAGGCTGCGCCAGGCGCCTGCTGGGTCAGCGCCGCGCGCAGACGGCGAATATCGTCATTGATGCGGTCGAGCGCGCCGATATCCCATCCGGACGCCGAGACAAGGCGGTCGGTGACGCGATGGGCCTGGGCACGCAGGGCCTTGCCCTGATCGGTCAGGGTGATGATGACGCGTCGCTCGCTCTGCGGATCGCGCTGCCGCTTTACAAGGCCAGCCTGTTCGAGACGCTGCAACAGGGGCGTCAGCGTGCTCGATTCGAGCGAGAGCGTGTCGGCGATCGCCCCAACGCTCATGCCATCCTGAGACCACAGCGTGATCATCACCAGATATTGCGGATAAGTCAGCCCCAGCTCGTCGAGGACGGGCTTGTAGGTGCGCTGCACCGCCATATTGGCCGTGTAGATGGCAAAGCAGAGATGGGCACCAAGGGTCGGCGGCAGAGTTTCGGACATGATGTAACCTTTCGCTGAAATATACCGCAATAATAGTTTGCCTGGCAATAGTTCTGCCGGCACTCAGCCATCTGCATGTGGAGCCCGCCGGCCCATTATCCCGATCCATCCATCAGTTCATGCCGGTCTGTCCCTCTTATCGCGGCAAGGCCGGTGCCTCATATGGGGCGGACCAGATCACGCCGCCGGTTCCTGCTGCCGCGGTCCACCCAATGCTGACGGAGACTTCGCTGATGGCCGACTTTCTCAACCTGACCGATAAGCGTGTCCTGATCACCTCGGGTACGCGCGGCGCTGGCGCCGCCACGGTGGCCCTGTTCCAGGAACAGGGCGCGCGCGTGCTGACAACCGCCCGGACAAAGCCCGAGGCCATGGCCGAGGATCTGTTCGTGGCCGCCGATCTGACCACTGAGGCCGGGTGCCAGACTGTCGCCGATGCCGTTGGGCAGCGCCTCGGTGGCCTTGATGTGCTCATCAATGTGCTGGGCGGCTCATCGGCCCCGGCCGGCGGCTTTGCCGCACTCAATGACGCAGAATGGCGCCGGGAGTTTGATCTCAACCTGTTTCCCGCCATCCGGCTCGACCGCGCCCTCATTCCCGCCATGATCGCGCAAGGCAGCGGGGTGGTCATTCATGTGACCTCGATCCAGAACCGCTTGCCCTTGCCCGAAGCCACAACGGCCTATGCAGCCGCCAAGGCGGCCTTGTCGACCTACAGCAAGAGCCTGTCCAAGGAGGTGTCGCCCAAGGGCGTTCGCGTGGTTCGGGTGTCGCCGGGCTGGATTGCGAGCAAGGACTCGAACGAACTTGTCGAGAGGGTCGCGCACGAAGCCGGCACTGACTATGCCGGTGGGGTCCAGATCATCATGGATTCGCTGGGCGGCATTCCCCTCGGTCGTCCTGCCGAACCCGAGGAGGTCGCCAATCTGATCGCGTTTCTCGCTTCAGATCGTGCGGCCGCGATCACGGGTGCAGAATATGTTGTCGATGGCGGAACGATCCCGACTGCCTAGGACCGAAAAATCTGGAGGCAGAGAAACTTAGCGCTCCGGTTTGCCTTAAAGCAGCCGGCGTTATGGCTCACCATCACAATCAGCAATCAAGGTAGAACAGCATGCTCAAACATCTTGCCGTCGTGTCATTCATTCTCATTTCGTCCGGTCCAGCTTGGGCAGCATCCGACGATGCTTGGGCCGAGTTCGCATCAGAAGTCGAAAAAAGCTGCCTGGCGGCGACCAGCGACATCCTAAAGGACGGCGAGGCGATCGTTGATCCCTTCGGCAGCGAAAGCTATGGACTGGCAATCGTGTCAGGCGAGGCCGCTCCTGGCGCCCAGCGCAGCATAATTTGCGTCTTCGACAAGCAGAGCAAGGCAGTCGAGATCGGTGGCGAACTCGACATGCATGCAACGACTGCCCAGCAGTGAGCGGCGCGGGGCGGCAGACCCGCACTCCGAATGCGTCGTGCCGCACGTGATCGAAGCGACATCTGCGCCGCCGTCTGACGCCGAATTGCCACGGCGGCGGCCATCTCCAGTCTCACTCTGCATTGTCTCTATACAGAGACAATGCATCTCTGCCGTGCGGCTTCCTGCGTGGCTCGATGTCGCTTAGCGATGCTCAAGGCCCGGTCGCCGGCCGGGCGCCGGATCACAAAGCCGCCAAGGACACCATGACGCACAAACCAAAGATCGCCCTTATCATCGGCTCGACACGTCAGTCGCGCTGGGCCGACACCCCTGCCCAGTGGATGCTGGGCAAGATGCAGCAACGCACCGACTTCGACGTGGAACTGGTCGACCTGCGCGACTATGACCTGCCGCTGTTTGATGAAGTCGCCTCCAACCTGTGGGTGCCTTCGCAGGACCCGCGGGCTATCCGCTGGCAGGAAAAGGTCAGCAGCTACGACGGCTACGTGTTTGTCGTCGCCGAATACAACCGCTCGATCACCGGTGCGCTCAAGAACGCGCTCGATCAGGACTATGTGGGCTGGAACAAGAAGCCCATGGCGATGATCGCCTATGGCACCCTGGGCGGCGCCCGCGCGGCCGAGCATCTGCGTCTGATCGCGGTGGAGTTGCAGATGGTGCCGGTGCGCTCGGCCGTTCACATCGGCGGCTCCGAATTTTACCGCGTCATTCCAAACAACCCCAATATGGAATCGATGGCGGCGCTGGATCCCATCCTCGCCAATTCGGTGAAGGATACCCTGGACCAGCTCTCCTGGTATGCCCACGCGCTCAAGGCGGCGCGGGACGTCGATGCCAAGCGCCTTGCCTGAGGCCCTGAGCAATAGGGCGCTCTGACGAGCGCCCAGCCCGTCGCGCATAAACCTGCAACGCCTTGCGCGTTGCAGGTTTTTGTCCGTGTGAGATGATCAATCCTCCGACCGGACCCAAGGGCAAACCGTCATATGCTGGATCTTAATGACCTCTACCTCTTCCACACCGTGGCCTTGCACAAGGGGTTCAGCGCTGCCGAACGCGCCAGCGGTATTCCCAAGGCGACCTTGAGCAAGCGCGTTATCCAGCTTGAGGACCAGCTTGGCGTCCGTCTGCTTGAACGCACGACGCGAAGCTTGCGCCTCACACAGGTGGGCAGCGACGTTTACGAGCAGGTTGAGGCCATGTTGGTCAGCGCCGAGGCCGCTGCCGATGCCGCGGCACAGGCGCAGGCCGAGCCAAATGGCGTGGTGCGGGTGGCCTGTCCGCAGGGGCTGATCCAGGACCTTCTCATCGATCTTCTGCCTGTTTTCCTCAATCGCTACCCCAAGGTGCGGGTGCAGATGAAGGTGATCAATCGACGCGCTGATTTGGTGGAGGATGGCGTTGACGTGGCCCTGCGCGCCCGGGCCAGGCTCGATAGCGACCCCAACCTGATCATGCGCAGGTTTGGCGAGACGCGCAGCTTTCTGGTGGCAAGTCCAAACCTGCTGACACAGTTGCCGGCGCCGCCAACGATCGACACCCTGGCTGGCCTACCAACCCTGACCCAGCACGAGGAGCGGGGTGAAGTCATCTGGCAGCTTGTCGGCCCCGATGCCGAGGAGCGATCAATCACCCATCGCCCCCGGCTGATGTGCACCAGTTTTGACGTTCTGCGCGCCAGTGCAATAGCCGGCGCAGGCATCACCATGCTGCCCGACTTTGTCGTGGCATCCGCATTGGAGTCCGGCGCGCTGGTGCATGTTCTGCCGGCGTGGCAATCGCAGCCGAGCACGCTGCATGCGATCTTCTCATCAAGGCGGGGGCTGGTGCCGGCCGTCCGTGTCTGGCTGGATTTTCTGGCCGCCGAGATACCCCGGAAGATCCCCGTAGCGCCTGATCGCAGCTGACGCCGCCGCGCCCCGCCGCGCAGATCGATTGTCTCGTTTCAAAGACAGTACTGCGCAGCCAGTGCCGCTAGTCCGGCAATCCGGGGAGCGCCTATTTTCGAACCATGCCTGGATGCCTGGCGATCCTCCGCCGGCGGGGCGATGCGTCGCGGTCCCGGACCGGACCTGGAGAGAAAATGAGCAATCGACTTAAGGGAAAGACCGCGTTGGTGACGGGCGGCGCGCTTGGCATGGGTGCGGCTACGGCGCGGCGTTTCGTGGCCGAGGGCGCCAAGGTCGTCATCGCGGATATCAGGCGGGTTGAGGCAGACGCGCTTGCCGCCGAACTCGGCAGCCATGCCATGGCCGTGTCGCTGGACGTGCGCGCACCCGAGCAATGGGCGCAGGTGGTTCGGGTGTCAGAAGATGCGTTCGGCTCGCTCGACATCCTGGTCAACAATGCCGGAATTGCCGATCCCGCTCCATTGCAGAACTGGGACACACAGCGCCTGCAACGCATCCTGGATGTGAATCTGATTGGCGTCTTCAACGGCATTCAGGCTGTCGTTCCGGCCATGAAGCGCGCGGGTGGTGGTTCGATCATCAATATAGGGTCGGTGGGGGCACTGCAGGGCGTGCCGATGATGTCGGGCTATGTGGTTGCCAAATGGGGTGCGCGTGGCCTGACCAAGACTGCGGCGCTGGAACTGGGCGCCGCCAATATCCGGGTCAATGCGGTTCATCCCGGCCAGACCCAGACGCCGATGACGGCCGATGTCACCTTCGACACCAGTGCCGTTGCCTTGGGGCGGGTCGGGCAACCTGAGGATATCGCGGATGCCGTGTTGTTCTTTGCGTCTGACGACGCGCGGTTCATCACGGGCGCCGAGCTGGCCGTCGATGGCGGCCAGAGCGCTGGCATTGCCAACTACGACGGACTGCCGAAGATCGAGCGCGGTTGAGGAGGTTTCCGGCATGCCCTGTGGACCTCGCGCTCAGGCGATGCCGAACCGGTCCCGGTAGGCGTTGGGGCCAATGCCGGTGATGCGCTGGAACACTTTGCGAAAGGCGGCCGGGTCGGAATAGCCGACTTGCCAGGCGATCTGCTCAACCGGTTGCCTGGTGGCCTCCAGCTGCTGGCGGGCCAGGGCAATCCGGACCTGCTGGGCATATTCGGTTGGCCGCAGGCTGGTGGCCTTCTTGAACCGGCGCAAAAATGTCCTTTGCTCAAGGCCGCTGACGGCCAGCAGCTCTGCCAGATCATGGGCCTGCGCCCCGGTGGCATGCAGATGATGCTGTGCGCGCAGCACGGCATCATCGCCGTGATCAAAACGCGGGTTGAACTGGGCGAAGGCGCTTTGCGCCCGCCCAGGTGGATCGATCAGCAGAAACCGGGCTGTCGCCAGCATGGTGGCTGGCCCCATCAGCTTGCCCACCAGCGTCAGGCCCAGATCAGCCCAGGCAAGGATACCCCCCGCTGTCATCAGGTCCCCATCGTCGATCACCATGCGCTCCACCGCGACCTCCACTTCGGGAAACCGATCCGCCAAGGCATTGGCAAAGGCCCAGTGGGTGGTGGCGCGCCGCCCATTCATCAGGCCAGTTTCGGCCACCACGAAGGCGCCAGCGCAGATTGAGCAGATCGTGGCGCCGGCGCGATGCTGGTCCAGGAGCCATGACGATGGACGCTGCATCGAGGCCATCTTGTCGGGCATGATGATGCTGGGCGGCGCGATGATATGCGACAGCTGACGCGGCAACCCAGGATGGCTATCCCAGATGCAGTCGATGGCCTCGCTCGCCTCGCCGCTCCAATGGGTCACGCGGATGGCCGGTTTCAGCCCGCCATCGAGGGGCGCGGCCCAATCGCCGGCGATGCGGAATAGGTCGGTCAGGCCATAGACTGCCGCGAGCTGTGCGCCAGGATAGATCAGCAATCCGATTTCCGCGACAATTCTGGTGTTCCCGCTCATTTGTCCGTTTTGCCTCGATCAATGTCACTTTCGCCAAGCGCATGGTGCCGTGTTCGCTGCCATTGTGTCCACATCAAAGGGGCGGCGACGGGTTGCCCCAGAAGCGAAGGGACAAAAGACATGAGCACGATCACCACCAGCGACGGCACCTCGATCTACTACAAGGACCTCGGCCCCAAGGACGCACAGCCCATCGTGTTCCACCATGGCTGGCCCCTGAGTTCAGACGACTGGGACAACCAGATGCTGTTCTTCCGCCTCAAGGGCTACCGGGTCATTGCCCATGATCGCCGCGGCCATGGCCGCTCGGACCAGACCGATACTGGCAATGAGATGGACACCTATGCCGCCGACGTTGCCGAACTGGCCCGGGCGCTCGACCTGCGCAATGCCGTCCATATCGGGCATTCGACGGGCGGCGGCGAAGTGGCCCGCTACGCGGCGCGTGCCGAGCCCGGGCGTGTGGCCAAGGCCGTGCTGATCGGCGCCGTGCCGCCCATCATGCTGCAGACCGAGGCCAATCCCGATGGGCTGCCCATGGCGGTGTTCGACGGCTTCCGTGCAGCCTTGCTGGCGAACCGGGCGCAATTCTTCCGCGATGTTCCCGCCGGCCCCTTCTATGGTTTCAACCGTGCCGGAGCCGCTGTCAGCCAGGGGCTGATCGACAACTGGTGGCGCCAGGGCATGATGGGCGGCGCCAAGGCCCATTACGACTGCATCACTGCCTTCTCGGAGACCGATTTCACCGAGGACCTCAAGGCGCTCGATATTCCCGTGCTGCTGCTGCACGGTGAGGACGACCAGGTGGTGCCGATCGCCAACTCCGCGCACAAGGCGATCAAGCTGCTGCGCAACGGCACGCTCAAGACTTATGCGGGTCTCTCGCATGGCTTGTTTGCGACGCATCCCGACCTGATAAACGCCGATCTGCTGCGCTTCGTTCAATCTTGAGCTGGCCGATCCGGCATGATCGCAACGGCAGGCCCGACCAGTGTGTCGGGCCTCAGTGCCGTCTCGGCGCCTGCCGTCGTCGAACGGCGGCGGGGCGATTGGATCGCTGCGTATCCGGCAAGCCGCCCTTTGGCTAGGCGGCGTTAACCGGAAGACAGGTGACTACATTGATTTACAAGGATTTTAGCTTCTCGCTATGGCCGAAGAGCAATTTCATGTGGCCGTCATCAGCCCTGCGACAAAAGAGTGATTGACGGCGCTCGGGCTCGGGCGTAATTGCAGCCTCAGGACATCTCGCCCTAACGCGAGACGCATAGACCTGGGAGGGTCGCTGAAGATGGCTGATATGCCCCTGACCGCGCCGACGGCTAAACCGGCAAATCCAAATTTCTCGTCGGGCCCCTGTGCCAAGCGTCCCGGGTGGACGGTTGAAGCGCTGGCCAATGCGCTGGTCGGTCGTTCGCACCGCAGTAAGCCGGGCAAGGCCCGCATCCAGCGCGCCATCGACCTGACGCGCGAACTGCTTGAAGTCCCCGCTGACTATCGCATCGGCATTGTGCCGGCATCGGACACCGGTGCCGTGGAAATGGCGATGTGGGGCATGCTGGGTGCCCGTGGCGTTGACATGCTGGCCTGGGAAAGCTTTGGCGAAGGCTGGGTCACCGATGTGACCAAGCAGCTCAAGCTGGACGATGTGCGCATCCTCAAGGCGTCCTATGGCGAGATCCCGGACCTCGCGCAGGTCGATTTCGAGCGCGACGTGGTGTTCACTTGGAATGGCACGACCTCGGGTGTGCGGGTGGCCAATGCCGACTGGATCGCGGCTGACCGCAAGGGGCTGACCATCTGTGACGCGACCTCGGCGGCCTTTGCGCAGAAGCTCGATTTTGCCAAGCTCGATGTGGTGACCTTCTCCTGGCAGAAGGCGCTGGGTGGCGAAGGCGCGCATGGCGTGCTGATCCTGTCGCCGCGCGCCGTGGAACGGCTCGAGAGCTTCAAGCCCGACCGCCCGCTGCCCAAGATTTTCCGCCTGACCAAGGGCGGCAAGCTGCTCGAGGAAGTGTTCGAGGCCGCCACGATCAATACGCCCTCGATGCTGTGCATCGAAGACGCGATCGATGCGATGGAATGGGGCAAGACCGTGGGTGGCCTCAAGGCCATGCAGGCGCGGGCCGATGCCAATTTCAAGGTGCTGGCCGATTGGGTCGCCAAGACCGATTGGGTCGCCTTCCTCGCCAAGACCGAAGCCAACCGCTCCAACACCTCGGTGTGCCTGTCGATCGTCGATCCGGCGATCACGGCGCTGGACGATGCTGCTCAGGCAGCTTTTGCCAAGGCGATCGTGGCGCGGCTCGACAAGGCCGGCGTGGCCTATGACATCGGCGCCTACAAGGACGCTCCGTCGGGTCTGCGCATCTGGGCCGGCTGCACGGTAGAAGCCTCCGATCTGGCGGCTCTGGTGCCCTGGCTCGACTTTGCCTTCGCCGCGGAAAAGGCTGCCCTGAACAAGGCAGCCGCTTAACGACTCCACCCCCTCCCAACCTCCCCCATCATGGGGGAGGTGCTGATCGAGTATGTTGCACTCTTTGCGACCGCAAACTCGGAGCGAAACCTCCCCTCGATGGGGGAGGTAGGAGGGGGTGAGTTCCCCCAAACTCGATTTATCAGGAGGGCGCCATGCCCAAGGTTCTCGTTTCCGACAAGCTCAGCCCCACCGCCGTTCAGATCTTCAAGGACAATGGCGTGGAGGTCGACTATCTGCCCGATCTGGGCAAGGACAAGGAAAAGCTGCTCGAAGTGATCGGCCAGTATGATGGCCTGGCCATCCGCTCGGCCTCCAAGATCACCGAAAAGATCATTGCTGCCGCCAACAATCTCAAGGTCATCGGTCGCGCCGGCATTGGCGTGGACAATGTCGACATTCCGGCTGCGACCAAGAAGGGCATCATCGTGATGAATACGCCCTTCGGCAATTCCATCACGACGGCCGAGCATGCCATTGCCATGATGTTCGCTCTGGCCCGCCAGCTGCCGGAGGCCGATGCCTCGACCCGCGCCAGCAAGTGGGAAAAGAACCGCTTCATGGGCGTCGAAGTGACCAACAAGACGCTGGGCCTGATCGGGGCGGGCAATATCGGCTCGATCGTTGCCGACCGCGCCCTCGGGCTCAAGATGAAGGTCATCGCATTCGACCCCTTCCTGACGCCGGAACGGGCGCAGACGCTGGGCGTGGAAAAGGTTGAGCTGGACGATCTGCTGGCGCGCGCCGATTTCATCACGCTGCACACGCCGCTGATCGAAGCGACGCGCAATATCATTGACTCCAAGGCGCTGGCCAAGACCAAGAAGGGCGTGCGGATCATCAACTGTGCGCGTGGCGGGTTGATCGACGAGGCAGCGCTCTATGAGGCGCTCAAGTCCGGTCATGTTGCTGGCGCGGCGCTGGATGTGTTCCTGCAGGAGCCGGCCGAGAACAATCCGCTGTTCGAGCTGCCCAATGTCATCTGCACCCCGCATCTGGGTGCGGCGACCACCGAAGCGCAGGAGAACGTGGCGCTGCAGGTGGCCGAGCAGATTTCGGCCTATCTGATGAGCGGCGAGATCACCAATGCGCTGAACTTCCCGTCGATCTCGGCGGAAGAAGCGCCGATCCTGACCCCCTGGGTCAAGCTTGCGGAGAACCTGGGCCTGTTTGCCGGCCAGCTGACGGAAACGGCGATCAAGGGCATCAAGATCGAGTTCGAAGGCAATGTCGCCGAGCTCAACACCAAGCCGATGATCGCGGCCGCCATCAATGGCGTGCTCAAGCCGTCGCTGGGTGACATCAACATGGTGTCGGCGCCGCAGATCGCCAAGGATCGCGGCATTACCGTGGAGACCACCAATCGTGACCGCCAGGGCGCCTATGAGGGCTATATCCGCCTGACGGTGACCACCGAGCGGCAGGAACGCGGCGTCGCCGGGACGCTGTTTGCCAATGGCAAGTCGCGCATCATCCAGGTCAAGACCATCAATATGGAAGCCGAGCTGACGCCGTCGATGCTCTATGTGACCAATGAGGACAAGCCAGGCCATATCGGCCGGCTGGGCACGCTCTTGGGCAAGCTGGGCATCAATATCGCCAACTTCAACCTCGGCCGTGCTGATGTCGGCGGCGATGCCATCGCGCTGGTCTCGATCGACGGCACGCTGACCGAGGCCCAGCTGGCCGAGATCGCATCGCTGGAAGGCGTCAAGCAGGCCAAGTCGCTGCGGTTCTAAGAACCCGCTGGCAAACGCCCGATAGCGGCTACGAACCGCTATCGGGCATCGTCCCAGACATATCGTGGTGGGCCAAGCTGGTCTTTGAGATCGACGGCCAGCTGGCGGGCTATGGCGAGCGCTTCATCAGGGTCGATGATCCTGCCTTCCTCGCAGTCGTAAACCACGCCCTGCGTGGCACGGGCGTAGCTGGCCGCCGTTGCAAAGGCCACGATCAATTCCCGAAAATCGCCGCCCCAGGTGAAGCTGAGGGCGCGATGCCACCTTCGATCGAATGCCGGGCCATCCTGCTCAAACCATGCAATTGTCTCGGCGCTGTCTGCGTGATCGACCTCCACGCCACTGCCGGCGCCGTCCAGTCGCATTGGCAGAAAACCATGCAGGTCCTCGAAGGCAGCGTGCTCGTAAAGTTTGATGTCGAAACCGTCTGCATAGATGGCTTGTTGCCATTCGGCCATCGAGGCCACGGTCCGATCGGAGAAGACATAGAGTTCCATTGACATCAGCGTTCCCTCCGTTGCTGGTTCAATAGAACATAAAGTGAACATAACCTTTGTCAGTTGGCAAGAGGACAGGGGAAACGCCAGGAATCGGCTTTACCGTCCTGGTGTCAGGCAAGGGCCATCAGCCGGGCGAACGCCTTGGGCGAAATGGTCGCCAGTTCTCCAACCGGCGCCCACCGCGCCGCATGCACTTCCTCGACCTGATGCACCAGTGGCGTCGCCGGGTCGGCGATGAACAGATATTGCAGATCGTGATGGATATGCGGTGGCTCGTTGCGGGCGGGCTTGCCGGGCACGTCATGGCTGTCGATGACGAAGGGGCGGTCCGCTCCAGCGTGCCAGGGGTGCAGAACAAGCCCGGTGACGGCGGTTTCCTCCACGGCTTCCCGCGCGGCGGACTGCCAGAAGTGCTCGTCCGCTTCGTAGTGTCCGCCCGGCTGCAGCCAGCGGCCAATGGTGACGTGATCGATCAGCAGGATCTGTCTATTGTCCGGCGATAGCACGATGGCACTGGTCGTCAGGTGCCCCGGCATGGTCGTGCGTTGGGAAAGGTCATGGCCCGCCGCCAATTGCCAGCGCAGCAGAGCCAGATGTTCGGCTCGCGGCGCTGCCGCAAGATAGTCCGCAACCAGCTCGGTCAGCCGGGCGGTGAAGTCACTGTGCCCCGACATCAGATGGTGCCCTTCCGGCGCCGCGCGGCCCATTCGGCCATGATGATGCCGGCGATGATGATGGCGGCGGCGATGTAGTGATAGGCCTGTGGGCGCTCGCCCAGGATGATGATCGAGCCCAGGGCGCCAAACACCGGAATGAGATTGTGGCTGGGCGCGGCGCGGTTGGGGCCGACCAGCTCGACGCCACGGGCGTAGAAAACCTGGCTGAACATGGACGGGAAGACCATCACATAGGCCAGCACGGCCCAGACCTTGGGCGAGGCATCAGGCAGGCTGGCAAAGCTGCCCAGGCCGGTGCCGAACAGCTGCAGCATGACCAGGGAGGTGAGGGCCGCGCCCGAAAAGGCAATGGCCATGAAGCTCATCAGATGCACCGGCGGGCGGAAGCGCAGCGCCAGCGTATAGGCGGCGTAGCTGAGGCAGGCGAGGATGACAAAGCCGTCGCCGATGTTGACGTCGAGCGTCAGGATGCGGGCAAGATCGCCATGGGTTGCGGTGAGGGCGACGCCGGTGATGGCTATCAGCACACCAACGATCTGCAGTGGCGTGGCGCGCACGCGGAAGACGATGAAATTGGCCGCCAGGATGATCAGGGGCAGCGCGCCCTGCTCGATGGATGAGTTCACAGCCGTGGTGGTGGTCAGCCCGACATAGAGCAAGCCATTAAAGAGCGCATAGCCCACGGCCCCATAGGCCATCAGCAGCGGCCAGGCGCGGCGGATCACGGGCCAGTCGGCCCCCAGGAATCGCCAGGCGAAGGGCAGAATGAACAGCGTGGCGCCGACGCAGCGGCTGGCCAGCAGCAGGAAGGGATCCATTTCCCCCACGACCATCTTGGCCGCAACGACATTGCCGCCCCAGAACATGGGGGCCAAAATCAGCATCAAATAGGGCTGATCGAGCAAGCGAGCGGAAATGCCGCGATTTTGGTGATCCTGCGGCTTTGTCATAATTGCCCGGTTGATGTATGGACATTCGGACTTAGCAGTTATTCGGCCACGATCAAACCCATCCAATCCTGTGGCCGGGGGGACAGACGTCCAAATCGGGAAGGGACGACCTGTGTGTCGGACCCTTTGTTTCGCGCCTATCCTGGAGAAGGTTTTTCAATGGCTAATGTGGTTGTCGTCGGCTCGCAGTGGGGCGACGAGGGCAAGGGCAAGATCGTGGACTGGCTCAGCGAGCGCGCCGATGTGGTGGTGCGCTACCATGGGGGCCACAACGCCGGCCATACCCTGGTCATTGACGGGGTGAGCTATAAGCTGGCCCTGCTGCCGTCCGGTCTGGTGCAGGGCAAGCTCTCGGTCATCGGCAATGGTGTGGTGGTGGATCCGCACCATTTCGTCGTCGAGATGGCCAAGCTGCGCGGGCAGGGCGTGGAGATCACGCCCGAGATCCTGCGCATTGCCGACAATGCGCCGCTGATTCTGTCCCTGCATCGTGAACTCGACGCCATCCGCGAGGACTCCAACTCGGGCCTGAAGATCGGCACGACCAAGCGCGGTATCGGCCCGGCCTATGAGGACAAGGTTGGCCGTCGCGCCATCCGTCTGATTGACCTCAGCGAGCCGGACACGCTGATGGTCAAGATCGAGCGCCTGCTGTCGCACCACAATGCGCTGCGCCGCGGCATGGGCCTGGTCGAGATCTCGGCCCAGAAGATCTATGACGAGCTGATGGAAGTGGCTGCCGAGATCCTGCCGTTCATGGATCGCGTGTGGCAGGTGCTGGACGACAAGCGCAAGGCCGGCGCCCGCATCCTGTTCGAAGGCGCACAGGGCGCTTTGCTGGACAATGACCATGGCACCTATCCCTTTGTGACCTCGTCCAACACGGTGGCCGGTCAGGCTGCTGCCGGCTCGGGCCTGGGGCCGACGGCCATCGGCTATGTGCTGGGGATCACCAAGGCCTATACGACCCGCGTTGGCGAAGGTCCGTTCCCCTGCGAACTCGATGACGACATCGGCAAGCATCTGGCCAGCGTCGGTCGCGAAGTGGGCGTCAACACCGGGCGGCCGCGCCGCTGCGGCTGGTTCGATGCCGTGCTGGTGCGCCAGACGGTCAAGACCTCAGGCATTTCGGGCATTGCCCTGACCAAGCTGGATGTTCTGGATGGTCTGAAGGAGATCAAGGTCTGCGTCGGCTATGAGCTGGATGGATCACGGATCGATTACTTGCCTGCCTCAATGGGAGCGCAAGCGCGGGTTAAGCCGATCTATGAGACACTTGAGGGCTGGTCGGAAACGACCGCCGGGGCGCGCAGCTGGGCTCAGCTGCCGGCCCAGGCCATCAAATATGTCCGGTTCATCGAAGAGCAGATCGGGGCCCCCGTGGCCATGCTGTCGACGAGCCCGGAACGGCTCGATACCATCCTGGTGGTTGACCCATTCCAAGACTAAGTTTTTTTGATACAACACGTCGTGGACATCGTGAGTACCAAGTAACCAATGGCGGACTACAAAGAGCTGTTGCGCCGGGCCATCTCGGCGCTGCCGGAGAATAATGGGGCCGCCCGCCGGGCGGTCTACGAGAAGGCGCGTTCCGCACTGGTCGGCCAGTTGCGTGCGATCACGCCCCCATTGCCGGCGCGCGATATCACCCAGCACAGGCTGCAGCTTGAAGATTGCATTCGCCAGGTTGAGCAAGAGGCCAGCGAGGCCGTGATCATGCTGGGCCGGGAGGCGTCGCTTTCGCCGCGTCCGGCCGAGCCCCGTCCGGCCGAGCCCCGTCCGGCTTTCACGCCCACCCCGCCGCCACCAAGCCCTGAGCCCCGTGCCAGCGAGCCGAAGCCGGTGGAGCCGCGGCCGTTTGAATCGCGCCCGACCGAGTCTAAGCCCTTGGAGCCGCGGTCATTTGAACCGCGCAAGCCCGAGCCGGTGCCCGTGGCGGCTGCCGAGCCTGTGGTGGCACCACCCGCGCCAGCAGCCGAAGGTCCCAAGCCGACATCGGCAATGTCGATCGAAGAAATCATCGAGCAGGCGGCCAGTGCCGGCGGCGCCAAGGTCGCAACGGTCGATACGCCTGCCAAGGCTGCCGAGCCTCGCGTGGCACCCGTTGTGCCGCGGCCCGAGCCGGTTCTGCCGGCGTCCAATGTCCGTCCGCTCGATATTGCCAATCGTCCGACCCCGTTCGAGCCGCGCCGCAGCGCCTCGCCCCTGGCGCCGGCCGCATCGGCTGAGCCACTGCGGGTGCCGCCCCGAATCGAGCCAGCCGCGCCGCGCCATATCGGCTCGTCGATGCCGGCGGCGGCCGCCGTTGTGCCCGCCCTCTCGGCGATCCGCGAAGTCGAACTCGAGATTGTCGAGCCCGATACGGCCGAAGCCGAGGGCGCCATTGAACGCGCCATCGAGACGCTGGATCGCGAAGCGCGCGGTGAGCCGAGCGTTGTGCTCACTGCGGCAAATACGGCCGAGATCGACAAAGGGACCGCTGCCCGGGTCGAGGACGACGACGACAGTGGCTTCGCCGCCGCAGGTGAGTCGCGCTCGATTTCAGGCCTGACGATTTTCCTGGTCGTCTTTGCCGTCCTGCTGGTCGGTGTGAGTGGGGCTGGCCTGTGGGCCTGGCGCGAAGGCTATATTCCGGTGGACCAGATGTTCAGCCAGGCGCAGGCTGTGCCGGCGGAAGCTGCGACAACGGTCACCACACCAACGCTTGATCCTGCCCCGGCAGAGACAGTGGCGACCGATTCTGCTGCAACGCCGGGCAATACGGCGACTGCTACCGTAACGGGGCCGGCCACGACGCTCGAAGGTCTGGAGCCGGATACGCGGCTGGAGCCGACGCCGGAACCGGTTGTGCCTACGGGCAATGAGACCGTGCTGCCCTCGATCGGCAGTGCAGACGGCAAGGGTGAGGAGCGCTTGCCCGGCCAGGACGCAACGACAGTTGCTGCCAATGACCCGGCCGCCTCGGTCGATCCGGCCGTGCTGGCGGGCAGCCAGTCGCTGTTGCTGGAAGCCAGCTCGACCGGTACCACCGGTGCCGTACCGTTCTCGGGCACGGTGGAGTGGAGCGAGGGCGTTGATGAGCTCAACCTGCCGACGCTGATCGCGCATGCCAGCATTCCGGCGCGCAATCTGGGCGTCAACATCACAATCCGCAAGAACTCAGATCCCAGCCTGCCGGCGAGCCATCTGATGGAAGTGGATTTCGAGGTCAGTGACAGCTTCATCGGCGGCACGATTGCCAATCTGCCCGGTGTGTTGCTCAAGAACCAGGAACTGGTGGCCGGTACGCCGCTGGTGGGCGCTTCGGCGCGCGTGGTGGGCAATTCGTTCCTATTCGCGCTCAGCGCGGCGCCGGACGATGCGGCCACCAACAAGGATCTGCTGGAGAGCCGCAAGTGGATCGACCTGGCCGTGGTCTATGGCACGGGCCGCAATGCCATTGTCACCATCGAAAAGGATGATGACGCGCAGGCGCTGTTCAAGAAGGTCTTCGACACCTGGGCCAAATAAGATCGCGGCTAGACCGCGATCAACTGCCCATCGGCAATGACATAGCGCTGGCTGGCGATGGCAGTGATGTCGTCTGCGTGGTGGCTGACGAGGATGGTATGCCACCCCCTTTCCCGGGTCAGTTGCAGTACCAGATCGCGGATCGTCGTGCGCGTGGCGTCGTCCAGCGCTGAAAAGGGCTCATCGAGCAGCAGGATCGGTCGGTTGCGCAACAGCGTGCGGGCCAGTGCTGCGCGCTGTTTCTGTCCGCCCGAGAGCGTCGACGCGCGCTGACTATCGAGACCAACCAGACCCACATCCGCCAGCGCGGCCTTCACCTTCTGATCTGCCTCGTGGCGTGGCGTGCGGGCCGGCAGGCCGAGGCGGACATTGCTATCGGTGCGCAGATGCTCGAACAGGCTTTGCGCCTGCAGCAGCAGCGAGACAGGGCGGTCTTCGGGCGCCAGGGGCAGCAGGTCGCGGCCATCCAGGGTCATGGTCCCTGTGGCGGGGATCAGGAAGCCGGCCAGCAGATCGAGCAGGGTGGATTTGCCGGCGCCGCTGGCGCCGGAGACCGCGGTGATCTCGCCGGGCGCTGCTGACATGCTGAAGACATAGGGCCTTGCCTGTCCGGGATGGGCAAAGGTCAACTCGTCAACGCGCAGCATTGGCAATCCTCTCAAAGAGCTTGGGCAGGCCGACAAAGGCCAGCACGGTGCCGACCAACAGGACGGCGGCAATGGCGGCGGCATCATTGCCGCGATAGCTGCCCAGGGCGCGGAACATCAGCAGCGGCAGCGTCTGGAAGTCCTGAGTGCCAAACAGGGCGATGACGCCCAAGTCACCCAGCGAGAAGCAGAAGGCGAGGGCGAGCATGACGCCGATGTCGCGGCCGAGGAGGGGATACTCGACGGCGGTGAACTGGCGCCAGCCGGAGAGGCCGAGTGTGCGCACCAACTTGCCGCGGGTGGCAGCAATGGCCTGCAGCGGCGGGCCGAGCGTGGCCATGGCAAAGGGCAGGGCCAGCAGGCTGTTGCCCAGGATAACCACGGCCGGTGCGGCTGCGGCTGGAGCAAGGCCCAGGCTGCGCACCAGCAGGAAAAAGCCCAGCGAGAGCACCACGGCGGGGACGGCGAGATAGGCGAAGGCCGGCACGCCGAGCAGCGTGCGGATGGGGGCATGGGGCGTGGCGGCGCGCCCCAGAGCCAGGCCCAGGGCCAGCAGCAGGGTCAGCAAGGCCGAAGCGCTGCCGATGAGGAGGCTGCTGAGGCCGGCCCACCAGAAGGCGGGCTGGGTCAGAACGGCGCTGAAACCGGCGGTGACGCCATCGACCAGAACGGCGGCCAGCGGCAGGCCGAAGCCGATGGTGCTGAGCAGCAGCACCAGGACTTGCAGCAGGCGCGCGGTGGCGCCGTCGCGCCAGCTTGGCGCCACCGAGGCGCCGAAGCTGGCGGGAACCGGCGCGAAGGCCGCGGCGATGAGGATCACGCCCGAGCACACCGCGATCTGCGTCAGCGCCAGATGCACGGCGCCCAGCAGATCGAAATCCTGTCGCACAGCGGCGTAGATGGCGACTTCCAGGGTCTGGTTGGCCGGGCCGCCGCCGAGCAGCAGGACAATGGGAAAGCTGGTGAAGGCGAGGAGGAAGATAATGGCCGCCAGCCCCGGCATGCTGCCGCGCATGGCGGGCCAATCGAGAATGGCGAAGCGCTGCCAGGCCGAGAGGCCCAGCGACTGGCCCGTCTTGAGGCTATCGGGCGCGTTGGCATCGAGGCGGGCCAGCAGGATGCGGGCGGCGAATGCGCCGTCGAGAATGACATGGGCAAAGAGGATGCCGGTGAGCCCGAAAGCCGGATTGCCGATGGGCTGGCCAAAGAGGGCCTGGCTGATCTGGTTGATCCAGCCATTGCGGCCCCAGATGGAGAGGAGGCCAAAGGCCACCACCATGCCGGGGGTGACGATGGCCGAGGCAAACAGGCCCACGACCAGATCGCGGCCGGGGAAGCGCAGGCGGTTGAGCGACCAGGCCAGCGCCACGCCGACGGCCAGCGAGAGTACGGTGGTGAGCCCGGCCTGGATGGACGTCATGCGCAGCAGATGGGGGATATCGACGCGGCTGGCGCTGCCCGTGGAGGCGCCTGCGGCGGCGAGGATGGACCAGAGCACCAGGGCCACTAGACCAGCAATGGCCAGGGCCAGCAGCGTGGCTGTGGCCGTGCGAAGCGGGCGCGGGGGCAGGGTGGTGGCCGTTAGTTTGGCGGGCATGGCGTTCCCAATCTGGACGATGCTGCGGCGCCCCATCCGGCAGGGCGCAGGATAGGTGCCGCAGCGCGCGGTGCCGTCAAGCTGCGGCTACTGGATGGCCTGCAGCATTTCGTCGATCAAGGCCTGGCTGTTGGCCTCGATTTCGGCATCGGTGAGCATCAAGGTCTTGGCCGGCTGCGGCAGGGTGGCGAAGGTGGGGTCGAGCTGGTCGCCCAGATTGGTCACCGGCAGCATCCAATTGGTGGTCGGGATGATCTTCTGGCCCTCGGCCGAGGTCATATAGGCGAGGAATTGCCGGGCCAGATCCTGATGCTTGGACGATTTGAGAATACCGGCCACTTCGGTCTGGGCCAGATGGCCCTCGTCGAACAGGGCAGCATGGATGGTCTGATCGTTCTCGGAGATGATGTGATAGGCCGGCGAGGTGGTGTAGCTCAGCGCCATATCGGCTTCGCCGGTGAGGAAGAGGTTGTAGCTCTCGCTCCATTCACGGGTGACCGTGAGGATATGCGGCTTGAGGCCGGCCCAGATTTGGGCGGCGCGATCGCCATAGGCGGCCTTGACCCAGAGCACCAGGCCCAGGCCGGGCGTTGCCGAGCGCGGATCCTGAATGGCAATCTTGAAATCGGCTGGCAGGGCAATCAGCTCCTCGAAGGATTTCGGCGGCGTGTTGACCGTGTCGCTGTCATAGACAAAGGCAAAATGGGCATAGTCGAAGGGCACGAACTGGGCGTCGGTCCAGGGCTCGGGCAGGCTGAGACCGGAGAGGTCAAGGCCGTGGTCGGCGAACAGGCCGGTGTCGCGGGCCTCGCCGGCGATGGCGGTATCAAGACCGACGATCAAATCGGCCGGGGTGGTGTCGCCCTCGAGCTGCACGCGGCGCAGCGTGCCGATCGAGCTGTCGGCCGCGATCCACTGCACGGTGCAGCCGCACGTGGCCTCAAAGCCGGCCTTGAGGCCCGGGCCGGGGCCCCATTCGGCGGCAAAGCCGTCATAGGTGTAGATGGTGAGCGTAGGCGTTTCCTGGGCGGAAACAGGCGCCGCGAACAGTCCAAATAGGACCGCAGCAACGAGGCGGGTGGACTTGACCATGGGTCATCCCTTCGTCGGTTGCGGCCATGAAAGAAGGGGACGTGTGTCAATGGCGCGGCAATACGAGATGCCCTTGCCATCTCGAACTTCCTCCGCCAGCATGACCTGGTTCAGGTTCAATGGGTAACTCTCAGCTCCGGAAAGTCCGGAACACCCCAGCGAGACACCCCACACTTAATGAGAGCTTTGTGACAGTGCAAGACACTTCCGTACCATCGGCGGATGCGCCATTCGTCGCCTTTGACGGGCCCATGGCCATTGTGGGCGGCGGGGCCGTCGACCCCGCCCTGCTGCGTAGCTTGGTCGCGCATGGGGTGGCCCTGGTGGGCGCCGACGGCGGCGGGGACGCCATTGGCGATGCGGGGCTGGTGCCGGCGGCTATCATCGGCGACCTTGATTCGCTGCGGGACCGGGCCGGCTGGGATGGGCGCACACGGGTGATCCATATCCCCGAACAGGTGACGACCGATTTCCAAAAGGCGCTCTATTCGACCAGCGCGCCGGTGACGCTGGCTGTGGGCATGACGGGCAAGCGCCTCGATCACACGCTGGCGGCGCTGAGCGCGGTATTGCAGTTTGCGCCCAAGCGGCGGCTGCTGGTGGTGGACGAGGTGGACGTGGCACTGGCCGTGGTGGGACCGGTGGCGTTTGACGCTGCGGCGCGTGAGCGAATCTCGATCCACCCGCTGCTGCCCGTCGGATTTGTACGCTCGAGCGGGCTCTATTATCCGGTGGATGGGCTGACGCTGGAGCCGGGCGGGCTGCTCGGGACGTCCAACGAGGGCACAGGCGGCCGCGTTGAGATCGTGCCGCGCGATGATACGCCCTGGTTGCTGATTCTGGGCAAGGAGCGGCTGTGGGACCTTGTGGCGGTGGCGGGAGTCAGTCCGCCGGGCGCATGACATGCCAAAGGGCCCGCGCTGGCGGGCCCGTTTACATGTGGTGCTCAGCGATTACTGCGTGCGGAAGCGCAGGCGCCCTATCTCGTCATATTCGGCCTGTTCGGCCTTGAGCTGCTCGGCAGCCTCGCGCTGGTGTTCGCGCTGGTCGAGCAGTTCGACCTTTTTGAGGTCTTCGAGGGCTTCGGCCAGGGCATCCTGGGCAGCTTCGAGCTTGCCGCGCATGTCGCTGGCCGAGGCCAACAGGTTGTCGCGGCGGCTCAGGGCAGCCTTGGCAAAAGTTGAATAGGCGAAATGGGCAATGTCGGAAATGCCGGTCTTGGTGTGCTCGATCTCGATCTGCTGGTCGAGTTCGGACGCCATGCGCACGAAATCGTTCACCATCATCTCGATCTGCGCTACCTGGCGGCGCTTCTCGTCCACTTGAAACTTCTTGAGCCGTATGAGGCTCTCGCTGCGCGATTTCAAGACCTGTACTCCTTACACACCAAGTCAGTTCCGGGGCCGATACTCAGCCCCATCAGTCTGCCGCGCCCGCTTCAGCGATAATGGCCTCGAGCATCTGATAGCCCTCCGCCACTGTCGTCGTCTCCTCCCGGTCCTGGCTGAGAAAAGCCTCCAGCGCCGGGTTGATAGCGATCGCGCGGTCCACTTTCGGATCTGACCCTTTCCGGTAAGCCCCCAGCCGGATCAGCTCCTCCATGTCGGAATAGATCGACATGAGCTCCCGCGCCTTGGCCAGGACCGGTCTGAAACTGACCGGTACACACCCTGGCATGGTGCGCGAGATGGACCGGAGCACGTTGACGGCGGGGTAGCGTCCCCGCTCGGCAATTCCGCGCTCCATCACAATGTGCCCATCCAGAATGCCGCGCACGGCGTCCGCAATGGGCTCGTTGTGATCATCACCTTCAACCAAAACGGTAAAGAGTCCGGTAACAGAACCGGTTGTGGGTGTGCCTGGACCGGCCCGTTCCAACAATCGTGGTAATTCTGTGAAGACCGTAGGGGGGTAGCCCTTGGCCGTGGGCGGTTCGCCAATGGCCAGGCCGATCTCGCGCTGGGCCATGGCAAAGCGGGTCAGACTATCCATCATGCAAAGCACGCGCTTGCCCTGGTCGCGGAAAAACTCCGAGAGCGTCAGACTCATATAGGCGGCCTGCCGGCGCATCAGGGCCGCCTCATCGGAGGTGGCAACCACCACCACGGCATTGGCGAGGCCTTCTTCACCCAGATATTCCTGGATGAACTCATGCACTTCGCGGCCGCGTTCGCCGATCAGGCCGATGACGGCGACGTCGACATTGGTGTTGCGGGCCAGCATGCTCATGAGCACCGACTTGCCGACGCCCGAGCCGGCGAAGATGCCCAGGCGCTGGCCTTCGCAGACGGTAGTAAAGGTGTTGAGGCACCGCACGCCCAGATCGAGTGGCTCGCCCACCCTCACGCGGTCATGCGCGAGAAGGGGATTCTGGCGCAGCGGATAAGCGGTGGCGCCGCGCTCGAGCGGGCCCTTGCCATCAATGGGCTCGCCCACCGCATTGATCACGCGGCCCAGCCAGGCCTCGGAGGGGAAGGCGGCGCCATCGCTGCGCTGGAAAATGGCCTTGCAGCCCAGGCGCACGCCCGAGAGCTGGCCGAACGGCAGGCAGAGGGCGCGACCATCCTTGAAGCCGATGATCTCGGCCGCCAGGTACTCGCCATCGGTGCTTTCGATTTGCACCCGGCCGCCGACCCGCAGTTCGCGCACCGGACCGACGATCTCGATGAGCAGGCCCTGCACGGATTTGACCCGACCATAGACCTCAATATCGTCGATGGCCTCAATGGCCGAGATCAGGGCCTTCATCGGTGTTCAATCCCGGATTCGTTCATTTCGCATTAAGGTTTCTGCCAGCGCTGGCTCGAACCATTCCACGAATCAGACAGTAACCCATCGTTAAGCAAAAGGCGCTATTTGAGCTTGTTGATCGCTTCGCCCGCGTCCTGACGCCCGGCCCGGTCCAAACCCCCACTACACCCCGGATTGCTTGAGTCCCGAGAGTCGCTTGCCGGGTCAACTTAAACCATTTTCTTAAGAAAAATTGATAAGATTAACCCTTAAATTTCAATGACTTAGACTTAATTCACCCTAACGCTCTTTGCGTATTGCCGAACCGAATTAAACTTTGTTAACTATTTGGACTTAGGGTTCAGTCATATCCAGTAGGGTTGGCGTGGGCAGGCCAGGTCCCACGGTTCCAGCAGGAACGAATGACAAGGGGAATATAATGCGGGTACTCCTTATAGAGGACGACAGCGCTACGGCGCAGAGCATCGAACTGATGCTGAAGTCCGAGAGCTTCAATGTCTACACCACCGATCTGGGTGAGGAAGGCGTCGATCTCGGCAAACTCTACGACTACGATATCATTCTTCTCGATCTCAATCTGCCCGACATGAGCGGTTATGAGGTGCTGCGCACCCTCCGCGTGGCGAAGGTGCAGACGCCGATCCTCATTCTATCCGGTCTTGCCGGCATCGAGGATAAGGTGCGTGGTCTGGGCTTCGGCGCCGACGACTACATGACCAAGCCCTTCCACAAGGACGAGCTCGTGGCCCGCATCCACGCCATCGTTCGGCGGTCCAAGGGCCATGCCCAGTCGGTCATCAGCACCGGCGAGCTCACCGTCAATCTCGATACCAAGACTGTCGAAGTGCAGGCCCAACGCGTGCATCTGACTGGCAAGGAATATCAGATGCTTGAGCTGCTTTCCCTCCGCAAGGGAACCACGCTCACCAAGGAAATGTTCCTCAACCACCTCTATGGTGGCATGGACGAGCCCGAGCTCAAGATCATCGACGTGTTCATCTGCAAGCTGCGCAAGAAGCTGAGCGTGGCCACCGGCGGCAAGAATTACATCGAGACCGTCTGGGGCCGTGGCTATGTGCTGCGCGAACCCGATGAGAACGACAGCTATTCGGAAAACGTCGCCTGATCCGCATCAGGACGGCTGAATGATTAAACCCCGTGCGACTTTGTCGTGCGGGGTTTTTCCATTGACCGGGTCGCAATGGCGATTGTCGCTGTGGCGGGATGCTGGTTTCATCGGGACCCATGACCCCAGAATCGCCAACCCATCGCGCCATCATTGCTGTGTTCAAAACCGAGCAGCCGCGGCTGATTGCCGGGCTGACGCGGGTGGTGCGCGATATTTCGCTGGCCGAGGAACTGGCACAGGACGCCCTGCTGGTGGCGCTCAAGACCTGGCCGGAGCGCGGCGTGCCGGACAATCCCGCGGCCTGGCTGATGCAGACCGCCAAGCGGCGCGCCATCGACATGTTCCGCCACCGCAGCATGGCGCGCGACAAGCTGGCCGAGATCGGCCGGGACATGGACAGCGCTGGCGATGATGCCATCGAAGCGCTGCATGAGCAGATGGACGATGAGGTCGGCGACGACCTGCTCAAGATGATCTTTACCGCCTGCCACCCCATTCTGCCGGCTGAGGCGCAGGTGGCGCTGACGCTGCGGCTGGTGGGCGGATTGACCACCGAGGAAATTGCCCGGGCGTTCCTGGTGGCCGAGCCGACGATCGGGCAGCGCATCGTGCGGGCCAAGAAGGCCATTTCCACGGCCCAGATCCCCTATGCCGTGCCCAGCGGCGCTGAGCGGGCGGAGCGGTTGGCCTCGGTGTTGGGCGTTATCTATCTGATTTTCAACGAAGGCTATTCGGCAACAGCCGGCGAGGACTGGATGCGCCCGCAGCTCGCCCAGGAGGCGATCCGGCTGGGGCGCGTGCTGGCCGGGCTGGCGCCTGGGGACAGCGAGGTGCATGGGCTGGTGGCGCTGATGGAGATCCAGTCCTCGCGCATGGCGGCCCGGGTCGGGGCGGACGGCGAGCCGGTGCTGCTGCTGGATCAGGATCGCGGCCGGTGGGACCGGGCGGCCATTGAGCGGGGCCTGGCGACGCTGGCACGGGCCATTGAGCTGGGTGGCGAGAGCGGACCCTATGCGCTACAGGCGGCGATTGCGGCCTGCCATGCGCGGGCGCGGGTGGCGGCGGAAACCGACTGGAGCCGGATCGCGGCGCTCTATGGCGTTCTGGCGCAGATATCGCCGTCCAGCGTGGTGGAACTCAATCGGGCCGTTGCAGTGTCGATGGCTGACGGGCCGGCGGCGGCACTGGTGCTGATCGACGCGATTCGCGATGATCCGGCGCTGGCCCGCTATCATCTGCTCTATAGCGTGCGGGGGGATGTGCTGGGCAAACTGGGCCGGCATGCCGAGGCGGCCGATGAGTTTGAGCGGGCGGCCGGGTTGACGCGGAATGGCCGGGAGAAGGCCTTTCTGCTGGGGCGGGCGCGGGATGAGCGGGCGGCCTAGGCGGCCAGGTCGGGCTCGAACTTGGCTTCCAGAATGGCGCGGTCGAAGGGCTTCATCATATAGTCGCTGGCGCCAGCCTTGAGGGCCATGGCGATGGCGCCGATGTCGTTCTCGACGGTGCAATAGACCACGCGCGGCTTCTCGCCGCCGTCGTAGCCGCGCAAAAGCTTGAGGAATTGCAAGCCACTAAGAATGGGCATGCTCCAATCGAGCAGAATGGCGTCAGGCATTTCCTGGCGGCATTTGTCGAAGGCTTCCTGGCCGTCCTCGGCCTCATCAACGATGTAGTCCATGTTCTCGAGGATGCGGCGAGCGACCTTTCGGACCACTGCGGAGTCATCGACGATCAGGCAGGATTTCATCTGGGCCAGGCTCCGGGCTGTGTCGCACCGGAGCCAATTCTAGCCATCACTTCCTATGAATAGGTTAGCAAAGGGCTGACATTTGCCTGACATTAGACTGACGTTACAGCCGCCTTGGGCGTGGCGCTAAAGCGGAAGACCTCGTCGACGATGCCGATGCTGATCTCCATATCGGTCATGCGGGCGAGCAGACCCGTGTAGAACGGCTGGATGCCGCGCGCATCGACAAAGCCCTCGTCGGGCGTGCCAGCGAGCAGGCCGGCGGCGCCGGAGGGGACCAGGGTCTTCTGACGCTTCTCGGGATCGCTCTTGGAGGTGAATTCGAACTTCTCATTGCCGGCGTCGCCGGTGATGCTGGCCGTGACCTGGCCGCCGCGCGGCACGGACATAGCGGCGATCAGCAGCATGTTCATGAAGAGCTTGGCCTTGTGCTTGGGCAGCAGGATCAGCGGGACATTCCACTCCAGATCGGCTTTTTCGATCTCGAACAGGATGCGGGCGACGCGCTCGCACTCGCGGGTGTCGATGTCTGTGCCCGAGGTGGAGGAGGCGCCATAGGCCAGGCGGGCGAACTCGAGCTTGGCGCGGCTCTGGCGAGCGGCGCTCGAAATCAGGTCGCGCGCGCCGTCGGCCATCTCGGCCTGATTGGGATCGCCCAGCACTTCCAGGCCATTGCCGATGGCGCCGATGGGGTTGATCAGGTCATGGCAGACCCGGCTGCACAGCATGGCCGCGAGGTCGGTTGCCTTAAGCTCGATAATGTCGGCCATGCAGATGTCTCCGTGAGGCGTGTCGTCGGCAAAGAATCACTTGCCCCGACATTAGTGGCTGGCGGTTAAAAGTGGACCCAAAAAGCACGCGTCGGCAGCCCGGCCAACAGGAAGTTCAGCGGATCGACAGGGTTTTGGACAGTTCGGGCCAGCGGGCCTCGGCCTGGGTGGCGGCCGCGTCGGGCGCCAGCAGGAAGGCCTCGCGATTGGCGGCGGAGTAGAAGAGGTAAAGCCGCTGCTTGAACATGGCGAAGAAACGCGCATCGCCATCAGACAGGAAGCCGCGCGACACACCCATGCCATCATGGCCGCCGAACTGGGGCGCATAGATCTCGGGCGAGCGCGAAAAGACGTCGCGATTGGCCGGCGTCGCGAAATACCACGGCACGTTGTTCCAGATGAACTCATAGTCTGCCAAGCCCTGGAGCGGCTCGGGCTCGGTGAAGTAGCTGACCGGGTCCATGCCGGACATGGCAATGCCGGTGAGCGGGTCGGTGACGATCAGGGTGACCACCGACTGGGCGCGCACGGCCGGCAAACCGCCGCAAACCCCGGCCAATAGCGGCAAAACAAAGGCAAGCATGGTTAAGATTTGTTTATAGGTTTGCGTCATCTTCAAACCATGGATCGGCCCAACACTGGGGACAGAGTGTGCCGCACAAAAGTTAAGCTCCTCGTTTCGTCCGTGTCGCAATCGCTGCCTTAGCCACCCCATCGGGAGACTTCACATGTTCAAGCGCCTCGCCCTCATCATGACCCTGCTTGCGTGTGTGCTGGCCCCATTGTCGGCCGCCCATGCCCAGGGCTCGCTGAGCGACAGCTATTCGGGTTCCGAATTGGTGGACAGCGGCAAGCAGTTCTTCGGCTCGGCCTCGCAGGGGCTGGCCTCGGTGGTGGAACGGGCCGTGAGCCAGTTCGGCCTGCCCAATGGCTATGTGCTGGGCGAAGACGCCGGCGGCGCGCTGTTTGCCGGCGCCCGCTATGGCGAGGGCGTGCTCTACACCCGCAATGCAGGCGAATATAACCTGTATTGGCAGGGCCCTTCGATCGGCTTTGACGTGGGCGGCGACGGCTCCAAGGTGATGATGCTGGTCTATAGCCTCAACCAGATCCAGGACGTGCTGGGGCGCTTTGCCGGCGTGGACGGCTCGGCCTATATCGTGGGCGGCTTTGGCATGACGGTGATCAAGCGCGGCAATGTGGTGATCGTGCCGATCCGCTCGGGCGTTGGCGCCCGGCTGGGCATCAATGTGGGCTATCTCAAGTTCACGGCCGAGCCGACCTGGAACCCCTTCTGAGCGGGCTGACCAAGCACAACCAGTCACCATCGCGTGACGGCAAGATGCCGGGCGTCGCAAGGGCCCGGCATTGTCGTGACTGGACCGTCCGCACGCGTTAGGGTTAATCATTGGCTATGATGGCGGGCCAGCGCCAGAGCTGCGAAAACCAGACGTGACCCGCGCCACAGCGCTGCGCGGTTCGGAGACCGGTCAATGCCTATCGAGAACATGATGTATTTTGCGCTTGGACTGCTGGTGGCAGGCCTGGTCGCGCTGATCATCATGCCATCGGTGTGGAAGCGGGCCGTGCGGCTGACCAAGCGCCGCATCGAGGCGGCAACGCCCATCACCATGGCCGAATTTCGCGCTGACAAGGATCAGTTGCGCGCCGAATTTGCCCTGTCGACGCGCCGGCTCGAGATGAATGTCGAGCAGTTGCGCAAGCGCTTGGCCGAGCAGCTGGGCGATGTGAACCAGAAGCGCAGCGATCTGGGTGCGCTCAAGGCCGAACGCGACAAGCATCTGGCGACGACGCGCGAGCTGGAGCGGCGCGAAACCGAGCTGCGGGGCCGGATTCT
Organism: Devosia sp. FKR38; assembly: GCF_005222805.1. GTDB lineage: Bacteria > Pseudomonadota > Alphaproteobacteria > Rhizobiales > Devosiaceae > Devosia. The sequence continues at coordinate 2,486,508 of NZ_STGC01000005.1, read as the reverse complement.
GGAATTGGAGCGGCATGGCGCGGCGCTGAGCGAACAGCTGAGCCTGCGCAACCAGGTGGCCAATGACAGCCTGGTTCCCGGTGGCGAGCTGAACGGCGAGGGCCTTTCGGGCGACTATGTCCGCGACATCACGCGGCTGTCGGCGGCGCTGGCCGCCGAGCGCAAGCGCGCGGGCTTCCTGCAGGAACAGGCCGAGGGCCTGCTGTCGCAGCTGGAGGGGTCGGACCGGCGCAGCAATGAGACCAGTGCGGCCATGGCGCAGATGCGTGCGGCGCTGGCCGGCGAGGGCGACAGCAGGGCCGAGGCCAATGCGGCGCTGATTGCCGCCGAGGCGCGTATGGCGAGCGCGGAAAACCGCCTCAATGCCATTCTGGCAGAAACCAGCCAGGTGGTGGCCAAGTCCGAAAGCCGCGTCGAGACGCTGCTGGCCGACAAGCTCAGCCTTGAGGCCGAGGTCGAGGCGCTGCGCAGGACCGTGGCCGGGGTAGAGTCCACCATCATGGCCGATTGGGACAGCGATCGGCTCGAACAGGCCTATCTGCGCGAAAAGCTCAACGATATCGCCGCCAGCGTCAGCAAGCTGGTCTATGCCGTCGATACCGATACGCCGGTGGAGAAGGGCGAGCCCGAAAGCCTGTTCGACCGGGTGCAGCGCTTTGCCGACGAAGGCGACGAGGGGCCGCTGGAGCCGCCACCGCCGGCCAAGAGCCGGCGCGGCTCGGTGTCGGACCGTATGGCGGCGCTGCGGGAAATCCAGGGCCGCTAGAGAATTTCACCGCCTCGTTGGATCGGTGAAATTGCTCTAGTGTCTTTTTGGTCGCGTTTCCGAACCGCAAAATTGGTGGTCACTTTTGCCGGAAACGCTCCAGGGCGCCTGGCGCCGGTCTGGCGTCCGTTGCGCGTCTGATGCTTCCGAGCCTAGGGCGTGGTCAGCGCAATGGTGCGGCTGAGGGCGCCCGTGGTGGGATCAAACAGCGCCAGCACGGTGGCGCCGTCGAGCACATAGGTGACATTGATCAGGCCATCGGAGAGCTGCGAGGACAGAATTGTCGCGCCTGCGGGCAGGGCGATGGCCTCGGCCACGGCGGGCGGCGGGGCATCGCGCATCACGCGATAGACAAGCGCCACGCCAATCGCCATAAAGCCCAGCAACAGAATGCCGATCGAGATACCGAACGAACGGCGCGCCTTTCCCAGCATGGCAAGAGCTTCGGGCGTGAGCGGGGTATCCGCTTTTTGTTCGCTGGGCCCAGTTTCGTTAGGATTATCCATGGCCGAAGATACCGCACTAGAGTTCGAGGGCGACGAGGTTGAAGTCGTTGTCGATGCCGATATGGCTGGCGGACGGCTCGACGCCACGCTGGCCAAGGTGCATACCGCACTCAGCCGCAGCCGGCTCAAGGATCTGATCCTGACAGGCGCAGTGAGCATCAACGGGACAATCGTCAGTGAGCCCAAATACCGGCTTACGGCGGGGGAAACAATCATCCTTCTTGCCCCACCCCCAGAAGACGCCGAGCCGCAGGCCGAAGATATCCCGCTCGACATTCTCTATGAGGACGACGAGCTGATCGTGATCAACAAGCCTGTGGGCATGGTGGTGCATCCCGCGCCGGGCTCGCCCAATGGCACGCTGGTCAATGCGCTGATCTTCCATTGCGGGGCGAGCCTGCAGGGCATTGGCGGCGTCAAGCGGCCGGGCATTGTACACCGGCTGGACCGCGACACCTCGGGCGTGATGGTTGCGGCCAAGACCGAGCAGGCGCATCGGCACCTGTCGGCGCAGTTTGCCGACCATGGCCGCACCGGGCCGCTGCACCGGGCTTATATCGCCTTTGTCTGGGGCTCGACCGAGACCGCCAAGGGCACCGTCGAAGCCCCGCTGGGCCGTGACCAGAACAACCGCCTCAAGCAGACGGTACGCAAGGACGGGCGCGAGGCCATCACCCATTATATGGTGGAAGCCCGCTTCGGGGACACCGGCTGGGACATCACGCGCGTGCAATGCCAGCTCGAAACCGGGCGGACACATCAGATCCGCGTGCATATGGCCCATATCGGCCATCCGCTGGTGGCGGACACGGTCTATGCCTCGGGCTTTGTCACCAAGGTCAACAAGCTGCCGCCTGAGGTGGCAGGGCCCATTCAGGCACTGGGCCGGCAGGCACTGCATGCGGCCGAGCTGGGCTTTGAGCATCCGGTGACGGGCGAGGAAATGTTCTTCGAGGCGCCGCTGCCGCCCGATCTGGCCGCACTGGAGGAGGCGCTGGAGGACTTCAACAAGGCCTTCGCGCGCTAGAACGTTTCACCGCTGCGCTGCATCGCTGAAACGCTCTAGAGTCCTGTTTGGTCGCGTTTCCGAACCGCAAAAGTGGTGTCCACTTTTGCTGGAAACGCTCCAGGGAAGCGGGCGTTTCCGGCCCGCCGAGCCGCCTTGCCAATTTGTAACATTTTTTGCCCGCGCCAGGTCTTACAATCGCCCAAGTGGGGACTATATATCCATCGTAGTCTTACGATGGGCCGGGATCGGACATCGTGGACCACCAGAGTCTGCCCGCCTTGTGCGGGGGAACATGAAAGGGGTGCGTCATATGGCCCAAACGAATTTGCCCGTGCTCTCAGCCGAAGGTGGCCTGAGCCGCTATCTGCAGGAAATCCGGAAGTTCCCCATGCTGGAGCCGGATGAAGAGTTCATGCTGGCCAAGCGCTACAAGGAACACGAGGATCCGGGCGCGGCGCAGAAGCTGATCACCTCACATCTGCGTCTCGTCGCCAAGATCGCCATGGGCTATCGCGGCTATGGACTGCCGATTTCCGAGGTGATCTCGGAAGGCAATGTGGGCCTGATGCATGCCGTCAAGCGCTTCGAGCCCGACAAGGGGTTCCGCCTGGCCACCTATGCCATGTGGTGGATCCGTGCAGCCATCCAGGAATATGTCCTGCGCTCGTGGAGCCTGGTCAAGATCGGCACGACGGCGGCCCAGAAGCGGCTGTTCTTCAACCTGCGCAAGGTGAAGGGCCAGATCGCGGCGCTGGACGACGGTGCACTGCATCCCGACCAGATCGCCCAGATCGCCACGACGCTGAACGTCACCGCCGACGAAGTGGTGTCGATGAATGCGCGCCTGTCCGGCGACGCCTCGCTCAATTCGCCCATGCGGGCTGACGAGGGCACGTCGGAATGGCAGGATTGGCTGGTGGACGATACCCCCAGCCAGGAAACCGCGCTGGGCGACAGCGAGGAATATACCGAGCGCATGGGCCTGTTGACCAATGCGATGGACGTGCTCAACGAGCGCGAGCGGGCGATCTTCCAGGCGCGCCGCCTGCAGGACAACCCGGCGACGCTCGAAGAGCTGGCCCAGCAGTATGACGTCAGCCGCGAGCGCATCCGGCAGATCGAAGTGCGGGCGTTCGAAAAGGTGCAGGACGCCGTGCGCGGTGCGGCCCGTCCGGACGCCTGAGAGCAACAGCAAGAGTCAGAATTGCAAAGCGGGCCGAAAGGCCCGCTTTTTTTGTGTCCGCAGATCAGTCGATGAGGCGGGCGCTATCGCGATCATAATTGCGCATGGCGCGATGGGGCATGCCGCCATCCTGGAACTCGGGGCCGAAGGCGGCAAAGCCCAGGCGCTGATAGAAGCCAAGCTTGTCGGACTGGGCGGTGAGGTAGAAGCGGTCGCGCCCCCTGGCGCGGGCGTGGTCCATGGCCGCTGCGATCATCGCCTGGGCAATGCCGCGGCCACGGAAGGCCTGGCGCACGGCGACTCGGCCGATCTTGACGTGTTCGGGATAGTCGATGAGGCGGAGCGTTCCGACCACCTCGCCCTCGAGCACGGCCACGAAGTGGGTGGCGGTGAGGTCGTCAGCGTCATGCTCCTCTTCCTCGGGGACATTCTGCTCCCAGACAAAGACTTCACGCCGGAGCGCGAAGGCGGCGTTGCAGAGGGTGGAAAAGGGCGGGACGACGAGGATGGTGGCGTGCATGGCGGCAAGGATAGCGAGCGGCTCCCCACCTGCCTAGGGGGCGGTCCCTGCCATTGCCTGCCCTGCGTTTTGGCCATGCACCAGATCGTGGATGAAGCTGAGCTTGTCGATCACCTGGGGCGTCAGGATGAACGGATAGGCGTCGGGGTGGCCCATGGCGCGGTTGAGATTGTTGAGCATGGAGGCCAGGGGCACCCAATTGTCGACGATGGTCCTGGCATCGGCGGCGGCATAGGGGTCGAAATCAATGCGGGCGGCCAGGCTTTCATCCTGCGTGCTGGGACGGGCCCGAATGCCGAAGGCGGCGGCCATTTCCACCGTGTCGGTGATGTGCAGGTAATGCGCGAAGGTTTCGGCAAAATCCTCCCAGGGATGGGCGGTGGCATAGGCGCTGATATTGGTCTGCGGCCAGCCGGCGGGCGCGCCATTGGCGTAATAGGCCTGCAATGACGCGGCATAGTTGACGCTCTCGTCGCCGAACAGGGCCCGGAAGGCGGCAAGCTGGGGCGTATTGGCGACCAGCAGATCCCAATAGTGATGGCCGATCTCGTGGCGGAAATGACCCAATAGGGTCCGATAGGGCTCGCCCATGCTGGCGCGACGGGCTTCGCGCTCGGCATCGTCGGCCTCGGCCAGGGCGATGGTGATGATGCCGCTTTCGTGGCCGGTCATCACCGGGGCGCTGCCGGGGGCGGCATCGGTGTCGGAGAGGAAGCGGAAGGAGAGGCCATGGGCGCGGTTCTGGTTGCGGGTTTCCAGCGGCAGGTTGAGGCGCAGCAGGGAATAGAACAGGCGCTTTTTGGCACGCTCGATGACCTGCCAGCGCGTCAGGTTGAGCGGATTGTCAATGGCCGGGATGGTCTCGTTGTGGCGGCAGGCGGCGCAATAGATATCGCCGCCGGGCGTGGCGGGCACCAGCCAGTTGCAGGCGCCATAGCGGGCGTTCTGGCAAAAGACATAGCTGTCATTGGGAAAGGCCGGCGAGGAGAGCAGGCCATTGGTCTTGACCAGCGAAATCAGGGCGTTGCGATCGGAGCGATAGCCCAGGCCATGGCCACAGCGCTCGCAGACAGCATTCTCGAAATAGACGGTATTGCCACAGTGATCGCAGCTGAAGAGCTTCATGATGGCCTTTGGTGCTGAGCGCGCTGACACCGGTGTATCTGGCAAGTATGAGGGTTTTGCGGCTGGAGCGCTGCTCAATTCTGTGCATGAAATACTGGCGCCATGAGCACAGCGCCCAAGACCGTTGCGGATTATATCGCGGCCCTGCCCGATGGGGTGCAGGTGGTGTTTGCGGCGGTGTGCGACGTGATCCGCCAGGGTGCGCCGGGCGCGGTGGAATCGATCAAATATGGCATGCCGGGCTGGCATGTACCCAAGGGCCATGTGATCTATGCGGCGGCCTGGAAGAACCACATCGGGCTCTATCCGGTCTATGTCGGGGATGGGGCTTTCGAGGCGCTGGTGGGGCCCTATCGCGACAAGAAGGACACGGTGCGTCTGGACTATGCCAAGCCAATGGCTATGGATGTTGTTGCTGCGATCGTTGCGGCGCGGTGGACTGAACTGGAGCGACAGGCTTGAGTATTGAATTTCTGATCACGACGCTGGTGGTGGTGGTCTCGCCGGGGACGGGGGCGCTCTACACCATTGCTGCGGGGCTGGCGCGCGGTGGCAAGGCCAGCGTCTGGGCGGCGTTCGGCTGCACGCTGGGGATTGTGCCGCATATGCTGGCGGCGATCACCGGGCTGGCCGCCATTCTGCACACCAGCGCGCTGGCCTTCGAGATCATCAAATATCTCGGCGTAGCCTATCTGCTCTATATGGCCTGGGCGACCTTGCGGCAGACCGGATCGCTCAGCGTCGAGGCCGATGTGGCCGAGAAATCGGTGGGCAAGGTGATCGTTGAGGCGATCCTGATCAACATTCTCAACCCCAAGCTCTCGATCTTCTTTTTCGCCTTCCTGCCGCAGTTCGTGCCGGCCGCTGCGCCCAATGCGCTGGCGCAGATGCTCGAACTCAGCGCGGTGTTCATGCTGGTGAGCTTTGTGGTGTTTGCCGGCTACGGCCTGTTTGCCGCGGCCATGCGCAGCCAGGTGATTTCGCGGCCGTCGGTGATGGTGTGGCTACGGCGCAGCTTTGCCGGGGCCTTTGTGCTGCTGAGCGCGCGGCTGGCGCTGATGGAGCGCTAACCGGCCGTGCTGGCGATGGCGTCGGCGACCTGGAGATAGGTCTGGCCGGCTTCGCTCTCGCCGATTTCGAGCAGATGCAGGCCCGTCGAGACGCGCTCGATATAGCCCCATTGCCAGATCGCCTCGGTGGGCACCTGGGTGCGGGTGGTGAGATAGCGGGCATGGGCGCGGGCGATATCGTGGGCGTGGCGGCCGGCAATGCCGTCATGCCAGGCGCGCAGCACAACGCCCAGATCATAGGCCGGCTCGATGGCGAGGCCATCGGGATCGATGAATTTGAACTGGGTGGGATTGGTTTCGGGCACGGCCAGGATATTGGCCGGGTGCGGATCGCCATGGGCGAGGATGGCGTTCTGCGGGCGCCAGGTGATGGCGCGTTCGCGGCAATACATCAGGGCGGTGTCGATGACGGCCTGGGCGCAGGGTTGGCCAGTGGTCTCCCACAGGCGCACGATCGCATGGGCAAGGTCATTGGCCTTTTGGGCGCCGGTGATGCCGGGGAAATCGGCCGGCACGGGCCGCCAGGCCTTGAGCAGCGTGGCGCAGAGCACGTCGATCTGGCGCTCATAGGGCAGCCCAAAGGTGTCCAGCCGGTCGCCCAGACGTTCGAGCAGCATGGCGCCGCGCGCAGGATCGTGGCGCAGCAGGCGGGCATAGCCATGACCATCGGCCTCGGCCAGCACGGCGGCCTCGTGTCGCCCGGCCGCGCTGCCGGGTGTGGCGAGTTTGATGATGCTGATCTCGCCGGTGTCAGTGCTGGCTTGGGCGACAAAGGCGGCGGTGCCGCCGGGCAGGGCGGGGCCGATGGTGATGCCCCAATCCTGCTCCAGGCTAGCCAGGGTCTCTTCAAGGTTGGCCAGCCAGGCCAGGCCGGGCTCACCCTCGGCGATGGCGCGGCGGCGCACCACGTCGGGGATGGCAAAGCGCGGACCGGCTTCGGCTAAGTCCTCGTCGGTGACGGTATAGTGGCGCGCAAGGCCCCTGGTGACTTCAGCCCAAGGCGAGGCCGCGGCGCGGGCCTGGTGCTGCTCAAAGGCCGCCTGGTCAACAAAGAGCTCGGAGACCAGCAGATGCGTGGACTCGTCCGGGCTCGGGACGACGGAGAAATGCAGACACCCCGGTTCGGCCTGGGTCAGCGCGATATGCTCGGGCAGCGCCGCGGCGACGGCGGCCATCCGGTCTGGTGGCACCTCAAGATAGCCCTCCAGCCGGGTCCTGCCCATGGCTAGACGCTGCCCACGGTCTTGAGGCGGATGCGGGGATGCACCTCGTTCTGGCTCATCACCACCGTCTGGGGGCGGAAACGCTCGATGATGGCGCGGACATGCGGGCGGATGCTCGGCGAGGTGATGAGCACGGGCAATTCGCCCATCTGGGCGGCGCGCTCATAGGCCGACTGGATGGCGCCGATGAACTGCTGCAGGCGCGAGGGGGCCATGGCAAGGTGGCGATTGTCGCCATCGCCGACCATGGCTTCGGCAAAGTCGCGCTCCCACTGCGGGCCCAGGGTCAGCAGCGGCAGATTGCCATCGGGGCCCAGATTGGCGGCGCAGAGCTGGCGGGCCAGGCGGCTGCGCACATGCTCGGCGATGATCTGTACCGAGCGGCCGGGGCCGGCGACTTCGGCAATGCCCTCGAGAATGGTCGAGAGATCGCGGATGGAGATGCGTTCGTTGAGCAGGGTCTGCAGCACGCGCTGCACGCCCGAGACCGAGATCATGCCGGGGACGATGTCTTCCACCAGCTTCTGTTGTTCCTTGGGCAGGCCGGACAGCAGCGACTGCACATTGGCGTAGCTCAGCAGGTCCGAGACATTGGCCTTGAGCACTTCAGTGAGGTGCGTGGAAATCACCGTCGAGGGATCGATGATCGAGAGGCCCCGCAGTTCGGCCTCGTCGCGCAGGGCGGGCTCGATCCAGGTGGCGGGCAGGCCAAAGGTCGGCTCGGTGGTGTGGTGGCCCGGCAGGTCGATCTTGTTGCCATAGGGGTCCATGACCATGAGCTGGTTGGCATAGATCTCGCCGGCGCCGGCTTCGACTTCCTTGATGCGAACCTTATAGGCATTGGGCTCGAGCTGCATGTTGTCGAGAATGCGCACGGGCGGCATGACAAAGCCCAACTCGGTGGCCAGCTGGCGGCGCAGCGCCTTGATCTGCTCGGTGAGCCGATCGGAGCCGTTTTCATCTTCCTTGACGAGGCTGAGCAGGCCATAGCCGAGCTCAAGCTTGAGTTCGTCGATGCGCAGGCTGTCGGTGATGGGCTGCTCTTCCGGGGCCGGCTGCTTGCCGCCGCCGGGCAAGGCCGATGCCTTTGCCAGGGCACCCGCCGCCGCATCCTGGCGGTTCTCGTCCTTGGTGCGGGCCGAGCGCCAGCCGACATAGCCGACCAGGCCCGAAATGGCGAGGAAGGGGATGATGGGCATGCCGGGCAGGAAGGCCAGCAGGCCCATGACCGCCGAGGACATGCCCAGGGCGCGCGGATAGCCGGTGAACTGGGCGGACAAGGCCTTGTCGGCGGAGCCGGTGACGCCGGACTTGGAGACGAGGATACCGGCGGCAGTCGAGACGATCAGCGCCGGGATCTGGGAGACCAGGCCGTCGCCGATGGTGAGCAGGGTATAGACATTGCCGGCCTCCTGGATGGAGAGGCCTTCCTGCATCATGCCGATGAAGATGCCGGCGATGACGTTGATAAAGGTGATGATCAGGCCGGCGATGGCGTCGCCACGCACGAATTTGGAGGCACCATCCATGTTACCGAAAAAGGCGCTTTCGCCTTCCAGCTCGGCGCGGCGCTTTTTGGCAGTATCCTCGTCGATCAGCCCGGCGCTGAGATCGGCATCGATGGCCATCTGCTTGCCGGGCATGGCATCGAGGTTGAAGCGGGCGGCCACTTCGGCGATACGGCCAGAACCCTTGGTGATGACGATGAAGTTGACGATCACCAGAATGGCAAAGACCACCACGCCGATGACGAAGTTGCCGCGCATCACGAAGTGGCCGAAGGCCTCGATGACGTGGCCGGCGGCCTGGGTGCCGGTGTGGCCCTCGCCCAGGATCAGGCGAGTGGTGGCCAGATTCAGACCCAGCCGCAGCATGGTGGCGATCAGCAGGACCGTGGGGAACGACGAGAATTCCAGCGGCTTCTGAATGAACAGCGCCGTCATCAGGATCATCACCGAGAAGACGATCGACACCGCCAGCAGGCCATCGAGCAGCAGGGCCGGCATGGGGACGATGAGGATGACGATGAGGCCCATGACGCCGGCCGCCAGGGCGATATCGCCCGAGCGCAGCATGTCCACCACCGAACCGGGGGTGGGCAGCTTGAAGGGGCTATGGGCGCGGCCGCTGGGCAGGTCGGTCATCTAGGTCCTAAGCGACTGAGCGTCGTTCGCCGGGTTCGGGCACTTTGGTGCCCTCATCGGCATATTGGTTGAGCTTGTTGCGCAGGGTGCGGATGGAAATGCCCAGGATGGTGGCCGCATGGGTGCGGTTGCCCAGAGTATGGTCCAGGGTATCCAGGATCAGGTCGCGCTCGACATCGGCCACGGTGCGGCCGACCAGGGCCGCCGACATGGACTGGGCCGTTTGCGCCAGCTGCGAGGAGAGCGAGCTGGCGGCGGCGACTTCGGACAGGCCCATGCCATCGGGCAGCACGATGGCATCGGGGCCGATAACGACGCCCGACGACAGCAGAACTGCCCGATGCAGGGTATTCTCCAGCTCCCGCACATTCCCCGGCCAGGGGGCTTGCAGGAGCGCCGCGCGCGCATCAGGGGAAAGCATGCGCAGGGGCAGGCCATTGGCCTTGGAGTATTTCGCGACGAAGTGTTCGGACAGCGCAACGATATCGCCCGGGCGATCGCGCAGCGCTGGCAGCTTGAGATTGATGACATTGAGGCGGAACAGCAGATCCTCGCGGAAGCTGCCTTCGCGCACGGCCTCGTTGAGGTTGCGGTTGGAGGTGGCCAGGATGCGGATATCGACCGGCACGGGCTTGCTGCCACCGACGCGATCGATCAGCCGCTCCTGGATGGCGCGCAGCAGCTTGGACTGCAGGCGCACGTCCATTTCGCTGATTTCGTCGAGCAGCAGCGTGCCGCCCGAGGCTTCCTCGAACTTGCCGATGCGGCGGGCGACGGCGCCGGTGAAGGCGCCCTTCTCGTGGCCGAAGAGTTCGGATTCCAGCAGCGCCTCGGGAATGGCGGCGCAGTTGATGGAAATGAACGGCTTGTTGGCGCGCTTACTGCGGGCGTGGACGTATTTGGCGATGACTTCCTTGCCGGTGCCGCTCTCGCCGGTGATCAGGATCGAGGCGTCGGAGCCGGCAATCTGGTCGGCCATCTTGACCACGCGTTCCATGGCGGGATCGCGATAGAGGAATTCGGCGCTTTCGCGGGCGACGGCGGCAATGACGGCGGCAATCAGCTCGGCGTCGGGCGGCAGGGGGATATATTCCTTGGCGCCGGCGCGGATGGCGTTCACGGCGGCGGCGGCATTGGTTTCGACGCCGCAGGCCACCACGGGAATGGCAATGCGTTCCGATTCGAGGCCGGCGATCAGCCCGGCAATATCCATGACGACATCAACCAGCAGCAGATCAGCGCCGCGCCCGGCGCGCAGGGCCGCCAGAGCGATCTCAACCGATGGGGCGTGGGCAACCTTGGCCCCGCCGTTCATGGCCATCTTGGTGGCTTCGCTGAGTTGGCCTTCGAGGGCCCCGATGATGAGCAAACGCATCTTGAGCTCCTTTACTGCGGTTTGATGATTTCGGTCATGGTGACGCCGAGCTTGGATTCGACCAGCACGATTTCACCGCGGGCGACCAGGCGCTCGTTGATGAAGATCTCGACGGCCTCGCCGACCTGACGGTCGAGTTCGATGACCGTGCCGGTATCGAGCTTGAGCAGTTCGGAGACCGGCATCTTGGTGCGGCCCAGCACCACGGAAATGCGGACGGGCACGTCAAAGACGGCCTCGAGGTCGGCGGCAGTGCGCTCGACATGCGGCTCGGGCGCGTCGTCCTTTACGGTTGCCAGCATTTCCTCAAAGCTGAGGCCCTCGTCGGTACCGGGTTCGTTGTCGGAAGCGCTCACGGGCTGCTCTCCTGTGCTTTGCCCGATCCGGCCTTGGCGGCCAGATAGGCAGAAATCTTGCGGTCGATGTCTTTGGAAACGGCGCCGATGTCGCGCACCAGGCCACCATCGACCCATTCGAGCTTGCCGTCGCCGACGCGCTGGTCGGGATCACCCATGACAACCAGACGGCCCGAGAAGCCCGAGGTCTGCATATGGGCGGTGGCGACGTCGCGAATGCCGTCGGCAATGGAGGGATGGCAGCGGATCACCAGATGCGGCACGCCGTTGAGGCTCTGCATGCATTCGGCGATCAGGGCATCGAGTTCGAGCGTGGGGTAGCGGGCGAGCAGGTGCAGCGCCAGCTTGCGGCCGACGGTGGCGGCCAGTTCGATGGCCTCGCGCCGCGCTTCGTTGGTGGCGTCGTCGAGCGCAGCGGCCATTTCGGCGGTATGCGTTGCCAGTGCGGCGGCAGCCGAGGCCAGGGTCTGGGCGGCCATGGCGGTGGAGTTGCGTTCACCGGCAGCCATGCCTTCGGCATAGGCCTCCTCGCGGGCCTGGGCCACCAGCTGGGCCACCAGGTCCTCGGGCACAGTGGCCTTGACGGGCGCGGCGGCGCTGCGCTTGCCCATGTCCAGATCGAAGGTGAAACGTGCGGGTTGAGCCACTTATGCCACCATCTGGTCGTCGGCTTTGGTCTTGAGGATGACGATCTCGCCCTTGGCCGCCAGATCCTTGGCGGTGGAGACCATGCGGCCCTGGGCTTCGTCGACATCCTTGAGACGCACGGGGCCCATGGCCTCCATGTCGTCCTTGAGCAGCTTGGCGGTGCGGGTGGCCATGTTGTTGAAGAAAGTTTCCTTGATGGTCTCGTTGGCGCCCTTGAGCGCCATGGCCAGTTCTTTCTTGTCCATGCGCGAGAGCAGGGTCTGGATGGCGGAGGTTTCGAGCTTTGCCAGATCCTCGAAGGTGAACATGAGGGCCTTGATGCGCTCGGCGTCATCGCGGCTGTTCTCTTCGAGCGTGGTGATGAAGCGCGCTTCGGTCTGGCGATCGAAGGAGTTGAAGATTTCGGCCATCTGCTCGTGGCTGTCGCGGCGCTTGGAGTGGTTGAGCGTGGACATGAATTCGGTGCGCAGGGTGTTCTCGATCTTTTCGAGAATTTCCTTCTGCACGGGATCAAGGCCGAGCATGCGGGTGACCACTTCCATGGCCAGTTCCTCAGGGAGGACTGCCAGGACCTTGGAGGCGTGGTCGGTGGCGATCTTGGAGAGGACCACAGCAATGGTCTGGGGATATTCGTTCTTGAGATAGGCGGCCAGCACGTCGGCCTGCACGTTGGAGAGCTTCTCCCACATGTTGCGGCCGGCCGGACCACGGATCTCTTCCATGATGGAATCGACTTTGTCCTGGCTGAGGAAGCTGAGTAGCAGGCGCTCGGTGGAATCGGTATTGCCGGCCAGCGAGCCGTTGGATGAGATGGTGGTGACGAATTCGATCATCAACTCGTCGAGCATGTCCTGGGTGATCGGGCCCAGGCGCACCATGGCGCGGCTGAGCTGCTTGACCTCGAGTTCGTCGAGTTCATCAAAAATGGGCTTGCCATAATCCGGACCCAGGGCGAGCAGCAGGGCGGCGGCCTTTTCGTCGCCCTTGAGCACGCGCTGCTGGGTGGTGTTGCTGACCACCAGCTGGTTGGGGGCGGCTTCGCCAAGTTCGGTTGACTGGGGGACGACTGCCATGGCGGTTACGCTGCACTACCCAGCCAGTCGCGCACGATGAGCGCGGCCTGCTTGGGGTTTTCTTCGACGAGGGTGCCCACGGTCTTGAGGGTCTGGAGCTGGGTTTCGCCCATGGACTTGGCGTTGCTGACCCAGGCGGGCGTCTTGTCGCGCGGCGCCTCGGCTTCGTCGGCAATCAGCTGGCCATTGGCGCCGACCATGCCATTGTGGCCCACTTCGGCGGCTGAGGGCAGGGCCAGCGGCTGGGTTTCGGGCGTCAGCACCTTCTTGAGCAGCGGACGCATGACGAAGAAGACCAGGGCCAGGGCGATGAGCAGGGTCACGGCCATTTCGGCGCCGTTCATGATGTCGTCGCGGGTGAAGTCGAACAGGCCGCCAGCCGCATCGGTGCCCGGCGTTGCCAGGCCCGGACGCTCGGCAAACTGCATGTTGACCACTTCGACGGTGTCGCCACGGGTCTCCGAATAGCCGACGGCGGAGCGGACCAGGGTCAGGATCTGGGCGACTTCATCGGCGGTGCGGGGCGTATAGGTGAGATTGCCCGAGCCATCGTCAGTATAGACACCGTCGACAACCACGGCGACCGAGAGGCGCTTGACAGCGCCGGCTTCGGTGACGGCGGTCTGGGTGGTCTTGGAAATCTCGTAATTGGTGACTTCCTCGGTCGAATTGCCCTGATCGGTGGTGCCGGTGCCGCCGGCACCCGAGGCACCGGGCAGTTCATTGGCGACGGTGACCTGGCCATTGGTGGCGCCAGAGACGTTCTGGCTCTCGCGCACCTGGCTGGAGCGGACGACCTGGCCATTGGGGTCGAAGGTTTCCTGGGTGGTGGTGGAGCGGTTGAAGTCGACCTCGGCGCTGACCTCGACGCGGGCCCGACCGGCGCCCACCACATTGGCCAGCATGTCCTCAACACGCGTGCGCAGCATGTTCTCAAAGCTCAGGGTGCGCTCGGCGCCCTGGCCCACCAGGGCATCCTGCTCGTCGCCGGTGCCGGAGGCGAGCAGATTGCCCTGATCGTCGACGATCGAGACCAGCGAGGGCTTGAGGCCTTCGACGGCAGAGGCCACCAGATGCTGGATGGCCTGGATTTCGCCGGTGGACAGTTCGCCCCGCACCGAGAGCACGATGGAGGCGGAGGGGTCCTTGCGCTCGCGCTGGAACAGGGCGCGTTCGGGCAGCACCAGGTGCACCCGGGCGGACTTGATGCGGTTCAGCGAGGTGATGGTGCGGGCCAGTTCGCCTTCCAGCGCCCGCACATTGTTGATGTTCTGGACGAAGCTGGTGGCGCCCAGGGTCGACTGCTGGTCGAAGATCTCGTAGCCGACCTGCCCGCGCTGGGGGAGACCCGAGCCGGCCAGGCTCATGCGCAGGGTGGTGATCTGGTCGCGGGGGACCAGAATCGTGTCGCCATCGCCACGCAGCTCGTAGGGGACGTTCTGCGTTTGCAATTCGGACAGGATGGCCGAGGAATCTTCCAGGCTCAGACCGGTGTAGAGCGGGGCCAGGTTAGGGGTCTGAGCGCGCAGGATGAGGAAAGCGAAGAAGCCCATCATCAGAATGGCAACGGTTGCCATCGCGGCCAGGCGCGGCAAACCAATACGACTGATGAGCTGGGAGAAACTATCCACGCCGGCACTCGATTCCAACTGGACCGGATCAACGCAGGTGCGTTTCGGTCGCTGGGCAAAAATTACCTAGCTGATGGTAAACATTGTCTTAACTCTTGGTGGCAGAATGCGAATTGCGGCATAAATTGCCGGGCTGGGTAAACCAAAGGTACCAAAATGCTGAAATTGCTGGGGCGGATCACCTCAATCAACGTGCGCAAGGCGCTCTGGGTGCTCGATGAGTTGGGTCTGGCCTATGAACGGGAGGATTGGGGCCTGCCCATCCGCGACCCCAAGGTGCCCGAATTCCTGGCCCTAAACCCTAATGCACAGGTGCCGGTGCTGCTGGACGGCGATTTCGTGCTGTGGGAGAGCGTGGCGGTGATGGCCTATCTTAACGAAGCCCATGGTGGCGGCGTGCTGATGCCCAAGGACGCCAAGGCGCGGGCGCTGGCCATGCAGTGGGTGCAGTGGCAGAGCACGGAAATGGGCCGGCACTGGGTCTATCCCCTTAACGCGCTGGTAAGGAAGACGCCGGGCTTTGACGATGCCGACAGACTGGCCAAGAGCGTCGCCGCCTGGACGCAGACCATGGGGATCATCGAGGCCCAGCTGGACAAGGGCATGCCCTTTGTGGCCGGGGACAGTTTCACCCTTGCCGATATTTCCATCACGCTGGGGCTGCATCGCTGGTTCGCGACGCCGATCGCCCATGCGCCCATGCCGGCCGCGGAGGCCTATTACCGGCGCATGGCTGAGCGGCCGGCGGCAGCGCCCTGGCTGACTGCCGCCACGCCTTAAGGCCACACAACAGCAAAGCCCGCCCGGATTGGCTCCGGGCGGGCTTTGAAATGTCTGAGCTTGAGAGCCTTGCGGCTCAGCCTTCGCGATAGTGCTGGATCCAGGTGGTCCGCAGCCCGGCAAGTCCGTGCTTGTCGATAGCGGCCTGCCAGTTCAGGAATTCGTCGACGCTCAGGGTATAGCGATCGCAGGCCTCTTCAAGGCTGAGCAGACCGCCGCGCACTGCTGCGACGACTTCGGCTTTACGGCGGATGACCCACCTCCGCGTGTTGGCGGGGGGAAGGTCTGCGATCGTGAGCGGACTTCCGTCCGGTCCGATAACGTACTTAACGCGAGGACGCATTTGTACGGTCATTTTACTCTCTACTCAACCTGACCATATGCTGAGAGAGTAGGCCAACGGCCTTAAAATTCGACTAAGGGGATGCTTACAACAGGTTAAGAATGGGCTTGAATATCAAAGGATTGATTCCAAGTCCTCACACATGAAAACGCCCCCGAAAACGGGGGCGTAACTGGCCTGGCCAGGAGCCGATCAGGCGTCCGACTTGGGCGCGGTGACATCGGGCACGCGCACGTCGGTAATGTCGGTGATCGAGACACGGCGGCTGCCGACGGTGAGCACCGGGATGTCGCTGGTGAAATCCACGGCGCTGACGATGCCGATCGAGGCCGTGCTGATCTTGACGTCCTTGCCGTTGGCATCCTTGCCCTGGATGTCGATGGTGTAGATGCCGTTGGGTTTGACATTGCCATCGCTGCCCTTGCCGTCCCAGCGGAAGGTGCCGGGGCCAGACGCAATGGGGCCGTTCTGGGTATAGACCACCTGGCCATTCTTGTCCTTGATGGTCACGGTGGCATTGGCGGCCTTGGCTTCCGCGCTATAGGCCCAGAACACGGCGTCCTTGTCGGTCAGCTCGCCGGTCTTGCCCGAGGAGGTGACTTCCTTGCCGATGTAGGACACGGCATCGGACTTGGCGGTGTTCTGGCCGGCCAGCATCAGTGTTTCGAGAAACTCATTGGTCTTGAGCTGCTGCTCGACGCCGCTGAACTGCACCAGTTGCTGGGTGAACTGGTTGGTGTCGAGCGGATCGAGGGGATTCTGGTTCTTGAGCTGGGTGGTCAGGATGTTGAGAAAGGTGTCGAAATTGTCGGCAATGCCGGAGCGCGCCGAGCTTGTCGCCGATGATGAGGTGTTGGAACCTGAAACGCCGCTGACAGCCATGATACCTACTCCTTACGCGATGATATTGACGCCGCTGGCCGAAAGGCTCGCGCGGTAAAGATTGATGGTGGGCGGGGCCTCTTCGCCCCCTTCGCCGGCCTTGACCTGAAAGCCAAAGGGATTGCCCTGCTGGTCACGGCCCTGCTGCTGGCCGCCACTGAAGGGGCTCTGGCGCAGGGAGAATTCGAGATTGGTCTTGGCGCTGTCGAGGCCGGCCTGCTGCAGGGCCCGCTCCAGCGCGCGCTGGTCGCGCTGCATGAGGTCCAGCGTCTCGGCCTTGTCGACGATCAGATGGGCCTTGACGTGACCGGAGGCGCCGATGTCGAGCTTGACGTCGATGCGCCCCAGTTCGGGCGGATCGAGGCGCATCTGGAAGCGGGCATTGCCATCATTGACCTGGCGCACCAGCTCGAAGGCGATCTGGGGCAGGTTGAGCTGCTGCTGGCTGGTCTGGTAGCCAGCCTGGACGACGCGCGGGGCTACGGCATCGACGCGGGCCACCTGCGCCGGCTGGCTGGCGGCCGGGGGCTGGACATCGACCGGCTTGTCGGGCGCTGCGGCGGCCGCCGCAGCGGGCGCCTTGGCGTCGACCGGCTTGCTGTCGGGGCGCGCATCGCTGCTCCCGGCCTTGTCGCCGCCCTTGTCGGTGCCGGTGTCGGGCTTGCTGCCGCTGTCGGCGGTGACGGCGGCGGTCGTGGCCGGCTTTGCGGCCTGGGCACTGTCGCTGCCTTCGGTGCTGCTGGCCTGGGCCGCGGCCTGGGTGTCACCCTTGCCGGTCAGAGCGGGTTCAGTCAGCTTGAGGTTTGGGGTCGCCAAAGTCGGCGCCGCGGCGGCTGCATCGCTCTTGGTGGCTGTTGTCGTCAGCTTGGCGAGTGCGGCGGCGAGGTCGGCATCGGGCTTGGCATCATCGGCCAGGCCCAGCGCCGCCAGGTCGACGGGAGTGTCGGACTTGCCGTTGAGCGCCTGGAGCAGCGCCTGCAGCTTGCTGCCGACGGCCTTGAGCTGGCCGGGATGGACAATCTCGGGGGCGGTGCTGGGATCGGCCGTCGCGGCGCTGGCCGCGCGCAGGGCCTGGATCAGTGGCGCCAGGGCGTTGGTGACCTCGGCCTTGGGTGTGGTGGCGTCGGCCGTGACAGCCAGCAGGCCGCTCAGCGTTGCATCGTCGGCCGCGTTGCCGATGTCGCTGGACAGGTCGATATTGAACTTGGCGCCCAGGGTCTCGAGGGCGGCATCGATGCGCTTGAGCAGCTCGGGATCAATAGCTTCGCCCGCGTCGAGGCTCTGCTTGAGGCTGGCCAAGTCCTTGACCAGATCGGTGAACGTGGCCTTGACGTCGATGTCGTTCTGGAAGGCGACCGGCGCGTCGATGACCGCGGCAACGGCCTGGGGATCGGCAGACTGATCGTCCTTGGCTTCGCCGTCGGCACCGTCGGCCTGCGTGAATTTGGCCAGGCTCGCGAGCGCTGCGTCGATCATGCCGGCCATGCCGCCGCGCGCGGCCTTGTCGGCGCGTTCGGCGTGGCCCAGCAGGGCGGCAAAGGTGCCGTCGGTGGCATCATTGCCATCGGTACTGGCCGCGGCATTGAACGCCCGGGCAGGCGCGCCGGAGGCAGAGCTGGGCGTAACGGTCAAATGAGATACCACGGCGGAACTCGCGAAAAGGAGACTGATCCACCCCTATCAATGCAAGAGCCTTGCCAACTCAGAGTGAGAGCGGGAAATCGCTTGGCATCAATGGGTTGTAGAAATAGCGGCGCCCGGTAGCGCTGAGGTCGCAGCTGCCATGCGGCAAGACTTGCCGGGCAAAACTTGCGAGCGGGGTGGGAAGGCGCTATGCAGCGGCAGCTTTCCTCCGCTGGCCCTTGAACCCAACCGGATTAGGATCTGATGCTGAACTCGCTTGATATTGCCAAGCGCCCCCAGGACACGCGCATTGTCGTGGCCATGTCGGGTGGCGTGGATTCCTCTGTGGTCGCGGGCCTGCTGGCCCGCCAGGGTTATGATGTGGTGGGGGTGACCCTGCAGCTCTATGACCATGGCGAGGCGACGCACCGCAAGGGTGCGTGCTGTGCCGGTCAGGACATCCATGACGCGCGCCGCGTGGCGGCGACGCTGGGCATTCCCCACTATGTGCTGGACTATGAAGAGCGCTTCAAAAAGAGCGTGATCGCGCCGTTCGCCAATGCCTATCAGCAGGGCGAGACGCCGGTGCCCTGCATCGCCTGCAACCAGTCGGTCAAGTTCGTGGACCTGATGGCGGTGGCGCAGGAGCTGGGCGCCGATGCGCTGGCCACGGGCCATTATGTGCAGTCCAAGCTGGGGCCCGATGGCCGGCGGCAGCTGTTCCGCCCGGTCGATGGCGAGCGCGACCAGACCTATTTCCTGTTCGCCACCACGCAGGAGCAGCTCGACTATCTGCGCTTTCCGCTCGGCGGCATGGGCAAGGCCGAGGTGCGCGAGCTGGCGCGGGAGATGGGGCTTGAGATCGCCGACAAGCACGACAGCCAGGACATCTGCTTTGTGCCGCAGGGCAAATATGCCGACATCATCCGCAAGATGCACCCCGAGGCCGCGGCCAAGGGCGAGATCGTGCATCTGGATGGGCGCGTGCTGGGCACGCATGAGGGCATCGTCAATTTCACCATCGGCCAGCGCAAGGGCCTGGGCGTGGCGGCGGCCGAGCCGCTCTATGTCATCAAGCTCGAGCACAGAAGCGGCCGGGTGATCGTGGGGCCGCGCGAGGCGCTCAAGACCCATACCGTGCGGCTGCGCGATGTGAACTGGCTGGCCGGGACGCCTCTGGCGGAGATGACGGCGGGCAATGGTGCGCCGGTCGAGGTCAAGGTGCGCTCGACCCGTGGGCCGCAGCCGGCGGTGATCCAGAGCCGGGATGGCGAGGTGTTCGTGACGCTGGTGAGTGGCGAATATGGCATTTCGCCGGGCCAGGCCTGCGTGTTCTATGCCGATGACACGGCGACATCGGCGGTGTGGGGCGGCGGCTTTATTGCCGAGGCCGTGCCACAGGTGTTTGCGGCCTAGGCTCGATCAGGGCGAGACGGACGGGGCTGGCGGAGTTGTCGCCGGTGCCCCGATGTCGGGCGTTGCGGCCTTGGCGGCGTTGGCCGCTTCCTTGAGCTCCTGATAGGAGCTCAGCCCGCCCATGGACGTGGAAATGGCGATCAGCACCAGCAGGGCGCCGAGCACGAGCAGCACGACGCGCGAGCGGGTGAGGGCGAAGGGGCTCAGCTTGGGCTCTTCCATCAGACACTCCGAAAAAATCGTTGGTCACCGCCAAAGGATGGCCGCGCTTGCGGCGTCTTAGCACTACAATGGGTCCAGAGGTAAGGCTCGGCAGGTGCATGGCTTGGTGATGGGACTGACTGCCGCAGGGGCGGGCGAGGCCGGCGAGGCGCTGACGCGAGCGCTGGTGGTGCGCGCGCAGAATGGCGATGCGGAGGCGTTCGGCGAGCTTCTTGCCGCGCATTATGACCGCATCTATCGCACGGCCTGGAAATGGTGCGGCAATCGCAGCGATGCCGAGGATGTGGCGCAGGATGTGTGCGTGAAGCTGGGGAGCGTGATTGCCCAGTTTGACGGACGCTCGGCCTTTTCCAGCTGGGTGTTTCGCATCACGCTCAACATGGTGCGCGACATGCAGCGGGCCGGCAAGCGCCGCGGGCGCCATGTCGATGCCTATGCCGAACTGGCGCCGGACAGCCAGCGGGCCGAGCAGGAAGACGGGCTGGAGCACGCGGCGCTGTGGGCGGCGGTGCGCCGCCTGCCCGAGCAGCAGCGCGACGCCGTGCTGCTGGTCTATGCCGAAGAGATGAGCCACGCGGCTGCGGCCGAGATCATGGGCATCAGGGAAGCGACCGTGTCGTTCCATGTGCACCAGGCCCGCAAGACCCTGAGGGGGCTGCTATGACTGACAAGATGAATCCTGACGAATTCGATGCCCTCAAGGGCGGACCGGTGCCGGCGGCGCGCGATGCGGCGCGGGAGCGGGCGCTGGCGGCCGGCATGGCAGCCTTTGCGGCCCAGCAGCAAAAAAAGACGGTCCCAACCAAAGGCGGCGCCCTCGGCGCGCGTCTGAGGTCCATCATCACTTCCTTGAAAGGGAATTCGATCATGGACCTGCGCTACCCCCTGGGCACGGCCGCCGTTGCCCTGTTGTTGCTGCCGCTGGGCTATCAGCTCTATTCCACCACCGCGCTGACGCCGGGCGGGACCAGCCCGACCACCACTGTCGCGGCCAAGCCAGCGGCGCCCGAAAAGGCGGACGACACATCCGCGTTGGTTGATAAGGCAACCGAAGCCGAGGTGGTGCCGGCTGAACAGGCCAGTGTTGCGCCGGTGGCGCCTGAGGCCGATGCGGTGGCGTCAGCGGCGGCTGTGCTGGCGGAGCCGGCCCCGTCGACACTGCCGGTGGCGCCCAGCCCGGCGGGGAGCGTTGTGGTCAGCCGCGGGGTGATTGCGCCTCAGATGGCCCAGGAGTCCATGGTGGCAGGGAAGATGATGGCTGGAACGCCGGCCCCCTCCGTAATGGCGGCGCCGATGGATGGTCTCTCGGGCGACAGCTTCGCCCGCTTTGAGGAACAGCGGCTCAAGGTGGCGGCCGAGGAACCGGTTTCGACGTTTTCGATCGATGTCGACACGGCCAGCTACAGCTATGTGCGGCGGGCGCTGGAGGACGGCTATGTGCCCGAGCCCGACGCCGTGCGCATCGAGGAGATGGTCAACTATTTCCCCTATGACTATCCCGCCGCGACGGGCGCTGACGCGCCGTTCAAGCCGACGATGGCGGTGTTCCCCACGCCCTGGAACCCCAAGACCGAGCTGCTGCAGATCGGCATCAAGGGCTATGTGCCGCCGGCCGATGGCGTACACAAGCCGAGCAATCTGGTGTTCCTGATCGATACCTCCGGCTCGATGGACGAAGCCGACAAGCTGCCGCTGCTCAAGCGGGCCTTTGGCTTGCTGGTGGATCAGCTGGGCGACGAGGACACGGTGTCGATCGTGGCCTATGCCGGCTCTGCCGGCGTGGTGCTGGAGCCCACCAAGGCGGCGCAGAAGGCGCGCATCCTGGGGGCGCTGGACGATCTATCTGCTGGCGGCAGCACGGCGGGCGCCGAGGGGATCGAGCTGGCCTATCGGCTGGCCGACGAGGCGCGGGTGGCCGATGGCACCAATCGGGTGATCCTGGCGACGGATGGCGATTTCAATGTCGGCATCGATGATCCGGAAAAGCTCAAGGACTTCATCGCAGCCAAGCGACAGAGCGGGGTGACTCTGTCGGTGCTGGGCTTTGGGCGTGGCAATCTCGATGATGCCACCATGCAGGCGCTGGCCCAGAACGGGAATGGCAATGCCAGCTATATCTCGAGCTTCCGCGAGGCGCAGAAGGTGCTGGTGGCCGAGCTGGGCGGGACGCTCGACATGATCGCCAAGGATGTGAAGATCCAGATCGAGTTCAATCCGGCGGTGGTCAGCGAATATCGGCTGATCGGCTATGAGACGCGCATGCTGAACCGCGAGGATTTCAACAATGACGCGGTGGATGCGGGGGACGTGGGCGCGGGAACGACGGTGACGGCGCTCTATGAGATCACCCCGGTGGGGGCGGGCGGAGCGCTGGTCGATCCGCTGCGCTATGGCACCGAGCCGGCTGGCGCGGCGCCGGCGAGTGCGGGCGAGATCGGCTTTCTCAAGATGCGCTACAAGCTGCCGGGGAGCGATGTGAGCCAGCTGATCGAAGCGCCGGTGACGCCGGACCTGGTCTATGGCGACATTGCCGATGTCGGCGATGACATGCGCTTTGCTGCTGCGGTGGCCGCCTTCGGGCAGAAGCTCAAGGGCAGTGTCTATGGCGGCGACATGAGCTGGTCCGATATTGCGGCGCTGGCGCAGTCGGCCAAGGGCACCGACGAGGGCGGCTATCGCGCCGAGTTCATTGCGCTGGTCAAGACGGCGGGTCTGCTCAAGCCGGACGGGACCCAAGACAAGGCCGTCGATTGCGCCACCGATAGCTGCCCGGAAAACTGAAACAGAAAGGGGGCCCATGTGGCCCCCTTTCTCATTGTGCTTCTGACCGGAACAAGCCGGCCATGGTGCGCGTTGGTGCTAGACCAGCGGCTTGAGATTGGCTTCGATGCTGGCGCGGCGGCTTTCGAGGAACGGCGGCAGCGCCAGGCTTTCGCCCAGGGTTTCCATCGGCTCGTCGGCGGCAAAGCCGGGGACATCGGTGGCGATCTCGAACAGGATGCCATTGGGCTCGCGGAAATAGAGCGAGGTGAAGTAGAAGCGCTCGACCTCGCCCGAGGAGCGGATACCGGCGCGGGTGACGCGCTCGATCCAAAGCCGCAGACTGTCCTGATCGGGCGTGCGGAAGGCGACGTGGTGTACGCCGCCAGCACCGGGACGAGCCGGAGGCAGGGTCGGATCGACCACGACATGCAGTTCGGCGCCCGGGCCGCCGGGGCCCATCTCAAAGACATGGGTTTCGGCGGTGTGGCTGGTCATGGCGTAGGAGCGGACCTTGCGCATGTTCATCACCTGGGTCAGCACGGCCTCGGTGCGGTCGAGCCGCGGCACGGCCATGGAAATGGGGCCCAGGCCGATGATCTGCCGCTCGGCCGGCACGGGCGACTTGGCCCAGGGCACGACCGTATTGGCGGCGTCGATGACCATGCGGAAGCGCTGGCCTTCGAAATCCTCAAAGTCGAGCGAGAGCTGGCCATTGCGCTCCTTGATGGCGCTGGAGCCGACATTGTGGGTCTGCAGATGCTCCTTCCACCATTTCAGGCTCTCTTCGCTGTCGACGCGCAGGCCGGTGCGGCTGACGGTGTGATTGCCGCGCTGCTCGCGCCCGGTGTTGAAATCGAAGAAGGTCAGGTCAGCGCCCGGCGAGGCGACGCCGTCGCCATAGAACAGGTGATAGGCGGTGGTATCGTCCTGATTGACGGTCTTTTTGATCAGCCGCATGCCCAGGGTCTTTGTATAGAAGGCCAGGTTCTTGCTGGCCTGGGCCGTTACGGCGGTGAGATGATGGATGCCGCCCAGTTCGAGGGTCATGGTCTGTCTCCTGTGCTTTGGCCTGAAGGCTTGGTTGACGCAGATGTAGTGCAGGTCGCTGGCTTTGGGCAGCGGCACGATCGCGACAGACCGGTGTCGATTGTTGAACAACCCAAGATGATGCTTTGTCGGGGCGGCAAGCCGCTTGACAGGCGGGAGGGCCAAACCTAAATAGACCGCAGCTGCGCCGCGCTGATCATTCGGCCGCGCATCGCCTATGGCGGAGTAGCTCAGTTGGTTAGAGCAGCGGAATCATAATCCGTGTGTCCCCAGTTCAAATCTGGGCTTCGCTACCATTCAAACCCCCGGGAAACCGGGGGTTTTTTGTTTTCTGGTGTCGCGCGCGGCGCCGTGCCCGGCGGAGGGTGCTGGGCGGGCCGGTGGTGGTGACGCTGGTGGGTTAGCCGGCTTGGCGCATTGCCTGGTCTTTGGGGGTGACGACCGGCGTGCCGGAGACCGGGTCGGGATAGACGGCGCAGTCGAGATCGTAGACGTCACGCAGCAGCGCTGGGGTGACGACGTCGGCGGGGGTGCCCTGGGCGACGATTCTGCCGGCGTGCATCACCACGAGGCGATCGCCATAGCGGGCGGCCTGGGCGATGTCGTGCAGCACGACGATGCTGGTGCGGCCGGCATTGTGCAGCTGGCGCACCAGTTCGAGCGTTTCCACCTGGTGGCGGATGTCGAGGAAGGTGGTGGGCTCGTCCAACATGACATAGGGCGTGTCCTGGGCCAGGGCCATGGCGATGAACACGCGCTGGCGTTGGCCGCCGGAGAGTTCGGCGACGGGCTTGTGGCGCAGATCGTCGAGGCCGGTGGTGGCGATGGCCTGGTCAACCAGGTCGATATCGCGGGCCGAGCGCAGGCCGAGCAGGGACTGATGCGGCGCGCGGCCATAGCCGACGAGCTGTTCGACCGAAATGGCGACGGGCACGACCGGGCTTTGCGGCAGATAGGCAATCGTTCGGGCGACGCGCTTGGGATCGCTGCGCAGCACATCGAGCCCATCGACATGGATGGTGCCCTGGCGCGGCTTGAGCAGCCGACCAATGGTCTTGAGCAGGGTGGACTTGCCGCAACCATTGGGTCCGATCAGGACCGTGACCTCGCCGGTGCGGATCTCGAGATCGATGTTTTCGACAATGGCGCGGTCGCGGCCATAGCCGGCGGTGACGCCCGTGATGACAATGCTCATCAGTCCTGCTCCAGGGCGGTGGTCAGCATGATGTAAACGAAGAACGGCGCGCCGATCAGCGCGGTGATGATGCCAGCCGATATTTCGACGGGCGGCGCGATGGCGCGGCCCAGGCCATCGGCGAACACCACCAGCAGCATGCCCACCAGCATGGCCACCGGCAGCATGAGCCGGTGCGCACCGCCCACCAGGCGGCGGGCGATATGGGGCGCCATCAGGCCGACAAAGCCCATGATGCCGACCACGGCGACGGAGACGCTGGCCAGAAGGGTGGCGACGACCAGCAGCAGCAGGCGCTGGCGGGGGACGTTGAGGCCCAGGCCGGTGGCTGTGCCTTCGCCGAGCGCCATGAGATCGAGCCGATAGGACAGCAGCAGCGCCAGGGCGCTGAGGGTCAATAGCGGCAGCCAGCTGATCGCGACATGGGCCCAGGTGCGGCCCCAGAGCGAGCCGGTAAGCCAGATCATGGGGGCGGAGCTTTCGCTGTCGTTGGAGACAATGAGCAGATAATCGACGCCCGCTTCAAAGACAAAGCCGACGGCGACGCCGATCAGCGCCAGATGGATGGCCGAGAGGCGCCGATAATGGGCGACGAGCATGACAAAGCCGGCCGCACAGAATCCGCCGAGGCAAGCGGCCAGCGGCATCCAGACCTGCGGAATGGCGGGGAAGACCAGCACCAGCCCCAGCGCGAAGAGGGCGGCGCCCGAATTGATGCCGATGATGTTAGGGCTGGCCAGGGGATTGCGGATCACCCCCTGGATGATGGCGCCCGACAGGGCCAGGGCGCCGCCAGTGAGCAGGGCCAGCACCATGCGCGGCAGCCGCGATTTCATGATGATATAGGCCTGCTGCTCGCCGGGCAGATTGAACAGCGTATTGACGATGACCTCGACAGGAATGGCCACGGCGCCGACGCTGAGCCCCCAGAGCGCAGCGGCGATGACCAGCACGACAAGGCCGGCAATGAGGAGGATGGCGCGGCTGGGCGCGACGGTCCGGCGCTGGGCGGGGAGGGTATCGATCATGCCATGTTCCGGGCGCGCAGCGTGGCATAGAGGAAATAGGGCGCGCCGATCAGGGCGCAGATGACGCCAAGCGGGGTTTCATAGGGGAAGCGCACCAGCTTGGAGACGACATCGGCCAGCAGCACCAGCCCGGCGCCGCCCAGGGCCACGGCCGGGACCAGCAGGCGATGATTGGTGCCGAACCACAGCCGGCAGAGATGGGGCATCACCAGGCCGACAAACATCACCGGGCCCGCCGCCGCGACGCTGGCGCCTGTCAGTACAGCGGCCAGCATGGCGCCGATCAAGCGGGCGCGGCGCGGGTCGACGCCCAGGCCCTGGCTGGCGCCGTCGCCCAGCGCGAGAATGTTAAAGTTATGGGCCATGGCGAGACTGAGCACGAGGCCACCTGTGGCCCAGAGCAGCAGCGGCAGCGCCTGATCGAGACGGGCCGACGAGATGTCAGCCGAGGTCCAGGTCAGCACCAGGCGGGAAAGATTGTCGTCGAGCGTGAAGGTGAAGCGGACAAAGGCGAAGCTGAATGCACCCACGGTGACGCCGGCCAGGATTAGCCGCATGGAATCAAGGCGTCCGCCCAGGCCGCCGGCAATGGAAAAGGTGATGATGCCGGCCAACACTGCCCCGATGATGGCCATGACGTCGAGATTGACCACCATGAGCCCGGGCACCACGAGCCCGACGGCAACGCCGAGCGCTGCGCCCTGGTTGATGCCCAGGATGGATTCAGAGGCCAGGGGATTGCGCGTGATGGCCTGCAGCGCCAGGCCGGCAAGGGCCAGATTGACGCCGATCAGCCCGGCCACCAGGGTGCGCGGCAGACGCAGATCGACCACCGCAGAGCGGGCCAGGCTGCCGTCGTTGATGAACAGCAGTTGCAGCACATTGGTGATGCCGACGTCGCTGCGCTGACCAATGGTCAGCGACAGCAGTGCTGCAAGCAGCACTGCTGTCGCCAGAAGCGCAAAGCGGAGAGCGGTGGGCACGTTAGCGCTTGAGCTGCTTGACGATGTCCACCAGATTGGCGGCGCTGACTTCGGAGGCGATGACGCCGCGCAGACGCGACCATTCATGGGCTGTCACGTCGAACAGATTGCCGGACTTGACCGCGTCGAGGTTGTCGTAGAGCGGCTGGCCAACCCAGCTGTCGGTGAGGCCGGGATCAGCATATTTGCCGCGCAGGATGATCTGCGGATTGATCTCGGAGAGCTGCTCGAGCGAGGTGTTGACGACGGCCTCCTCATAGGTGTGGCCATCGGGGGTGGGCATATTGCTCTTGAAGCCGAACCAGGCCAGCAGCGAGCCATTGTAGCTCACTGGCGAGTGCAGGAAGATGCCTTCGCCATTGTCGATGAGGAACTGGGCGGACCAGCCCGAAACATCGCCGATCTCAGCCTTGAAGGCGTCCATCTTGGCGGTGTGTTCGGCCATGCGGGCGTCCATCTCGGCGTCCTTGCCGACGGCATGGGCAATGGTCTTGGCGGCCTCCATGGCCACCTCATAGGTGCCGGTGAGGCTATCGAAGGCGATGGTCGGCGCGATTTCGCTGAGGGCGCCATAGATGGCCTCATGCCGGCTGGTGTCGGCGATGATGAGGTCGGGCTTGAGCGAGGCAATGACTTCGAGGCTCGGCGACTTGCGCGTGCCAACCGAGGTCCACTCGTCCCCAATGACCTTGGTGTAGGCCGGAACGACGGAGTCGCGCTTGTCGTCATCGGCGATGCCGATCGGCGCAACGCCAACCGCCGCCAGGGTGTCCACGAAGCTATATTCGAGCACGACAATGCGCTGTGGGTGATCGGGGACGTCGGTGACGCCGAGGTCATGGGTGATTTCGGTGGCCTGCGCCGGCAAGGCGACAAGCATGATCGCGCCGGCAAAGCCAGCGACAAGCGATTTGATGGACATGGATAACCCCAGGCAATGTGGCCGTGAGCCCTCGCTCCGGCGGCGAAAGTGCTAGCGCCAACAAACATGACATGTCAATTCATATTATTGGGATTCTGAGGTGCTGGTGACGTCTAAAGGGCTGCTGTCCATCCCTTTCCGGCACGCAGGCGGAGGGCGAGGCGCACCTGCTGGTGCCGAATTGCCTAGCACGGTACTGGGATATTGGGGTCGGTCTGGTGTCGGCGGCGCTTGAGATTTCTCCGGTCGGTGATGTTCTCAGACCAGCGCTGCGACGAACTGCTGTGGAAGACTGGGCGCTGGGCACCGACGCGTGCGCTGGATAGCTGGAATGGTCGTGAGCGCGGGTGCATGGTGCGGATGATTTTAGCCGCGGGTCCTGCCATGCCATTTCCTGATCTGATCCAGCCCGAACTGGGTGCCTATTCTAGCAGCGTCGAGACGCCCGGAGATTTCGCGGCGTTCTGGGCACAGACCATTGCCGAGGCGCGGGGCATTGGTGGAACGGTGAGCCTGGTGCGTGCCGAGACCAGCCTGCGAGCGGTCGAGGTCTGTGATGTGACGTTCCCCGGCTTTGGCGGCCATCCGGTCAAGGGCTGGCTGGTGCTGCCCACCCAGCGCAGCGGCAAGCTGCCGCTGGTGGTGCAATATGTCGGCTATGGCGGCGGGCGGGGTTTTCCGCATGAGCAGCTGCATTGGGCGGCGTCGGGCTATGCCTATTTCCGCATGGATACGCGCGGGCAGGGCAGCGGCTGGAGCACGGGCGCCACGGCGGACCCGGTGGGCTCGACGGCGTCATTGCCTGGCGTGATGACCAAGGGCGTGCTGGACAAGGCGGATTACTATTATCGCCGGGTGTTCACCGATGGCGTGCGGGCGATCGATGCGCTGGTGGCCCATGCGGCGATCGATGCCGAGCGCATTGCGGTGTGCGGTGGCAGCCAGGGCGGTGGCATAGCGCTGGCCGTGGCGGGGATCGACCCACGCGTGAAGGCAGCGATGCCTGATGTTCCCTTCCTTTGTGACTTCCCGCGGGCGGTGCAGAAGGCTGGCCGCGATCCCTATGGCGAGATCGTGCGCTTTCTGGCCCAGCATCGGGACAAGAAGGCTCAAGTGTTCGAAACCCTGCGCTATTTCGACGGCGTCTGCTTTGCGCGCCAGGCCAAGGCGCCCAGCCTGTTCTCGGTGGCGGTGATGGACGACATCTGCCCGCCCTCGACGGTCTATGGCGCGTTCAATGCCTATGCCGTCGCGGACAAGAGCATTGTCGAATATGAGTTCAACAATCACGAGGGTGGCGGGCCGTTCCAGGAGCGGGCGCAGATGGACTGGCTGGGCGCGCGTTTCAAACCCTAGGGAAAAGCCAAGCGGGGTCTTGTCTGATGCAAGAAATGCAAATATTGCATTGGTGAGACACGAGAGCTGACATGGCCCCGCAGAAGCGCGCAAATCAGGCTGATATAGCCGAACGCCTAGGCGTTTCGGTGAGCACGGTGTCGCGGGCGCTGGCCAATGAAATCGGCATCAGCGAGGTGGTGCGGCGCGATGTGCAGCGCATGGCGCGGGCGCTGGGCTATAGATCCAAGCACATCACCGGCGTAACGGCGGGCGACAAGCGGGCCGTGGCGCTGGTGCCGCTGGGGAGTGCGACGAGCGGGCTCTCGGGCTTTTATTTCGGCATTGTCGAGGGCATGCGGCAGCAGGCGGCAGAGGCTGGCATGGTGCTGGACGTGCGGTTGATCAATGAGCGGATGGTCACGCTCGACCTGATCCGCAAGCAGATCGACCAAGCCGATGCCGGCGGGCTGCTGCTGGCGGGGATCGACCCCTGGGATGAGCTGACGCGATGGTGCGCCGAGGCGGCAATCCCCGTGGTGCTGGTCAATGGCAGCGACCCGCAGATGCGGTTCAGCTCGGTGTCGCCGGACAATTTCTACGGCGCCTATCTGGCGACGCAGCGCCTGCTCGACGCCGGGCATCGGCGCATATTGCACTATACGCACCGCTACCGCCCGACGATCCTGCAGCGGCAGCGCGGCTTCGAGGCGGCCATTGCGGCAACGCCCGGCGCGCAAGGGACAATCGTCAACACGGCCGAGCGGGAAACGCGTGACCTGCTGGCTGATCTGTTGGCCGGCAAGCATGACGTGACGGCCCTGTTCAGCTGGAACGACATTGCGGCAGTGGAAATGCTGGAGGCCATTTATGGACCGGACAGCCCACTGCCCCAGGGTTTTTCGATCATCGGCTTTGACGATCTGCCGCTGGCCGGCATGGCGACGCCGCGGCTGAGCACCATCAGGGTGGACCGCGAGGCCATCGGGCGCGGCGCGGTGCGCCTGCTGGGCCAGCATATGGATGGCGAGGCCAGCGTGCAGCAGCTGCAGATCGGCGTCACCATGGTCGAGGGTGAGACCGTGTCCCGGCTGGCTACCTGACCGCTTTCCAGCGGATCCCCAGCGGATTTTTCTTCTCGTCCTGCTGCATTTTGTTCGCCCGGGCGGCGCTTTCGACAGGCTATGGCCTTGTTCGTCCGACGCAAAATGAACAAAATTGCGTTTATTGCGTGAATTGCGCAAATTGCTTGAATGAACGCAAATTGTGAAATAGGCTTTCCCCATGCAGCGATCTCCAAGACAGCCCCTGTGGCTGCGTGATCGCGCAAGAGGGAGGCTGGTCCTTGGATCTGCGACGCTGGAACGTCAGACAGGTGCGGATGGTGCTGGAAACGGCGCCCGGCTTTGCGCCGCTGCCGCAGGACGGTGCTGGTGTTGCGGCGCAGGTGGGCGCGGCGGCGGTTTCGGCGCTGGTGGAGCAGGCGCGGGCCGATGCACGGATGCCAATCCCAGCGTTGCCGGCGAGCCTTTACGCCGAGTTTCAGCGCAATGGCCGGCGCGAGGGCTATGAGGATGCGCAGCGGGAACGGCGGCAGATGCTGTACCGGCTGGTGCTGGCCGAATGGCTGGGCGGCACGGGCGAATTCATCGATGCGGTCGAGGACTTAACCTGGGCGCGGCTGGAGGAGGTCAACTGGGCCTGGCCGGCACATGCGCGGCGGCTCGATGCAGCCGATCACCCGACGCTGGACCTGGCAGCGGCGATGACGGCGCTCGATCTGGCCGAGATGGATTATCTGTTGGGATCACGGCTTTCGCCGGAACTGCCGGCAAGAGTGCGGCAGGAAATCGAGCGGCGGGCCATCGGGCCGTTCCTCGACCGGGACGACCATTGGTGGCTGCATGCGACGCCGGAAAAGGCGGTGAACAACTGGACGGCGGTTTGTGTCGCCGGGGTGGTGGGCGCAGCCTGCTACCTGGTGACGGACAAGGATCGGCTGGCTGGGATCATCACCCGCGGGCTGCACAGCCTTGCCGACTATCTCGAGACTTTCGACAGCCAGGGCGGCTCGTCAGAGGGGCCGGACTACTGGTCCTATGGCTTTGGAAATTATGTCGTTTTGGCGCAGATCCTGGCCGCGCGGACGGGCGGCAGGATTAACCTGATGGACGATGCGCTGGTGGCGGAGATCGCCCGGTTCCCGCTGCGGACGATGATGGCGCCGGGCATCTGGGTCAGCTTTTCGGACTCCGATAGCCGGCCGCAGTTTCCGCCGGGGTTGTTGGCCTATCTGGCCGACCGGCTGGACCTGCCGGCGTTGAGCGGCCTGGGGCGGGACAACGATTTTGCGGTCGTGGGACACAACCAGTTTGTCTGGCCCTTGCGCCAGTTTGTCTCGCCATTGCCCAGCGATAGTGCCGCTTTTGGCGGGGGTCTGCACGACTGGTTCGGCGAGATGGGATGGATGATCAGCCGGCTCGATCCGGATGACGCGGGATCGCTGCGACTGGCGGTCAAGGCCGGCCATAATGACGAGATGCACAACCAGAACGACGTCGGCTCGCTGATCGTGGTCAGCAAGGGCAAGGTGGTGCTGACCGACCCCGGACGGGGACGCTATTCGAAGGCCTATTTCGGGCCGGAGCGCTACCAGAACCTGTTCGCCAGCTCGCGCGGACATTCAGTGCCGGTGGTCAATGGTTTCGAGCAGGCGGCAGGCGCCGACCATGGCGCGACGATGTTGGCGCATGACCATGGGCCGGGGGCTGACTTCATACAGTTCGACATGGCGGCGGCCTATCCGACGGCGGCGGGGATCGCTGTGCTGGAGCGAAGCGTGACGCTGGACCGGCAGGCGTCGGGCGGAAAGGTGCTGCTGGCGGATCGCTATGGCTTTGCCGGAGCGGCGGGCGAATTCCAGTCCGTGCTGGTGACGCCGCTGGCGGTGGAGATTGCTGAGGGCAGCGTGCGCATCGGCGACGCCAGCGGCGGGGTGGTGGTGCGGTTTGATCCGCGCCAGCTGGCGGTGACCAGCGAGCCCCATGCAGCCCAAGAAAAACAATATGCGCCATCGGTGGATCTGACGCGGGTGCTGTTCAGCCCGCGCCAGCCGGCACAGGCCGGGACGGTGGCCCTGGAGATCTCGCCGCTCTGAACGGGCGCGGGCGCTGGCCCAATGGCCGGCACGTTGAGGAGAGCGGCAGCTGGGCAGATGCCCAGCGCCATGTGGAGAAGCCGGACAGACACTGGCCGGATAAGGGAGGAACGAGATGAGGCATGATTTAGGGATGGGGCGCGGGCCAAGGCGCCTGGGCATTGTCGGTGCCGTGGCCATGGCGGCTCTGGTGGCCGGTGTCGGCGCGGCGCTGGGCGCCGGACAGGCTCCGGCGCTTGAAGAGATGGTGGCCAGCGGCGCGCTACCGCCGCTTGAGGAGCGCCTGCCGGCCAATCCGCTGGTGGTGGCAGCCGACAGCATCGGCAGCTATGGCGGCACCTGGCGCATGGGCATGAATGGCGGCGGCGACAACGGGCTGATCGTCAAGACGGTCGCCTATGAGGGCCTCGTCCGTTACGACCATGAGTGGAAGGGTGTGCTGCCCAATTTGGCCGAGAGCTGGGAGGTCAATGCCGACGCCACCGAATATAGCTTCAAGCTGCGCGAGGGCGTGAAGTGGAGCGACGGCACGCCGTTCACCACCGAGGACATCGCCTTTGCCGTGCAGATGTACCAGGATCCGGACTATGCGGCCGGCAGCTGGATCGACAACAAGAACAATCCGGTGACGCTCGAAGTCATCGACGCCTATAATTTCAAGTTCATCTTCGGCAAGCCGAACGGTATGTTCATGGAGCAGCAGGCCTCCACGGACGGCATCCATATCACGTCGCTGCAGAAGAAATACTGCAGCCAATTCCACCCGGCCTATAACGAGAATGCGGCGGCGGAAGCCGAGGCCAAGGGCTTTTCGAGCTGGGCGCTGTATCTGCAGGATCGCTGCGCCTGGGGCTGGGAAACCATCCGCTATGCCAATCCTGAGCTGCCGACCATTTATGGCTGGGTGATCGACCAGCCGCTGACGGCCAATGCGAGCCGGGTGACCTGGAAGCGCAATCCCTATTACTGGAAGGTGGACGCCGAAGGGAACCAGCTGCCCTATATCGACAGTCTCGACATGCGCGTGAGCCAGGGCGGGGTCGAAGAGCTGACGCTGGCCGCGCTCAATGGCGAGATCGACTTCCAGGAACGCCACATTGCCACCAATGTGAACAAGCCGCTGTTCTTCGACGGACAGGAAGCGGGTGGATACCATCTGGGCGAGGTCATCCCCTCGGCCTCCAATACGCTGGTGCTGCAGCTCAACCTCAACCACCTCGATCCGGTCAAGCGGGCGCTCTACCAGAGCAAGGACTTCCGCATCGGCATTTCCGAGGCCATCGACCGGGCCGAGATCATCGATGTGGTGTTCACCGGCCAGGGCGAGCCCTTCCAGGTGGCGCCGCGTCCCGAGAGCCAGTTCTATGATGAAGAGCTGGCCAAGCAGTACACCGAGTTCAATCCCGAAGGGGCGGCCGAGCGCTTTGCGGCGGCGGGCCTGACCGAGAAGAACGGCGACGGCATCTATCTGATGAGCGACGGCAATCCGGCCAAGATCACGGTTGACGTGATTTCGGCGCTGCGGCCGGAGTGGATCGACATGCTCGAAATCATGCAGCTGCAGCTGGCGGCGGCGGGTGTCGAGATCGAGCTGAACAATATCGACCGCACGCTGTTCTATGAGAAGCGTCCGGCGGGCGAGTTCGACGCCCAAGTGTGGGCGGGTGACGGCGGCATCGAGGCGCTGCAGGAGCCGCGCTACTACTTCCCCTTCAGCGATGAATCGGTCTGGGCCTATCGCTGGGCGCAGTGGTTCAACGGCACGCGCCCGGAAATCGCCGAAGAACCGCTCGACTGGGCCAAGAAGCAGATGGACCTCTACAACCAGGTCCGTGCTTCGGGCGACCCGGAAGAACGGGCACGGCTGTTCCGCGAAGTGCTGGCGATCACCAAGGAAGAGTTCCCGGTGATCGGGGTGAGCCTGATGCCGAACTCCTATTCGATCATCCGGAACAACCTCAAGAACGCGCCTGAGACGATGTTCAACGCGTGGCTGTTCCCGACCCCGGCGCCGATGGATCCGGTGACCTGGTACTTCGAATAACACCGGCGGGACCTCCCCCCGTCAGCCTCCCTCGCGGCAGCATTTGCCGCGAGGGACCTCCAGAATTCCAGCAAGGGCCCAGCCATGCTTTCCTTCATCATCCGACGCACGATCGTCATGGTGCTGACCCTGATCGCCGTGTCGATCGTGGCGTTTGCGATCATCCAGCTGCCGCCCGGCGACTATCTGACCAGTTATATCGCCTCCCTGTCGGCCACCGGGGATCAGGTGGACCCGCGCGTGATCGAGAACCTGCGCAACCAGTATGGGCTGGGCCAGCCATTCTACATTCAGTACTTCAAGTGGATCACCGGCGTGGTTCAGGGCAATTTCGGCCATAGCTTTGAGTGGAAGCGCCCGGTGTGGGAGCTGATCTGGGGCCGGCTGGGCAACTCGGTGATGGTCGAGGGCCTGGCGGTGCTGGTGATGTGGCTGATCGCGCTGCCCATCGGCATCTATGCGGCGGTGCGCAAGTATTCGCTGGGCGACTATCTGGCGACAGTGGCCGGTTTCATCGGCCTGGCCGTGCCCAACTTCTTCTTCGCGCTGATCCTGATGTATCTGGCCTATGTGTGGTTCGGCACCACCATGGGCGGGCTGTTCTCGCCCGAGTTCGAGACCGCGCGCTGGAGCCTGCCGCGGCTTTGGGACTTCTTCACCCATGCCTGGGCTCCGGTGCTGGTGCTGGCGACGAGCGGCACCGCCGAGCTGATCCGCATCCTGCGCGCCAATCTGCTGGACGAACTCAAGAAGCCCTATGTCACCACCGCCCGGGCCAAGGGCCTGCCGGAATGGAAGGTGATCCTCAAATACCCGGTGCGGCTGGCGCTCAATCCGCTGGTCTCGACCATCGGCTGGCTGCTGCCGGCGCTGGTGTCGGGCTCGGTGATCGTCTCGGTAGTGATGAACCTGCCCACGGCGGGCCCGATGCTGCTGCGCTCGCTGACCACCCAGGACATGTATCTGGCCGGTGCGATCATCCTGCTGCTGAGCGTGCTGACGGTGGTCGGGACGCTGATCTCGGACATTCTGCTGGCCTGGATCGACCCGCGTATCCGCTACGGGAGCAAGTAAATGGCCGAGACCAGCATGAGCACATCCGGTGCTGCCGCAGCGCGTGCCAAGCGATCGGGCCGCGAGAGCCAGATGGGCCTGATGTGGCGCCGCTTCCGCCAGCATAAGCTGGCCCTGGCGAGCCTGTGGATCGTGGTCGCCTTCTATGTGGTGGCGCTATTGGCCGAGTTCCTGGCACCGACCGACCCGAGTGCCTACAGCGCCCGCTACACCTATGCACCGCCACAGGGCCTGCACTTCATCGCCCAGAATGACGACGGCAGCTGGGTCTTCGGGCCCTATGTGAATGGCTACAAGACTGAGATCGATCCGGTGGCGCTGCGGCGCACCTTTGTGATCGACGAGGAGAAGCGGCTGCCGGTGCAGTTCCTGGCACCGAGCAAGCCATACCTCCTGGCCGGCGTGATCCCGATGTCGGTAAAGCTCTTCGGATTGGAAAACCCACGTGACCCACTCTACATCCTGGGCGCGGACCGGCTGGGCCGCGACCTGCTGAGCCGGCTGATCCACGGCACGCGCATTTCGCTCAGCATTGGCCTGGCCGGGGTGACGATGAGCCTGTTCTTCGGCATCATCATCGGCGGCTTTGCGGGTTACTATGGTGGCTGGTTCGACAGCGCCGTGATGCGCGTGGTGGAATTCATCCGTTCGATGCCGACAATCCCGTTGTGGCTGGGTCTGGCGGCCGCCATGCCCAAGGACTGGAGTGCGCTCCAGACCTATTTCGCCATCACGCTGATCCTGAGCCTGATCGGCTGGACCGAGCTGGCGCGCGTGGTGCGCGGGCGGTTCCTTAGTCTGAGAACCGAAGATTTCGTGACGGCGGCGCGGCTCGATGGGGCCAGCGATTGGCGCATCATCACACGGCACATGGTGCCCAGCTTCACCAGCCACATCATTGCGGCAGCGACGCTGGCCATTCCGGGCATGATCCTGGCCGAAACGGCGCTGAGCTTTCTTGGCCTGGGGCTGCAGGCGCCCATCGTCAGCTGGGGCACGCTGCTGCAGGACGCGCAGAACATCCGCACGCTGGCCACGGCGCCCTGGCTTTTGACCCCCGGCATCTGCGTGGTGGTGATCATCCTGGCGATGAATTTCTTTGGCGATGGGCTGCGCGATGCGGCCGATCCGCATGGACGCTAGTGCAATGGTTCTGAGCTCTCGAAACCCCAGCCTCACCTCTGCCCGACAGTTGGCAGGCGCACGTCGCGGACGCGCGGCAGGGATACCGGCAATCATGGAGGCGCGGTCATGACGCAACCAATCTTGCGCATCGAAGATCTGTCGATCAGTTTTTCCTCGCCAGACGAGGCCGACATCGAGGCCGTGCGGCAGGTGGACCTGACACTGACCCCCGGCAAGACGCTGGCGCTGGTGGGCGAGAGCGGCTGTGGCAAATCGGTGACGGCGCGGGCGATCCTGCGGCTGCTCGACGCCAATGCGAAAATTCCGCATGGCCGCATATTGTTCCAGCCCGAGGGCGATGCCGAGACCGATATTGCCCGGCTCAAGCCGGACAGCCTGGCCCTGCGGGCGATCCGCGGCAATCAGATCGCCATGATCTTCCAGGAGCCGATGAGCTCACTGTCGCCGGTGCACACGATTGGCGACCAGATCGACGAGATGGTGCTGATCCACGAGCGGGTGAACCGCAAGCAAGCACGGGCCCGTACGGTGGCGCTGCTCGATCAGGTCGGGATTCCGGGCGCCAAAGAGCGGGCCGACGCCTATCCGTTCGAGCTCTCGGGCGGGTTGCGCCAAAGGGCGATGATCGCCATGGCGCTGGCCTGCACGCCGCGGCTGCTGATTGCCGATGAGCCGACGACGGCGCTGGACGTGACGACACAGGCGCAGATCCTGGACCTGCTGCGGCAATTGCAGGCCGATTTCGGCATGGCCATGCTGTTCATCACCCATGATTTGGGCGTGGTGGCCGAAATCGCCGACGAGGTGGCGGTGATGTATCTGGGCGATGTGGTGGAGCAGGGCAATGTGTTCGACGTGTTCCGCGCGCCGCAGCACCCCTATACCCAGGCGTTGATGAACTCGATCCCCAAGATGGCGCGCAAGGCCGACCGGGTGCGGCTCAACCCGATCAAGGGCACGGTGCCGGCGCCCAAGGACCGACCGGAGGGCTGTGCCTTCACCAGCCGCTGCCCGCATGCCTTCGGCCCCTGCGCCAGCGAACGACCGGCACGCACTGTGGTGGGCGAGGGTCATCACGCCCGCTGCCATCTGTTGACCCGGCAAACCGAAGAGGCCCTGGCATGAGTACGCTGCTGCGCGTGGAGCATGTCTCCAAGCACTACACGCTGTCGGGCGGGTTGCTGGGCGCCGAGCGCCGGCTGGATGCGCTCAGCGACATCACCCTTTCGGTGGAGGCGGGCGAGACGCTGGCCATCGTGGGCGAGAGCGGCTGCGGCAAGACCACGCTGGGCCGTTGCATCATCCAGGCGCAGCCGGTGAGCGACGGGCGGGTGACCTATCATCCCCTGGGTGGCGCCGACGTCGAACTGACTGCGCTCAACAAGCGGCAGCTCAAGCCCTGGCGACAGGACATTCGCATGATCTTCCAGGACCCGATGAGTTCGCTGAACCCCAATATGCGGGTGTTCGACATCGTGGCCGAGCCGCTGCGGATACACAAGATCGCCAAGGGCAAGGCGCTGGAGGACAAGGTGATCTCCACCCTGGCCAAGGTGGGCATACCCGCCGAGGCCGTGGGGCGCTATCCGCATGCCTTTTCCGGTGGACAGCGGCAACGCATCGGTATTGCCCGGGCGCTGGTGCTGGACCCAAAGCTGGTGATCGCCGACGAAGCGGTCTCGGCGCTCGATGTGTCGATCCAGGCGCAAGTGCTCAACCTGCTCGAGGACCTCAAGCGGGAATTCGGGCTGACCTATATTTTCATCAGTCACGATCTGGGGGTGGTGAACTATATCGCCGACCGGGTGGTGGTGATGTACCTGGGCCATGTGGTGGAGAATGCGCCCACCGAGATGCTGTTCGAGCGACCGCGCCATCCCTATAGCGAGATGCTGCTTGAGGCCCTGCCGATAGCCGATCCGCTGCGGCGCAAGGGGCGCAGCACCGAGCTGCGCGGGGAGATCCCCTATCTGGGAAATCGGCCCAAGGGCTGCCCGTTCCACACCCGCTGCAAATATGCCGAGGACCGCTGCCGAGCCGAAAAACCGGTGCTGCGCCCCATTGCCGGCACGGCCCAGGAAGCCGCCTGCCATTTTGCCGAAACACTCACACTCAAGGGCGCCTATGAGGATAACCCGCCCCAGGTGGCCTCCGCGGCGCTGGCGGGCGCCGGTGGATTGCCCGGACCAGCCGGGCAATGACGGGGGAGAGTGTTGGACAGAGCCTTCGAACCACCATTCATCGTCACCCCCGGGCTTGTCCCGGTGGTCCATGCTGCCGCGAGCGGCGTGTCGTCTAGAAATCAGGAATTTTTGATCCCATGACTTACAATCCTGCCACCGCCAATCCGCTGTTTGGCAATCCGCTCAAGACCAGGGCTGATACCGAAAAGGGGCTGCGCGACCTGTTTGCGCCGCTGCTACCCTATTTCTCCAAGGGTGGGGCACGGGTGCGGGTGGACGGCGCGGCGGCGCATTTCGACCGGGCGGCGGCGGACCTGGAAGGATTTGCCCGACCGCTGTGGGGCTTGACGCCGCTGGCGGCAGGGGGCGGGGATTTCGCCCATTGGGACCTCTATCGTCAGGGCCTGGCCAATGGCACGGACCCCGAGCATCCCGAATATTGGGGACAGGTCAATTCGACCGACCAGCGCATGGTCGAGCTGGCGGCTATCGGCTTCACCATGCGCATGGTGCCGCAGTTGGTGTGGGAGCCGCTGAGCCAGAAGGCCAAGGACAATCTGGCGGCCTATCTCAAGCATGCACGGCGCTTCGACTATGCCGACAACAACTGGAAGTTCTTCCGGGTGCTGGTCGACCTGGGGCTGGAGGAATGCGGCGTCGCGTTCGACCGTTCGCTGACCGAGCAATATCTGGAAGAACTGGACGGGTTCTACCTCGGTGATGGCTGGTATCGTGACGGCAATGTGCGGCGCATCGACCACTACATTCCCTTTGCCATGCACTTCTATGGGCTGATCTACGCCAAGCTGGCGCGGGGCGATGAGGCGCGTGTGGCGGCGTACAAGGAGCGGGCGCGGCTGTTTGCCAAGGATATTGCCAGCTGGTTCGACGAGGATGGCGGCACGCTGGCCTTCGGGCGAAGCCTGACCTATCGCTTTGCCTGCGGCGGGTTCTGGGGGGCATTGGCCTTTGCCGATGTGGAGGCTCTGCCCTGGGGGCAGATCAAGGGGCAGTTCCTGCGGCACCTGCGCTGGTGGGCCGACAAGCCGATTGCGCATGGCAATGGCGTGCTGTCGGTGGGCTATGGCTACCCCAGCCAGATCATGAGCGAGAGCTATAACTCGGGCGGCTCGCCCTATTGGGCGCTGAAGGCCTTTCTGCCGCTTGCGCTGCCGGAAAGCCATCCGTTCTGGACGGCCGACGAGGTTGCCGCCGAGGTTGACCCCGCGCCCGTGCCGCTCAAGCACCCCGGCATGGTGATGATGCAGACGGCGGGCAATGTGGTGGCGCTCTCGAGCGGGCAGCAGAACTGGCAGATGCGTCACGGCGCGGAGAAATACGCCAAGTTCGTCTATTCCAGCCGCTATGGCTTTTCCGTGGAGGTGGATGAGCGGGCCTATCACCAGGGCGCCTTTGACGGTGCGCTGGGCCTGTCGGATGACGGGCGGCACTATCGGGTGCGCGAAACCAATGAGGTCGCCCAGATCGCTGGCGACAGGCTCCATGCGGTGTGGAAGCCCTGGAGCGATGTGACGGTGGAGACCTGGCTGCTGCCGGCCAATCCTTGGCATATCCGTGTGCACAGGATCACCACGCCCAGGCCGTTGCATGGCACCGAAGGTGGTTTTGCCATCGGGCGGGCCGATCTCAATGTCGACACGCTGACAGAAGCGGCCGGTCAGGCGGAGGCGCGCAGCGCCAGCGATGTCAGCGTCATTGTCGATCTCAAAGGACAGCGAGCCGGGCGGGTGTTGAAGGCGCTGCCTAATACCAATCTGGTCGTGGCGCGCACGCTGGTGCCGCAATTGCGCGGCGAGATCGCGGCGGGTGAAACCGTACTGGTGACGGCCGCGCTGGCGCTGCCGGCCGGTGCTGACGCAGAGACAGCGCTTGCCAGCCGGCCAGCGGCGCCGGACCTCGATGCGCTGGTGGCGCTTTTTGCCGAACAGGGCGTGGACGTCAGCGCTATCCTGGTGCCGGAGCGATTCTGATGAAACCCAAAGTTGGTTTCGCCATGGCGGCGGACAAGACCAAGTATGTGTTCGACGCCGCGGCACTGGAGCGGCTGGAGCAGAGCTGCGCCATCGTCAGGCGCGAGCCACTCGAAGAGTTCGATAGTCCTGCGGCGCGGGCCCTGCTGGCCGAGATCGACATTCTTGTCACTGGCTGGGGCTGCCCCATGGTGACCGCGCCTGTAGTGGCTTCAGCGCCGAGGTTGCGACTGATTGCGCATGCCGCGGGCACGGTGAAATACACGCTGGACCCCGCGGTCTATGCTGCGGGCATTGCGGTGACCCATGCGGCCGACGCCAATGCGGTGCCAGTGGCGGAATATACGCTGGCGGCGATCCTGTTCTCCAACAAGCGCATGTTCGAGCTGCGCGACCGCTATCGCGCCGATCCCGGGCGGAAGTCGAGCTATGCGCTGACCAATGCGCCGATCGGCAATTACCAGCGTATAGTGGGGCTGGTGGGGGCATCGCGCATCGGGCGCAAGGTGGCACGTCTGTTGCGCCCGTTCGACTTCACGGTGCTGCTGAGCGACCCCTATGTGCTGCCGGGCGATCCGGTGACCGAGGATGCCGAACTGGTGAGCCTTGATGAGGTGATGACCCGTGCGGACGTGGTGTCGATCCATGCGCCGTCTCTGCCCAGCACCCGCGGCATGATCGGCGCGCGGCATTTCGGGCTGATGCAGGATGGCGCCTGCTTCATCAACACGGCGCGCGGCGCGGTGGTGGATGAGGCTGCGATGATCGCCGAACTGCAGACCGGCCGCATCCATGCGGTGATCGATGTGACGGAGCCGGAAATCCCGGCGCCGGGGTCGCCGCTTTACACGCTGCCCAATGTGTTTCTGACGCCGCATGTGGCGGGGGCGGTGGGCACCGAGCGGTTGCGGCTGGGGCAATTGGCCATTGCCGAGATCGAGCGGTTTGTTGCCGGACGGCCATTGGAATTTGCAGTGGAGCCGGAATTGCTGGAGCGGCTGGCCTAGGGCGGCGACGGGAAAAGGGATGATGGACGTTCGGATGGATGACGACACTGCGCATGAGGCGCGGTTGCAGTTTTTGACCTGGGACCGGACGCCCGCGGATATCGCGTCGCCCGAGCATCAGGCGCGGGTGCGGCGGCTGGAGCAGGTGGCGGGGGCGCGGATTGATCCGACGGCCTATGTGGCGGCGGAGGCGGCGGTGTTTACCAGCCAGCTGGTGCTGGGGGCCGAGAGCTGGATTGCCGGACATGCGCTGGTGCGCGGCGAGGTGCAGTTTGGCGCGCATTGCACGGTCAACAGCTATGCCATGATTTCGGGCCGGGTGCGCT
Source organism: Devosia sp. FKR38 (assembly GCF_005222805.1). Classification (GTDB taxonomy): domain Bacteria; phylum Pseudomonadota; class Alphaproteobacteria; order Rhizobiales; family Devosiaceae; genus Devosia. The sequence goes on along the minus strand of NZ_STGC01000005.1, from coordinate 2,444,412 downwards.
GCGGCGACGGCGTGCGCATTGCCAGCCATGCCAGCCTTGTCGGCTTCAACCATGGATTCGATGACCCCAGCGTGCCGATCTATACCCAGAAGCACGAAAGCCGCGGCATCGTCATCGAAGATGATGTGTGGATCGGCGCCAATGCGGTGGTGCTGGACGGGGTGACGGTGGGGCGCGGGGCGGTGATCGCCGCCGGGGCGGTGGTGAGCAAGGATGTGCCGCCGCTGGCCATTGTCGGCGGGGTGCCGGCTAAGGTGGTGCGGTTTCGCGGGCGGGGGCGGCAGGACGAGACGCGAGCGCAGCTGCAGGCGCTGGGCGAACGGGCACAGGGGCAATATCAGGCCATTTTGGCCGGCAATATGCGCGATGGCGAGTATCTCTCGCGCGAGAACCATGGCGCGGCGCGGATGAGCATGCGGCACCTGTGCGATGCCATCGAGATCGCGCGCGGCTTTGACGGGCTGCCCGAGGGGCTGGACGTGCCGGCGACGATTGCGCGGTTGCAGGCGGTGCAGGACAAGGAAACGGGCCTGTTCCCCGACCCCTATCAGCCGCCCAAACCGGGCGTGCCGATGCGGCGGGACGGGCTGGCGCTCTATAATGTGCTGGCGGTGGGCTATGCGCTCGAAGGGCTGGGGGCGCAGCCGCTGCATGCCATCTCGGCGGTGGAGCTGTCGGCATCCGAGCTGTGTGAGTGGCTCGAGAGCCTGAGCTGGCGCGAGCGGGCCTGGGGCGCGGGGGCCGATGTTGATACCATCGGCACGGCGCTCTATTTCAACGCCCGCTATTTTGGCACTGGCGCGGCGCGCACGGTGCTGTTTGGCTGGCTGGCGCTGCAGCAGGATCGCGGCTCGGGCCTGTGGGGGGCGCCGACGGCAGAGGAGGGGCTGCTGCAGCCGGTCAATGGGTTTTACCGGCTGACGCGGGGAACCTATGCGCAGTTCGGCGTGGCGGTGCCCCGACCGGAGGCGGCCATTGACTCCGTGCTGCTCAACAGCCGCAATTATGGTGGGTTCTCGGGGGCGACCTACACCGCCTGCAATCTGCTCGACACCATCCATCCGCTGCTGCTGTGCCTGGGCCAGACCGACCATCGCCGCGCCGAAGCGGAGGCGATTGCACGCAGCGTGATCGCGCGGGCGGGTGAACGCTGGGTGGACGGCGAAGGCTTTGCCTTTGCCGATGGGCAGGCGCCGGGCCTGCAGGGCACCGAGATGTGGCTGAGCGTGGTGCATCTGGCGGCCAAGCTGCTGGGCCTCGACGGGGATTTCGCCTTTGTGCCCAAGGGCGTGCATCGCACGCAGGCGGTGGGGCTGGGGTTGTGAGGGGGGTGATCGTCCCCACCCAACCGTCATTCACGCGCAGCCTTCAGTCGTCACCATCCCCCTTGTGGGGAGGGATCAAGGGAGGGGGAGATTGGCCGGGATATTTGGGCTCTCTCACCCCCTCCCAACCTCCCCCATCAAGGGGGAGGTGCTGGTCTGGTGGGCGGGGTGAGATAGTGGCACCGTCCATGCAGCCGTCACCCACCTCGCAAGGTGAGGGTGAAGTTCGGGCAGAAGGAGCAGTGCGATGACGGCAAGAAGGGCCCTCGTAGTCTGGGGTGGGATGGAGCTGCATACGCCCGAGCGCGGCGCGCATGTGGTGCGCGAGCTGCTGGAGGCCGAGGGCTTTGCGGTGACCGTGACGCCGGACTATGACGCGCTGGGCGCCGCGGACGTGGGCGAGAATGACTTAGTGGTGCCTGTCATCACCGATGGTGTGCTGGCGCCCGAAAAGATGGACCGGCTGATTGCGGCGGTGCGGGACGGGACGGGGCTGGCGGGTTATCACATGGGGCTGGCGACCAGCTTTCGCAGCTCGGTGCCGTTCCGCTATGCGGCCAGCTGCTACTGGGTGCAGCACCCGGGCAATATCATCACCTATCGGGTGGATGTGACGGCTCGCGAGCATCCGATCATGGCGGGGATCGACAGCTTCGAGCACACGTCCGAGCAGTATTATCTCAATTATGACCCGGCCGTTGAGGTGCTGGCGACGACGGTGTTTTCGGGGGAGTTCCACCCCTGGCGCAAGGATGTGGTGATGCCGGTGGTGTTCACCACCACCCATGACCGGGGGCGGGTGTTCTATTCCTCGCTGGGGCATACGGCCGATGAGCTGGCCGGTGGGCCGGTGCGCGAGATCCTGCGGCGCGGGCTGATCTGGGCAGCGCGCTAGGTCGGGCTATTGCTGCTGGGCCTGTTGCGCCTGGCGGCGGAGGACTTCGGATTCCGGCAGGGCATTGGCATAGGCCAGTTCGCGATTGGCTCGGGCCCAGAAGCTGGGATGGACTGTGTCGAGCAGCGCCGGATCGGTGGGCGTGAGACCGAGGTGCGTCGCAAGCGGCGCGGCGAGATAGAGCACGGCATTCTGGCGATACCAGGCGGGGATGGCATCATCGGCCCAGAGGACGGGGCGGATCACGTCATGGGCGGTATAACCATGAGTGGCAAAGTGGGCGGCCCACCAGCTCTGCCATTGCTCATTGACGTGGCCGACGCCGCCCTGGCCGGGGATGGCGGCGGAGAACAGCACGGCGGGGGCGAGGGCGACGAGATCGGCGACAAAGCCAGGCGCGCGGGCGGGGCTGAGATGTTCGGCGACTTCGAGCGAAAGCGCGAGATCGACGCGGGGCAGGCTGAAGGGCTGTTCGAGATCGTGGGCGGTGAAGGCGATGGCGGCATCGTCCAGCATGTCGGGGGTGACCCAATCGCCCTCGATGCCATAGGCGGAGCTGGCGCCCATGGCGAGGGCCGTGGCCAGCCAGGTGCCGGTGCCGCAGCCGATATCGGCCAGGCTCTGGCGCGGCAGGTCGGCGGGTAGGGCCGAGAGCAGGCGGCGCGCGGCATGGGCCGTATGGGCGCGGCGGTTGTCATAGAAATCGGCGGGGTAGAGCGAGGCGGTCATGGCGCGGCCGATCGGTGACGGAGACTGCAGGTTAGGCTGGGTACGCGCCGGGGGCCAGATGCGATCAGTGGCCATGCTGGCAGACAGCAAAACGGGCCCCGCAGGGCCCGTCTCAATGGGGGAGAGCCGCAGCGCCCAGATCAGTCCTTGGCACGCTCAACGTAGGAATTGTCTTCGGTGAGAATGATGATTCGGGTGCCGGCGCCGATATGGGGCGGGACCATGCACTTGAGGCCATTGGTCAGCACGGCGGGCTTGTAGGAGGACGAGGCCGTCTGGCCCTTGACCACCGGCTCGGTCTCGGCGATTTCGACGGTGACGCGCTGGGGCAGTTCCATGGAGAGCGCATTGCCCTCGAAGGTCTTGAGGTGAACCTTCATGCCATCGGTGAGATAGGCAGCCTGTTCGCCGATGACGTCATCGGGGACGGTGATCTGCTCGAAGCTGGCGGGCTCCATGAAGTGATGGCCCTCGCTGTCGGAGTAGAGATAATCATATTCGCGATCATCGACATCGGCCTTCTCGACCATTTCGACGGTGCGCCAGCGGCCGACGACCTTCACGCCATCGGAAATGCGGCGCATGTTGACGTTGGTGATGGAGTTGCCCTTGCCGGGGTGGACGTTTTCGGCCGTCAGGATGACGTGCAGATTGCCGTCCTGCTCGACGACATTGCCCTTGCGCAGCGAGGAGGCGATGACCTTGACCATTATTCTTCCTTGTTCGTAGCGATGGCGCGTACTAGAGGCAGGGCCGATGAAGCGGCCGCCCCCGGGGCGCCGAAATAGAGTTTCGTGCGCCAACTACCCTATCTTGGCGCAAATCGCCAGCCTTGGTGTCATAAAGCGCGCATGAGCAACCCAACTTCCATCGCTGCCTCGCCCTGGTGGACGCCCTCGGTGCATGCTGACCGGCGGCCGATCCTGCTGGCGCGCAACCGCATCGAGGCGGCAGTGCGGGGGTATCTGGCGGGGCAGGACTTCTTGATGGTCGATCCGCCGGGGCTGCAGCGCTCGCCGGGCAATGAGACGCATCTGCATGCGTTTGGCACGCAGATGATCGGCAATGATGGGCTGGGGCAGGCGATGTATCTGCACACTTCGCCCGAATTCACGATGAAAAAACTGCTGGCAGCGGGGGAGACGCGGATCGCGAGTCTCGGGCATGTGTGGCGCAATCGCGAGCGCAGCGCGCTGCACCATCCCGAGTTCACCATGCTGGAATGGTATCGCGCCGGGGAAAGCTATGACGCGGTGATCGCCGACTGTGTGGCGCTGCTGGGCATCGCGGCAGAGACGGCGGGCGTGGCGCAGTTGCGCTATCGCGAGCGGGCCTGCGATCCCTTTGCTGTGCCCGAGCGGCTGAGCGTGGTCGAGGCGTTTGCGCGCTATGCGGGGATTGATCTCTTCGCCAGCATGGACGCCGAGGGGCGCACCGATGGCGAAGCGCTGGCGAGCCAGATGGCGGCGCTGGGCATGGCGGTGCCGGAGGATCGAAGCTGGAGTTACCTATTCAGCCTGATCCTCACCGACAAGGTGGAGCCCGAACTGGGCAATGGCCGCATCACGGTGCTCGACCGCTATCCGGCGGCAGAGGCGGCGCTGGCGCGGCGGGCGGGCGATGACCGGCGGGTGAGCGAGCGCTTCGAGCTCTATGCCTGTGGCGTGGAGCTGGCCAATGGCTTTGGCGAATTGACCGATGCGGCCGAGCAGCGGCGGCGCTTTGTGGCCGAGATGGACGAGAAGGCGCGGCTCTATGGCGAGCGCTATCCGATTGACGAGGATTTCCTGGCGGCGCTGGCGCTGATGCCGGAGGCTTCTGGCGTGGCGCTGGGCTTTGACCGGCTGGTGATGCTGGCGACGGCGGCGCCGCGTATCGAGGCGGTGCTGTGGGCGCCGGTGGCGGAATGAGCGTCGTGCGGGCCATCAAGGCGGTGGATGAACTGGTGGCGGCGGGGCTGGTGCCCGACGCGGCGGGGCTCGAAGCCGTGGCGGCGAAATATGCGGTGGCCATAACGCCGGCCGTAGCGGCGCTGATTGCGGCGGGGGATCCAGACGATCCGATGGCGCGGCAGTTCGTGCCCCGGGTCGAGGAACTGGTGACCACGCCCGACGAGCGGGCGGACCCGATCGGGGATCTCAGCCATTCGCCGGTGACCGGCATTGTGCATCGCTATCCCGACCGTGTGCTGCTCAAGGCGGTGCATGTGTGCCCGGTCTATTGCCGGTTCTGTTTTCGTCGGGAAATGGTGGGCCCGCAGGGGTTGGGCACGCTGACGCCGGCAGAGCTCGATGCGGCGATGGACTATATCGCCGGGCACGAGGAAATCTGGGAAGTGATCCTGACCGGGGGCGATCCGCTGGTGCTGTCGCCGCGCCGGTTGAGCGACCTGATGGCGCGGCTGGCCGGCATTGCGCACGTGAAGGTCGTGCGCTTTCACACGCGGGTGCCGGTGGTGGAGCCGGAGCGGATCGACGACGCCATGGTGGCGGCGCTGCTGGCGAGCGGCAAGACGACGTATCTCGCTATCCATGCCAATCATCCGCGCGAATTCACCCCGGCGGCGCGGGCGGGGATGGCGCTGATGCACAGAGCCGGGCTGGCGTTGATCAGCCAGTCGGTGCTGCTCAGGGGCGTCAATGACGACGTCGAGACGCTTGCCAGCCTGATGCAGGCTTTCGTGGAGAACCGCGTGCAGCCCTATTATCTGCACCATCCGGACCTGGCGCCGGGGACCAGCCATTTCCGGCTGTCCATTGCCGAGGGGCAGGCGCTGGTGAGCCAGTTGCGCGGGCGGATTTCGGGCCTGGCGCAGCCCACCTATGTGCTCGATATTCCCGGTGGCTTCGGCAAGGCCGAGATCGGCGCCAGCGCCATAGCCGCGGCCGATGGCGGCTGGATTGTGCGCGACTGGCAGGGGCAGGCCCATGCCTATCCGCCGCGGGATCAGTCGAGCCAGGACTGAGCTTTTCCGGCGCTAGCCGTCGAGCTTTTCTTTCCAGAGCAGGCGGCGATAGAGGGTGGAGCGGTCGATGCCCAGGGCGCGGGCGGCGGCGGAGAGATTGCCTTTGTGCAGGGCCACGGCGCGTCGCATGGCGGATTCGGTGAGGCTTTCGAGGTCGGTATCGGGGCCGAGCGGGGCCGGTGTCGCTTCGGTGGCGAACTGGGGCAGGTCGGCCAGGGTCATGGGCCGGTCGGGTTCGCAGAGCGCGGCCAGGGCGCGCAGGGCGCCGGTCAACTCGCGGAAATTGCCCGGCCACGGCTGGGCGGCGAGACGGGCGAGCACAGGCGCGGGCAGGGCGGGGTGGCCGCTGGCCAACTGGGACCACAGGGTCGAGACCACGGCAGCGCGGTCGGGGAATTCGCCGAGCGCCGGCAGGCGAATGGTGAACTGGGCGATGCGGTAATAGAGATCGGCGCGGAAGCTGCCGGCCTCGACCATGGCCTTGAGGTCGCGATTGGTGGCGCAGACGGGGACGAAATCGGCCTTGTGCGGCTTGCCGCCGCCCAGGGGCACCACTTCCTTGTCCTGCAGCACCCGCAGCAGACGGGACTGCAGCAGCAGCGGCATGTCGCCGATTTCGTCGAGGAAGAGAATGCCGCCCTCGGCCTGTTGCACCAGGCCAATGGCGCCCTGTTTGCGGGCGCCGGTGAAGGCGCCAGCCTCGTAGCCGAAGAGCTCGGATTCGATCAGGCTCTCGGGCAGCGCGGCACAATTGATGGCGATGAAGGGCTTGCCGGCGCGCTGGGTGAGGCCATGCAGATGGCGGGCGAAGACCTCCTTGCCGGCGCCGGTCTCCCCGGCGATCAGCAAGGGGATTTCGGCATTGACCAGGCGAATGGCGCGGTCGAGGTCGGCGCGGGTCTCGGGGGTCAGGAACGGCGCGGGCTTGGCGGGCTTAGTGGCGCGCGGCAGGGTGCCGGTGACGCGCAACGGCGCCTTGCGCGGCTCGGACACGGCGGCAAAGAAGCGCTCGCCGCTGCGGGCGCGCAACTCGCCGCGGTCCATGGCGAGAGCCGTGGTTTCAAAGATCTCTTCGGAGGTGGCCTGGCGCAGCGCCTTGCGGTCGAGCCCGACCAGGTGGAGGGCGCGGCGATTGCCGGCGACGAGGCGGGCGCCATCAAAGACCAGAATGCCTTCGCGCGCGGTGCCCAGCAGATCGGCCGAGCGGTGGAAGCGCACCACGGTCATCTCGTCGAAATCGCGGGCGAAGAAGCGATGCTCGATCTGCTCGACGGCCAGGCGCACCAGGCCCATGGCATGGGTATGTTCGGCCGAGGCATGGCCGGAGAGGTCGAGCACACCAGCCAGCTTGCCAAAGGGATCAAAAATCGGCGAGGCGGCACAGTGCAGGATGCCATGCGGCTCGAAGAAATGCTCGCCGCCATGCACCTCGATGGCGCGGCGCTCGGCCAGGGCGGTGCCGATGGCATTGGTGCCGGTGGAGGTCTCGGACCAGGCGACGCCGGGGCGCAGGGCCACCTGGGCGGCGCGGCCGGCAAACTCTGGGCTGCCGGTGGTATCGAGCACCAGGCCCTTGGCATCGGTGAGGATGACCACGCTATCGGTGAGGCGGGCTTCGGTGCGCAGCGAGACCAGCTCGGAGCGCGAAAGCAGGCGCAGGGTTTCGTTGTGCTCGTGCAGGGCACGCAATTCGGGGGCGGTGACCGGCTCGGCACGGATGGTGCTGCCGGCATCGAGGCCCTGTTGGGCGCAGCGTTGCCAGGAGCGCAGGATGGGCGCCGGTACCAGGCCCTCGGGCAGGTCCTGACCGGAAAAGAAGCGCTCGCGCGCGGCCGCCAAAGCGGCTTCGGACGCCTGATCCATATCTGCTCTCCTCCCCAGTTGTGGCAGTTTGCAACAGGTGTTGCACCGGCCATCGCATCTGGTTGTGGCAAAGTGTTGCATCCGAATTCGCGCCGCGTCCAGCCCCGTGATGGGCCAGGTTATTTCGGTAACGCAAGCAGGTGTTTAGCCAAGACTGGCACGGTGATTGCAACGTTGTCGGCATCCAAAAACAAGGGAGGATGCCATGAACAAACCTGAATTCATCGGCCAGCGGACCAAATCTCCGTACAAGGCCAAGTATGGCAATTACATTGGCGGCCAGTGGGTCGATGCGCTCGATGGCGAGACATTCGACAACACCTCGCCGGTGACCGGGCAGGTGATCTGCGCGGTAGCGCGATCCAAGGCTGCCGACGTGGAGCGTGCGCTGGACGCTGCACACAAGGCGGCGCCGGCCTGGGGCCAAACCTCAGTGGCGCAGCGCGCGGTGATGCTCAACAAGATCGCCGACCGGATGGAGGAGCATCTGGACGAGATCGCCCTGGCCGAGACCTGGGACAATGGCAAGCCGATCCGCGAGACGACAGCCGCCGACATTCCGCTGGCCATCGACCACTTCCGCTATTTCGCCGGCGCCATCCGCGCCCAGGAAGGCGGCATTTCCGAACTCGACCATGATACGGTGGCCTATCACTTCCACGAGCCGCTGGGCGTGGTGGGGCAGATCATCCCGTGGAACTTCCCCATCTTGATGGCGGTGTGGAAGCTGGCCCCGGCGCTGGCAGCGGGCAATGCTGTGGTGCTCAAGCCGGCCGAGCAGACGCCGGCCTCGATCCTTTATCTCATGGAGCTGATCGAGGACATTCTGCCCCCCGGCGTGCTCAATATCGTCAATGGCTTCGGCCTTGAGGCCGGCAAGCCGCTGGCCAGCTCGCCCCGCATCGCCAAGATCGCCTTCACCGGCGAGACGACGACGGGCCGGCTGATCATGCAATATGCCAGCCAGAACCTGATCCCGGTGACGCTGGAGCTGGGCGGCAAATCGCCGAACATCTTCTTTGCCGACGTGCTGGCCGAAGACGACGACTTCTTCGACAAGGCGCTGGAAGGCTTTGCCATGTTCGCGCTCAACCAGGGCGAGGTGTGTACCTGCCCCAGCCGCGCGCTGATCCAGGAAAGCGTCTATGACCGCTTCATGGAGCGGGCCATCAAGCGGGTGGAAGCGATCAAGCAGGGTTCGCCCTTCGATATGAGCACGATGATCGGGGCGCAGGCCTCCAGCGAGCAGCTGGAAAAGATCCTGTCGTATTTCGACATCGGCCGGCAGGAAGGCGCCAAGGTGCTGACCGGCGGCGAGCGCAACAATCTCGAGGGCGAGCTGGCCGGCGGCTATTACATCAAGCCGACCGTGTTCACCGGCCACAACAAGATGCGCATCTTCCAGGAGGAGATCTTCGGGCCGGTGGTATCGGTGACCACGTTCAAGACCGATGCCGAGGCGCTCGAGATCGCCAATGACACGCTCTATGGGCTGGGCGCGGGCGTGTGGACGCGCGACGCCAACCGGGCCTATCGCTTCGGCCGGGGCATCCAGGCCGGGCGCGTGTGGACCAATTGCTACCATGCCTATCCCGCCCATGCTGCCTTTGGCGGCTACAAGCAGAGTGGCATCGGCCGCGAGAACCACCGCATGATGCTGGACCACTACCAGCAGACCAAGAACATGCTGGTGAGCTACTCCCCCAAGAAGCTGGGCTTCTTCTGAGGCATCGTCTGGGGCTCTCCTCCGGCGACCCTCTAGTGCGGTTTCCTGCGCATCTGGCGTCCCCGTAGCCTTGGCTACGCGGGCTCCGGGTCTCGGGAACAACGCCAACGGGTCCGCCGGAGCGCGCTCCAATCCGATCCCTCGTTCCCGCAATGATGCGGGGACTTCAGTTCATTCCGGTGGGCAGCCTGACCTTCAACCCGTCTCTCCTCCTGCGGCGGGCGGCTCACCGGAATGGCGTTTTGGGAGACAAGCGATGGACGAGACTGTACCGCGCGTGGTGGCGACAGAGGCGGCTTTGGCGCTGATCGCCGAGATCGAGGCCCGGCACGGCAAGGTGATGTTTCACCAGTCGGGCGGATGCTGCGATGGCTCCTCGCCGATGTGCTATCCACTGGGCGATTTCATCGTGGGCGACCGCGATATCAAGATGGGCGCGATCGGCGGCGCGCCGTTCTATATGTCGCCCAGCCAATTTGAATATTGGCAGCATACGCAGTTGATCATCGACGCCATCCCCGGCCGGGGCGGCATGTTCAGCCTCGACAATGGCACCGAGCGGCGCTTCCTGACCCGGTCGCGGCTGTTCAGCGACGAGGAGCATGCGCGACGGGCGCCGATCGAGGCCTGACCCGGGGGCGCGTTGATCTGCGTCAAGGCACGCTTCAGATATATTAGATAATTCTAATGTTTGTGACGGGCCGCCACGGTGGCGGCGCGGTCAGGCATTGGAGAAGACGCATGCAAAGCTGGAATGACCATATCAAGGCCCTGTCGCCGGCGCTCAAGGAACTGCGCATGGGGCATGGCGATGTCATGAAGGGATTTTCCAGCCTGGCGCAGGCTGCACTCAAGCCGCAGGCGCTGGATACCAAGACCAAGGAGCTGATCGCCCTGGCCATTTCGGTGGCGGTGCGCTGTGACGACTGCATCGGTTTTCACACCAAATCGGCGCTGGAGCAGGGGGCCTCGCGCGACGAAGTGCTGGAGACGCTGGGAACGGCCATCTATCTGGGGGCTGGGCCGGCGGTGATGTATGCCGCCCATGCCATCGAGGCCTATGACGAGTTCGCAAAGCCGGCGGAGGCGTAAGAGGCCGAGTAAGGGGGGAGTGGTCCCTGGACGGCTCCAGGACCTCCCCTCAATCCCTCCCCATATGGGGAGGAAGGCGCTAGCCGATGTAGAGCAGGACCAGGACGAGTGCGCCCCAAAGGGTGAGCTTGAGATGGGTATGCTGGGCGCCTTCGGCACCGGCCCAGTAATGCACCCATTGGCCGCCCACGAGGAAGGCCGACCAGATCATGCAGAAGCCCAGCATGCCAATGGCGGCGATGACGCGGGCGGGTTCAAGGGCGACAAGGCCCAGCGCGGCCAGCAACAGGGCCAGCGTGCCGGCGACCATGACCAGCGCGACAATGGTTTCGGCGGTGACGATGGCGGCAAAGAGCAGGCGATGGAGACGCTGTGACTCGATGCGGTTGCGGCCGAGCACGACATAGAGCTCGGGGAACTGGTCGCGCATGAGGCGCATGGCCAGCACATCGGCCACCATATTGCCATTGGCAGCGGGGGCGCGGATGTTTTCAAGCGCCCCCAGCACCAGCCAGAGCGTGGGCATGAGCACCATGAACAGCTGGATCCATACCAAGAGTTGCGTCATCAAATCACCCCAGTTTTCATGAGGTTGACATGGCGCTGGCGGGCATGAGAAGCGCGGCCAGCGGGGGCTGGCCATGCACAATTTGCGGCCTAGGCGTCAGGCTGCGGGTAGGGCCGGGCCAGCGGGGAAAATGCCGGACATGACGATGAAGCCGGGGATGCGGCGGACGCGATCGGTCCAGCGGCGGAGGGCCGGATAGTCCTGGCGCGAGATGCCGCCTTCTTCGCTCAGCATCACATAGGGGAAGCAGGCGATATCGGCAGTGGTGGGATGGGCGGGGCTGGCGAGCCAATCGCGGCCGGATTTTTCGCCGAACCAGATATGCTCGTCGATGATGCGGAAGATGCGGTGGGCGCCGGCCTGGGTCTTTTCGAGATCGAAGGGATAGTCAAAGCCCAGGGCCAGGCGGGCGGCCGAGGCGGTGGCGGTGATGTCATCGGCCACGGCATGCCAGCGCAACACTTCTGCGGTGACCGCCGGATCGTCCGGGAACCACTGGCCGGAGGCGTCGTAGCGGCGGGCGAGATAGGCGAGGATCGCGCCGGAGTCCGACAGGGTCAGGTCGCCATCCTGCAGCACGGGCAGTTGGCCGAAGGGATTGAGGCGCAGGAAGGCATCGGATTTGTGCTCGCGGCCGGGGAAGAAATCGACCGGGATGATGTCATAGCGCAGCTTGAGGATGCTCATCAGCAGGCGCAGCTTGTAGCAATTGCCGGAGAGTTCGAAGTCGTGAAGGGTGATGGTCATGGCTCAGATATCCAGCACGAGGCGGGCCGACTTGGCGCGGGAGACGCAGGTCATCATGCAGGTGTTGGACGCCTTTTCGCTGTCGTTGAGATAGACGTCCTGATGGTCGACCTCGCCCTCGATGACGGTGGTAAGGCAGGTGCCGCAGGCGCCCTGTTCGCAGGAACTGGGGACAGTCAGCCCGGCGTCGCGCATCACCTCGAGAATGGTCTTGCCGGCCGGCACATGCAGCGTCATGGCCGAACGCGCCAGCTCCACATCGAAGGCAGAGCTGTCGTCGATGGGCTTGTCGTTCTTGAAGTATTCGAAGTGGATGGCTTCATCGGGCCAGCCTTGCGCCGCCGCGGTGGTGCGGACGGATTCGAGCATGGCCGAGGGGCCGCAAACATAGACATGCTGGGCCTGGCTCCAGGCGCCCAGGGCGGTGGATATGGTGGTGCCGATCTCGGCGCGCGGCAGGCCGGTGTGGATCAACACCTTGCCATGCAGGGCTTCGAGGTCGCCGCGGAAAGCCACCTGTTCGCCGGCGCGGGTGAAGTAATGCAGCTCATAGGGCAGGCTCGACTTGTCGAGAAAGCGGGCCATGGAAAGCAGCGGCGTGATGCCGATGCCGCCGGCGATGAGCACGGTGCGGGTGGCGTCGCGGCGCAGCGGGAAATTGTTGCGCGGCTCGGAAATGGCCAGCATGTCGCCCTGGCGCACGGTTTCCACCAGCACCTTGGAGCCGCCCTTGGAGGCGCTCTCCTGCTTGACGCCGATGATGTAGCTCATCAGCTCGCCGGGGCCATTGGTGATGGAATATTGCCGGATCAGCCCATTGGGCAGGTGCACATCGATATGGGCGCCGGGCTGGAAGGTGGGCAGATGGCCTTCGCGCGCGGCGAGCTCGAAGCCGATGACGCCGTCGGCGCTGGTCCATTTGCGCTTGACGACCACCGGAATGGTGTTGCCGCGCGGAATGGCAATGTCGGGCATGGTGGCCAGTTCAGCCGAGACCTTGTCGAAGGCGGGCGCCAGCGGCTCGGGCGCCGGCTTTTTGGCGGCGGCGCGCTCAAGGCGGTCGCGCAGCTTGGAGAGCATTTCGTTGTAGTGGCGCAGGGCCTGGGTGGCGTCGGCGGGCGTGCTGGGCAGCAAGCCCCGGATCACGGCGCGACCGGCATCGACCGGCTGGACGAAATAGACCACATCGCCCAGACGGAGGGCGAGGCCGGGCAGGCGATCGGCCGGCTGATCGTCCGGGGCAAGGGCGGAGAGGCCCGCCAGCACATCCTCTGGCGCGGCATTGACCGGCATGGGACGCAGGGGGAACCACTGGCCGGACTCGGCGCCGGGAAAGGGCGCGAAGGGGCGCTCGATGTTTTCCGTATCTTGTGCGGAAGACCAGATCAGGCCAAAGGCCTCGGCGACCGGATAGGTCTTGTTCTGGATGCGGCGGGCCGGGGCATCAGCGGGATGGGCCGGGATATAGGTGCAGCCGGCGGAACGGTTGGCATAGCGCCAGCCATGGTATTGGCACTTGAGCTCGGCGCCCTCGTTGACGCCGATCGAGAGGCGCACGCCACGATGCAGGCACCGGTTTTCCCAGACGTTGACATTGCCGTCGTCGGCGCGCCAGACGGCCAGTTCGCGGCCCAGCAGCTGGCCCTGATAGACATGGCGGAACGGCAGATCGTCGCTGGACGCGATGGGGTACCAGGCGGGGTCGGAAAGCGAGAGCGTCATGCGGTCATCCGAAGACTATTGGGATCGCGCCACGATCGGATGAGGTCGAGTGCAAGAACCCTGGCGTACGGGGTTCTTCCGAGATCGGGGCTCCCGTCACCCCCTCCCGGCCTCCCCCATCAAGGGGGAGGTGCAGGGTGGTGGGACGACGAGAGCCCCGGGCCATCAGCTGGCCATTGGGATGACGCCATAGGTAATGCCCTTCTGGCTGAGCCAGCGGCGGTAGGCGATGGCGGATTTGTCAGCGCGGATGGGCGTCTCGGCGCGCGGATCGAGCGGCAGGCGCTTGGGATACTGGTTTTCGAGGATCGGCTTGTCCTGGCCGAAAATGGTCTGCTGGAAGCGGCGCAGGTCGGTGATGGTGGAGGTGCTATCGATCATGGACTGCAGCAGATGGGCGCGGCAGCGGTCTTGGCTCACCGGCTGCAGGAAAATGGCAATGACATCGCGGCGGCTCTCGTCTTCGGGGCAGGATTTGTAGAGCACCGAGCAGAAGGGATGGGGCACGCGATAGACATATTCGACCTCCATGGCATGGGTGGCCGATTTGGCGGCGCGGGGCTGCATGAAGCGGCAGCGGGTGGCGAGCACCTCGTCGCGCTCCTCGGAGACCTCGACGTCGTATTCCTTGACCTCGGTATGCGGCTCGGCGCCCAGGATGTCGGTGTGGACATAGGGGAAGTGGCCCATGTCGAGGAAGTTCTCGACGGCGCGCGGGGCCGACACATGAATGCCGATGGAGCCGCAGCTCATGTTCTTGCGGTCGGGCTCGGCATATTCGGGAATGGGAAAGAGCTCAGCGGTGGGCGTGCCCAGGCTGGTCCAGACAAAGCCATAGCCGGTGGTGACGGGGAGGCGATCGAGGATCGTTTCGGGATCGACGTCGTCGCCGACTTCTTCGTTGGAGCGGCGCCAGACGACGGGGAGGCCGGCGCTGTCGCGGGTCATGGCCAGGGGCACGTCGAGCAGGGTGGTGCGCTGGACCTGGCCAACGGGCAGTTCGTCGGTGGCGGCTATGACCTGCCAGAGGTCGCGGGTGATGGGATCGATGTGATCGATGGAGGGCATGGATGGTCTCAACTTTGCGCCCAGCATAGTCCGCTCACCGATGAGTGCCAGAGCAAAGTTGTGCCTGGGGGTATGAGCGCGGGGCATTGCTGCTACAGTCCGAGCATTGCGGCAGGGCGGGGGATGGCATGGCAATCGAGGGCGAGGCGCAGCGGTTTGCGGTCGGGGTGCTGGAGGAGCGGGCTTCGGCCAAGCTGCGAGACGCCGGGGCGAGCGAAGAGTCATTGCAGGCCGCGGTGCGCGCCATGCTGCATGCCTCGCTGGTGGGCGTGGACAGCCATGGCGTGCGGCTGACGGCGCATTATTGCGCCATGCTGGCGGGCGGACGACTCAACAAGACACCAAAGCTGGGCGTGGATATCCGCGGCGCGGGCAGCGCCATGATCCATGGCGACGACGGGCTGGGGCATTACGCCGCCTATAAGGCCGTCGAAGTGGGGATCGGGCTGGCGCGGGTGGCAGGCGTGGGCGCAGTGGGGATCAACCATTCTTCCCATCTGGGCGCAGCAGGCGCCTATGCGCTGGCTGGAGCGGAGCAGGGCTTTGTCACCTTCGCCACCACCAATACCGATTCCATGGTGACGTTGTTTGACGGGGCGGCGAAGTTCCACGGCACCAATCCGCTGGCCTTTGCTGCGCCGGTGCCAAACGCCGAGCCCTGGCTGCTGGACATGGCGACCTCTTCTATCCCGCTCAACCGCGTGCTGCTGCACCGGTCCCTCGACAAGGAGTTGCCGCCGGGCGTGGCGGCCGATGCGCATGGGGTGGCGACGCAGGATCCGCACCAGGCCGATCTGTTGTTGCCGTTGGGCGGCAGCGATTTCGGCTACAAGGGGGCAGGCCTCGCCGGGGTGGCGACGCTGTTCTCGGCGCTGCTGACCGGGGCGACGCTGGACCGCGACTTCATCCCGATGTTCGGCGGCGGCGATATTTCCACGCCACGCAACATGGGTCACTTCGTGCTGGTGGTGGACCCTGAGCATTTTGTCGGCCGCGCGGCCTTCGGGGCGATGATGACGGCCTATCTCAGCGGGCTGCGGCAGAGCCCGGTGCGCGAGGGGGCCGCGCCGGCCATGGCGCCGGGCGACCGCGAATGGGCCGAACGCACGCGGCGACTGGAGACCGGCATTCCGATCGATCCGGATACGGCGCGGTTCCTCGGGGTTTAGGGCCCGCTATTCCGCGGTCTCTTCGGGCGGGCTCACGACGACGTCGGTGGCGACCAGGACGTGGTCCCGGATTTCGAGCGTAATGGTGGCGCTGCCGCCCGAGGGACAGCAGTTGGCATCATCGTCCTTCCACAGGCTGGTGCGGGCGAAATAGCCCGTCCAGGGGCTGGAGAAGTCATAGGCGACGCCCTTCCAGATGCCGAGGCCAGCCGGCAGTTGGTCGGCGATGGCCTGCTGCCACTGGTCCATGTCCACGGGGGTAAAGCCCATGCCGTCTTCGTCGCGCTGATAGAGGCGGTCCGCATTCATCACACCGGTGCCCTGGCCATAGCCGGGCTGGTGCAACACGCCTTCATCGTTGAGGCGGGGGATCTGAAAATAGCCATCAAAGCCGGAATCGAGAACGGACCAGCCATCGGTATGGTGCAGCAGGACGAAGCCGCCAATGACGCCATCGTCTTGGGTCGAGCCGGACTGGGTCTGCCAGGCCAGAAACGGCGCGCCATCATTGTCGCCATAGTCATTAACGTTCAGGAAGCCGGCGGTGATGACCTTGCAATCGTCGAGGGATGCCAGCAGGCAGGTGCTGCCAATGTCCTTGGTGGAAACCGGGGTGTCGCCGGCGGCCCAGACGGGGGCGGCCAGAGCAAGCACCAGCGATGTGGCAGTGGCGAAACGGGACATGGGCATGCTCCTGTGGAATAGGCCGGGCGAGATCAGTTGCCGCGATAGATGTCGAAGGGCCCGAAGGCCTGGGTGGTGGCCATGAGCTGGAGGCGGTTGACGTTGACATGGGCCGGGAGCGTGGTGCTCCAGAAGATGGATTCGGCAATGTCCTCGGCATTCATCGGCTTGGTGCCTTCATAGGGCTTGGCGGCCTTGGTCTCGTCGCCCTTGAAGCGGACGAGGGAGAATTCGGTTTCGGTCAGGCCCGGCTCGATATTGGTGACGCGGATGTTCTTGCCCTGCACGTCGGCGCGCAGGTTGAGCGCGAACTGCTTCACAAAGGCCTTGGTGGCGCCATAGACCGAGCCGCCGGGATAGGCATAGTCACCGGCCACCGAGCCCAGGGTCACCACATGGCCGCCGCCGCGGGCGATCATGCCAGGCAGCAGGGCGCGCACGGTATAGGCGAGCCCGGTGACATTGGTCGCGATCATGGTTTCCCAATCGGTAATGTCGGTTTCGGCGGCGGGCTGCAGGCCCAGCGCCAGGCCGGCATTGGCCAGCACGATATTGATGCCGTCAAAGGGCGGCGGCAGGTCGGCAATGACGGCGGCGATGGCGGCGCGATCCTGCACATCGAGCTCGGCGATATGGCAGTTTTCCGCGCCCAGCTCGATCTGCAGGTCAATCAGCCGGTCACGCCGACGGCCGGTGGCGATGACCTTGCCGCCCGCTGCTACATAGCGTCGCGCCGCCGCTGCGCCAAAGCCGGAGGTGGCGCCAGTGATGAAGACGACGAAGCGGCTGGGGTCGAGCATCTGATACATGATGGGTCCTGAATTTTCGGCACGGCAAGCGCAGGGTGGACCGTGGCCACGGGGGCGTCAACCGGGACGCTGCGGGCCGGGCGAGCAGGACCTTTCCAAATTGTAACGTGATTACCAAGTGCTCACGTGATCGGTTCCGCGCCTGCCATTATATTGGCAGGGAACACAAATTGTGGATGGCAAAGTTTGAGACGCGTCCTGAAGTGGCTGGTGATCCTGATTGTGCTGGGCGGGGCTGCCGGCGCGGCCTGGTGGTATTTCCTGGCTGAGCCCAAGGCGGCGACTGCGCCGACCACGGTGGCGGTCAAGCGCGGCAGCATCGAGCAGACCGTGCTCGCCTCGGGCGTGCTGGAGGCCAATTCGCTGGTGAGCGTGGGCGCGGAAGTGTCCGGGCGCATCGAGGCGCTGCATGTGGCGCTGGGGCAATCGATCAAGAAGGGCGATCTGATCGCCGAGATCGACAGCCTCGACCAGGAGAATGCGGTCAAGACGGCGCAGGCCGTGCTGGCCGGGATCAAGGCGCAAAAGCGCAGCCAGGAGGCGACGCTGGTCAAGGCGACAGCGGCCCTGGAGCGCAGCAAGCAGCTCAATGCCAATAGCCTGGTGTCGCAGACCGATCTGGACACCGCGCAGGCGGCGGTGGATTCGGCTTCGGCCCAGATCGACCAGCTCGATGCACAGGTGGCGCAGGCCGAGCTCAGCGTGGAATCGGCGGAGTTGAACCTGGCGCGCACCAAGATCGTGGCGCCCAGCGATGGCACGGTGGTGGCGCTGCTGGTCGAGCAGGGGCAGACGGTCAATGCCAATTCGACCAGCCCCACCATCGTCAAGATCGCCGACCTCGACACCATGGTGATCAAGGCGGAGATCTCGGAAGCCGATGTGGTGCGCGTGGCGGCGGGCCAACGGGTCTATTTCACCATTCTGGGCGAGCCAGACGTGCAGATCGACGCCAAGCTGCGCGAAGTGGAGCCGGCGCCGACCTCGATCAATTCGGACACGGCCAGCAATGATGCCGCGGTCTATTACAACGGGTTGTTCGACGTGCCCAATCCGGATCACAAGCTCCGCATTTCGATGACGGCGCAGGTGACTATCGTGCTCGATGAGGCCAAGGATGTGCTGACGTTGAGCTCGGCGCTGGTGACGCAAAAGAACCCCAGGGGCGAGACCATGGTGATGGTCTATGACCCGGCGAGCCAGACCGTGAGCCCGCGCAAGATCGAGGTGGGCCTGAACAACAACGTGCTGGCCGAGATCACCAGCGGGCTCAACGAGGGCGACGAGGTGGTGTCGGGCAGCAGCAGCGCGCGGGCAGGCGGCGCCAGCGGCGGCGGTGGCAATGCGGCGCGCTTCGGCGGGCCGGGCGGGCTGATCGGCGGACGGCCGTGAGCGAGGCGCTGATTTCGGTCCGGGGGCTGACGCGACAGTTCCAGACCGGCGCGGAAACCGTGACCGTGCTCGACAACGTCGACCTCGACATTCGCCAGGGCGAGATGGTGGCGATCATCGGCCAGTCCGGCTCGGGCAAGTCGACGCTGATGAACATCCTGGGGTGCCTGGATCGGCCGACCAAGGGGCAGTACCTGTTTGCCGGGCGGGACGTCAGCAAGCTGGCGCCCGATGCGCTGGCCGAGCTGCGGCGCGAGCATTTCGGCTTCATCTTTCAGCGCTATCAGCTGCTGGCTGATCTCGACGCGGTCGAGAATGTGGAAATGCCGGCCATCTATGCCGGGATCGCCGGCGGCGCGCGGCGGGAACGGGCGATTGCGCTGCTGACCCGGCTGGGGCTGGGTGAGCGGCTGACCCATCGCCCCAATGCGCTGTCGGGCGGGCAGCAGCAACGCGTGAGCGTGGCGCGGGCGCTGATGAATGGCGGCGAGGTGATCCTGGCCGACGAGCCGACCGGGGCGCTCGACAGCAAGAGCGGCAAGGAGCTGCTGGCGCTGCTGGGTGAGTTGCACCGGGATGGGCACACCATCATCATCGTGACGCATGACCCGGCCATCGCCGCGCAGGCGGAGCGGGTGATCGAGATTTCCGACGGGCGGATCATTGCCGACCGGCGCACGGGCGAGGGTACGCAGGTGGCGCGGCCCAAGGAGATCATCCGCCGCATTGCGCGCTGGCGCGAAGGGATCGACCGCGGCATGGAAGCGCTGCGCATGGCCGTGCGGGCGATGGTGGCGCACAAGCTGCGCACGTTCCTGACCATGCTGGGCATCATCATCGGCATTGCCTCGGTGGTGAGCGTGGTGGCGCTGGGGCAGGGCAGCCAGCAGACCGTGCTGGCCAATATCGCCTCGATCGGGACGAACACGATCAATATCTATCCGGGCACGGGCTTTGGCGACCGGCGGTCCAACCGCATCCAGACGCTGGTGCCCAGCAATGCGGCGGCGCTGGCGCAGCAGCCCTATGCCGACAGCGTATCGCCGCAGGTATCGAGCAATGCCACGGTGCTGTTCCGCAATACCTCGTCCAATGCCACGGTGACGGGGGTGGGTGAGGGCTATTTTCAGGTCAATGGCCGCAAATTTGCCGCGGGCACCGGGTTCACGGCGCAGAGCATCAACCAGCGCACGCAGGATGCGGTGATCGACGCCAATGCGCGGGACGCCTTCTTCGTCAATGGCGAGGACCCGATCGGCCAGGTGATCCTGCTCGGCAAGGTGCCGGTGCGGGTGATCGGGGTGGTCGAGACGGTGACCGGCTTTGGGCCGGGCGGCAATTCGGCCAATGTCTATGTGCCCTATACCACGGCGATGGATCGCATCCTCGGCCAGTCCTACCTCAGCTCGATCTCGGTGCGGGTGGACGATGCCTATGACATGGACCAGGCGGAAAGCGAGATCACCGAGCTGGTGACGCGCCTGCATGGCGGCAAGTCGGACTTTTTCCTGCAGAACACGGCGACCATCCGCGACACCATCGAATCGACGGCGGCGACGCTGACGCTGCTGATCTCGACCATTGCGGTGATCTCGCTGGTGGTGGGCGGCATCGGGGTGATGAACATCATGCTGGTGAGCGTCTCGGAGCGCACCAAGGAGATTGGCATCCGCATGGCGGTGGGGGCGCGGCGGGGCGATATCCTGCGGCAGTTCCTGATCGAAGCGGTGCTGGTGTGCTTTGTCGGCGGCGCGGCCGGGGTAGGGCTGAGTTTCGGGCTCGGGGCCCTGCTGACTACGCTGGTGCCGGGTGCAGTGGTGGCCTATTCGACGGAATCGATCGTGCTGGCGATCGTCTCGGCGAGCGTGATCGGGGTGGTGTTCGGCTTCATGCCGGCGCGCTCGGCCGCCCGGCTCGACCCGGTGGAAGCACTGGCGCGGGAATAGGTTTTGGCGTCGTCTGACCTCGGTAAGGGCGATCACATTTTCCAGTCCGGCCCGGTGCTTGCTTGTGCGGCGGGGCGCAAACGCCCTAAGGTGCGCCCCAAATGACGTCTGCTCGGCAGGCGGGGCGCATCGTTAACGCAATGTTGCGTCCCAATAGGCTAAAAACGGCTTGAGCCTCATCTGGTTAAGCGTAACGGGCGGGAACTGGTCCACTGCATATCGCGCGTCTGGTCACGAGTATTGGCGCCTTGTGCGTTGCGGCAGCCGGTTTCGGGCTTGGCGCAGCCCCTGCGGCTGCGTTCGAGCTGTTTGGCCTCAAGCTGTTCGAAGATGCCAGTGCGGTCGACCCCGATGCGGTGATCGCCGATCCCCAGCCCTATCGTGTCGTGGTGACGGTCAATGCCGACAGCACGCTCGAGAGCGTGGTGCGCAATGCCTCCGCGCTGGTGGCCGATGCGGGTGAGCCGGCGTCGGGCGCGGCGGGGCTATTGGCCAAGGCGCGGGGCGATTATCGCCGCATTGTCGCGGCGCTCTATAACGAAGGCTATTACGGCGGCACGGTGAGCATCCGCGTCGGCGGGCAGGAGGCGGCCAAGCTGGCGCCCGACGTCAATCTGCCCGACCCGGTGGATGTGGCGCTGGTGGTGGACCCCGGTCCACTGTTCCGCTTCAACAGCGTCAATATCGTCAACCAGGCCATGTCCACGACAGACCCGTGGGACCAGGTGCCGCTGCCTGTATCGCAGGGCTTTGGCACGGGCGAGATTGCGCGCTCGAGTGTGATCCTCAAGGCGGAAACGCTGGCGCTGGAAGCCTGGCGGCAGCAGGGCTATCCAAAGGCCGAGATCGCCACGCGCGACGTGGTGGCCGACCACAAGAGCAACAGCGTTGACGTGACCATCACGGTGCAGCCGGGCCCCAAGGCGGGCTTTGGCGATGTGACGGTGACGGGCACCGAGCGCATGGACCCCGAATTCGTGCGGCGGCAGACCGGGCTGGTGGTGGGCGAGGACTATGATCCGGACACGCTGGTGCGGGCGCAAAAGCGCCTCGACCGGCTCGAGGTGTTCCGGGCGGCGCGGCTGGAAGCGGACGATGCCGTGGGTGCCGACGGGCT
Source organism: Devosia sp. FKR38 (assembly GCF_005222805.1). Classification (GTDB taxonomy): domain Bacteria; phylum Pseudomonadota; class Alphaproteobacteria; order Rhizobiales; family Devosiaceae; genus Devosia. The sequence continues at coordinate 2,422,595 of NZ_STGC01000005.1, read as the reverse complement.
GCTGCCCTATAGCCTGATGGTGCAGGAACTGCCCGGCGCGCGCTTCGGCTTTGGCGCCACCTTTGCCTCGATCGATGGGCTGGGGCTGGAAGGCTATCACCTGTGGCGGAACCTCTTCGGTCAGGCCGAACGGCTGCGGCTCGATGCGCGCGTGGCCAGCATTGGCTTTCCCATCGATACGGCCAAGTTCGACTATATGTTCGGCGGCACCTTCACCAAGCCAGGCGTGTTCACGCCCGACACCGATCTGGTGGCGGCCATTTCGGCGGAACGCACGGTCTATCCGACCTATACGGAGACCTCGGCCGGCGGAAAGCTGGGGTTGAGCCATTTCTTCTCTGACCAGATCACGGTGTCGGGCGGGGCGCAGTTCGAGCGCAACCGGTTCGACGACAGTTTCGGCACACGCGACTTCGCTACTGTCGGGCTCTATAGCGACGGCATCTTCGACTTCCGCAACGACAAGGTCGACGCGACGCGCGGCTTTTATGTGCAGGGCACGCTCGAGCCGTTCTATGAGGCGCGCTACGGCAATGCCGCCGCGCGGGCGACGCTGGAAGCGCGCACATATTTTGGCTTTGGCGAGAACGACCCCTATGTGCTGGCGGGGCGGCTCAAGGCCGGCGTGCTGCTGGGGCCAAGCCTGGCGGAAATCCCGCCTGACCGGCTGTTCTTTGCCGGCGGCGGCGGCTCGGTGCGCGGCTATGGCTTTAAGTCCATCGGCGTCGACAATGGCGCGGGCAAGGTGACCGGCGGACGCTATCTGCTGGAAGGATCGCTGGAAGCACGCGCCAAGGTGACCGAAAACATCGGTGTGGTGGGCTTTGTCGACGGCGGCTATGTGGCGGCCGATGTATTCCCCGGCCTGGCCGATCTGCGCATCGGCGCGGGCGCCGGCGTGCGCTATTACACCGGCCTGGGGCCGCTGCGGCTTGATGTGGCCGTGCCGCTCAACAAAAAGGCGGGCGACCCTGACTATGCCATCTATGTCGGCATCGGGCAGGCGTTCTGATGCGGCGGCTGTGGATCATCGTCCTGCTGGTGTGCGGGCTGGCGGCACCGGTGGCGCTGGTGGCGCAAGACGTGCTGACCATGAGCGAGAGCGAGCAGAAGGACTGGCTCACCAGCTTTGTGCAGGACCGGCTCTCGACGCCCGAACGGCAGATCCGCATCTCCAATATCGATGGCGCGCTCGGCTCGGATGTATCGGTGCGCGAGATCACCATTTCCGATGACAAGGGTGTCTGGCTGCGCGTGAGCAATGCGCGGCTGAACTGGAACCAGGCGGCGCTGTTCACCGGGCGGCTGGAAGTGCGCTCGCTGACCGCCGATTCCATCGAATATCTGCGCAATGCGGTGCCCAGCGAGCAGATGGACCTGCCGCCGGCCGAGGCGGGGAGCCTCAGCATTCCGGAGTTTCCGGTAGCCATCGTGTTGCAGCAACTGAGCGTGCCGAAGGTGACCTTCGGAGAAAGCGTATTCGGACTGGGTTCCGAGATCTCGGTCGAGGGGGCATTTGCGCTTGAGGGCGGCAACCTCGACACCAAGGTGGATGTGGTCCGGCTTGATGGCCCCGGCGGCAATCTGGATCTCGATCTGGCGTATACGCGGGCCGACAGTAGCGTCGACATCGCGCTATCGCTGGTGGAGCCAGAAAATGGTGTGCTGGCCAATCTGCTCAGCATCGAGAACAAGCCGGCGGTGACGCTGAGCCTGACCGGCAAGGGACCTGTGGCGGATCTGCAGACGACGCTGGAGCTCAAGGCCAATGGCGTGACGGCGCTGAGCGGGGCGGCCACTGTGCAGCAGCAGGCCGAGGGTTTTGCGATTTCGGCCGATCTGCATGGGCCGCTGTCGAGCCTGGTCGCCGAGGCCTATCGCCCGTTCTTTGGCGACGAGACGGCGCTGAGCGCCAATGCGCTGGTGCGTGCGGCAGGTGGGCTCGATATCAGCAGCCTGCGCCTGAGCGGCGGTCAGCTCTCGCTGCAGGCTTCGGCGCAGACCACGGCAGACAATTTCCTGCGGCAGCTATCGCTGACGGCGCGCGTGGCCGATCCGGCTGGTGGCAGCGTGCTCCTGCCGGTTCCCGGCGGGGCAAAGCGGGTGGATGCGGCCCTGGTCAATGTCAATTTCGGCGGCACGGCTGACAGCGGCCCGCAGGACTGGAGCAGCGATGTGACGGTGAGCGGCTTTGCCCAGCCGGGCTTTGCCGCGCAGACGCTGAGCCTCAAAGCCGGCGGCGTGGCCAGCGCGCTGGACGATCCGACCAGGCGCATGGTGACCTTTAATGGCGACGGCGCGCTGAGCGGCATTGCGGCGAGCCCGGAGATCGAGGCGGCCTTGGGGCAGAGCATCGGCATCGGGGTGGCGGGGCTTTATGAAGCCGGCAAGCCGGTGCAGCTGGCGCAGCTGCGCGTGGTGGGCGGCGTGCTGACGGCGGCGCTGTCGGGCCAGCTCGACGGGCTGGATTTCAGCGGCGACATTGGCGTTGAGACCGCGAGCATTGCGCCGTTCTCGGGGTTGGCGGGGCGGAACCTCGATGGCGGGTTGTCGCTGAAAGCCAAGGGCACGATTGCGCCGCTGACCGGTGGCTTCAACCTGACGCTGGATGGCACGGGCGCGAATTTGGCGATCGATGATGCCCTTGCCGATGGGCTGCTCAAGGGCACGGTCAAGCTCACCGGGCGGGTGGCGCGCGACGAGACCGGGCTGACCGCCGACCAGTTCCGCATCGCCAATCAGCAATTGCAGGTGCTGGCAGACGGCACCTATTCCAATGCCGTGGCCGATTTCGGCTTCACGCTCGATCTCAGCGATCTGGCGCTGCTGTCCAACCAGGCCAAGGGCGCGCTGTCGGTGGTCGGCACCGCCAAGGGCACTGACGGGATTATCAATCTGGCGCTCGACGCCAAGGTGGCCGAGGGCGCGCTGGCCGGGCGGGCATTGCGCGACGGGGCGCTGGGCTTTGCCGGGCAGGTCAGCAAGGCCGGGCTGGTGGGCAAGATCAATGGTGGCGCGGGACTGGACGGGCATCGCACGAGCCTGGTTGCTGATGTCAATGTGACCGAGGCCACCCAGGCGCTGGCCAATATCGACTTCCAGGCGGCGAGCACGCGGATCAGCGGCGGGCTGACGCGCACGGTGCTGACCGGGCTGATCGATGGCGGGCTGAGCGTGGTGTCACCTGATGTGTCGGTGGCGGCGGCACTGGCGCTGCTCGATGCGCAGGGCGCAATCAATTCTGACCTCACGCTGGCGCCCGATGGCGCCAAGCAGAGCGCTACTATCCGCGCCGATGTCAGCGGCCTCAAGGTCAATGACATTGCGGTGGCCGCGGCGGATGTGTCGGCGCAGGTGGGCGATCTCTTCGGCGTGCCCATGGTCAATGGCGCGATCAATGCGCGTGGCGTGGCGGCTGCGGGGCTCGACATCGAGACGTTGGCGGCCAAGGCCAGCCAGAGTGGCGAGACGACCAGCTTTGACGCGCAGGCCGCGCTGAGTGGCGGCACCTCTGTCGATGTGGCCGGGGCGCTGACGCCGACGACGGACGGCTATCGCCTGGCGCTCGACCGGGCGCAATTGCAGCAGGGCCAGTTGGCGGCACGGTTGGCGCAGCCGACGGTGGTGCAGGTGGCCGGCTCGCGTGTGGCGCTCGATGCGGTGCGGTTCGATGTGGGGTCCGGCTCGATCACGGCCACAGGTTCGGCGGGCGAGACGCTCGATATAGCGCTCGATGTGACGGCGCTGCCGCTGTCGATTGCCAATACGGTGATACCGGCGCTTGAGCTGGCCGGCACGGTCAATGGCCAGGCGCAGGTGTCGGGCACGGGCGGCAATCCGCAGGTGCAATTCACCGCACGGGCCGATGGCATCAATGCAGCGGCGATCAGCGAGTTTGGCATTGCGCCGCTGACGCTGGCGGCGAGCGGCAGCTATGCCAACAACAGCGTGACGCTGGCGTCGCTGACGGCGCAGGGCCAGGGCGGGCTGTCGGTCAAGGGTTCGGGCAGTATTCCGCTGAGCGGAAATGGGCTCAATGTCGCATTGAGTGGATCGGCGCCGCTGGCGCTGGGCAATCGCTTTGTGGCCGATCGAGGCGGCCAGCTGAGCGGCGTTATTAATGTCGAGGCGCAGCTGAGCGGGTCGCTGGCGGCGCCGCAATATGGCGGGCGGCTGACGACCAGCGGCGCGGGCTATGTCGATCCCGAACTCAACCTGCGGCTTGAAGGCATTGCCGCCGCGGCGCGGCTGGATGGTACCAGCCTGCGCATTGAGCAGATGAGTGCGAACCTGTCGACGGGCGGATCGGTGTCGGCATCGGGCAGCGTGGGGCTCAGCGGCGGCTTCCCGGCCGATGTGCGCATCGGGCTCAATGGCACCCGCTATGCCGATGGCAATCTGTTCGTGGCGACGCTGTCGGGCGATTTGGCGCTGACGGGCAATCTGACGGGCTCGCCGCTGTTGGCGGGCACCGTGCAGGTGGAAAAGGCCGACATTACTGTGCCGGAGAATTTCGGCGGCGGGGCAGCGCTGATCGCGGTCGATCATGTGGGCACGCCCAAGGCGGTGGAACAGACGCTGGAGCGGGCGCGGATCGATGACCGCAGCGGCGCGCCGATCCCACAGAACCGGCCCAAGGGCGTGGTGCTCGATGTGATGGTCAATGCGCCCAACCAGATCTTCATCCGCGGGCGCGGGCTCGATGCCGAAGTGGGTGGCTCGGTGCGCATCACCGGACCGATCGGCAATATCCAGCCGGTGGGCGCCTTCTCGCTCAATCGCGGGCGCCTGGCCATCCTGGGCCAGCGCGTGACGTTTGACTCCGGCACGGTGACGCTGGTGGGCGATCTCGACCCGGTGCTGAACCTGGTGGCGCGGACCCAGGGTGATGACATTACGGTGTTCGTGACGGTTTCTGGCCGGGCATCGGCCATCGATGTGAGTTTTTCATCGAGCCCCATGCTGCCGCAGGATGAAGTGCTGAGCCGGCTGATCTTCAAGCGCTCAATGGGCGAACTGTCGCCGCTGCAATTGGCCAAGCTTGCCGGGGCGGCGGCCGAACTGGTGGGCGGCGGCGGCAATGGGCTGGTGGACAGCCTGCGCGGCGCAGCGGGCCTGGCGGACCTCGATGTGGTGACCGACGACAAGGGCAATGTGGCCGTGCAGGCCGGCACCTATATCCAGGACAATGTCTATCTGGGCGTACAGGCCGGGGCCGGCGGGCAGAGCAAGGTGACGATCAACCTCGATGTCACCGACGACCTCAAGGTGACCGGCGCCGCCAGCCAGAACGGCAATTCGAGCCTGGGCGTGTTCTATGAGCGCGACTACTAGTCAGCAGTCCCGCTAGTCGGTGACTGCCGCCAGAATCGGGCCGCCATTGACCTGCTGCAGCAGGATGGCGGTGCGCAACCCTTCAGGCGGTGGGGTGAGCGTGGTCTCCTGCGCGGCGCCGGTCCAACGGCCGAGATGGACCAGATCATGCACGACATGGGTATGGGCCAGGGTGCGGCCGGCATTTTCGCCGCGTGGCACTTCGACCTCCACCGTGGTGGGATCATAGCTCACCTGCCAGATGTCGGCCCCGGCGTCGGGCGCGGTGCCGGCGCCCAGGCGCAGGCGATTGTCCGCGAGTGTGAGCTCGGGGCCGCCAAGCCTGGGGGTGGTGGCAATGAGGGTCTCCACCTGATCGAGGTGATTGCCCACCGCCGTGCTGGCGCCGTTGATCACCATCTGCGGCGTATAGGGACCGAATTGGTCGAGGGCCGGTTCATAGACCACCTGGCGATCAGTGAACTCGGGCTTGCTGAAGATATCCTTCCAGCCCAGGCGATCCCAATAGGTCACCGCATAGCTCAGGGTCAGCACGTCAGGGCGCTGGCTGAGGGTGATGAGATTGGCATTGGCCGGCGGGCAGGACGAGCAGCCCTGGCTGGTGAAGAGCTCAACCACGGTAGCGGGCCGGGATTGGGCGGCTGTGGGACCAGCGAAGGCGGCGAGGGCGACAAGCGCCAACGCAATTGAGGCGGGCAGGTGGGACGACATGGTGCGATCTCCAGAAGGGTCTGCTGGCTGGTCATTCGCAGGGCTGCGCGAAAGGTTACCGCCTGCGGCGCCGCAGCAATGGTAAAGGGCGCAAGGGGCGCGCTATGGTTGGCGGATGCAGAGGCGGAAAGGCAGGCCATGAGTTTCTGGGATGATCGCTACAGCCAGGACGGCTATGTGTTCGGGGAGGCGCCCAATGGCTTTCTGGCGCGCCAGGCCGACCGGCTACAGGCGGGCGGTACGGCGCTGGCGGTGGCCGATGGTGAGGGGCGCAATGGGGTGTTCCTGGCCGAGCGAGGGCTGGATGTGCTGTCGATCGATGCCTCGCCGGTGGGACTGGCCAAGGCAGACAAGCTGGCGGCACGGCGGGGCGTGAACCTGCGCACCCAATGCCTCGATATAGGGGCCTATGGCTGGCCCGAGGCGGCGTTTGATGTCGTGGCGGCGATCTTCATCCAGTTTGCCCCGCCAGCACTGCGGGACGCCATGTTCGCGGGCATGGTGCGGACGCTCAAGCCCGGCGGGCTACTGCTGCTGGAAGGCTATCGGCCCGAGCAATTGGGCTATGGTACCGGCGGGCCGTCGCAGGTGGAAAATCTCTACACCGAAGAGCTGCTGCGGGCGCGGTTTGCCGCGCTCGAAATCCTGGTGCTCGAGAGCTATGACGCTGAACTGACCGAAGGCATTGCTCATGCGGGGCCGTCGGCGCTGATCGATCTGGTGGCGCGCAAGCCCGATTAGGGCGATCTGGATTGGGCCAGTTCCCCCACCCGACCTCCCCCTGAAGGGGGAGGAGGATGACTGCTGGATCGGGGTTTACTGCGCCCCGCCGGTCTTGGCGGCTTTTTCGGCGTCGTACCACCAGATGGAGGGGAAGCCCGAGGAGAATTCCGGCAGGTTCTCGGGGTGGCTGAAGCGATCCCAGCGGGCGGCACGCGTGTTGCGCAGGGTATAGCTGGGCACCAGATAGTGATGGTGCAGCAACACGCGATCGAGCGCCTTGACCGCGGCTTCCTGGGTGGGACGGTCCTTGGCGGCGATGAGCTGTTCGATCAAGGCATCGACGCCCTTGTCGGCAATGCCGGCATAGTTCTGCGCGCCTTCCTTGTCGACGCTTTCGGAGCCAAAGAAATAGCGCTGCTCATTGCCCGGCGAGAAGGACTGGCTCCAGCCGGTGTAGATCACATCGTAGTCATAGCTGCGGACGCGGTTGATATATTGCGGGCTATCGACCGAGCGCACCTTGGCCTCGACACCGATGAGGGCCAGATTGGCCACCAGATTGGCGGCCACCGGCTCGATGGTGGGGCCATTGAGCAGGATCTCAAAGCTCAGCTGGGTGCCGCTGGCATCGACCAAGCGGGTGCCATCGAGCTTGTAGCCGGCCTCGCTGAGCAGGTTCAGCGCGGTGCGCAGGTTTTCGCGCAGCTTGGTGGAATCGCCACCGACCGGATTGGTATAGGGCTCGGTAAAGACCGAGGGCGGCACCAGATCCTTGACCGAATTGAGGATGTCGAGCTCCTGGCCTTCGGGCAGACCGCTGGAGCGGAACGGCAGGCCGAAGAAATAGCTGTCGATGCGGTCATACTGGCCGAAGAACAGCGTGTTGCTCAGCTCCTCGAAATTGAAGGCATAGTTGAGCGCCTCGCGCACGCGCTCGTCCTTGAACGTGTCGCGCCGCATATTGGGCACGAAGCCAACCATCACGCCGCTGCCGGCATAGTCCTGGGGGAAGAGCTCCTTGATGACGCGGCCATCGGCAACAGCAGGGAAATCATAGGCGGTGGCCCAGCGGCGCGCCTGGTTCTCGCTCCACCAGTCGAACTGGTCGCCCTTGAAGGCCTCGAACTGCACGGTCAGATCGAGGAAATACTCGATGCGGTATTCGTCGAAATTATCGGTGCCGACCTGGGTGGGCTGGGTGGCGCCCCAATAATCGGCGCGGCGCTTGTAGGTGATGGTGCGACCGGCGTCGAAGCTGGCCAGCTCGTAAGCGCCCGAGCCCATGGGCTTTTCCAGCGTCGACTGGCCGATATCGCGCTTGGCGCCCTTGGCATCGGTGCCTTCCCACCAATGCTGGGGCAGCACGGAAAGCTGGCCCAAGATGAGGGGCAGTTCGCGATTGTCGGTCTTGGAGAAGCTGAAGGTGACCTCGCCGGGCGCGGTGACCTCGGCCTTGGTGATATCGGCGTAGTATTGCGCAGAATTGGGATTGAGCTCGCGCGCCTTGTCGAAGGACCAGACGACATCCTCGGCGGTGACGGGTTCGCCATCCTGCCATTCGGCGGCGGGGTCGATGCGGAAGGTGACGGCGCTATAGTCGGGCGCGATCATCAGGCTTTTGGCCAGAAGGCCATAATAGGTGTTGTTCTCATCCAGCGAGGGCGTGAGCAGCGTCTCGTAGACGAGGCCCAGGCCGCCCGCGGCCTCGCCCTTGGGCAGGATGGGGTTGAAGGTATCAAAGCCGCCCATATCGCCCATGCGCACGGTGCCCGTCTTGGGGGCGTCGGGATTGACGTAATCGAAATGAGCAAAGCCCTCGGGATATTTGGGTTCGCCCTGCATGGTGAAGGCATGGCTCCAAACGCCGGGCTTGGTCTGCGCCAGGGCGGGGGCGGCCAGGCCGAGCAGCAGGCCAAGGGCGAGGAGGGGGGCGAACTTCATCGTGGGCTCCGGGAAAGGCGCTGGGCTGAGACCAGACTAGGGGCAATCATGACGGGGTAACAGGGGGCGCCTGCTCAAAGCTCTGTGCGGCATCGGCGTCGGAATGCACGGAGACGTCGAAGGCGGCGGCCATGAGCGTGCGGGTGTATTCTGACTGGGGCGCGGAGAAGATGGCTGCGGCGTCACCCTGTTCGACGATCTTGCCATTGCGCATGACGATGAGCCGATTGGCCAGGGCGCGCACGACCTTGAGATCGTGGCTGATGAACATATAGGTCAGGCCGTGGCGGCGCTGCAGATCGGCCAGGAGATCAACCACCTGGGCCTGGATGGAGACGTCGAGCGCCGAGGTGGGTTCGTCAAGCACGACGAATTTGGGCTCCAGCACCATGGCGCGGGCGATGGCGATGCGCTGGCGCTGGCCGCCGGAGAATTCATGCGGATAGCGGAAGCGCGTTTCGGGCGGCAGGCCGACTTCGGTGAGCGCGGTGACGACGCGGGCGTCGCGCTCAGCGGCGGTGAGCTGGGGGCGGTGGACGGCCAGGCCCTCGCCAATGATCTGATCGACCGACATGCGCGGGCTGAGCGAGCCGAAGGGATCCTGAAAGACGATCTGGAGATCAGCGCGCAACGGGCGCATGGATTTCCATGAGCGGTGCTGGAGGGCATTGCCGAGTACGACGATGGTGCCGGTGGAGGGCACGAGGCGCAGCAGGGCATAGCCCAGGGTGGATTTGCCGGAGCCGGATTCGCCGACCACGCCGAGCGTCTCGCCCTGGCGGATGGTGAGATCGACGCCATCGACGGCGCGGATATGGCCGGTGGTGCGGCGCAGTAGGCCCGCCTTGATGGGGAACCAGATCTTGAGGTCATGCACATCCACGATGGTGGGTGCATCGGGATTGCTGCGCGGCGGCGTGCCCTTGGGCTCGGCGGCCAGCAGGTGACGGGTATAGGCATGCTGCGGCGTCGCGAAGATGGTACCGACCGGGCCGGTCTCGACAATGTCGCCCTTGGTCATGACGCAGACCCGGTCGGCAATGGAGCGGACAATGCCCAGGTCATGGGTGATGAACAGCATGGCCATGCCCAGGCGCTGCTGCAGCGATTTGAGCAGGGTAAGGATCTGGGCCTGGACGGTGACATCAAGCGCGGTGGTGGGCTCGTCGGCCACCAAAAGGTCGGGCTCGTTGGCGAGAGCCATGGCGATCATGACGCGCTGGCGCTGGCCGCCGGAGAGCTGATGCGGGTAGGCGGACAGGCGACTGCGCGGATTGGGAATGCCAACGGCGTCGAGCAGCTCGAGCGTGCGGGCGCGGGCGGCATTGGGGCGCAGGCCGCGATGGATGGCCAGGACCTCCCCGATCTGGTGCTCGATGGTGTGCACCGGATTGAGCGAGCTCATAGGCTCCTGAAAGATCATGGAAATGTCATTGCCGCGAACGGCGCGCAGTTCGGCCGGCGGGGCGGTGACAAGGTTCTGGCCCTTGAACAGGATCTGGCCGCTGACGGTGGCGGCGGGCGGCAAGAGGCGCAGGATGGACAGCGCCGTGACCGATTTGCCCGAACCACTTTCGCCCACCAGCGCCAGGGTCTCGCCCGGCGCAATGTCAAAGCCGATACTGCGCGTGGCGGGCGTGGCGCCGAAGGCAATGGTGAGGTCGCGGACGGAGAGGAGGGGCGTGGTCATGCGAAGGTCTTGCGCGGATCGAAGGCGTCGCGGACGGCTTCGCCAATGAAGACCAGCAGGGTCATGATGATGGCGATGGCGAAAAAGCCGGTGAGGCCGAGCCAGGGGGCCTGCAGGTTATCCTTGCCCTGAAACAGCAGATCGCCCAGCGAAGGGGTGCCGGCTTCGAGCCCCAGGCCAAGGAGGTCCAAAGAGGTCAGCGTCACCACCGAGCCCGACAGGATAAAGGGCATGAAGGTCAGCGTAGCGACCATGGCATTGGGCAGCAGGTGGCGCAGCATGATGGTGGTGTTGGACACGCCCAGGGCGCGGGCGGCGGCTATATACTCGAAGTTGCGGCCGCGCAGGAATTCGGCCCGCACGATGCCCACCAACGAGACCCAGGAAAACAGCAGCAGAATGCCGAGCAGCACCCAGAAGGTGGGGGCGATGATGCTGGCGATGATGAGCACCAGATAGAGCGCGGGCACCGAGGTCCAAATCTCGATCAGGCGCTGGGCGATCAGATCGATCCAGCCGCCGAAATAGCCTTGGACGGCGCCGGCGAGCAGGCCGACGACCGAGGAGAGGATGGTGAGGGTGAAGCCGAACAGCACCGAGATGCGCACGCCATAGAGCAGGCGCGCAAACACGTCGTGCGCCTCGCCATCGGTGCCCAGCCAGTGGAAATTGCCCCAGCTGCAATCGGGATCCTCGACGCCCAGCGGATAGCGCTCGCAGAACTGCTCGCGGCTGAGCAGCCAGCTGGGCGGGGTGGCGCCTGAGCCGGGCTGGTAGCCATCGACGGTGGCATAGCTGAAGTGGACCGGCGGCCAGAGCGCCCAGCCATTGGCGGCAATCTCGTCGACCATGAAGTCGCCGCGATAGTCGGGCGTGCCCAGGAAGCCGCCGAAGCGGGATTCGGGATAATCGACAAGGGCGGGGAAGAGCAGCTCGCCCTTGTAAGACACCAAGATCGGTCGGTCGTTGGCGATGAATTCCGAGCCCAGGGTGAGGGTGAAGAAGGCCAGGAACAGCCAGAGCGACCACCAGCCGCGGCGATTGGCGCGGAAATTGGCCCAGCGGCGGCGGTTGAGCGGGCTGAGCCAGCTGCGGCGGACAGGTGGCGCGGCGGGGGCAACGAGATCGCTCATACTTCGCGGCTTTCGAAATCGAGCCGCGGATCGACCCACATATAGGCCAGGTCCGAGATCAGCGAGACCACGAGGCCAAGCAGGGAAAAGATATAGAGCGTGGCAAAGACCACCGGATAGTCGCGCGTGGCCACCGAGACGAAGCCGAGCAGGCCCAGGCCATCGAGCGAGAAGATGGTTTCGATCAGCAGCGAGCCGCCAAAGAAGGCGCCGACAAAGGCGGCCGGGAAGCTGGCGATGATCAACATCATGGCGTTGCGGAAGACGTGACCATAAAGGATCTGGGTTTCGGTCAGGCCCTTGGCGCGGGCGGTGGTGACATATTGCTTGCCGATCTCGTCGATGAAGGAATTCTTGGTCAGCAGCGTCGTGGTGGCAAAGGCGCCCAGGCCCATGGCGATGACGGGCAGCACCAGATGCCAGAGATAGTCGAGCAGCCAGATGTGGAACGGGAAGCTGGCTGAGCCCGCCGAATGGAGGCCACGAAGCGGGAAGATCGACCAGAAGCTGCCGCCGGCAAACAGGATGATCAGCGCAATGGCGATGAGGAACCCCGGCACGGCATAGCCGACGATGACCAGGGTTGAGGTCCAGACGTCAAAGCGCGAGCCATCGCTGATCGCCTTGCGGATGCCCAGCGGGATGGAAATGCCATAGGACAGCAGCGTCATCCACAGGCCCAGCGAAATGGAGACGGGCATTTTCTCCTTGATCAGGTCGATCACAGAAATGTCACGGTAATAGCTGTCGCCGAAATCGAAGCGCAGATAGTTCCACAGCATCATGCCGAAGCGTTCGAGCGGCGGCTTGTCGAAGCCGAACTGCTTTTCGATGCGGGCGACCAGTTCGGGCGAAAGACCCTGGCTGCCGCGATAGGTGGAGCCGCCCTTCTGGGCCGGCTGGCCGGTGAAATCGCCGGCCTCGCTGCCGGTGAGCTGGGAGGACATGGAGACATTCTGGCCCGACAGATTGGCCAGGGCCTGTTCCACCGGCCCGCCGGGCGCAAACTGGGTGATGAGGAAAGAGATGGCCATGATGCCGAACACGGTCGGTATCATCAAAAGGAGACGGCGAACGATATAGGCGCCCATCGGTTCTCCGGGCAGGTCGGATGTCAGTCCAGCTTAAGCGCCGGCCAGCGGGTGCGGGCAAATCACCATGCAGTGAAACGGCCTGCGGCGGAGTGCATCATTTTGATGACGGCTTGGCAAGCAGACATGGCGGGTTGCCCCGAGGTGCAATCACAGTCAGGATCGTGGCCAAAGCGGAGGGCGTGCCATGAGCTATGAGATCATTGCCACGGTGGACAATCCCAGCACGGCGCGCGTGCTGGTGGCGGCGTTGCGGGCGCATGGCTTCCACCCGCTCGAACAGGGCGAGGGCGGGCTGCCAGGGCTGCCTAATCTGTTCGGGCCAGAGGGCGTGCCCGTGCAGGTGCCGGAGGCCGAGGCGGCGGATGGACGGCTGCTGGCGGCCGATCTGCTACGGGAAATGACGGGGGAAGTCCCCTAAAAGCGCCACATTGATATGGGCTGGGTCACGGTCTTATCAGGCGGTTGTACCGCTCACAGGGTTTGGCTATAAGCCATCAACTTGTTAACATTGGTTAAGCCTTAGGGCAGGAGCGAACTCATGACGATTTGGATGCGCGGATCGTTGTCGGCCGTTGGGATCGTGGGCGTGGCCCTGTTGATGGCGGGCTGCGCATCGACGCAGTCCAACACGGCGGGCCTGAACACGATCGGCGCTCCGGCGCAACTGCAGCCGGTGCAGAATTCGGTGGTGCAGCAGGGTGCCCTGCCGGCCATCGGCGCAACGGGTACCCCGGCGCCGGGCCTGTCGGGCCAGCCGGTGCTGGGTGGCGTGGCCGCCACGCCGACCATTGCCGGGCAGACCACGCAGACCGCAGCGCTGGGTTCCGTGGTGTCGCTGGATCCGCTGGCCCAGCCCAGCGCAGTGTCGAGCGGGCCGGAAGGCGTGTGGAATGTGGTGGCCGGTGCTCAGCAGTGCCGCCTCAACCTGCCCATGACCGCCAAGACCGGCACGTCGTATTATCGCGCCTCGTCGCCGGGCTGCACCATTCCGGCGCTGGCCTCGGTGTCGGGCTGGCAGCAGGTCGGCAGCCAGCTGCAGCTCTATGATGAGAACGGCAATATCGCCGCTTTCCTCGCCCCCAGCAGCGGCCGTTATATCGGCACGATGAGCGGTGGCCAGGCCATCTCGATGGCCCGCTAAGGTCATATTGGAGCCGGCGCCCAGCGCCGGCTTTTCTCTGCCCGGCATGGGTGTGCCGAAGGCGTCGCCGGGCTTGACCGGTGCGCAATTTCCAACGCATTGGAAGAGCGATTGGCCCTCGGGTCGCGTCCGAGAGCAATTCGGTTCCATCGATGTCAGCGACTCTAGCTTCCACCAGTTCCGGACCGGTCAGCAGTGCCTATGAGGCGTTGGTGGCGCAGGGCGCGCTAGTGGCTGATCCGGCGCAGGCTGAAGCGGCCGGCCTGCTGGACGGCGTGCTGGCCGGGCTGGTGGCGAGCCGGCCCAAGGGCCTGCTTGGCCGGCTGTTTGACAGCAAGAGCGCGCCAGTGCCGGGGCTCTACCTTTATGGCGAGGTGGGGCGCGGCAAGACCATGCTGATGGACCTGTTCTTTGCCGCCGTTCCGATCGCCCAGAAGCGGCGGGTGCATTTTCACGAGTTCATGGACGAGATGCATGCCGGCATGGCGGCGTTTCGCAAGGGCGACAAGGGCAGCGATGCCGATCCGGTCGAGGCGGTCGTGCGACCCATCGTGCGGTCCGGCCTCAGGCTGCTGTGCCTGGATGAATTCCACGTGCATGACATTACCAATGCCATGCTGCTCTATCGGCTGTTCGACAAGCTGTTTGCCGCAGGGGTGACGCTGGTGGCCACCTCCAATGTCGCGCCGGACGGTCTCTATAAGGATGGCCTCAACCGCCAGTTGTTCCTGCCCTTCATCGAGTTGCTCAAGCAGCGGTGTCTTGTGGCGAGCCTGGATGCCGATCGCGACTATCGGCGGCTGAAATTTGCCGGCCAGCATGTCTATGCCTTTGGCACTGGCCCCGCGGTGCGGGCCGAGATGGACCGGCTGTGGCTGCGGGTCACGGGCGGTCAGCCGGGCGCGCCGGGCGTGGTCGAGAGCATCGGTCGCTCCATAGCAGTGCCGCTCGTGGCCATGGGGGCGGCGCGTTTTGGGTTCAGCGACCTCTGCGAGAAGCCGTTGGGCTCGCGCGACTTCGTGCGGATCGCACATGTGTTCGATGCCCTGGTGATCGACGATGTGCCACAGATGGACCGGACCCGGTCGGACGCTGCCAAGCGCTTCATCCTGTTGATCGATAATCTCTATGATCGCGGGGTCAAGCTGGGGGCCAGTTTTGCGGTGCCGCTCGAGCAATTGGGCAAGGATGACAAGACGGCGTTCGAATTCCAGCGCACCATTTCGCGGCTGGATGAAATGCAGTCCGAGGACTATCTTGCCAAGGGCTTGCGCGAGGCGTCGACCACGGAGAGCTGAATGGCCAAGCCAGTGCCGCCATTGGACCTGCTGGTGCAGGCGACAACGCCGCCTGACGAGATCGGGCACCCCTTGGTGCTCGGGCGCAGCACGCTGGACAGTGTGCTCGACATCACCAAGATCAAGCGAAAATCCCTCATCGATCGGGGCGATCTATCGCCGGGCTGGCATCTCTTTGAGACCGATCTGGTCTCGTTCCTGTTTGACGCCAACGGGGTCTGGCAAGGCTTCTGGTACGGCCTATCTGCCGATGAGCTGACCTGGCAGGTGCAAGGCGCGGTCGGCACCGAGGAGGGACTGATGACCATCGCCGAAGAGGGCGGCATGCGTCAGGAGCCGTTTCCCTATCCGCAGATTACGGCCGGCAAGCTGCCGATCCATCTGGGCGGCAAGGACATCAGGACCTTCGCGACGCTTCCCGATTTCATCACCACCACCGACTCCGTGACGCCCCGCGCCGGCGATCCCATGTTTCCGCCGTCCATTCCGTGGACCCTCAAAGCGCGCGAGCGGGACAAATGGATCGCTCTTCAGACGGTCCTTCCCCACGCCCATCTCAGCGCGGACTTCCTGCTCAAGGCGATCAAGCCTGAATTTCAGAGCCGGTTCGTTGTGGACTATTGCCTCTATTCAATCGGCATCCACACGCAGGCTGCCGCGAGCCGACTGATCAGTTGATAGATATCCGGCATGCACGCTTGTCTCATCAGCAATGGCAGATGTCGGGCCCGGGATGAGCTGTTCAGTCGTTCCTCTGAGGCCCTTGAAGCCAGCACTGAGAGCCAACTCGAGATCGATTGCTTCCTGGCCGAGGTCCATGTTTTGTCGCACGTCTTCGGGAGAAGCGATGCGGGCTCCGGTGCGCCAGCATGAGCGATCTGGCAGGCGTTTTTGACCTGTGGTTGCAGGTGACCAAAGCCGGCGGCAACGGCGCGGACAGCGTTGTGCTCGGCACGTCGAGCCTTGAGGCCACCCTGTCCGCGCTGGGCATAGCGCCCGAGACGATCGAGATCACCGCGATCGTTGGGGATTACGAGCTTGCGTCCGGCGCGTGTTTTGAAATCATGCTGGCCAAGGGGCGTATCGTGCAGTCGCTTTGCCTGCGCGGCGGCGTCTTCCGGGAGGCTATGCTCGCGGCGATCATGCATGGGGCGAGCGACGCCGCGCCGCCGTTCCGGCTGGGTACGACCACAGTCTTGTTCGAAGGCCACACGCTAGAGTGGCTGGCCACGCTGCCCAATTTCATCGCGATCCTCAATGCGGCCTGCGGCCGAAGCGGGGTCGTGCCGGTGTGGCAACTGACCGGGACTGACCACGACAAATGGCTGTTGGTCACCGCGGCCCTGCCGTTCGGCGATATTGTGGGGGAGTTCCGCCTCGACTCTCACAAGCATTCTGATCAGTCCCGGGCTGAGATAGACTACTTCTTGACCCGTTTGACCCTTGATCGGCCAAGCCTGCCGCGGCCCTAAGGCGGCTGGTTGCCGTATCAGCATGGCCCCTTCACCCATCGGCAAGGGCGAAACGGCTTTTACGACGAAGGGTTCACTTGCTCCTCTTGGCCGACAGGGTTAAGACGTGCGCCAATTCAACGCAGTCTGGGATGACGACTTATGGCGCGCAAAAAGATCGCTCTTATCGGCTCGGGTCAGATTGGCGGCACGCTCGCCCATCTGGCGGCTCTCAAGGACCTCGGCGACATCGTGTTGTTCGACATCGTTGACGGCGTACCGCAGGGCAAGGCCCTGGACCTGTCGCAGTCGGCCCCGGTGGAAGGCTACAATGCCTCGATCACCGGCACGTCCAAGTACGAAGACCTCAAGGACGCCGATGTGGTGATCGTCACCGCCGGCGTGCCGCGCAAGCCGGGCATGAGCCGCGACGACCTGCTGGAAATCAACCTCAAGGTGATGGAGCAGGTGGGTGCGGGCATTGCCAAGTATTGCCCCAAGGCCTTCGTGATCTGCATCACCAATCCGCTCGACGCCATGGTGTGGGCGCTGCAGAAGTTCTCCGGCCTGGCCACCAATCAGGTGATCGGCATGGCCGGCGTGCTGGACAGCTCGCGCTTCGTGCATTTCATCGCCGACGAGCTCAAGGTGTCGGTGGAAGACATCAACGCCTTCGTGCTGGGCGGCCATGGCGATACCATGGTGCCGCTGGCCCGCTATTCGACCGTTGCCGGCATTCCGCTGACCGACATCGTCAAGATGGGCTGGATGAGCAAGGAAAAGCTCGACGCCATCATCCAGCGCACCCGCGACGGCGGCGCCGAGATCGTGGGTCTGCTCAAGACCGGTTCGGCTTTCTATGCGCCGGCGACGTCGGCCATTGCCATGGCCGAGAGCTATCTCAAGGACAAGAAGCGCGTGCTGCCTGCGGCCGCCTATCTGGACGGCCAGTATGGCGTCAAGGGCACCTATGTCGGCGTGCCGGTGGTGATTGGCGCTGGTGGCGCCGAGCGCATTGTGGAAATCTCGCTCAACTCTGCCGAGCAGAAGGCCTTCGACAAGTCGGTCGCTGCGGTGGATGGCCTGATCGAGGCCTGCAAGAAGATCGCGCCCAAGCTGGCGTAATACGATGAACGAGGGCTCCCCTCCCCCTTGAGGGGAGGGGTGGGGGTGGGGTCGATCAGCGATCCACCAATCACCCCCACCCTCGATCCCTCCCCTCAAGGGGGAGGGAAGGACGACTGAAACGTCGGATGCCCTCCGGCAGCAGAACACCCACCCAAGGGGACTTTAAATGAACATCCACGAACATCAGGCCAAAGAACTGCTGAAGTCGTATGGCGCGCCGGTTGCGGCTGGCGTGGCGATCTTCTCGGCTGACGAAGCCGAAGCTGCTGCGAAGTCGCTCCCGGGTCCGCTCTATGTGGTCAAGAGCCAGATCCACGCCGGTGGGCGCGGCAAGGGCAAGTTCAAGGAACTGGGCCCCGACGCCAAGGGCGGCGTGCGCCTGGCCAAGACCATTGCCGATGTGGTGGCCTTCTCCAAGGAAATGCTGGGCAATACCCTGGTGACCAAGCAGACCGGCGACGCCGGCAAGCAGGTCAATCGCCTCTATATCGAAGACGGCGCTGACATTGCGCGCGAGCTCTATTGCTCGCTGCTGGTGAACCGCGAGAGCGGCCGCGTATCCTTCGTGGTCTCCACCGAAGGCGGCATGGACATCGAGGCCGTGGCCGAGCACACGCCCGAAAAGATCATCACCGTCGATATCGACCCGACCGCCGGCGTGACTGACGCTGACGTCGCCAAGATCGTGTCCGCTCTGGCGCTCGATGGCGATGCCAAGGCCGATGCGGCCAAGCTGTTCCCCATTCTCTACAAGGCCTTTGTCGAAACCGACATGAGCCTGCTCGAGGTCAATCCGCTGATCGTGATGACCGACGGGCACCTGCGCGTGCTGGACGCCAAGGTGAGCTTTGATAACAACGCCGCCTTCCGCCACGAAGAGCTCAAGGCCCTGCGTGACCTCAGCGAAGAAGACGCCAAGGAAATCGAAGCCTCCAAGTTCGACCTGGCCTATGTGGCGCTCGATGGCAACATCGGCTGCATGGTCAATGGCGCGGGCCTGGCGATGTCCACCATGGACATCATCAAGCTCTATGGCGCCGAGCCGGCAAATTTCCTGGACGTCGGTGGCGGCGCTTCCAAGGAGAAGGTGACGGCAGCGTTCAAGATCATCACGGCCGATCCGGCGGTGAAGGGCATTCTGGTCAACATCTTTGGCGGCATCATGCGCTGTGACGTGATCGCCGAGGGCGTGATTGCCGCGGTCAAGGAAGTTGGTCTGCAGGTGCCACTGGTGGTGCGCCTGGAAGGCACCAATGTGAAGGAAGGCAAGGCCATCCTGAACGAATCGGGCCTCAATGTGATCTCGGCCGATGACCTGGACGACGCCGCCCAGAAGATCGTCAAGGCGGTGCAGGGCTAGCAGCATGCGCGCCGGCCTCGCCCTCATTGTTGCTTTGACCGCCTGTGTCACGCCTGTCGTGGCGCAGGGCAAGGTCAAGCGCGGGGGCGAGCCGCCGGCGGTGGCTGCGCTGCATGTGTGCGAAAAGTTCGCCGGCGGCGATGTGCTGGCGGTCGAGGCCGCCACGGCCCTGGGCTGGGACGCCTATGTGCAGAATGCCGAGAGCCCCTATGTACAGTCCTTTGGCGGCAGCCGGGAGTTCCCCAACCTGGGGCGTGCGGACCTGTTCTCGCTCTACGAGACCTATCCCGAAACCACCTTCGGCTATTGCCGCGTCGACATGATCGATGTGAGCGGGGATGGCCTGGCGGCCTTCCAGTCGATCCTGGACCTGGGCAGCTATGTGGGTGACACCACCATTCAAGACGACAATCACTATGCCAGCCTGACGGGCAAGGACGATCCTTCCCGCCAGTTGCTGGCGCACTGGGCCGGCGGCAGCTTCGTGATGCAGCTGTCGATCAACCACCCCAAGGCCGAGGGTGTGAAATGATCAGTTTGAAAGCTTCGGCTTCAGAAAATCCTGACCGTGGGACCCCCGGGCGACTCCTATTCGCTTTGGCGTTGGTCACAGCCACAGCGGTGCTGGTCGTCGGGTACGCTCCCGTGGCGAGATGGTTGCCGCTGAGCTATGCCGTTGTTTATGTTTCGCTACTGATTGCAGCCATTTACGTCGAACACTCGTTCCCCACAGTTCCGGCGCGGCCATGGCTTTGGCGGCTATTCTACGTGTCCCCATTCATCCTGTGGGTCGTAGAGTTCATCCGAGTGAGCGAGCGTATTTCGGCCGGTGCCCATCAGTCATCAGGTGCGGGTCTGGGCTTTTTTCTCATTCTCGTCGTAGTGCCGGCATCGTTGCTTTCCTTGATCCTGGGGGCAACGATCAAGCACTTGGCCTTCGACAATAAATCAGACAGCAATTCTGCAGGTTTGCCTCGCCACTCGGTGGACTGAGGTCCGGCCAGCGATGGCCTATCGGAAAAAGGACTAATAGATGTCGATCCTCGTCAACAAAGACACCAAGGTTCTCGTGCAGGGCCTGACCGGCAAGACCGGTACGTTCCACACCGAACAGGCGCTGGCCTATTACGGCACCAAGATGGTGGGCGGCACCCATCCCAAGAAGGGCGGCGAGACCTGGTCCTCGGGCGTGGACGGCACCGAACTGCCGATCTTCACCTCGGTGGCTGAAGGCAAGGCCAAGACCGGCGCCAATGCCTCGGTGATCTATGTGCCGCCGGCCGGCGCCGCAGCGGCCATCGAAGAAGCCATCGACGCGGAAATCCCGCTGATCGTGTGCATCACCGAAGGCGTGCCGGTGCTCGACATGGTGCGGGTCAAGGCAAAGCTGGAAAAGAGCAAGTCGCGCCTGATCGGGCCGAACTGCCCAGGCGTGCTGACGCCAGAAGAGTGCAAGATCGGCATCATGCCGGGCTCGATCTTCTCGAAGGGCTCGGTGGGCATTGTTTCCCGCTCGGGCACGCTGACCTATGAAGCTGTGTTCCAGACCACCAATGAAGGCCTTGGCCAGACCACGGCCGTGGGTATCGGTGGCGACCCGGTCAAGGGCACCGAATTCATCGATATGCTGGAAATGTTCCTGGCCGACGAAGCCACCAAGTCGATCATCATGATCGGCGAAATCGGCGGTTCGGCCGAGGAAGATGCCGCCCAGTTCCTGATCGACGAAGCCAAGCGCGGTCGTCGCAAGCCGATGGCCGGCTTCATCGCCGGGCTCACTGCCCCCAAGGGTCGCACCATGGGCCATGCTGGCGCCGTAATTTCGGGCGGTAAGGGCGGCGCGGAAGACAAGATTGCCGCGATGGAGGCTGCGGGCATCCGCATGTCGAAGTCGCCGGCGCGGATCGGTCGCACTTTGGCCGAAGTTCTCAAGGGTTGAGAGCCTAGACCAAAGGCGGTCGCGCTTCGGACACAGAACGGTGATAAGTCGGCTGTGATTTGCGGCAGTAGAGTGTGAAATAGCCGCGGCGCCTCCTGGGGCGCCGCAAGTCTTAATAAGATGCAAAGGAAGAGCGGGCACTATCCTGCAAATTTGGTGACCGCCCATATGACCGGCAATTGCCCGGTCTGTTCAGAAGGATGGCGGGGCGTGGGCCTCGCGACATAAAAGCGATGACACGACAGGAAAAGAACGACCAGTTCTTGCTGACTTCCTTCCTCTATGGAGGGAACGCCGACTACATCGAGCAGCTGTATTCCCGATACAAGAACGATCCGACCAGCGTGGATGACACCTGGAAGAGCTTCTTCTCCAAGCTCGACGACGGCGAGGGCGTAGCCCAGAAGAACGCCGACGGCCCGAGCTGGGGCCGCAAGGATTGGCCGCAGAGCGCCAATGGCGAGCTGGTCAGCGCGCTGGACGGCAATTGGGGCGAGATCGCCATCAAGGCCGAAAAGGCCGTGGCCAAGACGGCCCAGGCCACGGGCGCAGCCCCGGCCAGCGCCGCCGATGTGCTGCAGGCCACGCGCGATTCGATCCGCGCCATCATGATGATTCGCGCCTATCGCATGCGCGGCCACCTGCATGCCGATCTCGATCCGCTCAAGATGAAGGCCGACGAGCCGGCGCCGGAGCTCGATCCGCGCAGCTATGGCTTCACCGAGGCCGACTACAGCCGCAAGATCTTCATCGACAACTATCTGGGGCTGGAATACGCCACGATCCCGGAAATGCTGGCGATCCTGCAGCGCACCTATTGCGGCACGGTGGGCATTGAGTTCATGCACATTTCCGATCCCGAGGCCAAGGCCTGGATCCAGGAGCGCATCGAGGGCCCGCACAAGGAAATCACCTTCACCGCCGAAGGCAAGAAGGCGATCCTGAACAAGCTGGTGGAGTCCGAGGGCTTCGAGAAGTTCATCGACGTCAAGTACACCGGCACCAAGCGCTTTGGCCTGGACGGCGCCGAGGCGACCATCCCGGCGCTCGAGCAGATCATCAAGCGCGGCGGCGCGCTGGGTATCAAGGATATCGTGCTGGGCATGGCCCACCGCGGGCGCCTCAACGTTTTGACCCAGGTGCTGGGCAAGCCGCACCGCGCGCTGTTCCATGAGTTCAAGGGCGGCGCCTTCTATCCCGACGACGTCGAGGGTTCGGGCGACGTGAAGTACCATCTGGGTGCGTCCTCAGATCGCGACTTTGACGGCAACAAGGTGCATCTGTCGCTGACAGCCAATCCGAGCCATCTGGAAATCGTGGACCCGGTGGTGCTGGGCAAGTCCCGCGCCAAGCAGGACCAGCATATTTCCCCCGACGGCCGACTGGTCAATATTGCCACCGAGGGCAAGCCTGACCGCTCCATGGTGCTGCCGCTGCTGATCCATGGCGATGCGGCTTTTGCCGGGCAGGGCGTGATCGCCGAATGCCTGGGCTTGTCGGGCCTGAAGGGCCATCGCACGGGCGGTTCGATCCACTTCGTGATCAACAACCAGATCGGCTTTACCACGAGCCCGATGTATTCGCGCTCGTCTCCCTATCCCACCGACGTCGCCAAGATGATCGAGGCGCCGGTGCTGCATGTGAACGGCGACGATCCGGAAGCTGTGGTGTTCGCGGCCAAGGTGGCGGTGGAATATCGCCAGAAGTTCGGCAAGCCTGTCGTGATCGACATGTTCTGCTATCGCCGCTTCGGTCACAACGAAGGCGACGAGCCCAGCTTCACCCAGCCGCTGATGTACTCCAAGATCCGCGCGCACAAGACCACGCTCGAGATCTATTCGGAAAAGCTGGTGGCCGAAGGGCTGCTGACTGCCGCCGAGATCGACAAGCTCAAGGCCGACTGGCGCGCCAAGCTGGAAGCCGAGTTCGAGGCCGGGCAGGACTATCGCCCCAACAAGGCCGACTGGCTCGATGGCGCCTGGAAGGATTTCCGCCCCGCCGACCAGGAAGGTCCGCGTCGCGGTGAAACCGGCGTGGCCGTCGATCGGCTGAGCAAGATCGGCACGGCGCTGACGCGCATTCCCGAGGGCTTCAACGTCCACAAGACGGTCAAGCGCTTCATGGACAATCGCCTGGCGGCGATCGAATCTGGCGAGGGCATCGACTGGGCCACGGCCGAGGCGCTGGCCTTCGGCACGCTGGTGACCGAGGGGCATCCGGTGCGCCTGTCGGGTCAGGACTGCGAACGCGGCACGTTCAGCCAGCGCCATTCGGTGCTCAATGATCAGGAGGTCGATAACAAGACCTACACGCCGCTGAACAACCTCTCCGAAGACCAGAGCCGCTATGAGGTCATCAACTCGATGCTCTCCGAAGAGGCGGTGCTGGGCTTTGAATATGGCTACTCGCTGGCCGAGCCCAAGGCGCTGACCATCTGGGAAGCGCAGTTCGGTGACTTCGTGAACGGCGCCCAGGTGGTGATCGACCAGTTCATCAGCTCGGGCGAACGCAAGTGGTTCCGCATGTCGGGCCTGGTGATGCTGCTGCCGCATGGCTATGAAGGCCAGGGCCCCGAGCATTCCTCGGCGCGTCCGGAGCGCTTCCTGCAGCTGTGCGCGGAAGACAATATGCAGGTTGCCAACTGCACGACGCCGGCGAACTATTTCCACGCCCTGCGCCGCCAGGTGACCCGCGACTTCCGCAAGCCGCTGATCCTGATGACGCCCAAGAGCCTGCTGCGCCATAAGCGTGCCACCTCGGGCCTGGTCGAAATGGGTCCGGACTCCTGCTTCCACCGCCTGCTGTGGGACGACGCAGAAGCTCCCGGCATGCCCAAGACCACCACCAAGCTGGTCGCCGACGAGCAGATCCGCCGCGTGGTGCTGTGCACGGGCAAGGTCTATTACGACCTGCTGGAAGAGCGCGAAAAGAAGGGCATCAACGATGTCTATCTGCTGCGCATCGAACAGCTGTACCCGTTCCCGGCCAAGGCGCTGCTGGACGAACTGAACCGCTTCAAGAATGCCGAAGTGATCTGGTGCCAGGAAGAACCCAAGAACATGGGTGCCTGGGCCTTCATTCAGCCTTATGTTGAGTGGGTATTCGACCAGATGGGCCGTACCGGTCAGCGCGTGCGCTACACCGGCCGCCCGGCTTCCGCATCCACGGCAACGGGCCTGATGCGGACGCATCTTGCCCAGCTGCAAGCCTTCCTCGACGAAGCGTTCGCGCAATAAAAGGACAGAACAATGTCGACTGAAATCCGCGTCCCCACCCTTGGCGAGAGCGTGACCGAGGCTACTATCGGCCAGTGGTTCAAGAAGGTCGGGGACACCGTTTCCGCCGATGAGCCGATCGTCGAACTGGAAACCGACAAGGTAACCATCGAAGTGCCGGCCCCGGCGGCTGGCGTGCTGGAGGCCATTGCCGCGCAGCCCGGCGAGACCGTTGACGTTGGGGCCCTCCTGGGCGCCATCGCAGCGGCCGGTGCCGCCGTGGCCAAGCCGGCTGCTGAGCCGGCCAAGGCCGCTGTGCCCGCCGCTAACGCGGCTGGTCCCGAACCGATCAAGCCGGAAACCGCTGCCGCGCCGACCAGCATGGCACCGGCGCCCTCCGCGCAGAAGCTGGCCACCGAAAACGGCATCAACACGGCCGATGTCGAGGGTTCGGGCAAGCGCGGCCAGGTGCTCAAGGAAGACATTCTGTCGGCCATGAGCAAGCCGGCTGCCGCCGCACCGGTCTCTGCCGTTGCCGCGCCGGCCGCCAAGCCGGTCGAGGCCCCCAAGGTTGCTGCCGCGCCGCGTGCGCCGGTGTCGGCCGAGGAAGGCGCGCGCGAAGAACGGGTCAAGATGACCCGCCTGCGCCAGACCATTGCCCGTCGCCTCAAGGATGCACAGAACACTGCCGCCATGCTCACCACCTTCAACGAGGTGGATATGAAGCCGGTGATGGACCTGCGCAATTCCTACAAGGAGCTGTTCGAGAAGAAGCATGGCGTCAAGCTGGGCTTCATGGGCTTCTTCACCAAGGCCGTGGTGCATGCGCTCAAGGAAATCCCGGCAGTCAATGCCGAGATCGACGGCGATGACCTGGTCTACAAGAGCTATGCTCACATCGGCGTGGCTGTGGGCACCGACAAGGGCCTGGTGGTTCCGGTGGTGCGCGACGCCGACCAGATGAGCATTGCCGAGATCGAGAAGTCGATCAACGTGCTGGGCAAGAAGGCGCGTGACGGTCAGCTGTCGATGGCCGACATGCAGGGCGGCACCTTCACCATATCCAATGGTGGCGTCTATGGCTCACTGATGTCGACGCCGATCCTGAATGCGCCGCAGTCGGGCATTCTGGGCATGCACAAGATCCAGGAGCGTCCTGTGGTCGTGGGCGGGCAGATCTTGATCCGCCCGATGATGTATCTGGCGCTCAGCTATGACCACCGCATCGTGGACGGCAAGGAAGCGGTGACGTTCCTTGTGCGCGTCAAGGAGAGCCTTGAGGCGCCCGAGCGGCTCGTGCTCGACCTTTAGGATTTAGAAGTTAGTATTCAAGGGCCGGGGCCATGCCCCGGCCCTTTCAGTTTGGAGGCAATGGTGGACAAAGGCATTGTTCTCGTCACGGGCGGATCGCGCGGTATCGGCGCCGCCATCGCCCGTCTGGCTGCGGCGCGCGGCTATGGCGTCCTCATCAACTACAACAGCAATGCCACTGCCGCCGCGGCCGTATGCGCATCCATTGCCGCCCAGGGCGGGCGCGCCGACATGGTAGCGGGCGATGTGTCGGTCGAGGCCGATGTCGACGCCATGTTCGCCGCAGCTGACCGCATGGGGACCCTGGCCGGGCTGGTCAACAACGCCGGCGTGGTCGACGTCGCGGCGCGGGTCGAGGATTTCGACCTCAAGCGGCTGCAGCGCATGTTCGCCATCAATGTGTTCGGCACGGTGCTGTGCGCGGGGCGGGCCGTGCGGCGCATGTCGCGCCGGCATGGCGGGCAGGGCGGCGCCATTGTCAACATCACATCGGCGGCGGCCAAGCTGGGTGCGCCGGGCAATTATGTGGATTATGCCGCGGCCAAGGGGGCCATCGACAGCTTTACCGTCGGGCTGGCGCTGGAGGTGGCGGGCGAAGGCATTCGCGTCAATGGCGTGCGGCCCGGGATCATCGACACCGACATTCATGCCTCGGGCGGCGATCCGCAGCGGGCCGCGCGCATGGCCGCCGATTTGCCGATGCCGCGCGCGGGCACGGCCGAGGAGGTCGCCGAGGCGGTGCTGTGGCTGCTGTCGGACGCGGCGAGCTATTCGACCGGCACGGTGATCGATGTGACCGGCGGGCGGGGAATAGCGCCCTGAGCCGCGTTCACGAAGGCGTGGGGGCGGGACGCGTTAACACAATGGTAGCACTTTGCACCGCTATGGAGGGCGCTGTCCGCGTGGATGTGTCTGGAGCTGCCTGTTGAAGAAACTGATCGCCATTGCCCTGCTGCTCGCCGTCCCGGCCCAGGCCCAGGAGGCCGCCGACCCCGAGCTGGTGGGCGAGCTGATGGCCTTTCAGGGCGCCAAGGCGATCGTGTCGGTAATGACGACGCATTGCTACGAGACCACCGGGCTGGACGCCGCCTATCAGACGGCTAATGAGAACTGGTATCTGCGCAATGTCGGCTTTCTCGACCTGGCCATGCGGGTGGCCGCGCGGGTGGGCGGGGTGAGCGATGACGAGGTCGCGGCCGCCGAGACCTATGGCGGCAGCCAGATCATGAGCGCCTATAACAAGGCCGAGGACAAGGCCAGTTTCTGCACCAGCTTTCTCGAGCAGGTGAACAGCGGCGCGCTCGATATCGACAAGAGCCTGCCGGCGACGCTGGCCAAGGCACAGAAGATCGCGGCACAATAGGCCGGACGGCTTGCCCAAGGGCAGCCGGAGTGCTTGATGGGGCGCCTAGACCCCGCCGCACAAGGAGCGCCCCGTGAGCATCGAAATGACCCTGCTGATCTGGAGCACTGCGGTTGCGGCGATCTATATCATGGTGCAATCGGCGTTTTATCGGCTGGACCATGGCGTGATCTATGCTGGCTCGGCGCGCGACAATGAGCGGGCGCCCAATATCCTCAATGCCCGGGCCGACAAGGCGCTGCGCAATTTCCTCGAAACCTATGGCATCTTCATCGCGCTGGCGGTGGCAACCGAGCTCACTGGGCGCAGCGGCGGGCTGACGCAATGGGGCGCCACGATCTGGCTGGCGATGCGCGTGTTCTATCTGCCGGCCTATGTCTCGGGCATCCCGTTCCTGCGGTCGGGCATCTGGATGGTGTCGGCGGCGGGGCTGGTGATGATGTTTGTTGGCGTTGCATTCTAGCCCTGCGCGGCGCAACGCGATATGCAGGCTAGCAATCAACACGGGCCCATGGTCCAGGCGACGGTGAACAGATGACGATTCCCTGGCTGGAATTTGCGACGCTGATGCTGGCCTTCGGCATTAATGCGGTCATTCCCGGCGCTGACTTTGCCATGGTGCTGCGGCAGTCGATCGCCCATGACCGGCGCGCGGCGCTGTTCACTTCGGCGGGCATTGCCACCTCGATCCTGGTGCACGGCAGCTATACGCTGCTGGGTGTTGGCGTGATCGTGGGGCAGTCGCTGCTGCTGTTCAATATCCTCAAATGGGCGGGCGCGGCCTATCTGGTCTATCTGGCCATTGCGGCGCTGCGCAGCCCGCCGCCCAAGCCGCCGGTGGCGAGCGAACTGGCCGTGACGCGGCGCGGCGACATGGCCGCGTTTGCATTGGGCTTTTTGACCAATCTGCTGAACCCCAAGGCCGTGCTGTTCTTCCTGGCGCTGTTCACGAGTCTCGTCTCCGCGCACACCGGGGGCGACGTGAAGGTGCTCTATGTGCTGTGCATGAGCATCATGCTTTTTGCCTGGTTCGCACTGGTCTCGGTTTTCTTTACTACGGCCTGGGTGCGGGAAGGCTTTTTCCGCTTTGGCCGGTGGTTTAATCGTGTCACCGGCATTACGTTCATCCTGCTGGCCGTGCGTGTGGCACTGGCGCAGCAGCACTAGACAGTTTTGGGGCTTCCTATGGCAGACGTTTTCGACCTCACCATCATCGGCTCGGGTCCGGGCGGCTATGTTGCAGCAATTCGTGCGGCGCAATTGGGCATGAAGGTCGCGGTGGTGGAGAAGTGGCCGACGCTGGGCGGTACATGCCTGAACATCGGCTGCATTCCCTCCAAGGCGCTGCTGCATGCCTCGGAAATGTTCGAGGAGGCCGGGCATGGCTTCAAGGCGCTGGGCATCGACATTCCGGCGCCGGTGCTGAACCTGCCGCAGATGATGAACCACAAGTCCGAGACCGTGGCGGCCAATGTCGGCGGCGTGGACTATTTGTTCAAGAAGAACAAGATCACCGTGTTCCGCGGCATCGGCACCATTGCCGCGCCGGGCAAGGTGCATGTGACGCCGCAGAACGGCAGCGCCAGCGAGATCGAGACCAAGAATATCGTGATCGCCAGCGGTTCGGTGTCGGCCGGCCTGCCGGGCATCGAGATCGATGAAAAGACCGTTGTCAGCTCGACCGGCGCGCTCAACCTGAGCAAGGTGCCGGGCAAGCTGCTGGTGATCGGCGCGGGCGTGATCGGGCTGGAGCTGGGCTCGGTCTGGGCACGGCTGGGTGCACAGGTGACCGTGGTGGAATATCTCGACCGCATCCTGCCCGGCATGGACAGCGAAGTGGCGCGCCAGTTCCAGCGCATGCTGCAGAAGCAGGGCATGGAGTTCAAGCTTTCCAGCAAGGTTGCCGGCATCGACAAGCAGGACGATGGTTCGCTCAAGGTGCGGGTTGAGCCGGCCAAGGGCGGCGACATGGAAATCCTCGACGCCGACGTGGCGCTGGTGGCCATCGGCCGCAAGCCGTTCACCGAAGGGCTGGGCCTGGACATCGTGGGCGTGGCACTGGACGAGCGCGGCCGCGTGCGCGTCGACGCGCATTACAAGACTTCGATCGATGGCATCTATGCCATTGGTGACGTGATTGCCGGCCCGATGCTGGCGCACAAGGCCGAGGACGAAGGCATTGCCGTCGCCGAAATCCTGGGTGGCCAGGCCGGCCATGTGAACTATGCCGCCATTCCGGCGGTGGTCTATACCAATCCCGAGATCGCTTCGGTGGGCAAGACCGAGGACGAACTCAAGGCCGAGGGCATCAACTACAAGATCGGCAAGTTCCCCTTCACCGCCAATGGCCGCGCCAAGGCGATGCTGGCCACGCAGGGGTTCGTCAAGATCCTGGCCGATGTCGAGACCGACCGCGTGCTGGGCGCCCATATCATCGGCAAGAACGCCGGCGAGATGATCCACGAGCTGGTGGTGCTGATGGAATTCTCCGGCGCTGCCGAAGACCTGGCGCGCTCCACACATGCGCATCCGACGTTGTCCGAAGCGGTGCGCGAAGCGGCGCTGTCGCTGGGCGATGGGGCCATCCACATCTAGGCGCAGCAACAGCGCGACCGATCAGGCCCCGGCATCTGCCGGGGCCTTTTTGTTTTGGGAGGTGAGTGGGACGGTGGCGTCGGACCGGTGTCGTGCCGTGGTCGACCGAGCAGATGATCAAGTCATCATACAAGTGAGCGCCTATTATATGTTGACTTGTCTGGCTGAGCCGTAGCCATTGGCTAGGGGCCGGACATGTCGTGCGGTCGGGGCGCGAACCGGGCAGGCCAATGACTGTGAGTGACCTTCTGTCCGGACCGCTGCGCAAGCCCAAGCTGGCCGATCTGGTGATCGACACGCTGCGCAAGAGGATCAGTGCCGGAGACTACGCCGCGGGCAGCAAACTGCCGACGGAAAGCCAGATGACCAGCATCTTCGGCGTGAGCCGGACGGTGGTGCGCGAGGCCATGGCCGCGCTTGCCGCCGATGGATTGGTGCAGGCGCGGCAGGGTGCCGGGGTCTTTGTGATGGCCAATGCGGCCAGTGCCTTTACGGCCATTGGCGCGGAGAGCTCGAACAAGATCTCGGTGGCGCTCAATGTGCTCGAAGTGCGCATGGGGATCGAGATCGAATCGGCCGGGCTTGCCGCTGTCCGGCGCAGCTCGAGCCAGGATGCGGCAATCCAGGAGGCCTGGAACGCGTTCGAGCGGCAGATCAAGGCCGGCACGCCGACAGGCAAGACCGATTTTGCCTTCCATCGCGCCATCGCTGAGGCGACCAATAATCCGTTCTATATCGAAGTGCTCGACGGGCTGGGCAGCCGCACCATCCCCTGTGATGTGACGTCGCCCTGGGGCACCGACAGCGTGTTGACGCTGGAATACCAGCAGGGGCTGCAGCAGGAGCACCTGGTCATCCTCAAGGCTATTTCGGCCCAGGATGCGAGCGCGGCGCGCGAGGCCATGCGCCAGCACCTCGGGCGCAGCCAGGACCGCTACCGCCAGCGCCTCCGTGAACAATAGACAATAGCAGGACCATGCCAATGAGCACCGACTTCGACATTCGTTTCGCCATTGATCCGGTGAGCGCGGCGACGATGAATACCGAGGAGCTGCGCGAGCATTTCCTGATCGAGACGCTGTTCACGCCCGGCGCCGTCAACTGGACCTATACGCATTACGATCGCATGGTGGTGGGTGGTGCGATGCCGGTGGCGGGGCCGCTGGCGCTGGAGGCCATCAAGCCGACGGGCACAGCCAGCTTCCTTGCGCGGCGCGAGCTGATTGCCGCCAATGTGGGTGGCGCGGGCACTATCGTCGTCGATGGCACGGCGCATGCGGTGGGGCCGCGCGACATGCTCTATATCGGCATGGGCAACACGGATGTGCGCTTTGGCTCGGTCGATGGCGCGGCGCCAGCCAAGTTCTATCTGCTGAGCGCGCCGGCTCATGCCAGCCATCCCACACGGCTGATCCGCCAGGGCGATGCCAAGCGGCTCGACCTGGGGAGCCGGGAAGCCGCCAATGAGCGCAGCATCTTCCAATATGTGAACGCGGACAGCGTCACGACCTGCCAGCTGGTGGTGGGGCTGACCAGCTTTGCGCCGGGCTCGGTGTGGAACACCATGCCCGCCCATATCCATGACCGGCGCATGGAGGCCTATCTCTATTTCGACCTCGACCCTAATGCGGTGGTGGTGCACCTGATGGGGGAACCCGAGGAAACCCGGCACCTGATCGTGCGCAATGAGGAGGCAGTGATCTCCCCGCCCTGGTCGATCCATTCGGGCGTGGGCACGGGCGCCTATACGTTCATCTGGGCGATGGCGGGCGACAATGTTGACTATACCGACGTCGACAAGGTCGGCATGGACATGCTGCGCTGATGGATCTCTCGGCATTCAGTCTTGCTGGGCAGACCATCATGGTGACCGGCGCCAATACCGGCATCGGCCAGGGTATTGCGCTGAGCATTGGCCAGGCGGGCGGCCGGGTGATCGGGGTCGGCCGCTCAAGCATGGACGAGACGGCGGCGCTGCTGCAGGCGGCCGGGGCCGATTTCATCGCCATTGCCACGGACCTCGGATCGAGTGCGGCGGCACAGGCGATGCTCGATGCCTGCTGGGCGGCGCATGGCCCGATCGACGGGCTGGTCAACAATGCCGGCATCATCAGGCGGGCCGATGCGCTCGATTTCACCGAGGCGGACTGGGACGCAGTGATGGACGTCAATCTCAAGACGATGTTCTTCCTGTGCCAGGCGTTTGGGCGGCAGGTGATTGCCGACGGCCGGCAAGGGCGCATCGTCAATGTCGCCTCGATGCTCAGCTATCAGGGTGGCATTCGGGTGGCCAGCTACACCGCCTCCAAGAGCGGGGTTCTGGGGATTACGCGGCTGCTGGCCAATGAATGGGCCGCGCGGGGCATCAATGTGAACGCCATCGCGCCGGGCTATATCGAGACCAACAATACCGAGGCGCTGCGGGCGGACCCCGACCGGTCGGCGTCCATCCTGGGACGCATTCCGGCCGGGCGCTGGGGCGTGCCGTCCGACATCGGCGATGCGGCGGTGTTCCTGCTGTCGCGTGCCGCCAATTACATGCATGGCGCCACCATCCCGGTGGATGGCGGCTGGCTGGCGAGGTGAACAGATGAGCGAACAGGTTTTCTTTGCGCAGGCAGAGGCATCGGCATGGGTGGAGGTGGCGCCGGGCAATCGGCGCCGCGTGCTGATCCACACGCCCGAGCTGATGCAGGTGGAGTTCGGCTTCGACAAGGGCGGGGTCGGCGCGCTGCATAGCCATCCCCATATCCAGGTGAGCTATGTGGCCGAAGGGCGCTTTGAGGTGACCATCGGCGGCAAGACCGAGATTGTGGGCACCGGCGGCAGCTTCATCGTGCCGGGCGGGGTGGTGCATGGCGTAGTGGCTCTGGAAGCCGGGCGGCTGGTGGATGTGTTCACGCCCATGCGGGCCGATTTCGTGTAGACCGTTGTCTTTCAGGTGAGGCCGGTCTGCAAATGGTTGCCATCTCCGCTTCCGGTCCTCACGTACTGATGTACGCTCCGGTCCGGTTCTCGATGCCCACCATTTTCGCCTCGGCCTGACCCGAAATCCTTCCGGTCTACGCCCCGCATTCTGTCAGCATGACAGCGTAAGCTGCGTCATGTCGTCCGGACCAGTTGGGCATGCCGGGCCGGGTCAATATGCCCCGGCGCGGCGGGATATAGCTGTAGATGCTGCGGACCGGCTCCTGCCGCCAGGTCAGGTTGAAGGCGGCATAGCGGGGAAAGAACTGCATGTCGTGGTAGGGCAGGTGGTCATGTACCCACCAGGCCATGGCCTCCCAATCGCCGCTGCGCTCATAGTGGGGAACGAAGCGGGGCACGACGATGCAGGCGGTAGCGCCCATGCGCCCCTCGGCATCGCGATGGTCCCAGATGTGGCCGGCGTAATTGGCGGCATTGCTGGCGCAATTGAAGCCATTGGCATTGCCGAACGCGTTGACCGCGGGCGAGCGATAAGACGAGCGGATGGCCAGGCGCCCGAAGCGGGCCTGCAGCGGCTCGAGCAGGTTTTGGCAGAGTGCCGAACCGGCGGCGATGGCGAGGTCGGGGTCTTCGGGGATATTGGGCAGGCCGGCGATGGCGGCGATTTCCGAGAAGAGAAAATCGCGCATGAAGAAACTGTCCGAAAGACGGACGCGGCCCAGTGTTTCCAGGGCCTTGACGGATCGGGGCTGGCGCATGGCGTATCCGGGGCTGTACAGGGACAATTTGCACTGTAGCTTCAGCCCGGCAACCCGGATTTGACGACAAGGACGAGCATGCTGACCGTGATCTTTTATATCGCCGTGACGGTGGAAGCCATGACGGCGGCGCTGGCGGCCGGGCGGCGGCGCATGGACTGGTTCGGCGTGTGCGTTCTGGCCTGCGTGACAGCGCTGGGCGGGGGATCGGCACGCGATATTATCCTGGGGCATTATCCACTCAGCTGGGTGGCCAATCCGTGGCTGCTGGTGCTGGCCTGCGGCGCGGCCATCTTCACCATTGCCATCGCCCGGGTGGTGCATAGGCTGCGCTGGCCGTTCCTGCTGCTCGACGCGCTGGGGCTGGTGGTGTTTTCCATCATCGGCTGCAATGTGGCGCTGGAAATGGGCCAACATCCGGTGATTGTGATCGTGGCCGGGATGATCACCGGCATTGTCGGCGGCATCCTGCGCGACGTGTTGTGCAATGACGTGCCCCTGGTGTTCAGCGGCGAGCTCTATGCGACGGTGGCTGCGGTGACCGGCACGCTTTATTTCATCGGTCTCAGCTTGAACTGGCCGCATGATGTGGTGATCGCCGGCGCTGCGGCGGTGGGGTTCAGCCTGCGCGTCGCGGCGATCCTGCTCAAATGGGAGATGCCGCGCTTTGTCTATGACAAGGACCTGCGCTGAGCCCTGGCATAGGCGCAGAATGGGGCTTTTCCGCCAGCCGACAGTGTGGCATGGCACTACCATACAAGAATCGGAGTGTTGACGTGCGACAGACCTGGCGTTGGTTCGGACCCAAAGACCTGTGCAGCATTGACGACATCACCCAGGTGGGCGCCGCCGGGGTGGTGAGCGCGCTGCATCACGTGCCCAATGGGGTGGTCTGGACGCCCGAGGAAATCGCCAAGCGCCATGCCGAAATCGGCACGCGCAAGGATGGCACGCCGTCGGGCCTGACCTGGGACGTGGTGGAAAGCCTGCCCGTGACCGAGGACATGAAAAAGCAGAAGAACGCCTGGCGCGAGCATATCGCCAATTACAAGGTGTCGATGCGGAACCTCGCCGAGAGCGGCGTCGAGGTGATCTGCTACAATTTCATGCCGGTTCTGGACTGGACCCGCACCGATCTGCGCTGGGAAGTGCCCAATGGCGGCTCCTGCATGCGCTTTGACATCAATGACTTTGCCGCCTTCGACATCCATATCCTGGAGCGGCCTGGCGCGGCTGCGGACTATACCAATGCCATTGCCGACGAGGCGGCCCGCCGCTTTGGCAATATGGACGAGCCGGGCCGCAAGGCGCTGGCACGCAACGTGACCATGGGCCTGCCGGGGTCGACGGAATCGATGACGCTGGACGATGTGCGCGGCCATCTGGCCGAGTATGACGGGATCAGCCGCGAGCGGCTGCGCGCCAATTTCGTGGACTTCCTCGACGAGGTGGTGCCGGTGGCCGAGGATCTGGGGCTGCGGCTGTGCTGCCATCCTGATGATCCGCCGTTTGCGCTGCTGGGTCTGCCGCGCGTGATGTCGACCGAGGACGACTACCGCTATATCCTCGAGGCCGTCGACAGCCCGGCCAATGGCATGACGCTGTGCTCGGGCTCACTGGGTGCGCGGCCGGACAATGACCTGCCGGGCATGATGGAGCGCCTGGGCGACAAGGTGCATTTCCTGCATCTGCGCAACGTCAAGCGCGACAATGACGATATCGTGGGCTCGTTCTACGAGGCCGAGCACCTGGGCGGGGATACCGACATGGTGGCGCTGATCGCCGCCATTGTGCGGGAAGAGAACCGACGCAAGGCGGCCGGTCGCTCCGACCACTCCATTCCCATGCGCCCCGACCATGGCCAGGATATTCTTGATGACCTGGGGCGGCGCTCGCAGCCGGGCTATCCCACCATCGGTCGCATGAAGGGCCTGGCGGAACTCCGCGGCGTGATGGCGGCGTTCGAGCATCCCAGACTGGGGCTCTAGGCCGCAAAAGAGCCGATAGATAGGGCTTGGGGAGCCAAGTTTACCTCTTTTCAAAGGGTTGCGTTCACTCTCGCATGATCAGATCGTGCGAGGCATTGTCGTGGATATTCAATCGAGCTTCCAGACGGTCGTGAACTGGTTCATTCCGGCC
The DNA here is from genome assembly GCF_005222805.1 of Devosia sp. FKR38. GTDB lineage: Bacteria > Pseudomonadota > Alphaproteobacteria > Rhizobiales > Devosiaceae > Devosia. The sequence continues at coordinate 2,387,343 of NZ_STGC01000005.1, read as the reverse complement.
CACATGGCTGCTGACCTGCACACGCGCAAGCGCGTGCAGATGTTCATCATCAGCCATATCTTCGGGCCCATTATCGCCTCGCCCATCCCGTTGTTCCTGTGGTTCGCCGATCCGCAGCCCTGGCCGCATGTGCTGATCCTGGCGGCCTCGATCTATGGCTTCTGGCCGTTCCTGGCGCTGGTGAAGCTCTTCCCGCGTGCCTATACGCCGCTGGCCATGGCCTCGGTGGTGAACCTGACGTTCTGCGTGATGTGGGGCACCTATAACTATGGCGGTGCCAGTTCACCGTTCCTGGTCTGGCTGGTGCTGGTGCCGCTGCTGGCCTTTATGTATCTGGGCTCGACCTGGACGGCGCGCGTATTCGTGATCAGCCTGATCACCGGCGGTCTGGCAGCCCTGTATGGCCTGTATCTGTTTGGCGAATTCCCCGAGAACATTCCGGTCAGCGACATGGTGGTGGCCGGGCTGCTGTCGGCCCTGGGCGCCAATATCTACGTGTTCATGATGGCTGCCTATTACTCCAATGTGGTGGACAGCCAATCTGAGCTGATCAAGGAAATCGACCGGCACCAGTTCACCCTCAAGGCGCTGACCAGCGCCAAGGACGAGGCCGAGCGCGCCAATGGCGCCAAGTCGGAATTCCTGGCCAAGATGAGCCATGAGCTGCGCACGCCGCTCAATGCGGTGCTGGGCTATTCGGAAATCCTGCTCGAAGACGCCGAGCTCGACGGGCGTGGCGAGCAGATTGCGGATCTGCAGAAGATCAGTGCGGCAGGCAAGCACCTGCTGGCCATGGTCAATGACATTCTCGATATCTCCAAGATCGAGGCCGGCAAGATGACGCTGCATGTTGAGAGCGTCGACATGGACAAGCTGCTCGACGAGGTGGAGGCCACGGCGCGGCCATTGGCAGCCAAGAACACCAATAGCCTGGTGGTGAATCGCGATGCCGATATCGGCGTGGTGCGGCTCGATGCCACCAAGCTGCGCCAGACCATTTTCAACCTGCTGTCGAATGCCACCAAGTTCACCCAGAACGGCACCATCACGCTGAGCGCGCGACGGGACGGCCAATGGATCGAAGTATCGGTCAAGGACACCGGCATTGGCATTTCCAAGGAACAGCAGCGCGCGCTGTTCTCCAACTTCACCCAGGCCAGCTCCAAGATCGCTGCGGTCTATGGTGGCACCGGGCTTGGCCTGTCGCTGAGCCAGAACCTGTGCCGCCTGATGGGCGGCGATATCAGCGTGGACAGCGACCTGGGCAAGGGCAGCCGATTTATCATCCGACTGCCGGTGCAGCCCGAACCCGCCAAGGCCGAGCCGATCTTGCTCAATGTGGTGCGCCGCCGCGCCCATGAAGACGATGCCATGCTCGAAGAGAGCGAGGCCGATGCGAGCCAGCGCAAGGCGGGTTACGCCGGCATGAGCGGGCATGTGCCGGGCCATGACAAGCAAGAGCGCCTGCTGGTGGTGGACGACGACCGCAACTTCCTCGAACTGGCCGAGCGGCTGTTCAGCAAGGAAAACTACACCCCCATCTGCACCGATGCGCCGCAGTCGGCGCTGCAGATCGCGCGAACCGTCAAACCGGCAGCGATCTTTCTGGATATTCTGATGCCGGGCTTTGACGGCTGGGACGTGTTGGCAGCCCTCAAGGCGGACCCGATTACGGCCGGAATTCCGGTGTTCATGATCTCGATCCTGACCGAACGCAGCAAGGCCCTGGCGGCTGGCGCGGACGGGGTGGTGATGAAGCCTCTCGACGCCTCCAAGGTCAAAGCTGCGCTTGCTGCCGTCAGGGCAACGCGTGGCCGGGCCAAGGCTGTCTGACGAAAGAACGGAAAGAACTATGGCTCTGGTGCTGATTGTTGAAGACAACCCGATCAACCGCGATGTGCTCGGGCGGCGGCTGGAGCGACGCGGCTTCTCCATCCGCTTTGCCGAGGATGGCCCCAAGGGGATCGCCGCGGCCAAGGCGCTAATGCCAGACGTGATCCTGATGGATATCGGACTGGGCGAGATGGATGGCTGCGAGGCGACGCGGCGCATTCACGCCGACCCCGAGACTGCGGCGTTGCCGATTATCGCGCTGACGGCCAGTGCCTTTGAATCGGATCGGGCCAATGCAATGGCAGCCGGCTGTATCGACTTTGACACCAAGCCGGTGGATCTGCCGCGCTTGCTGGGCAAGATGCAGGCTGTGCTCGGCCCCAAGACCCCGGCTGCCGCGATGGTGCAGCTCTAGGGCATTTGCCCCGGGCCGAACAGACAAAAGCCCCCGCCGGCATGGCGGGGGCTTTTGTGTTGTCATCTGGTCGTGTTGCTAGTGGGCGCGGGCGAGGCGATTGGCGTTCAGCGTCTTGCGCAGGAAGGCAAAATCGACCGGTTTCTGCTGCACCGATGGTTGGCGCAGGCCCAGGGCCTCGGCGGCGCGCTGGGCGATGAGCAAGGTCTGCTCATCGCGGCCGCTGATGATGACGATCTCGCCGTCGAACTGCTGCTGGGCCAGCATGCCGAACAGCTCGATAGCATCGATGTGGGGCATGGTGATGTCCACGGTGATGACGTCGGGCTGCAGGGCCGCCACCAGATTGATGAAGCCACGCGGATCGGAGGTGGCAAAGCCCTCGTAGCCGCAGCGTTCGGCAACCCGCACAATCAGTTCAGCCGATGGCGCATCATCGTCGACGGCAAGAAGTTTGAGGGCGCGACCCATGGCGAGTTCCGATCAGGCGGCCGCAGTGGCGTTGGTGCCAGCGTCAGGCTGACCTTCATGGCCCAGGCGGTATTCGAGGTCGGCGCTGTGCATGGCCTGGGCCAGGACGCGGACGACCTCGTCGATATCGGCACGGGTGTGGGAGGCCATCACCTGGAAGCGGAAGCGGGCGCCACCCTGGGGCACGGCGGGGTATTCGACCAGATTGGCAATGCCGCCCAGGGCCATCAGATTGCGCGAGGCGAAGCGGCCGACGCCTTCCAGGCCCAGGCGTACCGGAACGATGGGCGAGGGATCGCCCAGGGTTTCCAGGCCTGCCTTGGTCATCTGGGCGCGCAGATAGAGGATATTGTCCATCAGCTTGCGGCGCAGCGTGCGGCCTTCCTCGGAACGCACGATATTGAGCGCGGCCAGAACAGAGGCTGCCTGCACCGGCGAGAGGGCGTTGGAGAAGGTGTGGGTGGCGCTGTAATACTTGAGATATTCCGCGGCAGCCTTGGTCTTGACGGCAATGAAGCCGCCATTGGAGCCAAAGGTCTTGGAGAAGCTGCCGATGATGATATCGGCGGCGTCCATCATGTTCTGCAGGCCCAAATGGCCCAGGCCATCATCGCCGATCGAGCCCAGATCATGGGCGCAATCGACCAGCAGGGTGGCGCCGAACTGGTCGCACAGGGCGCGCATGGCGCCGATGTCGGGCGTATCGGAGTGCATCGAGAACAGGCTCTCGGTGACCACCATGATGCCATTGTCGGGATCGTTGGCGCGGATGCGCTCAAGCTTGCGGGCCAGGGCATCGAGATTGAGATGGCCATGGTAGTGGATGTTCTGCGTGGCGGCCTTGGCGCCTTCCTGCAGGCAGGAATGGGCCAGGATATCCATCACCACATGATCATTTGCGCGCACGAAGCCCTGCACCGAACCGTAGCCGGCAGCCCAGCCGGTGGGATAGAGCACCACTTCACGGCCGCCGAGGAATTCGGACAGGCCCTGTTCGAGCAGCAGCGAATTGGCGGTATTGCCCAGCAGTGCGGCCGAACCGGCGCTGTGCACGCCGTATTCGTCGATGGCCTTGATTGCGGCTTCTTTCAGCGCGGGATGGGAGGACAGGCTCAGATAGTCCTGGCTGCCAAAATTGATGCCGGAGAAGGTCTCACCAATGTCGCTGCGCGCCTCGCAATGGGCGGTCGGCGCCGTGCTGGTGGAACGGGCATAGGGCCAGAGCTGGTGCTCGCGGCGCAGGTTCTGCCACTCGTAGAAGCCAGTAATGCGGCTCATCAGGTCTGGACCTTCGGGCGCACGGAAGTCGCGCAGGCTTCCCGTCAGTGCGGCTTCCGGTACGGTTTCGAAATGTGAACTCATCAACGCTCTCCAGGTGGACCTTACCGGTCCTTCAAAACGGAATTTAGAGAACGTCCTTGAAAGTCCGCTTAAGCCCTAGAGTTTATTTTCCGTGTAGCAGAAGAACTTGGGTAACGATTAACGGGTGGTTTCCAGACACTGACAGTTTGTCCCACGGCACGAACACACGCAATATTAAGCGCTGCCGGGTCATAAAGTGATTATGACTCGCATTCCGGGCAGCGGCCTGTTCTCAGTGGTTAACCGCTTTGTCGACCGTGCCATCGGCGCGGACGGGCTGTCACCCATTGTCCGGCAGAAACTGCTGCACCAGCAATTGCGTTCGGTGGCCGAAATGACACCGGCCATGCTGGCGGCATCGATTGCCGTGGCCGCCGTGTTCCTGACACTGAGCTGGGGAACGCCGCGCTTCTGGCCCCTGGCTGGCGCCGTCGGCGTGATCGTGGCGCTGCAGTTGCACTCGGTCTATCTGGCATTCCGGCATGTGCGGACCACGGCCTATTCGGCGCCGCACAAGAGCGGACGACGCACGATCCTGTATGCCCTGCTGCTCGGCATGGCTTGGGCGCTGGTGCTGAACCTGTTACCCAGCGCCGACAACGCCACCATTCGCGGCGCAGCCGTAATCGGCGCAGGCGGGCTGGCCTGTGTGGCGATGATGGCCCTGGTGAACTATCCGCAGGCGCTGGCGGCCTTTGTCATTCCCCTGATCGACGGGGCGCTGGGGCTGGTGACGGCCTTTGACAATACCCCTGACTTTTGGGCGCAGGGCGCGCTGCTGCTGACGTTTATCTTCATCCTGGTGACCATCAGCTTCTACCATGCCTCGGCTTTTGTGGCGCATCGCGCCTCCGAGACGCTGGTGGAGGAAAAGGGCGAGATTATCGGCCTGCTGCTGCGCGAGTTCGAGCAGAGCATTTCGGACTGGATCTGGGGCACCGACGCCGACGGTGCAATCAACCGGGTTTCGGCGGGTCTGACGGCGGCGACGGGCGTGCCGGAGGCGGCGCTGCTGGGCGCCGACTTCGTGCATTTCCTGCGCTGTATCACGCCGCCAGGCGATCCGATGTTCACCCATCTGGAAGCCGACATCGAAAACCGGGAGACATTCCAGGACGTCAATCTGCTGGTGGTGGCCGATGGCGTGGAGTGCTGGTGGAGCCTGACGGGCAAGCCCGCCTTTGATGAGATCGGCACCTATCTGGGCTATATCGGCACGGGATCGGACATCACTGAGCGCAAGCTGGCCGAGCGGCGTATCACCATGCTGGCGCACCATGACTCCATGACCGGCCTGCTCAACCGGACCAAGTTCAGCGAGAATCTGAACAGTTGCGTGGCCCGGCTGGAGCGCTACGGCACGCCGTTCTCGCTGATGTTTCTTGATCTTGACCATTTCAAATCGGTCAATGACAGCCGCGGTCATATGACCGGGGACCGGCTGCTGGTGCAGGTGGCGCGGCGCATTGCCAATGTGGTGCGCGATGCCGACATGGCTGCGCGGCTGGGCGGCGACGAGTTCGCACTGCTGCTGCCCAGCGACTGTGAAGAGGCCGATGTAGTGGCCCTGGCCGAGCGGCTGATCCATGACATCAAGCAGCCCTATCTTATCGACGACGAGCAAGTGAGCGTCGGTGTGAGCATTGGCATCGCCATGGCGCCGCTCAATGGGACGCGGCCCGACCAGATCCTGCGCAATGCCGATCTGGCGCTCTATCGCGCCAAGGCCGACGGCCGCTCGATCTATCGCCTGTTCGAGAGCGAAATGGACTCCGAGGCGCGCGAGCGGCGCCTCTTGGAGGGCGACCTGCGCGAAGCGATCGGCAATCAGGAACTGGTGCTCTATTACCAGCCGCTGGTGTCGGCGCACGACGAAAAGCCGGTGGGCTTTGAGGCGCTGATCCGCTGGAACCATCCGATCCGGGGCCTGGTGGCGCCGGCCGAGTTCATTCCGATTGCCGAGCACTCCAATCTGATCGTGGATATCGGCGACTGGACGATCTTTGAGGCCTGCAAAGCGGCGGTGACCTGGCCGGACCATTTGACGGTGGCGGTGAACCTGTCGGCCAAGCACTTCCGCCGCTCGGACATTTCCCAGGTGGTGCAGCGGGCGCTGGCCGTGTCGGGCCTGGCGCCGCAGCGGCTCGAGATCGAGATCACCGAAGGCCTGCTGATCGACAATCCGGACCAGGTCGTGGAAAAGCTGGCCGAAATCCGGGCGCTGGGCGTCACCATTGCGATGGATGATTTCGGCACGGGCTATTCGAGCCTGAGCTATCTGCAGAAGTTCTCGTTCGACAAGATCAAGATCGACCGGTCCTTCGTGCATGCCTCAAGTGACAATGAGGTGTCGCGCGACATTCTCAAGGCCATTGCCTCGCTGGGCAAGACGCTCAAGCTCAAGATCACCGCCGAGGGCGTCGAAACGCGCGAACAGGCCGATTTCCTGGCCGGCATCGCCTGCAACCAGCTGCAAGGTTTCCTGTTCTCGCGGCCGCTGGACAGTATCGACCTGCCGCTTTACCTGCTCAAGAATGTGCCGGGACGCGCCGCCGAAGTGAAGGCCGAGGCTGAACGCAAACTGGGGCTTTTGGCCAGCTAATCTTCCAGCAGATAGCCGCCAGCCCGGGTGGGCAGGACTGTGGTGCCAACGATCTTGGCGATACTGTCGCCGCGGCGGACATACTTGGCCATGACGCGCGAGAGCACAAAGCCGTCGGTGCCCGCCAGGATCGGCGTGCGCTTAAGGAAGGCCTCGGGGCCATCCATAGCGATGAGATCAGCAATGGGCTGGCCGGCGCTGACGCGATCACCCAAGGCGGCGCGATAGGCGAGCAGCCCCGGCGTATCGACGCGCAGAACTTCGGTGGCCTCAAAGGGCGTGGGGGCGGGGGCCGGGTCAGGTCGCGGCCCGGGATCGGCATCGATGAGGCCGCGACTGGCGAGAAAGCCGAAGAGGCCCGCAGCATCGGCTGCACCAAGATCGTCAAAGCTGTCCGCGCGGCCGCGATATTCGAGCGTTGCGGTTTCCGCGCCGATGGGGATGGGACGGTCGGGATTGGCCTGGCGCGCCTTGCGATAGAGCGTGGGCAGCACTTCATCAAAGGAGCTGCCGCCGCTGTCCTCTGCGGTGAGCGTTGCCGCCACGCCCATCCAGTCAGCGAGATCCTGCAGGCCTGGCATCAGTTCGGGCGAGGTGAAGATGTGCTTGAGGCTATCGTCATCGCAGTGGAGGTCCAGCACGATGTCGGCGGCAGCGGCCGAGCGCAGGACATGCAGGCGCAGGCGCTGGATCGCGGTGACGGGCGTCTGGCTGTCGATCCAGGCGAGCACCGCAGCGCGGATGGTCCGGATATTGGCGCGGCCATCGGCGCCGAGCCGGCCGCGCAGCGCCGGGGAGATATGCGGATAGAGGTCTGGCCAGCGGCGGTTGTAGTTGACGCCGGTCTGGGTGTCATAGCGGCCGATGTGATGGCGGAGGCTCGTGGTGGCAAGGCCCAGCGGATTGACCGAGGGGAAGACCGTGATATGTGCCCGCAGCTGGCCGGCGGCATCGGCGGCGTGCAGCTTGGGCAGCAGGTGGTGCAGCGCCATGGTGCCGGGCTGTTCGTCGGCATGGAGCGCCGCCTGGATATGCACGCGCGTCGCAGCGTCCTCGGGCCCCATGGTGTAGCTATAGAGCGTGGTGGCGGCGCCAGGCGTATCGCCGGGCAGAATGGTCTGGTGCAGGGCGAAAGTCATGACGGATCCCGGGGCGCGAGGCTGGCCAGCTTGTCGGCCATGGTCTGCGGCTTGTCGGTGCGGGTGGAGAACACCAGGGTGCAGAAGACCCGCTCAACGCCGCGCTGGTTGAGATGGGCGCAGCAGGCTTCCACCAGAGCCGTCACGTCAGCCATCTCGCCTTCGATATTGGTGCCGTTGGCATGCATGACATGGGTGAGGCCGGAGCGTGCGATGATGTCGGCGATGTCGCGGATATAGCTTGAGACCGATGGTCCCACGCCCATGGGCACGATGGTGAGGTCGGCGATGATCTTCATGCTGGCTACCGGATCCACTTGGGGGCAAAGCGCATGCCGGGGGCTGCCGGCATGTGTCGCATCAAGCGCTGATAGACCAGACCGAACAGGAAGAACACCACCAGTGACACTGCCAGGAAATAGAGCGCGGCCACCGAGAAATGCAGGAAGGCATTGTAGTCGCGCTCGAACAGCTCCTTGGCGGTGATCATCAGGTCCTTCTGCTGGCCGATGACCGGCAGGGCGAAATAGACGATGGCCGTGGCATGGAAAAGGAAGACCACCTCATTGGTATAGGCGGGCCAGGCGAGGCGGATGAGATTGGGCCAGATGACATGGCGGAACTGCTGGCGCTGGCTCATGCCATAGGCCCGGGCGGCTTCGATCTCCCCGCGGGGTACGGCGCGCAGGGCGCCATAGAAGATCTCGGCGGTGTAGGCGGCCGTGTTGAGCACCAGGACCAGGGGGCCGATGAACAGGGGGTGCAGCACAAACCAGGATATTCCCATGGGCTTCCACAGGCTGACGTTGAACGACAGCGCCAGGGAATAGACCATGAAGAACTGGATGAAGAGCGGCGAGCCGCGGAAGGCATAGATGTAGCCGCGGCTGAGGCGCGAAATCAGCGGATTGGCCGAGTTTTTGCCCAGCGCGAGGAACACGGCCATGACAAAGCCGAGCGGGACAGAGGCGGCGGCGAAATAGACGTTGAACACCACCGCAGGTGCAAAAAGGGCCAGTTCAGCCAGGAAACGCTCCATCAGCGGGCCTCACTGAGAATGCCGCGGCCGGCGCGGCGCATCAGGGCACCAAAGGCGCGTTCTGAGACCAGCGTGACCAGGATGTAGAAGACAAACAGCACCAGATAATAGCGCCAGCGCCAGTCCTCATGCACCAGGCCAACGGTGGGCAGAAAATTGGGGGCGCCCAGACGGTCTGCCCAGAGCACGATGTCGGCGATCTGCAGCAGCGAGAGCAGGGAGGTGGCCTTGACGATGAGCATCCAGACATTGGAGAGCCCGGGCAGGGCATAGATCCACATCTGGCGGATGTGGATGCGCCAGAGCACCTGGCGGGCCGACATGCCATAGGCGCGGGCCGCCTCGAGCTGCCCCTTGGGCACCGAGCGCAGCGCGCCATGAATGACATTGGTGGCAAAGGCGCCATAGACCAGGCCGAGCGAGACAGAGGCCAGGATGAGATATTCGGGCGTGCCAAGGAACCAGTTGGCGTCCTTGCAGGGCGGCCAGGCCGCCGATTGCGCGGCCAGTGTCTCGGGTGTGCAGAGCTGGGTGGCCATCAGCCATTCAACGCCCTGCTCGAAGGCAAGCGGGAAGAACAGGAAGAACAGCACATCGGGCACGCCGCGCACGATGGAGGAATAGATCGAGCCGATCAGGCGCAGCGGCCAGAAGCGGGAATTCTTGAGCGTGGCGCCGATCAGGCCAAAGACCACGGCGAGCCCGCCGCCGGCCAGGGCTGCGAAAATAGTGAACTGGAAACTGGCATACCAGGTGAGGTGCTTGCCGTTGGTGAGGTAGCCCAGCCAGAAGGCGATGTCGTCCATCATGGGGTGACCCGCACGCAGGTTGGCCGCATGCCCAGGCGGAGCATGCCGGCCCGATGGGGCGGATACAGCGGATTGGATGAGTAAGAAATCAGCATATGCGGAGGCAGCCCCCTGATCCGTCTCGCGCTTGGCGCGCCCACCCCTCGCCCGCCAGGGGAAAGGGGTGAGCGCACATGTTGGACCTATTCAGCGAAATAGGGGCCGCGGCCGTCGAACCACTTGGCGATCAGGCCGTCGAGCGTGCCGTCCTTCTTGAGGGCGGTCAGGGCGTCGTCGAACTTGGTCTTGAGTTCGGCTTCGTCCTTGCGCAGGCCGGCACCGACGCCGTTGCCGATCATCACGTCGTCGCCGACGAACTCAAAGGCACCGCCCGATGCGGACACCACGGGCTCAAGATAGGCGCCATCGGCGAGGATGGTGTCGAGATTGCCAGCGCCCAGATCGGCCATGGCCTGATCGGCGGTGCCGAAGGAAACGACGGTGTTCTTGCCGGCAAGATTGGCTTCGGCATAGGCGGCCTGAATGGTGCCGCCCTGGACGCCGACGCGCTTGCCCTCGAGGGTGGCAATGTCGATGCCCGCGCCAGACGGGGCGATGAAGCGCGACGGATCGGGCGGGAAGTAGTTCTGCGTGAAGTCGATGGTCTCAAGGCGCTCGTCGGTGATCGACATGCCGGCCATGATCACGTCGTAGTTGCCGGCGAGCAGGTTGGGGATGATGGAATCCCAGTCATTGGTGATCACTTCGCAGGTGATCTCGGCCTTGGCGCAGATGGCGGCAGCCAGGTCGATCTCGAAGCCGGCCGGCTTGCCGGCGTCATCCAGAAAGTTCCAGGGGGCATAAGCGCCCTCGGTGGCGATCCGCACCGTTTCCTGGGCCTGGGTGGCCGTGCCCAGCGCCATCAGCGCTACGGCGGTGAGAAGGAATTTTTTCATCGATATCTCCTTTGGTCGGTCTTGGGTCGCCGGCGGGCCAGCGACGGGTCGGCTTATTGGTGGTTGGCGGCGTTGAGGAATTGTCGGAGGCGCGGCGACTGGGTGTTGCCGAATACGGCCTCCGGCGAGCCTTCTTCCTCGATCATGCCCTGGTGCAGGAAGATGACGCGATCGGACACGGAGCGGGCAAACTCCATGTCATGGGTGACCAGCACCATGGTGCGGCCTTCGTCGGCGAGCACCTTGATGACGCGCAGCACTTCCACTTCCAGCTCGGGATCGAGCGCAGATGTGGGCTCATCAAACAGCATGACGCGGGGATTGATGCAAAGCGCCCTGGCAATGGCGGCGCGCTGCTGCTGGCCGCCGGAGAGCTGGGCCGGATAGGCGTCGGCTTTTTCGCGGATGCCCACCTTGCCCAGCATGGCCAGCGCTTCCTGCTCGACCTCGGGCCGGGCGCGGCGCTGCACCACCAGGGGCGCCTCCATGACATTCTCCAGAATGGTCATGTGGGCCCACAGGTTGAAGCTCTGGAACACCATGCCCAGCTCGGAGCGGATGCGGCGAATCTGGTTTTCATCGGCGATCTGGCGCCCTGACGTCGTACCACGCAGGCGAATCTCTTCGCCATCAATGCTGACCGTGCCGCTGTCGGGCACCTCGAGCATATTGATGCAGCGCAGCAGGGTCGACTTGCCCGAACCCGATGAACCGATGAGCGAAACCACCTCACCCTCGCGGGCGGAAAAGGATATGCCCTTGAGAACCTCGAGGGCTCCGAAGGACTTATGCAGGTCGCGCACGGCGACGACTGGCATGTGCTGTTCACCTGAGGCCGCCGCGATCGCCATGCTCACCCAGACCTGCTCGGGGCAGGCACCTTCCTGTTTGGTGGTTGCCTTTTTTTGAGGCTGGCAACCGTCACCGCCTGCAACAAAAGCAGAAGCCGGTGAGATAGCAAGCACAATTCGTCATGGTCAGCGGCAGCCGGACGCGCTATCGGCTCGGGAACCACCAAGAGGGATGTCTGGATATGTTCTTCGTGCTGTCGAAAATCTTCTGGCTGCTGGTGCAGCCGCTGAGCCTGATCTTTCTGCTCGGGCTGGCTGGCGCCGTGCTGGTCGCGTGGCGGCGGGTGTGTGCCGGGCTGGCGATAGGCGGGCTGGGGTTGGTACTGCTGGGCGCCAGCAGCTTTACGACGCTTGGGTTCCTTTTGATCAATCCGCTGGAAGAGCGCTTTGCGCGCCCGGCGGAAATGCCGGGCGATGTCTCGACCATCATCATGCTGGGCGGCGCCACAGTGGGCCGGGTGAGCGCGGTGCGCGGGATCACCGAACTCAATGATGCCGGCGACCGGCTGATGGAGACGCTGCGATTGGCGCGACTTTATCCCCAGGCCAAAGTGCTGATCAGTGGCGGCTCTGGGGCGCTAGAGGGCGAGGTCTTGCCCGAGGCGGAGATTGCGGCACGGCTGTTTGTCGACATGGGCCTGGGGCGTGACCGGCTGCTTCTGGAAGACCAGTCGCGCAATACCGACGAGAATGCCGAGCTGACGCGGGACATGCTGGGATCGGTGGACGGGACAGTGCTGCTGGTGACCTCGGCATTCCACATGCCGCGGTCCATGGGGTTGTTCCGCAAGGCAGGGCTCAATGTCATTGCTTGGCCGACCGATTATCGCAATACGGGAGAGGAGGGGATCGGCTTTGACATCGTCAATCCGGTGCTCAACTTTGTCACCACGGGCGTGGCCATCAAGGAATGGATCGGGCTGGCTGCCTATGCGGCGAGCGGGCGGATCGACAGCGTGCTGCCGGGGCCGGAGGCGCCGTAGGATAAGGACCGGGGCCGCTCCTTGGCGGCCCCGATGAGTTTACTCGTCGTCTTTCTCGCCGCTGTTGCTGGCCACCAGCAGCGCGGCAATGGCCGCGGCTGGTATGCCCAGCGTGCGGAACCAGGGCGACTTGAGCAAGACGGGCAGCGCGGTGATGGCGGCCGTGGTGAGGAAGGCTCCGGTCTGGCTGGACCGGCGCCGCTCGACGGCTTCGCGCTGACGCTTGGCCTCGCCGATGCGGGTGCCGAGATAGACCGCCAGGGTCAGCAGCAGGAAGCTGCCGCCCAGGATCAGCGCTGCAATCAGCGGCCCCAGCTGTTCGGACAGGGCGATATAACCAGCAATGATCAGGAAGATTGCCCCGATCAGGCCCAGCAGGGCCATCACCACGCCGGCGATGATCTTGCGCTTGACCTGCTCGGAGATGGTCTCAAGCTCGAAGCCGAGCAGGCCTGCCAGCGCGGTCAACAGATACATGGGACCTGTTACCGCGACAGCAGGGCCAGGATGAAGCCGATGCCGACCGCCGCTGCCACGGCGGTCAACGGCTTTTCCCGGATAGTGTCCTTGATCTGCTTTTCCACAACGCTGGCCTGATCCTGCACATCATCGATAACATGCTGGCTCTGGCGCTGGATGTGGCGCAATTCGGTCTTGGCGACGTCACGGGCCTCGGTGACCTTCTCGCCGGTGAGCTTGGAGAGCGTCGCGGCGATGGACTTGAGATCATTCTGCAGCTGGCTGATCTGGTCTTCCAGCTGTTCTTCACGCGCCTTGGCGGAGGCACGGCTGGCGGCGGCCTTGCGGCGGCTCGGGGCGAGGTCGGAAGTGGTTGCCATTTGAGGCTCCTGTTGGATGTTGTTGCCTGCGGTCCATGGGGCCGAGGGGTTTTCGTCAAGAGATTGTCGTCATGGGCACAGGGTGCAGTTTGCACCCTGGCCGGCTCCGGCGCCACCGTTTTTCAGTGCGACATCAACGACATGGGTGCTTGCGGGGTGTCTGCCGCGTAGCGGCGCGGAGGGTCAGAGGCGACCGGTGAGCGCCAGAACCAGGACGACGACCAGGATGACGCCGACGATGCCGGACGGAAAGTAGCCAAAGCTGCGCGAATAGCCCCAGCTCGGCAGTGCGCCGATCAGCAGCAGGATCAGAATGATAATGAGAATTGTGCTCATTGGATTGCTCCGGACAATGAAGTTGTGACGGCGAGGCTTAAAGTATTGCTGCCATAATAGCGGCGGCCGTGGCCAAAATGAGGAGAGCAAAGCCAAAGGCGGTCAGTAGCTGGCCAAAGTGTGTCTCGCCGGACCGGCTGACCCAGATATTGGGGAGCCAAGAGATACGGTCGGGCGACTTAAAGGTGGTTGCGGCCATACATTCCCCCCTGAGGAAATAGAGTGCCGCAAGCGGAACGCACCCGTTCAATGCTGGTGATGCAACAAGCATCACACAGGACTAACGGCGGGGGCGGTCGCAGAGTTTCAGAGGCCTGAACCGAGAGTCTGCGTTACTCGACGCGGAGGACGTCCACCGACTGTTTGGTCTCGTGCGAGCCGTGAGTCTTGAGGACACCGACGATGGGGGAGATGTCGGAATAGTCGCGGCCGTGGCCAATGGAGATATGATCTGCCCCGGCGACCATGGCATTGGTGGGGTCGAACTCGACCCAACCCAGATGCTGGCCGCACCAGGCGCGCACCCAGGCGTGCATGGCATCGGCGCCTTCGAGGCGCGGCTTGCCGGGCGGCGGATTGGTGCGCAGAAAGCCCGAGACATAGCCGGCCGGAATGCCAAGGCCGCGCAGGCCGGCAATCATGACATGGGCAAAGTCCTGGCAGACACCCTTGCGCAGGGCAAAGACCGTCGACGGCAGGGTTTGCACGTCCGTGGCCTTGGGGTCGTAGGCAAAGTCGCGGTGGATGGCCAGGCAGAGCGCGTTGGCGGCGGAGAAGACCGATGCGGCGTCGGCCGTGGCCGAGGCGGCATAGCGGCTGATGGCCGGATCGAGCGGGACGCGGGGCGAACTGGCCAGAAAATGATGCGGACTGTTCGGCTCGACCGACCAGTAGCGGGCGATGGCCTGGTGCAGTTCGGGCAGGGTAGGCGAGAGATCGGCCGGCCGCACGATGTCCTCGACCTGGACGCGGGCGGTCAGGCGGATCTCGAGGCTGTCGTGCGGATCCAGGAAGGTGACCGTGGTGGCCAGATTGCCGAAGAAATCGGTGAAGCTGCTCTCGCGCTGCGGGCGCGGCTCAAAGCTCAAACTGGAGGCGACGACCCGCTGCACGCCGGGCACGGAAATCGGCGAGACACGCACCAGATGGCGCCCGCCATGCACGGTGGCCTTGTAGTCATAGTTAAGGCTGAGGCGGACATCGTAGAGCATGGTGGTCACACGAAATAGGCCGCAGCCACGAGGCTGGACAAGATGCCGATATCGGCCGCGAGCCGGTCGAGCCGTTCGGGCGTCATGTCGGCGGGCTCGACAATGCGCAGGTCGGTATGGAGCCGCAGGGCCGCCTTGCCGGCCTGAGACAGCTGGCCATCCTCGATGCCGCCGGGCAGCTTGGCGATCTGAGCGCGCAGCTCAGTGAGCTGGAACAGCACCGAGCGCGGATTGAGTGGATCGAGCACCAGAAGGTCGATCGCGCTCTGGGAGCCGGCGGCCACCGAATAGCGGCGCCGATGCGTCATCACGCTGTCGCCGATCTCGAGCAGCATTTCGACCGAGCCGTCCGGCGCTTCGGGACGGGTCATCCAAGCGGTGGTGCGGGCCATCTGCACGGCGCGTTCGAGGCGGCGGCCGAGTTCAAGGAAGCGCCAGCCGGCAAAGCGATACATGTTCTCATGTACCAGTCCGGAGAAGCCGGCGAGCTTGCGCAGCAGAACGGTCATGGCCCGGGTGGAGTCGTCGCCGGGCTGGACGCGCTTGGCGAAGCGCAGGGCGGTTTTCTGCAGATCGTTCAGGGCGAGCCAGCCATCGGGGGAGAAGCGGTCGCGGATCTGTCCGGCGCTGCGCACGGCGCTGTCGATGGCGGCCAAGAGGCCGGTCGGCATGCCTTCGGCGGCGTCGACATCGATGGTCTCAAGAAAGGCCGCACAATGCAGCAGCAGCGGCATTTGTGGTCGCGACAGCTCGGCGAGGCGGGCATTATAGGCGCGCAGAATGCGCACGGTGGCCTCGCAACGCTCGGCATAGCGGCCCAGCCAGATCAGATTGTCAGCGGCGCGACTGGGCAGGCTGCCAGGCGAGTTGCGGACCAGCTTCTGCCCGTCCTGGGGCAGCAGGGAGATGCGTTCGACCGGGCTTGAGGACATGACCCAGACGTCGGCCGCCTGGCCGCCGCGCTGCATGGCGATGGCGGAGGCATCGGCGCCCGAGCCGACGCGGGCAAAGCCGCCCGGCATGATGGTCCAGCCGTCGCTTGTGCGGGCCGCGTAGACGCGCAGGCTGATGGGGCGCGGCTGCAGCTGCCCATCGACATAGACCGGCGCGGTGGAGAGCTGCACGCGCTCCTGGCCGACGAAATTGACGCCGTCGGCCAGAATGCGCTCGCGCAGGGCCTGCTTGTCGGTGGCGCTATAGTCCGAGCCCAGGCGGGTGTTCTGCTGATCTTCAAAGGGCAGGTTGGTGGCGAAGGCCGGCCCGATCATCATGCTGTCGAGATGGTCGAGCACATGGCGCTGCTCGCCCGGCTGTCCGCACCACCAGGTGGCGATCTCGGGCAACAGCAGGTCGTCGCCGAGCAGCTTGCGGGCAATGCGCGGCAGGAAGGCTGCCAGGGCGCGGGTTTCGAGCAGGCCGGTACCCAGGGCGTTGATCATCGAGATCGAGCCATGGCGCAGGGCATCGACCATGCCGGGCGTGCCGATGCGGCTGTCGTAGCGCAGTTCGAGCGGATCGACAAAGGAGGCATCCATGCGGCGCCAGAGCGCGCTGATCTGCTTGAGGCCCGAGACCGTGCGGACCATGACCTTGCCGTCCTCGACGACCAGGTCCTCGCCTTCGAGCAGCATCAGGCCGAGGTAGCGGGCGATATAGGCGTGTTCGAAATAGGTTTCGTTGAGCTGGCCCGGGGTGAGAATGCCGACCCGGCCGCCGTCGCGCTTGGCGTCGTCAAACAATGTATCGCGGAAGCCGCGGAAAAAGCCGGCCAGCCGCTGCACATTCATGTCTGAATAGATGTCGCTGAGGGCGCGGGTAGTGGCGACCCGGTTTTCCAGCGCGAAGCCGGCGCCGGATGGCGCCTGGGTGCGATCGCCCAGGACCCACCATGAGCCATCGGGGCCGCGGCCCAGCTCGAAAGCGCAGAAATGCAGGAAATGGCCACTGGTGGGGCGGACGCCAACCAGCGGGCGCAGGAATTCGCTGTTGCGGGCCACCAGTTCAGGCGGCAGCAGGCCCTGCTGCACCAGGGTGTTGTCGCCATATATGTCGGCGACGACGGTTTCGAGCAGTTCGGCACGCTGGATCAGGCCGGCGCTGATGCGGGCCCAGTCGGCTTCCGAGATCAGCAGCGGCACATGGGCCAGCGGCCAGTCGCGCTCCTTGCTCTCGGTGCCATCATAGGTGCGATAGAACACGCCGGCATCGCGCAGATACTGGTCAGCCCGCTCGAAGCGGGCGGCCAGTTCGGTGGGGCCAAGCGTGTCGAAGGCGGCCATCAGCTTGGCCCAGCCCGGGCGCAGCGCGCCCTGAGCATCGATCATCTCGTCGGGAACGCCAGGCAGCAGGCGGTAGCCTGCCACAATGCTGGGTCCGGCCGGTGGCTTGCCGCGCTTTTGATTCCGCATTTCCATGGCCTACCAGAAGCGCGGCGGCCGACGCAGGTCAAGGGTCAGCGGGAATTCGTCCGCCGGCTTTTCCGTCCGCAGATCATAGCCGCCGGCGGTGTAGTTGTGCGGAACGAAGCGGGCGAGGCGCCGCGCCTCGGCCTCATTGCCATTGACCGGGAAGGTCTCGTAATTGCGGCCGCCGGGATGGGCGACGTGATAGACGCAGCCGCCCACCGGGCGCTGGGTCCAGCGATCATAGATGTCAAAGACCAGCGGCGTATTGACCGGCAGGGCCGGGTGCATGCCCGAGGCGGGTTGCCAGGCCTTGTAGCGGACGCCGGCAATGGCCGTGCCAGCCTGATCGGTGGTGCGCAGGGGCACGTTGCGCTGGTTGCAGGTGACCGCGTAGCGCTCGGGGTTAATGCCGTCGAGCTTGACCTGGAGGCGTTCGACGGAGCTGTCGACGAAACGCACGGTGCCGCCGATGGCGCCCTGTTCGCCCATCACATGCCAGGGTTCGAGCGCCTGGCGCAGTTCGAGGCGGACGCCGTCATATTCGACCTCGCCGCAGAAGGGGAAGCGGAACTCGAGCTGGGCAGAGAACCAGGCGGGATCGACGGAAAAGCCATGCCGTTCGAGATCAGCGATGACGTCGAGGAAATCCTGCCAGACATAGTGGGGCAGCATGAAGCGATCATGCAGGGTGGTGCCCCAGCGGGTGAAGTTGCCGTCCAGCGGATCGGTCCAGTAGCGGGCGATCAGGGCGCGGACCAGCACCTGCTGGGCCAGCGACATGCGGGCATTGGGCGGCATTTCAAAGCCGCGGAATTCGACCAGACCCAGCCGGCCGGTGGGGCCATCGGGCGAGAACAGCTTGTCGATGCAGATCTCGGAGCGATGGGTATTGCCGGTGACGTCGACCAAAAGGTTGCGGAACAGGCGATCGACCAGCCAGGGCAGTGGGGCCGGCTGGCCCGACTGCGGATGGGGCACCTGGGCCATGGCGATTTCAAGTTCGTAGAGGCTGTCATGCCGGGCTTCATCAAAGCGCGGCGCCTGGCTGGTGGGGCCGATGAACAGGCCCGAGAACAGATAGGACATGGACGGATGGCGCTGCCAATGCAGCACCAGCGACTTGAGCAGGTCCGGCCGGCGCAGGAAGGGGCTGTCGTGCGGCGTGGCGCCGCCGACAACGACGTGGTTGCCACCGCCGGTGCCAGTGTGGCGCCCGTCGATCATGAACTTGTCGGCGCCCAGGCGCGACAGCCGGGCTTCCTCATAGATGGCGGTGGTGGTGGCCACGCAATCATCCCAGCTCGATGCGGGATGGATATTGACCTCGATGACACCCGGATCGGGCGCCACGCGGATGACGTTGAGACGCGGATCGTGCGGCGGGGCATAGCCCTCGACATGGACAGGCTGGCCGACCGCTTTGGCTGCGGCTTCGACAGCGGCCATCAGCTCGAGATAATCCTCCAGCCGCTCGACCGGCGGCAGGAAGACGCAGAGGCGGTGACCGCGGATCTCGGCGGTCACGGCAGTGCGCACCACGCCTTCGATCTCGCTGATGGTCTGCTCGGTGCGGTCCTGCTGTTCGCTGGAGGCGGTGAAGGACGAGGTGGTCTGTGCGCGCGGATCGGTTTCGAGGCCGGTCTGCCGGCGGGCAAGCAGTTCCACCGGATCGGGCAGGGGACCGCGCGGCGCGCCGGGGTCCTGCTGGACGACATGGGGATAGTCGACCGGCTTGATGTGGCGCAGCGAACTCAGCGGCAGGCGATAACCGGCCGGGCTGTCGCCGGGCGCGAGGAAGAGCTTGCCGCGCCGGGTCTTCCACACTTCGGTGAGCCAGGGGCTGGAGGCCGCAGCATTCCAGCGCTGCACGGGCAGCACATAGCCGGTCGGCCTGGTCAGGCCGCGCTCGAAAACCTTGGCAATGCGCGAGCGCGCTTCGGGGTCGGCCAGCTCGGAATTGGCGGGATCGACATTGTCAGGCAGCTTGGCTTCCTTGAGCAGCCATTCGCCCGGGTCCTCATAGGCCTCGGCGATGGTGTCGCCGGTGAGCCCCAGATTGGTGGCGAAGGCCTTGAGGAAGCGGCGGGCGTCCTCGTGCGTTGCGGTGGTCTTGACGCCTTCGCGGGCGATGAGCTTGTCGTCCGACCAGATCGGCTGGCCGTCCAGCCGCCAATAGAGCGAGAAGGTCCAGCGCGGCAGGGTCTCGCCGGGATACCACTTGCCCTGGCCATAATGCAGCATGCCATTGGGCGCAAAGCGGGTGCGCAGGCGGCGGATGAGGTCATCGGCCAGGGTGCGCTTGGTGGGTCCGACAGCGCCGGTATTCCACTCGTCGGCTTCGAAATCATCGATGGAGACAAACGTCGGCTCGCCACCCATGGTGAGGCGCACATCATTGTCGGCCAGCACCTTGTCGACCTGGTGACCCAGGGCATCGAGCCTGTCCCAACTGGCGTCCGAGAAGGGCTTGGTGATGCGTGGGTGCT
This sequence comes from Devosia sp. FKR38, assembly GCF_005222805.1. Classification (GTDB taxonomy): domain Bacteria; phylum Pseudomonadota; class Alphaproteobacteria; order Rhizobiales; family Devosiaceae; genus Devosia. The sequence goes on along the minus strand of NZ_STGC01000005.1, from coordinate 2,367,627 downwards.
CGGCGACGCGATCGACGCGCATTTCGAAGTTGAAATCAACTTCGGCGAAGGAGGCAAAGCCAGAAATGGGGGCGGCGTTGCGATAATGCGGGGTCGCGGCCAGGGGCACATGGCTTTCGCCGGTCAAAAGGCCCGAGGTGGGGTCGAGCCCCACCCAGCCGGCGCCGGGCAGATAGACCTCGCACCAGGCGTGCAGATCGGTGAAATCATGATCGGTGCCGGCCGGGCCATCGAGCGAGACCAGATCGGGCTTGAGCTGGATGAGATAGCCGGAGACGAAGCGGGCGGCAAAGCCGAGATGGCGCAGGGTCTGCACCAGCAGCCAGCTGGAATCGCGGCAGCTGCCGCGGCCATTGGCCAGGGTTTCGTCGGGCGCCCAGACGCCTGGCTCCATGCGCACGACATAGTCGAGGCGGCGCTGAATGGAGGCATTGATGGCGGTGACGAAGTTCACCGTGTTCATCGGCGTCTTGTCGATGCCATCAAGGAACTGCTGCATCTGCGGGCCGATGGGCTCGGGCTGCATATAGATCGAGAGATCGGGCCGGATGTCGTCGGGATATTGGAACGGGAAGGTCTCGGCGCTCTCCTCGACGAAGAAATCGAAGGGATTGTAGACCGTCATGTCGGCGACCAGATCGACTTCGATCTTGAGCTCGGTCACCGGCTCGGGAAACACGAAGCGGGTCAGAAAATTGCCGTAGGGGTCCTGCTGCACATTGACGAAATGCAGGGCCGGAGAAACCTTGAGCGAATGGCTCAGCACCTTGGTCTTGGAGTGCGGCGCCGGCTGCAGCCGAATGATCTGAGGCTGCAAATAGACCGGACGGTCATATTTGTAGTGCGTAAGGTGATAGACGGCGGCTTTGATCGACATGCGTTCGCATTGCTCGTTTCAGGCCACGAAATTTGGCTTCCCGAGCATCAGCTTAAACAGAGTTGTGCGCCACCGCCAGCGCGCATCACGCAAATCAGACCATCGTGCCGATGATCCCAGAACATCTCGTCGATGGTCTCAGACCATCGCATCGATGACCTCAGACCATGGCGTCTATGGTTTGACGCTGCCGCAGCATCTCAAGGAAAATGGCATAGTCCTTGTCATATTGCGCCCGCGTGGCCTGATCCGGCGCGCGGGAGCGGCCGCCCTGCTGCATGGCGACACAGGCGCCATCGAGGCTGGGATAGAGGCCGGCGGCGGTGGCCGCGACCATGGCCATGCCCAGAAGGGTCGCATCCTGGGCGGCCGATTCCACCACGGTGCATCCGGTGGCATCGGCATAGAGCTCCATCAGCACGGCATTTTTGGTGTGGCCGCCGGTGATGTGCAGTGTGTCGATGGCATAGCCGCGGGTGTTGAGGGTTTCCAGGATGTGGCGGACACCCAGGGCGATGGCGACGCAGGTGCGCCAATAGAGGCGGCAGAGCGAGTCAAAATCGCTGTCCAGCGTCAGGCCCGAGATCACGCCCAGCGCAAAGGGGTCGCCGAGTGGCGAACGGTTGCCGTGGAAATCGGGCAGCACATGCAGGCGATTGGCGAGAGCCAGGCCTTCGCGCTCGCGCAGCTCCATGATGCGGCGCGCAATGGCGCGGTGCTTTTCGGCGGTGGGTTCGCCGCCGGCGCTGTGCAGGCGAATGAGATGGTCGAGCAAAGCGCCGGTGGCGGATTGGCCGCCTTCGTTGAGCCAGACGCCGGGCAGGACGGCGCCGAAATAGGGGCCCCAGACGCCGGGGGTGGGACGGTCTTCGGCCGAGAGGGCCATGACACAGCTTGAGGTGCCGGCGATCAGCGCCAGATGGCGGTCGATGGTCGCGACATCATGGGTGAAGGCGCCTAGCACGCCCAGCGCACCGGCATGGGCATCGATGAGGCCGGCGCCGACGCGGCAGGCGGTGGTGAGCCCCAGGTCGGCCGCGGCGGCCGGCGTCAGGCTGCCGATATAGTCACCGATCGGAGTGGCCGTCTCGGGCAGGGCGGCCTTGGCCAGCAGGTCCTCAAGACCGACGGTGGCGAGGAAATCGGCCTGCCAGGCGGGGGACTGGTGGGCCAGATAGGTCCATTTGCAGGTGAGCGTCGACTGCGAACGGGCGAGCGAGCTGGTGGCCTTCCAGGAGAGAAAGTCGGCCAGATCGAACATCATGGCGGCCCTGTCCCAGCTGTGTGGCAGGTGGCGCTTGAGCCACATCAGCTTGGGCACTTCCATTTCCGGCGACATGACGCCGCCCGCATATTGCAGCACGTGATGGCCGGTGCGGTTGCATTCGTCGGCCTGGCTGAGGGCGCGGTGATCGAGCCAGACAATGGTGTCCCAACGGTCATCGCCCGTGGTGGAGACGCTGACCGGCTGGCCATGGACATCGCGGACGACGAGCGAGCAGGTGGCGTCAAAGCCCAGGCCCACCACCTGTTCGGGGCGGGCGCCGGCAATGGCCATGGCATCGCGCACAGCCGTGCAGACGGCGCGCCAGATCTGTTCGCTATTGTGCTCGGCGTGGTTGGCATCGGGCCGATGCATATCGATCAGATGCTCGGCCCGGCCCAGGAGAATGCCCTGGGCTGTGAGCACTCCGGCCCGGGCACTTGCCGTCCCCACATCCACTGCAACCAGGAGGGTTGTCGTCAAACCTAGCGCCCTTTGTTCGGTCCGGGCGGGACGGTATCGCAAGGCGGGCGGGTTGGCTACATGGCTAGAGCTGGTCGGCGAGATAGAGATCAAGCGTGGTTCGAGTGCCGCGGGTCCAGAGGCTCTCGAGGGCCGTGCTGAAGGCGGCGATGAAGCTGGGGTTGTTGGCCAGGCCGCCATAGATGTCGGCCATGGCCAGCCAGGCTTTGGGATCATCCTTGGCCAGGCGGGACTGGGCGGTCAGCCGGTCCCAGCTGGGGTCGTTGGGGGCGATGACGGCGCCGGAATCGGTGGTGCCATAACAATAGCGGCACCAGAGGGCGGAAACGAGCGCCAGGCCCTTGACCGATTGCCCGGCCGTGACGCGATCAAGGGCCGACGGCACGATGAACTTGGGCTGGCGGTTGGACCCGTCAAGCGCCAGGCGACGGATGGTGTCGCCGATCTTGGGATTGGCAAAGCGCTTTTCGCAGAGGGCGAAATAGTCGTCGAGATTGGTGTCGGGCACCGGGGGCACGACAGGGATGATCTCGTCGCGCTCGACCTTGGCGAGAAAGGCCGACACCAGAGGGTCTTCCATGGCCTCGTGCACGAAGTGAATGTCCATCAGGCCAGCGGGATAGGCGATGGTGGCGTGACCGCCATTGAGGATGCGGATCTTCATGTGCTCATAGGGCGCGACGTCGGGCACGAATTGCACGCCGACAGTCTCGAGCGCCGGACGGCCGGCGGGGAAATTGTCCTCCAACACCCATTGCCGGAACCGCTCGCAGAAGACGGGCCAATTGTCCGCTATGCCGAAGCTGTCGGCCAGCAGCGTGCGTTCGCGTTCGGAGGTGGCCGGGGTGATGCGGTCCACCATGCCATTGGGGAAGGCGACATTGATCTCGACCCAGGCGGCCAGCGCCGGATCGATCAGCGCTGCAAGGCCCGCCACGGCATTGTGGGTGACGTGGCCGTTGCCCGGGATATTGTCGCAACTCATGACGGTGAAGGGCACGACGCCGGCAGCGCGGCGGGCCAGGAGGCCCGCGAGGATGAGGCCGAAAGCGGTGCGCGGCGCATCGATGTGGGCGGCGTCATAGACGATGTCGGGATGGGCGGGATCGAAGGCCTGGCTGGCCGGATTGATATAGTACCCACCCTCGGTGATGGTCAGCGAGACAATGCGGATGGCCGGATCGGCGAGGCGGGCGATGACGGCGGCGCTGTCGCCGGGCCGCAGATAGTCGATCATGACGCCGGTGACGCGGGCGCTGCTGGCGTCGGCTTCCTGCTCGACCACGGTGGTGAGCCAATCCTGCTCCATCAGCTTGAGCCGCATGGCCTCGTCGGCCTCGCGCACGCCGGCGCCGACGATGGCCCAGTCGTGACCCACGCCGGTGGCGAAGAGATCATCGAGATAGACCGCCTGATGGGCGCGATGGAAATTGCCGACGCCGAAATGCACGATGCCGGCCGTCAGGCCCGTGCGGTCATAGGCGGGCACGGCGGCGGTGCTGAGGGTGGGCAGGGCGGCGGCGGAGAGCTTGGTGGTCATGGTGGTCGTCCTATTGTGCCCCCATGACACCGCATGGTGGGCGTGTCGAACCAGGTGTTCGGGTTCGTCGAAATCCTGGTACCACGGCCTCGTCCTGCAACAAGCTCAGGACGAGGTCTATGCAGAGACTAGAGCGCCAGGCCCGCGGCATCGAAGCGGTAGATGCGTGCGGGATCGGGCGTGAGATAGACATCGTCGCCATGGCCGAAGGTCTGGTCGCCATCGGTGCGGATGGTCATCAGGCCCAGCCCGTCGACATGGACATGCAGAAACGTGTCGCTGCCGAGCTGTTCGGCGACGCCGACCTTGCCCTTCCAGGCGCCGGGCATGGGTGTCGTGGCCAGGCTGAAATGCTCGGGGCGGACGCCGATGGCGCTGGCGTTGTAGCGCGCGGCCTCGGGACCATCGACAAAGTTCATGCGCGGCGAGCCGATGAAGCCGGCGACAAAGCGGTTGGCTGGCTTCTTGTAGAGATCGAGCGGGGTGCCGAACTGTTCGACGCGGCCGGCATTGAGCACCACGATGCGGTCGGCCATGGTCATGGCCTCGACCTGATCATGCGTCACATAGATCATGGTGGTCTTGAGCTGCTGGTGCAACTCGGTGATCTCAAGGCGCATGTTGACGCGCAGGGCGGCATCGAGGTTGGACAGCGGTTCGTCAAAGAGGAACGCCTTGGGCTCGCGCACAATGGCGCGGCCGATGGCGACGCGCTGGCGCTGGCCGCCCGAGAGGGCGCGCGGGCGGCGATCGAGATAGGATGACAGGTTCAGCGTGCGGGCGGCATATTCGACCTTCTGGTCGATGACCTCCTTGGGCGCCTTGGCCATCTTCAGAGGGAAGGCGATGTTGTCGCGCACCGTCATATGCGGATAGAGCGCATAGGACTGGAACACCATGGCGAGGCCCCGACGGGCCGGCGGCGCCTTGGTCATATCGACGCCATCGAGCAGGATGGTGCCCGAGGTGGTGTCTTCGAGCCCGGCGATCAGGCGCAGCAGGGTGGACTTGCCGCAGCCGGAGGGACCGACAAAGACGACGAACTCGCCCTCTTTGATGTCCAGCGAGATATCGGGAATGATCTGGACTTCGCCGAAGGACTTCTTGACGTGGGAGAGAGAGATGGAACCCATTTTTCTAGTCCTTACTTTACAGCGCCGAAGGTGAGACCGCGGACGAGTTGTTTCTGGCTGAACCAGCCCATGAGCAGGATCGGCGCGATGGCCAGCAGCGAGGCGGCCGAGAGCTTGGCGAGGAAGAGGCCCTGGGGGCTCGAGAAGGACGAGATGAAGGCGGTGAGCGTGCCCGCCTTGCCCGAGGTCAGGGTGATGGTCCAGAAGGCTTCGTTCCAGGCCAGGATGACATTGAGCAGCAGCGTCGAGGCAATGCCGGGCACGGCCATGGGCACCAGGACGTGGACGATCTCGTTGTAGAGCTCGGCGCCATCCATGCGCGCGGCCTCAAGGATGTCGACCGGGATTTCCTTGAAATAGGTGTAGAGCATCCAGATGATGATCGGCAGGTTGATCAGCGTCATGATCAGCGTCAGGCCATGCAGGGTGTCCAGCAGGCGCAGATCGCGGAAGATCAGGTAGATCGGGATCAGCACGCCCACGGCGGGCATCATCTTGGTGGAGAGCATCCACATCAGCACGTCCTTGGTGCGCTTGGTGGGCGCAAAGGCCATGGCCCAGGCGGCAGGGACGCCGATGACCAGGCCCAACAGTGTCGAGCCGACCGAGAAGATGATGGAATTGAAGGCGTGCTTGAAATAGTCCGAGCGATCCTGCACGGCGCCGAAGTTCTCCAGCGTGAACTCGCGCGGCAGGAAGGTCGGGCTGGTGGCAATCGCCTCGGCCTCGGTCTTGAATGCGGTCAGGATCGTCCACAGGATGGGGGCGAACAGCAGCAGGGCAATGGCCCAGGCGAGTGCGGTAAAGCCGATACGGGTCTGGATGGATGCGGCGCGGGCCATGGTCGGTCTCCCTTACGCGTCTAGGTTCTTGCCGACCGCGCGCATCAGGAAGATGGCAACGATGTTGGCGATGACGACGGCGACCACGCCACCGGCCGAGCCGGCGCCGATGTCGTTGGAGAGGATGCCGGTGCGGAACACCAGGAAGGCGATGTTGGTGGAGGCATAGCCGGGTCCGCCGCCGGTGGTGACGCGGATTTCAGCGAAGATGCCGAGCAGGAAAATGGTCTGGATCAGGATCACGATGGTGATCGCCCGGGCCATGTGCGGCAGGATGATATGGTAGAAGCGGTTGATGGCATTGGCACCATCCATCTCGGCCGCCTCGCGTTGCTCTTCGGAGAGCGACTGCAGGGCCGTGAGCAGGATCAGCGTGGCAAAGGGCAGCCACTGCCAGGCCACGATGACGATGACGGAAAACATCGGATACTGGTTGAACCAGTCGATGGGCTGCAGGCCGAAGAATTTCCACAGATGCGCCAGCATGCCGTAGCCGGGGTGCATGAAGCCGTTCTTCCAGATCAGCGCGGCCACCGGCGGCATGACGAAAAAGGGCGAGATGACGATGATGCGGAGGATCCCCTGGCCCCAGATGGGCTGATCGAGCAGCAGCGCCAGCAGCGTGCCGCCGATAATGGTGATGAGCAGCACGCCACCCACCAGGATCAGCGTATTGACCAGCGACTGGATGAAGCTGGGGTCGCCGATGACATAGACATAGTTCGCCCAGCCGGCGAAACCGGTCATCATCGGATTGATCAGGCTATAGTTCTGGAAGCTGAACCACAGGGTCATCACCAGCGGGACGATCATCCAGATCAGCAGCACGATGACGGCGGGGGCCATCATGATGCGCGAGAGTGTGCGGGTCTGTGCGGTTGCCATGCGGAATGCTCCAAGACGCCGGTGCTGGTGCCGGACGGCCCCTCACCCTAACGCTCTCCCCAGGGGAGAGGTGGATCGGGCCTTGCCCAGATCCGATCTGTTGAACCGCCCGATCAGGGAGATCGGGCGGTTCGGCTTCGGGGGAGGAACTACTTGATGTAGCCGGCGCGGGTCATGTCGCGGGTGGTGGCGTCCTGTGCCTGGGCAAGGGCGTCATCGGCGGACATCTGACCGGCCAGGGCGGCCGAGAACAGCTGGCCGACATTGGTGGCAATGCCGGCGAACTCGGGAATGGCCACGAACTGCACGCCAGTATAGGGCACGGGCTTGACCGTGGGCTGGGTCGGATCGGCAGCGTTGATGGAGTCCAGCGTCATCTTGGCGAAGGGCGCCGCAGCCTGGTACTCGGCGTTTTCATAGAGCGAGGTGCGCGTGCCCGGGGGAACGTTGGCCCAGCCTTCCTTGGCAGCAACAGTGGCCAGATAGTCCTTGTTGGTTGCCCAGTTGATGAACTTCTCGGCCGCCTCGGCGTTCTGGCTGCTCTTGGGAATAGCCAGCGACCAAGCCCAGAGCCAGTTGCCGCGCTTGCCCAGGCCGTTATCGGGCGCCAGGGCAAAGCCGACCTTGTCAGCGACGGTGGAGTCCTTGGGGTTGGTGACAAAGGATGCCGCCACGGTGGCGTCGATCCACATGCCGCACTTGCCCTGCTGGAACAGCGTGAGGTTTTCATTAAAGCCGTTGGACGAGGCACCGGCCGGGCCGGCGTCGGCCATCAGCGACAGATAGGTGTCGAGCGTGGCCTTCCACTCGGGCTGATCGAACTGGGCATGCCAGGATTCGTCGAACCAGCGGGCGCCGAAGGAGTTGGACATGGCCGTCAGGAAGGCCATGTTCTCGCCCCAGCCGGCCTTGCCGCGCAGGCAGATGCCGTTGATGTCATTGGCGCGATCGGTCATGGCGCGGGCGGCCTGGCCGATGAATTCCCAGGTGGGGGCGTCGGGCATGGTCAGCCCGGCCTTTTCCATCAGGTCCTTGCGGTACATCACCATCGAGCTCTCGCCATAGAAGGGCGCTGCATAGAGCTTGCCATCCATGGACAGGCCGCCGCGGATGGCGGGCAGCAGGTCGTCGACGTCATAGGCCGCGTCGGCGCTCAGGCCGTCCAGCGGCACCAGCCAGCCCTGCTTGGCCCAGATGGGGGCTTCGTAGGTGCCGATGGTCATCACGTCATACTGGCCACCATTGGTGGCGATGTCGGTGGTGACGTTCTGGCGCAGCGTGTTCTCTTCGAGCACGACCCAATTGAGCGCGATGCCGGTGTCGGCGGTGAAGGCCTCGGACAGACCCTGCATGCGGATCATGTCGCCATTGTTGACGGTGGCAATGGTGAGCGTCTGCGCAGAGGCGGAAGCCGCCAGCGCAAGGCTGAACGCGCCCACGAGAATGGGTGTCAGTTTCATCGATATCCTCCCAGGAACCGAAACGGGCATTTGTCTCGGCAATGGGCAAATACTCACCTTTCATGCGGCAGAGTCAAGTGTGCCATGCACAAAATGATGGCGAGGTCGGCCGGGGAGTGGATAGTGAAGCCGAAATAATACCTATGAAATCATAGGTTTAATGGAGACGCAGGAGCCCCTCTGCGGTGCGCTCGTCGGTTATGAGGCCGTTAACCAATCGCCGGTTGAGCGTGGCGCGGATGCCGGGCAATTTTCTATCGCCCATGGCGATTGCCACAACCAGCGAGGCCTCGCGCGAGGGCATGGGGGCCGAGGCGACGCGATCATTGGTCAGGCCCTCGATGAGCCGGCCATCGGCATCAAAGCTCCAGCCGCAGATCTCGCCGACGGCGCCGGCCTTCTGCAGCGCCTTGAGCTCGGCATCGGTGATGAAGCCATCCAGATAGAGCGGCGCATCGGGGCCGATGTCGCCGACACCCACGAAGGTGACATTGGCCTGGGCCGCCAGGGCCAGGGTTTCGCGAATCATGGGCTGGGCATGCAGCAGCTCGCGTTCGCGGGCGGAGGAGGCAATGACCGGCAGCGGCATGGGAAAGCTGCGCGACTTGACGGTATCAGCCATGTTGAAGATCACGTTGTAGAACGCTGCCGAGCCGTCTGGCGCGATATTGCCGGTGAGCGAGACCACCTTGTGCTGCGGGCATTCCATGGGCGTGAGCTGGGCGACGGCAGCCTTGAGTGTGCGGCCGGTGCCGATGGCCATGACGATGGGGTCGGGGCGCTTGAGCCAGCGTTCGATCTCGGTGGCAGCGGCCTCAGCGATGCCTAGGGTCGAGGACTGGCTGGAGGGGTCGGACGGAACCACCTCGACAAGGTCGAGCGCAAAGCGGGACTTGAGTCGACTGGCCAGGTCCATGCAGCGGCCAATGGGATGATCAAGGCGGACCTTGATCAGGCCTTCGCTGACCGAAAGCGAGACAAGGCGCTGGGCGGATTGGCGGGAAATGCCGAGCTTGGCAGCGATTTCCTCCTGGGTATTGCCGGCGACATAGTAGAGCCAGCCGGCGCGGGCGGCATCGTCCAATCGATTGGTTGAGCTGTCTGGTCGCTGCGCCATGGTCCGTCCCGGAAACTGCGGCGGATTATTCGGTCATGGCGCGCCCGGCTGCAAGGCGTTTATGCGCTGTCGCCCGGGGGCAGGGACAGCTGATTGAGCGCCGCGCGGATATCGCGTTCGGTATCCTTGAGGTGGGCGCGCATAGCATCGGCGGCCTGGCGGCCATCGCCGGCCTTGATGCAATCGAGGATCTTCTGATGCGCGACAATGGTGTCCTGAATGGTGTGACCGCGCTGTTCATGGCCGCGGCGGCTGATGAAGAACGCCTGGCGCAGCGGCTTGGCCATGGCCTCAAAGAGATAGCCCAGCACACGATTGCCGCTGGCCAGGGCCACAGCTTCATGGAAGCCGACGTCATGGATATGAAAGTTCAGTTCCTGCTCGTGGGTCAGCTCGCCACTCGGGCTGTGGGCAGAATCACGCATGCCCTGCAGTTCGCTTTCGATAGCGGTAATCCCGGCGCGGGTGGCGCGTTTGGCCGCCTGGGTGGCCGACTGCACCTCGAGCGAGAGACGCACCTCGATCAGATCGAACAGGCCCTTGGGATCAAAGCGGATCACCGAGGTGAGGAAATCGGCAAAGGCTGTGCCATCGGGCTCGCGCACTACTGCCCGGCGTCCGCGGGCGATGGTGAGCAGGCCGCGCCCCTCAAGCAGCTTGACGGCCTCGCGGATAGTGAGGCGGCTGACGGCATAGCGCGTGGCGAGATCGGCTTCGCTGGGCAGGCTGGTGCCGGGCGGCATTTCGGCCAGAATCACTGTGGCCAGATGCTCGGCAACATGGCCGGCCGCTGTAGGCTGATCAGCGCGCACCTGCTCGGTCGTATTCAACATAACCCCTCCCGGTTATCAGATACCTTGAGTGCTGGCGGTGTCGCTTTGCGATCTAGCCGAACAGAATCCTCCCGAGGCGGCGGCACGATAACGTTACAAATGCCGAACCGCAATCGCCGCAAAACCTGCTGTATCGTTAAAATTTGACCGTCGAAAAAAATGCGCGAAAGCGCCAAAGCTGCTTTACATCGGGTATCTGATCATCCTAATTTCCCCGGCGATGGCTTGGGAGGGCCCGGGCGGCGCATGCCGTCACGCTGGAGGACTCTATGCAGTGTTGTCACGCATGTCCGCGAGGGCATTTGCTGGCGCGCCTGCAGGAATCCGCAACACCTCTCCGGATGATCACAGGCTGCTTCTGAACTCGAAATATAAAAGGGAGTCGAGACGTGAAGATTTTCAAGACGCTTGCCACCGTACTGGCAGTTGGCGCCATGGCGCTGACCGCATCGACGGCTGTTTTCGCCCAGGACAAGGGCGCCATCGGCATTGCCATGCCGACCCAGTCGTCGCTGCGCTGGATCTCGGACGGCAACGAACTCAAGGCCGCGCTGGAAGCCAAGGGCTATTCGGTTGATCTGCAGTTTGCAGAAGACGATATCCCGAACCAGCTCGCCCAGATCGAAAACATGGTCACCAAGGGCGTCAAGGCCCTGGTCGTTGCCTCGATCGACGGCACCACGCTGTCGGCCGTGCTGCAGCAGGCTGCTGACGCTGGCATCAAGGTTGTCGCTTATGACCGCCTGATCCGCGACACCGCCAATGTCGACCTCTACACCACCTTCGACAACTTCCAGGTGGGCGTGCTCCAGGCCAATTCGCTGGTCAAGGGCCTCAAGGAACGCTTTGCCGACACCAAGCCGTGGAACGTTGAACTGTTCGGCGGTTCGCCGGACGACAACAACGCCTTCTTCTTCTATGACGGCGCTATGAGCGTTCTGCAGCCGATGATCGACTCGGGCGACATCGTTGTGAAGTCCGGCCAGATGGGCATGGACACTGTTGGTACCCTGCGTTGGGACGGTGCTGTTGCACAGGCCCGCATGGACAACATCCTGTCGGCCAGCTACTCGGACGGTAGCCGTGTTGACGGCGTTCTGGCCCCCTATGATGGCCTGAGCCGTGGTATCATCTCGTCGCTGCGCGGCGTTGGCTATGGCTCTGCCGACCTGGCATGGCCCGTCATCACCGGCCAGGATGCCGAAGCACCGTCCGTCAAGGCGATCATCGCCGGCGAGCAGTATTCGACCGTCTACAAGGACACCCGCGAGCTGGCCAAGACCACTGCTGACCTGGTTGACACCATCGTCGGTGGCGGCACGCCGGAAGGCCTGGACACCACCACCTACGACAATGGCGTCAAGGTTGTGCCCTCGATCCTGCTGACCCCCTATGAAGTCGACCTGACCAACTACCAGGCCCTGGTTGTTGACTCGGGCTACATCAAGGCCGAAGACCTGCAGTAAGCCTCTGGCTTGATGCGAAACGGGGCCCCGCGGTGACGCGGGGCCCTTTCCCGTAACCGGGCGCCACCGCCATGTGCAGTGCCCGCGTGCCTACGAGAAAGCTGGCGATGACCAATACCATTCTGGAGATGCGCGGCATCACCAAGACGTTCCCTGGCGTCAAGGCGCTTTCGGACGTCAATCTGGACGTGCGGGAAGCCGAAATCCACGCCATCGTGGGTGAGAACGGCGCCGGAAAATCCACCCTGATGAAAGTGCTCAGCGGCGTCTATCCGTCGGGCAGCTATGACGGCCAGATCGTCTACAAGGGTGAAGAACAGCATTTCAAGACGATCGCTGACAGTGAAGCCAAGGGCATCGTGATCATCCATCAGGAGCTGGCCCTGGTGCCGCTGCTGTCGATCGCCGAAAACATCTTCCTGGGCAATGAACAGGCCAAGGCCGGCGTCATCGACTGGGACGAGACCCGCGACGGCGCCCGCAAGCTGCTGAGCATGGTGGGCCTGACCGAGGACCCTGATACGCTGGTGACCAATATCGGCGTGGGCAAGCAGCAGCTGGTGGAGATCGCCAAGGCGCTAAGCAAGGAAGTGCGGCTGCTGATCCTGGACGAGCCGACGGCCAGCCTGTCGGAGAAGGACAGCGCGGCCTTGCTCGAGCTGCTGATGGAATTCCGCAGGCAGGGCATTACCTCGATCCTGATCAGCCACAAGCTGAACGAAATCTCGCGCGTGGCCGACCGCATCACGGTGATCCGTGACGGCCGCACGATCGAAACGATGAACAAGGAACAGATCTCGGAAGACCGGATCATCACCTCGATGGTGGGTCGTGCGCTTGACGACCGCTATCCGCCGCGCACGCCGCAGATCGGCGAAGTGGTGTTCGAGGTCAAGAACTGGAACGTGTTCCACCCGCTGCACCGCGACCGGCAGATCATTCGCAACATCAACCTCAATATCCGCAAGGGCGAGGTGGTAGGCATTGCCGGGCTGATGGGTTCGGGCCGCACGGAGTTCGCCATGAGCCTGTTCGGCCGCTCCTATGGCCAGAAGATCAGTGGCGAAGTGTTCCTGCACGGCAAGAAAATCGACACCTCGACAGTGGAAAAAGCCGTGGCGCAGGGCATTGCCTATGCCACTGAGGATCGCAAGACCTATGGCCTGAACCTGATCGACCACATCAAGCACAATACCACTCTGGCCAATCTGCGCGGCATTTCGAGCATGGGCGTCATCGACGACATGACAGAAATGGACGTCGCCAATGAGTATCGCAAGAAGACCAATATCCGCTCATCGAGCGTCTATCAGGTCACCGGCAACCTCAGCGGCGGCAACCAGCAGAAGGTGGTTCTGAGCAAGTGGCTGTTCGCCAATCCGGAAGTGCTGATCCTGGACGAGCCGACCCGCGGCATCGACGTGGGCGCGAAATATGAAATCTACACTATCATCAACCAACTGGCGGCACAGGGCAAAGCCGTGCTGGTGATCTCCTCGGAGATGCCGGAACTGCTCGGCATCACCGACCGACTTTATGTCGTCAATGAGGGCCAGATCGTGGGCGAAATGCCGACGGCCGAAGCCAGCCAGGAGAAAATCATGCGTGCGATTGTTCGTGCGGAAGGGAAGGCATCATGACCACCGAGACGGCACCGGCGAGTGCTACGGCCACCACCGAACAGGCCAAGAACCAGCAGCTGAGCGTCTGGGGCGCCCTGAAGGCGAACATGCGCGACTATGGCCTGCTGGCCGCGCTGATCCTGATCATGCTGTTCTTCCAGTATTTCACGGGCGGCGTGCTGTTCAAGCCGCTGAACCTGACCAATATCATCCTGCAGAACAGCTATATCATCGTGATGGCGCTGGGCATGCTGCTGATCATCGTGGCCGGGCATATCGACCTGTCGGTCGGCTCGGTCTCGGGCTTCATCGGCGCGCTGGCCGCCATGCTGATGGTGGGCTGGAAGTTCCCGCCCGAGCTGGCGTTCCTGGCCAATCCCTTCGTCGCAGGCGCCATCTGTATCCTGGTGGGCGCGTTGATCGGCGCGGCACAGGGCTATCTCATCGCCTATCACCAGATCCCCAGCTTCATCGTGACGCTGGCCGGCATGCTGATCTTCAAGGGCCTGTCGCTGGCCATTCTGGCCGGCAAGTCGGTGGGCCCGTTCCCCGCCGAGTTCCAGCTGCTCTCGGCCGGCTTTATCCCTGATGTCTTTGGCCCAACCACCCTGGTGGCGGCCGCAGAAGGGGTCCAGCCGCTCGTGCTGCACACCACCACGGTGGTTATCGGTATTGTCACCGTCGTGGCGATGCTGGCGCTGGCCATTCGCTCGCGGTCCCGTCGCAAGGCGCGTGGCTATGAGAGCGAGCCCCTGGGCCTGTTCGTGGCCAAGAATGTGGTGATCGCGGCGCTGGTGCTGTTCTTCACCTATATGCTGGCGTCCTATCGCGGCCTGCCCAATGTGCTGGTGGTGATGGCGATCCTGATCGCGCTGTTCGTCTTTGTGACCAAGCGCATGACCTTTGGCCGCCGCATCTATGCCCTGGGAGGTAATCTCAAGGCCGCGGCGCTTTCGGGCATCAAGACCGAGCGGATGACGTTCTATGTGTTCGCCATCATGGGCGCCCTGGCGGCACTGGCCGGCATGATCTATGCGGCCCGTCTCAACTCGGCGACCCCCAAGGCCGGCCAGGGGCTGGAACTGGACGTGATCGCGGCCGTGTTCATCGGCGGCGCCTCGGCGCTGGGCGGCGTGGGCGCCGTGGCTGGTGCGGTGATCGGTGCGTTCATCATGGGCGTGATGAACAACGGCATGTCCATCATGGGCATCAACATCGACCTGCAGCAGATGATCAAGGGCGTGGTGCTGCTGGCTGCCGTGTTCTTCGACCTCTACAACAAGAAGCGCGCCGGCTAAGTTCGCGGAGCTTGCTAACCGTCTTGCGGGGCCGCTGGAGTGATCCGGCGGCCCCGTTGCTTTTAGAGAGTAATCAGTCCTCGACGATCTCGAGAAAGTCGTGGTCGGGCTGCCAGGGCAGGCTGCGTTCCGGCCCGGCGCCGATCAACGTGATGAGCGGCACAAAGCCGTTGTATTCGTAGTGGTGCTGGGCCGCAGCATAGGCAAAGCCGCGCGCCTGGTCCTGGTTGGCAGCGGACGCCAGCAGCCGGCCATCATATTCGATGCGCCAATTGCCCGGTTCCTGGCGGATCACCATGCGCTTGGGGGCTATGGCCTGAAGCATCACCGGGCCGCCCGCCAGTTGCAGGATGGTGGCTTCGAGCGCGTCGGGATCATCGAGATAGATCACATCGTAGTCGGCGCAGCTGTCACGATGCTGCTGGCCGGCGGCGATGACCTCCGGTGCGGCCTCGCAGCAGACGATGCTCAATCGCGTGGGCATGCCAAGCGGCGCAAGGCGGTCGATACCAACCGGATAGATCATCAGCATGCGGCGCAGGCCGGGGCGTCGCGCGGGCAGCTCGGCGGCAAAGGGCCGGCCGCAGGAGAGACCCTGGACGAGGGCAGGTGTAATGATGGTTGCCATGCGTAGTCTGCCCCTGCGTGATGGCATGTGCCTGTTTTGACATGAGAGTGTGTCAAGCATGGCGCCTGGGCAGTTCCGCCCGGAACAGGCGCCTCGGCGGATCGCGGGGACATGTTTCCGGCTCTAGCGGTTGTCGCTAGTGTTCGGACCGACAGTGGGGCTGGGCGGGCCTGGGGACGTGGGAGCGGAGGAGCTGATGGGCTGGGATGGCTTGGACTTGTGGGGGGCACGGCGGCTTGAGCGGCTGACGGGCGGCAGTTCCAATGATGTGTGGCGGTTGGACATCGACGGGCAGGTGGCGGTGGGCCGGCTGGGGCAGCGGTCGGATGAAGATCTTGCCTGGGAGATGGACCTGATGGCCCATCTCGACCGCAATGGCTTGGGTGTGCCCATGCCGATCCCAACCCGGGACGGGCGGCTGTTTGCCGAAGGGCTGGTCGTGATGGCATTTGTGCCGGGCGGACCGCCGCAGGATGCGGCGGACTGGCGGCGGGTGGGCGAGACGCTGCGCCGGCTGCATGGGCTGACGGCAGACTGGCCGCAGCGGCCGGGCTGGCGCGCGTCGACGGACCTGCTGAGCGAGGACAAGGGTACGCGCATTGACCTGACGGCCATGCCCGCGGAGGCCGTGTTGCGCTGTCGCGCGGCCTGGGCGCGGCTGGCCGGGCAGACGATGACGGTGGTGCATGGCAATCCGGGCAATCCCGGCAATATCCTGATGTCGCCAGACCGGGTGGCGCTGATCGATTGGGACGAGGCTCATGTGGATGTGCCCGTGCTTGACCTGGTGCTGCCGCACAATGGCGGCGGACTCGAGGGCGCCGCGCGGGACGCGGCAGAGCAGGCCTCGGCCGCCTGGGAAGCGGCGGTATGCTGGAAGGATGATTATGCCGAGATGCGGCTGGCCGAGGTGCGGCCGGTGTGAGGGACGGCAGGGACGCGACGGCGAACCGGAGTTCGCCGTCGCGACGGGGTCAGAACTCGTTCCAGTCGGTGGCGAGGGCGGCGTTGCCGGAGCTGAGGTAGGCCTTGGCTGCGGTGCGGGCCTTGGGCGGCGCGGCGTTGCGGGCAGGCGCGGTGGTTGTGCGTGTCGCGCGGTCGGAAACGGTGAACACGTCGACCACGACGTCGAGCTCGCTGGCCTGGGCCTCGGTCTGCTCGATGGCGGCATTGGTCTGTTCGACCAGGGCCGCGTTGTGCTGGGTCATTTCGTCCATCTGGCGCACGGCGACCGTGATCTCTTCGATGGCCGAGGCCTGCTCGCGGCTGTCGCGGGCGATGCCGTCCATCAGGGCATTGTTGGCGCGGGCCGCATCGAGCATTGAATTGAGCTTGGCTGCGGCTTCGGCAACCAGCTTTGACCCACCCTGGACTTCGGTGGCGCTCTGCTCGATGAGCACCTTGACCTCGGCTGAGGCAGAGGCTGCCGACTGGGCGAGGCGCCGCACTTCGACGGCCACCACAGCAAAGCCCTTGCCAGCATCTCCGGCGCGGGCCGCCTCGACAGAGGCGTTGAGGGCCAGCAGATTGGTCTGGAAGGCGATGTCGTCGATCAGGCCAATAATGTTGGAGATCTTGCTCGAGGACGCAGTGATCTGGCCCATGGCCTGATTGGCCTGATCCATCACCATGCCGCCCTGTTCAGCCGTCTGGGTGACCTTGCTGGCATTGGTTGAGGCTTCGCGGGCGCGCTCGGCATTCTGCAGCACGGTGGAGGCAAGCTGCTCCATGGCGGCTGAGGTTTCCTCGATGGTGGCCGCCTGCTTGGTGGTGCGCTCGCTCAGATCGTTGGCGCCGGCCAGGATTTCGCCGGTCGCGGACTTGAGTGCGCGGGAGGTCGATTTGATGCGGCCAACAACGTCAGACAGCGTGTCAGCCACGGCATTGGTGTCGGCCTGCAGGGCGGCGAAGGCCCCCTGATACTGGCCTTCCATGCGCTGGGTCAGATCGGTGTGGGCGAGGGCTGTCAGCACGCGGCCGGTTTCGGAGACGCCTTTTTCGACCGTGGCGACAAGGTTGTTGACGCTCTCGGCCAGCGTATTGAGCTCGGTATCGGGAAAGCTGGCGTCAACGCGCTTGGCGAAATCGCCGGCAATGGCCGCATCGACCACCGCGCCAAAGGCCCCCTGCAGCTCAGTCATCATCTGCTGGCGGGCCTGGGCATCGGTGATGATCCGCGCCGCCTCAGCCTGGGTCATCTGCGAGACCTGCAGGCCATTGCGGCGGAAAATCTCCACAGCGCGGGCCATGGCGCCAATCTCGTCGCGACCCTGGCTATTGGGTACAGTGAGATCATATTCGCCCTTGGCCAGGCGGCCCATGATCTCGGTCATCTTGCGGATCGGGCTGGCAATGACACCGGCGCCGAACCAGACCAGCAGCAGCACGGCGGCCAGCAGCCCAGCAGAGGCCACAAGCGCCGTGTTGCGGGTGGCGTTGACGGCGGCATAGATGGTGGAGGCAGGCACCTGCATAACCATGGACCAGGTTTCGGAGACGCCGGCAAAGGCCAAGGGCACAACCATGCCGAACTGCTCGACACCGGCTTCATCGCGGAAGAACTGGCCATCGCCGGCTTTGATCGTGGTGTCCAGCCAGGCAGCCGCGTCGGCTGCCAGCGGCTGGCCGAGCAGGGCTGGATCGGCATTGGCGACCCATTTGTTGTCATTGCTGACCAGCATGACCTTGCCGTCGCCGAAGGGGCGCAACTGCGAGACCATGTCGGCGAGCGAACTGAGGCTGATATCGCCCGTGACGATGCCAGCCGGCTTGCCACCGCGATGCACCACACCGCTGATGGTAGTCATCAGCACATCGACGCCTGCAACCACATAGGAATAGGGCGGGGTGATCAGGGTGCGGTCCTCCCGCATCGGGATATCGTACCAGCTTTCGGTGCCGGCTTCGGGCGACATGTCGAGCTGCTCGACGACAACGGCGCCGTTCTGGTTGGTGAAATAGGGGACAAAGCGTCCGTTGGCATCGGAATATTTGTGGCCGATAAAGTCGGCGTCGCGCCCATCAAGGGCATTGCTGTCGAAGGCCAGGGTCATGCCGACCAGGGACGACCTGGCGCTGGTGGCGGCGGTCATGATGGCTCCGAGCTGGTCGCGGTCGGGATTGGGGCCGGCAATTGCACCTTCGAGGGCTGCCTTGGTGGCCTCGACTGTTGCGACCACACTGCTGATCTGTCCGGCTGTGAGTTCGGAATACTGACCGAGCATGGCCTTGGCCTGTTCCCTGGCCTGCTTGCTGGCCATTCCATACATCAATGCGGTTCCGCCAAAGACGATGGCACACATGGACACCGCCGATAGCAAGCCCGCTGCGGCGACCAGCTTCAGCCGGATACTCATATTCGAAAAGACCACTTTTTTCCACCTTGCGTTGTGCTGCCGCCGTGCGGGCGCGTTACACAGACGTTGCGAGCAAAGGAAAAATACCCGGCCGGAGTTAATCTGGCGTTCACTGAGATTGTCTGGATGAAGACTTGCGAGCGGCGGGTCAGTCGCCGGGCGGTGGGGTCCAGCCGGCGAAAGAGGCCCAGTCGTTGGCGCCGGCCATGATGATGTCGAACACCGGATCCTTGATGTCGTAGTAAGCATCGACGTCATCGGGGAAGCGTCGGGAGAGCTGCTGCTTGATGACGGCATAGGCCTGGGCTGCGCCGGGATGGCTGCGCAGATAGTCGCGGCAGAGCAGGGGATAGCGCTGGTTGAAACGGCCCGTCTGGCGGATATGCAGATTGGCCGCACGGCCCGTGCTCTTGAAGAAGAGCTTGGCCAGGTGTTCGGGCGGCAGATCAAGGCCGGGCGGGCAGTGATCAGTGCGGGGGGCGCCGGGGCGGGTGGCAAAGCCGGCCGCCGTGATCGCGGCGATATCGGCCGCCGCCAGGTCATCGAGCGTGACCTGAATATCGATGACGTCCTTGGCGGGCAGGTCGAGCACGGCGGTTGAGCCGATGTGGTGGATCACCGCACCGGCGGGCAGGGCCGGCATTAGGCTGGCCTTGAGCGCCTGGAACTGGACGGGCCAGGTTGGATCCGGCGGACAGATTTCGATCAGGGGCACCGGTACGAGCCCTGATCAGGTCTCAATGTCGGCGTCGGGTCGGCTGCCCCATTCGGCCCAGGAGCCATCGTAGACCGCAACCTGGTCGGCGCCAGCCAATTGGGCGGCAAGGGCAAGGGTGGAGGCGGTGATGCCAGATCCGCAGGTGGTGATGAGGGGCTTGCTCAGATCAATGCCGCGTTCAGCAAATAGGGCGGCAAGCTGTTCGGGCGGGCGCATCTGGCCGGCGTCGGTGAGCAGGCTCACCGGCAGATTGTGGCTGCCCGGAATATGGCCGGACTTGAGACCCGGACGCGGCTCGGGCACTTCGGCGTGGAAACGCGGCGCGGGTCGGGCGTCGGCAATCTGGATACTGCCCTGCTGGCTTGCGCTGCGCACGGCGGCGAAGTCGGTGACGCGAGCCGGGTTGAAATGCGCCTCGAAGATCTGCTTGGGCCGGGACACGAGGCCGGCTTCGGTGGGGCGTTTCTCGGCGCGCCACTTGGGGCCACCACCAGCCAGGATGCGCACGTCGCGGGCGCCCATGGTCTGGAAGGTCCACCAGACGCGCGGGGCGGAGAATAGGCCAATCTCGTCATAGACAACGATGGTCATGGTTTCCGATATGCCCAGGGCCCCGACCATATGGGCGAAGTCGGCGGGGGCGGGCAGCATGTGGGGCAGGTTGCTGTCGGTATCGGCGACGCCGTCGATGTCAAAGAACACGGCGCCCGGGATATGGCCGGCCAGATAATCGGCCTGGGCGTTGCGTGCGGCGTTGGGCATGTGCCAGCTGCCGTCGAGCACGACCAGCTCGGGGTCACCAAGATGGGCTGCCAACCAGTCGGTCGTGACGAAGGGATTATCCACGGCAAGAGTCCTCGGGTTCGGGGCCGAAGATGACGCTGGATGACGGGGAGGTCAAACCCTAGTTGGCCAGAACCAGCAGGTCCTTGCCCGCCAGGGTGACAGTAATGACTTCGCCGCGCTGCGGCGGGGCAGCGCGCTGGTCGTTAAAGGTATCAAGGCTGACGACATTGTGGCCCAGCTTCACCCGGATGCGGATGACGGAGCCGAGGAATGTGACGTCCTCAACAGTGCCGTTGAGGGTGACGTCATTGCCCGGCCGCTGACCGACGGATAGCACTTCGGGGCGCACGGTGAGCACCATGGCTGCATTGGCGCTGATGCCGGCAGGAAGGTTGGGGACCGTGATGATCTGACCATCGAGCGAGACGGTGCGCGCCACCGGGTCGGCGACGGTGACGTCGAGATTGTTGAGCTGGCCGACGAACGTGGCGACGAAGCGGGTCTTGGGGGTATTGTAGATGTCGTGCGGAGCGCCCAGCTGCTCGATATTGCCGGCGTTCATCACCACGATACGGTCGGAAATGGACAGGGCCTCTTCCTGATCATGGGTGACGAAAACGGTGGTGATGCCCAGCTCGCGCTGAATGGCGCGGATTTCCTCGCGCAGCGAGACGCGGATCTTGGCGTCCAGCGCGGAGAGCGGCTCGTCGAGCAGCAACATGCGCGGGCGCGGGGCAATGGCGCGGGCAAGCGCCACGCGCTGCTGCTGGCCGCCGCTCATCTCATAGGGGTAGCGCGTTTCGAAGCCGGGCAGGCCGATCAGCTTGAGCATATCAACGACACGGGCGCGACGCTCCTCAGCGGGCACGCCGGCAATTTTGAGGCCAAAGCCGATATTGTCGCCCACATTGAGATTGGGGAACAGCGCATAGGCCTGGAACACCATGCCGAGCTGGCGCTGGTTGGGCTTGAGGCTGGTGATGTCCTGCCCATCGACCATGACGGTGCCCGAGGACGGCGTCTCGAAGCCGGCGATCATGCGCAGGATGGTGGTCTTGCCGCAGCCCGAGGGGCCGAGCAGGGAGATGAACTCGCCCTTGTCAAAGCCGAAGCTGACGCCCTTGACCACAGTATTGCTGCCATAGGACTTGGTGAGTTTGCTGACGTCGAGGAAAGCCATGGTCAATCGGTCCGGGCGGAGGTGCGGGGGGCGAAGCGGCCGAGCACATTGATCATGCCCATGGCGCCCCAGGTGATGATGAAGGAGATGATGGCCAGGGCCGCCGGCTCATAGGCGCGGTTGGCGCCGATGTTTTGCAGATAGGGGCCGAAGGCCGGTCGGTTGAGCAGGCTGGCGATGGTGAACTCGCCGATGACGATGGCGAAGGTCAAAAAGGCGCCCGAGAGCACCGCCACCAGAATATTGGGCAGGATGATCGAGGTGATGATCTGGACGGTATTGGCGCCGGCGATCTGGGCGGCCTCGGTGAGGGTCTGCACGTCGATGGTGCGCATGCCGGTGTCGACGGCACGATAGGTATAGGGCAGGGCCAGCGTCACATAGGCAAAGACCAGCAGGATATCGGTGCCCAGGGCGCTGCCGGTGAAGGGAATGATCGAGCTCGAATTGTAGAGCCGGATATAGCCATAGACCAAGATGATGGCCGGGATGATCAGCGGCAGCAGCGTGACGAATTCCATGAAGGGCCGCAGCCAGGGCATGCGCAGGCGCACGAAATAGACCGCAGGGACGACCACCACAATGCCCATGACGATGGCGAACAGGCCAATGACTACAGAATAGCTGAAGGTGGCCTGAAAGGCCGGATCGGAAAAGACCGAGGCATAGCTGTCAAAGCTGTAGTAGTCGCGGCGCATGCGCAGGGAGAACTCAAAGGTCGCCGCCAGCGGCACGACGAAATAGGCGGCGCCGGCCAGGAAGACGACCCAGGCCCAGAAGCGGTTCTGCTTCATTTCATCCACCTTTCGGACCGGGCGGAAATGACGAGATAGATGATGTTGGCGCAGGCGGTGATCAGCACCATGCCCAGCGCCAGGGCGGCGCCCAGGCCGGGATTCTGCAGGGCATCGCCACGGATCTGCGCATAGAGCAGGATGGGCACGATGTTGAGCGAGGAGCCGGTGAGGCCATAGGCGGTGGCGATGGCGCCAAAGGCATTGGCGAACAGCAGGCTCAGCGTACCCAACACGCTGGGCCATAGAATGGGCAGGCCGATATAGCGCCAGAACTGCCATGGCGTGGCGCCCAGGATCTGGGCGGCCTCGCTCCACTCCTTCTTGAGCCCGTCGATGGCCGGGGCAATGATGAGCACCATCAGCGGGATCTGGAAATAGAGGTAGGTAAGCGTCAGGCCCCAGAAGCTGAGGAGGTTGAAGCCAGAGCGATAGATGTCAAGACCGAAGACCGTCTTGAGGATGATGGTGACAAGGCCCAGGCGCCCGAGCGTGGCGATGAAGGCGAAGGCCAGCGGCACGCCGGCAAAATTGGAGGCGACGCCGGAAAAAGTCATGACCGCCGCGCGCAGCGGCGCGGGCAGGCGGCCGCGGATGATGGCCAGCGCCATGGCCAGGCCAATCGCAGCTCCCAGGATGGCCGAGGCGCCCGAGATGCGGATGGAAATCCAGTAGGCGGCGATGATCTGATCGGTGAACAGCGCTGCGATGTTGTCGAAGGTGAACTGGCCGTCGCGGCCGATAAAGGCGCCAGCCAGGAGATAGAGCGTCGGGAACGCCAGGAACATCAGCGCGAAGATGATGAAGGGCGCAACGCCAAGCCACTCAAACGAGAGGCGGCGGGGTGGTGCTGGCGAGGCAGGCGCTTGGATCATCATCACGGTTCCGGACTCGTGGGCGGCACGATGCGTTGCCATGGGGCAACTGAGAAGATGATGCCGGGCGGGGATGGGTGCCGCATTTGCATGCTGCGGCCGGGCCATCCCGCGCCCTGGCTGATCAAGAGTCCGGCCAATGCCGGGCTCTCAAACCATTTGGTCCGGCGCGTGCGGCGCCGGACCAGGATCGGTTGGCTTATTCGACGTTGGCGCCCACAACGGCATCCCACTGACCAGTGATGATGGCCTTGGCAGCGTTCTGCTGGTCGATCGTGGGGAACACAGCCTTGGCATAGGCTTCGGCAGGCGGCAGGGCATCAAGCAGATCCTGCGGGATCACACCACGGGCAGCCATGTCGTTGAAGCGGATCGGGTGGCAATAGCCCTTGAGCCAGCCGAGCTGACCTTCGTCGGAATACAGGTATTCCATCCAGAGCTTGGCCGCGTTGGGATGGGGCGCATAGGCGGAGATGGCCTGGACATAGACGCCGGCGACAACGCCGGTGGCCGGAACGACGATCTCAACTTCAGGATTGCCCTGGAAGCCGTCACGGAAGGCGAGCAGGTTGTAGTCCCAGGCGATCAGGATAGGCGTGGTGCCCTGGGCAACCGAGGCAGCCTTGCCAATGACAGGAACGAAGTTGCCGGCCTTGTTGATGGCGGCGAAGGCTTCAAGGCCAGCCTGGCCAGCGGCATCGATGTCGCCGCCGTTGGCGCCAAGGCCAGCGGCGAACACGCCCTGGATGGCCTGGTTGGAAGCGCGCGGGTCACCAGCGAGAGCCACCGAGGCGGCGTATTCCGGCTTGACCAGATCGGCCCAGTCGGCAGGGGCGGTTTCAACCAGATCCTTGTTCACGAGGAACGACATCACGCCGTAGTAGTCGCCGTACCAATAGCCTTCTTCGTCCTTGGCATCGGCCGGGATGGAGTCCCAGGTAGAGACCTTGTAGGGCTGGATCAGGGCTTCAGCCTTGGCCGAAGGGCCGAAGGACAGACCAACGTCGATCACGTCGGGAGCCTGCGGGCCGGTGTTGCCCTTGTTGGCCTTGATGGCTTCGATTTCGTCGGCCGAGCCGGCGTCGGGGTTCAGTTCGTTGACGGCGATGCCGGGATACTTGGCCTTGAAGCCTTCGATCACGGCGCCATAGCCGCACCAGGAATGGGGCAGGGCGATGGTGGTGAGCTGGCCTTCGGCCTTGGCAGCCTCATAGAGCGCGGTCAGATCGGTCTGGGCGAAGGCGGGCGCAGACACGGCGAGAACGGCAAGCATCGAAACGGATGCGCCGAAAGACGTCTTGATGGACATGTTCAGTCTCCCTGAAAGTCGTTCGCCAGCGACCGTCGTGGGGCGTGGCGGCGAACTAAGCTGGGACTTAGAGAGCCTGTGTGACAATGCGATGACACATCCGACGCCGCACCGCCATCCCAGCGGATAGCCGCAGAGTCATTGGTTTCACCTGCGCTGCCCGTCAGCCCCCGTCATGCATGCGTCCCCTCAGTCGCAATTGTGAAGGTGGCCTATTGTGACAGTTTCGTCCAGATGGTCAAAAATTTACGAAAGGCATCGTGCGCCGCTGGTGATGGCGTGTTGCTGGCTACCGAAAATGCCGGTGCAACGGGCAAGTCTGCCAGTTTAGACTTCTTCTAAACTACTGCATTTCCATTGCTTTTTTATCATGACAGGCGTAGTCCGCTTTCGAAATTACCCGATTGGAGGTCGCCATGACGATGCCCGGTTCGCGCAGCCTGCGCCGCCTTGCCCTGTTACTGTGTCTGTCAGTTGCGCCGGTGGCAGCCCACGCGGCGGCACCGGCAGAGGCCGATGTGCTGAGCACCTATGCCGACATCGCACTGGCTGGCTATGAGGATTCGCTGGCGAGAGCAAAGGCGCTCGATGTTGCCATCGATGCATTGATCGCGACGCCCAGCGAGGCGACGCTCGAAGCGGCCAGGGCAGCCTGGAAGGCCGCGCGCATTCCCTATCAGCAGACAGAGGCCTATCGCTTCGGCAATGCCATTGTTGACGATTGGGAAGGACGCGTGAATGCCTGGCCGCTGGACGAAGGGCTGATCGACTATGTCGACCCCAGCTATGGCAGCGAAAGCGACAGCAATCCGCTCTATGTGGCCAATGTGATCGCCAATCCCAAGCTGACGATCGGCGGGGCTGAAGTGGATGCCAGCCAGATCACGCCGGCGCTGCTGCAGGACAACCTGCAGGAAGCCGACGGCGTGGAGGCCAATGTTGCTACGGGCTATCATGCCATCGAGTTCCTGCTGTGGGGGCAGGATCTGAACGGAACGGGACCAGGCGCCGGAACCCGGTCCTATACCGACTATTCCACGGCTGAGCATGCTGATCGGCGCGCAGCCTATCTCAAGGCCGCGTCAACGCTGCTGGTTTCCGATCTGGAGGAGATGGTGGGCAATTGGACGGCCGAGGGTGCGGCTCGGGCGGCGCTGCCCGAACTGGGCCTGTCGGCCATTCTGACGGGCATGGGCTCGCTCAGCTTCGGCGAAGTGGCTGGCCAGCGCATGAAGCTGGGCCTGCTGCTGCATGATCCCGAGGAAGAACACGACTGCTTCTCGGACAATACCCACATCTCGCACCTCTATGACGCTGTGGGCATCCAGAACGTCTATCTTGGCCGCTATGTGCGGCTGGACGGATCGGTGGTCGAGGGACCGTCCCTGGCGCAGGTGATCGCTGACAAGGATGCGGCGCTGGACAGCGAAATCCAGGCGCAACTGGCCGATACGGTGGTCAAGATGCAGGCCATCGTCGCGAGGGCCGAGGGCGGCGAAGCCTATGACCAGCAGATCGGCGAAGGCAATGATGCCGGCAATGCAGTGGTGCAGGCTGCGATCGATGGGCTGATCGCGCAGACGCGTGGCATCGAACGCGCCGTGGCGCTGCTCAACCTGGGCGACGCGGTGACCATCGAGGACAGCGACAGCCTGAGCAATCCGGACGCCGTCTTCCAATAGACGTGAAGCGGCCTGTCCTGCTCGGCGCGGGCAGGACAGGCCGCCTGGTGGAACTGTCGCGCACGAGCCGATAAAGCAGAGCCATGAAAACCCGCCTCACCCTTGCCCTTACCGTCGTTCTGGCCGGTGGCCTGGCCTTTGCTGAGGATCGCCCCGTGCGCAGCGATCTGACGCCCAAGGATCTGGCGCGGGTAGAGGCGGTCACGGCGCCGACGACGGATTTCAGCAAGCCCGAGGCGTCCGAGAACAAGTCGGCCGGCAAGGGCACGACGACGTTCCCGGTCAACCTCAGCTCGTTCAGCCACTTCCTCTCCAACCTCAGCTTTGCGCAGCAGGAGCAGTTCAACCTGGGCGACGGGCTGTTCCGCAAGATCTGGGTCAGTGCGCCCAGTTCGACGCAGGCGTCCGATGGGCTGGGGCCGCTGTTCAACGCGCGCAGCTGCCAGAGCTGTCACATCAAGGACGGGCGTGGACACCCGCCCCTGCCGGGCGAGAGCGAAAGCGCCTCGATGTTCCTGCGGCTGTCGGTGCCGCCGGGGGCGGACGATCCGCGGCCGCGGCAGGGCGATGTGGTGGCGGGCGTGGTGGGTGATCCCACCTATGGCGGGCAATTGCAGGAGCTGGGCGTGCCCGGGCTCAAGGGCGAAGGCCGCATGGTCATCGACTATACCGATGTGCCGGTGACGCTGGGCGACGGGACGGTGGTGACGCTGCGCCAGCCAGCCTATTCGATCGCGGACCTGGCCTATGGTCCGCTGGCCGAAAATGTGATGCTCAGCCCGCGCGTGGCCAATCCGATGATCGGGCTGGGACTGGTGGAACAGGTGCCGGTGGCGGACATCCTGGCCCATGAAGACCCAGAGGATGCCGATGGTGACGGCATTTCGGGCCGGGCAAGCTGGACCATTCTGCCCGAGACCGGGCAGGTGGCGTTGGGCCGGTTCGGATGGAAGGCCGGCATGGCCAGCATCCGCAGCCAGTCGGCCAACGCCTTTGCCGGCGATATCGGCATTTCGACGCCGCTGGTGAACAAGCCCCATGGCGACTGCACACCCAACCAGACGGCATGCCTGGCCATGCCGACCGGCGAGCAGGTGCGGCTGGGCGAGACCGAGGCGCCCGATCCGGTGATGGATCTGGTGACCTTCTATGCCCAGACCCTCGGCGTGCCGGAGCGGCGCAATGCTGGCGACGCGGCGGTGCTGCGCGGCAAGCAGGCCTTCTATGCGGCTGGCTGCGCCAGCTGCCACACGCCCAAGTTCGTGACTAGCCGTGATGCCGAAAATCCGGCGCTGGCGTTCCAGCTGATCTGGCCATATGGCGATTTCCTGCTGCATGACATGGGCGAGGGGCTGGCCGACCATCGGCCGGAAGGCGGCGCGGATGGCTATGAGTGGCGCACCCAGCCGCTCTGGGGCATTGGCCTGACCGAGACCGTATCGGGCCACACGTTTTTCCTGCATGATGGACGGGCGCGGAACCTGACGGAGGCCATTTTGTGGCACGGCGGCGAGGCGCAGGCGGCGCGCGATGCGTTCGCCGATATGTCCAAGGCAACGCGCGACGATTTGGTCGCCTTTCTGGAATCGCTCTGATGCGTCATCTGCTGGTGCTGATCGTATTGTGCTGGGCCAGCGTGGCCCAAGCCGAAGCCATCAAGCCGGCAGAGGTGTTGCAGGGGGCGGTGGTCGATGTGATCCGTCCCAATGTGCTGCGGTTTGACTCGGCCAGCCGCGGGCTGAGCAGTGCCATGCAGGCGCTGTGTGCGGCGCCGTCGGCGCATGGCAAGGCGGTCGCCCAGAGGCAGTTTGGTCTGGTCGTGGCGGCCTATGGTCAGATAGGCTTTCTGCGCATCGGGCCGATGATGGAGGCCAATCGCGCCGACCGGCTGCTGTTCTGGCCGGACCGGCGCGGCATCGGGCTCAAGCAGGTGCAGGCCATTCTGAGCAGCCAGGACAGTGCGGCTGTCGCGCTGGCCGGGCTGCAGAGCAAGAGCGTGGCCGTGCAGGGCCTGGGCGCGCTGGACTATGTGTTGTCCGGAACCGGCTCTGAGGCGCTGACGGGGCCGGACGGTGCCTATCGCTGTGCCTATGGCATGACCATTGCCGCCAATGTTGCCGAGATTGCCGGCGAGCTCGTCGCGGGCTGGTTTGCGCCCGATGGCATAGCGGACCATCTGCAGATGCCGAAGGACAGCAACAGCGACTATCGCAGCGATGTCGAAGCGCTCGAGGCGCTGGTGGGCCTGGTCGCGCATGGGCTGGAAGCGATGCGCGACCAGCAGCTCAACCCCTTCATCGCCACAGCCGAGGCTCCGGCCAAGCCCAAGCAGGCACCCTTCTGGCGGTCTGGGCAGACGATGGCCCTGCTGGGCGGCACGATTGACGGCATGCGGGGCCTGATCGGGGGATCCCGGATCGCGACCGCCGTGCCGGAGAAGGACAAGGGGCTGGCCGATTCCATCGATTTCGAGTTCCGCAATGCGCTGCGGGCCATCGATCTGGTGACGCTGCCAGTGGAGCAGGCGGTGGCCGAGCCCAAGCAGGCGGCGGCGCTGGGCTATCTGGCCCTGGTGACGGGGTCACTGCAGGCCATGGTGGGCGAGCAGCTCTCGGCGGCGCTTGGGCTGAGCGTGGGCTTTTCGGCGCTGGACGGCGACTGAGCATGTGGCAGCGCCGCGCATTCCTCAAGGCTGCGGGCGCCGGCTTTGCCGCCAGTCTGATGCCGCGGCAGGCGCTGGCGCTTGAGCAGAGCGAACTGGTGTTTGCCAGCGCGGTGCAGACCGCCAGCGGCAGCTACGGCGCTGTCTTGTTAGGCGAGGCGGGCGATGTGATTGCCCAGGTGGCCCTGCCGGATCGTGGGCATGACGTGACCATCAGCGCCAAGGCCGGGCGCGGCGTGGTGTTCGCGCGCCAGCCGGGTACATTTGCGGTGGTGTTTGACCCCAGCGGACAGGCCGCGCCGGTGACGCTGACAAGCCCCGCCGGGCGGCACTTCTATGGCCATGGCGTATTCTCGCCGGACGGGAAACTGCTCTATGCCACCGAGAGCGATTTCGAGGCGGCGCAGGGCGTGGTGGGGATCTATGACGCCACCGACGGCTATCGCCGCATGGGCGAGTTTCCCACCTATGGCACTGGCCCACACGAGATGCTGCTGATGCCGGACGGTGTTACCCTCGTGGTGGCCAATGGCGGTATCGAGACCCATCCCGACTTTGGCCGGGCCGAGCTCAATCTGGACACGATGGACCCCTCGGTGGTCTTCATCGACCGGCGCGATGGTACACTGGTAGGACAATTGCGGCTCGACGCCGGGCTGCACCAGCTGTCGATCCGGCACATGGCGATCGATGCCCGCGGCCGGGTGTGGTTTGGCTGCCAGTACAAGGGCGCGCCGAGCGACAGTCCGCAACTGGTCGGCCATGCCAGCATGGAGGGCGAGATCACCCTGCTGGAGCTGCCAGCCGAGACGCTGGCGGGCTTGCGCAATTATGTCGGTTCAGTAGCGGCATCGCGCGATGGCGCGACCATTGCCGTGTCCTCGCCCGAGGGCAATCTGCTGGTGGCCATCGATGCCGAGGGGCGACGCCCGGTGCTGGTGGACAGCCTGCGCAGTGGCTGTGGCCTGGCGCCGGATGGGTCTGGCTTTGTTGCCAGCAGCGGTTTGGGTGCGCTGGTGGGCCTGGCCGGGGCGGAACGAGAGGCCCGGCAGTTCGACTTCCAGTTCGACAACCACCTGCTGCGCATATCGTAACCCCGGTAAGCGTCGGAACGATCTGGACTTCTGTCCGCAGCCGGGCGACAAATCGCCAGTCAGCGGCGGCTCGGGCGCTGGCGCTTGTGCTGGCCGGCCTGTCGTTTTCGGAGATCGCATGCTCCTTGCCGCGATGGTGGATCGCGCTCCTGGTGGGGATCGCTGATGGCCCTGGCTCAGACCCTGTTTCGTGCGCGACTGGCTCGGCGCGGCGATGGGCCGACTCTGGCCGAGGGTCTATCGCGCTGGGATCCGGCGCTGGCGGCATTGGGGGCCGGGTTGGGCCCCACACTGTCGGCGCTGATTGGCGAAGAGTGTCTGCGCGGCGGCTGTGTTGAGGAGACGCTGCCGCCCCCGGAGACGGGCTGGCAGGTGTCGGCAACGGGCGCATCGGCCTTTATCTCTAACACTACGGCACAGGCCCTGCTGGACAATCCGTCGCCGTTCTTCGCCGCGCAGCTGATGGCGCGCATCATGGCCGGCGAACGCGATGTGCTGCTCGATCCGGCCGCCATCGCGCGGGAAAACGCGGGCGACGGGCTGACCTTGTTCGTGCTGGGCTTCACCCATCGCTATGGCGGGCAGGACCATCCCAATCTGCGACCCCTCTTGGGGCGGGCCATCGACCATTTTGTCTATGCGCATCGCGGCTACAAGCTGCGGCGGATGTTGCGGGAGGATCCCGACCCGATTGCCGATGTGCTGGTGACGTCGGGCATGACCGTGGCGCATCATTTTGGCGCCGTCGGGCGCAAGCTGCTGGTGGCCGAGCCGAGCGCGCAGGCGCCAATATTCCCGCACTCGGTGACCTCTGCACTGTTCGCCTATAGTCCACCACAGGTGCATTTTGCCAAGGCAGAGCGGCGGCTGCTGGAACTGGCCGTCGACGGGCTGAGCGATGGCGAGATCGCGGGGGAACTGCAGATCTCGCTCAATACGGTCAAGCAGACCTGGCGCAGTGTCTATGAGCGCGCGGTGCGGCGGGTGCCGCTGGTGCTGGGCGAGGGGGCTGATCTGCCGGCCGGTGGGGTGCGCGGGCAGGAGAAGCGACGGCATCTGATCGCCTATCTGCGCGATCATCCGCAGGAACTGCGGCCGCAGGCCTGAATACACCCTTTTAGGGCAATTGCACTGATCGGGCGGGCCGCCGATGCTCCGCCCGCGAACCGCATGGAGGCCCTGTTATGAGACTGTTCCCGACCTTGTGCCTTGGCGCCATGATGGTGGCGGGCAGCAGCGCCGCGCCGGCCCTTGCGGCGCCCGAGGATTGCGCTGCCATCGCGGCCGCCTTCACCAAGATGGGCGATGTGCCGGCGTTCCGCGAACAGATCGAGCAGAGCGGCATGTCGTTCGAGGCCACGGCGATCGGGGACACGCTCTATATGAAGCTGGATGGGGAGATCAGCGAGATGCCCTTGGGCGAGGGCGGGCGCGCGCAAATGTTTGCCGGGCTGTTCGACGTGCTGCGCGTCAAAGACTGCAAGGCGCTGCCCGATGACGCCATCGATGGCCGGAGCATGAAGGTCTATGAATATGTGTTGCCGGCCGATGGCGGGCTGATCCCAGAGCCGATCACCCAGCAATTGTGGATCAGCAGCGATGATGGCCTGCCCTATAGGGGGACCAATCCGAACGGCCATATCGAGATCACCTACGAAGGCGTTGAGGCGCCAAAACCATAATGGGCGCGCTCCGGGCACTGACAGCGGCGCTCGTGGCGCTGATGTGGGTCCTGCTGCTGCAGCCGGCTATTGCCGCGCCGCGGCCTTTGGCGTTGATCATTGATTCCTCGGGGTCGATGGCCGCCGAGATGGATGGCGAGACGCGGCTCGACATTGCCCGCCGGGTGATCGTCGAGCAGGCCGCCACCTGGGCCGCCGGGGGCGATCTGGGCCTGGTGGCCTATGGCCATCGCCGCGTTGGCGACTGCAACGACATCGAAACATTGGAGACGCCGGCGCCTGTCGATCTTGATCGGCTGCGGCAGGATCTGGGTAGCCTGCGCGCGCGGGGCAAGACGCCGCTGTCGGATTCGCTGATCGCCGCCTCACAGCTCTTGCCCGAGGGCGGCGCGATCATCCTGGTGAGCGATGGGCTGGAAACCTGCGCGGCCGATCCCTGTGCGGTGGCCGAGAGCCTGCGCGACGCCAATGCGGCGCTCAGTATTTTCGTGGTGGGGTTTGGCGTGACGGCCCCGGAACTGGCGGCGCTGCAATGCATCGCCGAACAGGGCGGCGGGTCGCTGTTCTCGGCGCAGGACGCCGCAGGGCTAAAAACCGCATTGAGCACGGCAGGGCAGATGGCACAGGCGGCACCAGCCGAACTGCCGCCGCCGGCGCCAGAGGTGGTGACGCCAGCCGAACCCGTGGTGGCGCCAGCGCCAACACCTGAGCCTGAACCCGCGCCCACGCCTCCTCCGCCGCCGACACCGCTGCCGGTATCGCTGATGGCCATGACATCGGCTGGCGAGGTGACGGCGCCGCTGGGCTGGACCATCACGGCCGATGGTGCCGATGCGCCGCTCTATGAGGGCGCCGGGCGCGGCGTCGCGCTGGAGCTGCTGCCGGGCCAGTACACCGCAGACGTGGCGGGCGATAATCTCCGCGTCCAGGTTCCCTTCGTGGTGGCGGCTGACCAGGGCGATAAGCCGATCACCATTGCCGTCGAGGCAGGGCAGGCGGTGCTGCATCTGGTGGCGGGCGAGGGCCTGTCGCTGGCTGATGCCGAATTGGGCAGTGACATTGCCTGGAGCGTGACGCCGCTCGATGGGCAGAGTGCGGTCACCACGCCGACGGGCCTGGACCCCAGCTTGATGTTGGTGCCGGGCCGCTATGGCATCGAAGCGGTGGTGCAGGGGCATGTTGCCAAGGCCGACATTGAGGTGACAGCCGGGGCCGTGGGTGAGACCGAACTCAGTCTGGCGCTGGGCCGGCTGGCGCTGGAACTGGTGCTGGATAGCGCCGAAGGCCCAGTGACCAAGGGGACGGGTTTGAACTGGACGATTACGCCCGCTGCAGGCGGCGAAGCGATCACCGTCACGGCAGCGGCGCAGCCGCGCCTGGTGCTGCCGGCGGGGGACTATACCGTGGCCGCGACGCTGGACGGCACGACGGTGACGGGCGCAGCACAGGTAGTGGACGGCGCCGAGGCGAAGGTCAGTCTCAGCAATGCCGCCGCCGAGGTGATGCTGGAAGCCAGTTTCGGCGACGGCCCGCCGATCGAGGACTGGCACTATGCCAGCTGGACAGTCACGCCAGTGGCGGTGGCCGACGGCAGCGCCGCGGCGCTGGTCGACAATTCCGAGCCGCGGCCGGTGCTCAAGCTGGCGCCCGGGCAATGGGATGTGACGCTGCAATCGGGCGTCGCCAGCACAACGCAGCGCATTACGGTGGCGCCTGGATTGCCCCAGACGATTCGCATCAAACAGGCGGCAGGGCTGTTGCGCCTGACCGGGTCGCTATCGGGCGTTGCCTTCACCGATTGGCGCGACACGGTCTGGACGCTGCGCTCGGCCGATGGCAGCCAGACCCTTCTCAATAACCAGCCCGAGCTCGAACCGGTGCTGGTGGTGCCGGCGGGCGACTGGGTGGTGACGCTGGTGAGCGGCGCGGTGCGCGCGGAACAGGCGATCACCATGCCCCCCGGCGACGACCAAGCCATCGCAATGGCGCTGTCAGGCGGTCGCCTGCTTGTGGACCTGCCCGCAGGCATGGCCGCTATGGTCAAGGTCAGCGCGCTCGATGCAACGGGCAATCCGCTCACCCCGCCGACCATCGAAGGCCCCGCGGCGCCGCAATGGGGCACGGTGCTGCCGCCCGGCCAATATCTGGTCGAGGCACCGACCTACGATAACCGCTATGCCAGCGCGCCGCTGGAAATCGTCGACGGCCAAAGCCAAAGCATCGCGCTGCAGTTTGACTGAGCGCCGGGAAAGGACATGCCATGAAACGCCTGATCGCGAGCCTGAGCTTTTGCACCTGCCTGCTGCTGCCCAGCCTGGCGCTGGGGCAGGGCGTGCCGGTGATCCCCACCATTCCATCGACCGGCGTGCCGCAGGTGGACAATGCTGCCGGACAGCTCAATAACGCGGCCGGGCAGATCAACAATGCCACGCAGGACCCGGCTGGCACGGCGGCCAATATTGCCAATTCCATCGTGCCCGGCTCGGGCACGTTCGCGCAGACCATTCTCAATGCGGCGCAGGGCGGGCCGGTGGGGGCGCTGATCGCGCCGCTGCTGGGTGGGCTCGAGAGCAAGCTGCTCGACATGGTGTTGGAGAATGACAAGCTCAAGCAGCGGGTGACGACGCTGGAGGCTGACAACACCAAGACCATGATCAATGTGCAGCATCTGCAGCAACAGGTGAGTGATCTGGCGCAGGCCAACCAGTCCATGGCGGCGGCCAATGAGGCGATGCGGGCGGAGCTGGCCGCGGCCCTGGCCACCATGGAACAGCAGACCACCAGCCTGCAGCAGCGCGTCGCCGAGCTCGAGCGCACCAAGGGCACGATCACCGCGCCATTCAAGGTGGTGGCCAAGGATGGCTTTACGCTGCTCAAGGTCGATGAGGTCAGCACGCAGTTGGCCTATCCCGGCGGCGGCACGGCAGGTTTCCTGCTGCAGGCGGGGATGACGCCGCAGTTCTATATCAATGGCGACAACAACGGGGTCACCCTGGACGGAGGCGCGACACCCCGCATCGCGCTGCTGCAGGGTGGCAACGCCGTGTTCGAGGCCAGCCATACGGCGGGCGAAGGAGTGCGCCTGGTGGCACAGTCCGATGCCGGCGGATTCGAGCTGGCGGCGAGCAGCGCGCTCATGGGTCTATTGGTCAAGCGGGGCGATCAGCCCGCTGCGGGGCTGGGCACCTATGACGGTCGAGGCGTGGCGCTGCGGGTGTTCGCGGCTGGAGGCAAGGCGATTGCGGCTATGGGCGAGAATCCGGCCGTTGCTGGCAGTGGCATAGTGTATGTCGGCAACGGCAGCCGTAGTGCCGCTTCCCTGTCGGTGGACAGTGAGGGAACGGGATTGGCCAGCGTGTTTGCTGCCGATGGAACGACTGGGGCCAGCATGATCGGCAAGGATCGCATGGTGGCTGCCTATAATGCCGCCGGAAATGCCGTGGTGACGATTGGCAAGTCGGAGAATTCGGAAGGCGGCAATGTCACCTCGCGCAACCCGGACGGCGAGGGCGTTTTCCGCGCCGGGTTCAATGGCGAACTGGGCGGCGGCGATGCCTGCGTCTATCGCGCCAAGCGGCAGAATACGTTCTGCCTGGGCATCGGCCTGCCCGGCATGGGCGTGGGCAAGTAGGGTGGCGCCCGTGACGGAGGAGCAGACGGCGCGCCCGCCGACCCTCTTGTGGCGGGGGCTGATCTTCGTGCTGCTCGGCGTGCCGCTGGGCGGGCTGCTGTTGCTGCTGGCGGTGCCATTGCTGTTGGGGGAAGGGCTTGATCTGGGCATCGCCTATAGCGACCCGGCCAGCCTGCCCATGCTGGTGGTTTTGCCGCCCTTCTGGTTCATCGGCGGGCCGCCGGCCCTGGTCTGCGGCCTGGTGGATGCTCGCCTCGCGCGGAGGTTGGGCTGGCCTCTGCGGACGGCATTGACCGGGCTGATCGCGGGCGGATTGCTGCTGTTGCCGGTGGGCCTGCTGATACAGGCCGGCATGGTGCAAGGGCCGCTGCCTCTGGCCTTGGGGCTAGTCGGGCTGGTGGCCGGCGCGCTGTGCAGCCTGGTGGCGGCGCTTGCAGATCGAGTCAGCGGACGCGGGTAAGACAAAACGCGTGCGGCTCAGGCCGGTGGCGGACCCGAGCTTTCGCGCAGCACCAGTTCGACCGGCCAGAGCTCGTGGATACCCTCGGGCGGCTTGCCGGCCAGGATCGCCAGGATCAGCTCGGCGATGCGGGTGCCCGCCGCGCGGATGGACGAGCGCGTGGTCGACATGGACGGAAACATGTTGTCGGCGTTGAGGTAGGGGAAGACGTCGTCATGGGCGATCATGGAGACATCCTTGCCCAACACCAGGCCGGCCTGGCGAATGGCGCGGAAAACCCCGAGCGCCGTCATCATCGAGCCGGGCAGGAATGCCGTGGGCCGCGGGCGCAGCTCGAGCATGGACTGGGCGAGGCGGAAGGCCACTTCGTCGGTAAAGACCGAATTGCTCATCAGGGCGGGATCAACCGATACGCCGCGCCCTGAGAGGGCCGCGAGGTAACCGAGTTCGCGATGCTCGGCAAAGGTTCGCCCCTTGAGCCCATTGAGCAGGGCGATGCGGCGATGGCCGAGATCGAGCAGATGGCTGGTGGCGCGCTCGACGGCGCCGGTGTTGTCGATGTCCATCCAGGCGACCGGCTGGCCGATATCGGTGCGGCCGTGCATGATGAAAGGGATATTGAGTTCGAGCAGCAGTTCGGCGCGCGGATCCTTGAGTGTGGGCGAGTGGAGCACGATCGCGTCGACCTTCTGGCTGGCGGCCAGGCGCCGATAGGCCGCCATTTCCTCCTGGAAATTGTCGACGGTGATCAGAAGAATGTCGATCTCTTCAGTGCCCATGCGGGCGCTCATGCCGGCCATGAACTCGCTCATGTGCGGGCCCAGTTCGCCGGCGCCGCGCAGCACCAGGCCGATGGCGCCCGAGCGACCGGTGGCCAGGCGCAGGGCGCTGGCATTGGGCCGATAGCCTAGTCTGGCAGCGGTCTCGGCCACCCGCAGGCGCGTGGTCTCGCTGACCTCAGGATAGCCATTGAGCGCGCGGCTGACGGTGGTCTGCGAAAGGCCGAGATGCTCGGCCAGATCCTTCAGTCTCATTGCTGCAACTGGCCCTTGGCATGGCATGGCAGCGGCGGCGCACCCTGCGCCGACAGCTGTCTGGCCCTGCCAATAGGGCACACAGGCCGCCTTGAACAGCGTTTCCTGTCTACTCCTCCCAGAGGCATTCAAAGCGATTTCAATTTTTAACGCAAGACAGCAATTTGCGCCACGCAGTTTGAGGTGCGTACATCAATCCACATCGGTGGAAATTAACCTCTTTGGGGGCGTAGAAATTTTAAGGCATTGAAAATGCTATATAAAAAGTCACAAATCCCCGCAATTGCTAAGAATGCGCAAATGCGGCGCTTGACAGAAATTCGGCGCTCTGGTTCTTTTTCATTCAAAGCGCTTTGAAACGGTGGCGAAAACGCCATCGAAATGGAGCACTTTGAGGGAGGAGAAACGGCTTTTGGGTCCGCGTTTGACGCTGGCCGTGTTGCCGTGCCTTCCCGACAACAGGTTCATTCGGGAGGAAATCTAATGAAATTGAACAAGCTTCTGGTCGGTCTCTTGGCGAGCGTGACGCTGGTCGTCGGTTCGGCCCAGGCTGCTGATCTGTCGATCGTTTCGGGCGACACCGGCAACGGTCTGGCATTCCTGCGCAGCCAGCTGGACAAGTTCGAAGCCGACACCGGCAACAAGGTCACCATCGTGCCGATGCCGTCGTCGACGTCGGACCAGTTCGGCCAGTACAAGCTCTGGCTGGCAGCCGGCAACACCGACATCGACGTGTACCAGACCGACGTGATCTGGGCTCCGCAGCTGGCGGACCAGTTCCTCGACCTGACCGAGGCTGCCAAGGACGTGGTGGGTAACCACTTCCCCTCGATCATCGAGTCGCAGACCGTGGACGGCAAGCTCGTCGCCATGCCGGCGTTCACCGACGCCCCGGCCCTGTTCTACCGCAAGGACCTGCTGGAGAAGTACAGCAAGCCCGTGCCGGCCACCTGGGACGAAATGGCTGCCACCGCGCAGGAAATCATGGATGGCGAGCGTGCAGCCGGCAATGCCGAGATGTATGGCTTCGTGTTCCAGGGCAATGCCTATGAAGGCCTGACCTGCGACGCCCTGGAATGGGTGAAGTCCAATGGCGGCGGCCAGATCGTGGAAGCCGATGGCACCATCTCGATCAACAACCCGCAGGCTGCTGCGGCCATTGACCGTGCTGCCAAGTGGATCGGCACGATCTCGCCCGAAGGCAACCTGGCTTACCAGGAAGAAGAAAGCCGCGGCGTCTGGCAGCTGGGCAATTCGGTGTTCATGCGCAACTGGCCCTATGCCTATGCTCTGGGCAACAGCGATGACTCGGCTGTGAAGGGCAAGTTCGACGTGGCTCCGCTGCCCGCCGGTGACGGCGAAGGTGCACGCTCGGCTGCTACGCTGGGCGGCTGGAACGTTGCCGTTTCCAAGTACTCCTCGGACCCGGAAGAGGCGATCAAGCTCGCCCTGTTCCTGAGCTCGACGGAAGTGCAGAAGGAACGCGCCATCAACCAGTCCAACCTGCCGACCATCCCGTCGCTGTATGAAGATGCCGATGTGCTGGCCGCTTCCCCGTTCATGGCGAACTGGAAGGCCATCTTCGAGCAGGCCGTGCCGCGCCCGTCCGCTCCCACCAAGATCAAGTACAACGAGGTCTCCTCGCTGTTCTGGAGCGCCGTGCACAACACCCTGTCGGGTAACGGCACTGCGGCAGAGAACCTGGAAGGCCTGGAAGCCGACCTGACCGATCTCAAGGGCGAAGCCTGGTAAGTCCTCCCGGCAGCCCAAAGCAGAGCGGGCGGACGGGAAAACCCCGACCGTCCGCTTTGCACACTGATCGACAACAGGGGAGGAGGCCAAGATGGCCACAGATGTGATGGCTGCGCCGGGTGCGGTGACTGGCGGCAAGATCAAGTCGGAGCTGATGCAGCAGCGCGTGCGTGCTGCGCGATGGTTCCTGCTGCCCATGCTCATTGCGCTGGCCGTGGTGGCCGGTTGGCCGCTCCTTCGGTCCATTTACTTTTCGTTCACCGATGCCTCGCTGAACGATATCGGCGGGGCTGAATGGGTGGGGTTCAGCAACTACCTGCGCGTGCAGGTGCTTGACAGCGGCGCGGTGCGCTATCGCGGGCTGCTGGTGGATCCGGCCTGGTGGAATGCGGTGTGGAACACGCTGCGGTTCGCCGTTGTGTCAGTCAGCCTTGAGGCCGTGCTCGGCATGCTGGTGGCGCTGGTGCTCAATGCCGAGTTCCGCGGGCGCGGCATTGTGCGTGCCGCCATACTGATCCCCTGGGCGATCCCCACGATCGTCTCGGCCAAGATGTGGAGCTGGATGCTGAATGACCAGTTCGGCATTCTCAACGACCTGGGCATGCGCCTGGGCCTGCTCAGCCAGAAGGTCGCCTGGACCGCTACGGCCGATACGGCAATGACCGCCGTGCTGATCGTGGATATCTGGAAGACCACTCCATTCATGGCGCTGCTGATCCTGGCGGGCCTGCAGATGGTGCCCAAGGATATCTATGAAGCTGCTGAAATTGACGGCGTGCATCCGGTCAAGCAGTTCTTCCGGATCACCCTGCCGCTGGTACGCCCGGCGCTGATGGTGGCCATCATCTTCCGCCTGCTCGATGCCCTGCGCATCTTCGATCTGATCTATGTGCTGACGCCCAATAGCGCCGCCACCAAGACCATGAGCGTGCTGGCGCGTGAAAACCTCTTTGATTTCGACAAGTTTGCCTATGGGTCGGCGATGTCGACCCTGCTGTTCCTGATCATCGCGCTGCTGACCATCCTGTATATCTGGCTGGGCAAAGTCCGGTTCGACGGGGGAGACCGCTGATGCCTGCAACGCTCAATCTGTGGAAGATCATCAAGACCACGCTGTTCTATGCGGCAGTGGTGTTCATCGTGGTGGTCTCGGTGTTCCCGTTCTACTACGCGATCCTGACCAGCTTCAAACAGGGCACGGACATCTTCCGTGTCAGCTACTGGCCGACCTCGTTCAGCTTTGAGAACTATCAGGCCGTTCTGAGCCAGGGCAGTTTCCCGCGCAATCTGCTCAACTCGATCTTTGTCGCCTCGGTGACGGTGATCGTGGCGCTGTTCATGGCCGTGACGGCCGCCTTTGCCCTCAGCCGCGTGCGGTTCCGTGGCCGTGGCTTTCTGCTGATGGTGATCCTGGCGGTGTCGATGTTTCCGCAGATCGCCGTGCTGTCGGGCCTGTTCGAGCTGATCCGGGCGCTGGGCATCTACAATACGCCCTGGGCCCTGATCTTCTCGTACACGATCTTTACGCTGCCGTTCACGGTCTGGGTGCTGACCACCTTCATGCGGGACTTGCCGGTGGAGATCGAGGAAGCGGCCATCGTGGATGGCGCCAGCCCCTGGGTCATCATCACGCGCGTCTTCATGCCCCTGATGTGGCCGGCGCTGGTGACGACGGGCCTGCTGGCTTTCATCGGTGCGTGGAACGAGTTCCTGTTTGCTCTCACCTTCACCTCGTCCAACGATACCCGCACGGTGCCGGTGGCTATCGCCTTGCTGTCGGGCGGCTCGCAGTATGAAATTCCATGGGGGATCATCATGGCAGCTTCGGTCATCGTGACCGTGCCGCTGGTGGCCCTGGTGCTGGTGTTCCAGCGCAAGATCGTGTCCGGCCTCACCGCCGGCGGCGTCAAAGGTTAGGGAGAACAAGAAATGGCAAGCATCGAGCTTCGCAACATTCGCAAGGCCTTCGGCGTTGTCGAGGTGATCAAGGGCGTCAACCTTGAGGTCCGCAAGGGCGAGTTCATGGTGTTCGTGGGCCCTTCGGGCTGCGGAAAATCCACGCTGCTGCGCCTGATCTCGGGCCTGGAGGACATCACCTCGGGCGAAATGCTGTTCGACGGCAAGGTGGTCAATGCACTGGCCCCGTCCAAGCGCGGCATCGCCATGGTGTTCCAGTCCTATGCGCTGTATCCGCATATGACGGTCTATGAGAACATGGCGTTCGGGTTGACCCTGGAAAAGGGGCACGACAAGAGCGACATCCGCCGCCGGGTGGAAAAAGCCGCCGACATGCTGCAGATCCGTCAGTATCTTGACCGCCTGCCCAAGCAATTGTCGGGCGGCCAGCGCCAGCGCGTGGCCATCGGCCGGGCAATCACGCGTGACCCCAAGGTGTTCCTGTTCGACGAGCCGCTGAGCAATCTGGATGCGGCGCTGCGCGTCGCCACCCGTATCGAGATCGCCAAGCTGCATGAGAGCATGGACAATGTGACCATGATCTATGTGACGCATGACCAGGTGGAGGCCATGACGCTGGCCGACCGTATCTGCGTGCTGCGCGACGGCCACATCGAGCAGGTCGGCACGCCCATGGAGCTCTATGAATCGCCCAATTCGGTGTTCGTGGCCGGCTTCATCGGCTCGCCGAAGATGAATTTCATTGGCGGCGAGCGGGCGCAAAAGCTGGACGCCCACACCGTCGGCATCCGTGGCGAGCACATCACCATCACCCCCGGTGAAGGCATGTGGCAGGGCACGGTGATCCACACCGAGAACCTGGGCGCGGATTCCTATGTGTATCTGGAAATGGGCACCGAGGAGCCCGTGGTGGTTCGGCTGGACGGCACCAATAGCTACAAGAGCGGCGATGTGGTGAACATCACCCCGATGGCCGACAAGATTCACCGCTTCGACACCGCGGGCAAGCCGATCCGCTAGTGTGCCTGTCGCCCGTGGCGATGTCGCGGGCGGACCGAACGGTTTGATGGCGTGACGGGCTTGTCCTCCCGCTTGCGCCGGATGCAGGGTGCGCGGCCAGATCGTTTGCGGACGCAGGCGATGCAATGGCCAGATTGATATTCGTGCCGGCGGCAGCGCCGGCACTTTACGTTGCCGCGGCGGCATGGCTCCCTTCCGTGAAGCCCGGCGTTCATCAGACGATGCAGGAGACTACCCATGCCGATCCGTACCCTGATATGGGGCGAAAACGTTCACGAACAGAAGAACAAGATCGTTGCCGACAACTACCCGCTGGGCATGCACAATCACATTGCCAAGCTGCTCGAGAGCGACAGCAATATCGTAACCAAGACCACCACGCTGCAGGAGCCCGAGCACGGCTGCACCGTGGAGGCGCTGGCCAATACCGATGTGCTGGTGTGGTGGGGCCATGCGGCGCACGGCCAGGTGGACGACGAGATTGTCGAACGGATCGCCAAGCGCGTGTGGGAGGGCATGGGCCTGATCGTGCTGCACTCGGGCCACTTCTCCAAGATCTTCAAGCGCCTGATGGGCAGCCCCTGTGCGTTGCACTGGCGTGAGGCGGGCGAACGCGAGCGGCTGTGGGTCACCGCGCCCGGCCATCCGATCGCCAAGGGCCTGCCGGCCTATTTCGAGCTCGAGATGGAAGAGATGTATGGCGAGCCCTTCAGCGTGCCGGAGCCGCTGGAAACGGTGTTCGTCAGCTGGTTCCAGGGCGGCGAAGTGTTCCGCAGCGGCCTCACCTATCGGCGCGGCGCGGGCAATGTGTTCTATTTCCGCCCGGGCCACGAGACCTATCCCACCTATCACGACTCCACGGTGGGCCAGGTGCTGCGCAATGCGGTGAACTGGGCCTATAACCCCGATCAGCATCCCGAACTGCTCGATGCCCCCAACACGCCGGTGGAGAAGTCCATCGAGCCGCTGGTGGAACGCGGCCCCAAGCTGCACCACGCGGGCGAAGCAGGCCTGAAGTAAGATTGGTGCCGAACCGCCAAGGGCTGGCGCCGGGCGAAGCGCCGGTGTCTCCCCGCAGCGGTTCGGCTTGTTTTGGTTTCTGGGTGCATCCGGCCGAGCGCGGGGATGTCATCAAGTTGGTTGCAATTTTGGGGCGAGTCCCGAGGGAATAACATCATGCGGTTGCTCATTCTGGGTACCGGTGGCATGGCCAATACCCATGCCAAGGCCTTTGCAGGCATTGAAGGCGTCGAACTGGTCGGTGGCGTCGACGTCGACCCGGCGCGCGTCGAGGCGTTCAACAAGGTGCATGGCATCAAGCGCGGCTTCGGCTCGCTGGATGCCGCCATTGCCTGGGGTGAGTTCGATGCGGTGGCCAATGTGACGCCGGATTCGATTCACCACCCCACCACCATGGCGGCGCTGCAGGCCGGCAAGCATGTGTTCTGCGAAAAGCCGCTGGCGACGGACCATACCAAGGCCATGGAAATGACCGAACTGGCCGAGCGGCTGGGCCTGGTCAACATGGTCAACCTGACCTATCGCAACGTGGCGCAGTTGCAGAAGGCGCGCGCCATCGTGCAGTCTGGCGCGGTGGGGAAGGTCAAGCATTTCGAGGCGAGCTATCTGCAGAGCTGGCTGGTCAGCAAGGCGTGGGGCGACTGGCGCACGGAAAGCCAGTGGCTGTGGCGGCTGAGCAAGAAGCATGGCTCGAACGGCGTGCTTGGCGACATCGGCGTGCACATCCTCGACTTTGCCGCGTATGGCGCCGGCAGCGATTTCTCCAAGGTGTTCTGCCGGCTGGAGACCTTCGACAAGGCCGAGAACAACCGGATCGGCGAATATGACCTGGACGCCAATGACAGCTTTGCCATGACGGCGCAGCTGGAGAACGGCGCGCTGGGCGTGATCCATGCGACGCGCTGGGCGACCGGCCATTTCAACGAGCTGCGCCTGCGCATCTATGGCGAGCTGGGCTCGGTGGAAGTGCAGCATCGGCACGACTGGAGCAAGCTGTTCACCTGTCTGGGCGATGACGCCGAGACGGGGACCTGGACCGAAGTTGCCGTCGATCCGGTGCCGACCAATTACATGCGCTTTGTCGAGGCTGTCCGCACGGGCAAGAACCTTGAGCCCAGCTTCCGCCATGCCACCGGCATCCAGAAGGTGCTCGATCTGGCGACCACGACCGATCGCGACCGCAGCGAACTGTCGGTCTAGTCTTTGACCTGACCCAAACGGAGGCCCGCAGCGATGCGGGCCTTCTGTGTTTGCGGGGGGGCTTATGGCCCGTCATCTTGAAATCGCCATGGTGTGCGACAATTTATCAGCCTCAAGAGGGAACAGA
Organism: Devosia sp. FKR38; assembly: GCF_005222805.1. Classification (GTDB taxonomy): domain Bacteria; phylum Pseudomonadota; class Alphaproteobacteria; order Rhizobiales; family Devosiaceae; genus Devosia. The sequence goes on along the minus strand of NZ_STGC01000005.1, from coordinate 2,323,880 downwards.
CCAACAAACACCCTCAACGGAGACGCGCTATGGGTATCATCTGGGCGATCATCATCGGGTTTCTGGCCGGGCTTGTGGCCAAGATCATCACACCGGGCAACAACAAGCCGAGCGGCTTTATCCTGACCACGGTGCTGGGCATTGTCGGCTCCGTGGTGGCGACCTGGCTGGGCCAGGCCATTGGCTGGTATTCGGTCGGTGACGGCGCCGGCTTTATCGCTTCGGTTATCGGCGCAGTCATCGTGCTGCTGGTCTGGGGCCAGATCGCGCGCCGGGCCTGATTGTTCCGAGACTGCCCGCCTGACAAAAAGGGCCCGTCGTGACCACAAGTGTCGCGGCGGGCCATCGGTTTTTGATCTTGCCAAGCTGCCGGACGGATGGCATTTGAATCGGGCTGCCTCCGCTGGAGGCTCCGTAAGCGTTTACGTCAATCAACGCGCAACCGGCCGGTCGGTCTTGCGCTGCAATACGATTGGCGAAGTACGGATAGACGTCCATGAAGTTCAAGAAACTGCACAAGCGCCACAATGCTGTTGTGGTTCCTCTGCTGCTGTCGCTGCTGATGACTTGCGTGGTCTCGGCGATCAGCGTGGTCCGGACACAGGGCCTGACGCCGCTTGCGTTGCAGACTTGGCCGTCGGCCTGGCTGATCTCCTGGGTGGTGGCCTTTCCGGTGCTGTTGGTGACGCTGCCGCTGGTTCGGCGGCTGGCGGGCCTGGTGGTCGAGAACTGACGCCGCAAGAAAAAGGGCGCCCGTTGGGGCGCCCTTTCGCATTGTGGTGCTGCAGGATTACTGCAGGACGGTGATGCGGCCGTCGGTATAGGGCGTGTATTCGCCGCCCAGCTTGGCGATGTAGTCGGCCAGCACCTGCTCGAGCGGCGGGCCGAAGTCATAGGGATTGTCGCCTTCGGCAAAGGTGCCATAGCCGTCGCCGCCACCGCGCATGTAGTTGTTGGTGACCACGATGTAGCTGGCGGCTTCATCAATGGGGGCCCAGGCGTCGCCTTCGGCTTTGATCATGACATCGCTGATGCGTTCACCGGCCGGCTTGGCCAGGGTGTAGCTGTATTTCAGGCCAGCGACCTGCGGGAAGCGACCGGCACCGTTCTCAATGTCGGAGACGCCGTTTTCGAGCGCGTCGATGACATCGGCGCCCGACAGGGTCACCGTAGCCAGCGTATTGGAGAATGGCAGGACGGTCAGCACTTCGCCCATGGTGATATCGCCAGCATCGATGGAGGCGCGGACGCCGCCGCCGTTCTGGATGGCAATGGTCACGCCCTGGTCGGCAACCCGATCCAGCATGGCGTCGGCAACCAGATTGCCCATCTGGCACTCAACGACACGGCAGGTTTCGCGCGAACCATCAATGGCCGCGGTGGCCTTGCCGATCACTTCGGCCATCAGGGATTCGATGGGCTTCTGCAGTTCAGCCAGGCGATCGACATAGGCCTGGTTCGGGGTCACTGCGGCATCGAGCAGGATGGGGGCGCCGTCAGCAGTGACGACATTGCCCGCGTCATCCCAGGTCACAGCCAGGTCGCCCAGATACTTGCCATAGGAATAGGCCGTCACCACGGGCACTTCATGCCCATCGGGGCCCTTGACCATGGTGGGATAGGGGCCAGCGGCCTTTTCGTCGGTGTTGGACAGCAGCGTGTGGCTGTGGCCGCCGACGATAACGTCGATGCCGGGGACATTGGCCGCAATCTCGAGATCATGGGTGTAGCCGACATGGGTGAGGGCGATGATCTTGGTGATCCCGGTGCCTTGGAGCGCCTCGACCTGGGTGCGCAGGCTGTCGATAGTGTCGTCGAACGCGACGTTCTTGCCGGGCGAGGAGGTTTCGCCGGTGTCCTCGGCCAGGGCAGAGACTACGCCGACCTTTTCGCCGCCGAAGTCGAGCACATAGGTGCCCTTGAGCTTGTCGGCGAGAATGGGTTCGTTGGTAACGTTGGTATTGCCCGAGATAATGGGGAACTTCACCGCATCGATGAGCTTGGCCAGCTCTTCGGGACCATCATCGAACTCGTGGTTGCCGACGGCCATGACGTCGATGCCCAGGTCGCTGGCGAACTCGGAGACGATCTGGCTGCGATACTGGGTGTAAAACAGCGAACCCTGGAACTGGTCGCCGGCATCGAGCAGCACGACGTTCTCGCCCGTCAGTTCCTGGCGCTTGGCGTCAATCTCGGTCTTGAGGCGCGCGATGCCGCCAAAGCACTTGCCGGCGGTGTCGTCTTCGACGCTGCAGTTGGAATCGCTGCTGGTGATGGGTGCAAAGCGCGAGTGAAAGTCGTTGATGTGAAGGATATTGAGCTTGAATTCTGCGTGGGCTGCGCCGGTCATACCGACAATGAGGGTGAGCGCTGTGGCGCCGAGAAGTCGCTTTTTCATCCCTGTTTTCCTTGGTTTGCCTTGCGGCAGTTCAGTCACGCGGCCGCGCTGACAGAGTCGTGGCGCGACAGGGGCGACAAATGGCGGCCCCAGGCGGCACGGCCAGAAGGGAGTTTGGCAGCGTTTTGTGACAGTGAATAGTGGACCTTTTGGTCAAACCTTTCCGCGGACACGCCAATGCCCGATTCACACTGTCTCAACCATGGCGCAAGACAGTCCTTGGCCGGCCCCGGCGCCGTAAGGGGCTGGCAAGGGACGCGGCGCGATAAGCGGTTGATCGTGTGCCAAATGACCAGAGACAGGATTGCCGCCATGAGCGCTGCCCTTGAGAGCCTGATGCCCGCCACCTCGTCGGCCGGGCCCGCGCCGCGGCCCATGTTTGCCGGGGTGCTGAGCTTTGTGGCGATCGGTGCGTCCGGGGCGCTGGGCTTCCTGCTGCTGAGCAATGTGATGATGGCGCTGCCGACCGGCCTGGACAAATGGGTGGTCAATAGCCTGTGCTATGCCCTCTTCATCCTGCCCATCTATCTGCTGCATCGGCGCTTCAGCTTCCAGTCCGATGCGCCGCATGCGGTGGCATTGCCGCGCTATCTGGCCGTGCAGGCCAGTGCGCTGGTGCTGGCGACGCTGTTTGGCTTTGTACTCTATCGGGTCTTTGCCATGCCGACGCCCACGGCCTCGACGCTGGTGATTGTCCTCACCTCGGGGGTGAATTTCCTGGTGCTGCGCGGCTGGGCTTTTGCGCGGCATCAACTTGGCGTACTCGTTCCGGCATGATCGGACAGACCCCCAAAGCTATTCTCAACAGCGTGCATGGCCGGCTGATCCTGGCGCGCCGCGTCCGGGTGCTGAGCGCTGCGCTGGCGGCCGCCATTCCGGGCGGCGGGCGCGTGCTGGACCTTGGCTGCGGCGATGGCCAGGTGGCGCTGGGTCTGATGCGGCTGCGGCCTGATATCAGCGTTGAAGGCGTGGATGTTCTGGTGCGGCCGGTGACGCATATTCCGGTGACGCCCTATGACGGGGTGACGCTGCCCTTTGCCGACCAAAGCTTTGACTATGTGACCATTGTGGACGTGCTGCACCATACCGATGATCCTGCCAGCGTACTGGCCGAGGCAGCGCGGGTGGCCCGGCATGGCGTGGTGATCAAGGACCATCTGCGCGAAGGCCTGCTCGCCGGCCCGACCCTGCGGCTGATGGACTGGGTGGGCAATCGCGGCCATGACGTGCGGCTGCCCTACAATTATCTCGACAGCGCCCAATGGGCCGCAGCCGAGGCCAAAGCGGGCCTCGCACTGGCCGACCGCCAGGAGCGGCTGGGGCTTTATCCCGGTCTCCTGGGCTGGCTGTTTGACCGCCGCCTGCATTTCGTGGCGCGGCTGGTGCCGATCCGCCCGGCCGCGTAGCGGGGTTTCAATACCGGTTCAGTCGGCTATTGTCCGCGACAGTGATTTGCGGAGTGTGCGGCATGAAGAGTGCGTTGATCGTCTATGGTGGCTGGTCCGGGCACGACCCGGAAGAATGCGCGGCAATCTATCGCCGCTGGCTGCATGAGGACGGTTTCTCGGTGCGTATGGCCACCGAAACCAGCGCTTTTGCCGACCCCTCGATCCATGATCTGAGCCTGATCGTGCCGATCTTCACCATGAGCAAAATCGAAAAGGAAGAGGTCGCGAACCTGACCAAGGCCGTCGAGGGCGGTGTGGGCCTGGCGGGGCACCATGGCGGCATGAGCGATGCCTTCCGTGATGCGGTGGACTATCAGTTCATGGTGGGCGGGCAGTGGGTGGCCCATCCGGGCAATATCATCGACTACACCGTCGATGTCGCCGACGCCGAAGACCCGATCATGGCCGGGATCAAGTCATTCGCCTATACGTCCGAGCAGTATTACATGCATGTGGACCCATCCAATCATGTGCTGGCGACCACGACCTTTTCTGGCGAACATGCGCCCTGGATTGCCGGGGTGAAGATGCCGGTGGTGTGGAAGCGCCTGCATGGCAAGGGCCGGGTGTTCCACTCCACGCTTGGCCATCAGGCCAAGGAGTTCGACAATGTCGAAATGGCCACCATCCTGCGTCGCGGCATCAACTGGGCCGCGCGCGAGGAATAACGGCCGCGTCCTACCAGCGCAGCAGGAAGCGGCCGAGCACGGCGCCGATGGCGCCGACCATGACGATGCCCAGGCTGTAGAACAGCGCCAGGAACATCATGCCGTTTTCGGCGCAGGCGAACGAATAGACCCAGGCGCCAGCGCCGCCGGCCATGATACCGGCGGCAAAGCCGGCCAGGGTCGGGTTGGCCGGCGCCATGTGGCGCAGCGCCAGGATGGCCGCCAGCAGCATGGGCAAGCCCAGCAGCACGATGCGCCAGGGGCAGACCAGGGATGTGCTGCCGACGACCAGAGGCATCATCTCCTCGGGTTCGGCGCGGACGAGCTGAACAATGGCCACCACCAGCAGCGCCGCCAGAATGGCAATGGCGGCACGCCAGGGCCAGGTGGTGCGCCCATCGGGGCGGGCCAGAATGAGCGTTGCCACGCCGCCGAGCGCCGCAATGATCAGCGTATAGCCGAACTTGGTCCAAAAACTCATGGTCCAGACGGCCACGGGCATGTCGGTGCGCATGCCCAGCCACATCAGCATGGCGGCAATGGCCACGATGGTGCTGAGCAGGGTGGCGCCGATGAGCAGGCGCTGCATGGCCATGGGGCGGACGGGCTTGAGGTCAGCCGAGAGGCGCGCGATGAGATCGTCCGTCATTTCTGGCCTCCCGCAAAACGGGCCGCGAGCGACTTGAGCCCACGATGAATGGAGACCTTGGCAGCGGTCTCGGTCATGCCATGGGCTGCGGCGGCCTCGGCGACGGAGGCGCCATCGACGCGGGTGCGGCGAATGAGATCGCTGGTTCGCTCTGGAATTGAGTCGAGCACGACATCAAGATCGCGCCGGGCAATGGCATCGCCCTGATCGTCGGGCGCAAAGATGGGCGCGTCATCCTCGAGCGGCACGGTGAGGCGGATGGACTGGCGACGGACGTGGTCGACGAATTTGTGGTGCGCCACCGCGTGCAGCCAGGCCGTAAAGGGGCGGCTGCGATCATAGGTCATGCGGCGAGTATGAACGGCCAGCAGAGTATCCTGCACGAGGTCCTCCGCGTGCGATGCAAAGGCGGGGGTCAGCCGCCGGGTGAAATAGGGTCGCAGATGACGCCCGAGTTCGGCGAGCAACGTGCGATAGGCCGCAGCATCGCCGTCGAGCGCAGCGAGCATCAGTCCGCGCAGTCGCATCTCGGTAGGATCAGTCTGCATTGATCATCCATTCGTCGCCGATGGCGGCATGGTTACATGGCGGGGCGAAAGTTTGGAACTCCGATTTCCTGGTCACGTCGGCGTGATCGCGTAACGGATGGGACAGGTCGGGCGAATGGCAGGGCATCACCGCGCCACTGGGGCGTGGTCCGATCACTGGAGACTGATATGACCTTCGCCCTGCGCACTGTTTCGCTCGCCACCGCCACCCTGCTGGCCATGGCTTTTGCCCCTGCCGTCTTCGCCCAGGACGCCGTCAAGGCCGATGCGATGGCCCCCGCCGCCATGGCCACCGATGCCATGGCCACCGACGCAATGGCAGCTGACGCCATGGCGCCGATGAGCGATGATGATCTCAAGATGTGCCTGGATCAGGCCGCGATGATCACCTTTCCGCATGTGATGGAAGTGGCCACTGCAGCCTGTCATGACATGCACAACGGCATGATGGGCGATGCCATGGGCGGCGACGCGATGAAGGCTGATGCGATGGCGCCGGCCGCCGATGCGATGGCGCCCGCAACGAAGTAACATTTGCGTGTTATCAACGCCTTGTCCCGCTGCCAGCCGTTACTGCTGGTGTGGGGCAGGGCCCATGTGCCGCCAGAGGGGAAACGATGAGCGAACCAGCCGACGTTGCGACGACCAAAGGGCCGCTGATCTATCGCCAGTCGATCTGGACCCGGGCGACGCATTGGGTATGGGCGATCTGCCTGTTCTTCCTGCTTTTGACGGGGCTACAGATCTTCAATGCCCATCCCGCACTCTATATCGGGCAACAGTCTGGCTTTGAGTTCGAGAATGCCATTCTCGAGGTCGGCGCCTTCAACACGCCCGATGGGCCGGTGGGCCGCACCACGGTGTTCGGGCAAACCTTCGACACGACAGGCGTGCTGGGCATGAGCGGACCGGCCGAGCGGCCGGTGTTCACCGCGTTTCCGGGCGCGGTGACCATTCCGTCGTTCCGCGACCTCGGCACAGGGCGCGTGATCCACTTCTTCTTTGCCTGGACGCTGGTCGCCGCGCTGTTCATCTGGTTCCTGGCCAGCTTCATCAATGGCCACATCCGCCGCGACATCCTGGTGCGTCCGGTCGACCTCAAGGGCGTGCCGGGCGATATCGTCGACCATGCCACGCTGCGCTTCAAGCATGGCCGCACCTATGGGCCGCTGCAGCGCATTGCCTATTTCACGGTGTTCTTCATCCTGTTCCCGCTGATCGTGCTGACGGGGCTCTCCATGAGCCCGGGCATGAATGCGGCCTGGCCATGGCTGCTGGACCTGTTCGGCGGCCGGCAGACGGCGCGCACCATCCATTTCATCGTCATGCTGGCGCTGGTGGCCTTTTTTATCATCCACATCATCATGGTGGTGGCGGCCGGGCCGCTCAACGAGCTGCGCTCGATGATCACCGGCTGGTATCGCGCCAGCCCCGGCACACCGACCGTTGAAGGAGACAAGTCATGAGCGGTCTGATCACGCGGCGCAATTTTCTGCGCAGCTCGGTGCTGGCCGGTTCGGGCCTGGTGCTGGCGGGCTGCGACCAGTTCGACTTTCTCGCCGACAAGAGCGGGCCGGGCCGGCAGATCATGGAACGGGCCAATGTGCTGACCTATCAGGCGCAGCGCGCGCTGATCGGCAGCCAGAGCCTGGCGCGCGAGTTCTCGGCCAGCGAAATCCGGCAGGGACAGCGGCCCAATGGGTCGACCGACCCGTCGACGCCGGAATATCTGGCGCTCAAGGCGCAGGATTTCGCCGGCTATACGCTCAAGATCACCGGCATGGTGGACAGGCCGCAGGCGTTCACGCTTGACCAGTTGCGCAACATGCCGGCGCGCAGCCAGATTACCCGGCATGATTGCGTGGAAGGGTGGAGCTGCATTGCCAAATGGACCGGCACGCCGCTGGGGCCGATCCTGGACATGGCGGGCGTGAAGCCGGGCGCGCGCTACTGCGTCTATCACTGCTTTGACAATATCCAGCGCACGCTGAGCGGGGACATTCTCTACTACACCAGCTCGGACCTGATCGACGCCTATCACCCGCAGTCCATCCTGAGCTATGGCCTGAATCATCAGGTGTTGCCGGTGAGCAATGGCGCGCCGATCCGCCTGCGCATCGAGCGCGCCCTGGGCTACAAGCAGCCGAAATATTTGCACACCATCGAGCTGGTCGATAGTCTCGATAGCTTCGGCAAGGGCCGTGGCGGCTATTGGGAAGATGCCGGGTATGACTGGTATGGCGGCATCTAGACCCCTGGTTTAACAGGCAAAACCGGCGCCGCTCGCGGCGTCTGCACACCCCCCATGCACGGCGGCGCGGGCGATTGTCCTTGCTATTTCAGGGCTGATCGCCCACATAGGCGGCATCGTCACCGGCGCATGGACCCTTTTGTGGGATCCGCTGGCGCCAGACTTTGGTGACGGACTTCACTTCTTATCCCCTGCGGTGAGCGGCGAAGTCAGCCCGGAAACTGTTTGTCCGGGTTCGAGCCAGCACCCGCGCGATACCCTTCAATTATCGCCCGATTGCATCTGTTGACCCGCCAGCGCACGTGCGTCTGGCGACTTGCGCGCTGCATTGTCCTGCGCGCATCGCAGCGCCATCCGGCGCAGAAAGACATAGTCACTTGAACGACTTCATTTCCCTGGGCCTGCCCGAAATCCTGACCGACAGCCTGACTGCGGCCGGTTTCACCGAGCCCACCAAAATCCAGAGCCAGGCTATTCCCAAGCTGCTCGAAGGCCGCGACATGATGGGCATTGCCCAGACCGGTTCGGGCAAGACGGCCGCCTTCGGCCTGCCCATCCTGGCGGGTCTGCTGACCCTGACCGGCCGTCCGCGGCCGATGACCACCCGTGCCCTGATCCTGGCGCCGACGCGCGAGCTGGCCGTGCAGATCGACGAAGCCATCCGCAAGTTCGCCGGCTCCAAGATGAAGCTCGATACCGTGCTGCTGCTGGGCGGCGTGTCGCGCTATCATCAGGTCAAGCGCCTGGAACGCGGCGTTGATATCACCGTTGCCACCCCCGGTCGCCTCAAGGACCTGATGGACGATGGCAAGATCAAGCTGGCCGAAACGCGCTGGCTGGTGCTCGACGAAGCCGACCGGATGCTCGACATGGGCTTTATCGCCCCGGTGCGTGCCATCGTGAAGGCCATCGGCATCAAGCGCCACACCATGATGTTCTCGGCCACCATGGCCCCCGAAGTGGCCGACCTCGCCAAGACCCTGCTGCAGGATCCGGTGCGCGTCGATGCGTCGATCGCTGGTTCCACCGTGGTCAAGATTGACCAGCGCGTGATCCTGTCCGGCGCCAAGGCCAAGCGCGGCGTGCTCAATGAGCTGCTGGCCAGCGAAACCGAGAACATGGAACGCGTTATCATTTTCGCGCGCACCAAGCATGGCGCCGATCGCGTCGCCAAGAACCTCGAGATCGACGGCCACAAGGCTGCTGCCATCCATGGCAACAAGAGCCAGAACGCCCGTCAGGGCGCCCTCAAGGGCTTTTCCAGTGGCGACGTGCGCATTCTGGTGGCGACCGATATTGCTGCCCGTGGCATCGACGTGCCCGGCATCACCCATGTGATCAACTATGAACTGCCGGACGATCCGGAAAACTACGTGCACCGTATCGGCCGCACCGGCCGCAACGGCGCTTCGGGCTTTGCCATTACCCTGTGTGATGGCACCGAACGCGGCAAGCTGCGCGATGTGGAACGCCTGATCCGCCGGACCCTGCCCTATACGGGCGATCTGCACCTGGCCAATGATACCGGCGTCGTGGAAGCCCCGCGCTCGGCCTACAAGAAGCCGGCTGGTGGTCGTCCGGGTCCGCGCAGTGCCAAGAACCCGCGCCAGCCGCAGGCGGATCGCCGCTCGCCCGCCGAGCGTCGCCCCTTTGCCGAATTCGGCAGTGAAGGCGCTGGCAAGAGCCAGCCGCATCGCGCCCCCTCCGATACGCCGCGCAATCGCCCGGCCGCCGAGGCCCCGCGGTCGCGTCCGGCCGCCGATGGCCAGCGCAGCCGTCCGGCCGATGCGCCGCGGACCCGCCCGGAAGGGACCCCGAGCCGCGGTGTGCGTCGCGATATGGAAACCGGCAAGCCGATGGCGGCCAAGCCCGCCGGCGCCAAGCAGCGCTGGGGCAAGACCCAGAAGGAAGCGGCTCGCAATGAGGGTCGCTCCAATCTCGACCGGCAGCGCGGCCGGGTTGTGCAGGGCTGATCGAATCCAGATAGTGAAAGGGCGGCCCAAGGGCCGCCCTTTTTTCTGGAGCCTGCCATGACCAGTATTGCTGTTGTCGGACCCGGTGCCATTGGCGGCACGATTGCTGCCTGGCTGGCGCAGAATCCGGCCCTCTCCGTCACAGTGTGTGCCCGCACCGCGTTTGAGCATCTGGTGGTCGAGACGCCCAGCGGCCCCATCACCGCGCACCCCAGGGTGCTCACCGATCCCGCGACGGCGCAGCCCGTCGATTGGGTGATGGTGGCGACCAAGACCTATGACATCGACAGCACGGCGCCCTGGCTCAACCGGCTAGTGGGCGCCAACACGCGCGTTGCCATCATTCAGAACGGCGTCGAGCATGTGCGGCTCTTCGCCCATCTGGTGCCGCCCGAACAGCTGGTGCCGGTGATGATCAATCTGCCGGCAGCGCGGCTGGCGCCCGGCCGTATCGTGCAGCAGCGGCATGGCATCATCGCCGTGCCCTCGGGTGTGAATGGCGACGCGCTGGTGGCGCTGTTCGCCAAGACCGAGATCGCGGCCTCGGCAGACGCCGATTTCCTGTCGCAGGCCTGGGTCAAGCTGGTCAGCAATAGTGCTGCGATTGTTCCGGCGCTGACGCTGCGGTCAACGGGCCCGGTGTGGACCGATGCGCTTGCCGCCATTGTGCGCGGCATCGTCGAGGAATGCGCTGCGGTCGGGCGGGCTGAGGGCGCTGTGGTGCCCGATAGTGTGATCGAGGCGACCATAGAGAGCGCCCGGACCATGGATGAGGGGTCGCGGGGCAGTTCCCTGCAGATGGACCGCATGGCGGGCAACCGCATGGAGATCGACGCGCGCAATGGCGTGATCGTGCGGCTTGGTGACAAGCACGGCATCCCGACGCCGATGAACAGGATGCTGGTGACCCTATTGGCGGCGTCGGGCAGTCCCTGGGTGTCGCGGGGCTAATTGCCCTTGACGGCAGGCGTCATGGTCGAAGCGTCAGCAGTGCCGCTCGGGCCACCCTGGCCACCGGCGGGCGGGGTGCCGTCAGCGGGCGGGCCGCCGGCATCGCCGCTAGGCGGCTGCGGCGCGTCGCCGCCGCTGGCCATCGCGCCCATGGATGCGGCGGTGGGATCAACGCCCACGATCATGGCGACGAGATACTCGTCCTCGAGTTCCTTGACGAAGGCAAAGGCCGCGCGGGTCGAGCTGGTGGCGATGCTGTCATTGGAGTTGAGCGTGTCGCGGGCCCGGCTGCGATCATTGTAGGGCGCGACATTGGCATAAATATATTCGCTCAGCGCATCGGGGAAGAAGATCTGCCCGGTCAGGACGGTCGTCTGATCGAGGAAGACCTTGAAGTGCACATGGGTGGTGCGGCCACCATACCAGCTGGGATAGATGCTCTCGAACTCGACGATGCCATTGGCGTCGGCGAACTGGGTGCCCCGCAGATAGGTCTGTCCGGTGGTGTCCACCGTGCGGTCATCGCCCTGGTTGGCATAGCCGGAATAGACGCCGGTGGCGTCGCAATGCCAGATATCGACGCGGGCGCCCTCGATAGCGGCACAGGCGGCGTCGACCACCTGCAGACGCACCCGCATGGGAATGCCGACCTTGCCCTCGGTGATATCGATGCGCTCAAGCGCCGGATCGAAATAGTAGGGCCCCTCGGTGACTTCGGGAATGATGGCGCAGACATCGGCGCCCTGTAGCAGGGCCGCGGTCTGTGTGGCGCTGACGCCGGCCTCCTGGGCGAAGGCCTGCTGGCTCATCAGCAGGCCGCCCGATGCGGTGATGGCAACGGCCTTGAAGGCGTCGCGACGGTTGATCTTGGTCATGGCTTGTCCCTTGTCTGGCCGGTCTCGGACAGGTCCGCTCAACGCCGGCGATGATGCTCGGGGTCTAGCAGGCGCAGGGCGCGCCGTGTCTTAAAGTGCGGACAGGTGCATGACAAAGCGGCAAGGATCTCAGCCGGTCGACGCCAAGTAGAGCATGTCGCGCGTTCCACTGGCCGCGCCGCTGGTGTCGGGCGACAGACGTGCCAGGAAGCTGGCTGCCCAGTTGTCGACGCTGTGCAGGCGCGCAGCGTCCATCAGCGCCGTCCAGCGGGCGATACGCTCATCGAGCGGCATGTCCAGCGCCATGCGCAGCGCCTCAGCCGTCTCGTCGGTGTCAAAGGGATTGACCTGGATGGCCTCGGGGAAGATCTCGGCCGCGCCGGCAAAGCGCGACAGGATCAGCACACCCGGATTGGTCGGGTCCTGGGAGGCGATGAACTCATGGGCCACCAGGTTCATGCCGTCGCGCAGCGGTGTGACCAGACCAACGCGGGCCAGCCGATAGAGACCGGCGAGGCTCGGTTGGCCATAGGCGCGCTTGACATAGGTCAGCGGCTGCCAGTCGGGCTCGGAGAAGCGGCCCATGACGCGACCACAGATGGCGTCCAGCGTGTCGCTGGTCTCCTGGTATTCCTTGATGGTGTCGCGCGATGGCGGTGCGACCTGCATCATGTGCACGGTGCGCCGGAAGCGGGTGTCATTGTCGAGCAGCTTTTCATAGGCCTCAATGCGCTGCGGCAGGCCCTTGGAATAGTCGAGCCGATCAACGCCTAGGATCAGCTTGCTGTCGCGCAGGCTGCGCTCGACGCGGCGGACCATCTTGGTGGCCGCCGGCGTCACCGCAAGGCGGGCGAAAGCGTCAGGGTCTGAACCGATGGGGAAGGCCGCCGTTTCCGTGCGCGAGAAGTCCACCGAGCGCAGCGGATTGCCCGACAGGCTCGATGGGGACTGATGTTCGGCAAACTCGGTGAAAGCGCCGACATCGCGGTTGGCCTGCAGGCCGACAACATCATAGCGCGACAGGTCGCGCATCAGTTCGTTGTGATGCGGAATGGCATAGAGCGCATCGGTGGTGGGGAAGGGGATGTGGAGATAGAACCCGATGCGGTTGCGCGCGCCCAGACTGCGCAGCTCGTTGGCCAGCGGGATCAGATGATAGTCATGCACCCAAATGACATCATCGGGCTCCAGCAGCGGCAGCAGGGCGCGGGCGAACTGGCGGTTGACGGCGCGATAGCCCTCGTACCAATGGCCCTCGATGGTGGCCAGATCGAGCCGGAGGTGGAAGCTGGGCCACAAGATGGAATTGGAAAAGCCGGCATAATAGGCGTGGTGATCCTCGCGCGTCAGATCGATCTGGGCGACGCTGAGGCCGTCGATATCCTCAAAAACTGCCGCTTCGGACGGGGATTCTGCCAGCTTGCCGGACCAGCCGAACCAGAAGCCGTCGCGTGCGGCGAGGGTCTTGCGCAGCGCCACGGCCAGGCCGCCGGCGGCGGGACCCTTGCCGGGTGTGCGGTTGGAAACGACAATCAGTCTGCTCATGGTTTACCCCCAGGCGCTGGTGAGACGGCGGGCGCGCTGCCGGTGCGGGCGCGCAGTCGGCTCCGGCCGTCTCGGTTTGCAAGGCGATGGTACGGAAGGCCCGACCCCGGGCCTTCCGTAGGCCCTATCAATGGATCGGCGTGAATTCGCGTTCGCGGGCCGCGATATCGCCCAGGCCCTGGATCAGGGCGTGGACAGAGGCGATGTCGGCAATGCGCATGCGGGCGGCGGTTTCGCCTTCGCCCAGCTTGATGCCGATGCCGCCCAGGTCCTGGGCCGCAATGAAGGCGTCCTCGTCGGTGACATCGTCGCCGATGAAAATAGGCGTGCGGCCGAGGAACGGCTCCTCACGCATGAAGGCCCGCAGGGCATCGCCCTTGCTGACGCCTTGTGGGCGGGCCTCATAGACCATCTTGCCGGGGACCAGGGAGAAACCGCCAACGGCGCGCAGGGCCTCTTCCATGGCGGTGCGGACGGCGGTTTCGAGTTCGGGCGCCTGGCGGAAATGCAGCGCGACGGCGCCCTGCTTGGTTTCCAGCAGCAGGTCGGGATGGGCAATGAGCAAGGGCGACAGGGCCTGGGCGATGGCTTGGGCGTCGCGCAGGCTGGCCGGATCAATCGGCTCGACAAAGCCATCGGCGCGGCGGCGCTGGGCACCATGGGCGCCGGCGATGGGCAGCTGAAGCGGCGACAGGAAGCGATCGATATCGGCGATTTCGCGCCCGGTCAGCACGGCGAAGGCACTGTCGAATTCGCGGGCGGTCTGTTCGAGGCGGTGGGCAAGGGCGTCGGGGACGGAGACGGCATCGGGCGTTTCAGCCAGCTCGACCAGTGTCCCGTCGAAGTCAGTGAAGATGGCCAGAAGCGGGGTGTTGGTGGTGGTCGTGGGATCTGTCTGCGGCATGGTGCGCCTCATGTGTCGTTGACGATGCCTGCCGTCATAGGCGCGCAATGGGGTCACGATGTGGCGAAACGGCGTCTCATGGCTGGCATGCGCCAGCCGGGCTTTCTTGTGATCGGCAAAGGGCGCAAGCCAGAGCCATGTTGTGGCAGATGCGTGAGCAGGGTCGGAAGAAGTGGTGCAGCGTCGGCCTTTGGGGCAAAGCAGGTTGAGGCAGTGGGCGCTGGCGGCGCTCACGGCTGTGCTGATCAGCCTTGGCGCCTATGCTGGGACGTTTGCGGCGGTGCCGCGCAGTGAATTCACCGCGGCGCCCGACGCGACCGCTCAGGCCAGCGGAATGCCCTTGTTGCCCTTGTCCTTCTGATAGACGGACGAAAGCTCTGCATAGAGCCCGGTTATGTCATCGAAGCGGGCGACCAGGGCCTCGCGATCATCGCGCGATAGGGCCGCAATCATCCCGCCGATGTTGTGGCTGGTCCAATATTGATTGGTGCGGTTGTAGAGCGGGCGGTCAGGCGAGACCAGCCCGGTCTCGGGTTCCGGCACGGCATAGACCGCCTTGAGGATGGCGATGTCATAGGGAATGGCGAAGCTGTCCCGCGTGTCCTCGTAGCTGAACAGATAGTAGAAATTGTCAAAGCCAGACCAGGTAATGCCGGATAGGCACAGCGAGCAGGGCTCGTGGGTGGCCAGGAACAGGCATTCCTTGACGTCGGGGCGCTGGTCGGCGGGGAGTTCGAAGAAGCGCTTGATGGCGTGCATTTCGCCATGCCACAGCGGGTTCTCGGTTTCGTTATTGGTCTCGGCGACCACCACCGACAGGTCCGACTTGCGCAGGATGGCGGCGCCAAACAGCTTGTTGCCCTTGGTCACGCCGCGCCGGGTAACCGGGGCAATGTCGTGTTCGATCACGTCAAGCAGGCGGGAGATCAGGTCGGTATTGTTCATTGCGGCCCCATAGGTTCGGCAGAGCCTAATCAGCCAGCGTTGCCTTGAAAAGCCCGGTTCAGGGCTGACGCACCAGACCGACGAGGGCAACGCCCGCCGCATCGACCAATTGCAGGGCGTCGCCCGAGAGGTCGTAGCCCGCGGTGGCTTCGAGCGCGGCAAAGAAACGGGCCTCTTGCGCCATGATGGCGGGGTCGCACGCCATGCGCGTGCTGGCGATGGGGGAGAATGTCAGCGGCGGCGCGGCAAACTCGGCCTCACTGAAATAGCTGTTGCAGCCGCCGCTGCCGCCCGCGCGGAAATCATCGGCGATCGACAGCGTCACATTGGTTTGCGGCAGAATGGGCTCGCCGCCGATGCTGGTGACTGTCCAGGCCGTGTCGAGCAATGGATTGGGCGCCTCGACGGGCAGCAGGACCTGCTCGGGCGCGTCGTGAGGCGGTGGCGCGCGGTGCTCAACCGGTATCAGGATGCCGCTGGGCAGCAGGGGATCGACGGGCACCGGCCGGGCATTGCTGAATATGGCATAGCCGCCTGACCAGATTTCGGCCACAAGGCCATAGCTGCCCGCATCGGCCAATACGCTGCTGCGGACGGCCAGGCTGAATTGAAAGGGCGAGTTGGTCTTGCCCAGAGCCGCCTGGGCGCTGACGACGCGGTGCTGGCCGGGCAGGCTGACGAGGCTGATGACCAGCTCTGCGTCGGGCGGGAGGGTGATGCGCTCGCGGTAGGAGACGTTGCCGGCAAAGGTGATGTCGACGGCCTGGGCCGGCGCGGCAAGAGTCAGCACAATCAGGCCGGCCAAAAGCCAGGCAGCGCATTTCGACAAGGTTTGCAGCATCGAGACCTCCCTCTCAATGCCGGAACTGTAGCCGAGACCGGGGCGGAAGAGGAGTCGCGGTTCGGAATGGGGTTAAATGGCCGGGCTCAGGCCGAGATCATCCACGGCGCGTCGAAGTGGTGTTCTTCCAGGTTGATGCCGTCGCCGCCACGGTCGACGACGAGGAAATCGGCGGCAACCTCCAGCGGGGTGAGAACGCCGTGCCAGGTGTTGATGGCGATGTTGACGCCCTGGCCCGGCGACGGCTGGAAGGCGCGCAGCCGCACCGGTTGGCCGGCATCATCTTCGGCGACGATGACTAGCCAGGGGCTCTGCCCGAGCGGATAGAAGGCCTGGCTGCCCAGGGGATGGCGCTCGACCAGCTTGAGCGGCAGCGGCAGGGCATAGGGTTGACCGCGGAAGATCGAGATCAGCGGGCGGGCATGGACCCCCGCCAGCTCGACGCGCGCCAGATCGTGGTAGCGCTCGGTCATGCCGGCATTGATGGGGTAGTGATGGGCGCCGGCCATTTCGATGACCTGGCCGAACGGCGCAAAAGCCTCAGCGCTCAGCGGTTCGATCCGGATCTGGGTCACCGGAAGACGCCCAGCGGCATGTGGCGGTTGACGTCTTTGTAGAGCAGGTAGCGGAAGCGCTCGGGGCCGGCATAGCAGGCCTGGGGGCAAAAGGCGCGCAGCCACATGAAGTCGCCGGCCTCGACCTCGACCCAGTCGCGGTTGAGGCGATAGACGGCCTTGCCCTCAAGCACATAGAGCCCATGCTCCATGACGTGGGTTTCCTCGAAGGGAATGACCGCGCCGGGCTCAAGGGTGACGATGTTGACATGCATGTCGTGGCGCATGTCGGTGGGCGCGACGAAACGGGTGGTGCCCCAGGTGTTCTTGGTGCCAGGCATCCAGATGATGGGTTCGTCCTGCTCATTGGCGACGAAGGGCGCCGGCACCTCGATGCCATCGACCTGCTGGTAGCGCTTGCGCACCCAATGGAAGCGCACCGGAACCGTGCCCTTGTTGAGCAGGCTCCAGGCGCAGCCGGGTGGCAGATAGGCATAGCCACCGGGCTTGAGCAGATGGCTCTTGCCTTCGATGGTCACAGTGGCCTGGCCTTCGACCACGAACAGCACGCCCTCGGCACCGGGATCGAGCTCAGGCCGATCGCTGCCGCCGCCGGGCATGACTTCCATGATGTATTGGGAAAAGGTCTCGGAGAAGCCGGACATGGGCCGGGCGATGACCCAGCAGCGCTCATCACGCCAATGTGGCAGATAGCTGGTGACAATGTCGGTCATCACCCCGCGCGGGATCAGCGCATAGGCTTCGGTGAAAACGGCGCGGCCGGTGTGGAGGGCCATCTGGCCGGGCAGACCGGCGGCGGGGGAGGCGTAGGTGGAGGCCATGGGCAAGGGTTCAACACTGACGATTCTGACCCCACACTAGAGGCTTGCGCGGCGCAAGACCATGGGTGGCGCGTCTGGGGTGCTTGGCGCGGTTCAGACCTCGGCAGGGGCGTCGAGGTCACGCCGCAGGCGGCTCAGCATGCTCGCGGCATAAGCGGCGTAAGGGCCGATGAAGCGCTCGTGGATGGCGTGAATAGGCAGGGCATCGAGATGGTTCCAGCGCTCGCGGCCGCGCTTTTCGGCCACCACCAGGCCCGCGTCTTCCAATACGCCCAAGTGCTGCATCACGGTGCAACGGTCGAGCTCGGGGAAGAGGTCGCAGAGCATGCCAGTGGTCAGTGACTCGGTCTTGAGGAGATCGAGAAGTCGCCGCCGCACGCGGTGGCCCAAAGCCTTGAAAATCAGGTCGTCTGCGTCGTCATTTGACATGTTATGAAATTATAACATATTGTCCCTGCAGTCAACCGAAGGAGATGGGCTCATGCGTGCCGTTGTCGCCAAGGAGAAAGATCTGCAGATCCAGTTCCGGGTCTCGGGCCGGATCAACAAGCCGGTGCATGACGTGTTCGAAGCCGTGGCGGATCCTGGCCAGTTGTCGGGATATTTCACCACTGGCGGCGCCAAGGGGCGCCTGGAGACGGGGGCCACGGTGATCTGGGACTTTCACGATTTTCCCGGTGCGTACCCGGTAGAGGTGGTCGAAGTGGTGCCTGACAGAAGGATCGTGCTGCGGTGGGATGCGAGCGAAGCAAGCGAACCCAGCACGACGGGCGAGACGCCGCAGGCCATCGGCTACAAGACCAACGTGACCATGGACTTCACCGCGCTTGAGGATGGCCGCACCCTGGTGACGATTTCCGAAAGCGGCTGGCGGCAGACGCCGGGCGGCCTCAAATCATCCTATGGCAATTGCGAAGGCTGGACGGCCATGCTGTGCGCCATGAAGGCTTTTCTCGAGCATGGCATCAACCTGCGCGAGGGCTTCTACAAATAGGCCTTGGCGGCAAGATAAGGTTACGCAATCTTCAACAGTTGCGACGATGATGCTGGGATCATGCGTGATGTGTTGTTGAGTATCGGCGTTTCCCCGCACCATTGGGTGCAGCACAACCTGCCCTGGCTGGCCGTGCTGGCCATGCTGTTCGGGTTTGATCGCGACGAAGAGCCAGCGGACGGCGAGACCGACCGCTAGCGCGTTTGCGCCTGCCCTCAGGGCAGGATGGCCTTGAGCCGCAACAAGGCAATGCGCTCGACCTGGGCGCAGGCGGCGGCGAATTCTTCTTCAGCACTATTGGTCAGCCGCGTCTCGAAAGCCGCAAGGATGCTGGCCTTGGTATTGTCGCGCACCGCGATGATGAAGGGGAAGCCGAACTTGTCGACATAGGCGGTGTTGAGCATGGTGAACTTCTGCCGTTCGCCATCGGTCAGCGCGTCGAGGCCCACCGAGGCCTGTTCGGCGGTGGATTCTGCCGTCAGGCGTTTGGCTGCGGCGAGCTTGCCGGCGAGATCAGGATGGGCGCGCAGCACGCCCAGGCGCTCGTCGGCGCTGGCCATGCGGAACTGGCTGCGCAGCGCGAAATGCAGGCCAATGGCGGTATCATTGGCCGGGCCCATTTCGGCCTTCCAGGCGCGCTCGGCGATCCAGGGGGAATGCTCGAAGATCGAGCCATAGCGGGCCACAAAATCGGCCTTGTCGAGCTGGGAGGGAATGGCCTCGGGCGCGACATAGGGATGCTCGCTGGTCCAATGTTCGGCGATGGCCAGGCGCGTCGGAATCCACACCTTGTCGAAGCTCTTGATGTAGTCGACGAATTTCTTGAGGCCCTGGTAGCGACCGGGCTGGCCGACTAGGCGGCAATGCAGGCCCAGCGACATCATCTTGGGCGAACCCGCCTGGCCCTCGGCATAAAGGCAATCAAAGCTGTCCTTGAGGAACTGGAAATATTCCTCGCCGTTGTCAAAGCCGGGGCCGGTGACAAAGCGCATGTCATTGGTTGACAGGCTATATGGGATGATCAGCTGCGGCTTGCCCTGATGCACGCGCCAATAGGGCAGGTCGTCGTCATAGGTGTCCGAGATATAGGCGAGGCCGCCGACTTCGGAGACCAGATCGACCGTGTTGAGCGAAGAGCGGCCGGTGTACCAGCCGCGCGGGCGCTCGCCGGTGGCGATGGTGTGCAGGCGGATGGCCTCGGCGATCTGCTCGCGCTCCACCTCGGGCGTCATGTCCTTGTGCTGGATCCATTTGTAGCCATGGCTGGCGATTTCCCAGCCCGCCTCCTGCATGGCCGCAAGCTGGGCCGGCGCGCGCATCAGCGCGGTGGCGACGCCATAGACGGTGACCGGGAGTTCCGCCTCGGTGAACAGGCGGTGCAGCCGCCAGAAGCCAGCGCGGGCGCCATATTCATACATGGATTCCACATTGGCGTGGCGCTGGTTGGGCCAGGGCGCCGTGCCGAGCACATCGACCAGAAAGGCCTCCGATGCGCCATCGCCATGCAGGATATTGTTCTCGCCGCCCTCTTCGTAGTTGAGCACGAACTGCACTGCGACATGGGCGCCGCCGGGCCAATTGGCCTTGGGCGGGGTGGGGCCGTAGCCGTGCATGTCGCGGGGGTAGCGGTTCATGTCAGAGTCTCATTTGGGTCAGGAATTGTGACCCAATGGTAAGCAGAACCCGGGCGAGGACGCTAGTGGCCATGCAGTGCTATCGCGCCTTCGCCGCCCCCCTTGCTCCCGCCCCATCCAGGCGTAGCAACAAGGGGGCCTCTCGCGCCAGGCCGATTCAGGGGTCCCGCGCGGCCGTTGCTTCCAGCTTCTCCAGAAACTGCTTCCAGCCGGCGTGGGCCCCACCAAAGGCCTGTTTCTGTTCGGGCCGAAAGCCAGCCTGTTCGACGCGCAGATGCGTGCCGGATGCCGTGGGAGTCAGTGTGTAGGTGACGACGCTCTTGAGGGCGTAGAGCGGATTGTCATTGGTATGGTCCCAGGCATAGGACAGCGACCGCTCGGGCTCGATGAGCAGCACTTCGCAGTCGAGGACGCCGCCCCATTCGCCGCGCAGCTTGAACTTGTGGCCGACCTTGAGGTCGAAATCATTGCTCATCAGCCATTCGGAAATCAGGTGCGACTGGGTCAGCGCCCGCCAGATCTTGGCAGTCGGCTGGGCAATCTCGCGCTCAACGACGACCGAGCGGGTTTGGGTGTCCGTGTTCATGGCGGGTCCTATTTCTTTGCTTTGGCGGCGGTAGCGTCACTATTGGCCAGGGCGGCGGCCTTGATCAGGTCCTTGAAGGCAGCCTCGTTTATGGCCCCACCCTCGAAGAAATCGATGGCGCGGCGGACATTGCCCTCCATGCTCGAATTGAACAGGTGGTCGGGATCGGCGAGCGAAGCGCCCTTGGGGAAGGTGGTTTTGACGGCGGCCTTATAGACCTCGCCGGTGCACAGCAATCCATTGTGCGACCACACCGGCTTTCCCCATTTCCATTCTTCCTCGACGTCGGGCAGGGCCTCGTGGATGAGTTTGCGCAGGTGTGCGAGCTTTTGGCCGCGCCAGTCGGGCAGGTCGGCAATGCGCCTGTCGATCAGTTCCCTTGGCGTGGCCCCGGTGGCGAGATCGGCGGCACTGTTCTTGGAAAATGTCATCGATCACCCGCCATGCTTGCCCGGCGCCGGGCGAAATAGGGCTGGAAGAACATGAACAGGCCCGAGAACAGCAGCAGGAACAGCGGCAAGAGCGGAGAATAGGTAATAAAGGGCGGTACGTTGGCCTGGCCCATGAAACCGATTGCAACGAAGTTGGCGATGACGGTGAGGGTGAAGGCTATCGAGGTCCAGCGATGAAAGCTGCGGATGAAGCGGATCATTGGTCTATCCTTGTGAGCAAATTTTCGAGGGCGTCGAGCCGCGCCTCCCAGAAGCCGGTCATCTCTCTGGTCCAATCCATCAACGGCAACAGGGCCTGCGCCCGGGCGGAATAGTGGGTTTGCCGGCCGGCATGGCGATCCTGCACCAGACCGGCCTGCTTGAGCACGGCGAGGTGTTTGGAGACCGTGGGTTGGGCGACCCCGGCCACGCTGGTCAGTGTCCCAACGGTTTGTTCACCATGCCTGCAAAGCTGCTCGAATATGGCGCGCCGTGTCGGATCGGCGAGCGAGCGAAAGAGGGCATCCTGATGCGCATTCATGGCAAACCATTCACGATTGGCTATGAATAGAACCAATAGCCAATCGTGAATGAATGTCAAGCAAGCGTGTCGGATCGCATCGGCGACCTAGATGGCGCCGGGCAGCACCAGATTGTCGAAATAGGATTTGGCGTGGTCGAAAAAGATCGCCGGCGCCAGGTGGAGTGGCGTGCCGGCGCGCAGCATGATGCCGAAGCGGTTGGTGGGCAGGCCGCCATCGTCGAGCGGGCGGAACACCAGGCGTCCTGACTCCACTTCGCCCTGGGCGCCGATGGGCGTCATGATCGAGGCATAGTGGCCGCCCAGCGCCAGCTCGACCAGCATGCGGATGGAATCGACCTCGACCAGCGGCGGCAGGATGGTGGCGGACTGGCGCAGGAAGGGCTCGATGACCTCGCGGATGGAAATCTCGGGCTTGGCCACGGCCAGGGGATGTTCGAGGCATTGCTGCATGGTCAGCTTGCGCAGCCCGGCCAGGGGGTGGTCTGATGTCATGACCACGCCGATGGGCACGTCGCGGCGGAAGGCGATGTCGATCTGGCGGGGCGGCTTGGCGATGAAGCCAAAGCCGATGTCGATGCGCTCGTCGAGCAGGCGTTCGATCACCTCGGCCGAGGAGATCACCGAGACGTCGATGTTGAGCCGGGGATAGCGCTTGCCGAAATCGGTGATCAACCGGGGCAGGAAGGACAGGCCGACGCTTTCGGCCGCCCCAATGCGCACCGCGCCGGAGCGCAAGCCGCGCAGCAGTTCGATCTCCGAGACCGCCGCTTCCATGGGCGCGGTGAGACGGCGGGCGTGGCGGAAGAGGATTTCGCCAGCCGGCGACAGGCGCAGCCGCCTCTTCTCGCGGAGGAACAGGGCGATGCCCAGCGCGTCCTCGAGCTGGGCGACCTGGCGGGTGACGGCCGAGGAGGCGATATTGAGCCGGCGCGCCGCCTCGCGGATGGAGAGATGGGTGGCGACAGCGTTGAAATAGATCAGCGATGGCTGGTGAAACACCCGGGCCAGCAGGCCGGCCGAAAGGGCGTTTTCGCGCGGGCGCTCGGGCGGACTGCGCTGTTCCATGTAGGGCTTTCCCTGTTGCCGTTTTGGCAGCATAGTGCTCCCAATTTGAGTATATCAAGAACAATCGGCCGCGTACTAAGCTTGATGCGGGGACGACAGCAGGAGCAGGACTATGGCGGGAAACGGGCGTCTGACGACCCATGTGCTGGATACCATGCACGGCAAGCCGGCGCGGGGCATGCGCATCGAGCTGCTGTTCGTGCACGGGGACCACACCCACCATATCACCGACAGCTATACCAATGCCGATGGACGGGTAGATCAGCCGCTGCTCGATGAGCAGCAATTCCAGCATGGTGAGTTCGAAATCCACTTTCACGTCGGGCAGTATTTCGAGCGGCTGGGCGTCGAGATCGAGACGCCGTTCCTCGATGTGGTGCCGATCCGCTTCACGATTTCCGAGGACAAGCATTATCACGTGCCGCTGCTGGTGAGCCCGTTTGCCTATTCCACCTATCGGGGGAGCTGAGGCATGACCGCAGTATCGGGCGCTATTCGCTTTGTTCTCAATGGTGAGGCGATCAGCCTGACCGATGTGCCGCCAGACCTGACATTGCTGGACTGGCTGCGGCTGGAGCGCCGGCTGCGCGGCTCCAAGGAGGGCTGCGCGGAGGGCGACTGCGGCGCCTGCACCGTGCTGGTTGGCCGGCTGATGGATGACGAGATCATCTATGACTCGGTCACCGCCTGCATCCGCTTCGTGGGGAGCCTGCACGGCACCCATGTGGTGACCATCGAGCATTTGCGTGGCGAGAACGGCAATCTGCATCCGGTGCAGCAGGCGATGGTGGATCACCATGGCAGCCAGTGCGGCTTCTGCACGCCGGGCTTTGTGATGAGCCTTTATGGGCTATGGATGCGCAATCCGGAACCCAGCCAGTCGGCCATCGAGAAGGCGCTGCAAGGCAATCTCTGCCGCTGCACCGGCTATGCGCCGATCATTCGCGCGGCGCAGGCGATGTCGAGCTATGGCCTGCCGCAGGGCGATCCGCTGCTGGCCGAGCGCATTGCGCTCAAGGCGCAGATCAAGGCCATCCACGATGGCAGCCGCGTGGAGATCGGCGAAGGCGAGAACCGCATTATCGTGCCGGCATCGCTCGACGATTTCGCTGCAGTCTATGAGTCCAACCCCGAGGCGACCATCGTGGCCGGCTCGACCGATGTGGGGCTATGGGTCACCAAGTTCATGCGGCGCATCGGCCCGGTGATCTTCATCGGCCATCTGCAGGAGCTCAAGCGCATTGCCGAGAACGCCAGCGAAATCCGCTTTTACGCCGGGGTGAGCTATTCGGAGGCCATGCCGACGCTGACGGCGGCTTTTCCTGCGATGGCGGAACTGTGGGACCGCATTGCCGGCGAGCAGGTGCGCAACATGGGCACGATCGGTGGCAATATCGCCAATGGTTCGCCCATCGGCGACACGCCGCCGCCGTTCATCGCGCTGGGCGCCAAGCTGCATCTGCGGCGGGGCGAGCATCGGCGCGAGATCAAGCTGGAAGACTATTTCCTGGCCTATGGCAAGCAGGACCGGCAGCCGGGCGAGTTCGTCGAGAGCGTGACCATTCCGCTGTTGCCGGCGGGTGAGCGCTTCGCGGTCTACAAGATCTCCAAGCGCCGCGAAGAGGATATTTCGGCGCTGTGCGGCGCCTTCCGGGTGTTCATCAATGACGCCGGGGTGGTGGGCATGGCGCGCATTGCCTTTGGCGGCATGGCGGCCACGCCCAAGCGGGCCAAGGCCGTCGAGGCGGCGCTGGTGGGCCAGCCCTGGACGCTGGAGAGCGTCGAGGCCGCCATGGCAGCGTTTGCTGCGGATTATCAGCCGATCTCGGACATGCGGGCCAGCGCCGACTACCGGCTGCTGAGTGCGCAGAACCTGCTCAAACGCTTCTTCCTTGAGACCACTGGCCAGGGCCAGCGACTGCGGCGGGAGGTGGCGTGATGGATCCCAAACCACAGACCGCCATTGCCCTGTCGTCCCTGCATGTGGGAACCCGCCACGACAGCGGCCCCAAGCATGTGACCGGCACGGCCGAATATATCGACGATCTGGTCGAACCGGCGGGCACGATGCATGCCTATCTTGGCCTCTCAACCAATCCGCATGCCGAGATCGCCGGCATGGATTTTTCCGCGACTTTGGCGGCGCCGGGCGTGATCGGCGTGCTGACGGCGGCCGATGTCCCCGGCGACAATGACGTCAGCTCCAATCATAGCCATGACGAACCGCTGTTCCCTGTGGACAAGGTGCATTTCTGGGGGCAGCCGCTGTTTGCAGTGATTGCCGAAACGCGCGAGCTGGCGCGGCGAGCCGCCCATCTGGCCAAGATTGACTATAGGCCGCTGCCGTTTGTCACCCATGTGCGGGCGGCGCAGGCGGCCGGCGGGACGTTGGTGACGCCGCCGCTCAAGCTTGAGCGCGGCGATATGGCCGCCGGCATGGCCGGTGCGCCGCGCCGGGTCAAAGGCAGCATGGAGATCGGCGGGCAGGATCACTTCTACCTCGAAGGTCAGATCGCCATAGCGGTGCCGGGCGAAGACGAGGACGTGACGGTCTATTCCTCCACCCAGCATCCCACCGAAGTGCAGGTGATGGTGGCCCAGGTGCTGGGCATTCGCCAGCATGCCGTGACGGTCAATGTGCGGCGCATGGGCGGCGGCTTTGGCGGCAAGGAAACGCAGAGCAATCTGTTCGCGGCGGTGGCCGCCCTGGCTGCCAAAAAATGGAACCGCGCCTGCAAGCTGCGGCCAGACCGCGACGATGACATGACCGCTACCGGCAAGCGGCATGATTTCGTGGTCGACTATGATGTCGGCTATGACGAGAGCGGCAAGATCCACGCTGTGGACGCGGTCTATGGCGCGCGCGCGGGCTTTTCGTCCGACCTCAGCGGTCCGGTGACCGACCGGGCGCTGTTTCATGCCGACAATGCCTATTGGTATCCGGCGGTGCGGGTGCGGAGCGAACCGCTCTATACCAATACGGTGAGCAATACGGCGTTCCGCGGCTTCGGCGGCCCGCAGGGCATGCTGGCGGCCGAACGTTGGATCGAGGACATCGCCTATAGCCTGGGCAAGGATCCGCTGGAGATCCGCAAGGCCAATTTCTATGGCACCGACAGCAACAACATCACGCCCTACCACCAGGAAGTGACCGACAACATCATTCACCGCGTGGTTGATGAGCTGGAGGCCAGCGCGGACTATCAGGCGCGGCGTGCAGCGATCGTGAAATACAATGCTGGCAGCCCGATCCTCAAGAAGGGCATCGCGTTGACGCCGGTCAAATTCGGCATCTCGTTCACGGCCACCTGGTACAATCAGGCCGGCGCGCTGGTGCATGTCTATAAGGATGGCTCGATCCATCTCAGCCATGGCGGCACCGAAATGGGGCAGGGGCTCTATATCAAGGTCGCCCAGGTGCTGGCCGATGCCTTTGGCGTAGGGCTGGACACGGTCAAGATCATGGCCACCAGCACTGGCAAGGTGCCCAATACCTCGGCCACCGCCGCCTCGTCAGGCACCGACCTCAATGGCATGGCCGCGTTCGATGCGGCGCGGCAGATCAAGGAACGGATGACCGCCCATGCCGCCAAGCTGCACAATGTGGCCGAGGCCGATGTGCGCTGGGTGCCGGGCGGGGTCGAATGCGGCGACAAGTTCGTCGGCTTTGCCGAGCTGGCAGCCTCGGCCTATCTCAACCGGGTGCAGCTCTCGGCCGCCGGCTTCTATCAGACGCCGAAGATCCATTGGGATCGGGCGACCGGTCGCGGGCGTCCATTCTACTATTATGCCTATGGCGCCTCGGTGAGCGAGGTGACCATTGATACGCTAACCGGCGAATATACCGTCGACCGGGTCGATATCCTCCATGACGTCGGTCATTCGCTCAATCCGGCGATCGATACCGGCCAGATCGAGGGTGGGTTCGTGCAAGGCCTGGGCTGGCTGACCACCGAGGAATTGGTGTGGGACGACAAGGGTCAGCTGCGCACCAAGGCGCCATCGACCTACAAGATCCCGCTGGCCAGCGATGTGCCGCCGATCTTCAACGTGCGGCTGGCGGAATGGTCGGTCAATACCGAGCCCACCATCGGCCGCTCCAAGGCAGTCGGTGAGCCGCCGTTCATGCTGGCGATGAGCGTGATGGAGGCGCTGTCCATGGCGGTGGCAAGTGTCGCCGACTACGCAATAGCGCCGCGGCTCAATACGCCGATCACGCCCGAGCGGGTGCTGATGGGTGTGCAGCGGCTGGCGCGGGAGCACAAACAGGCATGATGGCGACTGCGGCCTCAGGTGACCTGCTGATCCCCCCGACACACGGGGCCAGGCCATGACCCGCCGCGCTGCCCAGCTCTCCAGCTTCCTTGCCGGCACTGGCGACGCCATCGTCTGCGAGCTGACCTCGGTGCGGGGATCGTCCCCACGGGAGCAGGGCACTTTCATGCTGGTGAGTGCCAGCGATCTCTTCGGCACCATTGGTGGCGGGGCGCTGGAATATCTGGTGATCGAACATGCGCGGCGCCTGCTGGCGGCTGGCCTTGCCAGTGAAGCCATGGATGTGCCGCTGGGCCCTGAGATCGGGCAATGCTGCGGCGGCCGGGTCGGGGTGACGCTGAGCCTGCTCGACCCAGCGCGGCGGACCGAACTGACGCGCCGGGTTGCGGCCGAGGACGCGGCGTTGCCAAGCGTTTATGTGTTCGGCGCCGGCCATGTGGGGCGGGCGCTGGCGCAGATCCTTGCCATGATGCCGGTGCGGCTGAGCGTGATCGACACGCGGCGCGAGGAGATTGCCCTGCTGCCGCCAACCATCACGGCGCAGGTGGTGGCCATGCCGGAGGCCGTGGTGCGCAGAGCGCCGGCGGGCAGCAGTTTTGTGATCGTCACGCATGACCATGCGCTGGATTTCCTGATCGCACAGGAGGCATTGGCGCGGACCGACGCGGCTTATATCGGCATGGTGGGATCGGCGACCAAGCGGGCGCGCTTTGCCAGCTGGTTCACCGGCGAGGGCGGTGACGCGGCGGCTCTGGAGCGGCTGGTTTTGCCGATCGGCAAGCAGGGGCTTGGGGATAAGCGGCCGGAAGTCATCGGGGTACTGGCGGCGGCGGAAATTATGGTCCACATTGGGCAATGGGAAGCTGATATCGCGCGGGCAGCCGTCCCCGTTCACACGGGGGCGATACATGGACGTTGATATGCCATTGCGGTTGCAACTGACCGGCATCACCAAACGCTTTCCAGGCGTGCTGGCCAATGACAACGTCAGTTTTTCGGTGAAGCCGGGCGAGATTCATGCCCTGCTGGGCGAGAACGGCGCTGGCAAGTCCACACTGGTCAAGATGATCTACGGGATCATGCAGCCCGACGCCGGCGAAATCGTCTGGGACGGGCAGCCGGTTGTGGTGTCCAGCCCCAAGGCCGCCCGCAAGCTGGGCATCGGCATGGTTTTCCAGCATTTCAGCCTGTTCGAAGCGCTCACGGTGTTGGAAAACATTGCCTTGGGCATGGATGCCAAGATTCCGGCACGGGACCTTGAGGCGCGGATTCGCCAGGTGATGGCGCAATATGGGCTGCTGCTCGACCCGCACCGTACGGTGGCGACCCTGTCGGTGGGCGAACGCCAGCGCATCGAAATCGTTCGCGCCCTGCTGCTCGAGCCCAAGCTGCTGATCATGGATGAGCCCACGTCGGTGCTGACGCCACAGGAAGTGGAACAGCTGTTCGACGTGTTGCGCCGGCTTGCTGCGCAGGGCTGTTCCATTCTGTACATTTCCCACAAGCTGCATGAGATCAAGGCGCTGTGCGACACGGCGACGATCCTGCGCGGTGGCCGCCTGGTGGACACCTGCGACCCCAAGCAGGAGACCAGCCGGTCGATGGCAGAAAAGATGATCGGCGCGGGCCTCAAGGATATCGTGCGACCGGAAGGGCGCAGCATGGGCGAACCCAAGCTGGTGGTGTCGCGCCTGTCGACGGCAAAGACGGGCCATTTCGATGTGCCCGTCAACAAGGTGAGCTTCACCGTGCGGGCCGGCGAGATCTTCGGCATCGCCGGGGTCGCGGGCAATGGGCAGAATGCGCTGCTCGATGCCCTGAGCGGGGAAATCCGCTCCGATGATGCGGAAAGCATCACTATTGATGGCTTTCCGCTGGGGCTGCTGGATACCACGGAGCGGCGCAAGCGCGGTCTTTGTGCGGTGCCCGAAGAGCGCAATGGCCACGCTGCGGTGGGCGAATTCTCGCTGAGCGACAACTCGGTGCTGACGGCGCGCGATCGCCTGGGCATGGTGGTGATGGGCCTGATCAATTCGGGCGCGGCCCGCACCTATACCGGCAAGGTGATTGCCGAGTTTGCCGTCAAGGCGCTGGGCCCGGCGTCCATGGCCGGCTCGCTCTCGGGGGGCAATCTGCAGAAATACATCATGGGCCGGGAGATCCTGCAGAAGCCCAGCGTGCTGGTGGTGAGCCAGCCGACCTGGGGTGTGGATGCCGGCGCGGCGGCCGCGATTCACCAGGCGCTGGTCGATCTGGCAGCGGTGGGTTCAGCCATCGTGGTGATCAGCCAGGATCTGGATGAGCTCAGGGCGCTGTGCGACACGCTGGCGGTGATCAACCTGGGACAGCTGTCACCAGCCAAGCCCAATGCGGAGATGTCCATTGAAGAAATCGGCCTGCTGATGGGCGGCGTGCACGGAGCCACGGAGGCGCATGATGCAGTTCCGGCTTGAGAAGCGACCCGAGCCGTCCAAGCTGATGCTCTATGTGACGCCGGTGGCCTCGGTGCTGCTGACGATGCTGGTGGGCGCGATCATCTTCTCGCTGATCGGCTATGACGGTGTCGGTGCGGTTCGCGAAATCTTCCTGACGCCGCTGACCAATTCCTTCAAATGGCAGGACCTGGGCGTCAAGGCGGCGCCGCTGATCATCATCGGCGTCGGGCTGTCGATCGCCTATCGCGCCAATGTGTGGAACATCGGTGCGGAAGGGCAATATGTAATGGGCGGGCTGGCGGCCACCGGGGTGGCGCTGGCCACCTATGGCATGACCGGCTGGTGGATCCTGCCGCTGATGATGATCGCGGGCATTGCCGGCGGGGCGGCCTATGCGGCAGTGCCGGCCCTGCTCAAGACCCGCCTGGGCGTCAATGAGATCCTTACCAGCCTGATGCTGACCTATGCCTCGGTGCAGCTGATCTATTATCTGGTGCGCGCGCCCTGGAAGGACCCCATGGGCATGGGCTTTCCGCAGACCCGGCGCTTTGCCGCCGATGCGCTGCTGCCCAACATCATTCCGGGCACCATCGTGCATCTGGGCGTGCCGATTGCCATCGTGGTGGCGCTGATCGCCTGGTTCGTGATGTCGCGTTCGGTGTTTGGCTACCAGATGAAGGTGGTTGGCGCTGCGCCGCATGCTGCGCGCTACGGCGGGTTCTCGGAAAACAAGACGATCTGGCTGGCCCTGCTGGTCAGCGGCGCGCTGGCAGGCCTGGCCGGTATGCTGGAGGTCGCCGGGCCGTTCCAGCGCATGGTGCCGGGCTTTCCGACAAATTATGGCTTTACGGCCATCATCGTTGCCTTCCTGGGGCGGCTCAATCCGCTCGGCGTTATCCTGGCCGGCATTGTGATGGCCATCACCTTCGTGGGCGGCGAGGTGGCGCAGACCACCATTGGCCTGTCGAGCTCGGCCACCGGCGTGTTCCAGTCGATGATGCTGTTCTTCCTCTTGGCCGGGGACATTCTGGTGCGATACCGCCTCAAGCGGGTCATTCCGGCGCAGGAGGCGCGCGCATGAACCTGGACCTGTTGATCGCCATCTTTATCACCGTGGTCGGCGCATCAACGCCGATCCTGATTGCGGCCACCGGCGAGCTGGTGGTCGAAAAATCCGGTGTGCTCAACCTTGGGGTCGAGGGCATGATGCTGGTGGGCGCCATCACTGCGTTCCTCGTCGTCTTCCTGACGGGGCAGCACTATCTGGCCATCGTTCTGGCGGCCGGCGCCGGCATCGCAACCTCTATGATCTTTGGCTTTCTCACCCTGAGCCTTTCCGCCAACCAGACCGCTACCGGGCTGGCTCTGACCATTTTCGGTACCGGCTTTTCGGCGCTGGCCGGGCAAGGCTATAGCGCCAGGCCTGTGACGCTGCTGGGGCCGCTGTTTCCAGCAGAATTGGCCACCCACCCGGTCTTGCGCATCCTGTTCGGCTATTCTGCGCTGGTCTATTTTGCGCTCATCATGGTCGTGGCCGTGTGGTGGTTTCTCAAGAAGACCCGGGCGGGGCTGATCCTGCGCGCCGTGGGCGAGAACGATCTGTCGGCTCACTCCATCGGCTATTCGGTGATCGGGGTGCGCTATGCCGCCGTCGCCTTCGGCGGTGCCATGGCCGGCATCGCCGGCGCCTGCTTCCCGCTGCTGCTGACGCCGCAATGGGCGGAGCGGATGACGGCGGGCCGCGGCTGGATTGCCGTGGCGCTGGTGGTCTTTGCCTCCTGGCGGCCATTCCGCCTGCTGGCCGGGGCCTATCTGTTCGGTCTGGTGATGACCATGGAGCTCTATGCCAAGGCCGGGGGGGGGCCCTTGTCCGCGATTCCGAGCGAATTGTGGGCGGCCTTGCCCTATCTCGCCACCGTCGTCGTGCTGGTGCTTATCTCGATCCGCCGCGACGCATCCACCAATGCACCGGCCTGTCTCGGCAGGCCGTTTCTGCCCAGCAATTGAGGGCCGCCCAACGGCGCTCGATCAACCAAGAAAAGTCATTCAGGAGAAACAGATGACAATCACTCGTCGCAATATCCTCAAGATCGGCGGCGCTGCCGCGGCCCTGCCGCTGCTGGGGTCGCGCGCCTTCGCCCAGAGCGAACCGCTCAAGGTCGGCTTCATGCTCATCGGTACCGTCAATGACAATGGCTGGAACTTCGGCCACGCCACCGGCGCCAAGTTCATGAAGGACGCGCTGGGCGATGCCGTTGCCGAGCCCACGATCGTGGAAAACGTGCCGGAAGGCCCGGACTGCGAGCGCGTGCTGCGCGAACTGGCCCAGTCGGGCCACAAGCTGATCTTTGCGACCAGCTTCGGCTATGGCGATTATGTCATCAAGGTTGCCCAGCAGTTCCCCGACGTGAAGTTCGAACATGCCACGGGCTACCAGCGCTCGGACAATGTGGCGACCTACAATGCGCGCTTCCATGAAGGTCGCGCCGTGTGCGGTACGCTGGCCGGCCATCTCTCCAAGACCGGCAAGGCGGGCTACATCGGCTCCTTCCCGATCCCGGAAGTGGTGATGGGCATCAATGCCTTCGTGCTGGCGGCCCGCAAGGTCAACCCCGAGTTCACCATCACCCCGGTCTATATCTCGACCTGGAATGACCCGGCCAAGGAAGCCGACGCTGCCCGCGCCATGATCGACCAGGGCATCGACGTGATTGCCCAGCACACCGACGGTCCGGCTGCCCTGCAGGTTGCCGAGGAACGCGGCATTGTCGGCGGCTTCGGCCAGGGCGCCGACATGAGCGCCTTTGCTCCCAAGGCACAGCTGACCTCGATCATCGACAACTGGGGCCCGCACTATGTGGAAGCCGCAGAAGCCGTGATCGCCGGCACCTGGACCTCGGGCGACCGCTGGCCGGGCCTGAAGGAAGGCGAAGTGGTGATCGGGCCCTACAATGAGTCCATCCCCGCCGACGTCGTGGCTGCCGCCGAAGCGGTCAAGAACGGCCAGATCGACGGCTCGTTCAACATCTTCACTGGCCCGATCAACGACCACACCGGTGCTGAGAAGGTGCCGGCCGGCGTGACGCTCACCGATGCCGAGCTGCTCAGCATGGACTGGTATGTCGAAGGCGTGAACCCGCCCGCATAAGGCCTGGCCTGATGCAAATTCCAGGGGGGCGGGTTGTGCCCGCCCCCTTTTTCTGAGCAGTGCCCAGCGCAGGACAGGCTGCAGGCCCGAGGGGGTCGGCGCGCGGCGGGCAAACGGAGAGCGACGCATGCCCGATTACATCATTTTCTACGAATGGCTGATGTTTGCCGTGCGCTGGCTGCACGTGATCACGGCCATCGCCTGGATCGGGTCGTCGTTCTATTTCATCGCCCTCGACCTGGGCTTGCGCAAGACGCCGAGCCTGCCGCCGCTGGCGCATGGCGAGGAATGGCAGGTGCATGGCGGGGGCTTCTATCACATCCAGAAATATCTGGTGGCGCCCGAGTTCCTGCCCGAGCACCTGACCTGGTTCAAATGGGAAAGCTATTGGACCTGGCTGAGCGGCTTCATGCTGATGGTGCTGGTCTATTATGTGGGCGCCGACATTTATCTGATCGACCGCAATGTGCTCGATGTGCCCAATTGGGCCGCCATCCTGATCTCGATGGCCTCCATCGTGGTGGGCTTTGTGGTCTACAACCGGCTGTGCAAGTCGCCGCTGGGCAATTCACAGAACGGGCTGATGCTGGTGCTGTTCGTGATCCTGACGGCCATGGCCTGGGGCTATACGCAGCTCTTCACCGGCCGCGCCGCGCTGCTGCACATGGGCGCGTTCACAGCCTCGATCATGGCGGCCAATGTGGCCATGATCATCATCCCCAACCAGAAGATCGTCGTCGCCGATCTCAAGGCCGGCCGCGTGCCCGATGCCAAATATGGCAAGATCGCCAAGCAGCGCAGCCTGCACAACAATTACCTGACGCTGCCCGTGATCTTCTTCATGCTGAGCAGCCACTACCCGCTGGCCTTTGCCACGCAGTGGAACTGGCTGATTGCGTCGCTGATCTTCCTGGTCGGCGTGGTGATCCGGCACTATTTCAACACGCGCCATGCCCGCAAGGGCAATCCGCACTGGACCTGGCCGGTGGCGGTGATCCTGTTCATCCTCATCGCCTGGCTGTCCTCGGGCCCCAAGCTGCCGGGCTCGGCGGGAGAGGAGGTGGCGTCTCGTGCGGCCGAACCCTTTCTCAATGCAGAGCATTTTGCCGCGGCCAGCCTGACGGTGCAGACCCGCTGCGCCATGTGTCACACGGCCGAGCCGGCCTGGCCCGGCGTCTATGAAGCGCCCAAAAACGTGATCCTCGATAATGACATCGCCATCGCCAACCACGCCAGGGACATTGCCATCCAGGCGGGCTATGCCCATGCCATGCCGCCGGGCAATGTGACCGAAATCACCCCCGAGGAACGGGCACTGATCGTGGCCTGGTTCCGCGAGGGTTCGGGACAATGACGCGGACCATCCTGCGCGGGCGCGTGCTGAGTTTTGAACGCGAGCCACTGAGCATCGATGATGCGGGCAGCTATCGCTATTTCAGCGATGGCGGCATCACCATCGAGAACGGTGTTATCGTCGCGGTGGGCGATTTCGTCGCCGAAGCGGGTGCGGAGGTAATCGATCATCGCCCGCACCTGATCCTGCCCGGTTTCATCGACATGCATCTGCATTATGTGCAGAGCCAGATCGTGGGCTCCTATGCGGGATCGCTGCTGGAATGGCTCAACACCTACACCTTCGTTGAGGAGCAGAAGTTCAGCCAGCAAGGCCATGCCGAGGCCATGGCGACGGCGTTCTTCGATGAACTCCTGCGCAATGGCACAACCACGGCGGTGGCCTATTGCTCCAGCCACCCGCGTTCGGTGGATGCGTTTTTCGGCGAGGCCGAGAAGCGCAATATGCTCATGGTCGGCGGCAAGGTGATGATGGATCGCAATGCGCCCGAGGCGCTGTGCGATACCGCCCAGTCGGGCTATGACGACAGCAAGATGCTGATCGAGCGCTGGCATGGGCGGGGGCGCGGGCTCTATGCCATCTCGCCGCGCTTTGCCATCACGTCGACGCCGGAGCAGCTGGAGGCGTCGCGCGCCTTGGTGCGCGAATTCCCGGACTGCTATGTGCAGACCCATCTCAGCGAGAACGACGCCGAGATCAGCTTTTCCATGGAGCTCTATCCGGATTCGCCGGATTACACGGGCATCTATGAGGATTATGGCCTGCTCGGGCCTAGGACGCTGCTGGGCCATTGCATCCACCTCAACCACCGCGAGACCGGCGTTCTGGCCGAGACGGGCGCCGTGGCGGTGTTCTGCCCGACATCGAACCTGTTCCTGGGTTCGGGCCTGTTCGACCGCGAGCGGCTGGCCAAGGCCGGCGTGCGCATGGGGCTGGCCACCGATATTGGCGGCGGCACCAGTTTTGGCATGATGGCGACCATGGGCGAGGCCTACAAGGTGTTGCAGCTGCGCGGGCAGCGCCTCAACCCGCTTGCTTCGTTCTATATGGCCACGCTGGGCAATGCCCGGTCGCTGTCGCTCGAGGGCACCATTGGCGCCATCGCCCCGGGGCATGTTGCCGATCTAGTGGTGCTCGATGCCGGCGCGACGCCGGCGATGCGGCTGCGCCAGGGCAATATCGGCAATCTCGCCGATGAGCTGTTCCTGCTCCAGACCATGGGAGACGATCGTTCCGTGGTGGAAGCCTATGTCGCTGGCGCAAGGGCGAAGTCGACTTTAGGCGGGTTGGCAGCCCCGCGGGCATGACTTAAGTCTGCAGCAAACGCATTCAAAGGAAGCAATGATGAACGACTATCAGACGAAGTCCGGCCTGTCGGTGCATTCCCTGCTGGTCGACTTCGTCGAGCAGGAAGCGTTGCCCGGGCTTGGCGTGTCGGCCGAGCAGTTCTGGAGTGGCTTTGCGGCCATGGTCGCCGAGCATGCGCCCACCAATGTGCGGCTCCTGGCGCGACGCGATGCGCTGCAGAGCCAGATCGATGACTGGCATCGTCGCTACGGACCGGTGGCGAACAATCCGCAGGGTTATGAGTTCTTCCTGCGCGACATCGGCTATCTTGTGCCCGAGCCGGCGGATTTCACCATCGAGACCAATGGGCTCGACCCCGAGATTTCCACGCTCTGTGGCCCGCAGCTGGTGGTGCCGGTGAGCAATGCCCGCTATGCGCTCAATGCCGCCAATGCCCGCTGGGGCAGCCTCTATGACGCGCTCTATGGCACCGATGTGATCTCCCGCGAGGGCGCGCTGGCGCCCGGCAAGAGCTACAATGCCGAGCGTGGCGCGGCCGTGGTGGAACGGGCGGCGCAGTTCCTTGATGCCCATTTCCCGCTGGCCAGCGGCAGCCATCGTGATGTGACCGGCTATCACGTGGTCAAGCAGGACGACGTGCGCCACCTGGAGGTCGACACGACTGCCGGCCGCACAGGGCTGCGCGATCCGGCGGCCTTCGTCGGCTATGGCGGCACCGAGGACAGGGGCGAGCTGGTGCTGGTGCATCATGGCTTGCATGTCGTACTGGTGATCGACCCGGCCAGCGTCATCGGCGGCGCGCACAAGGCCGGGCTGAGCGATGTGATCGTTGAGGCGGCGCTGACCACGATTCAGGACTGCGAGGATTCGGTGGCCGCGGTCGACGCTGCCGACAAGGTGGGCGTCTACCGCAACTGGCTGGGGTTGATGAATGGCTCGCTGGCCGACACCTTCGAGAAGGGTGGCCGCAGCGTCACCCGCAAGCTCAATGCCGACCGCAGCTACAAGGACATCAATGGCGCCCCGCTGGTGCTCAAGGGGCGCTCGCTGCTGCTGGTGCGCAATGTCGGGCATCTGATGACCACCGATGCGGTGTTGTGGAACGGCGCACCCATCGGCGAGGGGCTGATGGACGCCGCCGTCACCGTGCTCTGCGCCATGCAGGACAAGGTCAACAGCCGCACGGGCGCCATCTATATCGTCAAGCCCAAGATGCATGGGCCTGAGGAAGTGGCCTTTGCCTGCGCCATCTTTGCGTCGGTCGAGGCGTTTCTGGGCCTGGCGCCCAATACGATCAAGATCGGCATCATGGATGAGGAGCGCCGCACCTCGGCCAATCTCAAGGCGGCCATCTATGAGGCGCGGGCGCGCGTGTTCTTCATCAACACCGGGTTCCTTGATCGCACGGGCGACGAGATCCACACCGCGATGGAGGCCGGCGCTGTGCTGCGCAAGGACGAGATCAAGTCCGAACGCTGGCTGAGCTCCTATGAGGATCGCAATGTGTTGATCGGGCTGGCCTGTGGCCTGTCCGGCCGCGCGCAGATCGGCAAGGGCATGTGGGCCCGCCCCGATGACATGGCTGCGATGATGAGCTCCAAGTCGGGCCATCCCAATGCCGGCGCCAATACGGCCTGGGTGCCGTCCCCGACGGCGGCAACGCTGCATGCGCTGCACTATCACGAGATCGATGTGTTCGAGGCGCAGCGTCGCCGGCACAACCAGGCGGTGCCGCCGCTGAGCGAGTTGTTCTCCATGCCGGTGCAGGTGCCGTTCTCGCTCAGCCGCGAGGAGATCACCCGCGAGCTGGAAAACAATGCGCAGGGCATTCTGGGCTATGTGGTGCGCTGGGTGCAGCAGGGCGTGGGCTGTTCCAAGGTGCCTGACATCAACGATGTCGGGTTGATGGAAGATCGGGCCACCTGCCGTATTTCGAGCCAGGCCGTTGCCAATTGGCTGCGCCATGGGCTGGTGTCGCGCGACGAGGTGACCGCCACATTCGAGCGCATGGCCGCAGTGGTGGATAGCCAGAATGCCGGCGATCCACTCTACCGGCCCATGGCGGAGAATTTTCAGTCCATAGCCTTTAATGCAGCACTCGATCTGGCGCTGCATGGCGCCGATCAGCCCAGTGGCTATACCGAGCCCCTGCTGCATGCCGCGCGCCGCAAGGTCAAGGCGCGCGACGGGCACTAGTCCAGCGAAAAACGCGCTGACGGATGATGCCGGCGGGGGCACGCCCCCGCCCGCGCCGCTGGTTTGATCAGCGGTAGTATTCGATGCGCGTCTCGTTGAGCAGCACGCGGATCACGCGATAGGCGTAGAGGAAGGCTGCCAGCCCGAAGGTCACCAGGATCAGCAGGATCCAGATGATGACGTGGCCGATGGACGAGGCCAGGTTGAAGCTGCAATTGAGCCGGCCAATGGCTGTGCCATTGGCGTCGATCACTTCGGTGCGGTTCAGCACCGCCTTGTTGAAGTAATAGGGAAAAATCATCAGCGCCAGGCCAAGCGTGACGATGGTCAGCAAGATCCAGATGATGACCTGGCCGATGGATTCTGCGATGCCGAAATCGCAACGCAGGCGCGTGGCAACGCCACCCCTGGTGTAGTCTGCAGTGCTCATGATGTGCCCCCGTTTAACCCGCGCACGCTAGTCGAGGCCAAGTCGGCAGGCAACGGGGGACCCTGGGCAAAGGGCCGGTTCCCGGCCCTTTTTCGCGTCAGCTGACGAAATCGAACTTGTCGACGTCGAACAGGCCACGGTCGGTCATTTTGAGATGGGGGATGACCGGCAGCGCCAGGAAGGCGACTTGCAGGAAGGGTTCAGGCAGCACGCAGCCCAGGGCATAGGCGGCGTCGCGCAAATGATGCAGATCATGCGTCACCGCCTCGAAGGGCTTGGGGCTCATCAGCCCGGCAATGGGCAGCGCCAGTTCGGCCGTGATGGCGCCACCGTCGGCGACGGTGAAGCCGCCGCCCAGTTCGATCAGGCGATTGACCGCTACGGCCATGTCGGCGTCCGTGGCGCCGATGACGGTGATGTTGTGGCTATCATGGCCGACCGACGAGGCAATGGCGCCGCGCTTGAGGCCGAATCCGGTGACGAAGCTGCGGCCGATATTGCCGTTCTTGCCGTGGCGCTCGATGACGGCGACCTTGATGACGTCGGCGGCCAGATCGGGCTGCAGGCCAGCCTCGGTCACGGCAAGGGTGGCCTCCTCGCGGAAGGTGAGGATGAGGCCGGGACGCACACCGATCACGGGAATGGCATTCTGCCCAGAACGGGGCTGGGTGATGAAGCTGTCGGCGGTCACCGGCGTCGCCTTCATGGAGGTCAGACCCACGGGCGCCACATCCTGGCGGGCAGCGAACAGCGCCGGGGTCACCAGACGCCCGCCGGTGATGACGTCGGAGACGCGGCAATCCTCAAGACTATCAAGCAGGGCAATGTCGGCGCGCCAGCCGGGCGCGACCAGGCCACGGTCGGTGAGGCCAAAGATGCGGGCCGCCGAGTGGCTGGCGGCGCGATAGACATGGTGCAGCGGCCGACCCATGGCGATCAGGCGGCGAATGGAGCTGTCCAAATGCCCCTCTTCGGCGATGTCGAGCGGGTTGCGGTCGTCGGTGCAGAGCGCCACAAAGCTGGAGCTGTTTTCGTCCAGCACTTCGGCCAGGGCCTTGAGGTCTTTCGAGACCGAGCCTTCGCGGATGAGAATGGCCATGCCCTTGGCCAGCTTTTCGCGTGCCTCGGCGGCGCTGGTGGCCTCATGGTCGGTGCGAATGGCGGCAGCCAGATAGCCATTGAGCGCCTGGCCGAGCAGCAGTGGGGCGTGACCGTCGATATGGCCGCCCTGGAAGGCCACGAGCTTGGCCAGGATGCCGGGATCGCCATTGAGCACGCCGGGGAAGTTCATCATCTCGGCCAGGCCGATGACCTTGGGATGGCTGCGGAATGGCGTGAGGTCGTCGATCTCGAGGGCGGCGCCGGAGGTTTCGAACCCCGTCGCCGGCACGCAGGAGGAAAGATTGACGCGAATGTCCATCACGGTCTGTTCGGCGCAATCGAGGAAATAGCGAATGCCCTCGCTGCCCAGCACATTGGCGATCTCATGGGGATCGCAGATCACGGTGGTGACGCCATGGGGCAGCACGCAGCGGTCGAATTCGAAGGGGGTGACCAGGGACGATTCGATGTGCAGATGGGTGTCGATAAAGCCGGGGACGGCAAAGCGACCGCGGCCGTCGATCTCGGTCAGGCCTTCATAGTGGGCATGGGTGCCCACGATACGATCGGCGACGATGGCGATGTCGGTGGTGGTGACGGCGCCTGTGATGACATCGAGCAGCTGCACATTGCGCACCACCAGATCGGCGGGCTGCTTGCCCTGACCGGCCATGATCATGCGGGTGAGCGTCTGGGCAGAAGTCATCGGTGCGTCCTGGGGCTTGGTCATGCCGGACACTGGTGTCGGGCGGCCCCCGGCGTCAAGGCCGTTTGGACATGGCAGGCATGGGCTCAGGCGGCACCGCGGGCGACAAAGGCCGTCTGCAGCCGCTCGTTGAGGTCCGCTGGCCCGCCGGCGCCGGGGCTGGCTTCGCTGAAGAAGCGGTAGCGATTGCGGCCGCCGGCCTTGGCTTGATAGAGCGCAGAGTCAGCGCGGACCATGAGGTCGACCTCGGTGCTGGCGCTATCTGGCGCGGTGGCAATGCCGATGCTGATGCCGATCTGAACGGTGCCGGCCTGCAGCGTGAAAGGTTGGCGGATGGCCGCGATAATGCAGCTGGCGAGGTCGGCGGGCTGGTCGGGACCGGATATGCCGGGCTGGATGATGGCGAATTCGTCGCCGCCCATGCGAACAAGAATGTCGCGCGGCGCCAGTTGGGCGGTGATGCGCTGTGCGACCTGTCGCAACAATTCGTCGCCGGCCTTGTGTCCCAAGGTGTCATTGACCGGCTTGAAGCTGTCCAGATCCAGGCAGTGCAGAGCCAGCCGTGACGGACCTGGTGGCAGATGCTTGAGCGCGTCCGCCAGCCGGTCATCAAAGAGGGCGCGGTTGCCCAGCCCGGTCAGTGGGTCGTGCAGAGCGCGGTGGTGAGCTTCAGCGCGCTCGGCCAGCAGTTGGTTCGAGGTGCGCTGCAGATTGCGCAGCAGCAGGGCGATGATTGTGCCGGCGACCAGCAGCGCCAGGCCAAGGGCTGGCAGGGTATCGCCCAGGATGCGGCGGCCCGGGCGGTCCGGCAGCCATTTCAGCCAGGTGACCGCTTCACCAGCAGCATTGCGCAGCGGCAAGACCGCCTCGGGGGCAACCCAGCCGGGCCGCTGGCTGAAATGGGGCTCACGCAGCAGATATTGGTCGGCAAGGTCGCGGCCCAGGTCGGGGCCCAGCAGGGTGACGCTGACCATGATCGGTTCGGCGCCTTCGGCGGCGTTCAGCCGACGGGTGTCCGAGACCACGGGCGAGGCGACAATGATCGCTGGGATGCCCCGGACGATAGCAAAATCATGGGCAAGCGAGGCGAGCTCGCGCGATCCGCGCTTATAGGCATTGAGGGCCGCGCGCTTGGTTGGCGAGTCCAGCTGCTCCAGCAGCGGGGTGACCACGGCGCGAATGGTCTCGAAGCGTTCCGGCGCCATGGCGCTGCCCTCGCGCGCGGCATAGAGGGGCTCGCCCGTCTCATCGAGGATATAGATCTGGTCCTGGTCGAAAAACTCATAGGCCTCTGAGGCCAGGTGGTCGGTCAGCCATTGGACATCCTCGTCATCGATGGCTTCCAGCATCTCATCCCAGGTGGACAGTTCGCCTTGGTTTTGGATGGCCGTTTCGATGGTCGTTTCCATGGCTTTGGTCACCATGCGCCGCTGGTGCTGCAGCGCATCGGTGTCAACGCTGTTGATGGCCAGGCCCATGAAGCCGGCCACGCCCAAGACTGTCACAAGGCCGGCCGCGAAGATGGCCAGCAGCATCGTGGCTGGATAGCGCCGCGTCTGCCCTGTCATGTCCATGCGGATCATCTCCCCCAGCCGTACTTCTGGCCATTGTCGGTGAGCCGGCTTAGCGCAGGGTGAATCGCTAATTGGTTCTGCTATAGCAGTTAACGGGAGATTGCCCTGATGGCGCGGCTGCCGCGTGACACCAGCGCGTTGGCGGGGTCGGCGAAGATATCAACGATTCTCTCGCGCGGGACGCCGCTGGAGAACAGGAAGCCCTGCAGCATGTTGCAGCCCATCTGCGCCAGTATGGAGGCCTGGTCTTCGGTTTCCACGCCTTCGGCCGTTACTTCAAGGTCCATGGCATGGGCCAGCGTCACGATGGCCCTGGTGATGGCGACCGAGTCGTGGCCTTCGGCCAGCTGGTTGACGAAGGAGCGGTCGATCTTGATGCGATCCACGGGGTAGCGCTTGAGATAGCTGAGCGAGGAATAGCCCGTGCCAAAGTCGTCGAGCGCGATCTTGATGCCGGCGGTGCGGAAGGTGCGCAGGTTCTGGGAGGACACATGCTCGTCGTCGAGCAGGATGGACTCGGTGATCTCAAGCTCCAGATCATTGGGGCGCATGCCGCTGCGATGCAGGATGTCGAACACCAGGTGCGAGAACTGTGGATTGCGCAGCTGGGTGGGCGAGATGTTGACCGCTATGGTTCGGCCCGGCGCTGTGGCACCCAGCTCGCAGGCGCGGCGCAGTACAAACTCGCCAAGGGCCTCGATCAGTCCGGTATTTTCGGCCACGGGAATGAAGCGCCCCGGCGAGATCTGCCCGAATTTTGGATGGGCCCAGCGCGACAGGGCCTCTGCACCGACCACGCGGCGGGACTCCTGGCTCACCAGCGGCTGGAAGACGACGGACAGCTGGTCGTCGCGCTGCAGCGCTTCGCGCAGCTCGCCCTCGATGGTGTGCTGCAGCTGCAGCATCTCGTTCATGTGCTCTTCATAGACCATAGCGCGGTTGCGGCCGCCAGCCTTGGCCTCATAGAGCGCGATGTCGGCCTTGCGCATCAGTTCGCTGGGCGCAACATCTTCGCTGTTGCGATCGATAACCACGATGCCGATGCTGGCTCCAACATGGGCCTTGTAGTGGCGCAGTTCGAAGGACTGCCCGATCGCCGAGATGATGCGCTGGGAGGCCTGCTGCACATCGAAGGGGCCGTCGGTGTGGGAGACGACGATGCCGAATTCGTCGCCGCCCAGGCGGGCGATGAGGGCGTCCTTGCCCAGGACGGCCTTCAGACGATCGGCAACGGCACAGATCAGCTCATCGCCGGCCTGATGGCCCAGCGTGTCGTTGACCTGCTTGAAGCGGTCCAGATCGAGCATGAGCAGATAGGTGTCGCCGGTGCACTGGCCCCGCATGTCGACGCGGCGCCTCAGCTCGAACTCGAAGCTGGAGCGGTTTGGCAGGCCGGTCAGTTCATCGTGGCTGGCCTGATAGCGACTGAAGTGCTTTCCGGCTTCCAAGGCCTCGGCATAGCGGCGCAGCTGGTTGAGCAGCAGCATCACGAGGCCCCCAATCACCAGGAAGGTGAGGCCGAGCATGGGAATGGTCTGGTTCAGCACCGTCTGGCCGGGGCGATCCAGGTTCCACTGGAAGAAGGTGATGAAGCGTCCTGCATTGTTGACGACGGGAAACACGGCCTGGTCCGCCGTTGTGGCGCCGACCATGGTAAAGTGCCCGCCATCGATCACATATTGGCGGTTGATCTCCGCGGCCACCGTGGTGTCCAGAAAACGCGTCAGCACCAGCGCATATTCGCTGCCGGGCTGCTGGCGCAACGCGCCGGTGTCCGACACGATGGTGGAGGCCGTGACCATGGCCGGGCGTCCGTCGATGACCAGAAAGTCGGTGATGGTGGCCGGCACCTGCCGGGTGCCGAGCGGGCCGGGCGCCGTGCGCAGGGTGCGCAGGTCGCTCAGTAAGCTCTGGAATGGCTCGT
Source organism: Devosia sp. FKR38 (assembly GCF_005222805.1). Taxonomy (GTDB): domain Bacteria; phylum Pseudomonadota; class Alphaproteobacteria; order Rhizobiales; family Devosiaceae; genus Devosia. The sequence goes on along the minus strand of NZ_STGC01000005.1, from coordinate 2,280,783 downwards.
GCGCAGCGCCCGTGTCGGGAATGACAACGGCAAAGCCATCGACCATGGCGTAGAGCGGCTTGTTGCTGGCATCCACCACAACCAGGGCGTCATAGCCGAAGTTCTCGTGCATGCGGCTGCTGAGATTGCGCTCGATCCAGTTGGCATTGAACGCCAGCTTGGTGTTGATCAACGTCTCGTCCCACACGGCCACGCTGGTCGCCTGGACCTCGATCTGGCTGCGGCGGAACTGCAGCACGCGGGCAATGGAGTCCTTCTGCCGCTCCAGGGAGCGCTGGTCGATATTGGTCGTTGACCAGACCACGAAGCCGAGCAGGGCGACTATGGCGAGGGCTAAAACCAGTACGACCGGCAGCAGCACGGCCACTGGTACATGCCGACGTGTGGCGGAGGAGGGCTGTGGCTGCATGGGTCAATCTTGTGGATACGTCGTGTCCACAGCTTAGCCCAATTGAGGTTGAGGACTTGTTACCGAGTGCAAAAGTCCTTTTATCTCAATTGGCTAGCTATCATGCTGCGATGAAATATTGTCCTTGAACAACACCTCGCGGTCCTGCGTGAAGTTGGCGAGCAGCGGCAGGCAGGCGCCGCCGATTTCGCGGGCGCCAAAGCCGATCGTGCCCTCTGCGATGGCGAATGGGGCCAGGCCCTGCCGATCGAACTCGGCAACGGCGTCGCGTACGGCCGCCACCAGCGCCTGTCGCACCGCGGGGGGAAAGGCGCCATCGATCACAATCGTGCTGAAATCAATGATGGAGACAGCGCTGATCGCCACCACGGCCAGGCTGCGCGCTGCATCGGTGATCCATTGGGTGATCTCGGGGCCGATCTCCCCCCAGTCGCTGGGGTCGCGCCAGAGGATGCTGGCATCCTTGCCGGCTGCGGCCAGGGTCTCGGCCAGCACATAGATGGAGGCGCTCTTCATCAACTGCTGGAAGCCGGCGGGCGTGGCAATCGGCATGGGGGCAAGCGAGCCGGCATAGCCGGTGCGGCCGGGGAACAAATGGCTGTTCAGCACCACGCCGCCGCCGACAAAGGAGCCCAGGAACACATAGAGGAAATCCTCGCCATGCTGGCCACTGCCCAGCACCAGTTCGGCGGCGCAGGCGGCCGTGCCGTCATTGTGCAGATAGACCGGCCAGGGGCTGATGGCCGAGATTGCCTTGCGCATATCGGCATGCCGCCAGGCCTCGAGCACCTCGGGCGGTGCGCCGATCTGGGATTCCCAGTTCCACAGCTCAAAGGGCGCCGCGATGCCAAAGCCGGCGATGCGGCTGCGTTCGGCCTCGGTCAGGCTCGATGTCAACTCGTCGATGCCGCGCTGCGCCAGGTCCACGATGGCCTCCGGCGTCGGATAGGGGTGGGGCTCGTGCAAGCGTCCCAGCACCGTGCCGACAAAGTCCATCAACACCACGTCCGAACTGCGACGGCCGATCTTGAGGCCCAGGAAGAAGGCGCCGCGCGGGTTGAGCGCATAGGGCACCAGCGGCTGGCCAACCTTGCCGCGCAGGGGAGGGAGACGCGACAGGATGCCGTCGGCCTCGAGCGCATTGGCGATGGTGGAAATGGTCTGGGGTGACAGGCCGGTGCGGCGCGCAATATCGGCCTTGGGCAGCGCACCAAGGCGACGAATGAGCGAGAGAACCAGCCGTTCGTTGTACAGACGCACGCCAGATTGGTTTGTGCCCCGGTCCAGCGTATCGGCACCGCTGCTGCCGGTCGGGATTTTGACCATCAACACGTCCCCTGTTCAGCTTGCTAACATTTTTAGCAAACCGCTTTAGGCCGCATCCTGGGCCCGATTGCAATCCCCATCATGGGGTTTGTCGCGCCCAAATCGCGCTGTGCCCCAGGTCCGCAGGCGTCAGAAAGCCAGAGAAGATCATGGTCCGTCAATTAATAAATCCGTTGGAATAACTTATTGACAGAGCAAACTGGCTTGCTAGAAATGACGCCGACGAACGCGGGCCCTGGCGCCAATGCCGTTCGATCGAAGGCCCGCATGACTGGCAATGTTCAGCTGCGCGCCGGGGAGACCACTATCCTGGGAGGATACCGACGTGACCAAATTCAAGACTTCGCTTCTGCTTGGCGCTGCTGCCTGCGTGTTCCTGGCGGCTCCTGCGGCCATGGCCGCAGACCTGGCCTGCCTGATCACCAAGAACAACACCAACCCGTTCTTTGTGAAGATGAAGGAAGGCGCCGAGGCCGCTGCAACGGCCGCCGGGCTCGACTTCAAGGCCTATGCCGGCGAGAAGGATGGCGATGCGTCGCCCCAGCTGACGGCCATCGAAAACTGCATGGCGGCCGGCGCCAAGGGCATCCTGATTACGCCCTCCAATGATTCCGTCGGCCCGCTGCTCAAGGATGCTCGCGCCGCCGGCATTCTGGTGATCGCGCTCGACACGCCGCTTGCCGATCCCGAGGCACAGGACATGACCTTTGCCACCGACAATTTCGAAGCCGGTCTGCTGATCGGCAAATGGGCTGCCGCGACGCTGGGCGCCGAGGGCGTCAAGACCGCCAAGATCGGCATGCTCGACATCAACAAGGACAATATCTCGGTGGACGTGGCGCGCGACACCGGGTTCCTGGTCGGTTTCGGCATCGAAGTGCCCGACCTCAAGGTTATGGGCTCGGAAACCGATCCGCGCGTGATCGGCCATGAATCCTCGGGTGCCAATCCCGAAGGCGGCGTGACCTCGGTGGAAAACCTGCTCGCCAAGGACCCCGACATGAACGTGGTCTACACCATCAACGAACCTGCCGCCGAAGGCGCCTATCAGGCGCTGACCAAGGCCGGCAAGACCGGCGTGCTGATCGTTTCGGTCGACGGCGGCTGCCCGGGCATTGCCAGCGTCAAGTCCGGCGTGATCGGGGCCACCTCGCAGCAGTATCCGCTGCTGATGGCGTCCAAGGGTATCGAGGCCATTGCCGCCTTCGCCAAGGACGGCACCAAGCCGGTCGCATCGGAAGGCCTGAGCTTCTTCAACACCGGCGTGAACCTGGTCACCGACAAGCCTGCTGAAGGCGTTCCCTCGATCGACAGTGCCAAGGGCACCGAGCTCTGCTGGGGCTGATGCTCAACTGAGCAAAGCGTGAGCTGGGGGCGGCCCTTGTGCCGCCCCCCGTCCGCCTGCCGATGGGCAGGCGAGGGCTTTCATTGGGCAGGGTGATTCATGAGCGATAGCAACGCGCCAACAAAAACCATTTCAGACTTCGAGGCCAAGCTGGCCCAGGCGGACAAGTCCGTTGCCAGTTTCGAGCGGGACGACAAGAGCCTGTTCCACATCTTGCGGTCCTTCCTCAGGACCAATCCCACAACCATTCCGACATTGGTGCTGATCGTCAGCATCGCGGCCTTTGGCCTGATTGCACCGCGCTTCCTGGGGCCGGGCGCCCTGTCGACTGTTCTGCAGCAGATCACGGTCACCGGCATCATCGCCATTGCGCAGACCCTGGTGATCCTGACCGCGGGCATTGATCTGTCAGTGGGGGCGATCCTGGTGGTCACCTCGCTGATCATGGGCAATATGGCGGTCAATCTGGGCGTGCCGCTGCCCATAGCCATCGGCGTGGGCATGCTGTTCGGTGCGCTGATGGGCTGGCTCAATGGCGTGCTGGTGGCCATCATCAAGCTACCGCCCTTCATCGTGACGCTGGGGACGCTGTCGATCTTCACCGCGCTCAAGCTGTGGTATTCGCATTCGGAATCGATCCGCAATGCCGACATTCTGGAGAAGGCGCCTGGGCTGTTGTGGTTCGGCGAGGCCATCCGCTTCGGCGGCTTCAAGCTGACCTATGGCACGGTGTCGCTGCTGGTGGTGGCGGGCATCGTCTGGTTCATGCTCAACCGAACGGCCTGGGGACGCCATGTGCATGCCATTGGCGATGATCCTGATGCGGCGCGCCTGTCAGGTATCCGCACGCGGCGCACGCTGATTTCGGTCTATGCGCTGGCCGGGCTGATCTGCGGCTTTGCCGGCTGGGTGGCCATCGGCCGCGTCGGCTCGGTGTCGCCGATCTCCTTTGACACGGTCAATCTGGGGTCGATCACCGCCGTGGTGATCGGGGGCACCTCGCTGTTCGGCGGGCGCGGCTCCATCGTCGGCTCGGTGCTGGGCGCCATCATCGTGGGTGTGTTCAACACCGGCCTGTCGCTGGCCGGGGTGGACGATTATTGGCAAATGTTTGCGGCCGGCACGCTGGTGATCATCGCCGTCGCACTGGATCAGTGGCTGCGGAGGGCATCGCAATGAGTAAGATCGAGCCAATCCTGAAGGCGCGTGGCCTGCTCAAGCGCTATGGCACCGTGGTGGCCCTCAACGGCGCGGACTTCGATCTCTATCCGGGTGAAATTCTGGCGGTGATCGGGGACAATGGCGCGGGCAAGTCGACGCTGATCAAGGCGATCAGCGGCGCCATCCTGCCCGACCATGGCACCATTGAGCTCGAGGGCAAGCCAGTGAGCTTCCGCTCGCCGGAAGATGCCCGCAATGCCGGCATCGAGACGGTGTATCAGAACCTGGCGCTGTCGCCGGCGCTGTCGATTGCCGACAACATGTTCCTGGGGCGCGAGGTGCGCAAACCCGGCATCATGGGCTCGCTGTTCCGCATGATGGACCGCAGCCACATGCAGAAGTTTGCCCGTGAGAAGCTGAGCGAGTTGGGGCTGATGACCATCCAGGACATCAACCAGGCGGTCGAGACGCTGTCGGGCGGGCAGCGCCAGGGCGTCGCGGTGGCCCGGGCGGCGGCCTTCGGGTCCAAGATCATCATTCTTGATGAACCGACGGCCGCACTGGGCGTCAAGGAATCGCGCCGGGTGCTTGAGCTGATCCTGGATGTCCGTTCGCGCGGCATTCCGATCATCCTGATCAGCCACAACATGCCTCATGTGTTCGAGGTGGCCGACCGCATCCATATCCACCGGCTGGGCAAGCGGATCGCGGTGATCCGGCCCAAGGACTATTCGATGTCCGACGCGGTGGCGATCATGACGGGCGCCATGCAACCGCCCGAGACTGAAGACATGGCCGTCGCCTGAGGCTGGAGCCGTACGCAAAGGCGGTGCGGCGCCCTTCGCGGCGACCATGGACTAGGCTAGAACTGTGGCGGGCGCAACAATGTTTGATGCGCCCGCAGCTCTATGATGCTCCAGGAAACCACCATGACCAAAGTGCGCGCCCTTGTCCTCGAACGCCAGCACGAGCTGGCCCTGCGCGAGATCGACATGCCGCTCGATGTCGGCCCGGGCATGGTCGGCATCGCCATTCACACCGTGGGTGTGTGCGGCTCGGATGTGCATTATTACACCCATGGCAAGATCGGCCCCTTTGTGGTCAATGCGCCCATGGTGCTGGGGCATGAAGCGGCTGGCACGGTGACCGAGGTCGGGGCGGGTGTCACCCATCTCAAGGTGGGTGATCGAGTCTGCATGGAGCCGGGCATTCCCGATGCCAATTCGCGGGCCAGCCGGCTGGGCATGTATAATGTCGATCCGGCCGTGCAGTTCTGGGCGACGCCGCCGGTGCATGGCGTGCTGACGCCGCAGGTGGTGCATCCGGCCAATTACACCTTCAAACTGCCTGACCATGTCAGCTTTGCCGAAGGCGCCATGGTGGAACCCTTCGCGGTGGGCATGCAGGCGGCCACCAAGGCGCGCATTACGCCCGGCGACACCGCCGTGGTGTTGGGGGCAGGGCCGATTGGCACCATGGTGGCGCTGGCGGCGCTGGCGGGTGGCTGTGCCCGTGTGATCGTTGCTGATCTCGCCCAACCCAAGCTCGACATTGCGGCGCAGTATCAGGGCATCATCCCGGTCAATATCCGCGACAAGAACATCGTGGCCGAAGTTGCTCGGTTGACCGAGGGCTGGGGCGCCGATGTGGTGTTTGAATGCTCGGGGTCGCCGCACGCCTGGAAGACCATCATGGACCTGCCGCGTCCGGGCGGTTGCATCGTCGTGGTCGGCCTGCCGGTCGAGCCGGTGGCGGTCGATGTCGCCGGAGCCTCGGTCAAGGAGCTGCGCATCGAGAATGTGTTCCGCTATGCGCATCAGTATGATCGCGCCATTGCGCTGATTGCCTCGGGCAAGGTCGATCTCAAGCCGCTGATCTCGGAGACTTTTGCCTTTGAGGATTCCAAGGCGGCGTTTGACCGGGCCGTCGAGGCGCGGCCCAGCGATGTGAAACTGCAGATCAAGGTCGCCAGCTAACCCGATTGGGACCGGCGGCCACAGGGAGGACAGTATGGATCTCAACCTGCGCGACAAGGTCGCGGTCATCACTGGTGGCACGGTGGGTATTGGCCTGGCCGTGGCCGAGGGCCTGGCGGCCGAGGGCGCCAATCTGGTGCTGGTCGGGCGCAATCGCGATCGGGCCGATGACGAAGCCTCGCGCATTGCCGACCGCTACGGCGTGATCACCACGGCGATCGCCGCCGATGTCGCCACCGCCGAGGGATGCGATGCGGTGATCGCCGGCACGATCAAGGCCTTTGGCGGCGCCGATATCCTGATCAACAACGCCGGCACGGGCTCCAACGAGACCATTGCCGAGGCTGACGACGCCAAGTGGCAGTATTACTGGGACCTGCATGTGATGGCCGCCGTGCGGTTGGCGCGCGGGCTGGTGCCGGCCATGAAGACGCGTGGCGGTGGCGTGGTGCTGCACAATGCTTCGATCTGTGCCGTGCAGCCGCTGTGGTATGAGCCGATTTACAACACCACCAAGGCCGCCTTGATGATGTTCTCCAAGACGCTGGCCAATGAGGTGGTGGGCAGCAATATCCGGGTCAACACCATCAATCCGGGGCTGGTGCTGACGCCGGACTGGATCAAGACGGCCAAGCAGATTGCCGGCGAGGATGGCTGGCAGGCGCATCTGCAGGGTGTCGCCGATGCTGCCGGTGGCATGAAGCGCTTTGCGACGCCAGAAGAGCTGGCCAATTTCTTCGTCTTCATGTGTTCGGACAAGGCGAGCTATTCGACGGGCTCGACCTATTTCGTGGACGGCGGCTGGCTGCAGACCGTCTGATGCTGCCTGTCTCTGGGGCCGTCCTCGGCGTCGATATCGGCTGGTCGCTGCGGCAGCGCTCCAGCGCGGTGTGTCTGCTGCGCTGGGATGCCCAGACGATTGACTGGACGATCGCCCGCTTCACCGCGCAGGACGACGACCGGCGGCAGACGCTGTTGGCCACCATTGCAGACACGCCCCTGCTGGCCGCAGCCTTTGATGGGCCGCTGCGCGGCGATCTGGGGCTGATCGACAGCTACCGAGCGGCCGAACGCCTGCTCAGCGTGCGCCCGCTGCGCGAGGCCATTGGCAAGCTGGCGCAATCCAATAGCGGCAATGGCCGCCTGCTCAACGCCGCCACCAATGCCTGTGCCCGGCTGGTGATGGAGTCCGGGCAATTGGGCGCCGCCGGCCATCCCCAGGCCATTCACGAACTCGCCATCGCCGAGGCGTTCCCCAATAGCTTTCTCGGCCTGATGCTCGCTAATCCGGCCCCGCACAAGGGTGGGCGCGGCAGTCGCTCGGACCGCTACTATACAGCGCTGGTGGCAGACGGGACGCTGGATCGCCTGCTGCGACTCCATCTGCCGGGGCGATTGGCCGGCGCAAGCTTTGCCAGCGTGACCAACCACGACGACCGCGCAGCGCTGGTCTGTGCGCTGACCGCGCTGGGCGTGGTCGGGGCTGACTATTGCGCGGCTGGCGATGCCGATGGCTGGATCATCCTGCCGCCGCCGGCGTTGATTGCACCCTGGGCGCGGCCGGTTCTGCGGGACGCAGCGACGGCCGCAGCGGGCGGGCAGATCATCATGATGGGGGGATAGGGGGCCGCGGGGAGAAGCACGGTGTGCCGCGGCGCGCTCGAGGGACAAGCGCCCATGCAGCTTTGCTTCTCCCCCCGTGCGCAGACGTCAGGGAGGTGACGTCGCGCCCCGACCTGGGCCTCCCCGAGGGAAGGCCCGGCCCGCTTGCCGAGAAGGATCGGCAAACGGGGAACAATGGCCGGAGGGATGCCTGGGAATGCAGACGGTCCGAGAACCGATTGCGACACCCCTCCGGGCCTGACATGCAGCCTGTGGACGCAGGCGCTACATGCCAACAGCTTCTGGACGCTGGGACAGCGACCAGAATTCGACAATTGCCAGGGCTTCGTCGCGATAGGCCGCGATGTCCGCATGGCGGGTAAATATGGCGGCGGCGCCGGCTGCCAGCAGCTCTGCCCGGGCAGCGGCATCGCGGTCCGCGGTGAGCACCAGCAGGTCAATGCCCTTGCCGGCGATCAGGCGCCGAACCGCAGTGACGAACTCCAGATTGGCGCCGCTGTGGGCCTTGAGATCCACGATCACCGCCTTGGGCCAATGCCGCGACTGTCCCCCCAGCACGCCGGAGAGCAGCGCTGCGCCGCGATCGGCATTGCCATACCACTGCATGGCTGGCGCCCCATGGGCGTCCAGCGTCCGCATCAGCAGGTCCGCCGAGAAGGAATCATCATCCACCAACGCCAGTTGAGGCGCGCTGTCACCGTAGTCGTTCACAATGTGCCTCGTGGGTCCGTGCCGTTCGGACAATTCATACGCAACTACCGGCCACGGCGAAAAAAACCGCTGGTCAGGAAGTGATAGTGAAGGGGGGCGAACAGATGTGTCGGGGGCCTAGCCCAACACATCAATTAAATACCGCCGCCGCACTATATACCATCACATATGCGGCATAGTTCGTTCGGTGGCTAGATAAACTCGGGTAACAGGATGTAACGGGTCTTGCGTTTTACATGTAAATCGCGCCAAATCGCGCCTTGAGGCGGAGTCTGTCGTGGCCGTACCGGCGCAACCATATGACAGCGCGATGCAGGCTCTGGAGCGGTTGCTCGCATGGCCCGAAATCGCTCGGTCGCCGCAGCTGGCCAAGTTCCTCGATTACATCGTCCGCCGGAAGATCGAAGGGCAGGAGCAGGCCATCAAGGCCTATGCCATTGCCGTGGACGTTCTGGGGCGCCCGGCGGACTTCGATCCGCAGGCCGATCCTATTGTGCGGGTGCAGGCGCGGCGGCTGCGATCCCTGCTCGACCAGTATTACCGCACCGAGGGGCTGTCTGAGCCGCTGCAGATTCGCCTGCCCGTGGGGCGCTATGTGCCGGAGTTCGTGGTGCAGGCGGCGGTTGCCGTTGCGCCTGAGGCCGAAACGGAGGCAGAGGTCGCCGCGCCGGTTGTCCCAGAATTGCTGCCGACCGATCCAGCAAGGGCTAGCGGCTTTAGCATGTCCTGGTTTGCCCTGCTGATGTTGTTCGCCGGCATGTTGGTGCTGACGCTGGCGCTTGTGGCGTTTTGGCCCCGCAGTGCCGGCGACAGCGCAACGGAGGCTGCGCTGGATCGTCCCAGCCTGACGGTCGTCGAGTTTCAGACGCTGGGCGGGCTGCAGGGCATTGTCGCCCCATCGGGCGGGCTGGCCATCGAGCTGGTGACCGATCTCGAGCTGTTCGACGAGATGACCGTGCGCTATGGCGGCGGCGATGTGTCGAACGCCGAAGAGAGTCCAACCGACTATGTGCTGACCGGTATCGTGCGTCCCGACGGCGAAATGGTGCAGTTCAGCGCCATTTTGACCGATGTGAATTCTGGACTGGTGGTCTGGAACCAGTCCATCGCTGAGCCGACTGCGGTGGCGACGCAACCGGGGGTGCTCGACGAAGTCTCGCGGCAATTGAGCCTGCGCCTGGGCAGTCCGCGCGGGCCGCTGCATCGCAAGGCCCAGTCCTGGCTGGATGCGGACCAGTCCCTGGATGGTCCGGTGACCGACTACCTTTGCACCATGATGTTCCACCGCTATCGCGATATTGGCTCGGAGGCCGCCGCCAATCGGGTGCAGGACTGTATCACCACGCTTCGGCCCGTCGGCGAACCGACCGCCGCCATGTTGGCCATAGAGGCGAGCCTGATCGTTGACCGGATGGGCACGCGCAATGGCGAGCGCTTTGCCAGTCCTGTGAGCATTGGCCGCGCAGAGACGCTGCTGAAGCAGGCCTTGCAGCTGGATGCGACGAGCGGCTTTGTGTGGGAGCAACTGGCGCGCACGCGGGCAGCAGCCGGTGCGATGGTGCAGGCGCGGTCGGCCTATAGCTCGTCACTGCAGCTCAATCCCGCCAATGCCGATGCTTTGGCCGGATATGGGCTGTTGCTGGCGCTATCGGGTGAGCTGACCGATGCCGCGGAAATGGCGCAGGATGCGCTCAACAGCGCAGCCGAGCCGCCGGATTGGTATTTTGGCGCGCCGGCGCTGGAGGCGCTGCAGCGCGGCGATACGGGTCTGGCCCGTCGCTATGCCGAAACCTATGCGCGGGCCGATCGGGAACTGGGGCCGATCCTGGCCATCATGGCCGGGCAGCGCGCCGGAGATGCATCGGTTGTCAACCGCTATTTGGCCCAGGTACTCGAAGTGCCGGCGTTCCGCGTCAACGGAATACTGCCGCGTCTGCGCGAGCGCATCGCCGATCCCGCCCTGATTGAACAGGCCCGTGTCGCGCTGCTGGCGGCTGGCGTGCCGCAGGCGTCGCTGGTCAACGGCTTCTAGTGCGCGCTCGAGTGTGAAAACAGATTGATGACGAGCACGCCTGCCAGGATCAGCCCCATGCCCACAAGTGCGGGCAGGTCCAGCGTCTGCCCATAGGCAAAATAGGCAATAACAGACACCAGCACGATGCCCACGCCCGACCAGATGGCGTAGCCAATACCCACCGGAATGGTCTGCAGCGCCAGCGAGAAGAAATAGAAGGTGATGCCATAGCCCAGCACCACCACGATGGTGGGGACGAGCTGGGTGAAGCCAGACGAGGCGCGCAGAAACGAGGTTGCAATGACCTCGCCGATGATGGCTATCGCCAGATAGACGGCGCCGTTCATGATGGTGTTTTCCCGAAGAGTTCGCGCGCCAGGGCGATGAAACGATCGCCCCGCTCCTCGAAGTTCTTGAACTGATTGTAGGAGGGCGCGCCGGGGGAGAGGATCACCGTGTCATAGTCGTCGCGACGGTCGAACAGGGCCTGCATGGCCGAGGCCAGATCAGGCGCCTCGATGATGCCGATATGGGGGGCAGCGGTGCGCGTGGCACTGGCGAGGCGGGTGCCGGTGACCGGCAGGCAGGCGATGGTGGTTACGCCATAGCCGATGAGACGGCTGGCCAGGTCCGCATAGTCCTGCTCGCGCTCATGCCCGCCGGCAATCAGCGCCAGGCGCCGCCCAGCATAGGCGGCGAGGGCGGCCTTGGTCGCCTCGGGCGTTGTCGAGATGGAATCGTCGACAAACAAGGTCTCCCCGTAACTGTGTTCTTCCAGCCGGTGCGGCAGCGGCGAGAAGGCGCGGATGCCCTGCACAATGCCGTCCAGCGTGCCGCCGGCGGCCAGCGCAATCTGTGCGGCGAGCCTGGCATTGTCGCGATTGTGCGCGCCCTTGAGCCGTGAGCGGTCAATGGCGGGGTCGACGGCGGCTAGTTCATCAGGTGACAGCGGACGAAGCAGTCGGCGATGGTCCCGCACGGCCATGGCGACGCGGGTATTGCCCTGTGCCGCCGCGCCGAGGGCGACCGGGAAGCCGCCGTCACGGTCGATCAGGTGCAGCTTGTCGCGATAGTAATGCTCAAGCGAGCCATGCCAGTCGACATGCTCGGGGTAGAGATTGGTGACCGCCGCGATATCGGGCAGAAAGGCCATGTCGGCGGTCTGGTAGCTGGACAGCTCGAAGATCACCACGGCATGGCGGTCGGCGATGTCGAGCGGCGCCAGGCCCACATTGCCAGCCAGGCCCGCGTCGATGCGCGAGCGCGTCAACATCAGATGCACCAGCGTGGCGGTGGTGGATTTGCCCTTGGTGCCGGTGATGGCGATGACCGTGCGGCCATTGCGATAGGCGCCGCCCCACAGGTTGAGGTTGGAGGTGACGGCAATGCCGGCGTCGCGGGCGATGCTGAAGATCGGCTTGTAGAGCGAGACGCCAGGACTCTTGACGATATGCCCGACCAAATGGTTGCGCAGCGCGTTCGGCAGGTCGTCGGGGGTGATCGGGGTGGTGTCGGGGATGTCGGCGGTGCCGCTGTCGACAGTCACATAGACCTTGAGATCGGGCTGGCGCGCCTTGAGAAAGGCACGGGTCGACAGCGCCTCGCGGCCGGCGCCATAGAGCAGGACGGGTTCATCAAACCGCATAGGCGGCCACCTTTGCTGCCAGGGCCGGGGGGATATGGTGATCGTGGCTGTCGGTCAGGCATTCGGCCATGGCCGCCTGCAGGCGCGGCTCGCCATATTGGGCCAGCAGGTCCGCCTTGACGGCACGCACCACGGCGGCCTCATGCCAGTCGGCGTGGCGGGTCAGCGTATAAAGGCAGGCGGCGGCCTCAAGGATTTCGCCGACGCATTCCCAGGGCTTCTGGCCCGCCAGCCCGGCCAGTTCGCGGAACGAGCCTTCATGGGCCGGATTGTCGAGCAGATCCTTGCCGAAAATCGACAGCAGCCGGTCCTTGGCCATAAAGGGCGCAAAGATCAGGAAGACGAAGTGGCACTTGGGGCATTCGCCGCACCACAGCGGGCCGTCATTGCCGGTGAGGCGGAAATTGCGGTTGCAGCTGGAGAACACGCGATCGAACTTGCTCTCATGCGTGAACAGCGAGGCGATACGGGCCTCCGAATAGGGGCGCAGCAGCGAGAAATACTGCAGCGCGCCGCCGGTGGCGTCGGCCAGGATACCGGCGATGCGCAGCTCGAAGCCCAGGGACTTTGAATATTGATGGTTGGTCTCGCGCCCGTCGAACTCGACATTGCCCTCGCTGGCCGAGCGCTCATTGCTGAGCACGATCTGGTTGTAGCCATAGAGCAGGGCGCAGAGCGCGGCGATCATGGAGTTGATGGCTGTCGAGGGCACATGGCCATTGTAATAGCCCGGCTCCTTGCCCAGCCGGATCATTTCGGCATCGAGCGTGCGGGTGACATAGACCGGATCGGTGCCGATGGCGGCCACCGAGGTCAGGATCGGACCCTTGGGATTGACGGCAAAGGGGGTGAAGGGAACGCCGGTGTGGGTCAGCAGATCCACGCTCACCAGAGAATCCTTGCCGCCGCCGATGGGCAGCAGGGTCCGCTCGGGCAGGGTGATGCGCGGCAGGGGACCGGTGCGATCCTCGGCGGTGGCGATGGTCAGCCGGCCGAAGCGCTGCAGCTGGTTGCGGGCATAGAATTCGCCCAGGCCATTCTCATAGATGTCGATGGCAAAGGCGCGCTCGCTGTCGGTGAGGGCGATGTCGGGCGCCGAAATGGCAAAGGGCGCGCGCAGCTTGAAATAGCTCACGCCCAGCACGATTGCCGTCAGATCGAGCAGCTTGAGAAAACTCGCGCTGGCCGCGGCGTCGGCGCCGGGCGGCAAGTGCAGGGTTTCGACGAAGCCCAGCCCGTCCAGGCCATAGGAAAAGCGGGCAAGGCCCGTTGCCGGGTCGAAGTGCGGGCGCGCGATGCGGAACTGTTCGGTCAATGGGGGCACTCTTGGGGTGCCCCTCATATAGGTGATTTGTCGGCCAGGGGGGAGGGGGCATGCCCGGCTTGTCGCCATGGTGTGTCACCGCTAGGCTTGATCAGGTGGGCGCGGCCTGCAGAGGAGGGACTTGAGCATGCGTGTGATCGTTCTGGTCAAGGCCACGGCCGACAGCGAAGCCGGCATCATGCCGCCGGCCGAACTCATGGTGGCCATGGGCCGCTATAACCAGGAGCTGGTGGATGCCGGCATCATGCAGGGTGGCGACGGGCTGAAGCCGAGTGTTCACGCCAAGCGTGTGGCGTTTTCGGGCAGCAATCGGACGGTGATCGACGGGCCGTTCGCCGAGACCAAGGAGCTGGTTTCCGGCTTCTGGATCTGGACCGTGCGGGACATGGATCACGCCATCGAGTGGGTCAAGCGCTGCCCCAATCCGATGATGGGACCGAGCGAGATCGAAATCCGCCCGGTCTTTGAGATGGCCGATTTTGCCGAGGTGATGACGCCGGAAGCCGAAGCCATTCACGACAAGGTGCGCGCGACGCTCGAAGGGCAGTAACCGCGCGGGCCTAGCAGATCCGCATCTGCAGGCGCATGACGATCTCGCTGCCCAGGCGCTGGTAGCCGAACTCGCGCATGGTGCAGCTCCAGCCATTGCCGGCCCGCTCGATGCGGAACAGATTGTAGCGCGCCGGATCGTCCAGCGTGCCGCCCTGGGCCGAGCTGGCGGCGGCGACGCCGACCACCGGCACCTCGGCATCGCGGCCGGGGATGGAGTGGATCGAGGAGCGATGGGTGTGCCCGTGCAGGATCAGCTCGGCGCCATGTTCGGCGATCACCGAGCGGAACAGCTTGTGTCCCTTGAGGCCAAACGAGGGATGCTGCAGTTCGGGATTGGGCGGATGGTGGATGAGCACGGTGCGGAAATAGCCGGCCTCGCCCATGACCTTGAGAATGCGGCCCAGCCGGTCGGCCTGGGCCTGGTCAAAGCGGCCGATGGCCAGGAATGGACGGGTCGGGACGGCGCTGGAGCAGGAAATGACAGCCAGTTCGCCAATGCGGCGCACAAAGGGGAACACCGACGCATCGAGCGTCTCGCCCTGCATATATTCGCCCCAGTTCTGCTGGGCCGCTTCCAGGGCGCCGGCGACATAGGCATCGTGATTGCCCGGGCAGACCGCGACCTTGTCCGATTGCCCCAGCGCCTTGAGCCAGCGGCCGGCGCGCTCGATTTCCACGGGCAGCGCCAGGTTCACCAGATCGCCGGTGACGGCGGTGAAATCGGCGTTCTGTGTCTGCAGATGGCTGACCAGGCTCGCCAGCGTTTCGCTGTTGAGCTCGTCGTGGCGCTTGAGCTTCCAGTTCAGATAACCGGTCAGGCGCTTGCCGAGCAAATCCCGCCAACCCACCTCGGGCATAGGGGAAAGGTGGATGTCGGAGATGTGGGCCAGGGTGATCATCGCAGGCGTAATGCCAGATGGCAGCCGGCAAGAAAATGCAAAATCGCCCCCTCGGTTGATTTTGTGGTCATCAAACCTCTGCTACCGGTAGGCACGCAAGGAGTGTTCGCATGCAGATGAATCGCCGGCAAAGGCTATTGGCCAGGGTGTTTCTGACCCTCAAGGGGTTCTGGCACCGGCTGACCATGGGGTCGCGGGTGATGGTGGTGGATGGCGACAAGGTGCTGTTGATCCGCCATACCTATGTGCCCGGCTGGCAGTTTCCGGGTGGCGGGGTGAGCCCGGGCGAGACGCTGGAGCAGGCCGGGGCGCGCGAAACGCTCGAGGAGACCGGCTACAAGGTCGTGGGACCCATGGAGCTGTTTGGCATCTATCACAACACCAGCCCGGTGACGAACCGCGACCATGTGGCCTTCTATGTGGCCCATAGCTTTGAGAAGGTGTTCGACCGCAAGCCGGACCGCGAGATTTCCGAGGTCGGCTGGTTTGACCGCCATGCCTTGCCCGACAAGGTGACGCCGGCCACCAGCCAGCGCATCGATGAATATTTCGACCGCGTGCCCAAGCGCGACGTCTGGGGCTACTGAGACCAAGGGCCTCTCCCAAACAGGAGAGGCCCTTTTTGCTTACTTCAGGAATTCCAGATCCGGGCCCGTCGGGACGATCCGCGTCGGGTTGATGGTGATGTGGCTCCAATAATAGTGCGTCTTGATGTGGTCGAGATCGACTGTCGCCTTGATCCCGGGCACTTCGTAGAGCGCCTTGAGATAGTGCGACAGGTTCGGATAGTCGGCGATGCGGCGGCGGTTGCACTTGAAGTGGCCGACATAGACGGCATCGAAACGCACCAGCGTGGTGAACAGGCGCCAGTCGGCTTCGGTGATGCTGTCGCCGGTGAGATAGGCGGTTTCGCCCAGTTTGCCTTCAACCCAGTCGAGCGCGTCGAACAGCTTGCCGACGGCCTCTTCATAGGCCTCCTGGGAGGTGGCAAAGCCGGCCTTGTAGACGCCATTGTTGATGTCGTCATAGACGCGGGTGTTGATCGCGTCGATCTCGGCCCGCAGTTCGGCGGGGTAATAGTCCTCGGTATTGCCGGTCAGCTCGTCAAAGGCCGAGTTGAACATCCGGATGATTTCCGAACTCTCATTGGAGACGATGCGGCCGGTCTGCTTGTCCCAGAGCACGGGCACGGTGACGCGACCGGTGTAGTCCGGCACGGCCTTTGTATAGACCTGCCAGAGCGCGTCCTTGCCGAACAGCGCGTCGCCGGTTGAGCCGGTGGTGGTGTCAAAGCTCCAGCCGGTCTCGTCGGGCATCTTGGGGGAGACCACCGAAACCGAGATCAGCTCTTCGAGGTTCTTGAGCTTGCGGAAGATCAGCGTGCGGTGCGCCCAGGGGCAGGCCAGCGAGACATAGAGGTGGTAGCGGCCGGCCTCGGCCTTGAAACCGGCGTCGCCCGAGGGGCCGGCGCTGCCGTCAGCGGTGACCCAATTGCGGAAGCCGGCCTGGCTGCGCTCGAATTTGCCCCCGGTCTTTTTGGTGTCGTACCACTGGGTGGACCATTTTCCGTCGATCAATTGTCCCACAATCGAAGCCTTTCCGTCATGTTGTCGACGCCATCAGGGCGTCATATCGGGCCTGTTGCCTGCGTTGGGTGACACATAGGGCAGTCCGGCGCGAGCGATAAGTCCGCATTGACGTAACGAAGCGTTGTGCATTCTGAACACAGCAGGCGTGCGGGGCCTGATTTTGCGGGGTTGGACCATGAGTTTTTGTTTACGCGCCGCCCCAGTGGTGCTAATGCGAATTTCAGGCGTGGAGGCGTCCAGGATGATGAAGGTTTTGCGTTTGGTTCGACGACCGTAAGCGGTCCCCCCTGTGCCGGTGCATTGCATGCGCCGGGTTGTTCGACGCATTCCCTTTCTGGATCCTGCCATGTCCTTTGTCTCTGCGCCTTCGGCTGCGGTTGCTGCTGCTTCTCCCTCGCCTGCACGGGTTCCCACCGTTCGTCCTGCCAATCAGCCTGGCGATGATGCATTCATCGACGAGCTGCAGGCCATTGCCTTTGGCCCAGGCCGGTTTGCCCGCACTGCCTTCCGCATTCGCGAGCGGTTCCCGATCGACAAGAGCCTGAGCCTGGTTGCCGAAGTGGACGGCATGCCCTGTGGCTCGGTGTGGATGACGCCGATCAGCATTGGCGGCATGAATGGCTATATGCTGGGCCCGCTGGCGACCCATCCCGGCTTCCGCAAGCTGGGTGCCGGCAAGCTGTTGGCGCGTGAAGTGACCCGCCGGGCGCTGGAGCGCGGCGAAGGCAAGTTCGTCATGCTGGTGGGCGATCGCGACTATTACTGCCCGCTGGGCTGGGAGCCGACGACGCCGGGCAATATCGAATTCCCCGGGCCGGTCGATCCCACCCGCGTGCTGGTGCTGGCCGAGGACAAGAGCCTGGCAACCACCCTGAGCGGTCCCATCGCCGCCTGGCAACAGGGCTGATCTGGCCTGCGCCGGTCTTGACGGCGCGGGTCCATCTGCCCACCTGCCTGGAGCGGGTAGCCACTGCCGCTGCGCTACTCTAGTCTTTGCGGGTGCAACCAATTCCGGTGTCGTGTTGACGTCTGACGACAGCTTTATCGACCGTCTGTTGGGCCGGCTTCTGCCTGAGCCGCCGCCGCTGCCCGCGGCAGAGCGGCTGGTGCCCGACTGGATGCCGTCGCAGCCGTTCAACCGGCCGCCGGTGCCCGCGGCGGTGCTCATTGCGCTGATTCGTCGGCCCGAGGGCATCACCGTGCTCTACACCGAACGCTCGCCCGACCTGCGCTCGCATTCCGGGCAGGTGGCGTTTCCCGGTGGCAAGGTGGATGCCAATGATGTTGATGTTGCCGATGCCGCCTTGCGCGAGGCCGAGGAGGAAGTCGGCATGGCACGCAGCGAGGCCCAGGTGATCGGCTTCATGCCGACCTATTTCACCGGCACCAATTATCTCATCACGCCTGTGGTGGCGGTGGTGCTGCCCAGCGGCCCCTTTGTGCCCAATCCGGGTGAGGTGCATTCGGTGTTCGAAGTGCCGCTGGCGCGCATTCTGCATCCGGAGAGCTATGGTGTGTTCCGCATCACGCGGGATGGCCAGGAACACCAGACCTGGCAGATCGACCATGATGGCCACCGCATCTGGGGCATCACCGCCAATATCACGCGACTGTTCCGCGATCTGGCACTGGGCGAGGCGGCAGCATGAGCGTCGCGGCCCTCCAAACCGCTGCGTGGCTGCGCCGGCCCGAGACGCAGACGATCCTCTCGGTGCTCGACGGCGCGACCCGGCGCACCCGGGCCGTCGGCGGGGTGGTGCGCGACACGATTCTGGATCGCCAGCGCGACAATCCCGATATTGATCTGGCGACCGAACTGCTGCCGGACGAGGTGATGGCGCGGGCTGCTGCGGCTGGCATTGCCGCCTATCCCACCGGCATTGCGCATGGCACGGTGACGCTGAAGCTGGGCGAAACGCTGGCCGAGGTCACCACGTTGCGCCAGGACACCGAAACCAATGGGCGCCATGCAGTGGTGGCTTTTGGCACCGATTGGCGGGTCGACGCCAGCCGCCGCGACTTCACGCTCAATGCGCTCTACTGCGCCGCCGACGGCACGCTCTATGACCCGCTGGGCGGGCTGGATGATGCGCTGGCAAGCCGGGTGCGCTTTATCGGCGAGGCGCGCGCCCGCATCGCCGAGGACGGGTTGCGCGTCTATCGCTTCTTCCGCTTTTCGGCCAGCCATGGCGGCGAGCAGTTCGACCCTGACGGACTGGCAGCCTGTGCTGACGCCGTTGGACATCTGTCGCATCTATCGCGCGAGCGGATAGGGCAGGAAATGACCCGCATGCTGGCCCTGCCGCGCGTCGCCATGACGCTGGCGACCATGGGCGGCATTGGCCTGTTGCAGATCGAGGAGACCGTGGCCAAGGCGCTGCTGCGCTATGAACTGTTGGGCGGGCAGGCGGTGGCGACGCGGCTGGCGCTGCTGGCAGGGGACAGACTGGACGCGGCGCAGGCGGCCTGGCGACTGTCCGGGGACATCGTCAAGGCGGCGCAAGCCACGCAATCGGCGGCAGGCCTGCTGGCGCAGGACCGTGTGGCCGAGGCAGCCTATCGGCATGGCGAGGCGGCAGTGGAAGGCTTGGCCTTGGCGGCGGCGCGCGATGACTGGCGCCCGGCGCATCTGGCCGAGGCCGCGCGCATGCTGGCTGGCATGGTGGTGCCGGACTTCCCGGTGACCGGCAATGATCTCAGGGATTTGGGTCTGCCGCCCGGGCCGGCCATGGGAAAACAGCTGGCGCAGCTCGAGCGGGTCTGGATCGATAGCGGCTTCACCCTGGGCAAAGCCGCCCTTCTGGCGCAGGTGACGGTCTAGCTGTGCAGCGTGCGCGCCTCGGATGCATCACTGTCGGTGATGCGCTCCTTGATGCGCTCGATCATCTCGGGACGCACCTGGTCCTCGCCATGCAGGCGGCGCAGGTTTTCAACGGCACGCCGCACGACTTCGGCCTCGCTGTCGGCCTGGGCAACCCAGGTGGCACCGGGGATCAATGACGCAGACTCAAAGCGTTTCATCATGTCCTCCTTGTTTCGACCGCTGCAGTGAACGCCACCAAAGGGGCCATTTTTGGGCCAATAGCGGTGATCATCAGGGTTTTCCCTTGCCCGACAGGGCTTTGCACCGGGCTAACGGCTCTGAAACGGAGGCGGCGCCTTACGGCCAGCGCACTTCGGGTGGCATGGAGGACAGGATGGAGTTCACATTGCCACCCGTCTTGAGCCCAAAGGTGGTGCCGCGGTCGTAGAGCAGGTTGAATTCGACATAGCGGCCGCGACGCACCAGCTGTTCGTGGCGGTCCGCCTCGGTCCAGGCCGTATCGACATTGCGGCGCACCAGGGCGGGATAGATCGAGAGGAAGGCTTCGCCGACCGCCTGGGTAAAGGCAAAGTCGGCGTCCCAGTCGCCCGAATTGTGGTGGTCGTAGAAAATGCCGCCGGTGCCGCGCGGTTCGTTGCGGTGGGGCAGGAAGAAGTATTCGTCGCACCAGGCCTTGTAGCGGTCGTAGTCGACGCCGGGCCGGTCGGCGCAGGCGGCGCGCATGGCGGCGTGGAAATCGATCGTGTCGGCATCGTCCTGGGTGCGGCGACGGTCGAGCACGGGGGTGAGGTCGGCGCCGCCGCCGAACCACTGCTTGCCGGTGACGATCATGCGCGTGTTCATGTGCACGGCCGGCACATGCGGGTTGCAGGGGTGCACGATCAGCGAAATGCCGGCGCTCCAGAACTGCGCGCCAGCCTCGGTGCCCGGCATCTGCTTGGCGAAGTCGGGCGAGAATTCGCCATGCACGGCCGAGATATGCACGCCGGCTTTTTCAAAGACGCGTCCGTGCAGCATGCCCATTTCGCCGCCGCCGCCACCGGCCCGCTCCCAGGGGGTGCGCTCGAATGTGCCGGCGGGCAGATGGGCATTGGGGCCCTGGTGTTCGGCCTCGATGGCCTCAAAGGCGGCGCAGATGCGGTCGCGCAAGCTGCGGAACCAGGCCTGGGCCGTGGCCTTCTTGGTGTCGATGTCGGGCGGGAGAGCGGGCTGAGGGTCTGTCATGATGGATCTGAAATGAACGCTCAAACGAGCCCTGTAAAGCCGTCGGTCTGTCTTTTTGCTTCCCCGAGCACCAGAGTTGCGGCCAGCGCCACATTGATCGAGCGCAGGCCGGGGCGCATGGGGATGCGCAGGCGCAGGTCCGCCGCCTCGGCCACCGCATCGGGCACACCGGCGCTTTCGCGCCCCATCATCAGGATATCGCTGTCCGCGAAGCGCGCCGCATAGAGCGTGGTGTCGGCCTTGGTGGTCAGCAGCACCAGACGGCGGGCCTCGCTGCGGCGCCAGGCGTCGAACTGGGTCCAGCTGTCATGCTCGCGCACGGCGGCGTGGTCGAGATAGTCCAGGCCCGCCCGCGCCAGCGTCTTGGGCGAAAAGACAAAGCCGGTGGGGTGGATAATGTGGATGGTGGTGCCCAGGCAGGCACACAGCCGGATGAGCGTGCCGGTGTTGTTGGCGATGTCGGGCTGATAGAGGGCGAGATCGACCGGCATGGCAGTCCCCAGGTGAAATGGGTGAAAAACAGCCCGATTTCCGGGGCTGGACCGGGTATAGTGTCGCAGATGCGAGCTGTCACGGCTGCGGTCACTGGACAAGCGCATGGGACAGTGCAAAAAGAGCCGCAACTGACGGGCCGCTTGAGGGCGGACGGCTGCCGATTCTGCGTATGCGAGAACGGTGTTGCCGCTGCAGGCTGCGTCGGATCTGCTTTGTACGGGGATACGGACCTTGGCCACGCAATCACAACATTCAACGACACGGCGGGATTTCCTGTTTGTCGCAACCGGTGCAGTCGGTGCGGTCGGCGCTGCTGCGGTCGTCTGGCCACTGATCAACCAGATGAACCCGGACGCTTCGACCCTGGCCCTGGCCAGCATCGAATTCAGCCTTGCCGGCATCGAGGAAGGTCAGTCAGTGACCATTCTCTGGCGCGGTCTTCCCGTGTTCGTGCGCAATCGCACGGCCAAGGAGATCGAAGAGGCCAAGGCCGTTCCGCTCAGCGAGCTCAAGGATCCGGCGACCGACGAGTCGCGGACCAAGGAAGGCCATGAGAACTGGCTGGTGATGATCGCCAACTGCACCCATCTGGGCTGCATTCCGGTGGGCGAGTCGGGCGAGTTCGACGGCTGGGCCTGCCCCTGCCACGGCTCGCAGTTCGATACTGCCGGTCGTATCCGCAAGGGGCCTGCGCCGACCAATCTGGTTGTGCCGCCCTATGAATTCATCAGCGATACGCTGGTCAAGATCGGTTAGTGGGGGCTTCTCCGATGTCTGAACATTCGACTTATACGCCCGGCTCCGGCATCGAGAAGTGGCTCGATGAACGCCTGCCGATCATCCGGTTCTCCAAAGAGCACCTGATGGACTTCCCGACGCCGAAGAACCTGAACTACTGGTGGACGTTCGGCGCGATCCTGGTGATGTGCCTGCTGGTGCAGATCGTCACCGGCGTGATCCTGGCGATGCACTACACCCCCAATATCGGGATGGCCTTCGACTCGGTCGAGCATATCCGTCGCGACGTCAATGGCGGCCGCATCATCCAGGCGACCCATGCCGTGGGCGCTTCGATGTTCTTTGCTGCCGTCTACATCCACATCTTCCGTGGCATGTATTTCGGCTCCTACAAGGCGCCGCGCGAGATCCTGTGGATCCTGGGCGTGCTGATCTTCCTGCTGATGATGGCGACCGCCTTCATGGGCTATGTGCTGCCCTGGGGCCAGATGTCTGGCTGGGCTGCCACCGTGATCACCAATATCTTCGCGGCCATTCCGGTGATCGGTACGCCGCTGCTCGAGCTGCTGCGCGGCGGTTTCTCGGTGGGTAATCCCACGCTCAACCGCTTCTTCTCGCTGCACTACCTGCTGCCGTTCGTGATTGCTGCGGTCGTTGCGCTGCACATCTGGGCGCTGCACGTGCCGGGCAACAACAATCCCACCGGTGTGAGCGTCAAGGACAGCCGCGACACGCTGCCCTTCCACCCCTATTACACGATGAAGGATCTGTTCGGCATGGTGCTGTTCATGATCCCGTTCGCGTGGTTCATCTTCTTTGCCCCCGATATCCTGGGCCACCCGGATAACTACATCCAGTTCGACAGCCAGGTGACGCCGGCCCACATCGTTCCCGAATGGTACTTCCTGCCGTTCTACGCGATCCTGCGCGCCATCGACTTCAACCTGCTGTTCATCGACTCCAAGCTGCTTGGCGTGATCTTCTTCGGTGGTTCGATCCTGATCCTGTTCCTGCTGCCGTGGCTGGACACGTCCAAGGTGCGTTCGGGCAATTTCCGCCCGATGTTCCGCTGGTTCTACTGGCTGTTCGTGATCAACTTCGTGGCCCTGACCTATCTGGGCGCGCAGCCGGCCGATGGCATCTATGTGCTGCTGTCCAAGATCTGCACGGCCTACTACTTCATCCACTTCATCGTCATTCTGCCAGTCCTTGGCCGCATCGAGACGCCCCGGCCGCTGCCGACCAGCATCTCGGAAAGCGTCCTCAGCAAGTCGCATGCGTAAGAGAGGGGCAGGAACCATGTTCAATACCAAGACGATCCTTGCCACTGTGGCCATTCTGGCCGGGCTCGCCGGCATGCCGGCGACCCAGGCGGCTGAAGAGGCCCCGCATATCGAAAAGCAGAGCTGGAGCTTTGCCGGCATTTTCGGGACTTATGACCAGAACCAGCTGCAGCGCGGCTTTCAGGTGTTCCGCGAAGTCTGCTCGAGCTGCCACAGCGCCCGGCTGATCTCGTTCCGCAATCTGGCTGAAGAGGGCGGTCCTGCGTTCTCCGAAGAGCAGGTCAAGGCGCTGGCTGCCGAGTATGACATTGCTGACCCCACCGCTGATGGCGGCACCCGCAAGGGCGTCGCTGCCGATCGCTGGCCGTCCCCGTTCGCCACCGAACAGGATGCCCGCGATGCCAATGGCGGCGCGCTGCCACCGGACTTCTCGGTGCTGGCCAAGGCCCGCGGCGTGCATGACGCCTTCCCGTTCTGGATCTTCAACTACTTCACCGGCTATTCCGAAGGCGGCCCGGACTATATCCACGCCCTGCTGAACGGCTACCACGAAGAAGTGCCGGAATCGGCGCCGCACAATGCTGACGGCACCCCGTTCGAACTGCCCGAAGGCAAGTATTACAACGACTATTTCGCCGGCCACGCCATCGGCATGGCGCCACCCCTTCAGGATGGCCAGATCAGCTATGAAGTGGCTGAGGGTGAGGCCGCCGTCCCGTTGACGGTGGACCAGTATTCCAAGGACGTTGCTGCCTATATGATGTGGATGGCAGAGCCTGGCCTCGTCTCGCGCAAGCAGACCGGCTTTGGTGTGCTGCTGTTCCTGGTGCTGTTTGCGGGCCTGATGTATGGCACCAAGCGCAAGATCTGGGCCGGCATCGAACACTGATCGCCTGGCAGCGATCCCAGCATTTGCAAAGGGCCCCAGTGGGGCCCTTTGTCGTTTCCGACAATGTGACGCTGCTGCCCCTTGCCATTCGGGCGCAGGACCGCAATATGGATGTCTGACCGTCTCTTGCGCCGGGGAGCCAGCATGTCCGCCATCCGCCTTGCCGCCACCGTCGTAGGTGCCGCCATCACGCTGACCCGCCATCCCGTGGTGCGGGCCGGGATCACCGCCGTGGCGAGCAATCCCCAGGCGCGCGAAACCGCCATCAAGGTCACGCGCAAAGCCGCCTACAATGCCGGCGTCGTCGCCCGGCATCTGATGGGCCGTCGTCTCCCCTGATTCTCACTCTCTGTTAGGTTTGCCATGTCGCTCGACCTCAAGGCCCTCGTGCGCACGATTCCGGACTATCCCAAGAAGGGCATCCTGTTTCGGGACATCACCACGCTGATCGAGCATCCCGAAGGCTTCAAGCAGAGCGTGGAGGATATTGCCGGCCTTTATCGCGGCAAGGGCATTACCCATGTCGCTGGTATCGAGGCGCGCGGCTTCATCTTCGGCGCGGGTGTCGCCATCGCGCTGGGCGTGGGCTTCATCCCGGTGCGCAAGAAGGGCAAGCTGCCCGGCGAGACCATCGGGCAGAATTACGCGCTGGAATATGGCGTGGACACCATCGAGATCCATGCTGACGTTATCGACCACAGCCACACGGTGCTGCTGGTGGACGACCTGATTGCCACCGGTGGCACCGCGATCGCGGCTGTGGGCCTGCTGCGCCGGACCGGCGCCACCGTCGCAGGCGCCGCCTTTGTCATCGATCTGCCGGTGTTGGGCGGGGCTGCCAAGCTGGCTGCCGAAGGCGTGCCAGTGACGGCGCTGATGGACTTCGACGGGCACTGATCGGGTCCCGCCGAACGGCACCGTGCAAGCTTGAAGCCCCGAGTATCGCTCGGGGCTTTTTATTGCCCGGCTGCGTGCCCTCACGGATTGGGCTGCGCGCTACCAGTTGTGGCGGCCGTCATAGTCGTCGACGGTCACATGGCTCCAGTCGAAGTCGTCGATCAGGTTGAGGTTCACCGAATAGCTGCGGGCCGTGGGCATGCCGCCAACGCCGTCCTTGGGCGTGCCATCGGCATTGTAGAGGCTGCTCCAATCGGGGGAGTCGCCCCAGGTTTGCATGCCGCAATTGCCGCAGAAATGGTGCATGTTCATGCCGCTGGCCGTGTAGGTCCGTTCTCCCTCATTGGCGAGGATGGTGAGCTCGCCTTCGCCGTAATAGCCCCATATGGCGCCGGCGCGGGCGCAATAGGTGCAATTGCAGCGGCCCGCCCGCAGGGGCGCATGGGGCAGGGTGATCTGGGTGGCGCCGCAGTGGCATCGCAGGGTCAGGGACATGGCATGGCTCCGTTGAGAGGGTGCCATTCACTCTGGGTTCCCGTCGCGTCAGCCCTTGTCAGCAGGCCCAGGCCCGATCAGGCGGCCAGTTCGACGGCGGTGTCGACGATCACGAACTGATTGCCCTCGGGGTCGCGCATCACCGTATAGGTGGGCAGCACGCGGACGGTCTCGGCGCCAGTCTCGGTCAGCCTTGCCACCAGGCCCGCGCGGTCGTCGACGGCAATGTCGAAATGCACACGATTGTTGTCCGGCCGGCGCCCGTCGATGTTCTGGAAACAGATGGAGGGGCCAGGTCCGTCGATCACCACGGTGGGTTCGGGCACTGGCTGCAGCCCCAGGTCGGACAGGGCCGCCAGTGTCAGGGGATCGGTGCCCCGCACGCTATAGCCGTCCAGCAGGCTGGCCCAGAAGGCGGCAAGGGTGGCCGGCTTTTCACAATCGAACACGATCTCGTGGATCTTGCCCATGGTCGTCTCCTTGTCATCATCGCTCAGCGTGGTTAGCGGGCAAATGCGGCAAGACTGGCGCAGCCGGGGCGGGGCATGGCCGGATGGGGGAGAGCGGCGCCGGAGCGCCGCTCTCAAGTGGTTCTCGATCAGGGTTCGAGCTGGCCCGTCTTGGGCTGCTGCTCGGCGCTGATATCGGGCTCGTTGCGGGTCTTCCACAGCGAGAACAGCACGCCACCGGCCAGGATCGACAGGGTCACCAGCAGCGAGAGCAGGGTGTCGATCTTGATGCCCATGGGCACCAGGAAGATCTTGATGCCGACCAGCACCAGAATGATGGCCAGCGAGGTCTGCAGATAGCGGAAGCGGTTCATGGCGGCGGCCAGGGCGAAGTAGAGCGCTCGCAGGCCCAGGATGGCGAAGATGTTGGAGGTGTAGACGATAAAGGTGTCCTGGGTGACGGCAAAGACCGCCGGCACGGAATCGACGGCGAACACCAGGTCGACCACTTCCACCATGATCAGCGCCACGGCCAGCGGGGTCAGCCAGCGCACCAGCTTGCCGGTCTTGGGGTCAGGCTGCATGACCGTAAAATTGTGGCCATGCAGTTCCTTGGTGACGCGGAAGCGGGTCGTGATGAAGCGGAAGACCCGGTTCTCCGAGATGTCGGGCGTCTCGTCCTGGTGGCGGAACATGCGGATGCCGGTGAAGACCAGGAAGGCGCCGAAGAAGAACAGGATAGCGCTGAACTGATAGACCAGGGCAGCGCCCAAGCCGATCAGCACAGCACGGAAGGCGATGACGCCCAGAATGCCCCAGAACAGCACGCGGTGCTGGTAGATGCGGGGGATGGACAGGAAGCCGAAGATCGTGGCGATGACGAACATATTGTCCATCGCCAGGGATTGTTCGATCAGATAGCCGGTGAAGAATTCGAGGCCCGATTGCGCGCCGCGCTGCCACCAGACCCAGCCGCCGAAGGCCATGGCAATGGCGACATAGAAGCCATAGAGCGTCAGGCTCTCCTTGGCGCCGATCTCGTGGTCATCCTTGTGCAGAATGCCCAGGTCAAAGACCAACAGGCCGATCACGATCGCAATGAAGGCGATCCAGAAATAGACGGGGGTACCTAGAAAATCGCCCGATAGGGCTAGAAGTAGCGAATCCATCGCCGGACCTTCTCCATGAGAGTTTGGAGCAGCTCCGACATCACGAGAGCATCAATGCTCTCGCCAGAGGGGCCCGGCGCCGCCCTGAGGAAATAGGTGGCCTAAAATGGGTTTCAAGCCCCGGCGGCACAAAAAGTGAAGGATGCGGTTCGGCGACGCTAGCGCGGCGTGCAGAGCATGACGGCGGCGGTTGCCGTCTCGAGCTGGATGGCGATGCCGGCATTGGCGTCCGAGACGATGCGCCCGGCCTGGATGCCGCGGGCATCCTTGAGGCCGCCGTCGTTGAAGGCCACGCCATCCTGATAACCGGTGATGGTGCCGGTGCCCGAGCTGGTGTCGCCGACAATTGTCGAGGCAAAGCCATAGACGCCGCCATAGATGGTCAGCATGCCGGCCTTGGCGGCATCGGCATCGCGACAGCCCCAATTGCCCTCAAAGCTCTGAGCCAGAGCGGGCGAGGCGGTAAGGACAATAAGGGCAGCGGTAAGGGCGATTCGGCGCATGATTGAGACAGTGCCGGTCCGGCGCGCGGCTTTCAAGAGCCGCGCTTGATCCAGCCGCCGATTAGCGGCCATGTGCTGATGGCCTGCATCACTTTGAGCGAGAGTGGCATCACATAGTCGCGCCGCTTGGAGAAGCCGACCAGTTCGGCGCGATAGACCAGCTCGTCGCGTTGGTTGACCGCGGTGATGGTGTTGAACAGCAGGCCCCAGCCGGGGATGGAGTTCGACGCGCGCTTGTCGGTGACCACCAGGGTGTAGCGCACGGTGTCGCCGGGGCGCACGGGCACCTTGAAATCCATGCTGTTGACGCCGGGGGAGGGGCCCGACACGCCCGGCTCCTGGCCCAGGGCGCGCAGCCGGTCTTCTTCGGCAAACAGGGTATCGACCATCAGGCGATGGCCGATGCTGACCGTGTGCCAGCCGCTGGCGACCAGCCCGCCGAAATGGCTCTGGCGCGCCGCCTCGGGGTCGATATGGAAATACTGCGGATCGTAGAGCGTCGCGAAAGCGATGATCTCGTCCTGGCTAAATTCATGATCGCCCAAGGCAAATTCTTCGCCGAGCACGATATCCTCAAACCAGCGGGTCATGCCTGGGCTCCCGGGTTACGGGTTTCGACCAGATTGGCGAGGCGCATGGTCAGCACCGGCGCGTCCTTCTGGTTGCGCACGTCGAAATCGAGCGTGACGATGCCCCATTGCGGATGGCTCTCGGAGCGGCGCAGCTCGACGATTGTGACGGTGCCGCCGATGGTGTCATTGACCATCACGGGGTTTTTCCACTTGAGGTTGCGGAAGCCCAGGCCGCCGGCGGAGGCGACGGTGCCCAGGAAACTGTCAACCAGCATGCGCAGGCTCAGGGCGCCAGTCTGCCAGCCGCTGGAGGCGAGACCGCCCAGAAGACTGGCCTTGGCCGCGGCTTCGTCGAGGTGAAAAGGAAACGGGTCGAACTGCTTGGCAAAGCCGATGATCATCTCGCGGGTCACCTTGGTGTGGCCCAGGGCGATCACCTCGCCGACAGCGAGATCCTCAAAGTGCCTGCGGTCTGCGGTTACAGTATTGGTCATTGCATTGCCCTATAGGTCAATTGCCTATTTGCGCCCTTTGTGCACCCAAGACAACCCGGATTCAACCCGATCCGTGCAGGCCTGCGGTCGCCGCCGGACCGACAAAGTGCCGCCAGAGGACCGGCTTGGACCCGTCTTTTGCCGTCAGGTGCCCGCCGCCAGTCGGCCATTGCGGCGAAACTCCAGGGGCGCCATGGCGCGCTTGCGACGGAAGGCTTTGGCCAGGTAGTTGGCGTCAGCAAAACCGGTGGCGGTGGCGATGGCCGAGATGGTCATGTCGGTGGCCAGCAGCAGGCGCTCGATATGGTCGATGCGGCGCGCCAGCACGAAGTCCGATGGTGCCTGGCCGGTCGCCAGGGCGAACTGGCGGACGAAGTGGCCGCGGCTCATTTCAGCGATGGCGGCGAGGCGCTCGACCTGCAGCGGGCGGGCCAGATTGGCCTCGATATGGGCCACGACGCGGGCCATGGCGGGCGGCAGGCTGCGCTCTGGCGTGGCGCGGGCGGCAAAGACGCCGTCGTGCAAGGCCGCCATGGCGGCATAGGTGGCGCTGGAGGCCTCGCCGGGGCTGATGTCGGCGCGGTCGATCAGCAGCAGGCAGGCGGCGGCCAACCGGTCGACAATGGGCGCAGGCAAAGTGGAGACCGGGCCGGCGGCATCGATGATCTCGCGGGCCAGGCGCAGGGCCTCGCGCCCGTTGAGCACCATCCAGAAATATTGCCAATGGCCGCCGCGCTCCAGCCAGTAGCGATGCGCATGGGGGAGGCTCAGCACCATGGTCTGGCCGGGCGTCAGCCGATATTGCGTGCCAGCGAAATCGAGCCGGCCTTCGCCGACCAGCGTGTGCTGGATGACCAGGAACGGCGCGTCGCCGCGCTGCAGCCCATCCCAGGAATAGACTTCGTTGATACGCTGCTCGTAGCCGGCGCTGTGCGCCATGCAATGGAGCGGCACGGCCGACTTGGGCAGCTCGAGCCGGCGCACGCGATGGCCATAGTCGATGAGTTCTTTGAGCACAAAATTACCCACAATCGCACAAGCTTTCTCTACCACTTGTGCTGTGGCAGCGGCTAGCACTATGGGCACCAATTCGCAGCAAATGCGACCAGCGGAGGACGTCCATGTCATTCAAAGTTACGGTCATCGGCGCCGGTTCGATCGGGTTTACCAAGACCCTGATCTCGGACCTGCTGAAGGTTCCCGAATTCGTCGATTGCGAATTCGCCCTGACCGACATCAATCCGGCCAATCTCGACATGGCCCGGCAGATCATCGAGATGATCGTGTCGGTCAACAAGCTGCCGGCCAAGGTGACCGCGACCACCGATCGCCGCGCGGCCATCACCGGCGCGCGCTATGTGATGAGCTGCGTGCGCGTGGGCGGGCTGGATGCCTTTGCCACCGATATCCGCATTCCGCTCAAATATGGCGTCGACCAGTGCGTGGGCGACACCATCTGCGCCGGCGGCATTCTCTATGGCCAGCGCAACATCCCGGTGATCCTGGACTTCTGCAAGGACATCCGCGAGGTCGCCGAGCCCGGCGCGCTGTTCCTCAACTATGCCAACCCCATGGCCATGAACACCTGGGCTGCCGAGCAGTATGGCGGCGTCAATGTGGTGGGCCTGTGCCACGGCGTGCAGCATGGCGCGCACCAGATCGCCAATGTGCTGGGCGTCAAGGACGACGAGCTGGACTATGTCTGCGCCGGCATCAATCACCAGACCTGGTACATCGACATTCGCGCCAAGGGCCGCAAGATCGAGGCCGACGAGCTGATCGCCGGCTTTGAGGCGCACCCGGTCTATTCCAAGCAGGAAAAGGTGCGCATCGACGTGCTCAAGCGCTTCGGTGTCTATTCCACCGAGTCCAATGGCCACCTGAGCGAATACCTGCCCTGGTATCGCAAGCGCCCCGAAGAGATCAATCGCTGGATCGACATGAGCGACTGGATCCATGGCGAGACCGGCGGCTATCTGCGGCACTCCACCGAGCGTCGCAACTGGTTCGAGACCGATTTCCCGATGTTCAAGGAGCAGGCCAACAAGCCGCTGAGCGAACACAAGCGGACCACCGAACACGCCAGCTACATCATCGAGGCGATGGAAACCGGGCGCACCTATCGCGGCCATTTCAATCGCCGCAACAATGGCATCATCACCAATCTGCCCGATGACGCCATTATCGAGAGTCCCGGCTTTGTGGATCGCTTCGGCATCAACATGGTCGAAGGCATCACCCTGCCGACCGCCTGTGCGGCGACCTGCTCGGTGTCGGTCTCGGTGCAGCGCCTCTCGGTCGAGGCGGCGATGACGGGCAATATCGATACGCTCAAGCTGGCGGTGCTGCATGACCCGCTGGTTGGCGCCATCTGCACGCCCGACGAAGTCTGGGCGATGGTCGACGAGATGGTGGTGGCCCAGGCCCAGTGGCTGCCGCAATATGCCGACGCCGTGCCGGCTGCCAAGGAGCGCATGGCCAAGTCGACCGTCAAGACCATCGAGTGGGAAGGCGCTGCCCGCAAGAAGGTGCGCTCGGTCGAAGAGCTGCGCGAAATGGTGGGTGGCCACCACTAGACAATCCGGATGTCCTCCCGGATCGGGCGCCCCTTCGGGGGCGCCTTTTTTGTGGCTTGCACCGGTCTTGCGCCGCGCTATGGTCCGGCGCCCTAGAGTGGATTGCCCAATAGATGGATGGCCTTACCCCCTTCGTTCTTGCCGTGCTGGCGCTACTGGCCACGCCGGGGCCGACCAATACGCTGATGGCGGCAGCGGGTGCGCAGCGCGGGGTCGGGCGGGCGCTGCCGCTGCTGGTGGGCGAGCTGGGCGGCTATCTGATCGCTATCACGGTGTGGATCGAGCTGGTGGGCGCCATCGGGGCGAGCCAGCCGCTGGTGCCGCTGCTGGCGCGTCTTTTGGCGGCCGGGTTCCTCGCCTGGTCGGCATTCAAGCTGTGGCGGGGCGCCGGTCAGGCGGACTTGGCGCAGCGCGGCGTTACGCTGAGCCGTGTGTTCGTCACCACACTGATCAATCCCAAGGCGCTGGTGCTGGCCTTTGCCATTTTCCCGCACGTCGGCTTTGTTGCGCGCCTGCCCTATCTCGGGGTGTTTGCCGGGCTGGTGATCGGCACGGCGGTGGCCTGGATGGCGCTGGGCGCGCTGGCAGCACGCTCCTCGGCGGGCTGGCTGAGCGCCGGGCGGGTTGAACGCATCACCGCGCTGGCCCTCGCGGTGTTCGCCGCGCTGCTGCTGGTGCAGACGGTGCAAGGCCTTGTCGCCTCGTAGACACCGACCTCCAAACGCTCTCGATCGTCACCCTCGGGTCAAGCCCGAGGGTGACGCGCGGTGGTTGGAACGCCCCCCAGCCAAAACGGCCCCGATGCCAAGCGCATCGGGGCCGTACTTAAGTCAGCCGATGACTTTGCGCCGCGAATTACGCGACGCGCTGCTTGCGCGGGCCGCGGGCCCATTCGGGCAGCATGCTGCCATGGGCTTCGAGCAGGTCGTCGACGACGTTCCAGATCTGCTCGAGATCGAGTTCGGCGGCGGTGTGCGGGTCCATCATGGCGGCATGATAGATGTGCTCGCGGTTTTCGGTCATCAGCGCGCGGACGGTGAGTTCCTGCACGTTGATATTGGTGCGCATCAGCGCGGTCAGCTGCGGCGGCAGTTCACCGATATAGGTGGGCTGCAGGCCATTGTCGTCGACCAGGCACGGCACTTCGACGGCGGCATTGTTGGGCAGGCTGGTGATGACGCCATTGTTGCGCAGATTGCCGTAGATCACCGAGGGTTCGCCGGTCCACACCGAGTTGACGATGGACGATGCATATTCCTTGGACTGCTTGACCTCGATGCGGTCGGCCTTGCGGTATTCCTCGGAGGTCTTCTTCCAGCCGGCGATCTGCTCGACGCAGCGCTTGGGGTATTCATCGAGCGGGATGCCGAACTTCTCGATGATGTCCTCGCGCCCTTCCTTGATGAAATAGGGCGTGTACTCAGCAAAGTGCTCGGAGCTTTCGGTGACGAAATAGCCCAGGCGGGTGAGCATTTCATAGCGCACCTTGTTGGGGCAACGCGGGTTCCAGGTCGGCTTGGGTGCGCGGCCTTCGGCATAGGCGCGCAGCAGATCGGGATAGAGGTCGCGATAGCTGCCATCGGCCTGGCGATGCTCGAACTTGAGGTAGAAGGCCATGTGGTTGATGCCGGCCGAGCGGTAGCGGATCTCGTCATAGGGAATGTCGAGATCGTGGGCCAGTTCCATGGCCGTGCCCTGCACGGAGTGGCAGAGACCGACCTGCTTGATGGTGGGGTATTTTTCCGAGATGGCCCAGGTGTTGATGGCCATCGGGTTCACATACTGCAGCATGATCGCGTCGGGCGCGACCTGCAGCATGTCCTCGCAGATGCTCCACAGGTGCGGCACGGTGCGCAGGCCGCGCATGATGCCGCCGACGCCCAGCGTGTCGGCAATGGTCTGGCGGAGGTTGTACTTCTTGGGGACGTCGAAATCGATGACCGTCGAGGGCTCATAGCCGCCGATCTGGAAGCAGACCACGACGAAATTGGTGCCATCGAGCGCCTGGCGCTGGTTGGAATAGGTTTCCACCTTGGCCGAAACGCCCAGGGTGGCGATCAGCTTTTTGGCGATGATCTCGCTCTCTTCCAGGCGCGTCGGGTTGATATCCATCAGGCGGATGGTGGCGCCGGTCAGGGCCGGCCGCTGCAGAATGTCGCCGACGATGTTCTTCATGAACACGGCCGAACCGGCACCGATGAATGTAATCTTGGGGTTTGCCATTGGATGCTCCGTTCAGGCGGCTATGTCGAATGCGGCGCGTACAAGGCGGGCCGTGTATTCGGTTTGGGGATTGGTGAGAACATCGGCCACGGGCCCCTGTTCGACGATCTTGCCATACTGCATGACCATGACCCGATGACAGAGGGCGCGCACGACTTTGAGGTCGTGGCTGATGAAGAGGTAGGAGAGGCCCTTCTCGTCCTGCAGCTTGCGCAGCAGGTCGATGATCTGGGCCTGCACGCTCAGGTCAAGCGCCGAAGTGGGCTCGTCGAGCAGGATGAACTCGGGCTCGAGCGCAATGGCCCGGGCGATGGCGATGCGCTGGCGCTGGCCGCCGGAGAACTCATGCGGGAAGCGGTTGAGCACACCATCGGGCATGCCGGCATCCTGCAGCGCCTGGCGCACGCGGTCGCCACGCTCGGCGCGGTTGGCGCCGATGTTGTTGACGATCAGCCCTTCCTCGATGATCTGGCGGATCGACATGCGCGGATTGAGCGAGGCAAAGGGATCCTGGAAGACGATCTGCATGCGCGAGCGCAGCGGGCGCATGGCGGCACGGTCCTTGGTGTCGATGCGTTCGCCATCAAAGAAAATCTGGCCACCCTGGTTGGAGATCAGGCGGATCAGGGCCTGGCCAAAGGTGGTCTTGCCCGAGCCTGATTCACCCACGATGCCCAGGGTTTCGTGGCGCATCAGCTTGATGTCGAGATTGTCGACGGCCTTGAGCTCGAAGAAGTCGGGCTTGAAGAAGCCGCCGCGCTTGAGCGTGAAGCTGACCTTGACCTGCTTGCCTTCGAGCACGGTGTCATGGGCGCCTTCGGCCAGCGGCTTGGCAATGCCCTTGGGTTCGGAGGCCAGCAGGTGCTTGGTATAGGGATGGGTCGGATTGGCGAACAGCGCCTCGGTGGCATTGTGCTCCTGCACCCGGCCATTCTGCATGACATAGACATATTCGCTGAACTGGCGAACCACGGTCAGATCATGGGTGATCAGGATCACCGCCATGCCGTATTTGTCCTTGAGATCCTTGATCAGGTTGAGGATCTGGGCCTGGACGGTCACGTCGAGGGCCGTCGTGGGTTCGTCGGCGATCAGCACGTCGGGGCGATTGGCGAGCGCCATGGCGATCATCACGCGCTGGCGCTGGCCGCCTGAGAGCTGGTGCGGGAAATTGTTCAGCCGCGCCCGGGGCTCGGGGATCTGCACTTCCTCGAGCAGGGATTCTGCCTTGTCCATGGCTTCGGCCCGGCTCATCTTGTTGTGCAGGTGCAGCACCTCGCACAATTGCTGGCCGATGGTATAGACCGGGTTCAGCGAGCTCATGGGCTCCTGGAAGATCATGGCGATGTCGTTGCCGCGCAGCTTGCGCATGTCGCGATCGCTCATGGTGACGATGTTCTTGCCACTCAGCGTGATCTGCGTCTCGGGCAGAATGGTGGCGCGCTTGGTCAACAGTTTCATCAGCGTGCGCGCGGTCACGGACTTGCCGGAACCGGATTCGCCGACCAGGGCAATGGTCTCGCCCTTGTGCAGCTGGAAGGAGACGTCGCGCACGGCGTTGACGGTGCCGCCCTCGACCTTGAAGTCGACGCCGATATGACGGGCGTCCAGGATCAGCTCACGCCCATGGCTGCCCAGGTCGTGCCGCGTGTCGGAAACAGGCGTGGAATTGGTCTCGGTCATGGCCTGGTTCCTCAATAGGGGTCAATGGCGTCGCGCAGGCCATCGCCAAGGGCGTTGAACGCGAACACGGTAATCAGCACGAAGATGACGGGGCTCAGGATCCAAGGATAGGAGCCGATCACCGAATAGGACGAGGTATCCTGCAGCATCAGGCCCCAGGAGATCAGTGGCGGCTTCACGGCAAAGCCGAGGAAACCCAGGAAGCTCTCGAGGAGCACCACCGAGGGCACGGCCAGGGTGACCGCCACGATGATGTGGCTCATCACATTGGGCAGGATGTGCCGTGTGATGATGCGGCTATCGGTGGCGCCCACGGCGATGGCGGCCCGCACATATTCGATGCGCGCCAGCGACAGCGTTTTGGAGCGCACCTCACGGCTGAGCTGGGCCCAGCCAAGCACCGCGATCACCAGGATCACAAAGGCGATGAAGACATTGGACGGGGCGGTCGCCGGAATGAGCGTCGTCAACGCCAGGTAGAGCGGCAGTTGCGGGAACATGAGCACGAATTCGACGAAGCGCTGCACCCAGGCGTCCACCCTGCCGCCGAGATAGCCCGAGGTGATGCCGACCAGCGTACCGATGATGGTGGTGAGGGCCACCACGACCAGCGCGATGGTCAGGGTAATGCGCGAACCGACAATGCCACGGGCCAGAATATCGCGGCCGAATTTGTCGGTGCCCAGGATGTGGAAGGTTTTCGTGGGGTCCAGAGTGCCGAACAGGTGAATGTCGGACGGGATGAACCAGAGGATCTTGTAGGCATAGCCCTTGACGAAAAAGCCCAGCTCGGTGGGGTTGTCATAGTCGGGCCCGACCAGGGGCTGGAAGGTGATGGGGTCGAGCTCATCGCTTTCGGCGATGGGATAGATGGTGGGGATCAGCGAGAAGCTGCCATCGGCGCGGAAGAAGGTGATGTTGTCGGGCGGAGCAAAGCCGATGTCGGCCTGCTTGGGATCCTGGGGGGCAAAGAAGTCGGCAAAGACGGCCATCAGCAGCAGACCGACGACCAGGATCAGGCCGATCATGCCCACGACCGACCGGCGGAAGCGGCGCCAGACCAGCGAGAAATAGCCGCCATTGCTGTTGGCAAAGCGCGCGTTGATGGCGCCGGTGGTGTCGTGATGGGCTTCCTGCGCCGGGGTGGGCGCGGCGGTGCCGGGATCATTGGGCAGGGGGATGGACGAGCCGGGGTTGAGGTCGGTGCGGGTGTCGTTCAATTGCTTTTCTCCCCGCCCAGGCGGATACGCGGGTCCAGCAGCGCCAGCAGGACGTCAGAAATGATGTTGCCGATGATCAGCGTCACGGCCAGCACCATCACGAAAGTGGCGGTGACCCAAACGTCGCCGACGCCCATGGAGCCCACGATGGCGGGGCCGACGGTGGCGAGGCCAAAGACGATGGCCACTTCGATTTCGCCGGTCAGCATGTAGGGCAGCACAACGCCCTGATAGGCCACCAGCGGATGCAGCGCATTGGGCACGGCGTGCTTCATGATCACGGCGCCTTCGGGCAGGCCTTTGGCGCGGGCGGTCTCGACATATTGGCTGTTGAGCACGTCGAGCAGATTGGCGCGCATCACGCGCATATTATAGGCCAGCCCGCCCAGGGTGGCGACGAAGACCACCGGCCAGATATGGGCAACAAGGTCGGCAAAGCGGCCCCAGCCCCAGGGTTGGCCGCCCCAATAGGTGGAATTGAAGCTGCCGATTTCCTGCACGCCCAGGCGGAACACCAGGATGTAGAGAATAACGATGGCCATCAGGAAGCGCGGAATGGTCATGCCCAGGAAGGCGAAGAAGCCCAGGATGGTGTCGACCCAGCTGTACTGCCGGGTGGCGGCCAGGATGCCCAGGCTGATGCCGATGACCGAAGCCAGGATATGGCAGGTCAGGGCCAGCAGGATGGTGCGCGGCAGGCGCTCGGCCACCACATCGCTGACGGGCTTGTTGAAATAGAGCGAGTCACCGAAATCGAAGCGGGTGATGATGCCGGTGAGCCAGTTGAAATACTGCACGATCAAGGGATCGTTGAGGCCATGGGCAGCGCGATAGGCGTCAGCCAGCTGCTGAGCCTGTTCGGCGGTGGCGCCGGTGCGGTTGATGGCCATGGTGCGGATATAGTCGCCATAGTCGCCCGGAGGCGCCTGGATGATGGCGAAGGTCACAATGCTGAGCAGGAACAGGATCGGGATCGCGCCGAGGATCCGTATGATGAGAAAGCGCAGCATGGACAATATACTCCCGCAAGAAAAAGCCCGGGGTCGGGAGGCTGGCGGCGGAGGGCCGCCACCAGCCTGATCGTTATGACGTTCTAGTTCTTGATCGGACCATTGCCGATGCCAGGGGCAGCGGGCAGGGTGTCGGGCTGCAGCTCATTGGTGGTCTGCTTGTCCGCCGGGACGAACACGCGCTCACGAATGATGTTGTCTTCAGCCCAGTTGAACTGGAAGATCGGGGCGCCGGCCGGAATATTGGCGAAGCGCTTGTTGATGATCAGCGCACCCGGGTACTGGGTGAGGCCGATGCCATAGAGGTTCTGCGTATAGAGAGCCTGGTACTGCTTCATCAGTTCGGCGCGTTCGGCATTGTCCGAGCTGGCGATGAACTTGTTGACGACGTCAACCATCTCCTGTTCGAACGGCAGCAGGTCGAGCGTGCCATCGGTACCAACGCGGTGCGAGAAGGCGGTACGCGGACCAACCGGGGCCAGGCCAACGGTGCCCTGGACGACCGACACGAGGTCGGCGCCATTGCGCAGCACAGCCCAGTCGAACTTGCCGCCCTGCTGGATCTCGGTCAGCGAATTGCCCGAGATGGTGTCCAGCACGACGCGGATGCCGAGCTTTTCCATCATGGTCAGCACGCCTTCGGCCAGGCTCTTGTCCGTGCCGTAGTCGCCATTGACCAGCAGGGTGATCTGAACGTCCTGGCCGCCGGCAGTGCCTGCGGGGAAGTTCACGATGCCATTGCCGTCGGTGTCAGACAGACCAGCCTTGGCAAGGTAGGCCTTGGCCTCATCGAGCGAGTAGGGGAAGTAGGCCGTGGAGTCCTTGTCGTAGAAGCTGGTGCCGGCGTAGAGGCCGCCCGGATAGGGGGTCGTGAACGGCCCCTTGACCAGGGATTCACCCATGCTCTGGCGATCGAGCGCCATGCTGACGGCCTTGCGGAAGTCGAGGTTGCGATTGAGTTCGCGGATGGCCTGACCCAGTTCGCTCGGTTCGCCCCAGCCGTTGCCGGACAGGTTCGGATAGAGCGTGTAGCCGATGGTGCGGGCACCAAACTGCAGGCGGGCCGGGGCATCAGCTTCGGCGGAACGCTTGAGCGATTCCACGAAGTTTTCCGGCTGCTCGAGGTTGGAGAAGTCGGCGGTGCCGGCGACGGTCTGCACGTCGCGGTCGCTCCAGGTGCTCAGGCGATAGCTGACTTCGTTGAGGTAGGGCAGCTGGTTGCCGTCGGCGTCGACCTTCCAGTAGTAGGGGTTACGACGCAGAACGATTACGTCGTCCGGACGATATTCCACCGGAACCCAGGCACCCATCACCGGGAAATTCAGGTATTCGGGCGGGAAGGCGTTCTTGTATTCTTCGTAGGTGTTCTCAGCATTGTACTTGGGATGCTGCGGCTTGAGCATATGCGCCGGGCCGGGGCAGAACGCGCCATAGGCCATCTGGTACAGATACTGGGTCGGGCGGACTTCCTTGAAGGTCCACTTGACGGTGTAGTCGTCGACCTTGACCAGGGTGGTGCCGACGCCGAAGGTTTCGGGCGTTGCGCCGCCGGTGGGCGAGACATTGGTATCGAGAACGTTGTCTTCCCAATAGAAGATAACGTCGTCGGCGCTGAACGGCATGCCGTCAGACCATTTCGCGCCTTCGATCAGGTGCATGGTCAGCTCATGGCCGTCTTCGGACCATTCCCAGCTCTTGGCCAGGTTGGGCATGGGTTCGAGTTCGTCGGCCTTGACCTGGAACAGCGGCCCGGTGCGGGTCAGACATTCGTACATGCCGATGTCGATGCCGCCCCAGCCCTGCTGGGCGCCGCCGGCATAGTTCCAGCCGTCGGGACGACCGCCGATGACATGGCGCATGGTGTCGCCATAGATGCCAACGCCGTCAGGCATGTTGGCGGTCTTGTAGACCAGGGGTTCCTTGGGCAGGCGTTCGGCGACGGGCGGCAGCTTGCCGGTGTCGACGAAGTTCTTGGTCACCCATTCGGGCTCGTGGTATTCCGGCAGTGCCTTGTATTCCAGCATGTCGGAAATGCTGACGAAATTGGGTTCGCTCTGTGCGGCGAACGCCGGTGGCTCGGGCACCTTGCCCATGCCGTCCTGGGCCTGAACCGCCAGCAGCGATACGCCCAGCATCAATCCTGCCCCGCCAAGGGCCATTGCGTGTCTCTTCATAAAACCTCCCGTGGCAGCGGGCGGCATTGATTGCCAGCGTCGGCCACTCCCTGCCGACTTCTTCCCGTGCTCAGATCAAAATGGTATCGCTTGCCATGGGCGATACAATCCGGAATGATAGAGACTTGTTCCGGGTTTCAAAGAAGTGCGCCGATAAGTATGACTTTGGAAAATGCGGTACCTACCTCAAAGCCGCGCGAGCGGGCGCCGCGGCCGACGCCGCGACCGGACCGCAGCTTTTATTCCTCCGGTAAAGCCTTCGGGCGCTTCGGCATTCGCTCTTTCGCGCCCCAGATCATGCCCTATGCCCATACCCATGGGCATATCGAGTTCAACTGGCTGACGCAGGGCAGCATGGACTATGTGTTCGACGGCGGCCCGGTGAGCATTGGCTCGGGGCGGCTGGTGGCGTTCTGGGCCGGCATTCCGCACCAGACCATTGCGCTGAGCCCCGACACGGCTATGGGCCGCCAGCTCAATATCTATCTGCCCATGGATGCGTTTCTCGAAATGCCGCAACTGGGCCGGTTGACCGAGACGCTGATGGGCGGTGGTGTCATCCAGCTCAATGCCGATTGCGTGGGGCTCGAAACGCTGGACCGCTGGCATCAGGACTATCGCAGCGGCAATGCGCTGCGCAGCGAGATCGTGCGCGCCGAGATCGGCACCATGTTCCGCCGGGCGGCCATCACCGGCTGGGACACGCTGCTGTCGCCCTGGGTGGAAGGGGCAGGGTCGCGCACCCGGACGGGCTCGCCGGTGCGTTATGTGGTGCGCATGGTGCGCCATATCGTGGAGAATATCACCGAGCCGCTGACCGCCGAGAGCATCGCCGATGTGGTGGGGCTGCACCCCAATTATGCGACGAACCTGTTCACCAAGGTGATGCACATCTCGGTGCAGAAATTCGTCATCCGCATGCGGCTGATCCGGGCCCGTAGCCTGCTGTTTGACGGCAGCCTCTCGATCGCCAATGTCGCCTTCCAGTCCGGCTTTGTCAGCCAGACCCAGTTCTACGAACATTTCCGCAAGGCCTATGGCATGACGCCCAGCCAGATGCGCAAGGACACCATCGAGGGCTAGGGCATGGCTTGCCCCGGGCACGGCTCGTCACTAGCCTGTACCAAAAAGGAGGGGGTCATGACGGTATCGCGCCTGACCATTGCCCAGCGGGAACAGTTTAGCCGAGACGGTTTCATTGCCCTGCGTGGCCTGTTTTTGCCGGACGAGATCGCCGAAATCCGCGATGGCTTCATGCAGGCGGCTGCTGATGGGCCGGTGCCGGGATTGTCCGATATGCCGCGTGTGCCGGCGACGGGGAATGATCCGCTGACCCGTTATCCGCGCATGATGCATCCGCACAAGCATCCCGACAAAGCTGTCGGGCGCCTCGCCAGCCGGCTGATGGTCGATCCGCGGCTCGAACCGATCCTCGCCGATCTGCTGGGCGAAGAGCCCTATGCCTGCCAGTCGATGTTCTATTTCAAGCCGCCCGGCGCGCGCGGGCAGGATCTGCACCAGGACAACTTCTATCTCCGGGTCAAGCCGGGCACCTGCATGGCGGCCTGGATTGCCGTGGACGATGCCGACGCCGGCAATGGCGGCATGATGTGTGTGCCCCAGACAGCGGGGCTCGACATTGCCTGTCCAGAGCAGGCCGACCCTGCGCTGTCGTTCACGACCGAACATGTCGAACCGCCGGCCGGGCTGGAGCCGCAGATGATGCAGCTCAAGGCGGGCGACGTGCTATTCTTTAATGGCAGCGTGATCCACGGCTCGACGCCCAATTCCAGCACCGACCGGTTCCGCCGCTCGCTGATTTTCCACTACGTCCCCGCCAGCACTGTGGAGATGAGCCATTATTACGAGGCGATGAGCTTTGCCGGCGTGCGGCAGGTGATCGGGGTGAACAGTGACGGCGGGCCGTGTGGCACGGTGCAGGCGATGCCAGCTGGGCCGCACTGAGGAGGGGCGAAAGCTAGATGGCTGCGCCGCTCAGCACGAATAGCGACAGCAGCAGCTGACGGAGTGCGA
This sequence comes from Devosia sp. FKR38, assembly GCF_005222805.1. Lineage (GTDB taxonomy): Bacteria > Pseudomonadota > Alphaproteobacteria > Rhizobiales > Devosiaceae > Devosia. The sequence goes on along the minus strand of NZ_STGC01000005.1, from coordinate 2,239,257 downwards.
CACTGAGAACTGCGAGGCCCAGGAATAGACCAGCCAGCCAGGCGGCGCGTGCCTTGACCAGCGCATAACCCACCAGGAAGAGCTCAAGCGCCAGGGTGGCGAGGGCGATCACTACGCCGATATGGGGCTGTGCGTTGCCGATGGCCAGCGCCAGCACAAGCAGTGCGTTGGATAGCGCGAGTGGAATGGCGAACCACCACAGGGCGGCGGTCCTCTTGAAGAGCATGGCGCCGAGACCGAAGGCGAGCAAGACCATGCTCAAATTTGCGAAGCTTGAAAGGTAGAGCCCCAGGCTGGTGCTCAGCCAGAAGACCTGATCGTCGAATACTGTATCGAAAAGCCAAGTCCACCAGGTCATCGGTTGCCTTGGCCCTTCTATTGCCCTTCGAGCTTAGCTCTCGCTTTCGCGGGTCGCCTACAGCCACTCGACCATAGGTCTCATGGCCTTAGCGTCTAAAATCGCTCCACCGGAGCGTTTTACCGGCCGGAGACCGGCGACGCTAAGTATTAAACTTGAACAGCATGACGTCGCCGTCCTTGACGACATATTCCTTGCCTTCGTCGCGGGCCTTGCCGGCTTCCTTGGCCGCCACTTCGCCGCCCAGGGCGACGAAATCGTCATAGGCGATGGTCTGGGCGCGGATGAAGCCGCGCTCGAAATCGGAGTGGATGACGCCGGCAGCAGCCGGGGCCTTGTCGCCCTTGTGGATGGTCCAGGCGCGGCTTTCCTTGGGGCCGACCGTGAAATAGGTCTGCAGGCCGAGGAGGTCATAGGCCTCACGGATCAGCCGGTTGAGGCCGGCTTCATGCAGGCCCAGGGATTCGAGGTACTCGGCCTGTTCGGCATTGGGGAGCTGGGCGAGCTGGGATTCGATCTCGGCGGAGATGACCACAACGCCAGCGTCATGCTGATGGGCATAGGCTTCCACCTGCTTGCTCATGGCGTTGCCGGTGGCGGCGGAGCCTTCATCGACATTGCAGACATAGAGGGCCGGCTTGCTGGTGAGCAGCTGCAGCTCCTGGAAGGCCTTTTCCTCGTCGGCTTCGCGCTTGACGAAGCGGGCAGACTTGCCATCGCGCAGCAGCACCAGGGCGCGGTCGATGAGGTCGAGCGTCAGCTTGGCATCCTTGTCGCCGCCCTTGGCCTTCTTTTCCACGCCGTTGCGGCGCTTCTCGAGGCTTTCAAGATCGGCCAGCATCAGCTCGGTCTCGACCACTTCGGCGTCGGCCAGTGGATCGACCTTGTTGGCGACGTGGATGATGTTGCCGTCTTCAAAGCAGCGCAGCACATAGGCGATGGCGTCGCATTCGCGGATATTGGCGAGGAACTGGTTGCCCAGGCCTTCGCCCTTGGACGCGCCTTTGACCAGACCGGCAATGTCGACAAAGCTCATGCGGGCGGGCTGCACATTGATCGACTTGCCGATGACGGCGAGCCTGTCCAGGCGCGGATCGGGCACGGCCACTTCGCCCACATTGGGTTCGATGGTGCAGAAGGGGAAGTTTGCGGCCTGGGCGGCGGCGGTGCGGGTCAGCGCATTAAAGAGGGTCGACTTGCCGACATTCGGCAGGCCGACGATGCCCATCTTGAAACCCATGGGGATAGCTCCGGAAAGTGTTGGTCTTCACTTCGTTCGGATGGGCCGAGATGTCAATGCGTGGCGGTCAATCGGCGGCTTGTCGCGCGCGCCTGCGCATCGTATTACCGCTAACATAATTCCCCTGCATCCTATTCTCTCCCGTTCCCTGTCGGAGGCGTCGCATGAACCTCATTCTCGTTTTGGTCATCCTGGCCGCCCTGATCGCCGCTGGCGCCTGGTATTATTATCGTGGCCGCCACATGGGCTCGTTCGCCCAGGCTGTGGGCACGGCGCCGGCCATTCCCGAGGCCAAGCCGCAGGGCGCCATTCCCATGCTCAAGATGCCGACCGCCAAGGGCTGGGACAAGGGCGAGAAGCCGACGGTGGCGGCAGGCCTCAAGGTCACGCCCTTCGCGCTTAATCTCAAGCATCCGCGCTGGGCCTATGTGCTGCCCAATGGCGATGTGCTGATCGCCGAATCGGCCGGCATTCCCGGCACGCCCAAGAATATCCGCGACTATGCGATGAACCGGGTGATGGCCCGCGCCGGCGCCACGCGCCCGAGCGCCAACCAGATTACCCTGTTGCGCGATGCCGATGGTGATGGTGTGCCTGAAGTGCGCGAAGTGTTCATGAGCGGGCTCAACCAGCCCTTCGGCATGGCCCTGGTGGGTGACCAGCTCTATATCGGCAATACCGATAGCGTGGTGGCCTATCCCTATGTCACCGGCCAGACGCGCATTACCGCGCCGGGCAAGACGCTGATGACCATGAAGCCGGGCGGGCACTGGACGCGCAATCTGCTCGCCAATGCCGATGGCACCAAGCTCTATGTCGCGGTGGGTTCGCTGAGCAATATTGCCGAAAGCGGCATGGAGGTCGAAGAGGGCCGCGCCTGCATTTTCGAGCTGGACCTGGTGACCGGTCATCATCGCGAATTTGCCGGCGGCCTGCGCAATCCGGTGGGCATGGCCTGGGAGCCGACCAATGGCATGCTGTGGACCGTGGTCAACGAGCGCGACGGGCTGGGTGACGAGACCCCGCCGGATTATCTGACCTCGGTCAAGGATGGCGGCTTTTATGGCTGGCCCTTCAGCTATTGGGGCCAGACGGTGGATGATCGCGTGCCGCAGAATGCCGCGCTGGTGGCCCGCGCGACCGCGCCGGACTATGCGCTGGGTGGCCATACGGCCTCGCTGGGCCTGTGCTGGGCGCCGCAGGGCACGCTGGGCGCGCTGCCGGCCGGCATGGTCATCGGCCAGCATGGCTCGTGGAACCGCAGCAAGCTGAGCGGCTACAAGGTGATCCTGGTGCCCTTCGCCAATGGCATGCCGAGCGGCCAGCCGATCGACCTGCTCGGCGGCTTCCTGGCCGAGGACGAAAAGTTCTCGCGCGGCCGCCCGGTGGGTGTCGCCGTCGCCAAGGATGGTGCGCTGCTGGCGGTGGACGACGTGGGCGACGCCGTCTGGCGCGTCACGGTCGCCTAAGCCGATGATCGCGACCACAATTTATGGCCCGGGTTCCCAAATGGGAGCCCGGGCCTTTTTTTGTCTGGTTGATGCATCGCCGACGAGGGCGTCAGTCGTCCTTGCCCAGGAGCTTTTTGAGCATGTCGGCCATGGGGCCAGTCTTGGGTACTTCGGCCTGCGGCTTGGCGGGGCGGGCCTGCCTGATATGGCTCTGGGCCTTGGGCGCGGGCTTGGCTTCTGGTTCGTCCGAACCTTTGGTGGCCAGCGCCAGCTTGTTCATGAAGCCGCTGTCATCGCCGGCCAGCAGCAGGCCAATATGCCGAGCAATGCCGTCCAGCAGGGGCTCGAGCCAGGACTGGTCGGCCTTGGCGAAGTCGCCCAGCACATGGTTGGTGACGTATTCCTTGCCCGGATGGCCAATGCCGAGGCGCACGCGCTTGTAGTCGAGCCCGATCTGCGGATCGATGGAGCGCAGGCCATTGTGGCCGCCATTGCCGCCACCGACCTTGACCCGCACCTTGCCGGGGGCGAGGTCGAGTTCGTCGTAGAGCACGATGATGTCTGATGGCGCGATCTTGTAGAACTGGGCGACCTGCTGCACGCTGTCGCCAGAGCGGTTCATGAAGGTCTGCGGCTTGAGCAGCAGCACCTTCTCACCATCGATGGTGCCTTCGGCCAATTGGCCGGCATGCTTGGCGCGAAACTGGGTGATGCCATGCTGGCGCGCCACGGCATCGAGCGCCATGAAGCCGATGTTGTGGCGGTTGCCCGCATATTGGCTGCCCGGATTGCCCAGGCCGACAAGCAGTTTCATGACCCACTCCGCAAACGAAAGAGGCGGCCCGAAGGCCGCCTCGAACTTGTAGCATAAACCGGCGGCGCGATTACTCGGCCGAGGCTTCGCCTTCGCCAGCCGACTTGAGGGCGGACGGGGCCACGATGGTGGCGATCGTCACGTCTTCTTCGTGGCTGTGGTCGACAGCGCCGGAGGGCAGCTTGATCGAAGAAATGTGGATGGTGTCGCCGATGTCCAGACCCGTCAGGTCGACGATGACTTCCTCGGGGATATTGTCGGCCGAGACGGTCAGGTCGAGCGTGTGGTGCACAACGTTGAGCGTGCCGCCGCGCTTGATGCCCGGGGAGGCTTCTTCATTGATGAAGTTCACATGCACCTGGACGTTGAGCTTGGTGCTCTTGCCGACGCGCAGGAAGTCGATGTGGATCGGGAAATCCTTGACGGGATCAAGCTGGTAATCACGGGGGATCACGCGGTGCTTGGTGCCGTCAACATCGAGCTCGATGATGTGGCTGAGGAAGCCGCCAGCGTAGATGTGCTTGTGCGCATCCTTGTAGGCGAGGGCGATGGTGACGGGGGCCTTCTTGTCACCGTAGATAACAGCAGGAACGAGTCCCTGACGACGCAGTTCGCGAGCGGCCCCCTTGCCAACTCCGTCACGCGCCTGTGCACTGAGCACCTTAGTCGTTGCAGCCATGGAAATATCCATTCTGGTTGGTGTATGCGTCACTACAACAGCATACGCGCCCGTCCTCCAGGGGTGACGAGCGCTTCATGGCGCGGGCTATAGCCCAAACGCAGGCGGTGGGCAAGCCAGAAGGCCTAGCCATCCTGCAGCGCGCTTCGCCGGGCAATCAGGTAGCGCCGCTCGGCCTCGTCAGTGGAGAGGCCCACGGCAATGTTGAACGCCTCCAACGCATCCTGGCGCTGGCCGGCGCGGGCTGCCAGATGGCCACGCGTAGCCCAATAGGGCTGATAGTCGGCCATGCGCGGGTCCGCGGCAAGACTATCGAGACTGGCGAGTGCAGCGTCCGCGCCCAAGGTTTCCGCCAGCGCGGCGGCGCGGTTGAGCACGACGACGGGCGAGTGGGTCAGTTCGAGCAACACCTCGTAGAGCGCGACGACGGCGTCCCAATGCGGCCGGCCAGAGAGACGGCCGGCAACATGGGCGGACTGGATGGCCGCCTCGATCTGGTAGCGGCCGGTGGGACCGGCACGGTTGGCGGCATGCAGCAGCGATTCTGCCGTCCGGATCGCGGCGCGGTCCCACAGGGCGGTATCCTGCGCATCGAGGGGCACAAAGGCGCCGTGGGCGTCGCGCCGGGCCGGGCGGCGGGCCTCGGCATAGAGCATCAGCGCCAGCATGCCCTTGGCTTCGGGCTCGTCAGGCGCCAGGGTCACCACCAGCTGGCCCAGCCAGATGGCCTCACCGGCGAGACGATCAGCGGCCAGCTCGCCGATCTGCGTCCAGCCCTTGGCATAGGCGGCATAGATGGCCTCGAGCACGGCATCGAGCCGCCCGGCCAGATCCTGCCGGTCGGGGATGGCGAAGGCGGCGCCGGCCTCGCGCAACCGCGCCTTGGCGCGGACGAGGCGCTGGCCCATGGTGGCCGGGGGAATGAGAAAGGCCGCCGCGATGTCGGTGGCGGTCAGGCCCAATATGGTCTGCAGGATCAGCGGCGCGCGCATGCCCGGCTCGATAGCCGGGTGGGCGCAGGCGAACATCAGGGCGAGGCGCCTGTCGGGAATGCTGTCCTCCTCCAGGGCGGCGTCATCGAGCTCTTCCCGCATGAGCTGGATATGCGCCTCGCCGGCGCGACGGGTCTGCCGGCGGCGGACGGCATCGGTCTGGCGGCGGCGCGCAACGGTCAGCAGCCAGGCGTCGGGATTGTCGGGGACGCCATCGCTCGGCCAGGACTGCAGGGCGCTGGCGAAGGCCTCCGCCAGCGCATCTTCGGCACCCGCGACATCGCGGGTGCGGGCGGCCAGATAGGCCAGGAGCCGACCATAGCTGTCGCGGGCAACCCGCTCGGCTGTCTGGCGCGCCGCCTCCAGGCTCATTGCGGCCGCGTCGGCCAGATCGGACGCACCTCGACCGTGCCATACTGCGCGCTGGGGCAGCGCGCCGCCCATTGCACAGCCTGCTCGATATCGGGCAGGTCCATCATGAAATAGCCGGCGAACTGCTCCTTGCTCTCCATATAGGGACCATCAAACAGTTCGGTGGTGCCATTGCGCTGGGTGACGGCGCGGCCCTTGCTGGCGTGTTCGAGCCGCAGGCCCGAGGTGCCGCCGGCCTTGGCCAGTGCCTGGTTAAAGGCGGCATAGTCGCCCCAGAGCGATGGCGGGGCGGCTGCCAGAAGGTCGTCGTCGTGGTGGATCAACATCATGAACTGCATGGCTTTTCTCCTCAGCTCTGGACCACGGGGCGCACTTCGATGGTGCCATGGCGGGACGCCGGGCACTGCAGCGCCCAATCCATGGCCGCGTCGAAGTCGGGCGCCTCGATGATGTAGAAACCGCCGAACTGTTCCTTGGTGTCGGCATAGGGGCCGTCGAGCACTTCGGTGCGGCCGTTGCGGATGCGGACGCTGGCGGCATCGGCGGTGGGGCGCAGGCGTTCGCCTGCCACCATGGCGCCAGCCTTGACCAGGGCCATGTTAAAGGCGGCATAGTCGGGCGTCATGCCGGTGGCGTCGGTGGGTGTCGCCTCCATCATGGCGCGTTCATTGCCGTGGATCAGCAGCATAAATTGCATAGGAAAGTCTCCTGTGGTGGCTCGGGTGCTCTCACTCCGATGCAACAATGTCGGAGAGTGCCCGAGCCTTTCGACTCTTCCAGCAGAAAAATGTCAGTCGGGACCAAATTACGGGTGATAGGGGCGAATTTCGATGTGGCCCCAGGTGGCGGCCGGGCACTGGGCGGCCAGAGCCGTGGCCGTATCCATGTCGGGCGCCGAGATGATGAAATAGCCACCGAACTGTTCGCGGGTGTCGGCATAGGGGCCGTCATGCACCTGCAACTCGCCGCCCTGGGTGGTGATGGTGCGGGCCGTATTGGTCATCTGCAGCGCGGCGGTGCCGACAAAGGCACCGGCCTTTTCGAGCACGCCCTGATAGGCCGCCATCTGGGCCATGAAGCCGGCCATCTGGTCAGGCGGGATGGCGCTGCCAGCCTTTTCGTCGGCGAAGAGCATCAGCAGGTAGTTCATGGTCGCGCTCCTTTGTGGGCAACATAGCCCGTCAGGGCAATGTCGCGCGAGATGGAGCGATTTCGACAGTTGGCTAGTCGAACAGACTGGAAACGCTCTGCTCGCTGGCCGTGCGGGCGATGGCTTCGCCGATCAGCGGGGCAATGGCCAGGCGGCGGATATTGCCGGCCAGGCGCTGGGCGTCGGTTTCCTCGATGGAATCGGTGACCACCAGCTCCTTGAGCTTGCTGGCAGCGATGCGCTGAGAGGCGCCTTCGGACAGCACGCCATGGGTAATATAGGCCGAGACCTGCTTGGCGCCGGCCTTGAGCAGGGCTTCGGCGGCGTTCACCAGGGTGCCGCCGCTATCAACGATATCGTCGATCAGGATGCAGGACTGGCCAGAGACATCGCCGATGATGTTCATGACTTCGGACACGCCGGCGCGGGGGCGGCGCTTGTCGACGATCGCGAGATTGGCGCCGATGCGGCTGGCGACATTGCGGGCACGGATCACACCGCCGACGTCGGGCGACACGATCATGACGTTCTTGACGTCGTAATTGTCCTGGATGTCGCGCACCATCACGGGGGCGGCAGTCAGATTGTCGGTTGGGATATCGAAAAAGCCCTGGATCTGGCTGGCATGCAGATCGAGCGTCAGCACGCGGTTGGCGCCGGCCTGGGTGATGAGATTGGCCACCAGCTTCGCCGAAATGGGGGTGCGCGGCGCCGATTTGCGATCCTGCCGGGCATAGCCGAAATAGGGCAGCACGGCGGTGATGCGACGGGCGGAGGAGCGACGGAGCGCATCGGTGAGGATGAGCAGCTCCATCAGATTGTCATTGGCCGGGAAGCTGGTCGACTGCAGGATGAAGGCATCCTCGCCGCGCACATTCTCATGCACTTCGACGTAGACTTCCTTGTCTGCGAAGCGCTTGACCGTGCAATCTGTCAGAGGGAGCTCAAGATAGCTGGCAATAGCCTGGGCAAGGGCCCGGTTGGAGTTGCCGGTCACCAGCTTCATGGGCGCGATCCTGTCTCAACCGGCCTCCGGGATCGAGGCCTTCCAGTTTCGCGGGCAGCTTTAGCGAGTCCCTATCAGACTCGCAACGCCGCAATTGGTCGATAGGTAAAGAATTATGTCAGCCCGATGATGGCGATCTGCCGGCCGGTGCGGGCGTGCTGGTGCGTGGCGCGGCGATGGGAGAAATAGTGCTCGGCATGGGCATAGGTGCAGGCGCCGGCGCGCTCGACTTGTCTGATGCCTGCGGCGTACAGCTGTTCGACGACAAAGCCGGGCAGATCGAAATGCGCCTGCCCGCCGGGCGGCACCGAGAAGTGGTGGGCCCCGCCGGGATGAAGGGCGAGAAAATCGCGCTCGAACTGGGCGCCGACTTCGTAATTGTCGGGATAGATGGTGGGGCCGATGGCAGCGACGATGCGGGCGGGGTCGGCGCCCAGTGCAACCATGGCGTCGATAGTGGTGCCGCAGATGCCGTCGACAGCGCCGCGCCAGCCGGCGTGGGCTGCGCCGATGACGCCGGCTTGCGGGTCGGCCAGCAGGATGGGCGTGCAGTCGGCCGTCAGAATGCCCAACGCCAGGCCCCGGCGATTGGTGACCATGGCGTCAGCGTCGATCAGGGGCTGCGGGGCGGTTGGGCCATCGAGTGTCAGCACGGTGGCGGAGTGGATCTGCCGGGCAAGGCAGAGGGTTGCCGTGTCAAAGCCGAGCTGAGTGGCCACCTCGGCGCGATTGGCGGCAACGGTCTCGGCCAGATCCCCGACAGTGAGCGACATGTTGTTGCCAGCGAAGTCGCCGGTCGAGTGGCCACCCTGGCGACCAAAGAAGCCGTGGTGCAGCCCGGCGATGGCGGCCAGCGCAGGCGATTGTTCAACGGGCGCGCTCATCATTCGAACCCCGGCGGCTGCAGGCCCGGGCTGGCGGCGCAGAAGGCCTTGAACAGATTGCCCATCTGTTCGGGCGCGATCAGGCGCGCCTTGGCGGCGGCGAGCTCGTCAGCCATGCCGGGATTGGCCGCGATCAGGGCGCTGGCGCGCTGGTTGATGCCCATGCGGGTGAGGAATTGGCCCTGCGTGGCCAATGGCTGCACGACAAGGCCTGCACCCTTGGCGACCGTGCCTAGCGCCTCGAAATCGACATGGGCGGACAGGTCCACCTCGCCGGGGGCGTCCAGCACGTCGGCATATTGATGGCGGCGGACGCCCTGGAGGGTTTCGCCGGTCTGGGTGCGGGCATAGCCATAGTCGATGGCCAGGATCGCGCCGCCCTGGGTGGAGATGGTGGTGGCCAGCCGGTTCATCACCTCGCCACTGGCCAGGCCCACTTCGAGCACGGCATTGGGCTCGGCATCGGCAACCACCTCGGGCATGGCCGACGCCGGAATCGGCGTGGGGTTGAGGCCGAAGCGGCGCTGGCCATCGGTGAGCCCCACCATGCGCTCGTGCCAGCCGTGTTCGCCGCGGACGAACTGGCGAATGGGCAGGGCATCGAAGAACTCATTGGCCACCACCAGCAACGGGCCGGGGCCGACCTTGTCGAAGCCGTCAATCCATTTGGCGCCATAGGCTTCAAGGCGGGCATTCTGCTCGGCGATGAGGGCCAGATTGGTTTCAAACAGGCGCAGGTCGAGGGCGTCGCGAAAGCCTTCGGCGCGGCAGGCCACGCGCAGGATATCGGCCATCAGCGTGCCGCGACCGGGGCCGAGCTCGAGCAGCGTGAATGCCTTGGGGCTGCCCATCTGCTGCCAGAGATTGACGAAGAAGAAGCCGATCAGCTCGCCGAACATCTGGCTGATCTCGGGCGCGGTGACGAAATCACCCGCCGCGCCGAGCGGGTCGGCATTGCGATAATAGCCCTTGGTGGGGTGTGTGAGGCACAGGCCCATATAAGTGGCCACCGACATGGGGCCGGTGGTGCGGATCTGCATGTCGATCAGCTCGGGCAGGCTGGGCTTTGGGTCAGTCATGAGCACCTTGATCAGTCACTTGCCGGGTCTGACCCCGGGCCGTCAGAAACCCCATCCGCGGGCCAAAGGGGCATGGACGGGCTTTCTGACAACAGTGGGGCACGCGCCGGTATTATCCCCGCAGGGCGCTTTGCTTGCGGGTGGCAGCATAGACAACAAGGCCCAGGCCGCCCAGTACCAGCGGCAGGCTGAGCACCATGCCCATGGTCAGCCAGCCGCCCCAGAGATAGCCGAGCTGGACATCGGGCAGGCGGACGAACTCGACGGCGATGCGGCTCAGGCCATAGCCGATGCCGAAGATGCCGGCGACGAGGCCCGGGCGACGCAGGCTGTAAAAGACATGGGTGAACACCCGGATCACCAGGAAGAGCAGCAGGCCTTCGAGCGCTGCTTCGTAGAGCTGGCTGGGATGGCGCGGCACCTGATCGGGGTCGGTGGGGAAAATGACGCCCCAGGGCAGGGCGGTGGGCGCGCCATAGAGCTCGGCATTGATGAAATTGGCGATGCGGACCAGGAAAATGCCGATGGTGGCAACCGAGGCAATCAGGTCGAGCGCGCTCAGCCAATTGCCGCCCTTGGAACGGGTGAACAGGATCGCCGCGAGCATCAGCCCGAGCATGCCACCATGGTAGGACATGCCGCCATCGAGTGTATTGATGATCTGGCTGGGATTGGCCAGGTAGAACGGCAGATTGTAGAACAGCACATAGCCGGCGCGGCCGCCGATGACGATGGCCAGCATGGTCCAGAAGGCAAAATCCCAGATGTCGGGCGCCTTGAAGGGCGGCTCGCCCTTGTGCCAGAGACGGGTATTGGCCAGAAGCAGATAGCCATAGGCCGCGCCCAGGCCGACGCCGAACAGATAGCCCAGCGCATACCAGCGGACGGCGAGGGGACCGATGGCAAAGGCGATCGGACTGATATCGGGAAAGGGCACGCTCAGGCTCCTGCGGCAATCGGGCGGACCATTGCCGCTTCGGCCTCTCTGGTCAAGTCGGCAGCCATCCCCTAAGTATCAAGACAACAATGCGAACCATACGGGGTATGCGATGAACCAGAGCAACAGGATCTTTGACGGGCTTGGCCGCGTCATGAACGAGGCCGCTGGCGTCGCCGATGGGGTGCGCCGCGAGGTGGAGACCGTGGTCAAGGGCCAGGCCCAGCGCCTGGTGGTGGACATGGACCTGGTCAAGCGCGAGGATTTCGACGCGCTGCGCGAACTGGTGCAGGTGCAGGGCGAGGAGATCGACGCGCTGCGCCGTGAACTCGCCGAACTCAAGAGCAAGCCCGCCACCGCTCAATAGGGCATGCGGCTCGCCATCATCTCGGATGTGCATGGCAATGTGCTGGCGCTCGATGCAGTGCTGGCAGACATCGCGCATATGGGCGTGGATGCCACGCTGTGCCTTGGCGACCACGTCAGCGGACCGCTCGATCCGGCCGGCGCAGCCGATCGGCTGATGGCGCTCGATGGTCCGGTGATCCGCGGCAATCATGACCGCTGGCTGATTGATCCGCAGGACAAGGGCCTGGACCCAGTGGATCGCTTTGCGCTGATGCGCATGAAGCAGGCGCACCGGGCCTGGCTGGCGGCGCTGCCGGCGACGGCTGTGTTCAATGGCGAGGTTTTCCTCTGCCACGGCACGCCAAAATCGGATGTGATGGCCTGGGTCGATGGCTGGTTTGAAGACCGCCAGACCATTCTGCCGGCGCTGGAAACGGTGACGCGGCTGGCCGAGGGGGTCGACTACCCGATCCTGCTGTGTGGCCACACCCATGTCGCCCGCTCGGTGCGGCTGCTCGACGGGCGGCGGATTATCAATCCCGGCGCGGTGGGGCTGCAATTGGTGCATGGGTCGCCCGATGCGCGCTATGCCATCATCGAGCGGCGCAATGGCGCCTGGTTCACCGATCTGCGCGTCGTGCCCTATGACCACATGGCAGCGGGCGAGCAGGCGCTGGCCAATGGCTTTGCGCCCTGGAAAGCCGCCCTGCAGACCGGCTGGGTCGACGCAACTGGCCTGTTTTGACGCATAAAGGCCTGTTGAGCGACAGTTTGCGTTAACGCTTCGTTAACCCTTCGGCCCCGATCATCATCCACAAGAGAATGGCGTTCCGGCTCTGCGTCGCGTCCCCTGAATCAGAAGGGACGTGTACGGTCTGAGCATTGGGACGATTCGTAAGCCCTTGTGCGGGCATTGAGTTCCCTGAGTACCCGACAGTTGCGCGGCCCATTGGGTCGCATCACTTCAAATACGCGTTGCCAGGACACAATACGTCTATGTCACTTATTCAAGTCGAGATTGATCGCAATGTTCACCCTGTGGACATTATTGAGCACATTGCCTCGATCAATGACTGGACATTCGAGCGCCAGGACGCCGACGAGATTTCCATCTCGGTTCGTGGCGGCTGGAGTGACTATCACGTGTCTTTCAACTGGATGGAAGATCTGGAGAGCCTGCACATCGCCAGCGCTTTCGATCTGAAGGTTCCCGAGGGCCGCCGGGCCGAGATCAAACAGCTGATCAGCCTGATCAACGAGCAGTTGTGGATCGGCCATTTCGACATCTGGAACAAGGAAGGCGTGGTGCTGTTCCGCAACTCCCACCTGCTGACCGGTGGCGCCGATGTGTCGCCGCAGCAATGCGAGGCGCTGCTGCGCTCGGCGACCGACAGTTGCGATCTCTATTATCAGGCATTCCAGTTCGTGGTCTGGGCCGGCAAGACGGCGGCGGATGCGCTGAGCCATGTGATGTTTGAAACCGTGGGTGAAGCATGAGCACCGCCCTCAATTCCATCGGCCCCGTCATGTTGGTGGGCGCCGGCAAGATGGGCCTGGCGCTGGCGAGTGGCTGGCTTGAAGCCGGCCTGTCACCCAACAATTTCATTCTGGTCGATCCATCGCCCGGCCCGGCCGCGCTGGAGCTGGCGGAGGACTATGGCCTGACGCTGAGCCATCAGGCGAGCGGTCTGATGCCCAATGTGCTGGTGCTGGCCGTCAAGCCGCAGATCATCGACGGGGTGATGCAATCGCTGCGCCCGGTGATCGGCCCACATACGCTGGCCATTTCCATCGCCGCGGGCATCGATATTGCCCGGCTGGGTCGCGGGCTGGAAACAGCCCGGATCGTGCGCGCCATGCCCAATACGCCGGCGCAAGTGGGCAAGGGGATTACGGGGCTGGTTGCCGGCGGCGATGTCAGCGCCGCCGACCGCGACACCGCCAATGCGCTGTTGCAGGCGGCCGGGCAGGTGGTTTGGCTGGACAATGAAGGGCAGATTGATGCGGTGACGGCCGTGTCCGGGTCCGGGCCGGCCTATGTGTTCCACATGGTGGAGGCTTTGGCGGCGGCGGCGCGGGCGCAGGGCCTGTCGGACGCAGTAGCCGAGCAGCTGGCGCGCCAGACGGTGATCGGTTCAGCTGCGCTGCTCGACGCCGATGCGACGGCGCCCTCGGTGCTGCGCCAGAATGTGACCTCGCCCAATGGCACGACGGCAGCGGGGCTGGCCGTGCTGATGGGTGAGCCCGGTCTCACCGAGCTCATCGGGCGGACCGTGGATGCAGCGCGAGTGCGCAGCGAAGAGCTGGGCCGCAGCTAGGGCAAGAAAAAGGGCGCGTTCCCTCCTACCGGACGCGCCCCAATTCCGTTTTCGGTCTCGTCAGCTCAAGCAGGCGTGAGATTGTCTGCAGCCGACTTGCCGGTCCGCTTGTCCTTGACGATCTCGTAGTTGATCTTCTGACCTTCATCGAGGCCGTTCAGGCCGGACCGCTGAATGGCGGAGATGTGGACGAAGACGTCCGCCCCGCCTTCGTCGGGCTGAATGAAGCCGTAGCCTTTTTGACCGTTAAACCATTTTACGGTGCCAGTTGCCATGATGCGCGTTCCCTCGTGCAGTCTGCTGGTAGGCAGCCAGGGCCACTATTGGTCCCGGCCAGTAGTGATATCGAAATATCGGAAATTGACGTCAGCAGAGGCGAATGGACGTTCGCAGGTTCAGATCGGTCGGCCGCAATATTCGATCTGGTAACTTTAGCGTCAAAAACTTCGCCGTTCAATACTCCGCCGGATCGAGACGATAGGGGCGGTTCGAACACAGTGCGCAGGCGTCCGGCGCCTGTCAGACATCAAGTAATCGCGCCTGATGGGCAAGACAAGGCGGGATTTGTGACAAGACGATGCCACCTATTGTGCCGTAGTTGTGCAGGGCCGGGCCTGAGGTGACAGACTAGCGGGAGAAACCGTAGCAGGCGCGGCAATGCTGCGCAGTGCGCCGTGCGGATGCGCCGGGGCGGCGGGGCCATCGCAAGCCCCTTGCGTTCCGCTGGATTTTCAGTCAAATCCGCGCGCCGGGCGATTGGGCCCGTTGCTCCCCGAGATCTTTCGTCTTGACCAAGGCGTTTCATTCTTCCGGCGATGTGATTGCCGACCGCCGCGCGGGCTATGCCAAGATGCTGGCTGAGAGCGGCGACCACACTGCCGCAGCCGAACTGATCTCGCAGGCTCTTGAAATTGTTCCGGACTGGGCGGCCGGATGGGACATGTTGGGCCTGTATTGCGACAAGGCCGGCAATGTGGCCGGGGCCATCTCGGCGTGGCGTCATGTCGAGGCGCTTGATGACCTCTGCGTGTTCGGGGCCAGCCTCAAACTAGCCTCGCACGGCGCTGGCCCAGCCGGTGTCGGAACAGCCGTTGGCTATGTCGAGGCGCTGTTCGATCAATATGCGCCCCAGTTCGAGGCGGCGCTGGTGGACCGGCTCGGCTACCAAGTCCCCGAATTGCTGGACGCCCGGTTGAGTACAGTGATGGCCAGCCTGGGGGTTGAGAGATTTGCCACCATGCTCGATCTTGGTTGTGGCACGGGTCTGATGGGCGCGCGCATGCGCGACCGCGTCGATTTTCTTGAGGGAATCGATCTGAGTGCCGCCATGATTGCGGAAGCTGCCCGGCAGCAGCGTTATGATCGGCTCGAAAAGGCGGAACTGGTTGCCTTTCTTGCCGGGCGTGAAGCGCAAACCGACCTGATTACCGCGGCCGATGTGTTCATCTATTGTGGTGCTCTGCCCCCGGTCCTGCGCGCGGCCGTTGGGGCCATGCGCCCGGGTGGTTTGCTGGCATTCTCGCTTGAGGCCCATGATGGGGAGGAGGCAGTGTTTCTGCGCCCCTCGCTGCGCTATGCCCATGGGATCGAAGCGACGCGACAGGCTCTGACGGATGCCGGGCTGGACATATTGCTGTTTGATACGGCAACCCTGCGAATGGATAGGGGCGCGCCGATCACCGGCCTGCTGATTGTCGCTCAACGTCCGGCGGACCGGGGCAATCTGATTTAAATTCTACCGCAAGTGTTATTCGAGTTGCGTTGATCTGGTTCCATGCTGGGTTTAGGCGACGCGGTATGAATGCGTTGCCGGCCGGGGAGCGTGCCGCTGCTGCTGCCGATGCCCCGTCTGGGAGAAACGGACATGGGTGTAGCTTCGATTGACAATGGCGCCTCTGCAATTCCAGTGACGGTCAACATGGCCCTGGCGCGGCTCAAGCACGAGCAGGCCGCGCGCAAGGTGGCAGAGCAGTTTGCCGAGAGCAAGAATCGGGAACTCTCGATTGCGCTCAAGGCGCAGGAGCAACTGCTACGGGGCGGGGTCAAGCTGATGACCGATATTCTGGCAACTGCCCGGCCAGAAGTGTTCCAGAAGGCGGCCAAGGTGCAGCGCTGGACACGACAAATCTCCCGTCACATGACAATCGACAAGGCTTGGGAACTCGATTTGGCGGCGCTGCTGTATCCGATGGGCGTCATCTCATTGCCCGATGATCTCGCGGCAAAGTATGCCGCCGATATTGCGCTGGACGAAGAGGAAGCTCTGCGCATCGAGGAAAGCGCTTTGGTGGCATCGCGACTGATCGCCAATATACCCAGGATGGATGGGGTGGCGCGCGCCGTGTTCTATGCGCGAAAGGGCTATGATGGCTCTGGTTGGCCGATCGACGGCCCCAGCGGCAACGAACTGCCGCAGGCAGCGCGGATTCTGAAGGTTCTGATCGACCTGGCCGATGCCGCAACAGGCGCATCGCGCACGCGTGACGATGCGTTCCGCAAGCTGGCGCAAAGTCATGCCCGCTATGATCCGGAGATATTTGCGGTAGCGCGCACCGTATTGATGGTCATTGAGCCGACACCCAGCGAAGGCATGGTTTCCATTCGGCCGATGCTGGCGCGCACCGGCGACGTGCTCGTCAAGGATCTGACCGATCAGGACGGGCGGCTGCTGCTCTCGGCCGGCACTGAACTGACCGAGCTGAGCGCACACCGGCTCTTGTCTCTGGCCCAGTCCCATGCCTTGCCCGCGAGCATTCTGGTTCTGCGCAACACCAAATCGAGCAATGTGTCGGAGGATCTGCCAAGCGAGGAGCTCTTCTAGGGCTGTCTAGCTACCATCGGTCGGTGGTTCAGCTATGGTTGCGCCATGTCACCTGCCGAAAGCCGCACCATGAACGCCATCCGCTTCGACTTCCGCTCCGATACCGTCACCCAGCCATCCCCCGGCATGCGCAAGGCCATGGGCGAGGCGGAAGTGGGCGATGATGTGTTTGGCGATGACCCGACGGTCAAGCGGCTGGAACAGCGGATGGCGACGATGCTGGGCAAGGATGCGGCCCTGTTCGTGCCATCGGGCACGCAGTCGAACCTGTTGGCCCTGATGAGCCATTGCGGGCGGGGCGATGAATATATCGCCGGGCAGCAGGCCCATCTCTATCACCACGAGGCCGGGGGCGCGGCGGTGCTGGGCTCGATCCAGCCACAGCCGATTGCGCATCAGCCTGACGGGACGCTGGCGCTGGCCGATATCGAGGCGGCCATCAAGCCCGATGACAGCCACTATGCCCGCACGCGGGTGATCGCGCTGGAGAACACCTTTGGCGGGCGGGCGCTGCCGATGGCCTATATGACCAGCGTTGCCGAGATTGCCCGGCGCCATGGCCTGGGCCTGCATCTGGATGGGGCACGGGCCTTCAATGCCTGTACGGCGCTGGGCGTCGGCATTGCCGAATTCACGGCGGCCTTCGACACGGTATCGATCTGCCTCTCCAAGGGCCTGGGGGCGCCGGTGGGTTCGGTGCTGGTTGGTCGGCAGGATCTGATTGATGCCGCGCGTCGCACCCGCAAGATGCTGGGCGGTGGCATGCGGCAGTCCGGCATTCTTGCGGCAGCCGGGCTCTATGCCCTGGACCACAACATTGCCCGACTGGGCGATGACCATCGTCGCGCCAAGCGCTTGGCCGAGGGGCTGTCGGCTCATCCGGCCATACGCCTCGCCATGCCGGACACCAATATCATCTTCGTGGACATGGACCCCGAGGTCGGCCAGCGCTTCATGGCCTTCCTCAAGGCGCGGGGCGTGGGCATCACCGGCACTTATGGCCAGCAGCGCTGGGTGACCCATCTCGATGTCGATGATGCCACGGTCGAGGGTGCGCTGGAGCAGGTCGCCGCCTTCTTCGCGGCTTAGGATGGCGGCCTGATCGCGGCGGGGCTTCAGCGCGGTTTTGTGGCCTGCATCAGCCAGACCTGGCCGATTACACCGATATAGCGGTAGGCCAGTTCGGACATGGAATCGTCGTTGAGCAGGGTTTCGTGCCAGTCCGTCGCGATGCTGTCGTCCTGACCCAGATTGCGATCGATGCCGATAAAGCGATAGGGCGTTGCGTCGCGTGCAGCCTCGGGGTGTTCGCCGCCGGTCCACTGATAGCTGCCCGATTCAGCGCTGGCCCAATAGCCCAGCACCGCAATCTGGGCGATCGTCGCGGCTGGGGTGGCAATCCCCGTCCCATCAGACGGGTAGAGTTCGGGCCAGCTTGGGAGTGTCCCGTCTATCTCCGTCCAGTCCATCGGGTGGTTGTCTTCGGCATCCAGCGCGAGGCAGGGCTGGCCAAGGCAATCATCCTTGGCCGCTTCCTCGGGCGAGATGACCCGCACGCTCGCCTCGACGAGTACAGCGACATTGTTCATCATCGGCTGGAACACGAAGCGCCAGGCCTTGTGTTCGCCTTCGCCGAAATCGGCGACATCAGCAGTGTCTTCCACACCATAGGCGTCGACGGTCTCGGCGTGGAGGGGCGCTGCCATATTATAGTGGCGCACTTCAATGAAGCTGACCGGCGTGCCGTCCTCGGCGATCACTTCGCCATAGCTGATGGCGCTGCGGGTCCGCGTGGAGCCGATGCCGGTTTCGGCGATCAGCATCGCCTTTTCCAGCGGTCCCACCGCGCCGCCCGGCGAGACGCTATCCTGATCGAGCCAGTTTTGGTCGAGCCGGTTATTCAGACCGGCGACATCCTGCGTCGCAAACCCGGGGGCGCCCACGAAGTTGACAATCTGCTCGTCCAGCGTCTGCGCGGCAGCCACAGCGGTGGTGGTGAGCAGCAGGCCCAGTGCGGCTGCGTATCGGATCATCGGATCGCCCTCGTCGTCTGAAAAGCTGCACGATGGCGAGATGCTCGCAAAAAAGCAACGGCCGCGGGGACTAAACACCGCGGCCGCGCTGCGCGTTCCAAGTGGTGGGCCGATGCGCCCGACCGCCGGACTGCTAGCCCTGGTCCAGAGCCAGGCGGATGGCGCGCTCGACCGGTGCATAGCGACCGTCGGCCCGCTTGATCGCAAGTGGCGCCTTGGGCAGCAGTGCCGGCTGAGCCATGAACTTGACTCGTGTGCCGCGGTTCATCTGAGCGGCATGAACAAGGAACGGGTGGCAGAGATAGACCGTGCCGGCCACCCCTGTTGCAAGCACCTCCCGCCCGGTGTCGAACCAGTCCGGGCGGTCCGTGATCATGTCGCGCAGCGAGCGTCCGGCATTGCCAGCCGGGGCCAGATAGCGCGCCACCTCGATGTGAGAGCCGACCCTGATACGGGTTGGCGCATCGTCCTCACCCACATCGGAGAACAGGAACAGCATCAGCAGAGCCCGCCCCCGGGAATGGACGTTCACACGCCAATCGAGAAAGTCTGGCGCCTCATAGCCAAAGCTGACATCGACGTGCCAGCCGGTGTCCCCGGCATCGATGGGTGATGGGAAGCGGATGGGGAAAGTGCCAAGGCTACCGCGGGGCAGCCAGCGGCCAGGGCCGACCAACTGGTTATAGGCCTGATGCAGGAGCGGGGTATTGGCGATCTGCTGAAAGATCGGCTGGGCGAGGTCACCCAGGCGCACGACGGGCTTGGTCCAGGTGCTGCGATCATCAGGATTGCAGCCGCTGGCGGACCAGAGGATGGCTCGGGCCTGGGCAGCCTGCTCCGGTGAAAAGGCATTGTCGAGGCGGACGAAGCCGTCAGCAATAAAGCGATCGATCTGCGCTGGCGTGAGCGCGGGCAAAGTATCAGGCATTTGAAGAGTCCATGAGTTCGCATGGTCGCAAAAGCGACCGGGCGAGCAGCGCTGCTGCTCAGCGGGCTGCGCTCGATAGCGCCGATCAGGCGCGCAAGTAGACGGCGAACATCATCATGGTCGGTGCAGTATCGATGCGACTGGTGGGGGTGTCAATTGCCATGCACCTGGCTATGACACGGCGGGCCGGGCGGCATTGCGGCCGCCTAGAACAGGCCGTCCTCGTCGGAGCGGAGGGCCTTGGCGATGAAGTCCTCGGGATCAACCGTGAAGGCCTTATAGAGCTGGAAATGATCGGTCCGGTCATATTGGGTTTCGAGCAAGCCCCTGCGCGTGATCTCCAGCAGGCGCGCGCCCGGTACGGCCATCAAGATGGGCGAGTGGGTGGCCATGATGACTTGCGAGACAGCGCCCTGCTGAACGCCATGGAGGATGCGCAACAGTTCAAGTTGGCGCTTCGGCGATAATGCGCTTTCTGGTTCGTCCATGAAGTAGATGCCCTGGCGGGCCAAGCGCTCTTCGAAGAATTTGAGGAAGCCTTCTCCGTGGCTCCATGACAGGTAGTCGGGCGGTGCTGCATGGGCATCCAGTGCGGCCTGGTCGAGATAGCGCGCGACAGAAAAGAAGGACTCTGCCTTGAAGAACCAGCCATTGGTCAGCTTGGGTAGCCAGGCCCCGCGCAGGGCCCGGGCCAGTTCGGCGCCGCTCTTATCCACAGCACCGGAATGGTCGATTGGCCGATAGCCCTTGCCGCCACCGGCCTCATCATAGCCGCTCAGCGCGGCGATAGCCTCAATCAGGGTGGATTTGCCGCTGCCGTTCTCGCCGATGAGAATGGTGACCGGGGTGGTAAAGCGCAGCTCGAACTCGGGGTCCTGCAACCAGGGCAGATCGAAGGGATAGGCGGTTGGCGCCTCGGGCAAATCGTGCCGTAGTGTGATGCAGCGCAGGAACGGGGCCGGCAGGCGGCTGGTGTGGGGCTTTCGCATCGGGCAAGTGTCCCTACTGGTGCCGCTCCAGTTGGCGCATGTCGTGCGATGGCGTCAAGGCAGGGATGGGCCATCGGCGCGGAACAGGCGCCGATGGCAAGGCTTATCACTCAGGCTGCGAAATAGCTCTGCAGCGAGTTGACGGTCAGGCTGCCCTTTTGCAGGGCGACGATGCCTTCCACTGCGGCCAGGGCGCCGTCGATGGTGGTGTAATAGGGGATCTTGGCCAGCAGGGCCGTGCGGCGGATGTCGCGGCTGTCGCTGATCGACTTCATGCCATCGGTGGTGTTGATCACCAGTTGCACGCCGCCGTTCTTCATGGAGTCCACGATGTGCGGACGGCCTTCGAGCACCTTGTTGATCTTGATGGCAGCAATGCCGTTGTCGACCAGATAGCGCTGCGTGCCGCCCGTGGCGATGATCTTGAAGCCGCCCTCGACCAGATGGCGGGCCATGTCGACGATGTATTTCTTGTCTTCATCGCGCACGGAGATGAACACCG
Organism: Devosia sp. FKR38; assembly: GCF_005222805.1. Lineage (GTDB taxonomy): Bacteria > Pseudomonadota > Alphaproteobacteria > Rhizobiales > Devosiaceae > Devosia. The sequence continues at coordinate 2,218,356 of NZ_STGC01000005.1, read as the reverse complement.
CGCCGCTGGTCGGCACCTTGGAGCCGGCGCCCATCTGCGACTTGGCGAAGGCCATGGCGAAATCGGTATCGAGACCGATGACTTCGCCAGTCGACTTCATTTCGGGGCCCAGCACCGTGTCGACGCCGGGGAAGCGGTTGAAGGGGAACACGGCTTCCTTGACGGCGACGTGGCGGAAGGTCTTTTCCACCAGGCCAAAGCTGGCCAGAGACTCGCCGGCCATGATGCGCGACGCGATCTTGGCGATGGGCTGGCCGATGACCTTGGCGACGAAGGGCACCGTGCGGCTGGCGCGCGGGTTGACTTCGAGCAGGTAGATGACGCCGTCCTTGAGCGCATATTGCACGTTCATCAGTCCGCCCACCTTGAGGGCAAAGGCCAGTTCGCGCGTCTGACGCTTGAGTTCGGCCATGACCTCGGGGGAGAGGTTCTGCGGGGGCAGCGAGCAGGCGCTGTCGCCGGAGTGAATGCCGGCTTCCTCGATGTGTTCCATGATGCCAGCGACAAAGACGTCCTTGCCGTCGCAGAGGGCATCGACGTCGATTTCGGTGGCGCCCGAGAGATAGGCATCAAACAGCAGCGGATTGTCGGACAGGACCGAGTTGATCTGGCCGGTCTTGTCGTTGGGATAGCGCAGCATGATGTGCGGCGGGACCAGACCCGTCAGCGTATCCTGCACATAGCGCTCGAACTCGCTGGAAGAATGGACGATCGCCATGGCGCGGCCACCCAGCACATAGCTGGGGCGGATCACCAGGGGATAGCCCAGGCGCTCGGCGACCAGTCGGGCCTGTTCCAGGCTATAGGCAATGCCGTTCTTGGGCTGGGTCAGTTCAAGACGGTTGAGCAGCTTGGAGAAGAGGTCGCGGTCTTCGGCCAGGTCGATGGCGTCGGGCTGGGTGCCCAGGATGGTGACACCGGCCTTCTGCACGGCTTCGGCCAGGTTCAGCGGGGTCTGGCCACCGAACTGCACGATCACGCCATGCAGCGTGCCGTTCTGCTTCTCGCGCTCGAGAATCTCGATGACGTCCTCTTCGGTCAGCGGCTCGAAATAGAGCCGGTCCGAGGTGTCATAGTCGGTCGAGACCGTCTCGGGGTTGCAGTTGATCATGATGGTTTCGTAGCCGGCGTCAGCCAGAGCGAAAGCGGCATGGCAGCAGCAATAGTCGAACTCGATGCCCTGGCCGATGCGGTTGGGGCCGCCACCGAGGATCACCACCTTCTTGCGGTCGGACGGGCGCGCCTCGTCGGCAACGGTGCCGGCAAAGGGCGTCTCATAGGTGGAGTACATATAGGCGGTCGGCGAAGCGAATTCGGCAGCCGAGGTGTCGATGCGCTTGTAGGCCGGGCGGACCGCGAGGCTGTGGCGCAGGGCGCGCACATCGCTGGTCTTGATATTGGCCAGCTGGGCCAGGCGGGCGTCCGAGAAGCCCATGGCCTTCAGGCTCCGCAGATTGGCGGCGTCCTGGGGCAGGCCGAATTCGCGCACCTTGGCTTCGGTATCGATGATGCCCTGCATCTGCTCGAGGAACCAGGGGTCGATCTTGCAGGCCTCGTGGATGTCCTCAAGGCTCATGCCCAGGCGCATGGCCTCGGCGACATGCAGCAGACGGTCGGGCGTCGGGGTGCCGAGCGCGGCCTTGATGGCATTCTTGTCTTCGCCTTCACCGAGGCCGGGAATGCCGATCTCATTGAGACCGGTGAGGCCAGTTTCGAGCGAGCGCAGGGCCTTCTGCAGGCTTTCCTGGAAGGTGCGACCGATGGCCATGGCTTCGCCGACCGACTTCATCGAGGTGGTCAGGCGGTTGTCGGCGCCGGGGAACTTCTCGAAGGCAAAGCGCGGGATCTTGACCACGACATAGTCGATGGTGGGTTCGAAGGACGCCGGGGTCATGCCGCCGGTGATGTCATTATCCAGCTCGTCGAGCGTGTAGCCGACGGCCAGGCGCGCCGCGACCTTGGCGATGGGGAAGCCGGTGGCCTTGGACGCCAGTGCGGACGAGCGCGACACGCGCGGGTTCATCTCGATGACGACCATGCGGCCATCGGCGGGGTTGATGCCGAACTGCACGTTGGAGCCGCCAGTCTCGACGCCGATCTCGCGCAGCACAGCCAGGCTGGCGTCGCGCATGATCTGGTATTCCTTGTCGGTCAGCGTCAGGGCCGGGGCGACCGTGATGGAATCGCCGGTGTGGACGCCCATGGGATCGATGTTCTCGATCGAGCAGACGATGATGCAGTTGTCCTTCTTGTCGCGGACAACTTCCATTTCATATTCTTTCCAGCCAAGGACGCTTTCCTCGACCAGCACTTCGTTGGTCGGGCTGGCATCGACGCCGCTCTCGACGATGGCCAGATATTCCTCGCGGTTATAGGCAATGCCGCCGCCGGTGCCGCCCAGGGTGAAGCTGGGGCGGATGATGCAGGGCAGGCCGATCACTTCGAGCGCCTGCAGCGCCTCGATGGTGTTGTGCGCCAGCATGGAGCGCGGGGTTTCCAGCCCGATCTTCTTCATGGCGTCGCGGAACAGCTCGCGATCCTCGGCCTTGTCGATGGCCTCGGCAGTGGCGCCGATCATCTCGACGCCAAACTTCTCCAGCACGCCCATCTTGCGCAGGCTGAGGGCGCAATTCAGCGCCGTCTGGCCGCCCATGGTGGGGAGCAGCGCGTCGGGACGTTCCTTCTCGATGATCTTGGCGACCACTTCGGGGGTGATCGGCTCCATATAGGTGGCATCTGCCAGATCCGGATCAGTCATGATCGTGGCCGGATTGGAGTTCACCAGGATGATGCGGTAGCCCTCTTCCTTGAGCGCCTTGCAGGCCTGGGTGCCGGAATAGTCAAACTCGCAGGCCTGGCCGATGATGATCGGACCCGCACCGATGATGAGGATCGATTTGATGTCGGTACGTTTTGGCATGGTGCTCGCTCAACTGTGTCAATCTGTGTCGCACTTCCGAACCGGAACAGTGGGACCCACTTTTCCTGGAAGCACTCAGAGTGCCAGGGCGAGACGTCGGAATCGCCCGGACAGCACCTGTCTCGTGGCAAACCCGCGCTGCAACTGAGCGCTGCGGCGCGGTGGTAGGATCAGACATGGTGGTTAAGTGGGCTCTCTAGCGGAGATGGTCCGGAAAGGGAAGGGGGGCCGGCAATTGAGTTGCGGGCTTCCCCATGGTGTTGCCGATCCGGCGCAATGTGGCCGGAGCCGGGTCTCGGGGCGATACACGCCGGGGCATTATGGAGTGGGCGGCAAGTGTCTGATTTCCCGCGGTTTCGCTGCAAGGGTGCGACAATCGCGCGTCTCAATATGAGGCTCGGAGTTACGCGCTGTTAAGGCAAAGGGCTGATAGTGACGGCTGCGGGGCGCCAGGAGGCGCTTTGCGGCAAGTCGAATGGATCGACGTGGTGGATGGGGCGGCAAGCCCTTGACCGGCATCGTTCCGTCAGAAACTGGAAGCCCTAGGTATGCGTCTCATCGTCGGAATCCTGGTGATCTTTGGCTGCGTGTTCGGCGGCTACTCCGCAATGGGCGGACACCTTGAAGTTCTCTGGCAACCTTGGGAATACGTCATCATTCTTGGGGCGGCGATTGGTGCATTCATCATCGGCAATACCGGCCCGGTCATCAAAGGCACGCTGGGCGTGTTCGGGACGCTGGTAAAGGGCCCCAAGTACAACAAGGCTGCCTATATCGAACTGCTCGCCATGCAGTTCAGCCTCTACAAGCTGGTTCAGTCCAAGGGCATTCTTGCGCTGGAACAGCACATCGAGAATCCGCATGAGTCCACGCTGTTCTCGCGCTTCCCCACATTTGCCAAGAACCACCACGCGGTGGAATTCGTTTGCGACTATCTGCGCATGGTGACCCTGGGGTCCAATAATGTGCATGAGATGGAAGCGCTGATGGACGAGGAGCTCGAGACGCACCACCAGGAACAGCACCGTCTCGTGGCAGCCGTTCAGGCGCTGGCCGATGGTACGCCTGCCCTGGGTATCGTGGCCGCGGTGCTGGGTGTGATCAAGACGATGGGCGCCATTGCTGAACCCCCCGAAGTTCTCGGTCACATGATCGGCGGCGCGCTCGTGGGTACGTTCTTTGGCGTGTTCATCGCCTATGGCTTTTTTGGTCCTATGGCCCAGTCTCTGGGCAACATCTATCAGGCCGAATCCAAGTACTACTCATCACTCAAGGCTGGTCTTCTGGCGCACATTGGCGGGCAAGTGCCTGTGATGGCAGTCGAATTTGCCCGCAAGGCGCTGTTTGCCGAAGATCGTCCCACCTTCCTTGAAGTGGACGAAGCCACGTCCAACCTCCCAGCTGCCACCTAGAACTCCGGACAGATATAACCATGGCCGGATACGACCAGCCGATCATTATCAAGAAGGTCAAGAAGGGCGGCCATGGTCACCATGGCGGCGCCTGGAAGATCGCCTATGCCGACTTCGTGACCGCCATGATGGCCTTCTTCCTGCTGATGTGGCTGCTGGCCATGACGACGCCGGAACAGAAGGAAGGTCTGGCCAATTATTTCGCGCCGCCCAATGTGACGCTATCGACCAATGGTTCAGGCGGCATGATGGCGGGCACGGCCCTCGACACGACGGGCGCGCAGATGGCCGGTTCGGCCGTCGAAGCCCTGCGCGACGTGGCGATCTCGCCCGAGAACACCAGCAATGGCCAGCCTGAGGCGCAGAGTGGCGGCCGCGAGGGGGATTTGGGTGATACCCAGAGCGCGGTGGGCGCGTCCAATGCCGAGCTGCAGTCCAAGAGCGACGAGGCCTTCCATAGTGCCGCAGCGAGCATCCGCCAGGCCTGGCAGGCGCTGCCGGATATCACCCAGATGCAGGACAGCCTGCTGCTCGATGTGACAGACGAAGGGCTCGACATCCAGATCGTGGACCAGACGGGGCGACCGATGTTCCCTGAAGGCTCGAAATATCCCACTGAGGACGCCCGACTGGCGCTGGCCACGCTGGCGCCGATCCTGCAGTCCCTGGGCGCCCAGATCACGATTTCCGGTCATACCGCGGCCGGCGGCACCTATAGCAATCCGCGCTACGGCCCGTGGGAGCTCTCAAGCGACCGCGCCAATGTCGTGCGGGCGCTGCTGGGCGAATTCGGCCTGGCCGACGATCGCATCAAGTCGGTAAGCGGCCGAGCCAGCTCGGACCCGTTCTTCCCCAATGACCCCTACCAGGCGGCCAATGAGCGCATCAAGATTACAGTGGTGAGCGAACCACCACCGGTGCCGGCCGATCTGGGCCTATAAGGCCTATTCCTCCGGCTCGGTGGTAAAGAGCAGCGGGAATCCCATGCTGCGCGCCAGATCGGTGGCGCGCCCGGCCTTCTCCTCGGCGATCTCGCGGGTGAACACGGCCACGACACAAGACCCCTTGGTGTGGGCGGTCAGCATGATACCCATGGCCTGCGACTCGGGCACGCGGAACTCGGCCTTGAGCACGCGCACAACGAAGTCGCGCGGGGTGAAATCGTCATTGACCAGAATAACCTTGTGCAGCGGTGGCCGGGCGGTCTTGAGCGCGGTCTTGCTACGGGTCTTGGTGCCAGTGTCTGCCATGGGGCGTCCCCTGCCGTTTGGTCTGTGCAGCCCCGTGGAATGGGGGCGACGACAATATCGGCCAGTCTAGCGCCGCGGTCCGTCGGGGACCAGCGCCCTCTGTGGCGCCGGTCTAGAGATAGAGCTTGAAACCTTCGTGACTCTTGGCAAAGCCCAGACGCTCGTAGAAGCGGTGCGCATCGAGCCGCACCTTGTTGGAGGTCAGCTGCACCACGCCGCAGCCCGCCTCACGGCACTGCTCGATCGCCCAGGTGACCATCTGCGTGCCCAGACCTGAGCCGCGCTGGTCGGCGCGGATATGGACGTTCTCCAGCATGCCGCGTTTCATGCCGAAGTTCGGCATGCCAGGAACAAAGCTGAGCTGGATGGTGCCGACCACCTCGCCCTGCCGCTCGGCGACGACCAGCCGATGGTTGCGATCAGCGGCTATCTCATCGAAGGCCGCCCGATAGCGCGGGTCATCCAGGCTCGCCGGGTCTAGGGGCGGGGTGTCCTTGCCACGGGCGTCGCCGGCATGGCTGAGGCGGACGATGGTGGCGATATCGGCGGGCGTGGCATCGCGAAAAGTCAAGGCAGACGTCAGGTCGGACATGGAAGGTTTCCGGCAGAAAGGGCGCGGCAGCTCAGCTGCGGCGCGGGCTGAGCAGACGCGCCAGACCCAGAACGATTATAGCCATGACCGCAGGGGGCAGGGCAAGCCATGAGCCGGACGCCCAGATCGCGCCAGTCGCGGCCCACATGATGGAGGCGAAAGCTTCGCTGAGCGTTGCGGCGCGCGAAGCCACCTGGCGGCGGCGGAACATGGCGCGCCGCGCCACTGTGCGGAACCAGAGCTGGATGGCTGTGGCCGAGCCGGCCGAGAGGGTGACGCAGATGGCCGACACCAGGGCCATGCTGGGCGAGGCGAGGGCGAGGACGATCAGCAACGGCGCCAGGATGACGACAATGACGGCGAGGACCGCCTCGATCTTGGCCAGCAGCACGGTGCGCGGCGTCAGTGGCGCGGTCACCACCAAATCATGGGCGTCTTCGCCGGAAATAGCCAGCCAGGCCAGGCCGCCCGCCAATTGCCCTGCGGCCATCACCAGCACCGGGACGACCACGACATAGGCGCCGGCGCTGTTGCCGAAGTTCAGCCAGAGCAGCAGGGCCGGGGGCAGCAGATAGAGGATCTGCATCAGGGTCTGCGACAGCAGCCAGGGATCGCGCTGCAGCAGGCGCCATTCCTTTACCCGCAGCACCTGGCGCTGCGAGGCCGGGCGGAAGCTGTGGCGCGCCGGGCGGCGCTGGCTGCTGATGTGGCTCAGGCCAGCTGCGGATATGGCGTGGCGGCCATAGCTGGAAGCGGAGAGGGCAATGGCCAGCAGCAGGGCGCCGAGGCCGGTGGCCAGTATCAGCGCAAGCGCGGCAGCATCGCCCATCAGCGCCTTGGCCGGCAGCCAGAGTGGGCTGAAGGGATCGGGCGCTGCGGCGATGATGGCCGGCGACTGCAGCAGGGCAAAGCGGGACATATTGCCATAGTAGATGATGGCGGCAGCCTGGATGCCAATGACAAAGCCGGCGCCAACAATGGCCGCAACGATCTGCGCCACCAGCCGCGTCCGCCTTGGACCAACCAGGCGGAACAGGGCCATGGTGACGCCCAGGGCAAGGGCGGTGGCAAGCGAGCCCATGGCCAGAACCACGCCATAGCCCGCCAGCCAGCGAGGCCCGTCGAGAATGGTCAGCATGTTGAGCAAGGGGCTGGCGAGCAACCCGGCCAGCAGCACGGTGGTTATGCCCACTGCGGCCGTGCGTACGGCAAACAGCCGGCGCGACGAGGCGGGGGACGAGAGGATGAGGTCTAGGTCCGAGCGGGCGTAGTAGACGCGGGTGATTGATTCGAGCGCCTGCGAGAGCATCACCGTCCAGAACAGCAGGCCGCTGCCGGTGAGAAGGACCAGGGTGGCCTTGTCCGGGCGGATGCCGCGCTGCACCCAGGGGGCCAGAAGGCCATAGGCGAGCAGGTGGATCAGGGCGGCGGCCACGAGCAGGAACAGCACGATGGCAATGCGTCGACTGGTGCGCCCGCCTGTCATCATGGCCAGCCATTCGCGCCAGGCCAGGCGCAGCTCATGGCGGGCAAACCAGACCAGGCTGGCTGTGGGACGGGGGTGGTCCAGGGCCGTCATGCTGCCGGCTCGCCCTGGGCAACCAGATCAAGGAAGATGTCTTCGAGGCTCGATTGGCGGCCGAGGCGGTGGCGCAACTCGTCCAGCGTACCCTCAGCGATCAGGCGGCCATTGGCGATCACGCCGATGCGTTCGGCCATGCGTTCGGCGACTTCAAGAATATGGGTGGTCATGATGACGGTGACGCCGTCGCGCACCTTGCCGAGCAGCACATCCTTGACCTGGCGGGCCGAGCCGGCGTCGAGACCGGTCAGCGGCTCGTCAAGGATGATCAGGCGGGGATCATGCACCAGGGCTCCGGCCAGCGCGACCTTCTGCAGCATGCCCTTGGAGAAGCCGCCGCAGAGCTGGTTGGCATGCGGGGCCAGGCCCAGCCAGTCGATGAGCTCATGCGCCCGGGCGCTGGCGGTTGTGGCATCGACCTGCCAGAGGCCGGCGACAAATTCGAGATATTCCAGCGGTGTCAGGCGATCATAGACCATGGGTTCGTCGGACACCCAGGCGATCAGGCGCTTGGCGGCCACGGGATCGGCCAGGGCATTGATGCCGAAGATGGTGATGTCGCCGGCGTCGGGCTGCAGCAGGCCCGCGACCATGCGCAGAATGGTGGTCTTGCCGGCGCCATTGGGGCCGAGCAGAGCATAGAACTCGCCGGCGCGCACGGTCAGGTCCAGATTCTCGACCACCTTGCGGTCAAAGCTCTTGGAGAGGTGGGAAATGGTGAGGGCGGGGGCCGACATGTAATGCTCCGACGCGAGGGCGCGGAAAGTCTAGGCGCCGCGCCTTTCGGGGGCATGAATGGGCAGGCTTAAGAATTCCTGAGAGTCAGGCCAGGCGATCAACAATCTGCCGGGACGGCTGCGATGGGCTGACCGTGGATCTGTCGGCCAGGCTGCCGCCGAAGCTGACGGCTGCGCTGGTGGTCTTGCTACTATCGGTGGCCGAGGCTTCAAGCGGCGAGAGGGCGGGGTCGATGAAGCGCTTGGCCTTGGAGACGTCGTCGCAGTTGCGGCAGACATAGCCGTTGACGTTGATCGGACGGGGATAGTCGGAGCTGATGGCCATAACGGGTCTCGCGGCGGCTGTGCCCTGTCATTCGGTGTAACGCCAAAATAGTTACAGCCGCCTGCTGGATTGGCAGGCGGCTGTATCATCGTGGTTAATGAATGGTTTAGGCGACGGTCAGCTTGACGTCGACATTGCCGCGCGTGGCGTTGGAATAGGGGCAGACCTTATGGGCCTTTTCCACCAGGGCGACGGCTGCGTCGTGCTCGAAGCCGGGCAGGGTTACCTTGAGCTCGACGGCGATGTTGAAGCCGATGGCACCTTCATTGGCGTTCTCACCGAAGGAAACGCTGGCGTCGATGGTGGTTTCGTCGGGAACCTTGATCTTGTCGCCGCGGGCGACGGCCTTGATGGCGCCCAGGAAACAGGCGGAGTAGCCGGCGGCAAACAGCTGCTCGGGATTGGTGCCCGGACCATCATTGCCGCCCATTGCCTTGGGGGTATCCAGGGTCACCGCCAGGCGGCCATCGTCGGTCTTGCTGGTGCCGGTGCGGCCACCGGTGGTGTGGGCGTGGGCGGTATAGACTGCCGATTTGATCATGGTGTTGGTCCTTGGTCAGACGTTGCGGTGAAAATTACATAGCGCGCAATTCAATTGTGCGCAAGCAAAAATTGTGTCATAGAGTGGCAGTGGTGAGGAGAAGGCGGTGGAGACCATGACGGCACAGGATGACTCGCTGAAGCTGGATTCCATGTTGTGCTTCGCCGTCTATGCGGCGGGGCATGCGTTTACGCGGTTCTACAAGCCGCGGCTGGATGCGCTGGGGCTGACTTATCCGCAGTACCTGGTGTTTCTGGTGCTGTGGGAGGCCGATGGGCTGACAGTCAAATCCTTGGGAGACAGGCTATTTCTTGATTCGGGCACGATTACGCCGCTGATCAAACGGCTCGAAGCGCGGGGTCTGGTGCGGCGGCAGCGCGACGAGGAGGATGAGCGGCAGGTGCTGGTGTTCCTGACCCCTGACGGGCGGGGACTGCGCGAGAAGGCGCTGGCTGTGCCGCTGGCGGTCAAGACAGCGTTGGCCGGCGAGCGCGAGGCGGTCGATGCGCTGCGGCTGGGGCTGCATCAACTGCGGGAGAGCCTGGACGGCCAGGGGCAGCGCTAGCGCAGGCCGACCGGGTCGACCATGCCGGACGTACAGCCGCCATCGACCGGTGAGGCGTTTAGGATCAAGGCGTTGAAGTCGTCGGGGCCAATTATGGTGCCGGTGAGGCCGATGGTCAGCTCGGTGATGATCTGACGATTGCCATCGGGCTCGCAGGCCATGGCGACACGCAGGCCGGCGCCGGTGCCGAAGCTGGCGTCAAAGGCTGCGCGGACCTGGGTCAGGGTGATCTTGCGGCCGATGTTTTCGGCAAATAGTTCGGCCACGGCTGAGGTGTTGACCGCCAGCAGCATGTCCAGGGAACTCTTGAAATAGTGATCCGCGCTGGTGCCGAAACAGGTGCCGTGTTTGGTCCATTCGTGCCGCTCAAGGTTCGACAAAGTGCCGGGCATGGCCACCGAAAGGTCCGCTTCTACCGCCCTGCTGAGGGACAAAGGGGGCAAGTTGCGCCAATTGCCGGTCTCGCTGTCGCGCTGCTGCTCGGACGGCACATTGCAATAGGCGTTGGAGCGCGGCTGCGGCCAGAGGCCATGCAGGGTGAAATGTGTGGCCTCGAAACTGTCCGGACGCTGGCTGCGGCATTCGGGCTTGTTCGGACTGGCCTCGCAAAAGGCGGGCTGCCAGTTGATGGCAAGCACATATTGCGTGCCACGGAAGGTTGAGGGCGGCGCGGTGGGCGTGGGATCGGCGCGGCGACCTTCGGCGTCGGTGGACCGCTCGCCGCAGTCGACCGCGACCCAGCGACGGTCCGGCTCGGCGCCGGGAATGACGATCCAGTAGTGGCTGGCGCGGTCGGCATTGCCCGCCAAAAGATCATAGGCCGTGCCGGGACGCGTCATGACGTTGCCGGGATTGGTCTCGCGCCGGATGGACTGGAGGGCCGGGCAGGCCATGCTGGCGGTGAAATAGCCGGTGAGGGGAACTTCCGCTCGAGCGGGCAGCGCGGTCAGGGTCAGGACGATGGCGAGTAACAAACGGCGCATGCGATGGTCCCCCACGTAAACAATGAGGGAGCCATAATGGCCCCCTCATCGCAAGACCAGTGTTGGTAGTGGTTACAGCGTGATGCGGTAGAGGCCGAAGCCGTCGGCATTGGTGTCGCCGGTGGCTTCGATCTTGATGGCGGTGACATCGGCGACATGCTCGGCGGCCTTGGGCCCGGTGGCGAACAGCACGGTGGTGTCGCCGATGGGGGCGAGGGACCAATTGCTGTCAGCCTTGGGGTCGATCGTGCCCTGTTCAACAATGTAGCGCACGATCAGGTCGCGATTGGTATCGGGCCCCTTGAAGACGATGACGCTGGAATTGATGCCCGGGAAATTGCCGCCGCCGCCGGCGCGGTAGTTGTTGGTGGCGACGACGAACTTGGCGGCCGGGTCGATGGGCTTGCCGTCATACATCAGCTCGACGATGCGGTTGGCATCGGGATTGGTCTCTTCCTTGCCATCGGGCGAATAGCGCGAGGGCTGGGTGAGATCGATCTTGTAGGTCACGCCGTCGATGACGTCGTAATTATAGGACGGGAAGTCGGGGTTGATCAGCTCGGCGTCAACCGCGCCCTTTTCGATCTGGTTGAAGATACCGGCCGAGCGCTCCAGCCAGTTCTTGACGTCAGCGCCGGTGATGACCACGGCCTGGATGGTATTGGGATAGAGGTAGAGATCGGCGACATTCTTGATGGCGACCGGGCCGACGGGAACGTCGGTGTAATAGTCCGGACCACCACGACCGCCGGCCTTGAAGGGGGCAGCGGCCGAGAGGATCGGCAGGGCTTCGAACTCGGTGCCCTTCATCATCTGGGCGATGTACCAGGTCTGCGCCTGGCTGACGATCTGCACGGACGGATCATCGGCCACCAGGGCGAAGTAGGAGTAGAGCGGTGCCGCGGTTTCGCCGACCGGGCGGCGGATATAGTCGAGGGTTTCCTTGTGCTCTGCTTCGGCGGCGGCAATGATCCCGGCCTCGTCAGCGACCAACGGGTTCACCTTGCGCTCGACGCGCTCGAAGATCGGGCGGGCTTCGGAGGTATGCGAGACAATGGTCCACTTGCCGCTGGCATCCTGCTCGAGCAGCAGGTCGATCAGGCCCATGTGGCTGCCCCAGAAGCCGGCCATGACAGCAGGCTTGCCATTGAGCGTGCCGGCGGTGATGTCGGCGCCTTCAACGCCCTCATAATCGGGGCCGGGGAAGACCAGATGCTGGTGGCCGGTGAGCACGACGTCGATACCGTCAACGGCGGCCAGCTGCAGCGAAGCGTTCTCGGCGCCGGTGGTCTGGTCAGCGGCAATGCCGGAGTGCGACAGGGCGATGATGAGCTCGGCGCCCTCGGCCTTCATCTTGGGCACATAGGCGGTCGCGGTTTCGACGATGTCGCGGGTGTTGACCTTGCCTTCGAGGTTGGTGGCATCCCAGGTCATGATCTGGGGCGGCAGGAAGCCGATCAGGCCGATCTTGATGGTCTTGGTGACGCCCTGGCCGTCGACCAGTTCCTTTTCGACGATGATATAGGGCTTGATATAGGTGGTGTCGCTCAGCGGATCGGCGGCCAGTTCACCCTTGACCAGATTGGACGAGACGAAGGGGAAGGTGGCGCCCGAGATGGCCTTGTCGAGATAGTCCAGGCCGTAGTTGAACTCGTGGTTGCCCAGGGTGGCGGCCTCGTAGCCCAGGGTGTTCATGGCGGCGATGATGGGATGGATGTTGCCATCCAGACCCTTTTCATAGGCCATGTAGTCACCCATGGGATTGCCCTGGATGATGTCGCCATTGTCGATCAGCATGGAATTGCCGGCCTCGGCGCGGATGGAATCAATGATCGAGGCCGTGCGGGCCAGGCCCATGGTGTCGTTGGGCGCATCGGCATAATAATCATAGGCAAATACGGCCACGTGCAGATCGGTGGTCTCGAGGATGCGCAGATGGGCCTGATTGGCCTGGGCCATGGCGGCGAAGGGGTGCATGGCGGCCATGGCGCCAACACTGGCCGAGCCGACCAGGAAGCTGCGGCGGGAAAGCTTGGGCAGGAAGTTCATCAATCATCTCCGGGATGCGTTCAATAGGACAATCAAACGTCGGGGGGCATGGCGCTCCCGGACAGCCGAATCCGCTTCGGCTCATAACACCGCTGACGGGAGCGACAGTGTCATGCTGCACTGTCTTGCCGCCGCGAAGTGACGCCTGCGTGACAGCAGGCGACCGCAGGCTAGGATTTTCTGACCAGCTGGTCAAATTATGACAGTCGTCCTGTCAGCAAAGGCGCAACGGACCATATCGTCGGGCTGGCAGGCGTGATCCGGCGCGGTGCCGCGGTGCAGGAAGCAATTTCCATCGCGCCAGCGAGTTGCTAGGAGTGGAACAAAGCGGAGTACAGACTCAATGAAGTGGCGCGGTCGCGAACAGAGTTCAAACATCGAGGACCGGCGTTCCCAGGGAGGGTTCAGCGGCCGGTCCGGCGGTAGCCCGTTCGGTCAGGGTGGCGGCAATTTCCGCATTCCCAGCGGCGGCGGGCGCGGTTCGCGCGGCGGCATGGGCACGCTGATCGGCATCGTGGTGGTGCTGGGCATTATCTGGTTTGTCACCGGGCAGAACCCCATCGACATCCTGTCCGGCAATTCCAGCAGCGGCGGCTCGTCGGTGAGCTCGTCCAGCAGTGCGCCGGCGAGCGGCGATCAGGCCGAGCTGCGTGACTTTGTCGGCGTGGTGATCAAGGAGACCGAGGATCTGTGGGGCGAGGTGTTTGCCCAGCAGAATGAGCGCTATCCGGCACCCAAGGTGGTGCTGTTCAGCGGCCAGACCGATACGGCCTGCGGCGCAGCGGATTCCTCGACGGGGCCGTTCTACTGTCCGGGCGACCAGAAGGTCTATATCGACCTCAGCTTCTACGATCAGCTGCGCAACCAGTTCGGTGCGCCGGGCGATTTCGCCCAGGCCTATGTGTTGGCCCATGAAGTGGGCCACCATATCCAGAACATTACCGGCGTGCTGCCTGAGTTCAACCGCCGCCGCCAGTCGATGAGCCAGGAACAGGCCAATGCCTATTCGGTGCGGGTCGAGCTGCAGGCCGATTGCTATGCTGGCGTGTGGGCCAATTACGCCGGACAGGAAGACCTGCTCGACAATGGCGATATCGAGGAAGCCCTCAATGCCGCCAACCAGATCGGCGACGACACGCTGCAAAAGAAGATGCAGGGCTTTGCCGTGCCCAAGACGTTCAACCATGGCACGTCGGCGCAGCGCAAAGACTGGTTCGAGCGCGGCTACACGTCGGGCAATCCGGGCGACTGCGACACCTTTTCGGGCAGTATCTAGTGACGGGGCCCTATCGCGTGGCCGCAGACTTGGGATGGGCCCGTGCTCGGAATACCTGACAATGTAATGGTCCATATCCGGCGTTTCGGCTTTTCTGGAGCGCTGGCGGTGTCGCTGGTGGTGGTGATGCTGTTCGGGATCAACCCGATCACCGTGCTGACCGGACAGGTGGCCAAGCCGCTGCCCTACACGCCGCTGACAGCGCTGGCTGCCCTTGCGGCAGGCGAGGGGCAGCCAGCGGACCTGGTGGGTGCGCTGGAGCGCGAGACCGACGGCTTCTGGGCGCGCGGCTTCCGCAATGGGGCGACCTATTATCCGCCGAGCAGGTTGACCATGGTGGCGTCGCACGATGGCCTGGGCTGCGGGCTGGCGGGGTCGGATATCGGGACATTCTATTGCCCGGAAGACAGCACGATCTATGTCGACATGTCGGCCTATGCGGCGCTTGTGGCGGCCCATCCGCAGACGGGCCATCTGGCCGAGGCCTATCTGATCGGGCTGGCCTATGGCCATCATGTGCAGAATGCGCAGAAGCTCTATGACCCGGCGACGGAAGAGACTGCGAGTCTGCCCCAAGGTGAGCGCGAGCAGAGGCTCAGCGCGCAGGCGGCCTGCTATGCCGGGGCGTCGAGCAAATGGGCGGGGCTGCCGCAGATGCTGGATTCGCCCGACATCGTAGCCGCGATCACGGCTGGGCTCGCGGGCGGTGGGGATGTGACGCGGGCAACATCCCGGACCAATGTGCCGGTGCCGCGCGATTTCGCACCGGCGAGTGCCGAATTGACGCGGCAGTGGTTCAATGCGGGCTATGGCATTCCGGCGATCGGCACCTGCCGGTTCGACAGGATCACGCTGGCGCCGTAAGCAGCAGGCAGCGCCGCTGCCTGCACAAGCCTGAAGCACAGGCGGCTGGGCCGCCTGTGGGCGACCGAACGATCAGGCGGCGGGAGCGGCCTGTTCGGGACGCTGCTCGAGACCCTTCTGGGCGCGGACATGGTTGAGGAAGCGCGTGAACAGATAGTGGCTGTCGCGCGGGCCGGGGCTGGCCTCGGGGTGATATTGCACCGAAAAGATCGGCTTGCCATCAACGCTGAGGCCGGCATTTGACTGATCGAACAGCGAGATATGCGTCTCGGTGACGCCGGCGGGCAGGCTGGCCTTGTCCACGGCAAAGCCATGGTTCATCGAGGTGATCTCGACCTTGCCGGTGGTCAGATCCTTGACCGGATGATTGGCGCCGTGATGGCCCTGGTGCATCTTGGAGGTGGTGGCGCCCAGCGCCAGGCCAAGCAGCTGGTGGCCAAGGCAGATGCCGAACAGCGGCTTGCCGGTTTCCATCAGCTTCTGGATGGTCGGCACGGCATATTTGCCGGTGGCGGCCGGGTCGCCGGGGCCATTGGAGAGGAAGATACCGTCAGGGTTGTGCGACAGCACATCGGCCGCCGTGGCGGTGGCGGGCACGACGGTCACCTTGGCGCCCTGATCGGCCAGGCAGCGCAAGATATTGCGCTTGGCGCCAAAATCGATGGCCACGATGTGAAATTGCGGATCGGTGAGCGTGCCATAGCCCTCGTTCCAGGCCCACCCGGTCTGGTCCCAGTGATAGGTCTGGGCGGTGGTCACTTCCTTGGCGAGGTCAAGGCCTTCCAGGCCGGGGAAGGCCTTGAGCTCGGCCATGATCGAGGGCAGGTCGAAATGACCATCCTCGGCATGGGCGATGACGCCATTGGGCATGCCGTTCTCGCGGATCTGCGCAGTCAGGGCGCGGGTGTCGATACCGGTGATGCCGATGATATTGCGCTTCTTGAGCCAGGCATCGAGCTTTTCGACGGCGCGGTAGTTGGACGGATTGGTGATGTCGGCCTTGAGCACGACGCCACGGACGCCCGAGAGCGCGGCCATGTTGACCGTCTCGATGTCTTCGTCATTGGCGCCGACATTGCCGATATGGGGGAAGGTGAAAGTGATGATCTGGCCGGCATAGGACGGATCGGTCAGCACTTCCTGATAGCCGGTCATGGCGGTGTTGAAGCACACTTCGCCGGCCGCGTGGCCGAGGGCGCCGATTCCGCGGCCTTCCAGGCGCGTACCGTCTGCCAGGATCAGAACTGCGGTCGCGGGGGATTGCTGCCAGCCGGTCACGGTGGGCCTCCAGAATTGGTTTCAGATGGTCGCGCAGGTCGAGCGAAAAGGCCTGCACCTTTTCGCACTGCGCTCCGACAATGTCGATTGAGGCCTCGTCATAGAAGCCTGTTCCCGGCTGCGCAAGTGGCGGAACGGGATGATTGTGCCTATATGGGGCGACAAAATTGCATAGCCAGAGGAAACCAGCCCATGCGCGAACAGTTCAGCGAAGGTCTCAAGACGGCCCTGAAAGCCCGGGATCAGCGGCGCACGGCCACCCTGCGCGCCATTACATCGGCGATCAAGGACAAGGACATCGCCATCCGCCAGGAGAATCGCGGGCCGGCGACGAACGAGGAAATCCTCGCCATCGTGCAGAAGATGGTGAAACAGCGCGAAGAGAGCTTTGCCATCTATGCCCAGGCCGGTCGCGCCGACCTCGCCACCGTGGAAAAAGAAGAGATCGACATTCTCAACGAGTTCCTGCCCAAGGGGCTGAGCGAGGCGGAGGTGGATGCCGCCATCCAGGCCGCGATATCAAGCACGGGCGCTGAAGGGGCCAAGGACATGGGCAAGGTCATCGCCCAGCTCAAGGCGGATTATCCGGGGCGGATCGACTTCGGCAAGGCGAGCGCGCGGGTGCGGGCGGCGCTGGCAGGCTGAGCCAGGGCCTAGGCGATCTGCCGGAGCGGCATGGAGACCACCTGGTTGCGGCCGGCGTGCTTGGCCTTGTAGAGCGCGGCGTCGGCGCGGTTGAGCACGGATGAGAAGGTCTCGGCCGGGCCGCTGGTGGCAACACCGATACTGATCGTGGCCGGTATGGTTTCGCCCAGGGAACGGGCGGGCTGGGCCTCGAACTGGCCGCGGATATGCTCGGCGATAGCGCGTGCCACCTCGATGGGGGCATCGGGCAGGACGGCGCAAAATTCCTCTCCGCCCAGTCGCGCGACGATGTCGGACCGGCGGACCAGGCTGGTCAGCAGGGTGCCGAAATGGGCGATGACGGCGTCGCCGGCTGCATGGCCGTTGCGATCATTGATCTGCTTGAAGTGATCGATATCAAACATCAGTACGGCGGTGCCCGGCGCCAGATTGTCGGGGCCGAGGTGGTCAAAGATGGCGCGGCGGTTGAGCAGGCCACTCAGGGAATCAGTCTGGGCCTCGCGGCGGTGGCGGCGCGTGGCGCGCGACTGGCTCAACGTCAGTGAGATGGCGCCCAGACCGCTGAGGCCGGCGATGGCCATGATGGAGTTGAACTGCTCGGCCCAGTTGGTGGGCGGCGCGTAGAGCACCATCTGGCCCGAAGCGGCCAATACAGCGGCGCAGGCGAAAAATGAGATGGCTGTGAGCAGGAAAATGAGTGCGCCGGTGACCATGAGCACAGGCGATTCGTTGCGGCCGCTGAAGAAGTGGTAGCCGGACATGAGCATGAACACGGCACAGCCCAGGTTGAGCATGATGGCACCCAGGCCGGAATAGCCCAGGCCATAGGGAATGGCCACGCTGGCGAGCGCCAGGAGCCAGAGCCCGACCATCAGCTTGCGCCGGGGCGGCGCACCGCGGAACTGGCCTGAGCCATAGACAATCAGCGCCGTGCCGGTGAGCAGGGCCGAATAGGCCATAACCATGACGGCATTGTTGTAGCTGCCATCGCGCAGGGCCATGGCACCCAGGGCCAGGACAACAAAACCCATGCCGGTGGCCCAGCTGACCAGATAGCTGTCCTGTCGCGCATTGAGCCAGGCGATGATCAGCGTGCCCATCAGCGCGGCGCTGGAAGTGGCTATGGCTACCAGAAGGGTTGGATTGTCGATCGCTGCCATGCGCTGCTGTCCCCAATTGGCCAGCCG
Source organism: Devosia sp. FKR38 (assembly GCF_005222805.1). Taxonomy (GTDB): domain Bacteria; phylum Pseudomonadota; class Alphaproteobacteria; order Rhizobiales; family Devosiaceae; genus Devosia. Next base: position 2,200,150 of record NZ_STGC01000005.1, on the reverse strand, counting down.
GCAGCGCGAGCCACTGATCTCAGCCGGCTCGGGCCACCGGAACCCTGACAGCAGCAATTGCCCCAAGATAATGACCAAATCGTTCCTGCGCGGCGTTTTTTTCGATCAACTATGTCGCAGGGCTGGGCAGTGGGCGAGGTGTGCGCAATTCGAGCATATAGGAGACGACGGCGACAGCGACCGCCAAGGCCAATGAAACGCAGCCGATCAATGGCAGGGCTCCATAGCCGAAGCCCCGCTCAAGCACGCTGGCGCCCAGAAGCGCGCCGATGGCGATGCCGATGTTAAAGCCGGTGGGAATGAGCGATGAGGCCAGGTTGGGCGCATCGCCGGCCCAGGCCAAGACGCGGGATTGCACGGGCGAGCCAAAGGCGAAGTTGACGCCACCCCACAGAAAGATGGAGACGGCCATGACAATGGGGAAGGGGCTGACCAGATAGATCAGGGCGAAGGCCAGGGTCTGGGCGCTGAGAATGCCGATGAGCGAGGGCATCAGGCGCCAGTCAGCCAGGCGCCCGCCGATGAACACGCCAATGGTGGAGCCCACGCCATAGAGCAGCAGCACCCAGGGGACGATATTGACATCGAGCCCAGTGACCTCGCGCAGCAGCGGAGCGATGTAGGTGAACAGGCTGTATTGCCCGATCATGGCCAGCACGACGATCAGCAGGGAGGTGACGATCTGCTGGCGGGCAAGAGCCTTGAACTCGCGTACAAAGCTGCCGGTGGTGGAGGCGGCGCCGGCCGAGCGGGGCAAAAAAAGCGCGATGGCGATGGTGGCAACAAGGCCCAGGGCGCCAACGGCCCAGAAGGTGGCGCGCCAGCCAAAGGCATTGCCGATGGCGGTGCCGCCGGGCACGCCCAGGATATTGGACACCGTCAGGCCAGAAAGAATGAGGGCGACGGCAAAGCCACGGCGGTCGACGGGGACCAGGCTCACGGCCACCACGGCGGCGATACCGAAATAGGTGCCGTGCACGACGGCGACTAGGATGCGGGCTGCAAGCAGGAACTCGAAACTGGGGGCTGTGGCGCAGAGCACCTGGCCAAGCGTGTAGATGGCCGCCAGCACCAGTATGACCGTCTTGCGCGGGTATTTCTTGGTGGCGACGGCGAGCAGCGGACCGCCGATGGCGATGCCCACCGCATAGGCGGTGACCAGATAGCCGGCAACAGGAACGGTGACACCCAGGCCCTGGGCGACTTCGGGCAGGACGCCGGCAATGACGAATTCGGCGGTGCCGAAGGCAAAGGCGGCCAGGAACAGGGCGAACAGGGGCAGGGTCATGACATGTTTCGCCAGCGGCGAGCCTCGCGTTGAGAGGTTCTCAAACCATGGGGCGCGATCGACTGCAATCAACAAAAACGCGCGGCGCTGCAGAAAAGCTAAAGCCAAGGTGGCTTGGCATTTTTTCTGTCTGGGCTAGTCTGTGCGCATGCGGCGCTGCGCCGCCAAGGAGAACGGTCGATGTCAGTTTCTGTTCAAACAAAACGGCGCTTTGCACTGGCGACGGCGCTGCGCGGAGCCTTCATGCTGCTGGCAGGGCTGTATGCGGTGATCTGGCCCGACCAGGCGCTGCTGGTCATGGTGCTGGCCGGTGGCATACTGCTGGCCGTTGACGGCGCACTGGGGCTGTGGAGCTTGACCTTTGGCGGCGGCAAGAGCGGCAATTTCTGGTTTGACGTGGCGGCCAATGCGCTGTCGCTGCTGCTGGGCATCTTGTTCCTGCTGCAACCCCTGATTGCCACCGTACTGACCGTCACGGTGCTCTCGACCATGGTCGGCATCGCGGCGCTGGTGGTCGGGGTGATGCAGATCGTGGTGATCACCCGCGAACGCGAGCTCTATGCGCGTATCTGGCCGGTGGTGCTGTCGGGCCTGTCCTATGTGCTGCTGGGCCTGGTGTTCCTGTTCTTCCCGCTGCTGAGCGCCTCGATTGGCGTGATCTTCGGTGGCGTGCTGCTGATCCTGTTCTCGTTCGGCCTGTTCGGGTGGGCCTGGCGGCTATACCAGCGCAGCAAGCAGGCCTGAGCGGGCAAGGGGCAGCACACGATGACCGCGATTTCGGCTCCCGGCCGCTGGAGCGCAGCGCGCGCCAATGCCTGGTATGACAAGCTGCCCTGGCTGGTGGGTGCCAATTTCGTGCCCTCCACCGCCTCCAACCAGCTCGAGATGTGGCAGCCAGAGAGCTTCCGGCCCGATGTGATCGCGCGGGAGCTCGACTGGGCGGCTGCTGTTGGAATGAACACCATGCGGGTGTTTCTGCACGACCTGCTATGGGCGGCCGATCCGGTCGGCTTCCGGCTGCGGATTGAGCAGTATTTGGACATCGCGGCCAGCAGGGGCATCCGCACCATGCTGGTGCTGTTCGACTCGGTGTGGAACCCCGATGTGGCGCTCGGGCCGCAGCCTGAGCCGCGGCCGGGCGTGCACAATTCGCAATGGGTGCAGGGGCCGGGCCGGGCGCTGGCCGACCCGAGCCAGTATGAGCGGTTACGCGAGTATGTGCAGGGCGTGGTCGGCGCCTTTGGCCAGGACGAGCGCGTGCTGGCCTGGGACATCTGGAATGAGCCAAGCAATCTCAATGGCGGCCGGTTCAAGGAGCTCGACAACAAGGTGGCGCTGGTGTCGGCGCTGCTGCCACAGGCCTTTGCCTGGGCACGAGCGGTGGCGCCAAGCCAGCCGCTGACCGCCGGGGTCTGGGCCGGCGCGACACTCTATGACGACCCGCATGCACGCATCCAGATCGAGAATTCCGACGTCATCAGTTTTCACGATTACCAGACGCCGGAGCGGTTCCTGGCGAAGTTGGCCGATATGCCGCGTGACCGGCCGCTGCTGCTGACCGAATATATGGCGCGCACGCCGGGCAGCACGTTCGAGGGCATTCTGCCGATCGCCAAACGCGAACGCATCGGCACTTATTGCTGGGGCCTGGTGGCGGGGCGTTCGCAAACGCTCTACCCGTGGGACAGCTGGAGCAAGCCCTATGTGGATGCCCTGCCGGACCCCTGGTTCCACGATGTGTTCCATGACGATGGCCGCCCCTATCGCGCCGACGAAGTGGCGTTCCTGCGCGAAATCACTGGTCGGGCCGGCAAGGCCTGATCAGCGATAGGTAACGGCAACGCCCGCCACCTCGGCATCCTGGCGGCGAATGTCCGCACCAGGCGCAATGGTGATGGCTATGGCGCTGGCATCGGTCCAGCTCGCGTCCAGACCGACGGCCTGGGCGATGACGAGGAAGCTGGCTGCGTCATCGGGCAGGCTGTCGCCGCTGGGGATGAGCGCAGCTTGAGTATTGGGCGACGTATCGCCGCCGCAGGCGCGCGAAAACACCAGCAGGTCATAGCGGGCATCGGGGCTGGTGAGGCGGGCGTGTTCGTCGACCACGCAGGCCGGCACCACGGCAGAAAGCGCCCAGAGCGCACCGCCGACCAGCAGGGCCGGCAGAGTGGCCAGCAGGACCAGGCTGCGGAAGCGGAAGGCATTGCTCTGTGCCATTTTCGGTCGTCCGGGCTGTGGAAAAGATGATGGGTCGTGACTTAGACCCTGCGAATGCTTACTTAACACCTCATGCGCTTTTCCGATCAATTTCTGGACGAAATCCGTCAGCGCCTGCCTATCACGCAGGTGGTGGGCGAACATGTGCTGTGGGACAAGCGCAAGAGCCAGCCGGGCAAGGGCGACATGTGGGCCTGCTGCCCGTTCCATGGCGAGAAAAGCCCGAGCTTTCATGCTGATGACCGGCGCGGCATCTATCACTGCTTTGGCTGCGGCGTGTCGGGCGATCACTTTCGCTTCCTGACCGAAAAGGCCGGGATGAGCTTTCCCGAGGCCGTGGAAAAGCTCGCGGGCATGGCGGGCGTGCCGATGCCGGCGCGCGACGCGGTGCAGGAAAAGCGCGAGGCCGAGCGCAAGTCCCTCACCGATGTCATGGAGCTGGCGACGCGCTATTTCGAGGCGGCGCTGAGCCACAATATCGGCGCGCGGGCGCGCGGCTATCTGCTTGAGCGTGGCGTGTCGGCGCAGAGCCAGACGCGGTTCCGCATCGGCTTCGCCCCCGACAGCCGCAATGGGCTCAAGGAGCACCTGGCACAGAACGGCGTCTCGGCGCAGGACATGATCGACACTGGCCTCGTCGCCACGCGCGAGAACGATCCGCTGCCCTATGACCGCTTCCGCAACCGGGTGATGTTTCCGATCACCGACTTCCGCGGGCGGGTGATTGCCTTTGGAGGGCGGGCGTTGTCTGCGGACGTGCCGGCGAAGTATCTCAACTCGCCCGAGACCGAGCTCTTTCACAAGCGGCAGACGCTCTACAACGGCCAGGGCGCACAAAAGGCAGCGCGCGACGGCAGCACGGTGGTGGTGGTCGAGGGCTATCTCGACGTGATCGCGGCCGTGGCTGCCGGCTTTGAAGGCACGGTGGCGCCGCTGGGCACGGCGCTGACCGAAGAGCATCTGCAATTGCTGTGGCGGATGAGCCCGGACCCGATCCTGTGCTTTGACGGCGACAAGGCGGGCCTCAAGGCTGCCGAGCGCTCGGCCGATATCGTTATGCCGCATCTCAAACCCGGCTTTACCGTGCGCATCGCCACGCTGCCCGAGGGGCTGGACCCGGACGATCTGATCAAGGCGCAGGGCAAGGCGGCCTTTGCCGATGTGCTGGACCGGGCACGGAGCCTGTCGGACATGATCTGGAGCATGGAGACCGGCGGGCTGGTGCCCGAGACGCCCGAAGCACGGGCGGCGCTACAGGCGCGCTTGCGCGAGCGGGCCAATTCGATCCAGGACTCCTCGGTGCGCTTCCACTATGCGCAAGCCTTTGACGAGAAGCTGCGGGCGTTCCTGGCGCCGATGCGGCAGAACCGTTTCGAGCCGCGCGGCGGCCAGCAGCGCTATGGCCAGAGCGGGGCCTATGGCTATCCGCGCGGCGGCACGCCAAAGCTGGTGGTGTCGGACACGCTGCGCAATTCGCGGCTGCTCAAGCCGGGGTCGATGGCCGATGCCACGCCGCGCGAGGCGGCGATAATCCTCAGCCTCGTCAACCATCCGGCGCTGGTCGAGGACAAGTTCGAACTGCTGGCGGCACTCGACTTCGAAACGCCGGCTGCCCAGAAGGTGATGGGCGAAATTCTGGGGCTGGCGGTGCGCCACCATGACATCAGTGCCGACGACATGAAGGCGGCGCTGGGCGTGCGTGGACATGGCCCGGCGCTCGACCGCATGGCCGATCTGCTCAACCGCCAGGGGGTCTGGCAGATCGCCTCAGAGATCGCCCTGACGGACGCCGAGACCGGATTGAGTCATGCCTTGGCCTTGCATAACAAAAAAGTTCAGCTAAATAGGGAACTCAAGGCAGCCGAAGCGGCGCTGGGCGAAGACCCGAGCGAAGAAACCTTTGAAAGGCTGCGAGACATCAAGAACCAGATTACCACTGTCGATGGCACAGAGGCATTGATCGAAGGATTTGGTTCGTTATCGGGGCGCGCGACACGCAGTTTTTAGGGATTTCCCTGAAAGCCAGCGAGTACGCGCGATTTTGCATATGACCATGTGCAAAGTTTTCCGAGGCGGGCCGGGGCTCTCATGCGACGTTAACGCTTGAGTGACCAAACCTTTACCTTGCTTTGAGGTGTCACCACTTAAAGCCTTACCCGGACCCGGACGCACACGGGTTCCGACGGAGTACCAGATGGCCACCAAGGCAGCTACCAAGACCACCAAGGAAACCGAGAAGCCAGAAGCCGGCGCCCCCGAGGCGACGAACGACAGCCCGTTGCTCGACCTTTCCGATGCCGCCGTCAAAAAGCTCATCAAAGTCGCCAAGAAGCGCGGCTACGTCACCTATGAAGAGCTCAATGCGGTTATGCCGTCCGAAGAGGTGAGCTCGGAACAGATCGAAGACTTCATGTCCATGTTCTCGGACATGGGCATCAATGTGGTGGACGAAGACGAGGTCGAAGAGACCGAAGTCGAAAAGGAAGAGGAAGACCAGGGCCAGGAGGTCGCCACCGCCACCGGCACGGCCGTTTCCACGACCTCGAACGCCAAGTCCGGTTCGGACCGGACGGACGACCCGGTGCGCATGTATCTGCGCGAAATGGGCTCGGTGGAACTGCTCAGCCGCGAGGGCGAAATCGCCATCGCCAAGCGCATCGAGGCAGGCCGCGAGACGATGATCGAGGGCTTGTGCGAAAGCCCGCTGACCTTCCAGGCCATTATCATCTGGCGCGACCAGCTCGCCGAAGGCGAAATCCTGCTGCGCGACATCATTGACCTCGAGGCCACCTATGCCGGCCCTGACGCCAAGCAGGCGGCGCCGGCACCGGATATGTCGAGCCTGAATGCTGCGCCCAAGCCGGAAGCGGCCGCCAAGCCGGCCCCGGCTGCCCGTCGCGCCAGCTCGGACAGCGAAGACGACTATGTGCCCGACGAGCCGCAGGCGCCGCAGGATCCGGCGCCCGATGATGACGACGACGAATTCGAAAACGCCCTGTCGCTGTCGGCCATGGAAGCCGAGCTCAAGCCGCAGGTGGTGGAGACGTTTGACCGCATCGCCAATGCCTATGGCAAGATGCGCGAAATCCAGGATCGTCACGCTCAGGATCTGGGCGCCGACGTCAGCGATGCCGACCGCAAGACTATCGATGCCTTCCGTGCCGAAGTGATCGCCGACGTCAAGTCGCTGTCGCTCAACAACGGCCGTATCGAGAACCTGGTCGAGCAGCTCTATGACATCAACAAGCGCCTGGTGAAGCTGGAAGGCCGCCTGCTGCGCCTGGCCGAGAGCTATGGCGTCAAGCGCGAGAAATTCCTCGAGAGCTATTACGGCCAGGAAGTGAATCCGGCCTGGGAAGCGGCCCTGGCCAGCTTTGAGGGCAAGGGCTGGAGCGAATTCGCCAAGCGCGAAGCCGACACCATCCGCGAAATCCGCAGCGATGTGGCCACGCTTGCCACTGAAGCCGGCCTGAACATCGGCGAATATCGTCGCATCGTGCACAAGGTGCAGAAGGGCGAACGCGAAGCCGCCATCGCCAAGAAGGAAATGGTGGAAGCCAACCTTCGTCTGGTGATCTCGATCGCCAAGAAATACACCAACCGCGGCCTGCAGTTCCTCGACCTGATCCAGGAAGGCAACATCGGCCTGATGAAGGCCGTGGACAAGTTCGAATATCGCCGCGGCTACAAGTTCTCGACCTATGCGACCTGGTGGATCCGCCAGGCGATCACCCGCTCGATCGCCGACCAGGCGCGCACCATTCGTATTCCGGTGCATATGATCGAGACGATCAACAAGATCGTGCGCACCAGCCGCCAGATGCTGCACGAAATCGGCCGCGAGCCGACGCCCGAAGAGCTGTCTGAAAAGCTGCAGATGCCGCTCGACAAGGTGCGCAAGGTTCTCAAGATCGCCAAGGAACCGATCAGCCTGGAGACGCCGATCGGCGACGAGGAAGATTCCAACCTGGGCGATTTCATCCAGGACGTGAACGCCACCCAGCCGATCGATGCGGCCATCCAGAGCAATCTGCGCGAGACCACCACGCGCGTGCTGGCCTCGCTGACGCCGCGCGAAGAGCGTGTGCTGCGCATGCGCTTCGGCATCGGCATGAACACCGACCATACGCTGGAAGAAGTGGGCCAGCAGTTCTCGGTGACGCGCGAGCGTATCCGCCAGATCGAGGCCAAGGCGCTGCGCAAGCTCAAACACCCCAGCCGGAGCCGCAAGCTGCGGAGCTTCCTGGACAACTAGGACAGCTGGCGATGCCGACGATCTCCTGGTTCTACGGCATCGCCATTCGAATGTACTGGAACGATCATTCGCCGCCGCATTTCCATGCGCTCTATGGCGACGACGAAGCGACAATCGCTCTGAGCGACCTGACAATTCTGGAAGGCTACATACCCAAACGGGCGCTGACCATCGTGTGTGAATGGGCAGCGCTGCATCGGGAGGAACTGGAAAGGGATTGGGAATTATGTCGATTGAAGCAGATGCCGGACAAGATCGCTCCCCTTCCGTAACCTCCCGGGTGCCCTGGCGGACAGCGTGGCTGGAAGTGCTGCCGGACTATGCGGTGCGCGTTGGCTTTCCGGATGGCACAGTTGGCGTGGTCCGGATGGCGGCGATGATCAACGATTCCGAGGCCGGCGTGTTTGCCAGCTTGCGAGATCCGGCTGTCTTTGCTCAGGCCTATCTTGATCTTGGGGCCGTTACCTGGCCGGGTGAGATCGACATAGCGCCCGATGCCATGTATCGCGAGATCAAGGCGAACGGAGAATGGGTTCTTTGAACCACTCCGTCCGCCTCAAGGTCACGTCCATCCGTGCCATCGTGCCGTTCAAGCTGGTGGTGACGTTTTCCGATGAGTCATCGGGGACGTTTGATGCGGCGGGGATGATCGGTGAGCGGGGCGAGGGTACCGAGCCGTTGCGGGATCGGGGCTTTTTCGGGCAGGTGAGCCTGGCCAATGGGGTGCCGACCTGGCCGAACCACTTCGATATCTCGCCAGCCTGGCTGCGCGAGGAAATGGAAAAACGCGGCGAACTGAAGCTGCCGCTGCCGGTCCGCCGCAGGCGCTGACCGAACGAAAAGGAGAGCATGCCATGTCGTTCTGGAAGACCCTGTTTGGCGGCAAAGCCGCCAGTGCCGAGCCCGCCGGGGACAAGGTGCTCGGCGAAGAGAGCTACAAGGGCTTTGTGATCAAGGCCATCGAGATGAAGGCCGGCAGCGAATTGCAGCTGGCCGGGACCATCGAGAAAGAGATTGGCGGCGAGCACAAGACTTACCGCTTTGTGCGTGCAGACCGCATGACCTCGCGCGACGATTTGATCGCGCTGGCCCTGTCCAAGGGCCGGCAGATCATCGACGAGCAGGGCGAGCGGATTTTCAACTAGCCTGACCGACACACGCAATCTGGCAGATGCCGGCGCATGCGGACCGCGAGGGTCTGCATGGCCGCCTGTCGTACTTGGAGAAAGACCATGGCAAAGAAGCCAACCGCCCGCAGTGAATTTGTGATGTTCGACGTGTTCTATGTCGACGGCAGCCAGCGCTCGAACCGCAAGGTGGATGCCAACCTGCTGGGTGGGCTCGACGGCGACGAGCCGGCCCGCGCCGCTATCGAGGAGCAGGACCGCCTGATCTCTGAAAAGTCGGGCCTGCCGCCGCTGGCGATCAAGTCGATCAAGCGCAGCGGCAAGTAAGATGAGCGCCGATCTGCAGCTGGGCCGGGTGGTGGCGACGCCGGACCGGCCGGAGGACGCGGTGCTCGACCCCGTGCCCAATCCGCATCCGGATGTGAACTATGTGGCGCGCTATGTGGCGCCAGAGTTCACCTCGCTGTGCCCGGTGACGGGGCAGCCGGATTTTGCCCATCTGGTGATCGACTATGTGCCTGACCAGTTCCTGGTCGAGTCCAAGTCGCTCAAGCTCTATCTCACCTCGTTTCGCAACCACGGGGCGTTCCACGAGGGCTGCACGATCGACATTGCCAAGAAGATCATCGCCACGATTGCACCGCGCTGGCTGCGCATCGGCGGCTATTGGTATCCGCGTGGCGGGCTGCCGATCGATGTGTTCTGGCAGACTGGGCCAGCGCCCGAAGGCGTGTGGGTGCCCGAGCAAGGCGTGCCGGCCTATCGCGGGCGCGGCTAGCGGCCAAAAGGCTTCTGCTGGGCAGCGATCGCCCAGGCTTGCTACAGGCCGCATCACCTCCCCCCGAAAGGGGAGAGGTCATAGTTCAATTTAGTCGAGCGCCTTGTCGACGGCCGGTTTGACCACGGTGCCATAGAGTTCGATGGCCTTCATGACCTTGTCGTGCGGCAGGGTGCCGACGCTGAGCTGCAGGCCGAAGCGGTCGTGCTTGAACCACTCGTGCTGCATGAGGATCTTGTCGATGATCTCCTGCGGCGAACCCATGAAATAGGCGCCGTTGGGCGTGGTGCTGGCATCAAACTGGGCCCGGGTGGTCGGCGGCCAGCCGCGTTCCTTGCCGATGCGGTTCATGGCTTCGCTATGGGCCGGGTAGGCGAGGTTGCGCGCATCCTGGCTGTCGGCCGCGATGAAACCATGCGAGCTGATGCCCACCGGAAGCGCCGCGGGGTCACGGCCGACCTTGGTGGCGGTTTCACGATAGAAATCGACCAGCGGCGCGAACTGGCGCGGCTGGCCGCCGATGATGGCGATCATCAGCGGCAGGCCATAATAGGCGGCGCGTGCCACCGAATTGGGCGTGCCACCGACCGCGATCCAGAGCGGGATGGGCTGCTGCACCGGGACGGGATAGATGGCAATGCCGGGGATGGGCTTGGTGTGCTGGCCTCCGGGCCAGGACACGGCGCCGGGTTCGCGGAGCTTGAGCAGCAGTTCGAGCTTTTCCTCGAACAGGGTATCGTAGTCGTTGAGATCGAGCCCGAAGAGCGGGAAGCTCTCGATGAAGGAGCCCCGGCCCGCCATGATTTCGGCGCGGCCATTGCTGAGATTGTCGAGCGTGGCGAACTGCTGGTAGACGCGGATCGGATCTTCCGAGCTCAGCACGGTGACGGCGGTGGAGAGACGGATCGACTTGGTGCGCGCGGCAGCGGCCGCCAGGATGGTGACCGGCGCCGAGGCGGTGTAGTCGGGCCGGTGGTGTTCGCCCAGGCCGTAGAAGGACAGGCCCAGCTGGTCGGCCAGCTCGATCTCCTCAAGCAGGTCGCGCAGGCGTTCAGCCGGGCTCTGCAGGGCACCGCCGTTCAGCGGATCGGGTGTGTTTTCAGCGAAAGAGTATAGTCCGAGTTCCATGGTGACCCCTTGGTTGGGTCACACATGGACTTGGGGGACGGGCGGATCAAGAACGCACAGTGGTGTAACTGCGCGTTCTTGCGCTGTGTCAGGATCAGACGTTGCTGCCCGAACCGGTGTAGTCGAAGCCGGCAACAGGCTGGGGCGCGCGGGCGCCCGCGGCCTTGTGCACTTCGGCGACGAGGCCCGGCGCGAGGCTGAGCTTGCTGGCCAGGGCGTCGAGATAGGCGCGCTCGGAGGCGGTGTCGGCGGTAATGGCGACCAGGGACGCCGCATAGACCTCCAGGGCCACTTCGGGCGTCTTGGCGCGGGCGACGACGGCGTTGATATCGAGCGGGCTCGAGAGCTCGTCAAACACCCAGGCCTTTTCCTCGGGCGAGAGGGTCATGGTCTCGAGGCGGGCAAAGATGGCGTCTTTTTCGTCAGCATCGATGCGGCCATCGGCCTTGGCAGCGGCGATCATGGCGCGGACCAGGGTCTTGCCCAATTGCTCCTGCGCCTGCTCGTCGCTGGCGGCGGGGATGAAGGCGTCCTGCGGGGCGGGGGCAGGGGCGCCGGACTGGGTCTTCTGGTAGTTCTGCCAGGCGTTGTAGGCGAGGCCCCCCACAGCGGCCACGGCGCCGATCTTGACGGCATTGCCGGCCAGCTTGCCCAGGCCGCCGCCACTGAGCAGCATGCCGGCAGCGAGGCCTGCAGCGCCAGTCATGGCCGTGCGCTGGGCGTTCTTGTCGGTCTGGAGGGCTTTGACGATCTGATCGATGTTGAACATGGTGGCTCCCATTTGCTTCGTTCAAGCAAATGGGGAGCAACAATGGCGACTGCAAGGCTGGCCGGAGGGGCGCTTTGACGCGGGCGCGGTGCTAGATGTCGGGCGTCTTGTCCTTGCCGGGCTTTTTGGAGATGCGGTCGATCAGGGCCAGGAAGAGCGCCGAGGCAATGAAGGTGATGTGCAGGATCGTGTACCACATGATCTGGTTGTCGACATATTTGGGTACGTTGAGAAAGACCTGCAGCAGGTGGATCGAGGAGATCGCCACGATGGTGGAGGCGACCTTGATCTTGAGCGAGCCGGCGTCGATCTGGCCGAGCCAGTGCACATCGTCCTCATTGTCGAAACGCGAGACGAAGTTCTCGTAGCCCGAGATGATGACCATGACGACCAGGCTTGCGATCAGGGCGGCGTCAATCAGGCCCAGCACCTTGAGGATGGTCTGGGTCTCGTCCATGCCGATCATGTGGCTGGCGAAGTCCCACAGCTTGACGCCGAAGCTGATGGCATAGAGCGCCAGCGCCAGGCCCAGGCCGATGTAGAACACCACCAGCAGCCAACGCGAGGCCAGGATGATGCTCTCGATGAAAACTTCCAGCTTCTTCATGGGGTGCTCCGGCACAGGGTGACGTTGAAATAGCAATTCCTGCGCCGCTGGCAAGGTGGCAGGGCGGCCCAATGCGGCAAAAACAAAAGGCCGGGCTTGAAAGCCCGGCCCAAGAGTGTGCGGCTGATCGGTCGCTTAGCGGGTATTGGCGACCGTGATCAGCGGCGTGATGCGGCGGATGGTGACGCGACGGTTCTCACGTTCGCCCTGTTCGGTGCGGATCTTGAGGTAGCGCTCGCCATAGCCCTGGGTGGCCAGGTTTTCCGGCGGCACGCCGTAGAAATCGGTCAGGATACGCGCAACCGTTGCGGCGCGCAGATCGGAGAGCTGCAGGTTGGAGATCTCCGAACCCACGGCATCTGTGTGACCTTCGATGAGGAAGGTTTCGCCCGGGTTGCGCGCCAGCAGTTCGAGCATGGCGTTGGCAACAGTGGAGAGCGAACCGACCTGGTCGCGGCCGATGGTGGCCCGGCCGGAGTCGAAGGTCAGGCCGCCGACTTCGAGCTTGCGCACGCTGTCACGAATACGGGCAGAGCGCTTGACCTCGTCGATGGAATACAGACGGGCGACCTGCTCGACCGGCGGCTGCTCGAAGAACACCTGGACTTGGCGTTCGTCGGCATATTCGGCATCCAGCACATAGTCACGCACCGGAATGTTGAGACGCAGCGGCGGCAGGTCGAGGCCCGGATCGCGCCAGGTGTCGAGGTCGGTGTCGTAGCGGTCATCGAAGTAGGCCAGCACATATTCACGGCCATCGGCATCGATGCGCGAGCGACGCAGGATATCGCCGTTGCGATTGCGCACGGTGATGATCTGGCTGCCATCAGGACGGGTGATGGTCTCGCGGACACGGCCATTGCTCAGGTTTTCGTAGAAGATCTCGTCTTCCTGGGCGTTGTAGAAGCGGTCGGTGTCCTGGCCGACGGAATTGACGATCAGCTGGGTGCCGACCTGCAGGATCACCTGGGTGATGGCCTGGCCGGGGTCGAGCGGCTGCACCGTCGTCTGGTTGATGGCGACATTGTTCTGCTGGCCGATATTGGTCTGCGAATTGTCGACGATGACGTTGTTGATGGTGGTGTTGTTGTTGACCGTGTTGTTGGTCGTATTGTTGGTGGTGTTGTTGACCGTGTTGTTGATCACATTGGTCTGGTTGATGATCGTCACGTTCTGCGGCACGACCTGGGGCTCAAGCGCGGTGGCCTGAACCATGACGCCCTGTTCTTCGGCGACAGGGGCAACCGCTTCCATGGCCTGGAAACGCGACTGCGCATCGGCGTCGGTGGTGGGGGCCGGCTCGGCCGGGGCTTCGGCAACCGGAGCGACCTGGGCGTCGCCAGCGACCGGCTGGGCCGGATCCTTGGCGCTATCGAGCACGGGCGCAACCTGTTCCTGGGTGATGCCCTGGGGCAGATCCTGGATGATTTCGACCGGCTGGGTCGGGTCAACAACGGCCGGGGCGATGGCCGGGTCAGGCTGGCCCATGTTGGGGACGGTCGGCAGGGCGAGGCCGTAGTTGGACAGGCAGGTGGTGACGTCAGTCTCGCCGACCTGGGCGCAGAGGGCAGCGATAGCCTGCTCGGCTTCGGCCATGCGGGCCTGGGAAGCGGCCATGTCGCCGCCAGCCATCATATCGGCCACAGCTGCATTATAGGCATCGACCTGGACCTGGAGGTCGGCGGTGATGTCCAGAGTGGGATCAACCTCGACCGGAGCAGGGTCGACGGTGGCATTGGCGGCCGGATCGACGGCAGGGGCCTGCTCGGCAGGAACTTCAGACAGCGCCATGCTGTAGTCGGACAGGCATTCCTCAAGGCTGCCATAGCCATCGTTGGTGCAGAGCTGGGTCATGCTGTCCTGGGCGCTGGCGATCTGCGCCAGCGCTGCATTGCGGTCGCCACCGGCCTCGATGTCGGCCACGGCAGCGTTATAGGCGTCAACCTGGGCCTGGAGATCAGCGGTAATGTCGACCGCAGGATCAGCCTGGGGCGCGGGCTCCGGGGCGACCTCGGTGGCCTGCTCGGCGGGAACCTCGGACAGCGCCATGCCATAATCGGCCAGGCATTCCTCAAGGCTGCCATAGCCGTCATTGGCGCAGAGCTGGCTCATGCCGTCCTGGGCGCTGGCGATCTGCGCCAGCGCTGCATTGCGGTCGCCACCGGCCTCGATGTCGGCCACGGCCGCGTTATAGGCATCGACCTGGGCCTGGAGATCGGCAGTGATGTCGACAGCTGGAGCGGGCTCGGGCGTGGGCTCGACAACAGGGGCTGGCTCCGGTGCCGGTTCGGGTGCTGCTACGGGTTCAGGGGCGGGCTCGGGGGGAATGGCAGCGAGGCCGAGGCCGTAGGTGGCCAAGCATTCATCCAGGCTGCCATAGCCGGCGTTGGCGCAGAGCTGAGCCATGCCATCCTGGGCGCTGGCGATCTGACCGAGCGCGGCGTTGCGATCACCACCGGCCTCAATGTCGGCGACTGCAGCGTTATAGGCGTCGACCTGGGCCTGAAGATCAGCGGTAATGTCGATGGCCGGCGCGGGTTCGGGCGCTGGCTCGACGACCGGGGCTGGTTCAGGCTCAGGAGCAGGCTCGACTGCCGGTTCGGGCTCGGCAGGCGCAGGTTCGGCAGCAGCAGCGGCAACTGCGGCCTCAAGCGCGGCAACGCATTCCTCGAAGCTGGCATAGCCATACACGATACAGGCTTCGGTCAGCTTGGCCTGGGCTGCGGCTGTTGCGTCCGCATCGCCGCTGGCCTGGGCCGTGGTGAATTCCTGGTAGACGGCGATCAGCTCGCCATCCTGGGCATGTGCGGCGACCGGGAGCATGGCGAGCATGCCGATGCTGGTGCCGGTGAGAAGCCAGTTTCTAAGGCGCATTGTTGTTATCCTTGCTTGGATTGGCATTGAGCCGACCATCGTGGTCGCCGCCTGAACACAGTGTGAATGGGGCTGTCAGGGCGGAGAAGGTTTGCGTCTTCCGTAAGATATTGTTGCGTATGAGGTTTATACGCGAGACGATTTGGGCATGACCACAAGAGGCGGTGCGAACATGGCACGAATGCGGCGGTGGGGTCCATCAGTGCCGCCGCACGCTGGCGAGGGGCGGCGGGTTCGTGCTAGGCCGGGGCATGCAACAGGCTATCGATAATCTGATCATACCCACCCGCGGGCAGGGGCTTTACGAAATCACACGGCCGGTGCGGGCCTTTGTGGCGCAGAACGATATCGCGACGGGATTGCTGACGGTCTATGTGCGGCACACATCGTGCTCGCTGCTGATCCAGGAAAATGCCGACAGCGATGTGCAGACCGACCTCGAAGGCTTCTTCGGACGGCTGGTGCCCGAGGGCATGGACTGGTTGGTTCACACCACGGAAGGGCCGGATGACATGCCGGCCCATATCAAGGCGGCGCTGACGCAGACCTCGATCGGCATTCCGATCAGCGAGGGCGTGCCGGTGTTCGGCACCTGGCAGGGGCTTTATCTGTTCGAACACCGGACGCGCCCGCACCAGCGCACTGTGGTGCTGCATGTGATCGGGGATCGCTGATGGATTGGGGCGTCTTGGCCGGCTATTGGCCCTTTGTGCTGGGGTTGATGGTGACCGGGGTGGCCTCGGGCCTGGCGGCGGGGCTGCTGGGTATTGGCGGCGGGGCGATCATCGTGCCGGCGCTGTCGCTGGCTCTCTCTGTGCTCGGCTATGACAGCGATGTGGTGCAGCATGTGGCCGTGGGCACGTCGCTGGCCATCATCATTCCGACGGGGCTCGCCAGTGCGCGTGCGCATTGGAAACGCGGGTCGCTCGACAGCAAGACATTGTGGCTCTGGGTGCCGTTCATCGTGACCGGCACCTTCATCGGTGGGCTGATGGCTGGGCTGTTCTCGGGCGATGTGCTGCGCATCGTGTTTGCCGTGATGGCCTTTGTGATTGCGGCCAATATCGTGTTCGCCTTCCAGACGCGGCTGATGGGCCATCTGCGCGGTTCAGCGCTGACGCATCGGATCGCCGCCTTTGTGGTGGGTTATATCTCGGCGCTGATGGGGATCGGCGGCGGTTCGCTGAGTGTACCCACGCTGGTGGCGTTTGGCGCGACGATGCATGCGGCGGTGGGGACATCGGCGGCCATCGGCGTGGCCATCGCGCTGTCGGGCACGCTGAGCTTTGCCATTTCGGGCTGGGGCGTGGCGGGGCTGCCGCCGCTCAGCATTGGCTATATCAATTTGGTGGCGCTGCTGCTGGTGGCGGTGCTTGCGGCGCTATTTGCCCCGTTGGGCGCGCGCCTGGCGCATCGGCTCGACCAGAAGACGCTGAAATATGTGTTCGCGGCGTTTCTGGTGGTGGTGGGCCTGAACATGGTCTGGAAGGTTCTGGCCGGATAGAATTCGGTTGGTGGGGACGGGTGACTACGGAGGACCGCCCCCACCGCCCAAGCCCCCTCAAAGAGGGGTATTGGAACGTTTATTTGCTGGTGTCAGCCAGTTCCCACTGAACGGTGACATTGATCGCGAAACTCATTTCGCCGGCTTCGACCGGCACCTTGGCGGCGTCGGACATCTCGGCCCGGGCATACATGGGGGCTGGCTGCGGCCCATTGAACCCCTGGCTCTCAGAAATCGACACGATGTCCTCGAGGCTGCTGCCGGCGGCCGTGGCATAAAGCTCGGCCTTGGTGCGCGCATCGGCGAAGGCCGCCTTGCGGGCTTCGTTGAGCAGTTCGGTGGGATCGGCGACGGCGAAGGTGACGCCATTGACTGTGTTGGCGCCCACGGTGACCGAGGTATCCAGGATCGCGCCGAGGTCGGCCAGCTTGCGCACGGTGACCGTCACGGTGTTGCTGACCTGGTAGCCATCGATCTTGGGCGGCTGGGAATAGCCATTGGCGTCGCGGGCGTCGGAATAGACATAGTTCGGATTGACGGCAAAGCCCGAGGTCTGGATGTCGCGGGACTCGATGCCGGCCTGCTTGAGGCTCTCGATCAGTGCGGCCATGGCGGCGGTATTGGCGTCAAGCGCCTCACGGGCCGTGGCCCCCTGGGTGGTGACGCCGGAGTTGATCTGGGCCATGTCGGGCGCCGCGGTGATCTCACCACGCCCGTCAATGGAGATGGTGCCGGCAAAGGCGGGCAGTGAAACGCCGGCCAGCAGGGCAAAGGGGATCAGGAAAGCAATAGGGCGCATTGAAAACTCCGAAGATCGGTGGGGGACTTTCTTCCCACCCAATGCGTCAGTAATGCGGCACAGATGAACCGGACTTGAACGGGGCTGTGGATCATTTTCCATCAAAAGTATGATTTATGACCTTCGTAGGCCTTGCGTGCCCGGTTGGCGGTGCGCTAGTCACAGCGCAGACAATTGAGGGGCAGAGCATGGGCAACAGGCACTATCCGGACGGCCTCCTTGTGGGGCGCGCCCGTATTCCCGGTCATGATCATCCGCGTGTGGTGACCGTTCGCGACGGCAATCTGGTCGATATCACGATCAAGGGCATGGCCACGGTGCGCGACATCGCCGAGAGCGGTCGCGCCGCCGAGCATGTGCGGACCGCTGCTGGTACAATTGTCGGGGCGACCGATACAATCATGGCCAACAGTGTCGCCGCTGATCACGATGCCGCATTGCCCAGTCTGCTCTCTCCCATCGATCTTCAAGCCATCAAGGCGTCCGGCGTCACCTTTGTGGTGTCGCTGCTGGAGAGAGTAATCGAAGAACAGGCCCGCGGGGATAAGTCGCGTGCAGACGCGCTGCGCGGGGAAATCCTGACGCTGATCGGCACTGATCTGAGCGAGCTGGTGCCAGGCTCAGAAACGGCCATGCGCGTCAAGGCGGCGCTGATCGCCAAGGGCGTGTGGAGCCAGTATCTGGAAGTGGGCATTGGCCCGGACGCCGAGATCTTCACCAAGGGCCAGCCGATGAGCTCGGTGGGCTATGGCGCCGAAGTGGGCCTGCATCCGGTGTCGAGCTGGAACAATCCCGAGCCGGAAGTGGCGCTGCTGGTGACCAGCGCAGGCGCCATCATCGGCGCAACGCTGGGCAATGACGTCAATCTGCGCGATGTGGAAGGGCGTTCGGCGCTTCTGCTCGGCAAGGCCAAGGACAACAATGCCTCGGCCTCGCTGGGGCCGTTCGTGCGGCTGTTCGATGGCGAGTTCACGCTGGCAACGGTCAAGCAGGCCGAGATTGCGCTGCGCGTGGAGGGCGAGGACGGCTTTGAGCTGGACGGCCATTCCTCCATGAGCCAGATCTCGCGCACGCCGGAATCGTTGGTGGCGGCGACCATCGGCGGGCATCACCAATATCCGGACGGTCTGGTGCTCTATCTGGGCACCATGTTTGCGCCGGTGAAGGACCGTGGCGGCGCCGGCAAGGGCTTCACCCACAAGCTGGGCGACACCGTCACCATCTCGACATCGGCGCTGGGCACCCTATCTAACAGGGTGAACCTGTCCACCCATTGTCCGCCCTGGACTTATGGCGCCAGCCATCTGCTGCGCGACCTGGCCAAGGCCGACCTTCTCTAAACAAAACCATTCACCCGAAAGGCATACCACATGGCTGAACTGCACAAGAACCTGATCGACGGGGAATGGGTCGGCTCGGACGGCATCGAGAACATCAACCCGTCCAACACCAGCGAAGTGGTGGGCGTTTATGCCCGCGCCACCGCTGAAGAGACCAAGCAGGCGATTGCTGCCGCCAAGGCCGCGTTCCCGGCCTGGTCGCGCTCGGGCATTCTCGAACGCCATGCGATCCTGTCCAAGGCCAGCCAGGAAATCCTGGCGCGCAAGGCCGAACTGGGCGCGCTGCTGAGCCGCGAAGAGGGCAAGACCCTGCCCGAAGGTATTGGCGAAGTGACGCGCGCGGCACAAATCTTTGACTTCTTTGCCGGTGAAGTGCTGCGCCTGGCCGGCGAAGTGCTGCCGAGCGTGCGCCCCGGCGTGGGCGTGGAAATCACGCGCGAGCCGATCGGGGTGATCGGCATCATCACGCCGTGGAACTTCCCCATCGCCATCCCAACCTGGAAGATTGCTCCGGCGCTGGCCTATGGCAATACTGTGGTGATCAAGCCGGCCGATCTCGTGCCCGGCTCAACCTGGGCGATTGTCGATATCCTCGTCCGCGCCGGCCTGCCCAAGGGCGTGCTGAACCTGGTGATGGGCAAGGGCTCGGTGGTGGGCCAGACCATGCTGGACAGCAAGGACGTCACCGCCATTACCTTCACCGGCTCGGTGGGCACCGGCAAGCGCGTTGCCGCCGCCTCGATCGAGGTCGGCCGCAAGTTCCAGCTCGAAATGGGCGGCAAGAACCCCACCGTCGTGCTCGATGACGCCGACCTCAAGGTGGCGGTGGAAACTGTTGCACAGTCGGCCTTCTTCTCGACCGGCCAGCGCTGCACGGCCTCGAGCCGTGTCATCGTGACCGAAGGCATTCACGACAAGTTCGTCGATGCGCTGTGCGAGCGCACCAAGAACCTGCGCGTCGGCGATGCCATGGACAGCAATACCGAAATCGGGCCGGTGGTTGACCCCAGCCAGCTCAAGCAGGACATGGACTATATCGGCATCGGCCAGGATGAAGGCGCCGAGTTGCGCGCCGGCGGCCACCGCGTCAATGCGCCGACGGAAGGCTACTTCCTGCAGCCGGCGCTGTTCACCGGCGTTACCAACCAGATGCGCATCGCCCGCGAAGAAATCTTCGGGCCGGTGGCGGCTGTGATCAAGGTGAAGGACTATGAAGAGGCGCTGGCAACGGCCAATGACACCGAGTTTGGTCTCAGCGCCGGCATCGTGACGACCTCGCTCAAGTACGCCACGCACTTCAAGCGCAATGCCGAAGCCGGCATGGTGATGGTCAATGTGCCGACGGCGGGCGTCGACTTCCACGTGCCGTTTGGCGGCCGCAAGGGCTCCAGCTATGGCCCGCGCGAGCAGGGCAAGTATGCGGCCGAGTTCTTCACTGTGGTCAAGACGGCCTATACCGCGGCCGGCTAAGCGCCGGGCAAGGTTTCACAATACTGGCGGCCCCGGGTGAACCCCGGGGCCGCTTTTGTCTGGGCTCAGGCGTTGGCTGCCTTGGCCATGGCGGTGTGGCCGATCAGCTCGCAGAGCTTGAAAATGCCCACTTCGATGCGGGCCTCGTCGCAGAGGGCGAAGCTGAGGCGCAGGGTGTTGCGGCCGGTGCCATCGGGGAAGAAGGCGCCGCCGGGGACGAAGGCGACATCGGCGCGAATGGCGCGCTGCAGCAGCTGGGCCGCGTCGATATGGCCGGGCAGTTCGAGCCAGATGAACATGCCGCCCTCGGGGCGCGACCAGCTCATGCCCGGTACGGCATAGCGGGTGAGGGCGGCCAGCATGGCGTCGCGGCGGCTGCGATAGACGGCGCGGATGCGCTGGACCTGATCATCAAAGCCGGCGGCGGCGACATGGTGGATGACCATCTGGTTGACCGTGGCGGTGTGCAGGTCTGCGCCCTGCTTGAGCATGGTGAGCTTGCGGATGAGCGCGGTGGGGCCGCAGATCCAGCCAACGCGCATGCCGGGGGCTAACGTCTTGGAGAAGCTGCCGCAATAAAGCGTGCGGGTGGCCTCGATGCTGCCCGTTGCCGCGGCGTCGAGGGCAGCGATTGACGGCAGCGGCTCGCCATCATAGCGCAGGGCGGTATAGGCGGCATCTTCGACGATGACGGCATTGGCCAACTGCGCCTGATCGAGCGCCCGGCTGCGGGCGGCGCGGGACATGGACTGGCCGGTGGGATTGGCGAAATCGGGCATGACATAGACCAGGCGCGGGGCATCGTCGCCGGCGGCCTGGGGCGCATCGAGCTGGGCAAAGCGGGGCTGATAGGCCGAGAAGGACTGCAGCGCGCCCAGATAGGTGGGGCGGGCAGTGAGCACGGTGCTGCCCGGATCGATCAGCAATTTGCCAATGAGATCAAGCGCCTGCTGCGAGCCGGTGGTCACAAGCACATTGTCGGCGCCGGCCGGCACGCCGAGCGACTGCATGTGGCTGGCAATCCACTGGCGTAGCGGCAGATAGCCTTCGGTGGTGGAATATTGCAGCGCCTCGCGGGCGACCTGCGGGCCGCCAAAGGCCTCGTGGCAGGCGGCCTGAAACAGGCCCAGATTGAACAGCGCCGGATCGGGAATGCCGCCGGCAAAGGAAATCATCGAGGGCTTGCCGACCAGCTTGAGCAGTTCGCGGATTTCGGAAGCCTTGAGTGCCAGGGCGCGGGCGGAGAGGCGAAAATCGGCTGGTGTCATTTTGTATCACCGTGTATCAATACGACAGATACAAACACCGAATAATTGTTATGTCAACTCTATTGACCTTGTTTGTGCCTTCGCGCAATGTGCGCGCTGTCAGCGGGGGGATAAGGGCCCTTCCGCTGGCAGATTTGGCAAAATGATCCCGCCCGACGCTACATGTGACACCAGTATAGCCTGCCCGGTGGGGGCGGGGAGAAAGGCAGACGATGAGCTTTGTAACCGACTATCCGGCCGCGCCGTCGGCTGTGGCCGAAGCGCATTTCGCGCAGCGGCTGGCGCTTGAGACCGACTGTGCCGATGTGCATGCGGCGCTGACGGCGGGCGATGTCGACTTCGTGCTGCTGCATGTGGTGGGCGCGCCGGAGGCCTTTGCCCGGCGGCATGTGCCGGGCGCGCTGCACCTGCCGCACCGGCAGATCACGGCGGAGCGCATGGCTGAATGGCCGGAAGATACGCTGTTTGTGGTGTATTGCGCCGGGCCGCATTGCAATGGCGCCGACCAGGCGGCGCTGAAGCTGGCGCGGCTGGGGCGTCCGGTGAAGCTTATGATCGGCGGGATCACCGGTTGGGCCGACGAGGGCTTTGCCTTTCGCACGGCAGACGAAACGTCCCATCGCATTGCCGCCAAGCGTTAGCAAAGGGCTGACCGAAATCATCACGCTTTGCTCACATGGTGACAAGGCCGCGCGGCCTCTACAGGCCGGGCGCGCGCTGTGCTAGTGTCTGCCGTATGAATGATACAATTCTTGAACTGACCAATACAATGCAGCTGGCGGACGACGATCTGCCGCTGCATGAGCGGGTCGCGGCGGCGGTGGAGGCGGCGATTGCGGCCGGGCAATACCCGGTCGGGGCGCGGCTGCCGACGCATCGCCAGTTGGCGCAGCAATTCTCGGTATCGATCGGCAGCGTGACGCGGGCGATCGATGCGCTGAGCGCGCGCGGCGTGGTGCGTGGCGAGATCGGGCGCGGCACTTTTGTGCTCGACCGCAGCGACGGCACGGGCGACGAGGCCGGGCCGGTGGACATGTCGATCAATGCGCCGACGCCGGTGATCAGCCTGGCGCAGATGGCGGCGGCCAGTGCCATCGCCAATCGGCAGGCGCTGGCCCTGCCCAATGGCGGCTATGTCGACCTGACCGGCACCGAGCGGCAGCGCAGTGTGCTGGCGGGATGGCTCAGCACGCATCGCACGCCGCTGGCGGCCGACGAGATCGTGCTGTGCAATGGCGCGCAGCAGGGGCTGCACCTGGCCTTTGCCGAGCAGCGTGCGCAATCGACCCTGATCGTGACCGAGACGGCGACCTATCCGGGCGCGCTGGCCGCGGTGGCGAGCTTGGGCATGCGCATGCTGCCGGTGGCGGTGGATGGCGAGGGCATGGTGCCCGAGGCGCTGGAGCGGGAACTCATCGTCAGCGGTGCGCGCACGATCTATACGACGCCGGTGTGCCAGAACCCGCTGGGCTTTGAGACCGGGCCGGGGCGACGACGGGCCTTGCTGGCCGTGGCCGCGCGGCATGATGCGATGATCGTCGAAGACGACATCTATGGCTTTTACGCCGGCAAGGGCGGGCCGAGCTACAAGGCCATGGCGCCCGAGCGCGTGTATTTCGTCACCAGCCTCTCCAAGAGCCTGACGCCGCTGGTGCGGGTGGGCGTGCTGGCGCCGCCGGCGGCGCAGATGCCGGCGGTGCGCAAGCGGTTGCGGGCCGAGGGCTGGGGCCTGCCGCCCTATGTGGCGGAAGTGGCGGCGGCGATGATCGAATGCGGGCTGGCCGATACGGCGATGACGGCGCTGCGGGCCGAGGCCAAGCTGCGGCTGGACATGGCGCAGGAGATTCTGGGGCTTGGGGCTTTGCTGATGCCGGATGGGGCGCCGCATGTCTGGCTGCCGATGGCGCCGCTGCGCGCCGAACAGGTGGCGCGCCGGGCCAGCGAGGCCGGGGTGCGGCTGACGCCGCCATCGGCGACGCAGGTGGGCGATGTGCCGGTGGCGGGGATCCGGCTGTGTCTGATGGCGCCGCCGCGGGCAACGCTGGCGCGGGCGCTGGGCGTGATCGCACGCATCCTGGCGACGGACGAGGATGTGATCGTCTAGACAGAAGCGATTGCCGCCGCGGACTTGTCAAAGCGGAGCGACAGGCCCAAGAGGGGCGAGTGGTTGACGTGATGTGAGGCGTGATGATGGGCGAGCGGGCATCGGTGCTGGCGCCGTTCCGGCACGAGACCTTCCGGCTGCTGTGGCTGGCGACGCTGGTGTCGAACCTGGGTGGTTTGGTGCAGTCGGTGGGCGCGGGCTGGATGATGACCACGCTGACCAGTTCGCACAATATGGTGGCGCTGGTGCAGGCGTCCTCGACGCTGCCCATCATGGTGTTTTCCATTGCCGCTGGGGCGCTGGCGGATAATTTTGACCGCCGCATTGTGATGATCATCGCCCAGATCGGCATGGCCGTGGTGTCGCTGCTGCTGGCGGCGCTGGGGCTGATAGGGCTGCTGACGCCCTGGCTGCTGCTGGTGTTCACCTTTCTGATCGGCTCGGGCACGGCGCTGTTCAACCCCAGCTGGCAGGCCTCGATGGGCGATATCGTGCCGCGCGAGGATCTGCCCGGCGCGGTGACGCTCAATTCGATGGGCTTTAACATGATGCGCAGCGTCGGCCCGGCGGTGGGCGGGCTGATCGTGGCGCTGGCCGGCGCGGCGGCGGCCTTTGCGCTCAATGCGGTGAGCTATGTGCCGCTGGTGGCGGCGCTGATCCGCTGGAAGCCTGACTATGCGCCCAGCCGCCTGCCGCGCGAGAGCTTCGGCAGCGCGATCCTGGCCGGCATCCGCTATGTGTCACTGTCGCCCAATCTGACCATTGTGCTGCTGCGCGGCTTCCTGTTCGGCTTTGCCGCCATTGCCGTGCTGGCGCTGCTGCCGAGCATTTCGCGCGACTATGTTGGCGGCGGCGCCATGGTCTATGGCACCATGCTGGGCTGTTTCGGGCTCGGCGCGATCGTCGGCGCCTATCTCAATGGCTGGGCGCGGGAGCGCTATAGCAATGAGCGCATCGTGCGGATCGCCTGCCTGGTGTTTGCCCTGGCCTGTGTCGGGCTGGGGTTCAGTCGCGATGGCGTGCTGAGCCATCTGGTGCTGGTGCCGGCGGGCGCCTGCTGGGTGATGTCGCTGAGCCTGTTCAATGTGTCGATCCAGCTGTCGTCGCCGCGCTGGGTGGTGGGCCGGGCGCTGTCGCTCTATCAGACGGCGACGTTTGGCGGCATGGCGGTCGGCAGCTGGATCTGGGGCATGAGCGCCGACGGCGTGGGGCCGGACTGGACGCTGGTGCTGGTGGCGCTGGTGCTGGTCGGCTGTGCGCTGTTGGGCCTGCGCCTGCCGCTGCCGCAGTTTGAGCAGCGTGACCTCAACCCGCTCAACACCTTCAACGAGCCGGTGCTGCAGCTGGACATGACGCCGCGCAGCGGGCCGATCATGGTGATGGTGGATTATCGCATCGCGCAGGGCGACATCCCCAAGTTCCTGGCGCTGATGACCGACCGGCGGCAGATCCGCTTGCGTGATGGGGCGCGGCAATGGGCGCTGCTGCGCGATCTGGAACAGCCGGACCTATGGGTGGAGAGCTATCACGTGCCCACCTGGGTGGACTATGTGCGGCACAATCTGCGGCGCACCAAGGCGGACGCCGAGAACACCAGCGCGCTGCGCCTGCTGCATCGCGGCGAGGGACCGCCGCATGTGCATCGCATGATCGAGCGCCAGACTGTGCCGCGCGAAGACGACATGCCACTGCGGGAAACGCCGGAGGTTTGAGGGCGGGGCGTGTCTGGCCAAGGGGGCTGGTTGCGACCCCATTGCGGTCGCTATCATCGGCGTGACGCTTCGCGAAGGCGGACACTGGTGTAGTCGCTCGCCCTTCTGCTGAGCGACTACACCAGTCCGAGAGCCCAAATGGCGAATCCAAAGAGCAGTAGTCCGCCTGCCATCAGCACCGCACGTTTTGGAGAGATGGACGCTGCAGGGTTCGCAATGATAGCGCCTGAGGGTTTTTCCGTTGTGAGCGCATTGATACACAGCGCAACCACTGCAATGGCCGCTGTACACAACAAGACTGTTGGCTTCATGGCGTGTTCAAAACCGTGGACTACACCAACGGAACACATTATGGCGACGGCAATGCCGGCGAAACCCTCAGCCTGAGCGATCAGCGCTTCGCGGTTCATTGTCATCTCCCATTCTGCTGCTACAGGCGCGAATTATTGTCTATGTGTCAAATATTTACGATCCGCATTGCCTTCGGTGGTTAACCTATTGTGGCGATGAACTACGCGATCGTAAGTTGGCGCTTTGGCCACCAATTCTCCAGACGCTGACTGGAGGCTACCCACCTCAAAACTACCGGGCGAAACCGACGCCGTTGCGGTCGTAAGGCCTCTGAAATCGCCAGCCCAATAGCTGCCATATACGGATGTTGGCGCCCCGCTGATTTTGGGACTTGCCAATTTAGGTTCTATATTCTAGTACTAGAATATGTTGAGTGTGACCCTTACAGATGCCGAACTCATGCTCCTCGGTCTCGTGTCCGAGATGCCCAGGCATGGATATGAGCTGGAGCAGGTCATCGAAACGCGCGGAATGCGCGAGTGGACCCCGATTGGGTTCTCATCGATCTATTTCGTGCTGGGCAAGCTGGAAAGGGCCGGGCTTGTAAAGGCCGAGGTCGCTGCTGGGGCCAAGGCGCGGAAGGTCTTCTCAATCACGGCGATTGGACGTGACGCGCTGCTTGACCAGACCAAGACCGCACTGGCGACTTTCCGTCCCACATTTTCATCGTTGTTGTTGGGGATGACACACTGGCCTGTGCTGACACGTGACGCAGCTTTGGAGGGTCTGGAACAGCGCAAAGCATCCATAGACGCCGAAGTCGAGCGCATTGAAGTTCTGAGGCGGCAGCGACAGCCCATGCCCGATCATGTCGAGGTTCTTTTCGATTTCTCTGCGGGCCAACTGGCCGCCGAGCGCATGTGGATCACCACCACCCTGAATTACATGAGGAGCAAGCCATGGGCACCAATGGAATGATCGATTTGACGCAAGACCGGGCTTTGCTCGCCGCGCTTTACGCCCCCAAGAAAGGCGATTTCAGTCAAGTAGATGTTCCCTTGCTGCCATTCGCCATTCTCGATGGCGCAGGCATTCCCAATGAACAAATCGTGGGTGCCGCGGTGAAGGCGCTCTATACCGCCATCTATCCGATCAGACGTGAGGCGCGAGAACGTACGGGCAAGGCGTTTGTCGAAGCGCCCTTGGAAATCCTGTATTGGGCTGAAGACATGAATGATCTTGCCGCTGGCCGTAGAGATAAATGGAATTGGCGCGTTCAGATAACACTTCCGGTTTGGGCTGACGCGGAGCGACTAGATGCCTCAGTTCTTGAGATGCGTTCCAATTTAGAAGAGGCAACTGCTCCCCGTTGGGAAGCGGTCGCAGAGGGGACGTGCGTTCAATATCTCCATGTTGGGCCGATAGACGAGCTCCAAACCGTGCTGACGGGCCTCTATGGCGATTACTTGCCGCAAGAGGGGCTTGAGCCAGCGGGTCCCTATCATGAGATCTATCTTGATGACTTCAATCGCGTGGCACCCGCGAACCGAAAAGTCATCGTCAGGCAACCCGTCCGACAAATAACCTGATCCAAGGCAGCTCTACCTGAATAGCCAGCCAAAAGCCGCCAGTCCGCAAACCACCCCGATGTCGCCATTACCTCCACCTGCGCGAGGCGTCCGCTTTCAGCCGGGTGGCAACTCCAGAACCGATGGCAATTGCAGCCAATTGGGTTATTGGCGTAGTCCTCCAGAGTGAGGACATGAGCATGGCGCATTTGCAGATCGGTACGAATGTCAAATGGCGCTGGGGCGCGCATTGGGCCCATGGACGCATCGAGCAGGTCTTTACGGAAAAGACCACGCGCACCATTCGGGGCACGCAAGTCACGCGACATGCGAGCCCGGAAGCGCCTGCCTATCTGATCACACAGCCTCGGGGTGGCGTGGTTCTCAAGAATGGCAATGAAATCACCGAGGAATAGGGGCTGGTGCAATGCCCCCACCTAACCTCCGCCTGAAGGGGGAGGGACCGCGTGGTGGTGGGGGCGCCAATCAAGGCAAGCACTGCGCTGCTCCTCCCCCTTCAGGGGGAGGTCGGGAGGGGGTAGGCTGAAAAGAGACCGATCTCACGCCACCTGGGCAAACCGTTCGTCGAAGGCGTAGCCGGCGCCGCGGACGGTGCGGATCGGGTCGGTTTCGCGGCCGCGGTTGATGGCGCGGCGCAGGCGGCCGATGTGGACGTCCACGGTGCGCTCGTCGACATAGACGTCATTGCCCCAGACGCCATCGAGCAATTGCTCGCGCGAATAGACGCGGCCGGGATGGCGCATGAGATATTCGAGCAGGCGGTATTCGGTGGGGCCCAGGTGCACGTCGCGGGTGGCGCGGCGGACGCGGTGGGTGGTGCGGTCGAGCTCGAGGTCGCCGACCTTGAGGGCGGCGGTGACCAGATTGGGATTGGACCGGCGCAGCAGGGCGTGGATGCGGGCGACCAGCTCGGGCACCGAGAAGGGCTTGACCACATAATCGTCGGCGCCGGTGGCCAGGCCGCGCACGCGCTCTTCTTCCTCACCGCGGGCGGTGAGCATGATGATCGGCACGCGGGCGGTTTCCTCGCGCGCGCGCAGGCGGCGGCAGATCTCGATGCCGGAGATTTCCGGCAGCATCCAGTCGAGCAGGATCAGATCGGGCAGCTTGTCTTGGATGGCGTGGGTGGCCTCGTCGCCGGTTTCTGCGGTGACGACGCGAAAGCCCTCGGCCTCCAGATTGTAGCGCAGGAGGATGGCAATATCGCCTTCGTCCTCGACGACGAGAATGGTGGCTGGCATCGACTAGACCTTGATCTGTGTCCGCTGCAGTTCTTCGACATCGGTCGACAGCTGCTTGCCGGTCTGCAAATAGTAGGCGCGCTCGGCGATATTGGTGGCGTGATCGCCGATGCGTTCCAGGCTCTTGGCGCAGAACAGCAGATGGGTGCAGGGCGTGATGTTGCGCGGGTCTTCCATCATATAGGTGAGCAGTTCGCGGAACAGCGAGGTGTGCATGGCATCGACCTCGTCATCGCGGTTGCAGACCTCAATGGCGCCCTGGGCATCACGGTTGGAATAGGCGTTCAGCGATTCCTTGATCTGGCGCAGCACCAGGGCAGTCATGTTCTTGACGCCATTGTAGAAGGTGGGCTGCAGGCTCATGCCGTCGAGCTTGAGCGAGCGGCGGGCCAGCTGCTTGGCCATGTCGCCGACGCGCTCGAGATCGGCGGCGACGTGGATGGCGGTGACGATGGCGCGCAGATCCGAGGCCATGGGCTGGCGACGGGCGATCATGGAGACGGCCATGTCGTCGATCTTGCGCTGCATGTCGTCGATGCGCTGATCGGCAATGATGGTGACATCGGCCAGCTCGCGATCAAGCGTGAGCAGGGCCTTGGTGCCATTCTCGATGGCCACTTCAACCTCGCCACCCATTTCGGCAATGGTCTGGGCCAGCGCGGTCAGTTCGTCATTGTAGGAAGATACGATGTGGTCGGGTGTCATGCTGTTTCCTCTGGACCGTGCCGGGGCGCGGCGATTAGCCGATACGGCCCATGATATAGTCCTGGGTCTGCTTGTTGACCGGATTGGTGAAGATGTCTTCGGTGACGCCTTCCTCGATCAGATTGCCCAGGTGGAAGAAGGCCGTGCGCTGGCTGACGCGCGCCGCCTGCTGCATGGAGTGGGTGACGATGACGATGGTGTAGTTCTCGCGCAGCTCGTCGATCAGCTCTTCGATGATGGCGGTGGCGATGGGGTCCAGGGCCGAGCAGGGCTCGTCCATCAGGATGACCTCGGGGCCAACGGCAATGGCGCGGGCAATGCACAGGCGCTGCTGCTGACCACCGGAGAGGCCGGTGCCGGGTTCGTTGAGACGGTCCTTGACCTCTTCGAACAGGCCCGCCTTGCGCAGGGAGGACACGACGATCTCGTCCATGTCGGTCTTGGACCGGGCCAGGCCATGGATCTTGGGGCCGTAGGCGACGTTCTCATAGATCGACTTGGGGAAGGGATTGGGCTTCTGGAAGACCATGCCGATGCGGGCGCGCAGTTCCACCACGTCCAGATTGGGATCGTAGATGTCGTCGCCGTCCAGCTTGATGGTGCCGCCGACCTTGGCGCCCTCAATGGTGTCGTTCATGCGATTGATGCAGCGCAGGAAGGTGGACTTGCCGCAGCCCGAGGGTCCGATGAAGGAGGTGACGGCGCGATCGGGGATGTCGATCGAGATGCCGTGCAGGGCCTGCTTGGCACCATAATGCACGGTGACGTCGCGCGCGGTCAGGCGGATCGGGCGTTCGAGGGCGTCGATGGGGTTCATGGTGCTGTTCACTGATTGCTGAGTCATTTTAACCTTGCCGGCGACCATATCCATTTGCGTCATCCTTGTGTCTGGTATCGCGATCAGGCGCGCTTTTCGAGGCGGCTGCGCAGGTAGATCGCGACGCCGTTCAAGCAGATCATCACCATAAGCAGGACGATGATCGCTGCGGCAGTGCGGGGTTCAAAGAAATTGCGGTTCTCATTGCCCTGCCAGAGGTAAATCTGGACGGGCAGGGCGGTGGCCTGATCGAAGGGGGTGACCGGGACGGACGCCACGAAGGCCTTCATGCCGATCAGCAGGAGCGGGGCGGTTTCGCCCAGGGCGTGGGCCACGCCCAGGATGGTGGCGGTCAGGATCGAGGGGAAGGTGACCGGCAGCACATGGTGGAACACCATCTGCGTCTTGGATGCACCCATGCCCAGAGCCGCCTGGCGCAGGGCGGGCGAGACGCCCAGCAGCGCACCGCGGGTGGCGATGATGATGGTGGGCAGGGTCATCAGCGTCAGCACCAGGCCGCCCACGATGGGGGCCGAGATGGGCAGGTGCATGTAGTTGATGAAGGCAGCGGCGCCGAGCAGACCGAAGACGATGGAGGGCACGGCTGCCAGATTGTTGATGTTGACCTCGATGAAGTCGGTCAGCTTCGACTTGGGGGCAAATTCCTCAAGATAGATGGCGCTGGCCACCCCGATCGGCACGGCGAGAACGATGACGATCAGCATCATGTAGAGCGTGCCGACGAAGGCGCCGAGCAGGCCGGCGCTGGCCGGGGCGGAACGGCTGTCCACATTGGTGAAGATCGACCAGGAGAAGCCATTGCTGATCTTGCCATTGGCAACCATGGTGTCGATGACGGCGCGGGCCGGGGCGGAGAGCTGCTGCTGGCTGTCGGGCAGGGAGCGGTCGATATTGCCCTTGATCCAGTTGGCGGCATTGGCCGAGGCGAGGACGTCGATGTCGACGGTCTGGCCGAGCAGGGACGGATCGGCAACGAAGCGCTCGCGCACTTCATGGCGGGCATCGGTCTCGGCGATGGTCAGCAGGTCCTTGCTGGTGATCTCGACGCCCGCCGGCACCATGGTGCGCAGGCTGGCCTCGATGACCTTGTTCCAGTTCAGCATGGCCACATCGCGCTGCCACTTCAGGTTGGCCGCCTGGAAATCGGCATCAGACTGGCCGGCGGCCTGAACCGGGGCCGGTTCAACGCCGATGATGGCCGGATCGAAGTTGACCGACAGGTGCAGGTTCGACTGGGTAAAGGCGGGGATGCCCTTGCGACCCACGTCGATGAACAGCAGGGCAACAAAGCCCAGGGCCAGGACGACCGCGGCCAGGCCGAGGCCGCGGAAAATCTTCTCGCTCAGGTTACGCCGGGTGAGGCTGGCGCGGATGAGCTTTGTCCGCTCGATGGACGACAGATGGGTGTTGGACACAGTAGCGGTCATGATTATTCGTACTGCTCCCGGAAGCGACGGACAATGTACAGGGCGAAGATGTTGAGGCAGAGCGTGATGATGAAGAGCGTCAGGCCCAGGGCAAAGGCAACCAGGGACTGCGGCCCGGCAAAGTCGCTATCGCCGGTGAGCTGATTGACGATGGAGACGGTGATGGTGGCCACCGGCTCGAAGGGATTGCCGCGCAGCACCGGGCTGTTGCCGGCGGCGAGCACCACGATCATGGTTTCACCCACGGCACGGCTGACGGCCAGCAGGAAGGCGCCGACGATGCCGGGCAGGGCTGCGGGCAGCAGCACATTGCGGATGGTCTCGGACTTGGTGGCGCCCAGGCCATAGGCACCGTCGCGCAGGGTGCGCGGCACCTGGTTGAGAATGTCGTCGCTGAGCGAGGACACGAAGGGGATGATCATGATGCCCATGACCACGCCGGCAGTCAGCGCGCTGGTGGCCTTGATGTCCAGGCCCACCAGATTGCCGAAATCGCGGAGGAACGGACCCACAGTCACCAGGGCGAAGAAGCCGAAGACGATGGTGGGAATGCCGGCCAGAACTTCGATGATCGGCTTGGCGACCGCGCGCAGGCGCGGATGGGCGTATTGGCTGAGGTAGATGGCGGCCATCAGACCCACCGGGACAGCGACCAGCATGGCGATGATGGTGATCATCAGCGTGCCGGCCAGCAGGGGCAGCAGGCCATACTGGCCATGGGCGCCCGTGTCGGTGGACGAGAAGCTTGGGTTCCACACCGTGCCGAAGAAGAATTCGATCGGGTTGACGAAGGAGAAGAAGTGGATGGCTTCGGTCAGCAGCGAGGCGACGATGCCTACCGTGGTCAGGATCGCCACAGCCGAGCAGGCGATGAGGGCGACATTGATGACGCTCTCGACAGCATTGCGGGCCCGCAGACGCGCCGTGATCCGGCTGCGCGCATAGAGCAGCGCGGCAATGCCGGCGACGGCGGCCAGCACGGTGACCACCACGAAGGTGATGAACTGGAAGGAACGCAGCGCATCGGCGGCGGCCTGCTCAAAAGGCTGCACATCGCCGGCCACGCCATAGCCGGTGGCCAGGGAGCGGATGCGGGCGACGGTGGCATCGAGCGCGACCGGATCAAGGCCGGAGAGCGTATCGGCCGGGATCTGGCCGGTGATGTAATTGGTGGTGATGCCCTCGCCGAACCAGCCCCAGAGGCCGAGAACGACAAGCGCGGGCAGCATGGCCCAGATGGCCACATAGGAGCCGTGGTACTGCGGGCGGGAGTGAACCTTGACGCCGGCAGTGGTGGCCAGGCCGCGGCTGCGCGACCAGCCGGACTGATATGCCAGGCCGAGCAGAACGAGCAGCATGCCGGCAATGATCAGGGAATTCATGGTTACGCGCCCTCGCCAACGGGAAATGGGCCGCGCCAGAGGCGCGGCCCAAGGAGTTTCTTACTTCGCGCCGGCTTCGAAAGCGGCGAGAACTTCAGCGGTCTTGTCAGCCGGCTGCGGGATCAGGCCAGCTGCCTCCAGCGAACCACCGGCGCCCGAGATGGCGTCGGAGAGGAAGAACGAGACGTATTCTTCGATGCCGGGGATCACGCCGATGTGCTGGCCCTTAACGTAGAAGAACAGGGGACGCGAGACCGGGTATTCGCCGGCGGCAACCGATTCAGCCGACGGAACGACGCCGTCGATGGTGGCAACCTTGAGGGTGTCCTTGTTCTGCTCGTAGAACGAGAGACCGAACACGCCAACGGTGTCCTTGTTGGAGCTCAGGCGCGCCAGGGTCTCGGTGTAGTCGCCAGCGATTTCGACAACGACGTCCTGACGGAAGGTGGTCAGGGCAGCCTTCTTCTCGTCATCGGTCAGGCCTTCGGGAAGGCCAGCAGCCTCGGCACCGGCGTTCACAACCTTTTCCTGGAAGACTTCACGGGTGCCGTGGTTGGCGCCCGGGATGGCCAGAGCGATTGCCTGGTCGGGGAGCGAAGCGTCGATTTCCGACCACTTGGTGTAGGGATTGTCGACGAGCTTGCCGTCAACCGGAACCTGAGCTGCGATGGCCTTGTAGACCTGGGCAGGGGTCAGGGCGAAGTCCGGGCCACCAGCGGCCGAAGCGAACACGATGCCGTCGAAGCCGAACTGGATTTCACGGATGTCGGTGACGCCAGCGGCGACACAGGCTTCCTTTTCGCTGTCCTTGATGGCGCGCGAGGCATTGGCGATGTCGATGGTGTTTTCGCCGACGCCTTCGCAGAACTGCTTCAGGCCGCCGCCGGTGCCGCCGGAGCCGACGACCGGGGTCTTGAACTCGGGGAACGCAGCGCCGAACTCTTCAGCAACGATCGAGGCGAAGGGCAGCACGGTGGACGAGCCAGCGATCTGGATGGTGTCGCGCGACTGGGCGAAAGCAACGGGAGTGCCGAACGCGACGAGCGCGATCACGGCAGCACTGGCGAAAAGTGCAGACTTCATGGGGAGTTCCCTTTCGGAATTCAGTTCAAACCTGGCTGGCCAATCCGGAAGGTCATTCCCCGGAGCCGCCCTTTGACGAGCCAGACCATATTGGCGCCGCACGACGGTTTTATTGCGTTTCAGTGACGCGTTTGTGACAGGTTAACGCGCTGTTTTATATGGATGATTTCGACAATATGTCGGAGAGGCCCCGGCTTTGTGACGGCTTTTTTTGGTGAGCGGCGTCACAAAGCTTGCTAACTCCACAGGCGCGTCCGTGTGGGGGCGGGCTGCGGGTGCGAACGTGCCAGCAAGCCCTCAATAGGCCGATTATGTGACAGCCATGCGATGGCTGGGTCAGCGCAGCAGCGGGCGCAGTTCGGCCTGGACCTTGCGCATGAGCGGCAGGAAATGGGCGATCATGTGCGAGGTCGAGGCACGGGCTGTCTGGGCGCCGATGTTGAGGGCCGCCACGGTGTGGCCCTGCATATTGTGCAGCGGCACGGCAATCGAGCACAGGCCCAGCTCAAGCTCTTCATCGATGACTGCAAAGCCCTGGGCGGCGACAACGGCCAGTTCGGTGGTGATGGAAGCCAGATCGGCCTTGGTCTTGGCGGTATAGGCGATCAGATCGGAGCGATGGAGGATGTCGGCGGCGGCCTGGGGGGGCATGGCGGCCAGCATGATGCGGCCCATGGAGGTGCAATAGGCCGGCAAATGGGCGCCGGCGCCCAGGTTGATCGACATGACGCGGCGATGGGAGGCACGGGCGATATAGAGGATCTCGGTGTTGTCGAGCACGGCGGCCGAGGAGGATTCGTGGACCTGGGCCGAGAGATCGTCGAGAAAAGGCTGGATCAGGCGCGGCAGCGGGGTGGCGGCGAGATAGGAATGGCCCAGATTGAGAATGCGGGGGGTGAGGCGGAAGAACTTGCCGTCGTAGCTGGCGTAGCCGAGATGGGTGAGGGTGAGCAGGCAGCGGCGGGCGGTGGCGCGCTCAAGCCCGGTGCGGCGGGCCACATCGGTGATCGAAAGGCTGGCATGTTCCTCATCGAAGCATTCGATAACCGCCAAGCCCTTGACCAGGCCGTTGATGATGTCGCCTTCGCGCATGGTTCCCCGGATGTTGGTGCGCATGCCGACACATGGGCGCAGAGCGCACAATAGGCAAAGGGGCGTGGCGCGACAATGGCGGGCGGTGGACGGAATGGGCGTCGGGCAGCTTGCCCGATGACCGGGGGGCGGGACATTGTCAGGCAGGGTCCGTTGCGTGCGGCGGCGATCAGCATAGGGGATAGGCATGAGCGGGACGGTGCAGGCTTTGGCGGAGGCGCTGTTTGCAGCGCGGCGGGATAGCCGGCAGATTGCGGCGGTGCCGGCGGACTGGATTCCCGGGAGTCTGGACGCAGCCTATGTGGTGCAGGACGCGGTGATGGTCCATGAGGGCGCCATCGGCGGCTGGAAGGTTTTGGCCGGGGACGATCCGGCGCCGATCTGTTCACCGATTCCGGCATCGCGCTTTCATGCCAGCGGCGTGCGGCTGGAGCGGGCCAGACTGATGATCCATCTCACGGAAGTCGAAGTGGCGGTGCGGCTGAGCCAGGCGCTGCCGGTGCGCAGCGCGGCCTATACCGATGCGGAGGCGGCGGCGGCCATCGGCACGGTGCATGCTGCGCTCGAGATGTGCGCGACGTCCTTTGCGCCGGAGGTGGGGGCGCCGCATCTGCTCAAGATGGCGGATTTGCAGAGCAATGCCGCCGTGATCGTCGGCGCGGGCGTGGCGGTGCCGCTGGCGGTCGACTTCGCCACACTGCCGGCCCAGCTCAGCTATGATGGCGCGGATGTCGAAGAGATCGCGGCGGGGGCCAGCTGGGCGCAGATCATCGCGGCGGTGACCTATATCGCCAATGTGGCCAGCGCGCGCGGGCATGGGCTCAAGGCGGGGGATGTGCTGATCACAGGTGCGCGGCTTAAGCATCCGGCAGTGGCGCCTCACCATATCGTCGGCACGGTGGCAGGCCTGCCCGAGGTGGTGCTGGAGCTGGCCTAGACGCCGCGCCAAGTGCCCTCGCCGGGCCATTTGACCGGCGCGGCAGGGGCATGCTACCAGCCCAACCATCGTCCGCACGCGGCACGATGGGCCTATAGCTCAATGGTTAGAGCCGACCGCTCATAACGGTCTGGTTCCAGGTTCGAGTCCTGGTGGGCCCACCATATTCTTCAATGGCTTAGCCTGATCCTCGGTTGGCGTCTCCACCGAAATCTCCACTTTATGCGTTCCGGCGAAAACCGAGACTGGCGCCTTTCAAGTGGTCTGGATGGTGATGACCATAGGTTCTCTCAACCATTTCTGGGGACATGCCGAGATAGCCGGCCGCTTCCCAGATGGAAACACCATTCTGCATGAGCCAGGTCGCAGCTGTGTGGCGCAACGTGTGGGGCGTGACGTCTTTACTCAAGCCTGCAAGTTCAACCGCACGCCCAAATCCGGTCTTGACGGACTGCACTGCCTTGCCGTTCCACACTACGAAGTGCTCCTGAGGATGGCCACCCAGAACTGGCTTGCCCCACCTTCTCATGTGGCTCAACAAGTTCGGTGGCAGTGGTACCGGCGGTTGCCTCTTGTTTGTGGCGCGCTTACCTCCTGCAAGTCGATAGAATATCCCCCGGTCGAGGTCGACATAAGATTTGCCGTCGCCCTTTTTCGGGGACGCAGAAGCGATCGCCGCCGCGCGGGTCCCCGTGTATAGCCCAATCAAGACGAAGCGAGCGATGTGGCGCAGCGGGTACCTTGTCGTCGCCAACGGCCTGCCCTTTTGTGTGCCGCGATGCCGAACCTGAATCTCCCTGGTTCGCCAACAGACCCAGAGAAGCCGAGCGGCTTCAGATCGAGTCAACCATCGTTCACGCGGCTGCCCCCTCTCTGGCAGCCACACGCCGACAACCCCGCGATGCAGGCCCTCTTTCGAGTGATGATTGATAGCCGCGCGCAAGTCTTCCAAGTCGCGTCTCGCTCCGCCTCTGGCCGTTTTGGGTGGTAGAGGCCGCTGACCGCGTCCTGCGCGCCTAACATTGGCCTCTCGCTGCCGTCTGTCTTCTTCTAGCGCACGCCAATCTGCATACGCCCGGCACGACACACCTGTGACCTCCGACAAGGTTTTGCCGCCCCACCATGTCGTAAGGCG
Source organism: Devosia sp. FKR38 (assembly GCF_005222805.1). Taxonomy (GTDB): domain Bacteria; phylum Pseudomonadota; class Alphaproteobacteria; order Rhizobiales; family Devosiaceae; genus Devosia. The sequence goes on along the minus strand of NZ_STGC01000005.1, from coordinate 2,163,190 downwards.
TGCCATGCGCTCGTCGTGCTTTGCTTGGTTCGCAATCCCTGGCCGGCGGTCTTCGTCATAGATCGAGAGCACATCGGCGACATCGATTGTTTCTATATCCCGAACACGTCTCTCAGGGGCGTATTTGGAGGTGATATACTGGGCTAGCTTTTCTTCCGCGCGTTCAATTTCGCCAGCAACGCATCCCGTGGAGATACGTTCGGTCCCGTGGACGATGAACCACTGGCTGTTCGCAATCCGCTTTCCGGTCGACTTATTGATTCGCTCCTTTCGGAGCCAGAGATGTGCGCCTTTCCTGGCACGCGGCATGCGACCCTCATTGCTTCTATCGCCCTTAAACTGGTGAACTGTTTTCCAGCAATCACCTCGACCTGTAGCCGTCCCCGCGCAATCTCTCGTCGCAGTCCGGAGACAGTCATCCCACCCAGCGGAAATCCAAGCTTAACCGCGTCCGCGAGGCGCAGCGGTGTATCTGGATGAACGGCAACCGGGGGCTGGCTATTCGCGCCCTGAGCCTCGTCAGCGTGGGGCCCAGCCACTTTACTGGGAGACCAAGTTGTGCGCCGGCGGTGTCAGCTCCTGGCTCAATTCCCAACGGCCAGATGCCTTCACTTCGGTAGGGAGATTGGCTATGGAATTGTGAGTTGCGATTTCGAATATATAGTTCAACGATTTAACCTCAGCGTCACAGCCAGAGACCTGGCTCTGATTTGCGCTATAGCCATCGCAGATTTGGGATGCAGATTGTTTTTGCGGGAATAGAGAAAATTCTGAACCAGGCATGTCGCCTGTCAGACCCCGAGCAAAAGTCGGATGAGTTGTTCAGCAAGCAACGGCCCACCTATCCATGGCACATCAGCATGGGTTGCGAGTACGCGACTCGAGCGTGCTCGCAATGACGCGTTTCACAGCGAAGGCCGTCGAGCGGCATATCCGCAAGAACCATCCTGGGTGCCCAGACTTTGCCGTCACCTATATCGTAGAACGAATAAGCGAAAGGGACTGGCAAGGCAGGTCGCTTGGCGCTGCGGTGGGCACAACGATGCAGGGAATTCTTCGTCATGTCATGACCGACTATGACAGCCTGCTGTTGGCTGGCATCGACCGGATCGAAGCGCGAAAGAGAGTTCAACCGAGAATAAACGCCTTGCTGGCAGTCTGGTCTAAAGAACGTAAGAGGTCGCCCATTCCGAGTGACGAAAAAACGTCCCTCGAATAAAGGGCCTAGTCTCGATCTTCTGATCGTCACCAGACCGCTATTTGACCGGTCAGCGTTGGAACCATTCAGCCACCTTGGTAGTAGGGCCGTCCGCTATGCGCCCCAATTCGGACGTTCCGGCCGGCGTTGCGATTTCCGAAAAGCTGACGGTCCGCACAGGCACCCCCGCTACTCACGCCACCCTCAAGAAACTTCCTTTGGGTTTGCGCCTGGTCAAAGTGGGCTGATTACCGACGGATACAAAAAGGGGACCAAGCCTGAGCAGGAGTTTGCATGTCTGGGAACTTTTTGGGGATGGTCATGTACTTTGAGCGGGAGGAACTCCGAGCCTTAACCGTTGAGTTCAGCGACCGCCTTCGTCGGGATCCCGAACTTACCCCAGTGCTGACCCGTTTGGTCGGCAATCACTGGGCTGCCGCCGAAGCCGCTTTCCATCACTTTTTGCTGTCCCAACTCTTCGGCGACGCGCGACCGCATTTGGACCCAGTAGAGTTGGAGCGGGCGGCTGGCATACTGGACGCTACCTCGATTGATCGGCTAGTCGAGGTGTTGCTGGCGTCCGCGTTGTACTGCCTGCCGCTGCATAGCGCAGCGCGCATTGATGAGGTGGGAGAAGACATCGCACGGCTGTTGAAATCGCTGCTCCAGCACGACGGTGAGGCGCGCTCCGAGCACATCGCAACGGCTTTTGGAAAATTGTCCGCCGGGGCGCTTCAGAGTTCCCTATGACCTAGCGAAGTGTCCATCGGCAAGGGAGGCCACTGTATTAGGTCAACGTCGCTTGGTCGCACCTCGCTCAATATTCGCGCTGCGGACTTGGTAAAAGCGAACTCCATTCGTCGGATTTGCCCTTCCAGGTCCTCCAGCCTTCGCTCCAGACTCCTCCGGAAAAGGGCAGTCGTTTGACCCTCTACCTGGTCAAGCAACCAAGGGCCGAAGGGGCGTAGATTTGCGGCACTCGACCGGTGCAGCATGGTTACAAGGTTTCGGGCGAGAGGTGTTAGGGTTCTGCAGTCGTGCGGCAGCACAAAGAGTTCGCGCATCGCGTCCCCGACCGCGGACCAGTCGCCTGACGACACGTGGTGTATGACATTGCCAAAATGGCCGTGATCCTTGACCTGGATCACGATCAACTCGGCGAGGGCATTGATCAGCGTAGCACTGCCATCTTCAAGCAAGAGTTCAAATGCAGTGATCGATGCGTGTTTCATCGCGGCGCCCTGGGATGATGCCAATGACTATCTGGGATCCGGGGGCAGTTCTTTGCGCTTACACAAGTACGGCCCATTTCATGGGCTTCGACTTAATGGCAGACTTGGGGAACCTAGGGGCACTTCAGGAATGAGAACTCCAGCCGCTAGCCCCAATCACAGATGAAGTCATGATCGTTGTCTTTGATGGACGCGCCGGCTTGGCTTAAGGGGCGATGACGGCAGCGGGACCTGCTTAGCCTGTTATTGTTTCTTCTTGAGACCTGCCGGTAAATTGATCCAAGGCAAAGAACTGGGCCTGAATGGTCGCTACCGGTTCATTGCGACACTTCTGCACTGGTCGCGGGGTGACAGGCCATTGTAAGGCGGTTGCCAAATGAGGTGACCATGCCTTTCCGGTCGAGGAGCATCGCAAGAGAGTTCAGCAGCGCGGTCGCCGTGCTTGCGGTCTATCTCCTTGTTCTGCTTGTGCCCCTGCACCAGGCCGGCGGTCTCCAGCGTGATCTGGTCGAACTCGGCCACGCCGCCCCCTCGGCCTGGGCGCTCTGCGAGGCAGCGTCGCCCGGCACTGGCGGGGACGGTCCCTCTATCGGGATCAAGTGTCCTCTTGCCGGCGTCGGGAAGCAGGACCTCATTGCGGCCGAACCTGGTTCGCTGGAACTCGGCACCTTCCGACGCACCGCGACCGGGGTCAGCTACCCCTATCGTCCGGGCCCGCCTCGGCCGACTGTTGACCCACATGTCGGCCAAGCCCGCGCCCCTCCGATGACGGTATGACAACGCTCTCGGCACCTTACTGCCACCAGACCAGATTCTCATTGGAGATCATCATGATCCGCACTTTTGCCTGCGCGGCCGTCGCCGCCGCAACCCTCACTGCCGTCCCCGCCTTCGCCCACGCCACCCTCGAAGTGCGGCAGGCCGCTATCGGCTCCACCTACAAGGCCGTGCTGCGCGTCCCGCACGGTTGCGGCGCCGAGGCCACCAACGTCGTCCGCATCCAGATTCCCGAAGGCTTCTACAATGTTAAGCCCATGCCAAAGGCTGGCTGGACTCTGGAGACGGTGACCGGTCCCTATGCCCAGTCCTATGACAACCACGGCACGCCGTTGACAGAAGGCGTCAAGGAGATTGTCTGGAAGGACGGCAATCTGCCCAACGAGTGGTATGACGAGTTCGTCTTCCGCGGCACCTTTGCTGGCACCCTCGAGCCGGGCCGGTTCTACTTTCCGGCAGTCCAGGAATGCGCGAACGGCGAAGAAGCCTGGATCGACGTGACCGGAGCCGACAACGTCGAGATGCCGGCCCCCAGCCTCGAACTCGTCCCTGCGGGAGCGTCAGGTCACTAGCCAAGAAAGGGGCGCGGCTCCCACCGCGCCCTCCAAAACCAAGGAGAATGGCATGCGCATGCCTGCTCGCCTGTTGCTGCTTGGGGGGGGGTAGTGCTGAGCTTGGCACTGCCTTCCTCCGGGATGGCCTGGGTCCATGCCCAACTGCTTGCGACCGATCCTGGTGAGAACGCCGTCCTTGACGCAGCACCGGGGCAGGTCACGCTGACTTTCAACGAGCCAGTCAGCCCGCTGATGCTGATGCTGATCGGCCCTGACGGCAGTTCCTCTGACATCACCGGCGATGCCCTTGGCGGCGAGATCGTCACGGTAAGCCTGCCGTCCGTTCTCGATGAGGGCACTCATGTCCTGAGCTGGCGCGTGGTCTCCACGGATGGCCACCCTATCGGAAGCTCGCTCGTGCTCTCCATCAGCAGGGTGACCGGTGCAGTTGCGGTCAAAACCACCGAACCGGCAGTCGCAATCGCGCTCAGGACGGGCAAGGCGCTGCTCTTCGTCGCCATCTTCTTCGGCGTTGGTGGCGCGGTCGTCGCGACCTTGATTCCATTTCCCAATGGCCTACGCCTGTTAGCGGGTGCTCTTTGCATGCTCGGCTTGCTGCTGGTGCCAGCCACGCTTGGCCTGCATGGCCTGGACGCTCTCGCCTTGCCGCTCTCCTCCGGCTTCACTGGCAAGGCGTGGGGCGCAGCGCTCTCGACCAGCTATGGCGCGACAGCGGTCGTCGATGGCTTCGCTTTTGTCGCAGCCGCCTGCGTGCTCGGCATGCCCAGGGACCGCATGACCATTGGTCTCGGGCTGCTTGCCGGCACTTTGGCTGCGCTTTCGCTGGCCCTGAGCGGCCACGCAAGCGCAGCCGCGCCGCAGTGGTTGACGCGTTCTGCCGTCTTTCTGCACATATGGGGAATACTGTTCTGGGTGGGCGCGCTGTTACCGCTCTGGTCGCTGCTGCGCGATCCCGGCGAAACCGCCTACAGGGCGCTGGCTTCGTTCTCGCGCGCAATCCCTTATGCCGTCGCTCCCCTGGTGCTGTCGGGCGTGGCACTGGCAGTGATACAGATGGGCGCTCCGGGTCCACAATGGTTATCGCCATATGGCCTCGTCCTGGCAGCAAAACTCGGCCTTCTCGCCACGTTATTCGCGCTCGCTCTCTGGAACCGTCTCTGGCTGACAGGCCCCGCCCTGGCTGGTGAGGCCCTAGCAGACCGACGCCTCCGCCAGTCGATCGCTTTTGAGCTGGGGATTATTGTGGTCATTCTGGCTTTGGTTGCCGGCTGGCGCTTCACACCACCGCCCAGAGCGTTGGTCTTGGCGCCCGTCCAGTCAGCTATGGCCGAACCTATCCTGGTCCACCTTATGGATGCTTCTGTCATGGCTATGGTGACCATCTCCCCCGGGCAAGCCGGGCCGGTCACAGTCGATATAGCCGTGATGGATGTTCAAGGCACTCCCAAGGGCGCGCAATCGGTAGCCGTTACATTGCTCTCGCCTTCTCTCGGCATCGAACCGATACGGCGCGAGGCCGCTGCATTGGACGGTGGCTGGGTCGTCGACGGACTGACTATCCCCGTCGCCGGCGATTGGGAGCTCGAAGTCGATATACGTACCGGTCGCTTCGACCTCACAAGGCTTCAGACGGTGCTTGCGATTCCGTAGTTGCAGTCGCCGGGCTCCAGCCGGCTTACCTCCGTGCCGCCGTTGGCCGGGTCGCCACGTAGGCCGCGCTGGCCGCAAGCACCACCAGTGTTGCAACCTTAGCTATCGCTGGCAGGGCCGCTGAGGTCAGAACCACAATGCTGCTGACGACCATCGCTGCCAGAGCGAGGCGCTTTGCCGACTTTGGGATCGCCCGGGACTGTCGCCATGCTGATATGGGAGGGCCAAGCTTTGGATGCTCGACCAACCAGGTTTCAAAGCGCGCAGAGGATCGGGAGAAGCAGGCGGCTGACAGCAGCAAGAAGGGGGTTCCGGGTACAACGGGCAGGATGAGCCCCGCCAGGCCCAAGCACAGGGTGGCAATGCCAAGTGCGGCAAGCAGATATCTGATCGCCAGGCTCATCCGGCGCTCTCCTTGAGGATCGCGCGGAGGTCTTCAGCACCTGTACTGGCGTGCTGGGCGATATCGTCAAAAAGGTGGGCCAGTTCCGAGAAAACCGACCGGTCTGCCTCCTGCCAGCTGATTTCCTCGAGTTCGGCCAGCAGATCGACAAGTGCCGCTATCGCCGCCCGGTGCTGCCGAGAGGAGAGCAGATGACGACGGGTTTCGCGTTGCTGTTCCATTTCCGCGAAGCGGCCAAGGGCGTCGTTCACACGCTGGCGGCAGTCACAATCGAGCGCCACCGAACTGATGATGCTCTGGATGCGGTTGACCAACGCGTCGGGCTCCCGCGCTGCCTTGCCCTGGCCAAGCGGCTTCATGCTGCCACCCATTCCAGGCCGGCCCTGCCATGGGCGAAGCCATTGGCAAACGGCACCTGCGGATAGATCCGCGCGAGCTGCGCGACGGCCTCCCCGGGCGACAGATTGCCGTCGCGAACGGCAGCATAGAGTGCGGCTACAGCCACCATGTCGCAGTCTTGCGGGGACAGGCGGAGATGGGTGACGCCGGCCCTGGCCAAGAGGTCGAGGTCCGCCAGCAGCACCTGGCAGTGACGCGACATGGTCTGCACGCCATTGACCGTCAGGAAGGCCTGACCATCAAGGGTATCGACATCGAGCCCATCCGGCTCCTCTCCGCAGACAAACTGGCAATTGTCCTTGGAGAACCCTTTGGCGCGGGCATGGGCACATCGTGCTGAAATAGCCAGGGGCAGCCGGCCGAAGGCGATGACCTCGTATTCCAGTTCAGGCGCTCCGGCCACTATCGCACCCACCACTTCCAGCGGCAGTTCAGGCCCCAGGCAGATGCGGGTGGCGCCATGCCGGGCCAGCATTCGCGCCGTGGCGCCGTTGTAAACATTTACGAAAGGACCAACTAGATGCGGCTTTCCGGCAAGCAGGCTCAACGCGGAGAGGTCGTTGGCCTCCGCCATGTGGTCCTCGGAGGCCAGGCGCCGGGTCAGCTGGATTTCCCGCTCAAGCGTAACCAGGGCAAGGGAGGCCAGAGCCACCGATTTGCCGGACGCGATCAGGCGATCCAGCACCTCGGGCAGAAACGGGCGGGTAAAGTGATCCCGCTTGGAACACACCACTTCGCCCAGCGTGACGGCTTCGATATGCTCGCAGTCGGCAATGCCAAAGTAGAAATCTCGCCAACGCTCTCCGGACCAGAGAAACGGTACCGGGCCCATGGTGATCTTGAGGTCGGGCACGTTCATCGTTCACCGCCATTTCTTCTCATAGGCGCCGGACGTGGTCCGCTGGCCCTCGCTCAAACGGCGCAGTTGCACCAGCCTCTGCGCCCGCTCCGCCTTCGGGGCTGAAAGCGCTGCACGGAGGCTGGAAACCACCTCGGCGACATAGGCCTTGCCACGCTGCCGGCCCTCGATCTTGAGCGCCGTCACACCGGCGGCCTCAAGGCTGTCCAGGTGGTCCATGACATCAAGGCTAACGGGGTCCTCGAAGGCATAGGCGTCGACATCGGCGATATGGAACCGGCCCTTGCACAGCGTGGGATATCCCGCTGGCTCCTTGGCTCCGAACCGGTTGATGGTGAAGCCGCCAAGCTCGGACACCATGGTGGGACCATCCTCGCGGTAGGTCACATGGCTGGCGGGAGAACACACCCCCTGCATGTTGGGCGACTGGCCAGTAATGTAAGACGAGAGGGAACACCGGCCTTCCGCCATCACGCACAATCCCCCGAAGGCGAAGACCTCAAGTTCGCAGGCCACCTGCCGGGCTACAGCGGCAATCTCGGCGACAGTCAGAACGCGTGGTAGCACCAGGCGCTTTGCCCCAAAGCTTTCCACCAGGAAGTTGATGGCATCGGGATTGGAGGCGGAGGCCTGCACCGAGACATGAAGGCGCTGATCCGGATAGGTTGTGGCGACATAGTCCATCAGAGCCAAATCGGCCAGGATCAGGGCATCGGCACCCGCCGCCACAGCATCGTCGGCAGCCCTGTACCAGAGGTCCTCGGCGCCCGCGCGCATGAAGGTGTTGAGCGCCACATAGGTTTTTACGCCACGGGCATGCCCCAACGCCACGGCGGTCCGCATTTCCCATGGTGTGAAGTTGAGGCCAGGGAAATTGCGAGCATTGGTTTCATTGCGAAAGCCGCAATAGATGGCGTCGGCGCCCGCCTCGACGGCTTCACGATAGGCTGCAGGCGTACCGGCGGGGCAAATAAGTTCCATCTCTAGCCCAATCCTGCCAGCGCCCGTCGGCGCACCAGTTCTGCCAGTTGACGGAACGGCCCGGCAAACGGACCAGCCAGCCCTGACAGGTCTGCGGGAAGGTCAAAGCCGCAGTCATCGAGGGCATTGCGCAGTGCCAGCATGGCCTCCATGTCGCCGGAAACCGAGAGGCTCCTCGAGAAGAAGACGGCGTCCCCATCGAGGCGTCCCTCAAGCAGGGCAAGCAGGGTTAGCAGCGGGCCGGAGACCGATGCTGCGGCCACCGGGGCACTGGCCTTGCGATAGACGCGGATGCTACGGCTCGCCGGATGAACGAGGAAGCTCAGGTCGAGATCTGCCGGAGTGAAGCGGAAGCGCTTGCCTGCGGCCACGCCGAGCCGATCGAAGAGGTCAGGATGCTGCTGCAATGCCCGCTGGAAAATCCGTTCGGCCACCGCCTGAACCACTGGCAGGGGTATTCGGTCGAGTGCGAGGCTGAGCGGGCGCGGCAAGAGCATCGGAGGCTCCCTTGAGGTGTGGACGGCACAAGGCTTAGTCCGAGCCGGGGATGGCGTCATTGTTGCAGCGCAATGAACGCCGCCTGTGCCTGTGGCATTGCGTCAATCCATGCCAAGCACAGCCCTGCCACCGCTCACGCATCGCATCGCCAGCAGTCTGCGGGGCTTCGCGGACCAATTGGAGCATGAAGGGCTGCTTCACCGCATAAACCGGCCGGTCAGCATGCAGCACGAAATCACCGAGATTCACCGTCGGGTGCTCGCGGACAACGGGCCGGCGCTGCTGCTGGAGCAGCCTATGATGGCTGATGGAACGCGGGCGAGCATGCCGGTGCTGGTCAACCTGTTTGGAACAACCGAGCGGATTGCCATGGGACTGGGACTGGACGCTGGGGATTTGCCCAGGCTGGGGAAAGCCCTGGCCGCGCTCAGGGCGCCAAAGCCGCCACGCAACCTGAGCGGCGCCTGGGCGCATCGGGGGCTACTTCGCGCGGCGCTGAACCTGAGAATGCGGGAGGTGAGCAAGCCCCCCTGTCAGCAGACAATAGTGTCCGGCGCGGCCATCGATCTGACCAAACTGCCCATCCAAACCTGCTGGCCCGGCGAGCCGGCGCCATTGATCACCTGGCCATTGGTGATCACGCGCGCGCCCGACGACCCGTCGGACATCAATGTGGGCATCTACCGCATGCAGGTGCTCGGGCCTGATCGAGCGATCGTGCGCTGGCTGCCCAGCCGAGGCGGTGCGCGACACTTCCGGCAATGGCAGAAGCGCGGGAAGCCCATGCCGATAGCCGTTGCCATAGGGGCCGATCCGGCAATCTTGCTGGCTGCGGTCATGCCCCTGCCCGACGGGCTCAACGAGATGGCCTTTGCCGGCGTCCTGCGACGCAAGCGCAGTTCGATAGCCCGCGCCGTCACGGTCGATCTGCCCGTTCCGGCAGAGGCCGAGATTGTCCTTGAGGGGATGGTCGATGTGGAGGAAACGGCCCTGGAGGGACCCTATGGCGACCACACTGGCTACTACAACTCAGTGGAGCCTTTCCCGGTGGTGCGCCTGAGCGCGATCACCATGCGGCGCGACCCGATATTTCTGTCCACCTATACCGGACGGCCCCCCGATGAGCCTTCCCGGCTGGGGGAAGCCATGACTCCGCTGTTTGTGCCACTGGCGCGGGCGCAGTTTCCGGAAATCCATGACCTCTGGTTGCCACCTGAGGCCTGCTCCTACCGAACAATGGTCGTCTCCATGGACAAGCGCTATCCCGGCCAGGCAAGGCGGGTGATGATGGGCCTGTGGTCCATGCTGCCCCAGTTCAGCATGACCAAGCTGATCATTGCGGTTGACCCGGACATCGATGTGCGAAGCTGGGCCGATGTCATGTGGGCTGTATCGACGCGGTTCGATGCGCCCCGCGATCTTGTGGTCATCCCAGACACACCGATCGATTACCTGGATTTCGCCTCGGCCCGATCGGGCCTGGGGGGCAAGCTGGGCCTGGATGCGACCACCAAGATTGGCACCGAGACCGACCGGCAATGGGGCGTGCCCCTGGCGATGGACGAGGCAGTCGTCCGCCGCGTCAACGAAATCTGGCCAGAGCTGGGGTTTGACAGATGACCTGCCGCATCGTCCTGGCCCTGACCGGAGCGTCAGGGGCAGCACTGGGCTTGCGGATCGCGCAACGTCTGGCGGCCAGACCGGACGTGGAGACCGAGTTGGTCGTTTCCGCGGCTGCCCGACGAACCCTGGCGCACGAAGTCGGCCCAAAGGCATACGACCAGGTGACGTCCATGGCAACGCGGAGCCACGACCAAGCAGATATCGGCGCGAGCATTGCCAGCGGGTCGCTCGGAACCGCGGGCATGATCATTGCGCCCTGTTCGATGCGGACCCTTGCCGCGATTGCCGCCGGGATAACCGACAACCTCGTGACTCGTGCAGCCGATGTCCACCTCAAGGAGCGTCGGCGGCTGGTGTTGCTGGCCCGCGAAACACCGCTGCACCTGGGGCATCTGCGAAACATGGTGGCCGTCACCGAGATTGGGGCCATCGTCATGCCCCCAGTCCCCGCATTCTATCATCGGCCGGAAACGCTCGAAGACGTTGTCGACCACCTGGCTGCCCGAGCCATCGACCTCCTGGGCCTGCCGGGGAAGCCGGAGGCGAGGGCTTGGGATGGCGAAACCGGCTAAAGCGCCGCCATGGCCAGCGGGTCCGCTCCAAACAGGGCAGCGTGACCACCCGAAAGGAGCCAGATTGTGATCAGGACCGACAAGACCAGGGCAATGCCCATTTCCCGGTCAAATCTCAATCTGGCTCGGCCTCGCGCTATGGCGGCGAACGGCAGGATGCTGGACGATGACTGGATCTGGATCCAGTCTACTCCCAGGGTGCGGCGCTGTCGCCGTTCGACGATCCACATTCCGGCCGCTGAAAAGAGAGCCAGGGAACCGAAGAGCAGCAAGCTGCGCAGATCCCCATTGGCCAGCATATGGCTGAATGACCAGAGGAGGAAGCCCCAGAGGACAGGGTGACGAGTGATCGCGACAATGGCGCCGGGTTGGCCACCCACCCGTCGCATCGAGATTGAGGCCGGATTGCCACTGATCAGGCCGGCGGCGATCAGCAACGCGGAGACCGGCGACAGCAGGATTGCCGGCCAGGCCTGCCAGGGGGCGGGTGGCCACAACTCTATGTAATCCAGCGCGAATGCCGCGTGAAACACCCATGCAAGGCCGGCGATAGAGACCGCCGAGTAGCCGAGGAGGTAGGATTGGAAACCGAACGTGGCGATCAGTTGCCGTCGAACCCCCGGCATGGCCGGAATGGAATGGAGCGCGAGGAAGGCCGCGAGGGCAAGCGCGAACTGGGTCAATGTAGCACCCCGGCTGGCGGCATTCCCTCGAACAGCAAGAGCAACAGATCCTGCTCGGACCGCACATGACGGCGCACACTTTCGAAGAAGGACCGAAGCAGGTAGCCAATGGCGTCAGGCGAAAGCCCCGGAGCCCCGGCCACCCAGTCCAGCAAGGACTCCTCAATCTCCATCACAACCTGGCTATCGAAAACATGCTCTTGCCGAAGCCGCGTGGCAACGTTGCGCAGACCGACCTGGGTGGAGGAGGATAGTACTGGCAGAAGGACCGCTTCCTCCTCCCTGTGCGTTGCCGACAGCGCGTCTGCCAGCCGCCGGATCAACTGGGCGCATAGGGTTGCCGGGACCACACCCGGTAACCCGTCCGCGAAGGCTTCCAGCTCATCGCAAACTCCCAGCAGATCCTCGTAGCGTGATCTCAGTCTGTTCAGCGGCGAAGCAGGTTTCATGGGCAGCCCTGGATCCTGGAGTGTCCGAGCAACTTAGCAGGGCGGTCAGCGGCCACTTTGTCACCGATCAAACTGTGTCATCGCGGCGTGGGCGATCGGAGTCGTAGAGAATGCGTTCAGAGGCGCCCTCCAGGTCGTCGTATTGACCGTCCCGAAGGGTCCAGAGAAAGACCACGAGCCCAACCAGCCCCAGCAGGATCGACACCGGTATCAGAAAGAAGAAGTCTGTCATGCCAGCGCCTCCCGCATGGGAACGAGCCGATGTGTCCGGAAGGGATGCCAGCCCAGGCGCAGGGCGTTGAGCACCACGATTATGGAGGAAGCGGACATGGCAATGGCAGCGATGAAGGGATTGACCAGACCCGCTATCGCGACCGGCAAGGCGATGGCATTGTAGGCGACGGCCAGGCCGAGATTCTGTCGGACCAGGTCACGAGCCTCTCGCGCGATCATCATGGCGTGAAGTACGGCGCTCAGATCGTTCCGAAGGAACACGAAGTCGGCCCGGTTTCTGCTGATATCGGCAGCGCTGGCTGGCGCCATCGACACGTGGGCACGGGCCATGGCTGCGGTATCGTTCAGGCCATCGCCGACCATCAGAACGCGCCGTCCCTCTGCCTGAAGTGCGGCAATGCGGGCAAGCTTGTCGGCGGGCATTAAGCCGCCCTTACTCGCGATTCCGAGCTTGCGTGACAACTCGCCAACGATGGCTGGATGGTCTCCTGAGAGCATTTCAACCCGGCAGTCGACCTTGAGGCTACGTGCAACATCATGAGCACCGGGGCGCAACTGATCTTCAAAGGCGAATGCGGCCAGCACCTTTCCGTCGCGACTGAAGACGGTCCTGCCGTCGGCGTCCAGCGGCCCGGACCAGCCGGGTCGACCCAGGCGGTACACCTGGGCATCAAGGCGCGCCTCAATGCCCAGACCGGCATGCTCGAAGATCTCGGTCCAGGCGACAGGGCGATCCGTAGCGAAGGCGCGCGCGATGGAGCCTGAATAAGGGTGACGCGATAGACCTGCCAGGCTTGCGGCCATGGCAAGGTCTTCGGCGGAGCCTGAAAGCACCGCCGGAGCCGAAAGGCCCGTGGTCATGGTGCCGGTCTTGTCGAAGACCACGGTGTCGACTTCCGCCATCCGCTCGAGCGCACTGCCATCCTTGACCAGAATTCCGGCATCAAAGAGCCGGCGGGCGGCCACGACCTGCACCATCGGCACGGCGAGGCCCAGGGCGCAGGGGCAGGTGATGATCAGAACGGCAATGGCAACCGTCGTCGCATCATGCAGGTTGCTGCCGACCAGCATCCAGCCGAGGAACGCCAGTACGGCTGCCAGATGGACAACCGGCGAATACCAGGCCGCGGCGCGGTCCGCGATCAGCCGATAGCGCGTGCGACCGGATTCAGCGTCGTCCAGCAGCTTCACCAGCCGATGCAAGGTGGAGCCCTGAACATCCGCCGTGGTGCGCATGGTCAGGTCGCCAAAGAGGTTGAGGGCGCCAGCAGGTGCGAACTGGCCATGCGCAACCGGTTCCGGCAGGCTTTCACCGGTCAGCATGCTCCGATCGAGAGCGCTCTGACCGGCAATCACCACGCCGTCGAGTGGAATGCGGTCACCGGCCGCCACCGAGATCAAACGACCCGGTTCTATGTCCGCGAGCGGGAGGTAGGCCCGCTCGCCACCCTCATCAAGCACAAGTGCGCCCGCTGGCGACAAGCGAGCCAGCCCGCTGACGGCTGTGCGGGCGCGCTCGCGCATAGCGTGATCGAGTGTACGCCCGATGAGTAGAAAAAAGATCAGGGAAGCGACCGCGTCGTAGTACACCTGATCCCCGGCAAAGATGGTGTCATAAAGGCTCAGGGCGAATGCCAGCGCGATGCCGATGGTAATCGGCACGTCCATATTGGTATGGCCCGAACGCATTGCCGACCAGGCGGACTGGTAGAAGACACGTCCCGAATAAAGCAGGGCGGGCAGCGTCAACCCTGCGCAGATCCAGTGCAGCATCTCCCTGGTCCCACCGTTGGCCCCGGACCAGACCGATCCAGAAAGCATCATGATGTTCATCGAACAGAAGGCAGCCACGGCCAGCGCCCTCACAAGCGCAGCCAGTTGCGCGTCCCGACCGGTTGCCTCCAACGAGAACAGGTTGGGTTCGTACCCCAGCTCAACCAGACGTCGCACCAGTGGCGGGGCGACGACGCCATCGTCGCGCCAGCGCACCGTAACCCGCCTGCTCGAAAGATTGACCCGTGAACTGACCACGCCTGGCAAGGCATCGAGCGCGGTCTCGATCGTGCGAATGCAGGCCCCGCAGTGGATTGCCGGCACGGAGAATTCCGATTGGCGGAGGCCATCACCCAGGACACGACTGGCCAGCCGGACTTCATTGTCGGACGGACCACGGTTGGGGCCGCCCGCCAGAGCTTCAGCAAAGGCCGGCGAGGGTGCGCAACAGGTCACCTCAGCCCCCTACTCTCCCCGCACCGCGACATAAGCATGCCAGGTGGCATGGCCCAGGAGCGGGAAGATGATGATGAGGCCGACAAGGCCGGTGGCGACGCTCACCAGAACAAGACCGACGACGAGGGCGGCCCAGACCAAAGTGGCGGGCATGTTGTTGCTGACGAAGGACAGGGAAAGGCCCATTCCCGAGAAAGCGTCGCAATGCCGGTCGAGAACCAGCGGGATCGAGAAGGCGCCAATTGCAAACGAGAAGGCAGCAAACAGCCCGCCCACAAGCGTGCCCACGATCAGCAGCCAGAGTCCCGGGCTTGTTGTCAGCAGCATGCTGGGGATCTGGTCAAAGCCCGGGAAGGGGCGCCATCCGAAAAAGAGGGCATAGAGCAGAACGGCCGCGCGGACCCATACCAGCATCAGGCTCATGAGCACGGCGCCCACGAAGAGAAGATGCATGCCGCCACGGGGAAGCAGCATTGATAGGAACGAGGGCTGCTCCCCCAACCCCAGGCTGCGGCTCTTGACGTAGAGACCGGTCGCAAGCAGCGGGCCGATCACGAGAAACCCAGCCAGTGCGGGAAACAGTATCTGAGCCCAGCCGATGGTGAACATGGCGAAGACGACGCCATAGGATACGAGCGTCACGCCGATCCCAAAAGCAAGGCTCAAAGCAGGACGCGTCCAGAGGTCGCGCCAGCCGTCTGCCAGCCATTGCAGAGGTGCGCTGGCAGGCAAATGGCGATTGTGATCGATGGCCCGCGGCAGGGCTGGTTCGTATGGCGGCAGGGTATCGACAGGATGGGACATGGCTCTTCCGATTCTGATCAGCAGCCCGACTTGGCAGCGCGGAAATTAACCTGGCTGCCATCTGGCCCCTTGAGATGGGCGACGCAGTCTGGCTGCGACGTGAAGGCGGCGTAAACGAGGTGGGCATTCGCAAGAACGAGGATCGAAACAATGCCCAGACCCACTATCCAGCCAAGCGGCAAGCGTCGGCGATCACTGGAAATGCCCTCGTCCGTCCTCATGGCGTGGCGCTTCGCAGGTCGAGCACATACAGCGCCAGCATGCGGATCTGGGCGGTGGAGAGGCGTCCCTCCCAGGCCGGCATTGTGCCCTGGCGGCCGTTGTAAATCGAGCGGCGGATCGCGGCATGGTCGCCGGCATAGGTCCAGTACTCATCGGTGAGATCGGGCGCTCCGGTTTCCACCATGCCCTTTGCCGTCTCACCGTGACAGCCAGCGCAGTTATTGGCGAACAGTTCTTCTGCGGCAAGGCGCTGCTCTGTCGGCAATGCCGGCCCATGGCTGATGGACGCTACGTAGTCCGCCAGCAGCGTAACCTCTGCTCCGGCCAGCATCTGGTCACGACCGAAAGCAAGCATCTGCGCGAAGCGGGTCTCGGGATGGGTGGCATTGATGCCGACACGGATCGTTTCGGCAATCGTGTCGGCGTCCCCGCCCCACATCATTGGCGCTTCGGCGATGTTGGGGTAACCCGGATTACCTGTGGCCTCGACGCCATGGCAGGCAGCGCAATTGTCGATGAACAGGGATGAACTGGCCTGGCGCACCACAGCCATGATGTCGGCATCTGCCTGCAGGGTCGCCAGGTCCTCATTGACAAGGCGCTCGGTCCATCGGGCCTGATCGGCTGCGGCCTGAGCCAGGGTGAGTTCGACCGACTGGTGCTGGTCGGCACCCAAAAGGCCACGGAAGTAGCCATTGATCCCCGGCCAGCTCGGCATGAGAATGGTCCAGACCACGGCGAACAGGGCCATGGTGCCGAGAAAGGCCCAGACCAAACGGGGTACCGGAGTGTTGAGCTCCTTGATGCCGTTCCATTCGTGGCCCGTCGTCACCTGTCCCGAGAATTCGTCCCGCTCCTTCAGCGCCATGGCCGATCCTCCCCCTCGCTCACAGGCATTTGCGCCGCCTCATCGAAGCCCTTCTTGTTGGAGGGCCAATAGGTCCAGGCCAGACAGATGGAACTGAGGATGATGAGGTAGAACAGGCCGAAAGACTTCGCGAATCCGACGACCGTCTCGTGATCGAAGGGCATCATTCCACCTCGTCCGCTTGTTCTTCATGGGCGACGTCGGTGAGCGTGCCGAGCATCTGCAGGTAGGCGACGAGCGCGTCCATGTCTGTCAACGGACCGGTGCCGTCGAACAGGCGCACATTTGTGGCCGCGCCATAGCGTTCCATGACGCCCGATGCCTCGGCGCTGTCAGGGTTCGCCTGGCCGTAGGCGTCCTGCGTGGCGAAGGCGATCTGCTCATCGGTATAGGGAACGCCGACAGCACGCATCGCCGCCAGGTGGCCACCCAGGTCGTCGATCCTGAGCTGATCGCGGAGCAGCCAGCGATAGGCAGGCATCTTGGATTCGGGAACCAGGTCGCGCGGGTTATAGAGGTGAGCGACGTGCCAGGCATCCGAGTACTTGTTGCCCATGCGCGCCAGGTCGGGCCCTGTTCGCTTGGAGCCCCAGAGCTGAGGATGGTCGTAGCTGCTTTCCACCGCCAGGGAATAGGGACCATACCGGTCGACATCGTCGCGCAGGGTGCGGATCATCTGGCTGTGGCAGGCATAGCACCCTTCGCGGATGTAGATGTTGCGGCCGGCCAGCTCCAGGGGCGTATAGAGCCGCATGTCCTCGGCGATTTCGACGGTCTCGTCGATCGTGAAAAGAGGCGCGATCTCGATGAACCCGCCGATCGATGCGACCAGGACAATGAAGGCGACGAGCCCGATGGCGCTGCGTTCGAGACGATAATGGAAACCAAACATGGGGCTATTCTCCCGCCTGTAATGCAGGTGTGGCTGGCAGGTCACCCTCGGCGCCCAGCGCTGCACCTCGTGCGGGCATGCGGATGGTCATGATGACGTTGTAAAGAGCGGTAAGGGCGCCAAGCAGGAACAGCAGTCCGCCGAAGGCACGCGCGATGTAGTAGGGATGCATGGCCACCAGGCTCTCAATGAATGAGTAGCTCAGCGTCCCGGTCTCGTCATAGGTACGCCACATCAGGCCCTGGATGACGCCCGAGTTCCACATGGCGAAGACGTAGACAACGGTACCCGACAGGGCGAGCCAAAAGTGCACCTCCACCAGCCTCTGCGAGTAGATCCGCTCCCGCTTGAACATGGAAGGCACCAATGAATAGAGCGAACCAAAGGTAATCATCGCTACCCAGCCCAGAGCCCCGGCATGAACATGCCCAATGGTCCAGTCAGTGTAGTGGCTGAGCGAGTTCACGGCACGGATGGCCATGAACGAGCCTTCGAAGGTGGTGATTCCATAAAAGATGGCGGCCAGGGCCATGAATCGCAGCACCGCATCGTCGCGCACCTTGTGCCAGGCACCATTGAGGGTCAGCAGCGCATTTCCGGCCGAGGCCCAGGAGGGCACAAGCAGCACGATCGAAAAGGCCATGCCTAGCGTCTGCACCCAGTGTGGCAACGCCGTGTAGTGCAGGTGATGCGAACCCGCCCACATATACATGAAGGTAATGCCCCAGAAGCTGATTATCGACATGCGGTACGAAAAGATCGGGCGACCGGCGCGCTTGGGCAGGTAATAGTACATCATCCCCAGGAAGCCGGCAGTGAGGAAGAAGGCCACCGCGTTGTGGCCGTACCACCACTGGGTCATGGCATCCTGCACGCCGGCAAACAGGGAATAGGACTTGGCCGAGCCCAGCGAGACAGGCACTGCAAGATTGTTGACGATGTGCAGGATCGCCACGACCAGGATGAAGGCCATGTAGTACCAGTTGGCCACGTAGATATGGGACTCTTTGCGGCGCGCTAGGGTCCGCATGTAGATGGCGAAATAGACGACCCAGACCACCACCAGCCAGATGTCGGCGTACCATTCGGGCTCGGCATACTCCTTGGACTGCGTCAGCCCCATGAGATAGCCGCTCGCGGCAATCACGCAGAAGAGGTTGTAGCCCAGCAGCACGAACCACGGACTAATCGCGTCGGGGAGCCTTGCCCGGGTTGTCCGCTGCAGCACGTGGAAAGAGGTAGCGATTAGGGCATTGCCGCCAAATCCGAAAATCACGCCGCTGGTATGAATCGGACGTAGACGGCCAAAGCTGAGCCAAGCGACATCAAACGTCAGGTCCGGCCAGGCCAGGAGTGCCGCCACCCACACACCAGCGGCCATGCCGACCACGCCCCATGCTAGAGTCAGGATCAGGCCCAGGCGCGTCGGCGCGTCATAGTATTCGGAGTATCGTTCTGGCGTGGGCT
Organism: Devosia sp. FKR38; assembly: GCF_005222805.1. Lineage (GTDB taxonomy): Bacteria > Pseudomonadota > Alphaproteobacteria > Rhizobiales > Devosiaceae > Devosia. Next base: position 2,144,575 of record NZ_STGC01000005.1, on the reverse strand, counting down.
CCGGCAGGTCGAACTGGCGCAGAATGGTAACAATTCCAGCCAGAGCGGCAGCGCACACGACCCAGCCATGGATACCTATCAGGTCGTTCCGGCCAACAATTGCCATCGCCAGGCCCACGACCAGCAGGGCGCCCAGTATGATGGATGCCGTGGTCCGCTCACCCCGTGTGAAATCTGCAAGCATGCCCCGAACCCCAACCTTGCCATTCGTGGGTCCGCCCCACCAGGCAGAAGCCCTAGCCCACCACGGCTGTCGATCTTTGATCCCGATCAAATAGCGGAGCGATTCCTGCCCGACGGCACTGCCTCTGCTGATCCGCCGAAATTTGCGCTGTGACAAAGTCCACGACCGGATCGCGCCCTAGGGTGATGCCGAGCGGGCCTGGGACCGGAGAGACAAATGCAGATGGCCACATTGTCGCGCTGGACGCTGACCTATTTTGCCTGTGCTTTGGTCGCACTGATGTTGGCACTCGGCATGATCGCCCTCGGCTATGGCTATCCTGCCGATGACCTGGCTGCCCCGCGCACACTGATCCTCGTCCACCTGGTTTCGATCGGCTGGCTGAGTACCCTGATGCTTGGCGCCTTGTTTCAGTTCCTGCCGGTTCTCGTCGGTAGGGACTTGGTCGGCGCAGCCCTTGCGCCCATGGTCCTGTTCGCAATCCTTGCCGGCCTGGCCTGCCTCGTATGCGGCTTTGGATCCCTTGAGGGGTGGCCCGGTACCAGCGGCGAGATGCTTCCCGTGGGAGGGGCACTGCTGCTTGCGGGCTTTGCCCTGGCCGCAGGCGTGTTGCTGGCGACGCTGCTGCAGGGCGTCGACCTCAACCTCCCGGCCGGATTTATCGCCCTTGCCCTGCTCAGTCTCCTGATGACGGCATTGTTGGGTGAAACCCTTGCATCCACGCTCGCTGGACTAGTCGGCGGCGCGTTTTCAGTGGCCATGATTACGGATGGACTGCCGCTCCATGCCAGCCTCGGCCTGGGTGGGTGGCTGACCCTGGCAGCCATCGGGGTCAGCTACAGACTCGTATCGATGTTCCTCGTCGCGCCCGAACGAACCGGGCCTCGCCCCAGGATTGTCCTTTGGCTGGCCTGTGTAGGCCTCGCAGGCCTTTGCCTTGCGGTGGCTTGGCTGCTGTTGTTCAATCTGGTCTGGTGGCCGTTACCAACCCTTTCTGGTCTTCTCGCACTTACGGCAGTCGCGGCCTATCTGGCTGATATGGTTGCGCTTTACAGGACCCGGCGAAGGGCAAGTCTGGAACTGCATATGCTTGCAGCGATCGGCGCCTTCGCCATGCTGGCCATTGGGGCAGCAGCCCTGATCGCAGCGCGATGGCTGGACCAGGACCGTCTGTGGGCGGCAGCTCTTTACATCCTGGCCCTCGGCTGGCTGGGCGGGCTTGGTCTGTCCATGTTGTACAAGATCGTCCCGTTTCTCACCTGGCTGGAATGTTTCGCGCCACTGATGGGACGGGCGCCGACGCCCCGCGTGCAGGATCTGGTGCGCGAAGACCAGTCGCGGTGGTGGTTTGCGCTCTATGGCGCCGCCACCCTGGCCGGCGGAGTGATGCTGTTGACGGAGCAGGCGTCACTCCTGCGCCTGGCGGCTGGGGGGCAACTTGTTGCCGTCGCTTTGGTGATCCACCAACTGGTGCGGGCTCGCAAGCTCGCCAACCTGCCCGATCCCTGGCGCAACCATCCGCGCCCTACTCTCCTGCTGCCCGCTTCACGAAGAAAGGCAACGTCATGACTGAAGCTCTGGAACTCGATGTCCGGCCAATCCTGCGCAATGGCGGCGAACCCTTCGGCGCCATTATGGGTGCCGTGAACAGCCTGAGGCCAGGTCAGGCACTACGCCTCATTGCCACATTCAGGCCCGAGCCCCTGTTCACGGTCATGGCAGCAAAGGGCTATGATCATCAGGCCACGCCTCTCGAAGGCGGCGATTGGCAGGTTCTGTTCACGCCCAACGTCGCAGGGGTTGAGGCCGGAACGTCCAGCCCGGACAATCCCGATACCTGGCCTGATCCGACCCGGTACCTGGACTGCCTGGACATGGATCCGCCAGAACCGATGGTGCAGATACTGTCCGCGCTCCAGGCCATGGAAGAGGGTGAGGTGCTGTTTGCCCTGCTGGGCCGCGAACCGCTGTTCCTCTTCCCGGAATTGCAGGCGCGTGGACATGCCTGGGTCGGGGAGTTCGATGCGGAGGCGACCAGCTATCGGCTGATGGTCAGAGCGGGCACAAAGGCATGATGCCGAGCCCGACAATGGAACTGGAGGCTGGTATACGCGCAGCCCTGCGCGACGTTATCGACCCCGAACTTGGTCACAATATCATCGACCTGGGCATGGTCTACGATATCGACGTGAGCACGGGTGGCGCCGTTACCGTACTGATGACGACAACGGCCCGCTTCTGCCCGGCCAGCGCCTTTCTGACTGAGGCGGTCACCGCCCGTGCCGGATCGGTTAGTGGTGTCAGTCGGGTCGATGTGCAACTAACCTATGACCCGCCATGGAGCCCGGACTTCATGGCACCCGAGATAGCTCTGCGCTTCTAGGACGACTCGGGGCGCGGCTTGCGCCGGAGCAAGAGGACGGGCGCGTATTCGGTCAGAAAGAGTACGAATGCCGCAATCCAGCTCAGCCCGCTGATGGAAATCAGCAGCGTGTACTGGGACGGCAGGAAACCAGCTAGCGGACGGAGTACCGCCGCCGCAAGCAGAAGTCCGTAGCTGATTGCAGTGGTAGTGGAGGCCGATAGCGCCAGGCCAGTATGGCCGCGGGTTGCCCTGCTCATGATCGCCAGAGTCATCAGCCCGATGGCACCCACCGTGAAGACATGCAGGGCTGCGGCAGGGTCGATGAACCCGAACGGTACTGCGGCAATGGCAAGAAAGCCCAGCGGAAGGCAGCCATAGGCCAGGTGCAAGACGAGAACGAGTCGCTCCTCTGCAGTCTGCCAACTCTTCCAACGTCCCAGCCTCACGGCGTGCAAGAGACCTGCAATCAGGCAGGGGACCGACGTCATCCAATGGTATGGTGCGACAAGCCAGGCCGCGAGGGCTACAAGGCCCGCCAGCAAGGCGACGGTATCGAAGCGCTGATAGGGTGCGGGCAGCGAAAGCACGTGACGCTTTGCCAGCCAGTTGCGGGTGAAGCTCGGAACAACCCGGCCACCGATTATGGCAATCAACATGACATAGGCCGAAACGGCCAACCGATTGGCCATGCCGTGGTCACCATTCATGAGCGTCAGGGCATGGTAGCCAATATTGGCCAGTGCGAGTGCCAGCACAGCCGCCAGCACCTTGAGGTCGCGCCACTTCTTGCCGGCGACGACTTCACGCAGGCAGATCGCCAGCAGGAGGGGCAGAAAGGCAGCGTCGATCACGACGGCCCAGTGCAGGCCAAGAGCATCTGGGTAGATCATGGCGACCCGGCCAGCCATCCATACGGCGACCAGCATCGCCAATGGCCGGCCAGAGACAGGCAACCGGCCGGTCCAATTGGGAATTGCCGTCAGCAGGAATCCCGCCAAGGCCGCGCTCGTATAGCCAAACAGCATTTCATGGGCATGCCAGGCCGACCCGCCATAGACACCGCCTATGGGGAGCCCCGTCACCAGCGCGGCAATCCAGAGGCCCACGGCCAGGATGGCCCATATGCCAGCGGCCAGGAAAAATGGTCGAAAGCCATAGGCCAGGATGACGGGCCCTGTGTGGGCAATACCGCGCGGCACCGGCTTGCGCTTGATGGGGTAGGTGTCAGTCATGGGAAACTCGGGCTTGGATGCATTCCGCCTAGCGCCCTCAAGGCTCATGTTCCTTGCGGGAGCGCAAGGAACGGCGAGAACTACTGCCCCTCGGCCAGAGCCTCTAGGCGGGCCCTGTCCCGGATCAGCAACTTTTGCCGACCGCCCTTGACGATCCCCTGGCTCTCCCAGGCGCTGAACAGTCGCGACACCGTGTGAAGCGTCGTTCCGGTCATCTCCGCCACGTCCTGGCGCGTCAGCGGAAAATCAATGTGTACGCCATCGCCATCCGCGTCCCGGCGGCCCGCCTGATCCATCAGCCGCAGCACGGCATGGGCGACTCGGCGCTCCACCTCCTCTGTGGACATCTCCCTGATTCGAGTATGGGCTTCCTGCAGGCGCTGGCCAATCGTGCGCATGGCATTGACGGCCAGGTTGGGGTTCTGCTCGACGATGCTCGCCCAGACCTCGTTCGGCCAGCAGATCACTACACTTTCCGCAGCAGCGATCGGCGTTCCGGGATAATCGTCACGCTGCAGCGCCTGGGCAAAGCCAAACAGGTCTCCAGGATGCACCACCCGGACGATGATCTGCTGACCCTCGGCCGTAACCTGGGTAACCTTGAGCCTGCCGTGCAGGAGCAGAAAGAACTGGGTGGCCTTCTGCCCCTGTTCGAAGACGGCCTCCCCAGGCGGGATCCGGCGCATTGCGGCTCGCGCGAGCATGCGTTCGAGCTCGACGTCAGCCATATTGGCAAAGAGTGGCAAGGAGCGCACGAGGCTCCGGTCGATGTCGGCCACGCTGCTATCCCCAACTTCCGATGCCCTCAGATACATCAAAAGTCTCTGGCGCGATATGCGCGCGGCGGTCGCACGCACCACCCATGCACCAATGCCAGGTCAGCGGCCAGGAAACATGTGGTCAAGGAGCGCTTCGTGCCAGGTGGGGCGGCGCACCAGACGGAAACCCAGATTGTCGGGCGGAACCCCCACTGAGCATCCGCCGCTCTTGGCATCGCGAATGAAATAGCTGGTAGCGGCCCGGTGCTTGCCCTCCAGGACCCGGATGGTGCAGGCGGGCGAGTCGGTGACGACGGCGCCAACCTCATCCACTTGGACACGCCGATGGCAGGTTTGCGTCCATTCCCAGACATTGCCAGCCATATCCATCACCCCGTTGGTGTTGACGCCGAAGCTGCCCAATTGGCGCGGCATCGGATCGGCAGTGCGGTTTCGGGCCGCCTCTTGGCGATAATTGGCGATCCATCTCAATGCCGGATTGGCGGGATCGTCCCCCAGGTTGAGCGCGTCGTCGACGAAGCGCTCGGCAGCCGCATAGGCCCATTCTGCATCGGTGGGTAGGCTCCAGTTCTGGCCGGTCCGCGCGCTGAGCCAGGCAGCGTAGTTCGTCGCATCCTCGAAATTGACGCCCGTTACCGGCACGTTGACGCCTACACCACCCAGGGCAGGCGCACACTGGCCATCGGCGACGCAACGCTCATAGTCGATGGCGGTAACCTGGTAGGTCATGATCTCCAGTGGCTGTTCAAGAGCCACCGTGATCATTGGCGCATCTATGGGATTGTTGTCCCGCAGGAAGTGACCCTCGGTGCGGTAGGTAAGGCTTCCCGGAGGCAGGATGACTGTTGCGGGAGACGCAGCGGGATCCAACCCGAACAGGGGCGGGAGCGGGCCGAGTTGAGCGGCGAGTGCTCCCAGTGCCAGGGCCAGGAGTGCCGATGGCAAAAGGAGGCCCCTCAGGTCGTTTGGATGCACCGCTTGGGCTGTCATGTCTGCCTCCGGGATGTGCCAGCCAGGAGCCTGGGCCGGCATTTTGAGGCGGGAGCCGCAGGGCGGCTCCCGCAAGATGAGAGGGCCTAGATGGGGCTTGGCGCCAGCACGCCGGTCATCAGGTCGTCGTTCCAGTCTCCTTCGACCACGAAGTGACCGGCAGCGCCGAACTCGAAGGCCTCGATCAGGTTGTGGTTGACATAGGCATAGACGCCCGGCTGCTGGAACGTGTAGATGGCGGCCCCCGCCGTGCCACCCGGAATGAACCAGGTTTCCTGGTCGACATCGGGCGGTGTGTGGAACTTGCCGGTGGGCCAGACGAAGTCGCCATGACCACCAATCAGATGGGGCCGCGTGTCGCGATTGGCCTGCGAATGCACGATCAGCACCGTTTCCCCGACACTGGCCTTGAGGGCATTGTCGCCGGTGAGCGCGCCCACCTTGCCGTTGAACACAATGTGGCTGGGCAGAAGAGTGCGCATGACGTCGATGGTATCGGCATAGCCGTCCCCGATGCTCTCGTAGGTCTTGTAATTGCCCTCGGCATCCTTGGGCACATAGAAGTCCTGCTCGCCCACATAGTAGACGCGGTCATAGGTGATCGCGTTGCCCTTGGGATCCTTCAAGCCATCCCGCGGCAGCACCATGATGGCGCCATTCATGCCCGAGGTGACATGCCAGGGAACCATCCCTTCGGGAGCGCAGTGGTAGACAAACACGCCGGCCTTGATCGCCTTGAAGCGCAGGATGGCCTTTTCGCCAGGATTGACATTGGTCAGCGCCGCACCACCCAGCGCGCCCGTGGCCGCATGGAAGTCGATATTGTGCGGCATCAGGTTGGTGTCGGGGTTGATCAGGGTCAGTTCGACATAGTCCCCCTCATGCACGACCATCAGGGGGCCGGGGACCGAGCCATTGAAAGTCATGGCCCAGAGCTCGACGCCGTCCTCCACCTCGTGTCGCTTTTCCTCGATCGTCATGGTGAATTCGACGATGCGGGGAGCACCGGGGGCGACCTGATCATGCGCGTGGACGAAGGGCGGCGGCACCAGTTCCACCTTGACCCGTTCCAGCGTGGTCAAATCGACTGTGGCGACCGCCGCGGACACTTCTTCTGCCGTCGTCGCCACAACTGCGGCCAACTGTGCGGCAGCTCCAATTGCAGCTGCGCCCACAAGTAATTCTCGGCGCGAAAGTGTGCTATTGCTTGCCATCGTCTTCTCCATGATATGGCACAACGCGACCTGTGCCGTCATGGAGACCTCTATACGGCGCCTGCGGAAGGTTCATTGATCGAGCGCAAATAACCGTCGCATTCACGCGATGTTGGCCAGACACAATATTTGTCCTGGATCAAAGACCGGTCGGACCCGTCCCCCTACAAGGGCGCCAACGGGTCAGCCGGACCCAGTCAAAGGAGAACTTCGATGCGCCTGATCGCAAAAACACTGATGACCATTGTCGCCCTCGGCCTGGCAGCCCCAGCCTTTGCGGCCGACTACGAGATCCAGATGCTCAACAAGGGCGAGGCCGGCACCATGGTGTTCGAGCCGAATTTCGTGGCCATCCAGCCGGGCGACACGGTCACATTCGTGCCTACGGACAAGAGCCACAATGTCGAAACCATCAAAGACATGTTCCCCGAGGGCTTCGAACCTTTCAAGAGCAAGGTCAACGAAGCCTTCACGGTGACGTTTGACCTGCCGGGCATCTATGGGTTCAAGTGCACGCCGCACTTCGCCATGGGCATGGTGGGATTGATCGCGGTGGGGGACGAGTTGCCCAACCTCGAAGCTGTCCGTGCCGTCAAGCTGCCAAACAAGGCGCAGGAGCGGATCGACGCCGCATTCGCCGGCCTCGGGCTCTGATCGCCCCACAAGACCAGCAGTATGCCCTCACAGTTGGTGTGGGGGCATTTTTCTGTCTGGTGGGTTGGCGTGCGGACAAATCTGGTTAGGTTGAGGCCCCTGACAACCCGGATTGGCCACATGTCGGATCCCGATACAAGTGCTTTGCTCGGCCAGGCCCGCAAGCTGCAGGCCATCCTGGAATCGGCCGTCGACGCCATCATCACTATCGATGGGGTGGGTATCATAACCACGGTCAACCCTGCGGCGGCGCGTCTGTTTGGCTACGCGCCCGCAGAGTTCATCGGGCGGAACGTCCATTTCCTGATGCCCGAGCCCTATCACTCTGCGCATGACGGCTACATTGCCAACTATCGTCGGTCCGGCACCCCCAAGATCATCGGCATTGGCCGCGAGGTAACCGGTCGCCGCCGCGATGGGTCGACCTTTCCGATGCATCTGGCCGTCAGCGAGTTCGAGATGGACGGCCGAATATTCTTCACCGGCATCATTCACGATCTTTCCGGCCAGAAGCAGACAGAGCAGGCGCTGCGGCAGGCCCAGAAGATGGAAGCCATGGGCCAGCTGACCGGGGGCATCGCCCATGATTTCAACAACCTGCTGACCGTGATCATCGGCAATCTCGAAATGCTCGAAGCCCGGCTCACCACGACTGCCCAGCGTGAGCTGACGACGGAAGCGCTGGAAGCTGCCGACCTGGGAGCGCGGCTGACAGCCCGGCTCCTGGCCTTCGCACGGCGTTCTCACCTTGAGCCCGAGGTCGTCAACCTCAACGATTTCGTGCTCGGCCTCACCGACTTGCTGCATCGCACCCTAGGCGCGACAATTGCCCTGTCCAACTCGCTGACACCCAGGCTCTGGCCCACGCGGATCGACCCGTCCCAGGTCGAGAGCGCCATCGTCAACCTGGCGGTCAACGCGCGCGATGCAATGCCCAACGGGGGCAGGCTGATCGTGGAAACGGCCAATGTCAGTGTCGACACCGCCATGTCCGAGCACCTGGATGGGCTACAAACCGGCGACTATGTGCGATTAAGCGTTGCAGATACTGGCCAGGGCATGTCGGCAGATGTGCGGGAGCGGGCCTTCGAGCCCTTCTTCACCACCAAGGAAAAGGGACGAGGCACTGGGCTCGGGCTGTCGATGATCTACGGTTTCGCCAAGCAATCGGGCGGACATGCCTCGATTTACAGCGAGCCCGGTCGCGGAACCACGGTCAATATCTACCTGCCACGCCATGGCGAGGTGGCCTCGACCGCGGAAGAGCCGGAATCGCACGAGCCGATCAGCACAGGCAAGACGGTTCTGGTGGTCGAAGACGATCCCCGCGTGCGCAAGCTCACGGTCAGCAGGCTGGAGGCGCTTGGCTATGCCACCCTGGTTGCCGCCGATGCGCACGAAGCCCTGCATATTCTTGCGCGGGAGATCGGCATCGACCTGGTATTCACCGACCTGGTCATGCCCGGCGGCATGTCGGGCTACGAACTGGCACACCGCATTGCGGTCGATTATCCCGGCCTGCAGGTCTTGCTCACATCCGGTTATGCAGATGAACTGGTGCGCCGGGATGCCGACGCCATCGCCCACCTCAAGGTTCTCGGGAAGCCCTATCGCCAGGCGGATCTGGCCAGGGCGATCGCCGAAGCGATCGAGAGCCCTACCGGTCCAGGCGCTGAGGGGTAAAGCAGTAGCCCGCGCCGCGCACGGTCTTGATGAGCTGGGGATTTCGGGTGTCGGGCTCGATCAGCTTTCGCAGGCGCGCCACCTGATTGTCGATGCTGCGATCGTTGGGCGACCAATCGTGTCCCTTGAGCAGGTCCATGATCCTGTCCCGGTTCAGAACCACATGGGCGTTGCCGACGAAAACAGCCAGCAGATCGAACTCGCCACTGGTCAGCGCTATGTCCCCGTCGGGTCCGGTAAGCGCGCGCCGGGCCGGGTCCAGCACAAAGCCGTCAAACCTCACGACCGTTGTCGCCTGGGCGGGCGCGTTGCTGCTCCGGCGCAGGACGCTGCGGATGCGCGCCAGCACCTCGCGCAGATGAAAGGGCTTGGCTATGTAGTCATCCGCCCCGATCTCCAACCCGACAATGCGATCGATCATGTCCCCTTTCCCGGTGATCATGATGATCGGAACATTGGACATCTGCCGCAGCTGGCGGGCGACCGACAGCCCATCCGCGCGTCCCAGGTTGAGATCGAGTGTGACCAGGTGGACGCCGGAGCGGACCGCCAGGTCCACATCCGAGCCATCGGCCGATTCGGTAACGCGGTAGCCTTCCTCTTCGAGGCTCCGGCGCAGCATGCGACGAATTTGTGCGTCGTCATCGACAACCAGAATGTGCTGCTGGCTCTCCGGCATCGGATTGTCCGCCGTTACAATTGGTTACAATCATCGGATAGGCCGATTACCTTGCCATGGTCAATTCCATTCCGCCCTAGGTAGAACCGAGCTGACCCATGTACCTCTTCCCCAACGCCGCCGCTCCTACCGGTCAAGATCACAGCCGCGCCCAGACCAACCTGGGGCGTGTCGTTGGCGCCACCACAGTCCTGTTTCACGAAGGTGACCAGGCGGGCGCGCTCTTCGAGGTGGTATGCGGTGTGTTCCGCGCCACCAAGGTCTTTCCCGATGGACGCCGGCAGGTGGTGGGCTTCGCCTATCCCGGCGACATTATCGGGCTGGGCCACGGGGCAAGCTATCGCTTCGATTGCGACGCCCTGACGCCGGCGCGCGTTGAAATCTCCACCCAGGGCGAGATGCTGGCCGCCGTGAGCGTCAGGCCCGAACTCGCGAGTCGCCTGATCGCGATGGCGGCGGCGGAAATCGGTGCCATGCATGACCTTTCCGTCCTGCTGTGCCGGAAATCGGCCATGGAGCGGATTGCGGGCTTCCTGATGTCCCTGGCCCGCAGGACCGGCAAGCTGGCCAATGACGAGCGCATCGCACTGCCCATGTGCCGCGCCGACATCGCAGACCATCTCGGCCTGACTATCGAAACCGTCAGCCGGAACATGACCAAGCTCAAGGTCCGTGGCATTGTCGATCTGCCAAGCCGCGGCTGCTTCGTCATCCGCGACATCGAGCGGCTGACCCAACTCGCCGAGAGCGACCCTTCTGTTCATTGAGGCCAGAATGCCCCAGCCCCATCGGGTCGCGGTCGCCTATTTCCGAAGTCGCGCCGAGGCCGACGAGGCCTGGATCCTGCTCGTTGGCCAGGGCGTCGATGTAGCCGCTATGCGGATCGAGCCAGCCAGTGCCTATGGTGCTTCTGCGTGCAAGCTCATTCTGATGCTCCCCACAGAGTCGGAACGCCGCTTGCTGGATATCCTGCTCACCAGTCCGGCCATCCGGCTCGACATCCACGACGCCAGGGATTGGCTAGACGGCGGCTGAATGCCGGGCGGCATTGCGCCCCAGATAGGCATCAAACCGTGAGGCGATGGTCCTGATGAAGGGACGGCCCCTTTCGGTCACGGCGAAGACGTCTCCCTCTATCCTGGTCAGCGCGTCACTATCGCCTTGCGCATGCGCTGCCGCCTCCTCCATCAACCGATCCCCCGCCGGGCCGTGATCGGCGAGGTCGGCCGGACGCAAGCGGAAGGTACAGAGCAGAGCGGCGATGGCATCCGCCCGCAATCGATCGTCGGGCGTCAGAGCAATCCCACGTACGGTCGCACCGCTTCCGGCAAGCACGGCGTCGCAATAGGCGCCGGTCGGCGTCAGGTTCTGGACGTATCCCTGCGGCAGGCGCCCGATGGCCGATGCGCCCAGCCCGATCAGAGCGTCAGCGGCGTCGTCGGTATAACCCTGAAAGTTCCGCTTCAGCCGGCCCAGGCGGCTCGCCTGCGCCAGTCGATCATCGGCACGGGCAAAATGGTCGAAGCCGACGGGCTCCAGTCCCGCACTCGACATGAGATCCGCTGCGAGTCCTGCCTGCCTGAACCTGGCATATCTATCCGGCAGGGCCGCTTCAGGGATCATCTTCTGGTGTGTCTTCATCCAGGGCACATGGGCATAGCCGAACAGGGCCACCCGATTCGGTGCCAAGGTCAACGCCAGGTTCACCGTGTTTGCCAGACCGGCCTCATCCTGGAAGGGCAGTCCATAGAGCAGGTCAAGGTTCACCGACGCGACACCACGCAAACGCATGGCATCGACCACCGCACTGGTCTGCTCGTAGGTCTGCATGCGGTTGATGGCTTTCTGGACGCGCGGATCGAAGTCCTGCACCCCGATGCTGGCCCGGTTGAGACCGAACTGCGCCATGGCGTCATAGCGCCCGTCATCGAGGTCGTTCGGGTCGATCTCGATGCTGATCTGGGCAAACGGATCGATATGAAACGCTGTTGACAGTTTCTGCTTGAGAACACCCAGATCCAGCGGGGTGAGAAGTGTGGGCGAGCCGCCGCCAAGGTGGATGGCTGTGACCCGGCCGCGCCCACCCAGTCTCCGGGCGACCCATTCAATCTCCTGATAGAGCGCCAGCAGGTAGGCCGCCACCGGCTCATAGCGGAGCGTGTGCTTGGTGTGGCATCCACAGAACCAGCACAGGCGATCACAATAGGGTATGTGCAGGTAGAGTGAAATCGTCGCGTCGGAGGGGAGTGCATCGAGCCACTGGCCGTAGGCGGCGGAATCAATGCCATCGTGGAAATGCGGTGCCGTAGGGTAGCTGGTGTATCGCGGCACCGGACCCGAATAACGCTCCACCAGTTCCCGCGCATCAAGCGTCATCAAGACCTCCATCAGACCTTTGCCGGCGTGGCCCTCAGCTTGTTGTATGATCCGAGCCCGTCCAGGCTTCTTTGCTCTGCAGCAATTCTGACCCCGATCCTGTCCGTGGGCCGCCGGCCAGACCTTGCGCTGACGCAAAGACGACAATCGTTCACTCGTCTAGGTCAGGCCGGTTCGCCCACCTCCGGAAACGAACCGTCCTAGACGCCAAAGCCGAGGTTGCGAACCATCGGGCCGTATGGCTCGAACTCGTCAACCAGCCGCCGTGCAACCGCGTTGCGGCAACCAAGAGGTAGATTTCCAATGTGCAGCGACTGCCAGTCCAGCGAAACAATCATCGATGTCCGAACGATCGCCCCGCGCCTGCGTCACCCGATGATCTTCAACACCTTCCAGAACCTGAATGCCGGCGAGGCGTTCCTGATCGTCAACGACCACGACCCCAAGCCGCTACACTACCAGTTCGCCGCCGAATATCCCGATACGTTCGAATGGACCTACGAACAACAGGGACCCGAAGTGTGGCAGGTTCGCGTGACGCGCACGGCAGCCTAGTGCTGCACTCTCTCCTCCACCGCCCACTCGAGCGGTGGAGGCCAGCACAGTCGAACGGGTCAGGGCGAAAGGCGCGAGGCAGACCAGGCTCCGTCCGCTTCAGACCGGCTGAACAGCAGGCGATCATGAAGCCTGTCGACCCCATCTTCCCAGAACTCGATTTCTGCAGGCTTGACGCAAAAGCCTGACCACCATGATGGCCGCGGAACGATACCGGCATACCTGGCATCAATCGCACTGACACGGTCCAGCAAGGCTGACCTGCTCGCGATGACCGTCGATTGTGCAGAAGCATGTGCACCGATCTGCGAGCCGCGAGGACGCGTGGCGAAGTATTCATCCGCAAAGGGCTCCTCCACCAGGGCGGCTCTGCCTCGGACCCGGACTTGCCTGCCCATTTCAGGCCAGTAGAAACAGAGGGCCGCCTTGCCGGACTGAAGCAATTGTCGACCCTTGGGACTGTCCAGGTTGGTGAAAAACACCAGTTCGCCGTGCCGTATCGCCTGAAGCAGGACCACCCTGACGTCCGGATCGCCGCTTGAGCCTACGCTGGCCAGGGCCATGGCGTTGGCCGCGAATCCGATTGCAGCCCTCGCCTCCCGCAGCCAGCGTTCCAGGGTGAACAAGGGGTCATCCTGAGAGCTTTCGCCTCGGGCAATGAAGATCGAGTCGACGGTTCCGGCAAATGCTTGTGACAAGGTGTGTCCTCTTGAAGTGACGATGTTACGGCTTCAGCGCACTCGGTCGCCGCGCATCTGGACATCGAGCGGGATGAAGAGCGCCTCGGGCGGCGGTGCATCGCGGTCGTCCCCGACGTTGGCCCCGCGTTCGGGACGGGCTCGATGGGACAATCCAAGGGCGGTTACCAGCAGCCAGGCGGAGAAGGTCAGCTCCCTTGCCAAGGTCCAGTCTTGATCTGGCGCGGAAGCGATAGTACCCAGCCCCAGACCTGCCAGGGCGGCGCCGATGGTCAATGTCCCGACCAGCACGTTGCCAAATCTGCTCGATGCGGGAAAACTCATGGCTATGACGGCCACGATGCCAGCGCTTCGGAGGCCGGACAAGACTGCCTGAGGACCGGCGGCAGTTGCCGCAGCCGACATCAGGGCCATGGCCAATCCACCGATGCCAACTGGCGCCAGGGCGATCAAGGATGGAAAGCTCAATCGCCGGTTGGGGTACAAGGCAAGCATGGCAGCGAACAGGGCGACGGCTACATTGCCACCAACCGCAGGCCCCACGCTTTCAACCTGTCCGAACCGGGCCATGGCCGCGGCGAGCGCAAGGAAGCCCGCACCACAGCAACCAGTCACCGCCACGCTCGCCGGGTCCAGGTGTAGTTGACGGCCCCTTTGCGAGGGCGGGCGTGATTGAGGGTGTTTCGACATGGCTTACTCCGAGGCGGAACGCACCATGCTCTCCTCGACCCTTCGTTGCGGCAGCGCAAACTCGCCAAAGATCAGTGCGGCGGCGCAACATCTACCGGAGCGTTCAGCGTTTGCTCGAAAAAGACCTGTGCAAGTCGCGAGCTACGCACGACTTTGGTCCGCTTTCTGATCCCGCTCAGCCAAAAGCAGACAGGCCGCTACCGGCCCCATTTCCGTCGTTCAACAGGACCCGGGCAACGGCAAGAATGGGGCCGTTAGCGGAATGGCTGGTTTTGGCTGGACCTGGGGCCAAAGCTGACGTTGACAAGACATAGTAGTGGTCATCGCCAGCACCAGAGGAGGCGCACATGCCAGTGGCTAAGCCATTTGCGGATCCCTGGTGGTCACCTGCGCGAGAAGCTCGTGGTCGCGGATCAAGGCGCGGAATGCAGCCAGGGGCACCGGTCTGGATACCAGGTAACCTTGGCCCTGGGCGACGCCTGCGATTGCCAGCGCTGCCCTTTGGTCTTCGGTCTCAATGCCCTCGGCGACCATCACTGCGCCCATGCGCTGCCCAAGTTTCACCAACACCTCAATTATGGCATCTGCGGCTTCGGCCGTGCCAGCGACGTCAACAAACTTCTTGTCGATCTTGATGATGTCCGGGCTGAGGTCTTGAATGTGCCCCAGGCCATTATGGCCAGCGCCGGTATCGTCCAGCGAAATGCGGTAGCCGCGCTTGCGGGCCTCGATGGTCACAGCGACAGCCTGTTTCATGTCAGGAAAGGCGCTACGCTCGGTTAGCTCGAGAACGATACAGCTCTTGGACGATCCGGCCTGAGCGACGATTTGATCAAGTGCCTCAAGAAACCCAGGCTGAGCGAAGTGGGCCGGATCGATATTGAAGGCAATCTTGAAATCGGGCCTGTCGAACAGAAGCGGCGCCATCTCGGTCAGCGCCTGTGCCACAAGCCGCTCCGTCATCGGGACGATAAGGCCGCTTGCTTCAGCAATGGGAATGAAGCGGTCGGGAAAAACCAGTTCGCCGTCCCGCCGCCGCCAGCGCACCAAGACTTCGCAGCCGACAATGCGAGACGTCGCCAGTTCAAAGATCGGCTGATAATAGGGAACCAGTTCGCCCCGGCGTATGGCCGACCGCAAGGCATCCACCGGGCTGGGTGGCCGCATGAAGGTTTGGGCGGCCAGCAACCCGATTATCGCGCCGGCGGTGGCCCCGATGGCCAGTACTGGGGCCAAGGGCCAAGGATTCCAGTTGCGAAGGCTGCCTTCGCTGGTGGCCAATGCGACGCTGACCGGGTAGCGATCCGAGGTTGCCGAAAAGGCCCGGGCGGTCTCGTTGGGCGCTGTGCTCGCCACATCGCCAAAGCGTGCGACCACGTCTTGCGGGCCAATGCGGATTTCGGCGAGTGCCTCGTCCCGCAATTGCGCGGGGAAAATATCAAACATCAGCATGTCGATATTGAGCGTAGCCGCAATCGAATGCGTCCCGCCAATGCGCCAGAGGACGCGAAAGAGCCCGCTTCCCTCGGTATGGCTTGGTTGCAGCACTATGGATGCGTTGCGCGATTCATACTCTGGCACCCGGGCACTCCCGGACGTCAACAAGTCGAACTGGACGGGCGCTGTGGAACACATCAATTGCCCATCCGGCGCCAGCACAGCGATGTCCTTGATGGCGCCGCGAATAAACGTCTGCTGTCTGAGGGCTCGGAGCGCGTCGATATTGCACAGGTCGTTGCTGGGCGCTGTATAGTCTCCAAGCGTGATGACCGCGTAGTCAATCGCCAATTCGGCACGTTGCAGCAGTTGACCGCTCAGTTCCTCGAGTTGTGCGAGGTTGCGTTGGGCGCGAAGGTTCTCCAGCCCGGCCCACCCCGCCCAGGCAAAAGCCAGCGCCGAGCTCACCACAACCAGGGCGCTCAGAACAGCACGGTAACTTCTCCTCGCTATCGTGACTGCCACGGCCAGCTCCGCATTTCCGTAACAAGAATTAGGCTGCAGAGACTTTCAATCGGTTAAGCAGCACGACAACGTGAAGCAGCAGTTCCAAAGGGGCGAGGCATGTCAGGTATCGATGAGAAGCAACCAAGCGCGCTAAAACTTGCCCTCAGCAGAAGGGTCATGGCGCAGTCTGCAGTCGTCGCAGTCATCGTTGGGACTGCACTGAACCTGATCAATCAAGGCGATGCCATGCTGGCGGGCACCGCGCTCAGTATCCCCAAGCTGCTATTGACCTATGCGGTGCCATTCCTCGTCTCCACTTATGGCGCCTGGAGCATGGCCACAGCCATGCACCGAAAAGGCGAGATCGCCTGATTTGGGGGGCTGAAGCATCTCTCCGGACACCGTGGACGGCACAGCAGAAGAACGCCCCCGCTTCTGGCCTCTTTGCGATCATCCCCGTCATGCCCTTTGTGCGTTTGGTCACGAGGTATGCGCGGCGTGCCGGGCTGGAGTGTGTCGGGTCATCACCCTAGCGAGCGCGTCGACCGATAGCCGCCCGCCGCCGAAGGCCATCAGGGCGAGGGCCATGGCGGCCCAGGGGAGGTGGAAGTTGATCAGGCCATCAGGGATGGTGAGCTGGATCACCAGTGTCATCAGCACAATGCCCAGGGCGGCATAGCGCGTGCCCAGCCCCAGGACCAGCAGCACCGGCAGGATGACCTCGCCCAGCCCGGCCAGAAAGGCGGCGGTGAGCGGAAAGGGATAGGCAATGGCATGCCCGAAAATATGCAGCTTGAACTCCTGCTGGAACAGGTAGCGCGCGCCGCTCGACAGGTTGAGGAACCCGTCCCATTTGGTCATGCCCGACCGCCAGAAGGGGATGGCCAGCGCAAAGCGCAGCGCAAGCAGGCCCAGGGAAGCGGGGATGGCGGCAATCAGCCGATCGCCAAGCTGATAGAAACGTCCGATAGTGTGCAGCATGATCGTGCCGCCTCCTACGGCAAAACAGCTTGGGAGAACGCGCCCAGCGAACAGAGCCCCGCCAGCGCGCGTCCAAAATCAAATCCGGAATGGCGTGTGAGCGTGCGCTCCACGGCCTCGCCAATGGGCAAGCCTTGCAACAGGTCCTGCGCGAAGGCGGCGTCTGCAACCGGGATGGCCGTCACTTTGACATCCAGGGCGGGGCGCGTGATCAGCACGGCCTCAGCGCCCGGGCGCACAGGGACGCCCGGCGCCTGATGGGCGGACCAGATCGAGCCAATCGGATGGGCGGAGCA
>NZ_STGC01000005.1:1775650-2127245 GCF_005222805.1 Devosia sp. FKR38 | reverse complement strand
GGTCTGGCAAGACCTCGGGGTCGAAAGCGGCGATCTCGGCCAGGGCAAGCGGGCTGTCATCGGCTGCATGATAGGCGACGCTCCAGGCCTCTTCGAGCGCGGCCATGTCCCCGAGATAGGGCACGGACTGCGCAGGCGCAAAACCGCCAATGAAGTCGCAGAAATCGGCGCCATATAGCATCATGATCGGGGAGAAAGGCTTGTGGTCAGCCACATAGAGGCGCGCCATGGCGGTGAAGAACGCCTCCCCCACCAATTGGCGACACACCGGATATTTGGCGGCCAGCACGCCAACCAGTCCGACATGGACATTGTTGCGATAGACCGCAAAGCGCTTGGCGTCGCTGTCGCCGCGATGGGAGATGATGCCGGGGGGCACCGCTTTTGCGGGATCGACGAGGGCGGCAGCAAAATCGGACTGGCCGACGGGCGGATTGGTCATGCCACGCGCTCCCGCCGGTCGCCGGGCGCACAGGCCTCGGCAATGGCCCGGTCGACAATGCAGGCCTCATCGGCCAGCACGGCGAAGGCGGGGACATTGTTGTCCCATTCGACAAGCGTGGGCACCGGACCTGTTCGGCCCAGCGCATGCTGAAACAGCGCAAAGACATCGGGACTGACCCGCGACCCATGCGCGTCGATCAGCAGCCGTTCGCCGGCGGCATCGGTGGTCTCGTCATAGCCGGCCAGATGGATTTCCCCCACCGCCTGAACCGGGAACCGGTCGATATAGGTGTAAGGGTCGAGGCCATGATTGATCGAGGACACCATCACATTGTTGACGTCCAGCAGCAGCCCGCAGCCGGTTCTCTGCGCGATGGCGGCAAGAAAATCGATCTCGTCGATCGTGCTCTCGGCGAACAGGACATAGGTGGACGGATTTTCCAGCAGCATGGATCGTCCAAGCGCCTGCTGGACGGTGTCGACATGGTCGACGACCCGGTCCAGCGTCGCCTCGGTATAGGGCAGCGGCAGCAGGTCGTTCAGGCTCGTTTCACCATGCGAGGACCAGGCCAGATGTTCGGAGAAGGATTGCGGCTGGTAGCGGTCAATCAGCCCCCGCAGCCGGTGCAGATGGTCGCGATTGAGCGCGCCCTCGCCGCCGATGGACAGGCCAACGCCATGCAGTGACAGCGGGTAGCGTTCGACAATGGCTGCAAGATAGCGATGCGGCGGCCCACCGGCGCCCATGTAGTTCTCGGCGTGGACCTCAAAAAAGCCGATGTCGGGTTGACCGTCGAGAATGTCGGCATAGTGCTGCGGCTTGAGGCCAAGACCGGCGCGGCAAGGCAAACGCTGGGCGTCCATAGGCGTTCTCCCTTTGACACAGGACCGGAGACCCGAGGGCACGGATCTCCGGAACCATGGAGGTGATAGGATCAGGCCTTGGGCAGGTCGCGATCAAGGGCTTCCAGCGAACCGGTGCGGCCGCCATCAAACGACATGGTCAGGCAGGTGCCGGCCGGAACGGCCTTCCAGGCATTGCCCTGGTAGTCGATCACCGAAGTGCCGGCACAGGTGGTGCCGGGGCCGGCGGCGCAGTCATTCTGCCCGGCAAGGGCGACGCCATAGCACTGTTCAGTGGCGTCCTGGGCAGCGGCGCCCTGGACAGACAGGCCGGCAACGGCGGTGAGCAGCGAGGCAGCAAGAGCGAGCGAGGTGCGACGATTCATGTTGAGGTCTCCCTTTCAGAGGCGGAACCAGAAGGGCTCCGCATGCTGTAGTTCGTTTGGGCGGCCTGGCCGTTACGAGGGTGGCTTTCACAGAGTAGTGAACGAACGTCGGAGGCTATTTGGCTCACCGGGCGACCATGCCGATGCGGCCATCGAGCAGGCGTTCGGAGACCAGCAACAGAGCGATGCCGGGCAGGGTCGCCACCAGCGCTATGCCCGCCGCCGAGGCATCCAGTGAGCCCCCCGCTATCTTGGCGAACAACAGCGTTGGCACAGTGATGATCTTGCCCTGTCCGAGCAGGAAGGTGAGCAGGAACAGATTGGTCGAGACCAGGAAGGTGAACAGGCATCCGGCCAGGATGCCGGGCAGCAGCATCGGCATGGTGACCAGGCGCAGGGCCTGCAGGCGATTGGCGCCCAGAACCCGGGCCTGCTCCTCAAAGCCTGGGTCCAGCCCCTGATAGACGGCCGTCAGCAGGCGCACCATATAGGGGATGGTGGGAATGAGATGGGCGATGATGATGCCGGCATAGCTTCCCGCCAGCCCCACCCGGACGAAGATCACCGAGAGCGCCAGGCCCACAGCGGCCTCTGGCACGATCAGCGGCAGGGACAGATAGAACTCGACGGCCCGCTTGCCCGCGAATTGCTCCCGCGCCAGCACCCGGGCTGCCGACAGGCAGATGGCCAGGCAGATCAGCGTGGTGGCGCCGCCGATGACCACGGTGTTCACAACCGCCTCGCCCAACCGGCTATAGGGAGACAGAACATAATCCCACCCCAAGGGCAGGCGCGCCCGGTCCCGCGCGGTGAACCACCACTCGGACGGCAACAGGTTGGGCCAGTCCCATTGGAAGGCAAAGGACTGGATCACCAGCGGAACAAAGGGCCCGACAAGGAACAGCCCCATCAGGACAAGATAGAAGCGCGCCGCGGTCGGCAGGCTTTTGGATCGTGCCATGCTCACACCCGCCCAAGACGGTGTTCATAGCCACGATAGAGGGCCAGGTAGAGGGCAATGAGCAGCCCTGCGACCAGCCCGATAGACACCACAACGGCCATCCCTTGCAGCTGTAGCGCATAGTCGGCGTCCGTGAAATAGCGCCAGGCCAGGACCGGCAGCGTATCGGGGAAACCGCCCCCCAGGATGAACGGCGCCTCGAATGCGCCCATGTTGAAGGCAAAGCAGATCAGCGTGGACGACACGATGCCGGGGACGATCTGGGGCCAGGTGATCGCGCGGAAGATCTGATGCCTGGTGGCACCAAGCACGGCGGCGGCTTCTGCCTGCTCGCGGCCGGCACTGATCAGCACAGCGTGGATGGACAGGGCCATAAACGGCAGTTGCTTCCAGACATAGACGGCGATGACGCCCAAGCCGGCATGGGTATTGAGCAGGCGCGGGAACTGCGCCGGGTCGTCGATCCAGCCCAGGGTGGCGGCCAGCCGGGACAGCACCCCGCCATTGCCCATCATGATGACGGCCAGCGCAATACCGACCGCATAGGGCACCACCAGGGGCAGCCGGGAGAGGCTGCCGAACACCGCACGGCCGGGAAAAGCCTGCACCAGGCATAGAGCGAGAAGAATGGCCAGAACCAGCGCGATGGCGGTCGCGGCCAGGCTGTAGTAGAGCGTGAACCACAGCGACCACCAGAAGCTGGCGCCGCTCCAGAGCGTTGTGAAATAGGTCAGATCGGGGAAGCTGTTGACGCCGAGCCAGGGGGCAAATCCAAGGCTCTGCAACAGGGCAAGCAGCAAGGCCCCGCCAAACAGCACGATTATCACCACGCCCAGCGGCAGCAGGCCCAAGGCCGGCCGCCATTGGGCGAAGGCCCTATGGCGCCAGCTTGGCGACGGCATTGGCGACGATCTCCTCCAGGGGCAGGCGCGAGCCGCGCTCGATATATTCGAGCCATGTTGCCTCGATCACATCGACCAGCGACGCGTTTGTGTCCGGCGCAATGTTGGCATCCAGCTCGTCCTGCGTTACCCCGAAGTGGGCCGGGGCCGCCGCCGCCAGTGCCGCGGCATCAGCGAGTTCGAGCGTCCAGGGGTCTATGCCTGCCGGGTAGCCCACAAGGTCCAGCTTGGTGACCTGTGCGTCCACAGACGACATGTAATTGGCCAATACCAGCGCCGCAGCCGGGTTCGGCGCATTGGCCGGGATGGCCAGATAGTTCTTGTTCTTGATCATGTTGCCAGCGGGGAAGATGATCTCCTCGGCGGTCTGTGGATAGCTGCCGTTGGCGCGCTTGGTGGCAACGGCATAAAGCCCGAAGCCGCAGTTGATATGAATCTCGCTATTGCGGAACAGACCTTCGGCAGCCGCAGCGTCCTCGGGATAGCGCACGGCGCCCTGCGGCCCGCCAAGCAGCAAGGGCTCAATCTGCTTGAGATAGGCAAAGCCCGGCGCGACAAGACGCGCCAGTTCGGCTGCACCAAGATCGGCAATGGCTTGCTGGAATGGTTCGGCGCCGGTGCCGTCGGGATTGAAGGCATAGAGCACCTGCTGAACAAAGGTGTTGCCCAGATAGTGGGGCGGCTTGATGTAGGCGAACTTGCCCGGGTTGGCCTCCAGATAGGCCCGCAGATCCTCGAAGGTGTGCGGCGTCTGTGCGACAGGCAGCTGAGCGCGATTGGCGGCGCAGACATATTGCTCGCCCGACCAGGGCACTTCCGCGCCATCGGTGAGCGTGCCGAAGTCCCGCAGGTTGAGCTGCGAGCGGGCGTCCGCCGCTTCCCATTCGAAGTTGACCGCATTGGGCAGCGCCCGGGCGAATGAGCCGAACAGCAGGTCCTGCTGCTTGAGGGTGTAGAAGTTCTCGCCATTGAGCCAGATGGCGTCGACACTGCCGTCACCGATGGTGCGACCGGCGGCGGCATCGGCGATCACCAGGTCGACCGCATCCTTGGTCGCGGTGATGCGATTGGCCACCAGGGTCACGCCCAGCGCTGCCATGGCTGGCGCGACCACGCTGTCCATCCAGACATTGAGGTTGTCGTCGCCGCCCCAGTAGAAGAACTGCACCGCGCCCTCGGACCGCGCTTGCGTCAAGACGTCGTCCCAGCTCAAGTTGCCAGCCAGGAACTGCGCCCGAAAACCCGCCGCGGCCTCGTCGGCCATGACAGCCGTCGTGGAGGCGAGAAGGGACGCGACAAACAGAAAGTGGCGCCGAAGGAGCATCTGATACCTCTATGGATTGGAGCAGGTTAGGGCTGGCTGGCTTGGGGCGGAAAGACACAAACATGATCGGGGCTGACCCGCAGGCTGACCCACTGTCCGGGGGCGAGGCGCCGGGTCGACACATCGTCGACCAGAAACACGTTGGGGCCCACCGCGATCGAATAGCGGACGGACTGGCCCATGAAGGCGCTCGACTGTATGACGCCGTGGCCGTCGCCGGGATCAGCTGGCGCAATGGCGATGGCTTCCGGGCGTATCAGCGTCAGCACCTGGGTGCCGGCGGCCAGCCCGCGCCGGGGCAGGGGAACCGGGTCAAAGCCAAGGTCTAGGCCAACGGCATCGCCCAGACTGACCACGCGGCCCGTCACAAGATTGGCCTCGCCCGTCATCCGGGCCACCTCCGCGGATACGGGCTGGTGATAGATCATCTCCGGCGTGTCGCACTGCAGGATGCGTCCGGACTGCATCACGGCGATACGGTCTGAAATCTCCATCGCCTCGGCCTGGTCATGCGTCACAAAGATCGTGCTCAGGCCCATCTTTTGCTGCAGATCGCGCACAAAGCTGCGCATTTGCCGGCGCAGGTCAGCGTCCAGCGCTGCAAAGGGTTCATCGAGCATGAGGAGGCGCGGCCTGGTGACCAGTGTGCGGGCCAGGGCCACCCGCTGCATCTGCCCGCCCGATAACTGGTGGGCGAACCGCTCGCCGAGGTCGCCGAGCTGGACAATGTCGAGCATGTCGCTGACGCGGCGCTCTGTCTCGGCCGCCGGGGTCCCCCGCACGCGCAACCCAAAGCCGATGTTGCGCCGCACGGTCATATGCGGGAACAGGGCATAGCGCTGAAAGACCAGGCCGACATTGCGCTCTGGGACGTCCAGATCCGATATGTCGCGGCCATCGATCAGGATGGCGCCCTGATCGGGTATGTCCAGGCCCGCGATCAGCCGCAGCAGGGTCGACTTGCCGCAACCGGATGGCCCCAGAAGGGTCACCAGTTCCCCCGGAGCAATGGTCAGGTCGATACCGGCCAGTGCGGTTGTCCCTGCGAAGGACTTGGCAAGCCCGCGCAGCGCAAGCGAGATCATGGCTGGCCCCCGCCAGACCGCTGTGGGGCAGCACAGGCCATCACTCTGCAAATGCCTTCCAGCCCCACCACCACCGCACCAGCGTGGTCACCAGCGCCAGGGCAGCAAAGGCGGTTGCGATAAAGGGGAAGAGCGTGGGGAAAAGGCAGATTAGCACAAACAGCGCAATGGTCTCGGCGCCTTCGGTGATGCCGCCCAGATAGTAGAGCCCCTTCTTGGGCATCTTCAGCGAGGACAGGCCCCGCCG
Source organism: Devosia sp. FKR38 (assembly GCF_005222805.1). Lineage (GTDB taxonomy): Bacteria > Pseudomonadota > Alphaproteobacteria > Rhizobiales > Devosiaceae > Devosia. The sequence continues at coordinate 2,121,053 of NZ_STGC01000005.1, read as the reverse complement.
TTGCGCGATCACCGCGAAAGCCAGAAAGCTCGACCCTGTGCCGACAAAGGACAGCAGTAGCAACGACCCCGCCAATCCGTTTGCCGCAGGATCGGCCAGCACAAAGGCAAAGGGGATGGCGGCATAAAAGAAGAAGTCGAGTGCGATATCCAGGAAAGCACCGCGGTCGGTCGGGCCAGCCAGGCGGGCCACCGCTCCATCAAGCCCATCCAGGAGCCGGTTGAGTGCAATCAGCGCCAGACCGAGCGGGAACTGGCCGAAGGCTATGGCCGGCACGGCGGCAAGGCCGACAAGGAAGCCGGCAATGGTGATACCATTGGCGGTGGCACCAAGCGCCAACAGGCGCGCTGCGAATGGCCGCAAGAGGCGTTCCTGTGTCGGGATGAGGTAGCTGTCGAGCACGCGGAGTCTGCTTCCCTGATGCAGCGGTGCGACCGCCGGCCTTTGGTAACTGTATCACTTGGTTGTCCGCGCACGGCATCTGTTACAACGCCATGAGGGTTTTCTGTAACCGTTGCCATGGGTGATGCGAATGGCAAGGGGAAGCAGGGATAGCGGGGCGGGATGGTTTTGGGCGCAACGGGCTCCAGGCGCGATGAGCGCGCACTGATTCAAGCGCTCAAGCGCGGGGACGAGAAGGCCTTTCGCGGCCTTGTGGCAGACCAGCACAAATCCATGCTGGCCTTTGCCCGCACATTTCTGCGCGACCCTGCGGCAGCAGAAGAGGCCGTGCAGGACACCTGGCTGGCCCTGATCTCCGGCCTTGCCAAATTCGAGGAACGCTCATCCATCAAGAGCTGGACCTTTGCGGTTCTCGCCAATATTGCCCGCACCAAGGCCAAGCGCAACGGCCGCTCTGTGTCGTTCACGGACATGGGCTACAATGATCCGGCCGTTGATCCGGATCGGTTCCTGGGCGACGGCTCCTGGCTATCGCCGCCGGGACGCTGGTCCGAAATCAACCCCGAGCGCATTGTGGGGGGCAGGCAATTGCTGGCCCATGCCATGTCCGTTCTGGAAACACTGCCGCCCAATCAGCGCGCCGTCGTGACCCTGCGCGATATAGAGGGCCTGTCACCCGAAGAGGTTTGCACGATCCTGCAGGTCAGCGAGGCCAATCACCGCATTCTGCTGCACCGTGGACGCTCCCGTATCAGGGCGACCCTGGAAGATCTGATGGGAAAGGCCTGAGACAAGCGTAACAGTTTGCGCCCCGGACGGACTAACCTACATACGCGATCACGATTGGGCGCGCCCACACCCGCCCTGGAGACCAGACTATGCTTAGTTGCCGCGAACTCAGCGAGACCGCGACCGACTACCTGGAAGGCGCCTTGACCCTGCGTCAGCGGGTCGGCGTCACGATGCATCTGCTCATGTGCAAGCATTGCCGTGCCTATGTCGACCAACTCGCAAAGACAGTGTCGCTGCTCAAGTCAGGTCAGGCCGAGCAGGATATGGCCGAACCCGACCCGGGCGTTATCGATGCCTTTCGCAAGGCCAGGGGCAAGCCATAGGTGCAGCAGGGTCGCCGCCGACACTATTTCGTAACCGGGGCCAGTTCCGGCATTGGTCTGAGCCTGGCGCGGTCCTTGGCAGGCCAGGGCCATGATGTGACCGCGACCGGCCAGCGTGCCCCTGCGGACTTATCGCCAGACTTTCCCGATATCGCCTATCACCAGCTGGACCTGTCTGGTCCGGCCGCGCCGTTGATCGCGCTTGCGGCTCCCGCTGATCGCGTAGTCCTGGCCGCCGGCACCGGCTTCTATCGGCCGCTCGAACACGAAGACCCGGCCGCGCTCACGCAGGCCATGGCCGTCAATCTCGGCTCGGTGATCCGGCTGCTGCACGGGCTCTATCCCACTCTCGCGCGTCAAGCAGGCCGGGTCGCGCTGCTCGGTTCTGTCGCAGACAAGGGCTCTGCCGGCATGCCAGTCTATAGTGCCAGCAAGGGCGCCCTGGCCGGATTGGCGCGTTCGCTCAGTGCGGAGTGGGCCGATCGCATCACGGTTCGGTACTATCGCCTCTGGCCCACCAGAACGCCGATGCATGCCCGCGCCGGCTATGATGCCCGCAAGATCGATTGGCTGCTGATGGACCCGGACCGGGTGGCAAGGTTCGTGATCGATCATCTGGAAGGCGGCGGGCGGGCCAGCAAGACCATTTCTCCACTCACCATGGTTGGGCGCCGATGAGCCGGTGGGCCCTGGTGACAGGCGGATCGGCCGGGCTGGGGGCGGCCTTTGTCGACCAATTGCTGGCACTCGGCTACCAGGTGGTCAGCCTTGATCGCGATCAACCCGATGGCGCGCCGCCGGGATTGCACGCGGTCCAGGTTGATCTGTCGACCGTTGCGGCGCTGCCCGAACTGGTTGCCGCGCTCGATGCCGATCGGGTCTTTGATGTCGTCGTCTTCAACGCCGGCATCAGCGCGGTGGGGGCTTTTGAAGATATTGACCTTCGGCAGATGGATGCGGTCATTGCCGTCAATCTGCTGGCCCCGATGGAATTGACCCGCCTGCTGGTCGCTGGCGCCAAGCTTGCCAGGGGCGCCAGCCTGATCTTCGTCGCTTCCTTGTCCAACCGGCTGAGCTACCCCGGTGCCGCGGCCTATGCCGCCAGCAAACAGGGCCTGGAAGCCTTTGCGAATGCGCTGCGCACAGCCAGCACATACCGCGTGCTCACGGTTCTACCGGGCCCGCTCGATACCGATCATGCCAGACATTATGCGCCTGTTGGCAGCAAAGGCTGCAAGCGGCAATCCCCGGCCGCTCTGGCCAGCCGCGTCCTTCGCCGGCGCCATCGCTCCGGAACCGTGTATGGAACTGTGGCGCAGGCGCTGGCCGGCCTGTCGGGCCTGGTGGCACCATCGGTCATGACCGGCTTGATGCGGCGCGGCCTGTTCACAAAACTGCGCGCCGCACCACCCGTCACCGACAAGCGAATGTAACAGTCAGGCAGGTCAGAAGACCTGGCTTCACATGCAAAGGCTGAGCCCGCTATGAACGACGCCCTGTTTCTGCCCGAACCTGTCATTCGGTTTGGTTCCTTCGTGCTGATCTTCGGGCTGCTGGCCATTGTCGAACTCACCCACCCGCGGCTCGAACGCCCCGAAATGCTGGCTGCACTCAAGACACGGCGGTGGATGACCAATCTGGCCATGCTGGTGCTGTCGTCGGTGAGCCTGCGCGTGCTGTTTCCCGCCGCGGCGGTGGGCACCGCGCTCTGGGCCGAGAGCCAGGGATACGGCATTTTCAACCAGATCAGCATGCCGCCGTGGCTGGCAGCAGCCATCTCCATCATTGTCCTCGACTTTGCGGTCTGGCTCGAGCATCTGCTCAGCCACAAGATTCCGATCCTGTGGCGCATCCACCGCATGCACCATGCCGATACCGGTTTTGACGTCACCACGGCGCTGCGGTTTCACCCGCTCGAGATCGTGCTGTCTATGGCGTGGAAGGCGGCCATTGTGGTGGCGCTTGGAGCCCCGGCCTGGGCGGTGCTGATCTTTGAAGTCGTGCTCAATGGTGCGGCCATGTTCAACCACGCCAATATTGGCCTGCCGACCCGGGTTGATCGCATCATCCGCCTGCTGGTGGTGACACCCGACATGCATCGCATCCACCACTCCACGGACCGCCGCGAGACCGACAGCAATTATGGCTTCAGTCTCGCCATCTGGGACCGGCTATTCGCCACCTATACCGACCAGCCCGCCAAGGGACAGGACCGCATCGATATCGGTCTGGAGGACTATCGCGACACAGCGCCCACACGGCTAGGCTGGTCATTGCTGCTGCCATTCAGGAGGCGCTGACGTGCAGCCCAGCACACGCGCCCCCGCGCCGGCCAAGGCCCTCCTGCGGTTCGCGCCCCTCGGCCTGATTGTCATCGTGCTGCTCACGGGCTTGCTGCTGGGCTGGCATCGCTATCTGACGCTGGACTATCTGGCCGCGATCCGCCTGACCTTAAAGGGCTTTGCCCTCGACCATGGCTGGCTGGCCGCTCTCGCCTATGTCCTGGCCTATGGGCTGGCCGTGGCTGTGGCGTTTCCGGCGACCTGGCTGCTGACCCTGGCGGGCGGCTTTCTCTATGGCATTTGGCTTGGTGGCCTGCTGGCGGCCGCAGGCGCCACCATTGGTGCGACCGTGCTGTTCTGGGCCGCCCAGACGGCCTTCGGCGAGGGCCTGAGGTCGCGCGTGAACGCAATGGCCGGCAAGGTTGCGCGCGGGTTCGAAGCCAATGCGTTCAGCTATCTGCTCGCCCTGCGGCTGGCGCCCATCTTCCCCTTTTCGGCGATCAATGTCCTGCCCGCCCTCTTCAAGGTTCCCCTCACCACCTATGTCGCGGCAACGCTCCTGGGCATTCTGCCGGGCGCCATGGTCTATGCCTCGATCGGCCAGGGGCTAGAGACCATCCTTGCGGAAGCAGCGACGCGTGATCGTCCCGTGGGCGTCGGCGATCTGGTGACACCTGGCATCACCCTGGGGCTGCTCGGGCTCGCGCTCCTGGCTGCGGTCGCGCCGATTGCCAGCGTCATCCGAAAGCACTGGGCTGCGCGTAACACCTGATCGCCTCGTCAGACCAAGGTGCAGCAAAGAGTCAAGCGAGCCCATCGATGCAAGCCAAATCCCCCGCCGAAAGCCTTTCCTGCGATGTGTGCGTGATCGGGGGCGGCTCGGCCGGCCTGAGTGCTGCGGCGGGCGCGGCCCAGCTTGGGGCAAAAGTCGTGCTCATCGAGAGGGGGGCCATGGGTGGGGATTGCCTTAACACCGGCTGCGTTCCGTCCAAATCGCTGATCGCAGCGGCCCATGCCGCCCATATGTTCACCGCCGCCATGGCTCTGGGCGTTGGGGAGGCGATTGCGCCCCGAATCGATTTCGAGGCCATTCACCACCATATCCATGGCGTGATCGCCGCCATTGCCCCCCATGACAGTGTCGAGCGCTTCGAAGGCCTGGGCATCAAGGTCATCAGGCAGATTGCGCGCTTCACCAGCCCCACCGAACTGGTCGCCGGGCCCTACCGCATAACGGCACGCCGCTTCGTGATCGCCACTGGCTCGAGGGCAATTGTCCCACCGGTGCCGGGCCTGCGCGCGCTTGATCCGCTGACCAACGAGAGCGTTTTCGAGATGATCGCGCGCCCCGATCATCTGCTGATCATTGGGGGCGGGCCCATCGGACTGGAGATGGCGCAGGCGTTCCGGCGCCTGGGGGCGCAGGTCACCATTGTGGATGTTGCCGGCATCCTGCCGCGCGACGAGCCGGAGGCCGCCGAACTGATCCGGGGCGTCCTGCGCGATGAAGGCATCGTGCTGCATGAACACGCCAAACTGATCGATCCACAGAAGACCCAATCAGGCGTGAGCGCAACCATCGAAACGCCCACCGACCGACACGACATCACGGCAAGCCATGTGCTGGTCGCAGCCGGCCGCAAGGCCAATGTCGAGGACATGGGGCTGGAACTGGCTGGCGTCGAGAGCGGAGCCAAGGGAATTGTGGTGGACGGCCGGCTGCGGACGTCAAACCCCCGCATCTTCGCACTCGGCGATGTGGCTGGCGGACCACAATTCACCCATATCGCCGGCTACCATGCCGGCATTTTCATTCGCAACGCCATGTTCGGCCTGCCGGCCAAGGTGGACTATGCCGCCTTGCCCTGGGTGACCTATCTCGATCCCGAAGTGGCCCATGTCGGGCTGACCGAGGCCGAGGCGCGCAAGACACATGGCGATGTGACGGTGATCATCGAGCACATGGATGACAACGACCGGGCACAGGCCGAACGCCGCACGGAGGGCTTCGTCAAGCTGATCCTGACGGGCAGGGGCAAGGTGCTCGGCGCCACGATCGTGGCGCCCCATGCCGGGGAGATGATCAGCCTGTGGGGCCTGGTGATATCGGGCAAAGTGAAGCTCTCGGCCGTGGCGTCCATGATCGCCCCCTATCCAACCCTGGCCGAGATTTCCAAGCGCGCCGCCGGCGCCTATTTCAAGCCCAAGCTTTTCGGACGCCTGCCGAAAACCTGGGTCGGACTGGTACAGAAGGTCTTTCGGTGAAGCATCCGGAATCAAGCCGTTGAACCAGCTCCTCCACCACCGGCATGACTAAGGATACGATCGCCGCGACACCCTCGGCGTTGGGGTGGCACATATCGGGCTGATTGAGCGCTGGATCCAGCACCCCACAAAGACATCGGACGACTGTCGGACCCGATCAGAGCAACTCACCACACTCGTGCACCCTGGGCCCGGTTTGGCTCGGCCCTCCGGTCAATCACTTTAGCACGGACGGGCTCATGCGGCCTCGGCAGGATTGGTTTTCAGGTCGCTACCACTTGGTGGCAGGCACGAAGGACGGGCATTGTTCGTCGTCGCTAGGACACCGACATCCTCTTCGGCAGCAAGCAGATGACCTTCTCAAGCCGAGGCATTGCGGTCCTCCTGGAAAATTCCAAGTCCGCGGAGTGTTGTGCTCGCTGTGAGCCAAAGCTCGTCATAGCGTCGGACCACCTTGGAAAAGACGTTAATTCCGATCAGCAGGTTCTGCAGCGCCAGCGCTGTTCCATGGACATCGAAGGTCTCGGGCAACTCTCCACCCTCCACTGCAAGAGTGAGCAGTACCTCTAGCCGATGGGCGCTCCGAAGGATGGCTTCCTGAAGTAGGGGGCCCAGTTCGGCATGAGTTCCGGCCAGTTCGCTGACACAGTTCACCGCCAGGCATCCCCGTCCCTCAGGATCATCCGCCCTTACCGCACATACGGCGCGGCATGTCTCGGTCAACAATTGCAGCACCTGGCCGCTCGCGACTTCGTCATGAAGGGGACGGTCTGGCGATTGAGAGAAGTACGCGTCCAGCACCTCTCGGAACAACGCCTCCCGCGATCCGAATGCATTGTAGAAACTGGAACGGGTGATGCTTAGCTTTTCGGACACGGCAAGCACCGAGTTCTTCTCATAGCCGTTTCGCCAAATCTCCTGCATCGCAGTCTGGACGGCCGTTGCACGGTCGAAGCCGGAAGGTCGCGCCACCATCTCTTCCAATCTTTTTGTACAGAGATGGACAAAACGCCCAGTCTCGTTTTATACAATGGTGTCCAAAACGGGCGACGTCAACAGAGAGAGCCTCATATGACCGTATTTCTAGTCTCACGAACGGTGGTGAAGGACCCCGTGAAGTATCAGCAGTATGCCCAAGCAGCAGCATCCACCATCATGTCCCACGGCGGTCGGATTGCTTTGAGAGGCACGTTTGCTAGAGCGCTGGTGGGCTCGGCCGACTCCCATGGCACAGCTGTGATCGAGTTCCCCGACATGCAGTCAGTGGAGACTTGGCTTGCGTCCGTTGACTACCAGGCCTTGGTGCCCGTGCGTGACCAGGGTTGCGACATGCAGTTGCTGGCCTATGAGCAGCCCCCAACCTAACCTAGGCACTATAGAGCCAGCTTCTTCAGGCAGGAACAGAACTTCCAGCAGCCTCCCGAGGCAATCGGTCGCGCGATTGCCGACTGGCTGCGACGGCAATTGCAAGACAGGCGGGCTCGGAAAGAGTCCGCCTGCTTACACGGGTCAGCGCCGCCAGAGTCTGTTGCGCACGCGAAATCCAAGCTCGGGCTCGACCTTGCTTGGCGCGCTCAGGTCGACGCGTAAGTGGCCACGCTGGACGGCAGCTTTTGGGAATTTGTCTTAGGCTAGTACACGGCCGATATGGGGCGAGTCCCAGCCCGTCGGCTGCCGACCCCATTGCGGTCGTTGGCGCTTCACACCGGTAGCGGCCGCTTCCGCCCAAAGCGGCCTTTCCTGACTTGGCACCTTTGTCATTGATATGCGCAAGGAGCGGCTTCATATTGAAGACCATGAACGTTGTCAGTCATCTGGCCAGCGCGATGCTCACCACAAGGCTTCCGGGCCGACCTATGGTGCTGGGCATCAACGGTGTAGATGGAAGTGGCAAAACAACCCTGGCCCGGGCTCTCGCAGCCGACCTGGCAGCTAGAGAGTTCCCGGTTTGCCTCATCAGCGTGGATGACTTTCACTATCCAAGGAGCATCCGAGCGCGACGGGGCGCACTATCGCCGGAAGGCTTTCGCTACGACGCGATAAACCTCGCTGCCTTGGCCGATAAAGCGCTTTCTCCAATAGCCCAGGCGAGGGAGTTCCCCGTCAGCATTGCCACGGCTGTGTGGAGTATAGACGCCGATGCGCCGGTCGATCGCCGCGCCGTGATATCAGCGGATACGATGGTGGTCGTCGAGGGGGTGTTCCTGTTCGACTGCCCTGTCTTGCCGTTGCTCGACCTCAAGGTCTATGTGCGTGCCGATTTTGAGACGACCCTCCAGAGGGTGCAGATCAGAGACTGTCACATTTTCGGTTCGGCAGATGCAGTCGTGCAAAGGTACCGAACGAAGTACATCCCAGGACAGCGAATCTATCTCCAAGAGGTGCAGCCCGAGCAACTGGCCGACATCGTTGTAGACAACGACGACTTTGAGCGGCCGCTGATCGTCAAGAACAGACTACAGGGAATGTCACCTTCTGGCGTTTAGCTGACACGCCTGCTTGATACCTGTCATTCCGCAACCCACCCCATTTGAGCCGTCTGCCGCACCTTTGAGGGACGGCAGCTTTCGGGAAATCGCCAAAGCTACCCGAGCGGCCGGAATGGGGCGCGTTGCCGACTGTCGGATGCCGATCCCATTACGGTCCTAGTGCGTGGCATTCTCAATGCCTGAAAGCGCCATCCGGTGAGGTCCCCACGGGCCACGGTATGAGCACCCGTGTTAAGCCTGATCTTCCGGGTTCAGCCGTGGATGGGTCTCTTCGCCAAATACCCACAAAACCAAGCCTGACACCATCATCGAAAGCGCCACGAACCAGAAGGTAGCCTCGAGAGCGCCGCTGAAATGGGCAACCAGGCCAAGCCCGAGCGCACCAATGCCATATCCAAGGTCACGCCAGAACCGATAGATACCAATGGCTGAGCCGCGCCAGCTGGGCGGGGCGATGTCGGCCACGGCTGCCGACAGATTGGGATAGAGCAGCGCCATGCCGAAACCGGAAATGGCGGCCGACGCGGCCCACCACCAAACGCCAGTGCCCATCACCACCATGGCGACGCCGAAACCCGAAATCCACATGCCAAGCACATTGGGCCAATGCCGGCCGACGTGATCGGAAAGTCGCCCGGTGAAGAGCTGTGAACCGCCCCAAGTGAAGCCATATGCGCCAACAATCCAGCCGATGGAGGCGAGGTCCATGCCCTTCTGGAACAGGAACACGGGAAAGATGACCCAGACCAACGCATCGACAAACTTCTCGACCAGCCCCGCTTGGCTGATCGCGGCCATGCGCCGGTCGCGCCAGGACATCAGCGTGAACACCTCCCAGGTCGTGGGGCTGTCGGAGATGTTGCGGGGATAGCGCGGACGATAGGCGCTGGTTTTGGCAGTGGCATGGGTGGCCGCCTCTGCCTTGGCCCATGGCAGTGTATCGCGAACCCAGACCAGGGTCAGCACCAGCGCAGTGATCACGACGGCGAGCCCAAAGATCAGCAGCCCCAGCCTGGCGCCAAGTCCCGTTGCAACGTAGCCTGTGACAATGCCCGCCACCGCCACGCCGACATAACCGGCAAATTCATTGAGGCCGATGGTCAGCCCTCGCTGGTCAGCCCGGGTGATGTCTAGCTTGGAGGTCTGGGTCATCGACCAGGCTAGGCCCTGATTGATCCCCAGCAGCACGGTTTCCGCGACGATCCAGTTCCAGTCGGGGGCGAAATAGATCATGAACGGGACAGGCAGGGCCGCGATCCAGCCGAGCAGCATCACGCGTTTCCGTCCAATTCGCTCGGACAGCCGACCGGCAACGAAATTCAGCACACCCTTGACCATGCCGAAAGCGACAATAAAGGCCGTCAGGAGGATGAAGGAGCCACGGGCCACGCCGAACTCGGCTTCGGCCAGGGCCGGTACGACGGTCCGCATCATGCCCAGGGCAAAGCCCACCAGCATGACCTGGAGCAGCTGATGGACGAACTGCGTCAGGTTCTCCCGAATGCCCCGCGTGAGCGTGCCCACATTGTCACCTGAAAACGCGGCACCATCGCTCATGCGACGATTTCCAGCCCGGCATTGCGGGCACGATTGCCAGCTGCTTCCGGCGGTGGTGGCGGGATGTCAGCGACCATTTTCGCCACGAACTCGTCCACGTCGGCAATGCGGAATGCCTTGTTGAAGCGCTTCTCGAACCCGATTGTCGAGGAGGGCTTGCCGCTGAGGCTGCGGCCACACACAGAGCCGGAAAAGGCGCCAGGCAGCACTTCGATATGGTCAGGCAGTGCCTTGAGACGTTCAACGCTGGCAAACAGCGCCCTGGCACCATCCTCGGCGCTGCTGGCAAGTTCGGTTCGCCCCATGTCGCCCACCATCAACGTATGGCCGGTCAGCACGAACCACGGCTCCTCGGCCCGGCTCCGATCGGTGACCAGGAGCGAGATGTGTTCAGGTGTATGGCCTGGCGTATGCATAACGGAGAGCAGGACATTGCCCAGCTCAAGAATGCTGCCGTCACTCACGTCATGAAACTCGAAATTCGCCTTGGCGCCCGCAAACAGGGTGTACTTGGCGCCGCTCGCTGCTGCCAGGGCACGCCCCGACGAGATATGGTCCGCATGGATATGCGTGTCGATCACATAGAGTATCTTCATCCCGGTGGCGGCAGCAGCTTCGAGATAGGGTTCAACAGGCCCAATGGGATCGACTACAGCCGCAGATGCCTTGCCGCCACAGCCCAGGAGGTAGGACGCACCTACGGGGTCGAAATGCAGGAACTGACGCAGGATCATGATGGAACTCCGATAAGACCAACCCTTGCGAGCCGGCCCAATTTGTTATATTCAATAATTCCATTGAATGATCGAGCGATGTTCCGATGTCAAGTCCTTCACCCAAGCTGGCCCTGTTCGAGCAGTTCGCCCTGGTCGCCAAGACGCTGGGCCACCCGCAACGGCTTGAGCTGATCGAGCAACTGGGCCAGGGGCCGCGCAGCGTCGATCTGCTGGCAGAAAAGCTCGGCTCGCCCATCGCCAATGTCTCGCAGCATTTGCAGACCATGCGCCGCGCCGGGCTGGTCGCAGCGGAGCGCCAGGGCAAGTACGTCGTCTATAGGCTGGCCGACGCCAGTGTCCTCATGGCCATTCAGGCAATCCAGCGGGTGGCAGAGAATAACCTGGCCGAAGTGAACAAAATCGTCCGAGGCTACTTCGAGCAGCGTGATAGCCTTGAGCCGATCACCCGCGAGGAGCTGTCTGGCCGCCTGCGCGACGGAATGGTCACCGTGCTCGACGTCCGCCCCGCCGACGAATTCGCTCTCGGCCATGTGCCCGGCGCGGTGAACGTACCGCTTGCCGAGCTCGACGCCCGCCTGTCCACACTCGACCCCTCAAGGGACATTGTCGCCTATTGCCGTGGAGCCTATTGCGTCATGTCCTTTGAAGCGGTGTCGCGCCTTCGCCTACAAGGCTTCAGGGCCCGGCGCCTTGAAGACGGAATGCCTGAATGGGCGGCAGCCGGCAATGCCGTAGCGTCATAACCACTCCGAACAGAGAAGAAGTAACCATGCAGCCCATGCACCGACAAGTCTTCCTGCTGGCGACGGCGCAGGCGCTGTTCCAGATCGTTTCAGTCTTGGTGATGACCATTGGCGGCCTGGCCGGAGCCCTACTGGCCCCATCGCCGGAATGGGCGACCGCACCGATCGCGGCCATGTTTCTAGGTACAGCGGTATCGACGGTTCCCGCTTCGATGTGGATGACACGCGTTGGTCGCAAGATCGGCTTCGTCACTGGAGCCAGCTTGGGTACCTTGGGCGGCCTGGTGGCTGCAGGCGGGATGATGACCTCGTCTATCACCCTGCTCTGCGTGGGCACCTTCTTGGCGGGGTGCTACCAGGGCTTCGCCCAATTCTATCGGTTCGCAGCCGGAGAAGTCGCTGATGACCGCTTCAGGCCGCGTGCCATCTCCCTGGTGCTTGCCGGTGGGGTGGTGGCCGCACTCGTCGGGCCGCTCCTGGCGCGGTGGGGCGGCGATCTCATGCAGCCCATGTACACGGCGTCCTTCCTGTTCCTGTCGGGTGCTTCGGCTCTAGCCATTGGCGTGCTGCTTGGCGTGAACGTCCCGCAGAGCGTAGACACCGCCGATGAGCGGGCCGCAGTACGGTCCCTCCGTGAAATCGTGCTGCAGCCGACCTATCTCGTCGCGCTCTTCGGCGCCGTCACCGGCTATGGCATCATGATCCTTGCCATGACGGCAACACCATTAGCCATGGTGCACCACCAGCACGACTTGGTGGCCACCTCGACCGTGATCCAGCTGCATGTGCTGGGCATGTTTCTCCCCTCATTCTTCACCGGTTCCCTCATCGCCCGTTTCGGCGTTCTGCAGGTCATGCTGGCCGGTATCTTGCTGCTGACCGGCCATGTGCTCTTCAGCCTGTCCGGCACCGGCTTTTATTCCTTCACGGCGGCCCTGATCCTCCTGGGTGTCGGCTGGAACTTCCTCTATATCGGCGGCACCAACCTGCTGACCCGGACCTACACGACTGCCGAGAAAGGCAAGGCGCAGGCTGCCAATGACCTCACCATCTTCCTGGTGGGTCTGGCATCGTCGCTCAGCGCCGGCGTTCTGCAGAACACCATTGGCTGGCAGGCCCTGAACATGTGGCTTCTGCCATGGCTTGCCACGGCGGCTGCAGCGATACTCTGGCTCAAGGTGTCACCGAAGGGAGCCGCAATCCGCGTTTAGGCTGCGGGCGGAGCGCGGACCAGTTTCCGTATGTGAATTATCATGAGGCGACACGTAGGGCTGGTTGCTTACCCTATCGCCAGAGCGCTAACCGTGCAGACGTTGTTGTTGCGCACCGTAGGCACATGGCCTAGCGCATAACAGGAACACTGGAGGGCGCAGACATGTTGGACAACTTCATTCTGAACACCGTGGCGCTTCGTCAGGCGACCTACAAAGGTCGTGATGCCATTGAGCTAACACTACCCGTTTCAGCAAACCAAGACCCGTCCCGCGAGACGTTAATCGACCGAGACTTCATGGCCTGGTCGCGTGACGTCGATTTCTCCGACGGTGTTATCGAGCTTTCGGTAGCCAGCGTGCTGGCGGACGATGCCCCTCCATATGCGAGAGGCTTCATAGGGATAGCCTTCCGCATCGACGAGCAGCAGCGCTTCGAGAGTATTTATCTTCGTCCGACAAATAGCCGCGTTGACGATCAGTTGCGCCGAAACCGATCCGTGCAGTATGTCGCCTATCCAGAGTACACATTCCCCCGGCTTCGAACCGAAGAGCCTGGCAAGTATGAGACCTACGTCGATATTCCAATGGATGATTGGATCAAACTGCGGCTGGAAATAGCTGGCTCGGCTGTTCGGCTCTTCGTCAACGGATCCAAGCAGCCTGTTTTCGTAGTGACCGATTTGAAACTTGGACCAGCGCAACGCGGAGGTATCGGGCTTTGGATCGAGGCAGGCACGGTGGGATATTTCGCCGACCTCATGATCACATCCGCCAAATAGGGACGTTCAACCCGGACGGCCTCGATGTGATGGCGTTGCAGCAGTCGATCCGAGCTCCTCCGTTGAGGTCAGGCTGCAAACTCCCACAGGCATGCGTTGTTGCCGCTGATTGCCGTTGCTTATCCGTGACTATGCCCATGGCGATGATGCAGGTCCGGATAATGCGGATGTTTATGCCGCATGGTCACCACCCTTGGGCGAGGGCCCCACGCCAATTCTGGGCCAGGATATCTTTGCGGCCAGCGCAATTGCACGCTCGCGGTGCGGAGTGTTGGCTCCATCGACCTCCGGCCATTCAGGGGGACAATGACTCTCCGCCGAGGCGGATGAGGAGGTTTTTGGCCCCAGCAGCAGTCCATATTTTTCCCTGCGGAGTGGGTATGTTTCGGCTGTTGAGTTCGCTTGCAAGGCGCGTTGGCGAGACTGGATCCTTAAGGCCAAGTGAGGCCTTGATGTCTGCGACAGTCTCTCTTAGCCTCTCGGCACGCTTGTCGGCGGCGCGACGAGCCCCTGCCGCGGCCTTACGCTGATTGCGAAGAGGTGGCGTTTGGGTTTCTGCGTTTAGTAGGCCCTTTCTGATCGAATTGCGGATTTGCTTGCCTCGAGCCGTGGCATTTGCCGCGAATATGGAGCGGATCTCATATCCCACTTCCCCGCCGGTCGCTGCGTTCTTGATCGTCACACCGGAGCTGAACAACTTGTGTATCGCATCATCAATTCTGTCCGGGTGCGTCCTTTCAAGTAGTGTCTGAAGATCAGCTACAACTAACGCGACTTCATTCGCCAGTGAAAAAGCGACGGCGTTCCTGAATTCCTCCGTCTCGGCGAAATGCCTATCGCGGTTTGTTAGTATGGAGTAAAAAGACTTGATTGGTGCAATTTTGTGTAATTTGTTGAAAGTCAGAAATAGAAGATACTGATGTTTCAGTGTTTCATTAATTTCTTCTTTTGATTGCGGCCTTCGCCTCACGTACATGAAGTAGTAGGCGACATAGTGCATAGGTCTTTCTCGCGGCTGACGCACATAGACGCGCGGCGTCAGAATCCCAACTCCGCTACGGCGATGGCGCAGATAGCACGCCTATAAGAGCACGCAATCCCCTCGCACTGTCGCCGCCGACGTCGTTCAAGGCACCTGCTGGAGGGTGGTTCTTGGGACAAGTGCAGACTTGAGGAAATAGTTAGCAAACTCAGCCCTGGAGCGCCCCGCGCATTGTTATAGGCATTTGATCGTCACCTTGAATTGAACGCAGTCGTCAACCGCTCGGCTCTAGCAAAATCGTCGATTGGACTTTGCCCGTTGAAGCGACTTTCAGAAGTGACCCGGAGGATAGGTTGCCAATTTGAGCCGGGGAGGGGGCGGCAATGCCTTCCAATGACAGGCCCTTCTAGGACTTCGAGTTGTATCGGCGGTCGCCCGCAGACCGACCTGTCCGCCTGGATGCCGCGTCGGCGGGACGTAGCCATACCTAGCCGAGTCAAACCTTGGGAAATCGCGATCGAACCGGAGCTCCTTATACATAATCACAACATGTGTTGTAATTTTATATGAAGCTCGCGCTTGAGGTTGAACCGGAGTGAGCGAAATCCCGTCCTCGTTTCCTAATATATATAATCTTGAAGATATATCTTATTAGGAAAAACGGAATTTGCATCCCGTCCTCATCGCTCTCTCCGGCAAGTACGAAACTCGAGCGTTTTCACAGGGTCGCATTTGCGCGACCAAGGCACCAAATTTGTTCCGGCATATTAAGTTTCGGCCCGGTTGGAATGCGAGGACGAGAGACCGAACTACGGCATGGCTTCCGGACAGTTGAGTAGGATTGTTTCGAGGGCTTTGCCAGCAGAGTTGGAGCTTGGGCATGGCGTCGCCGGTAGCAGAACCAGCAAAGCCCCGGTGAAAGTGCCGGTTACGAGTAGCCCTGGCGCCGTGTGGAAGGTTTGAACGACGCGCCTGTTCCGTCCATATGACCCTCTCCGGCACTATCTCTGCTTTCACACCTCCAATGCACTGGCACGAGATGAACTCGGCCAAATCCGGCTCAACGTGAGCCGTCATTCTCTTCGCGGTTCGTCCAGCCGGGGTCTCCAACGGCAGTCTGCTGACAAGTATTCGAGTCACGCCAGGCTTGTATATGTCTGGGGTCGACAGGGGCGCTTGCTGGCAAGAGTTTGTATACTTTTTGAGAGAATGTGCGCTGAGTTAGCCCGCACACGCCAGTGAGCTCCTAAAGAGGTTTCCGGTCGAGCCGAAGCATGCCTTTGCCTCTACGCAACGTGCCGACCAATTCCGAAAAAAGCGAAAATTGGGTCAGAAAATGAGCGCAAAGGTAAAAGCTTGGAGCCATCACCGCAAAATTCGATGCGGTGCTCGCCGGTGTGCGCATCTATCGCGTGTCATTGTAGCCCGTTTTGTCCGGGGGGTGTAAGCTCCAACGCAAGAGCGTTTGCGGTGAAGTTTACACTGCAACTCCAGCAGCGGTAAAACTAGCGACCGAAGATAGCTCTGAGGGCTGAGCGCGACCTGGTGGTCACTGCCGGATCTGAGTTTGATGAAGCAGCCCTGATCTCCTCTAGCCAGGCAAGTTCGTTCCGAGTTACAACCGTTCCGATGACGGCTTCAAAGGCCCTCATCGCAGCATCTTCAGCAGACTGTTGCAACGCCATTAGCAGTAGTCTGCGCGGATCCACGCTGAGCGCTGCGGCCAGAGCCGGAACGCGATCGAGTGGCAGTCTTGCCGAGCCGTTCTTTACCAGCGCCAGCATTGAAGGATTGATGAAGCCGGCTTCTATTGCGATTTCAGCCTGTGACTTGTCTTTTTGGAGCTCAAGGATGCGTTTCTGGAGGAATTTCACTAACGCAGTATCTTCGAATGGTCGCTTAGCCAATCTGATGCACTCATCTATGTTGCTGATGAGTGTCATATAGCGACGAGATATAGGGTCTGATTGATCATACGTAGGTTTGCGCTACCCTAAGGGCTGCGCGGGCTTCGCCCTTGCGGACGCCTGAGGCGTCCCTTCTTGTGTGTGCAATTTTCATAGGGAACAACTACAGCGGGATGGGCCCACTGCATTCTGGCGGTTCGCTCTGGCGCAGGCTACTAGCTATCCCCGCTTCGCGGGCAATAGCATCATGTCGGTTCAGACACGACGTCGCGGTTCCTGAGATCAGGGCCGCCAAAAACTGTCCGGCGGCACCCAATGATCATAATTTAGCACATCTGTCAGGGACTTGCTAGCATAGCGTGCCGCACCTGTTTCGTCGAACACGGACTTAATATCGACGTTTCCAGACGGAACCAGACGTCTCCAGACTGGATCAGCGCGCTTCATGAAAGTGTCCACTTGCCTTTGGTGCTCCACGCCATGGGCATTGAAGAACTTCACCAGTCCATGCCAATGAAGGTTCACCCTGGGCTTCTCCAAGATGTAGCAACAGTACATCCGATAGTCGTGGCTCTTCGCCCAGTCTCTGCCAATCAAGGTACTTTGAAGCCGAGCGTCCCAGGCCTTCAGCTTGGCTTTCGAGTTGATAATCTGGGCATCTAGCCTTCTAGGGGAGCTTGCTGGTGCCTGATTGAACGTTAGCGTTACAAACAGGTCCCAATCCCATTGGGAAACCCACTCGACCCAATCTTTTGCAAGTTTCTCTGGTTCGAGTAAGGGTGAGCAAGTGAAGTGATTTGTGACCATTCGGGTGGATAACTAGATTCGCTATTAGGCTGACAAGCTCGAATTAACGCATTTCCAAAGCTTGTCGAAGCCGCCTTGCGGCAATTAATAGTGGAAGGGGTATCTCCACCTTATCTCCACTAAAACACCCAGAACATTTGTGAACGGTGCTTTTCTAGAAGAACAGAAAATCCCAGTTTTGCTGGGCTTTCGGCAGAACTCTGCCCGCTCATAACGGTCTGGTTCCAGGTTCGAGTCCTGGTGGGCCCACCATATTCCTTTGAAAATAAGCATGACAGGCTGTCGTTGCGAGCACGGGGCAGTACGAGGGTTGCCCGGAGCACCGCTTTCGTACTGACGCGCCGATCCGCGACGTCATTCGCTCGCATTGATTAGTGGCTAAAGCCCGCGGACCGTTCCTGGTACGACGCAGTTTTTTGGCGGGATTCCATGACGTCTTCCATAGCCAGCATTACCCCCGCCGATCTCGATGATATTGTGGTCATGGCCGGTGAACTCAGCCTGCACGAGGGCGATCCTGTCCCGGACGTGAGTGCAAGCGATCTTGCCGAGGTGATGTTCTCCTCGCACCCTCTCCTCTTTGGATCGATCGCGCATGTTGATCAAATGCCTGCCGGCTACGCGCTTTGGACCGTTGGGTACACCATGCAGTACGGAAAGAGCCTGCTGGAAATCGTGGACCTCTACGTGCGTCCTGATGTCCGTCGCAAAGGCATAGGGCGTGCGCTCATGCGGACCATGGCGCACGTTGCGCAAGGCCGCGGCTACCGCTTCCTGACGGTCAAGACCTTCAACGGCAATGCTGAGGCAAACGCGTTCTATCGCGCTTGCGGTGGCATGTTGGACCAGACCAATGTCTATGGCTTTGGCCTCAAGGCCATGGCTGGGTTGCGATCAGAGGCATGTGACGACCTCTGAGGCTACCGAAGAGGTGGCCACAGCCCGACGCGTTAGCTGATCCGGGAAACGTCTAGACAGAGTCGATAGTCCGCCATCAGGAATCATCTTGGCGACGACAACTAGGCCGAAAGGCGCCCCATTCTGGACGTTCAACAGGCCAGCGCAGGTTCTCCAATACGGACACCCCCGCCAGGCTCGGAGCGACGATTAGCTGGGGAGAAGACTGGCCTTTGCCTGAAGATGTGCCGCGAGTGCAGGGCGTCTTGTTGGCCCCATGCGAGACCAGGTCTGGACCCTCAAGCTTCCGGGGTGAAGAGGGCCCTCAGTAGCATCCCGGCGATGACGTCCTCGAACCCCGGCCCGAAGAACGCGACATCCTGCAGGCTTGTATGGGTGGTGTATTTGTTCATCAGGATGGCGGCTGAAATGAACTCAGCGGCTCGGTGGTCCTTGGCCTCGACCGATAGGCTTCCGACAGACTGGCGGATCAGGCGCTTTCCCAGCCTTTTCAGGAAGGTGCTATACTCCACCGCGAATGTCGGCTCCGCCAATGTCGCTTCGCTGAGCACATAATTGACGAGCTTGAGGTCCTCTTTTCCGCTCAGGGTGAGGAACTCCTTGACCCATTGCTGCACCGCGGCCCGCGACGCCGGCTTGAGCGAGATCAGGCGATCGAATTCGGCAACAAAGCCGGGCGCTTGCCGCCGCCCGATGGCGATGGCCACGTCGATCTTGTCCTTGAAGTGCAGGTAGAAGGTCGTCCGGTTCACATGGGCCCGCTTGACGATCTTGTCGATGGTCGTGCTGCGAAACCCCAGCTGCTGGAATAGCACAAACGCTGCATCAATGATCCGCTGGCGCGTCAGCTCTTTTTGCGCCTCGCGGATCGAGGTCGTTGGGGCAGCGTCATAAAGTGGGCTGTCTGAGGACAAGAACTCTACTCATCGCGTTCTGGGCTGACTTTTGGATAGGCCATCTCATCAGCATCGGCAATACTGAAGGGCGCCGGATGCATCGCTCTGATCGGCGACGATTTTCCCCTCTGCAACCAGATAGTGCAGATAGGCCAATATCTCGGAGTGAACCTGGACTTTTCCGAGGTTGGACAGAGCGGTGAGAGGAATATTGCGATGCCGCAGGGCTGCGGCGATCGCTGTCGCGGTCAGCGGCCCCGCCGACAGGATCCCGGCGATCCTGTCCATCTGTGCGCTGTGGTAAGCGACGGTCTCGTCCAGGCGCGCGTTCGGCGTCGGCAAAGGCGCGCCGTGTCCGCTGAGGCAGAGCTTGGCCTCGAGCGCGCGCAACCGCCCGAGCGTTGCCAGATAGTCGCCCATCGGATTGTCGGAGGTGCCCGGCATGACGACAATGGGCGGAAAGCCGTTGGAAATGACGGTGTCGCCAGCAAAAAGCGTCCTTGTCCCTGCATGCCAGATGCAGATGTGGCCGTGGCAATGACCCGGGGTGAGGATCGCCTGGAATGTCTCGCCGGCAAAGCAGAGCGGTTCGCCTGCAACGAGCGGACGAAAGTCCGGCGGCACGGCGATCCGGCTATGACTGCCAAAGGGATTGGGAAAGGTCGCGCCCTCGGCAAATGCTAAGCCCATGCGCCTGAACTGGGCGGCGAATGCGCTCTCGCCGCCCGCCGATACCAGGCCTCGCGCAAACTGGAACTCCGACAGCGCTTCGGGGTGCATGGCCGGAACGCAGCCAGACCGCTCGAAAAGATGCCGGGCCTGCCCCAGGTGATCGGGATGGGCGTGGGTGATCCACACTGACCTCAGGGCAGACCAGCCCAGGCCCAGGCCCGTCACGCAATCGTCCCACACCTGCGCGCCGGCGGGGCCGGGCCAGCCGCAGTCGATCACCGCCCAGGCTGCCCCATGCCTCAGGATATAGGCATTGGCCACCATGCCCCAGCGCGCAGGTGGATGCTCGACCCGATAGACATCGAGTTCTCCCAGCCGGGTGACCAGCGTGACCGAAGGGTCTGACCCTGCATGCGCCATCACGCCTCCGGCTTGGACGCCGACGGGGCCCTCTCGCCCGATGCTGCAGCGCTGGCAAAACTTGCGGTCGCCCTGAGATGCTCCCCGCGGCCGGTCATCGCCCGAATGTCGAGCGCCCGGTCCGCGCCCTGGTGTCCGGAGAACGAGAGCCTGTCGCCAGGCACGCAGGGCGTGCCCAGTTTCATGGCGATGCGGGTCAACTGCTGGTCGGGCGCTGCGGTCTCGGTCAGGTAGCGATAGACCAGCCCAAGGCTGGTCGCGCTGTTCATGATGATATCTGGCAAGCCCTGCGACCGGGCGAGATCCCGATCATGATGGACCAGTTCGAAATCGTTGAACGCCAGGGCGCCCGCGATCACCGTTGTTGCGTTGACCGCAATGTCGAGCGGCGCAAGCGTGTCCACCGGGCGCGCGGTCGCCATTGTGGGGGGCGTAGCCCCTGTGCTCTTGGGCCGGGGGGACGGCGGCGCGCCGGGCCGGAAGAACAGGCAGCGGATGCGCAGTTGTCCGAGCAGGCCGCCGTCCGCGTTCACGAACTCATGCAGTTCGGTGGCGAAGTAGCCGACGCCGAGCGGCGTCTGCTTCTCCTCCGAAATGTCCTCCAGCCGGATGCGGGTGGTAAGCATGTCGCCGATCCGGGCAGCCCGAAACTGCTCGAGCTCGTAATTGGTGGCGACGATGGCCGGATACCCCGCCGCCGTCAGTTCGGACCGCAGGCGCTGGTTCACCGACATCGGGCTGCGGGTCGTCTCCCAAACGGTCCAGAAATGCAGCATTGCCATCGGTGCCTCGACCCTTTGCGGGTCGAGGTAAGGCTGGTAGTCCAGGCCGATCGCCGAACACCAGCGCCGAATGGCGCCGCGATCAACCGGCAGTTCGGCCCGTGCCACGAAGGGCGCGATTTGGCTCTTCAGGCGCTCTTCAATTGCCGAGTTGTTTGACATTGGGCCTGATCCTTTTGATCTGGATGTCGGAGAGCTTGCGATCCCACGTGTTTGGCGTCACGCCCTGCTCCCTGAGCTTGAACTTCTGGGCGCGGCCGCTGCCGGTGCGTTCGATGAACTCGCGAAACTCGATGTAGCGCGGGACGGCAAAGCTGGGCACCCGGTCGATTGACCAGCGGCAGATCGCCTCTTCGGTGACCTTGGCGCCCGGCTTGAGCACGATCGTTGCCTTGATCTCGTCTTCCGCCGCATCCGATTTCACGGCGTGGACAACCACCTCTGCGACGTCTTCATGACCCATGAAGGCATTCTCGAGCTCGAAACTGGAGATGTTCTCGCCGCCGTAACGCAGGCAGTCCTTCTTGCGATCGATGAAATAGAAGCGGCCATCTTCGTCGAACTTGCCGATGTCGCCGGTGTGGAACCACATCTCGTCAAAGGCTTCCAGCGTCGCCTCGGCGCGGGACCAGTAGCCCTTGAACATGACGTCCGGCTTGAGCGGCCGCACCCACACCTCGCCGATGACGCCAACAGGACATTCGTCGCCATTGTCGTCGAAGATGCGCACATCGACATCGGGCGCGCACTTGCCAGACGATCCGTCCGGACCGGGCTGGTCCACCGGAAAGCAGGTGATGGGAAAACACTCCGATGAACCATAGGCCGGCGAAGCCACCAGCTTGATCCCGTAGCGGCGCCGCCAGGTTTCCACCAGCGTCTCCGGCAGCGGTGTCCCGAACAGCACCTTGACCTGCCCGCGGCACCGTTTCTCAGCCTCGGTCTCGGGCATCTGCGGAATGATTGTCAGCATGACGCTCAGCATCAGGATATGGGTGGCTTGGCTGCGTTCGATTTCCTCCCAAAAGCCATTCGGCGTGAACCGGGGGTAGATCGACATCGTGCCGGCGATGCCGAGCGTGCCAATCAGGCCCGCCACACCGGCAGCGATATGGAACAGCGGGGCAGGGGTCCAGAGAATGTCGTCCGGCCCCTGCAGCGCCATCCAGGCATTGGCCTTGCCGCCATTGTACACCGAGTTATGCGGCAGAACGCACCCCTTGGAGGGGCCTGTCGTTCCAGAGGTGTAGATGATCACGGACGCATCCCTTGGCGAGACTTCGACGCCGAGCGGCGCTGAATCATCCAGCATGAGCGCGTCGATGGTATGCAGGTGCAGCAAGCTCATGCCTGGCTCCTGCCGCTTGGGCGTCACCAGCGAATGCACATCCGACAATGCATGTTCAATCGCAAAGATATGGTCGCAATAGTGGTTTTCGGCGATGATCACCGACGCTGACGCATCATGGATCTGGTGGCGCAGAAACTCCCCCTTCAGTTGCGTATTCATCGGCACAAAGATGGCGCCGAGCTTGTTGACGGCAAACCAGGTCAGCACAAAGTTGATGGTGTTATCGAGTATGCCGATAACCCGGTCGCCTTTGTTCACCCCCAGCCCGCGCAAGCCATGCGCGAGCCGGTTGGAATCCCGTTCAACGGTGGCGTAGGTGAATTTGTCGCCGGCAAAATCCACAAAGACCTTGTTCGGCGATTTCTCCAGAGCGTCTGCCAGAAGATCCAGCAGCGTCCTCTGACCATCATGCCTCCACATGACTCCCCCCATTTCGTTCCCCCCTCTTATTATTGTTAGTAGGAACGCGGCAGGCCAAGCATGGTCTGCGCGACGTAGTTGAGGATCATCTCGGGTGAGACCGGGCCATTCTTGGTCATGCGCACCATGGGCCAATAGGGCATCAGCTTGTACTCCATGGCGACAGCATTGCCCCCGTGTGTGCCGATGGCGGCGTCCATGCAGTGCAGCGCGGCCTCGCCGGCCGCAAATTTGGCCATGTTGGAAAAGTCGCCGGCAGGCAGCCCATGGTCATGCATGAGCGCGGCTTTGCGCGCCATGAGCGCGGCGAGCTCGAGCTCGATCTTGGCCTTGGCCAGCGGGTGCGCGACCCCCTGGTGGGTCCCGATGGGCTTGCCCCACACCGACCGGTCGCGGGCATAATTGGCCGCCTTGTCCAGCGCATAGCGCGCAATGCCCATGATATTGGTGGCCGCGACAATGCGTTCGGGGTTCAGCCCGGTGAACACCGTATGCAGGCCCTTGTGCAGGCCGCCGATCAGCCGGTCTTCCGGCACTTCGAGATTGTCGAAGAAGACCTGAAAGGACTGCTCGGGGATATGCATGAAGGACGGAATGACCGTCTTGTTGATGCCGGGCGAATCCGCGTCGGCAAGGAAGAGGGAGAGGAGCCCGCGGCCAGTCTTCTCATCGGTGCCGGTGCGCGCGACGATCAGGACCTTGTCAGCAAGATCAAGGCCCGTCGTCCAGTATTTCTGGCCGTTGATGACCCATTTATTGCCGTTCTTGACGGCCGTGGTCTTGATATTATGCGTATTTGAGCCCGCGTCCGGCTCGGTAATGGCAAAGGAAAACAGCTGCTTTCCGGTCGCCAGATCGGGAACCCAGGCCTTCTTCTGCTCCTCGGTGCCGTGTTGTGCGATGATCGGCGCGCCGATGCCCGACGAGAACACCAGCCCGGCAATCGGGCAGCCCTGCCGCGCGGTCTCTTCCATCACCATGGAGAGCTCGAAAATGCCCATGCCGCCGCCGCCATATTCCTCCGGCAGATGGATGCCAAGGAACCCGGCATCGCCCAGTTCGCGCAGCAGTTCGCTCATCGGCGCCTTGGCCTTGACCTTCTCCGCCCAATAGTCAGGACCATATTTCGAGGCGATCGCGGACACCGACTCGCGAATGGCGCGCTCCTCCACTGTCGGTTCCAGGGGCAGCGATGGGATGCCATCGGCGGTCATCGTGGCTTGCATGTTCAAGAGACGTCTCCATTCTGGTTTGAATTGATGGCCCGGCCGGGCCGAAATTGCGGAATACGGGCCCCATCGCCGCGCGCCTCGAAACAGACGCTGACGCCGTCGCCGATGCGCAGCGCATCGACATCGCAGTCGACGATGTTGGTCATCAGCTGCGGGCCTTCGGCCAGGCGCACGATGGCGAGCACATAGGGGAAATGGTCGGCATAGCCTTCAAAGGGCTGCATGTGGACCGCCGAGAACGAGACGATCTCTGCCTCGCCGCTGGCGGTTATCCAGGCGATCTGGTCCGAGCGACAGGCCGGACATTTCTGCCTTGGCGGAAAGAACACATCGCCACAGGCCCCGCATTTGGGCAGCGAAAGCCTGCTCTCGCGAGCAGCCTCCCAATAGGGCCTTGTGGCATCGGTCACCTGAGGAACGGGACGTCCAGGCATCAGGCGCTCCTTCCCAGGATCAAGGTTGAGTGTTCAGCCATCATCCCTCCGTAGCTGTGGACGAGCGCGCGGTCGGCTGAGACCTGTCGGCCGTCGGCGCGACCCATCACCTGAAGTGCGCCCTCAACGATCATCGACATCCCCGAGGCATCGCCGCCGTGGCCGTAGCCGATCAGGCCGCCATAGGTATTGACGGCAAAATCGCCGCCCGGTGCGGTGCGGCCGGAGTGGAACAGCTCCGCCGCCTTGCCCCTGGCTGCAAAGCCCAGATCTTCCAGGAACATCAGCGGATTGATTGAGAACGCGTCGTAGATCTGGACATGGTCGATGTCCGCCGGCGCGAGGCCGGCCTGGCGGAAGGCGTCCGCGCCCGAGCGGGCTGCGCCGCAGTCAACGAGGTTCCGGTTGCGGCTGACATAGCCATGGCCATGGAACTCGCCCATGCCCAGGATATAGGCGGGCTGGGCCGATATCCGGCGCGCCACTTCCCCGCTGGTGACCAGCACGGCGCCGCCACCTTCACAGGGGATTGAGCAGTCCAGATAGTGGAAGGGCGAGGCGATCATGCGCGATGCCAGCACATCGGCGACGCTGATGTCGGGCTTGGCATAGGTCAGTGCGGCAGGGTTCAGCTTGGCCCATTTGCGGCTCGAGACTGACACGGCCGCCATATCCTGCGCGGTGACGCCGAACTCGTGCATGTAGCGCGCGGCATATTGTGCGTAGAGCCCGGCAATCACCGGACCATAAGGAAACTCAAACTCCGGGTCGCAGACCGATTTGATCAGGGTTTCGGCCACATCTGGGCTCATCTTGGCGAATTTGCCCGCGCCGACGCACAGCACCGCCTCGGCCTTTCCTGCCGCGATAGCCAGCGCTGCGTATTGCACCATATATCCATAGGTGGCGCCGCCGGCCGACATGGTCAGGCCCAGGCGCGGGGTCAGCCCCAGTTCCTCGGCCAGCATTTCATGGGTGAAGATCTTCGGCGACGGCGTCGCCATATCCAGCGGCGCCGCGAGAACGCCGTCGATGTCCCCCAGCTTCAAGTTCCAGTCCGCCAGCAGCTGTTCGATCACCTGCAGATAGAGCTGCGCATTGCTCAGGTCCGGATAGCGACCGGGCTTGATCTCTGCAGCGGCGGCAATGGCCGGGCTATTCGTCAGCGTCACCATTTCAAGCGTCCTCGTGATGTCTCGGGCCCCGACGCCAAACGGTCGGCAGACCATCCCAGCAGGCCAAGTGTGCGGATGGATCTTCCTGACCCGCGCAGCCTGGGGCCGGAACGCGCGGCACAGATGGTGCCGGCACGATGCCGGACGCCAGGTCACCAGCGCCGCGCGCCTTCATGAGCGGATACCGGGGTTCGCAGCGGCCCAGGTGGCGCCGACAGGCCCCTCAAACGGGCGCAGATCCCGGCCCTCTGGTCCGATCCGCACCGGCTCGCCGCCGGGGTCATCTCGCTGCACGGAACATGCCGCAGCAGGATCGATGGCGCCCAATGGAACGACATCAAGTTTGCCCACAGGGCCGCGTCTAGCGGCACCCGACAATCTGTCGGCTGCCTGCTCAGCTTTCTCTCCCGCCATGTATCCCCCTCCAGGGCCGCCTACTCAAGGTCGACGTTACGCTAATCATACGACACGTATTGAATTAGACAATAGGTGTTGTGTGAGTTTTTTCGGAGTGCTAGATTTGACCCATCGACACGAGCGAATTTGAGTACTGAGAGGCAAGATGAGCGAAACCAGCCCCCGCGTAGTGGCGTTTGATGAGGCGTCCGCCTTCGTGCTTGGCGGCACATCCGGGATTGGCCTTGCCGTTGCACGCGTCCTTCAGGACAAGGGCGTGCGCCGGATCATGCTGGCCGCCAGAAATGCCGAGCGCGGCCAGGCGGCCATAGAGGCCCTGCGCGGGCCGGCCGACATCCGCTTCATCGCCTGTGACGCTACCGATGGCGCCTCGGTCGCTGCCGGTGTCGCAGCCGCGCAGGCGGCCTTCGGCGCCGTGGACATTGCTGTCTCGGCGACGACCGCCGAGACGATGCTGGGCCTTGTCGGCAATCTGGAGATGCGTGACATCGAGCGCGGATTGAGCGGGATCGCACTCCCGCCGCTGTATCTGGCCAAGGCCGTGCTGGCCGGGATGAAGGCGCGGGGCGGTGGGGCGATCGTCAGCGTCGCCTCCGACGCGGCCAAGGTTGCCACGCCCGGTGAAGCCGTCATCGGCGCCGCCATGGCCGCGATCGCCATGTTCTCGCGGACACTGGCCATGGAGGCCAAGCGCGACGGGATCCGCGTCAATGTGGTCACGCCCTCGCTGGTCACCGGAACGGGCTCTGAACAGCGAATTCTGGCATCCCCTTTTGCCGCCAAGATCTTTGCCAAGGCCACCGAAAAGGCGGCTCTCGGGCTGCCCGATGCGGCCGAGATAGCCGAGCTGGTGGCCTATCTCGTGTCCCCGGCCGCAGCGCGTCTGACCGGCCAGGTTGTGTCGCTCAACGGAGGAATTTCGGCAGCCTGACCGCTTGCTGCGCAAGGCCGAGAGGAGCCTGCAGCCGCCGGCAAGGACCCCAGGTCCGTTTGCCGGCACACCAATGGGAGGATTTATGACCAGCAATTCCAAGCCGGATACCAGGCACTATCCGCACCTGACCTTCGCCAGCGTGAAGGTCGGGGACAGGTTTGTTCTGGGAGAGCACACAATGGCCCGTGAAGAGCTCATTGCCTTTGCTCAACGATTTGATCCTCAGCCCTTTCATCTGGGCGACGCGGCCGCTGCAGACCATGCCGTCTTCGACAGGCTGGCTGCCAGCGGGTGGCATACCGCCGCCGTGATGAACCTGCTGGTGGGGCCGTTTTACGAACGCACGGCGATCAAGGGTCTCGCCGGCGGCGGTGTCGACAAGCTCATATGGGCCAAGCCCGTCTATGCCGACGACGTTCTGCGCATGGATATGGAGATTGTTGACGTCCGGCCCTCACGAACCAAGCCGCATCTTGGGTTCATCTCCATGCGCATCCACGCGCACAACCAGGATGATGAGCTTGTGGCCCACATGACGCTCACCGGCGCTTTTGAAACCGGCGTGCAGCCTGCCTGAGCCCGGCAAGGCCCGAGGTCGGCGGCGCAGGCCAGCCTGTCCCGATGGCCCGACGCCGACGATGCCCGGGGCGCCCTGGTCGAGCTCAGGCCGGCGCGAAGACCGAAATCCGCAGCTATCTGTAGAAGTTTGGAGGACAAATGAAAATTCTGGTGCCGGTCAAGCGGGTCGTTGACTACAATGTCAAGATCCGCGTCAAGGCGGACGGCTCGGGCGTCGATCTCGCCAACGTCAAGATGTCGATGAACCCCTTTGACGAGATTGCCGTCGAGGAGGCCATTCGTCTCAAGGAGGCCGGCAAGGCCGATGAGATCATCATCGTGTCTGTGGGGCCCGCCCAGGCCCAGGAAACCATCCGCTCGGCGCTGGCCATGGGCGCCGATCGCGGCATTCTGATCAAGACCGACGCGGTCGTGGAGCCGCTCGACGTTGCCAAGCTGCTCGCGGCCGTGGTGGCCGCCGAAGGCGCCGAACTGGTCGTTCTGGGCAAGCAGGCCATCGACGATGATGCCAACCAGACGGGGCAGATGCTGGCGGCGCTGCTGGGCTGGGGGCAGGGCACCTTCGCCTCCGCCATCGAACTGGGCGACCGGCAGGTCACGGTCGTCCGCGAGATCGATGGCGGACTGCAGACGGTCGCTGTCGCGCTACCGGCCGTGGTGACCACCGACCTGCGGCTCAATACCCCACGCTATGCCAGCCTGCCCAACATCATGAAGGCCAAGAAGAAGACCATCGAAGACAAGAGTGCTGCCGATTATGGCGTCGAGATCCGGGGGCGGCTGCGGGTGATCCGCACCGAAGAGCCGGCCGTCCGTCTGGCTGGCATCAAGGTCAAGGATGTCGCCGAGCTGGTCGACAAGCTGAAGAACCAAGCGGGCATTCTCTGAGCAGGCCCCGGGAGCGAAAACCATGACTATTCTTGTTATTGCCGAACACGACAATGTCTCTCTGTCCGAGCAGACAGCCAAGGTGCTGACGGCCGCCACCCAGATCGGCACGGATATTCACATCCTGGTGGCGGGCAAGGGTGCCGCATCGGTGGCAACGGCCGCTGCCGGGCTTCTGGGTGTGAGCAAGGTCATCCTGGCTGAAAGCGATGCCCTTGAGCATCGCATGCCCGAGGCCCTGGCCGAAATTATCCTTGCCCTGGCGGACGGCTACGACACCTTCATCGCCGCCGCCAGCAGCGTCGGCAAGGGCGCCATGCCGCGTGTGGCCGCGCTGCTCGACGTCATGCAGGTTTCCGAGATCATCGCGGTTGTCAGCCCCGACACCTTCAAACGCCCCATCTATGCCGGCAATGCTATCCAGACAGTGCAGGCACTCGATGCCAAGAAGGTGGTAACCGTCCGCACGGCGGCCTTTGCCGCGACGGGGAGCGGCGGAGCGGCCGTCGTGGAGACCGTCTCGCCCACCTCGGGGGTGGTTCTCTCACGCTTTGTGGCAAACAATCTCTCCCAGAGCGAGCGCCCCGAACTGCAGGGCGCGCGCATCGTGGTGTCCGGGGGCAGGGCGCTCGGATCGGCGGCCAAGTTCGACGAGCTCATTCTGCCCCTGGCCGATGTCCTGGGCGCGGCCGTCGGCGCCAGCCGTGCTGCCGTCGACGCCGGCTATGTGGCCAGCGATCTGCAGGTGGGCCAGACCGGCAAGATTGTCGCCCCGGACCTCTATATCGCCGTCGGCATCTCTGGCGCCATCCAGCACCTGGCCGGGATGAAGGATGCCAAGGTCATCGTCGCCATCAATACCGATGCCGATGCGCCGATCTTCGGGGTGGCCGACTATGGCCTGGTGGGCGACCTGTTCACCGTGCTGCCGCAACTGACCGCCGCACTCAAGGCATGACCGGCGACCCTGCCGGCAACGGGATTGGCGACAGCAATGACTGAACGCGAACAGATGCACTTTGATGTGGTGATCGTGGGGGCAGGGCCTGCGGGCCTGGCCGCAGCGATCCGCCTCAAGCAGGCCGACAGCACCCTGTCGGTTGTTGTGGTCGAAAAAGCCGCCGAGGTGGGCGGCCATATCCTGTCGGGCGCGGTCATCGATCCGGCCGCGCTTGACGAACTGGCCCCTGACTGGCGCGACGAATGCCCAGAGGCCAGGGTGCCGGTGACCGAGGACCGCTATCTCATCCTGGGGCGCAAACGCGCCTTTGCCATCCCCAATCTCGTCATGCCGCCGCTCTTGTCCAACCACGGCAATTTCGTCGTCTCGCTCGGCAATGTCTGTCGCTGGCTGGCCGCCAAGGCGGAGGCGCTGGGCGTGGAAATCTACCCCGGCTTCGCGGCGACCGAACTGTTGGGCATGGCCAAGGGAACCATCACCGGCATTGCCACCGGCGACATGGGTCTGGACAAGGCTGGCCAGCCAGGGCCGGACTACCAGCAGGGTATGGAGCTGATCGGTCGCTATACGCTGCTGGCCGAAGGCTGCCGGGGCTCCTTATCCAAGATGGCCATTGCGCGCTTTGGTCTCGATCGCAGCGCCGATACGCAGAAATATGGCATCGGCTTCAAGGAAATCTGGCAGGTCGATCCCGGCCGGCATCGGCCCGGCCTGGTGCAGCACAGCTTTGGCTGGCCACTCAGCCCGATGACTGCGGGGGGCTCCTTCCTCTATCACATGGGCGATGGCCAGATCGTGGTCGGCTTCGTGGTTCATCTCAATTACAGAAATCCCCACCTCTCCCCCTTCGAGGAGTTCCAGCGTTTCAAGACGCATCCCGCCATCAAGCCGGTGTTCGAAGGCGCCAAGCGCATCGCCTATGGCAGCCGGGCCATCTCGTCGGGCGGCTATCAGTCGGTTCCCCAGCTGGTCTTCCCCGGTGGCATGCTGGTGGGTGATGCCGCCGGCTTCGTCAATCTGCCGCGCATCAAGGGTAGTCACAATGCGATGCGCTCCGGCATGCTGGCCGCCGATCACCTGGTCGCCGCCCTCAAGGCGGGCCGCCAGGGCGACATGGTCAGTGCCTATGACGCCGCCTGGCGCGACAGCGCGATCGGCCGCGACCTGTTCCCGGTCCGCAATATCAAGCCGCTGTTTTCCAAGCTGGGGCTCTGGGGCGGTGTCGTGCTGGGCGGCATCGAGATGTGGCTCAACCAGCTGTTGAACTGGTCGCCCCTGGGCACGCTGCGCCATGGCAAGCCCGATCACGCCTGCCTGGATCCAGCAGGCCTGCACCAGCCCATTGCCTATCCCAAGCCGGATGGACGGCTGACGTTTGATCGACTCTCTTCGGTGTTTCTGTCCGGAACCAACCACAGGGAGACGCAACCCGTCCACCTCAGGGTTGCCAGTCCGCAGCTGCAGCAGCAAAGCGAATACGCCGAATTTGGCGGGCCTTCGACGCGCTACTGCCCGGCGGGCGTCTACGAATGGATCGTCGAGCCAACTGGTCCCCGCTTCCAGATCAACGCGCAGAACTGCGTCCACTGCAAAACCTGCGACATCAAGGACCCCAACCAGAACATCACCTGGACGGCGCCCGAAGGCGGCGACGGGCCGAACTATGCCAATCTGTGAGACGGCCGAGGCAATCTTGGAGATCCCTGTCAGGATCCACGCCAGCAAGACCCAAGCCGGCATTGTCGCAGGCCGTCCACCATCGAGCCAGAGTCGCAGTTGCACCGAACAGTTGCCGAACGGGCTCTACCTTGTTTGTGGGGCTTGGCCTTCGCCCCCACGACGGGATCACGCGGGACCGATGAGGCCGTGGCGCTCAAACAGACGAAACGCCAGGACGCTCGGGTTCTTTCTGCGAGCGCATTGAGGCGGGCCCAGCCGTCCCTGTTCTCTGGCGTGCTCATCCATCGAAACGCTGGCTGAAAGCACTTTGCCACAGATGCTGCCAGTTTCGCCTCTGGCGGAAATTTCCACAGTCTTCCCCGAGAGACGCTCGCTTCGTCTCCCGGCGGTACGATATAATGCGCGAAGAACAACGACTTGCCGGCTATGATCCGACCGCTGCCTGACGGTTCCCCCAGACAGAAGCGCAGCTGTGCGTCCTATTCCGGCCGTTCGGGCGGTCCATTCGATTTCCTGCAAGCGGTTGGTCCGGTCAGTGCTTCGTTGCGGTCCTAGGGGGGGTAGGATGCGGAAGGGTAGCTCGCTGGTCTGATCCACCACAAGCCGCCGCCCGACCGCCTCCCAAAAGAACCCGGTCTTGTGCTCAGCCACCGTGGCGAGCTCGCCAGGTCGCGCAGTTGCTCTGGGCGCACTTATTGGCGATCCATCAATTTGACCCGGCACTAGAATAGCTCATGGCCCGGGTGGCGTTCGCAAAACAGTTCGTTTGCTCGGCATCACTATGTGGCCACGCGCCGACCCGCGCATGGCATGGTCGGCGTTGCCCCAACGTCTAGTTTGCGCCAGGCCGCAGGGTTGTGTGGGTCAGTCCTGCCGGTTCACGGCGCGATATTGATCTCCACCAGGGCATGTCTCTTGTTGTCCATCACCTGTGTGATGGCCTCGTCCAGCGCCGCTGGCAGGTCTTGGTGGCGGTCCACCCTTACGGACCAGGCGCGGCTGGCGGCCGCCACCTGCGCAAAGTCCGGCGTGGGTGAGAGGGAGACCAGCGGCATGACATTGGACTTTGCCGCATAGCCGTCCGGATAGATGCCGATCACCGACTGCCGGACGGCGCCCCATTCCGAATTGTTGAGCACCAGCACCAGCACCGGAATGCCCATGGCCTCGGCAATCTGGTGGCACGCGACGGGATTGGAAAACATGTAGGATCCATCGCCCATGGTGGCGATCACCAGCGTGTCGGGCTGTGCCAGCTTCATGCCCAGACTTGCCGGGAAGCACCATCCCAGCCCACCCGAATGCGGCTCCTGGAACCAGGACGCATGGTCATGCAGCGTTAAAAACTCCAGGGGCACCCCGAGTTCGGACAGGATCGCGGTCAGTCGCCCCTCGATGGCCATTGACAGGCAATGGCTGACAAAGGCCTTGGTCATCGGGTTGGCTCCGCCGTTTTCGGCCTCACGCGTGACGGCGGCGCGGCGGTTGGCGGCGGCCGCACGCACATGAGAACGGCGCGTTTCGCGCGCCGACTCTGTCTGCCCGAGATAGGCAGAGGCTGCCAGGGACAGTTCGGACAAGACGACGTCGGTATCGCCCACCAGCGCGAGATCGCACTTGAAATTGCGCACCGGAACATTGGCGTAGAGCGGATCCTGGCCGATATGCACCACTTTGCAGCCATCAGCCAGGGCATGGATATCGGGAGACCATGGGGCCAGGGAGTCGATGACCAGGATCAGGTCCGCTTCGGCGAGCCATTTTGCCGGGTCCATGCCGACAGCCATCGGGTGGTCGGTGGGTACGGCAAGCTGCAGGGCCCAGTATTGGCAGACCGGAATGCCCCAGTCGAGGACGAACCTGGAGAGCAACTCGAAGCCGGCCGCCGATCCGGCACCGCGCTGGGCGATGATCAGGGGCCGCTTGGCCTGGCTCAGCAGGCGTGCGGCGCTTTCGATGTCGGCAGGCCGGGGCGACGCAATGGCGGGGACCATGCGACCGGGACCGTCCAGCTCGTCTGCGGGACACAGCTGGCAAAGCACCTCGCGCGGCAGGCTGAGATAGACCGGCCCGCGTGGCGTGGAATTGGCCACCGCAAAGGCGCGGTCGACGATATCGACGGCTTGCTCTGGGAAGCGCAGCTCATAGTCCCACTTGACCACTTCGCGGATCATGGCGGCCTGATCGCGCATTTCCTGCCCCCAGCTGATGGGGACGGTGCGTGCGCCAAGACGGCCCTGTTCGACAGCCGGCGTGCGCCCCGAAAAAAGCAGGATCGGAACATGCTCCATGGCCGCATTGATGGCGCCGATGGCACAATTGGCCAGCCCCACATTGGTATGGGCCATGACGGCCTGGGCCCTGCCGGTGGCCAGATAGTAGCCGTGGGCCATTCCCATGGCCGCATTCTCGTGCGGAATGATGACGGTGTGCGGAAGCGGGATGTCCTTTGCCTTGGCTTCGGCCAGTCCCTCGATGATCGGAGGGAAATCCGTGCCCGAATTGGCGAAGATATAGTCGACGCCGATGGCCTTGAGACGCGCCAGGATGGCCCCGCCGGCAGTGATCATTTCAGGCTTGGAATTGCTCATGTCTGGACTCTCTGGCATGGACGACGGACCATTGGTGGAACTTGCGGCGCCGAGGAGCGACCGCAGATGTCGGGCTTTACTGGCTGGATAGCGACTGGGTTATCTTGGCGAGGAGCTGTACGAGGCGCTGCTTGTCCTTGCCGACGATGCCGTCGAGGCGGCGATCATGATCAAGGGCGACGGACCGCAGCCGGTCCTGCACCAAGCGCCCCTGCGCCGTGAGCTGCACGCTGTAGCTGCGCTGATCTTCCGGCTTGCGCTCCCGCACGATCAATTGCTGGCTGGCCAGCCCCTTGAGCGTTGATGTCAGCGTCGAGCGATCCCGGCCGCAAAGGCGGCCGAGATCGGATGGGGTGAGCGGCCCTTTCTCGGCCAGGACGGTAAGGATGGTGTACCATCCGGGTTTGAGCCCGGCTTTGTCCGCTGCGGCACTGAAGGCTGCAAAGGACGCCTCCTGGGCCAGCCTCAGGTGGTATCCGATCACATCCCCGAACACAGATGGAACGGGACCATCGGCAGCGTCCGCCGCCCCCACCGCCACATCGGTCGCCTTGCCTTGCACCGCCTTCGCCATCTCGCCCCGCCTGCTTTGAGCCATGCCATGTCAGCGCCGTCAGATGCGGACCCTGTCAGGTTAGCGGCGACGTCCGAAACAGGCAATATAGTTTGATATCAAATAATTTGAGACCAAAGTATATTGCTGCTCGCCGCCGGCGATGCGATGATGGCGTCACGAAGCAGGCCTGGAGGAAGTGGGACATGCGGATTGCGGTTATCGGCGCCGGCGCAATGGGTGGCCTGTTTGCCGCCCGACTGGCACAGAGCGGGCACGCGGTCTCGCTGGTCGAGGTGTCCCGCCCGCTCATCGAGGCAATCTCGACGAATGGGCTGCGCCTGACCGGCGTGTTCGGTGACACGATCAACGCCATGCCGATCGGCCCGGCGGATCACTACAGGCAAGCATTCGACCTGGTGATCATCTTCACCAAGGGTATCCACACCACGTCGGCCCTCACGGCGGCCCAACATCTCATTGGCGCCCAAACCTGGGCACTCACTGTGCAGAACGGCATCGGCAATGTGGAAGCCATCCAGCAGTTCGTGCCGGAGCAGCGCATTGTCATGGGCATGACCAACTGGCCCTCGACGCCGCGCGAGCCCGGGTTCGTCTCTGTTCCCGGGACGGGGGAAGTCAGGATCTGGTCCGCCGACGGCCGGGATTCCGAACAGCTTCGGCTCGTGGGCAAGGCATTGGATGACGCTGGCCTCAATTGCCAACTCGACCCCATGGTCAAGATCGCGATCTGGGAGAAGCTCGCCTTCAACGCGGCACTCAATTCGACGGCCGCGCTGACCGGTCTGACCGTCGGCGAAATGTCCGAAAGCGCTGAAGCACGCGATGTGGTCTTCGCGGTGGTGGCAGAGACCGTGGCGGTCGCTTTGGCCCATGGCATCGGCGTTGACCGGGGTCACATACAGGCCGCTGTCGCGCATGCATTTGCCAATCACGGGACGCACAAGCCATCCATGCTGCAAGACAGGTTGGCCGGCCGGGCGATGGAGATCAGCACCATTACCGGCGCGGTCGGCAAGGCGGGACGCGACCTGGCGGTCCCAACACCGGTCACATCGACGCTGGCCAGCCTGCTGACGGCTCTCGAGCGGGCCCCAAACCCAGGTGGACCGGCGCGCTAGGGACACGCTCGAAACGCTCGCCTGGCCTGGCGTTCTCTCCGCCGCAACCGAATGCCAAGCCATGGCGGCCGATCGGCTCAACATGTCTCAACGACCGTGCGCCAGCGCTCCGTTGTGACGGACACAGAATGCAGGCAGCCGGATGCGACGGGCGCCGACAAGAGCGGACTGCCCCCGACCTGGGCCGGGGGCAGTGACTTGGCGCCGGATCTAGTCTTCGCTGCCAACCGCCGGCTCAGACGCCCGCCGTGTGGCCGGAGGTGGGCCCGGCGGCTGGACGTTGAGCTCGGTCAGGACGCGTCTCCTGGTTCGGTCGACCACAAGTCGAACCGCATCGGGACGAGAATAGTGTCCGGCGGGATCGGCGGCGGCCTTGGCGATCAGGATCAGCGTTGGATCCAGCTCCGCATAGACAATGCCCTCTTCGTCTTCCGCCAGTTCATTGCCGATTGACCTGCCATCGGGCGCGTAGATCTTGGTGAAGCCGCCACCCGGCTTGCCGCCCCGCGTATTCAGCAGATTGGCCTTTTCGGGCGTGCTCGCAACCATGTCGAACATCTCCTGGCTGACGATCGCGCAGGGCGCCACGACAAAGCAGCTGCCCTCCACCGCATAGAGCATGGCCGCGGCGTTGTTCACCTCCGGCCCCAGCGTGTGGGCGATGTCGCGCATCAGGCAGAAGCTTGGCCAGGCTGCGACGTGGACTTCCTCATGCTGGGCATACATGGCCATCTTGACCAGGGGTTGAACGTGCTCCCAGCAATTGAGCGCCCCCAGGCGCCCGAATTCGGAGTCCACGACAACCAGGTCGGAGCCGTCGCCCTCGCCAAAGATCGTGCGCTCGACATGGGTGGGCTTGAGCTTGCGCCGGACCGACAGCAGCGCGCCATCCGGCCCGATCGTTGCCTGGGACATGTAGCGGGAGCTTCCCTCGACTTCGGAGAACCCCATGACCACGGTCACAGAGGCCTTCGCCGCAATCGCCTGCAGGCGCCGCATCGGCTCGGAATTGATCGAGAAGCTGTTGAGATGGTAGCGCGGAACGAATGGGATGGCTTCAACCGGCGCTCCCATCCAGACGAACCACGGATAGCCGGGCAACCAGGTTTCGGGAAATGCCACAAGGGCAGCCCCATTGGCAGCCGCCTGATTGATGTATTGCTCCGCCTTGGTGATCGACGCGTCCAGGTCCATAAATACCGGCGCGGCCTGAACCGCAGCTGCCTTGATCGGCTTCATAGCGTTCTCCGTTGTCTCAATTCAGTGTCTTCGATTGTACCGGGGGCCAACAATACACATTACTGCCGACCCCTCTTGGCCGTGCGATCGATGCCGGTTCACCCCGGCAAGGGCGCAGCGGGAAAAAACCGCTCCGCGGCCAAGCCCAAACCCAGGAGGCGCCGGTCGGCCCCGAAATCCGCATCGAAGGCAAGGCCAATGGGAAGATTGTCGCTGGTGGCGCCGCAGTTCAGGCTGATGCCGGGGATGCCTGCACACGCGCCCGGGTCGGTGTTGCGGATGAGCGTCTGGAAAGTGGGGCGCGGCTGACCGTCGATCATCACGACCTCATCCGCGCCAATCAGGGGCGCGGCAATCGGCACGGTCGGGAAGACCATGGCGTCCAGCCCATTGTCGGCAAAGGCGGCGCTATACTGCGCACGAAGCGCCGGCAGACCACGCGTCAGGGCCTGATGATAGGTGGCCGGATCGGCTCCTGCGCCGGCAAAGATTGCGCGCACGTCATTGCCGGCCACGCCTGCGACCAGTTCTTGATATGTCGGGCCGCAATCCAGGCCGACAACAAACTGCGCGAGTTCGGCCCGCGTCTCAAACATCGCAATGACAAAGCTGATGTCATCCACAAGGTCCAACAAGGCGGCCACATCAACCTCGACCAGCACCGCTCCCTCGGCGACGAGGGTGTCCAGGGCCTTGCGGCATGCCGTCTCGACCTCCGCCGTTAGTGCCGACCAGAACCTGGTCTGCGGTATGCCAAGCCTTAGTCCCTTGATGCTGGCCCCAGGCGCAGCGGACCAGTCGCCGGTCACGGCCTGGTCAAGCAGCACCAGGTCTTCAACGCTCCGGGCAATGGGTCCTGGCGTGTCACGGGATGCCGATAGCGGTACAATGCCCTTGGTGGGCCACCGACCGGTCGAGGGGCGAAACCCATGCACACCGCAAAGCGCGGCCGGCACGCGCACCGACCCGCCTGTGTCCGTGCCGATGCCAGCTGGAACAAGGCGTGCGGCGACCGCAGACCCCGTCCCGCCAGATGATCCGCCAGGAACATGGTCCAGTCGGTGCGGATTGTGCACGGCGCCAAAGGCCTTATTGTTGGAGGTCGCGCCCAGTGCCAGTTCATGCATGCCGCTACGACCAAAGGCTATTGCGCCCGAAGACAGGAGCCGCTGGACCACGGCCGCGTCCTGCGCCGGGCGGTAGGCGTTCAGCGCGCGCGTGCCCGCGGCGCACCGCTGTCCCCTGACCGCGATATTGTCCTTGAACGTAACAGGCAGTCCCGCCAGCGCCCCGACGTGCCCGCCTTCCCTGTCGCGATCGGCGGCTAGGGCGGCGTTCCTTATGGCGTCGGTATCGAGCTCGACAAAGGCATTCAGCGCGCGTCGCTCGTCACATCTTGCCACGAGGGTATCAACCAGCTCCAGGGTGGAAAAGTCGCCTGCGTTGAGGCCCCTGATCACCTGGCTGGCGGAAAGATCGTAAAGCTGCACCATTTTGCTTCCCGTTCGCTGAACGGGCGCAACATGACTTTAGTACAGCCAGGTGGATATCGACAGAATTGCAGACACAGGCTGATCACTCTGGCCGGGACGAGAACATGGCGGCCAGCTCCGCGCGGTTGGCGCATGACCGTTTTTCGAGCAGCCGATTGATATGTGTGCGCACAGTACCAAAGCTTATGCCTAAAATTCGAGCAATGTCATGATCGGTACACCCGCGTGCGACCAGCTCGACCACTTCTCTTTCGCGGCTCGTGGTGCCTGCCCAATATCGTTTCGTTCGCATCAGCGCGCGCGTCAGAAACGGGCTCAATGCGTCCATGATGCCGAGTTCCCGATCAGAGAACTCCGGCTGGCGGGCATTGCGCCAGATTCGAAAGTCGCCGATATCAAGGTCGCGATCAAACAGGAACAGGTTGATACCGGAGTACATTCCTTCATCGAGCAGGAAGTCATTGTAGAATTCAGACCGCATCAAGGCAGATCTGTCGATGACTTCATCGACCAGCGCTGCCCGTCTTTTGGAGCGGAGTTTTTCGCTCATAGGGTCGCAATACTGAAACCAGTCCTTGTATCGGGCAAGATTGGCTGCAGATATATTGCACGCATAGACATCTTCAGAATGTCCTGTCGCCCCGTTCCACACATATGAAGCGCCGAAGTCGGCCTTCAACAATTTCACGATATCGGGCAGTACCAGCTTACGGATATCATCGAACGGACCCGATCGCTCGAGGCGGGCGATGACCTCCCCGAAGCGGTTCATGTCGTCGGAATTGAAGTCCCTGACAGCAACCATCTTGAGCCTCCTTACCCAAGAACCTGCAAGGTTCATGCCAACGCCCGCGGTTCTCCTCTCGCCGCGCTGGGACGGAAAGCTTCAACATTTATGTCGATATCGTCAAGAAGTTCGTCTCGCTAGCGTTCTGACAGTGCAAGCCCTGGCGAAGGTCGCCTGCTTGCCGCAAGAGAGGGAAGACATGTCCAAGACAGTATCCGCAGGGACGTCGCTGTCGCGCCGCACCCTTCTTAAGGCCGGAGGGGCGCTCGCGCTCGGTTCAACGTTCCCGATGCCGGCGATTGCCGCCACCCAGAAGCTCAAGATCGGCTATATCACCGGCGCCACCGGCAATATGGCGCCATTTGCCGAAGCCGACCCGTTCCTGATCCCGCTCGTGCAGCAGGCGTTCAAGGACGGGCTGGAGATCGGCGGCACGACCTACGATATCGAGATCGTGACGGCCGATGACCAGTCCAATCCGGATCGTGCGTCCACGATTGCAGCGCAGTTCATCAACGGCGACCAGGTCAACCTGATGCTGGCCATGAATGCGCTCACCAATGTCCCCGTCGCCTCGCAATGCGAGATCGCGGGTGTTCCCTGCATCACGACCATGGACCCCTGGCAGGGCTGGATGTTCCCGCTCGGTGGCAAGCCGGACGTTGGTTTCGAGTACGTCAACCACTTCTTCTGGGGCATCGAGGACATCATTTCCCTTTATGTTGGGATGTGGGACTCGCTGCCGACCAACAAGGTCATCGGGTCCTGCTGGCCCAACGATCCGCCGGGCAAGGTCTTCGGCGATGCGACCATCGGGTTCCCCCCGGCCCTTGCTGCAGCCGGCTTCAAAGTCGTCGAGACTGGCTCTTTCCAGCCTGGGGCAGACGATTTCTCCCAGCAGATCGCCCTGTTCCGCGACAATAACGTTGAGATCGTCACCGGCCTGTTTTCGCCGCCGGAATGGGCCGTGTTCTGGCGCCAGGCTGCCCAGCTCGGCTTCAAGCCCAAGGTGGCTACCGTTGCCAAGGCACTGCTGTTTCCCTCGGGCATCGAAGCCCTGGGGACCACCGGCG
Source organism: Devosia sp. FKR38 (assembly GCF_005222805.1). GTDB lineage: Bacteria > Pseudomonadota > Alphaproteobacteria > Rhizobiales > Devosiaceae > Devosia. The sequence continues at coordinate 2,081,137 of NZ_STGC01000005.1, read as the reverse complement.
ATGGCATGTCCACCGAGATCTGGTGGACGCCCGAATATCCGTTCAAGTCGTCGATTACCGGCCAGACCAGCAAGGAGCTTGCCGACGCCTATACCGCCGCGACCGGCCGTAACTGGACCCAGCCGCTGGGCGTGGTGCACGCCCTGTGGGAGGCCGGCATCGGTGCATTGAAGGCCTCGGGCGACCCCACCAATCCCGAAGCGGTCGCCGCCGCGGCAAGGAGCCAGGTGATCGATACGGTGGTGGGCAAGCTGGACTGGAACACCAGCCCGGTCAAGAACGTGGCCAAGCTCAAGATCGCCGGCGGCCAGTGGCGCCTCAAGGACGATGGCGCCTACGACCTGATCGTCACATACAACAAGTCGGCGCCGGACGTGCCGCTTGGTGGCGATTTCAGCCTCGAACTGGGATCATAGGCTCACCATGTCCGAACCGGTCAACGCCCTCCTCGAGATACGGAGCGTATCGAAGTCTTACGGTGCGACTCCTGTTCTGGAGGGCGTAACCTTCAGCATGGCGCGTGGAGAGCTGCTGGGAATCATCGGACCCAATGGCTCGGGCAAGACAACCTTGTTCGGCACCATTTCCGGTGGTCTTCCGATCGATGCGGGGAGCGTCCGGCTCGATGGAGTTGATGTGTCCACGCTGAAGGCCTCGCGGCGGGCGCAAATGGGCATAGGACGCACCTTTCAGGTGCCACAAGCGTTTGCCGATATGTCGGTCTACGAGAACCTGCTGGTCGCTGCGCGTTTCGGTGCGCAGCTGGGGGGCAAAGCCGCCGATGAGCTGGTTGCCGACATCATGGACCTCACCAACTTTTCCGCCAGGGCAGACGCCCTGGCGGGCAAGCTGCCGCTGCTCGACCGCAAGCGGCTCGAACTGGCCCGTGCGCTCGCAACCCGGCCTTCGCTGCTGCTGCTCGACGAAATCGCCGGCGGCCTCACGGACGACGAGGCCCAGGAACTGGCCGCTACTGTGACCGGACTGGTGGGGCCCGACCTTGGGATCATCTGGATCGAGCATCTGGTCCATATCCTGACAGGGGCGGTGGACCGCCTGCTGGTGCTGGGCAATGGGGTTGTCGTGGCCGACGGGAGCCCCAAGGCCACCATGGAGAGCCCCGAGGTCCGTAAAATCTATCTCGGCCTGGAGCCTGACAGCGATGATCTCGATCACTAACCTGCACGCCGGTTACGGCGCATTGGCCGTCCTTTTCGGCATTGAGCTCAAGGTCGCGCGCGGGGATTGCCTGGCTTTGATCGGCGCCAATGGTGCTGGAAAGTCCACGCTTTTCAGCACCCTTTCCGGCCTCCTGGATGCCCAGCAGGGCGATATCCAGTTTGACGGCCAATCCATCATAGGCCTATCGCCCGTCACGATCGTCCAGCGTGGGTTGATCGTGGTGCCGGAAGGGCGCCGTCTGTTTGCCAGCCTGTCGGTCGAGGAAAACCTCCTGCTCGGCAAGAACAGCAAGCGCCAGGGCAACTGGACGCTGGAGCGGATCTACGATCTGTTTCCCACACTCGGGCCGCTCCGACACCGCAATGCGATGGCTCTGTCGGGCGGGCAACAGCAGCTTGTCGCGATCGGCAGAGCCCTGATGTCCAATCCTCTGGCGCTGCTGTGCGACGAGCTTTCGCTCGGGCTTTCCCCCGCGGCCGTCGATGTTGTCTATGAAGCGCTCAAGACAATCCGGCGCGAGGGACTGACGACGATCATCGTCGAACAGGACATCGGCCGCGCCTTGTCGTCGTCTGACAACTTCGCCTGTATCCGGCATGGCCAGATCGCTTTGGCGGGACGGTCCGACCAGGTGGACCGATCCGCTATTTCCGCAGCATATTTCGGGACACATTGATGGTCGAGATCCTTCTGAACGGCATCTTTATTGGCTCGTTATACGCCCTGTTCGGCATCGGCCTTGCGCTGACGCTGGGGTTGATGCGGCAGATCAATCTTGCCCACGGCGACCTGATCGTCCTGTCCGCTTACGCAGCCCTGGAGGCAACGCGCCTGACCGGCCTGCATCCGTTGATCGTCATGCCAGTTGTGGTGGTTGGCATGTATTTCATCGGCTGGGCGCTCCAACGCGTCTTGATTGAGCGGGTCATGGGGCGCGGAGAGACATCGCCCCTGCTGATCACCTTTGGTCTGTCGATGGTGTTGCAGAGCGCGATGCAGCTCGCCTTCACCGCCGATACGGCGTCCCTGGACCCCGGCTTTCTGGGGCCTGCCTCTGTCCAGATCGGCCCCTTGACCATGGGCCTTTTGCCAATCATCACCTTTGGTGTGTCCGTTGGCGTGTTCGCCCTGACCGCCGCAGTGTTTAACGCCACAAATTTCGGACGCTCCGTGCGCGCCACAGCCGATGATGCCCGGACGGCCACACTGATGGGCATCGACACCAAGAGCATTTTTTCCACGGCAATGGGCTTGTCGATCGCGGTGTCTGCAGTGGCCGCCATCTTCTTTGGCATGCGGGGAACATTTGGCCCCTTCGTGGGCGGCAACTGGATGCTCTACGCCTTCGAGACGGTCATTCTTGGGGGCCTGGGGTCGATCTGGGGCACTTTTGCAGGCGGGCTCATCCTGGGCGTTTCACAGGCGCTGGGCGGGATGATCCAGCCAAGTTTTGCGCCACTGCTGGGGCATATCGTGTTTCTCGTTGTCCTCCTGGTCCGGCCACGCGGCCTTTTTGCGAAATGACATCAATGACCGCAAACATGAACCTCGTACGCTCCATCATCTTTCTCTGTGTTGCGTTGGCAGCCTTGGCGATCGCACCGTTCGTCATGCCCGCCAAGGCCATGACGATTTTGATCGAGTTCTGTGCCGTCCTCGCTCTGGCGCTGATCTGGAATGTTCTAGCCGGCTTCGCGGGCCTTTTCCTGATGGGTTTTCAGGTCTTCATCGGCGTGGGCGGCTATGTGCTGTTTGTGACAGCCAACCAGATGGGCGTGGTGCCCTTCTATCTGCTTCCTGTGGCCGCACTCGGTGGCGGCCTGCTGGCGGTGGCCATTGCCCCTGCGCTCTTCCGCTTGTCCGGCGCGCAGCTGGCGATCGGGTCCTGGGTAATCGCCGAGATCGTCCGGCTGGTTGTCTACCATACGGACGCCTTGGGCGCCGGCGGCGGCATCTCGCTGATCGTGATGCGCATCGTGCCCCGCGTCGACCGCCTTCCCCTGACCTATGGCGCGGCTGTCCTGGTGCTGGTGATCACGCTGCTGGCCATCGTCTTGCTGATGAACTCCAAATATGGCCTGGCGCTACGGGCGATGCGAGACAATGAGGTGGCGGCAGAAGCCCTGGGCGTGAACGTCTTCTGGATGAGAATGGCCGTGCTGGTCATCGGCGGCGCGCTGGCAAGTGCGGCTGGCGCGGCCTACTATCTGCTTGCCCTCAACATCTCGCCGACGTCGGGCTTTTCCATCAACTGGACGGCGACGATCCTGTTCATCGTCATCCTGGGTGGCATCGGCACGGTCGAGGGACCCATTCTGGGTGCCATAATCTACTTCGCCCTGCGCGAGCTGCTGATCGATGCGGGGACCGCCTATTTTATCGCCATCGGTACTTTGGCGATCATGGTAACAGTATTCCTGCCAGGAGGGCTTTGGGGATTGGTCCGCAGGCTTGTGCCTTTCGACCTTCTCCCGATTCGAAAAGTCGCTCCAGCGCGCAGGACTTAGCAGGTCGCCGACAGGGAGACGGCGCCAAGGTTCCGGCCAAAGCCGGGCCGGTACATTCCAACATGGCCGAGATGCTCGGCTTCCAACAACAAGCGCGAAGGCGCAGGGAGATTACGTCATGGATATCGAACTTCTTATTGATGGAGCCGCGCGCGCTGCAGCCGACGGCGCTACATTCGACCGCATGGACCCATATACCGGTCAGTTGGCCAGCCGCTCCGCCGCCGCCGGCGTTGCCGATGCCAACGCTGCCGTCGAGGCGGCGGCCCAGGCCTTCAAGACCTGGTCCAGGACTGGCCCCGGTCAGCGTCGTTCCCTGCTGAACAAGGCTGCTGATGTCATGGCCGGCAAGGTGGCCGAGTTCACCCAACTGATGATCGAGGAAACGGGTTCGACCGCACCTTGGGCTGGCTTCAACGTCATGCTGGCTGCCAACATGCTGCGCGAAGCTGGCGCCATGACCACGCAGATCAGCGGCGAAATCATCCCGTCAGACAAGCCCAATACCCTGGCCATGGGGATTCGCCAGCCCGCAGGCGTCTGCCTGGGCATCGCACCATGGAACGCCCCTGTGATCCTGGGAACCCGAGCGATCGCCATGGCAATTGCCTGTGGCAATACGGTGGTCCTCAAGGCATCGGAGGCCTGCCCCGGCGTGCACCGACTGATCGGGCAGTGCCTGCACGAAGCCGGCATGCCGGCGGGGGTGATCAATGTGATCACCAACGATCCCAAGGACGCTGCGGTGATCGTGGAAACCCTGATCGCGCACCCCGCCGTGCGGCGTGTAAACTTCACCGGCTCGACGGCAGTGGGCAAGCGCATCGGTGAACTGGCTGGCAGGCATCTCAAGCCCGCTCTGCTCGAGTTGGGCGGCAAGGCGCCATTCATCGTCCTGGATGACGCCGATATCGATGGTGCCGTGAATGCGGCGATCTTTGGCGCCTATATGCACCAGGGTCAGATCTGCATGTCCACCGAGCGCATCATCGTGGACAACAAGGTCGCGGACGCCTTCGTCGACAAGCTTGCGGCCCGTGCTGCGCAACTGCCTGCGGGCGATCCGCGTGGCCATGTGGTGATCGGCTCCCTCATCAGCCTTGCCGCCGCCGAAAAGAACGAGGCCCTGGTGGCCGACGCCGTGGCCAAGGGCGCGGTCCTGCGTGCGGGTGGCAATCGTAGCGGAACCGTGGTCGAGGCCACTGTTCTGGACAATGTCACGCCCGCCATGCGGGTCTATACCGAGGAATCGTTCGGCCCGGTCAAACCAATCATCCGCGTCGATGGCGAAGACGAAGCGATCCGCGTCGCCAATGACACCGAGTATGGACTGTCGTCGGCGGTGTTCAGCCGCGATATCCAGCGCGCACTCGGCGTTGCCGCCCGGCTGGAATCGGGGATCTGCCACATCAATGGCCCAACCGTGAGTGACGAGGCCCAGATGCCATTCGGGGGCATGAAGGGGTCCGGCTACGGTCGCTTCGGCGGCAAGGCCGCGATCGCCGAATTCACCGACCTGCGCTGGGTCACGATCGAAGACGCCGGCCAGCACTATCCCTTCTAGGCAGCCCCCCAGTTGCACAGGTCAGACCGGCAGGCGCCAGCCTGCCGGTCGCCCGAAGTCGCAAAGGCTTGCCGTGTGTTGGCCAGGGCGCTGCCCCAGAGCGGGTGCATCGACGTCCCCTATGGTTCGACTGCAAGCGCACACCCATGCCGCTCAGGCAAATCGTACCAGACCGGCAATGCGGGCGGACATGAGCCGTGACTGGTCGTTGGCCGCCGGCGACAGCCTTGGGCCCTTGCGCAGGAGCAATTTGGCTTCGGCGCTCTCAAACACTTCATGCGCAATGCGCACCACGCCATCGCGGGGCACAGGATTGTGGGCCACGCCGAACTCGACACCTGCGATGATGATGAACGCGGCGATTTCGCCCACCGGCCTGGTGCGCAGCCCGATCAAGACCTTTGGATAGCGCGACTGAAACGCGCGTAACGACCCGCAAGACCAGACCATCGACAAGGCCTTCGACGGCAACCATCCCTACGGTTCCTGTGCGTCGAGCCCGAGTGTTACCCTGATCGGTGCCTGGCCGCGTGGTGCGCGGCCGGCGGATTGTGGCTGCCTATTTGTTGCGGCCGATGCGACCGAGGTGGGTCTGGTTGAAGGCCGTGACGTATTTCAGCCCGTAGCCCATGGCGCGGTCAAAGCCGGCATGCGCGGCCAGGATCAGCGCCAACTGCCAGAGCAGGGGCATGCCCGAGAACCAGCCGAGGGCGCCCAGGGCCAGGGCGGTTGCATAGCTATGTACAAAGTTATAGGCGGCGCCGCCGAGACGCGGACTGACGGTGTAGAAGGCAAAGGACAGGTCTGGCGCGAAGAACAGCGCTGCAAAGAGCCAGAGATTGCCGCCGGAGATGACATAGGCCGTTGTGGCGGCGGCGAAGATGGACAGGCCCTCAAGGCGCAGCAGGCTGCGCACGCCGCCGGTGACGGCGCCGTTGGTGGAGACAATGTTGGAAGCGGTGGCGGAAGCGGTGGTGGACATGGCAGGCATCCCGGGCTGAGTGGCGGAGCGCGTCTGTTGCGCTGGTGTGATGCCGATGTAGCGCGGGACGTGGCGCGACCAAATTGACCAAGGCCGTATAGAGACTATGCAAAAGCGAATGGCACCCGGCTGGGCCGGATGCCATTGCGGTCGTCGGGAACGGTTGGCCGTCAGCGGTTGCGGCGGCGGAGCTGGTCGAAGAAGACGATGACGATGATCAGCACGCCTGTGATGATGCGCTGCCAGAAGGAATTGACGTTCAGCAGATTGGCGCCATTGGCGATGGTGGCCAGGATGAAGGCGCCGATGAGCGGGCCGTGTACCGAGCCGATGGCGCCGAACAGCGAGGTGCCGCCGATGACGGTGGAGGCAATGGCCTGCAGTTCCCAGCCGTCACCCTGGGTGGCATTGCCGACGCCCAGGCGGGCGGCCAGCATGACGCCGACGAAGGCGGCGAACATAGACGACAGGCCATAGGCGATAAAGATCATCTTGGGCACAGAGACGCCGGAGAGGCGCGCCGCCTCGGGATTGGAGCCGACGGCATAGAGATAGCGGCCCCATTTGGACAGGTGCAGGAAGACAAAGGCCGGAATGGCCACGATCACGACCATCCAGAACAGGTTGGGCACGCCCAGAAAGCTCTCGCGCGAGAAGAGGGTGAAGGCCTCATTGGTGATGTTGATGGTCGAGCCATTGGTGATCAAAAGGCCGATGCCGCGCAGCGAGGTCAGTGTCGCCAGGGTGATGATGAAGGGCGGCAGGCCCATCTTGACGATGCCGAAGGCGTGGAAGCAGCCGATGGCGAGGCCCACCGCCAGGGTGATGAGGATGGCAATCGGAATGGGCACGCCCGCCTGCAGCAGGCCGGCGACCACGACGGTGGAAAAGCCCACCACGGCGCCCACCGACAGGTCGATGCCGGCGGTGATGATGACGAAGGTCTGGCCGATGGCCAGAATGGCGATCATCGAGCCCTGACGCAGCAGGTTCGAGATATTGTTGCCCGTGGCAAAGCTGGGCGTGGCGATCGAGAGCACGATGCACAGCAGCAGCAGCAGGCCCACCAGGGTGAGCGCGAACAGGAAGTTGAAGTTCCTCTTGGGGGCAACGCTCGTTGGCGTGACTTCGGTGGTCATTGTTGTCTCCAGTCTGGGGCGTTCAGACGCCGATGGCCTCGGCGAGGATGTCTTCGTGCGTTTTTTCACGGTAGGCCTGACTGCCCACCAGATGCCCGTCCCGGAAGACGTGCAGCGTATCGGCCAGCTCATAGACCTCGGGCAGATAGGACGAGATCAGGATGATGCCGGCACCATTCTTGAGCAGCTTGGCAAAGAGGCGATAGATCTCGGCCTTGGTGCCGACGTCGACGCCCACGGTGGGCTCGTCGAAGATGAAGAGTTCGGCGCCATGGTTGAGCCATTTGCCGATGACGATCTTCTGCTGGTTGCCGCCGGACATGGACGAGGCCAGCGAATTGCGCGACGGCGTCTTGATACCCAGATCCTTGATCTGCTGGTCGGCGCGGCGCTTTTCCTCGCCGGCATTGACCACAATGCCGCTGTTGATCTGGTCATAGACCGGCAGGTTGATGTTGAGCCCAATGGGCAGGTTGAGATTGAGGCCCTGGTCGCGGCGGCTCTCGGGGGCCAGAGCAATGCCCAGGTCGATGGCGGTGCGCTCATTGCGCATGTCGACCACATTGCCCTGCCAGACGATGTCGCCCGCGGTCTTGGGATTGCGGCCGAAGACGCTGAGCGCGAATTCGCTACGGCCGGCGCCGATCAGGCCATAGAGGCCGACGATCTCGCCAGCGCGGACCGTGAGCGAGACATTGTTGAAGCCCTTGCCGCTGAGATTGCGAGTCTCCAGCAGGACCTTGCCGAGGGGAATGGCTTCCTTGTGGTAGATCTGCTCGAGCGAGCGGTTGATCATCAGGGCGACCAGCTCGGCATCATTGGTGTCGGAAATGTTGCGCGTGCCCACCAGGGTGCCGTCGCGCAGCACCGAGACGCGGTCGGCCAGCTCGAAGACTTCCTCCATGCGGTGGCTGATGTAGACGATGGTGACGCCTTCGTCCTTGAGCCGGCGGATGAGCGCGAAGAGCTGTGCCGCCTCCGAGCGGGTGAGATAGGCGGTGGGCTCATCAAAGATGATGAATTTGGTGCCGCGTAGCGAGGCGCGGGCGGTGGCGACCAGCTGCTGCTGACCGATGGTGAGATCGCCCAAGAGGATATCGGCGGGCAGGTTGAAGCCCATGTCGTCGAGGATCTTCTGGGCAGCGCGGGTCATTTCGCGCTTCTGCAGCAGGCCGAATTTGACGGCCTCGTCGCCGAGGAAAATATTGGCAGCCACGCTGAGATGGCGGCAGAGCACCACTTCCTGGTGCACGGCATTGATGCCGTGGGCAATGGCCTCATTGGGGGTGGCGAGCTCGACCTCGGCGCCGTTCCAGACGATCTTGCCGCCGGTGCGGCGGATGACGCCGGTGAGCAGCTTGATCAGGGTGGATTTGCCGGCGCCATTCTCGCCGACGATGGCGTGGATTTCGCCGCGGCGGAAGGCCAGCGAGGCGGGCTTGAGCGCCTGGATGAAGCCATAGCGCTTCTCCAGCTCGCGCAGCTCAAGGATGGGTTGCGCATCCGCGTTCGACGACGCGTCAGGGCTGCCGCTGCGCATGGCGGCGCCCGTTGATAGATCAGTCACTGTGAGTTCCCCCGCCGTGGCAGTGCCGCGCGGTCCTTGTGCCTGACCGTCACGGCGCAATTGGAACCGGGGCGCCCGGCGGAGTCAATCCGCAGCGCGCCCCGGATAGCCGGACTAGTTGACCTTGGGGTTCAACAGTTCCTGGCTGCGGGCTTCTTCCATGTTGGCGGTGGTGATCAGGTTCGCACCGGTGTCGACAAACGCCTCGACCTTTTCGCCCTTGGAGGCGGCGAGGGCCGTCTTGATGCCGTCATAGCCCATGCGGTAGGGGTCCTGAACGACCAGGCCATCGATGGTGCCGTCCTTGAGGAAGCCAACGAGCTTTTCGTCGCTGTCGAAGCCGATCAGCGAAACCTTGTCGGCAACGCCGTTTTCAGCGAGGGCCTGACCAGCGCCCTGGGCCATGATCAGGTTGGAGGCGAAGATGCCGACCAGGTTGGGATTGGCGGTCAGCAGGTCGGTGGTGATGTTGAGGCCGGTTGCGGCCTGACCATCGGCATATTTGTCGGCAACCAGCTTGATGCCCGGGTACTTGGCGAGCTCTTCGATAAAGCCCTGCTTGCGCTCTTCGAGCGAGCCGGCGTTCGGCACCGAGGTGATCAGGGCGACTTCGCCCTCTTCCTTGCCGGTGGCAGCCTTGACGGCGGCAACCAGGCCCTGGGCTGCAATACGGCCGCCCTGGACGTTGTCGGTGGTCAGGAACGAGGTGAAGGCGGTCGAGTCAGCCGAGGAGTCGATGCCGATGATCGGAACGGACTTGGCGGCTTCGGTGATCGGCGCGCCGAGAGCCGACTTTTCGGTGGGGGCGATCACCACGGCAGCGGGCTTGCCGGCAACGGCGTTCTCGAGGATCGAGATCTGGCCGTTGATGTCGGTTTCGGCCTGGGCGCCCAGTTCGGGAACATTGACGCCGAGATCCTTACCAGCGGCGCGGGCGCCGGCCAGAACGATCTGCCAGTAGAAGGACGTGGTGTCCTTGACGATGATCGGGATCGTGACGTCCTGCGCGGAGGCCGGAGACACGCCGAGCATGCCTGCAGCCAGGGCGACTGCGGACAGGCCCATCACGGCGCGGCGATTCAACTTGCTGAAATTCATGGTTCTTCTCTCCCTTTGTGCGCGGTGCTGCGGATATTCTGTGTCCGTCAGCGCGCGTGATATCTATGCACGTCTCAAGCAGCCTGCAAAATGTTTTTTATGCAGAGTAAACAGAGCAAAGAATGTATGATCTGTTTTCGCTTGGCGTGGATCAAACATTCTAAAATAACTTCCGTCAAGGAGCAATTTGCGACTCGTGCACCGCAATCGGGCTTGTGGCGGCAGCGGGCACTGCTGGGTCAGTGGGCGTCAAAGGCCGCCAGCATGGTCTTGCGGGCGGAGGCGAGATGGAGGCTGCAGGCGGCATGAACCTGGACCAGATCGCGACTGAAGAGGGCCTGGATATAGGCCAGATGCTCGCGGATGGCGGTCTCGTTGCGCAGGCGCTCGTCGCGCTTGTTCCACTGGTAGTGGTAGTGAAAAATGAAGGTGATGATGTCGTAGAAATCATCGATGAAGCGATTGGGCACCGCCGAATTGATGAGCCGGTGGAAGCGGTTGTCGAGGTCGGAGAAGTCCTGGAAACGGGCGTCGATCTGGTTGAGCAGCTCGTGATGCTGGCGCTCGATGGCGCGCAGACGGGGCCAGATGGTGGCGCTATCCGGCAGGCGGACGAGGGCGCGGGCCGACCGCAGCTCGAACATCTCGCGGATCTCGAACAGTTCCATGGCGAAGTCGCGGGTGAAGCCCATAAAGACCCAGCCGGCATTGGGGCGCTTGGCGATCAGGCCAAAGCGGCGGAAGCGGTTGAGGAATTCGCGGATGCCGGTGGTGCCGACGCCAAAGGCGCGGGCCAGCTCGAGTTCATTGATCTGGGTGCCGGGCTGGGCATGGCCGCGCAGCATCCATTCCATGAAATGGACTTCCACCTGCTGGGCCGTGGCGATGGTTTCGGTGTGGGGGAAATGGGCATCGTCGGGCACAGCGGTGGCGATGATGCGGTTGCGCCCCTGGCCGGTGATGTAGCCGCGCTCGGCCAGATGGGCGAGCACCTTGCGCACGGTGGTGCGGCTGACACCGAGATCGGCGCTGAGGGCATTTTCCGAGGGCAGGGGGGCGCCGGTACCGGCGGCGCTGAGCAGGGTCAGTGTCTGGTTGAAGGCCTGCTTGAATACGGTGTCAGTCTTCACGGCGGCGCTGCTCCTGTCTTTCACTTATCGATAAAAAACAATTTGACGAGGACTTGTCCAGACGGTTTGTCTCCGCATCTGGCCCGCCAGTGCGCCGGGCACCAGCCCGGCTGCGTGACGGCGCCAAGCGGTCCGGCCAGGACCAAGCAGGACCCATACAGGACCCATGACCATGACTGCGATGAACGCTCTGATCTGTTCGGAACCCGGCGTGTTGAGCGTGATCGAGCGCCCCAAGGCGGAGCGGGCGCCCGGCGAAGTGCTGGTGCGGCCGCGGCGCGTTGGGATCTGCGGCACCGACTATCACATCTATGAGGGCAAGCACCCGTTCCTGGCCTATCCGCGCGTGATGGGCCATGAGCTGGCCGTGGAAGTGGTGGAGCCGGGCGACAGCGACTTCAAGGCCGGCGAAGTGGTGGTGGTGAACCCCTATCTGTCGTGCGGGACCTGCATTGCCTGCCGGCGCGGCAAGCCCAATTGCTGCACCAAGATTGCCGTGCTGGGTGTGCATCGCGATGGCGGCATGGCCGAATTCATCTCACTGCCAGCCAAGAACCTGGTGCGGGCCGAGGGCCTGTCGGCCGACGCCTGCGCGACGGTGGAGTTCCTGGCCATTGGCGCCCATGCGGTGCGCCGGGCGAGCCTGGATGATACCGACCGCGTGCTGGTGATCGGCGCCGGGCCGATCGGCTTTGGCGCGGTGCTGTTTGCAACCCTCTCGGGCGCCAAGGTGACCGTCATGGACCGCGACCAGGAGCGGCTGGCCGCGGCGCGCGATCTGTTCTCCATTGCCGGCACGATCACTGCTGATGACAGCGTGGATGCACAGGTGGCTGCGGCGACCGATGGCGAAGGCTTTGACGTGGTGTTCGACGCCACGGGCAACCAGGGCTCGATCGAAAAGGGCTTCGACTTCGTGGCCCATGGCGGGCGCTATGTGCTGGTGAGCGTGGTCAAGGGCGACATCACCTTTGTGGACAGTGACTTCCACCGCAAGGAAATGTCGATCTTCGGCAGCCGCAATGCCACCTCGGTCGATTTCGAGCGGGTGATTGCGGCCATTCGCAATGGCCAGGTGCCGATCGACAAGCTGATCACCCACCGCACGACGCTGGCGGGGGCAGTGACCGACCTGCCGCGCTGGGCGACGCAGAAGAGCGGGCTGATCAAGGCCGTGATCGAGATCGCCTGAGATGCATAGACGGTGACGGGCCCGGGGTCCGTCACCCCAGCATGAGGTGACGGATCTGGGTGTAGTCGATCAGCGACTGCATGGAGAGATCGGAGCCATAGCCGGAATTCTTCATGCCGCCATGGGGCATTTCGGTGGCCATGACGCCATGGGTATTGATCCAGGTGACGCCATATTCGAGCGCATTGGCGATCTCGATGGCGGTGTCGGTGCGGGCTGACCAGACCGAGGAGCCCAGGCCATATTCAGAGGCATTGGCCCAGTCGATGGCGGTCTGCACCTCGTCAAAGCGGGTGAGACTGACGACGGGGCCGAAGACCTCTTTTTGCACGATCTCGGCTTCGATGGGCGCGACGACCAGCGCCGGGGCGACGAAGAAGCCGGCGGCTTCCGTGACCGAGCGCTGCATGACGTCGGCGCCGGCGGCGCGGGCGCGTTCGACAAAGCCAGTGACGCGCTCCTGCTGGCGAGCGCTGATGACCGGGCCGAATTCGACATCGGTGCGCCCGGGCTGGCCATAGACGAGCTGGCCGACCATGGTTTCGAGCTTGTCGGTAAGGGCCTGGGCGACGCCGGACTGCACGAAGATGCGGCAGGCGGCGGTGCAATCCTGGCCGGCATTGTAGAAGCTGGCTTCGCGCAGCGTCTCGACGAGCTTGTCGAGATCGGCATCGTTGCAGACGATGACCGGGGCCTTGCCCCCCAGCTCGAGATGGGTGCGCTTGATCATGGGGCCGGCGGCGGCTTCGAGCACGGCGCGGCCGGTGCGGATGTCGCCGGTGAGCGAGATCATGCGCACCAGATCATGCGAGATGAGCTGGCGGCCCACGTCCGGGCCATTGCCGCAGACGATGTTGACGACGCCGGGGGGCAGGATGTCGGTGAAGATCTCGCCCAGAGCGAGCAGGCTCAGCGGGGTCATTTCCGAGGGCTTGATGACCACAGCATTGCCGGCAGCGATGGCCGGGGCGATCTTCCAGGCGGCCATGAGCAGCGGATAGTTCCAGGGCGCGATCTGGGCGATGACGCCGATGGGGTCGCGGCGGATAAGGCTGGTGTGGCGGGACGAGCGGTAGTTGCCGGCAGCGGGGGCCGGCATGTTGCGCACGGCGGTGGCAAAGAAGCGGAAGACATCGGCGACATTGGCCAGTTCACCGGCTTCGACAAAGCGCAGCGGCTTGCCGGCATTGCGCGATTCGATGGCAGCCAGGTTGGCGACGCGGGATTCGATGGCATCGGCAATGGCCAGCAGGGCCTTGCTGCGTTCGCGCGGGGTGAAACGGGACCAGGACTTGTAAGCGGTGTTGGCGGCCTGGACAGCAGCGTCGATCTGCTCCGGGCTTGCCGAGGCAACGTCGGCAATGGCAGTGCCGCGGGCGGGGTCGTAGGCCGTTTCAATGGCACCCTGGCCAGCAACGGACTCGCCGCCGATCAGCAGGCGCGTATCAAAAGCAATCATGAAGCAGTCTCCGATCCGGGGGCGGCAAGGTAGCGTGCCCGCGCAGACTGACCCAGATAATGCCAGAAGGCGAGATCGTGGGGCCGGCTCTCTGGCTGCCACTCAGGATGCCACTGTACCGCAAAGACTGGGGCAGCGGTGTGGCTGGCCGAAATGGCCTCGATGATGCCATCGGCGGCAGTGGCATTGGCGACCAGGCCCTGGCCCAGCGCATCGATGGCCTGGAAATGCACGCTGTTGACGCGCAGGCTGGCTGCGCCGGCATAGCGATCAAGCAGGCTGCCGGGGAGGACGGCGATGTCATGGGCATGGCCGAACATGGCGGCGAGATCGGCATCGTCGGGGGCATGGTGGGTTGCGGCGGCAGGCGAGCTGCGCATGTCCCGCAGGGTGCCGCCAAAGGCGACGTTAATCTCCTGCAAGCCGCGACAGATGCCGAAGACGGGCTTGCCGGCATCGACTGCGGCATGGATGAGGGCGGCACTGAAACCATCGCGGCCAGCATCGGTGGGCGCCATGGCCGGCGCGGCGGAGGCATAGCGGACGGGGTCGATATTGGAGCTGCTGCCGGTGAGCAGGATGGCGTCGAGGCGGGCGATGATGGCGGCAGCATTGGCCGGGTCCTGAAAGGACGGCAGGATGACCGGCGCAGCGTCGGCAAAGCGGCTGACGCCCTCAAGATAGCGCAGCTTGACGGTCTGGGCCGATTCGCCTTCGACCTGGCGGGCGCAGGCCATGACACCGATTACGGGGCGGGGGTGATCCATCTGGGCGGCCTGCCTTTTGCACGTGTTTGCCAGGCGGCCTCCCTAACCGGGCGATCACCTGCTAGGGTATTGGCTATGACACACAAAAAAGACGGCGGACAGGCATGAGCACCAATTTCACCGGCAACGCCGATATCGTGACCTGGCTGGCTCAGAACCCCCAGATCGAAGTGCTGCACACGGCGGTGTGCGATCTCAACGGCATCATGCGCGGCAAGCGCATTCCCATCGACCAGGCCCGGCGCATTGCCGACAACGGCATCCGCATGCCGCTGTCGATCGTGGGCGTGGATGTGTGGGGCGAGGACATCGTGGGCAATCCGATGGTGTTCTCCAGCGGTGACACGGACGGTATCTGCAGCCCGACCGGGCGCGGGGCGCTGCCGATCAACTGGACGACACGACCGAGCGCGATGATCCCACTGTGGCTGTTCGAGGATGCGCGCACGCCTTTCCTGGGTGACCCGCGCCAGGCGCTGGCGCATGTGACGCGGCGCTATGCCGAGCATGGGCTGACCCCGGTGGTGGCGACCGAACTGGAATTCTACCTGGTGGATCCGGAAGCGGATTCGGCGATGCCGCCGATCTCGCCCTATACGGGCAAGCGACTGGATTCGGACGCCATCCTGTCGCTCGATGAGTTGGAGGACTTTGGCGAGTTCTTCCGCGACGTCTATCTGCAGTGTGAGCAGCAGAATGTGCCGGCTGACACGGCCGTGGCCGAGAACGGCGTGGGGCAGTTCGAGATCAACCTGCTGCACACCAATGACGCGCTCAAGGCGGCCGATGATGCCGTGCTGTTCAAGCGCATCGTCAAGGGCGTGGCGCGCAAGCACAAGCTGGTGGCCACCTTCATGGCCAAGCCCTATGGCGCGCGCTCGGGCAATGGCTTTCACGTGCATTTCAGCCTCAACGATGCGGCGGGCAATAATGTGTTCGACGACGGCACCGAGACCGGCTCGGATGTGATGCTGCATGCCGTGGGCGGGCTCTTGGCCGGCATGGCGGAATCGACGCTGCTGTTCGCGCCGCATTTCAATTCCTATCGCCGGCTGCGGCCGGACACCCATGCGCCAAGCGCAATTTCCTGGGGCTATGAGAACCGCACCACGGCGGTGCGCATTCCGGGTGGCAATCCCAAGGCGCGGCGTATCGAGCACCGCGTGGCCGGGGCCGATGCCAATCCCTATCTGGTGCTAGCGGGCATTCTGGGCGCGGCGCTGGCGGGGATCGAGGACAGCAAGAAGCCGCCCAAGCCCTTTGCCGGGCGGGCCTATTCGGAGCGTCTGCCCAAGCTGCCGGCGGACTGGGCTTCGGCCGTCAATGCGTTCGAGGATGGCGACATGATCCCGCGCATCTTTGATCCGGTGTTGCAGTCGATGTTCGTCAACTGCAAGCGGCAGGAGATTGCCGGCTTTGCCTCGCAGGTGACGGACCTTGAGTTCAGCGCCTATCTGGAGGTGGTGTGATGACCCCGGCCAAGACGGTGGCGGATGGCCGCTATCCACCCAGCTATTACGCCGCGTCGCGCGCCATTGAGCGCACGCCCGTGCCGCTGATGGGCGATGTGTCGGCTGACGTCTGCGTGGTGGGCGCGGGCTATTCGGGCCTGTCGGCGGCGCTGCACCTGGCCGAAAAGGGCTTCAAGGTGGTGATCGTGGAAGCCGCAGAAGTGGGCTGGGGCGCCTCGGGACGCAATGGCGGACAGGTGGTGAACGGGCTCAATGCGAGCCTTGAAACCATCGAGCGGCGCTATGGCACAAGCACGGCCAATTTCGTGGGCGGGCTGGTGCAGGAGGGCGCCGGGATCATCTATGACTGGGTGGCGCGCTATGGCATCGACTGCGACCTCAAGCGCGGCAATATCTATGCGGCCTATACGGCCCAGCATATGCGGGGCCTTGAGGACAAGCAGGCGCTGTGGCGCCGGCATGGCATGGATGACCACGAAATTCTCGACCAAGAGGGCATCCGTCGCCATATCGGCAGCACGGCCTATGTGGGCGGGATGATCGACCATTCGGGCGGGCATATGCACCCGCTGAACCTGGCGCTGGGGGAGGCCAAGGCCTTCGAGAGCCTGGGCGGGGTGATCCATGAGCGCTCGCCGGTGACCAAGGTGGAACAGGATGGGGCCGGCGCCAGGGTGATCACGGCGCAGGGCCGGGTGACGGCCAAGGCCGTGCTGGTGTGCGGCAATGCCTATTTGGGCAATGTGGTGCCGGAGCTGACGGCGCGGGTGATGCCAGTGTCGACGCAGATGATGGCGACGGCGCCGCTGGGCAAGGAGCGGGCCGAGGCCCTGTTGCCGAGCGGCATGTGCGTGGAAGACGTGCGCTATATCCTCGATTATTTCCGGCTTAGCGCCGATCACCGGCTGATCTTTGGCGGCGGCGTCGTCTATGGCGGCACCGATCCGGCCGATGTGGTGGCCAAGCTGCGGCCGAACCTGGACAAGGTGTTTCCCCAACTCAAGGATGTGACAATCGACTATGCCTGGAGCGGCAATTTTGCGCTGTCGTTCTCGCGCGTGCCGCAGTTGGGGCGACTGGGCGAGCGGGTGTATTTCGCGCATGGCTACAGCGGGCACGGCATCACCGGCTCGCATCTGTTTGGGCGCATCCTGGGCGAAGCGGTGCGTGGAGACCTGACGCGTTTCGATACCTTCGCCAGCCTGCCGTGGATCCCGTTTCCGGGCGGGCGGATGTTCCGGGCGCAGTATTCGACACTGGGCTCGTGGTGGTATGCGCTCAAGGACCGGCTGGGCTGGTAGGCAGCCCGGCGCTCAACGCGGAATGATGAAGTCGTCGCTTTCGCCGGGCACCAGCTCGAGCGGCCAGATGCGGCGCACCAGGCCCTGGGGATAGATCTCGGCATAGGCGGGCATGGAGGCGAGCAGGGATTCGCCGAGTGCCACGCCCAGATCGCGCAGCGACAGGCGGAAGCAGGTGAGCGGCGGCGAGAGGAAACGCGACTGCGGGCCTTCGCGGAAACCGATGACGGCAATGTCGCGACCGGGGCGTACGCCGGCCTCGTTCAGCCGGCGATAAAGGCCGATGGCCATCATCTCATAGATCAGGATGACCGCCGTGGGCCGCTCGGGCAGGTTGAGCAGTTCATGTGCAATCTGATAGCCGCCCTGTTCGGATGAGCCGGCGCGGATGATCAGCGCGGGGTCGAAGGGAATGCCGTGGCGGGCCAGGGCGGCCTTATAGCCTTCGAAGAACACGAAGCCCAGGTTGATATCATTGCTGGGCAGGCCCACGGCAATGCGGCGATGGCCCTTGGCGACCAGGCGATCGACGCCGCGATTGACCACGCCCTCGAAATCGAGATCGATCCAGGGATGCGGTCCCGGCGTGCCCGAACGGCCCAGGGCGACGAAGGGCAGGCGGGCATTGGCCAGCAGCTCGATGCGGGCATCGCGGCGATGGGTGGCCGAGATGATCATGCCATCGACCATGCCGCGGGCCACCATGCGGCGCAGATATTGGCTGGGGTCCTCCTCGGTGGAGCAGGGCAGGACCACAAGATCGAGGTGGTGGCGGCTGAACGCGGCCTGCACGCCGTCGATGACACCGAGAAAGAAGTTGTCGCCATTGCCGGCTGTGTCGGCGCCCGATTCAATGGTGAAGCCGATGGCCTTGGTGCTGCCCTCGCGCAGGCTGCGCCCGGCCTGATTGGGCACATAGCCCATGGCGGCGGCGGCCTCGAGCACGCGGGCGCGGGTTTGCTCGTTGACGTCAGGCTTGCCATTGAGGGCGCGCGAGACGGTGCCGATCGAGATATCGAGTTGCTGGGCGAGGCGCCGAATGCCCTTCATGTCGCTGGTCCCCCTGAACCGCCTGTCTGCTGCAGGCCTTGATTATGCATTGTACCGGGCTGAGGCGCTTGGCAAGCATTGCGCTCGATCCCGGACATAAGTATGATTTTTCTCCGAAACGTTTACGAAGCCCTATTGACAGGTTCGCGATCCTAAAAGTATCGTCGTAAACGTTTACGGGACATGCCCGCAGCGATACCCACGGCAAAGATGGGTAGGCGCGCATGGTCCCAGGGAGGGTTGCATTTTGGTATTCAAGGCCGTTCTCGCGGGTTGTGGCGCCATGTCCAAAGGGTGGCTGTCGGCGATTGCCGAGCATCCGCTGCTCAAGGGGCGCGTCGAGGTTGTGGGTCTGGTCGATCTGGACCGTGCCACGGCGGAAGCGCGTGCCGCCGAATTCGGGCTGAGCCAGGCTGTGATCGGCACGGAGCTTGATGCCGTGCTGAGCCAGACCAAGCCCGATATCCTGTTTGACGTGGTGGTGCCCGTGGCTCGTGCCGGCGTGGTGGCGACCGGGCTGCGTCACGGTTGCCATGTGCTGAGCGAAAAGCCGATGGCGGCGACGCTGGCAGCAGGCCGCGAGATGATCGCCCAGGCCAAGGCGGCGGGCCGCATTCATGCCGTAGTGCAGAACCGCCGCTTCATCGCCGGGGTGCGCCGCATCCGTCGGCTGATCGAAAGCGGGGCGCTGGGCGAGGTGACGGCGCTGCATTGCGACTTCTTCGTGGGCGCCCATTTCGGCGGCTTCCGCGAGCAGATGGAAAATGTGCTGCTGCTGGACATGGCGATCCATACGCTGGACGCCGCGCGCTATATGGCGGGCGCGGCGCCCAAGGCGGTGTATTGCCTGGAAACCAATCCGGCAGGCTCGTGGTATGCGCATGGCGCGGCCGCCAATGCGATCTTCGAATTCGACCAGGGCGTGGTGTTCAACTATCGCGGCAGCTGGTGCGCTGAGGGCGCCAATACCAGCTGGGAAGCGGCATGGCGCATCGTGGGCACCAAGGGCACGCTGACCTGGGATGGTGGCGATGCCTTCGTTGCCAATGTGGTGGCGGGGGATACCGGTTTCTTCCGCGACCTCAAGCCGATCGACGTCCCCGAACCAGCCGATATCGACCAGACCCATGGCCATGCCAGCGTGCTGGCCGATTTCCTCGATGCCATTGTCAGCGGCCGCGCCCCCGAAACGGTGGGCAGCGACAATATCAAGAGCCTGGCCATGGTGTTTGCCGCCATCGAAAGCGGCAAGACCAAGCAGCGCGTTCTCATTGAAGCCTAGAAAGTTACTGTTGTGAGCAATCCCGCAAAATCGATCCGTATCGGCACCATGATCCAGGCCACCGAGGGCAAGGCGCCGGAGAATATCGCCGCCATTGCCGACCTGGGCTTTGAGAGCTTCGAGCCCTTCTTCTGGCAGAGCACGCATGGCCAGGACCTGGCTGAGCTGGGCAAGCGGTGCAAGGACGCCATCGGCGACCGTGACATCGAGATCAATACGATCGGCATGTTCGGCAATCCGCTGGAAGACCAGGAAATGGACCGCCAGACCCTGCAGGGCTGGAAGGACTGCATCGACAATGCGCATCACTTCGGCGCCACCTGCGTGGCGGGCTTCACCGGCCGCGTGCGCAACAAGCCGCTGACCGACAGCCTGCCGCAGTACAAGAAGGTATGGAGCGAGCTGGCCAAGCGCGCTGCTGACAAGGGCGTCAAAATTGCCTTCGAAAACTGCGCCATGGACGGCAACTGGGCCACGGGCGACTGGAACATCGCGCATAATCCCGACGCCTGGGAGCTGATGTTCAACGAGACGCCGGACGACAATATCGGGCTCGAGTGGGAGCCCTGCCACCAGATGGTCTATCTGATCGATCCCATGCCGCAGATCCGCAAGTGGGCGCACAAGTTCTTCCATGTGCACGGCAAGGACGCGACGATCCGCTGGGAAGTGATCAAGGAGCATGGCGTCTTCGGCAAGGAGAAGTTCGTGTTCATGCGTACGCCGGGCTTTGGCGACAGCAACTGGACCGACATCATTTCCGAACTGCGTCTGGCCGGGTTCAAGGGCTCGATCGATATCGAGGGCTGGCATGACCCGGTCTATCGTGGCGACCTGGAGATGACCGGCCAGGTGGCGGCGCTGAACTATCTCAAACAGTGCCGCGGCGGCGATTACGTTGCCGTGTGATGTGATCCAAGATTGCTTGACGCTGTGTGAGAAACCGTTTTATCAAAGCTGAGAAAAGGGTTTTCCAGTGAGGTACGCCGACGTGGCCAAGGCTGAGCGCATTCGCATCTACGACGTTGCGCGCGTTGCTGGAGTCAGCGTCGCGACGGCGTCCAAGGCGCTCAACGATACCGGCCGCATGACCGAGCAGACGCGGGAACGCGTCAAGCAGACGGCGGCGGCCCTGGGCTTCCGGCCCAATGCCATGGCCCGGGCGCTGACGCAGCAGCGCAGCTTCACCATTGGTCTGTTGACCAATGACACCTATGGCCGCTTCACCCTGCCGGTGATGGCCGGCGTGGCCGAGGCGCTGGTGGATCAGGGCGTGTCGGTGTTCCTGTGCGGCATCGAGGATGACGCGGCGCTGGGGCAGATCCATGTCGATGCGATGCGCGACAAGCAGGTCGACGGCATCATTGCCGCCGGCAAGCGTATTGACCGCCGGCTGCCGGTGGACCTGTCGAACCTGGCCATTCCGGTGGTCTATGTGTTCACAGAAGGCCCCGAGGACGCCATTACCCTGGTGTCGGACGACGAGCAGGGCGCGCGCGAGGCGGTGGAATGGCTGGTGCAGCTGGGGCGCCAGCGGGTGGTGCATATCACCGGCCCCGCCAGCTTTGCCTCGGTGACGGCGCGCGAGACGGCCTATCGCGATGTGGTGGGTGCGGGCGCCCAGGTGCTCAACGGGCCATGGTCCGAAGCCTGGGGGCATGAAGCAGTGGCAAAGCTGTGGGATGCAGAGGGGCCGCATCCGGACGGTATTTTCTGCGGCAATGACCAGATCGCCCGTGGCGTGGTGGATGCACTGCGCGAACGCGGTGTGGATGTGCCGGGCGATGTGTCGGTGGTGGGGTTCGACAATTGGGAGATCGTGGCTGCCGCGACGCGGCCGCCACTGAGCACCGTGGACATGAACCTCAAGGAAATGGGCCGCGAGGCCGGACGACTGATTTTGCAGCTGGCGGAGGGCAAGGCTGTACCAGCCGGCATCCGTAAGCTGCCATGCAAGCTCCTGGTTCGCCAATCCTGTGGCAGCGCGCTGCGCGCCAGTCACAGCAATGGGGAGGCGCGCCTGGGGATATGAGCAAGCGCCACCGTGAACGTTGCAGCGTTCACGATGGCTTTGGTGGGCCGCGCGGGAAGAGGAAACCCCAGCGGCTTGGATCGCGGCGCTACGCCGCAAAGGGAGGATATAATGCAGTTTACCAAACTCGGTCTATTGGCTGGCCTGGCGCTCGGCGCTTTGGTCGCAGCCACGCCGGCCATGGCTCAGACCGTCGTCAAGGTCTGGTCGATCGACGGCATCGACCGTCCGGGCATCGCGGACACCTTCTCCAAGGAGTTCAACGAGCAGAACACGGACATCCAGATCGAATACCGGGCCATTCCGTTCGATGATCTGGTCAACGAAACCCTGCGTGCCTTTGCCACCGGCAATGCGCCCGACATCGTGTCGTTCGACAATCCCGACTTCGCCCTGTTCTCGTCGCGTGGCGCGATGCTCGACATCACCGACCGCGTCAAGGCGTCGGAGATCATCGGCAAGGCCCAGTATTTCGAAGGCCCGCTGAATTCGGTGAGTTGGGATGGCAAGCTGTTCGGCGTGCCGAAGTACACCGACACCATCGGCGTGTTCTACAACAAGGACATGTTTGCCAAGGCCGGCATCACCGAGCCGCCGCAGACCTGGGCGCAGTTCGCCGAATATGCTGAAAAGCTGACCGACACCGCCAACAAGGTCTATGGCGCCACCTTCTCGGCCAAGGCCGGCGAAGAAGGCACCTTCCAGTTCCTGCCCATCATCCAGGCTTCGGGCGGCGGCTATAAGGAAGTCAACACGGCCGGCGCCGCCGAAGTGCTCGACCTGTGGAAGAAGATGGTCGACAATGGCTGGGCGTCCAAGGACGTGCTGACCATGGGTCAGTGGGATTCGACCGGTACGTTCAACTCCGGCAATGCCGCCATGGCCGTGTCCGGTCCGTGGGAAATCGACCGCATGGTCGAAGACGCCAAGTTCGATTGGGGCGTGACCCTGCTGCCCACCATCACCGAGGGTGGCGAACGCTCCTCGGCTCTGGGCGGTTTCGACTGGGGTATCATGTCGACCACCCAGCATCCGGACGAGGCCTTCAAGGTCCTCGAATATTACGTGAGCCAGGATAACCGCCTGTTCCCCGAGTTCGGCAATCTGCCGGCCCGTGGCGATATCGAGCTGCCGGTCACCGGCGTCGAGAAGAAGGACGCTGCGCTCAAGGTGTTCCAGGAACAGCTCCAGTATGCCCAGCCGCGTGGTCCGCACCCGGAATGGCAGAAGATCTCGAAAGCAATCTACGATGCCATGCAGGCAGCCATGACCGGCCAGATGTCGGCCAAGGACGCGCTTGATCAGGCCCAGGCCACCATCAAGGGCATCGTCGGCTAAGGTCCTCCCTGACCTGGACCGGCCGGAGCAATCTGGCCGGTTCTTTTATTGAATATGTGCGGAGGGGCCCATGGCCAGATTTTTCAACAGCATGCGGGACGGGATCGGCTTCGACCTGATCCTGGTCGGCGCCGCCATGGTCTTCCTGCTGGCGCTGGCCGGACTGCCACTGGTCTATAACATCCTGATGAGCTTTCAGCAGGTGGACATGTTCACGCTCGGTGACCTGTTCCGGCCGCTGGCGGGCCTCACCAATTATGTGGCTGTGGTCAACGCGCCAGAGTTCTGGCTGGTGACCAAGAACACGCTGATCTTTGTGTTTACTTCAATGGCCGGCCAATTCGTGCTCGGCTTTTCACTGGCGCTGTTCTTCGCGCAGAACTTCCCTGGAGCGGCAACGATCCGCGGGCTGTTCCTGGTGTCCTGGGTTATGCCGGGCCTGGTGGTCGGCGCGATCTGGAGCTGGATCCTGGCCGGCGACTTTGGCGTGCTCAACACGATCCTGAAGGCGATGGGGATCATTGAGGCGCCGATCTTTTGGAAATCGGACCCGAATTTTTCCATCTGGGCCGTGGTGATCGCCAATATCTGGCTGGGCCTGGCCTTCAACATGCTGCTGCTCTCTGTGGGGCTGGCGGCCATTCCGCGCGACCTCTACGAGGCCGCCGAACTGGACGGCGCCAATGCCTTCCAGCGCTTCTGGACCATCACGCTGCCCATGATGCGCTCGACCATCGGCGCAGTGCTGTCGCTGGGCCTGATCGGCACGCTGCAGCAGTTCGACCTGTTCCCGGCGCTGACCGAGGGCGGACCGGCCAACACGTCCAACGTGGCCGGCTACTGGGCCTGGCAGATGAGCTTCAAGCTCTATGACTTTGCCAAGGGGGCGACCATTTCGGTGATGATGTTCGTGCTGGTGCTGATTGCATCGGTTGTCTATGTCCGCTCGACCCGCCATGAGGTGCGCGGATGACCCGGCCCTATGTTCCCTGGTTCCTGCTGGCCATCGCGTTGACGCTGGCGGCAGTCTATCTGTTCCCGCTGTACTGGATGTATGTGACGAGCCTGAAGTCAGGTTCGGAGATCTTCGCCAATCCACCGACCTTCTGGCCGGTGGAGCCGGACCTGAGCATCTATCCGTCGGTGTGGTTCCGCCGCACCATGCAGACCTTCATGTGGAACTCGGTGCTGATCGCCTCGGGCGTCACCGCCATCACGGTGCTGCTGGGCACGGGCTGCGCCTATGTGCTGGCCCGCTATCGCAGCGGCTGGATCGACTTTGGCCTGTTCATGATCCTGATGCTGCAGGTGCTGCCCGCATCGGTGATGATCACGCCGCTGTTCGTGGGCTTCAACCAGCTGGGCCTGCTCAACTATCCGCGGACAGCCGTTGTGCTGGCGGCGGCGGCCAAAGCCATGCCGTTCTTTGTGGTTCTGGTGCGGGCCACTTTCATGAGTGTGCCGCGCGAACTGGAAGAAGCCGCCCTGGTGGATGGCAATTCCCGCATCGGCGCCTTCTTCAACATCGTGCTGCCGCTGGCCCGCAACGGCATCCTGGTCTGCGCGATCCTGACTTTCATGAGTTCATTCGGCGAATATATCTACTCCAAGTCGATCATCCAGAACGGCGCGATGCAGCCGGCCAGCGTGGGCCTCTCCGGCTTCCTGGGCCCCAATTCGAGCGACTGGAATTCCATCATGGCCTATTCGGCGATCTATGTGACCCCGATCCTGGCTGTCTTCGTCCTTCTGCAGCGCCGTATCGTTTCCGGCCTTACTTCGGGAGCCCTCAAATGAGTGCCCAGATAGAACTGAGCAATATCGACAAGCACTATGGTGCCTTCCACGCCCTCAAGGACGTGAGCCTGAGCATCGAGAAGGGAAGCTTCGTGGCGCTGGTGGGGCCGTCGGGCTGTGGCAAGTCCACGCTGCTGCGGTCCATCGCCGGGCTCGAGACTATCACCTCGGGCACGCTCAAGATCGCCGGGCAGACCATGAATGGCGTGCCGCCACGCAAGCGCGACGTGGCCATGGTGTTCCAGAGCTATGCGCTCTATCCGCATATGACGGTGGAGGAAAACCTCACCTATTCGCTGCGGCTGCATGGCGTGGGCAAGGCGGAAGCCAAGGTGAAGGCGGCCGAAGTCGCGGCGACGACGGGGCTGTCGGCTCTGCTCAAGCGCTACCCGCGCGAGCTCTCGGGCGGGCAGCGGCAGCGCGTGGCCATGGGCCGTGCCATTATCCGCAACCCCAAGGCCTTCCTGTTCGACGAACCGCTGTCGAACCTGGATGCGGCGCTGCGCGTGCATATGCGCAAGGAAATCCGCGCGCTGCATGACCGGCTGGGCGCGACCTCGGTCTATGTGACGCACGACCAGATCGAGGCCATGACCATGGCCGACCATGTGGTGGTGATGCGCGATGGCGTGATCGAGCAGCAGGGCTCGCCGCTTGAGCTCTATGACCGGCCCGTGAGCAAGTTCGTGGCGGGCTTTATCGGTTCGCCGGCGATGAACTTCGTGCCGGGCACGATCGGTCCGGACGGCATGACCGTGGCGCTCGAGATCGCCCAGAGCCTGTCGCTGCCGCTGGCCAGGCACCAGGAGCCGGGCCGCAAGGTGCTGGTGGGCCTGCGCCCAGAGCATCTGGTGATCGGCGAGCCGGAACAGGCAACGCTGCGCCTGCCGGTAGCGGTGGTGGAATCAACGGGGTCGATGACCTTTGTCACCACCAGCACAGAGCCGGAGATGACGGTGGTGGAGACGCGGCGCACCACGGTGCGGCCGGGCGACACCATCGGGGTGAGCATTGCGCCAAACCAGGTGCATCTGTTCGATCCGGCGACCGAGAAGGCTATCTAGGCGATCGATAGCAAGACGACCCAGGCCCGGTGCAGCATGCTGCGCCGGGCTTTTTGCCGGGCTCAGTGCTGGAACAGCACCAGGCCGGCGGCGGTGGCCATCATGGCGCCGGCGGTCTTGTTGAGGCGGCCGAGGGCCTTTTCGCTGCGGAACATCTCGCGCGCCGCCGAGGCCAGCCAGGCATAGCCGCAGCCGATGATGAGCAGCACGGTGACCACGATAATGGTCAGCTCGGTGAAGGCGACGGCATTCATCTGGTCGAGCGGAATGACGGTGGGCAGGATGGCGAGGTAGAAGACGATGGTCTTGGGATTGCCCAGGGTCAGCGAAAAGCCGGCGAGGAAGGTCTTGAAGGCGTCTTCGTTTCTGGGCTTCATCTGTTCGGCGCCGGGGCGGGCCGTCCAGAACCTGTAGGCGATATAAAGCAGATAGGCCGCACCGGCCCAGCGGACCACGACAAAGACCGCGCCAAACCAGGTGGCGATGGCGGCAAGGCCGAAGACGGCAAAGACGAAATAGACAAGAT
This sequence comes from Devosia sp. FKR38, assembly GCF_005222805.1. Lineage (GTDB taxonomy): Bacteria > Pseudomonadota > Alphaproteobacteria > Rhizobiales > Devosiaceae > Devosia. Next base: position 2,054,688 of record NZ_STGC01000005.1, on the reverse strand, counting down.
CGCCGGCCAGAATGCCCAGCACCATGGGGAAGGCGCCCTTGAAGCCGCCGCCCAGAGCGCGGGCCACCACTGCCGCGACGCCGGGGCCCGGCACCAGAACGGCAATGGCATAGGCAATGGTGAAAGTGGTGAGGGTGATCGGGTCCATGGTGTCCGCCTGAAGAAGGTGGCGGACACTACGCCGGACACGGAAAGAGGGCAATTGCCCGCGCGCGGCGGGCAATCGGATCAGGGCAGGCGGGCGAGCCGCTCGGTGAGCAGCTTGAAGAAGCCGTCGGCATTGCCATTGCGCAGATAGGTGGCGTTGCGGACGCGGCCGGTGACATGCCAATAGTCCACCACGGTCATGCCGATGGTCAGCTCGCTCGCCGTCTCGATGACCACGTTGCAGTGGCGACCCTCGAAGAGCTCGGGCTGCAGCAAGTAGGCGATGACGGTGGGATCATGCAGCGGGGCGCCGGACCAGCCATACTTGGCCAGATCGAAGGTCTCCGAGAACGTCAGCATGTCATAGACGGCCTTGCCCGACTTGTTGCCCAGGCCACGGATGGCGGCGAGGCGTTCGGGCGTCGACTGGATCTGGTGCGTGACATCGAGCGGCAGGATGGTGATCGGCACACCGCTGCGCATGACCACGTCGGCCGCCTCGGGATCAACATAGATGTTGAATTCGGCCGCTGGGGTGATGTTGCCGACCTCGAAATAGGCGCCGCCCATCATGACGATCTCGGCGATGCGCTCGGCAATGGCGGGCTGCTTGACCAGGGCCATGCCGATATTGGTCAGCGGACCCAGGGTGCACAGGGTAATGGTGCCCGGTTCAGCCGCCATGATGGTATCGATGATATAGTCGACGCCATGCTGGGGCTGGAGGGCGATGGAGGGCTCGGGCAGGTCGGGGCCGTCAAGGCCGGTGGGACCATGCACATGTTCGGCAGTGACCAGATGGCGGCGCATGGGACGCGAGCAGCCGGCATAGACCGGAATGTCCGGCCGACCGGCCAGTTCAACCACCTTGCGGGCATTGGTGGCATTGTGCTCGAGGCCGACATTGCCGGCGACGGCCACAATGCCCAGGACCTCGAGTTCTGCGGGGGAGGCCAGCGCCAGCAGAATGGCGACGGCGTCGTCCTGCCCGGGATCGGTATCGATAATAATCTTGCGTGCCATAGGTGACTCGGCTGGGTGTTGATCTTGGCGCGACACTATCGAAAGGCTTTGATACGGTCGACACGCAACGGCGATTTCGCAGTGAGACATTTGGGCGCCGCAATCGTTTGCGATAGGGGCCCAATCGACAACAGGAACCGCAATGGCCCGTACTCCCCCTGCGCCGAACCCCAAGGATATGAGCGAGAGCCAGTTCGAGCGGATCACCGCGACGGCGGCCCGCATGGCGACGGTGCTGGTGGGCTTTCTGGCTTTGCTGGTGGCACTCAAGGTGGGCGAGGTTTTCCTGGCCCCCATTACGCTGGCCATTGTGGTGGGCCTGATGTTCGGGCCGGTCGCTGATCGCGTGGAGCGCTTCGGCGTGCCGCCGGCGCTGTCGGCCGGCGTGGTAGTGCTGATGCTGCTGTGCCTGATCGGGGGCGGCATGGCGCTGTTTGCCGTGCCGCTGTCGGAATGGGTGGCACGGGCGCCGCTGATCTGGGACAAGCTGCAGCAGCAACTGATCAATCTGCAGGGCTCGATCGAGGCGCTGGGCGCCTTCCAGGAGCAGATCGCCTCGATCTTTGCCAATAGCAATGCCATGGCTGTGACGGTTGAAGACGGCGGGCAGGTGATGGGCGTAGCGATGATCGCGCCGGCCATCCTGGCGCAGATGCTGATCTTCCTGGCGAGCCTTTATTTCTATGTCGCCACGCGCGAGCATATTCGCATCTCGGTGCTGTCGCTGTGCGTGAGCCGACGGGTGCGCTGGCGCACGGCGCATGTATTCCGCGATGTGGAGAATCGGGTCAGCCGTTTTCTGCTGTCGATTTCGCTGATCAATCTGTGCGTGGGCGCAGCGGTGTCGCTGGTGATGTGGATCATCGGCATGCCGACGCCCCTGCTGTGGGGCGCCATGGCGGCTGTGCTCAACTATATCCCCTATGTCGGCCAGGGCGTGATGCTGCTGGTGCTGCTGTCGGTGGGGCTGGGCACGCAGACGGGGCTGGAGAGCATCCTGCTGCCGGCAGGGTGCTACCTGGCCATCAATTTCATCGAAGGCCAGGTGCTGACGCCACATCTGATCGGGCGGACAATGACGCTCAACCCCTTCGTCATCTTCCTGTCCATCACCTATTGGCTGTGGGCCTGGGGGCCGGTGGGCGGGCTGGTGGCGGTGCCGACGCTACTGGTCGTGACCTCTATCCTCGAACATCTGCTGCCCAGAAAGCCGCTGGTGCCCAACAAGCCCGTGCGGCGTACGGCGCGCATGACGGCGCGCGAGGAATTGCTGGCCAATGCCGCTCAGGCCATTCGCGAGCAGTCCGAGGAGGCCGGGACGGACAACGGCAAGCGCAAGGACGAACGCTTCGAGCCGCCCGAGGGCACGGCGCCGAGCGGGGTGGAGACCTCGCGGTAGGGCTCCCATGCCGGCGCCCGGCTTGACGAGGCGCGCCGCTTTCGCGGACAGTCCTGGCGGATTCGAACCGGGGGCTGTTTGTGGCAGGTGATGTAGTCGGACACGCAGCAGAGGCAGCTGCGCATGGCGTTGACCTGATCCCGGTGGTGGCGCTGCTGGGCGCCGCGGTGATCGGCGTGCCGCTGTTCAAGCGGCTGGGCCTGGGCTCGGTGCTGGGCTATCTCGCCGCCGGGCTGTTGCTGGGGCCCTCGGGCATCGGGCTGATCAATGACCCGGAATCAGTGCTGACCACGGCCGAGCTGGGCGTGGTGATGTTCCTGTTCATCATCGGGCTCGAAATGGAGCCATCGCGCCTGTGGGCGCTGCGCAAGCAGATCTTCGGGCTGGGCGTGCTGCAGGTCGCCGTATGCGGCCTGCTGCTGACCGGGGTGGGCGTGCTGCTGGGCTTTGCGCCGGCGGTGGCCTTCATCTTCGGCATGGGCTTTGTGCTGACCTCGACGGCTATCGTCATGCAGATCCTGGGTGAACGGGGCGAGCTGAGCAGCGAGAGCGGCCAGCGCATCGTCTCGATCCTGCTGCTGGAGGATCTCGCCATCGTGCCGCTTCTGGCCGTGGTTGCCTTTCTCGCGCCTTCAACGGGCGGCGAGGTGGCGCTGACGACGCGGCTGGTCGGCATTGCGCTGCCCATCGGGGTGGTGGCGCTGCTGATATTCCTCGGCCAGCGCATCATGAACCCGTTCTTTGCCGTTTTGGCTTCGGCCAAGCTGCGCGAGGTGATGACCGCAGCAGCGCTGCTGGTGGTGCTGGGGGCGGCGCTGCTGTTCCATGCGGTGGGCCTGTCGATGGCCATGGGCGCGTTCCTGGCCGGCGTGCTGCTGTCGACCTCGACCTTCCGGCATCAGCTGGAAGCCGATGTGGAGCCGTTCCGCGGCATCCTCTTGGGGCTGTTCTTCCTCGCCGTGGGCATGTCGCTCAACCTGGACACGGTGTTGGGCAGCTGGCAGATCATCGCGCTGAGCGTGGTGGCCTATATGGCGGTCAAGGCCTTGGCGATCTATGCGATTGCCCGGGCGCTGCGCGCGAGCCATGCCGAGGCGCTGGAGCGGGCGGTGCTGATGGGGCAGGGCGGCGAATTCGCCTTCGTGCTCTATACCACTGCGGCCGCGGCCGGGATTATCGACGGACCGACCAATGCGGTGTTCACTGCCACGGTGATCGTCTCGATGGTGCTAACGCCGTTCCTGCTGATCGGGATGCGGCGCCTGATGCCCCAGGCTGAACAGTCCATGGATGGCATCGAGACGGTCACGGGGTTGCATGAGCGCATCCTGGTGATCGGCTTCGGGCGGTTCGGGCAGATCGCAACGCAGACCCTCTTGGGCCAGGGACACCGGCTGTCGATCATCGACAATGACACCGACATGATCCGGGCGGCGGCCCAGTTCGGCTTCAAGGTCTATTATGGCGATGGCACCCGGCTGGACATCCTGCATGCGGCAGGTGCTGGCAATGTCGACCTGGTGCTGATCTGCGTCAACGACAAGGCCGCCGCCACCATGATCGCCGAGCTGTTCCGCGACGAGTTCCCGCTGGTCAAGGTCATGGCGCGCGCCTTTGACCGCGTGCATGCCATCGAGCTGATCAAGGTCGGGGTGGACTATCAGCTGCGCGAGATGTTCGAATCTGCGCTGACCTTCGGTGCACAGGCCATCCGCGAGCTTGGCGCCAGCGAGGACGAGGTGGCCCAGACCATCGAGGGCGTGCGCGACCGCGATGCGCAGCGCTTCAAGATGCAGCTGATGGATGACGTGAGCGCAGTGGATGCGGCGCGCAACCTGCTGCTCAAGAACGCCGCCGAGCAGGCGCGCGAGGGCGGCGTCGATATTGCTGAAGAGGCCGTCGAGGAGGAAGTGGCCAAGAGTACGCAGTCGGCACCGCCGGCCTAGGATCGGGCATGCGCAAGAGGGCTTTCCCCTGCCGAAATTAAGTGCAAGACTGCATTATCTGAGGGGATAACATCGTCATGAAATCTGGATTGCGAAATGCCGCAAAAGCCGATCGTTTACGACGCCCCTACGCCGGAACCGCGCGCCACCTCAGTTGAAGCCATTCAGTCTGAAATCCTTGAAAGGCTGATCTATTCGGTCGGCAAGGATCCCATTGTCGCACGGCCGCACGACTGGCTGGCGGCAACGATCATGGCGGTGCGCGACCGCGTGATGGACCGCTGGATGGAGTCCTCGCGCGAGACGTGGCGGACATCGAACAAGCGGGTCTATTACCTGAGCCTCGAGTTCCTGATCGGCCGGCTCATGCGCGACGCCATGAGCAATGTCGGGCTGATCGAACCGGTGCGCGACGCGCTCAAGAATCTCAATGTCGACCTGGGCGATCTGATCAACCTGGAGCCCGATGCGGCGCTGGGCAATGGCGGCCTCGGGCGTCTGGCGGCGTGCTTTCTGGAATCGATGTCCTCGATCAAGATCCCGGCCTATGGCTATGGCATCCGCTATGTGCATGGCCTGTTCCGCCAGGAAATGAGCGAAGGCTGGCAGGTTGAACTGCCCGAAGACTGGCTGGCGCATGGCAATCCCTGGGAGTTCGAGCGCCGCGAGAGTGCGTACGAAGTCGGCTTCGGCGGGCATGTCGAGCCGGTGACCGATCCCGATGGCACGGTGCGGCAGGAGTGGCGTCCCAATGACCATCTGCTGGCCGTGGCCTATGACACCCCGATCGTGGGCTGGCGCGGCGCGCGGGTGAACACGCTGCGGCTGTGGAGCGCGCAGCCGATCGACCCGATCCTGCTCGACAAGTTCAATGCCGGTGACCATATCGGCGCGCTGCAGGAAAGCGCGCGGGCCGAGGCGATCACGCGCGTGCTCTATCCGGCCGATTCGACGGCTGCGGGGCAGGAGCTGCGGCTGCGTCAGGAGTTCTTCTTCTCCTCCGCTTCACTGCAGGACATCGTGCGGCGTCATCTGCAGCAGTATGGCGATCTGGGCTCGCTGCCCGACAAGGTGGCCATCCAGCTCAATGATACGCATCCGGCTATTTCGATTGCCGAGTTGATGCGCATCCTGGTCGATATCAACGGGATGAAATGGGCCCAGGCCTGGAAGCTGTGCCGTGGCACCTTCGGCTATACCAACCACACGCTGCTGCCCGAGGCGCTGGAAAGCTGGCCGGTGGCCCTGCTGGAGCGGCTGCTGCCGCGCCATATGCAGATCATCTACCAGATCAACGCCGATGTGCTGACCGATGCGCGGCAGCGGGCCAAGTTCAACGATGCCCAGATCGCCAATGTGTCGCTGATCGACGAGGCCGGCGGCCGCCGCGTGCGCATGGGCCAGCTGGCCTTTGTGGGCTCGCACTCGATCAATGGCGTTTCGGCGCTGCATACCGAGCTGATGAAGCAGACGGTGTTCTCGGACCTGCACAAGCTCTATCCGGACCGCATCAACAACAAGACCAATGGCATTACGCCACGGCGCTGGCTGATGCAGTGCAATCCGGGCCTGACCAAGCTGATCACTGACCGCATCGGTCCAGACTTTCTCGACAATATCGACCTGCTGCAGGGGCTCAATGCCCATGCCGAGGACCCGACATTCCAGGGGCAGTTTGCTGAGGTGAAGCTGGAGAACAAGCGCCGGCTGGCCAAGCTGATCAAGGACCGGCTCAATATCGTGGTGTCGCCCGATGCGCTGTTCGACGTGCAGATCAAGCGCATCCACGAATACAAGCGGCAGCTGCTCAACGTCATCCAGGCGGTGGCGCTGTATGACGAGATCCGCGCGCATCCCGAGCGCGACTGGGTGCCGCGCGTCAAGATTTTCGCCGGCAAGGCAGCGCCGGGCTATTGGAACGCCAAGCTGATCATCAAGCTGATCAATGACGTGGCCAAGGTGATCAACAATGATCCGGCGGTGCGCGGCCTGCTCAAGGTGGTGTTCCTGCCCAATTACAATGTGAGCCTGGCCGAAGTGATCGTGCCTGCGGCCGATCTGAGCGAACAGATCTCGACGGCGGGCATGGAAGCCTCAGGCACGGGCAACATGAAGTTCATGGCCAATGGCGCCATCACCATTGGCACCATGGATGGCGCCAATGTGGAAATGCACAAGGAAGTGGGTGCGGACAATATCGTCATCTTCGGATTGAGCACCGAAGAGGTCGGCGAGAAGCGCAGTAGCGGCGACAAGCCGGCTGCAACCATTGCGGCTTCGCCCCGGCTGAACGAGGCGCTGGAGTCGATCGCCAGCGGCGTGTTCTCGCCCGATGACCCGGGCCGCTATCGCGACCTGATCGGCGGCCTGCGCGAGCACGACTGGTTCATGGTGGCGCGCGACTTCGACGCCTATGCAGCAGCGCAGGCCCAGGTGGACGAGATCTGGCTGGACAAGGCCCGCTGGAACGCCATGGCCATCCGTAACACTGCGCGCGTGGGCTTCTTCTCGTCCGACCGGACGATCGCCCAGTATGCCCAGGACATCTGGGGAGTCACGGTGCCAACCACATGAGTGGCCATGGCGGGGCCAAGCTGACAGCAATAGTCAGACCCGCCGGGCCTTTGGATTTTCGACGGGACGGCGCAACGCAATGCGCCCGGGGAGAGCAGGCGTGAACAAAGAAGTCTGGCAGGCCGATTCGCAGGACGTTGAGGCGGTCGTCGAAGGCCGGCACGCCAATCCGTTCGCCTTTCTGGGACTGCAGCAGGTTGGCGAGCACTGGGTGCTGCGGGCGTTCATTCCGCATGCCGAGCTGGTGACCGCCTATACGCTGGACGGCGCCGAGCTGGGCCACCTGATTCCGCGGCATGCCGCCGGGTTCTTTGAAGGCAAGGTGAGCATTTCGGCACGGCAGCCGATCCGCTATCGCGCCAAGAATGCCGGCGGGGAATGGGATGTCTATGACCCCTATTCCTTCGGGCCTGTGTTGGGGCCGATGGACGACTATTACATCGGCGAGGGCAGCCATCTCCGGCTGTTCGACAAGCTGGGCGCCCATGAAATGGAATTCGAGGGCATCCATGGCACCCATTTTGCCGTCTGGGCCCCCAATGCCAAGCGCGTAAGCGTGGTCGGCCCTTTCAACGAGTGGGACGGGCGGCGCCATCCGATGCGCAACCGCTTCGAGAACGGCATCTGGGAAGTGTTCATCCCGGTGCTGGGCACGGGGACGCTCTACAAGTTCGAGATTGTTGGCGCTGACGGGGTGACGCAGCCACTCAAGGCGGACCCCTTTGCCCGCCAGTCGGAAATGCGGCCCAAGACGGCATCGGTGGTGCCGGACCCGACGGCGTTCACCTGGACGGACAGCCGTTATATCGAAGAGCGCGCCAGCCACGACTGGCGGCGGACGCCGATGTCGATCTATGAGGTTCACCTGGGCAGCTGGCGCAAGCGGCCCGATGGCGGCTTCATGAGCTATGACCAGCTCGCCGAGCAGCTGGTGCCCTATGCGGCCGACATGGGCTACACCCATATCGAGCTGTTGCCGATTACCGAGCATCCCTATGATCCGAGCTGGGGCTACCAGCCGACGGGCATGTATTCCCCCACGGCGCGCTTTGGCGATCCCGCCGGCTTTGCCCGCTTCGTCAACGCGGCGCATGAGGCCGGGCTGGGGGTGATCCTGGACTGGGTGCCGGCGCATTTCCCCACCGATGCGCATGGGCTGGCGCATTTCGACGGCACGGCGCTCTACGAACATGCCGATCCGCGCCAGGGGTTCCATCCGGACTGGAACACGGCGATCTATAATTTCGGCCGCCGCGAAGTGGTGAGCTTCCTGGTCAACAATGCGCTCTATTGGCTGGAGAAGTTCCACATCGACGGGCTGCGCGTGGATGCCGTGGCGTCCATGCTGTACCTCGATTACTCGCGCCAGAGCGGGCAGTGGGTGCCCAACAAATTCGGCGGCAACGAGAACCTGGAGGCCGTCGACTTCCTCAAGCGGGTCAATACCGAGACCTATCGGCTGCATCCGGGCACGTTCATGATCGCCGAGGAAAGCACCTCCTGGCCGGGGGTCAGCAAGCCGGTCGACGTGGGCGGGCTGGGGTTCGGGTTCAAGTGGAACATGGGCTTCATGAACGACACGCTGCGCTTCATGAGCCGCGAGCCGGTGCATCGCAAGTTCCACCACAACGACATGACCTTCGGGTCGGTCTATGCCTTCAGCGAGAATTTCGTGCTGCCGCTCAGCCACGACGAAGTGGTGCATGGCAAGGGCTCGATGCTTGAAAAGATGCCGGGCGACGACTGGCAGAAGTTCGCCAATCTGCGGGCCTATTACGCCTTCATGTGGGGCCACCCGGGCAAGAAGCTGCTGTTCATGGGCCAGGAATTCGCCCAGCGCGAGGAATGGGCCGATGGACGGGCGCTGGACTGGCATCTGCTCGACGCGGGCATGCACGAGGGCGTGCGGCGGCTGATCGCCGACCTCAATCTGGCCTATCGCGAGCTGCCGGCGCTGCATGAGCGCGATTGTGAGCCGGACGGCTTTGAGTGGGTGATCGGCAATGACCACGGCAATTCGGTGTTTGCCTGGCTGCGCAAGGCGCCGGGCCATGCGCCGATCCTGGTGGTGAGCAATTTCACACCGGTGCCACGGTCTGGCTACAAGATACCCATGCCGCTGGCCGGAAAATGGGTCGAACGTATCAATACTGACGCCGAATGGTATGCCGGGTCCAACACCGGCAACCAGGGTGCGGTAACCGCCTATGCCGTTGAGGGACGGCATTGGCCGGCGGAGGCGGAACTCTATCTGCCGCCGCTGTCGACATTGTTTCTCAAGTTCGAACCGGCGTGAACCGACGGGTCAGGATACGTCCCGGGAACCGGGCACTAGTGGAGGGTTAGAAGAATGGCAGACTACAGAGTACCATCACCGCTGGCCCGCGAGGCCATGGCTTATGTGCTGGCCGGGGGGCGCGGTACGCGACTGATGGAGCTGACGGACCGGCGCGCCAAGCCGGCCGTGTATTTCGGCGGCAAGTCGCGCATCATCGACTTCGCGCTGAGCAATGCCATCAATTCGGGCATTCGCCGCATTTCGGTGGCGACGCAGTATCAGGCGCACAGCCTGATCCGGCATCTGTCGCGCGGCTGGAACTTCCTGCGGCCGGAGCGCAATGAGAGCTTTGACGTGCTGCCGGCCAGCCAGCGGGTGCGCGAAGACATGTGGTATGCCGGCACGGCGGACGCTGTGTACCAGAACATGGACATCATCGAGGATTCGGGCGCGCGCTATATCGTGATCCTGGCGGGCGACCATATCTACAAGATGGACTATGAAATCATGCTGCGCCAGCATGTGGACACCGGGGCCGATGTGACCATCGGCTGCCTGGAAGTGCCGCGCATGGAAGCCACCGGCTTTGGCGTGATGCATGTGGACGGGCGCGACCGCGTGGTCAATTTCGTCGAGAAGCCCAAGGATCCGCCGGGCATGCCCGACAAGCCGGACATGGCGCTGGCCTCGATGGGCATCTATGTGTTCGAGACGCGCTTTTTGATGGAACAGCTGCGTCGCGACGCCGCCACCGAAGGCTCCAGCCGCGACTTCGGCAAGGACATCATTCCCTATATCGTCAAGAACGGCACGGCCTGGGCGCATCGCTTCCCGCGCTCCTGCGTGCGCTCGAGCAATGAAGAGGTCAGCTACTGGCGCGACGTCGGCACGATCGACGCCTATTGGAAGGCCTCGATCGACCTGACCGACATCAAGCCGCAGCTCGATCTTTATGACCGCGACTGGCCGATCTGGACCTATGCGGAAATCACCCCGCCTGCCAAGTTCGTGCATGATTTCGACGGTCGGCGCGGCTCGGCGGTCAATTCGCTGGTCTCGGGCGACTGTATCGTCTCGGGCGGGCATCTGCAGAAGACGCTGCTGTCCACGGGTTCACGCGTGCATTCCTATTCGGTGCTCAACGAGGCGGTGGTGCTGCCCTATTGCGATATCGGGCGCAATGCGCGGCTGACCAAGGTGGTGATCGACCGCGGCGTCAACATCCCCGAGGGGCTGGTGGTGGGCGAGGACCCCGAGTTCGACGCCAAGTGGTTCCGCCGCAGCGATGAGGGCGTCACCCTGGTGACGCAGGCGATGGTCAACAAATATCTGGCGGGACGATGATCGAAGTTCTCTCGGTCGCATCCGAGGTCTATCCACTGATCAAAACCGGGGGGCTCGCCGATGTGGCGGGCGCCCTGCCTGGGGCATTGGCGAGCCATGGCGTGACCATGCGCACGCTGGTGCCCGGCTATCCTTCGGTGATGGCCAAGCTCAGCGGCGGCCGCGTGGTCAAGGAGCTGGACGATCTGTTCGGCGTGCCGGCCAAGCTGATCGCGGCGCGTGTGGAGGGGCTTGATGTCATCGTCATCGAGGCCCCGGCGCTCTATGACCGCCCGGGCAATCCCTATGTCAGCCCCGATGGCTGGGACTGGCCAGACAATTGGAAGCGCTTTGCGGCGCTCGGCTGGGTGGCAGCGGAGCTGGCGCTCGGCATGGTCTATGGCTACCACCCGCAGGTGATCCACTGCCACGACTGGCAGGCGGGGCTGGCGCCGGCTTATCTGAAGTTCGGTCCGCCCAATACGGTCAAGACCGTGATGACCATCCACAACATGGCGTTCAAAGGCTTTTTCAACGCCGAGGTGTTTGGCCAGCTGCGGCTGCCGCCGGCGGCGTTCGGCGTGGGCGGGGTGGAGTATTACGGCGGCGTGTCGTTCCTCAAGGCCGGCATGGAATGCGCGGATTATGTGACGACCGTCAGCCCCAATTATGCCGACGAAATCCGCACGCCGCAGTTTGGCATGGGGCTCGAAGGCCTGCTCAATGGCCGTGCCGATACGGTGAGCGGCGTGCTCAACGGCATTGATACCGATGCCTGGGACCCGACGATCGACAAGGCGCTGGTGCAGAATTTCTCGGCCAATACGATCAATCTGCGTCAGACCAACAAGCAGGCGCTGGTGGAGAAATTTGGCCTCGATGGCGCCGATGGCCCGCTGTTCTGCGTGATCAGCCGGCTGACCGACCAGAAGGGCATGGACCTGTTGCTGCAGGTGATCCCGGGTCTGGTGGACCTGGGCGGGCGGCTGGCCGTGCTGGGGTCGGGCGAGGCCTATCTCGAGGATGGTTTCCGCCACCAGGCGATGCTGCATCCCGGCAAGGTCAGCATGGCCAGCGGCTACAATGAGGCACTCTCGCATCTGATGCAGGGCGGGTGTGACGCGATCCTGATCCCGTCGCGCTTTGAGCCCTGCGGGCTGACCCAGCTCTATGGACTGCGCTATGGCTGCGTGCCGGTGGTGAGCCGCATCGGCGGGCTGGCCGATACGGTGATCGATGCCAATCCGGCGGCGCTGGCGGCCGAGGTGGCCACGGGGATCGTGTTCGACCCCAATAGCGCGCAGGCGCTTTATGAAGCCATCCGCAAGACCGTGCGGCTCTACAATGACGACAAGGTCTGGAAGAAAATCCAGCGGCGGGGAATGAAGTCGGACGTGTCCTGGGAAACCAGTGCGGCGCGTTATGCCGACCTCTACGCCAAAATCAGCGGGCTCGACAGCAATGACAATCCAGACAATTAAGACCACTCCCTATGCTGACCAGAAGCCGGGCACCTCGGGCCTGCGCAAGCGCGTGAGCGTCTATCAGCAGCCGAACTATGTCGAAAACTATGTGCAGGCGATCTTTGACAGCCTGGACGGTTTCGCCGGCCAGACGCTGGTGATCGGCGGCGACGGGCGCTTCTACAATGATGTGGCGATCCAGAAGGCGATCCGCCTGGCGGCGGCCAATGGCTTTGGCCGGGTGCTGGTGGGGCAGAACGGGCTGCTGTCGACGCCGGCGGCCAGCCATGTGATCCGCCACTACAAGGCCTATGGCGGGCTGGTGCTGTCGGCGAGCCACAATCCGGGCGGTCCGGATGGCGATTTCGGCATCAAATACAATGTGGGCAATGGCGGGCCGGCGCCCGAGAAGATCACCGACGCGGTCTATGCCCGCACCAAGGTGATCGATAGCTACAAGACGATCGACGCGCCCGATGTGGCGCTCGATCGTATCGGCACGCAAAAGTCTGGCGACATGGTGGTCGAGGTGATCGACCCGGTGGCCGACTATGCGGCGCTGATGGAAAGCCTGTTCGACTTCCCGGCGATCCGGGGCCTGTTCGCCTCGGGCTTCACCATGATGTTCGACGCCATGCATGCCATCACCGGCCCATATGCCCATGCGATCCTGGAAGGCATGCTGGGGGCGCCCAAGGGCACGGTGCGCAATGGCGTGCCGCTGCCCGATTTCGGCGCGGGGCATCCCGATCCAAACTTGGTCTATTGCAAGGACATGTTCGACCTGCTGATGACACCCGAGGGACCCGATTTCGGCGCCGCCTCGGATGGCGATGGCGACCGCAATCTGATCATCGGCAAGAACCGCTTCGTGACGCCGTCGGATTCGCTGGCCCTGCTGGCGGCCAATGCGCATCTGGCGCCGGCCTATAAGCGCGGCATTGCCGGCATTGCCCGCTCGATGCCGACCAGCGCCGCGGCCGACCGCGTGGCGGAAAAGCTCGGCATCGAGATGCACGAGACGCCCACGGGCTGGAAGTTCTTCGGCAATCTGCTTGACGCGGGCCGGGTGACGATCTGCGGCGAGGAGAGCGCCGGCACGGGTTCGAACCATGTGCGGGAAAAGGATGGCCTCTGGGCCGTGCTGCTGTGGCTCAATATCCTGGCTGTGCGCAAGCAGGGCGTGGACGCCATCGTGCGCGAGCATTGGGCCACCTATGGCCGCAACTATTATACGCGCCACGACTATGAAGAGGTCGATGCTGCTATCGCCGGCAAGCTGGTGGATGACCTGCGGGCACAACTGCCGTCGCTGCCGGGCAAGAGCTTCGGCGAGGATTTGCAGGTCGCCTATGCCGACGATTTCACCTATCATGACCCGGTGGACGGTTCGACCAGCGCCAAGCAGGGTGTGCGGATCGGCTTCACGGACGGGTCGCGCATCGTGCTGCGCCTGTCGGGCACGGGGACAGTGGGGGCGACGCTGCGCCTTTATCTGGAACGCTATGAGGCAGCGGACGGTCGCCACGACCTGGATACCCAGGTTGCCCTCGAACCCCTGATTGCGCTTTCGGAGACCTTGGCCGGGATCCAGCAGCGCACCGGACGCAGCGAACCTTCTGTCATCACCTGAGAATTTTGGATACTCTATGAAACCCATGCTGGTCCCCAATGGGGGCAGTATCGAGCACCTTGGCGCCACTCTGACCGAAGAGGGCGTCAATTTCGCGGTCTATTCCGAAAGCGCGAGCGCGATCTGGGTCTCCATCTTTGACGAGCAGGACCAGGAGACCGACCGGTTCGAACTGGATGTGCACCAGGACAATATCCGGGCCGGACTGGTTGCCGGCCTGGGCGCCGGCACGCGCTATGGCCTGCGCGCCGACGGCGAATACAATCCCGACCAGGGGCTGTTCTTCGACCCGATGAAATTGCTGGTCGACCCCTATGCCAAGCGGCTCGACCGGGTGTTCGTGCGTTCGCCCCGGCTGCGGCTGGATCGCAGCGAGGCGGTGGACACCGCGCCGCTGATCCCCAAGGCCATTGTCGGGGACATGGGCAATGAGGACCTGTTGCCGCGCAAGAAGGCGCCCGGCCTGTTCTATGAAATGAATGTGCGCGGCTACACCATGCGCCATCCCAGCGTGCAGGGGCCGCTGCGGGGCACCATCGCCGGGCTGACGACGCAGCGGGTGATCGACCATCTGAAATATATCGGCGTAGATACGCTGCAGCTGATGCCGACGGCGGCCTGGATCGATGAGGGCCATCTGCCGGTGCTGGGGCTGACCAATGCCTGGGGCTATAATCCGGTGGCCTATTCGGCGATCGATCCGCGGCTGGCGCCGCGCGGGCCGCAGGAACTGCGGAACATGACCGATCTGTACCGCAAGAACGGCATCTCGGTGATCCTGGACGTGGTCTATAACCACACCGGGGAGAGCGACGCCAATGGGCCGATGCTCAGCCTGATGGGGCTGGACGCCAAGACCTATTACCGCTTCGTGGAAGTGGACGGCAAACAGCACCTGGTCAATGACACGGGCACGGGCAATACGCTGCGCTGTGACCATCCGGCGACGCAGCGGCTGGTGATCGACAGCCTGCGCTACTGGGTGCAGGAAATGGGCGTCTCCGGCTTCCGCTTCGACCTGGCGACCGTGCTGGGGCGCGATCCCGGGTTCAACCCCAATGCGGTGATGCTCGAAAAGATCAAGGCCGATCCGATCCTGAGCCAATGCATCCTGGTGGCCGAGCCCTGGGATCCGGGTCCGGGCGGCTATGCGCTGGGCCAGTTCGGCAAGGAATTCAAGGAACACAACGACACCTATCGCGACGAAATCCGCGAGTTCTGGCGCGGCGAGGACGGCAAGATCGGCGCGCTGGCGGGCAAGGTGGCCGGCTCGGCAGAAATCTTCGACTTCGCCGGGCGCAAGCCCAGCCATGGCGTCAACATGCTGGCGGTGCACGACGGCTTCACCCTGCGCGACCTGGTCAGCTACAGCGACAAGCATAATGAGGCCAATGGCGAGAACAATCGCGACGGCCATAATCACAATGCGTCGTGGAACTGCGGCGTCGAAGGCGAGACGGACGACCAAGCCATCAATGCCGCCCGCAAGCGCGACGTGCGGGCCATGCTGGCGACGCTGTTCCTGTCGCGCGGCGTACCGCTGCTGCAGCAGGGTGACGAGCTCTATCGCACCCAGCAGGGCAACAACAATGCCTATGCTCAGGACAATGAGATCACCTGGCTCGACTGGGAAAACGCCGATGGAGCGCTGGTGGATTTCGTGGCCGCGCTCAGCAAGTTCCGCAAGGCGCATTCGGCGCTGACGCATGATCATTTCCTGACCGGGCTCGACCGCAACGGCGTGCGCGACGTGGTGTGGCTGCACCCCGAGGGGCATGAGATGCGCGAAGACGACTGGCGCGCCTCGGGCGCCTCGGTGCTGGGCATGCATCTGCGCAACAAGGACGATGATGTGTTGGTGTGGTTCAACCGGCGCAACGAACCGGTGGTTGCGCATCTGCCGCAGGGCGACTGGGCGGTGGCGCTGGTGTCTGACCATCTGTCCCAGGTGCCAATCGCGGCAGGTACGGCGACGCTGACGCCGCGCTCGGTGGTGGCCCTGGTGCGACCGGCGGTTTAAGCGATGATCATTGCCCAGCTCAGCGATATCCATGCCGATGGCAGCAAAGAGCGCCTGGATCGGCTCGACGACGTGCTGGCCTGGCTTCGACCGATGCGACCGGACGCCATCATCGTCAGCGGTGACCTGGCCGAGGAGGACTTCGGCGAGAGCTATCGGGCCATCCTGAAACGGTTGCGGGACATGGACACACTGTTCCGCGTCGTGCCGGGCAATGTGGACGACCATGAGCGGCTAGCGGACGTGTTCGGCCCCGACATGGGCTGGACGGCGACGCGGCCGCTGCACAGCATGGGCGTGGTCGGCGGGGCACTCAAGCTGATCGGGCTCGATGTCACCTTGGCCGGCCATCACCATGGCGATGCGACGCCGGCGCTGGATTGGCTGGCGGCGGAGCTGGAGCGGGATGGGCTACCCGTGCTGGTGTTTCAGCATCAGCACCCGTTTCTGTGCGGCATCGACGGCAAGGACCAGAACCGCTGCCGCGGCGCCGAGGGGTTGGGCCGTGTGCTGGCCGGGGCCGGCGGGCGCGTGCTGGGCATCACCTGCGGGCATGTGCACCGGCCGATGTTCGCCCGGCTGGGCAACATACCGGCCAGCATGGCGCCGTCGGTGACACGGGCCAACCGGCTGTCGCTTGATGGCAAAGCATCCGACATTGTCGATCCGCCGGGACTGTTGCTGCACCATGTGCAGAATGGCCGGCTGGTGAGCCATGTGGTGATGGTGGGCAAGCGCTAGAGGCCGCCCACCCACAAGCGCTTATTCGGCCGCCTGGGCACTCGAGAGGCCGCCGGCCTTTTCGATGAAGGCGATGATCTGGTCCAGGCTCTCGCGGCGCAGCAGATCGGTGAAGACATAGGGCCGCCCGTCGCGCACCTTCTGGGTGTCGCTTTCCATCACCTCGAGGCTGGCACCGACATATTGGGCCAGGTCGGTATGGGTGATGACCAGCAGGTCCGAGCGGGAAATGGCCGGGCCGCCCTTGCGGGGGATTTTTTCGCCCTGGGCGACCGAGATGACATAGATGGTGATGTCAGCCAGATCGGGCGAGAAGGTTGCTGCCAGATTGTCGCCGCCGCTCTCGATCAGGATGATGTCGAGATCGGGGAACTTGCGGTTCAGATCATCAATGGCCGCCAGGTTGAGCGAGGCATCCTCTCGGATGGCGGTATGCGGGCAGCCGCCGGTTTCGACGCCCACAATGCGATCCTCGGAAATGGCCTGCACGCGGGCCAGGATCAGCGCGTCCTCGCGGGTGTAGATGTCATTGGTGACCACGGCCATGGAATAGCGGTCGCGCATGGCCTTGAGCAGCATTTCGCACAGCGTGGTCTTGCCCGAGCCGACGGGGCCGCCGATGCCGATGCGCAGGGGACCGTTCACAGATTTCATAGCAACCTCATGATGACGAGAGCGGCAAAGCCGGCGCCGAGCAGCAGGCAGAGCGGGGAATAGACGCGGCGGTCGTTGAGCCGGAAATTGGGTTCGGGCGTGCGGGCGGCCCAGCCGGGCGTGTAGCCGATGATGCCGCGGGCGAGGAACACCAGTGCCAGCAGCACGCCCACAACGTCGAGCGGAATGCCGCCGCTGTCATGGTCGGCCAAGGCCAGGGCGAGCACCCCCGCCATGCCCAGCGCCAGGCCAACGCCGAAGCTGGCGATGCGGGGCGGCATATGTTCGATGCCGGCCGTGCCAACGACCGTCTGGGCCAGGAGCTTTTCATTGCGGATCGGCCAGGTGCGCCCGATCGACCAGAGCAGATGGGCGATGGAGGCTGCCAATAGGGCAACAAACATGAAGGCGGCGATCGGCATGCTCATGAGCGGAAGATTCTCGTGGTCAGGGTCTCGTGCGACATTTGCGCAATATCGGCGGCATAGGCAACAGCGCCAATGTCGTCGCGGGTGGCGGTGCGACACTGTTGCGCCAGATCGGCGATGCGGGGCTCCAGCGCGGCCATGATAGCGAGGCCATCGGTCTGGCCGATGGGCACCAGGCGCACCGCCACCGAGACCTGAGCATGCACAGTGGCGGTGAGGAAGGCGAGCAGCGTGGCATCGAGCGCCATGGCGTGGCCGGCGGCGATGGCGCCCACGGCGATGGGATAGGGGCAGGGGTGGGGCAGGTTGGCACTGACCGGGGTGGGCCAGGCCTGGGCGGCGCTGATGAAGGCGGCGCCGGTGATGGTGGTTTCCTCATGCCGCTCGCGGGCGGGCGTCAGGGCAAGGCAGAGATCGGCCAGCGCTTGCAGCTCGGCAGGGTCCTGCGCGGCGGCGTGGGCCTGGGCGAGGAGGATCGCGTCGGTGCGCAGGCTGCCATGGGCGAGGACGCCCTCGACCCATTGGCTTGTGCTGGCACGGTCATGCACTGCGCGGCTGGCGATGGCGGCCTCAAGCCCGGCCGACCAGGCGAAGGCGCCCACCGGAAAGGCGGGGGACAGCCAGGTCAGGAGGCGTTGCAGATCGGACTGGGTGGTCATCGGGCGAGCAGGGCGTGCCCCTGGTCGCCATGGCTATGATAGGCGCCGTGTTCGGCATTGAAGGGCTCGGACACATTGACCACGGCAGCGCCCAGGCCTTCCAGCATGGTCTTGAGCACATGGTCGCGCTTGATCAGGATGCGCTCGGCCTCCAGCTGCGCGGAGGTGTGGCGATTGCCGATATGCCAGGCCAGGCGCACCAGATGCTCGGGCGTGCTGGCGCGCACTTCATAGAGCAGTTCCTCGGCGGCGATGACTTCCACGAGGCGCCCATCTTCGAGCTGGAGCGCGCTGCGGTCGGCCAGGGTCACGGTCTGGGGGAAATCGACCATGACCTCGTCACCATGCTGCAGCACGAGCAGCTTGCGGCGCAGGCGACGGGCGTCGTGTTCGAGCACGATCACATCAAAAGGGGTGCCCTGGCCATGGTCGGGCGGCAGGACGGCGGTAACGCGAAGGGTAGGCATGAAGACCTTTCGAGGAGCGGTTCAGCTGACGCTATAGAAAAATGTGGTGATCCAATAGGCTTGGTAGACCAGATGCAGCAGCACCAGTGCCAGATGGACGCGTCGATCGCCGGAGGCAATGGCAATGCCGCACAGGATCAGGCCGAGCGGAATCTGGATGGCATAGGCGGCGCCGAAGCGATCCCAGTATTGGGCGCCCTTGATGAGCGTATCGACGGAGTCAAAGAAGAAGGTTGCCGCGAACAGGCCGAAGAACCAGCGGCGGCGCTTGATGAAGAAATCCTCGTAGCCGTCATATTCGGCGATGCTGTCGGCCGAGAGCAGGGCAGCGAGAAGGAACAGGGTCACCGCATAGGCGACCAGAAACAGGATGATGCCAAAGGTCCAGTGTTCGAGCTTGTAGAGCGCAAACTCCCACCACCAGAACAGAATCAGCTCGACCAGGATCGAGAAGACCCAGAGCAGGTGGATCAGCGATGGCCGGGCGCGATTGGGGTGCTGGATCAGGCCAGCGACGGTCATCAGCAGGCGGGTGATGGCCAGACCGATGACCGTGCCCATGACGATGCGGACATGGGGGAAAAGTTCGACCGGACTATGTGGATCCATCGCGCCTAGGGGGTGTTGTTGATCTCGGTGCAGGTAAGCACGGGTTCGGCATTGTCGCCAAGGGTGGCATCAAACAGGTTGGCGTCGGCACTCTTGGTCCACCAGATCCATTTGCCGGCGGCATAGCGGGCGCCAGAGCCTGACTGGACCGAGGCAAAGACCAGGGGCCCAGTTTCTTCGGGGGCAGCGAGAATGGCCAGGAAATTGGGGGCCGCGTTAACATAGGTCACGGCGAGCGGAGACTCGGTACCACAGTCATATTGGGTGATCTGCTGCTCAAACGCGCCCGATGGCGTTGTGAGCGTGATGGTGACTGCAGTGTCCACGGCCATAGCCGGGAAGGCGATCAGCAGGGCGGTGGCGGTGATGGCGACTCTTGCAAACATTGTGGGCTCCCTTGGCCAGGACAGGAGGCACGCTAGCAGACAAGGATGATCACACAATGTCCAGTTTGGCGCCGTCGATCACCTCGATGCGCGACGACAGGACATAAGGCGCCACGGCGGCAGAGAACCCCAGCACGGCGGCGCCAAGCCGATGCTGTTCGAAGCTGGGTCGATTGTCCCACTGCTCAAGGGCGACCAGGCGATCGGGGTCGGTGACGCTGGCGTGCAGATCGTAGAGGCGGCAGCCCGATTCGCGCCGTGTGGTGTCGATAAGGGCATAGGCGGCAGCAACGAAGGCCTCGATGGTGCCGGGGCGGATGCGGAAGGTTTCGGCAACGTAGATCAAACCAGGCCCTCAAATAGCGCGGCCGCGCGCTGCGGTGTCATGTTCGTCTCGGTCAGGCGCGACAGAGCGCAGTCTGCGTCCCGCTTGGTGACCTTCTGGCGATAGTGGTCCTTTCCACAGGTGCCAACAAGGCCGATCAATTGCGTTTGAGCCGGTAAAGCATGCCGGGGATGGGATTGTCCCGCTCATTGCGGATGGGGTGGGGATGGCGCGCCGCGATGGTAAAGCCGAAGTGCGCGGCGAGCTGGTCGATATAGGCGTCGGGATGGGCGAAGCGGCCGCTGGAGCGCAGTGCGGGGCCGGTGCCCTCGGCGGTCTCGACGGAGAAGATGAAGAGGCCATCGGGGGCGAGGACACTGGCGACGGCAGCGAAGATGGGTTCGAGCGCGCCGAGATAGACAAAGACATCGGCGGCGATGGCCAGATCATAGGGGCCGCAGAGGGCTTGGTCTGAACCCAGGATGGCAGCGGCGTCGCCGGTGCGCAGATGGCGATAGATGCCGCGCTCCAGCGCCTTGCGCGTCATGCGGGGCGCGATATCGATGCCGTCCATGGCCGTGACCCGGTCGGCGAGCGCCGCGCCGACAAGGCCGGTGCCGCAGCCGATGTCGATGAGGGCAGCGAAGGGCGGGTGATCAGCGAGCACGGCGCGGATCACCTGCGGGATGCGGTAGCCCAGGGCGCCAGTCAGGTGATCGTCAAAGCTCTCGGCATAGGTGTCGAATAGGTCGGGCACATAGCCATTGGCGCGCGCATTGGATTCGCCGGTGAGCGAGGCCAGCATGTGGGCGGCATAGAGATCATAGGGCACGATGGCGAGGGCCTGGCGGAAGCTCGCGGTGGCACCGGCGGTGTCACCGAGGTCAAGCTGGGCCTTGCCCAGGCCGCGCAGCGCTGCCCCGTCGCGCGGGCGTTGGGCGAGAGCTTGAGTGAAGGCGTCGCGGGCCTCGACCAGCGCGCCCTCGGCCAGAAGGGCCTCGCCGCGTTGGAGCAGGGCCTGGGGCGTTGGCGTATCGGGCATCAGCTTGTCCTTGTGGCGGCCACCGGGTGGGCGGCCGCCGATTCAGGACGGTGTCTAGAACAGGAAATAGCGCTGCGCCATGGGCAGGACCGTCGCCGGTTCGCAGGTGAGCAGTTCGCCATCGGCGCGCACTTCATAGGTCTCGGGATCAACGGAGATCTCGGGCGTGGCCGCATTGTGCACCATGGCGGCCTTGCCGATGCCGCCGCGCGTATTGGTGACGGGTAGCAGCTGCTTGTCGACGCCCAGCTTGTCGCGCAGGCCATCGTCATAGGCGGCCTGGGAAATGAAGGTGACCGAGGAGCGGGTCAGCAGCTTGCCGAAGCTGGCGAACATGGGGCGGTAGTGCATCGGCTGCGGCGTGGGGATGGAGGCATTGGGGTCGCCCATCGGGGCAGCCGCAATGGAGCCGCCGAGCAGGATCATCTCGGGTTTGACGCCGAAGAAGGCCGGGTGCCAGAGCACGAGATCGGCGCGCTTGCCAACGGCGATGGAGCCGATGTGCTGGCTCATGCCATGGGCGATGGCGGGGTTGATGGTGTATTTGGCGATGTAGCGCTTGACGCGGAAATTGTCGTTGTCGCCGGTCTCTTCCGGCAGGCGCCCGCGCTGGCGCTTCATCTTGTCGGCGGTCTGCCAGCAGCGGATCAGCACCTCGCCGACGCGGCCCATGGCCTGGCTGTCCGAGGAGATGATCGAGAGGGCGCCCATGTCGTGCAGGATGTCCTCTGCGGCAATGGTCTCCTTGCGGATGCGGCTTTCGGCAAAGGCCACGTCTTCGGGAATGGACGGGGAGAGGTGGTGGCACACCATGAGCATGTCGAGATGCTCGGCAATGGTGTTGACGGTGTAGGGCCGCGTCGGATTGGTCGACGAGGGGATGACATTGGGCAGGCCAGCGACGCGCAGAATGTCGGGGGCATGGCCGCCGCCGGCGCCTTCGGTGTGGAAGGCGTGGATGGTGCGGCCCTTGAAGGCGGCGATGGTGTCTTCCACGAAGCCGGATTCGTTGAGCGTGTCGGTATGGATCATCACCTGCACGTCATAGTCGTCGGCGACCGACAGGCAATTGTCGATGGCGGCTGGGGTGGTGCCCCAGTCCTCATGCAGCTTGAGGCAGGAGGCGCCGGCCAGGATCATTTCGGCCAGCGGGGCCGGACGCGAGGCATTGCCCTTGCCGGCCAGGGCCAGGTTCATGGGGAAGCCGTCAAAGCTCTCGATCATGCGCTGGATGTGCCAGGCGCCCGTGCAGGTGGTGGCCAGCGTGCCATGGGCAGGGCCAGAGCCGCCGCCCAGCATGGTGGTGACCCCGCTCATCAGGGCCTCCTCGATCTGCTGGGGCGCGATGAAATGGATATGGGCATCCATGCCGCCGGCGGTGAGGATGCGGCCTTCGCCGGCAATGGCCTCGGTGGAGGGGCCGATGATAATGTTGACGCCCGGCTGGGTGTCGGGATTGCCGGCCTTGCCGATGGCGCAAATGACGCCGTCCTTGAGGCCGACATCGGCCTTGTAGATGCCTGTGCTGTCCACGATCAGCGCATTGGTAATGACGGTATCGACCGCGCCCTCAGCCCGCGTCCGCTGGCTCTGCCCCATGCCGTCGCGGATCACCTTGCCGCCGCCGAATTTGACCTCTTCGCCATAGGTGGTGAAATCGTGCTCCACCTCGATGAACAGTTCAGTATCGGCTAGGCGAACCCGATCGCCGGTGGTCGGGCCATACATATCGGCATAGGTGGCGCGCGAGATACGAGCGGGCATGGGGTCCTCGTGGAGTTCAGCCTAGGGCGGGCTTGGCGTGGGTGCGGAAATTGGAGAGGGCGGATTCGATGACCTGATCGAGCAGGGCAGCGCCGGCGCGAACGGTGTCCAGCTCAGCGTCCTTGGCAGCAAGCGACAGGGCCAGGGCCTGCAGGGCATAGGCCTGGCGGCCCTTTTCCTCGCGCAGAGCGGTGTTGCCCTCGGCATCGATGTGCTGGAGCAGTTCGATGGTGTCGGCCGGGGTCAGCGCGGCCTTGAAATGGGACCAGTTGTTGTGGGCGCGGATGGAGACCAGCCGGTCCGCTCCGGCGCCGAGCATGAACATGGCCTGGCCATCCTGCATGCCGCCGTCGTGCAGATTGGCGACTACTTCGGCGAGCTGGGCGAGAAGTTCGGTTTCGGCTTGGGTATTCATGATCGGCTCCGCTGAAAGGTTTGGCGCCCTTCTAGTGAGATTTGCGGCATCCGCCCAGTGCTAGTCGAGGCTGCCCATGACCTGCTGGCGGAAACCGAACACGGTGCGGTCGCCGCTGAGCGGAATGAGGCGGACCTCGCGGGTCTGGCCGGGCTCGAAGCGCACGGCGGTGCCGGCGGCAATATCGAGGCGCATGCCGCGGGCCGCAGTGCGGTCGAAGGAGAGGCCGGCATTGGTCTCGAAGAAGTGGTAGTGCGAGCCGACCTGGATGGGGCGGTCACCGGTGTTGGCGACCTCGATGGTGATCTGCGGCGCGCCGACATTGAGCTCGATATCGCCGGACTTGGGGATGATTTCGCCTGGGATCATGATGTCCTCGCGGGAATTGGGCGGGTGAAGCGGCAGGATTGATGGGGCGGCTCAGCGGATCGGTTCGTGAACGGTGACCAGCTTGGTGCCATCGGGGAAGGTGGCCTCGACCTGCACGTCGTGGATCATCTCGGCGATGCCTTCCATGACCTGGGCGCGGCTGACGACATGGGCGCCGGCTTCCATCAGCTCGGCCACCGGGCGACCGTCGCGGGCGCCTTCGACCACAAAATCGGTGATCAGGGCGATGGCCTCGGGATGGTTGAGCTTGACGCCGCGCTCGAGGCGCTTGCGGGCCACGATGGCGGCCATGGCGATCAGCAGTTTGTCTTTTTCACGCGGGGTCAGGTTCATGGCTGGTCCTATAGATGCCAGAGGCGCGGGAGCGTGCCTGCGCCGGAAAGCTCAGCAAGAATTGGAACGATCAGGCGGCGAAGTGCAAGCCCTGTTTGTGCAAGGGCCCTGACCACCAGACGCTCACCATTGGCACTGGCGGCGATGCGGCCATCGTCGGGCAGCATGCTGCGCAGAGTGGCGAGGCGGCGGGCGCAGGCGTCGGCATCGGGCGCAACATGGAGCACGGTGGCAAAGGCGCGCTTGCCGGCCAGCAGGGAGAGGCCATCGCGCTCGGCCAGGGTACCATCGAGGCGGGTGGCTTCGGCATGCAGCAGGCGGCCATTGCGGCGGATGCGCCAGTTGTCGCGCAGGCGGGCGTCGAGCGCCGTCTCGCCCATGGCATCGCGGCCGAGCAGAAAGGCTTCGACGGCGGTGAGGCTGGCGCCGGGGGCAAGATCGATGTCGATGCGGCGGTCGAGCTGGCTGGCCGCGAACATGATGGTTTCCTGCGGCAGCCAGTCGAGATGGGCATTGGCGCCAACAGTGAGCCGGGTTTCGACGCGGGCCGGGCCGCCGATGGAGCGATAGATGCGCTCGCAGGCCTGGGTGGTCAGCACGGCGCGGCCGCCGGGGGCAATCTCAGCGTTCCATTGCATATGGTCATCGCCGGTGAGGCCGCCGGCGGTGTTGATCAGCACGGCCTCAAGGGCGCTGGAATGGGTGTGGGGCAGGCGAATCTTGGCGCAGCCGTCCTGATAGAGCTGGTCGAGGCGGGTGACGCCATCGCGCTGCTGGGTGACAAGCCCACCGACGCCGCGGGCGCGTTGCATGCGGGGCGCGGGCCCCTGTGCAGGTGACAGCTGTGGGGCGTCGATCAGCATGGAGTCAGTCCCGTGCCGGACAGGCAATGGCAGCGCAGGCGGGCAATCGACATCGGCATTGCAGCGCCTGGCAGAGCGGGCGCCGTCCTCAACTAGACCATCAGATGGCGGCGAACCTCGGGCAGGTCCAGATCGCTGGCGGGGCCGGCATGCTGGATTTCGCCGCGATCCATCACATAGATATCGTCGGCGATCTCGCGGCAGAAGTCGAGGAACTGTTCGACCAACAGAATGGTCATGCCCTTTTCGTCGCGCAGGAACTGCAGGGCGCGGCCGATGTCCTTGATGATGGAGGGCTGGATGCCCTCGGTGGGTTCATCGAGCACCAGGACCTTGGGTCGGGTGACCAGGGCACGCCCGATGGCGAGCTGCTGCTGCTGGCCACCCGAGAGGTCACCGCCGCGCCGGCCCAGCATGGACTTGAGCACGGGGAAGAGCTCGAAGATGTAGTCGGGTATGTTGCGTTCGCTGCGCGGCAGGCCGGCGTAACCGGTTTCAAGGTTCTCCTTGACCGTGAGCAGCGGGAAGATTTCGCGGCCCTGCGGCACATAGCCGATGCCCATGCGGGCGCGCTTGTAGGGCGGGGCCTTGCGCAGCAGCTCGTCGCCGAAGCGGATGTCGCCGGCCGAAATGCCGTGCACGCCGGTGACGGCGCGCAGGGTCGATGACTTGCCCACGCCATTGCGGCCAAGCACGGCGGTGATGCGGCCGGGCTGGCAGCTGATGGACACCGATTTCAGCGCCTGGGCAGCGCCATAGTGCAGGTCGATGGCATTGATGGTGAGGGCGGTCATGCGTATCCAATCCTTCGGAAAAACAGGTCCATCTGGTCGGTCATATCGTTGTCATGGCCCAAAAAGATGTGGCCGCCGGAGGGAAACATGACGAGGTTGGCGTGCTTGATCGTCGCCGCAATATGGCGTGCGGCCAGGGCCGTGCCGAAGCGGTCGTCCTCGACGGAAATGGTCAGGACCGGGGCGGTGATCTCGGTCAGAGCGGCCGGTGCAGGATGGCCGGCCAGGCGAGCATCGTTGGCCATGCCATCGACCCGGCGGCTGACGGGCAGCAGGGACCACAGGACGGCCTCGGCACGTGCCGCCTCGGCGGGCGAGACCGTGGCCAGCAGGGCCGGATCGGTGGCAAGCAGGGTGCCGACCAGCAAATCGGGCACCGTGCGGATGGCAGCCCAGAACAGGAAGTCCGAGCGGAACAGCTGCATGGCGGCTTCGACCCCCGCGGGCGCGTTGTCGGCGGTCACCGCATCGCGGCTGGGGACATAGGTGGCCGGAACGATCGGGACCAGCGCGGCGCAGCGGTCGGGGTGGCGGATGGCAAAGTCGATGGCCGACAGCGCGCCGGCCGAGCCGCCGGCGATGGCGATCTTGTCGATGCCCAGATGATCGAGCAGGTCCACGAAGACATCTGCCTGGTTGGCACTGGACGGATCGGCGGGCAGGCTCGAGCGCAGATACCCAAAGCGGGACGGGGCGATGACGCGGTAGCCCCGCTCGACCAGCCCGTGGGCGAACATCAGCCCCTGGTCAAAGCCGCCGCCGGTGCCATGGACCATCAGAAGCGGCGTGCCGGTGCCGCGCTCGGCATATTCCAGCCGGCCCAGGCGGGTATCGACGAGGCTCGACAGACCCGGGTCGATGGCAGCGTTGGCCGTGCGCATCGCTGCGGCATAGCTGTTGGCCGCCACCGCGCCGCCCAGGGCCGCCCCCCCTGCCACCACACCCATCGCCAGAAGTGTCCGTCGCGTCACCAATTGCCAGCCCTCCGGGGTCAGGCCCGCAAACCATAGCGGGTCGTCCAGCCCGGGAGCATGATAGGGGACGGCGCTGCGACGAAGGTTGATATCCATCAAGTCAGCGCCCGAGATAGCGTTCGATCACGACGGGATTGGCGCTGACCTGGTCGAGCGTGCCCTCGGCCAAGACGGAGCCTTCGGCGAGGCAGGTGACGCGCGAACCCAGTTCGCGCACAAAGCTCATGTCGTGCTCGACAACGACCACAGAGCGGGTCTTGGCGATTTCGCGCAGCAGCTTGGCGGTCTCGACGGTTTCAGCGTCGGTCATGCCGGCCACGGGTTCGTCGACCAGCAGCAGCTTGGGGTCCTGGGCCAAGAGCATGCCGATCTCGAGCCATTGCTTCTGACCATGGCTGAGGTCGGCGGCCAGCTCGTGCTTGCGGTTGAGCAGGCGGACGGTTTCGAGGATTTCGCTGATGCGGGCGTTGTCGGCTGTGCTGGCGGCATAGAACAGCGTCGCGAACACGCCGCGGGGTTTCTTGAGCGCCATCTCGATATTGTCCCAGACGGTATGGCTCTCAAAGACGGTGGGTTTCTGGAACTTGCGGCCTATGCCCAGATTGGCAATGGCGGCTTCGTCGAGCTTGGTGAGGTCGGTGCGGCCATCGAACAGCACCTGGCCATCGTCAGGGCGGGTCTTGCCGGTGATGATATCCATCATGGTGGTCTTGCCGGCGCCATTGGGGCCGATGATGGCCAGCATTTCGGCCGGATGGACGATGATGGACAGGTTGTTGATGGCCTTGAAGCCGTCGAAGGCCACCGAGACGCCGTCCAGATAGAGCATGGTGCCTGTCTTGTCGGTCATGGCTCTACTCCGCCGGCTTGGGTTGGTTGGTCGGCTCAATGCCGGCCTCGGCTTCGGCAGAGGCCGTGCGGTCATGCTGCTCGCGCTTGGTGGTGGCGCGACGATACTGGCCGATGAGGCCGACAATGCCCTTGGGCATGAACAGGGTGACAACGACGAAGAGCGCGCCGAGGGCAAAGAGCCAGTATTCGGGGAAGGCGCCGGTGAAATAGGATTTGCCCACATTGACCAGGATGCCGCCGATGATGGGCCCCACGATGGTGCCGCGGCCGCCCACGGCCGTCCAGATCACCACTTCGATGGAGTTGGCGGGATCGAATTCTGACGGGTTGATGATGCCCACCTGGGGCACATAGAGCGCGCCGGCAATGCCTGCGATGACGGCCGAGACCACAAAGGCAAACAGCTTCACATATTCAACGCGATAGCCCAGGAAGCGCGTGCGGCTCTCGGCGTCGCGCACGGCCACCATGACCTTGCCCAGCTTGGAGTTGACGATCATCGAACAGGCCAGCACCGCCAGCGCCAGGGCAATCGCCGAGGCGGCAAACAGGGCTGCGCGCGTGGTGGGGGCAGAGATGGACTGGCCCAGGATGTCCTTGAAGTCGGTCAGGCCATTGTTGCCGCCAAAGCCCATGTCGTTGCGGAAGAAGGCCAGCAGCAGCGCATAGGTCATGGCCTGGGTGATGATGGAGAGATAGACGCCGGTGACACGGCTGCGGAAGGCGAGGAAGCCGAAGACGAAAGCCAGCAGGCCCGGCACCAGGACCACCATCAGCATGGCGATCCAGAAATTATCCATGCCGTACCAGTACCAGGGCAGTTCCTTCCAGTTCAGGAAGACCATGAAGTCGGGCAGGACGGGATTGGCATAGACGCCGCGGGTGCCGATCTGGCGCATGAGGTACATGCCCATGGCATAGCCGCCGATGGCAAAGAAGGCGCCGTGGCCGAGCGAGAGGATGCCGCAATAGCCCCAGACCAGATCCAGTGCCAGGGCCAGCATGGCAAAGGTCAGATATTTGCCGAACAGTGGTACGGCATAGTTGGGCAGTCGCAGCGGATGGCCATCGGGCAACATCAAATTGGACAGCGGCACGGCGATGGCGACGGCCAGGAGGATGGCGACGATCCAGATCGCTTTCTTGTCGAGGGCGCGGAAGAGGGCCTGTGTAATCATGCTTCGATGGACCTTCCCTTGAGCGCGAAGAGGCCGCGGGGACGGCGCTGGATGAAGAGGATGATGAGAACGAGAATGATGATCTTGCCCAGCACCGCGCCGAAATAGGGCTCGATGAACTTGTTGGCGACGCCCAGCGTCAGCGCGCCGACCAGGGTGCCCCAGAGATTGCCCACGCCGCCGAAGACCACGACCATGAAGCTGTCGATGATGTAGCCTTGGCCGAGGTTGGGCGAGACATTGCCGATCTGGCTCAGCGCCACGCCGGCCAGGCCGGCGATGCCGGAGCCAAGGCCAAAGGTCATGGCATCGACCAGCGGGGTGCGGATGCCCATGGCGGAGGCCATGCGGCGGTTCTGGGTCACGGCGCGCATGTGCAGCCCGATGGCGGTATATTTGAGCACCAGCAACAGGGCCACGAAGACCATCATCGCAAAGATGACGATGTAGAAGCGGTTCCAGGTGATGGCCAGGCCGCCCAAATCAAACGAGCCGGACATCCAGGTGGGGTTGCCCACTTCGCGGATATTGGCGGTGAAGATGCGTTGCACCGCCTGCTGGATGATCAGCGACAGGCCCCATGTGGCCAGCAGGGTCTCGAGCGGGCGGCCGTAGAGGAAGCGGATGATGCCGCGTTCGATGGCGACCCCGACCAGGGCCGTGACAGCAAAGGCCAGCGGCAGGGCGATGGCCAGAGACCAGTCGAACAGGCCCGGTGCATTCTGGCGGATGACCTCCTGCACGACAAAGGTGGTGTAGGCGCCGAGCATGACCATTTCGCCATGGGCCATGTTGATCACGCCCATCACGCCAAAGGTGATGGCCAGGCCGATCGCCGCCAGCAGCAGCACCGAACCCAGCGAGATGCCAAACCAGATGTTCTGGGCCACATCCCAGACGGCACGGTCACGCGAGAGGCCCTGCAACGCGGTCTCGATGAGCGGCTTGACCTCGGCGGGCGCGGTGTTGAGGGCTGTTGTCAGGGCGTTGATGGCATCGCGGCCCCCGATGGCCTGTACCACTGGCACGGCAGCCTGCCAGTCGGCCAGGGCGGCGTCGGGCGAGCGCAGCACGATGGCGGCACGGGCCTGTTCCATGACACGGCGGATGGCTGCGTCGGTTTCGGCGGCGATGGCGCTGTCGAGCAGTTTGCTCTGGGCCGGATCGGCATCGCGCAGGATCGACTGCGCGGCAAGGAGCCGAACGTCAGCATCCGGGCTGAGCAGGGTCATCTGGCCGATGGCGGTGCGCAGCACGCGGCGCAGGCCGTTGTTGACCTTGACCTTGTCGAGCCCGGCCGTTGTCAGCGCCGGCAGTTCGGCGCCCGTCACCGGATCGGTAATCGCGCCCTTGCCGCCGGGTTCGGCGGTCATGACCACCTTGCCGCTGGCCTCGTCGACATAAAGCTCGCCTTCGAGCAGAACTTCGAGAACGGGCACGGCGCGCTGGTCGCCGGTCGCCGCGAGTGTGCCGATAGCGGCTTCGCGGTCCTTGAAATTGCCCGGTGCCAGCGCGTCGACCAGCACGGTGAGTTCGGCGTCCGCGACCTGGGCCTGGGCGGCCGGAGTGGCGCCGAGCATCAGGGCAAGGAAGAGCGCGATGGTCCGGAACAGATTGATTGCGTTCATCATTGGCCTCATGCGTCTATCATCAACAAGACGAGGGCGGCCGGGGCCGTCCTCGTCCAGGTCTGGTCAGGCGTCGGCTTACATTGCCGTTCCGCCGCAGGCCTTGGTCTCGGTGTTGTAGTTGCCGCAGGAGATCGGCGCGGTCCAATCGGCCTCGATCATCTTGGATTCGGGCAGGAAGTCGGACCAGGCGTCGCCGGGGACCAGTTCGGATTCGGACACGACTTCGAACTGGCCGTCGGCCTGGATTTCACCGATCAGCACCGGCTTGGTGATGTGGTGGTTGGGGAGCATCTTGGCGACGCCGCCAGTCAGGTTCGGGGTTTCGAGGCCGATGATGGCATCCAGCACGGCGTCGGTGTCGGTGGTGCCGGCCTTCTCGACGGCCTGGACCCACAGGTTGAAGCCAATGACGGTGGCTTCCATCGGATCGTTGGTCACCTTGTCGGGATTGCCCATGAAGGTCTGCCAGGCGCTGATGAATTCGGCGTTGGCGGGGACATCGACGGACTGGAAGTAGTTCCAGGCAGCCAGGTGGCCGACCAGCGGGGTGGTGTCAAAGCCAGCGAGCTCTTCTTCGCCGACCGAGAAGGCCACCACGGGGATGTCTTCGGCCTTGATGCCCTGGTTGGCCAGTTCCTTGTAGAACGGCACGTTGGCATCGCCATTGATGGTGGAGACGACGGCCGTCTTCTTGCCGGTGGAGCCAAAGGTCTTGATGTCGGAGACGATCGTCTGCCAATCGGAATGACCGAAGGGCGTGTAGTTGATCATGATGTCTTCCTTGGCGACACCCTTGTCCATCAGGTATTGCTCAAGGATCTTGTTGGTCGTCTGGGGATAGACATAGTCGGTGCCGGCGAGAACCCAGCGCTCGACGCCTTCGTTTTCCATCAGATAGTCAACGGCCGGAATGGCCTGCTGGTTGGGAGCGGCGCCGGTGTAGAACACGTTGCGCTGGCTTTCTTCACCCTCGTACTGGACGGGGTAGAACAGGATCGAGTTCAGTTCCTCGAACACCGGCAGCACCGATTTGCGCGACGAGGACGTCCAGCAGCCGAACACGGCGGCAACGCCGTTGACTTCGATCAGCTCGCGGGCCTTTTCGGCGAACAGCGGCCAGTCGGAGGCCGGGTCGACGACAACAGCTTCAAGCTGCTTGCCCAGGACGCCGCCCTTCTTGTTCTGCTGGTCGATCAGGAACAGCATGGTGTCCTTGAGCGTGGTTTCGGAAATGGCCATCGTGCCCGACAGCGAATGCAGGACACCGACCTTGATGGTCTCGTCCTGAGCAAACGCGGGAACCATGGTGGTCATGGCAAGGCCGCCGGCCATGGCCGCGGCAAGCAAAGCGCTCTTGGCGCCGAAAGTGTTCATCTGTTCGTCCCTCTGCTGCAATTGAGCCCCAAGACACCAAGGGAGGCGCTTGTTGGGGGGACTGTGGGACAGTTTGTTAATCGAGCCCTATACGTCGATTGACGTAACCGGGCGGTGGGACCGCAGCAGCGGGGGCGGCAGAGGGTTCAGAATCCTAGTGTTTCCGAGCCAATCCATGCTAACAAGGCGCTGGCGAATTATTGTGCAGCCATCGGATTTGGTTAACATCTAGACGGTTCATGGCGCGACAACGCATCATTCCCATACGGCGCGAGTATAACCGCTGGGTCGCCAACCAGACTTTGGAAGACTATGCGCTGCGTTTCACAGCCAAGTCGGCCCGGCGCTTTTCCAACGATCGAATCTCGCAGACGGCGATCGGCGCGATTTCCTTTCTGGCGCTGGAGGCGATCGGCGGCGCCATCACGCTGAGCTATGGCACGACCAATGCCATCGCCGCCATTGTCGTGGCGTCGCTGGCGATCCTGTTCATCGGTCTGCCCATCGCCCGCTATGCCACGCGCCATGGCGTGGATGTGGACCTGCTGACGCGCGGCGCCAGCTTTGGCTATATCGGCTCGACGATCACCTCGCTGATCTATGCCAGCTTCACGTTTATCCTGTTCGCCATCGAGGCCTCGATCATGTCGAGTGCGCTGCTTCTGGCGTTCGGCATTCCGCTGTGGATCGGCTATATAATCAGCGCGCTGGTGGTGATCCCGCTGGTGACCCATGGCGTGCAGATGATCAGCCGCTTCCAGCTGCTGACCCAGCCGATCTGGCTGGTGCTCAACATCGTGCCCTTCATCTTCATTGCCTTTCTCGACTGGGACAAGTTTGACCTGTGGCGCGGCTTTGCCGGGCTGGGCGCGCCCGAGGCAGCCGCAGGGTCCATTGCGCCGTTCGAGCTGGCCAAGTTCGGCGCGGCCTCGGCCGTGATCCTGGCGCTGATGACCCAGATCGGCGAGCAGGTGGACTTTCTGCGCTTCTTGCCGGCCCAGGGCGCGAGCAAGTGGCGGCATCGGCTGGCGATCTTCCTGGCGGGAGCGGGCTGGGTCGTGGTGGGCGCGCCAAAGCTGCTGGCCGGCTCGTTCCTGGCCTATCTGGCGCTGTCGAGCGGAGTGCCGGCCGAGCATGCGTCCGAGCCGGGCTACATGTATGCAGTGGCCTTTGGCTACATGATCCCCAACCAGTTCCTGGCGCTGATGCTGATGGCCGTGTTCGTGGTGATCAGCCAGCTCAAGATCAATGTGATGAACGCCTATGCCGGCTCGCTGGCCTGGTCGAACTTCTTCTCGCGCCTGACGCACAGCCATCCCGGGCGCGTGGTGTGGCTGCTGTTTAATGTGGCTATTGCGCTGCTGCTGATGGAGCTGGGCATCTATCGGCTGCTCGAAGAGACGCTGGGCATCTTCTCGATCATCGCCATGGCCTGGCTGTGCTCGATCTCGGCGGATCTGTTCGTCAACAAGCCGCTGGGACTGGCGCCGCCGGGCATCGAGTTCAAGCGGGCGCATCTGTATGACATCAACCCGGTGGGCGTCGGCTCGATGCTGCTGTCGACGGTGATTGCGCTGAGTGCGCATTTCGGGCTGTTCGGCGAGATGGCGGCGGCGCTGTCGCCCTATATCGCGCTGGTGGTGGCCTTTATCGCCTCGCCGGCCATCGCCTGGGCGACCAAGGGCCGGTATTACCTGGCTCGCAAGCCGCGCAAGCAGTGGCAGACGCGGGCCTCGGTGACCTGCTCGATCTGCGAACATCCCTTTGAGCCCGAGGACATGGCCTGGTGCCCGGCCTATGCGGCGCCGATCTGTTCGCTGTGCTGCTCGCTGGACGCCCGCTGCCATGACATGTGCAAGCCGCATGCGCATTTCCGGGCACAGACCCATGCGGTGGCGGCGAGCATTCTGCCGGCCTGGGCGATTGCCAAGCTGCAGACGCGGCTGGGGCGCTATGGCATTTCCATGGCGATCGCCATCAGCCTGCTGGGCGGCACGCTGTGGCTGATCGATTATTTTGCCATCAGTTCGGCGCCGCACACGGCCGATGTGGTTGGTGGCACGCTGGCGGTGGTGTTCTTCGTGTTCGCTGTGACGGCGGGCATCATCACCTGGTTCCTCGTGCTGGCGCATGACAGCCGGCTGGTTGCCGAAGAGGAGAGCTCGCGGCAGAACACGCTGTTGCTCAAGGAGATCGATGCGCACTCGCGCACTGATGCCGAGCTGCAGCGGGCTAAGGAGAAGGCCGAGGCGGCCAACCATGCCAAGAGCCGCTATGTGGTGGGGCTCAGCCATGAGCTGCGCACGCCGCTCAATGCAGTGATGGGCTATGCCCAGGTGCTGGAGCGCGACGCTGGCCTGCCGGAGAACCGGCGCGGCTCGGTGCAGATCATCCGGCGCAGTGCCGAGCATCTCTCCGGGCTGATCGACGGGCTGCTCGATATTTCCAAGATCGAGGCGGGGCGGCTGCAGGTCTATTCCAACGAGATCAATATCCAGGACTTCCTCGACCAGATCGTGGATATGTTCCGGCTGCAGGCGCAGGCCAAGGGGCTGGAGTTCCGGCACAGTCGCGCCAAGGGGTTGCCGCGGCATGTGCGGACCGACGAGAAGCGGCTGCGGCAGATCCTGGTCAATCTGCTGTCCAATGCGA
This sequence comes from Devosia sp. FKR38, assembly GCF_005222805.1. Classification (GTDB taxonomy): domain Bacteria; phylum Pseudomonadota; class Alphaproteobacteria; order Rhizobiales; family Devosiaceae; genus Devosia. Next base: position 2,020,351 of record NZ_STGC01000005.1, on the reverse strand, counting down.
TCAAGTTCACCAGTGCGGGCTATGTCAGCTTTGATGTCGAGTATCGCAACCAGGTGGCCAGTTTCGTGGTGGCCGATAGTGGCAGCGGCATCGCCGCCGATGACATCGAGCATGTGTTCGAGCCCTTTGTGCGCGGCGCGGCGGAGCACAACCGCTTTGTGCCGGGGCTGGGCCTGGGGCTGACGATTACCAAGCTGTTGACCGAGACGCTGGGCGGGGAGATCACGCTGACCAGCACGCCCGGCGTGGGCACGCGGTTCCAGGCGCGGCTGATGCTGGCCAAGGTGGAGCGGCCCCGCGCTGCGCGGGAAGATATTCGCCGGGTGGTGGGCTATGTCGGCGCGTTGCGCACGGTGATGGTGGTGGACGACAATGCCGACCATCGCGAGCTGATGCGGGAGATGCTGACGCCGTTGGGCTTTGTGGTGCTGACGGCCAAGGATGGGCCGTCGTGCCTGGAGACGCTGGAAGCCCAGCAGGCGGACCTGTATTTCCTCGACATCCGCATGCCGGGCATGAGCGGCTGGGAATTGCTGCAGGCGCTGCGCGACCGGGGCATTGCGGCGCCGGTGGTGATGCTGTCGGCCAATATCGGCGACGGCGCGGCGCCCGATGGCGGCGAGGCGGTGCATTCCGATACGCTGGCCAAGCCGTTCGAGCTCAACCAGCTGCTCGAGAAGCTGGCGACCCATCTCGATCTCGAATGGGACTATGCCACCCCGGTTGCCGATGACGCTGCGGCCAAGCCGGCAGTGCTGCGCTCGCCGGGGGCGGAGCATCTGCGCGAGCTTGTCAGCCTGGGCCAGATCGGGCATGTCCGCGGCATCGAGGCCAAGCTGGTGGAACTGGCTGGAGTGCCGGGCAACCAGCCGCTGGTCGATGCGCTGCGCAAGCATATCGAGGCGTTTGATTTCGACGGTTATGCGGAACTCATAGAGCGGGTGGGCCATGAGTCGGCTTGAGAAGGACCAGGACATTGTGCTGCTGGTCGATGATTCCCCGGAGTCGCTAGGGTTTCTGACGACGGCGCTGGAAGATGCCGGGGTGACGGTGCTGGTGGCGCGTAGCGGCGAGGCGGCGCTGGGCATTGCGCAGAGGGTTGCGCCCGATGTGGTGCTGATGGATGCGGTGATGCCGGGGCTGGACGGGTTCGAGACCTGCCGGCGCCTGAAAGCCATGGCGACGCTGACGCATGTGCCGGTCATCTTCATGACCGGGCTGACCGAGACCGAGCATATCGTGCACGCCCTTGAGAGCGGCGGCGTCGATTATCTGAGCAAGCCGATCAATGTCGACGAGCTGCGGGCCCGCATCAGGGTGCATCTGGCCAATGCAAGGCGGGCGCAGAGTGCCCGGATTGCGCTCGATGCGGCAGGGCGCCATCTAGTGGCCTTTGGCGCTGCCGGGCAGGTGTTGTGGTCGACGCCGCAGTGCAACCGGCTGCTCGAGCGGTCGGGCGTGGATGTGCAGGGCCAGGGGGCGATGACGCAGCGCTTCGTTGACTGGCTGGGCGCGCAGCGGGGCGAGCCAACGCAGGGCAGCGGCTTCGAGCTGGCGCTGCCGGGTGCGCCGGGGTTGCAGTATTCCTTCCTCGGTCTCGTCGGGGGCGATGAATATCTGTTCCGCCTGTCCCGGGCGCAGGAGGAGGGGCAGGAGGAAGTGCTCCGCCAGCAGTTCGGCCTGACGCTGCGCGAGAGCGATGTGCTGCTGTGGATCGCGCGCGGCAAGTCCAACCGCGATATCGGCGAGATCCTGGGCTTAAGCCCGCGCACGGTGAACAAGCATCTCGAGCAGGTCTATACCAAGCTGGGCGTCGAGAACCGCGCTTCGGCTGCCATCAAGGCCATCCAGTCGCTGCAGGCGCCGTTCGAGCTCTAGAGTACGGGATGGGGCTCAGGCGCTGGAGGTGAGGTTGAGCCGATCGAGCGTGGTCTTGTCGGCCGGATCGACCATGCCGATCAGGAAGCGGGCGATGATCTTGCGCGACTCAGGCGGCAGGCTGTCGATGGCGCTGTTGATGCGGCTCGCCTGGGTGGTGGAGAGCGTGGAGAAGAACTGGCGGCCCTTGTCGGTGGCATAGAGCAGGCGCTGGCGGCGGTCGGAATGGCCGGTGCGCTGCTCGATATAGCCATGGTCGATCAGCTGGCGCAGCACCCGGGCCAGGCTCTGCTTGGTGATCTTGAGGATGTCGAGCAGATCGGCTACCGGCATGCCGGGGCGCAGATTGACGAAATAGAGCACGCGGTGGTGGGCGCGGCCGAAATTCTGTCGGTCGAGCAGGGCGTCTGCATCGCCAGTGAAGTCCCGGTAGGCAAAGAAGAACAGGCCCATGATGTCCAGCGGCAGCGCTTCGCCGTCTGGACCAGCGTAATTTATGTCAGCTATGTTGACATTCTTTTGGTGCGCTGCCATTGTGTTCCTATCAGGACGCCGTTCTGTCTTATCCCTCAGCCTATGTGGTTTGCCAAGACCTTGGAGCTCGGGCATGATCGGCGCCAAACGCGGGGCCGAACCGGCGCCGGCAATTGAAAAGTTCGGGAGAGGATCATGGCAGGCGTGCCCATGGACCAGCGCGAAGGCTGGATCTGGTTTGACGGCGAGTTCAAACCCTGGAAGGACGCGAAAATTCACGTGCTCACGCACGGGCTGCATTATGCCAGCTCGGTGTTCGAGGGCGAACGCGCCTATGGCGGGGAAATCTTCAAGTCCCGCGAGCACAGCGAGCGGCTGATCCGTTCGGCCAAGACGCTGGACATGACCATGCCCTGGTCGGTCGAGCAGATCGAGGAAGCCAAGCGTGCCGTGCTGGAAAAGAACGGCCTGACCGACGCCTATGTGCGTCCGGTGGCCTGGCGCGGCTCGGAAGAGCTCAGCGTGCCGGCGCGCAACAATACGGTGCATCTGGCGATCGCTGCCTGGGTGTGGCCGAGCTATTTCTCGGTTGAGGAAAAGCTCAAGGGCATTCGCCTGGAGTGGAGCAAGTGGAAGCGCCCGTCGCCGGAGACGATCCCGTCCTCGGCCAAGGCTGCCGGTCTCTACATGATCTGCACGCTGAGCAAGGACGCGGCCATGGCCAATGGCTTTGCCGATGCGCTGATGCTGGACTACCGCGGCTATGTGGCCGAGGCCACTGGCGCGAACGTGTTCTTCATCAAGGGCAAGAACATCACCACGCCCACGCCCGACTGCTTCCTCAATGGCATTACGCGCCAGACGCTGATCGAGCTGGCCAAGCGCAATGGTTTTACGGTGACGGAACGTCATATCCTCCCCGAAGAGCTGAGCCAGTTCGACGAGTGCTTCCTGACCGGCACTGCTGCCGAGGTTACACCCGTCAGCCAGATCGGGGATTACCGGTTTACGCCTGGCGAAGGCTGCCGCACGCTGATCGACGCCTATAGCGCCGAAGTGCAGCCCAAGCGCGCCGCCGCCGAATAGGCGCTGGCGGAGAGATGACAAAGCCGGGCCATGTGCCCGGCTTTTTTGTTATCTGCTGTACCCTTCGGGATCAGGCGGTGCGGGCCGTCCACTGCAGGATGTCGCTCATGACCAGCTTGAGCGCGCCGTCGAGGCCGGCGATGGCGGTGGCGGCGGGGCTGGTCGCGGCCGGCTGGGTGGCCGAGAAGGACTTGCTCGCAAAGATCATGCCGCGCTGCTCGTCGACCAGCTTGGCATTGATGGTGACGGTGGCCAGATTGCCGCTGGCCACGTCGATCTCGAAGGCCTGCAGCTCGGTGGCCAGGGTGACGTCGACGCGCAACTGGTCGTCGGGGCGGCCGATATTGGGGAAATTGGAGGCCTCGAAGGTCTGCAGTAGCCGGGTCTGCACCAGGCGGGGCAGGGTGTCGGAGAGCTGGGCTTCGGGCAGGTAGCTCAGCACATTGCCGGCCTCGCGCACCACGACGCGCTGGGAATCATAGGTCTGCACCGTCTTGGGCAGGGTGATGACCACGACGCGAGAGGAGCGGCGACGCATCGGCGCGCCGCTGGCGCTGGTGAGGTCGAAGGTCACCGGCGGGGTGGCGCCGAGGCAACCGGCCAGGCCCAGGGAGAGGGCAGAGGCTCCGAGCACCATGAAACTGCGTCGCGTGGTGAGCATGGGTAAGTCCTACCTCTTGTTGTATTCGCGCACGGTGTCGCCGCCGAAAATCAGTCCCTGGGGATTGTTTTCGAGGTTTCTGACCACGCGATCAAGTCGCGCCAGCGTGGTGCGGGCGTCCTGCGCCAGGGCCGTGAAATTGGGCAGACCCTGCGACGTGAAATTGTTGAGCCCGACGGCAATATTGGCGGTGCTGGCATTGAGCTGGTCGGCCAGGCTGCGGATCGAATCGGCCGCATCGCCGATCTGGGTGAACAAGCCTTGGTCGTCGGCGCCGGCGACGGATTTGTCGACTTTGGCCAGGATCTCATCGACCTTGGCGACCGAGCCGACCAGCGAATTGGAGATGTCGGTGAGGTTGGCAACGATGGTGTCGACGTTTTCCGAATTGCTGCCCAGCTTGGTGGCGAAGCTATCGACATTGGCGACAGCGCGGCCGACCACGGCGGGATCGATCTGGGCGGCGATCTCGTTGACCTTGGTGACGGCCGGATCGAGCTGGGCCACCATGTCGGTGATGCCCTTGGACAGCGCGTCGGCGGCCTCAAAGAAGCTGTCGACCTGAGCGGAATTGCGCGCCAGGCTATCAGAGAAGGTGGCCAGATCGGTGACAACGGCGCTGACCTTTTCGGGCGGTGCGGCAGCGAGCAGCGCCTTGACGTCGGTGCTCAGGCCACTGAGATCGCCCGAGAAAGCATCGACATTGGCCATGACGCGGCTGACGGCGGCGGGATCGACGGCGGCGGTGACCGCGTCAATGCGGGCGACGCTGGTCGAGAGCGTGGCGCTCATCTCGTTCAAGGTGTCCGAAAGGGTCGAGGCCGAGGCGAAGAATTCGTCGACCTTGCCAGAATTGCGCGACAGCGTGTCGCTGAAGGTGGCGACGTTGTCGACCACCTGGGTGACGCGTTCGGGCGGGATGGCGTCGGCGAGCTCGCCCAGCTTGGCCGAGAGCGTGCTGATCTGTTCGGCCATGGGGCCGACCTGCTTGCCGGCATCGGCAATGGTGGCCAGGGCATCCTTGACGCCATCGGCATTGGCCGCCAGGGCGTCGCTGAAGGTGGCGACATTGGCGATGGTCTCGTTGAGCTTCTCGTCATTGGTGTCGAGGAAGCCATTGAGGCGATCGACCGCCGTTGCGGTGCCGTTGATGGTGGTCGAGAGGCCATCCAGGATCGACTGGAAGTCGGAGACCTTGGCGTAAAGCGTGGGAACGTCGCGGCCCGGCTCGGTGGGCGGCGGGCCAGCAGCCTGGGTGCCACCCGAAAGCTGCAGCGAGCCGACGCCAGTCAGGCCCTGGAAGCCCATCAATGCCTTGGTGTCGGCTTTGACCGGGATAGCAGCATCGATCTCGATGCGGGCGATGACGCGGCTGATATCGGTGGGGTCCAGCCCCACCGCGCGGACCTGGCCGATCTTGATGCCGTTGAACTGCACCTCGGTGCCTGGGCCGATGCCAGAAACGGTGCCGGTGAAAATGACCTCGTAGGCGGCGGTCTTGAGATTGCTGGAGGGACCGGCGAACCAGTAGACGAAGCCGAAGAACGCAATCAACACTGCAGTGGCCAGAGCCCCGACGGTTGCGTAATTTGCCTTGTTTTCCATGGTCTAGCCTTCGAGGTTGTGGGCGCGGGGGCCGTGGAAATAGTCCCTGAGCCAGGGGTCGTCCGCTGCGCGCATCTCGCTGAGCGTGCCAGCCTTGAGCAGTTTGCCACCGGCCAGGGCGACGATGCGGTCGCAGGCAGCCTCCAGGCTGTCCAGATCATGGGTCACCATTAGCACGGAAAGACCCAGCGTCTCACTCAAGGTAACGATCAGCTCGTCAAATTTGCCAGCGCCAATGGGGTCCAGACCCGCCGTGGGTTCGTCGAGGAACAAGAGCCTGGGATCGAGCGCCAGGGCGCGCGCGAGGGCGGCGCGCTTGATCATGCCGCCCGACAGCTGGGCGGGATAGGAAGACCCTGCCTCGGGCGGCAGGCCGACCAGATCGAGCTTCATACGCGCCAATTCCCGGCGCAGGCGCGGCGTGAGGTCGAGATGCTCGCGCATGGGGAACTCGATGTTCTCGATGACATTGAGCGAAGAGAACAGCGCACCCTGCTGGAACAGCACGCCCCAGTCGCGGCGAACCTCGGTCTGCTGCTGGGTGGTGAGGTCGGAATAGGTGTGGCCGGCGAAATTGACGGTGCCGCCGCGGGTGGCGATGAGGCCAACGATGGCGCGCAGCGTCACTGACTTGCCGGAGCCTGAGGGGCCAATCAGCCCAAGGATTTCGCCATCGCGCAGGTCAAAGCTCAGGCCGTCGATGACCGTGGTGGTGCCGAAGCCGACCTTGAGGTCGCTGACCGTCATGATGGGAGAGGACTGGGTCATGGTCAGAACTTTATCGCGGCAAAGAAGATGGCGAACAGGCCATCGGCCACGATGACTACGAAGATGGATTTGACCACCGAGGAGGTGGTGCGGCGGCCCAGCGATTCCGAGGAGCCCTGCACCTTCATGCCCTCCAGCGAAGCGAGGAGGCCGATGAGGAAGCCCATGAATGGCGCCTTGAGCAGGCCCACAGCGACGCTGGTGATGGTCATGGAATCGCGCAAGCGCAGGATGAAGGTCTCGACCGGAATGCCGCCATAGGCCTGGCCAACCAGGATGGCGCCGAGCAGGCCTGCCATGGAACCAACGAAGGCCAGCAGCGGCAGGCCGATGACCAGCGCGACGACGCGCGGCAGCAGCAGGGCCTGGAAGGGATCAACGCCCATGACGCGCAGGGCATCGAATTCCTCGCGGATGCGCATGGAGCCGATTTCGGCGGTGATGGCCGAGCCCGAGCGACCGGCGACCATGATGGCGGCCAGCAGCACGCCGATCTCGCGGAACATCAGGATGGCCGCCAGATCGACGACCAGAATGGCAGCGCCGAAATTGCGCAGCTGCAGGATGGTCTGCTGGGTGATAATGGCGCCCACGACCAGCGAGATCAGCGCGACGATGGGGATCGCCTTGAGGATGATCTGTTCGAACTGGTTGATGAAGCTGGCCAGGCGCAGCGGGGCGCGGAAGGTGGCGGTCTGGGCCAGGGCGCCCAGGATGCGGCCCTGGGTTTCATTGACCGAGACGATATCGCGCAGCGCCCCCATGACCGTGCGGCCCAGGGCGATGAAGGGCACGAGCAGGGGATTGTCGTGCGGACGGGCCAGGGTCGCCTTGGGATTGTAGGTAGCGATTCGGGCGAGCAGGGTGGCATGCTTGGGCGAGGCGCCCAGGAAGCCTGCGGCGGCATGGGCGCGATCGCGGCCGAGCTGGGTGAGCAGCCAGGCGCCAGCGGTGTCGAGGCGGTCGAGGCGGGAAATATCGATGCTGACTTGGCTGCGCTCGGCCGGGGACAGGCTCAGCTCGGCGATGGCGTGCTCAAGCTGACGGGCATTGGCCGCTGTCCAATCGCCCGAACACAGGATCGTCCGCCCCGTACCCTGTGCTGCGCCGAGCTCGACAAATCGCGCCATAGAACTTTCTGTGCCAATCGTTGTTGCCATTGCAATAACATGTTCTGGCCGGTTTTGCAGAAGTATACGTGTCGGCAGTCCGTTGAGGATCAATAGTTGTTGCCAGGCAGTGACGGTTCAGGACCAGCGCGCCCTGGCGCTGTCGTCTTCCTCGCGGGGGGCGACCCAAATGGTGCCCTCTGGCCCGGACTCCTGCTTCCAGAACGGCGCATCGGTCTTGAGATAGTCCATGAGGAATTCGGCACCCCGGAAGGCTGCGGCCCGGTGGGGCGAGAGGGTCATGACCTGGACGATGGGCTCGCCGGGGGCGAGCTTGCCATAGCGATGGATGACGCTGGCGGCAACGAGCTCGAAGCGGGCGATGGCCTCGGCCAGGATGGCCTCGAGCTGGTTGATGGCCAGTTCGGGGTAGCATTCGAGCGTCAGGCTGGTGACGGGATCTTCGGCGGTGGAGCGGACGACGCCGGTGAAGGTGACGGCAGCGCCGGCGCCCTGGCCGGCAGCGAGGAAGGCATTGGTTTCGGCGCCGGGATCGAAGGGCGCGGTGGTGACGCGGACGGGCATGGTCAGCCCCCGGTCATGGGTGGGAAGAGGGCGACGACTTTGGCGCCGGCAATGGCAGCATCGTGCGGCACGAGCCGGGCATCGACGGCGGCGCGGATCAGGCTGCGCTTGGCGACGGCATGAGCAAAGGCTTCGTCGCGGGATGCGAGCCAGTCAATGAGGTCGCTAATGGTGACGACCTCCGCGGGCGGGGAGACCTCTTCCTCGCCGCGGTTGAGGCGTTCGCGCAGCCAGGCGAAGTAAAGGATCTTCACGGCGTGTCCGCCGACAGATGCGGCCAGCTGGCGCGCAGATATTGCCAGCCTGTCCAGACGGTCATGGCGCCGGCCAGCCAGAGCAGCAGGCTGGTGGGAATATCGAGCGCGGGCAGCAGCGGGCGGACCAGCACGAAGGCCAGAGCGATAAGCTGGACGGTGGTCTTCCACTTGGCAAGCTGGGTGACGGGCAGGACGACCTTGGCATTGCCGAGGAATTCGCGCAGGCCGGAGATGAAGATCTCGCGGAAGAGGATGGCACAGGCCGGGATCAGTTCGAGCGCCGAAAGGCTGTGATCCCAAGCGAGGGCGACGAGAAGCACCCCGACGAGGAGCTTGTCGGCGATGGGGTCGAGCATACGGCCGAGCGGGGAATACTGGCCCCAGGCGCGGGCGAGATAGCCGTCGAGCCAATCACTGGCGGCGGCCAGGATATAGAGCACTAGCGCCAGCACGCGCAGGGTGGGATCGCCAGCCAGCGCCAGCCAGACGATGGGAATGATCGCCGCGATGCGGGCAATGGTGATCTGGTTGGGGACGAGCAGCAGCGGATTCTTGGTCATGAGCGGAGAGAACAGGAAGGGTAGGGTGGGGTCAAGCCTGCCTGACCTTCCTGCCCAGGACCATCAGCTCTGGTCGACGATTTCCACGATTTGCCCAGACCTGATGCGAAACAGGGACGCCCCCACAAAGGCGAGGCTTTGTCCGGCTTTCCAGCCATTGGGGAGATCGGCCGCCACCGTGGCGGTGTAGTCGATCTCGACCAGGGTGGTGTCGGCCACAGTGATAGCTTGCCTTACTGCCTGCCGCCGCGTGCTGAACGCGGCGGCCCCTGCGTGGGCCATCTGGGCAAATGACGGCTTGCCGATTGCCTCTGCTGTCACCTGGCCAGCGGACAGATTGCGGAACACGACTTCCTCGGCCAGACAGTCCAGCATCCCGTCGACGTCGCGGGCATTATAGGCCGCGATATAGGCCGCAATGACTGCAGGTATCACCATCGCTTCAAGCCACCTGCTGATTGGTGGCAGCCCGACGGGCGGTGACGGCGTCGGCCAGAGCGGTAAGAGCGGTGACCGTGGTGTCCCAATCAATGCAGCCATCGGTGATGGACTGGCCATAGACGAGGGGCTGACCGGGGATCAGATCCTGGCGACCGGCCACAAGGTTGGATTCGACCATGACGCCGATGATGCGACGATCGCCATTGGCGAGCTGGTCGCCGATGTCGGCGAGAACCGCGGGCTGGTTCTCGGGCTTCTTGGAGGAATTGGCATGGCTGGCGTCGACCATGATGGTGGCGGGCAGGCCAGCTTTTTCGGCAGCCTGGGCTGCGGCTTCAACGCTGGCGGCGTCGTAATTGGGCGTCTTGCCGCCGCGCAGGATGATGTGGCAGTCGGCATTGCCGGTGGTGGCGGCAATGGCGGAGCGCCCCGATTTGGTGACGGCGAGGAAATGGTGCGGCTGGCTCGCCGAGGCTACGGCATCGAGGGCGATCTTGACGTTGCCGTCGGTGCCGTTCTTGAAGCCGACCGGGCAGGAGAGGCCCGAGGCGAGTTCGCGGTGGATCTGGCTTTCGGTGGTGCGGGCGCCGATGGCGGCCCAGCTGACGAGATCGGCAATGTATTGCGGGGTGGTCATGTCGAGGAATTCGCAGGCTGCAGGCACGCCGAGGTTGGCGATGTCGAGCAGCAGGGCGCGGGCAGTGTGCAGGCCGGTGTCGATGTCGAAGCTGCCATCGAGATTGGGGTCGTTGATCAGCCCCTTCCAGCCCACCGTGGTGCGCGGCTTTTCGAAATAGACGCGCATGATGATCTCAAGGCGGTCGCCCAGGGTGTCGCGCAGGGCGGAGAGGCGCTTGGCATAGTCGATGGCGGCGGCGGGATCGTGGATGGAGCAGGGGCCTACCACGACGGTGAGACGATCATCGGTGCCGGCGAGAATGTTGTGCACGGCATGGCGGGCGCTGATGACGGTGCGCGTGGCGGCATCGGTTCGCGGATGCTGGCGCATCACCTCGATGGGGGTGGTCAGTTCCTTGATGGCACTGATGCGCAGATCGTCGGTGGACTTTAACACGGCTGGTCTCCTCGGGGATATCTGGGGTGAGGCGGCCAACAAAAAAGCCGCCTCGAGTGGGGGCGGCTGGCTTCGGGTTTGTTCGTAATCCTGGGGGATCAGATCAAGCGCGCGGTAGCCTCCGCCGGGAGCGGATAGCTAAAATACCAAAACGAGATGGTGGCGACTGAACGGATCATGGCCAGAGATGTAGCGCGGCGTTTGACATTTGTCGACTCCGACTTTAGCCGCCTGCGCCCTGATAATTGCGCAGGCACCAGCGCCAGTGCAGCATGGCGAGACCGGCCATGACAGGCCCGGCGAGCAGGCAGGCCAGGCCTGCGAAATCGCCCAGCAGCGGCACGGGCTTGCCGAGCAGCACGGCGACCGGGACGGTGCTGATGAAGCCCATGGGCACGACGGCGAGCAGCAGGACCTGAATGGGTAGCGGGAAGATGGTGATGGGATAGCGGGCCAGCTCCCAGAAGCCGAAGAAGATTGAATAGAGATGGCGCGACCGCACCCAGACCAGGGCGGTGGCGCCGATCATGGTCATCAGGGCACAGACCACCATGGCGCCGCTGACCAGGGTGGCGACAAGGAAGAGTACGGTGGGCAGCGACCAGGCGACATCGACCTGGGTGATGGCCCAGGCCATCAGGCCAACGGCCAGGACGACGTGGCCGGCATAGCCGATGTTGAAGCCGGAAAAGACCATATAGAGCCAGGTGCCGATCGGCTTGACCAGGATGGCGTCCATTGTGCCCTGGCGAACCAGATCCTCCATCTCGCGAAACTGGGTGAAGCTGAAGCTGGCGCCAACCGAGTAGGTGAGGAGGTGGACGCTGAGCAGCATGGCCATATCCGACCAGGTCCAGCCGCCGAGCATGCCAAAGCGCGCGATGATGAGGGCAATGGCGGTATAGACCGCGCCATAGGACACGAACTGGGAGACCCAGCCGAGCACCATGGCGCCGGGATATTCCACCTTGGTGCGGATATACATGCGCACCAGTTCGCGCATCAGGATGACGGTTCGCAGCATGGTCAGCCCCCCTGCACGATCAGGCGATCGCGGGCCCGCGACCAGAGCCAGGCCAGGCTGGCCAGCAGCACGGCCAGCCAGACGAGGCCGATGCCGAAGTAGAGCAGCGTCTGGCCGGGCTCGAGCTTGCCCAGATAGACGGCGGCCGGATAGTAGGAAATCCAGGCAAAGGGCAGGTGGCCGGCGATGGCGGCCAGCCAGCCCGGGAAGAACCACAGGGGCACCATGCCGCCCGACAGCAGCGTCATGATGGCGTTGAAGAACCAGTCGAGCGACTGCACGGTCATCAGCCAGAAGGCTGCCAGCCCCAGGAGGGTGGCGAGCGTGAACAGGATCATGAACGACAGCGGCCAATAGGCGAGGAAAGCCAGGCCGTGAAACAGGCTCGCCGGCGGCTGCAGGCCAAAGACCAGCAGGATGATCACCGCGACAGGCACTGTGCTGGCGGCCAGTTCGAACAGGAAATGGCCAAGATGGCTGGCGGCCAGATAGGCCGGATAGTGCAAGGGCTTGAGCAGATAGACTGCCACATCGCCCGAGCGAATGGCCGTGCCGACGTCAGCGAGCAGGCGCGAATAATCCCAATAGAGCAGCGGGCCGGCCAGGAGGCTGTAGGTGATCATCTCCGGCAGCGTGACGCCGTTCGCCGCGCTGGCGGCGCCCGCCGCGCCATAGACCGAAACCCAGATGGCGATGCGAGCGAAGATGAACACGAGATCGCCGAAGGCGCCCGCCCAGATGGTGTGCCGATAGGTCAGGCGCGTCTGCAGGGCATTGACGGTGAAGGCCGCGTAGGCGCGGGCTTTCATGGCGTCGTCGCCGCGAGCTGGGGCTTGGACTGGTAAAAGGTGCGGATCACCTCTTCGATTGCCGGTTCCTCGAGGGTCACGTCCTTGAGGTCATAGCCATTGCCCAGTTCGGTCAGCACATCGAGGATGGAGGTGTCCTCGCTGTCGAGCAGGAAGTGCTTGGCGGCGCCGTCGTCGGTGACAAGGCGGGCGGTGGTGAGATTGATAGGGCCGGGATCGGTGCCGAATTCGAGACGCAGGCGACGGCGCGAGCCGAGGGCGGAGCGCAGGCGGGGTAGTTCGCCATCGAACAGCAATTTGCCATCGTCGACCATGATCAGGCGCGGGCAAATCTCCTCGATATCCTGCAGGTCATGGGTGGTGAGGATGATGGTGGTGCCGCGCTCGCGGTTGATGCGCGCGAGGAATTTGCGCACGGCATCCTTGGCCACGACGTCCAGACCAATCGTGGGTTCATCGAGGAACAGGATCTTGGGATCGTGCAGCAGCGCCATGGCGATTTCGGCGCGCATGCGCTGGCCGAGGCTGAGCTGGCGCACGGGGCGATCGAGATAGTCGGCCATGCCCAGCATGGAGGTGAGGAAGGCCAGGTTCTCGGCGAAGCGCGCCTCGGGCACCTCATAGATGTGGCGGTGCAGATCGAAGCTGTCACGCACCGGCAGATCCCACCAGAGCTGGCTGCGCTGGCCGAAGACCACGCCGATCTCGGCGGCATTGGTCATGCGGTGGGCATGGGGCTCGCGGCCAAGCACGCTCAGCGTGCCGGCGCTGGGCACCAGAATGCCGGTCATCATCTTGATCATGGTGGACTTGCCGGCGCCATTGGGGCCGAGATAGCCGACGGCCTCGCCGGGCGCGATGGTGAAGGAGACATCCTGCACAGCGCGCACTTCGGTGAACTGGCGGCTGAACAGGCTGCGCAGGGCGCCGCCCATGCCGGGCAGGCGCTTGGGCTGGCGGAACGTCTTGGCGACGCCGCTGACTTCGATAATGGCCGACATGATGGACCCCCAGACCAGAACGATAGCCGATTCTTGAGGCTCGGCAATCCTTTGACAGGGCGCGAAAGAGCGCCGCCTGGAACGCGGTTGTCAGGAGTTGGACGGACCCCGGGGCGGATGTCGCCTCAGGTGAGTTTAAAAATGAGACGACAACCGCCCCGGGGGTGCCGGTTTTTGGAGCCGAACGAGCGGCAGAGGTCGCTCGCCCCTACACTGGCAACTCGCCCGCAAACCTGTGCGAGAGGCAAAGCCCGCACCCGGCTCACCCCAGCACTGTTCGCCTGCAGGCCGTCCGTGCGGGGTGATGGGGGGGAGTATAGGGCTGGACGGTGGGGGTGGGGAGAAGGGGGACAGGCCTCGGCATCGTGGCTCCCGACACCCCCACCTAGCCTCCCCCATCAAGGGGGAGGTATCTCTCCACTCTTGGGGCAACATCGCGTTCAACCCACAGGGTTACACCTCCCCCTTGATGGGGGAGGTTGGGAGGGGGTGACGGTTGGCCCACAAGACGTCAGGTGACGTCGACGATCCAGGGGCGGAGGTCAAAGGACTCGTCATTGTCTTCGGGGCGGGCGTGGCGGCCGAGGGCGCGCAGTTCGGCCGGGGTCTGGCCATAGCGGCGCTTGAAGATGCGGCTGAAATTGGAATGATCGTCGAAGCCAAAGGCGGCGGCAATGGTGCCGATGCGGCGGGTGTCGCTCTCGTCGCTCAGAGCGCGGCGCACATGGGCAAGGCGGCGCTCGGTGATATAGGCTTCAACGCCTTTTTGCGGCTCGAACAGGCGATAGAGCGTTGAGCGTGAGACACCCAGATCGGCGGCGAGGCTGGCGATGTCGATCTTGCCGGTGGTGATGCGGGCATCGATCAGCCGGCGGACACGCTGGAACAGCAGGTCGCGCTGCGGTTCGGCGGCGGCCTCCAGCATTTCCTCTATGGGATCGAGCGCGGCTTCGTAGAGCGCCAGGGTGGCCACGGCAGCGGCGGCGCCGGTGCTCAGCGGCATGGTGGGGAGGCGCCGGCTGAGGCCGACGAGATGGTCAGCCAGCATGCCGCCTAGAACCGCGCCACGCGGCCCCCGCGTCATCACGCCATGGGGCAGCTGGCGGGCCTTCACCAGGTCGCGGGGCACCAGCACGGTGATGTTGCTGGAGGGGAGGGAGACCGTGCGAGTCTGACGCGTCATGTCGAGCGTGACCAGTTCGCCGGAACGGACGGTGACCGGGCGGTCATCAAGGTGCCCGTCATAGCCGCCGGCGGTATAGACCTGGATCAACGCGTAATCGAGGCCATCGCGCTGCGCCTTGTCGTGGCTGCGGCTGAACATGGTGGCATCAAAGGTGCCCAGCCCGATCAGGATGTCGCCCAAATGGTAGCTGACATAGGAGGCCGCGAAGGGGCGATCGGGATAGACTGGCGCAATGTCAAAAACCGGCGCTATCGCAGCCTGCCAACCGGCAAAGGCCTGGGCAGGATCGGAATCGGCAGAGTTGAAGGCCTGGCGCGGCAGGCCTGGTTCGGCTTGAGTCATGATGTGGGGTTGCCACAGTTTTCCGGTGCAGCGACCTGGTTGAGACGGTCAAACCATAATTGGAATTTTGCTCTCATCACCGATCCAGCAAGCCCTGCTATCGAAGCGGCCACAGTTGACAACCGGTGTATAGTAGGGGCGAAAACTTAATGACAATACGGCGTATCTGGCCGGTGATGGTGCTGGCGCTCGGCCTGGTGAGTGGCGGTGCCCAGGCGCAGACGACATCGAGCAGTCCGGAGTATTGGAAGACAGCGGAATATCTGTCGGCCTATCAGCTCAATGCCATCGACGCAGCCAAGGCCTATGCGCTGGGGATCACCGGCAAGGGCGTGGTGGTGGGCGTGCTGGACACCGGCATTGACACGCGCAACCCCGAGTTCAACGGGCGGCTGCTGCCCGGCTTTGACCTCAACACTGGCGTCATCATCACCGGCTCGGGCAATTTCGAGGGGGTTGACACTGACCAGCCCAGCGGGCGGGCCAATCACGGCACGCATGTGAGCGGCATCATTGCCGCCAATCGCGACGGCTTGGGCATGCATGGCGTGGCCTTTGACGCCCAGATCATCAATGGCGTCTATGACACCCGGTCGGGCAATTCGGACGGCTGGTTCCATGAGAGCTGGCGCCGCATGGTGGACCGCGGCGTGTCGATCATCAACAACTCGAGCGGCGTCAATGACTGCGCGCAGGCAGTTAATCCGCCGTGCAATGTGACCGACTATACTGCTACCTCCTATGCTGCGGCGCTGCCGCAGACCATCGAAGCGGCGAAATATGCCGCTGAAAAAGACGTGCTGATGGTGTTCGCCACGGGCAATGAGAGCCAGCCCTCGCCGGATGGGCTGGGCGCCATGCCCTATTGGGTGCCCGAGCTGCGCAATAATTTCCTGGCCGTGGCCGCAGTGGACGCCAATGGCAATCTGGCCAGCTTCAGCAATCAGTGCGGCGTGGCCGCGGACTGGTGCCTGTCGGCGCCGGGCGTGGCCGTGCCCTCGACCCTGCCGCTCGGCACGGGCGCCAATGGAAGCAATTACGGGCCGATGGACGGCACGTCGATGGCCACGCCGGTGGTGACGGGCGTGGCGGCGCTGATCAAGCAGGCGTTCCCGTTCTTCTCCGCCCATGACATCCAGCAGGTGATCCTAACCACGGCGACGTCGATGGGTGACCGGCAGAAGTTCGGCTGGGGCATGGTCAATGTGGGCCGGGCGCTGCAGGGCTATGGCCAGTTCACCAGCACGACGGTGGTCGATACGGCCGGGTCGAACTCGACGCTGGCCAATTCAATCTCGGGCAGCGGCGGGCTCAACAAGCAGGGCTCGGGCACGCTGACGCTGACTGGCGCCAACACCTATACCGGCGACACTACGATCAACGGCGGGCAGCTGTCGATCAATGGCTCGGTGACCTCCAAGGTGACGATTGCCCAGAACGGCGTGCTGCGCGGCGTGGGCAAGATCGACTCGTCGCTGTATTCGGCAGGCCGGCTGGCGCCGGGCAATTCGCCGGGCACGCTGACTGTCAATGGTCCGGTGACGATTGCGGCCGGGGCGACGACCTCGTTTGATATCGACGGCACGGGCACGGGCAATGGCGCGGGCAATTACTCGCGGCTGATCACCACGGGCGCCAATGGCAGCATCAGCGTCAATGGTGTGATCGTGCCGGTGCTGCGCGGGATCACGGGCTCGGCCAGCAACACCTATGTGGCGCCGCTGGGGACGCAGTATAATGTGATCCAGGCCAGCACCAGCGTCACCGGCGGGTTTACGTCGCTGACGCAGCCGACGACGGGCGGCCTGCCCAACAGCACGCGCATGGACACGCTCTACAGCAGCCGCAGCATTGCGCTGGTGGTGACGCCGCTGGTCTATGGCAATCTGGCGGCCAATGGGCTGGCGGCGGGGCCGAACCAGAATGCGGTGGGTGCGGCGCTGGACGCGGTGCGCCCGGCCGCGGGGCCGCGCAGCAATGAGGTGTTCTCGGCGCTCTATGCCACGACACCGGAGGCGCTGGTGCCGGCGCTGAGTCAAGTGGCGGGCGAAGTGCATGCCTCGGGCGCAACGCTGATCCTCGAACATGGCGGTCTGCTGCGCGATGCCCTGCACAACCGCTTCGCGCCGGGCGTGGCCAGCCAGACGGCGCAGGGCTGGACCTCGCTGCAGGCGACGGGCGGCTGGGCGGCCGGTGGCGGCGCGGCGACGCTGAACTGGAACGAGCAGGCGTTGTTTGCCGGTGCCGATGGCATTGCGGTGGGCAATTGGACGGTGGGCATTGCCGGTGGCATTAGCCGCTCGGGCGGCAAGATCGACGGCCAGAATGCGACGGCACGCAGCACCAATGGCGACGTGGCCGTCTACGGCCGGACTGAACTGGGGCCGATCGTGGCGAGCCTGGGCGCGGGCGTGACACTGTCGGGCGTCGACACTACCCGTGCCATCAGCTTTGGCGGCGTCGACAGCACGATCAGCACGTCTTATGGGCGGCTGTCGGGCCAGGTGTTCGGCGAGCTGGGCTATGCGCTCAAGGCGGGCAGCGTTGATGTGACACCGTTTGTGTCGGGCACGGTGATGGGCCTATCGGGCGCCAATTACAGCGAAAGCGGCTCGCCGTTTGCGTTGAGCGGCTCGGTGGCGGGGCAGACGCTGGGCATCTCGGTGGCCGGCGTGCGCGTCGTCACCGAAATCCCGGTTGGCGCGGCGGCGCTGTCGGCGAGCGCCATGGTGGGCTGGCAGCATGTCTATGGTGAGATGCTGGGCAGCGCCAGCCAGTCACTGGCCGGCGGCCCGGCGTTCCGCACCACGGGTTCAGGCCTGTCGCGCGACGCGCTGGTGGTCGACCTGGGGCTCAATTACGACATGGGCAAGGGCGTGGCGGCGGGGCTCAATGGTTCGGGCCGGCTGGGCACGGAGTCCAGTTCTGGCACGATCAAGGGCTCGCTCAAGGTGGCGTTCTAGCCAATAGCCAAGAGTTCATGCACGGAGGGCGCGGGCGCAGGCTTGCGCCCTTTGCATCTCATCCCGCGCGGTTGAAGTGATCGTAGATCAGCTGGGCCATGGCGCTGGAAATGCCGGGGACGGCTTGCAGGTCGTTGAGGCCCGCGCGGCCGACGGCTTTGGCGGAGCCGAAGTGGTTGAGCAGGGCGCGCTTGCGGGTGGGGCCGATGCCGTCGATCTCGTCGAGCGGATTGCTGACCTGTTCCTTCTTGCGCTTGGCGCGATGGGTGCCGATGGCGAAGCGGTGGGCTTCGTCGCGCAGGCGCTGGACGTAATAGAGCACCGGGTCACGATGGGGCAGCATGAAGGCCTCGCGGCCCTCCATGAAGAATTTCTCGCGGCCGGCGTCGCGGTCCTCGCCCTTGGCGATGCCGATGAAGGTGACTTCGCGCGGCAGGTTGAGCTCGGCGATGACGCCGCGCACGGCGCTCATCTGGCCGGCGCCGCCGTCGATGAAGACCACATCGGGCCAGTCGGGCATGCCGGAATTGTCGTCCTCGGCGTCGTTTTCGCTCTCATTGGCCAGGCGGGTGAAGCGGCGGGTCAGCACTTCGCGCATCATGCCGAAGTCGTCGCCGGCGGCGATGTCGGATTTGATGTTGAAGGTTCGGTAGTGCTTTTTGGAAAAGCCCTCCTCGCCGGCCACGACCATGGCGCCCACCATATTGGTGCCCGAGATGTGGGAATTGTCATAGGTCTCGATGCGGCGCGGCACCTCTTCGAGGCCGAAGGTTTCGGCGACGCCTTCGAGCAGGGTGCGATTGGTGGCGCCTTCGGCGAGCTGGCGGCCAAGCGCCTCGCGGGCATTGGTCAGCGCATGGTTGACCAGATCGCGCTTGTCGCCGCGCTTGGGCACTTCGATGGTGACCTTGCGACCGGCGCGGCTGGACAGCGCCTCTTCCATCAGGGCCGGTTCGGCGAGGTCATGGCTGACCAGCACGAGGCGCGCCGGCGTGCGGTTTTCATAGAACTGGCCGATGAAGGCCTCGAGCACTTCGGCATCAGAAAGGCTGGCGTCGGCGCGCGGGCGATAGGGGTAATTGCCCCAGTTCTGGAAGGCGCGGAAGAAGAAGACCTGGACGCAGAACTGGCCGCCTTCGTGGTGGATGGCAAAGACATCGGCCTCTTCGACCGATTTGGCGGTTGCATCGCCCTGCGACTGGATGAGGGCCAGGGCCGAGAGACGGTCGCGGATGAGGGCGGCGCGCTCGAAATCGAGGGTTTCGGCGGCCTGGTTCATATCGGCCTGCAGATGATCCTGCACGCTGCGCGACTTGCCGGAGAGGAACTGGCGCGCGTCCTCGACCAGCTCGGCATAGCCCTCAAGGCTGATCTCGCCGGTGCAGGGGGCGGCGCAGCGCTTGATCTGATGCTGCAGGCAGGGACGGGTGCGGGCGGCATAGAAGCTGTCGGTGCAATTGCGCAAAAGGAAGGCCTTTTGCAGGCTCGCAATGGTGCGGCCGACGGCGGTGGCGGAGGCGAAGGGGCCGAAGTAGTGGCCCGGACGGCGGCGGGTGCCGCGATGCTTGGTGAGCTCGGGCGCCTCATGATCGGTGGCGATCAGGATATAGGGGAAGCTCTTGTCGTCGCGCAGCAGCACGTTGAAGCGCGGCTTGAGCCGCTTGATCATATTGGCTTCAAGCAGCAGGGCTTCGGACTCGGTCTCGGTGCGCACGAATTCCATGCTGACCGTGGCCGCGATCATGCGCTGCAGGCGGATCTCGAGGCCATCGGGGCGCGTGTAATTGGTGACGCGGGCCTTCAGGTTCCGTGCCTTGCCCACATACATGACGGCGCCTTCGGCATCGAGCATGCGATAGACGCCGGGGGCAGCCGGGAGGGTGCGCACAAAGGCGCGGATTACTTCGGGGCCGCTGGGCGGAGGCGTTGGGCTGTCGTCAGTCATGAGCGAGGGGTTGGACCACGTCGGGCGGGATAGTCAAGATGTTGGCCGCCGTCGAGCGCCAGCATCTGGCCGGTCATGGCGCGGGAGGCCAGCAGCATGAGCACACCCTGGGCTATATCGTCGGGGTCGGCATGGCGTTCAAGAGGCAGGCTGCGGACATGGGCGTCAAAGGCGGCCTGGTCTTGCCGCGCATGGGGCAGCACGGGACCGGGGCCGATGGCATTGACGCGAATGGCGGGCGCCAGCGACTGGGCCAGGGTGCGGGTGGCGGTCCAGAGCACGGCCTTGGAGAGCGTATAGCTGGTATAGGCCGGGGAGAGATGGAGCACGCGCTCGTCGATGATGTTGACGATATTGCCCTCGGCTCCGGCGGGGAGCTGGGCGGCAAAGTCGCGGGCGAGAAAGAGCGGCGCCTCGGCATGGATGGCGAAATGCTCATCCCAGAGCGCTTCGTCGAGATCCCTGGCGCTATCGGGGTAAAACACCGAGGCATTGTTGACCAGGGTGGTGAGCGGGCCGAAGGCCGCGGCGGCGCGGGCGATCAGCGTGCGGCGCTGGGCGCGGTCGGCGAGATCAGCCTGGACGATGGCGGCGCTGCCGCCGGACACTTTGATGCCGTCGCAGACCGTCTGGGCGCCCGCTTGGTCGGACCGGTAGTGAATGACTACGGCATGGCCATTGGCCGCGAGATGGCGGGCGATGGCGGCGCCGATGCGATTGCCGGCGCCGGTGACTAGCGCGACAGACCGTGTGGGCGAGAGATCGGAATGATTCGTCATGGAAGGACTGTGCACCTGATGGGTCGAGCTTAGGCCGCTTTGGCGGGAGGGTTCAATGTCTGGCGGGCGTAGTGCCCAGGGTGGCGCGCGGGGAGACTGGCCCATGCCTGCTGCCAGGGATCGTCAGCAGGCGCGCTTTGTTACCATAAGGCGCATGGCCAAGCCGGGCGGTTTGCGCTAGCCCTAGCCGGGCGCGGCCCGCTGTTGGCGCCGGGCGCCATCGGGTCGAGGTTTCAGTCGCGTCATGTCGCTTTCTGCCGTATCCAGCCGCACTGACAATGTGGGGCGCGCCATTGCGCTGACGCTGTTCACCGTTGCGGTCTTTGGCGCGCAGGACGCCATTTCCAAGACACTGGTGCAGAGCTATTCGCCGTTCCAGATCACCATGATGCGCTATTGGGGCTATGGGCTGTTCTCGATCTGGCTGGTGATGCGCCAGGCGCCGCTGCGGCAGGCGCTGACCTCGCGCGTGCCGGTGCTGCAGGTGTTGCGCGGGGCGCTGCTGATCGTTGAAATCTGGTGCTTCGCCATGGCGCTCAAGAGCGTGCCGCTGGGCGAGCTGCAGGCCATTTCGCTGGTCTATCCGCTGCTGGTGACGCTGTTTGCCATTCCGCTGCTGGGCGAAAAGGTCGGGGTGTTCCGCTTTGTGGCGGTGGGCGCGGGCTTTGCCGGCGCGCTGATCATCGTGCGGCCGGGCGGGTTGCCGCTCGACTGGGGCGTGGGCTTTGCCATGGCGTCGGCGACGCTGTACGCGCTTTATATCGTGATCACCCGCAAGGTGAGCCAATATGACAGTGCGGCCACCAGCATGGCCTATAGCGGGGTGATCGGCGTGCTGCTGTCGAGCGCGGTGGGCGTGTTCTTCTGGCAGAACATGGGCTGGACCGAGCTGCTGATGGTGACGGCGATGATGGTGACCACGTGCCTGGGGCATGGTGTGATGATCTTCGCATTGTCCATGGCGCCGGCCAGCACCGTGCAGCCGTTCAACTATTTCTCGCTGCCCTGGGCTATCTTCCTCAGCGCAGCGATCTTTGGCGAATGGATCGACCCGATCTCGCTGGTCGGTGCCGGCGTGGTGGTGGCCGCGGGCCTGGTGGTGATGGCACGCGAACGCATCAAGCGCGTCCGCGTTGTCGATGAACCGCTGCTGCCCGGCCGCGAATAATCAGGCGAAATGGCGGGCAATCCACACGCCACCGGCGGCGCTAACGCCGGTGAGCACGGTGCCCCAAGCCATGTCGACTGCGGCCACTAGCGGCGTGAAGCCCTTGACGGTGGAGAGATTGGTCAGATCGTAGGTGCCATAGGCGACAAAGCCGAGCACGGCGCCAAAGACCAGGGCCTTGACCACATCGCCTTCAGCGGGGGCGGCGACGAGCAGGACCACGCCCACCAAATAGGCGAGGTAGAAGAGCGCGGCGATGAGCAGATTGGGATTGGGCAGCAGGAGCTCGCCGATCTCGCGCTGATAGAAGCTCTTGCCCATGGTGGAGAGCCAGACGAAATCGAGCGGGAAGAAGATCAGCGCACAGGCCCCATAAAGGATCAGATATTTGGTCATGCTGGCGGCTCCCCGTGTGTGATGCAGCTGTTACGCGCAAAGGCGGCTGGGGGATCACAACAAAAGGCGGGGCGCAGGGTGCATGACAACGCCGCCCCTTGTGGGGGCGGCGCGGAACGTCCGGGAGGACGGGTTAGTTGCCGACGCAGAAGTAGCCGTTGGGGCCGTCAATGCAGACGCTGGCGCCGGGGCGGCTGGGATAGGCCGGGTAGGTCGGATAGACCGGATAGGGACGCGGATTCCAGTGCGGCGGGCGGCTCGGACCGGGGTTCCAATGGGGCGGGCGGCCCCAGTTGTCGCCATCGTCCCAATCGTCATAGCCACCGCCACGCGAGAGATAGTTGGCCGAGACCCAGCCATCGGGGCCACGCTTTTCGACATAGCACCAGCTGCCGCGGCACTGCTGTACATCGACGCGTTCACCACGGCGCAGCGTGTCGACAACCCCGTAATAGGTGCCCGGGCCGGAGCGGACATTGACGTTGTTGGTGGCATAGGCGGTGGCGGCAAAGGCGGAGCCGGCGGTTGCCAGAAGCGCCAGGGCTGCCAGGCCGCTTGCGGCGAGAGTCTTGCTCAAAGCCATTTTCGATCTCCTGTAGCTGTGTGGCATCGCTGCCAATGGCTGCAGAAAACACCTTTGCGCCTGAACCCAAGCTGAATGATGCAGGCAGGCAGAATTCAGAAGCTGAGCAGGTCCACGAAGCGCTTGAGGCGCTCGCCGAGCTTCTTGCGCTGCTTGGGCTTGAGCTCGCCCATCAGGGCCTCCTCAAGCTGGGTCCAGTGATCGGCCAGGCCATTGCGGATGCGCACGCCGCGTTCGGAAAGGGCAATGCCATCGGCCAGCTCGGGGCCGACGGCCTGGCGGGTGACGAGGCCGCGATCGATCAGGCGCGAGAGACGGGTGGCGAGGGCGACTTCGGGCAGGCCCAGTTCGGCCGCCAGCTCCATCTCGGTGGTGCCGGAGCGGCCCAGCTCGAACAGGATCGCGTCATCGCCGGGCTCCAGACCCCGCTCAGACAAGGGCAACAGCAGGGCGCGATGCGCAAGCTGTCCCGCTTCAATCAGCCGGTAGAGTGTGGAGCGGGATGAGGGTCTGGACATGGGGGGGAAAATAGTCCGAACTCCGGGTGCGCGTCGATTGGGCTTCCAGTCTATCGTTAATCGTGGAACGGCCAAGGCCTGTTATTGTTCGGCGATCACAGATGAGTTATGCGTGGATTACATTGATCCAGCGAACAGGACGCCATGACGCAGGACCTCGCACGCATAAGGGCATTCGTTCAAGTCTTTGATTCTGGCGGGTTTTCAGCGGCGGCGCGGCAGCATGGCCGGTCCAAGGCGCTGCTGAGCAAGTATGTGACGGATCTGGAAGATTACCTGGGCGTCCGGTTGATGAACCGGACCACCCGCAAGCTCAGCCTGACCGAGGCGGGCGAGGGCTATTACCGCGAGGCCAGCGCGCTGCTGCAGCAGCTGGACGATCTGGATGCCACCATCACCGACCAGACGGCCGAACCGCGCGGGTTGCTGCGCATTTCGGCGCCGCGCAATTTCGGCGAGCGCACCCTGGCGCCGGCTATCTTCCAGTATCTGCTCAAGCACCCCAAGGTGGTGCTCGATCTGCGGCTGGAGGATCGCTATGTCGACCTTGTCGACGAGGGGATCGACGTGGCGCTGCGCATTTCGACGATGCAGGATTCTTCGCTGATCGCGCGCAAGATCGCCGACATGCATGTGATCGTGGGCGGGTCGCCGGCGCTGCTGGCCAAGACGGGCGTGCCCAAGCATCCCGAAGACCTGCGGCATGCGCCCTGTATCGTGGACGTGAACCTGCAGGGGCAATCGAACTGGCGCTTTATCGAGGATGGCAAGACCATCTCGGTGCCGGTGACCGGGCCGGTGCGGGTGAATTCGCCGCTCGCGGCGCGCGAGGCGGCCATTCTGGGCCTCGGATTTGTCGTATTGCCGTCGTACCTGGCCGATTCAGCGGTGGCCAGTGGCGAGCTGGTGCCGGTGCTGGCCGACTTTCTGCCGACCGGGCAGACGCTGCAGGCGGTGTATCCGCACCGGCGTCACCTGGCGGGCAAGGTGCGGGCCCTGATCGACCATCTGGTTGACTGGTTTCAGAAGCATCCAGTCAGCTAACAGCGGGGTTTGGCGTGAATTTTCGTGGTCTGGGCAAGTCGCTTGCCGGCGCTGGAGTGACTCTGCTTGGGCTGACGCTGCCGGCGCTGGCGCATCCGCATATCTTCATCGACGCCAAGGTGACCATCACCTTTGACGACAGCGGCGCGGTGGTGGGGCTGCACCACGACTGGAGCTTTGACACGGCGTTTTCGTCCTGGGTGATCCAGGGGCTGGACAGCAATGGCGACCGCGAGACCTCGCCCGACGAGCTGCAGAGCCTGGCCGACGAGAATACCGCCGGGCTGGCCGATTATGGCTATTACACCTTTGCCGGCGACATGGACGCGCCGCTCAAATTCACGCCGGCGGGCGACCAGCGCATGGTCTATGCCGACGGGCACACGACGCTGAGCTATTCGCTGACCACCGAGCAGCCGCATCCGCTGGGCAAGCGCTTCGAGCTGGGCGTCTATGACCCGGAATACTATGTGGCGATCACCTTTGCCGATGCGAGCGCTGTGACGCTGGTCAATGCGCCGGCCGGCTGTGGCGTGGTGCTCGAGCCCCCCAAGGAGATGTCGGACGATCTGCAGAAGCGGCTCTATGCGCTGGGGCCGGATGTGACCGAGCTGCCGCCGGACCTGGCGGCGGCGATGCGCGGCACGCAGGGCATGATCGTGGTGAGCTGCGATGGCGCGCCGGCTGCGGCGGCGCCGACCACGGCGCTGGATGCGGCGACCACCATGGCGCAGGCCAAGCCGAGCATTCCCTTTGGCGGGCCACCGCCGGAGCCGGGGTTGAACCTGCCGCGCACCGGGTTTTTCGGCTGGTTGCAGACGCAGCAGCGGGAGTTTTATGGCGCCATCACCAAGTCGCTCGATGCGCTGCGGACGGACTGGACGGCGTTCTGGGTGCTGGGCGGGCTCAGCTTTATCTATGGCATTCTGCATGCCGCCGGGCCGGGGCATGGCAAGGTGGTGATCTCCTCCTACGTGCTGGCCAATGAGACGCAACTGCGGCGCGGCGTGCTGCTCAGCGTGGTCTCGGCGATGATCCAGTCGGGCGTGGCGGTGGTGTTCGTGCTGATCGCGGCGGGGCTGTTGGGCATGACCAGCTATGCCATGGGCGACGCGGCCAACTGGATCGGCATTGTGTCCTATGGGATGGTGGCGCTGCTGGGGCTTTGGCTGATCGTGCGCAAGGTGTTTGGCCTGGGGCACAGCCATGGGCATGCAGACAAGCCGGACATGGTGCAGACGGCGCGGGCGCATCTGCACGATCACGATCACGATCACCATGGCCATGAGCACCATGATCATCACGGGCATGACCACCACGATCACGAACATGGAGATCATGGGGATCATGATCATGCCGGCCACGTGCATATCGTGACACCGGCAGCGACGAGCGGGAATTGGCGCGAGCAATTGAGCGTGGCGCTGGCGGTGGGGCTGCGGCCCTGTTCGGGTGCGCTGGTGGTGCTGGTGTTCGCTCTGTCGCAAGGGTTGCTGGCGGCCGGCATTGCTGCGGTGTTCCTGATGGGCGCGGGCACGGCGATCACGGTGGCCGCGCTGGCGACGCTGGCGGTTACGGCCAAGGGCATGGCCCGGCGCATCGGCGGCATCGACAATCCGCTGACCGGGGCCATCATGTGGTGGCTGGAACTGGGCGGGGCGGTTGCGGTGCTGATGTTCGGCGTGCTGCTGGTGATTGCCAGCCTCTGAGTGGATCACCGGGGGCAGCGCGACCCATAGCCGCCTTGATCGTTTGGTTTTTGCCGCTATGGTCGCGCCAGCCGCAATCCAGATCGACAGGCATCCATGTCCGCTCACCTGCCTCCCGCCCATCCGCCTGTCCTGCCCGAGAAAATCGGCGTGCTGCTGCTCAACCTGGGGACGCCGGACGCGACGGACTATTGGAGCGTGCGCCGCTATCTCAAGGAATTCCTGAGCGACAAGCGCGTGATCGAGACGCCGCGCTGGCTGTGGTGGCCGCTGCTGAACCTGGTGATCCTGTCGGTGCGGCCGCAAAAGAGCGGGCGCACCTATGCCTCGATCTGGGACAAGGAACACAATGCCAGCCCGCTGCTGGTGATCACTCGCAAGCAGACCGCGGCGCTGGCCGAGCGCATGGCGGGGCATGACAATGTGATGGTCGATTTTGCCATGCGCTATGGCAATCCTTCGACCAAGAGCGTGCTGGAAAAGATGCAGGCGGCGGGATGCACCAAGATCCTCTTGGTCCCGCTCTATCCGCAGAATTCGGCGACCACCACCGCCACGGCCAATGACAAGGCCTTTGACGTGCTCAAGACCATGCGGCGCCAGCCGGCGGTGCGCACGGTGCCGGCCTATTTCGAAGATCCGAAGTACATCGAGACGCTGGGCAACTCGATCCGCGATGGCGTGGCGGCGCTGGATTTCGAGCCCGACGTGGTGCTGACCAGCTATCACGGCATGCCGGTGACCTATCTGGAACGCGGCGATATCTACCATTGCCAGTGCTACAAGACGACACGCCTCGTCCGTGAATACCTTGGCTGGCCCAAGGAAAAGCTGATGGTGACCTTCCAGAGCCGCTTCGGGCCCACCAAGTGGCTGGAGCCCTATACCGACAAGACGCTCGAAGCGTTGCCGGGGCAGGGCAAGAAGAAGGTGGCGATCCTGGCGCCGGCCTTTGCGGCGGACTGTATCGAGACGCTGGAAGAAATCGCCATGGAGGGCAAGGAAAGCTTCATGCACGCCGGGGGCGAGAAATTCGCCTATATCCCGTGCCTGAACGACAGCCCGGCCGGCATGGACATGATCGAGGCGATGGTGCGGCGCGAGCTGAGCGGCTGGCTCTGACCGGTCGCAATTCAGCTGAGGCTGGCCTGCACATGCCCTAGCTCAGCATGTTGCCGTCGATGATGGCCTGGACTTCGTCGACGACAATGTCGAGCAGCTGGTTGATGATCTCCACGGCGCGGACGGGGTCGGCGGCGACGATGGCGTCGGCGAGGTCGCGGTGGATGGGGAACGAGTCGAGGCCAAAATTGTCGGCGCCGAAGGGCGATGCGGTGCCGCGCTCCAGCGCGTGATCGAGATTGGCCAGGATCTGGCCATACATGG
The DNA here is from genome assembly GCF_005222805.1 of Devosia sp. FKR38. Classification (GTDB taxonomy): domain Bacteria; phylum Pseudomonadota; class Alphaproteobacteria; order Rhizobiales; family Devosiaceae; genus Devosia. The sequence goes on along the minus strand of NZ_STGC01000005.1, from coordinate 1,992,999 downwards.
GATTGCCCGAGGCGTCGTAGATGGCGGCGTGGAACTCATGGTCGGCCTTGCGCCAGGGGCGGCCGGCGTTGACCTCGATAAGCAGAATATCGCAGAGGCTGGAAATCTGCCGGCGCTGCTTGGGCGAGGCATTGATGGTGGCCTTGCGCACCACGTCGTTTTCCAGGGTCCGGCGGATTTCCAGCAGGCGCAGCAGGGCTTCGCCTTCGAGCCGCACCATGGTGGGGACCAGGCCGCGCGAGGTCTGCACACGGGCCGAGAGATAGGTGCCGTCGCCGCGGCGGCGGCGGATTATGCCCAGGCCTTCCCAGCGGTTGAGGGCCTCCCGAATGGTGGAGCGACCAACGCCGAGCGTGGTGGCCAGGGAGACTTCGGGCGGCAGGCGATCGCCAATGGTCAGCCCCGAGCGCTCGACCATGTCGGCAAGCGCATCCAAAACCGCCACCCCACGCGTGCGGGTTTCGAGCGGCTCGAGATAGTCCAGGGCACTGTCCGGTCTCACGCGACTGATCCTTCTGGCGGGTCTTGTCTGCCCCACACATCACAGTTCGCGTGATTTGTCAGCCTCTGGCTAAGAGGCTTGTCGAACAGACCCCGCTTTCAGGCCGAGCAGTTGCGTTAGTGCCGCGATCAGCAAATCCATCTGCGGCTTGGAATTATAGCCCTGCACCGACAGACGAACGATGCAGGTGTCCTGCCATTTAAACACGGGGATTTCGATATTGTACTTGTCGATGAGGTCGATCTTGAGCTGATCGACATCGCATTCGGGCACCGGCATGGCCACCATCTGGGGGGCGCAGAACTCGGGCGCGCTGAGCGGGGCGAGACCGGTCAATTCGCCGAGCCGCCGGGCGGTGTCCTGCGCCAGGGCGTGGCAATGGGCGGCTACGGCGTCCCAGTCATTGTCGCGGCGATAGGCCAGCGCGGCGGGGACGGTGAGCCAGGCAGAGGGATCGCGCGTGCCCTGCACCTCGAGCTCGTCGATGAAGGGCGAATTGCCAAAGGCGCCCTTGGCACCGGGCTCCTTGGACTGGGCCGTCCAGCCATGGCTGATGACGAGGGGATTGAGCAGCGGCTGCAGTTCGCGCCGGGCATGCAGGAACGCGGAGCCCTTGGGGGCCATCATCCATTTGTGGCAATTGCCGGAATAGAAATCGGCGCCCAGGGCATCGAGATCGAGCTTGATGTGGCCGGGGGTATGGGCCCCGTCGATGACGCTCCAGATGCCGCGGCGGCGGGCTTCGGCAATGGACCGCTCGATGGGAAAGAGCAGAGCGGTGGGCGAGGTGATGTGGCTGAGAAACAGCACACGGGTACGCTCGGTCATGCCGGCGATGATGGTATCGGTGAACTGCGCTTCGGTGAGCAGGGGGATGGGCACCTTGACCACGACGATCTCTGCACCAGTGCGGCGCGCGACATAGGCCCAGGTCTTTTCGAGCGCCGAATATTCGTGGTCGGTGGTCAGGATCTGGTCGCCCGGCTTGAGATCGAGCGACTGGGCGACGATGTTGAGGCCGAGCGTGGCATTGGTGAGGCCGACGACATCCTCAGGCGAAGCCCCCAGTTCGGCGGCCAGAGCCTCGCGCGCGGTGCGCATGTGGTCAGGGACCTTGCGGCCGAGGAACTCGACGGGCTGGCCCTCAAGCTCAAGCTGCCAGTTTTGATAGGCGGCAAAGACCGGGCGGGGGCAGGCACCAAACGAGCCGTGATTGAGGAAGACGACATCCTCGCGGAGGAGGAACTGCCGGGCAAGATTTTCGGACACGTCAGCGGCCTTTCAGGGTCGGATCGAGGGCATCGCGCAGGCCATCGCCAAACAGTGTGGTGGCCAGCACGGTGATGGCAAGAGCGGCGGTGGGGAACACCGCCAGATGCCAGTAGAAGAACATGAAGTCGATGCCCTCATTGATCATCTGGCCCCAGGTGGGCGTGGGCGGGGGCACGCCGATACCCAGAAAGCTCAGGCTGGCCTCGAGCATCATGGCCAGGGGAATGGCCAGCACGAAGCCGACGATGATGGGGCTGATGGAATTGGGGATCAGATGGCGGCGGATGACATACCAGGGCGAGGCGCCCAGGGCATGGGCGGCGCGCACGAATTCCTTTTCGCGGAAGGCCTTCACCTGGGCGCGGACGAGCAGGCACACCTGGACCCAGCCAAAGAGCGCGGCGATGAGAATGATGGTGAAATAGCCACCGCGGGTGACGGCGCCCAGCAGCATGGCGGCCAGCAGGGGCGGCACCACCGAGAAGAGCTCGATGATGCGCATGATGATCCAATCGACCTTGCCGCCATAATAGCCGGCCAGCGCGCCCAGCGGGATGCCGATGAGCACGCTGAACAGCGCTGCGGCAAAGCCGATGCTGAGCGAGATGCGGGCGCCATAGACGATGCGGGTGTAGAAATCGCGGCCCAGGCTATCGATGCCGAACCAATGCTGCGACGAGGGGAAGGCCAGCGACTCGGTGAGGAAGAGCTGAGCCTCGGGCGGCACGGGCGTGATGAGCGGAGCAAAGATGGCCATCAGGATCAGAATGGCCAGCACGACGCCGGCGGCAATGGCAGCCTTGTTGCCCGAGAAGCGCTGCCAGGCAAACCACATCGGGCTGCGCTGGCGATAGGCCTGGGGCGCGGTGGGCGCGACGGGGGCGATATCGGGCGTGGTCATTGGCCGCCTCCCACGCGGATCCGGGGATTGATCAGAGCATAAACGATGTCGCTGAGCAGATAGGCGATGCAGTACATGAAGGTGATCATCAGCATCAGCGCCATTTCGAGCGGGTAGTCGCGCGTCTCGATGGAGGAGACGAAATAGGCGCCCAGGCCTGGCACGCGGAACATGGCTTCGACAAAGATCGAGCCGGTGGCTGTGCCGATGAACATGGGCAGAAAGACCGTGACCAGCGGAATGGCCGAGTTGCGCAGCACATGCTGGAAGACAATGCGGCGCTCGGTGAGACCCTTGGCGCGCAGCACGGTGACGAAGGGGCGGTTGAGCGTGTCGAGCATGGCCGAGCGGGTGTAGCGGGCATAGGTGGCCAGCGGAATCAGCGCATAGGCGGTGATGGGCAGGATCCAGCGCTCGGGCTTGCCCCAGCCGCTGGCCGGCAGCCAGTTGAGCCAGACGGCAAAGACCAGGATGAGCAGCATGGAAGTGACAAAGACCGGAATGGTGAGGCCCAGCGTCGCCAGGGTCGAGGCGAGATAGTCGATCCAGGAGTTGCGGTTGAGCGCGGCGGCCATGCCCAAGAGGATGCCGAGCGGGGCGCCGATGAGCACGCCCAGACCGCCGAGCACCAGGCTGGGCACCCAGGCGCGGGAGAGCAGCTGGGTGACGGTTTCGCCGGGGCTCTGATAGGGCACGCCGAAATCGAAATGCAGCACGCCCCACATGTAGCGGAAATATTGGACATAGAGCGGCTGATCGAGGCCGAGATTGGCCATCAGCTTGGCGCGCACGGCTTCCGAGACCGGCATGTCATTGGCATCGAAGGGCCCGCCGGGGATGGAATGCATCATGAAGAAGATGATGAGCGAGACGATGATGAAAGTGGCGGCGACCGAGACCAGGCGACGGAGGATGAAGCTCAGCATGGGGTGTCTCCTGGCATGGGGGCCAATGCCGGCATCAGGGCCAAGTTCGGATGCTGCATGATGATCGCCCTCATGTCGTCACGATCGCTTCGACGCGGTGGTCGGGCGCGATGGTGATCAGCTGAGGCGTGGCATTGGGGGCAAGCCCGGTCTGGATGGTGGTGTAGCGCGGGGTGGCGGCGGCCAGCTCGTCGGCGGAGAGGAAGGTGCGGGCGCGGCGCTTGGCCGGGTTGTCGGCCGGAATGGCATCAAGCAAAGCGCGGGTATAGGGGTGCTGTGGATCGGAGAAGATGGCCTCGGTGGGCGCCTGTTCGACGACGCGGCCGCGATACATGACCACCACGGTATCGGTGAGCGATTTGACCGTGGAGAGGTCATGGCTGATGAAGAGCATGGAAAGGCCCATTTCAGCCTGGAGTTGCTTGAGCAGGCCAATGATCTGGGCCTTGACGGTGACGTCGAGCGCTGAGGTGGGTTCATCGGCCACCAGAACGGTGGGGCCCAGGATCAGGGCGCGGGCAATGGCGACGCGCTGGCGCTGGCCGCCCGAGAGCTCATGGGCATAGCGGCCGCCGAAATTGCGCGGCAGGCCGACGCGTTCGAGCCAGTCGAGCGCGATTTCGGTCTGCTCGCGGGCTGTGCCGATGCCATGGATATGCAGCGGCTCGGCGATGATCTGGCTCAGCGTCATCATGGGATCGAGCGCGGAATAGCTGTCCTGAAAGACGATCTGCATGGAGCGGCGGAAGGATTTGAGCTCGGCCGGGCCCATGGTGGAGATGTCGGTGCCATTGACCAGGATCTGGCCGCCGCTGGGTTCGGTCAGGCGCATGGCCATCATGCCGGTGGTGGTCTTGCCCGAACCGGATTCGCCGACGAGGCCGACAATGCGATTGCGCGGCACGACGAGATCGACCGGGCGGACGGCATGGAATTCGCTGTGATTGGTGAACAGGCCCGCGCGGCGGCCGACGCGATAGGTCTTGGAGAGACCGCGCAGCTCGAGCGCCGGAGTGGCGGTGCGGTCTTCATCGGCGGAGGGGTCAAAGCCGGTCTTGAGGCTGGCCAGCAGGGCCTTGGTATAATCGTGCTGGGGGGCATCAAAGATCTGCTGCACGGGGCCCTGTTCCATGACCTCGCCGCCATACATGACCAGCACGCGGTCAACGGTTTCGGCGATGACGCCCAGATCATGGGTGATCATGATCAGGGCCATGCCGAACTCGGCCTGCACTTTCTTGATCAGCTGCAGGATCTGGGCCTGGATGGTGACGTCGAGCGCGGTGGTGGGCTCGTCGGCGATCAGCACCTTGGGGCGGCAGGAGAGGGCCATGGCGATCATGGCGCGCTGCAGCATGCCGCCGGACAATTGATGGGGGTAGTAGCCCAGCACGTCGCGCGCGTTCTTGATCTCGACGCGCAGCAGGAGCTGCTCGGCTTCGGCCAGGGCATCGCGCTTGTTCAGCGGGCGATGGGCCTGGATGGTTTCGACAATCTGGTGGCCGATGGTGAAGACCGGATCGAAGGCCGTCATGGGATCCTGAAAGATCATGGCGGCGGCGCGGCCCCGCAGGCGCACCAGATCGTCCTTATTGGCCTTGAGCACATCGATGCCGTCGAGGCGGATGGCCTTGGCGGAGATGCGGGCGGTGGCGGGCAGGAGGCGCAGCAGGGCGCTGCAGCTGACCGATTTGCCGGAGCCGGATTCGCCGACAATGCCCAGGCTTTCGCCTTCGTTGACCGTGAAGCTGACGCCACGGACTGCGTCGACCTGGCCGCCATACTGGCTGAAACTGACCTTGAGGTCTTCGATCTCGACAAGTGGCATGAACTGGCCCTGTGGTGGAATGGGCGCTCCCTGGCCTTGGGGTGCCAGGGAGCGCTTGGCTCGAAAGGGATTACTGCTTGGTCAGGTGGGTGAAGAAGTAGTGACCCAGGCGATCGAGCGAGGTGAAGCCCAGCTTGTTGGGCGTCGAGGCATCGCCACCGAGTGTGTCGGAGATGACGGCGATGGTGATCGGATGCACCAGCGGCACGATCAGGCCCTGGTCGATCATGATCTGCTCGGCTTCAGCATAGAGCTTGTAGCGCGTGTCCCAATCGCTCTCGGAGTCCGCCTTGGCGACCAGGGCATCATATTCAGCGATATGGTAGCCGTGGCGGCCGCCATTGAAGAAGATGCCGTAGAAATTGGACGGATCGAGATAGTCGTACTCATAGGGCGCGATGAAGATGTTGTTCTTCTTGTTGCGCAGGCCATCCATCCAATCTGCACCGGGCAGGACGCGGATGTTCATGGTGATGCCCAGGACATCCTTGAACTGGGCCTGGAGATACTGGGCCATGGGCGGGACGATGGCGCCGTTGTAGCCGCCTTCCTCACGATACCAGATCTCGATCTCCGGGAAGCCTTCGCCATTGGGGAAGCCGGCGTCGGCCATGAACTGCTTGGCCTTTTCCGGATCGAAGACGGCTTCGGCAGCGATGTCCGGATTGTAGCCAGGATAGCCGGGCGGCAGGATGGAACCGGCCGGGATGGCGATGTCCTTGAGGACCGTTGAGGTCAGCTCGGCGCGATTGACGGCGTAGTAGAAGGCACGACGGACATTGACGTCGTTGAAGGGCGCCGAATCCAGATCGTAGGAGATGTAGGAGGTGGCAAAGACGGCGTTCTTGCGGATGCCATCGGGATAGCGCTGGGTCGCGACCGGCACCTGGCCGGTGTTGAGGAAGGAATAGTCTGCATCGCCAGCCAGGAAGGCGGGCAGGCCGACTTCGGGCGCGCCGAGGCTCGGATCAACCTCGAGACGGTCGATCTGGGCCTGCCAGGGACCGGTGTAGGTGTCCGACTTGGTCAGCACGACCGCGTTGTTGGACTTCTCCCAGCTTTCCAGATCAAAGGGGCCGGAGGTGACAACGGTGTCGACATTGAGCGCCCAGTCGTCGCCGAGCTTGTCGACCACATGCTTGGGCACGGGGTACCAGAGGCTGGTGACGGAGGGCAGATAGGGCTTGGGCGCGACGGTGGTGACTTCGATGGTGAGATCATCAACGGCCTTGAGGCCCAGGGTCGAGACGTCGGCCGTGCCTTCGGTGACTTCCTTCCAGCCCTTGATGCCGCCGGCAAAATCCCAATACCAGGCGAAGTCATAGCCGCCGGTGGCGGCGCGCTGCAGGGCAAAGACATAGTCGGTTGCCGTCAGCGGCTCGCCATCGGACCAGACCAGGCCCGGACGCAGCTTGAAGGTCCAGGTCAGGCCGTCTGCGGACTGAGACCAGCTTTCGGCCGCCATGGGGGTGAGCTCGAATTCCTTGTCGAAGGTGGCAATCGGCACCTGCAGGAGTTCGGCAAAGGTGGCACGGTCATAGACCGTCTTCATATAGTCCATATAGGTGCCGGTGGTGGACGAGCCAGGGGCCACGATGGTGGTCTGGGCCAGCGCCGGAATGGTCAGCGCTGTTGCGACTGCCAGCGCCCCGACGAATGTGTTGAATGCCTTCATGTTCGACTCCCTCCTTGCAGAGCCAGGTATTGGACGTTCCCGCATCTCGCGGCCGCCAGCGGCGACCGGTCGTTCTTGCGCAGCACGCATGCTGCGATCGACAGCTGACTTCCCTCGAAATCTGCCCAATGACATATGTCTGACAAATACGTTCCGGGTTGGCAAGGCGCTCCGTGGGTTAAGTGCACAATATGTGTGCCGGGTTGGCTGAAGGCTAGAAACTGGGCAGGCCGGGGTCAGAACCGCCCCGGCATGAGGCTGCGCGCGGCGGTGGCAATAGCCGCCGCGTCGATGCCGAAATGGGCGTAGAGATCGTTGACGGTGCCGGTCTGGCCGAAGTGCTCGACGCCCAGGGTGATGGTGCGGTGGCCGAGCACGCTGCCCAGCCAGCCCAGGGTGGCGGGATGGGCATCGATGGCGGTGACGAGGCCGGCGCGATGGGGGACGGCGCCCAGCAGGGTTTCGATATGGCTGCGGGCATCGGCGTCGCCATGCAGGCGTGCACGCTGGGCGCCATGCCAGCCGGCGTTGAGGCGATCGGCCGAGGTGATGGCGAGCACGGCGACATTGCGCCGGTCGCCACCGATGGCGGCGGCAGCAGCGATGGCTTCGCTGGCCAGCACGCCCTGATAGGCAATGACCACCTCGCATTGCGGGGTGGGGGGATTGAGCCAATAGGCGCCGCGGATGATGCTGTCGGTGAGAGCGGCGTCGGGGGTGCGCGGCGGTTGCTCGATGGTGCGGGTGGACAGCCGCAGATAGACCGAGCCGCCGGTGACGTCGCGCGGCCAATCGGCGAGATCGGGCCGGGCGTCGCCGGAGCGCTGCATATAGTCGAAGGCCCAATCCATGATGATGGACAGCTCATCGGCAAAGGCGGGCTCGAAGCTGGCGAGGCCATCCTGCGACAGGCCGATCAACGGGGAGGCGATGGACTGGTGGGCGCCGCCTTCGCCGGCCAGCGAAACGCCCGAGGGCGTGGCGACCAAGAGGAACCGCGCATCCTGATAGCAGGCATAGTTGAGCGCATCGAGCCCGCGCGAAATGAAAGGATCATAGAGCGTGCCGATGGGCAGCAGGCGCTCGCCAAACAGGGAATGGCTCAGGCCGGCGGCACCCAGGGCGAGGAAGAGGTTCATCTCGGCAATGCCGAGTTCAAGATGTTGCCCCTCGGGGGTGAAGCGCCACTTCTGCGCGCTGGGGATGGATTCCTTTTGGAACACATCGACCATGTCGCGCTTGGCGTAGAGATTGCGCCGATTGACCCAGGTGCCCAGATTGGTCGAGACGGTGACGTCGGGCGAGGTGGTGATGATGCGGCGCGCGAGATCGCTGTCGGTCTTGGCGATGGCGTCGAGGATCTTGCCGAAGGCGGTCTGGGTCGAGGTGGCCCCGGTGCCGACGAACTGCGGACCGATGGTGGCGACGGCGGGCGAGGTGAGGCGGCGGCTCGCTGAGGTGTTGAAGGGGACGGCGGCGAGGAAGCGCTCGACGTCGGCGGGATTGGCGAGGCCCTCGAACTTGTCCCACTCGTGGCCGGGGCGCACGTTCATCGACTGGCGCAGGCTATCGATCTGGGCCGTGGTCATCTGACCGGCGTGATTGTCCTTGTGGCCGGCCAGCGGCGTGGCCCAGCCCTTGACGGTGTAGGCGATAAAGACGGTGGGGCGATCGCTGCCGGCGGCCTCGAACTGTTCGAGCAGGGACTGCGTGCAATGGCCGCCCAGATTGGCCATCAGCTCGGCCAGCTCGGCATCGCTGCGGCGGGCGAGAAGGGCTGTGACATCGCCCTGATCGCCGATCTCGTCATTGAGGCGCTCGCGCCAGGCGGCGCCGCCGCGGAACATCAGCGCCGAATAGATGGCATTGGGGGCGGCATCGATCCAGGCCTTGAGGCGTTCGCCGCCCGGCTCGGCAAAGGCGGCGCGCTGCAGGGCGCCATATTTGAGGGTGACCACCTGCCAGTCGAAGGCGCGGAAAATGGCCTCGATGCGATCATAGAGGCCTTCGCGGACGACGCCATCGAGGCTCTGGCGATTGTAGTCGATGATCCACCAGGTGTTGCGCAGGCCATGCTTCCAGCCTTCGAGCAGGCATTCATAGATATTGCCTTCGTCGAGCTCGGCGTCGCCGACCAAGGCGACCATGCGGCCCTCGGGGCTGGATTTGTCGGCCCAGGGCTTGGCGCGGACATAGTCCTGAATGAGGCTGGCAAAGGCGGTGAAGGCGACGCCCAGACCCACCGAGCCAGTGGAGATGTCGACGTCATCGGTGTCCTTGGTGCGGCTGGGATAGGACTGGGCGCCGCCGAAGGCGCGGAAGTTCTCGAGCTTGTCGAGGCTCTGCTTGCCGAACAGATATTGGATGGCGTGGAACACCGGGGCGGCATGCGGCTTGACCGCGACACGATCCTGCGGCCGCAGCACGCCGAAATAGAGCGCGGCCATGATGGCGGCTATGGAGGCGGAGCTGGCCTGGTGACCACCGACTTTGACGCCATCGGTATTGGGCCGGATGTGGTTGGCGTGGTGGATCATCCAATTGGAAAGCCAGAGCGCCTTGCGCGTCAGCGCCGCGATGGTGGTCGTCCGGTCCATTGAGCCCTCCCTGCAGTTGTCTGACATTGCGCCTTGCCAAGCGGTGGTTCTTGCCTATTCTGTGCCAAAAACCCGATGCGTGCGCAGGAAACGCGCAGATGGAGCGGCAAAATTGGCAGAAACCACCGTGATGGCGCTCAGCCCGATTGACCGGCGCATCCTTGCGGCGCTGCAGGCGGATGGGCGGATGACCATCCAGGCGCTGGCCGACCGGGTGGGGCTATCGGCCTCGCCCTGCCTGCGCAGGATACGCCAGATGGAAGAGGCGGGGATAATTGCCGGCTATAGCGCCACAGTGGACCAGAAGGCCGTTGGCCTGCCGGTGTCGGTGTTTGTGCAGATCAAGCTGGAGCGGCAGCGGGCGCAGGAGCTGGACGCCTTTGGCGCCGCCATCGCGCGCTGGCCGGAGGTGATGGAATGTTACCTGATGACCGGGCAATTCGATTTTCTGCTGCGCGTGGTCTGCGCCGATCTGGCGGCCTATGAGCAGTTCTTGCGCAGCAAGCTGACCCAGGTGGCGGGGGTGGCCTCAATCGAGAGCAGCTTCTCGCTGGGGCAGGTGAAATATTCGCGGGTGCTGCCCCTCTAGGGGGGAGGGGGCTACCAGCCCTGGAAGGTGGGCGGGGTGACTTCGAGCTTGGCGGCGGCGCCGACCAGATAGGAGGCCAGCACCCAGCCGGTATCGGTGACCTGGCACCAGACGCCATTGCGCGTGCAATATTCCAAAGTTACCTCCGTGCCGTCGGGCAAATTGCCGATGGTGGCGTAATTATAGCCCGGGCCAGCATAGACGGGGATATCGCCGCCTTTGACGCGGGCTGTGGACTCCGCCAACGCGGGCGCGGCGGCGAGCAGAGACAGGGCAAGGGCGAGGCTGAGGGCAGCGGGCTTGAACATGATCGAATCCGGTTGGCGGCGCCGGGAGACTGCCGCAGCCCGAGGGCTGCGGCAAGGCACTGGCTAGAGCTTGACCTTGGCATTGTCGCCCATATCGGGCGTCTGGCCGGTGACGGCGGCAAAGGCCATCTTGGCGGTGGACACCAGCACATTGGGGCTGTCCCACAGCTCGCCATCCTCGGGCGTGATGGTGAGCAGGCGAATGGCGGGATCGCTGGCATCGGCCCACCAGGCCTTGTCCCAATCGCTCCACAGATCGGCAATCCTGGCGCGATCATTGCTGAGCTTGGCGCGGCCGGAGATCACCGCATATTTGTGGCCGGCGCTATCGACAAAGGCCAGCGAGACAAAGGGGAAGGCCTCGACCTGCTCGTTCTTGTGGCCCGCTTCATCGACCAGGAAATAGATGGCGTGCTCATTGCGGAAGACGCGGGCCGAGAGCGGACGGCTGCGCTGGCGCTCGCCATCCCAGGTGGTGAACATGCAGATGTCGATCTTTTTGGCGAGTTCCCAGATGCGGTCCTGGACTTCGGCAGGGGTGAGATCGGTCGAATGATGCGGCTTGACCATGGCGGTCTCCTCAAAAGGGCTGGATGGGCAAAAGGGCGGGCCGCAGACGGCGCGGACAGGGCGCACAGGGCGGCCTGGCAAAAGGCTGCGCGGGGCGGCGTCGCCGGATGAATGACGTCATTCAACCAGAGCGGGGCGGCGACAATGGGGCGCAGGCGTGTTGCCGATGGGGCAGGCTATTGGCTGTCGTCGGTGGAGAGATCGTCCCAGCTCGGCTTGGGCGTCTTGAGGGGATCGAACAGGCTATCGCCATCCAGCAGCGCTGCGGGATCGGCGGAGATATTGCCCAGGCTTTTGGCATCGACCCAGCCCAGTCCGCGCAGCAGGCAGAAGGCGCCGGGCGGCGGCGGCGTCAGCGCGGCGGTGGCCCCGGGGCTGGACGCGACTGCGCCAAAAGGCGCAGCGCTGACGTCGCTGGTGCATTGCTCGAGGGTGACAGTGACGCCGGCGGGCAGGGTGCTGATGACGGCGGCATCGGCCGCGGGGCGATCATGGATCGGGGCCTCGCCCAGCGCGGTGGCGGTGCGCGCGGCCAGCGCCGGGCCGGCGGCAGCCAGCAGCGGCAGGGCGATCAGCAGGGCGGGACGAATCAGGCGCATGGCGGCTCCGGGCTCGTCTTGGATTAGCACGGAGTGGGTTGGCCGGCCTCAGTAGCGCACGGCGCGGCGGGCGATGATCTCGGCGATGCGCTGGCTGTCCCCGGCGTTGAGATAGCGGCCGCGTTCGAGGATTTCGAGCGTGTATTCCTCATAGGTGAGCCCGATCATGGCGGCGCGGCGGGCGCGGAGTTTTGCAATGTCCATGGGGGCATCGAAGGCGCGTTTCTTGGCGGCGGCCCATTCGAAATAGCGGCCAATGCCGTTGCGGCCCCAGGGCGGCACATACTCGTCGGGATCATCGAGCGGCGGGCCGCCATTGTGATTGTGCGGCGCGGGGGCGGAGGGGAGTGGCTTGGTCATGCGGCCAGCCTGGCGCGGGCGGCGCACGGCGGCAATGCGGTGTTTGGCGTAGGCGTTGTCATGCCGATCAGTGTGGCGCGGGGTGGTGGGGGCGTCCAACGAAGGGTTTTTATGGGTTCGATTGGGCGGGGTTATGGGGGGATCTCGGCGCCGGACCGCGACATTGCTTTGCATGCGCAAAGCAATGCGCTGGGCGCCCTGCAGACAATGCAATGCATCGCAGCGCCGACAACGCTGGGCGTTGCGGCGCCGACGATGCTGCGCATCGCAGCGTACACGATGTAAAGCGGCTTTCGCCCCGGACGGCTTGTGCCGCCTGATTGATTGTTGAAGAGGCGAAAGCCGCTTCACACGAGCTGGTATTCCTGCGCACGCATCGAGCGGCCGCCCTTTCGGGTGCTATCGCGTCTGCGCCGCGAGGGGGCCTGCCATGCGGGCCGCGCCCCCATGGTTTCCAGCCGCAATCTCTCCCCTGGGGAGACATCTGCCCTGCGGGCCGGCGCGAGGCCGGTGGTCAGCATACACGCATCGGCCTGGGCGACCCCATGCAGCCAGTCTCCCCGCCCGATGCTTCGTCGGCACCGCGTGCATGGCGGGGATGGGCCCAGTATGCGCCCGGCGTCAGGGGCGGGGATAACTTTCCCTGTCCTCACACAAGGCCTCGATGCCCTCGATGGTGAGCCAGTCATCGCCCGTGTCGCCATCGTGGTCGCTATGGGCGTCCTGGAACAGCGCGAGCTTGAGATCGGCATCGGCCAGCATGCCGGCGAGCTGCTGATGCGTCACGGCCTGGCGCGGATCGAGCCGGGGCAGGGTGCGCGCGCCCGGTTCGCGCGAAATCAGGCGATAGATGTCGGCCAAGAGGGTTGCGGCGGCCGCAACCAGCGTGGGGCTGGCGACCGGGCCGCTGCCTTGGCTGCCCGTCGGGCCCAGCCGCCGGCGCAAAACGCCCAGCCGCGCCCTGAGCCGGTCATGCTCGATGACTTTGAGAAATGAAATGATCTCGACCATCGCGGTCTCCTTTCGCCCCCAGCATGCGCGCAGCAGGGGCGCGGGGGATAAGTGTTTTTGGAAAGGGAGGGGAGCGCGGCGCTGGGGGCGCGGGCGTGATCGCGGGAGTGGGCGTCGTGCGGTGTTAGTTTGCAAATAGGACCGATTTGTAAAACGAGGGGCATCGGCTGGGGAGGGGGAGGTGCTTTCGCTTGGGGGGGCGGGGGGAGCTTTGGGGAGGCGGGGCGCTGAGGGGGAGGGAGGGCGCGCGGGGCGGGTGGTGCGTTTCGGGTGCCAGAGGCATCGGGTGTCGAGGGCGACGGGGAGACCTTGGGGGGCAGGGATACCGGGCGTGGGGTGGCCGCGGCGTGTGGGATGCATTTCGGGTGCGAGGGGCCGGGGGTGAGGCGGGACGATATGGGCGGGTGCCGTGCGCCTATCAGATGCAAATAGGACCGATTTGCAAAACGAGGGGCATCGGCTGGGAGGGGGAGGCGGGAGGGCGGGGGAGGGGTTTTGTGGGGAGGCGGGGCGTGAGGCGTGAGGGGGGCGCGGGGCATAGGGGGCGGAGGCCGGCGGGCTGTGGGCGGCGCGGGCAGCGGGGTGTGCGGGGTGATCCCTACGCAGTCCTGCGGCTCCGACTCTGGCGCCGTTCTGCTTGGCTCATGGCTTTCAGCAGGAGGATGCGATGGCCGACAGCTACTATGTCAACAACACGGCGCAGCCCAATGGCGACCATGAGGTGCACAAGGCGGGCTGCTATTGGTTGAACCAGGCGCGGGACACGACGTATTTGGGCGAGTTCAGCCACTGTCGGGACGCGGTGGCGGCGGCCAAGCGGCGGCACTGGCAGAGCAATGGTTGCGCGACGTGTTCGCCGGCGTGTCATACGGGGTGAGGGTGTCTGGCCGGCATAGTTCGGGACGCGCCAAGGCTGAATTGAAGGCCTGGAGATTGCTGCTGCGTTGATCTGTGCGGTGCCGGGTTTGGGGGCGCGGCGCAGCTCAAAATGCTTGTGCGACAGGGACTTCTCGGCGATGTTTGCATGGGGGAGCGATGCGCAAGCGATACTGGTTTGTTTTCGGCATCATGGCGCTGGCGGCGCTGGGCAATATCATCGGCGGGACCGATACGCCCGGGCGGGCCGCTGTCGATCCGGCGGGCGGGGCGGGTGTGGTGCCGGCCAATGTCGCGGCGGTGCCGGGGTTCGAGGCGAGCCTCTATGTCACCGCCAATAGTCTCAATCTGCGCGAGGGGCCGTCCACCTCGGCACGTGTGCTCCGCAGTCTATCGCGCAATAGCGTGGTGCGCGTCGGCGAACGGCGCGGTGGCTGGGTCAATGTATCGATTGATGGCCTGGTGGGCTGGGTGAGCGCCGACTATCTGGGCGCCGATCCGGTGGTGTCTGCACCCATTGCGCCGCAGCGCCCGGCCGCTGTCTATACCGCCCCGGCGCAAGCCCAGTCGCGCCAGCCGGTGGCCCAGCGCGGCAATGATGCGTCCTGTCCGCGCCGGCAATATTGCACGCGGATCGGCACCTGCGCGGAGGCGCGCTGGTACCTGGCGAACTGCAGCTGGGGCGCGCTGTTGGACAGCGATAGTGACGGGGTGCCGTGTGAGGCGATTTGTCGGTAGCTGGCTATGTATTGCTGGTCCAGTCACACTTGATTGGTGCCTCGCCCCTCGAGAGCTATGCTAGGCCTGCGATGAGCGCAAAATAGCCGGCTATAGCTGCGATGTGCGCGGCCCCGCCAGCAACTGAACCTAGCGATTCCTCAAGACCCTTTAGCGCTGCCCTGACTGAGTTTAACCGTTCCTTGGTGGGGTTGCTCTTGGCCTCGGTAATCGCTTGCCTCGTTGGCGCCTTTGTTTCCTCCTTCAAAGGGAGCGAAGCAAGTACGGGCCCAAGTTCTTCGAGGATTCGAAGGGCATCCTGCGTTCCTGCCTCAGAAAGGAAATTGCTCACGTCGCCATTATTGGAGGCATCTCCCTTTAGAGAGACAGAGCCGCCTTGAATGTTTCCCGTCGAAAAATTGTCGCCCATTACAATAGTTGCTCCTTTTAGGTCGCTGAAAAGTGGTGCCCCCGTTTCCTGAACAATCTCTTGGAATCGTGAGTACATTGAAGTACGAGCCGCCGCCGCATCCATTCGGTGACGCGCGGGCGACCCAGGTGACTCCGCAGCATACAGGGTCGTCACAATAGGCTGGTATCCAGGGAACTGTTCTGCTTGGCGCACCATGTGGTCAATTAGTGCGTCACGCACATCTTTCTCTGCCTCAACGTCAAACCAGTCAAATGTAACCTCTTCCAAACCGTCGTAGAAGCTGTCGCGCAGACCTGTTGCTAAGGCAAGCCTAACTTCACTATTTGGGTCTATCGAGCCTTGGAATATAAGGTCATGCCGTCTCGTACTCAGTTCTGGGGCGGCCGCGAACAACCTGTATATCCAGCCCCGTACATTTTCTGGCAATGATTCCATATCGCCCGTTGCGATGCCAAGATCGTCCACACCAAGCTTGTTGTTTTCTGATATTGCCCAAACGGAATACTGTGAAACAACTGGGTCTTGATGCCCCCCAAGGGCCTTCACAATTGCTGGGTTTGCATGACGTGGGTCAAAGATGTGCTCTGGTGCTCGATCTAGCCCCACAGTCAGGAGTGCGAGCTTTAGTATTTGAGGGTCTGCCGTATCGATATTAATCGACAGTTGGCTGGTGTCCAACTCCTGCGGGCCGGCCGTGCGAAGTCCGCCTAGTAGCACTAGCTCACGGGGGTAGCGATCCGAGGTGGCAATGTGCGCAAATTGCTCGGGATCTAGTCGAACAATTGCAGATATCGCTGAGCCAAAGATGTCTGGATCGGCGACAAATTTCTCGATAGCGAAGCGAACCGCGGCGACGGCCAAATCTTTCGATCCAATTAGTGCAAGTGCATTAAGACACCATCGGGTAACCTTCGCGTTGGTGCTTCCGCCCATTACGAGGCCTGCCATGAATACTTCTAGAGAATAGCGGGCAGCCGGCGGAATGCGAAATCCAAGCTTATGCAAACTGCATAGTCGTTGCAGTATTCTCTTTTGTTGAACCGGGTCGTTTAGCTCAAGTTGATGCCTAATGTAGTTGCATTCAGCCGCTGTAAGGGTGCGGGAGATCATCTCGCTGCCTCTGTGTGAGCCTCTGAGATGCATGACCGGACAAGTGCTTCCAGATCAACACCGACCACGGGTCGAGGTCATCAGTATTATTTCGTGGAGACAGTAAGCTGACCCAGCGCACTTCATTCAGGGACAATCGCCTCGTTGTAGGTTCGAACCACTGGGGACACTCGACAACTACCACACCTATGATTGAATTAAAGAATGCTGGATGGGTTCCCCTCATAAAAGTCATTAATTCACAGGGGATCTCGCTATCATTTGAGATCTCCGATCTCAGCGGAATATCTAGGTCCATTACCACGGATTTTAGCGCCGTCTCTCTGATGCCTAGGCTATCTTCGTCAAATAGCGATCTTGCGTTCTCTTGAACCAGCGACGAGAACGCAAATGTTTGCTTCCTTGCAAACGCATCGCGGTCATCACGGTACTTTCCCGCTCGGTAGGTCAGGATGTCATGGCCGCGTACGACCACGCAGACCGCCCATATCAAAAGTCGGTCATCAGGAACGTTTTTGGGGTCTATATATGCGAATGCTCGATCATGCAGTTCCCCGCATATTGTTTTTGGTAGTACGGCGTCGGTATGTGCAAACACATCACCCACCGCTGATTTTGCAACCGACAGCGCCGGTCCAAGTAGCAAGTCGCGAATGCGACGACGCGCAGCAATTGGACGACGGTATTCTTCACTAATCGTTTCATCGTCGAGAAATTTTCGGAGAAAAAAAGTCCCCGGCTTCGGCCTAAAGAAGGCGCTATGATCGCGCTTTGAGAGTATATCTTCACTTAGGCGAGCCTGCATTGTTTTGTACTGTGTGGCGCCGTGCAGATGCCGAGGCACTGCCTTTGTCGCGTGCGCTTTAGCCAAAATTTGTCGGGCACTAAGCGGCTTGCGCTCAGCCTCCAGAATTCGTTCTGCAATATCTAGATACGAATTCATAATCTTTGTCTTATTCGTTGGCAACGAACCGTAATATTTCTGACATGGCGAAATCTCGTTCGCCTTGCTTTTCTAAGTCATACGCGACTAGCAGCCACTGCTCTTTGGGGTGCCAGTCAGACGCTCGATATTCCATTCGAATTGGTCGTACATGCCGCACGCCGACCTCACCTCGGTGATTGAGGTATACGAAGCTCATCGTCTGCGTAGAATTTGACATAGCACCATCCGACTCAAGAGCCAATTGAGAGTATTGTGGCAGATGAAAACGGCATGGATTTGAAGAAATTGCAGGTATCTGCCACGTGATTGGCTCACGCCTTCCGACCAAGTACCTAATTCCATAACCCGCGGCCGTTTGAACTCATCCCACAGTGTGCCTGCCCTACGCGCGTAGGCCTCAGTGCCTTCTCACCTTAAGTCGCTCCACCGGAGCGATTTCCCGGTCTGCGGCCGGGCTGTTCGAAGCCCCCCGAAACACCCCCTCCCAGCCTCCCCCATCTAGGGGGAGGTGCGGTCCTGTGGTTGCGGCGCGACCGGGGACCAGGGGCGGACGGCGCGAAGAGTGCAGAGCCCTCGGGTCCTCGGGTCAGGCCCGAGGATGCCCGAGGGTGACGTGGGGGGGGGGGGCGGTCGCGCCCAGCCGCGAGGGCGTGGTTGGTTCTTCGACACTTTCGGAATGCGCAGCACCATGGCTGCGGACGCTATGACCCGGCTGGGCGGTTGCGCGTCCAATGCGCGCTGCAAGCGATCCCCAGGATGGGTGGTTCGGCCTGTCTTAGCTATGCTAAATCGCTCCACGGTAGCGATTTTCTGGGTTGCGTGGGCGTGCATTGACGCCATGCGGTAGGGGGTATTGGCTGGGGGCATTCAGGCCGAATTGTCCTGAAGGACGGCGGCGCCGGGGCCTTGTGACGCTGGTGCTATCGCCGTCGGGCTTGCCGATGGTTTGAGCCTGCGGCAGGCTTGGGCTCAGGCTGACAGGAGTGCGTGATGATGCGGTGGGTGTTGCGGATCGGGGGCAGTGTTGCGGGGCTGCTGGGGCTGTTGTGGCTGGTGCAGGGGCTGGGGCTGCTGACGATCCCGCCCATCCTGTGCGTGGCCGAATGCGAGACGCTGGCCGGGCCGTCGACGGGCTGGGCGATTGCCGGGCTGGTGTTGCTGCTGGCGGGCGTGGCGGCGGTGATGGCGTCGCGGCGGTAGCGGCGACATGTGACTGGAGGGGGGCATCTGGGGATGCGCGGCTGACCATGACCCTGCCTGAGTATATTGACCTTTATTGCGAGCGCACGGCGGCGGGGTTCTGGAACGAGCCGATCAACGCGCTCAGCAATGTCGCGTTTCTGGTCGCCGCCTGGTTGGCATGGCGCGTCTATGCCAGAAGGGGCAGGGCCGATGCGCTGGATCTGGTGCTGATCCTGCTGGCCGCCGGCATCGGACTTGGCTCGTTCCTGTTCCACACCCTGGCCAACGGGTGGTCGGAGCTGGCGGATGTGATCCCGATCTGGACCTTCGTGGCGCTCTTTGTGCTGGTGACCATCTATCGCCTGACGGACGAGAATGTGTGGGCGACCACCCGCATCGCGCTGATCGTGGCCGGAAGCATTGGCGCGGTGTTCTGGTTCACCTCGGGCGATGTCACAACCGATGACGCGGCAGGTCCGGGCGTGCTGAACGGGTCGCTGCAATATCTGCCGGCCCTGCTGGCCTTGGCGGGTTTTGCGGCGGTGACCCTGATACGGCGCCATCCGGCGCGCTGGTATGTGACCGGCGCGGCGATCACTTTTTTGCTGTCGCTGGGGTTTCGCAGCATCGACCTGACGACCTGCGCGGCAAGCGGAATTGGCACGCATTTCATGTGGCATATCCTCAACGGCGCCATGGTCGGGCTGCTGCTGCAGAGCCTGCTACGCTATCTCCCCGGCAGGGCGGACGGTTCGAAGTCCTGAAACACCCCCACCTGGCCGGCCACTCGAGCATAGCTCTCGTGGCCTTCTCCCCTCAAATCGCTCCACTGGAGCGATTTTCGGTCGGAGGCGGGCGGGTCGAAGTCCCCGAAACACCCCCTCCCAGCCTCCCCCATCTAGGGGGAGGTGCGGTCTTGTGGTTGCGGCGCGACCGGGGACCAGTGGCGGACGGCAGGGTCTGTTAGTCCACCTCGCCGGACAAAGTATCCAGTTCCATCTCCCTAAGCCGTTTGACTTCATCCCGGAGCCTTGCCGCTTTCTCAAACTCAAGGTTCGTCGCCGCCTCGCGCATCTGGGCTTCGATGTCTTTGATGACCGCGGCGAGGTTGGCGCCGACGTGGGTGGCTTCCTTGCCGTCCTTGCCTTTGCCGATGCTGACGGTGACGTGGTCGCGCTCATAGACGCTGTCGACGATGTCGTGGATGTTGGAGCGCACCGAGGCGGGGGTGATGCCGTGTTCGGTGTTGTAGGCGATCTGCTTCTCACGACGCCGGTTGGTTTCGGCCAGGGCGCGTTCCATGGAGCCGGTGATGCGGTCGGCATAGAGCACGACCTTGCCGTCGACGTTGCGGGCGGCGCGGCCGATGGTCTGGATGAGGGAGGTTTCGGAGCGCAGGAAGCCTTCCTTGTCGGCGTCGAGAATGGCGACGAAGCCGCATTCGGGGATGTCGAGGCCTTCGCGCAAAAGGTTGATGCCGACGAGGACGTCGAAGGCGCCCAGGCGCAGGTCGCGGATGATTTCGATGCGCTCGATGGTGTCGACGTCAGAGTGCATGTAGCGCACGCGAATGCCCTGCTCGTGCAGATATTCGGTGAGGTCTTCGGCCATCTTCTTGGTGAGGACGGTGAGCAGCGTGCGGTAGCCGGCCTTGTTGACCTGGCGGATCTCGTCGACCACGTCATCGACCTGGTTCTTGGCCGGGCGGATTTCGACCGGGGGATCGATGAGGCCGGTGGGGCGAATGACCTGTTCGGCGAAGACGCCGCCGGTCTGTTCCATCTCCCAGGAGCCGGGCGTGGCCGAGACATAGACCGACTGCGGCCGCATGGCGTTCCATTCCTCGAAGCGCAGCGGGCGATTGTCCATGCAGCTTGGCAGGCGGAAGCCATATTCGGCCAGGGTGGCCTTGCGGCGCAGGTCGCCGCGATACATGGCGCCGAGCTGGCCGATGGTGACGTGGCTTTCGTCGACAAAGACCAGGGCATTGTCGGGGAGGTATTCGAACAGGGTCGGCGGCGGCTCGCCGGGGCGGCGGCCGGAGAAGTAGCGCGAATAATTCTCGATGCCGGCGCAGGAGCCGGTGGCTTCCATCATTTCGAGGTCAAACAGCGTGCGCTGTTCGAGGCGCTGGGCCTCGAGGAAGCGGCCGGCGCCATTGAGCTCCTGCAGGCGGGCATTGAGCTCGCTGCGGATGGCCTTGACGGCCTGGTTCATGGTGGTGCGCGGCGTCACATGGTGGGAATTGGCGAAGACGCGGATGAAGGTGAGGTCGGCGGATTTTTTGCCGGTGAGGGGATCGAACTCGGTGATGGATTCGATCTCGTTGCCGAACAGCGTGACGCGCCAGGCGGCGGCTTCATAGTGGGCGGGGAAGATCTCGACGGTATCGCCGCGCACGCGGAAGGTGCCGCGGACAAAGCCGGTGTCGCCGCGCTTGTATTGCAGGGCCACCAGCTTGGCCAGCAGCTCGCGCTGGTCGATCTTTTGACCCTTCTGCACGTCGATGGTCATGGCGGTGTAGTCTTCCACCGAGCCGATACCGTAGATGCAGCTCACCGAGGCGACGATGATGACGTCGTCGCGTTCGAGGATCGCGCGCGTCGCCGAGTGGCGCATGCGGTCGATCTGCTCGTTGATGGTGGATTCCTTCTCGATATAGGTGTCCGTCCGCGGCACATAGGCCTCGGGCTGGTAGTAGTCGTAATAAGAGACGAAATACTCCACCGCATTGTCGGGGAAGAAGGTCTTGAACTCGCCATAGAGCTGGGCGGCCAGGGTCTTGTTGGGGGCCAGGATCAGGGCGGGGCGATTGGTGCGGGCGATGACCTGGGCGGCGGTGAAGGTCTTGCCCGAACCGGTGACGCCGAGCAGCACCTGATCGGTTTCGCCATTGTTGATGCCTTCGACCAGCTCGGCAATGGCGGTGGGCTGATCGCCGGCGGGCTGATAGGGCGTGACCATGCGGAAGGGCTGGCCGGCGAGGCGCTTGAGGTTGGACTGGGCCTTGTGCGGCACCCAGGGGGAGGAGCCCTCCACCTCCTTGCGGCCATGCAGGATAATCTGTTCGAGGGCCTTGACCGTGGCGGTGATGCCCACGGTCTGGGCGTTTTCCAGGCTCTCCCCCTTGCGCGCCTTGTTCTTTTTCACCGCGGCGTCGAGCGCCTCGCGCAGGGCGGCCTGGGCGGCCGGATCGGTGGCGGCGGCGCGAGAGATGTCGCGGGCGGTGGGCGCGGATGCGGGGACATGGCCGAAGCCGGCCTGGGCCGGTTCGCCCATGCCGTCGAAGTCAATGCGGTCGACCGAATTGATCTTGGTCTTGCCGGTCTTGGCGGCCATGCCGGTGGCGGTGTCATTGGAGGATTTGGTGGTGCGGCGCTTTTCCAGCGCGGTCTTTTTCTTGGCGGCGGTGGCCAGGGCCTTTTCGGCATCGAGGCGCGCCTGATCGGCGTCGGCGGCAGCCTTCTGGTCGGCGCGATCAAGGGCGCGCTTGTTCTTCATCCGCTCGGCATAGAGCGGCTTGGACGCGGCCATATCCTCGGCCTTCTCGATCTCGCCGAGGAAGTCGTCGATGGAAAAGGACGCTTTGCCCGGGCGGGCAGGGGATTTGTCGGCCATGGGGAACACCGTGGGTGGGCGGCAGCAAGCCTCGAAAAGATGGGGAGTCGGGCAGGCGCCTGCAATGCTGGCGACAATCTAGCCGCTCAGCGCGCGCGAGGGAACAGGGCGTGCTGACATGGGGTGTCAGCAGGGTGCGTTGTCGACGGTGCGGCGGCGACGCCCGAGGGCGACGGGCATCGGGTGGCGGGCCATGTCCCGGTCAGTCCGGCGGTGCTGGCCTATGACTTCGCCCTGGTGGATGGGGCGATCACAGGGCTGTCGATTGGCCAGGCCCGATGGCGGCGCGGAGCGCCTGCGGACTGGGCCAGTGGTAATAGACGCTGGCCAGGGCATGACCATCGAAATCGATGGTCTTTTGCAGCACCACCGTGCCGCCCAGCCGGGCATAGAAGCCGCGATAGGGATTGTCGGCATAGGCCGCGAGCACCACGGCGCCACTGGTGCGGGCGGCGAGCCAGTCGGCGGCGGCGGCCATCAGGGCTTTGCCGATGCCACGCCCGAAGCGGGCGGGATCGACATAGAGCAGGTTGATATGGGCGGCGGCGCCCAACCCCGCCTTGTCCGCGCGCACGATGTGGACAAAGCCGGCGACGGTGCCGGGGGTGGATTCGGCGACGAGCAAATGTTCGATCTCTGTGTCGAAATCATCGAGCCAGGCGGCGATTTCGGCGCGGCGGCGCAGGGGATCGATGCGCGGGGCCAACAGCGCCTGCGGCATGAAGCCGGCATAGGCCGCCTGCCAGCCGGCGGCGAGAATGTCGGCGACGGCGACGGCATCGCTGCGGATATGGGGGCGGATCATAATGCTCATGGGCGTGGGCAGCCGGAGAGGACCGATGTCCTCCCCGGCCGGTTGGCTTGTTTCAGGGACGCGCCGGGGTCCAGACGATCCAGGCGAAGATGAGCACGCCCAGGAAGGTGACTAGGGAACTGGCGGCGACCACGGGCTCGACGGCGGGATTGCCGGCCAGCAGCAGGTAGAGCGAGACGCCCATGACGGCGACGCCCAGGGTGAAGATGGCATATTGGATCATGGGCAGGCGGCCGCCGGCCTTGGCCGGATTGAGCGCAAAATAGCCGCCGAACAGGGCGCTGGTGACCCAGCCGAGCAGATTGATATGGGCATGGGCGCCGATGACGGTGTGATTGCCCGAAATGGACATGTGCAGGCCCAGGGCAATACCGGCGATCAGGAAGATGATGGCGGTGCGGAAGTAGTATTCTGAAATCTTCGGCATGAAATGGTTCCCTCCAGCACGGCCCCGCCAAAGTCCCCCGATGGCCCTGACGCCGTGCGGCGGGGAGATTATTGTGGAACGGGGCGTTGCACCAGTGGGGAGACTGGGGGCGGGCGTCGGGGCTCTCGTCACCCCCTCCCAGCCTCCCCCATCGAGGGGGAGGTGCCGTGCGGTGGGTGGGATGAATTGTGCTACTGCCCCGTCAGTCGACACCCTCCCCCCCTGTGGGGAGGGATCAAGGGTGGGGGGCTGGGCCAGCGCCGACCGTCGGTCACCGCGGGATGAAGTAGCGAGTCTGGCCGTCGAGCTGGCCGGTGCGAGCGAGGCCGATGGTGGTGAGCGTATCGAGCAGGCTCGCAATGCGGTCGCGGCGCTTGGGCGTGTTGCGGCCATCAAAGGCCGTGGCGAGGGCCTCGGGCGGCAGGGGGGCGGGGGCCTTGCGCAGCACATCGACGAGCACGGAAATCTGCGCATCGCTGTCGGCGGGCCAGGCCGGCTTGTCGCTGCCGGGCAGGATGGCGAGATCGGCCTCGGCCTGGACGCCGTCGGGATGGGCGATCTTGTGGCCGAGTTTGGCGATCTGGTAGTCGGGGCGCAGCCAGCGGACGAGGCCACGGGCCTCCTCGGCGGCGCGGGCCTGGTTGAGGGCGACGAGGCGGGTGAGCAGTTCCTCCTCGGCGGCGAGCTGATCGGCGGTCTTATAGGGGCTGGGCGTGGTGGCGCCGGGGCGACCGACGAGGCGCGGGGCGAGGTCGGACCAGCCATAGGCGGCAAAGACCAGGGTATCGATCTCGTCGTGGATGTCTTTGAGGATAGCGATATGGCCGGCGTCATAGGCGTCGCGCTCTTTCTGGCTGAGCGGCTCGATGAGCGCGGCGCTGTCCTCGGCGCGGCCGGGGCCGGCTTTCCACTCGAGTTCGCGGACCCGTTCGAGGCTATTGTAGAGCCCGGTCATGGTCAGGAATTCATGGGCGGCGAGGCGGGCTTTGCGGAAGGCATCGAGCCGCTCACCGAGGGCGGCGAGGCGGGATTGCAGCTCCGGGTTGACGGAGAGGTCGGGGAAGGGGAAGGGGTCAAAGGTGCGCGACTTGCTGTAGCGCGGACGGTCTTCCAGTGTGCCGCCTGCGGCGAGTGCCCAGCTGACGTGTTGGCGGGAACATAGAACTGCAATCAAGTCTGACTTATCGATAGCCGTAGCCACAATCATGTGATCGGGAATAGTGTTTCTGTGCAGGAACTGGAAAACCCGGTGCTTGCTCGTTTCAGTGGTGGCAACGTATCGCTGGACCCCTGCCAGAGCACTCCGCAGGACAGGGCGATCCCAGCCATACAGCCACCAGCTTTCCCGAATGCTGTCGCGAGCGTTCTCATCCCGTTCTGGCTTTACCGTCTCAAGCAACCGCTGAAAGTGCCAAGGAAAGGCCAACTGAGCGGCATCGGACGTAAGGCCTGAGAAATCTATGACATATTGTTTGGGACCTCTATCAAGAAGGTCTTTGCCCTTCGCATATGGCTTTGCAACAGAAGCTGCATGCGCTGCGGCTTCTCGCGGGGAAAGGACGAAGCCCTGACCATGAAGTGCCATCCCGAAGCTACAGATTGCCTCGTTTGCAAAGAGGCCCCTAGCTGAAAAAACTTCCGCACCAAGGACTAGGTTAGCTTTGATGCGGCCGGTCACAGTGTCCGTGCGAACGATAGGCGCATCAGAGTTGAGCCCTGTCTCTTTGGTCACTGTTGCTAACACACCTTCTGTTTCGCCGGCCTCGGCCACGGTCATGGCAATGCGAACAGCGGCCTTGTCGGCCGCTTTCATCCAGGGATGGTCGGCGACAGCAAAGACCAGCGAAAGCGGCAGCTTGGCCGCCATGTGGCGCTCGATAACGCGGCGGGAGAAGGTCTGGGTGATCGAATTGGTGGTTATGAAGCCAAAGCGGCGCAGCACATTGGGATGGGCTTTGGTGGACTTGCGCGTCAAACGCTCGGCGGCCACATCCCAGAAGTGCATAACGAAATCGGCGCCGCCGGGCACCTTGGGGCGGGCTTTCCAGACGGCTTCGGCATAGCCATCGCCCAGCTCGGCGCGCATAGACTTCGACCCTATAAAGGGCGGGTTGCCGACGATGAATTCGACCTCGGGCCAGTCGGCGGGGCGGGGATTCTTATAAGAATGGAGCTCGATGCGGGCCTGCGGGTCGGGCACGAGTTCGCCGGTGATGGGATGGGGCATGCGGGTAATGCCGTCCCAGCGGGTGACGGGGGCGCCATGGTCGTCGCGGACGAGGTCGCGGCTGTCATAGTCGAGAATGGCATCCTGCTGGCGGATGGTGCCATAGGCATGCAGCACGGGCTCGGAAATGGCGCTCAGGCCTGCCGTGCGCAGTTGCCATTTGAGATAGCCGATCCACAGCACCAGATCGGCAATGGGCACGGCGCGGGGATTGAGTTCGAGGCCGTAGAACTGTCTGGGATTGACGGTTTCGCCCTCCATCATCAGGCGGGACTGATCCTCGCCCAATTGGTCGATGGCGGCGAGGACTTCGCCTTCGAGCTTTTTCATCAGCTCAAGCGAGACATACAAAAAGTTGCCGGTGCCGCAGGCGGGATCGAGCACGCGTACGGTGCAGAGCTCGTGGTGAAAGGCCTTGGCATCGGCCAGGGCCTTGGCGGCATTGCCGAGGCGCAGGGCCTCTTCGATTTTGGCCTGAGCCTCGATCCACTGCTCGCGCAGCGGCTCGATGATGGTGGGGACGACGAGGCGCTCGACATAGGCGCGGGGCGTGTAATGGGCACCCAGCTTGGAGCGTTCGCGGGGGTCCAGCGCGCGTTCGAGCAGGGTGCCAAAAATGGCGGGCTCGACATCGCGCCAATCCTGCCGGGCGGCGACGAGCAGTTCGTGAATATCCTCAGGCGCCAGGGGCAGCGCCTTGGGATGGGCGAAGAGGCCGCCGTTGAAATGCTTGAGATCGGCCATGGAATGGGGCTCGAAGCCGCCCTTGTCCATGGTGGTCCACAGGCTCTGCATGGCGGGCACGAAGCGCTCGGGATGATCAACCAGCTTTTCGAGCAGATCGACCATCAGATTGTCGGGCAAGAGGCCGACATCCTCGGCGAACATGGTGAAGAGGCACCGCATGAGGAATTCGGCGACGTCGCGCGGATCGTGCTTGCCCTCAAGGTTCTTGGCAATGCGGGCGAGGCGCCCGGCGATGTCGCGGGTGACTTCGGCGGATTTCTTGGCGGGGTCGAGGCTGTGCGGATCGGTCCAGACGGCTTTGAGCCGGGCCTGGATGGCGGGATCGCGCAGATCGTCCATGGCGATGCGGAAGCTCTGCGCATCGGGGAACTGGGCGTAGTTTTTGCCCTGGCCGGAGAAATCGGCATAGAGCTCAATGACATTGCCGACGTCGACCAGGATGACGAAGGGCGGATAGCCGTGCTCGACGGGCAGATGGCGGGTGTAGTCGACGGCCTGGCGATAGGCGGCGCGCATGACGCGATCCCAGCCGGCGCTGCCGCGGCGGGCATGGCCGAGGCGGCGGCTGTGGCCCTCGGAGCCGAACATGTCGGCCTGATGGGCATCGAGCGCCTGGCGGCGGGCGGACTGCTTGGCTTCGAGCACGAAGCTGCCGCGCTTGTAGCAATCGATGAAGCCGGGGGTCACCGTGCCGTCGGGATGGCGGAAATCGACCTTGCGCTCATAGACATAGTCGTTGCGATGATTGAACTCGCTGCTCATGACGGGCGCAGGCAGGCCCAGCGCGTGGCAGAGGCCGGAAATGAAGAGCTGATAATTGGCGCGTTCGGAGCCGCCGGAGTCGATGGCTTCGGCGATCAGTTCATCAAGTGTCTGCAAGAGTTTGCGTCTCCCCTGGTGGCACTATTGCCGCAATCGGGGCGGCAGGGGAAGGGGGCTGCGGGGGCCCTTCGGGGCGGTATCGGGATTGTGCCTTGCATGTTGGGGGAATAGCTGCGACAAGGGGTAACGTTTTCAGCCTAAGTCGGCTGCCCTGATCCCGGCTCGCCGGTCGTGGCTACCCTCTCTCTCGTGCGAACGTGCTTTCCGGATGGCATTCTGCCACCGGACAACCGCTCGTCCGCATGCGACACGAGCCACTATCAGGATAAACACATGTCCACCATCACCGGTACCGTCAAGTTCTTCAACGCCACCAAGGGCTTCGGCTTCATCTCGCCCGAAGACGGCGGCAAGGACGCTTTCGTGCACGTTTCGGCTGTGCAGCGTTCGGGCCTCCAGGGCCTGTATGAGAACGACAAGGTCACCTACGAGCTCGAGACCGGCCGCGACGGCAAGGTTTCGGCAACGAACCTGACCCTGCTCTAGTCTTTTTAAGACTGAAGAGTTTTCGGGGGCCATCGTGAGAGATCACGGTGGCCCCTGGCTTTTGTGGGTTTGCGCGCCGCTCCTTTGGGGGCGGCGTTGGTGTTTTTTGGGGGGCCGGATATCGGGGCTCCCCATCACCCCCTCCTTCCTCCCCCATCAAGGGGGAGGTACCGCTCCACTCTTGAGGCAACATCGCGTTCAACCCACCGAACGGCACCTCCCCCTTGATGGGGGAGGTTGGGAGGGGGTGGGTACCAGCCGCTCATGGGCTCTCGTCCCCCCACCCCAGCTTCGCTACGGCCTTTCGGCTGAGCGACGTTCCGCCACTCGACCATAGGTCTCGTGGCCTTCTTGGCTTGCGCAGCGCCACTGGCGCTGCTTGTCCTGCGGACACGCCGCGAAGTCTCGTGGCCTTCTCCCTTCAAATCGCGCCACTGGCGCGATTTGCCCTGCGGGACAGGTCGAAGCCCATCAAGGGGGAGGTGAAACCCGGTGCGTTGGACGCGACCGTGCCCCAAGAGTGGAGCCACACCTCCCCCTTAATGGGGGAGGTTGGGAGGGGGTGTGCGGCAGGAATCGCGGCAAACAAAAAGGCGCCCGCGGGGGGCGGGCGCCTGGTGGATTGCTGCGATCGCTCGGGATTAGCGGACGCGGACCGAGGCGATGTAGTCGTCGAAATCGCCCAGCGAGGAGGCGCTGGTGGTGTAGGTGCGGCAATCGCGATAGTTGGTCTCGGCGCAGACCTGGACTTCCAGACCATCGGGATTGGAGATCGAGGAGATGCGGTCGGTCCAGTTGCCCAGATTGCGGGTGCTGTCGCCGGCTTCCAGGCAGAAGCTGTCGCCGCGCTGGCGGGTGCGGTCAAAGAAGCAGACTTCGCCATAGCTGGGCTCGACGATGACCGGCGGACGCTGCGGAGCGGGCTGGTTGCCGACGCCAATGCTGACCGAGGGGCCATTGCCGCCGCCGATGTTGAAGCCGAAGGAAATGCTGGGCTGGCCCGGGTTCACCGGCGAACCGCCGGCGCTGAGATAGCTGGCCGAGACCCAGCCATCGGGGCCGGATTTGACGATATAGCACCAGGAGCCCTGGCACTGCTGCACATCGACCTGCTCGCCGCGGCGCACGGTGCCGATGACATCATAGCCGGTGCCCGGGCCGGAGCGCAGGTTGACATTGCTGGTGACCACGCCCGGGGCAGCATTGGCTGCGGGCAGGAAGACAACAGCGGCGGTGACCGCCACGGCAAGGCCGGTGGCGATGTTGATCAGCGTCTTGCGCGTGTTGCGATTCATCGTGAGATCTCCGTTTATGCGCATCATCGCCCGGCGCCATGGCGGGGCCGCGACAGATGCGTGATTATTGTTAGCCGAAGTAACGTGCCGGGCCGGAGCAAGTTTCCGCCCGTCTCCTGCTGATACCCTGTTTGACCACAGGCTAGCTGAACGGGGTCTGAACGGGAAGGGCGGGCGTGATCACGGTTGGATCGGGCGCTTGCTGCCATCGTCGGTGAGGGCGACATAGACGAAGCGCCCATCGGTGACCTTGACCCGGTCGGAAATGCGATTGCGCCGGGCCCAGGCTTCCATGGAAATGGTGATCGAGGTGGTGCCGACGCGCTCGACGGTGGTGTAGATGCACAGGATATCGCCGACCTTGACCGGGGCGATGAAGGTCATGGCTTCCACCGCGACGGTGACCACGCGGCCGCGGCTGCGCTCGACGGCGGCAATGGCGCCGGCAATATCCATCTGGCTCATCACCCAGCCGCCGAAGATGTCGCCGGCCGGATTGGTATCGGCGGGCATGGCCAGGGTGCGGATGGTCAGGCTGCCCTTGGGCTCGGTGTTGGGGGCGGCAGGGGTTGTCATGGAGTGGGTCCTTTCGCGGGCCAGCGGCCAAAGGCCTCTTCCCAATGCTTGCGACACAGCGAGATATAGTCGGCCTTTTCAGGCGCGACTGTATTGCCCGAGGTCTGTACCCGTCCATTGGCATCGCGGCGGACCACCATGGTGGCCTTGGCGCCGCAATGGCAGATGGTGCGGATCTCGCGCAGCACATCGGCAATGGCCAGCAGTTCGGCCGAGGCCTCGAAGGGACGGCCAAGGAAGTCGGTGCGCAGGCCATAGCACATGACGGGGATGTGGAGCCGGTCGGCGACGCGGGCGAGCTGCCAGACCTGTTCGCGCGTCAGGCACTGCACCTCGTCGAGGAAGACGCAATCGACCTTGGCCTCGTCGGTATGGTCGCGGATGCGATGGAACAGGTCATCACCCTCGTCATAGAGCTCGGCCGATTCGGAAATGCCCAGACGCGAGCTGATAATGCCGGGACCACCGCCGGCATAGGCGGCGCAGGTATAGAGCAGCGGGCGCATGCCGCGCTCACGATAGTTATAGGCCGCCTGCAGCAACAAGGTGGACTTGCCGGCATTCATCGCCGCATAGGAAAAATAGAGCTTGGCCATGGGTGGACGCGGATCTCGCGGGTTGCGGCAATGTGCATCTAGGCAATAGACCGGGACGCTGCCCGCCAAAAGCGCGCAGGGCAAACATCAACAGTTCATTGCGAGGCCTCAATGACCGAGATCACCATCCGCCCGGCGCAGCTGGCCGATGCCGAAGCACTCAAGCACCTGCTGGACCGGTCGTGGCGGACGCATTGGGCGCCGCATGTGGATGCCGGCGCCGTGGCTCGATACGAGGCCGAGCAGCCGGTGGTCGGTTATGTGGATGGTTTTGTCAGCCAGCTCACCGTGGCCGAACGCGGCGGCGTAGTGGTGGGCATGTATCACCTGGACGGCGCCTGGCTGCATGCCATTCACGTTGACAGCTGGGCCATTGGCTCGGGAGTGGGCCGGGCGCTGATGGAGGCGGCCGAGGCGGCGGGCGCGCGGCAGCTGGAGGTGCGGGCGTTCAATGTGCGGGCGCGCGATTTCTACGCGGCAAGGGGCTGGGTTGAGATCGATGAGCATGACGATAGCGAGATGGGCATGCTGGTGCGCACCATTGTGATGGAACGGGACTGAGAGCGCGCCGGGCCAAAAAAGAGGCCGCCCCTGCGGGCGGCCAGATGCCGATTGAACGGCGGAAAAGCCGGGGTTGGCGGCCGGGCTCTTCCCAATGGCCGGGCGCTACGTTGGGGACGCCGTGCGCGGCAAGTGTCCAGGGCGTGCGGGGCCGGGACACCAGGACTTTAGGGGGCGCAGATGACGCGCGCGTGACGGCGCGTTCAGACACGGTTCAGGTCATCGGCGGCAGGGTGGCAGCAGAATTGATGCGGCGGATTTGGAGTGTGATCGTGGTGCGCAAGATGCTTGGCCTGGCGATGGGTATGGTGATGCTGGCAGGCAGCGCCGGGGCGGCGCTGGCCGGGCCGGACGGCGTGTGGGAGCTCGAAAGCCGCGACACCCGCCTGCAGCTGGCGCTGTGCGGCGATGGCACACAATTGTGTGGTGCGCTGGTGTGGCTGTCGGACGCCGACTACAACACGCAGTACCAGCCGTATCTGAATGCCCCGGTGACCAACGGGCTCAAGGCGGATGGCAGCAACCGCTGGAAGGGCGCCATGAAACTGTTCGGGCAGAATATCACCGGCACGATCACCCAGCAGAGCGAGACGCAGATGACGCTGCAGGCCTGCGCGTTCCTGGTCGTGTGCAAGACCTATGGCATGTTCCGGTACGCGCCATGAGGCTGGGGCGGCTGGCAGGCGGGCTGATCGGTGTGCTGCTGACGGCGAGCGCCGTTGCGGCGGCCACGCCCGAAGGGCTGTGGGAAATCGAGATGAAGGATTCCCGCTATAAGGTCGAGCTGTGCGGGGCCGACGGGCGGGCGCTGTGCGGCACGCTGATCTGGCTGGGCAATGGCGCGGACAGCCCGGAGAACCTGCCTTATCTCAATACGCTGCTGATCGACCATGCGGCGCCGACCGGGCCCAACCAGTGGAAGGGCGATCTGCATATCTATGGGCAGACGGCGGCGGGGACGATCACCCAGGTCAGCGATGACCAGATCACGCTGCGGGGCTGCGCGTTCCTGGTGGTCTGCAAGACCTATCAGCTGTTCCGCATGGCGCCCTGAGGGGCGTCAGTTGGTGGTGCGGGGCACGTGGACGCGGCGCCGGCTCCACAGCGGGGGCAGGGCCTCGACGGCGAGGATGGCGACAAAGATCAGCGTTGCGCCGGCATAGCCGACGAGCGGCAGGCGCTCACCCAATAGAATGGCGCCGCCGAGCGCGGCAAACAGGCTCTCGGCCGACAGGATGATCGCGGCATTGGCGGGCGGCACATATTGCTGGCCGATGGCCTGGAAGGTGAAGGCCACGGCGGTCGACATCAGGCCAGTATAGGCCAGCTCGACCCAGCCGGACTGCACGGCCGCCAGATTGGGCTGCTCGAAGACAAAGGCGAGGCTGGTGGCAAAGGCGCCGGCGATGAGGAAGCTGATGGACGAGACGAAAATGGGTAGGCCGGTGGCCTGAGCGGTGCGGCCGAGCAGGATGACGTGCAACGCCCAGAACACGGCGCTGCCCACCACGATCAGATCGCCGGCATTAAAGCTCGCCAGCCCGCCGCCATTGAGGAAATAGATGCCCAAGAGGGCCAGCGGCACGCAGGCATAGATGATGGGATGCGGACGGGTGCGGAAGAGCAGGAAGCCGAGGAAGGGCACGAAGAAGACATAGAGCCCGGTGAGGAAGCCGGCATTGGTGACGCTGGTGGTGATGAGGCCAACTTGCTGCATCCAGGAGCCGAGGAAGAAGACGAGACTGACCGCGCCGATGAGTGCCCAATGGCGCGGGGTGATGGGGGCGGGGCGGCGGCGCCGCTCCAGCAGCGCCAGCGGCAGCACGGCAAGGCCCCCCAGCAGATAGCGCAGGCCGGAAAAGGTGAGCGGGCCCATCGAATCCATGGCCGACTTCTGCGCGATGAAGGCCAGACCCCACAGCATGGTGCAGACCAGGAGCAACAGGGTGGCGAGGGGGCGGGACATGGGATGGGGGACTCGGGGTTGTGGCGGCCGGATCGCGGCCGCGGTTGGATTGGGTGGCGCTTGTGGGCTTTGGCGCTGGCTTGACGGCTAAAATCGGGGCTCTCTCAGCCCCACCTAGCCGGCCATTCGGGCACAGCCCTCATGGCCTTGCTCGCTTAATCGCTCCACCGGAGCGATTTATCCCTGCGGGCCGCTCTCAAGCTCAGCATCCAGCGCCGCGATGAGCTGGGTGATCTCTTCGGGCGTGGTGTAGTGCACGAAGGAGAGGCGGAGGACGCCGTGGTTGGGGTCGATGCCGACGGCTTCGAGCAGGCGCTGGGCGTAGAAATTGCCGCCGCTGGCCATGATGCCGTGGCGGGCAAGGCGCGCGGCGACAACGGCGCCAGGTTCGGAGAGGGCTACGGAGACGGTGGGGGCGCGCAGGTTGGGATCATCGGGGCCGATGAGGCGGACGCTGTTTTTGGCACGGAGATAGTCGAGCAGCGGGGTGATCAGCGCAATTTCCTGCGCGCGCATGGCGGCATGGGCGCGGCGGAAGGGATTGGCGCCGGTGATCGAGGCGGGGGCGAGATCGGCGACGATTTCGAGGTAGTCGACAACGCCGGAGGATGCGGCGATCTGGGCATGGTCGGGACCGGCCGGCGTCAGGCGGTAGCGCGGCTTGGTGTCATTGAAGTAATGGCCCTGGTTGGGCAGGGACAGCGCCAGCTCGGGGCGAATGGCCAGCACGCCCTGATGCGGGCCATAGACCTTGTAGGCGGAGAAGAAATAGATGTCGGCGCCCAGGGCGGCGAGGTCGGGCAGGCCATGGGGGGCATAGCTGACGCCATCGATGGCGGTGACGGCGCCCACGGCATGGGCGCGGGCAGAGATGGCGGCGACATCGTTGATCTCGCCGGCAATATTGGAGCAATGCGGCGCCGCCACGAGGCGCACCTTGGCATCGAGCAGATTGTCGAGGCCAGCGAGGGCGAGGCGCCCAGTCTGGGGATCAACGCCCCATTCACGCACCTCGATGCCCAGGCGGGCGAGGCGGCGCCAATTGCCGGAATTGGCCTCGTGATCCTGATTGGTGACGATGATGGCGTCGCCGGGCTTGAGCCAGCCGCCGAAGGCCTGGGCCAGCACATAGGTGTTGGCGGAAGCCGAGGGGCCGAAATGGATCCAGTCCGACGAGACATTGAGCGCCTGGGCCATGCGATCAAAGCTCAGGTTCATGGCGTCGCCGGCGGCCTGGGAGGCGGGATAGACGCCATAGGGCTGCACCTTGGTGGCGCGATAGTAGTGGTCGAGCTTGTCGATCACCGGGCGGGCGGTATAGGCGCCGCCGGCATTCTCGAAAAAGGCCTGGCCCTGCAGCGTCGGCTCGGAAAAGGCAGGGAAATGCGCGCGGATGCGGGCCGGATCGAGAGGCAGGGCGGTCATGGCAGGCCTTGGGGGTGTCGAGAGAAAAGGTCGCCGATTGGTAGAGCAAGGCCACACAAAAGCAAACCCCGGCTGTTGAGAGCCGGGGTTTGCGCGGTATCGCTCACGTTACAAAGGCACCGATACCGCTGAGGTCGGTCGCGCCGCCGCCGAAGAGTGGCGACGCGGCCGATCAGGTTAACCGTTGGTGGGCGCAGGCGCGTCCGTCGGAGCGCCGGCAGGGGCGCCCATGGGGCCGTGGCCCTGGCGCATGCCCTGGCCACCGTTCTGGCCACCATGCTGGTTGCCCTGGCCCATCTTGCCCTGCATGTTGCCACGATCAGGACGGGCCGGCATCAGCTCAGCCTTCTGCTCATCGGTGAGGCTATCAAAGAAGGCTTTGGCCGCGGGCTGGACGGACTTGAGTGCGTCGAGCTGGGCAGTTTCGATGGCAATGCGGGCGTCGAGGCGCTCGGTGATGGACGGGCGCTCAGCCGTCGTGCCATCGGCGGGCTTGGCCGGGCGCAGGCCTTCGACAGCCTTGGAGAAGGTGTCGGCCGCGGCCAGCGCATCGGTCTTGAGCGTATCGAACAGCGCCTGCTGCTCGGCGGTCATCTCGATGGCGTGGCTGAGGCGGACCAGGGCGATCTCAACACCCTCGGTGCCGCGCTCGAAATTGAGGAAGCCGGCGCCGCCACCCTGGCGGGGGCCCTGATTGTGCTGGCCGGGGCCATTGCCGCGCGGGCCATTGGCATCAGCCATCTGCTGCTGCGGCGCCGGGGTGGCGGCAGCCTCCTGGGCAGTGGCGGGGAGAATGGCGGAGAGGCCGACAGCTGCTGTCATCAGCGCCGCAATGGCGGTCGTCTTCAACGTCTTCATGGGGTCGTATCCTTTGCATGGGAACCGGAACGTCCGGCATGAACAGGACACTAGCGGGGCCAACCTCTTCACGACCTTGCGAGCGCATGAAGAGTTTGTCACGTTGGTAAGGTGAGCAGTCCGGACATCAGAATCGTGATCGACCCGTTTCCGCCCGATGCCGCATTGCGCCGGCTGTGGCAGGGGGCGTGGGGCGATGACGGGGCGGCGTCGTTCCAGCCGATCCTGCAGCGCAGCCTGACGCATATCGGCGCTTTTGACGGGCCGCTTCTGGTGGGCTTTGTCAATGTCGCCTGGGATGGCGGCATTCACGCGTTCATTCTCGATACCTGTGTCGATCCGGATTACCAGCGGCAGGGAATCGCGCTGGCGCTGCTGGCGCAGGCGGCCGAGACCGCGCGGACGCGCGGCACGGTCTGGCTGCATGTCGATTTCGAGCCGCGGCTCGAGGGGCTCTATCGCCGGGCCGGGTTCGGGCACACCGCCGCCGGGCTGATGCGGCTGGGTTAGCGTGGACGCCAGCCCAGGAGGCGCATGGCATTGAGCGTGACCAGGACCGTGGCGCCGGTATCGGCGAGAATGGCCGGCCAGAGGCCAGTGATGCCCAGAATGGTGGTGACGAGGAAGACGGCCTTGAGCCCGAGCGCCACGGCGATGTTCTGCCAGATGTTGGCCATGGCCGCCTGCGACAGGCCGATCATGCCGGCGATGTCGGCGAGGCGACCATGCAGGATCGCCGCATCGGCGGTTTCGAGCGCCACATCGGTGCCGCCACCCATGGCAATGCCGATATCGGCAGCGGCCAGGGCCGGGGCGTCATTGATGCCGTCGCCGACCTTGGCGACGATCTGGCCCTGAGACTGCAGTTCGCGGACGATGGCCTGCTTGTCGGCGGGAAGGAGGCCGGCGCGCACCTCAAGGCCGAGATCGGCGCCGATGGCTTGGGCAGTGCGGGCATTGTCGCCGGTGAGCATGATGGTCTTGAGGCCCAGGGCGCGCAGGGCATCAAGGCCCGCCCTGGCATCGGGCCGGGGTTCGTCGCGCAGGGCGAGGGCGCCGATGAGCTGATCGTCGGCCAGGAGCACCGAGACCGATTTGCCGGCGGCGGCAAAGCCGTCGAGGCGCGCGGCAAAATCGGGCGGCAGCGCGATGCGTTCGGCCGCGGCGGCGGGGGAGAGCAGCAGGATGGACTGGCCCGCGACCTGACCGGCGACGCCCTTGCCGGGGATGGCTGCCGCGTCGGTGGCGGCGGGAATGGTGACGCCATCGGCCTTGGCGCGGCTGAGAATGGCGAGGGCCAGGGGATGGCTGGAGCCGGTTTCGAGCGCGGCGGCGAGGCGCAGGACGTCGGCCTCGGCGCCGGTGGTGGCGAGGATGTCGGTGACCAGGGGCTTGCCGAGAGTGAGCGTGCCGGTCTTGTCGAGGGCGACGGTGGTGATGTCGCGCAGGCGTTCAAGCACGGCGCCGCCCTTGAGCAGCAGGCCGCGGCGGGCGCCGGCGGAGAGCGCGGCGGCAATGGCGGCCGGGGTGGAGATGACCAAAGCGCAGGGGCAACCGATGAGCAGGATGGCGAGACCCTTATAGACCCATTCGCTCCAGGCCTGACCCAGCAGCAACGGCGGCAGAATGGCGACGAGGGCGCCGACGACCAGTACGCCGGGCGTGTACCAGGCCGAGAAGCGGTCGATGAAGCGGGCGGTGGGGGCCTTGCTTTCCTGGGCTTCCTCGACGAGGCGGACGATGCGGGCAATGGTGTTGTCGGCGGCAGCGGCAGTGACGCGCAGGGTGAGCACGGCGCTGGTGTTGATGGTGCCGGCAAAGACCGCATCGCCGGGCTGACGGGTGACGGGCAGGCTCTCGCCGGTGACCGGGGATTCATCGATGGCGCTGCTGCCGGTGACGATCTGGCCATCGGCGGGGATGCGGTCGCCGGGGCGGACCATGACTATGGCGCCGATGGTGAGGCTGGTGGCAGGCACTTCGCGCGTGGTGTCGCCGGTGACCAGCAGGGCGGTCTTGGGGACGAGGGCCGAGAGGCCCTGGATGGAGGCGCGGGCGCGGCTGGCGGCGACGCCTTCGAGCAGTTCGCCCACGAGGAAGAGCAGGACGACGGTGGCCGCCTCCTCGGTGGCGCCGATGATGACGGCGCCGACGGCCGCGATGGTCATCAGGGTTTCGATGGAAAAGGGCGTGCCGGCGAAGGCGCCGGCAAGGGCGCGGCGGGCAATGGGGATCAGGCCAACCAGCAGCGCACCCAGGAAGGCCCAATGGCCAAGCACGGGGGCGACGAGGCCCAGGCTATAGGCGGCGAGCAGGGCCAGGCCGCAGGCGAGGGCGAGGCGGGCCTTGGCGGTCTGCCACCAGGGGCCGGTGCCGAGATCGAAGTGATTGTCGGCGGGGGCGTGATTGTGGTCGCCGTGGTCATGGCCGGCGTGGTCGTGATCATGGTCATGATCGGGATCATGATCGTGATCATGGTCGTGATGTGCGACTGGGGCGGCGTCGGCGGGGGCGACGGTGTAGCCGAGGGGGCGCAGGGCCTGTTCGATGGTGCCCAGGGGGACGTCGATATGGTCGACGCGCAGCGTGCCGGCGGTGGCGCTGGCACTGGCACCGCTGACGCCGGGGATGCGGCGGACAGCGGTTTCGATCTTGCCGGCACAGGCCGCACAGTCCATGCCGCCGATGCGATAGCGCGTCTGGGTCTGCTGGGTCATATGGCGTCCTTTCCGATTCAGTGGTGCCATGCTAACTTCTCTAGTGACTAGAGGAGCAAGAGGTATCGACATGGCTTTTCCGATCGGCGAACTGGCGCGGCAGACGGCGGTGAAAGTGCCGACGATCCGCTATTACGAGCAGATTGGATTGTTGCCGGCCGCGCCGCGCAGCGAGGGCAATCGGCGGCTCTATGGCAGCACGGAAGTGGAACGGCTCAACTTCATCCGCCATGCGCGCGACCTGGGCTTTGAGATCGAGGACATCCGCGAATTGCTGGCCATGGCGGCGCAGCCGCAGTCGTCCTGTCACCAGGTCGACAGCATTGCCAACAACCATCTGGCCGAGATCGAGCGGCGGATTGCCAGCCTGACGGCGCTCAAGCGCGAGCTATCGCGGATGATCGAGGAATGCGGGCATGGCCGGGTGTGCGATTGCCGCATCATCGAGGCGCTGGCCGACCACAGCCAGTGCCTGGCGGAGCATTAGGTCACGTATAACACACCCAGCCGCGGAAGCTGAGGCCGGCGTAGAAGAGGCTGACGCCGGAAAAGCCAGCCTGGGACAGCATGGCTTCGTCGTCTTCGGGCGAGAGGACGGAGAGCCGGGTGGCGATGGCGTGACGGGCGCTTTCGGTATTGGCGGCGGGGCCATCGCCGAAGGTGAGATGGCGGCCGATCCATTGCGAGCGCTCGGGCTCGGTCTGGGCAAAGCTGATATGGGCGACGACGAAGGGCGCGCCGGGGGCGAGGCGGCGGCGCAGCTGCTGCAGCGTGGCGATGCGTTCCTCGCGCGGCACGAAGTGCAGGGTGAGCAGGCAGACGGCGCCGTCGAACGGGCCTTCGGGGGCAGCGTCGATATAGCCCTCATGCAAGGTGATGCGGCCCAGATGGGGCGCGGCGATGATCTCGGCGGTGCGCAGCATGTCGGCCGAGGGATCGACGCCATCAAAGGTCCAGCCGGCATGGTCGCTGGCGAGGGCATTGAGCTCCAGCCCGCCACCGGCGCCGAGGACGAGAATGCGCGCATCCTGCGGCGCGCGTTCGGCCAAGAGCATGGAGGTCATGCGATGGAGGCCGGCGAGACCGGGCACCTTGCGGGGCGGACCCTCGGCATAGTTCTGCGCATGGGCGCCGGAAAAGGCAGTGTGCGGCGGGGTGGGGTGTTTCATGTAACGTTTGATGTTACAATTATGGGGTGTTGTCAAGCGACACGCCAGGCGGGGCAGGCCGGCGGGCCTGCCCTCCAGGAGATCAGCCCAGGGTGGGCGGGGTCTCGGCTGGCTGGGGCGTGTAGCGGGCCAGGGCCTTGATGACCTGCTTGAGGGTGACGCGGCCGATCTGTCGGCCATCGGCATCGAGCACGCCGACCCATTGATGCTCGGCGAACATGGGCAGCACGTCTTCGCAGCGCGAATCCTTGGAGACGCTGGCCGCGCAGGGATCGAACTCGCCCCGGTCCATGATGGAGCGGACATGGATGGCGCGGGCCTTGTTCACCTCGCGCACGAATTCCTCGATATGCTCATTGGCCGGACGCAGCACGATATCCTCGGGCTTGCCCTCCTGCTGCAGGGCGCCATCCTTGAGCACGGCGATACGGTCGCCGATCTTGAGGGCCTCGTCGAAATCGTGGGTGATGAACAGGATGGTCTTGCCCAGCGATTTCTGCAGCTCGATGAGCTGGTCCTGCATGCCGGAACGGATCAGGGGATCGAGGGCGGAGAAGGCCTCGTCCATCAGGATGATGTCGGTATCCATGGCCAGGGCGCGGGCGAGGCCGACGCGCTGCTGCTGGCCGCCCGAGAGCTGGCGCGGCTGGCTCTGCTCATAGCCGGAGAGGCCAACGATCTCGATCCACTTGGCGGCTTCCCGCAGCCGGGTCTTGGTGTCGACGCCGCGGACCTCCAGGCCATAGGCGACATTGTCGATCACCGAGCGGTGCGGCAGCAGGCCGAACTTCTGGAACACCATGGCCACCTGGGTGCGGCGATAGGTGCGCAGCTCGTCCAGGCTCATCTTGAGCACGTCGCTGCCGTTGACGATGATCTCGCCGGCGGTGGGCTCGATCAGGCGGTTGACGTGGCGGATCAGGGTGGATTTGCCCGAGCCCGACAGGCCCATGACCACGAAGATCTGGCCCTTGGCGATATCGAGCGAGACATTATTGAGACCGACGACGTGATTGGTTTCGGCTTGCACTTCAGACTTGGACTTGCCCGACTGCAGCAGCGCCAGGGTGGTTTGCGGATCGTCGCCAAAGATCTTGGTGACGCCGCGCATGGCGATGGCGAGCTCGGGGGCAGGAACCGGCGTGGCGGGACGGTTGGCGACGGGCGCCGGACGGGTTTGAACTTCAGACATTAGCGTGCCTCCGCCAGGCCGATGCGGGCCTGCAATTGTTTGCCGAATGACTGGGTGACGCGGTCAAAGATGATGGCGAGGGCAACGATGCCCAAGCCGGCAAAGAGGCCGCGGCTGACTTCGAGGCGCCCGATGCCCTGCAGCACCTGATAGCCCAGGCCGCCGGCGCCGATCATCGAGGCGATGACGACCATGGAAAGCGCCATCATGGTGGTCTGGTTGACGCCGGCCAGGATGGTGGGCAGGGCGAGCGGGATCTGCACGCCCAGCAGGCGCTGGCGCGGATTGGTGCCGAAGGCGCGGCTGGCCTCCATGACGGCGGGATCGACCGAGCGCAGGCCGAGGTCGGTGAGGCGGACCAGCGGCGGGGAGGCATAGACAATGGTGGCGATCAGCGCCGGGATCTTGCCGGGGCCGAAGATCATCACCGTGGGGATGAGATAGACGAAGCTGGGCAGGGTCTGCATCAGATCGAGAATGGGGGTGATGGCCTTGCGCACGTTGAGCGAGCGGCTCATCCAGACCCCGACGGGGATGGAGAGGACGATGGCGGTGAGAGTGGCGGCGATCATCAGGGCCATGGTGGTCATGGCGTCGTCCCAGAGGTCCATGACGCCCAGGAAGATGAGCGCGACAAAGACCACGGCTGGGAGCTTCCAGCTGCGGGTGGCCAGCCAGGCGATGCCCACGAGAATGGCGGTGATGAACCACCAGGGGGTGGCGATCAGCAGGTTCTCGATGGATTTGAGCAGCATGAGCAGGGGATGGGCGGCGG
Source organism: Devosia sp. FKR38 (assembly GCF_005222805.1). Lineage (GTDB taxonomy): Bacteria > Pseudomonadota > Alphaproteobacteria > Rhizobiales > Devosiaceae > Devosia. Next base: position 1,952,266 of record NZ_STGC01000005.1, on the reverse strand, counting down.
CCTCGAAGGCGCCACCCCAGTGGCGGACAACCCAGTTGAGGCCATCGTCGACGGCGCGGCGCAGCGGACGGGTATCGATAATGTCAGGGAACACGGCAGTTCTCCTTTGTGCGGAGGGCTGGCGCGGGATGCCGAAAGGCGTGCCGCAACGGGCTGGCGCGTTCGGGCATCACGCGGAAAACGGCCAGGGGTGAACCCGGCCGTATCGGCTTGTTGGCGGATCTGGCCATTCAGCTCAGGCTGGCGCGGACCTTGTCGGCGATCTCGGGGGAGACCCAGCCAGTCCAGACATCTTCCTTGGTCTTGAGGAAGTTGACGGCCGTGGCTTCGGCATCGGCCTGATTTTCGTCGCCATAGACCAGCAGTTCGCTGATCTCGGCATTGGTGAGGCCAACCTTGGCGAAGTAGTCCGCCACAGCCGGGGCTTCTTCCTTGATCCAGGCTGCCGCGCCAACGATGGCTGGCGAGGACGGATAGGCGGTGACGCCAGGCTCGTCCGTGCAATCGGGATTGGTGTTGCAGGCATAGACCGCGGGCTTGCTTTCGCCCATGTCGAGCGCGACAGCGTCATATTTGCCCAGGATGGCCGTGGGACCCCAGTAGTAGAACAGGATGGGCTCTTCACGGGTGAAGGCGCGGGCAATGGAGGCATCCAGAGCGCCGCCCGAGCCGGGGGAGAACAGGTTCCAGGCGCCGCTCATGTTATAGGCCTTGAACAGGGCGCTGGTGGAGAGCTCGCAACCCCAGCCCGGCGGGCAGGAATAGAGGCGGCCTTTGCTCGAGTCCTCGGGATCGGGGAAGACCTGCGGATTGGCAATGGCGGTTTCCGCCGAGAGGATCTCGGGATGGGCTTCCTGCGTGTAGCGGGGAATGAACCAGCCTTCGATGGTGCCATCGCTGATGGCATCGCCCAGGGCGAGGACGGTGCCGTCGGCGAGGGCGTCGTCCCACTGTTCCTGCACGGTGCTGGTCCACAGTTCGGGCGCAACGGCCGGAGAGCCGCGCGTCACCATGGAACTGGTGGTGGGGACGGTATCGCCCGTGACGATCTCGACACTGCAGCCGAAGCCGGCGTCGAGGATGCGGGCATGGATCTGGGCCAAGGCGGCCGCGGAGGGCCAGGTCATCTCGGCAATTTCAATAGTGCGGTCGGTACCGCAGCTGGCCGCATCAGCGGTATCCTGGGCAAGGGCGGGGGCGGCAGTGGTCACCATGAAGGCAACAGACATCGCGGCGGCAAAGCCACCGGTTTTCAGCATCATGAGGATAGTCTCCGTGTTTCGGATGTTCTTTAGGCTAGCGGCGCAATAGAGCTGTGTCAAATTTCAGATTACTTGGGCTAATCATGTAGTAATCAAGAAACGACGCTCAATCTTGTTTCGGTTGGCCGTGTTGGTGGACTGGCTTTTGTGTCGAAATGGCTCCGCTTTTGTTGATGGCGCGCGCCCGTGTATCTGAAGCCAAGAAAAAATAAATTGCCGCGCCATAGCTATGTCATGCAATCGCCTGATTTCCGCTGGTTTGCGGCGCTGAACGCAGTGCGCCGGGGCGCCTTGGCTAGACTTGGCGCACTGCCCGAGTGGCGTCCGAGCGCAACGGGCCCGGGCCGGGCAAGGGGGCGCTTAAGGCTGCAAAGCGGGCAAAACCCTTGCATGGACGCGCCGGGCCGTGCAGAAAGCGGGCAGTCAAATCGGACCCGGTGCAAATCCGGGTGGCTCTTCCGGCCGCCAATCCGCCGGACACTCCAGTGAACGCAATCATGGTCGACCGCGTGCCCACGGGCATTGCAGCACCGTTACGCCTGGATATTCTCCATGACCTTTATCGAGACTTTTCGCCGTGACTGGCTGAGCAATGTGCGCGGCGATATATTGGCCGGCATCGTGGTCGCCCTGGCGCTGATCCCGGAAGCCATCGGCTTTTCCATCATTGCCGGCGTGGACCCCAAGGTGGGGCTCTATGCCTCGTTCCTGATCGCCATGATCATTTCGGTGACCGGGGGGCGACCGGCGATGATCTCGGCCGCGACGGCGGCCACGGCGGTGCTGATGGGGTCGCTCGTGCGCGAGCACGGGCTGGACTATCTGCTGGCGGCGACCATTCTGGCCGGCGTGATCCAGGTCGCCGCGGGCTATGCGCGGGTGGGCTACATCATGCGCTTTGTGTCGCGCTCGGTGATGACGGGCTTTGTCAATGCGCTGGCCATCCTGATCTTCATGGCGCAATTGCCCGAACTGATCGGCGTGTCCTGGCAGACCTATGTGATGATCGCGGGCGGGCTGGCGATCATCTATCTGTTTCCGCGCGTGACACGGGTGATCCCCTCGCCGCTGGTGTGCATCATTGTGCTGAGCATCATCACCATTGTGCTGCAGGTGGATGTGCGGGCGGTGGGTGATCTGGGCGAATTGCCGACAACGCTGCCCAGCCTGCTGATCCCCAATGTGCCGTTCACGCTGGAAACGCTGTGGATCATCCTGCCCTATTCGATCGGGGTGGCGGCGGTGGGGCTGCTGGAGAGCCTGCTGACGGCCTCGATCGTGGACCAGATGACCGACACGGGCAGCGACAAGAACCGGGAATCGATCGGGCAGGGCATTGCCAATTTCATTACCGGCTTTTTCGGTGGCATGGCGGGTTGCGCCATGATCGGGCAATCGGTGATCAATGTGCGCTCGGGCGGGCGCGGGCGGCTGTCGACCTTCACGGCCGGGGCGTTCCTGCTGTTCCTGCTGGTGGTGCTGGGCGACATTGTCGGCCTGATCCCGATGCCGGCGCTGGTGGCCATCATGATCATGGTGTCGATCGGCACGTTCAGCTGGAGCTCGCTCAATGATCTGCGCAAGCATCCGCGCCGCTCGAGCCTGGTGATGCTGGCGACCGTGATCACGGTGGTGGGCACGCATAATCTGGCGCTGGGTGTCGGGGTGGGCGTGCTGCTGTCGGGGATCTTCTTTGCCTGGAAAGTGGCGCAGATTTTCCGCGTTACCTCGGTGCTGACCGATGACGGGCGCGAGCGCGACTATGTGGTGGAGGGACAGCTGTTCTTTGCCTCAGCCGAGGATTTCCTCAAGGCCATGGACTTCAAGGAAAAGCTCGCGCGCGTGCGCATCGATGTCAGCAAGGCCCATATCTGGGACCTGACCGGGGTCAATGCGGTGGATATGGCGGTGCTCAAATTCCGGCGGGCGGGCATGGTGGTGGAACTGGTGGGCATGAACGAGGCGAGCGCCACGATCATGGACGAGCTGTCGGTGCATGATCAGCCCGGCGCCATGGAGCGCATGCTGGGGCACTAGGCTCACAAGAGCGTGGCGGCGCGGGTGTTGTCGAGCTCGATGAGGTTGATGACGGCGGCTTCTGCCTGGTCGCAGCCGCCGGCCTCGATGGCATGGACCAGGGCGGTGTGGGCTTCAAAACCGGCGCCGAGATAGGCCGAGGTGACGGCGTCATCGGTGAGGGATTTGAGCGCCAGGGCCAGGGTCAGCTCGACAATGCCTGTGACCGAGCGGAGCAGGGCGCTGCCCGAGCTTTCGGCAATGGCGCGGTGGATTTCCAGGCCCGACAGGCCATGGGCCTCCAGATTGCCCTCGGCCAGTTCCATCTGGTGCAGCCAGTATTTCATCAGGCGCACGTTTTCGGCGGTGCGGCGTTCGCTGGCGAGCCGCACGGCTCGGGTTTCGAGCGCCCGGCGGGTGTCGAACAGGCTTTCGTAAAAGCGCGGATCGGGCTTGGCATAGAAATGCCAGGACAGCACCTGGGGGTCAAAAAAGCTCCAGCGGCTGGTGGGGGAGACGCGGGTGCCCACCTTGGGGCGCGCCTCGACCATGCCCTTGGCCTCCAACGTCTTGAGCGCCTCGCGCAGCACGGTGCGGGAGACGCCATAGGTTTCCATCATCACGGCATCGCTGGCCAGGATCGAGCCAACCGGAAACCGGCCGGTGACAATGCCATGGCCGATCTCGTTGATGACGAATGTGTGGAAGTTTCGTGCAGCGGGCCGCCCGGACAGGGAGCGAATAAGGCTGCCAGCTTCGATCATGCTAGACTTTCTCGGGCGACTTCTCTCCGGGGGCGGAGGCGGCAAATATGACGCGCTGCAAGACGATGAACAAGAAGAGCAGCACACCGATGACGATCTTGGTCCACCAGCTCGACAGCGTGCCGTCGAAGATGATGTAGGTCTGCACCAGACCCAGCAGCATCACGCCGACAAAGGTGCCCAGCACAAAGCCATAGCCGCCGGTGAGCAGGGTGCCGCCGATGACGACAGCGCTGATCGCATCGAGCTCAACCCCCACCGCAGCCAGCGGATAGCCTGCCGAGGTGTAGAGCGAAAACACTATGCCTGCCAAGGCCGCCAATGTGCTGGAAAGCATATAGATCTGCACCGTGGTGCGGGCCACCGGCACGCCCATGAGCGAGGCCGAAACGGAATTTCCGCCCAGCGCATAGACGTAGGATCCGAATTTGGTGCGATGGGCCAGCAGGGCGCCGCCGAGGAAGATCAGGATCATCAGCATGCCGATGAAGCTGAGCTTGCCGCCGCCGGGCAGGCGGATCATCAGATCGCCCAGGGTGGCGTAGAACTCGTGTTTGATGGGCACCGAATCCTGGGTGATGATGGAGGCGCCGCCGCGGGCCAGGAACATGCCCGCCAGGGTGACGATGAAGGACGGCACCTGCAGGAAATGGATGGTGAAGCCCATGGCGGCGCCAAACAGCGCGGCCACGCCCAGGGCGATGGCAAAGGCCACCAGGGGATGGATGCCCAGCCAGCTGGTGAGCACGGCGATGAGCACGCCGGTGAAGCCGATGACCGCGCCGACCGACAGATCAATGCCGCCCGAGATGATGACAAAGGTCATGCCGACCGCAGCAATGCCCAAAAAGGCATTGTCGGTGAGGAAATTGCCCAGCACGCGGGTGGACAGCATGTTGGGGAACTGCAGGACCGCCAGACCATAGGCGATGATAAAGATGACGGCGGTGGCCGCCAGGGGGCGCAGACTGCGTTTCATGACGAGGCCGTCTTGTTGGAGGCCGCCGGGCGGCGCTTGAACGGCAGGGCCGCATAGGGAGACTGGAGCAGCAGGATCAGGATGATCATGCCGGCCTTGACCACCAGGTTGAACTCGGGCGGGAAGCCGGAGACCAGGATGCCGGTGTTCATGGCCTGGATGATGAGCGCACCGACCACGGCCATGGGGATGGAGAAGCGGCCGCCGAGCAGGGAGGTGCCGCCGATGACTACGGCCAGGATGGCGTCGAGTTCGAGCCAGAGGCCGGAATTGTTGGCGTCGGCGCCGCGGATGTCAGCGGCCACGACAATGCCGGCGATGGCGGCGCAGAGGCCTGAGAGGGCATAGACCAGCATGAGCAGCATGCGGCTATGGATGCCGGCAAGGGAGGCGGCGGCGCGGTTGACGCCGATGGCCTGGATGAACAGGCCTATCGCGGTGCGCCGCACCAGAAGCGTGACCAGCACCATGAGCACAACGGCAATGACGGCAGCCATGGGGAAGCCCAGGAACGAGCCGGTGCCGACAAAGATCAGGCTGGGATCGTTGAAGGTGACGATGGAGCCTTCGGTGATGAGCTGGGCAATGCCGCGACCGGCGACCATGAGCACGAGGGTGGCGACGATGGGCTGGATATCGAGCACGGCGACGAGAAAGCCATTCCAGAGGCCGCAGGCGAGGCCGACGGCGAGAGCGGCGATGATGGCGATGGGGGCGGGATAGCCGGCGACCACCATGGTGGCGGCGACGGCGCCGCAGACGGCCATGATGGCGCCCACCGAGAGGTCCACGCCCTTGGTGGCGATGACCCCGGTCATGCCGATGGCGAGAATGGCCACCGGGGCGCCGCGGTTGAGCACGTCAATGAAGCTGCCGAAGAAGCGCCCATCCTGCCAGGTGACATGAAAGAAGCTAGGGAAGAGCAGCCAGTTGATGGCCAGCACGCCCACCAAAGCGAGCAGTTGCGGATTGGCCAGGCGATCCAGGCGCAGGCGTCTCATGGGGTGGCCTCGTCGGGGTTGTTGGCGATGGCCTGAACGATCACGCCGGGATTGATATTCTTGCCGCGCAGTTCGGCGACCATCTTGCGGTCGCGCATGACGACGATGCGGGAGCTATAGGCCACCACTTCGTCGAGCTCGGAGGAGATGACGACCATGGCCATGCCATCGTCGCGCAGGCGATTGATGGTGCGGACAATTTCGGCATGGGCGCCGACGTCGATGCCGCGGGTGGGTTCGTCCAGGATGAGGAAGGCCGGATCGGTGGCCAGCCAGCGCGAGAGGATGACCTTCTGCTGGTTGCCGCCGGAGAGGAGCTTGACCGGCATGTCCAGCGAGGCGGCGCGGATGTCCATGGATTCCCCGAAGCGGCCGGCGATCTCGAGCTGTTCGTCGCGGTTGAGCGCCTTGAACCAGCCCAGCTTGCCTTGCAGGGCAATGATGATGTTTTCGCGCACCGAGAGATCGCCCAGAATGCCCTCGGCCTTGCGGTCTTCGGGGCAGAAGCCGAAGCCCAGGGTGATGGCGTCGGTGGTGTTGCGCACATTGGCCGGCTTGTCGTTGACGCGCAGGCTCCCCTGGTCGGCGGGATCGGCGCCGAACATGATGCGGGCCATTTCGGTGCGGCCCGAGCCGAGCAGGCCGGCGACGCCGATGACCTCGCCCTTGTGGATGGTCAGATCGAAGGGCGCGACGCCATTCTTGCGGCCATAGCCGGAGAATTGCAGCAGCACATCGGTGGTGGGATTTTCCGGCTCGAGATCGGTGGCGCCGGAGAAGGCAATGTCCTTGCCCAGCATGAGGCGGACCACATCGGTGCGGCTGAGGGCGTCGAGCACCTGGGTTTCGACCAGCCTGCCATTGCGCAGCACGGTGACGCGGTCGGATATGGCAAAGACCTGATCGAGGAAATGGGTGATGAAGATGATGGCGAGGCCGGCGCGCTTGAGATCGCCAATGACCTCGAACAGGCGCTCGACCTCGTTGCGATCAAGGCTGGCCGTGGGTTCGTCGAGGATCAGCACCTTGCCGGAGAGTTCGACGGCGCGGGCGATGGCGACGATCTGCTGGACGGCGACCGAATGGCTGCCCAGTTCGCTGCCGGGATCAAGATCAAGGCCATAGCGGGTGAGGAGGACGCGGGCGTCGCGCTCCATCTTGCGGTGGTCGACCAGGCCAAAGCGGGTCGGCTGGTGGCCGAGATAGAGATTTTCGGCAACCGAGCGATTGGGCAGGAGGTTGACCTCCTGATAGACGGTGCCGATGCCATGGGTCTGGGCATGGAGGGGATTGTCGAGGGTGACGGGGGCGCCATCGACCAGCACCTGGCCGCCATCGGGCTGATAGGCGCCGGTGAGGATCTTGATCAGGGTGGATTTGCCGGCGCCGTTTTCGCCGAGCAGGGCGTGGACCTCGCCGCGGCGCAGGCCGAAATCGACCGAATCCAGCGCCGTCTGGCTGCCGAAAATCTTGATGACGCCGCGCGCTTCGAGCACGTATTGGCTGTCGGCCATGCGCCGTTCCCCCTTGTCGATCACCGGTTTGCCACCTCGATCTGCGCCCGCTCTGCTGGCGGGATCACGAAAGGGGGCCGGTCAGCGCCGATGCCGGCGCCAACCACACCCCCTCCCAGCCTCCCCCGTCAAGGGGGAGGTGCCGTTCGGTGGTTGCTTGTGGGCTGAGATTAGTAGCCCAGACCCTTGCGGGTGTCATATTCGCCCTGCGGATTGTCAGCAGGGGTATAGAGCTTGGACTCGGTGATGATGAACTTGGCGGGTTCGGTGCCATCGGCAAGATAGGCCGAGAGGGCGTCGAAGGCCGGGCCAGCCATGTTGGGGGTCAGTTCGACCGTGGCATTGGCTTCACCATTGACCATGGCGGCGAAGATGTCCGGCACGGCGTCGATGGAGACCACCTTGATGTCGGTGCCGGGCTTGAGGCCAGCGTCCTTGATGGCCTGGATGGCGCCAACGGCCATGTCATCGTTGTGGGCATAGACGGCGCAGATGTCCTTGCCACCGTTTTCGGCCTTGATGAAGCCTTCCATGACTTCCTTGCCCTTGGAGCGGGTGAAGTCGCCGGTCTGGCTGCGGGCGATGGTGATGTTGGCATGGCCGGCAATGGCTTCTTCAAAGCCCTGCTTGCGGTTGATGGCCGGGGTGGAGCCCACGGTGCCCTGGAGCTCGACGACCTTGCAATCGGCATCGCCGACGGCGTCGACCAGCCACTGACCGGCAACGCGGCCTTCCTTGACCTGATCGGAGGCAACCGAGGTCAGGTAGAGGTCTTCGGGCGCATCCACGCCACGGTCGAGCAGGATCACGGGGATCTCGGCTTCCTTGGCTTCGGTCAGCACATCTTCCCAGCCGGTGGCGACGACGGGGGCAACCATGATGGCATCAACGCCCTGGGCGATGAAGCCGCGGATGGCCTTGATCTGATTTTCCTGCTTCTGCTGCGCATCGGCAAACTTGAGGTCGATGCCGCGCTCTTCGGCCTGGGCCTTGGTGACCGAGGTCTCGGCAGCACGCCAGCCGGATTCCGAACCGATCTGGCTGAAGCCGACAACAAGACCCTTGAGGTTGTCCTGGGCAATGCTGACAGACGTCAAGGCAGTAGCGAGGCTTGCCGCGATGGCAAGCTTGGTGATGATGGTCACGATGTCCTCCCAAAAAGTGGTCGCTGCGGTGTGTTCACCTGCGGCGATGAACGGACGCTATATAAAGTACTATTATATGTAAAGTGGGAATCTCCGCAGGTGATCTGGGGCCCGCCCGTGGGCGGGTCTGCGCAGCAGTGTGCCGATTAACCCATTGTTCTGCAATGGGTTTGCTTGTGGTCCTGTGCGGGCGGGACGGCGTGAGCCGGGTCAACCGGCGATGTAGCCCCGCAGCGCTGCGGCCTCGTCCTCCGCCTCGGCAATCTTGAGCTTGACCACGTCGCCGATGGAAATAATGCCGACCAGACCATCGTCCGCCAGCACGGGCATGTGGCGGATGCGATGGTGCGTCATGGTCTCCATGACCTCGCTGATCGGGGTATCGCGCCGACAGGTGATGACGCCGCGGGTCATGCAGTCGGCGATGGCAAGGCTGAGTGCGGTGCCCTCGCCCCGGCCGAGGCGGCGGACGATGTCGCGCTCGGACAGGATGCCGATGATGGTGCCGCCGCCGTCGGTGATGACGATGGCGCCGATGTTGTGGGTATTGAGCAGGGCGACCGCATCGGCGAGGGTGGCGGTCTCGGGCAGGGTATGCACCAGCACGCCCTTGGTTTGCAGGATGGTATCGACACGCATGTTGAAGTCCTCCTGGACCGCAGTCTGGACCCTGGGCAAGGGGGCCGCAAGGGCGCAGGCGGCGGGGGGCTGCTGGACACGAAAAAGCCGGCCCTTGGGGGCCGGCTGCAGTCGGTCAGGAGGTCTGTCTGGAAAGGGTCAGCCCTCGCCGCGGCCGGGGGACCAATGGCGGGGCTTGCGGACGCGGGTGGGTGCGTTGGCTGGGAGGGGGCCACGCAGAGCCATCCGCGCCACTTCAATCATGGTGGCCAGGACCAGAAGGGTCAGTGGCACCATGAAAATGGCAATATGGGTATCGGGCTGAGCCATCAGGCTGGAAGCAGAGGCAGGGGCGACCCCGGCCACAAGCGCTGCACCGCTGGCAATGGCCACCACAACCGTTGAACCAATGGCGAGACGCTTGAAACTTTTCGGCCGGGGCGACGTAGTATTGTGCATGGGATCGATGTCGTTCTGCTGAAGGTCAGTGACAGCATCAAGCCATGCGAATGCGGTTCGAGTTTGTGTCCAATCCGGCGCCCTGCGTACCATTTGGTGGCGGAACTGTGGCGAGGCGATGCGCTGGGCGCATCAGGAGGAGACGGCAATGCGCGCTATTCTGGCACTGATGATGATGATGATGATGATGGCCCTGACGCTGCCGGCGGCGGGGCAGGACGATGCGGCGCCCTGGCAGGCGGTGGTGAGCGGCCAGATTGGCGCCCTGCATGAGCAGGATGGGCCGAGGGCGCTGAGTTTTGCCAGCGAGGGGTTTCGCACCCAGTTTGCCGAACAGCCTGAGGCGTTCCTGATCGCAGTGGAGGCCAGTGGCTATGGGCCGATCGTCTATTCGCGCTCGCACAGCTTTGGCAGTTTCGAGCGGGTGAGCGCGAGCGTGGTGGCGCAGGTGGTCAAATTCGTCGGACCCGACCAGAGCCTATATGAGGCGCTGTATCAGCTGGGCGATGAGCCGGGGCAGGGCTGGCGCGTGCTGGGCGTGGCGCTGCGCAAGGCGCCGGGCATCGGCATCTAGCCCAAAGCGCGCCGCGTCTGTCGCTTGCGGCTTGATTGGCTGCAGCGCAATCCCTATCACTGCCGGCCGACACAGCTGGGAGAGTGATGATGGGGTTCTTGTCGGAAGCACTGGGGCGGGTGGCGCCGTCGGCGACCGTGGCCATCAGCCAGAAGGCGCGCGAACTGGCGCAGCAGGGCCGCGACATCATCGCGCTCTCGGCGGGCGAGCCGGATTTCGACACGCCGCTCAATGTGCGCGACGCCGCCAAGGCGGCCATGGATGCGGGCAAGACGCGCTACACCAATGTCGATGGCATTCCCGAGCTCAAGGCGGCGGTGGCGGCCAAGTTCAAGCGCGATAATGGCCTCGACGTAACAGCAGCCGATTGCTTTGTGTCCTCGGGCGGCAAGCAGATCATCTTCAATGCGCTGATGGCCACGCTCAACCCCGGCGACGAGGTGGTGGTGCCGGTGCCCTATTGGGTGAGCTATCCGGAAATCGTGCGGCTGTGCGGCGCCGAGCCGGTGTTTGCGGTGGCCGATGCCTCGACCGGCTTCAAGCTGTCGCCGGCCGTGCTGGAAGCGGCGATCACGCCCAAGACCAAGTGGCTGCTGCTCAATACGCCGTCCAACCCGACGGGCGCGGCCTATACGGCAGCCGAGCTGCGCGGGCTGGCCGATGTGCTGCTGGCGCATCCGCATGTGCACATCCTGACCGACGATATCTATGAAGTGCTGGTCTATGATGGCGGCAGCTTTGCCACCATCGCCCAGGTGGAGCCCAAGCTGCAGGCGCGTACGTTGACCATGAACGGGGTGTCGAAGTCGCATGCCATGACCGGCTGGCGCATCGGCTTCTGCACCGGGCCGCGGCCGCTGCTGGCGGCGATGACCAAGCTGCAGGGCCAGTCGACCAGCTGCCCGACCTCGATTGCGCAGTGGGCGGCGGTGGAAGCGCTCAACGGGCCGCAGGATTTTCTCGCCGAATGGCGGCAGGTGTTCCAGGCGCGGCGCGACATGGTGGTGGCCGGGCTCAATGCCAATACCGGACTCGATTGCCTGACGCCGGAAGGCGCGTTCTATGTGTTCCCATCCTGCCTGCGCCTGCTGGGCAAGACCAGCGCGGGCGGCACGCTGCTCAATACGGACGAGGATTTCGTGCTGGCGCTGCTGGACGAGACCGGCGTGGCGCTGGTGCATGGCACGGCCTTCGGCCTGCCAGGGCATTTCCGCCTGAGCTATGCGGCCAGCAATGCCGAGCTGGAAGAAGCGGTAAAGCGCATCCAGGGGTTCTGCGCGGGGATCAAGTAGGGTTTGCGGGCTGCCGATGCAAAAAGGCGGCCCCCACCCAGCCTCCCACTAAGGGGGAGGGATCGGCCGGTGGGTGGGGAAGCCTTTAGTAAGCCAGGACCGTGCGTGTGACGCGTCCGGGCCATTCGAGCGTAGCTCTCATGGCCTCCAAATCTAAAATCACGCCACTGGCGTGATTTTGCCTGCGGCCTATTTGGAGCCCATCCAGCTGAAGAAGCTGGTGTTGCCGCCGGCCTGGGCAAACATTTCGGTGAGCTTGTTGGTGGTCTGGTAGCTGGCGAGAGCCGCGGCATAGAAGTCGGGGCTCCAGCCGGCGGCCTGGCGTTCCTCGTCGCTCATCGAGGAATAGACCGAGATGATGTTCTGGCTGAAGGCGGTGGGGTCGCTGGACTTTGAAGCGCTCTTGAAGCCGGCCAGGAGGGCGGCGCCGCTCTTGGTGCGCAGCGCGGCCTGGGCGGCATTGGTTTCCTCGGGCGCGAACTTGTTGTCGGTGTTGAGCGCAATGGCCGACAGGGTCCGGCTGGGGAAGCTCGACATGTCGATATAGGTGCCGATGGTGGTCTGCTTGTTGAAGGTGGGCACCTTGCCGTCCTTGATCGCCTTGGCATAGAGCGCGTCGAGCGAGGCGCGGGCGCCGGTGGCGACATCCTTGATGTCCTGCTGCTGCGTCTGGCCGGCATTGGCCAGCGCCAGATAGAGCGCGACGGGATCCTGATCGCCGGCATCTGGCATTTTCTTGGGATCGGACTGCAGCTGCTTGAGGCCCTCGGTGATGGCGTCGCGGCCGGCGATCCAGTCGGTGCCGTTCTTCTCCTCGTCGCCCAGGCTATCGAGATAGACAGCGGCGGCCTTGTAGAGGCCGGTGTAGTCGCCGGTGACCTTGGCCACGGCGGCGGGGCCGGACATGGCGCTCTCAAAGCGACGCTGCATCTCAAGGCCCGCGGCTTCGCGCTCATCGGGGGAGAAGCTCTTGTCGCTGGACATGGCATAGAGCTCGCGCGGGTCGAGGCTGCTCAGATCCAGCGCCAGCTTGCCATCCTTGAGCGGGCTGGTGCGGTTGGCGTCCTTGAGCAGGGCGAGCAGCTTGGCATGCGCATCGGCCAGGACCGTGGCGAAATCCTTTTTGGCCAGAGCCGCCTGGGCTTCGCTCGAGAGGGTTATCGAGGTGGCCGGCTGTTCGGCGCTGGTGGTGGATTTGCTGGCGGCGTTTGCCGACGCGGTGTTGGCGGCCACGCTGGCGGCCATGGTGGTGGCAAGATTGGCATAGCTGGTGCTGGGATAGCTGGCGCTGACGGCGACCATGATAGGCTCCTGCAATCGGTTAACAAATCCTATGCAAGGGGCATGCCTGAAAATTGCTGAGGCAAAACAAGGTCGTGGCTGCGGGTGAGCTGTGCCGGCCGGCAAAAACTGCCGCCCGCTGGGCAGAATTGGCGATGTGCGGAGGAAAAGGAAAGGCCCTGCCCGAGGGGATGGGCAGGGCCAGGAGCCAAGGGCCGAGGCCTTTGACTTTGGAGGCGCGGCACCACGATCGCCGCTGAACTTATGGTCGTGTTATCGACTGAAGGCGGGGGTGCGACAATTGGTCAATTGCGAAACGCTGCCATGCAGAATCCGGGGCGCGGGCCGATGGCTCAGGGCAAAAAAAGAGGCTCCAACCGAAGTTGGAGCCTTATGATAGGGCCGAAGCCAAATCTGAAGTTTTGGCCCGATGCAAGGGAGGAGGATATGCATCAGACCGGTGAACCCAAGCCGAGGGAGGAGGATACGGCTCAAGTTCGTGTCGCCTAAACGCGGGTCCGAGGGAGGAGGATACGGAGCGGCGTCACCAGCGACAGGTACACATATAGATTTTGACCGTTTGGTCAGCAAGACATAGGTCAACATGCCTGCCATGCATTTTACACAGCGACAAGTTGTCAGGCCTGCGGTGCGCGGGGATTGAAGACCGAAAAAAAAGGCCCTGTCCGAAGACAGGGCCAATGATAGGGCCGAAGCCAAATCGAAAGTGAGGCAGAGAGCAAGGGAGGAGGAGATGCGCTCTGCCGGTGAACCGTGATCGAGGGAGGAGGATACGATCAGAGTTCGGTGTTGCGATACTTGTTCCAAGGGAGGAGGAAATGGAACGCGCCTCAGCAACACCCTCCTTATGAACTCGACTCACTCAGTAGGCAATAAGCCATGTCGTATGCCAGCCATGCGCTGGATGCAGGGGCCCAAAACACATGTGGCCCCGCTCGAGGGGAGAGCGGAGCCACATATTTGCGGGAACAAGTCCCCACAAGGAGGGAACGCAGCGGGTGCAAGGGAGGAGGGAGGCGCCCGCTGTGCTGGGAGGCATATATGGGGTGTCGCCCTGCCCAACAATAAGGCATCGCGTATAATAGCTATGCAGTCCCTGCATAGATTTTAGAACATTTCTGTCACAAAAGGCGAATTTGGCATGGTTTTTCCGTGCGTTGCGCCGCTTGTGGGCTCAGAGCCAACCGCGTCGCTTGAACAGCAGATAGGGCAGAATTGCCGAGGCAATCATGGCCAGGATCGCCAGGGGATAGCCGAACTGCCAGGTGAGCTCGGGCATGACCTGGAAGTTCATGCCATAGATCGAGGCCACCAGGGTGGGCGGCAGGAAGACCACGGCGGCCACCGAGAAGATCTTGATGATCTGGTTCTGCTCCAGATTGATCAGGCCCAGGGTGGCATCGAGCAGGAAGTTGACCTTGTTGGACAGAAAGCCGGCGTGATCGGCCAGGGCCTGGGCGTCGCGCTGCAGCACCTTGAAATCCTGCCTGATATCGCGGGTGGCGCGGGGCGTGCCGGGCTGACGGGTCTGGTGAAAGGTGGTCAGGCGCAGGATGGTGATCAGGCTTTCGCGCACCAGGGTGAGCATATCGCCCTTGTTGCCGATCTTTTCGATGAGACCTTCCAGATTGCGCGACTTGCGGGTGGCGCCCTTGGCGCGCGAGCGGAAGACCTCGCGCGAGATGGCGTCGAGATCATCGCCGGTGGTTTCCAGCACCTGGGCAATGCGGTCAATGAAGGCGTCGAGCAGGCCGGCCATGACATGTTCGCCGCTGGTGAGCGGGCGACCACCGGGGCGCAGGGCCAGGGCCTCGAAGGTGACAAAGGGCATGGGCTCGGCATAGCGGATGGTGACCAGGGACGCGCCGCGCAGCACGAAGGTGACCGGCACCTTGATGGGGTCCATCTCGTGCATCTTGCTCAGCACCGTGGCGGTCATGAATTCGGCGTCGGCCTCGGCATAGAGGCGGGCCGAGGGCTCGATATCCTTCATCTCGTCGCGGGTGGGCACCATGATGCCCAGGCATTGCTCGACGAAATGCTCCTCATCCCGGGTGGGATTGATCAGATCATACCAGATGGCGTTGGACAGATCGGCCGGGGCGGCGGCCGGGTCGACGGGGAGGCGGGCGAGGTGATCGCCGGAAACGGTATAGATGTTCAGCATGGCAGGTATCCTTGTGCGCGGGCGGCTACGCCGGCGCGACCTGCTGCGTCACCCCGGTTTTCGTGCCGTCCTGTTCGTCAATCGACTTCGAGAGTCGGGGTTCACTGTCGGGGTCCGTGTTTCGTCAACTACAGAGCACCGATGCCTCCGATGTGTGGCAAGGTCAAGGCTGTGTTTGCGATGCGGGCACAATGGCGCCGGGCGCCCGGGTCAGCCCTGCGCCTCGAAGGCGGCGATGGCGGCGGCCAGCTCGCCCAGATGGGCAATGCGGGCATAGCGCGGCTCGTCAGCGGGCTCTTCGGCCAGCTCATAGGACCAGGTGAGATCATGCGGCACAAAGACGCCATAGCTGCCGGCGGCGAGGGCCGGCAGCACATCGGAGCGCATGGAATTGCCCACCATCACGGTGTGGGCGGCGCCGTCGGTGTGGCGCTCGAAAATGCGGGCATAGGCGGCCGGGGTCTTGTCGGAGATAATCTCGACGGCAGAGAAATAGTCCGCCAGGCCGGAAGCGGCGAGCTTGCGCTCCTGATCAATCAGATCGCCCTTGGTGACCAGGATCAGCCGGTGGGTGGCCTCAAGCTGTTCAAGGGCCTGATCGACATAGGGCAGGGTTTCGACCGGAAAACTCAGCAGTTCGCGGCCGGCGGCGAGGATTTCGGCGATCACCGTGCCGGGGACGGCATGGTTGGTGATCTCAAGCGCCGTCTCGACCATGGACAGGGTAAAGCCCTTGGCGCCAAAGCCATAGAAGCGCAAATTGCGGCTGACAGCCGAGATCAGGCGCTCATCGAGATTGGTGGCATCGGCATGATCGGCCAGCAGCGTCTTGAAGCGCTCCTGGGTCAGGCGGAAAAACTGCTCGTTCTGCCAGAGCGTATCGTCGGCATCGAGGGCAATGGTGGTGATGCCAGCCATTGCGACGACCCTAGAAACTCCACTCGCGGGCCTTGCCGACAAGGAAGTCGCGGAAGACGCCGACGCGCTTGGAATTCTTGAGGGCGGGGGGATAGACGAAGAAGGCCTCATAGGCCGGCAGCTCGGTCTCGGGCAGAACCTGGACCAGGCGATCTTCCTTTTCGGTGACGTAGTCGGGCAGCATGGCAATGCCGATGCCGGCGCGGCAGGCCTGCATCATGCCATAGATGGCATTGACCTTGAGCGTGGTGCGGCGCGGGCTGGAATCGCTGCGGCCCATGCGCTCGAGATAGTTGATGTCGCCCAGGTAGGACGGCACCGGCTCACCGAAGGTGACGATGCGGTGGTCATCGAGCTCATCGGCCGTCTTGGGCATGCCGAACTCCTCGATGTAGTCCACCGAGGCATAGAAGTGGTTGTGCACGGTGAACAGCTTGCGCTGGATCATCTCGGACTGGTTGGGCCGGTGCAGGCGGATGGCGACGTCGGCCTCGCGCATGGCCAGATCGAGCTCGGCGTCATTGAGGCGGATTTCGAGTTGGATGAGCGGATAGAGCTTGAGGAATTCGTCGAGCCGCGAGCTGAGCCAGGTGGAGCCGATACCCACGGTGGTGGTGACGATCAGCGGACCGGTGGGGACGTCCTGACTTTCGGACATCTGGGTTTCCACCTGCTGGAGTTCCCAGTGCATGCGGTGGGCGGTGCGGAAGAGCTGCTCGCCCACCTCGGTGAGCACCAGGCCGCGGGCGTGGCGGATAAAGAGCTTGAGCCCGAGGTCATCCTCGAGCGCGGAGATCTGGCGGCTGACGGCCGACTGGCTCATGCCCAGCTTTTCAGCGGCGTGGGTGAAACTGCCCGACTCGGCGGCGGTGTGGAAAATCCGGAGCTTGTCCCAGTCGAGCATATTGGTCGCCTTCTTGTTGGGTCTTGTTTCGGCTACTCCGCCGCCTCGGCGAGTTCGTGTTCGGCCAGGTATCGCTCGGCCTCCAGCGCTGCCATGCAGCCCATGCCCGCAGCGGTGATGGCCTGGCGATAGACATCGTCGGTGACGTCACCGGCGGCAAAGACGCCGGGGATATTGGTCTCGGTGGTGCCGGCCTTCACCTGCAGATAGCCGCCCGGCTTCATGTCGAGCTTGCCAGCAAAGATCGCCGTTGCCGGTGCATGGCCGATGGCGATGAAGACGCCGTCGATGGGCTGCTCATAGGTGCGGTTGGCCGCCAGATCGCGCAGGGTGACGGTGTTGACCGAGGGCGGCATGGCCGAACCGCCGACTTCGGCGATCTCGGTGTTCCAGCGCACTTCGATCTTGGGGTTCTTGAACAGGCGATCCTGGAGGATGCGCTCGGCGCGGAACTCGTCGCGACGGTGCACAACGATGACCTTGGAGGCAAAATTGGTGAGGAACAGCGCTTCCTCGACAGCGGTATTGCCGCCGCCGACGACGATGACTTCCTTGTTGCGGTAGAAAAAGCCATCGCAGGTGGCGCAGGCGGAGACGCCAAAGCCCTGGAACTTCTGCTCGCTGGGCAGGCCGAGCCACTTGGCCTGGGCGCCGGTGGCGATGATGACGCTGTCAGCGGTATAGATCTCGCCGTCGTGCCCGGTCAGCACAAAGGGGCGCTGATCGAAATCAACCTGGGTGATGATGTCGTTGACGATGCGCGTGCCGACATGCTCGGCCTGGGCCTTCATCTGGTCCATGAGCCAGGGGCCCTGGATGACGTCGGCAAAACCGGGGTAGTTCTCGACATCGGTGGTGATGGTCAACTGGCCGCCGGGCTGCAGACCCTGGATCATCAGGGGCTCCAGCATCGCCCGCGCGGCATAGATCGCCGCGGTATATCCGGCCGGGCCGGAACCGATGATGACGACTTTGGCGTGCATCGCAACGCTCTCCAGAAAATGGGAGTCTCCCTCACCCCTTAGTTAAGGGGCGAAGGTGCACTCTTTCAAGGCAAACCATTGCACATTGCCAACGTGGTGTGCGGAACCGACAGAAAAGTCACACCAATGGGCAAATATTCAATGCGCAATATGGCTTAGACGTAGCGGATCTTGAGGATCTCATAGCTACGGGCGCCACCGGGGGCAGCCACTTCGAACGAATCGCCCTCGGACTTGCCAATCATGGCGCGGGCGATGGGCGAGGAGATGGAAATGCGGCCGCCCGAGGCGTCAGCTTCTGGATCGCCGACGATCTGGTAGGTCTTTTCCTCTTCGGTGTCCTCGTCGATATAGGTGACGGTGGCGCCGAACTTGACGACATCGCCGGACAGCTTGCTGACGTCGATGACATCGGCCAGGGCGAGAATGGTCTCGAGCTCCTTGATGCGGCCCTCATTGAGGCTCTGCTGTTCCTTGGCGGCTGAATACTCAGCGTTTTCAGACAGATCGCCATGGG
Source organism: Devosia sp. FKR38 (assembly GCF_005222805.1). GTDB lineage: Bacteria > Pseudomonadota > Alphaproteobacteria > Rhizobiales > Devosiaceae > Devosia. Next base: position 1,933,851 of record NZ_STGC01000005.1, on the reverse strand, counting down.
CGCGCGCTTCCGAGATGGCCTCGACAATGCGTCGACGCTCACTGGCGGTGCGGTGCTCATATTCGGCGGCAAGGGCCTTTTGCCCACTCACCGTCATCGGGATCTTATCCATGGTCGTCGCCTCCAATCGGCACGGCAGTCAACAATACACATCCCAGCCAAATCCGTTCGGCGTGCGCTTCACGATAAATTTGTAAGGGAGAGCGGCCGCACGTTGCCCGCCTGCCGCGTTCTGGTCAAGCCGGTGTGCGAAAACAACATGGTCATGTCCACACGCCACTTCAAGTTCGGACCCCATTTCGGAAAGGCCCAACCATGAAAACCTCTAGCCTGCCTGTACTTGCCAGCCTCGCCGGCCTGCTGCTGAGCAGCCTGCCGACCCAGGCACAGACCATCGACAGCAGCGCCGGGGCGCTGACCGCCACGGTGGTGGCCGAAGGGCTGGACCATCCCTGGGGCCTGGCGCTCTTGGGTGATGGCCGCATGCTGGTGACCGAGCGCAGCGGCGCGCTGCGGCTGGTGACGGACGGAAAAGTGGGGGCGCCGATCGCCGGTACGCCCGAGGTGTTTCACCAGGGGCAGGGTGGTCTGCTCGATATTGCGCTGGCGCCGGACTTTGCCGAGAGCGGGCGGGTGTATCTGAGCTTTGCCGAGCCGGGCGAGGGCGGCGCGGGCACGGCGGTGATGGCGGCCAAGCTGGTGCTGGAGGGCGACAGCGGCCGGCTGGAGGATCAGGCAGTGATCTTCCGCATGAACAAGTTCACTGGCACCGGCCACCATTTCGGCTCGCGCATCGTGGTGGGGCAGGATGGCAATCTGTTCGTGACGCTGGGTGAGCGCGGGGACGGGGACCGGGCGCAGGACATGGCCGATCTCGCCGGCGCCGTGGTGCGCATCACGCCCGAGGGCGGCGTGCCGGCGGACAATCCCAAGACCGAGGGCTGGGCGCCCGAGCTGTGGAGCAAGGGGCATCGCAATCCGCAGGGCGCGGCGCTGCGCGGCGACGGGCAATTGTTCACCGTCGAGCATGGGCCCAAGGGCGGGGACGAGCTCAACATGCCCAAGGCCGGCGCCAATTATGGCTGGCCCATCATTACCTATGGCGTCGACTATTCGGGCGCACCGGTGGGCGTGGGGCAGGAAAGGCCGGGGCTGGAGCAGCCGCTGCATTACTGGGTGCCGTCGATCTCGCCCTCGGGGCTGGCATTCTATGCCGGTGAAATGATGCCGGGCTGGGAGGGAGACCTGCTGACCGGCGGGCTGAGCGGGCAGCTGCTGGTGCGGCTCGACATGGAGGGCGACACAGTCGTCGGCGAGGAACGGCTGTTCGAGGGGCAGTTGGGCCGCATCCGCGATGTGCGGGTGGGCGATGACGGGGCGATCTATCTGCTGACCGATGAGGACAATGGGCGGTTGATCCGGGTGGCATCGGAGGGGAAGTAGGGGCATGGGAGCGGCCAGCCCTGCCACTCAGGCGTAGCCTTCGTGGCCTTCTCGCCTAAGATCGCTCCACAGGAGCGATCTTACCGCTGCGCGGTCGCACTTGCCATTCGAGCGTAGGTCTCGTGGCCTCCGTCCCTAAAATCGCTCCACCGGAGCGATTTTGCCGCGGAGCGGCCAGGACGGAGTGTCACAAAACCGTAATGCTGGTGTGAACAGTAGCGGCGCTGCCGGAGGATGGTGCCATGAATGAGCGTTTGAGCCAGAGCGATCTTGATCGGATCCGCGACGAAATTGCTGACAGCTTTGATGAAGAGCTGGAACTGCAGTTCGAAGACGACCAGCTCGATGCGCTGGCGGGCGATCTGGTGCCGCATCATCGCCGCTCGTCGCTGGACCGGCGCATCTATTTCCGCGAACTGTTCCGCCTGCAGCACGAATTGGTGCGGCTGCAGGACTGGATCGCCCATCATGGCCTCAAGGTCGCCGTGATCTTTGAGGGGCGCGACTCGGCCGGCAAGGGCGGGGCGATCAAGCGCATCACCCAGCGGCTCAATCCGCGCGTCTGTCGCGTGGTGGCGCTGCCCGCGCCCAATGATCGCGAAAAGACGCAGTGGTATTTCCAGCGCTATGTGCCGCACCTGCCGGCGGCCGGCGAAATGGTGCTGTTTGACCGCTCCTGGTACAATCGCGCCGGCGTTGAGCGCGTGATGGGCTTCTGCACCCCGACCGAGCTGGAAGAGTTCTTCCGCACCGTGCCCGATTTCGAGCGCATGCTGGTCGGCTCGGGCATTATCCTGATCAAATTCTGGTTCTCGATCAGCAATGAAGAGCAGGAATTCCGCTTCCGTATGCGCATCGATGATCCGCTCAAGCAGTGGAAGCTGTCGCCCATGGACATGGAATCCCGCCGGCATTGGGAAGATTATACCAAGGCCAAGGAAGACATGCTGCAGCGCACGCATCGCCCGGAATCGCCGTGGTGGATCGTGGATGCCGATGACAAGAAGCGGGCGCGGCTCAACACCATCGCGCATCTGCTCAGTGCCATTCCCTATGAGGAAGTGCCCAAGCGCGAAGTGGTGCTGCCCGAGCGCATCCGTCACCCCGACTATGCGCGCGGCCCGGTGCCGCCGGAAATGTATGTGAAGGCGGTTTACTGACGCGTTTCACCACTGAGTGGATGTCCGGCGCCGTTGCTTCCCTCTCCTTTTTGGGCAGGGAACGAGCGAGCGGGTCCATCAGTGGTCATCAGAACGACCCCCACCCCGGCCCTCCCCTCAAGGGGGAGGGGGCGACAGAACCGGGTCAACCTAGACCTCAAACGACCTAAAGCACTCCAGCGCGCATAGCGCTGGGCGGATCGGGATAAAGGCGGCTCCAGGCGCGGCGCAATTGCCGGCTGGAGCCGAAGCCGCTGCGCTCGGCAACGTGCTCCATATCGAGCCGGGTCTGGGCGAGCAGTTCACGCGCCAGGGCGATGCGCAGGCGATTGACGAAATCGATCGGCGTCATGCCGGCGGCCTGATGGAACAGGCGGGACAGATGGCGCGGGCTGGCGGCGGCAATGCCGGCCATTTTCTCGAGCGTCCAGTCTGCGGCGGGTTCGGCGGCGATGGCGTCCTGCACGCGGTGAATGGCGGGATGGAGATGGTTGCGGCCCTCGAACCAGGGCGAGACCTGGGCCGCATGGCCGTCGCGGCGCATATAGACCACCAGATGGCGGGCGATCTGTGCTGCTGTCTGCGGGCTGGTGAGCCGGCTGACCAGATGCAGCATCAGATCGATGCCGGCGGTGATGCCGGCGCTGGTGAGGCAATTGCCATCTTCCACAAAGAGCCGGTCGTCGATGACCTGGGCCTTGGGCGCGAGCTGGGCGAGGCGGGCGCAATCGGCGAAATGGGTGGTGCAGGCGCGGCCATCGAGCAGGCCGGCGCGGGCGGCCAGGATGGCACCGCTGCAGATGCAGACCAGTTGCACATCGGCGCCGGCGAGGCGGCTGAGCCAGGCGATGATGGCGTCGCTGCCGGCTTTGGCCGGTTCGATGGCGCCGATATTGCTGGTCGGCATGACCGCATCGGTATCGCCGCTGACGATGACCAGGGCCCCTGGTGGCACCTGGTCGGGCAGCGGGGCGAGGCCGCTCAGGGTGAGGCCGATGGAACTGGTGACCTCAGGCAGCGGGCTGACGAAGGTGACGTCGAACGCCACCGCCGACTGGAACTGATTGGCCTTGCGCAGCACCTCCATGGGGCCGGCCACATCGAGCAGCAGCGTGTGGGCCGGCACCACGACGATGGTGGGGATGCGCCGGGGCATGGTCATGCGGCGGCGCGCTCAGGGCCGGCGAGGGCGCCCTCGACGGTGGTGACGCGGGCAAAGCGCCCGTCCAGCACCGCGGCGGTGCGGGCCTTGAGCTCGTCAACCGTCCAGGTGTGGCCGGTGGCATCGGTCAGCAACGTGGTGTGGGTGGCCTCGGCGACGAAGTCGACGCTCCAGCCCATGTCGGAGGCATGGCGGGTGGTGGTTTCGCAGCATTGCTCGGTGCGAATGCCCGAGATGATGAGGCGGCCAATGGCGTTCTGGGTCAGCCAGACGGGCAGATCGGCGCCCACGAGAGCGGAATGGCGGCTCTTGTAGATGGTGACATCGGGCTCATAGACCAGCTCGGCCAGCGGGCGGACGAAGCCGGAGGCCAGCGCGAAAATGCCCTCGGGCGCCGTGTGCAGCACGCGGACGATGCGGTGGCCCTTGGCCCGGGCGCCATCGATCAGCGCCTGCTGGCGGGCGAAGTAGGTGGTGGGGTCGACCTCGAACCAGTTCGGCCGCTGGCGGAAGGATTCCTGGGCATCGATGACGAGAAGGGCAGTGTCGGACATTTTGTGTTCCAGCCTATGCAATTGATAGCATGAGTATCGGCCTGCATTCAAAGGCCAACAAGGCCAGGAGCGGACCAATGGCGGACAGATCAGGACATTGATGCGCCGGGCGGCGATTTGGCTTGCTTGTCGGCAGGGCGGTCGCAAGAATGGGCCGCGTTGCGAGGAGTGCAGTCTTGGCCGATACCAGCCAGATCGTGGGCGGCGGGCCCAAGAAGGTTCTTTATACCCTGGCCACCATTGGCCGCATGGGCGTGGGCAAGGCCGCCAAGGCCTTGACGTCCAAGAATGCCTGCAAGGCCTGTGCCTATGGCATGGGCGGGCAGCGTGGCGGCATGACCAATGAGCTCGATGAATTCCCCTCGGTCTGCAACAAGAGCGTGCAGGCGCAATCGAGCGATACGCAGCGGGGCATTCCCGAAGCGCTGTTCGAGCATGAGCTGGAGGATTTCCAGGCGCTGACCGGGCGCGAGATGGAGCAGCTCGGGCGGCTCAATACGCCGCTGTTCAAGGCCAGGGGCAGCGACCGCTATCGGCCTGTGGACTGGGACTTTGCCCTGAGCCATGCCAGCCAGCGGCTGGGCGCGACCGATCCGCAGCGGAGTTTCTTTTATTCGTCGGGGCGCTCGTCCAATGAGGCGGGGTTCCTGTTCCAGCTGCTGGCGCGGGCCTATGGCACCAACAATGTCAACAACTGCTCCTACTACTGCCACCAGGCGACCAGCGAAGGGCTGGCCACGACCATTGGCAAGGGTACGTCGAGCGTGGAGCTGGAGGATCTGACCGGGGCCGATCTGATCTTTGTGATCGGGGCCAATCCGTCGTCGAACCATCCGCGCTTCATCCACATGCTCAAGAACTGCCGCGAGCGGGGCGGGCAGGTGATTGTGATCAATCCGGCCAAGGAGCCGGGCCTGGTCAAGTTCGCAGTGCCCAAGTCGCCGAGCTCGATGCTCAAGGGCGGTAGCGAGATCGCCTCGGACTATTGCCAGCCGCGCATCGGCAGCGACATTGCCCTGCTCAAGGGCATCGCCAAGGCTGTGCTGGAACTGGGGCTGGAGGACAAGGCGTTCATCGCCAGCCATGTCACGGGCTTTGACGCGTTCCGGGCGGACCTCGATGGGTTGGGCTGGGAGGTGATTGTTGCCGCCTGTGGCGTGAGCCGGGAGGCGATCACCCATCTGGCGCGGCAATATGGGCGGGCCAAGCATGCCGTGTTTGCCTGGGGCATGGGCATGACGCATCATTTGCACGGCGTGGCCAATGTGGAGGCCATTGCCAATCTGGCGGTGCTGCGCGGCATGGTGGGCAAGCGCTTTGCCGGGCTGTTGCCATTGCGCGGGCATTCCAATGTGCAGGGGATCGGCACCATCGGGGTCAAGCCGGTGCTGGCCAAGGATGTGCTGGCCAAGATGGAAGCGGCGTTCGGGGTGCGGTTTCCCGAGCCCAAGGGCATGGACACCATGGCCTGCCTCAAGGCGGCGGACGTCGGCGAGATCGATAGCGCCGTGATCATGGGCGGCAATCTGTGGGGCGCGACGCCGGACACCGGCTTTGCCAATCGGGCGATGGGTGCCATCGGCTTCAAGCTGTTTTTGACGACCACGCTCAACATGGGCCATGTGCATGGGCTGGGCGATGGCGAGGTGCTGATCCTGCCGGTGACGGCGCGCGACGAGGAGTGGGAGCCCACCACGCAGGAATCGATGTTCAACTATGTGCGGCTGAGCGACGGCGGCATTGTACGGCTGGACAATGTGCGGCCGGAAAGCTGGATCCTGGGCGAGCTGGGACAGCGGCTGATGCCCAATTCGCCGATCGCGTTCAAGGCGTTCAGCGCCCATGCCAAGGTGCGTGACGCTATTGCGGCGATTGTGCCGGGGCTCGAAGAGCTGGCCGATATCGACGTGGCCAAGAAGGAATTCCACATCAAGCATCGCGTGATGCACACGCCCGAATTCGGCACGGTAGACGGCAAGGCGCATCTGGTGATCACGCCATTGCCCGAAATGGCGCCGACCACGCTGACGCTGGCAACGGTGCGCAGCGAGGGCCAGTTCAACACCATCATCTATGAGGACAGCGACAGCTATCGCGGCGGGGCCGGGCGGCACGCGGTGTTCCTCAATGCCCAGGACATGGCAGGCATGGGCATCAGCGAGGGTCAGGCGGTGACGCTGGCATCGGAGGTAGGGCGGATGAAAGCGGTGGCCACGGCGTTCGACCTGCCGCGCGGCAGCGCCATGGCCTATTATCCGGAGGCCAATGTGCTGGTGGGCACGGCGGTGGACCCGCGCAGCAAGACGCCGGCGTTCAAATCGGTGGCGGTGCGGGTGGAGCTGGCATGAGCACGCCGATCTTTACCCAGGCGACGCTGGATTTTCTGAGCGGCATAACGGCGCACAATGACAAGGCCTGGTTCGAGGCCAATCGCGACCTTTATGAGCGCGGCTATGTGGCGGCAGGGCGGGCTTTTGTCGAGGCCGTGGGGCCGCGGCTCAAGGCGATTTCGCCCAGCCTGCAGTTTGCGCCGAAAATCAATGGCTCGCTGTCGCGCATCAATCGCGACGTTCGCTTCTCCAAGGACAAGCGGCCCTATAAGGACCATCTGGACCTGTGGTTCTGGCACGGGGAGAAGCGCAGCTGGGACGCGCCGGGCTTCTGGTTCCGGCTGCGGCCGGACAGTGTGCAACTGGGCACGGGCATGCATGGTTTGATGCCCGAGACGCTGGAATCGTTCCGCCATGCCGTGGTGCTGCCCCGCTCGGGCAAGGCGCTGGTGGCGGCGGTGGCGCAAGTGCGGGCCAATGGCGACTACCAAATTGGCGAAAAGACGCGGCAGCGCATGCCGCGGGGCTTCGAGGCGCCGGAGGATCGCGCCGAGTTCCTGCTCTACGAGGGGCTGACGGCGGGGATCACGCTGCCGGCGAGCGCGGCGCTGGAGCCCGACTTTGCCGATGTCTGCGTGCGGCATTTCACGGCCACCTGGCCGGTGGGTAAGTGGCTGCTGGACGAGATTGCCACGGGCGCCTAGCGGCGCCTGCGGCTACGACCGGGCGAGCTGGCTGGCGCGATAGGCGGCTTTGCGGGCCCGCATGATCTCGCCCAGCGGGCGATGGTCAGCCAGGCCGCCCCAGGGGTCGAACTGCAGGGTCTCGACATCGGCCGGCGCCAGCAGGGTCAGCCGCGCCACGGTGAGCAACGGGCCGGACCAGACCACGCGATGATCCTCAATCGGGGTGGCTTTGGGATCGGTGTAGAACTGCAGCTGGACGGCATAGTGGATCGGGCCGGCGGCGAGCTTTTGCGCGATGTCAGCGCCGGGGTCCTTGCCCTGCATGGCGGCGGTGGTTTCCGGCGTAATCAGCACGCGGGCGGCATAGGGGCCGATGGCATGGGGGGAGACGGTGTTGAAGGTCTCGGCGCCATAGCCGGCAAAGGGCTTGCCCATGGTCTGCTGCAAATCCTTGAGGCGCGCGAGCAGGCCGCCCAGGCCGTGGCGACGGAGCAGGGTCCACAGGGCCTTGGCCTGGTTGTCTGCGGCAAGCGTGGCAAATTCGACGAAGCTGTCGCTATCGATGGCGTTGAAGCGGTCGTGGTTGATCAGCAGGAAATCCTGATGATCCGTGGCCGGCCCCAAGGCGCCTGGCCCGGCGACACCCAGAATGCGCAGGGCAAAGCCATGGATATCGGGCTTGGTATTGGCCTGGATGTCAAAGCTGCCATTGGAGAGGCGCACCAGCGCCTCGTGCGATCCCGGCGTGGCAAAGACGCCGTGGCTGGCTTCCGGCGGCAGGTTGGGCAGCACGTCGAGGCGCGCGGCGGCGCCGAGAATGGGCTTGCGGTGGAGAAAGCGGCCCTTGCCATGGCGCTGGTTGGTCAATTGGTGGGCCGTGCGGATCAGCTCGGCTTGCCGGGCGAATTTGGCGGGCTCATCGGCCCCGCTCATTTCAACCCAATCGCGTGCCGGTCCGCCCATGCTCACCCCCCAGTGTGCCACTGGCAAAGTGCTAGCACCCGGCCGGCAGCGCAGCAAGCTGGCCGGGTGTTTGGGGCGGGTTGGCGCTGGGCTGGGGTGGGGAGCGACAGCGCCCAGAGGGCGCTGCGCTGCGACGTCGCGATAGCGCCCGCTGGGCGCTACGCTGCGATAGCGCCCTGTGGGCGCTACGCTGGGCCCACCTGCATGATGGTTGGCTTGATGCTCAGCAGGCGCTCGGCGGCGGCTTTGACGTCGGCTGACGTGACCGCGTTGATGAGATCGACGCGGCGGCTGACGTAGTCGATGCCCAGGTCGCGCATCTGCAGGCCCACCAGCGTATTGGCGATGGCAGAGGAGGAGCTCAGCTCGCTGATCGGATAGGAGCCGATAATGTAACGTTTGGCGTCGGCCAGCTCGTCCTCGGTGGGGCCATTGGCGACAAGATCGGCAATGACATCCTGGATGACCTGGAGCGTTTCGGGGGCGCGGTCGGCGCTGGTGGCGGTGGAGATCAGCAGCGACTGGCTGTGCTCGAAGCCGACCATGGAGGCGCTGATGCCATAGGTGAGGCCACGCTTTTCGCGCACTTCGCTGGTGAGGCGCGACTGGAAGGTATCGCCGCCCAGGATCTGCGCCATCAGCACGGTAGCGAAGTAATTGGGATCGCTGCGGGCGACGCTGGGGAAGGCCATGAAGATCGAGGTCTGCGGCAGCTTGTAGTCGACGCGCAGATCCTGGCCCAGATTGGGAGCGATATCGGCGACAGGCTTGAGGCTGGGCTCGGCGGGCAGATTGGCGAAGAGCGTATCGAGCATGGCCTTGGCGTCATCGGCGCTGATGGCGCCGACAATGCCGACCGACAGCTTGCCGCGGGCAAAGATGGCCTTGTGCTGGGCGCGCAGATCCTCGGCGGTGGCGGTCATCAGGCTGTCCACCGTGCCCTGGCTGCGGCGGGCATAGGGATGGTCGCCATAGAGCGCCTTGCCCCATTGCAGTTGCGCAGCGGTATTGGGATCCTGCGCGGCGGCATTGATGCCGGTGATGAGCTGGGCCCGCATGCGGTCGATGGGGTTCTGGTCAAAGCGCGGGCTTTCGATGGCCAGCTTGAGCAGGGCCACGGCGGCGTCGCGCTGGTCGGCCAGCATGCGCATCGAACCAAAAGTGGTGTCGGCATCGGCGGCAAAGCCCATTTCGGCGCCGGCATCGTCGAGCGCGATCTGGAAGGTGTCGCTGTCCATGTCGCCGGCGCCCTCGTCGAACAGGGCGGTCATCAGCGTGGTCAGACCCTCCTTGCCCATGGGGTCCTGGGTGGTGCCGCCCTCGAAGGCGAAGCGGATGGTGACGATGGGCACGGCATAATCTTCCACCAGCCAGGCTTTGACGCCGGCGGGGGAGGTGATGTCCTGAAACACCACTTCGGCCTGGGCCGGCAGCAGCATGAGCAGGCTGATGCCCAGGGTGGCGATGGCGGCCAGCGGGCGGCGGAGCAGGGGGCTGATGGTCATGGCTTATTGCGCTCCGGTGGCGGGCGGCAGCAGATAGCTGGTCACGGCGATGGATGGGTCGAGATATTTGGCGGCGACGGCCTGCACCTGTTCGGGGGTGACGGCGCGGATGCGGTCGGGCCATTCGGCAATGTCTTCCACCGTGCCGCCAACGGCCAGTTCGCCGCCATAGATATTGGCCATGCTGGCCTGGGCGTCCTGGGCGAAAACCATGTTGCGCAGGAAGCGGGCCTTGGCGGCGTCGAGCTCCTTGGGCGTGACGCCATCGGCGATCAGCCGGGCGACCTGTGCATCAACGGCGGTTTCCACCTTGGCGAGGGTATGGTCACCCTGCGGCGCGCCATAGAGCGAGAAGGAATTGGGGTCGATGCTGCCGCCATTGTAGTAGGCGCCGGCCTGGGCGGCGGTGCCGGTCTTGACCACGATCTCCTGGTAGAAGCGGCTGCGCGTGCCGCCGCCGAGGATTTCCGACAGCAGATCGAGCGCTTCGGCCTCGCCGGGTGCGGCGGTGAGATAGGAGGGGACGACCCAGGCGCGGGTGAAGCTGGGGACGCTGACGCGCGGATCGCGCAGGGTCACGGTGCGCTGGGTGTCGTGGGTCGGCTCGGACGGGCGGATGCGCGGCGGCAGATCGGGGCCGCGCGCGACCTTCCCGTAGGTGGTTTCGGCGAGACTGCGCACGGTGTCGGCATCGACATCGCCGGCGACGACCAGCACGGCGTTATTGGGGGCATAATACTGCTGATAGAAGGCCAGCGCGTCGGTGCGGTTGAGCTGTTCCATCTCATGCCGCCAGCCGATGGTGGGGATGCGATAGGGGTGGTTCTGGTAGAGCGTGGCGGCGGTTTCCTCGCCCAGCAGCGCCTGGGGACTGCCATCGATGCGCAGGCTGCGCTCTTCGAGCACCACCTTGCGCTCGGAATCGACCACGGCATCGGTGAGCAGCAGGCCACGCATGCGGTCGGCCTCGAAATCCATCATGGACGCCAGCGCATCGGCGGGCACGGTCTGGAAATAGGCGGTGACGTCGCTGGTGGTGAAGGCGTTGGTCTCGCCGCCGAGGCCGGCGACCACGCGGTCGAGCTCGCCAGCGGGATGGCGCTCGGTGCCCTTGAACATCAGATGCTCGAGGAAATGGGCGATGCCGGACTTGCCGGGCGGCTCGTCGGCGCTGCCGACCTTGTACCAGACCATATGGGTGACCACCGGCGCGCGGTGATCGGGGATGACCACGACTTCGAGCCCGTTATCGAGATAGAAATGGCTGATGGCGGCATCGGCGACGGCGGCCTGGGTGGCCGGGGTCTCGACCGTCGATTCAGCATGGACGATGGTGGGCAGGCAAAGCATGAGGCCGAGGCTGAGCGCCCGGGCAAGTGGTCTGGTCATCGGCTGGGCCTCGCGGGAAAGTCGCAGATTGAATAGACGCTTTGGCGGCGCCTGGGAAAGCACCTGTGCGTCAGTGCGCGCACAAAGGACGGCGGATGCGGCAAGAGTGCGGCAGCATGTTGCTCTGCGTGCCCGCATCCCCTACATACGGGCCCAAATCTCCCACTGCCGAGGACAGCGCCCCATGGCTCGCCAATTCATCTATCACATGTCCGGAATGTCCAAGGCTTACGCCGGCGGCAAGAAGGTGCTGGATAACATCCACCTCAGCTTCTACCCCGATGCCAAGATCGGCGTGCTAGGCCCCAATGGCTCGGGTAAATCGACCCTGCTCAAGATCATGGCTGGCGTCGACACCGAATTCCAGGGCGAAGCCTGGGCCGCCCAGGGCGCCAAGGTGGGCTATCTGAGCCAGGAACCCGAGCTTGATCCGGCGCTGAACGTGCTGGGCAATGTCATGACCGGCGTCAAGGAAAAGAAGGCCGTCGTCGATCGCTACAACGAGCTGATGATGGAGTATTCGGACGAGACCGCCGAAGAGGCATCCAAGCTGCAGGACCAGATCGACGCGGAAAACCTGTGGGACCTGGAAAGCCAGGTGGAAGTGGCCATGGAAGCGCTGGGCTGCCCGCCCGGCGATGCCGATGTGACCAAGCTCTCGGGTGGTGAACGCCGCCGCGTGGCGCTGTGCGCGCTGCTGCTGAGCAAGCCCGACCTGCTGCTGCTCGACGAACCGACCAACCATCTGGACGCCGAGACGACGTCGTGGCTGGAACGCCATCTGCGCGAATTCCCCGGCGCCGTGCTGATCATCACCCACGACCGCTATTTCCTCGACAATGTGACGGGCTGGATTCTCGAGCTCGATCGCGGTCGCGGCGTGCCCTATGAGGGCAATTACTCGGCGTATCTGGCGGCCAAGGCCAAGCGCTTTGCCCAGGAAAAGAGCGAAGACGCCGCGCGCGCCAAAGTGCTGGAACGCGAACGCGAATGGATGGGCCAGAGCCCGCAGGCCCGCCAGTCCAAGTCCAAGGCGCGCCTTAAGGCCTATGACGAACTGGTCAAGATCAACGAGGCGCGCACGCAGTCCTCGACTGCCCAGATCATCATCCCGGCCGGCGAGCGCCTGGGCAACAATGTCATCGACGTCGAGGGCCTGAGCAAGAGCTATGGCGATCGCCTGCTGATCGACAATCTCACCTTCAAGCTGCCCCCGGGCGGCATCGTGGGCATCATCGGCCCCAATGGCGCGGGCAAGACCACGCTGTTCCGCATGCTGACCGGGCAGGAAAAGCCTGACAGCGGCACGGTGACCGTCGCCGACAGCGTGCAGCTGGGCTATGTCGACCAGAGCCGCGATAGCCTCAACCCCAACAAGACCGTGTGGGAAGAAATCTCGGAAGGCGACGAAATCCTGCTGCTGGGCAAGCGCGAAGTGAACTCGCGCGCCTATACGTCCTCGTTCAACTTCAAGGGCGGCGACCAGCAGCAGAAGGTGGGCAATCTCTCGGGCGGGCAGCGCAACCGCGTGCACCTGGCCAAGATGCTCAAGAGCGGCAGCAATGTGCTGCTCCTCGACGAACCGACCAATGACCTCGACACCGAAACCCTCGCCGCGCTGGAAGAGGCGCTGGAGGAATTCGCCGGCTGCGCCGTGATCATCAGCCACGATCGCATGTTCCTCGATCGCCTGGCGACCCATATGCTGGCCTTTGAGGGCAACAGCCATGTGGAATGGTTCGAAGGCAATTTCGCCGACTACGAAGCCGACAAGATCCGCCGCCTGGGCGCCGATGCGGTCAACCCAAAACGCGCGACATACAAGCCGCTGACGCGCTAAGGTTCACGGGCGGGTCCGCTGGGCCCGCCCTTTTGATATGCTGTGGGGACGGTATGAGACTTGTAGTTGGCGCGCTGGTTTGGGGCGCGATGGCGGTGGCGGCTTTTGCTGCGCCGGGGCAGTGCGTGGTGCGCGATGGGGCGGCGTTTGATTGCGATGTGGCGCTGGATGGCAGTGGGCTGACCTTTGCGCTGCCGGACGGCAAAGTGTTTTCCTTTGCCCTGATCGAAGACGGCGTGGGCGCGGGCTATCTGGTGGCGCCCGATGCGGCGCCCGGGTCGCGGCCGGAAGAGCTGGGGCAATTGGTGCCTGTGCCGGACAAGCCGGGTTGCTGGATGGGCGGGCGCGATGATTTCAGCTTCTGCGCCCAGGTGGCCCAATAGGCCCGAGCGGCGTTTGAGCGGCGAGATCTGGCGCTGACCGCGCCCGGATGGTGCCGGTGATCATGGCGTTGCCGCATTGGTGTGGAGGCTGCGCCCGTTCTGGATGCGGCCGTTGTGACGGATGAATCGCGCGTGGGAATCGCGCCTGGGGAGTGTGAGTGATGCGGATTGTGATGGGGCTGCTGGTCGTGGGCTTGTTGGCGACGCCGGCGATGGCCAAGGATGCGCTGTGCCGCACCACCGATGATGGCGAATACCCCTGTGTGTTCACCGCGCTGGACGAAGCCGGGAGCTTTGCAATTTCGGCCGCTGGCAAGCCGACTTTTGAGGTCTGGGTGGACAGCCCCGGCGTGGCGTCGGTGAGCGCTATTTTTGAGGCGGGTGGGCGTTCGGTGGCGCTGCCGGGCAGCTATCTGCGCTCGGAGGCCGATGCCGCCTGCTGGCAGAGCGATGCAACCGAAACGGAAATCTGTGCGTGGTGATCGAGTCCTTTGCCTTCGAGACCGGCGGCGCTGCGCTGACGGGGCTGGAAGCCGGCGAGGGTCTGCCGGTGATTTTCCTGCATGCCGGGGTCTGCGACAAGCGGATGTGGCTCGACCAGATGGCGGCGGTGGCCGAGGCTGGTTGGCACGCCATTGCCTATGACCGGCGCGGCTATGGCGAGACCACGAGCCCGGACGAGGTGTTCAACCATCTCGATGATCTGGACGCGCTGCTCGAGGCCTTCGACATCCATGCGGCTGTGCTGGTGGGCTGTTCGATGGGCGGCGGGCTGGCGATCGATTTTGCGCTGCGCCATCCCGGCCGGGTGATTGGCCTGGTGCTGATCGGCACCTCGGTGACCGGGGCGCCCTGGAGCGCCACCGAGGCCGAGGCGATGATCGAGGCGGCCGAGGAACATGCCTTCGAGCGCGGCGACATGGACATGCTCAACCGAGTGCAGGCGCATGAATGGCTCGATGGGCCACGGGCGCAATCGGGGCGGGTGTCGGGCGCGGCGCGCGAGCTGTTCATGGACATGAACGCGCTGGCGCTGGCCAAGCCGGCCCTGACGCATGAGCAGCGGCGACCCGAGGCCTGGAGCCGCGTGGGCGAGATCAATGCGCCCAGCCTGCTGCTGGTGGGCGACCAGGATTTCACGGCGCTGATCGACCGGCATGAGCATCTGTCCGAAGAAATGCCCAATGCCTTTGCGGCGGTTCTGGAAGATGTGGCGCATATTCCCAGCATCGAGCGGCCCGAGCTGGTCAACTCCATGCTGCTGGAATTTCTCGACGCGATCTCGGGCGGCGACGCTGAGGAAAGCGACGCGGATTCAGAGGATTAGGCTGGCCTGATGCTGCGCGGCCGGGCAGGGCTGGCGCGCTGATTCAAGCGGCTGAGACACTGATTCAACAGGCTGAAAAACCGATTCAACGCTTTGTGGCGCTGAATCGGTTTTTCGTTTCAAGCTATTGAAAGAGTAGTGCAATCAGGCGGGCAGCACGCTTTCAAGGTGCTGCGGCAGCTGGCTGGTGGGTAGATTGGTCAGATCCTTGTTGATCTCGGCGATCACTGCCTTCTGTACGGCCGGGGTCAGGGCCTTGCGCAGATCACCCAGGGCGATGGGGGCAGCGACCACGACGAGACGGTGGAAGGCGCCGGCCTGCAATTGGCTGTCCAGCGCGGCGGCGACGGATTTGACGAATTCGGTTTCGCGATGCTCAACCGGATCGGTCTTGGGCTCCATGGCGCTGCGGCCCGTGCCGTTGGAGGAGAAGCTGCGGCCGGGCTTGTCGGACACGATGTCCTGCGCCTGCAGGGGGACGATGGACCAATCGAGGCCCTTCACCTGTTGCAGCCCTTTGCCGGGGCCGGTGTTCTCGAGGATGCGCGCCTGCGCGCCATCGGCAATCAAGATCCAGGTGATGGTTTTCTTCATCGGTCAGCTCCTGCTCGGTTATCGGTCAGTGGCAGCGCCAGATCGGCGCAGTCCCAGTGAACGCCGCGATCATGGAGAGGTTGTGGCCGGTCATTCGCGTTTGCGTGTGGCGGGATCACAAACTCTGATTGGCCGGGGTCCGAACCGTCTGGTATCAGGGCTTGAGCGGCCCGATATGGGCGCGGAGAATGACTATGTCCCTGCCCGAATCGGCCCCTGAAGCCATCGCCCCCAGCGATGTGGCGCCGCCCTCTGCCGCTTCCTCCAATGATGGTCGCAACGGCGTGCTGTCGGCGCTGGCGGCCTATGTGCTGTGGGGCTTTCTGCCGCTGCTGTTCCGCGAGGTGGAGGCGGTCGGCTCGGTGATGATCGTGGCCGAGCGCACGCTGTGGTCGCTGGTTCTGCTGGGCGGCATCCTGGCACTGAGCGGTGGGTTCGGCGATGTGCGGGCCTTGTTTGCCGACCGGCGCCGCGCGCTGATGACGCTGCTGTCGGCGGTGCTGCTGGCGGGCAATTGGCTGCTCTATGTCTGGGCGGTCGAGACCGGGCAGGTGCTGGAAGCCAGCTTTGGCTATTTCATCAATCCGCTGGTCAATGTGGCCATGGGCATGGTGCTGCTGGGCGAGCGGCAGAACCGGCTGCAGACGGTGTCGATCCTGATCGCAGTGGTGGCCATTGGCATCCAGGCGGTGGGGCTGGGGCGCATCCCCATCATCGCGCTGGGGCTGGCGCTGTCATTCGGCTTTTATGGCTATTTCCGCAAGACGGCGCAGCTGGGGCCGGCCAGCGGGCTGTTTGCCGAGACGGTGATGCTGGCGCCCATGGCGGCGGGCTATGTGATCTATAATCTGCTGACCTTCGGGCCAGGCATCCATGCCGATCCCTATTACATGGCGCTCTTGGTGTTCACCGGACCGGCCACGGCGATCCCGCTGCTGCTGTTCGCCTTTGCGGTGCGGCGGCTGCGGCTGACCACCATCGGCATGTTCCAGTATATCGCGCCATCGATCCAGTTCCTGGTCGCCATCTTCCTGTTTGGCGAGCATCTCAACGGGCTGCGGCTGGTGAGCTTTGCGCTGATCTGGCTGTCGCTGGCGGTGTTCAGCTATGACAGTTTCCGCCGGCGCGGGCAGGCGCGGGCGGCGGCCTGAGACCGGGGGAGGGCGACCGGAGCCGCCCCGCCGAAGGGGTGATCACTGCTTGACGGCAGCGTCCCAATGCTCGTCGGCCTTGCCGTCGAGGATGCGCCAGGTGTCATACCAGGTGGTGGTATAGGTCTTGGACGGATCCTTGGGATCGGGCTCGGTGCGCACGGTGGCGACGGTCACCAGATCGCCCTCGGCGGTGACGAAGGTCACCGGGCTCTGCATTTTCTCGGGAATGGGCGTGGGGCTGACCTTGAGCACCTCGGTGAAGAACTTCACCACGGTGTCGCGGCCCGAGGGCACGTTGGGATTGTGCTGCAGATAGCGCTCGGTGAGGAACAGGTCAGCGGTGTCCCAGTGGTTGGCCTCCAGCAGGTCCTTCATGATGTGATAGACCACCTGCTTGTTGGCATTGAGCTGCGGATCGGGGCTGGTGAACAGCGCCTCCTTGTCGGCAGCGGCGACCACGGTCTCCTGCGCCTGGGCCAGGCCGAGCAGCGGGCCCGTGGTCAGCAGGGTCAGCGCCAGCATGGCGCCACCAAACATTGTCTTCATCGTCAACTCCTGTGTCGGCAAATCTGTGCGACCGGTCGGGCCGGTGGCGCCGCCTAGATGGGCCGGTGCGATGAGCGCCGCAAGAAGGTACCCGTGCGGGCGATAGGCACCCCAGGGTGCCCGGGTGGCGATCAGTTCGGCAGGGGCTGGCAGGCGCGGATGGTCTCGGCCATGCGTTCGAACAGCGGGGCAAAAGCCGCGCCCTCGCGCCAGACCAGCGACAGGCGGCGCTCGGCGCCGCTGCTGGCAATGGCATGGATGGCGATGCGCGGATCGCTGGCCTCCTTGGGCACGGCGATCTGGGGCAGGAGGGTGACGCCCTGACCATTGGCGACGAATTCGACGATGGTGGAGAGCGAGGTGGCCGCAAAGGTGCGCGGCGCCGTGCTGCCCTCGATGCGGCAGGCGGCGATGGCCTGATCGCGGAAGCAATGGCCCTCGTCGAGCAGCAGGATGCGGTCTGGCGCGACCGTGCTGAGCTGGACGGGGGCGCCATCGGCCTCGCTGCGACTGGTGGCGAGCACGAAGCGATCGAGAAACAGCGGTGCGCTGACCAAGCGGGGGCCGCGCTCGGGCACGGGGGTGGCGATCAGCGCGACATCGAGGCTGCCATCACCCAGGCCCGCGAGCAGGGCATCGGTGCGATTTTCGCTGACGGCGAAATCGACATCGGCCAGGGCGCGGCGCAGGGCCGGGAAGATGGCGGGTAGCAGATAGGGCGCGACGGTTGGGATCAGGCCAAAGCGCAGATGGCGATCGGGGCGACCGGAGCGACCCAGCGCGAAGGCATCGAGCGCCTCGGCACTGCGCAGTGTCGCCTGGGCCAGGGCGATGAAATCCCGGCCAAAAGGGGTGAGCTGCACCCCGGTCTTGAGACGGTCGAACAGCGGCGTGCCGCACAGCGCCTCGAGCGCCATGATCTGCTGGGATAGCGCCGGCTGGGAGACGGCGCAGGCCTCGGCGGCGCGGCCGAAATGGCCGGTGCGGGCGACGGCGTCGGCATAGCGCATCTGTCTGAGGGTGATTGTCACGATAACTTCTTCCTATCGACATAGGAAGAATTATCGATTGGCCTAATGAATGTCACCCCCCTATAACGCTAGCCAATGCGCAGACGCACGGACGACAGGAGCCCCCGATGAGCGACGAAACCGCAAGCAATGAACCCGCAGCCGCCGGCAAGTGCCCGGTGGCCCATGGCGCGACGCCGCGTGGCAATCGGGAGTGGTGGCCCAACCAGCTGAACCTGAATGTCCTGCACCAGCAGTCGTCGCTGTCGGACCCGATGGGCCCCGATTTCGACTATGCCGAAGCCTTCAAGTCGCTCGACCTGACCGCGCTCAAGGCTGATCTGGCCGCGCTGATGACCGACAGCCAGGATTGGTGGCCGGCTGACTTCGGGCACTATGGTCCGCTGTTCATCCGCATGGCCTGGCATAGCGCCGGCACCTATCGCACCGGTGATGGCCGAGGCGGCGCCGGGGCCGGGCAGCAGCGCTTTGCGCCGCTCAATTCCTGGCCGGACAATGTGAACCTGGACAAGGCACGGCGCCTGCTGTGGCCGATCAAGCAGAAATACGGCAATGCCATTTCCTGGGCGGATCTGATGATCCTGACCGGCAATGTGGCGCTGGAAACCATGGGCTTCAAGCCGTTCGGCTTTGCCGGCGGCCGCGCCGATGTGTGGGAACCCGAGCAGGACATCTACTGGGGCCCCGAGGGCAAGTGGCTGGCCGACGAGCGCTATAGCGGCGAGCGTGACCTGGAAGACCCGCTGGCGGCCGTGCAGATGGGCCTGATCTACGTCAATCCCGAAGGCCCCAATGGCAATCCCGATCCGCTGGCCTCGGCCCGCGACATCCGCGACACCTTTGCGCGCATGGCCATGAATGACGAGGAAACCGTGGCGCTGATCGCTGGCGGCCACACCTTCGGCAAGACCCATGGTGCGGGCGATGCGGCGCTGGTCGGGGCTGAGCCGGAAGCGGCCGGCATCGAGCAGCAGGGCCTGGGCTGGGCCAGCAGCTTTGGCAGCGGCAAGGGTGGCGACACCATCGGCAGCGGGCTGGAAGTGACCTGGACCTCGACCCCGACGCAGTGGAGCAATAATTTCTTCTGGAACCTGTTCGGCTATGAGTGGGAGCTGACCAAGAGCCCGGCCGGTGCGCATCAGTGGACGCCCAAGCATGGCATGGGCGCCAATACGGTGCCCGATGCGCATGATGCGACCAAGCGCCATGCCCCCTCGATGCTGACCTCTGACCTGGCCCTGCGTTTTGACCCGGCCTATGAGAAGATCTCGCGCCGGTTCTTCGAGCATCCGGACCAGTTTGCCGATGCCTTTGCCCGCGCCTGGTTCAAGCTGACCCATCGCGACATGGGCCCCAAGGTGCGCTACCTGGGCCCCGAAGTGCCGGCCGAAGACCTGATCTGGCAGGATCCGATTCCGGCGGTGGATCATCCGCTGGTCGACGCGGGCGATGTGGACGCGCTCAAGGCGAAGCTCCTCGCCAGCGGGCTTTCGGTGTCCGAACTGGTGAGCACGGCCTGGGCCTCGGCCTCGACCTATCGCGGCTCGGATATGCGTGGCGGCGCCAATGGCGCCCGCATTCGCCTGGCGCCGCAGAAGGACTGGGCCGCCAATCAGCCCGAACAGCTGGCGCGCGTCTTGTCGGTGCTGGAAACCATCCAGGCCGAGTTCAATGCGGCCCAGGCCGGTGGCAAGCGGATTTCGCTGGCTGACCTGATCGTGCTGGCCGGTAGCGTCGGCGTTGAAAAGGCCGCGGCGGATGCCGGTACGGCAGTCTCGGTGCCGTTCACGCCCGGCCGCATGGATGCGCTGGCCGAGCAGACCGATGTGGCGTCCTTCGCGCCGCTCGAGCCCAAGGCCGATGGCTTCCGCAACTACAGCAATGGCCGCCAGCGCATGTCGGCCGAGGAAGCCCTGGTCGACAAGGCACAGCTGCTGGGCCTGACGGCGCCGGAAATGACGGTGCTGGTGGGCGGGCTGCGCGTGCTCAAGGCCGGGCAGCCGGCGCATGGCGTGTTCACCAACCGGGCGGAAACGCTGAGCAATGACTTCTTCGTCAATCTGCTCGACATGGGCACGCAGTGGGTTCCGGCGGATGGTTCGCACGAGATCTACCAGGGTCGTGACCGCAAGACCGGCGAGGTGAAGTGGACGGCCACCCGCGCTGACCTGATCTTCGGCTCGCATTCGCAGCTGCGGGCGCTGGCCGAAGTCTATGGCCAGTCCGATGCGGGCGAAAAGTTCGTGCGCGACTTCGTGGCGGCCTGGGTCAAGGTGATGAACGCGGATCGCTTCGACCTGCGCTGATCGGCTTCTCGCTCACATATTCAACGGCCCCGGTGGAGCAATCCGCCGGGGCCGTGGCGTTTTGGGCCTGTCTTCCGGGGACCGGCACAATTTGAAGCAAATGCCGGCCGCATCCTTCAGAACCCGCAAGACTCTGGCGCTCCATGGTTGCGGCCCAGTGTATCCACGCGCCAGGAGTATGACGATGAGCGAGCTTGACCAAGGACAGCGGGCCTTTTCCAGCTTCCGCGTGCTCAATGGCGACGACAATCTGAGTGAGCGCGAGCATCTGTTCCGCAATATGGCGGAGCTGTTCAGCTATGTTTCGGACCGCTGCGACGACGAGCAGGTGGCCCAATATGACGAGGTGCTGTGCCAGCTCGCCGAATTCGTCGAAGTGGAAGCGCGGGCGCATGTGGCGCGGCTCTTGGCGCCGCTCGATCGTGCGCCGGGCACGGTGGTGCTCAAGCTGGCCAATGACGACATCGAGGTGGCGCGGCCGCTGCTGGAATTCTCCAATGTGCTGTCGGACGACGATTTGATCGACATCATCACCAAGCAGACCGAGGCGCATCGCGAGGCGATTGCCGGGCGTGCGCAGGTGGGCGACCGCGTCGGCGACGCCATTGTCGAGCACGGCCAAAGCGCCTCGGTGGTGCGGCTGGTACGCAATGCCGGGGCGACCATCGACACGGCAATCCTGGAAAAGCTGGTGGCCCGCGCCGCCAATGACCGCGAGATCGCCGCCGATCTGCGCAGCCGGCCCGGTATCGACTGGGCCTCGCTGCGCAAGGAAATCGACGGCGTGGCCAGCAAGGTGCTCGAAACGCTGGGCGAGATGGATCGCGGCTTTGACCCGGTGGCCGCCGGCAAGGTCAATGCGGTGGTGTATAACCGTATGCGCAACCGCGCCGGCTTCTCGGCCGATGAATGGAAAGTGGCCTATAATCAGGTCAAGGGGCTGAGCGACCGCAAGCAGCTCGATACGCGGGCGCTGGCCCGGTTCGCCCGCTTCGGCTATGGCCACCATTGTGCGGCCGCCATGACGGTGCTGCTGCGGGTCAAGCCCGAGGTGGTGGTCAAGTGGCTGGCCAGCCAGGACTATGTTGCCGTCACCGTGGCGCTGCGCGCCGCCGGCCTGACGCCGGACCTATTTGAGGCCATGTTTGCTACGCTGCCCTGGCGCGACCTGCCCGGCGAAGCCGACAGGCGCATGGTGACCACACGATTCGACGCTCTCGAGCGCGACGAGGCGCAGGGAATTTTCGATCTCTGGCGCGCCCATGAATTCCGCAAGCGCGCCGTCAGCGAAGCCCGCGAGGCCGCCTCGGCCTGAGTTCTGCTTCTGCAATGCGCACGACCCGCCCCGCTGCCGCAGGGGCGGGTTGTGTGCTTTGTGGGCCGGACTGCAACTTCCCCCTAGACCCGCGCCGCAATCCGGATATAAAGACATCTTTATATCTAGTTCGAGGTTGCAGTGGCTGAGCTGGCGGAATTGGTGAGTGTGCTCAAGGCGGCGGGTGAAGGCACCCGGGTGCGCCTGTTGGCCTTGCTCGCCGATGGCGCGCATTCCGTCAAGGACCTCACCGAAATCCTCAAGCAGAGCCAGCCGCGCGTGTCGCGCCACCTCAAGCTGTTGGCCGACGCCGGGCTGGTGCAGCGCAATGCCGAGGGCGCCTGGGCCTATTACAGCCTGACGCTGGATGGCGACGGCGCCGAACTGGCGCAATGGCTGATCGGCCATCTCGACCCTGAGGACGTGGAACGTCGCCGCGATATCGAGCGGCAGGCGGCTGTTCGGGCCAGCCATACCGCCCAGGCCACCGAATATTTCGCCAAGGTCGCCAGCAGCTGGGATCTGCTCAAGACGCTGCAGGTGCCCGAAGAGGCCGTGGAGGCTGCCGTGGTGGCGGCGCTGGGCGGGCGGCGCGTCGAGACACTGGTGGATCTGGGCACCGGCACCGGGCGCATGCTCGAAGTGCTGGCCGATTCCTACAAGCGCGGCATCGGGCTCGATTCCAGCCGCGAGATGCTGACCGTGGCGCGGTCGCGCCTGTCGGGCGCGGGCATCACCCATGGCCAGGTGCGCATGGGCGATATCGGCGACCTCGATGTGGCGGTTGGCCCAGCCGATGTGGTGGTGATCCACCAGGTGCTGCATTATTTCGATGATCCGGGCCGCATGCTGGCGCAGGCGCGCCGCCTGCTCAAGCCGGGCGGCGAGATGATCATCGTCGATTTTGCGCCGCATGACCTCGAATTCCTGCGCAGCGAACATGCCCACCGCCGGCTGGGCCTGTCGCCCGAGCAGATGAGCCGGTGGGCGGCGGCGGCGGGGCTGGTGGTGGATGCGATGCAATCCTTCCCCAGCCAGTCCGGCCAGCGCGGCCTGACGGTGTGCCTGTGGCGCCTGAGCGACAAGACTTGAACGGAAACCGACATGATTGATGACAATGCACGCGCCAGCCGGCAGACCGCAGACCAGCGGCCAGCCCTGGAGATTTCCTTCGAGTTCTTCCCGCCCAAGACCGATGCGATGGAAGAAAAATTCTGGGACACGGTGCACAAGCTGGCGCCGCTCAAGCCCCGCTTTGTCTCGGTGACCTATGGCGCGGGCGGCACGACCCGCGAGCGCACGCTGCGCATGGTCAGCTCGATCAAGGCCGATACGGGCGTGGATGCGGCAGCGCATCTGACCTGCGTTGGCGCCAGCCGCGCCGAGGTCGATGCGGTGGTGCGCGGCTATCAGGCGGCGGGGATCAACCGCATCGTGGCGCTGCGCGGCGATCCGCCGGAGGGCGTGGGCCAGCCGTTCACGCCCCATCCCGAGGGCTATCAGAATGCCGCGGACCTGGTGGGTGGCCTGCGCCGCATCGGCGACTTCGACATTTCCGTGGCGGCCTATCCGGAAAAGCATCCGCAGAGCCCGGACTGGTCCACCGAGATGGACAATCTCAAGCGCAAGATCGATGCCGGCGCCAACCGGGCCATCACCCAGATGTTCTTCTCCAATGGCGACTATCTGCGCTATCTGGAGCGGGCGCGGGCGGCCGGGATCACGGCGCCGATCGTGCCGGGCATCCAGCCGGTCCATAGTTTCAAGCAGATTTCGAGCTTTGCCGCGCGCTGCGGCACCTCGATCCCGGCCTGGCTGGCCGAGCGTTTCGAGGGCCTCGACGAGGAGCCGGAAACCCATGCGCTGGTGGCGTCGGCCGTTGCCGCCGAGCAGGTGACAGAACTGCTCGACGAGGGCGTGACCGAGTTCCACATCTATACGCATAACCGCTCGCCGCTGGCCCTGGCGCTGGCGCGCATCCTGGGCCGTCGCCCGGCTGTTTGAGGCGGTCGGTCGCGGCGGGGTGTGGCTTGGCCAGGGCCGGGACGGGATCACTTTGTGATCGCGCCGGCGGGCAATTAACCTTGCGTTCACCATGATCTGGTGCCATCAGGCCGCGGCCCATGACGGGCGGCGGCCTCTTGGGCGTCGTTCAGCCTGGGTTCAGCCCGGTGCGTCCAGGCTGCCATAGCGCCCCGATTTCACATTGTGGCCACGAAAAGCGGGCTGATTGCCACCCTTGCGGGCCGGCAGCGGCCAAACGAGACGGGACCAATGCCATGAAAATCGATCGCCGCGTCACCAATGGCCTGGCCTGGGCCGGAGCCCTGATCGTGGTTGCCATTCCCACTGCCGACCTGGTGTCGAGCCAGCTGATGGGCGGCACTGCGCGTCCGGCGCAGGTGGCCATGGTCGATGCGCCCGCCACTGTTCCCGCTAGCAAGACTGCACCGATGCCGGCGCCGCTGAGCCAGCGTCCGGCTGCCACCGAGGTGGCTGCGGTGGCCCCGGCTGCCGTTGCCAAGCCGGCTGTGGCTGCCCCGGCGGCGACGCCTGTCGCGCCCGCTGCCCAGGCGGCCGCAAAGCCAAGCCAGCCAGCTGCTGCCAATGGCGATGTGGTCAGCACCTATCTCAATTCGGGTCGCAAGCTGCCCAGCTATATTACCGATGGCAGCACGGCGCCCCAGCCGGCCGTGACCAGCGCGCCAGCGCCTGCCGCCGTGCCTGTGCAGCCGGTCGCGGTCGCACCGGCGCCCGTCACGACTCCGCCGGCCGCAGCGAGCGATCCGGTGGTGGTCGGCTCGATCGGGCCGCAGCAGGCGGCGCCCATGCCCATGCCGCTGTCGATGCGGCCGCGCCCGGTGGCCGCTGCCACGCCGACGCAGACGGTAGTGGAGCCGGTGGTGCTGCCGCCCGCCGAGCTGACCGCCGAGGATTTGAATGACTGGGAAACCGGTCCGCTCGCGGAGTTCCTGGCCAAGCGGCAGGGCAAGGCCCAGCAGGCCAAGCCGCTGCCGGCCGAGTATGATGCTGATGGCTTTTTCCTCGACCAGGGGCCCAATCGCAATGGCGACCGGCTGATCGGCCCCGCCGAGCCGCAGGGCTTCTGGGGTTTCCAGTAACGCAGGGCAGGTGTGAGGCGCGGCGCTGGACCGGGGCGACAACAGCGTCTATCGTGCGGCCGCTGATTGCGCGGGTGGTTTGAGTCCGGGCGATGACCTGAGAGGCGCTGCGGAGGCCCCACGCATGCGCAAGCCTGAAGAGAACATGGATATGTGGCAGAAACTGTCCGACTTCGTCGGCTCGTTCAGCCATCGTACAGGCCTTGCCGGTTCGCTGGTCAACGCCCTGGACCCCGACAATTGGCTGCCCGGCGGCCGCGACGCTGCGTTCACGCTGGCGCTGATTGCGCTTGCCGCCAAGATGGCGGTGGCCGATGGCGTGGTGACGGCATCCGAAGAGCGCGCCTTCCGCGCCACGGTGGAGATCGCCGCCGGCCATGAGGACCAGGTTGTGCGGGTGTTCAACCTGGCCAAGCAGGATGTGGCCGGCTACGACGCCTATGCCCGCAAGGTGGCGCGGTTTTTCGTCTCGAGCCCGGAGACGCTCGAGCATGTGCTGGACAGCCTGTTCTTCATCGCCACAGCCGACGGCATGGTGCATGAGGCCGAGCTCGACTACCTCAAATCGGTGAGCGACATCTTTGGCTTTGACGATGTGCGCTTCGAGCAGATGGCCAGCCACCATGTGCGGCTGGAAGCCGGCGTTGATCCCTATGCCGTGCTGGGCCTGTCGCCCGATGCCTCCGAGCATGAGGTCAAGCGGGTCTATCGCCTCTTGGTGGCCGAGCACCATCCGGACCGGCTGATTGCCCGCGGCGTGCCGGAAGAATTGATCGATGTGGCCACGGCGCGCATGAAGTCGATCAACCTGGCCTATCAGGCCCTGACCAAGCCGGTGGCGCAGCCGCTGCTGACCGGCGCTTGACGGCGCACCACATACCTCTCTACACCACGCCAGCCAGTTGACCGGGTGGCCGCTGGCAGTGGGGTAACCTGCTGCTGGAGGAAAGTCCGGGCTCCATCGAAACACGGTGCCGGATAACGCCCGGCGGGGGCGACCCCAGGGAAAGTGCCACAGAAAGTAAACCGCCCCGGCATGCCGGGGTAAGGGTGAAAGGGTGCGGTAAGAGCGCACCGGGTGTCCAGCAATGGAGATCGCACGGTAAACCCCACCGGGAGCAAGACCAAATAGGGATGACGCGGAACTTCGGTTCCAGCCGGTTTTGAGGCCAGATCATCCGGGTTGGTTGCACGAGGCGTCTGGTAACAGGCGTCGCAGATGAATGGCCGCCACGTCCACGCCGCAAGGCGCGGGCCCTACAGAACCCGGCTTACAGGTCAACTGGCGTTTACCTTTCCAGCCCGCATCACGCCCCCGCACAGGGCGCTCAGGCGCACTCGCAAAGCTGCGGCGCCAGTGGAAATCGGGCTGTGCAAACCACCATGGGAAACAGAATCTTAAGCGTCATGAGGCAGATTGCCACGATGCGTTTAACCGGCAGCATGCGCCGGCAGTGGAGTAGTCAATGTAATGGGCAAGCGTTCCATGCCCGAA
Source organism: Devosia sp. FKR38 (assembly GCF_005222805.1). GTDB lineage: Bacteria > Pseudomonadota > Alphaproteobacteria > Rhizobiales > Devosiaceae > Devosia. The sequence goes on along the minus strand of NZ_STGC01000005.1, from coordinate 1,907,546 downwards.
ACCAGCCCCGACGCCGGCCCGCATGTCCCCGTCCTGATCGATGAGGTGATCGCGGCGCTGTCGCCCCTGGTCGGCAAGCGGATCGTCGACGGCACATTCGGCGCTGGCGGCTATTCGCGGGCCCTGCTGGAGGCCGGGGCCATGGTGGTGGCCATTGACCGCGACCCGAGCGTGAAACCCTTTGCCGATGCGCTGAGCGCCGAATTCGACGGCCGCTTCACCTTTGTGCCCAGCACGTTCTCCGAACTCGACACGCTGGCGGCCCCGCTTGGGCCGATCGATGGCGTGGTGCTCGATATCGGCGTGTCGTCCATGCAGCTCGACCAGGCCGAGCGCGGCTTTTCCTTCATGCGCGAGGGACCGCTCGATATGCGCATGAGCGGGAAGGGCGAAAGCGCCGCCGATCTGGTCAATGGGCTGGAGGCCGAGCAGCTGGCCAATCTGCTCTATGCCTTTGGCGAAGAACGTAAATCGCGCCGCATTGCCCAGTTCATCGTGGCGGCGCGCGAGACCGCGCCGATTGCCACGACGATCGAGCTGGCCCGCATCATCGAAAAGGCCATCGGCCGCAAGCCGGGCGATGCGCATCCGGCGACGCGCTCGTTCCAGGCGCTGCGCATTGCCGTCAATGCCGAGTTCGACCAGCTGGTGGAAGCGCTGTTCGCAGCCGAGCGCCTGCTGGGCGAAGGCGGCACGCTGGCGGTGGTGGCATTCCATTCGCTGGAAGACCGCATCGTCAAACGCTTCTTTGACCCCGACAAGGGCGGCCCGGCGCAGTCGCGTCACCTGCCGCAGGTGGTGGGCGAAGCCCGCCGCTGGGTGGATGTGGCCAAGGCCCGCAAGGCCGGCGACAGCGAAGTGGCGCGCAATCCGCGGGCGCGTTCGGCCATTCTGCGGGCGGCGCATCGCTCTGACGCGCCCGCCCGCCCGGTCAGCGCCGAGGGGCTCAGCGTTCCCAGAATCCGGGACGCATCATGATCCGCAATCTCAACATCATCCTGATCTTCAGTGCCATCGTGATGCTGGCGGGCGTCTATACGCTCAAGTTCTCCATCGAGAACACGGCCAGCCAGCGCACGGCGCTGATTGCCCAGATCGATGAGCAGGAGGGGCAGATCTCGCTGCTCAAGGCCGATGAGGCGGTGCTCAACCAGCCCGGCCATATCGAGCCCATCGTCAAGCGGCATCAGCTGGCGCTGGCCATCGAGCCGGTGCGCCAGGAGCAGTTCGGCAGCCTGGCTGACCTGCCGATGCGGCCGGCCAAGCCCAATTCGGCGGCCATGGATTCGCTGTTCCAGTCGCTGGAAGCGGGCGTTGATCCGATTGACGCAATATTGAGCCTGGAGGGGATCGAGTAATGGCGATGACCGCAGAACAGCTCAGTGCCACCATTGCGCTCGACGGCGCGCGCAAGGTGCGCGGCAATCTTACCCAGGCCCGTATCCGCTGGATGGTGCTGGCGATCCTGCTCGGCTTTAGCCTGGTGGGCGCGCGGCTGGTGCAGCTGGGCCTGACCGAGACCGATTCCGCCATCGAAGGCCAGGCGCGCGACGTGATCACCGCGACGCGGCCGCCGATCCTGGACCGCAACGGGCTGGAAATGGCGGTCGATATCCGCGTGCCCTCGCTCTATGCCGAGCCGCGCCGCATCATCGATGTCGAAGAGGCCGTGCGCAAGCTGCGCACCGTGCTGCCCAATCTCAGCGAAAGCTGGCTGCGCGAGCGGCTCAGCGGCGACCAGGGCTTTGTGTGGGTGCAGCGCGAGCTGTCGCCGAGCATTGAAGAGAAGGTGATGCGGCTGGGCATTCCCGGCATCGACTTCATCACCGAATCCAAGCGCTTCTATCCGGGCATGACCGAGGCCAGCCATATTCTGGGCTCGACCAATATCGACAACCGCGGCATTGCCGGCATTGAAAAGCATATGGACAGCGAGGACATCGCCCTGCTGCAGGACCTGGGCCTGGCGCGTGGCAATGCGCTGGCGCCGGTGGAGCTGAGCGTGGACATGCGCGTGCAGCATGTGATGCACGAACAGCTGGTGGATGCGATGACCCGCTATCAGGCCATCGCGGCGGCCGGCGTGATGATGGACATCCATACCGGCGAGATCATCGCGCTGGCCTCCGTCCCAGACTTCAACCCCAATGAGCCGGCGACGGCGCTGGTCAAGGACAGTTTCAACCGCATCACGGCGGGCATTTTCGAACCCGGCTCGATCTTCAAGACGGTGACGATGGCGGGCGCGATCGACAGTGGTGCGGTCAAGCTGACCGATGAGTTTGATGCCCGGTTCGGCGTTCGGTTCGGGCGCTTCACCATCGAAGACTTCCATGGCAAGCATCGTATCCTCAAGCTGCCAGAGGTCTATAAATACTCGTCAAACGTCGGAACGATCCATGTGATGCAGGCCATGGGCAAGGATAATTTCCGCGCCTTCCTGAGCCGCGTGGGCTTTGATGCCCGGGTGCCTTTCGAGCTGCCGGAAATGCGGCTGCCGACCGTGCCAAAGTCGTTCTCCGATGTTGGTGCCGCCACCGCGTCGTTCGGGCACGGCCTGTCGGTCTCGCCGCTGCACATGCTGACGGCCTATGCGGCGTTCGTGAACGGCGGCAATTATGTTCCGCCCACGCTCTACAAGCGCAGTGTCGCGGAGGCCGAGCCGCTATACCGTCGCGTTATCCAGCCAGAGACCAGTGAAGCCATCCGCTACCTGATGCGCCTCAATGCCATTGGCGCGGGCGGTTCGGGTTCGCAGATGAACAAGTTGGCGCTCGGCTTTCGGGTTGGCGGCAAGACCGGCACGGCCGAAAAGGTCGTGGACGGCCGCTATTCGTCCAACAAGGTCACGAACTTTTTCGGGTCGGCTTTTCCGCTCGAAAATCCCCGCTATGCTATGGTCATCATGGTTGATGAACCCAAGGCGGAAAATCCTCAGTCCGGAACCACTGCAGGCTGGAATGCCGGCACGGTGACGGGCCGCATCGTGCAGCGCGTCGCGCCGATGCTCGGCATTGCGCCAGACTTTTCGCCGCTTCTTGACGAAAGCCTAGTCCCGCCTGCCCTGCAGGGCGGCCCCGTCGGCTCGCACTTCAACTGATCCAGAAGGATTTGACCCTTTGTCCCTCAGCGTAACCCAACTGCTTGAAGGTTCCGGCGCCCGCCCCAAGAAGGGCCTGGGCGCGGTCTTCGGTCTGAATTCGGACAGCCGCCGCATCGAGCCGGGCGATATCTTTTTCGCGCTGCCGGGCGCCAACGCCCATGGCAACCAGTTTGTCGCCGATGCGGTGCGCCGCGGCGCTCTGGCCATTATCAGCGACACCGCTCCGGTGGGTGATCCGGGCGTGCCGGTGGTGATCGTCAAGGATGTGCGGGCCGCCTATGCCCGGGCCGCCTCGCGCGTCTATGAACCGCAACCGGAAATCACCGTGGCGGTGACCGGCACCAGCGGCAAGACCTCGGTGGCATCGTTTGTGCGCCAGATCTGGACCTATGCCGGCATTCCGGGCGCCAGCATCGGCACGCTGGGCGTGGAGACGGCGAACCGGCTGATCGAAGGGAGCCTGACCACCCCGGATTCGCGCACGTTGCACCAGTCGATGCGGGCGCTCAAGGCGCAGGGCATCGACCATGTGGCGCTGGAAGCCTCCAGCCATGGCCTCGACCAGCGGCGCCTCGACGGCATCCATTTTGAAGCGGTGGCCTTCACCAATCTCAGCCACGACCATCTCGACTATCACGCCGACATGGACGAATACCGCAATGCCAAGCTGAGGCTGTTCACGGACCTGCTGGTCGACAGCGGTCCGGCGGTGGTCAATGTCGATGACCCCGAATACGAGCCCTTCATGTTCGCCGCGCTCAGCGCCGGCGCGACGCTGCTGACGGTGGGCCGCGAGGGTGCCTATATCGAAGTGCTCTCGATCGAGCCGGAGGGCTATGGGCAGCGCGTGGTGGTGCGCCATGTGGGCGAGAAGATGAGCTTCCATCTGCCGCTGACCGGCGAATTCCAGGTGTCCAATGCCATCATCGCGGCGGCGCTGGCCATGTCGACGGGTGTCGACAAGTCGGTGGCCATCCCGGCCCTCAGCGAGCTCAAGGGCGCCAAGGGGCGGCTGGAGCTGGTGGGCGAGCATAATGGCGCGGCCATTTTCGTGGACTATTCGCACAAGCCGGGCGCGCTGGAATCGGCGCTGGCCTCGCTGCGTCCCTATGCCAAGAACAAGCTGCGGGTGGTGTTCGGCGCCGGTGGCGACCGCGACAAGGCCAAGCGCCCGATGATGGGCGCGGTGGCCAAGCGCATGGCCGACGATGTCATCGTGACCGACGACAACCCCCGCACCGAGGATCCGGCGAGCATTCGCGCGGCGATCCTGGCGGAAGCCAAGGGCGCCAAGGAGATCGGCGACCGCGGCGAGGCCATTCGCACGGCCATAAAATCGCTGCAGAAGGGTGATGTTCTGCTGGTGGCCGGCAAGGGCCACGAGAACTACCAGATCATCGGGACCACCAAGCAGCACTTCAGCGACCATGAGGTCGTGCTGGAGGCCATCAAGGGATAGTCGCTTGAGCGTTTGGCGCACCTGGTCTGACGCCCTCCCGCGTGCGGGACGGGATGAAGAGGGTGGCCGGCGCGTGCAGGATATTGTACCCGAACGTCACCCTATCCCGGCTGCCCCCATCGCGGGGGCGGTGCTGCATCGCGCAGGCAGAGACGTCTGATGACCAAGCCCCTCTATACCCTTGCCGAAATCCTGGCCGCGACCGGCGGCACGAGCGATCTTGATCCGGCGCTGCCGATCAATTCGGTGTCCATCGATTCGCGCGAGCTCGGTCCCGATGCGCTGTTTGTCGCCATCAAGGGCGACCGCTTCGACGGGCATGATTTTGTTGACACGGCGCTGGCCAATGGCGCGGCGGCGGCTTTGGTGAGCCGGGGCGAAGGGCCGGGGCGCATCGTGGTCGAGGACGCGTTGGGTGGCCTGCGCGACCTGGCCAGGGCAGCGCGGGCGCGCAGCGGCGCCATTGTAGTTGGCGTCACCGGCAGCGTGGGCAAGACCACCACCAAGGAAGCCATCCGCGTGGTGCTGGAAGCGGCCGGGCCGACCCATGCCTCGATCAAGAGCTTCAACAATCACTGGGGCGTGCCGCTGATGCTGGCGCGGCTGCCGCAGGCGGCCGAGTTCGGCGTGTTCGAAATGGGCATGAGTGCGCCCGACGAAATCCGGCCGCTCAGCCAATTGGTGCGGCCGCAGATCGCCGTCATCACCACCGTTGCGCCAGCGCATTTCGAGGCCTTTGGCAGTCTTGAGGGCATTGCCCGGGCCAAGGCGGAAATCTTCGAGGGCCTGCTGCCAGGCGGCACGGCGGTGCTCAATGCCGATCACGGCCAGATCGAGCTGCTGCGCGACGCAGCCCGGGCGGCGGGCGTGGCTCATATTGTCACCTATGGCGAAAGCGCCGGGGCGGACTGGCACATCAGTGCGATCACCGGCGATGCCGAAACGGCGCGCGCCACCATCAGCCATGGCACGGCGCGGTTCGACCTGGCGCTCAATGTGCCGGGCCGGCACATGCTGGCCAATGCCACGGCGGCGCTGGCGGTTGCCCATATTGCCGGGGTCGAGCGCGCGGTGGCGCTGCAGGCGCTGGCGGGCTTTGGCGCGCAGGCCGGGCGGGGGCAGCGATTGCTGCTGGGGCCTAAGGACAAGCCCCTTTTGCTGATCGATGAAAGCTATAATGCCAATACCGCCTCGATGACGGCGGCGCTGGCGGTGTTTGCTGCGCAGGTGGCGCCGGGCGGACGCAAGATGGTGGTGCTGGGCGATATGCTCGAGCTGGGGCCACAGTCGGCCGAACTGCATGCCAGCCTTGCCGACGCGGTGCGCGCTTCGGGGGCAGATCGGGTTTATCTCGTTGGTCCGGCCATGGCGGCGCTGGCCGCGGCGCTGGGCGCGGGGCAGGTGGCGGCCCATGCCGGCACGGCGCGCGAGATGGCGGAGATCGTGCGCAATGACCTTGCCTATGGCGACGCAGTTATGGTCAAAGGGTCCAACGGCGTGGGGCTGGCAGGACTGATCGAGACGATCCGCGGGCAGTTCGGCAGCAACTGACCCCAGCCAACGAGGACACGCCTATCCATGTTGTATTTTCTCAGCCAGTTGGGCGACGCGCTGACGGCGCTCAACGTTTTCCGCTATATCACCTTCCGCACGGCGGGTGCGGTGATCACGGCGCTGTTCTTCGTGTTCCTGTTCGGCCCCGGCATGATTGCGCTGCTGCGCCTCAAGCAGGGCAAGGGCCAGCCGATCCGTGAGGACGGTCCGGCGGGGCACCTGCTGACCAAGAAGGGCACGCCCACCATGGGCGGGCTGATGATCCTGTCGGGCGCGGTGTTTTCGACGCTGATCTGGGCCAATCTGAGCAATGGCTATGTCTGGGTGGTGCTGTTCGTGACGGTGGGCTTTGGCGCCATCGGCTTTTACGACGACTATCTCAAGGTCAAGCGCATGAGCCACAAGGGCTTTGGCAGCAAGCAGCGGCTGCTGCTCGAAGCGCTGATCGGGGCCGTCGCCGCCTATGCGATTTCCCAGCTCAATGCCGGGCCGCACAGCAATGCGATGCTGTTCCCGTTCGTCAAGGACCTGGCCTTCAACCTGGGCTATTTCTACATCCTGTTCGGCGGCTTCGTGGTGATGGCCGCGGGCAATTCGGTCAATCTCACCGATGGCCTCGATGGCCTGGCCATTGTGCCGGTGATGGTTGCGGCGGCGTGCTTTGCGCTGATCGCGTACCTCGTCGGTAGTGTCAATTTCTCGGACTATCTGCTGCTCAACTATGTGCCCGGCACGGGCGAATTGGCGGTGGTTTGCGGCGCGCTGATCGGAGCGGGACTGGGCTTTTTGTGGTTCAACGCGCCGCCGGCGCAGATCTTTATGGGCGACACCGGCTCGCTCGCCCTGGGCGGCGCGCTGGGCACCATCGCTGTGGCCACCAAGCACGAAATCGTGCTGGCCATCATCGGCGGCCTCTTCGTGCTGGAAACCGTCTCGGTGATCGTCCAGGTGGCGTCCTTCAAGCTCACCGGCAAGCGCGTGTTCCGCATGGCGCCGATCCACCACCATTTCGAGCATCTCGGCTGGACCGAGAGCCAGGTAGTGATCCGCTTCTGGATCATCAGCTTCGTGCTGGCGCTGATCGGCCTGTCGAGCCTCAAGCTGCGCTGATGCGATGGGCAACTGGGTTGCCCATCCTCACTTTTCGCAAAACGCAAAAGCAATTGGCAAATCGGTAACCAACGGCCTGTTACAATTTACAGCAGTTTGTATCCAGTAGCCCGGCTTTGCCATGATGTTCTCCCGTGCCGATAAAACGCCCCTGGCGGAGTGGTGGTGGTCGATTGACCGGGAGCTGCTGGGCGCGCTGATCCTGCTGATGACCTGCGGCATGGTGCTGAGCTTTGCCGCCAGCCCGCCGGTGGCCGAGCGCATCGGGCTGAACGAATGGTATTTCGTGATCCGCCACGCCATGTTCTGCGCCCTGGCGCTGCCGGTGATGCTGGTGACCTCGCTGCTCAACCATCGCCAGGCGCGCATTGCCACGCTGGTGACGCTCGTGGTCAGCGTTGCGCTGCTGTGGGCCACGCTGAAGTTTGGCACCGAGGTCAAGGGCGCCCGCCGTTGGGTATCGTTCGCCGGCCAGTCGGTGCAGCCCTCCGAATTCGTCAAGCCGGCCTTTGCCGTGCTCAGCGCCTGGCTGTTCTCGGAATCGATGATCCACCGCAATGTGCCGGGCAAGATCCTGGCCACGGGCATCATGCTGGTGATCGTAGCCGGCCTGCTGCTGCAGCCCGATATCGGGCAGACGGCGCTGGTGACCGGCACCTGGGCGACGCTGCTGTTCCTGTCGGGGATTTCCTGGTTCATCATCTTCGGCATGGCCGGGGCCGCCGGGGCGCTGCTGTTTGGCGCCTATATGTTCTTTCCGCATGTGTCGCGGCGCATCGATACTTTCCTCAACCCCGACGGGGGCGGCAATACCTATCAGATCGACCGCGCGCTGCAGTCGCTGCTCGAAGGCGGCTGGTTCGGCCGCGGCCCAGGTGAATCGATCGCCAAAAAGCTCATTCCCGACGCCCATGCCGACTATGTGTTCTCGGCCGCTGCCGGCGAATTCGGCATTCTGTTCTGCATGGTGCTGGTGGCGCTGATTGCCTTTATCGTCATCCGCGCCATGATCGGGGCGCAGCGGCAGTCGAGCCTGTTTGCCCGCCTGGCCGCCTCGACGCTGGCGATCCAGTTCGCCATGCAGTCGGGCATTAATCTGGCGGTGAACCTCAACCTCATTCCGCCCAAGGGCATGACGCTGCCGTTCGTGTCCTATGGCGGCACCTCGATGATCGCGGTGGCCTTCGGCATGGGGCTGATGCTGGCCTTCACCCGCATCAAGCCGGAAGAGCGGCTGGCCACGGGCCTGCCGAGCTACAAGAGCGCCATTGCGCCGCTGGCGCCGGCAGAATGAGCAAGTTCACCCTTCTGGCCGGCGGCACGGGCGGTCATCTGTTTCCGGCGATGGCCCTTGCGCAGGAACTGGTGCGGCGCGGCCACCATGTCGAGCTGATGACCGACCATCGCGTGGAAAGCTATGGCGGGGATTTCCCGGCCAAGGCGGTGCATATCGTGCCGTCGGCGACGCCCAATCTGCGCAATCCGATCAAGTTCGTCGCCGGCGGGCTGACCATTCTGCGCGGCGTGGCCGTGGCCTTCTACAAGCTGGCGCGCAACCGGCCCGACTGCGTGATCGCCTTTGGTGGCTATCCGACCTTTCCGCCGTTCCTGGCCGCAAACCTCCTGGGTATTCCAGGGATATTGCACGAGCAGAATGCGGTGATGGGTCGGGCCAACCGGGCGCTGTGCGCCTTTGCGGACCTCTTGGCGCTGAGCTTTGCCAACACCAAATTTGCCGACAGCAAGCGCGTCGAGCAGGTGCTGACCGGCAATCCGGTGCGCGACCGGGTGCGGCTCGCCTCGGGTGTGGCCTATCCCAAGCTCGATGGCGACGGCCCGATCCGGCTGGTGGTGTTTGGCGGCAGCCAGGGCGCCAAGGCACTGTCGGAAATCGTGCCGCCGGCCGTTACGCTGCTGCCCGAGGCCATCCGCAGCCGGCTGCAGGTGTTGCAGCAGTGCCGTGCCGATGATCTGCAGAGCGTTGCCGAAATCTATCGCCAGGCCAAGATCAATGTCGAACTGGCGACCTTTGTGGCCGATCTGCCCGAGCGCATTGCCCAGGCCCATCTGGTGATCAGCCGGTCGGGCGCCTCGACCATTGCCGAGCTGACCGTGCTGGGACGGCCCGCTATTCTGGTGCCGCTGCCGGGCGCCATCGATGCCGACCAGAAGAACAATGCGCTGGTGATGGAGACGGCCGGGGGCGGCTGGGTGGCCGAGCAGGCCACGCTTTCACCGCAATCGCTTGGCACTCGGCTCACGAACCTGTTAACCGATCCGGCAATTCTGCCCAAGGCAGCCGCTGCGGCGCGCGCATTGGGCCAGCCTCGCGCCGTCGAGAAGCTGGCCGACGCCGCCGAACGCCTCGCCTGAGCCAAACAGCATGGAAACTGCGCTATGAAGATGCCCCGCAATATCGGCCCCGTCCATTTCATCGGCATCGGTGGCATTGGCATGAGCGGCATCGCTGAAATCCTGCATAACCAGGGCTATACGGTGCAGGGCTCGGACGCTTCGCTGAACCCCAATGTGCAGCGCCTGCGCGACATGGGCATCAAGGTGGCCATCGGCCAGAGCGGGGACAATCTCGGCCAGGCCGAGGTGGTGGTGGTGTCCTCGGCCATCAAGAAGGACAATCCCGAGTTGGTGGCGGCCCGCGCCAAGGCGCTGCCCATCGTGCGGCGCGCCGAAATGCTGGCCGAGATCATGCGCTTCAAGACCGCCATTGCCATTGGTGGCACGCATGGCAAGACCACCACGACGACGCTGGTGGCGACGCTGCTGGACGCGGGCAATCTCGACCCGACCGTGATCAACGGCGGCATCATCAATGCCTATGGCACCAATGCCCGGCTGGGCGGCGGCGAGTGGATGGTGGTTGAGGCCGACGAGAGCGACGGCACCTTCGTCAAGCTGCCCGCTGACGTGGCCGTGGTGACCAATATCGACCCCGAGCATCTCGACCATTATGGCGATTTCGAAGGGGTGAAGAAGGCCTTCCACCAGTTCGTGGAGAATGTGCCCTTCTATGGCTTTGCCGTGATGTGCCTGGACCATCCCGAAGTGCAGGCGCTGGTGGGCGAGATCAAGGACCGCCGCGTCATCACCTATGGGCGCAATCCGCAGGCCGATGTGCGTCTGGTCGATCTCGAGACCATCGATGGTGTCAGCCATTTCTCGGTGGAAATCCGCGACCGTATCCGCATGACGCAGCTGCGCATCGACGGGCTGGAGCTGCCCATGCCGGGCGTGCACAATGCGCTCAATGCCACCGCCGCCATTGCCGTGGCCGACCAGTTGCATGTGCCGGCCGAGGCGATCCGCAAGGGGCTCAAGGGTTTTACTGGCGTCAAGCGCCGCTTCACCCGCACGGGCGTCGTCGGTGGCATCACCGTCATCGACGACTATGGCCATCACCCGGTGGAAATCGCCGCTGTGCTGCGGGCGGCGCGGCAGTCCACACGGCGCGATGTGATTGCGGTGGTGCAGCCGCACCGCTTCAGCCGCCTCCATGATCTGTTCGACGATTTCTCGGCCTGTTTCAACGATGCCGACACGGTCATCGTGGCGCCGGTCTATGCCGCCGGTGAGCAGCCGATTGCCGGCGTGACGCATGAAGAGCTGGTCAACCGCATCCGCGCCCGCGGCCATCGTGACGCCCGCGTGCTGGCCGGGCCGGAGGATCTCGCCGCGATGATCGCCGAGCGTGCCGCCGATGGCGATTATGTAGTGTGCCTGGGCGCGGGCAATATCACCCAATGGGCGGCGGCGCTGCCGGCCGAGCTGGGCGCGCTGATCGGGGAGGAGCCCAAATGAGCTATCCCGACCTGCTGCCGCAGTTTGCCAGTTGGATCGGTGAGGTGCGTGGTCGCCTGATCCCCAACCAGCTGCTGAGCGAAGTGACCTGGTTCCGCGTCGGCGGGCCGGCGCAATTGTTCTTCACGCCGGCCGACGAGGCCGACCTGGCCTATTTCCTCAAGCATTTGCCGGCCGAGATCCGCGTGACGGTGATCGGGCTGGGCTCGAACCTGTTGATCCGCGACGGCGGCATCGATGGCGTTGTCATCCGCCTCTCGGGCAAGGCCTTTGGCCAGATCGAGGTGCTGGACGATCACAAGATCCGGGTGGGCACCTCGCTGCCCGACGTCAAGGTGGCCACTGCTGCGGCGGAAGCCGGCATTGACGGGCTGACCTTTTATCGCGGCATTCCGGGCGGCATCGGCGGCGCGCTCTATATGAACGCGGGCTGCTATGGCACCGAGACGCGCGACCGCATGGTCGAGCTGCGCGCGGTGACCCGGCAGGGCGAGATCATTACCCTGAGCAATGCCGACATGGGCTATCTCTATCGCAAGTCCAACGGGCCGCGCGGCGCGGTGTTCACCTCGGCGGTGTACCAGGGCTTTGCCGGCGACCGCGACGAAATCCTCAACCGGATGCGCGAAATCACCGAAAAGCGCGAGGCCAGCCAGCCCACCAAGGCCAAGACGGGCGGCTCGACCTTCAAGAATCCCGATGGTCATTCGAGCTGGAAGCTGATCGACGCGGCGGGCTGCCGTGGCCTGCGGGTCGGCGGCGCCCAGATGAGCGAGCTGCATGCCAATTTCCTGCTCAATGTCGAGGACGCAACGGCCCATGACATCGAGACGCTGGGCGAGACCGTGCGCAACCGCGTGCGGGCCCATTCGGGCATTTCCCTGAGCTGGGAAATCCGCCGCATGGGCCATTTCCTGCCGGGCCAGGAGGTGCGCGAGTTCCTTGATGGCGCTGTGTTCACGGGGGCGGTGTGATGGCCGCCTCTCTCGTTACCAATGATAGGACCCAGCCATGAGCAAGCATGTCGCCGTTTTGATGGGTGGCTGGTCCAATGAGCGGCCAGTGTCGCTCAATTCGGGCCGGGAGTGTTCGCAGGCACTGCGCAATGCTGGCTACAAGGTGACCGAAGTCGATGTGGGCCGCGATATCGCCAATGTGCTGACCGCGCTCAAGCCCGATGTGGCCTTCAATGCGCTGCATGGCCCGTTTGGCGAGAGCGGCATGATGCAGGGCGTGCTGGAGCTGCTGGCCATTCCCTATACGCATTCGGGCGTGCTGGCCTCGGCGCTGGCCATGGACAAGCACCAGGCCAAGATCGTGATGAAGGCCGCCGGCGTGCCGGTGACCGACCATGTGATCGTGCCGCGCAGCGAGGCCGGGGCCGGGCATGTGATGGCGCCACCCTATGTGATCAAGCCGATTGCCGATGGCTCGAGCTTTGGCGTGCATATCGTGCGCCAGGGCGCCAATCGGCCGCCGCAGGAAGTGCTCAGTGCCGAGTGGAATTCGGGCGAGGACGTGATGGTCGAGCGCTATATTCCGGGGCGCGAGCTGACCTGCGCGGTGATGGGCGATGTGGCGCTGGGCGTCACCGAAATCGTCACCGACCTGGCCTTCTACAGCTACGACGCCAAATATGCCAAAGGCGGCTCAACGCACATTATTCCGGCGCAGCTGCAACCGAAAATTTACGACAAAGTGCAAAAGCTAAGCCTAGCCGCCCATGCGGCGATCGGCTGCCGAGGCGTGACGCGGTGTGACTTCCGCTACAACGACGCAGCCGGCCCCGATGGCGAACTGGTCTGCCTGGAAATCAACACCCAGCCAGGCATGACCGCCACATCGCTGGTGCCCGAGCAGGCTCTGCATGCCGGGCATTCCTTCGAAGAGCTGGTTTCCTGGATGGTGGAGGACGCGAGTTGCAACAGGTAAAGAGCGAGGCCTTTCTCGCTGGTGCGCGGGTCTATGACCCCCGGACCCTGCCTGTTCCTGTCCGCTCCCCCCGTCGTCGCATCGCCAACAATGTCGGCCGTGCCTGGGTGCTGCATCGCAAGGGCCTGACCCGCACCATGCTGGCCGTGGCGCTGCTGGTGGGCGCAACCGCACTCTATGAACTGCGCGAACCCATCCAATTGGGCGCCAGCAGCCTGGGCGAGCTGGCGCAGTCGCGCTTTGCTGCCGCCGGCTTTGCCATTGGCGAGATATCCATCACCGGCCAGACGCTGACCAGCGAACAGGCCATTTTCGACGCGCTCGGCGTCGAGCCGCAGACCTCCAGCGTCGGCTTCGACATCGAAGCGGCGCGCCAGCGCATTGCGGCGCTGCCGGCGATCGAGACGGTCAATATCCGCAAGACCTATCCCGATGGCCTGGTGGTGACGGTCACCGAAAAGCTGCCCGTGGCGCGCTGGCGCATCGATGGCATCACCTTTGTGGTCGATGCCAGCGGCGAGCAGATCGGCGAGGACAAGGGCGCTTATGGCGACCTGCCGCTGGTGGTGGGCGATGGCGCCAATGATGATGCGCTGGTGATGATCCGGGCGCTCGACCAATATCCCACACTCAAGGACGGGCTGGTGGCGCTGTCGCGCATCGCCGACCGCCGCTGGGACCTGATCTATGATACGGGCCTGCGCGTGCAGTTGCCCGAGCTGGGCGTGGCCGGGGCGCTGCGGCACCTGGTGACCTATCAGGACAGCTACCAGCTGCTCGACCGCGACCTCAGCGTCATCGACCTGCGCGTGCCCAGCCTGGTGGCCGTGCGGCCCAACACGTCCGACGAAGACACTTCCGACCAAGAAACCAAAAAGCCATGATGACCGATGCCATGACCTCGCGGCTGCGTCCCGTGCAACCCGGCAAGACCACGCTGGTGGCGGTGCTCGACATCGGCTCGACCAAGGTCTGCTGCGTGATCGCCCGCCTGACGCCGCGCGCCGAAGGCACCGCGCTCAAGGGCCGTTCGCATCGCGCCGAGGTCATCGGCTTTGGCTATGGCCCCTCGTCAGGCGTCAAGAGCGGCGTTGTCACCGATATCGAAAAGGCCGAGCACACCATCCGTGCCGTGGTGGGCATGGCCGAGCGCGCCGCCGGGCTGACACTGGAATCGGTGATCGTCAATGTGACGGCTGGCCGGCTGGGCTCGGAGACCTTCTCGGCCGCGGTGTCGCTGGACGGGCAGGAGGTCGAAAAGGCCGATATCCATCGCGTGCTGCGCGCCGTCAACGAGCGCTCGGTGCGCCCGGAACGCTCGATCATCCATGCGCTGCCGATCGGCTATGCCATTGATGGGCAGAAGGGCATCCGCGACCCCAAGGGCATGGTGGGCGACAAGCTCAGTGTCGATGTGGCTGTGGTCAGCTCGGAGACCCTGGCCATGCGCAATCTCGAACTGGTGCTGCATCGCTGCCATCTGCAGATCGAGGCGCTGATCGCCACCCCCTATGCCTCGGGCCTGGCGACGCTGGTCGACGACGAAGCCAAGCTGGGCGTGGCCTGCATCGATTTTGGCGGCGCCACCACCACGGTTTCGGTCTTCAACGAAGGCCATCTGGTCTATGCGGATGCCATCGCCATTGGCGGCCATCACCTGACGCTGGACATTGCCCGCCAGCTCTCGGTGAGCGTGGCCGATGCCGAGCGCCTCAAGACGCTTTATGGCTCGGTGCTGCCTGGCCAGGCCGACGAACGCGACCTGATCCCGATCCAGCCGGTTGGCGCCAGCCACGACGAGGCGCCGGGGCAGGTGGCCCGTTCGGTGCTGACCCGCATCATGCGTCCGCGCATCGAGGAAATCCTTACTGCCATTCGCGACCGCATGCAGGCGACTGGCATGATGGATGTGTGTGGCCGCCGCTTCGTACTGACGGGTGGCGCCAGCGAAATGACAGGCCTGCCGGAAGTGGCGCGGCGCACGCTGGCGCGCAATGTGCGCAATGGCCGCCCGATGGGCATCGCCGGCCTGCCCGAGATCGCCAAGGGCGCCGCCTTTGCCACGGTGGCCGGCATGCTGATCTATCCGCAGGTCTGCGCCAAGGAATATTCCGAGCCGCGCGGCAGCCGCAAGCTGACCGGCACGGACGGCTATTTCCACCGCGTCGGCAACTGGCTGCGCTCGAGCTTTTAGGCCATTTGCGTCTCAGTAGTCCCGGCCGGCATAGCGGTCTGGAAGCGCCGCGTCCGCATTATTGCCGATGAACCGTGCCCAGACACCGCCCGGGCGCCAGATGCTCTCCATGATCGCTGCTGATCGTGCCTTGTCGGGTCGGTCGCGGAACTGACGATAGACAAAGGCGCTCACACGGGCATTGTAGATACAATGCACATGGATGACCTCGTTGGCTGCCTCGGCCATCACAGCACAGTAACGCTCGAAGTCCACGTCACTCGGGGCCGTGAACTCAACGGGAATATGCGTGTAAACGATGCCCAAGGCGGCAAGCGAGCCTGGTTCATTTGGTAGCGCCTTCTCGTGGGTGTGGAGGCCCAGGTTGATGACCTGGGTTACCCCGAGTGCCTTGAGGCGATGCAATTGTGCTTCAGTGGGCTGACCGGAAGTCGTCAGGCGCGGCGTTACCCGTCGCCAGTTCAGGATCTCCACCGGGTCTCCGCCGGCAGCAAACAACGTGTCGCTATTTGTCATGGCATGTCCTCCTTGAGAAGATGCCCAGACGCGCGGCATTGACCACCGTGCTCCCCGGTGGTGCTCCACCTGAAAGCGTCAGTTGCACGGATAGAACTATCTTTGCCTGATACTAGAAAAGGTCAATGGGGTAGCCTGCTGATGGCGCGGCAAAGGTGTCCCGCGTACTCAGCAAGGGCATCGCCGCTGACCGGCACGGACGGCTATTTCCACCGCGTCGGCAATTGGCTGCGCACGAGCTTTTAGGCGCTAGCGTCCGGTTGCCGACACCAGCAGGGTGACGCCCAGCGCCGCAAAGGCGGCGCCGAAAACGGCCTCGGTGATCCGCCAGAACCGCGCATAGGCACGCGTTGCCGTGCCGGTGGAAAAGACCAGGCCATAGCCGCCATAGATCACCAGCGCCGAGACAGCCACCACTGGCCCGAAGGCGAGCACCTGCAGATTGCCCAGCCCGGCCCCGAACAGGAAGGTGGCAATGGCGGACCACATCAACGCCGCCTTGGGGTTGGTCAGCACCACGAGCGTGCCGCGGCGCCAGGCGCCCAGGGGCGACAGTGGCGCGAGCGAGGGCACGACATTGGTTGTGCTGCTGGTCAGCAGCGTGCGCAGGGCCTTGGCGGCGATGAACAGCAGGTAGAGCCCGCCCACCAGCTTGAGCACAGTCAGCGTCACCGGCACCGTGCTGAACAGGGCGCCCAGACCGAGGGCGACAGCGGCGGCCCAGATCAGCGAGCCGCTCGCGATGCCCAAGGCGACCAATAGTGCGTGGCGCCGGCCCTGGCCCAGCGCGACCGCAATAACGGCCATCATATTGGGCCCGGGTGAGATCTGCGCCAGGGCAACACCAAGCCAGGCCAGGAAGAAGGCATGTAGCATTGGCTCAATCTCCATGAGCTGTGGTCAGGCACAGGTCTACCACGCGGTGGCGTCTGGCCCCAGCGTCGCATTGAGGTGACGGCGCGTCGCGGCCTCGAAATCGTCTGGCCATGGGATGTCCAACTGCTGCGCCAGCGCCCGGGCGCGGGGCATGAATTGGCGGGCGATGGCGAGATTGGCGTCGATCAGCGCGGCCTGTTCGAGCGGCGGATAGGGCAGGGCGCGCAGCACCGCCATGTCCGCAGGCGGCAGCACCTTGGATTGATGCAGAATGCCGCCCGGATCGGGATCGGTCACTGACTGCATCATCAGCCCCGCCATATGGTCGCGCATCATGCCGAGGCCCAGGGCCATGGTCACCAGTTCACTGCGGCCAACGACCACCGGCATCAGCCCCAGCATGCGGATGAACTCGTGGATCACATAGCGGACATAGCCCGGGTTGGGCGCCTTGGGCGGCATGGCGTCGGGCAGGGTGGCATAGAGGCTGTCGCGGTCGAGCAGCGGCTTGAGCCGGTCCTTGGCGCGGGAGAGCAGGGTGTGCGCCGGCTGGATGGCGACATCGCAGCGCAACCAGTCCGCGGTGATGGCGTTGATCACCAGGCGCTCGCCATCCATCTGGTTCCAGAAGACGATTGAGGTGATGGATGGCAGCAGCGCCCGCCAGGCGGTGGCGACGTCCGCCTGGTCCTGCGGAGCGGCGGTGATGACGAAATCGACGTCGCTCCAGGCGTCGGCCGTGCCACGCCCCAGGCTGCCGCCGAGAAACAGGCCGCGTACGCGGGTGTCATCAGCCAGCCCTGCGGTAATAGCCTCAATGAATGCCGAGCTCTCCAACTTCGCCTCCCCAAAGGATTTTTCCGGTGAGAGCAGACCATGATCTGGCGATTGGGCCAAGGCCGTCATTGGTCGTGGTCCACCGTGTCGAGGCCATGGAGGGCCGGTGCAGCGAGTTCAGCACCCGGCTGGCCGGACATGGTTAACGCGGCTTGAACCGGTAACCATTCGGAGTCGCATTTTGCGATCTTGTTAACGTCCACGGGACAATTGTTAGGGGCCGGTTAACGTTTTGAGGGGTAAATCTTTACCAACACCGCCACTATGAGGCCATTCATGACTATCAACCTCACCATCCCGGACATCCAGGAGCTCAAGCCCCGCATCACCGTTTTCGGGTGCGGTGGTGCTGGCGGCAACGCCGTCAACAACATGATCGAGTCTGGTCTTGATGGCGTGGACTTCGTGGTTGCCAATACCGATGCGCAGGCCCTGGCCCTCAGCAAGGCGCAGCGCATCATCCAGCTGGGCGTCGGCGTCACCGAAGGCCTGGGCGCCGGATCGCACCCGGAAGTCGGTCGTGCGGCGGCCGAAGAAAGCTGGGACGAAATCAACGATCACCTGAGCGGTTCGCACATGGTGTTCATCACGGCCGGCATGGGTGGTGGTACCGGCACCGGCGCAGCGCCCGTTGTGGCGCGTGCCGCACGCGAGCAGGGCATCCTGACCGTGGGTGTTGTCACCAAGCCGTTCAATTTTGAAGGCAATCGCCGGGCGCGTCTGGCCGAAGACGGCATCGACGAGCTGCATCGCCATGTCGATACGCTGATCGTCATTCCGAACCAGAACCTGTTCCGTGTGGCCAATGAGAAGACCACCTTTGCTGACGCGTTTGCGATGGCCGACCAGGTGCTGTTCTCGGGCGTCGCCTGCATCACCGATCTCATGGTCAAGGAAGGCCTGATCAACCTCGACTTCGCCGACGTGCGCGCCGTGATGCGTGGCATGGGCAAGGCCATGATGGGCACCGGCGAAGCCTCGGGCGAAGATCGGGCCCGCCACGCTGCCGAAGCCGCCATTGCCAATCCGCTGCTGGACGATGTGTCCATGCATGGCGCCCGTGGCCTGCTGATCTCGATCACCGGCGGCCCGGACCTGACCCTTTATGAAGTCGACGAAGCGGCCAGCCGCATTCGCGAAGAAGTCGACCCGGATTGCAATATCATCCTGGGCGCAACCTATGATCCGAGCCTGACCGGCACGATCCGCGTCTCTGTGGTGGCCACGGGCACCGATGCGACCATGGTGCAGGCGCTCGAGCCCGCCAAGCCGCATGCCTCGCGCACGCCGCTCGAAGTGCGTCGCCATGTGCCGGTCGAGCCGACCCGCGTTGCTGCAGAGCGCGCCCCGGTTGCCACGCCCGCCGTGGTCAGCCAGCAGATCGAACACCAGGTCGAAGCCGCTGTGGCCGAAGCCTTCTCGTTCAACGCCGCCCAGGCGCCGGCGCCGCAGATGTCCCATGAGGACGACGGCGTGTTCGTCGAGCCCTATATTCCGGCTGCGCCCATGCCCAGCCATGACGAAGACGAGCCGCGCATGGCAGAAGAACAGCCCGTGCCCAGCGTCTATGTGCCGTCCCACGCTGCCCGGCCGGAAGGCCAGCGCCGCATGCCGCGCACCGAGGAGCTGCCGGTTGTTGCGCGCCGGACACAGGAGCTGCAGGATCGTGTCGATCCCGAGCCCCGCAATGCCCGCGCCCTGTTCAAGCGTCTGGCCTCCAATGTCGGGCTGAACCTGGGGCAGTCCCCGGCACCGGCCAAGGACGAAACCGCCTATTCCTCGGCTGACGATGCCGCTGCCCGCAGCGCGATTGAAGCTGGTCCGGCAAGGGCTTCCCGTGTTCCCAGCCCCACGCTGGGTGCGCAGGGCAATCTGGATGCCCAGGGTCGTGCCCCGGCTGCGCCGCCGCAGAAGGAGAGCCTGGAGATCCCGGCCTTCCTGCGCAAGCACGGCTGATCGCTGTTTACAGTTTTGCTAAAGATTGCTCGGTGCGGCTTCCGCACCGAGCTTTTTTTGGCTACTAGAGTCGCTGGCCGGACGGTTTTGAAGTCGGAGTATCTTGAGTATGCAAAAACTTTCTACGCGGCAGCGTACCCTGGCCTCCGCGGTTGAATTTTCCGGCTATGGCGTGCACAGCGCTCAGCCTGCCAATCTCAAGATTTCCCCCTCGGCCCCCGACAGCGGCTTCATGATCTGCCGCACGCTGGGCGACGGCAAGACCACCACGCCGGTCAAAGTGCATTTTTCCCGTGTGAGCCGCACCACGCTGTGCACCACGGTGGACCTGGGCGACAGCATCAGCGTCGCCACCATCGAGCATGTCACCTCGGCCCTGAGCGGCATGGGCGTGGACAATGCCCTGATCACCATCGATGGCAGCGAATGCCCGATCCTGGATGGTAGCGCGCGTCCGTTCTGCGAGGCTATCCTGGCCGTGGGACTGGAAATTCAGCCGGCGCAGCGCAAGTTCCTCAAGATCATGCGCGCCGTGACCGTGCGCAACAATGACGCATTTGCCGCGCTTGAGCCCTATAATGGCCGCTCGCTCGACCTCGAAATCGACTTCGACAGCAAGGTCATTGGCCGCCAGCGCATGATCTTTGACTGGACACCGCGCCGCTATTTCGACGATGTGTCGCGCGCCCGTACCTTCGGCTTTGCCCGCGACGCCAAGATCCTGCGCCAGGCCGGCTATGCGCTGGGCTCGAGCTTGGACAATTCCATCACCGTGCATGAGAACCGCATCCTCAATCCGGGCGGCTTGCGCTATGAGGACGAGTTCGTCCGCCACAAGCTGCTCGATGCCATTGGCGATCTCTCGCTCGGCGGGCTGCCGATCTGGGGCCGCTTCCGCTCGTACAAGGGCGGGCATGCGCTCAATGCCCATGTGCTGTCCGGACTCTTCTCCAGCGACGCCAATTATGAAATAGTCAATGCGGAAGATCTGCCGCTCGAATATCAGGCGTTCGACGAACAGCCCCAGGGGCTGGCGGTGAATTCGTATCTGCGCTCGGTCCGCTGAGCCTTCGGCCGCCAACAGGCGCCACAGTTTTGATCCAATTCGTGAATAGGCCGCTATGACCAGCGGCGTGACCTATGAAAGACGGGGCAGTTCGTGACAGTTGATAGTTTCGGTGGCGTAACCGGCCGCGCAGCCCGCTTTGTGACCATTGCCATGGTGGCCGTCGTGCTCGCCGGTTGTTCCCTGTTCGGGCCCGCCAAGATCAAGGAAGAGCCGATCATCCCGGCGCAGACGCTGTATCAGAAGGCGCTGGACGATATCGATCGCCAGTATTTCCAGTCGGCCGTGAAGTCGCTGGAAAAGCTCGACCGCCAGCATCCCGACAGCGAGCTGCTGCCGCAGTCCAAGGTCATGCAGGTGTTTGCCAACTACCGCTCCAACAAGCTCAACGACGCTGTGCTGGCCGCGGATCGCTATCTGGCGCTCTATCCCAATGGCAAGGACGTGCCCTATATCCTCTACCTCAAGGGCAATTCCTATTTCGCGCAGATCAAGGACATCACGCGCGACCAGCAGCTGTCCAAGGACGCGATCGACACCTATACGCTGCTGATCTCGAACTATCCCAAGTCCGAATATGCCAAGGATGCGCGCGAGAAGCTGCTCGTGGCCTATGACCAGCTCGCCGGCAAGGAAATGTCGGTTGGCCGCTATTACCTGGGCAATGGCCAGTATGCCGCCGCCATCAACCGCTTCCGCGAAGTGGTGGAGACCTGGCAGACCTCGACCCATATCGAGGAAGCCCTGTACCGCCTGACCGAAGCCTATCTGTCGCTGGGTCTGACCAGCGAGGCCATGTCGGCCGCCGAAGTGCTGGGCCACAACTACCCCTCCAGCACCTGGTACAAGCAGGCCTTTGACCTGCTCGGCAAGCAGGGTCTGGCGCCAACGGCCAATAGCGGCAGCTGGCTGGCCGGCATCCGCAAGTAAGCTTTCCGACGCGCTGACCTCCAGCGCGTCATCTGATTGGCGGCGTCCGTTGATCCCCAGGGGATGGCGGGCGCCGTTTTGTTTTTGGGTCCTGGCGCAGCGAGATTGCACGCGGCAGCCGGCGTGCACTATGGCCGCTGCCGGCAAGAATGTGTTGCCATTTTGTTCTGGTTGGGTATGATCCGCCCCAAATCCTTTTGTGTGTGCAAAGGGGATTGCGCCGTTCGCCGAACCGGCGCCGGGATGCTAGATAGACGTGAGCACCGGCCGCCGGTCGGTTCACACAAGTTCGGGAATGGTCGCGCATGCTGAACGCGCTCTCGGTTCGCAATATCGTCCTGATCGATCAGCTCGACCTGGCGCTGGATGGGGGCATGACCGTGCTCACCGGCGAGACGGGTGCGGGCAAATCCATTCTGCTCGATGCGCTGACGCTGGCGCTGGGCGGGCGCGGCGATGCTTCGCTGGTGCGCAGCGGGCAGGAGAGCGGCCAGGTGGTGGCGGTCTTGCAGCTGGCCGCCGACCATCCGGCGCGCGCGGCGCTGCGCGACAATGCCATCCCCGATGACGAAGACATTATCCTGCGCCGGGTGCAGTTCGCCGACGGGCGCACCCGCGCCTTCATCAATGATCAGCCGGTGTCGGCGGCGCTGCTGCAGCGCGTGGGCAGCCAGATCATTGAAATCCATGGCCAGCATGACGACCGGGCGCTGGTGGACGTGGCCACCCATCGTGCGGCGCTCGATGCCTTTGGCGAGCTGGAGACCGCAGCCGAGGCGGTGCGCGTCGCGCATGGCACGCTGAGCGATGCCCTCGCCGCCGTGGCGGCGCAGAAGGCCCTGGTGGCCGAGGCGCTGGCAGCCGAGGACTATGCGCGGCACACGGTGGATGAATTGTCCAAGCTTGGCCCGGTGGCCGGCGAAGAAGAGCAATTGGCCGAGCGCCGGCAGCATCTGCAGCAGGTCGAGCGCTCGGTGTCGGATGTGCGCGAGATCGACGACATGCTCAATGGCCCGGCGGCGCCGGCGCCAGCGCTGGCCAGCCTGATGCGGCGGCTGATGCGCAAGATCGATGGCGGCGCCACGCTGTTCCAGCCCATTGTCGATACGCTGGATGCCTCGCTGGCAAGTCTCGATCGCACCAGCGATGCGCTGGAAGACCTCAAGCGCGCCATGGCCTATGACCCCTCCGAGCTCGAGGATGTCGAGGAGCGGTTGTTTGCGCTGCGCGCCGCGGCCCGCAAGCACCACACCACCTGTGATGGTCTGGTGGAAGTTTTGGCGCGCTACAGCGCTGATCTTGAGACGCTGCAGAGCGGGGAGACCCGGCTGGTGGCGCTGGAGGCGGCGCAGGCCAAGGCCATGGAGGCCTATCGCAAGGCGGCCGACAAGCTGAGCGCCGGGCGCGCCAAGGCGGCCACGGCGCTGGGCAAGGCAGTTGGTGCCGAATTGCCTGATCTGAAACTGGGATCGGCCAAGTTCATCGTTGACCATCAGGTCGACAGTGCGCGTGTGGCGGCCTCGGGCTATGACCAGATTGCCTTTCACGTGCAGACCAATCCGGGCACGGCGGCCGGGCCGCTGCTCAAGGTGGCTTCGGGCGGCGAGCTGAGCCGCTTCCTGTTGGCGCTCAAGGTGGTGCTGGCCGATCGTGGCTCGGCGCCCGTGCTGATCTTTGACGAAATCGACACTGGCGTGGGCGGGGCGGTGGCCGATGCCATTGGCCGGCGCCTGGCGCGGCTGGCCGGCAAGGTGCAGGTGCTCGCAGTCACCCATGCGCCGCAGGTGGCGGCGCGGGCGCAGCGCCATCTGCTGATCGAAAAGCAGATGGTTCGGGAAGGCGCCTTCATGCGCACCCATGTCAAACCGCTGGACACAGCGGCGCGGCAGGAAGAGGTGGCGCGCATGCTGGCCGGCGCCACGGTGACCGACGAAGCGCGCGCCGCTGCCAGCAAGTTGCTGAGCGAGGTGGGGTGAGCCTCCAGCGTGTTTCTCCCTGAAGGGGAGGGGCAGATCTCAGGGCGTGACCTTGCGGTGCCAAGAGGTGAGCGCGGATGCTACCCTTGGGCTGTACCCAGGCGAGCGTCTTGATACCAATTTCAAACGAAATGCGATCCGAGTAGCGCCATGACCGACCTGACCCACAAGCCCGTCGACGAGCTGACCGAGGCCGAGGCCGATGCCGAGCTGGCGCGACTGGCCAGCGCCATTGCTGCCGCCGATATCGCCTATCACCAGAATGACGCGCCCGAGATCACCGACGCCGAATATGACGGGCTGCGCCGGCGCAACGACGCCATCGAAGCGGCGTTTCCGCATCTGGTGCGCGAGGATAGTCCGTCGATGTCGGTGGGCGCGCCGCCGGCCGAGGGCTTTGCCAAGGTGCGGCATGGCGAGCCGATGCTCAGCCTCGCCAAAGCCTATACCGATGACGACGTGCTCGATTTCATCGAGCGCGGCCGGCGGTTTTTCGAGCGGGACAAGGATCTCGAAATAGCCTTCACCGCCGAGCCCAAGATTGACGGGCTGTCGGCCTCGCTGCGCTATGAGAAGGGCGTGTTCGTGCAGGGCGCCACGCGCGGCGACGGCACGGTGGGCGAGGATATCACCGCCAATCTGCGGACGATCGCGGATATTCCGGAGCGCCTCGCCGGCTCGGGCTGGCCGGATGTCATCGAAATCCGCGGCGAAGTCTATATGAGCTATGCCGAGTTCCAGGCGCTCAAGGCGCGCTCGGCGGCGGCGGGCGGGCAGGACTATGTCAATCCGCGCAATACGGCGGCCGGCTCGCTGCGGCAGAAGGATCCGGCGGTGACGGCCAGCCGCAAGCTCAATTTCTTTGCCTATGCCTGGGGCTATACCACGGCTGATCCGGCGCCGACGCAGTTCGAGTCGGTGCAGAAATTTGCCGAATGGGGCTTTCGCGTCAGCCCGCTGATGGTTCGGGCGCAATCGGCCGAGGAGCTGATCGCGCAGTACCGGCTGATCGAGCAGCAGCGTTCCTCGCTGGGCTATGACATCGACGGCGTGGTCTACAAGGTCGATCAGCTCGAACTGCAGCGTCGCTGGGGCTTTGTCACCGGCGAGCCGCGCTGGGCCGTGGCGCACAAGTTCCCGGCCGAGCAGGCGACCACGGTGGTGCGCTCCATCGATATCCAGGTGGGCCGCACCGGCACGCTGGCGCCCGTCGCGCGGCTGGAACCGGTGACGGTGGGCGGCGTGGTGGTTGAAAACGTCACGCTGCACAATGAGGACTATATCCGCGGCATCGACAGCAAGGGCGAGCCGATCCGCGAAGGGATCGATATCCGCATCGGCGATACGGTGGTGATCCAGCGGGCGGGCGATGTCATCCCGCAGATCGTGCGCGTGGTGCTCGACAAGCGGCCCGCCGAGGCCCAGCCATACCAGTTCCCGCATGTCTGCCCGGTGTGCGGCTCGGCGGCGACGCGGGAGATCAATGAGAAGACTGGCAAGGAGGATTCGCGCCGCCGCTGCACGGGCGAGTTGATCTGTCCGGCCCAGGCTATCGAACGGCTGCGGCATTTCGTGTCGCGCGGCGCCATGGATATCGAGGGGCTGGGGGCGGAGAATATCGATCTGTTCTTCCAGGCCGGTCTTGTGCGGACGGCGGCCGACATCTTCACCCTGAAGGATCGTCGCCCCGAGGTGCAGCAGGCGCTGGCCGAGCGGCGCGAGGCGCAGGCGCGGCAGCGCGAGGCGGCCTCGGGCAAGGTGCGCAAGGCGGTGCGCGCGGTGGAGGAGCGCAACTACGAGGGGCTCGACAAGCTGTTTGCCGCCATCGATGCGCGGCGCAATCCGGAGCTGGATCGCTTCATCTTTGCGCTGGGCATCCGCCATATCGGGGAGACCACGGCGGCGGTGCTGGCGCGCACCTTTGGCAGCATGGAAGAGCTGATCCGCGTGGGCAAGCTGACGGCAGCGGCTGCGGATCCGGCCAGCGTCTTCCCCTCGGTGGATGGGATTGGCGGCACGGTGGTGGGCGCGCTGGTCGATTTCTTCGGCAATGAACGCAATGACGATGTGGTCGAGGCGCTGCTGGCCCAGGTGACGCCGCAGCCCTATGTGGTCAATGTCTCGGCCGACAGCCTGGTGGCGGGCAAGACGGTGGTGTTCACCGGCTCGCTCGAAAAAATGACACGTTCAGAAGCCAAGGCTATGGCCGAAAGGCTGGGCGCCAAGGTGGCTGGCTCGGTTTCGGCCAAGACCGATATTCTGGTGGCCGGGCCGGGCGCAGGCTCCAAGCTCAAGGCGGCGTCCGATCTGGGCGTTGAAGTGCTGACCGAGGACCAATGGTTCGCGCGCATCGGCAAATAGACTAGGCTGGCCCAGATGGCCCGCCATGGGGCCAATATCCCCGGAGGAGACGGCGATGCGGATTTTGGGCCTGGTCACTGCGGCGCTGTGCGTTGCGCCATTCGCCGCACAGGCGAGCGAGGTGGGCGACATGGTCGCCTGGCATCTCTCTGCCGGTACGGCGGTGGCCGGGCAGGCCGAGTTGCAGACCGCGCGCGACGCCGGGGAGCCTGAGGCCTGTTTTGCCTGGTCGATGCTGGGGCTGGCCAGCGCCTTTGAGGGCCTGGCGCTCGATCTCTACCGCTATGGCGCCACGACACCGGGCACGCCGACGGCGGCGCTGCTGCTGGGCCTGGGCAGCATGGACACCGGCATGCCGCCGGCCCCGATCAATCCCGATCCCGAACCGATGGGCTATGACGACCTGCGGCTGATGCTGAGCGACTTCCGCGCTGATCTCGAAGCGGCTCAGGCCGGCTTTGAATGCGGCGGCGCTGCGGGCACCGACTATGTGGTGCCGCTTGACGTGCTCAAGGCGCGCATCGACTTCAATGGCGACGGACAGGTGGAGGAGGGCGAGAGCCTGGGCCTGGTGCTGGCGCCGCTGATGGGCGATTTCGGCGCCGATGCCGTGGCGACGGAAAAGTCGATCAGCAAGGGTATGGGCCGCGACACCAGCATTGGCTTTGACGCGGCTGATTCCATCTGGCTGGCCGGCTATACCCAGGTGCTGGCAGTGCAGCTCGACCTGCTGCTGGCGCATGGCTTTTCCGACTTCTATGCCGCCTATCTGCATCGGGTGTTTCCCGCAGCGAGCCTGCCCATGCAGGACTATATCCGCGGCGGTTCGCTGATGCTGGATCCGGACAGCGACTCCGGCATTGCCGACCTGATCGCGGCGGTGCACACGCTCAACTTCCCGGTGGTCGACAGACCGCTGCTGCAGGCCATTCCGGCCAAGCTGCATCACATCACAGCGCTGTCGCGGCAGAACTGGGAGTTGATCCTGGCCGAGACCGATGACAATCGCGAACTGCTGCCCAGTCCGCGCCAGACGTCCCTGATCCCCGACATGGCCATTTCCGAGGAGTCGGTAACGGCGTGGCGCGAGACACTCGATGTGCTCGACCAGATCATCGATGGCAGACTGCTGATCCCGCATTGGCGCTTCCAGAAGGGTTTTGACCTGGCCGCCTATTTTGCCGAGGCCGAGCGCACGGATCTGGTGCTGCTGCTGACCGGCCAGGCGGCGGTGCCCTATCTGCGCGACGGTCCGGTGGCCGATGCGCAGAGTTTTGCGGCCGCCAATCGCGTGTTTGGCGAGCGGCTGATCGATTATAGCTTCTGGTTCAACTGACTAGCCGCTGTAGGTCGCTTGCCGTCCTATGTGCCGTTCTGCCATGCTGCCCTTCATAACGCCCATCCTGGAGACTATCGATGCGCCTTGCCGCCCTTGTCACTGGCCTGTTCCTGGCCTTTTCCGCCGCCGTCGCGGCCCAGTCCTATGAGACGCCCGAGGCGCTGATCGAGGCGATCTACGCGCCCTATATCAGTGGCAATTTCCCCGAGGATGAAACGCTGCTGCGCTCCAAGGCGCTGCAGGCGCTGTATGATCACGACGCGGAAATCACCCCCGAGGGTGAGATCGGCGCGATTGATTTCGACCCCTATGTCGACGGGCAGGACTATCAGCTGACCGAGCTGGCCATGGCTGCGCCGGCAATTGCGGGCGATTTCGCCACGGTCGATGTGACCTTCAAGAACATGGGCGAGCCGCGCGCGCTGACCTATGATCTGGTGTTCGAGGATGGCGGCTGGAAAGTGGACGATGTCGCCTCGACGCTGGGGGACTTCCCCTGGCGCCTGAGCGAGCTGTTCGCCATGGCTGCCGGCGGCCAATAGGCGACCCGATTGCCGAACTGTAATGGATCTGCCGCAGTTCGGCCATCAGCCGACCATGCTTGCGCCGCGCCCTCTGGCTAGCCCTTGAGCCGCAATCAGGAGGACGTGGATGCGCGCAGTTCAAATTCTGGCGGTGGCGGGCATGATGCTCGCCGCCGTCCCGCTGGCCCAGGCCGAAGAGTTCAGTGACCCCAAGGCGCTGGTGACGGCCATCTACGCCGAGTACCAGCCCGGCGTCATGGCCAGCGACCCGTCGGTCTATTATTCGAACCGGCTCAAGGCGATTTTCGAGCAGGCCAGCCAAAACCGCGTGCTCAGCGATGACGACGCCAAGCCCGGCGCGGCCCCGCCGGCGCAGAGCTTCAACCCGTTCCTGCCCGATGTGTCGGCGCTGCTGTTTGACATGAGCATCGGCGAGCCGGTGGTGATCGGGGAGCGGGCGCTGATCAATGTCAGCTACCACAATTTCGATCATCCGCGCCTGCTCAGCATTGCCGCGGTGCACGAGGATGGCGGCTGGAAGGTCGATGATGTCGCCTCGCTGGGCGACGAGGATCACTGGCTGCTGAGCTGGGCGCTGATCTACGATCCCTTGCGCAACTGAGGCGTGCGTGGAGCCTCACTGTTCTGATGAGAACTGGACCCACAGTCGTCTCCCTCCCCCTTGAGGGGAGGGTTGGGGTGGGGGTGGTTCAGAGGGCCACCGACGGACCCCCTCCCTCGGTCCCTCCCCTCAAGGGGGAGGGAGGCAAAGGAGCCGCAAGTCCACTGAAGAGGGAAACGCTCTACAGTTCGGCGCAGGCCTGCTTGAGCCAGTCGCGGACCTTACCCTTCACC
This sequence comes from Devosia sp. FKR38, assembly GCF_005222805.1. Lineage (GTDB taxonomy): Bacteria > Pseudomonadota > Alphaproteobacteria > Rhizobiales > Devosiaceae > Devosia. The sequence goes on along the minus strand of NZ_STGC01000005.1, from coordinate 1,879,142 downwards.
GCCGGGCCGATCTCGTCCCAGATGCGGGCGTGATAGGCGTCCAGCCAGGCGCGTTCGGCGGCGGTGAGCATCGACTTGCGGATCAGCCGCTTGTCGATGGGCACCAGGGTGAGGGTTTCGAAATCGAGATAGCCGGGAAAGCCGGCGCTGGCGCGCACGGTGATCAGGTTCTCGATGCGGATGCCAAAGCCGCCGGTCTTGTAGTAGCCGGGCTCGTTGGAGAGCACATTGCCGATTTCCAGCGGCAGGGGATAGCGCGACGAGAGGCCGATGGGGCCTTCGTGCACGCCCAGATAGGCGCCAACGCCATGGCCGGTGCCATGGTTATAGGTCACGCCATCCTGCCAGAGGAACTGGCGCGCCAGCACGTCGAGCTGTGCGCCGCTGGTGCCGCCGGGGAAGCGCGCCATGGAAATGGCGATCATGCCCTTGAGCACGCGGGTATAGCGGTCGCGTTCCTCATCGCTCGGCTTGCCGGTGGAAAGGGTGCGGGTGATGTCGGTGGTGCCCGAGAGATATTGCGCGCCGCTGTCGACCAGCATGATCTCGCCTGCAGCCAGGGTCCGATCGGTCTTTTCGGTGACGCGATAATGCACGATGGCGCCATTGGGGCCGGCGCCGGAGATGGTATCGAAGCTGGCGTCGACGCAGCTCTCCTCCTCGCGGCGGAAGGCTTCGAGCGCGGTGACGATGCCGATCTCGGTGAGTTCGCCCTTGGGGGCGGTCTCGTCGAACCAGGCGAGGAATTTGGCCAGGGCAATAGCGTCGAGGCGATGCGCCTCGCGCATGCCGGCCAGTTCAGCATCGTTCTTGCGCGACTTGGGCAGCAGCACCGGATCGCGCTTTTCGATGAGCTTGGCGCCGGCATCGCCCAGCGTGGTCAGCACGGCCTGGGGCGCAGTGGCGGGATCGACCAGCACGGCCTGGCCGGCGGCGCCCAGGGCGGCAAGGGCGGCGGCGAACTGGGTGCTCTCGGCGATGTCGGCGACGCCCTCGAGACCGGAGCGCAGTTCGGGCGTGATCTTGGCGGCGTCGAGATAGAGCGTTGGCTTGCCCGTGGCGGGCACGATGGCAAAGCCGAGCACGAAGGGCGTATTGGGCACGTCGCGGCCGCGGATATTGAGCAGCCAGCAGATCGACTCGGGCAGCGTCAGCACGCCGGCATCGGCGCCGTCCTGGCCGAGGAGGGCCTGGATATCGACGATCTTGTCGGTCGCGGCGCGGCCGGCGCGGTTGTGGCCCAGGATCTCGATGGTGCTGACGGGCGCGCCGGGGCGGTCGCTCCAGACGGCATCGACCAGATTGGCATGGGGCACGACGCTGGCGTGGCCATCGAGCTTGGCGATGAGGTCGCGCACTTCGCCGGGCGTGTGCAGCCACGGATCATAGGCCAGGGTGCCGCCTTTGGGCACATAGCGGGTGAGGTCGGGCGAATAGCCGCCCTGCTGCCATTCGTGCACCGTGACCAGCGCGGTGTCGGTCTCGGCCGGGGCCTGGAGCGTATAGCGGCTATCGACGAACAGGCCCGCGTCCTGCTGGCCGATCACGGCGACGCCGGCCGAACCGGTAAAGCCGGTGGCCCAGGCCAGGCGCGCCTCGCCCGGCGGCACCGATTCGCCACGATGGGCGTCGGCCCGGGGAATGAGAAATGCGTCGACGCCGGCTACAGCCATGGCGCCGCGCAGGGCGGCAAGGCGGGGCGCGACCTGGCTGGAATCCGCCTTGGACTCAAAGCTCTGGAACACGGCTGGCGGAAAGGTCTTGGAGGTCATGGAGAGAAATTCCTTGGTCCGGAGTGCGCTCCGGTCATGGCTGGCGTGAGTGCAGGGGCCTGCCCAAACGATGGCGTCGTCCTAATCTAGTAGCAGAGAAATGGAGAGCAAGCATGACCAGCACCAAGTCGGCTTTCAGGCGCGTCATGGACGCCATTATCACGGGTCGGGAGCAGCAGGCGCGGCGCTATATCGCCCGTTATGCGCGCGAACACGAGCCGATGAACCGCCCATTAACGAAGCGGTAAGGGGCCTTGCGAGTCATGCAGGGCTGGTGTTCGATTTTGGGACTAACCGAAGGTTACGCGAAAGCCTAAATAGGCTCATGACGAAGGCAACAGACCTTTGTCGGAAGTGCATGGAGATGAAGATGACTGAGAGCAAGAACGATTTTCGCAAGGCGCTGGGTTCGGTGATCGATGCCCGTGGCCGCGAGTCGAGCCGCCAGGTCAGCTACCGCATGCAGCACCAGCTGATCGGCGCGTTCACCAAGCGCCCGTAAGGCCGCTGCAGTTTACTGCTGACGATCTGAGTGATCCCCGAAGCCTGCTTCGGGGATTTTGCTTTTCCGGGATGTGATGTGTGGCGCTGACGAGTGTGTCAGCGCTTTTCCAGCATCAGCGTGGTCCAGTCCTTGCGCTGCAGCTTCTGGGTCAGCACCATGCCCTGGCGGCCATAGGCATTGATGACGCCGCGCGCCTGGTGCTGCAGAATGCCGGACAAAATGACGGTGGCGCCCTTGGCCGCAGCGAGGCCGACGGCGGGAGCCAGGGCCATCAGCGGACCCGCCAGGATATTGGCGACGATCAGATCATAGGGGGCATTCTGCGCGATGATGGCGTGGTTGAGCCCGGTGGCCTGGAAGGCGATGATCTGCTGACCGACGCCGTTCTGGGCGGCATTGTCGATGGTGGTGGTCACCGAAATGGGGTCGATGTCGCTGGCCAGCACCTTGCGCCGCGTGCGCTTGGCAAGGGCAATGGCGAGCACGCCCGTGCCGGTGCCGACATCGAGCATGTTGCGCGGCTTGCGGCGCTTGAGCACGCGGTCGATGGCTTCCAGGCACCCCGTGGTGGTCTGGTGGTGGCCGGTGCCAAAGGCCTGGGCGGCGTCGATCTTCATCGGCGTCAGGCCGCCGGGGATGGGGCCGGTCTCGTGGCTGCCATAGACATAAAAGCCGCCAGCAATCACCGGCGCGAGACCTTCGAGCGAGCGGGCCACCCAGTTGATCTCGGGGTCGATCGGGGCCACCGAAAAGCTCACCTCGCCGCCGAGCGTCTCGCGCGCCAGGGCCTCAAAGGCGGCCACATCCGGCGGGCTGTCGCAGGTGGCTTCAAAGAACCACTCGCCAGTGTCCTCATTTTCATGCGCCGAAGCGGTCAGGGCCAGATCGTCGCGCTCCATCACCGCATCGACCAGGGCATAGGCCTGATCCTTGGAGAGCGGAGCGGTGAGCTGATCGACAGACATGCTGGTTTCCTTGGGCTTTTGGTCTTGTTGCGCCATCGGCCCCCGATCGTCAATCCGACATGTCCGTATTGTGCTTTTGCTGTGCTAGTTTTGCTCCATTGCCGCAGAAACGCATTCCCAGTCCGGTCGATGCCGTCAGAACGGATCGCCGCGACATCCAGAATTTGAGGAGCAACGCGAATGAGCAATCCAACGGTTGGTTCTGGCGTCAATCCAGCTGAACTGCTGGACCGGCAGTATCGTGACAGCAAGAAGCTCGAGGCCCGCGCCAATCTGCACCGTCGCTATGGTCGCAGCGACGAGCCCGACTGGTTCGTGTGGATCGCCCAGCAGGCGAACCTGCCAGAAGGCGCCAAGGTGCTCGACATCGGCTGCGGTCCGGGCTGGCTGTGGGAGGCTGGGAAGGCTGGCTTTCCGTCTGAGCTTGATCTGACCTTAGCCGATTTTTCTGCCGGCATGGTGGAGGCGGCGGTCGAGGCGGCCAATGCCGCAGGACATTATGCGCGGGTTGAGGGCGTTGTGGCCGATGTCAGCCTATTGCCGTTTGCCGACGCTAGCTTTGACGCGGTGCTCGCCTGCCACATGCTCTATCACGTGCCCGACGCGAGTTTGGCACTCAAGGAGTTGCGGCGTGTTTTGCGTCCGGGTGGGATCGTGGCGGTGACGACCAATGCAGAGGGCAATATGGCGCCGCTTTATGCGTTGGGTGCGGCGGCCTTTGGCGGCGCGCCAAGCGATCCGGCCGCCGATATCTTTGGCCTCAACCGGGCCAAGGCGCTGATGGAGGCCCTGTTCGACGAGGTGGTCATGACGTCGGTGGCGGGCGACCTCAATGTCACCAGCGCCGAGGATCTGGTGTTGGCGCTGACCTCGTTCCCGCCAGGGCAGGATGCCGACGATGCCGCCGTGGCCCATCTCTATGAGCTGACCAAGGCGGCCATGGTTGCCGGTGGCGGCGCCATCCACATCCCCAAGGTGTCGGGCATGGTGCGGGGCCTGGCCCCGCGCTAACGGCGCAGACGCCTAGAGCTTGACCGCGGTGCCCGAGACCGAGACCATCAGCATGGAGCCGCCCTGGCCGACGACTTCATAGTCGATGTCGATGCCAATCACCGCGTCGGCGCCGCGGCGGCGGGCTTCGTCTTCGAGCTCGGCAAAGGCCTGCAGCCGAGCATCGCGCAGGGTGGATTCATAGGCACCGGCGCGCCCGCCGACGATGTCGCGGATATTGGCGAACATGTCCTTGAAGATATTGGCGCCGACGATGACTTCGCCGGTGACAATGCCGAGATAGTCGCGGATTGGGCGACCTTCGATGGTGGGTGTGGTGGTGATGATCATGGGGCGTGCTCCGCTGTAACAACCAAGAGATAGCGACGCGGGCGGCTAACTGTAAGGGGCGCCGCGCGAGAGTTGCGCAATGGCGCTTGACTTAGAGTGCGCTCGAAGTTGTAGCCAAAGCAAATCGAGAGATCAGGGCATCCGATGAAGATCAGCGACCTTGCCGCACGCACCGGGCTGACGGCCCATACCATCCGCTATTACGAGCGCATTGGCCTGATGCCCGCCGCCCAGCGCGACCGGTCTGGCCATCGCGCCTATGACGAGCGGACACTGGTGTGGGTGGAGTTCCTGGGGCACCTCAAGACCACCGGCATGCCCATCCGCGACATGCTGGACTATGCACGGCTGCGGGCGGCCGGCGCGGGAACCGAGGGGCAGCGCAAGGCCATGCTGGCCCGGCATCGCGACGCGGTGGCGCTGCGGGTGGTTGCCCTCACGGAATGCCTTGATGTGCTCGATGCCAAGATCGCCGGCTATGGCGACTGACGCTTGATGAGGACGACGATGATAAGCAGCAACGAGAGATATACGCGCGGAGAGAAAGCCCTGGCCGAGATTGACGGGCAGGCCGGGCAGGCGGTGATCGATTCACTGGCCGATATCGCACCGGATCTGGCGCGCTATGTGATCGAATTTGCCTTTGGCGATGTCTATTCGCGGCCGGGGCTCGACCTGCGGGCGCGCGAGATCGCCACGATTGCCGCGCTCACCGCAATGGGCACGGCGCGGCCGCAGCTCAAGGTACACATCAATGCCGGGATCAATGTGGGGCTCAGCCAGCAGGAGGTGGTCGAGACCATCATGCAGATGGCGGTCTATGCCGGGTTTCCCTCTGCGCTCAATGGCATAGCAGCGGCGCGTGAGGTTTTTGCTGAACGCGCGCTGGCGGCATAGGCGGCAAGCAGCGGAACCATCTCGTGCAGGGCCGGTTGGACTGGCGCTGCACGAGGGGGGCCGTCACCCCTTGGTGACGAAGCTGTCGAGCACCTTCTTGCGGCCGGCTTTTTCGAAGTCGATGGTCAGCTTGTTGCCTTCGATGGCGGCGATGGCGCCGTAGCCGAATTTGAGGTGGAAGACGCGCTCGCCAAAGGCGAAGGCGGATTTGTCATTGCCGATATCGACCGAGCGGGCGACCAGATCGCCGTCGATGGTGAGCGGGCCGCCGCCCTTGCGATTGGCCTGATTGGCGCGGGCGCGCTGCCAGCCGGGCGTCTCATAGACGCTCTCAAAGGGGTCGGCCTTGTTGAAGCGGCTGCTGGCGCCGCCGCCGCCGCCATAGCCATAGCCGCCATAGGAGGAGCCAGTGTCGGTGACTTCCACCGCGTCGGCCGGCAGTTCATCGAGGAAGCGGCTGGGCAGGGCCGATTGCCAGAGGCCGTGGATGCGGCGGTTCTGGGCGGCGGAAATGCGGACGCGCTTGCGGCCGCGGGTGATGCCGACATAGGCGAGGCGCCGCTCTTCCTCGAGCCCGGCGCGACCGCTTTCGTCCATGGAGCGCTGGCTGGGGAAGGTGCCTTCCTCCCAGCCGGGCAAAAAGACGGTATCGAATTCGAGCCCCTTGGCGCCATGCAGCGTCATGATGGTGACGGCATCGGCAGCGTCGGCACTGTCGCGATCCATCACCAGGGCGATGTGTTCGAGGAAGCCGCCGAGGGTGTCGAACTCCTCCATGGCGCGGCTGAGTTCCTTGAGGTTTTCCTTGCGGCCCTCGGATTCCACCGATTTGTCGGCGCTCAGCATATCGGTGTAGCCGCTCTCTTCGAGAATGCGCTCGACGAGCTCAAAGGGCTTCATGGTCTGGGCGTGGAAGGACCAGTCCTCGAACTGGGACACAAGGCTGCGCAGGGTGGTGCGCTGCTTGGGCTTGAGCTCTTCGGTTTCCACCAGCATGCGGATGGCCGAGAGCAGGGGGACGTTGGCGGCGCGGGCGGCGCTGTGCAGCAGCTGGACGGTGGAGTCACCGAGCCCGCGCTTGGGCACATTGATGATGCGGTCGAGGGCCAGATCGTCGGAGGGCTGGGCGACGAGGCGCAGATAGGCCAGGGCGTCGCGGATTTCCTTGCGCTCATAGAAGCGCGGGCCGCCGATGACGCGATAGTTCAGCCCCAGGGTGATGAAGCGCTCTTCGAACTCGCGCATCTGGAAGCTGGCGCGCACCAGAATGGCCATGGAATTGAGGGCGTCGCCGTCGCGCTGATACTGCTCGATCTGCTCGCCAATGCTGCGGGCTTCCTCCTCGGAATCCCAGACCTGGGTCACCGCGACCGGCTCGCCCCGCTCGGCGACATCGGTCTGTAGCGTCTTGCCCAGGCGGCTTTCGTTGAAGGCAATGATATTGGAGGCTGCGCGCAGGATATTGCCGGTCGAGCGGTAGTTGCGCTCGAGCTTGATGACCTTGGCGCCGGGAAAGTCCTTCTCGAAGCGCAGGATATTGTCGACCTCGGCGCCGCGCCAGCCATAGATGGACTGGTCGTCGTCGCCGACCACGCAGATATTGGCTTCGGGCGCCGGCTTGCCCTGGGCGAGCAGGCGCAGCCAGAGATATTGGGCGGTGTTGCTGTCCTGATACTCGTCCACCAGCATGTATTTGAACTTGCGGTGGTACTCGGCCAGCACATCCGGGTTCTCCTTGAACAGGCGGATGCATTCAAGCAGCAGATCGCCGAAATCGGCGGCATTGAGCGTCTTGAGGCGGGCCTGATAGGCGGCATAGAGCTGGGCGCCGCGGCCATTGGCATAGCTGCCGCTGTCGGCGGGCGAGACATCCTTGGGGAGCAGGCCCTTGTTCTTCCAGCCATCCATCATGGCGGCGAAGAGCTTGGCCGGCCAGCGCTTCTCGTCGATATTGTCGGCCTCGAGCAATTGCTTGATCAGCCGGATCTGGTCGTCGGTATCGAGGATGGTGAAGGTGCTGGTGAGGCCCACGAGCCCGGCATGCTGGCGCAGGATGCGCGCGCCGATGGAGTGGAACGTGCCCATCCACGGCATGGCCTCAAGGCGCGGCACGAGCTTTTCGATGCGCTCCTTCATTTCCCGCGCGGCTTTGTTGGTGAAGGTCACCGAGAGGATCTGGCTGGGCCAGGCGCGGTTGGTATTGATGATATGGGCGATGCGGGTCGTCAGCACGCGCGTCTTGCCGGTGCCGGCGCCCGCCAGAACCAGCAGCGGCCCGTCAATGCTCTCCACGGCGTCGCGCTGTTCTTCGTTGAGGCCCTGCAGGTAGTCGGGGACCTGGTTGCGCTTGAACTGGCTGGTGATGCCGCCGGCGGTCGGACGTTCGAGAGGGGAGACTGGACCGGGCATTGAGGGCCTTTCCATCACTGCGCACCAAGGCGGGCGCTGCAGCGCGGCAATTGACGAATCTTGATTTGTTCTCCTGCGAATATAGGCACTGCGTGGTGTCCTGTATAGAACGCGGCACTGTCACCGATCTGTCACCGATGTGTCATGCGCCTGTAGCCGGTGCTGCCTAAGTCCCCCTGATACTCTAGGGGGATAAAGCCATGTCCACGACCAAACTTCTCGTCGCACTCACCGCCTCGCTGCTGGCCACCACGGCCGGCGTTGGCGCGGCCGAAATGTTCAACCGCGTCGCCAGCTTCCCGGTGGCGCTGAACAATGCCGAAGCCAAGGCGACTTCGTCGGAAATCATCACCGCGACCGATGACGGCATGACGCTGATCTATTCGGACAGCCCGGCCGGCGGCATCGGCTTTGTCGATATCACCGACGCCAAGGCGCCCAAGGCTGCCGGCTTCATGGACATGGGCGGCGAGCCGACTTCTGTCACCGTCATCGGCGCCAAGGCCTATGTGGCGGTCAATACCTCCGAGAGCTATGTGGCGCCCTCGGGCAAGCTGGTGGTGGTCGATATCGCCAGCAAGGCCGTGGATGGCGAGTTCGATCTGGGCGGCCAGCCTGACTCCATCGCCCACAACAAGGACAACACGATCCTGGCCATCGCCATCGAGAACGAGCGCGATGAAGACGTCAACGATGGCGCGCTGCCGCAGCTGCCGTCGGGCTATGTCGTGATTGTCACGCTGGCCGATGGCGCGGTGACGGAAGCCGGGATCAAGAAGGTGGAGGTCACCGGCCTCTCCGAGATCGCTCCGGAAGATGCCGAGCCCGAGTTTGTCGCCTTCAACGATGCCGACGAAGTGGCCGTGACCCTGCAGGAAAACAACTGGGTCGCCATCATTGATGCCAAGACCGGCACCGTGACCGGCGGCTTCTCGGCTGGCGAAACCGGCGTTGCCGGCGTCGACACCAAGAACGACGGCCGCATTGATTTCTCGGCTGACAAGAAGCCGGTTCCGCGCGAACCCGACGCGGTCAAGTGGCTGGACAATGATCGCCTGATCACCGCCAATGAAGGCGACTGGAACGGCGGCTCGCGCGGCTTCACCGTGTTCAACCGCGATGGTTCGGTGGCCTTTGACTCCGGCAATGCGCTCGATGTGCAGGCTGCCCAGCTGGGTCACTACCCCGACAAGCGCAGCAAGAAGGGCGTCGAGGCCGAGGGCCTGGACGTCGCCAAGTTCGGTGACAGCCAGTATATCTTCATCGCCGAGGAACGCTCCTCGCTGATCGCTGTCTACAAGGACACTGGCGCTGAGCCCGAGTTCGTGCAGGCCCTGCCGTCGGGCATTTCGCCCGAAGGCCTGATCGCCATCCCCGCGCGCAAGCTGCTGGCCACGGCCAATGAGCTGGACCTGCGCGAAGACGGCGGCGTTGGCAGCCATGTCATGCTCTATGAGCTGGCCGAAGGCGAAGCGGCCTTCCCCTCGATCATCTCCGACCTTGACGCCGACGGCCATCCCATTGGCTGGGCTGCGCTTTCGGGCGTTGTCGCCGACGCCGAAAAGCCCGGCATCCTCTATGCCGTCAGCGACAGCTTCCTGTCGGGCGCCCCGGCGATCTACACGATCGACGCCAATGCCAAGCCGGCCCATATCACGGCCAAGACCATCGTGACCCGCGATGGTGACGCGGCGCAGAAGCTCGACCTCGAAGGCATCACCCTGGATGGTGAGGGCGGCTTCTGGCTGGCCAATGAGGGCGACTCTGCCAAGCTGGTGCCGCATGCGCTGATCCATGTGGATGCCGAAGGCGCGATCACAGGTGAAGCCGGCGTGCCGGTGGAAGTGCTGGCCGGCCAGACCCGCTTTGGCGCCGAGGGCGTTGCTGCGGTTGGTACCGGTGACGAGCAGGTGCTCTGGGTTGCCATGCAGCGCGAGTGGAAGGACGACGACAAGGGCTTCGTCAAGCTGCTGGCCTATACGCCGGCGACCAAGACCTGGGGCGCCGTGCGCTATCCGCTCGAAGCCGCGCCGGAAGGCGGCTGGGTTGGCCTGAGCGAAATCACCGTGCATGGCGACTACGCCTATATCGTCGAGCGTGACAACCAGATCGGCGACAAGGCAGGTCTCAAGGCCATCTACCGCGTCAAGCTGAGCGAGATGGTTCCGGCTGCACTCGACGGCGAACTGCCGGTCGTGACCAAGGAACTGGTGCGCGACCTGGTGCCCGATCTCAAGGCTGGCAATGGCTATGTGCTCGACAAGGTCGAGAGCTTTGCCATCGACGCTGCCGGCAATGGCTATGTCATCACCGACAATGACGGTGTCGATGACAGCTCGGGCGAAACCATGCTGTGGTCGATCGGCGCGCTCTGATCGCCAGCAATCACCCTTTGTTGACGGCCGGCCCCGCGGGGCCGGCCGTTGGCTTTTGCCGCGGGCGGCGCGCGGGGTGTGACCGCTCCGGCAATCGTGCGAATCCTTGCGTGTATTCAAGCCCATGGCGGGCTTGCGCGGCGGGCGCTCTTGCCTACACTCTGCCCGGGGGAAACGGGATGAGCCAGGCGTGCTGAACCGCATCTACATTGTCGTTGGTGTGCTGGCGATCATCGTGCTCGGCGGCGCCTTCATTGCGCCCCATCTGATCCAGTGGGGCGACTATCGCACCCGCATGGAGGCGCTGGCCACGCAGGTGCTGGGTTCGCCCGTGACCATTCGCGGCAATATCGAATTCACCCTGCTGCCGCAGCCGCGGCTGAGCTTCACCAATGTGCTGGTTGGATCGCCCGAGGAACCGGCGGCGACGGTCGACAGCGTCGAAGCCGAATTTTCGCTGATGGATTTCCTGGGTGACAATTATGACCTCACCAAGCTGGTCCTGCGCGGGCCAGTGGTGGATTTCACCGTCGACGAAAGCGGGCTGTTTGGCAGCGGCGTGCAACTGGCTGCAGCCGAAGGCGGTGTGGCGCTGCGCGAGGCCAGCATCGTGGGCGGCACGCTGCGGCTGTTGGACAAGCGGGTGGGCGAGAGCTTTGTGGTCAGTGCGCTGGAGGGCAATCTGCGCCTGTCGAGCCTGGCCGGCCCGTTCCAGTTCCAGGGCACGGGCAGCTATGGCGGCGAGGGCTATAGCGCGCGCATCAATGCGGCGCTGGCCGATGCCAGCGGCGCGTCGCGGATTTCTGCCTTTGTGCAGCCGGTGAGCGCGGCGTTTTCGCTGAGCACCGAGGGCGTGCTGACGGCGGGGATTGCGCCGAAGTTTGACGGCACGCTGACCTATAAGCAGGTGCCGCCAGTGGCCGAGACCGCCGACGACATCCGCGGCGATCTCGTGCTGGAGAGCAAGGTCACGGCCTCCACGGACCGCATTGTGCTCTCGGGCTATACGCTGCAGCCGGACCAGAACCGGGCCGGCACGCGGCTGACCGGGGCGGCGAGCATTCGCCTGGGAGCCGGACGGAGTTTTGATGCGGTGGTGTCGGGCGGCGTGTTCGCCCTGCCGCCGCGCGACGCCAAGGAAGACCAGAGCCAGCAGCCCTATGAGGCAGTGCGGCTGCTGTCGGAACTGCCGCCGCCGCTGTTGCCGCCGCTGCCCGGGCGGGTGGGGATCGACCTGGCCGAAGTCGGGCTGCGCGGTTTTGCCCTGCGCGATGTGCGGGTCGACGCCAGTACAGACGGCAAGAGCTGGGCCATCGAAACCTTCATTGCCCGGCTGCCGGGCGATACTGAACTGACCGCCAGCGGCAAGCTGGTGGCCGATGGTGCGCATCCGGCCTTTGACGGGCGCTTTCATCTGGGCAGCCAGCGCCTCGACGCGCTGGTGGCGCTGTGGCGCAAGCCGACGCCGGATACGCCGCTGTTCAACCAGGCCGGTTCGCTCGACGGCAGCGTGATGCTCAAGGGCGACGCGCTGCGCATCGGCGACGCGGCCCTGACGCTGGCCGGGGCCAAGCATGCGGTGGATCTGCGCCTGGGGTTCGGCGAGGAAAAGCGGCTCGATGTGGTCGGGCATTTCGCTGACCTGGGCGCCGAAGGCAGCGACGTCCTGGCGGCGATGCTGCCGAGCATGACGGCCGATACCGGCTTTGGCATCAGCTTTCCCGCGGGCAGCTTTGCGCTCAGCAGCACGGCGGCGCGGCTGTTCGGGCAGGATGGCACGGACCTGGTGGCCAATGGCCAGTGGAGCGGGGACGCGGTGGATTTCGCGCGGCTGTCGGCGGGCAATTGGGGCGGGCTGGGTTTTGACGCGGCGGTCAAGATCGGCGGCGACATGGCGGCGCCGGCGCTGTCCGGATCAGGCCGGCTGAGCATTGCGCGCGGCGACGCGCCGGCGCTGACCGCGATCTATGATCTTGTCGGCATGCCGCAAGGCTGGCGCGACTACCTCGCGCGCTCGGCGCCGGCGGAAATGCTGGTCGACCTAGAGCCGCGCGTCGATGGCGGGGCGCAGGTGGTGACCCTGGGGGGCACGGCCGGGGCCGGGCAGCTCAATCTGCGGGCCGAGATGGGCGATGGCCTGAGTGCCTTGACCACCGGACAATTGCGCCTGACGGGGAGCCTGGAGGGCGCGGACACGGCGGCGCTGCTCGACCAGCTCGGGCTGGGCGATGCGGCGCTGATGAGCGGCGAGGGGCTGTTGGCCAGTGTCTCGCTCAGCGGTTCGCCGAGCAATAGTCTGGATAGCCGCATCAATCTCAGCTCGGGCGCAGAAAGCCTCGGCTTCTCGGGCAATCTGGTGAGCGTCAGCGACGGCGAAATCCAGGGCACGGGCGACCTCACCCTCGATCTGGCCGATGCCGGCGGGCTGGCCCAGATCGTTGGCGCCAGCGGCGTCAGCCTGCCGCTGGCCAAGGGCACGGCGCAGTTGCATTTCGAGGGCAATCGCCTGGCCCGGCTGGAAGGGATCGCCGGGACGTCGGGCGATACGGCATTTTCGGGCGCGCTGGAGCTGACGCGGTCGCGCGACGCTACGGCGGTGAGTGGCGATCTGGAAGTGGACCGGGTGTCGGTCGAAGCGCTGGCGGCGTCGGTGTTTGGTCGTGCCGCGCTGGTGAGTGGCGGGGAGATCTGGCCCGAGGGGCCACTCAATGCCAGCGCCGACGCACGCCCGACGCGGGGCACGGTCAGTGTCACGGCGCGCACGCTGACGGCGGGCGGCCAGACCCGGCTGGGCAAGACCAGTTTCGACTTCACCTGGGACGAGACCAAGGTACGCCTGGCCCGCTTCGAAGCGGCGAGCGATGGCGGCGGAACGCTGTCGCTGGACCTGTCCGCCTGCTGCGCCGGCCCGATTGCCGAGCAGACGGTCAGCGGCCGGTTGACGGTCAAGGGCCTGCCGCTGTCGGTGCTGGCGCCAACCGCGATTTCGGACCAGATCGCCGGTCAGCTCGATGGCAGCGCACAGTTCGAAGGCTCCGGCGTAAGTCTGGGCGAGGTCATGACCGTTCTGGCCGGGGAGGGCAGCTTTTCGATTGCCGGTTTCAGCGCCAACCAGCTGGCGCCGGGGGTGTTCCCCTCGGTGGCCAGCATCGAGGATGTGCTCAATACCGATGCCGATACGCTCAAGACCTTGATCGGCGTGGCGCTGGGGCAGGGGGCGTTCACAGCGCCAACGGCGGCCGGGGCCTTCACCATTGCCGGGGGCGTGGCGCGGGTGAACAATCTGGTCATCGACGGGCCGGGGGCGCGGCTGTCGGGCGATGTCAGCGTCAATCTGCCGAGCCTGGGTCTGTCGGGTGGCTTTGCCCTGACGCCGCTGGGCTATGCCGATGCCAAAGGACTGGTCAGCCCCGATATCTCCCGCATTTCCACCAGTCTGGGCGGAACAGTGCTGGCGCCCGAGGTGACGCTTGATCTCGACGAGATCGTCGCCGGGCTGCAGGTGCGCGCCAATGAGGTGGAGCTCGATCGGCTCGAGGCGCTGCGGGCCGAAGATGCCGCGCGGCAGAAGGCGGCCGCCGAAGCGCGCAACAGACTGATCGAGGAGCAGCGACGCAAGGCGGCCGAGGAAGCCGCGCGCCTCGCCGCAGAGCAGGCTGCCCGCGACGCCGAGGCCGCAGCCCAGGCCGAGGCGCAGCGGAAGGCCGAACAGGCTGCTCAGCAACAGCAGCTTCAGCAGCAACAGACCCAGCCGCAGACCACCACGCCGCCGGCCGAGACGGCGCCCAGCGTGCCGAGCGAACAGACGCTGGACCTGTCGCTGCCACCGCCGGTCAACCAGCCGTTGAATTTTCAGGTGAACGAGCCGCTGTTTCAACCCATCAACTGATGGGCGGGGTGCCGCCGGCAGCCAGCTGGCGCTGATACCAGGCGAGGACGGCCAGGCGCGCGGCAGAGGAGAGATTGGCCGTCTGGCGCTCGGCGTCGATGGCGCAGATCAGAGCGGTCATGGTCTGGCCCGACTGCGCCGCCATCTGTTCCAGGGCGGCCCAGAATTCGGGCTCCAGCGCGATCGAGGTGCGGTGGCCGGCGATGGACAGGGATCGCTTGTCCATCAGGGGCGATCAGGGCTTCTTGCGGAACGCGTCGAGGCTGACAACCTTCTTGCCCGGCTCGGTGCCGTCCGGCAGCTCGGCGGTGTTCTCGACATCGGCGTCGGCATCGTCTTCAGCAGCCTCGGCGCCGGGGGCGATCTGCGGATCGAACTGCAGGCCGAACTGCACCGAGGGGTCAAAGAAGCCCTTCACGGCCGAGAAGGGGATCACCAGGGTTTCGGGAATACCATCGAAGGACAGGCCGATCTCGAAACCGGTTTCGGTGACCTTGAGGTCCCAATACTGGTTCTGGATAACGATGGTCATTTCCTTGTCATACTGGCCGAGCAGCTTCTCGCTCAGGCGCACGCCGGGGGCGCGGGTGACAAAGGAAATAAAGAAGTGATGCTCGCCGGGCAGCCCGGTCTTGGCGACCTCGGCCAGCACCTTGCGAACGACGCCGCGCAGGGCTTCCTGAGCGAGAATATCGTAGCGCATATGGTCTTCGGCCATGGTCACCCTTTCGGCGCAGAGAAGTAGAATCCGGTTTGGCCCATATCAGCCCCAGCTGTCCGGATTATTCAAGACCAAAGGCAGCGGGGAGCGCAATTGGCTGTGAAGCCGGTCCGTGTCGAAGCGATGAGGGAAGGTGCAGGCTTCTGTTGCCAGGTGCCTGCGGACCCCGCCTGTCACCCGGCTAGGGGTGGAGGACTTAATTTCCCAATGCTAGCACTGCTTACGCAGCGAGAGCGACTGGAGCCTTATGGTTGTCATTTGCAACTATAAGTTTCGGACCGATAACGGTGGTACCTCACCGAGCAAAAGCACACCCTTTACACCCTCGTCGATCCTGTTTCGCCCCCATTGGCTGCCCGCCTGCGCGGGAAGATGGTGGAGGCGCCGGGTACTGCCCCCGGGTCCGAATGGTTTATTTCGATGACAGTTTATCGCCATAGCTCTTGCGAGCAGGTTCTATATAGGCGCGCTGTTGGCGGGATGCAAACACCCCGCGCAGTTTTGATCCCCCGTTAACCCGACTCCGCCAGTCTGGCCGCGATCCATGCGGGGGGCGGGCGATGGCAGTTCGGCGGTTGATGCGGCGGAGATGGCTGGGCGGCGTGCCGCTGCTGGGGCTGGCGCTGATGGGCATGGCCGTGACCGGCGCCATGGGGCTGGTGCTGCGCGATGGCTCGCTGAGCGATGCTTTGCTGAGCCCTGCGCCTGTTGCCGTCAGCGCGACCAGCGTGCCGCAGCGCAGTTTTCCGGTGTGTGCTGGCGGCAAGCGGGTGACCTGCGTGGTGGATGGCGACACCTTCTGGCTCGACGGGGTCAAGGTGCGCATCGCCGATATCGATACGCCCGAGGTCAGCCAGCCCGGCTGTGCGGCAGAGTCGGCGCTGGGGGCGCAGGCAACGGTTCGCCTGGCGCAATTGCTGGTGGCCGGGCCGTTCGAGATGGCCGTCGCCGATCGCGACGAGGACCGCTATGGCCGCAAGCTGCGCATTGTGACGCGTGACGGCCGTTCGCTGGGCGAGGTGCTGGTGCAAGAAGGGCTGGCCCATCGCTGGGGCGGGTCCCGTGGCGGCTGGTGCTGAGGCGGATGCGGCCGGAGTACATTGTCGCGCCGATATGACAGCATGCGGTCGCCCGGCGCAGTGCTGGGATGCTCAAGGTGCGGTGCCGGACATGAAGAAAATCGTTTAACCTGGAGATCTTAGCCCCGGCGGTGGAGGGTTGAAGCATGTCCTGGTTGCGGATTCCCGTCTTGGGCGGGGAGATCAAGGTCAAGCCGAAGTATCAGATGCGCTGGGCCGAGCGTGCGGGCCTGGTGCCCAAGCTCAACTTCGGGTTCTTCATCATCTCCTGGTGGAGCCGGGAAGCGCTGGAGCGGGATCGGCGCAACTCCCCCTAGGCGTGCCCTGGCGATGGCGGCTGGCAATGCGCCGGACTAGCGCGGGGACCAGCGCATGCGCATGTAGACATCGCCGGCTTCGAGCTCGTCCAGCATCTGCGCCAGATGCTGCTGCTTGGTCTGCTCGCCTTTGACCTTGTTGATCCACAGCAGATAATCGTTGCGCTGGTAGGGCGGCCGGGCGTCATAGGCGGCGCGCAGGCCGCGGGCATCGAGCGCCTGGCTGACGAAATCGGGCATGGTCTCGCGCTTGCGCAGCGGACGGAGAACCGGGCTCATGCTGGCTTGCCCTGTTCCTGTGGCGACGGTGTTGGTTGCCGCATGGCAATCGCTCCTGCTGGGTCTGTCGCTCCAGCCTGACCCGGACCTGCTGACAGGGGCTGACAACTGTTGGCAAGGTATTCACATACCGTTGACGGGTGGAAGGGGCCATGGCGCAGATGGCGCTGGAGCGCGTATAGAGCGGGCCTGCCACGCCACAAGAGGCCAACATGACCGACACTGCCACTGACAAATCCACCGAACGCCTGATCCACCTGGCCGAGCGGTTTCTGGGCAAGGGCGAAACGGCGCTGACCAAGCGCGAGCGCAAGGTGCTCGAGCAGGCGCTGGGCAAGCGGGCGCTGTCCACCGACACCAGCCTGACCTTTGATGACAGCTCCACCTTCGGGCAGCAGCTGGCCGACAAGGTCGCAGCGTTCGGCGGTTCGTGGGCCTTCCTGATCGGCTTCGGGGCGGTGCTGCTGGCCTGGGTCAGCGTCAACCTGCTGCTGGCCCGCGCGGCGCCCGATCCGTTTCCGTTCATCTTTCTCAACCTGATCCTGTCCATGGTCGCTGCGGTCCAGGCGCCGGTGATCATGATGAGCCAGAACCGGCAGGCGGCCAAGGATCGCCTAGTGTCCAGCCATGATTATGAGTGCAATCTGAAGGCCGAGATCGAAATCATGGCGCTGCATGACAAGATCGACCAGCTGCGCAATGACGAGATCAAGCAGCTGATTGCCAAGCAGCAGGAGCAGATCGATCTGTTGACCCGGTTGATGGGCGCGCGCCTGGCAGAGACGGTGGCGACCGAATCGCATTAGTTTTGCCGCATGCAGCCCTATCTCAAACTCCTCGCCACCATCCTTGAAACCGGCACTGACAAGGCCGACCGCACCGGAACCGGGACGCGCAGCCTGTTCGGCTACCAGATGCGCTTTGACCTCTCGCTGGGCTTTCCCCTGGTGACGACCAAGGCGCTGCACCGCAAATCCATCGTCAACGAGCTGCTGTGGTTCATCCGCGGCGAGACCAATGTGCGCTGGCTGCAGGAGCGCGGCGTCAAGATCTGGGACGAATGGGCCGATGAAAACGGCGATCTCGGCCCGGTCTATGGCAGCCAGTGGCGCAGCTGGCCGGCGCCGGACGGGCGCAAGATCGACCAGCTGGCCAATGTGATCGCCTCGATCCGCAACAATCCCGATTCCCGCCGGCATATCGTATCGGCCTGGAATCCGGCGGAAGTGGACGACATGGCGCTGCCGCCCTGCCACTGCCTGTTCCAGTTCTACGTGGCCAATGGCAAGCTGAGCTGCCAGCTCTACCAGCGCTCGGCCGACAGTTTTTTGGGCGTGCCGTTCAACATCGCCTCCTATGCGCTGCTGACCCATATGGTGGCGCAGGTGACGGGGCTCGAAGTCGGCGATTTCGTACACAGCTTTGGTGATGTGCATCTTTATGCCAATCACTTCGCGCAGGCGCAGGAGCAGCTCAGCCGCGCGCCGCGGCCGCTGCCCAGACTGGTGATGAACCCCAATGTCACGCGCATCGAGGATTTCGTGTACGAAGACTTCGCGTTCGAGGGCTATGATCCGCATCCGACCATCAAGGCGCCGATCGCGGTATGACCGAGAACCTCCGGGCCATCTCGGACAAGGTCGCGGCGGTGTCGGACATCTATGCGCAGCGCTTCGACATTTCGCGTGATGCCGACTGGTTCCTGCTCAAGCTGCAGGAAGAGCTCGGAGAACTGACCGCCGAATATCTCAAACTGTCGGGGCGCGGCCGCAGCAAGGGGGCGTCCGCTGAGGCGATCCGCGCGGGGCTGGAGGACGAGGCCGCCGATGTGCTGGCCATGCTGCTGCTGTTCGCGCGGCACCACGAGATCGATCTGGGCGCCGCGCTGAAGCGCAAATGGTTCCAGCACCTGCCGCAGGACGCGCGCTGAGGCCTGCCGCTGCCGTCAGTCTGTCACAGCAACGGGCGCGGCAAAGGCGGCAGCCAGAGCATCTGACATGGGCAGCTGCAGATTGATGCCCTTGGGCGGGATGGGGCTGGTGAACCATTTGTCATAGATCGGCGTGATCTCGCCGCTGCTGTAGATCTCGGCGAGCGCGCCGTTGACCGCATCGACGAAGTCATGATCGCCCAGCCGCATCATCAGCCCATAGGGTTCGGGTGGGCCGAAGGCATCGGCAGACAGGATGTAGAGGTCGGGATCTTTGGCATTGGCGACGCGGGTCGACAGGATGATGGAATCCATGGCGAAGGCCGCCACGCGGCCGCTGGCCATCATGTCAAAAGCCGCCTGGTGATCCGGCGTGGGAACGACGGCGATGTTGAGGCCCTTCTCACGGCTGGCGGCATTGAGCTGACCGATCACCGTGGTGCCCAGCGTGGAGGCAACCGAGTGGCCGACCAGGTCGGCTATCCGGCGCGGACCGCCGTCCTTGAGGGCAATGAACTGTACGGCCGTCAGGAAATGCGGAAAACTGAAGGCCACGCTCTTGCGGCGCTCGGCGGTATTGGTGCTGGCCACGCATTCGATGTCGATCTCGCCAGCATTGAGCAGGGCCACGCGATTGCTGGGCGTGCGCTGCACATAGTCGATCTGCAGCGTCGGCAGACCGAGCTGCACCTGCAGCTTTTCGGCGACGCGATTGCACAACTCGATGGAGTAGCCGACCACCTGGCCACTCGCGTCCAGATAGGAGAATGGCGGCACTTCAGCGCTGTAGCCGATGCGGATGTGGCCGGTGTCGCGGATATGCTCAAGCGTTGAAACCGGGGCTTGTGCATGGGTGGCGGGCATGACAGCAGCCAGAAGGACGCTGGCGAGCAGGGCGCGGATCATAGCGCGTGCGATCATTGCAGATACTCCACCGGGTGGTTGAAGGCCTCGGCCAGCTGGGGCGAGAGCGGCAGGTTGAGGTTGATGCCGTTGGGCGGGATGGGCGAGGTGAACCACTTGGCATAGAGCGTCTCGATCTGGCCGCTGCTGTAGACCTCGGCCAGGGTTTGATTGACCAGCGCCTGGAAATCCGTGTCGCCATACTGGAGCAGCAGCCCATAGGGTTCGGGATCGCTCAGCGTGTCGACCGAGAGCACGTAGCTGTCCGGATCGGGTGCGGCGGCGATCTTGGCGGCCAGGAGGATGTCGTCCATCACAAAGGCTGCGGCGTGGCCATTGGCGACCAGGTCGAAGGCATCATCGTTGGACTTGGTGGGGATCACCGCGATGTTGAGCTGACGGTCGCGATTGATGGTGTTGATCTGGTCGATATTGACCGTGCCAGAGGCGGAGGCGACCGAGCGACCGGCAAGATCGTTGATCGTTTCGATGTGGTCGGCGCGGCGGGAGACGAAGCGCGATGCGGTCATGAAGTGGGGGTAAGAGAAGGCCACAACCTTGCGGCGCTCGGCAGTGTTGGTGGTAGCGGCGCATTCGAGGTCGATCATGCCCGATTTGACCATGATGAAGCGGGTTGCCGGGGTCGCGGGCACGAAGCGCACGGCAATATCGGGACGATCGAGCCTTGCCCGGACCTTGTCGACGACGTGGCGGCACAGATCGATCGAGAAGCCCATGACAGTGCCGTCGCTATCCTCAAAGGCAAAGGGCGGTTCGGACACGCGATAGCCAATGGCGATCTCGCCAGATTTGTCGATCTTGGCCAGGGTGCCGGTCAGAGGGCGGGTCTCCACCTGGTGTGCCGATGTCGCCAGAGTGAAGGCCAGGAGCAGTGCAAGACAAGACGTCAGGTGTTTCATGCAGCGCTTCCCATGTTGCCACGAAATCTCAGGTGCATTGGCGGCCCGCTGTGAAGCACAGGGCAACTGACGTCAGGCCGCATCGCTGGCCTGCCGTGCGGCCTGGCTGTCTGGCGGCGCAATGGGGTTGACGAGGTCGATGGCCTCAAGGGCCTTGGGGCGGGCGAAGAGGTAGCCCTGCACATAGGTGCAGCCGGCGGCCTGGAGGATGGACAGCTGTTCGGCGGTTTCGACGCCTTCAGCGGTGACGCGCATGTTGAGGCCGCGTGCGAGAGCTGTGATGGCGGCAACAATGGCGCGACAATTGTGCTGGTCTGCCAGATGGGTGACGAAGCTGCGGTCGATCTTGACCTTGGTAAAAGGCAGGCCCACCAGATTGCTGAGCGAGGCATAGCCCGTGCCGAAATCGTCCAGCACGATGCCAATGCCGCTGGCCTGCAGCGATCGGAGCATGGCGGCCGCCTCCGAGCCCGAGAGTGCAACTGTTTCGGTGACTTCGAGCTCGAGGCGCGAGGGTGGCAGGTTGGCGTCGGCCAGGGCCTGGGTGATGGTCTGGTCAAAGCCCGGTTTCTGGATCTGGGCGGGGGAGAGGTTAACGGCCAGGGTATAGGGCTCGGGCCAGGTGGCGGCATCGCGGCAGGCCTGGCGGATGATCCAGTCGCCCAGCGGCACGATCATGCCGGTTTCCTCGGCCAGCGGGATGAACTGGTCGGGCGGGACCATGCCGCGGACGGGATGGCGCCAGCGCACCAGTGTCTCAAAGCCAGTGGTCTTCATGGTCGCGAGATCGACGATGGGCTGGTAGTGCAGCACGAATTCCTGTCGCTGCAGGGCCAGGCGCAGGTCAAGCTCGAGCGCGTGCTGGTCCTGCACGGCCATGTCCATGCCATCGTGGAAGAAGCTGAACAGCCCGCGACCGGACGCTTTGGCGCGGTAGAGGGCCAGGTCGGCATTCTTGAGCAGTTGCGTGGCCTGGGTGCCGTGCTGTGGGGCCGAGGCGATGCCGATGCTGGTGCCGACGACAAGATCGAGACCGTCGAGCCGCACGCCCGAGGAGATGGCTTCGAGCAGCCGGGTCGCCAGCTTGCGACCTTCCAGTTCGGCATCGCGCTGGACGCGCTGGATAATGGCGAATTCATCGCCGCCCAGCCGCGCGGCCACATCGCCCGGGCCCAGCACGGCGACCAGGCGCCCGGCCGTGGTAACCAGCAGATTGTCGCCGCTGGCATGGCCCAGCGTGTCATTGACCGATTTGAAGCGGTCAAGATCGAGCATCAGCACGTTGAAGCCGCGCCCCTCATCCAGTCCGGCCACGGCCTCCTCAAGGCTCTTCATCAACAGGGCGCGGTTGGGCAGGCCGGTGAGCGGATCGTGATGGGCAACATGGGCCAGTTCGACGGCCATGTCGCGGATGTCCCGCAGATGGCCGCGCTCCACCACAGCGCCGCGCAGGGTCTCGATGGCAACGGCCAGGTCACCGATCTCGTCGGTTCGGTGCTGGAAGGGCGTGCGCTGGTCGGTCTGTTCGCTGGCGATGCGCAGCGTGGCGCGGATCAGTGCCGGGACGGGCTTGAACAGGCGGCTGGCGGCGAGGGTGCCAACGATGGTGGTCAGGATCAGCATGCAGACCAGGGCGACCAACGCGTTGAACATCAGCTGGTTCTGCTGGCGCATCAGCGCCGTCTGGCGCCCTACACTGGTGATCACAGCGCCGAGCACCGAGCCATCCGGCTTCACGATGGGCAGCAGGCCGGCGTAGTAATCCTGCCCCCCGATGGTGGTAAAGCCCGTGGCGAGCCGCCCCATGCGGCCAGCGCCGGCAAACAGCGGCGCGTCCCTGGCGACCTGCTCGGCTCCCTCCGCAGGCGCGCTGGTGCCGGCAATGGGAAAGAAGTCGCCGGCCGGGTCAAAACCGAAGATCCACACATCGTTGGTGGTCTGCGTGGCGATCAGCGCCAGTACGTCCGCCGGGCTATAGCCGGTGTAGAGCACCGACTCATCGTCGCCAATCGGGCGCTCGGTAATGATGCGGTTGACCTGGCCGGTCGTGTCGGCGTCCACAGCAATGTAAGTATAGATGCCGCGCAGCGTGGCGCTGGCGATCTGAATATTGGTGCGGGCGCGTTCGCGCCACTGCTCCTGGGCGGAGGAGGCATAGATCTGCCAGCCGATGGCGGCGCCCAGGCAATAAGCAAAGATAACGCCGACCAGAAAGATGGTGGTGGTCTTGCCCAAAAGGGAATGGCGCCAGGCCCGGATCACCGCAGCCGGTCCGCTGCCCTTGCGGCTGCGATCGGCGACCAGGCGCTGGGCCGTCGCATGGTCTGTGGTGGGGCCGGGCGAGGTCTCTTTCATGGATCCCTGGTCTGACAAAATTACTGCCCCTCAGGCAGTTGAATGCCAAGTATCGGGCTAAAAACTTAATATGGAGTCATCTGTATTGTGCGGGATTGCAGCTATCGCAGCACGCCGCGCATGCCGGTGCACGGGGACAAGTCCGGTGAGGCGTCTGGTGCTGGCGCAGCCGTCAGGCTAGCGTGGCGGCGCGGGCAGGGCGACGGGCAAAGCAGCCCGCGACACCCGTATGATGGCAGCGCGGCAAGGCGTGTTGGAGGATGACGATGAGATTTCTGGCGGGACTGGTGATGACGCTGGCATGCACGATGCCGGCCTTGGCCAATGACACCTCGGCGGTGCTGACCACAGGCGGGCTCGAATTCGTCACCAATAGCGACATCGTCATGCAGAGCGAGGATCTGTTCATTTCCAAGGAGCAGATCAAGGTCGACTATGTGTTCCGCAACGATGGCACCAGCGACCAGACCATTCTGGTCGCCTTCCCCATGCCCGACATCGTGCCCAACTTCTATTCGCCGATCGCTTTCCCGACAGGGCCCGACGACAATCTGTTCGAGTTCGAGACCACGTTCGACGGCAAGCCTGTGACGGCTACGCTGCATGAATATGCCTTTGCCCATGGGGTGGACCGCACCGATGTGCTCAAGCAGATGGGCCTGCCCATGGTGCCGATCAGCGAAGGTGCCCAGGCTGCTATCGAGGCACTAGACCCCGAGAGCCAGGCGCAACTGCTGCATCTGGGCATGATCACGCCCGATGAATATGACGACGGCCAGGGCATGAAGAAGCACTACTGGCCCGGCTGGACCTACAAGGCCACCTATACCTGGGAAGGCACCTTCCCGGCCGGCAAGACCGTCAACGTGGTGCATAGTTACAAGCCGAGTGTGGGCGGCACGGCGGGCATCGCTTTCCTCAGCGAACCCTATGAGGGCTATGACCCGGCGGTAGAATACGCCACCAAATATTGCACGGACCAGGACTTCCTCGACACAGTGCGCTCCAAGCTCAAGAACCCCGAAGAGAGCTGGTCGGCGCCCTATATGGAAAGCTGGATCTCCTACATCCTGACCACGGGTGGCAATTGGGGCGGCAATGGCATCGAAAAGTTCCGCCTGGTGATCGACAAGGGCAACCCCAAGAACCTGCTGTCATTCTGCGGCAAGAATGTCACCAAGACCGGCCCGACCACCTTTGAGATGACAGAAGAGAATTTCTGGCCGGAGCGGGAGCTCGACATCCTGATCCTGGACTATCATGCCGAGATGGAGCAGTAGCGGGCTTTGGACAGGGTCGATAGTCTGACAATCCGGCCGGCGGTGGCAGGCGATGCGGCGCAGATCGTGGCTTTCATTGCCGCGCTGGCGGCCTATGAAAAGCTCAGCCATGAGGCCAAGGCCAGCGAAGCCGACATCACGCGCGACCTGTTCGGGCCGGACCCCAAGGTGTTCTGCGAGATTGCCGAATGGGATGGCGAGCCGGTGGGCTTTGCCCTGTGGTTCTACACCTATTCCACCTTCCAGGGTCGACACGGTATCTGGCTGGAAGATCTCTATGTCGACCCCGGCCAGCGTGGCCGCGGCATTGGCAAGGCGTTGCTGGTGCATCTGGCGCGGCGCTGCGTCGCCGAGGGGCTGGGGCGCTTTGAGTGGTGGGTGCTCGACTGGAACGAGCCCTCGATTGCCTTCTACAAGTCGCAGGGCGGGGTGATGCAGGACGAATGGACCAAGGTGCGCGTTGATGGCGATGACCTGCTGAAGCTGGGTGGCGCATGACACCGCGCGTTGCCATGATCGTGGGCGTTGCGGCCAATGGCGTGATCGGCAGCGATCAGACCATTCCCTGGCGCATCCCGTCCGACATGCAGTTCTTCCGCCGCACCACCATGGGCAAGCCGGTGGTGATGGGCCGCAAGCAATATGAGACGGTGGGCAAGCCGCTGCCGGGGCGCACCAATATCGTGATCACCCGACAGCCGGGCTATCAGCCAGAGGGCGTCGTGGTGGTGCCCAGCATTGAAGCGGCGCTGGACCGGGCGCGTGCGGTCGCCACGGCTGATGGCGTTGAGGAGATCATGATCATCGGCGGCGGCGAGATCTATGCCCAGTTGATGGACCGGGCCGACCGCCTCTATGTGTCCCATATCGCCCTGTCGCCAGAGGGTGATGTGCGCTTTCCGGCCATCGATCCGGCGGTGTGGCAGGTGATCGACAGCCCCGATGTCGTGCCCAGCGAGAAGGATGAAGCAGCCTACCGCGTCAATGTGTACGCTCGTCGGTAGACTGCGGCGCATTGATCGCGCGGAATGCTTGCCTATATAACTCTGCAACGACGTGACAATTATCCGAAAGGGACGCGATGCCGTGGGAGAATAACGGAGGCGGGGGTGGCCGCAATACTGGCGGCCCCTGGGGGCAGGCACCTGGCGGCGGCGGCGGACCGCGGCGGCCCGGCGGCGGCAATACGCCCAATCTCGAAGATATTCTCAACCGCGGCCGCGACCAGTTTCGTGGTGGCATTCCCGGCGGGCGCTGGGCGCTGGTCGGCGGTGTGCTGGCGCTGGTGGCCTTTTGGGGCCTGAACAGCATCTACACCATTGATCCGCAGGAAGTGGGCGTCGAGCTGCGTTTCGGCACGCCCAAGCCCGAGCTGTCGCTGCCGGGCCTGCATTTCCACCTGTGGCCGGTCGAGACCGTCGAACGTGTGGTCACCACCGTCAACCAGACCCAGATCGGCGTCGCCGATGCCAGCGGCACCGCGCGCAGCAGTGCGTCCGGCGACGGGCTGATGCTGTCGGGTGACCAGAATATCGTGAACGTGCAGTTCTCGGTGTTCTGGGCGATCAACGATCCGGTGCAGTATCTGTTCAACGTGCGCGACCAGGAATCCATGGTGCGCTTCGCTGCCGAAAGCGCGATGCGCGAAGTGGTCGGCCGCCGTCCGGCGCAGGACATCTATAGCGATGACCGCAGCGGCGTATCGACCGAAGTGCTGACCATCACCCAGTCGATCCTGCAAAGCTATGGCCTGGGCGTCAATGTCAGCCAGGTGCTGATCGAGAACGCCGGCCCGCCGGCCGAAGTGATCGATGCGTTCAACGAAGTCCAGCGTGCGCGCCAGGACGAGACGCGCCTGCAGGAAGAAGCCCGCTCCTATGCCAATACGCTGCTGGGCGATGCCCGCGGTCGTGCGGCGGCGCTGCGTGAAGACGCGGCGGCCTATACCAACCGCGTCGTGCAGGAAGCCACCGGTGAGGCCGAGCGCTTCAACGCGGTCTATGCCGAATATGTCAATTCCCCCGAAGTGACGCGCAAGCGCCTGTTCCTGGAAACCATGGAAGAGGTGCTGGGCGGGTCCGAGAAGGTGCTGATCGAGAACGACCAGAACGGGCAGGGGGTGATCCCCTATCTGCCGCTGCCTGAGTTGCGGTCCGGCGCCCAATCCACTCAGACGACGGGGAACTAAGTCATGCAAAACCGTCTCATCATCATCGGCGTCCTCATCCTGGGCGCCCTCTATGTGGTCTTTTCTTCGCTCTACATCGTGGACGAGCGCGAACAGGCCATCGTCATGCGCTTCGGCCAGATCACCGATGTGCACAAGGAGCCGGGCATCTATTTCAAGGTGCCGACCGATATCGTGGACAGCGTGCAGATCATCGAAGATCGCCTGCTGCGCTATGACATCGCCAATATGCGCGTGCAGGTTTCGGGCAATGCCTTCTACCAGGTTGATGCCTTCCTGACCTATCGCATCTCCGACCCGCGCCTGTTCCGCGAACGCGCAACCGGCCAGCTTTCGGTGGCCGAGGACCGTATCGGGGCGAGCCTTGATTCCGCCCTGCGCCAGGTCTATGGCCTGCGCGAATTCAATGCGGCGCTGTCTGAACAGCGGGCGCAGATGATGCAGGAAGTGCGCGACCTGATCCGTCCAGACCTGGCCGAACTGGGCATCGATGTAGTGGATGTTCGCATCCTGCGCACCGATCTCGACGCCGAGGTTTCGGCAACCACGTTCGAGCGCATGCGGGCGGAACGTCTGGCAGAAGCGGCGCTGCTGCGCGCCCGTGGCCAGGAACAGGCGCAGTCGCTGCGCGCCATCGCCGATCGTCAGTCGGTGGAAATTGTGGCGGCCGCGACCCGTGATGCCGAAATCATCCGTGGTACGGGCGATGCCGAGCGGAACCGTCTGTTTGCTGCGGCCTATGGTCAGAACCCGGAATTCTTCGAGTTCTACCGCTCCATGCAGGCCTATCGGAAGGCGCTGCCGGGCACTGGCACCACCATGGTGCTGTCGCCTGAAAGCGAGTTCTTCCGCTACTTCGGCTCCAATGGCAGCCTGCCGGCGGCAACCCCGAACCCGGCAGCACCGATCCAGCCGACGGCAGCGCCGATGACGGCGCCGACCAGCAATGAACCGGCCCTGGATGGGCTGGGCATTGAGGATACCCCGGCGCCGACCATGACGCTGCAGGATGGCTCGCAGCTGACCCCGACGGTGGGCACCGAAGTTCCGGCGCCGGCCGAGTCGACGCCCCCGGCAGCAGATCCGGCGGCCGTGCCCGCACAGTAAAGCGGGCAGCCACTGAAAATAGGAAAGCCGGCGCAGGGACCTGCGCCGGCTTTTTGCTACTTCAATCCAGAAAGGTGCAACAGGCGGCATCGGCCGGTGTGATGGCGCAGTCCTAAACTCAGCGTCGGCGTGGATTGGTGATCCGATAGAGCACATGCGGGCGCAGTGGATTGCCTTCGGGAACAGTCACGTCGGCAAAATCGTCGGCTGGGGTCCGGCGCATGCCCAGTGATTCCATGGCGCGGCGCGACGGGGTGTTAATGGCCGAGGTATAGCCGACAATCTCGGTCATGCCGTGGGCCCAGCCCCAGTCGAACCAGGCCCGGCTGGCTTCGCTGGCATAGCCCTGCCGCCAGAATGGCCGGCCAAGAATCCAGCCGATCTCGATGGCCGGGCCTCCGGGGACGTCATCGGTGATGGACAGACCGGCGCCGCCAATCAGGGCACCATCGTCGCGGCGCTCCAGCGCCAGGAAGGCAAAGCCTTGGCGGTCAAGATGGTCCATGCATTGGGCGATGACCGCGTCGGATTGCGCCTGATCAAGCAGCGCCGGGTAATAGTAGCGACGCACCTCAGGATCGGCATTGATGCTGGCGAAGGGCGCGCAGTCTCGGTCCGTCCATGGGCGGATGACCAGGCGGTTCGTCTCCAGCCTCATCGCACAATGTCGTCTTCCGTATAGCCCTGCAGATAGAGCAGGGCCGTCAAATCGCCGTGGTCGATGCGAATGCCGGCTTCGGCCGCGACGGCGGGCTTGGCATGCAGCGCAACGCCAAAGCCGGCGATGCGGATCATGTCGAGATCATTGGCGCCATCGCCCACGGCCATGGTGCGGCTGAGCGGCAGGTTGCGCTCGGCGGCCAGGGCCTCGAGGCGCAGGCGCTTGGTGCTCTTGTCGACAATGGGCTTGGTGACGGTGCCGGTGAGCCGGTCGCCGTCGAACTCGAGGACATTGGCGATGGCCTCGTCAAAGCCGATGCGCTTGGCAAAGAAGTCGGCAAAGAAGGTGAAGCCGCCCGAGACCAGCGCGGTATAGGCGCCATAGGCCTTCATGGTCTGGATCAGCGCGCGGCCGCCGGGGGCCAGGGTAATCTGCTCGCGGCGAACCTCTTCGATCACCTTGCGCTCCAGCCCCTTGAGCAGGGCGACGCGGGTATCGAGGGCCGCTTCGAAATCGAGCTCGCCGCGCATGGCGCGATCGGTGATGTCGGCGACCTGTTCCTTGATGCCCAGGGCTGCTGCCAGCTCGTCGATGCACTCCTGGTTGATCATGGTGGAATCCATGTCGGCCACCAGCACCGGCTTGCGGCGCCCTTCGGTGGGTACCAGGGCCGCATCGACGCGGCGCGTGCCGATCACCTGGCGGGCCAGAGACAGCGCATCGGTTGACATCGGCTCGATGATCTCGCAGGCAATGCCGTGATTGAGCCAGTTGAGCTCCCCACCGGTTTGCTCTACCACCGCCGCCGCCAGGGCAGGGTCGAGTTCGGAATCGATGGGATTGGCGATAAGGCAGAGAACCGGCATGTGGTCTACTCGGGGAGGAAAAGGGTGAAAGGCCGCAGGCGCGCCGTTCTGATAGCGGGTCCGACTGCCAGCGGCAAGTCGGCGCTGGCGCTCGAGATGGCGCGCGCACAGGGCGCGGTGATCGTCAACGCCGATTCCATGCAGGTGTATGACACGCTTTGCGTGATCACGGCACGGCCGGCGCCGCATGAAATGCTCCAGGCCGATCACCGGCTCTATGGCACCGTGCCGGCGGCGACGCGCTTCTCCACCGGCCAGTGGCTCGACGACGTGTCTGCCATCATGGCCGAGACGGGCGATGCACCGCTGTTGTTCGTGGGCGGCACCGGGCTCTATTTCGATGCGCTGCTCAATGGCTTTGCCGATATTCCCGAGGTGCCCGAGGCGCTGACCGCAGCGGTGCAGGCCGAGATTGCCGGGCTCGACGCGGCCGGGCGGCTGGCGCTGTTGCAGCAAGAAGATCCGCAGGCGGCCGAGCGGCTCAAGGTGGCCGATCCGCAGCGGCTGATCCGCGCCATTGCCGTCAAGCGCGCGACGGGGCGGACCCTGTCGAGCTTTCAGGATGACAAGCAGGCCGGCGTGCTGGGCGATTTCGACGTCGAGCGCATGGTGCTCGACCCGGACCGCATGGTGCTGCGCCAGCGCATTGCGCAGCGCTTTGCCGCCATGATGCGCAGCGGCGCGGTGGCGGAAGTTGCGGCGCTGATGGCGCTGGAGCTCGATCCGGGCCTGCCGGTGATGAAGGCCATTGGCGTGCGCGAGATTGCCGACTGGCAGGCCGGGCGCCTGGCCGAAGCCGAGGCGGTGACGCTGGCCACCATCGCCACCCAGCAATATGCCAAGCGGCAACGCACCTGGTTCCGCAACCGCTTCGGCGACTGGCCGCGGCGCGCGCTGGTTTAGTGTCTTGTTTGGTCGCGTTTCTGGCAAGAGTGGTGCCCACTTTGCCGGAAACGCTCTAGCTGCGCGGGCGCAGCAGCCCAAGCCGTTCGCGCATGGCAAAGCGCGTCACCAGCACCACGGCCACGGCCGCGAGGCCGGCCGCCAGCCCGATCCAGATGCCCAGGCCGCGCCAGCCCAACACGAAGCCCAGCAGATAGCCCACTGGCAGGCCGACGACCCAATAGCCGATGATGGCGACCAGCATGGGGATCTTGGTGTCGCTGAGGCCGCGCAGGGCATGGGCCGCCACGACCTGGGCGCCATCGGCGATCTGGAACACACCGGCCACCACCAGGTAGGTCGCGGCCAAGACGATCGCATTGGCATTGTCGGGTGCGGCACGGTCGAGGAACAGCGAGACGATCCAGGGGCCCAGGGTCAGGAACAGCACGCAGGTCAGCGTCATGAAGCCAGTGCCCAGGGCAAAGGCCGTCCAGCCCGCCTTGCGGATGCCTTCGGGGTCGCTGCGGCCATAGGCAACGCCAACGCGCACGGTGGCGGCAATGCCCAGGCCCAGGGGGACCATGAAGGCCATGGATGCCGTCTGCAGCGCCACGGCATGGGCCGCCACTTCATCGGTGCCCAGCAGGCCCATTAGCAGGGCGGCAGCGGTGAACAGGCTGACCTCGGCCAGCACGGTCAGGCCGATGGGGCCGCCGATGCGGAAGATTTCGCGGAAACGCGCCCAGTCCGGCTTCCAGAAGCGGATCAGGATGTGGAAGCGGCGGAAGCGCCGGTCGCGCAGCACAAAGGCCAGCATGGCGGCAAACATCAGCAGATTGGTCAGCACGGTCGCAATGGCCGAGCCGCGCAGCTCGAGGCGCGGAAAACCGAAATGGCCAAAGATCAACACGTAGTTGACCGCCGCGTTGAAGACCACGCCGAGAACGGTGATGACCAGGATGATGCGGGTGGAGTCAAAGGCCGAGAGCAGCGAGCGCAGGGCCACCATGGCCAGGGCCGGATAGAACATCCAGACCGCGACATGCACATAGCCTTCGGCCATGACGCTGGTCTCAGGGTTCTGGCCGAGCGCAGCGAAAATCGGCCGCACCTGCCAGAGCAGGGGGAGGAGGGCTGTGGCAATAGCGATAGAGGCCCAGAGGCCCTGGCGCACCACACGGCGCACCGCCTTGATGTCGCGGGCGCCACGCGCCTGCGCCACCAGCGGTGCGACGGCGCCAACAATGCCGAAGCCCAGCACGAGGAAGGGCATCAGGAAGGTCGAGGCGAGCGTGCCGGCGGCCAGATATTGCGGCCCCAGCCAGCCGGTCATGATGACGTCGGTGGTGGTCAGGGCATTCTGCGCGAGCTGGGCGATCACCAGCGGCCAGGCCAGGGTCAGCGTGGCGCGCAACTCCTCCATCCAGCTCAGGGCGGCAACAGGCCGATGGGTCGCGCCGGCGGGCGCAACCGGTTCTTGCTCGATCATGATAAAATGTCCTACTCGCAACATGATGCTCTAGCCGAATCCGCCTTGGGGCGGAAGGGTGCCGGCGGCGTTGAACAGGTGGCGAGGTGAGATGATGGACATGGGCATGACGGGGACGCAGCGCCTGACGCTGGCGTTGGCCGGGCTGATCGGGGCCGTTGGCGTGATGGCGGCGGCAGCGGCATCGCACGCGGGAGAGTCGCGCAATCTGTCGGCGATTGCCAGCATCTGCCTGGCGCATGGGCCGGCCCTGCTGGCCCTGGCGCTGCTGTCCCGGCGGCCTTGGCTGTCGCGGGCCGGACTGCTGCTGGCGGCCGGCACGGCGGTGTTCGTGGCTGACCTGGGGATGCGCGAATGGCAGGGACATAGCCTCTTCCCGATGGCTGCGCCCATCGGCGGCGCGGCCATGATCCTGGCGTGGCTCCTGTTAGCATTCGCGGCAATTGTGGTCCGCCGCCACAAATCCGGCTCTTTCTAGAGTGAAGTGATTTGTTAATAAACATGCAGTGGGGCAGTGTGCCCGTGCTGTTTCAACGGGAGTACCACCATGCATAAGATCCTGATCCTGGCCGCGACTGTTCTGTCTCTTGCCGCTTGCACCACCACGCAGCAGGGCGCTGCTGTTGGCGCCGGCGCTGGCGCGATCGTTGGCGCTGCGACGACTGGCTCGTTGCTGGGCACGGCTGTGGGCGCTGGTGTTGGTGGTGTTGTCGGCGCGGCTGCCGGCAGCATGGTCGGCCGCGTCGAAGGCAGCAACACGATGTGCGTGTATCAGCGCAACGACGGCAGCCGTTACCGCGACACCTGCCCGCGTGGCTAAGATGACAGCCGCACACACTGTTGTGCCGCCGCCACATTAACGCGTTTCGCGCCCGGCCTGGACAAGTCTCCAGGCCGGGCGTTTCGTTTGCACTGCAAACTGTCTTGAATTTCCAGACGATAGCCGCCATATTTTAGGCCTACGACACTGTCTCGTGCTATCTGAACGACCGGTCTGACCGGGAACTTGGCTATCTCCTGATTTGTGAATCGTTAGGCCGGACTTTTCTCTGGTCCGTTTTCAACCGTTAGCCGCTGCAGCGGCGACCACTTCGTGAGGACTGAGTTCCATGGCTACCATCACCGGTACCGTCAAATTCTTCAACACCACCAAGGGCTTCGGCTTCATCTCGCCCGAAAACGGCGAGAAGGATGCTTTCGTCCATATCTCCGCTGTTCAGCGTTCGGGCCTGCAGGGCCTGTATGAAGGCGACAAGGTGACCTATGAGCTCGAGACCGGCCGTGACGGCAAGGTGTCGGCGACCAATCTGACCCTGCTCAGCTAAGATCCTCGATCTTCTGTTCAGCGCGTTCGAAGGGCCCCACGGGGCCCTTTTTTGTTGGGCAAGCGGTGGGCGCATTGCATCGACAGCCTGCGGCGAACAGTGCATGGTTTTTGTCAACAATCTCAAGGAGTCGGGCCGACCGATGGTGCGCGAATTTCTCAGGAACTGGAGTCCGGTGGTCGAATCTGCCCCTGGGCTGCGCCAGGCGGGCGCCTTGCCCTATTCGGTTGTCGATGGCCGCATGACCTTCCTGCTGATCACCTCGCGCCGCACCGGTCGCTGGATTTTCCCCAAGGGCGCCATCGAGCCGGGCATGACCGCGGCCGAGAGTGCGGCCATCGAGGCCATGGAAGAGGCCGGCGTGTCCGGGCAGATCGAGGACACGCCCATCGGCAGCTATCGCACCGGTAGCGGCGCCAATGGCTCGGCGCTGGTGGATGTCGACATCTATCCGATGCGCGTGATGTCCCAGCTCGATATCTGGAAGGAGATGGGCCAGCGCCTGCGGCACTGGGCGGTGTTGCCCGAGGCGCGGCGGCTGCTGGCTGATCCGGACCTGGGGCGCCTGGTGGTGGCGCTGCACAACCGCGGCGTTGTCGACTAGCCAACCAGCAGGCGCAGGATGCCGAACAGGGCGGCCGACAGCGCGGCCGACGCCGGCACGGTGATTACCCAGGCGGCGGCGATACCCAGCACATGTTGGCGCCGCACCAGGAGGCGCCGTTCGCGCTTGCGCTCCATGGCGAGGGCGGCCTCGGGCGTGGCATTGAGCATGGCCGGATCAACGAATTTGGCGTGGATCGGCACAGAGGCCTGCTTGAGGTCGCGCTGCGAATGAAACTCGCGCAGGAAGCCGACGCCGAAAATAGCGCCCACCGCGATATGGGTTGAGGACACTGGCAGGCCCAGCGCTGATGCCGCGAGCACGGTGATGGCCGCCGACAGGGCCACGCAATAGGCGCGGATTTCATTGAGCTTGGTGATCTGCTCGCCCACGGTGCGGATCAGGCGTGGTCCGAACAGGGCCAGGCCCAGCGAAATGCCCAGCGCGCCGATCACGAGAACCCAGAGAGGCAGGGCGATGCCAGCGGCCTCCATGTGTCCGGTCTGGACGGTCAGCACGATAGCGGCAAAAGGGCCGATGGCGTTGGCCACGTCATTGGCGCCATGGGCAAAGGACAGCAGTGCCGCCGCCACGATCAGGGGCAAGCGGAACAGCTTGGAGATGTGCTTCTTGCGGTTCTCGATGTGCAGGGACTGGTGGCGCACCATGGGCATGGCGACGATCCAGCCCAGAATGGACATGGCGATGCCCATGGTCACCACGACGGGCAGGCCGGGCTTCCACACCCGGCTCAGGCCCTTGGTGGCCAGATACATGGCGAAGACACCGGTCATCAGCGCCACGAAGATGGGCACCCAGCGGCGGGCAGCGGAAATCTTGTCAACGCGTGTGGTGATGGTGTGGCGGATGATGTCGAGCAGGATTGCGGCAAAGATGCCGCCCAGCACGGGGGAGATCACCCAGCTGGCCGCAATGGTGCCAATTACTGGCCAGGCGACCGAGGCGAGGCCGGCGGCCGCGATGCCCGAGCCCACCACGCCGCCCACCACGGCATGGGTGGTCGAAACCGGGGCGCCGATGAGGGTGGCCAGATTGGTCCAGAGTGCGGAGGCGAGCAGGGCGGCCATCATCACCAGCACAAAGGTGGTGCTGTCGAGCTGTTCGCCGATCAGCAGGTCGCGGGCGACGGTGTTGACCACATCGCCACCGGCCAGCAGGGCACCGGCAGCCTCGAAAATGGCGGCGATCACCAGGGCGCCGCCCATGGTCAGCGCCTTGGAGCCAACGGCCGGACCCATGTTGTTGGCCACGTCATTGGCACCGACATTGAGCGCCATATAGCCGGCGATGGCCGCAGCGATAATGACCAGATAGCTCATCGGGCCGTCGCTGATGATGAAGGCGGCCCAGACGGCAACGGCCAGCAGGAAGACCAGGGCGATGCCGGGCGCGGCCAGCACACGCGACAGATCATGCGTTGCTGTTTGCAAGCCGGAGACGCGCTGCAAATCCTTGTCGAGGACGCTCTTGTTCATTGGGGCATCTTCATTGTCATAAAACTGTCACCCGCGCCCTTAGCATTGTCTGATGCCGAGGCCACCTGTTTTTGCGCCGCAAAGTGGCCGTCCTCCACGGAAAATCAGGCTGGCGGGCGTTGTGCCGACCATTGGCGCCGGATGGGTGGCGCAGCGGCGCAGTTCTGGTCGGCCGGGCCTTGACAGCTTTGCGCCATTGCACCTATCAATGCGGCCAGATTTTTTTGTTGGAGAGGTCCCGTGCGGGCACTCATTCTCGTAGTAGGCAGGCGCATCGGCATCGTGGGATAACATCCCGCGCGATAGCTGGTGCGCCGAAAACAGGTCCCGAACGGGGCCTTTTTTATTGCCCGGTTTCCGCCGCCACGAGACTGGGTCAAGTCAATGGACTTCAAGGAAGGAACGACAACAATGGCCGAAAAAATGACCGGCGCGGAAATGGTGATCCAGGCGCTGTGCGATCATGGGGTCGAGCATATTTTCGGCTACCCCGGTGGCGCAGCTCTCCCCATCTATGACGCGATGTTCCAGCAGGATCAGGTGCAGCATATCCTGGTGCGCCATGAACAGGGCGCGACCCACATGGCCGAAGGCTATGCGCGCTCGACCGGCAAGCCGGGCATCGTCCTGGTGACCTCGGGGCCGGGCGCCACCAATGCGGTGACGGGCCTGACCGATGCGCTGATGGATTCGATCCCCATGATCTGCATCACCGCGCAGGTGCCCACCACGCTGATCGGCACCGACGCCTTCCAGGAATGCGATACGGTCGGCATCACCCGCAGCTGCACCAAGTATAATTACCTGGTCAAGCGCATCGAAGACCTGCCGCGCATCATGCACGAGGCCTTCCTGATCGCGACCACGGGCCGCCCCGGCCCGGTGGTGATCGACATCCCCAAGGATGTGCAGTTCGCCATGGGCGACTACTACAAGCCCGATCTCGAGACGCTGCGCCACCAGAGCTACCGCCCGCAGATGGATGGCGACGCTGCCGCCATCGAGGCCGCGGTCGAGCTGATGCTCAAGGCTGAGCGCCCGATCTTTTACACCGGCGGCGGCGTGATCAATGCCGGTCCCGAGGCGTCTGAACTGCTGCGCGAGCTGGCCGAGTTGACCGGTTTCCCGGTGACCTCGACGCTGATGGGCCTGGGCGCCTTCCCGGCGTCCAACCCGCAGTGGATGGGCATGCTGGGCATGCACGGCACCTACGAGGCCAATCTGGCGATGCATGACTGCGACGTCATGATCAACATCGGCGCGCGCTTTGACGACCGCATCACCGGCCGCATCGACGCCTTCTCGCCGCATAGCCGCAAGATCCATGTCGATATCGACCCCAGCTCGATCAACAAGGTTGTGCGGGTGGATGTGCCGATCATCGGCGATTGCGCGCGGGTGCTCTCGGAAATGGTGCGCATCTGGCGCAGCCGGACCAACCAGCCGCGCACCGAGGCCATCGCGCCGTGGTGGAAGCAGATCGAGAAGTGGCGCGCGGTCAATTCGCTCGGCTACAAGAACTCGGACACCACCATCAAGCCGCAATATGCCATCGAGCGGCTCTATGAGGCCACGCGCAAGCAGGCCAAGGATGTCTATATCACCACCGAAGTGGGCCAGCACCAGATGTGGGCGGCGCAGCACTTCCACTTTGAAAAGCCGAACCGCTGGATGACCTCGGGCGGGCTGGGCACCATGGGCTATGGCCTGCCGGCTGCCGTTGGCGTGCAGGTGGCCCATCCCGATGCGCTGGTGATCGACATCGCCGGCGAGGCCAGCGTGCAGATGACCATGCAGGAGCTGTCGACGGCTGTGCAGTATCGCCTGCCCATCAAGGTGTTCATCCTCAACAATGAGCGCATGGGCATGGTGCGGCAGTGGCAGGATCTGCTGCATGGCAGCCGCTATGCGCATTCCTATTCGGAATCGCTGCCCGATTTCGTCAAGCTGGCCGAGGCCTATGGTGGCAAGGGCATCCGGTGCGACAGCCCGGCGGCGCTCGATGCGGCCATCCAGGAGATGCTCGACTATGACGGCCCGGTGCTGTTCGACTGCATCGTGGAAAAGGACGAGAACTGCCTGCCGATGATCCCGTCGGGCAAGCCGCACAATGAAATCATCCTGCCCGATACCGCCAATATCGGGGACATCATCGACGAGAAGGGACGGCAGCTCGTCTAGGGCGCTGCAGAGGAGAGAAATCATGAACGCACATCTGCAGCCCACCGGCTCGGCCTATTTCCTCACCAAGGAAACCCAGGAGATCGAGCGCCATACCCTCTCGGTGCTGGTCGACAATGAGCCGGGCATTCTCGCCCGGGTCGTCGGCCTGTTCTCGGCGCGCGGCTACAATATCGAGAGCCTGACTGTCAGCGAGACCGAACACGGCCGGCGACTTAGTCGCATCACGGTTGTCGTCATCGCCACCCCCAAGGTGCTGGTGCAGATCAAGCTGCAACTCGAGCGCCTGGTGCCGGTGCACAAGGTGCATGACCTGACCGCCGAAGGCGCCTCGCTGGAACGCGAGCTGGCGCTGATCAAGGTGGCCGGTTCGGGCGATCATCGTGCCGAAACGCTGCGCCTGGCCGATGCCTTCCGCGCCCAGATCGTGGACGCATCTGTCGAGAGCTTCGTGTTCGAGGTGACCGGCAAGCCGGCCAAGATCGACAGCTTCATCGCCCTGATGCAGCCCCTCGGGCTGGTCGAGGTGGTGCGCACGGGTCTGGCGGCGATCTCGCGCGGCCCGCAGGGCATGTGATCATTCTGGTGAGCGGCGGTGCCCAGGGGCCTGCCGCTCATTGCTTGCTGGCATTCGATTCAAAGGCGCGAGCGCGTTGAACGGAAATTTCCATGTCCGGGGCGCAGGCTGCGTCCATGATGGAATTGAATTGCCACCATCAAAATTGCTGGTTGGGCCAATCGGCGCTGGTGGTGTAGTGATCTCCCGTTCCCAAAGGCGGTGTGCTCATGACCCTGTTGTCCGTCAACCTCAATGCCGTGGCGCAGCTGCGCAATCGCCGCAATCTGCCCTGGCCGAGCGTCGTGGGCATTGCGCGGGTGGTGCTCGATGCCGGCGCCAGCGGCATCACGGTGCATCCACGCCCCGATGAGCGCCATATCCGGCGCACCGATGTGTTCGAGCTCGCCGCGCTGCAGGCCAGTGAGTACCCGCAGGCCGAGTTCAACGTCGAGGGCTATCCGTCCGAGGATTTCATGGCGCTGGTGGCCAGCGTTAAGCCGCATCAGGTGACCCTGGTGCCCGACAGTCCCGAGCAGCCGACGTCGGACCATGGCTGGGATTTCCGCGGCCAGGCCATTGTGCTGGCCCGTGCGGTGCAGGCGCTCAAGGCGCATGGCGCGCGCGTGTCGCTGTTCTGCGATTCCGATGCTGGCGTGGCCGGGGTCACCGCAGCCAAAGCGACGGGCGCGGATCGAATCGAGCTTTATACCGGCCCCTATGGTGGTTGTTACGCAGACCCGGACCGGGCCGAATATGAGCTTGCGGCGCTGGCCGAAACGACCCGTGCCGCCCATGTCGTGGGCCTGGGCGTCAATGCCGGGCACGACCTGACGCTGGCCAATCTGCCCGCCTTCCAGGCCGCCGTGCCTGGTGTCGAAGAGGTCTCGATCGGCCATGGGCTGACCGCCGATGCCCTGTTGATGGGGTTTGGGCCGGCCGTGAAGGCCTATATCGCCGCCCTGCAATAGACCGCGCTGGTCGGGTGGTTGCCGGACCGCCTGGCGATTGGTTCGCGGCGTTGAACAGTCCGTTAGCTGCTTGTTGCTATCCGGGCCTAAACCAGCTGCGGATCACCTGTCCGGCGCAATATTCCCTTGTTTTGCCTATGGTTACATGGGTGTAGCCTAGGCAGGCCATTGTTGCCGCACCACAGTTTCGTGCCTCCTTGCGACGGCTCATTGGGGTCACTTATATCGCCTCAGTTACGATTTGTTACCAAGGAGGGCTTCAATGTCCAAACTCAAGATCGGCGTCATCATCTCGTCCACCCGTCCGACCCGTTTCGGCGACAAGCCGGCGCAGTGGATCCTGGAGAAGGCCAACGCCAACCCCAATATCGAAGCCGAGATCGTTGATCTGCGCGACTTCAACCTGCCGTTCTTTGACGAAATGGCCTCCAATGCCTGGATGCCCTCGCAGAACGCCCAGGCCGTTGCCTGGCAGAAGAAGATCGGTGAGTTCGACGGCTTCATCTTCGTGATCGCGGAATACAACCGCTCGATCACCGGCGCCCTCAAGAACGCTCTCGACCAGGCTTATGTCGAGTGGAACAAGAAGGCCTTCGGCATCGTCGGCTATGGCACTGTGGGCGCTGCCCGCGCTGCCGAGCACCTGCGCGGCATCGGCATCGAGCTGCAGATGGTCTCGACCCGTTCGGCCGTCCACATCGGTGGCGGCGACTTCTTTGCCGTCCATCCCCTTGGCCAGCAGAACAAGCCGATCTCGGATATCGAAGGCTCGATCGGCGCCGGCGCCAACGACATGCTCGAGCAGCTGGTCTGGTGGGGCAATGCCGCCAAGGCCGCCCGCGCTGCCGACGCCAAGTAAGATTTCGAAGACCTCCAAGTCTCGTTTATCAGCAGGGGCCGTCCGCAAGGGCGGCCCCTGTTGCTCTGGCAAGACTGGTTCGCCAACAGCGGCAATCGCAAGGGGCGACCGCCCGTCGGTTTGGCCATTGTCGAGCCTAGCGGTTGTGTGACACGGTCCGCGGGTGTATAGCCCCCCCGCCTTGACCAAGAGAGCACCGGGTTCATGACGCAGACGAATGCGGCCGACGACAACGTCGGCGTCAATGCGAGCCAAGTCGACAGCCACGCCCATTCCAACAAGGACCTGCCGCTGCTGGCGCTGGGTGCGATCGGCGTGGTCTATGGCGATATCGGCACCAGCCCAATCTATGCGTTCCGCCAGGCGATGCATGTGCGCCCCGGCGCGGCGGAGAGCTCGACCGAAATCCTGGGCCTGCTGTCGCTGATCGTCTGGGCGCTGACCCTGACGGTTGCGATCAAATATGTGTTCTTCGTCACCCGCGCCGACAATAATGGCGAAGGCGGCACGCTG
This sequence comes from Devosia sp. FKR38, assembly GCF_005222805.1. Classification (GTDB taxonomy): domain Bacteria; phylum Pseudomonadota; class Alphaproteobacteria; order Rhizobiales; family Devosiaceae; genus Devosia. The sequence continues at coordinate 1,839,504 of NZ_STGC01000005.1, read as the reverse complement.
TCGCTGATGGCGCTGGCCCGCAAGACCTTCACCAATCCGCCGGTGTGGATCATGGTGCTGGGCGTGCTGGGCGCGGCCATGTTCTATGGCGACGCCATCATTACGCCCGCCGTTTCCGTGCTGTCGGCCGTGGAAGGCCTGCGCCTGGTGGCGCCGGGCATGGAGCGCTGGGTGGTGCCGATCACGCTGGTGATCATCCTGGGCGTGTTTGCTGTGCAACGGTTTGGCACGGCCAAGGTTTCGATTGTTTTCGGACCGGTGACGGCGATCTGGTTCCTGACGCTGGGCATCTCCGGGCTGTCGCATATCATCGGCAACCCCACGGTGCTGCTGGCGATCAATCCGCTGCTGGGCCTGGAGTTCCTGTTCACCCATATCGGCATTGCCTTTGTGGTGATCGGGGCCATTTTCCTGGCCGTCACCGGCGCCGAGGCCCTTTACGTTGATCTCGGCCATTTCGGCCGCAAGCCGATCGTGCTGGCCTGGTTCGGCCTGGTGTTCCCCTGCCTGCTGCTCAACTACTTCGGCCAGGGCGCCTTTGTGCTCAATGTCGGCGTGCACAATGTGCAGAGCCCGTTCTTCGAGATGCAGCCCGATTGGGCCCTGCTGCCCTTCGTTATCCTGGCGACGCTGGCCACCATCATCGCCAGCCAGGCCGTGATCTCGGGCACCTATAGCCTGACGCAGCAGGCCATCGCCCTCAACATGCTGCCGCGCATGATGGTGCTCCACACCTCCGAAACGCAGAGCGGCCAAGTCTATATGCCGCAGATCAACACCATGCTGATGATCGGCGTGCTGATGCTGGTGGTGGCCTTTGGCAGTTCGGACGCGCTCTCGAACGCCTATGGCATCGCGGTGTCTGGCGTGATGGTGGTGACGCTGTCGCTGCTATTGGTGGTCATGTGGCGCAACTGGAAGTGGCATCCGGCCGCCGTCATCGCCTTTGGCGTGGTGTTTGCGCTTATTGACGGCAGCTTCTTTGCCGCCAATGCATCCAAGCTGTTCCAGGGCGGCTGGGTCCCGGCTGCCGTTGCGGCTGTGGTGTCTGTCATCATGTGGAGCTGGATGTCCGGCCGTCGTCGCCTGGCCGAAAAGACCCGCCGCGACGAGGTGCCGCTGCAGTTTCTGGTCGACAACCTGTCCAAGAAGAAGCCGACCCTGGTGCCGGGTACCGCGGTGTTCCTGACCAGCGACATCGAGGGTGCGCCCACGGCCCTGCTGCATAGCCTCAAGCACTACAAGGTGCTGCATGAGCAGAACGTCATCCTGACCGTGCGCACCTCGGCCTCGCCGCGCGTCGCCGACGACGAGAAGGTGACGATCGATTCCTACAACGAGCTGTTCAGCCGCGTCGTGGTGACCTTTGGCTATATGGAAACGCCCAATATTCCCAAGGCGCTGGCGCTGTGTCGCAAGCTGGGCTGGAAGTTCGACATCATGTCGACCTCGTTCTTCCTGTCGCGGCGCTCGCTGAAGCCAGGGTCCAAACCGGGCAATCCGCTGCGCTTCTGGCAGGACCGGCTGTTCACCCGCCTGGCCAAGAACGCCAGCGACGCGACGGAGTATTTCCACATTCCGACCGGTCGCGTGGTGGAAATCGGCACCCAGGTGGTTCTGTAGTCCGCCTGGGGGCTACTTGACCATGTCGGGGCAAAGATAGGGCACGCTGGCGGTGGTGTAGCGCAGTTCCTGCACTTCACTGCCCAGCTTGAGGTTGAGCACCAGTTCGGTGGCGTTGAGGCTGGCGATATCGGCATTGATGGTCATGCCGTCCTCGTCCCAGCTGATCGCGGTGTCCGACACCTGCTGCCACTTGGACAGGCGATAGGTCTCCCAGCAGCTGTCGCTGACCAATGTGCCGTCGGCCAGGAAGATCTGCATCGGGCCAGGCTGGCCGGCGTCAACACCGGTCCGCACCCAAACCTTGTTGAGCAGAGGATTGGTGCGGTCGTTGTCATCATCGCCCGCGTCGTCGGCGTCCTGGCTGTCCTGGGCGAGGGTGGGGGTAACGGTTCCCGCGCCCACGCCCCAGCAGGTGAGCAGTGCGATGACAGCAGCCTTGGTATCCATGCAACACTCTCCCTGTGCATCATCGATTTGGAGACTGAATCGTCTGGCAACACGTGTCGGCGGGCAAAGCGGCAAGATTGCGTTGCCTGCCGATCACATTTGCATCCGTGGCCCAAGCAGGCCGCCGGTCAGGCCTTGGCAAACTGCCGCAGGCCCAGAGCATGGTCGCGGCTACTGACGCGGTTGGTCTGCACCGGCCAGAGGTCGTAAACAGTCGCGCCGAGGTCGTGATTGGCATGGACCGCCCAATTGGGGTCGTCCAGCGCGCCACGGGCCAGGGCGACGAAATCGGCATCGCCGCCCGCCACAATGGCTTCGGCACCCCTGGCGTCGCCCAGCAGGCCAACGGCCATGGTGGGGATGTCGGCGCCGTCGCGCACGGCGCGGGACAGGGGCACCTGGTAGTTCTCCACCGCGGTGATGCGTGCGCCGTCAAAACCGCCGCTGGAGCAGTCGATGGCATCGACGCCGCGGGCCTTGAGTTCGCGGGCCAGTACCACGCTGTCCTCGACCTGCCAGCCCTCCGGATGCCAGTCGGTCACCGAGAGCCGCGCCAGCAGCGGCTTGTCCATCGGCCAGACGGCGCGCACGGCTTCGGCCACTTCCAGCACCAGGCGCATGCGGTTTTCGCGGCTGCCGCCATATTCGTCGGTGCGCTTGTTGGCGAGCGGGGAGAGGAACTGGTTGAGCAGATAGCCATGGGCGGCGTGGATTTCGACGGTGTCGAAACCGGCCTGGTTGGCGCGGATGGCGGCGGCCGCAAAGGCTGCGATCACGCCCTTGATGCCATCGGCGTCGAGCGCATGGGGCACCTGGTAGTCTGGATTGTTGGGGTCATGCGAGACGGCGCTGGGGGCCACGGGCGTCCAGTGCTCATAGGCGACGGCCGCGCGCTCGGCCTCGGTCATGTTGGGGATGTCGTTCCAGCTCACCGAGGTCGAGGCCTTGCGGCCGGCATGGGCCAGCTGGATGCCGGCGGCGGCGCCCTGGCTGTGCAGGAAATCGACAATGCGGGCGAGGGGGGCGATCTGTTCGTCCTGCCACAGGCCAAGGTCGCCATAGGAAATGCGGCCCTCGGCGGTCACGCCCGTGGCCTCGAGGATCACCAGGCCAAAGCCGCCGATGGCAAAGCGGCCCAGATGGACCAGGTGCCAGTCATTGGCCAGGCCGTGCCGGGCGGAATATTGGCACATGGGGGCAACGACCGTGCGGTTGCGCAGCGTGAGGCCACGCAGCGTGGCAGGCGAGAACAGAACGGACATGAAGACGCTCGATTGGTTGCGGGCGGAAAGCTTGATGGTAACGAAGATGGCGATTGTTGCTTCCATCGGCAAGTGCCGATGAAAAGAAAAATGCCGCAACCTGGGCGCAGCGGGACTGTCGGGGAGAATGGGAAAGACAGGCGGGCCAAGCCTGGCGGACGCCATGCGTCTCCGCTCAGGCGAGAGGCGGCGGGCCCAGGGGCCCGCCAGTCGGAACGATCAGTATTCGCTCCAGTCGTCCTTGATGGCGCTGGAGCCTTCGGTCAGGTATTTCCGGGCCGCTGCGCTGCGTTTGGCAGGCGGGGCCGAAGCCGGCGCGGGGCGGGCTGCCTGGGTCGGGCGGCCGACAGCCGGCTTGTCTACCACAAAGACCGCGACGATCTGGTCGAGCTCATTGGCCTGGGACTCGGTCTGTTCGATAGCGGCATTGGTTTGTTCCACCAAGGCCGCATTGTGCTGGGTCATCTCGTCCATCTGGCGGATGGCGGTCGAGACTTCGCGGATGGCGCCGGACTGCTCCTGGCTGGCCTGGGCGATATCGTTGACGATGCGGGTGTTCTCCTGCACGTCGTCGAGAATGGACAACAGGCGTTCGGCGGCCTCGGAGACAAGGCGCGAGCCGTCCTTGACCTCGGTGGCCGACTGCTCGATCAGCACCTTGACCTCTGAGGAGGCATTGGCGGCCGATTGGGCGAGGCGGCGCACTTCCACGGCCACCACAGCAAAGCCCTTGCCGGCGTCGCCGGCCCGCGCCGCTTCCACCGAGGCATTGAGCGCCAGCAGATTGGTCTGGAAGGCGATGTCGTCGATCATGCCGATGATGTTGGAAATCTTGGAGGACGAGCTGGTGATGCGCTCCATGGCGTGATTGGCCTGGCTCATCACCCGGCCGCCCTGTTCGGCGCCGGTGGCGACGGTCTCGGCCTTGCTGCGGGCGACCCCGGCGCGCTCGGCATTGGCAATGACCGTGCTGGCCAGCTGTTCCATGGCGGCGGAGGTTTCCTCGATGGCGGCGGCCTGGCGGGTGGTGCGCTCGGCCAGATCATTGGCGCCGGAGAGGATTTCGCCGGTGGCCTGCTTGAGCGAGCCCGAGGTGGCGCGCAGCTGCGAGACGACGTCGGCAAAGCGCTCCAGCGAATTGTTGTAGGCTGTGCGCAGATCCTCATAGGAGCCGGGGAAGCGCTCGGTGATGCGGTAGCTCAGATTGCCATCGGCCAGCTGGGACAGGCCGCGGCCAAGCGATTCCACCACGACGCGCTGGGCTTCGGCGGTCTGCTGCCGCTCAGCCTCGGTGCGGCCGCGTTCCGCCTCGGCGTGCAGGCGCTGCTGTTCGGCATCGGCGCGCTGGCGGGCGGTGGTGTCTTCGAGGACGCGGCCATGGGCCAGCTTGTGGCGGAAGGCTTCGAGCGCCACGGCCACTTCGCCGATCTCGTCGGCGCGGTCCTGTCCGGCAATGGACTGCTCCAGGGCGCCGTCGGAGAGACGGCTCACTTCCCGCAGCAGCGAACCCATGGGCTTCTGGACGAAGGCGCGGATGGCGAGGAACAGCGCGATCATCACGGCGACCAGGACCACCAGGCCGCCAACCACCAGAACGATGGTCTGCTCATCCACAACGGCCGAGATCACCGCGACCGGTACATCCTCGACCACGGCCCAGTTGGCATTCAGGCCCGGCAGGGCAAAGGGATGAATCAGGCGATAGACGGTCTGGCCATCGGCGCCGACGACGTCCTTGAGGACCGCCGTCTTGCCCTCTGCCAGGGCGGCCATCACGGTCTGGGAGGCGGCCGATGGGGCTGCGCTGCCGACGGTGTCGTCATAGTCCTTGAGCAGCATGGCTTCTTGCGGTGCCGCCAGCCATTTGCCGCCGGCGGACATCAGATAGACGTTGCCGCTGCCAAACGGGTGCTGGTCCTTGACCAGGTTGGAAATGCTGTCGAGACCGACGTCGGCACCCACTACCGCGCGCAGCTGACCGTCGACCAGGACCGGCTGGATGATGCTCATCATCAGCATGCCGCCGACGGTATCTTCGGCATAGGGCTCGGTCACGCCGCTGGCATGGGTCTTGGCGACGTCGGCATAGAAGGCTTCCTCATAGCTGACGGCGTCAGGGACGAGCAGCGACAGGCCGGAGTCTGATCGTGTCCAATAGGGGGTGAACTGACCGGTGGCATTGACGCCCAGATCGACGTTGGCCGGCGTGGTGCTGGCCACGCCATCGAGGCCTTCAGGGGATTCCAGCGCCCAGGCGCCGAACACCGACTCGAATTTCTCGATCTGCGGCTTGAGCATTTGCACAACGCCCTTGCGATCAATGGTGCCGGTGATCAGGCCTGTTTCAATCGTGCCGGCCAGCGCGCGGGTCGAACCCGAAAGAATGCCGATCTCGGTGTTGAGGGCCATGGCATTGGCCGAGGCATCGGTGCGGGCCTGATCGAGGATCAGCGATTCCGCCCGGTCGCGCACCTGCAGGATGACGACCAGGAATGTGGTGGCCAGCAGCGTGGTAATGGCCAGGGCGCTGACGATGAGCAGCTTGATTGCGATTGACCGCTTACGTGTTGATGCCATTGGAAATTCGACCTTGCCTTGCCAGAGGTGTACGAGTCGGCAGGCAAAACACTTGCTGGCGCGGCTCGCTATTGGTTAGCACACAGTAAATCGCGAAGTTTAAGGAAGGCTTTTTGTGCCTTGTTTGGTCTGGATATTTCAGTGTCGATGCGCGAATGCGTGCAGGTGGTTCTGCAAGCCGCGCTTTTTTCGGGCAGCGCCCCGGCTATGTTTGTCGGGGTGATCGCGGCGAGAATTCGCTTGCATCGAACCGTACCGTACGGTACGCCAGAGAACCAAATCCGCCGAAACCGTTCGGTGCAGCAGGCAAGGACGCGCCGTGGCCCTGACCATCAAGGTCAACGAAGAGACGTTTACGCCCCGACAGCAGGCAGTGCTGACGGCAGCGCTGGACCTGCTCGTCGAAAATGGCGACGGGCTGACCATGACGGCTGTGGCACGGCGCGCCTCGTGCAGCAAGGAAACGCTCTACAAATGGTTCGGTGACCGCGACGGGCTGCTGACGGCCACCGTGCAGTGGCAGGCGGCCAAGGTGCGCATGCCGCAGGTCGACCGCAGCGGGCTCAATGCCAAGACGCTGCGCGCCAGCATCGAGCAGTTCGCGCGCGACCTGCTGACGGTGATCACCGGGGAAGTCTCCATCACGCTCAACCGCACCGCGGTGACCCATGCTGCCCAGGAGAAGGACAGCCTGGGCATGATCGTGCTGGAAAACGGCCCGCTGGCCATCCGGCGCCGGCTCAAGCCTATTCTGGAAGCCGGGCGTGATGCACGCCTGCTGCGCTTCACCAGCAGCGAAGATGCCTATCGCACCTTCTTTGGCCTGGTGGTGCGCGACGTGCAGATCCGCCTGCTGCTGGGCGACAAGGCGCTGACCCAGTCCAATGTCGCCGACAATATCGAAGCGGACGTCAAGGCCGCCACCGATCAGTTCTTTGCCCTTTACGGGGCGAAAGCCACACACGCATAACCGCAATTCAAGGGAGCAACCCATGCGCGTCTATTACGATCGTGATGCCGATCTCAACATCATCAAGTCCAAGAAGGTCGCCATCGTCGGCTACGGCAGCCAGGGCCATGCTCATGTGCTGAACCTGCGCGACTCCGGCGTCACCGACGTCGTGGTGGCCCTGCGTCCGGGTTCCCCGTCGGCCAAGAAGGCCGAAGGCGAAGGCCTCAAGGTCATGAGCGTGGCCGATGCCTCCAAGTGGGCCGACGTCATCATGATGCTGACCCCCGATGAGCTGCAGGCCGACATCTACAAGCAGCACATCGAGCCCAATATCCGTGACGGCGCCGCCCTGGCCTTCGCCCATGGCCTCAACGTTCACTTCAACCTGATCGAGCCCAAGTCGACCGTGGACGTGATCATGATCGCCCCCAAGGGCCCGGGCCACACTGTGCGCGGCGAATACCAGAAGGGTGGCGGCGTGCCGTGCCTGATCGCTGTGCACCAGGACGCGTCGGGCAATGCCCATGACATCGCGCTGGCCTATGCCTCGGGCGTTGGCGGCGGCCGTTCGGGCGTCATCGAGACCAATTTCCGCGAAGAATGCGAGACCGACCTGTTCGGCGAGCAGGCTGTGCTCTGCGGCGGTCTGGTCGAGCTGATCCGCGCTGGCTTCGAAACGCTGGTGGAAGCCGGCTATGCGCCCGAAATGGCCTATTTCGAGTGCCTGCATGAAGTCAAGCTCATCGTCGACCTGATCTACCAGGGCGGCATTGCCAACATGAACTACTCGATCTCCAACACGGCTGAGTGGGGCGAGTATGTCACCGGTCCGCGCATCATCACCTCGGAAACCAAGGCTGAGATGAAGCGCGTGCTGCACGACATCCAGTCGGGCAAGTTCACCTCCGAGTGGATGCAGGAAATCAAGGCCGGCGGTTCGCGCTTCAAGGCGACCCGTCGCCTGGCCGACGAGCATCAGATCGAAGAAGTCGGGCACAAGCTGCGCGACATGATGCCCTGGATCAAGGCTGGCGCCCTGGTCAACAAGGAAAAGAACTAAGTCTGAAACACAAGGCGGCCGGGGGAAACCCCGGCCGTTTTCATGTGACCATGCAGATCAGCCCGATTTCCCGCGTCGACATTGCCCTGGTGCCTGGCACCTGGCCCTTGCCGCCTGCCATGCGGGCCGATGTACCGCGGTTTTGGGCGGAGGCTGTGGCGGCCAATCCCCATCTCTGGGATGGGCGGGTGCTGGGGCTTTCGCCAGTAGGCAACGGGCCAATCATTGATGCCCAGGGCGTGCTCCGTGCCGAGGCGCGGGAGGATGGCTACTCGTCCCTGATGACCTGGCGGCGGCATGGCTTTTCCGATTTCGGTCTGCGCCACGCCTTTGGCTGTGCGCTGATCGTTTCGTCCGATGGCGCGCTGATCTATGGCGTGATGGGTGGCGATACCGCCAATGCCGGCCGGGTCTATCCGCCGGGCGGCTCGCTGGAGCCACGCGACGTGCGGCCTGACGGCAGCATCGATGTGCTCAATTGCATTGCTCTGGAGCTGGACGAAGAAACCGGGCTGACTGTCGCCGAGGCGCGCGATGGCCAGTTGTATGCGGTTGAGCAGGGCACGTTGATCTCACTGATCAAGGTGCTGCATTTCCCCGAAACGGCCGAGGCCCTGGTCGCGCGCATCCGTGTCAATCTCGATGCCCAGGCCCACCGCGAGCTCGCCGATGTCGTGGTGGTCCGCGGCCATGCCGATGCGGTCCGCGTCGGCGCCGTGCCCTATGCCCAGGCCGTAGCTGCGGCCTTCGAGGCCGGCAGCCTCCGCTGACTGGCGATTTTGCCGCCCGTCGGCGCTGCCATCACACTTGTGCGCTCCGTCTCGCTTGGCGCTTCCCTTAAACTGCTGTCACGGCTAGACTTGGCTTGTCTGTGTAAGTCCTGGCTTCTTCCATTCGTGGGTGACCAAAGACGATGACCAAGCGCATCTTCCGCCTGTATTTGATCAAGCCCTCCCATTACGACGATGACGGTTATGTCATTCAATGGTGGCGTTCACCCATTCCGTCCAATTCATTGGCCGCCGTCTATGGTCTGGTGCGGGACTGTATTGCGCGGCAAGTGCTTGGTCCGGATGTGCAATTTGATGTGCAGGTGATCGACGAGACCAATACCGAGGTGCATGTGGGACGTATCGCGGCGCAGATCGAAGCTGCCGATGCCGGCATGGTCATGCTGGTGGGCGTACAGTCCAACCAGTTTCCGCGCGCGCTGGACATCGCCCGGCCGCTGCGGGCGCGCGGCATTCAGGTGGGCATTGGCGGGTTCCATGTCTCGGGCGTGATTTCGATGCTTAATGGCGCGGACGAAAAGTTCAAGGAAGCCCAGGCGCTGGGTATTTCGCTGTTCGCTGGCGAGGCCGAGGGGCGGCTCGAAGGCGTGCTCAAGGATGCCAATGCGGGTACGCTGCAGCCGCTCTATAATTTCATGAACGATCTGCCGGGTATCGAGGACACGCCGGTGCCGTTCCTGCCGGCCAATCACGTCGGCAAGACGGCCTATAACCTCACCAGTTTCGATGCCGGGCGCGGCTGCCCCTATCAGTGCAGCTTCTGCACCATCATCAATGTGCAGGGGCGCAAGTCGCGCCGCCGCTCGCCCGATGATGTCGAAAAGATCGTGCGGGACAATCTGGCCCAGGGCGTACACCGCTTCTTCATCACCGATGACAATTTCGCCCGCAACAAGGATTGGGAAGCCATTCTCGACCGGCTCATCGCCATGCGCGAGGGCGAGAGGCTCGATTTCAACTTCATCATCCAGGTCGATACGCTCTGCCACAAAATCGAGAACTTCGTCGAGAAATGCGCCCGGGCCGGGGTCAAGCGCGTGTTCATCGGGCTGGAGAATGTCAATCCGGCCAATCTGATGGGCGCCAAGAAGCGGCAGAACAAGATCACGGAATATCGCACCATGCTGCTGGCCTGGAAGGCGCAGCATGTCATTACCTATGCCGGCTATATCCTGGGCTTTCCCGGCGATACGCCCGAGCGCATCGCTCATGACATCGAAGTGATCCAGCGCGAGCTACCGGTGGACCTCTTGGAATTCTTCTTCCTCACCCCGCTGCCCGGTTCGGAGGATCACCAGAAGCTGCATCGCTCGGGCGTGGCCATGGATGGCGATCTCAACCGCTATGATCTCAACCATGTCACCACGGCCCATCCGCTGATGAGCCGGCAGCAGTGGGAAAAGGTCTATGCCGATGCCTGGCTGAAATATTACACCCCGGCCCATGTCGAGACGATCATGCGGCGCGCGGCGGTCACGGGCATTTCGACAGCCAATATCCTGCTGCTGGTCACCTGGTTCGTCGGCTCGGTGACCATTGAGGGTGTGCATCCGCTCGAGGGCGGCGGCGTGCGGCGCAAGTATCGCCATGCGCGGCGGCCCGAAATGGGGCTCGAGAGCCCCTTTGTCTTCTACCCGCGCTATTGGGCGGAGACCGCCGGCAAGCTGGTGGCCTGGGCGGCGCTTTATCTCAAGTTTGGCATGGTGCTGCGCAAGGTCGACAAGGATCCGGCCAAGGCCAGCTATACCGATGTGGCGCTGACGCCGGTCAGCGCGCAGGAAGAAGAGCTTGAGATGTTCCAGTCCAGCGATGCCCAGGCCTGGCTCACTCAGGAGAAGCGCCTCGACCGCGTGCGCCATGGCGAGACCGAGCCGGCGGCGGCGCCGCCCGTCTGAAAAGCATCACCACCCTTCTGGCGCGGACGAACTTGGTCTAGAACTTTGCCGATCAATGCGCAGAAGAGTCGTGAGGGCAAAGTGAGCCTGCCGGAATTCCCCGTCGAGGGTGGTTGCCAATGTGGCGCGGTGCGCTATCGGCTCAAGGCCAGCCCGCTGAGCGTTTACAATTGCCATTGCAAGGACTGCCAGCGCTTTTCGGGCGCGGCCTGGTCAATGTCGATGATCGTACGCGACGCCGATTTCGAGGTCAGCGGCGCGGTCGATACCTATCGGCGCCAGGCTGACAGCGGCAATGTCATCACCATGCAGTTCTGCGCCAATTGCCATGGCTGGCTGTGGAATGAACCGCCGGCGCCGGGCATCAAGGTGGTGCGAGCCGGCACGCTTGACGACCTCGACTGGGCGCCGCCGGTGGGCAATATCTGGACCGACAGCAAGGCCGCCTGGGTCAATATCGACCCCAGCCTCGTCAATTTCCCCAAGGGCGCCGCGGATCGTACGCCGCTGTTCGACGCCTGGACTGCACTGAACCACAAGGACGCATGACCATGGCCGTGGCCGACGATATCGCGCTCGTCAAGAAGCAGGAACTGGCGCTGGAATTGCCGCGCTTTGACGAGGACGTCGCCTTTGCCATCGGTTCGGCGATCCGGGACCGGGCGCTGGCCGAGGGCATGGGGATCGTCATCGATCTGCGCACCTGGGACCGGCAGATGTTCTTTGCCGCCACGGCCAATACCAGTGCTGACAATGCCGAATGGGTGCGGCGCAAGATCAATACGGTCCGCCGCTACCAGCGCGCGAGCTATCGCATGGTGCTGGAGCGCGGGGAGGGCCCGTTCTCGCCGCAGTCGGGCGCCGATCCCGCCGATTATGTCATCGCCGGTGGTGGCTTTCCCATCCGCGTCACGGGCGCAGGCATTATCGGAGCGCTCACCATCTCGGGCCTGCCGGGGCGGAGCGACCATGCGGTGGCCGTCGATGCGCTGTGCGACCACCTGGGGCTGGCCCGGTCCGACTACGCATTGCCAGTCGAATAGGGGGCGGCGGTGAAGGTCAATTATCTGCTGCTCGACGTGTTCACCAGCGAACGGCTCAAGGGCAATCAGCTGGCCGTGGTGCCCAAGGCCGATGGCCTGCTGGATGATGAAATGCAGGCCATTGCCCGCGAGTTCAACCTCAGCGAGACGGTGTTCCTGTTCAAGCCGACTGGCGAGCGGAACACGGCGGCAGTGCGCATCTTCACGCCCTATCAGGAGCTGCCCTTTGCCGGCCACCCCACCGTGGGTGCTGCGGTGGTGCTGGGGCTGCAGCGCAAGGCGAGCGCCGTGCGCATGGAGGAAAAGGTGGGGCTGATCACGGCCCTGTTCGAAAAGGCCGACCGCCGCTCGGGCGAAGCCCGGTTCGCCCTGCCGCGGCTGCCCGCCCGCATCGCCGAGCTGACCGACAAGCTGGGCATGGCGCAGGCGCTGGGCATCGAACCCGAAGACATCGGCTGTGCAGGCTACCAGCCCGCGGTGTTCTCGGCGGGGGTGACCTTTCATCTGGTGCCGGTGCGTGACGCTGGCGTGCTGCGCCGCATCACTGTCAACCGGGCCCGGTGGGAGAGCGTTTTCCACCACGACCACAACTCGGCCTATGTGTTCACGCTCACGCCCGATGAGCCAGACAATGATCTTGCCGCCCGCATGTTCGGCATGGGTCTGGGCGAAGACCCCGGAACCGGCTCGGCGGCGGCGGCGCTGATCGGTCTTTTGGCCGAGCAGGCCGCGCTGGCCAATGGCCAGGCCGATTTCGTGCTGCGCCAGGGCGTGGAAATGGGCCGGCCCTGCCGCATCAGCCTGCAGCTACGCAAAGAGGATGATGTGCTGGTGCATGGCAGCATCGGCGGCCATGCCATCGTCATCGGCGAGGGCGTGCTCGATCTTGACGACTGATTGCACACCAAAAAATCACCTTCTGCGCCGGCCGGGCTTGCAAGGCAGGCGCGATTGGCGCATTCTGAACGGACAACGGGACCATTTCCATGCAGCGCAAGCGCGCCCAAGCCATTGCAGTCAGCCAGCGCGACGCCCTTCGGGTGCGTTTGACGGTTGCTGCCGGCATGCTGCTGCTGCCTGCGGCCCTGCTTCTCCTTCTTATCAGCCCCTGATCACCGGCAGCTCGTTGATACGAGCGGGTCGTCAGGGGATTGCGCCACATGCCGAACAGTAAATGTCCGGCCTCTGAGAGCTTTGCTCTGGGCCGATGATAGGAACACCATCAATGTCTGCCACCGCTGAATCCAACAAAGACCGCATCTTCATCTTCGACACCACGCTGCGCGACGGCGAGCAGTCGCCCGGCGCCACCATGACGTTGGAAGAGAAGCTGCAGGTTGCCGAAACGCTCGACGACATGGGCGTCGATATCATCGAGGCCGGTTTCCCGATTGCCTCCAATGGTGACTTCGAGGCCGTGGTGGCCGTGGCCAAGCAGGTCAAGCGCGCCACTGTCGCCGGCCTGGCCCGCGCCATCAGCGCCGATATCGACCGGGCCGGCGAGGCCGTGCGCCATGCCCAGCGCGGCCGCATCCACACGTTCGTCTCCACCTCGCCCATCCATCTGGCCCACCAGATGAAAAAGACCGAGGACGAGGTCATCGAGATTATCGCCCGCACAGTGGCCCAGGCGCGCAATCTGATCGACGATGTCGAATGGTCGGCGATGGACGCAACCCGCACGCCGCTGGAGTTCCTCAAGCGCTGCGTCGAAACCGCCATCAAGGCCGGCGCCACCACCATCAACCTGCCCGATACGGTGGGCTATGCGGTGCCCGACGAGCATGAAAACATGTTCCGCACCATCATCACTTCGGTGCCGGGCGCTGACAAGGCGATCTTCTCTGCCCATTGCCACAATGACCTGGGTCTGGCCGTGGCCAATTCGCTGGCCGCCGTGCGCGGTGGCGCCCGCCAGGTGGAATGCACCATCAATGGCCTGGGCGAGCGCGCCGGCAATGCCGCGCTCGAAGAGGTGGTGATGGCGCTGCGCACCCGTGGCGACGTCATGCCCTATCACACCGAGATCGAGACCACCCATCTGGCCCGCGCCAGCAAGATCGTCTCGGCAGCGGCCAATTTCCCGGTGCAGTACAACAAGGCCATCGTGGGCAAGAATGCCTTCGCCCATGAGAGCGGCATCCATCAGGACGGCATGCTCAAGAATGCCGAGACCTATGAGATCATGACGCCGGCCAGCGTGGGCATCAAGGAAACCACCCTGGTGATGGGCAAGCATTCCGGCCGTGCCGCGTTCAAGGACAAGCTCAAGGAGCTGGGCTACGAGCTGGGCGACAATGCCTTCCAGGAAGCCTTTGTGCGCTTCAAGGATCTGGCCGACCGCAAGAAGCATGTCTATGACGCCGATATCGTGGCGCTGGTGGACGATGAGGTCGGCTCGGTCGGCGATCGTATCCGCCTGGTCGACATGCAGGTGGTCTCCAAGACCGGCGGCGTGCACAAGTGCGACATGACCCTGAGCATCGACGGCGTCGAATCGGCCGTCAGCTATGAGGGTACCGGGTCGGTCGACGCGATCTTTAACGCCATCAAGGCTGGCGTTGGCCAGGAGCCGCATCTGGTGCTCTATGCCGTGGACGGCGTGACCGGCGGCACCGATGCGCAGGCATCAGCCCATGTGCGCCTCGAAATGAATGGCCGCATCGTCTCGGGCAATGCCGCCGAGCCCGATACGCTGGTGGCTTCGGCCCGTGCCTATCTCAATGCCTATAACCGCCTGCTGATCGAGCGCGGCGCGTCGGCCCAGGGCGCCCTGGCCGGCTAGGCGCGACTATGGCTGGCAGAGCAGCCCATGCCGCTCATCGGCAGGGCTGCCCTGTCGGCGTGGGCCTTGCGTCCGCGACAAGGCTGCGCCACCACTGCGCTGGTATGACAGAGAGAGCGCGAGCATGATGCTGAAGGCCGAAGTGCGGGGCATGGCGACGGCCGGTCTGCTGGCGTTTGTCGTGCTGCTGCTGCTGGTGAGCGTGCCGCGCGGCATTCCGGGCGTCGATGTTTTGCAGAGCCTGCGCTTCCACATCGCCGCTCTGGGCGTGCCGCTGGCGCTGGTGCTGCTGCTGACCGGCGGGCGTTGGCGAGCGCTGGTGGTGGTCATGCTGATGCTTGCCAGCGTGGCACAGGGGTTTGTGCCATTGATCGATGGCTACCAGCGGCGCGAGGCGGTGACCGGCGATGTGCTGGCCAAGCTCAAGGTCATCAATTTCAATGTGCTGACCGGCAATCTGCGGGGTCGGGCGGCAGCCGACTATATCATCGGGCAGGCGCCCGACATCGCCGTGGTGATGGAAACGCCGGGCATTGAGGCCTATCTCGACGATATCGCCAAGGTGCTGCCCTATCGGGTGGGGTGCGAGCATCCGCGCACCTGCGATCTCACCATCTTCTCCCGCGTGCCGATCGAAGAGCCGCAGATGCTGCTGATGCCGCCTTTCCAACGGGAACGGCTGGCGGTGGCGCGGGTGCGTTTTGAGGGCGTGCCGCTGACGGTGGTGGGCGCCCATCTCTCCAAGCCCTATTTCGATGAGGCGGCCTGGATGGAGCTGCAGAGCGTCCATGCGGTGCTCAGCGCCATCGAAGGCCGGGTGATCGTCTCGGGCGATTTCAACGCCGCGGCCTGGTCCGACGAGATCGCCACCTTCAGCGCGGCCTCAAACCTGGTGCCGCCGCCCTGGCATCCGGGCACCTGGCCGGTCCGGCTGGGGACGCTGGGCGTGCCGATCGACAATATGTTCACGCGCGGCGACATCCTGATCGACACGATCGAATCGCCGGCCGACAGCTTTGGGTCCAACCACCGCGCGCTGCGCGCCGAAATCAGCCTGCGCGCTGGCTCCTAGCGGCGGCAACGGCCAGCGGCAGCTGCTCGGCCAACAGGTCGAGCGCTTCGGGCAGGCCGGCGCTGATGCGGATGCAATGGTCCAGCCCCGGCGTGCCGGGCTTGCGGATGAAGATCTGACGCTCGGCCAGCCCGGTCAGAATGGCCTGGGCAAAGGCGGCGTCGCTGCGGCAGTCGATAGCCACGAAATTGGTGGCCGAGGGCAGGGGCACCAGGCCATTGGCCTCTGCGATCTCGGCTATGCGCGCCTTGGCGGCATTGGTGCGGTCGAGGACGCTCTGCAGATGCTCTGTCGCGCCCAGGGCCGCAATGGCGCCGATCTGGGCCACCGAGCTGACCCCGAAATGGTCGCGCACGCGCTCGAAAGCCCTTATGGTCTGGCGCTCGCCAAAGGCGTAGCCAACCCGCATGCCGGCCATGCCATAGGCTTTGGAGAAGGTGCGCATGCGCAGCAGATTGGGCCGGCTGGTGTCGATGGGCGGCATGGTGCCTTGCGGCGCCAGCTCGCCATAGGCCTCGTCGAGGATGATCAGCGTCGTCGCGGGCACGCTGTCGATGAAGCGCTCCACCGTCTCGGCCGGCCAGGCGCTGCCCATGGGATTGTCGGGATTGGCCAGATAGACCATGGCGGCATTCGTCTCGCGGGCGAGGCGCGCCAGAGCGTCCACATCCTCATGGTAGTCGCGATAGGGCACCGTAGCCATGCGGGCGCCATAGCCGGTCAGATGGTAGTTGAAGGTGGGGTAGCCCCCCAGCGAGGTCACCACTGTGTCGCCCGGCGCTGCATAGAGGCGCACCGTCAGGCCCAGCAGCGCATCCACGCCCGGGCCGGCCACCACTTCGTCGGCAGCAATGCCGAGATGGCGGGCAATGGCCACCCGCAGGTCGTGACACTCCGGATCGCCATAGGTCCAGCTCTGGTCGATGGCCGCGGCAATGGCTTGCCGAGTCGATTCGGCAATGCCGAAGGGGCTTTCATTGGCGCCCAGCCGCGCCCGGAACGGCTGGCCGAGGCGTCGCTGGATCGATTCGGGCCCGGTAAAAGGCACGGTTTCTGGGACGGCATCGGCAATCGGGGCCAGGCGGGGGCGCAGCATGGGCGGGACTCACGGAAACTGTGGGTATCGTAGCCGCATTCCGGCCATGCGCCAGCTGCATTCGACGAGCGCCCCGGGCGTTCATGCAAACCTTCAAGCGGCCCCACCCAAACCCTCGCGCCCACAGTTATACACAGTGCGAAAGCGCTTGACCGAGCCGAGAGGTCAGGCGGTGCAAGGCTTTGCCGAGGGGAACCACTTGCGTGGCATTTGAAGCAAATGCGCGGCGTGCTGGCAATTTTGCGAAAAGCATGCGGGCGCAGTCTGGCGCCGCGTCTCACCCCGGGCGTTTCCAGAGACAAGCCGATTTCAAGGAGACATTTATCATGCCGCCAACCTACCTACTTGCGCGCGACCATCTCGAGCGCGCTGCAGCGCTGCTGCGTGGTGATGATGGTCGAGCCCGCCAGGTCCTGTACATCATCGAGCGCACCATCAATCTGATGGATGACATGCTGCCCGAACCGCGCGCACGCAAAAGCAATGTGCTCGACTTCGAAGCCTTCAGGGTCAGTCGAGCCGAGATGAAGTAATCGAGCGTCAGCGCCGGCCGACGTGCTCCGACGCTGACGCTGTTGACGGTCCGCCGGGCGGTTCGTCGTCACCAATTGTGGTTGCACGTAAAAATTTCGGCGCCTCTCACCCTTGGTTTTCCGGGCTTTGTCCAAGTTTTTGCACCTAAGGTGTCGGGAAAATTCGTACAGGCGCTAGACAGCGCAGAATCCCTTTGGTAGAGAGGCGCCACTTTGGAAGCCCAAGCACTGGGCGAGTAGCTCAGCTGGTAGAGCAGATGACTCTTAATCATCGGGTCCACGGTTCGAATCCGTGCTCGCCCACCAAAGTCCTTCTCTGAATTGATAGCAAAAAGCGTCCGCCGACCATCTGGTCTGCGGGAGGCGTTGCGTCTTTTCGGTGGCTGAGCCGCGCCGCCGCCGAGGTTGGGCCTCGCCGTGCATTGCAGTCTGTCACCAAGCTGTCGGATTGGCCCGAAACGCCCAGAAATACTAAGTATTTTGTCGTTTTTCGCATTGTCGCGCTTTTCAGCGCCACAGTGGGCAGCTATAGCCGGGCGGTCGTTTCCGTTGACCACGAGGCCCGCCATGTTTGGCATCGATCCGAGCTTTCTCACATCGCTGGTGCAGGTGATCCTGATCGATCTGGTTTTGGCGGGCGACAACGCCGTGGTCATCGGCATGGCTGCGGCCGGGCTTGCTACCGATGTGCGGCGCAAGGCCATTCTGATCGGTATTCTCGCGGCGACGGTGCTGCGCATCTTCTTCGCGCTGATCACCACGCAGCTGCTGGCGCTTGGCGGCGGCCTGCTGATCGCCGGTGGTGTGCTGCTGCTCTATGTCTGCTGGAAGATGTATCGCGAGCTCACCACGTCGGCGGCTGACGAGCACAATGCCCAGGAAGCGCTGGAAGACAGCGACACCAATGCCGACGGCACGGTGAGCGGCACGGCGCCGCGCAAGACGCTGCGCCAGGCGATCATCCAGATCATCATCGCCGACGTCTCGATGTCGCTGGACAATGTGCTGGCTGTGGCCGGCGCGGCGCAGCACCATTTCGAGGCGCTGGTGATCGGCCTGGCCCTGTCGGTGGTTATGATGGGCGTTGCCGCCAGCTTCATCGCCGGCCTGCTGCATCGCTTCCGCTGGATCGCCTGGGTCGGCCTGCTGATCATCCTGTTCGTGGCCGTGCGCATGGCGCTGGAAGGTCTGGGTGGCTTTGTGGCGCTGCCCGATATTCCGCTGCTCTACACCAATCATGCCGCCGCGGCCGCCCATTAGCCTTTGGTAACCACGGATGCAGTTTTGTGCTGCATGGTCCTGATACATAGGGATTTGCACACCACCGGGGTTTAGTTTTCCGCGCTATGACCCAGCGGGAAACCACCATGTCTTTGACCGAAGATCGCCCCAGCCAGACTCAGCCTGTCATGTCCGGGGCAGGGCAGGGTGGTTTGCCCGTCGCGCATCGGTTGACCACGCAGATCGTGTCCGGCGCCGAATGGGACCGGACCATCGCCGATTTCGACGAGGTCTGCCAGGAACAGCTCTATGCCTTTGCCGTGACGCGCTGGCCCTCGGTGCAGCATGAACCCATGCTGTTCCGGCTCGATGGCGAGGTGGTGGGTGGTTCGCTGATGATGGTGCAGCCGCTGCCGCTGCGGCTGGGCCATATCGCGGTCTCCAAATGGGGGCCGATGCGCAAGGATATCGCGCGGCCCGACAGTGCCGCCATCTATACCGGCATGGTCGAGGCGCTGATGGCCGATTATGCCGACAGGCGCGGCCAGATGATCTCGGTGCTGCCGGCTGCCTCTACCACCAGCGTCAACGATGCCTGGATGGTTTTGGAGCAGCATGGCTTCAAACCCGGCTCGCAGCTGATGTTTCCCTCGCGCTATATCGTCAACCTGCGCCTCGACGATGCGGCGCAGCGCAAGAGCCTGCACCAGAAGTGGCGCTATCATCTCAACAAGTCGGAAAAGGCCGGGCTGAGCTTTGAATATGCCGGTCCCGAGCGGCTGGGCGAGTTCCAGACGCTCTACACCGCCATGACCGACCGCAAGCAGTTTTCCGACCATTCCGCCTATGACACGGTCGATGCGCTGATGGCGCTGGACGATCCGCTGCGGCCCGAGCTGTTCTTTGTGCGCCATGAGGGCCAGGTCGTTGCCGGCGCGCTGATCTTCAAGGCTGGCGACCGGGCTGTCTATCTCTATGGTGCCACCAATGACCAGGCACTGCCGCTGCGCGCGGGCTATTTCATGCATTGGCACATCATTCGCTGGCTGCGCGATAACACGCGGGCGACCTGGTACGACCTGGGCGGTACCGATGGCTTCCAGGGGCTGCATCAGTTCAAGAAGGGCATGGTGGGCGAGGCCGGCGTGATCCAACCAGTGCCTCCGGTGGCCAATTATGCCAGCCGTCCGCTGGCCTATGCGCTGGGCGCAGGCGCCTTTGCGGCGCGCGACGCCGTGCATCATCTGCGCCGGCAGATTGATGGCTGGCGCAACCCCAAGACCCGCCCGACCCAGGTGCGGGGCGAATCCGACCAGGTGACCGAATGAGCATTCAGCGGCGGCTGGCGTCGCAGTCGAGCATGATCTTTGCCGCCCGACTGGGTGGCGCGGGACTGGTCTTCCTGGTGCAGGCGTTGATTGCCCGTATCTGGGGGCCCGAACTGCTGGGCGAATATCTGCTGGTCATCGCAACGGTCAATCTGGTGGCCGTGGTCATGCCGCTCGGCTTTCAGACGGTCGGCACCTATTTTGCCGCCGAATATCGCGCTCGCGGCGAGCGCCAGCAGCTGACGGTCTTCCTCATTCGTGCCTATGCGCATGTGCTGGCCACCACGGTCCTGCTGCTGCTGGCCGGGCCATCGGTGATCGTGCTGCTGGGTCTGACAGAGACCGCGCTGGCGCAGCATTTCGTGCCGGTGGTGCTGCTCGCGTTCGGCACGGCCATGGTCTATGTCAACGGCGCGTTGCTGGTGGGGCTCAAGCGGCCGCTGGCCGGGTTTTTCGCCGATACGCTGTTCCGCCCGATGATCCTGATGGTCGCGTTCGTGGTGACAATGGGCTTTGCCGCACCCGTGGATGGTTTCAATGCCATGCTCTGGGGCGTTGCGGTGGGCTATGTGGCCATTGCCATCGTGCACTTCCTGTTCGTGCTGGCCACGCTGCCGCGCCTGGCCGATACGGCGCCGGCCCGGGCGGGCGAGGCGCGCCGCTGGTGGCGCTTTGCCATGCCCTGGGTGCTGATCTCGCTGGCGACCGACTTCTTCTTTGATATCGACCTGCTGCTGCTCAGCCATAGCCTGAGCCACCAGGAACTGGCGATCTTCGGCGTCTGCACCCGCATCTTCTCGCTGATGTCGTTCGGTGTGGCGGCCGTCTATGCGGTGACCCTGCCGGACATGTTCGAGAGCGAGGCCAATGCCGATCGCGCCACCTTCAACCGCAAGGTGGGCGACGCCAATTTCGTGGCCAGCGTGCTTTCGGTGGTGCTGTTCGTGCTGGTGAGCCTGGGTGCCCCGTTTGCGCTGATGCTGTTCGGCCCGGCCTTTGCCGTGGGGGCCGCGCCGCTGGCCGTGCTGAGCCTGGCGCTGGTGGTCCGCTCGGTGATGGGCCCGGCCTCGCTGGTGCTGTCCATTCACGACCGGCCCTATGCCAGCCTGCCCTCGGTGGGGCTGGGCATCCTCACCCTGGTGGTGCTCAATGCGGTGCTGGTGCCCCATTGGGGGCTGATGGGGGCCGCGCTCAGCGCCATCATCGCGATCACGCTGTGGTCGGTAGGGCTGTGGTATGTCGCCCTGCGCACGGCCAAGATCGACGTGTCGATCCTGCAGTGGTTCCGCGCCCGTCGGGCGGCCGCCGTCCCGGCCGAGTAAGGCTTGCGTCTAGCGGGTGAGGGCCAACTTCACCCGGCGCCTTAGCTTGTTCACCAGGCCGCCACTGGTGCCGCGATCATAGCCGGGCTCGACCTTGTTGAGCGGGTGCTCATAGAGCAGATAGTCTTCGCCGAAGATGTGTTTCTCCAGCGTGGCGGTATGCTTGAAGCCCATGCGGTTCATGATGGCCGCCGCGGCGTCATTGCCCGTCTTGGTATAGGTGGCGATCTTGTGGAAGCGGCCATTGTCCCAGTGGCTGATGAAGCTGCGCATGCCCCACAGGCCCAGAGTCGAGCGACGGAACTCGGGCAGCACATAACTCCAGTAGAGCCAGAGCGTGCCCAGTTCGGGGCCGGACATCATGAAGGCGCCCAATTCGCCATCGCGCTCCAGCACGAAGATGTGGAAGGGGTCGGCATCGATCAGGCTGGCCAGATAGTCCGGCGTCAGGCGCGCCATTTCATATTGCTTGAACTCGGGCAGATAGTAGGGCGAGGTCTCGATGGCCTCCATCAGGCGCGCATGGACCTTGGGAATGTCGGCATAGGTGGCGCCGCGATAGGTCTGCGCCTTGGGCGCGCTGGCGGTCTGCGGGGCTATCGCTGCAACGCTGTCGGTCATGGCCAATCCCCTGTTGTGATCGAGTCGGAGCATAGCATCGCTTGGCCGGGGGCCGAAGGCGCCTCGCTGCGGGCAGTTAATGCGCCCGGGCGCCTGCCGATTTTCTCGTCTGCCCTATAAGTCGCATGGCGTGGCCCTTGCCCGGCGCAGGGGGGATCAGTAGAACGGACACTGGGAGAGATAAGGGAGGATGATATGAGCGAACAGCTTGTATTCCAGCCAAGTGCGGCTGCGATCGCGCGCACCCATGTGACCACGGCGCAGTACGATCAGATGTATGCCAGATCTCTCAGCGATCCTGATGGATTCTGGGGCGAACAGGCCAAGCGCCTGGATTGGGTGCGCTTTCCCACCAAGGTAAAGAACACCACCTTCCAGTATCCCGACGTCTCCATCAAATGGTTCGAAGACGGCGTGCTCAACGTCGCGGCCAATTGTATTGACCGCCATCTGGCCGAGCATGGCGATGACATTGCCATCATCTGGGAACCCGATGATCCAAACGCCCCGTCCGAACACATCAGCTATCGCACGCTGCATGAGAAGGTCTGCCGCTGCGCCAATGTGCTGAAGTCGCTGGGCGTCCGTAAGGGCGACCGCGTCACCATCTATCTGCCGATGATTCCCCAGGCGGCCTATGCCATGCTGGCCTGTGCCCGCATTGGTGCGGTGCATTCGGTGGTGTTCGGCGGCTTCTCGCCCGACGCCCTGGCCGGCCGAATCAATGACTGCGACTCGGCTGTGGTCATCACGGCCGACGAAGGCCGGCGCGGTGGCAAGACCGTGCCGCTCAAGAAAAATGTCGACAAGGCGCTCGAGGATTGCCCCGGCGTTTCCAAGGTGCTGGTGGTGCACAATACCGGCGCCGATGTCTCCATGAAGGGCAGCCGCGACGTGTGGTGGCATGAGGCCGCTGCGGGCGTTGAGCCGTTCAACGACCCCGAGCCGATGAACGCCGAGGATCCGCTGTTCATCCTTTACACCTCCGGCTCGACCGGCAAGCCCAAGGGCGTGCTGCACACCACGGGCGGCTATCTGCTCTATACGGCGCTGACCCATGAGCTGAGCTTTGACTACAAGCGCGGCGAAATCTTCTGGTGCACGGCAGATGTGGGCTGGGTTACCGGCCACAGCTATATCGTCTATGGCCCGCTGGCCAATGGCGCCACCACGGTGATGTTCGAAGGCATTCCGAGCTATCCCGATGCCAGCCGCTTCTGGCAGGTGGTGGAAAAGCACAAGGTCAACATCTTCCACACCGCACCGACCGCCATCCGCGCCCTGATGGGCGCCGGCACGCAATATGTCGAGAAGCACGACATGCCCAGCCTGCGCCTCCTGGGCACGGTGGGTGAGCCGATCAATCCGGAAGCCTGGCTGTGGTACTACAACCAGGTCGGCAAGGGCCGCTGCGGCATTATCGATGCCTGGTGGCAGACGGAAACCGGCGGCCACATGATTGCGCCATTCCCGGGCGCCATTCCCACCAAGCCGGGCTCGGCGACGCGGCCGTTCTTCGGCATCCAGCCGGTGGTGCTGTCGCCCGAGGGCAAGCTGCAGGAGGCCACCAAGGCCGAAGGCGTGCTGGCCATTGCCGACAGCTGGCCCAGCCAGGCGCGCACCATCTGGGGCGATCACGGCCGTTTCGTCTCGACCTATTTTGAGACCTACAAGGGCTATTACTTCACCGGTGACGGCTGCCGTCGCGACGATGATGGCTATTACTGGATCACCGGCCGCGTCGATGACGTGCTGAACGTCTCCGGCCATCGTCTTGGCACGGCAGAGGTGGAAAGCGCCCTGGTGGCCCATCCCAAAGTGTCCGAGGCGGCCGTCGTGGGCTATCCGCACGATATCAAGGGGCAGGGCATCTATTGCTACGTCACCCTGATGGCCGGCGAAGCCAGCAGCGACGATCTGCGGACCGAGCTCAAGAACTGGGTGCGCAAGGAAATCGGGCCGATTGCCTCGCCTGACCTGATCCAGTGGGCGCCGGGCCTACCCAAGACGCGCTCGGGCAAGATCATGCGCCGTATCCTGCGCAAGGTGGCCGAAAATGACTTTGCCGCGCTGGGCGACACCTCGACGCTGGCTGACCCGAGCGTGGTGGACGACCTGATCGCCAACCGACAGAATCGCTAGTCGAAAAAATCACGGGCGGGGACCCCAAGATCCCCGCCCGATCAAAGGCAACGGCACTACGAGCCGGAAGGTTGAAAAACGGCCCGTCCTCCAAGTCG
Organism: Devosia sp. FKR38; assembly: GCF_005222805.1. Classification (GTDB taxonomy): domain Bacteria; phylum Pseudomonadota; class Alphaproteobacteria; order Rhizobiales; family Devosiaceae; genus Devosia. The sequence continues at coordinate 1,815,633 of NZ_STGC01000005.1, read as the reverse complement.
CCTGTGGATATAGTAGCATTATTGGCAGTGATTTCAGCCCCAAACGCACGATTGCGTGCGTTTTTTTTATTGTTGCCATGATTTAGGCTGCTTTCGCCCGACGATGCCGCCCCTGCCAGAGCCCAGGAACCAACAGTGATCTCCCCCCTTTTTCGCGCGATTATTGCCCTAATACTGTCTTGTACATCGGTTTACGCGACTGAAAATGTGCCGATCGACCAGATGGCCGGACAGATGATCGTCGTCGGATTTCAGGGGGATGATGCCGGCGATTCCAGCGTCAAGGCGCTGGCCGAAGCCATTGCCGCCGGCCATCTGGGCGGGGTGATGCTGCTCAAGACCAATATCAAGAGCCTGTCGGCCGTTCGCGCCATGAACCAGGCCTTTCGCAATGCCTCGCCCGGCCTGCCGCCGTTCATCACCCTCGATCAGGAGGGCGGGGCCGTCGAGCGGCTGACCAAGGATGTCGGCTTCGCCGAAATTCCCAGTGCTGCCGCCATTGCGGCCAAAGATTCGCCCGCGCAGGCCGAAGTCATCTATGCCCGCATGGCCGCGGCCATTGCCGATCTGGGCTTTACGGTCAATTTCGGACCGGTGGCCGACGTGAATATCAACCCAAAGAATCCGGTGATCGCCAAGTTCGGCCGGTCCTATAGTGCCGATCCCAAAGTGGTCGCAGCCTATGATGCTGCCTTTATTACCGCGCATCACGCCGCCGGTGTGCTGACGGCGCTCAAACACTTCCCCGGACATGGGTCTTCTGCCGCTGACAGCCATGAGGGTTTTGTCGATATCACCCAGACCTGGAAACCCGAGGAGCTTGAGCCCTATCGCCTGCTGATTGCCGCCGGCGACCTCGACATGGTCATGGTGGGCCATCTCTACCACGCACAATATGCCGATGCGGGGGCACAGACGCCGTCATCGCTGTCGCCCCAGTGGATCGACGGCGTGCTGCGGACCGAGCTGGGCTACAATGGCGTGGTGATCAGCGACGACCTCGAGATGGGGGCCATTCGCGATCATTTCGACCTCAAGCAGACGGTCACCATGGCGGTGCGCGCCGGGGTGGATGTGCTGCTGTTCTCCAACACCGCCGACTACAGCGCCGGGCTGGGCCAGGCGATTCTGGACATCCTGGTGGCCGAGTCCAAGGCCGATCCGGCTTTTGCGGCGCGGGTTGCCGAGAGTTATGACCGCATCGTGGCGCTCAAGCGCCGCATCGCAAACTAGCGCAGCTTTCCCCATGTTCTGCGTCGCGCTGGTTCCCACGGGGGAAAAGCACAGATAAAGTCCGCTTCCACGCAGCAGGAGTCGTTGCTTGATGGCGGATGACCGCGAGGTCCGGCAGGTTCGGGCCATGTTCATTTCAGACGTGCATCTGGGCATGAAGCCCATTCGCGTCGGACAGCTGATCGAGTTCCTTCGGGTGCACGATGCCGAGACCATTTATCTGGTGGGTGACATCCTGGATGGCTGGCGCCTGGCCAAGTCCTGGCACTGGCCGGCCGAATACAATGTGCTGGCACAGATCCTGCTCGACAAGGCCAATGCCGGCACCCGCGTGATCTATCTGCCCGGCAATCACGACGAGTTCCTGCGCGAATATCTGGGCACCTATTTCGGCGAGATCGAGTTCGTCGACCGCACCGTGCACACCACGGCCACCGGCAAGACCTATCTGGTCATCCATGGCGACCAGTTCGACGTGGTGGTGATGAATGCCAAGTGGCTCGCCCATGTGGGCGACTGGGCCTATAACGCCGCGCTGCGCGTCAATATCGCCATCAATTGGGTGCGCCGCCGGCTGGGCCTGCAATATTGGTCGCTGAGCGCCTGGGCCAAGCAGAAGGTCAAGAATGCGGTTTCGGTGATCGGCCGCTTCGAGGAAGCCCTGGTCCACGAAGCCAAGGAGAGCGGCGTGGATGGCGTGATCTGTGGCCATATCCACTTCGCCGCCATGCATGACCGGCTTGGCATCCACTATATCAACACCGGCGACTGGGTGGAGAGCTGCACGGCCATAGTCGAGACGCCCGAGGGCGTGTTCGAGCTGATCCAGTGGACCGAGATGGCTGCGGGCGAGCCGCGCAAGTTCCGCCTGCGCCGCGCGGCGAGCTGATCGGGCCGTCAACGAACAGTCATCTACCCTTCATTGGTTCGACGTGCGACGCGCCCAGACTGGTGCGACATTCGAACCTATGGTGGTGCCCAGGTGTCCCCAATCTCTGTTGCCGCGCCCGCGCCGGGTGCCAATAGTCGTCGCTTGCTGATCGTGACCGATGCCTGGCGCCCACAGATCAATGGCGTGGTGCGGACCCTGGAGAGCGTTGGGCGCGAGCTGGTGCGTAGCGGGCTCGATGTGCGCTATCTTACCCCGGAGCCGTTCTGGACGCTGCCGGTGCCGAGCTATCCGGAAGTGCGCATTTCCCTGGCAACCATGGGCTCGGTGGGGCGGATGATCACGCAGGCCGATCCTGACCACATCCATATCGCCACCGAAGGCCCGCTGGGCCTGCTGGCGCGGCAGTATTGCATTGATCGCGGCTTTGCCTTCACCACCAGCTTCCACACGCGCTTTCCTGAATATGTGGCCATGCGCGTGCCGGTGCCGCAGGAGTGGAGCTATGGCTATCTGCGCTGGTTCCATGGCGCGGCTACGCGCACGCTGGTGCCGACCCCTTCGCTGCGCGCGGACCTGGCTGCACGGGGCTTTGCGCGGCTGGAGCTGTGGTCGCGCGGCGTCGACGGCGGGCGGTTCCATCCCGGCCCCAAGACCTGCTTTGCCGATCTGGCTGGCCCGCATCTGCTCTATGTCGGCCGCGTGGCTGCCGAAAAGAATGTCGAGGCCTTTCTGGAACTGAAGGTGCCGGGCACCAAGATCGTGGTCGGCGACGGCCCCGATTGTGCGCGGCTGCAGCGGCAGTATCCCGAGGCGGTGTTCCTGGGCTATCGCCATGGCGACGAGCTGGGTGCGCTGTATCGCAGTGCCGATGTGCTGGTGTTCCCCAGCCGTACCGACACCTTCGGCAATGTGATCACCGAAGCACTGGCGTCGGGCACACCGGTGGCAGCCTTGCCGGTGACGGGACCGGTGGATGTGCTGAGCGATCCACTGGCCGGCGCGCTTGATGACGACCTCAATATCGCCGTGACCCGGGCCCTTGGCCTGCGCCGCGAGGACGCCCGCCTGCATGGCGAGCGCTTCACCTGGGCGGCCAGCGCCCGACAGTTGCAGTCGGCCCTGGTGCCGCTGCGGCCGCAGCTGGCGGCCACAGCATAGAGTAACGTTAACATAGGCCTTGCGTTGCAGGGCAAGTGGAGTCACCAAGGCACCCGGGCGAGTGATTTGCCCGGAGTTCAGCATTCATGCCACCGGTTTCCTTGCGCCTGGCTTCTCCCGAGCTGCGCGCATCGCTCTATCAGTTCACTGTTTATCTGCCTGGCGCCGTCGCTTCCGTGTTTCTGGGCATCTGGCTGAGCGAGCATGGCATCCCTGCCGACCAGATTGGCCTGGTCAATTCGGTGCCGGTCCTGGTGCTGCTGCTGCTCAATATGGGTGTGGGGCGGCTGGCCGATCGGGCCAATGACTGGCGCACGGTGATTGTGGCGCTTTCGCTTTATGCCGCCGTCGTGCCCTTCACCCTGGTGTTTGTCAGCGAGTTCTGGGGCATTCTGCTGGTCTGGACGCTGTGTACCTTCGGCAATGGCTCCATCCCGCCGCTGATCGATGCCGCAACGGTGCGCATGACGCGGCGCTCCGGCGGCGATTTTGGCTCGATCCGGGTCTGGGCCACGGTGGGCTATGTTGCGGGGGCAGGGGGCATCGGCATGCTGCTCGGTGTCTTCGGCTCGCAGGCCTTTGTGCCGCTGTTTGTCGCCATGTCGCTGCTGCGCGCCGGAGCGAGCCTGATCCTGCCGCGCTTTCGCGCGCCGGAAACCGAGGTCACGCTGGCCGATGCGGTGCCATCCAAGCTCAGGGATTCCCTCAAGCTGTGGTTCGTGCTGCCGCTGGTCGGCTTTGCCCTGGTCAATGCCAGCAATGCGCTGATCGGTGGCTTTGGCGCGCTGTTGTGGGAACGCAATGGGGTGCCGGCCTATTACATTGGCCCGTTGCTGGCGGTGGCGGCCACGGGCGAGGCCGTGGTGATGTTCGCCTGGCGCCGCTTCGGTTCGCGCGTCACGGCCCGCAACATGATCCTGGCGGCCTGCGTGGCCTCCTTCGTGCGCTTCACGGTGATGGCGTTCAACCCGCCGGTGGCGGTGCTGTTCTTCACCCAGCTGCTGCATGCCTTCAGCTTTGGCATGGGCTATTTCGGCGTGGTGCATTTCGTCGCCAACTGGACCGATGAATCCAATGCGGCCGAGGCGCAGGGCTTTGCCAATATGCTGATCCAGGCATCGTCCTTTGGCCTGCTCACCGTATTCGGTCTGCTGGTGGTGCATTTCGGCGCCGCGTCCTACTTCGCCTCTTCGGTGCTGGCGGTGGTGGGCGCTGCTTGCGTGCTGTTGTCGCTGCGGATTCGCCCGCCCAAGGATGCCCGTTGACGCGCCATGGCAAAGCGATAACGTCGGGTCTGTATTGCCGCATTGCTGATTGACCGCCGCCCCGTCCGGGCGCTCCAACCCCGAGTAAATCCATGTCGTTGCCAAGGCCAGCTGCGCGCCTGACGCCGGAAGCGCGCACGACCGCCTTCTATTTCACCTATTTCATGGGCCCGGGCGCGGCGGTGGTCTTTCTGCCGATCTGGCTGAGCGAAAAGGGCATCAGCACCGAGCAGATCGGACTGATCAATGCCGTGCCGGTGCTGGTGATTCTGCTGCTCAACCTGGTGGTGGGGCGTCTGGCCGACAAGGCCAGCGACTGGCGGCAGGTCATCGTCATCGGCGCGCTGATCGCCGGCATCGTCCCGATCGGGCTGTTCTTCGTCAACGAGTTCTGGGGCATCCTGTTGTTCTGGACGCTGTGCAGCCTGCCCGTCGGCGCGGTTGGTCCGGTGCTCGATGCCGCCACCATGCGCATGACGCGGCGCAATGGCAGTGATTTCGGCACGATCCGGGCCTGGGGCACGGTGGGCTATATGCTGTTCAACGCGCTCACCGGGTTCCTGGTGGTCTGGTATGGCTCGGTGATCTTTGTGCCGCTGTTCGTTGGCCTGGCGATGCTGCGTGCGGCCTTGTCGCTGCAATTGCCAGCCTTCCGCGCGCCGCCCGGCCAGCCGACAGTCGCTGCGGTGCAGCCCGCCGCCGGCAAGCTGCTCGATATCGTCGTGCGTCCCTGGTTCTTTCTGCCGCTGGTGGGCTTTGCCATGGTGTTCGGCACCCATATTTTCCTCAATGGCTTTGGCGCACTGCTGTGGAAGGCCCAGGGGATTCCGGAAAACATCATCGGTCCGCTGATTGCGCTGGGCTCAGCGTCGGAAGCCGCCATGATGTTCATCTGGCGCCGCTTCGGCGGCCGGGTGTCGGCGCGCCACATGATCCTGCTGTCGGCCGTGGCAACGGTGCTGCGCTGGATCGCCATGGCCTTTGCGCCGCCGGTGCCTGTGCTGGTGGCGCTGCAGCTCACCCATGGCATCACCTTTGCCATCGGCTATCTGGGCTGCGTGCATTTCATCGCCAACTGGACCAGCGAGGACATTGCCGCCGAAACGCAGAGCCTGTTCACCGTGGTGCAGCAGGTGATGTCGGTGGTGGCGCTGATCACCTTCGGCTGGCTCATCGGCCTGTTCGGCAATTACGCCTATTTCTTTGCCGCGCTGGCAGCCTTCCTCGGCGCGCTGTGCATCTGGGCCTCGCTCCAGATGATGCAGCCGCGAGACGCCCGCGCCGGTCCGCCATGAGCGATCTGCTCGCCAGCCTGCCGGCGGAGTTTCGCAGCGTGCCCTATAATGGTTCGGCCATTCCGGACGGGCAGCACGATCTCAGCGGTGGCGCGAACTGCCAGCGCTATGCCTATGCTGTACTTGCCCATTTCGGCCGCTCCTTGCCGCCGTTTCGCTCAAGCGAACTCTGGGCAGATACGGGCCACACCGATCTGGCCAGCGATTTCGAGCCGCTGGACCTGCTGCTGTTCGCCGAGCGCCCCGAACCCTTTGGTGCCCATGTTGCCGTCTATGCCGGGGGCGGCATGGCATTGCACCTTTGCCGCGCGGTCGGTGTGCCGGCAGTCTGGTCGCTAGCGGCTTTCGCCTCCCAGACCCGCTATGCCTATCTGCTGGGTGCCAAGCGGGTGCGGGCAGCGCCGCTGGGTTCGTCCTAGCGCGCGAAGGTGAGGTGGATGATGCCGCTTTCGGCGGTTTCGCTGCTGACGCTGTAGCCGGTTTCGAGACCTCGTAGTTCGTCCCAGCCGCGAACGCCGCCAGGTCGTCATCGGCTTTGGTGCGGTGGAATATGGCCTGCAGACGCTGGATGGGTTGGCGGCCTGGCTCGATCGCTGAGGCGCAAGTGCCCCGTGACACTGGGGAGTGCTGCCTTCACAGACACAGCTGACCGCGCATCACCACCACGCCGGCGCCGGACAGTATGGCATCGGGCGTCAGCTCGATACGCAGGATGCTGCGGCGGCCCATCTTTGTGCCCTGTTCGATCTCGATGGCGTCGGCGATCAGACCTTCGTGCCGGAGATAGGCGCCCAGCGGACCTGCGGCTGTCCCCGTTGCGGCATCTTCCCACAGGCCTACGGTGGGGTTGAAGAAGCGCGCATAGGCGCGATGTGGCGCATTAGGGTCGAAGGCATAGGCATAGCAGCCCTCGGCGGACATGGCCTGCAATGCGGCCAGCAGGGCGGTGTGGTCGGGCGTAGCCCGGTCGACCGTTGCTTCGTCGCGGAGGCGAATCTGCAGATGGGCGACGCCGGTATTGGCGACGCGGGGGACGGGATCGACGCGGATATCGGCTGGCAACAGTCCAAGTGCTGCGGCGAGCCGCGCCACGTCCTCGACCGGACGGCCCAGCGCCAGTGGCGACTGCTGCATGCGGCCGTGGATGCGCCCGTCGATGGTGCGAAGCTCGATGGGCAGGATATCGCTGCCGATCTCCTGCAGGAAGCGCCGGGGCGCCGCCATGGTCCCCAGCCGCCCTTCCTCCGCCAGCCAAAGCCAGGCGCCCAAGGCGTTGTGCCCGGCGCCGCCGACCTCAGCGCCCGCTGCAGTGAATGATCTGAGCCTGAAGTCGGCCGAGCGGCTGGCCATGATGAAGGTGGTTTCGGCCTGGTTGAATTCGCCAGCAATGCGGCGCATCTGCGCTTCGGACAGGTCGTCCGCGCCCTCGACCACGGCCAGCGGGTTGCCGCTCAAAGGGGTGTCCGCAAAGACGTCGATCAATCCGGCAGTCAGGGTGGCTGTGCTTGATTGCGGGGGCAAGGCGTGGCTCCTATGCTTCGGACGAGCCGATTGTGCTCCGGTTCCGCGCGGCGCGAAAACGCGCATTGCTTGCCACACTGACAAGAGAAACTGATCATTCGACCATCCGCCGACTCGCTCAGAATCTTCGAGATGTGCGTCCGCACCGGCAGCTTTGCCGCGGCGGCAGAGCGCCTGGCCCTGAGCCCCGCTGCCGTAAGCCTGCGCATTCGCACGCTCGAGGCCGAGCTTGGCCAGCCGTTGTTCCTGCGACTTGGCCGCAAGGCGGTGCCCACGCCCGAGGCCGTTACTCTCGCGCACAGCGTCCGCACGGCGCTCGACGACATCGCGGCAGCGCTCGACAGTTTCCAGGCCGGCAGCGCACCGCTGCGCGTCAGCCTGCCGCCGACCTTCGCTGCGCGCTGGCTGGCGCCGCGCCTACCCGACTATCGCGCCAAGGGCGGCCACGCCATTGCGCTCGATATTTCGTCGGACCTGCGCGAGCCAGACCAGTTCGATCTGGCCATTCGCACCGGGCGGGGCGGCTGGGACGGGCTCGAGGAATGGCCGCTGTTGCCAGTGGATGCCACACCCATGCTGGCACCGGCGCTCCTGGGCAGCCGTCGCCTTGCCGCGCCGGGCGATCTCGCGGCCTTCGACCTGCTGCCACATCCCGACTGGGTGCATTGGTTTGCCCATTGCGGCACAGGCATGCCGCCGGACCTGCGCTTTGCAGCGGTGGACTATTCGCTCTTCGAGCTCATCGCCCAGGCGGCTGTGCGCGGCCAGGGGGTGGGCCTGCTGTCCCCCACGCTGTTTGCGGCAGAGCTTGCCGATGGCGTGCTTGTCGCGCCCTTTGCCTCGGTTGTCCGCGGGCCCGACTGGTATCTTGCGGTGATGCGCAAGGGCGATCAGCGCCCGGGGCCGCAGGCGTTCCGCCGATGGCTCTGTGGGCAGGCGGGCGTTGCCTCTACGGACTAGTGGGTCGTGTGCCGCGGGAGCGATCTTTCCCGAATCACCTCTGCCTGCGAAAAATCGTGCAGAGGCAGGAGGAAAGCCATGCGCAGAACAGGATGGGCGATAGCGATTGCCCTGGGAATCGCGGGGCCAGCACTGGCCCAGAATGCCGCGACCTTTGCGGGGTCGTGGCGGGTCAGCAGCGGCGGCATGGCCGGAGATTGCGATGTCGAGCTCAGCGGCGGCAATGGGCTGTTCGGCCTGGGCGCATCGAGCCGGCTGTGCATGGGCCAGCTTGGTTTTCTCAATGGCTGGCGCGCCGAAACCAATGGTGTCTCGCTGCTGGGGTTGAGCGGCGAGGTCATCGGCACGCTCAGCGTCAATGGCGGGGTGCTCAAGGGGCAGATGGCCGATGGCGCGGTGGTCACCTTGACCCCGACCAGCGGCCAGACGCTGGCGTCGGGCAAGGCCGGTGGCAACTGCATCCACAATCCGGACCATGGCTATTGCGCCGATCCCGGCGAGGTCGCCGTGCCGACCGCCTTCCCGGTAACGGTCAAGGCGCTGCATCCCCTGGCCATCCGCAAGGAGCCGACAGCGCAGAGCCAGAGCCTGGGCACGATTGCGGACGGCCAGTGCTTCATCGTCGAGGGCTGCAAGGAAACCAGGGAAGGCGTCAAATGCCTGATCCCCGAAGGGACCGGCATTCCCTCGGGCTGGGCCTCCAAGCACTTCCAGCAGGACGGCACCTGGTTCGTCGGCTTCCAGAACTTCTGCTAGGCACATCGTCGGCGCCACTGTGATGCAAAAAAAAGGCCCCGGAATTCCGGGGCCTTTCTTGTGGTCTGGGACGCCGACCTAGTTCAGGCGGCCGCTGGCATGGGCCAGCATGGTATAGACCTTGCCGCGATCGCTCAGCAGCTGGTCCCGGGTCTCGGCGGCAGGGCGCGGGCCGGCGGCAGCGCGCTTCAGCAGCTGTTCGAACTCGCTCATATAGGCATTGGCGGTGCGGGCGAACTCGGGATCACGCTGCAGCTTCTTGCGCACATCGTCATAGGTGCCCTGGCCGGCCAGGGTGTAGATGCGGCGCGAGAACACATTGGATTCCCCGGCCTGATAGCGGGCCCAGGCGTCCGACATGGCGGCGTCGTCGATGGAGTGCGCGATCTCTTCAGTCAGGCCTGACAGGCCAGGGGCGGTCTGCTGGGCGCTCTGCTGCTTGGCGGTGGCATTGCGCAGCACGTCGCGCAGCCAGCCGGCGCCTTCGCCCTGGGCAGCGGGTTCGGCCTCGGGCGCGGGCTGCGGGGCAGGCTGGCGCACGGGCTCGGGCTGGCGGGCCTGTTCGACCGGGCGGGCGGGTTCGGCCTGGCGGCGCGGCTCAACCGTGCGGACAGGCTCGGGGGCGCGCTCGACGGTGCGGATCGGGTCCACCAGGGTCTGGCGGGCCGGCTCGGCGCGATAGCTGTCACGGCTGGGTTCGGCCTGGCGCGGCGGCTGATAGGCCGGCGCCTCGTTGCGGGGCTCGTTCCGTGGCTCCTGGCGCGGGGCAGGGCGGGCCGGGCGGCGATCGTTGAGGTCGAGCGTTGCGGGTTGGTTGCGCACGATGGCGTTGAGCTCGCTGAGCGCTTCGATCTGCTCGGCCACCACGCGGCGCATGGCGGCGGCGCTGGCACGGGTTTCCTCGGGCAGTTCGTTGACGCCGCGGGCCAGTTCGGCGCGGGTGGCTTCCAGCTCGCTGCCCACTTCGCGGGCGGTTTCGCGCATGGCCTGGGCCGTGTCGTTGAAGCGCTGGGTGGCTTCTTCCATGGCGCGGCGCATCTCGGCCATCATCTGCTGCTGTGCCTGCTGCAGCGCCACATTGGCGCGGCGGCCCTCGGCGTCGGCAGCGCCGCGGAACTCGCCCAGGCTGTCGGTAACCTGGCTGGCGGTTTCGTCGAGCGTCTGGCGGAACTGGCCGCTGGTGTTGGCGATGGCATTGCGCACCGAGGCGGTGCTGTCGGTGATGGTGTCGGCCAGCGTGCTGGTCGTGGTGTTGAGCACGTCGGTGACGCTGCCGGCGGTGGCGGCGAGCACATCGCTGACGCGGTTGGCATTGTCCTCGAGCGCGCTGTTGACCTGGCTGGACTGCTCGTTGAGCGCATTGCGCACGGCACTGCTGGTCTGGTTGAGCGCGGCGGCCGCGGCTTCGGCGGCACGCTGGACGATATTGTCCATCTGGGCCGTGTTGCTCGACAGGCTCGAGGTGAAGCGCTCGTTGTTGCGATAGAGCGCGTCGTTGACGCTGGTGGTCGACTTCTCGATGGCTTCGGTGATGGTGCCGGTGGTCTGTTCGAGCGTCTGCACCACCGTGCCGGTGGTGGCCGTCAGGGCCTCGTCCATGGCGCGGCGGGCGCCGATCAGGCGGCGTTCGGTGTCGTTGACCGTATCGGCAATCGACTGGGCGAACATGCGCATACGGCCATCGATATCGTCGGCGCGGGCGGCAAAGCTCTGCGCCAGCGCATCCATGGCGCCGCGACGATCTTCCAAGGTTTCCAGCGCATTGTCGCTGGTCAGCGTCAGGGCAGTGGAGGCCTGGGCCATGTGGGCGGCTTCGGCGTCGAGCTTGCCCAGAACCGAGGAGAATTCCGCGACCATGCCGCGGATGGTTTCCTGCAGGGCGCCGACATGGCGGGTGACCATGCTGCCGGCCTGTTCGGTGTGGCCGATGGCGTCGCGGATGGTGTTGGAATAGGTGGCGGTCTGCTGTGCCACGCTGGTTTCCAGGTTCGCCAGATTGGCCGTCGAGGCATCCAGCACGCGCTGCAGCAGCAGGTTGGAATCGTTCAGCTTGCCCAGCGCCGCAGTGACGTCGTTGAGAATGCGCGAGGTCGACACGGCCATGATGGCCTCGGCTTCCTTGGCGTTCTCGCCCAGGGCGTCGCGCAGGATATTGCCGTGGTTGCTGAGCGAAGACTGCAGCTGGGCCGAGCGCTCGTTGACCAGAGAGGCGAACTCGCTGGTGTGCTGTTCGAGCGAAGTGTTGATGGCCGAGAGGCGGTTTTCGATCTGGTCGACCGCGCCAACGGCCTTGACCGAGAGCAGCTGGTCGATGTCGGACGCGGCGACGCGGATCTGCTCGAGCGCGGTGCGCACCGTGGCGTCCATGCGGTTGGCGGTGTTGCTGACGTCGCTGGCGATGTGCTGGGTTGCTGCCGTGATGCGGGTCGCAATGGTTTCTTCGATGCGGTCGGCGCCAGCCTCCAGATCCGTCATGGACTGGGTGATGGAGGTGTTGATCGAGGCATTGAGGGCGGCGAGGCGATCGGCGGTGATGTCGGCGCGGGCGGTGATGGCCTCGGGCAGGGTGCCCAGGCGCTGGTCGACCATTTCGGTGATGGCCTTGCGGGCCGAGTTGACGCCGGTTTCGATCAGTTCGGCAGCCTTGCGCGCGCTTTCGCTCACGGTGGTGCTGGCCGAGTCGATGCGGGCGCTGACGCCGCTCTCGGCGTCGGTGATGCGCTTGATGGCGCTGTCGAGGCCCTCGCCGAGATTGGTGTTCACCTCGGCAACCTTGCTGGCGATCATGTCGGACATGGTCGCCACGCGCTGGTTCATGGTGTCGGACACATTGCGCAGCGAGGTGTCGATCTTGTCGCGCGCCTCGTCGCCGTGCAGCACGATGGCCTCGGTCAGCTCGGTGGTGCGCAGGCCCAGCGTCTCGCTCATCGAGTGCGTGTGGTTGGCCAGGGTGTCGCTGAGCGCCTGGGTGCGATTGCCCAGGGCTTCCGACAGCTGCTGCGTGCGGGTGCCGACGGCCTGCGCCAGCTGCTGGGTGCCCGTGTCGAGCGCCGTGCGCAGGGCCTGGCCCTTGGCGTCGAGCTCGGTGGTGAGGGCAGCGCTGCTGTCGCCGATCTGCTGCACCAGCGTTTCGGTGCGCTCGTCAAGCTGGCTGGCCAGCGTGCCGGTGCGGGCGTCGATCTCGAGCGTCAGCGCAGCGGTCTTTTCCGACAGCGTGTCGGCCAGGCGCTGGGTGCGGCCGGCGATGGCCTGGTCGAAGGCGCTGGTGGATTGGGTCAGCGTCTCGCCCAGTTCCTGGCTGCGCAGGCGGATCGCCTCGTTCATGTCGCGGCCGCGGTTGGCCAGCGCTTCGTCCAGTTCGGTGGCGCGGCCATGAATGGTCTCGTCCAGCGCCGAGCTGCGGGTGACCAGCACCTCGTCGATGGCCTTGACGCGGTTGTCAAAGGTCTGGTCCAGCGCCTGGGCGTGGGTGGTCAGCTTCTCGTCCAGCAGGCGGGTGCGGGAATCGAGCGCATCGGCGATGACGCCGGCATGGCCTTCGAGCGACTCGCTGATTTCGCGGCTGCGGTGTTCGAGGCCCTCGGTGATGGCCTTGGTGCGGGCGCCCAGCACTTCGCTGAGTTCGCGGGTGCGTTCGCCCACGATATCGTTGAAGCGGCCGGATTCCTCGTTGAGCGCCATTTCGAGCACATTGGCGCGGGCGGCGAAATTGGTGCCCTGCGCCTCGAGGCGCGCAATCAGGCTGTCGCCCTTGTCGCCCACCACGCCGTCCAGCGCATGCAGGCGCTCGTCCAGAATGCTGGTGATCTCGGTCAGGCGGGTGTCGAACTGGGTCAGCGAATCCTGGCCGGCGGAGGCCAGGGTGAGGCGGGCGCGCTCAGAGGTATCGTCCAGCGCGCCATTGATTTCGATGACGGCCGACTGCAGGCGGCTGTCCATGGCATTGAGCTGGATGGCCACCGATTCATCGAGCTGGCGGGTGAGGGCGCTCAGCATGATCTCGGCTTCGCGCGAGCGGCTGGTGATGTCCTCGGCAATGCGCTGGCCGATGATGTCGAGGCCGCCGGTGACTTCATGGCCACGGTCGCGCAGCTGGTCGAGCAGCGCATCGCCGCCCGAGGTCAGCAGGTGCGACAGGGCCGATGTGCGGTCGTCAAAGGTCGTGGTGAAGCGATCGGTGCCGGTCTCGATCAGGCCGGCGATCTGGTTGGTGCGGTCCTCGAAGGAGATGGCGAAATTGGCGGTGCGTTCCTCGATGGCGCGGGCGCGCTGATCGATGGCGTCGCCGATCTGGGCTGCGCGACCGTCGAGGGCCTCGGCCAGGGCATTGATGCGGGTATCGACGCCGGCGTTGAGCGCGTCGGCACGGCTGTCCAGCGTGCGCGCCATATTGGCGGTCTGGTCTTCAAATGTCAGCGCCAGGCGGTTGGCGCTGTCGTCCAGGGCCGCCACGAAGTCGGTGGTGCGGTTGTCGAACAGCGAGACGAAATTCTCGGTGCGGTCGCCAAAGGCATTGGTCAGCGTGTTGCCGGCGGTTTCGAGCGCCTGTGTCAGGTTGCCGCCGCTTTCCACGATCGTGCCGGCGATGCGCTGGCTGATCATGTCGAGGTCGAACACCAGGCCCGTGTGGCTCTCGGTGATGGCCTCGCGCACCCGGTCGGTATTGGTCAGCACGCTTTCGCGCTGGCTGGCCAGTTCGGCGATCAGGGCGCGCATGCGCGATTCATTGTCCGAATAGGTGCGTTCGAGCGCGGTGACCTCGTTGTGGATCATCACTTCGAGCTCGCCGGCGCGGCTGAGTGCGCGTTCCAGACCATCGCCCAGGGCGTTGACCTCGCGGCGCACGGCCTGGCCCACCGAGGCGACCTTGTCGGCGGCGGTGACTTCAGGCTCGGCCAGGCGGATAGCGGCCTGGGTGATCGAGGACGCGGCATTGCGCAGGTCCTGGGCGCGGCGGAATAGCGTCGCCACGGCGAAAAAGCCCAGCACGGGCAGGAACATGATGGCCACGACGCCGATGAAATCGAGCGTGGTGACAAAGCTGCCGAAATTGCCGAATTGCGGGCCATAGCGCAGCCAGGCGCCAACGCCCGACACGGCCAGCCAGATCAGCGACAGCAGCACGGCCGTCCAGGTCGGCGCGGACGAGGAGCGGGTCTGCAGACCATAGAGCAGCTTGGAGGTGGGGAAGCGGTCGTCATTGGCGACGGCGCCAGCCTGTTGGGCAATCTTGTCGGCGGCGCGCAGGCGCTCGCTGCGGGCCGCATCGGGGGCACGGCGCTCGGTGGGCTGCGCCGGGGCGCTGTCCAGGCTGAACACGGATTCCTTGAGGGCGTCCTCGACGGCCGAGAAGGCCAGAGCTGCAGGATCGTTGGTGGGGGTCGTGTTCTTAGCCATACTCTTTACAACTCTCGCGTCGGCTCGGCAGCGACAAGGCGGACTTCGGGAGATGTTGTGCCACCGCACCCGTTTCCGGGCCCGTGGTCAATCGGGGATAATTCGATACAAATGTGCCGCATTATCCCTCCCACCGTCGCCGCCGCTCGCTGGTTCAATCCGCATTAATACATTCAATTTGAACCAAACCGAACGTTTTCTTACCCATAGGTTAATTTTCTGGGGAAGCCCGGCTGGCATCACAACGGGCAAACAACGGCAAAGATGTGACTTAATCACCTGTTCACCCGCAGGTTTTACGCTGGGGATGCGGCATTGTCCCCAGGGACGCGTAGCCGTGCGTAACGGAGCGATCACAATGGCGCAGTCAGCGAGTGCCGTCGAACACCTGGGGTCAACGCCGGCCAAACGGCCCATGCGGCCCATCGACCTGGTGCATCTGGCCCGGCAGTGCCTGGGCGACGAGGGGCTTGAGCAGGAGATCCTGCGCCTGTTCGACACCACCATCGCCACCTATCTCTTGCGGTTGCAGCAGTCGGCAACGCCCGATGAGGTCAAGCTCAACATCCATTCCATCAAGGGTGCCGCGGCCGGTGTCGGAGCCTTCGGCATCGCCGATATTGCCCGCGCTGCCGAAGCCGAACTGGCCGAGGGTCGGTCCATTCCCGCCGAGCAACTGGCTGACCTGGCCATGGCCGTCGAAGAAGTCCGCAGCTTC
This sequence comes from Devosia sp. FKR38, assembly GCF_005222805.1. Taxonomy (GTDB): domain Bacteria; phylum Pseudomonadota; class Alphaproteobacteria; order Rhizobiales; family Devosiaceae; genus Devosia. Next base: position 1,800,438 of record NZ_STGC01000005.1, on the reverse strand, counting down.
ATCGCCCGGGTGCTGACCAGCGAACTGGCCTAGGCCGCCAGAACCTCGATCTGTTCGAGCTCTTCGGCCAGCACAGCCGCTTCCTGGCCAAGATCATAGGCCACCTGCATATTCAGCCAGTAATGCGGCGTGGTGTCGAAGAATTTCGCCAGCCGCAGCGCCGTATCGGCCGTAACGGGGTGCGTCTGTTTGATCAGCCGCTCAATGCGGGTGCGCGGCACATGCAGCTTTTTGGCCAGGGCGCCCGCCGACAGGCCAAGCGGCGCAAGATATTCCTCGCGCAGGATTTCGCCGGGGTGGAACACCGCGATTTTGATGTCTGTCATCGCATCAGCCTCCTTGGGCCATGGTGGACGCGCTCGCGCCATGCTCAGTGGTAATCAACGATCTCAACGCCATGTGCGCCGTCCTGCTTCCAGGTAAAACAGACCCGCCACTGGTCATTGATCCGGATGGAATGCTGGCCGAGCCGGTCACCCTTCAGCGCTTCCAGACGATTTCCGGGCGGCAGCATCAGGTCCTGCAAAGCACTGGCGCTGTGGATCATGAACAGTTTGCGCTGGGCCGATCGCAGCAGATCGGCAGGGAAGCCTTTCGGCACGCGCCCGGCGTTGATGGCCAGAACAGCCTTGTCCTTGAACGACACAATCATGGCAGCAACCCTGATTTGCCCGATATGTATCATGGTGCGATACTTTTTGGCAAGTAATCTGTATCGTGCGGTGATACGGTGCTACAGCTTGATCCCTTGTGCCAGCGCCCCGGTTTGACCCCCTTCGCACCATCCCCTATATAGCGGCCAACGCGCCGCGCCTGTGCCTGCGGCCCAACCACCAGCAGTTCCATGACCCTTGCCACCGCTGCCGAGGTTTCGCCCCGGCTCCCGCTCGCCCCGTTCCAGACCCGTCGCACCTTTGCGATCATCTCCCACCCGGACGCCGGCAAGACCACGCTGACCGAGCGGCTGCTGGCGGCTGCAGGGGCGATCCAGTCGGCCGGCGCGGTGCGCGGCAAGGCCGGCGTGCGCTCCACCCGTTCGGACTGGATGGAAATGGAGCAGCAGCGCGGCATTTCCATCACCTCGTCGGTCATGACCTTTGACTATGACGGGCTGACGCTGAACCTGCTCGATACGCCCGGCCACTCGGACTTTTCCGAGGACACCTATCGCACGCTGACGGCAGTGGACGCCGCCATCATGGTGATCGACGCCGCCAAGGGCATCGAGGCGCAGACGCTCAAGCTGTTCGAGGTCTGCCGCCTGCGCGATATTCCGATCATCACCTTCATCAACAAGATTGACCGCGAGGGCCAGAGCCCGCTCGACCTGATCGACGAGATTCAGGGCAAGCTGGCGCTCGACCTGACGCCGGTGCTGTGGCCGGTGGGGCAGGGCGTGGATTTCCGTGGCTATATCGATCTGCTCGAACAGCGCGTGCTCAATCCGCAGGGCAAGCCCATTGCCGACTATGCCCAGCTTGAAGACCTTCTGGACAATCCGGCGCTGGTTGATGACCCGATCTTCATGACGGCGCTCGAAACGCTCGAACTGGCGCGGGCCATGCTGCCGCCGTTTGACCTGGCGACCTTCCATGCTGGCCATCTCAGCCCCGTGCTGTTCGGCTCGGCCCTCAAGGGCATTGGCGTGGCTGAACTGCTGCGCACCCTGGGCGAATGGGGCCCCGAGCCGCGCCCGCAGCCGGCCATTCCCGCGCCCATCGAGCCGAGCGACAAGAAGGTCACCGGCTTTGTGTTCAAGGTGCAGGCCAATATGGACGCCAATCACCGCGACCGCATTGCCTTCGTGCGCCTGTGCTCGGGCACCTTCACCCGCGGCATGCGGCTCAAGAATGTGCGGTCGGGCAAGGACATGGCCGTCTCCAACCCGATGTTCTTTTTCGGCAATGACCGTGAACTGGCCGAGCAGGCGGTGGCCGGCGATATTGTCGGCATTCCCAATCATGGCACGCTGTCGGTGGGCGACACGCTCACCGAAGGCGCGGCGATCAATGTCACCGGCATTCCCAATTTCGCGCCGGAAATCATCCGCCGCGTGCGCCTGACCGACCATATGAAGACCAAGCAGATGGCCAAGGCGCTGTCGGACCTCTCCGAAGAAGGTGTCACCCAGGTGTTCCGGCGCATGGTGGGCGCCGACTGGATCGTGGGCGTCGTCGGCCAGCTGCAGCTCGAAGTGCTGAGTTCCCGCGTTGCCGGCGAATATGGTGTGCCGATCACCTTTGAGAGCCTCAACTACGAAGTGGCGCGCTGGATCGAATCCGATGATCCCGAAGAGCTCAAGCGCTTCATTGCCGCCCAGAAGATGAACATGGCCGAGGATCGCACCGGTGCGCCGGTGTTCCTGGCGCAGAACGCCTGGTGGGCCGATCGCGCTAAGCAGGACTTCCCCAAGATCCGCTTTCTCACCACCAAGGAACGCCATTGAGCACCGAGCGCATCGAGGAATTCCTCTCCGCCGTCAAATCGGCCTTTGCCGCCAATACGCTCATCAAGCTCAAGCTGGGTGGCTATCACGGCAGCGAGCCCGACTTGAAGTCGGTGGACGTCAAGAAGATCGTCGCCAAGGGTGTCGAGAAGTTCAGCTTCACGTTTCACTACAAGACGCGCGACATCATCAAGAACCTGATCCAGCCCGAGGCCATCGGCCATCTGCGGACTGCGCTGACGGACGAGTTCCGCAGCGCGCAGCTGGCAACCACCGAACTCGACGTGAGCTTTGAGCGCAATGGCGACAAGGTGCGGCTCAAGCGCAGCGAAGTGGCGGGCCGCAGCGCCCCATCGACGGACCATAACCGGGCCAAGAACCGGCCGTTGAGCGAGACCAACAAGCCCTATCTGCAGGCCCTGGGCATCACGGGCAAGGATGGCGTTGTGCGCAATGACGCGCAGGATAAGTTTCGACAGATCAACAAGATGGTCGAAATTTTTGCGCCGCTGATTCAGGCCATTCCCGGCGACAGCGTCACCATTGTCGATATGGGCGCCGGCAAGGGCTATCTCGATTTTGCGCTTTATGACTATCTCGCCAATGTCGCCCATCGCCCGGTCGGCATTGTCGGGGTGGAGCTGCGGCCCGCTTTGGTCAGCGATGGCAATGCCACCGCTGCCGCGTCGGGTTTTGAGGGCCTGAGCTTTCAGGCCGGGTCCATCATGGACTATGACGCCAGCGGCGCCGATGCGGTGATTGCGCTGCACGCCTGCGACACGGCCACGGATGACGCCATCTACAAGGGCATTGCCGCCGGTGCGGCGCTGATTGCAGTGGCGCCCTGCTGCCACAAGCAGATCCGCCGGCAGATGGAAGCCGGCGCGGCGGCGCCGGTGCTCGAGGGCCTGTTGCGCCATGGCATTTTTATGGAGCGCCAGGCCGAAATGGTCACCGACACGTTGCGGGCGCTGCTGCTGGAGCTCAATGGCTATCGCACCAAGGTGTTCGAGTTCGTCTCGGACGCGCATACGCCCAAGAACAATCTGATCGTCGCCGAAAAGGATGGCCGCGTCGGGCGCGACCGGGACGCCATCCTGGCCCAGATCGCCGATATCAAGGCGATGTTCGGCGTCGGCCAGCATTATCTGGAAGGCCTGCTCCAGCGCTGAGGTCAGATCAGCCCCCTGCTGCCGCAGGGTTCCTAAAGCCGGCGCCATCGCCTATATCGGCTGACAGTATCGAGACCCGTGAGACCCATGACCAAGATTACCTTTGTCCAGCAGGACGGCGAGCGCATCGAGACCGAAGGCCAGACCGGTTCGACCGTGATGGAAACCGCCATCATGAACGGCGTGCCCGGCATCGTGGCGGAGTGCGGCGGCGCCTGCACCTGTGCGACCTGCCATGTCTATGTCGACGACGCCTGGACCGAGATCGTCGGCGGCCCGTCCAACATGGAAGAGGACATGCTGGACTTTGCCTTTGACGTGAAGGCCGCGAGCCGCCTGTCCTGCCAGATCAAGGTGCGCGACGCGCTCGACGGCCTTGTGGTGCATGTTCCCAGCCGCCAGGGCTGATTTGCCCCATATCGGGCGCTCCCTGAAAAGAAAAACCCACGCTATCGCCGCCGGGGCTGGAGCAAAATTGCTCGCCACCACCCCGCCTGAGATTCAATTGGCGGCTTTGCGCCCTGGCCGCGCGCGGCATTCCAAGCCGCGCCTGCCAAGGGAAATATAAAAGCGATTGAATATCAACGCCTTGTTGTGGCGGGTTCGGATCGACTATTTTTCGGCCAATCACAACAGGGTTCCAATGGGTCATCTCAACACATTTCCGTTGAGCTACAAGGTTCGGGGTCGTCGCATCGTCATCATCGGCGGTGGAGAAGAAGCCCTCAACAAGGTCCGGTTGGTCACTAAGACGACCGCGCAGGTCGTGATTGTTTCCCGCGACATCGAAGCCGATTTCAGCGCCTTTGAGGTGACTGTCCTGGAGCGCGGCTTTGATCCTGCCGATCTCGACGGCGCCGCACTGGTCTTTGTCGCTGAAGAGAGTGCCGATGCCGAGCTGGCCAAGCAGGCGGCCCGGGCTCGCCACATCCCGCTCAACGTGGTTGATGTGCCAGCTGAGTGCGATTTCTATACGCCATCCATTGTGGATCGCGCCCCGCTGACCGTGGCCATTTCCAGCGAGGGCAATGCGCCCGTGCTGGCACGGCTGGTGCGGGCCCGCATCGAGGCCATGCTGCCGCCGGCCTTTGGCAAGGTGGCGCGCCTGGCCGGCAGCCTGCGACATCGCGTCGAAAGCCTGATCGGCGATGGCGCTGCGCGCCGCCGGTATTATGAAGAGCTGGTCACCTCCACCCAGGTGGCCACGGCCGTCGACGCCAGCCCGGTGGCCGGACGCTTCGAGGCCGAAGTGCTGCTTGAGGGCCACGTCGCCCGTGGCAGCGCCAAGGGCATTGTCTGGCTGATCGGCGCCGGGCCGGGCGCTGAAGATCTGCTGACCCTGCGCGCCCAGCGCCTGCTGCAGGAAGCCGATGTCATCGTGCACGACCAGCTGGTGCCCGATGTGGTGGTCGACATGGGCCGGCGCGATGCCGAGCGCATTAGCGTGGGCAAGGCCAAGGGTCACCACAGCTTCAGCCAGGCGCAGATCAATACGCTGATCGTGCGGCTGGCGGGGCAGGGCAAGAAGGTCGCTCGCCTCAAGTCCGGCGATCCGATGATTTTCGGTCGGGCTGGCGAAGAGATATCCGCGCTGCGCAAGGCGGGCATAGACTATCAGATCGTGCCGGGCGTCAGCGCCGCTTTGGCTGCCGCCGCCGATACGGCAACGCCGCTGACGCTGCGCAAGGTTTCGAGTGGGCTGATCATCGCCACGGCGCATGGCGCCGACGACAGCGAATTGCGCCACTGGGCGGCGCTGGCGCAGGCCGGGCTGACCCTGGCCCTCTATATGGGCAAATCCACAGCTTCTGATGTTGCCGCGCGCCTGGTTGCCCATGGCGCCGGGCCTTTGACGCCTGTGGCCGTCATCGTCAATGCCGGGCGGCACACAATGTCAGCATATTCGGGCGATCTGCGTACCTTAATCGGGTGGCAGGGGACACTCGCCGACGGCCCGGCAATCATTCTGGTGGGCGAAGCCGTCGCCGCCGGCGACTGGGCCCAGGCAGCCGATCTGGCTGCGCAGACTTTCAAGGTGGCATGACGACATGGAAATTTTGACGGGCAACGAGCTCACCTCGGGGGCTACGGTCTATCTCGACCGCAATGGCACCTGGGTGGAAAATCTGCAGGCAGCACGCGTGTTTAGCGCCAATGAAACGGCCGAGCGTGACGCCGCGCTGGCCGCCACCAAGGGCACCGGGCGGGTGATCAGCCTCGAAATCGAAGAGGTCACGCGCGATGGCGAGACCCTGGTTCCCAAGCGCCTGCGCGAGCGCATCCGCGCCGCCGGCCCCACCGCACCGCTGACCCTGGCTGGTGCACCCTACGACCGCCAGCATCTGGGGGAGGATGGTCATGTATCGATATGATGAGTTCGACGCGGCCTTTGTGGCGGCGCGCACGGCGCAGTTTTCCGATCAGGTGAAGCGCCGCCTTGCTGGCGAGTTGAGCGAGGACCAGTTCCGCCCGCTGCGGCTGATGAACGGCCTCTATTTGCAATTGCACGCCTATATGCTGCGGATTGCCGTGCCCTATGGCACGCTGTCGTCCAAGCAGATGCGCATGTTTGCCCATATCGCCCGCACCTATGACCGGGGCTATGGCCATTTCACGACGCGGCAGAACATCCAGTTCAACTGGCCCAAGCTCAAGGATATCCCAACGATCCTGGAAGAGCTGGCGTCGGTCGAGATGCACGCCATCCAGACCTCGGGCAATTGCATCCGCAATGTCACGGCCGATCATTTCGCCGGTGCCGCAGCCGATGAAATCATCGATCCGCGCCCGATCGCCGAAATCCTGCGGCAGTGGTCGAGCCTGCATCCCGAGTTCAGCTATCTGCCGCGCAAGTTCAAGATCGCCATGACCGGCGCGCCCAATGACCGCGCGGCCATCCGGTTCCATGACATCGGCCTGCAGGCGGCAACCAATGCGGCAGGCGAGATCGGCTGGGAAGTCTGGGTCGGTGGTGGCCTGGGCCGCACGCCGATGATCGGCAAGCTGATCAACAGCTTCGTGCCCAATGAGCATCTGCTGGCCTATCTGGAAAGCATCATGCGGGTCTACAACCGCTATGGTCGGCGCGATAACAAGTACAAGGCCCGCATCAAGATTCTGGTGCACGAAGAAGGGCTTGAGACCATCAAGGGGCAGGTCGAGGCCGAGTTTGCCGAGGTGCGTGGCGGCGTGCTGACGCTGCCGCAGGAAGAGGTCGACCGCATCACGGCCTATTTCGCGCCGCCGCAGTTCACCGAGCAGCCGGCGACCAAGATCGACGTGGCCTATCAGTCCATCATCGACCCGGCCTATGGCCGCTGGCTCGACCACAATATCAATTCCCACCGTGTGCCGGGCTATGCCTCGGTCACCGTTTCGCTCAAGCCGGTTGGCGGCGCGCCGGGCGACGCGACCGACAAGCAGATGGACGATATCGCCGACATTGCCGAGCGCTATGGCTTTGACGAGCTGCGCGTGACGCATGAGCAGAACCTGGTGCTGCCGCATGTGGCGGTGGCCGATCTGCGCGCTGTCTATGATGCGCTGGTCGCCACAGGCCTCGCCGAGGGCAATACCGGCCTGATCACTGACATGATCTGCTGCCCGGGCCTCGATTTCTGCGCCCTGGCCAATGCCCGCTCGATCCCGATCGCGCAGGAAATCTCGCAGAAATTCGCCTCGCCCGAGCGCCAGGCCGAGATCGGCGATCTCAAGATCAAGATCTCGGGCTGCATCAATGCCTGCGGCCATCACCATGTCGGCCACATCGGTATTCTGGGCGTCGAAAAGAAGGGCGGCGAGCTCTATCAGATCACCCTGGGTGGCGATGCCACCGAACAGGCCGCCGTCGGCAAGATCGTTGGCCCCGGCTTTGAGGCCGACGCCGTGCCCGGCGCCATCGAGACCATTGTCGATACCTATCTCGCCCGCCGGCAGAATGCCGACGAGAGCTTCATCCAGGCCTATCGCCGGCTTGGTGAGGCAGTGTTCAAGGAGGCTCTCTATGGCGCAGCCTAAGCCGGTTCACGTTCCCGCGGCGCATGACAAGCTGCGCGCGCTGGGCATTGTCTCGCTCAACGGCATGTTCGACGAGATGGACGCGGTGGGCGTGCTGCGCCTCGCCGCGACCGAAGTGTTGCCGGGCGATCTGGCCATTGTCTCGTCGTTTGGCGCCGATTCTGCTGTGCTGCTGCATCTGGTGGCGCAGGTGGACCCCAGCCTGCCGGTCTATTTCCTCGAGACGGGCAAGCATTTCCAGGAGACGCTCGACTATGTCGAGACGCTCAAGGGCCATCTCGGCCTGCTCAATGTGCACGCCATTCATCCCAATGAGCAGGACGTCAAGCGCTTCGATCCGCATGGCACGCTGTGGGAGACCGATCCCGATAGCTGCTGCCATATTCGCAAGACCGAGCCGCTGGAGCCGATCACCGAGCAGTATGGTGGCTGGGTCACCGGGCGGAAGCGCTTCCAGACCAAGGAGCGCGGCGTGTTGCCGCATTTCGAGCTGACAAGCGATGATCGCATCAAGGTCAACCCTTTGGCCTACTTTACCGATGCCGATGTCAACCAGTACAAGATCGACCACGGACTGCCCGAGCATCCGCTGTTCTCGAAAGGCTACAAGTCCATCGGCTGTGCGCCCTGCACCTCGGTGGTGGCCGATGGTGAGGATCCCCGCGCCGGACGCTGGCGCGGCCTCAACAAGAAAGAGTGCGGCATCCATTTCGACTTCAACGGAGCGATCGCTTCTCCCATGACCGCCGCGACCCGCCACACGCTCTGGAAAGACGGCGCCTTCATTGCCGATCCGTTCCATGAGTGGGAAGAGACCTTCGCGCCGGCCTCGGCCAGCTATACCCATGTTCCGGTTGCAGTCTTTCTCGCCAATCGCGATGCCTTCCTGGCCAATCCGCATCCCCTGGGGCTGCTGGTGGTGCCGGGCGACAAGATCGAGGACGTGGCCGACGATCTCGGCCGCTTTGCTTCCATCGCCATCAGGTTCCCGGCCTTCACTGACGGGCGCGGCTATTCAACGGCTCGCCTGCTGCGTGAGCGCTATAAATTCGCCAATGAAATCCGAGCGGTAGGCGATGTGCTGCAGGATCAGATTCCGCTGATGCGCCGTTGCGGCGTGTCGGCCCTGGTGGTGACGCATGAGCCGACCCGCGCTGCGCTGGTCGAGAACCGCCTGCCGGAAGTGGCCCTGTTCTACCAGCCGGTCGGCGTCACCGAAGTGCCGGTGGGTACGCGCCCCTTTCTTCGCCGCGTATCCTGAGCTAAGTGGAGCGCGTCCGTCAGGGATACGGACGCGCCGAACTTTCCCCCAATGGATGAGGGCCAAGGCCCTCCAAATGGACTTTGAGACCCATGAGCACTGAAATCACAACCGATGTCGTCGTCATCGGCGCCGGCCCCTGCGGGCTGTTTGCGGCCTTTGAACTCGGGTTGCTCGATCTCAAATGCCATTTCGTTGACATTCTCGACCGCCCCGGCGGGCAGTGTGCAGAGCTCTATCCGGAAAAGCCGATCTATGACATTCCGGGTTTTCCCGTGGTCACCGGCCAGCAGCTCACCGACAATCTGATGGCGCAGATCGCGCCGTTCAGCCCGGAATTCCATTTCAACCGCATGGTCAATTCCATCGTCAAGCAGGACGACGGCTCGTTCAAGCTGACCACCGATGCCGACGAAGTCTTCCACGCCAAGGTGGTGGTGATCGCCGCGGGTGGTGGTTCGTTCCAGCCCAAGCGCCCGCCGGTGGATGGCATCGAGGCCTATGAGAACAAGTCGGTGTTCTATTCGGTCCGCAAGATGGACGACTTCCGCGGCCAGGACGTGGTGATCGTCGGCGGCGGCGACTCGGCGCTGGACTGGACGCTGAACCTGCAGCCCATCGTCAATTCGCTGACGCTGGTGCATCGCCGCGCCGTGTTCAAGGCCGCGCCGGCCTCGGTGAACAAGATGCAGGAGCTGGTGGCCGAGGGAAAGATCAACTTCCTCACCGGCCAGATCGCCAAGCTCGACGGCGCCGACGGCCAGCTGACCCATGTGCACCTGACCACCGATGCCGGCGATCTCGCCGTGCCGGCAACGCGCCTACTGCCGTTCTTCGGCCTCACCATGAAGCTGGGCCCGGTGGCCGATTGGGGCCTTGAGCTCAACGACAACACCATCGTGGTCGACACCGAAAAATTCCAGACTTCGGTGCCCGGCATTTTCGCTATCGGCGACATCAATGCCTATCCCGGCAAGCTCAAGCTGATCCTGTCTGGCTTCCACGAGGCTGCACTGATGGCGCAGGCTGCCAAGGCCATCGTCGCGCCGGGCGAGCGCGTGGTGTTCCAGTACACCACCAGCTCGACCAAGCTGCAGAAGAAGCTGGGCGTGGCATAATGAAGATCCTTGTGACCGACCAGGCCGGCGTTGACCACGAGCTCGAAGGGCTCGAGGGCTGGCGCGTGATGGAGGTCATCCGTGACTGGGGCCTCAACATCAAGGCGGAATGTGGTGGCGCGCTCAGCTGTGCCACCTGCCATGTCTATGTCGACAAGGACTGGCTCGACGTGGTCGGCCCGCCGAGCGACGAGGAAGAGGACATGCTCGACAGCGTTGGTGACGTGCGGCCCAATTCGCGCCTCAGCTGCCAGATCCTGATGAGCGATGCCCTCGACGGCCTCAAGCTGACGCTGGCGCCGAGCGCCGCCAAGGACTGACCGAGAGCCGGCCTATTTGGCGACGTCGCCGGCCAGGCGCGTCAGCTCTGGAATGAAATCCCGCACCACCGGCTGCGGCTGGGTGTCGAAGGGCAGGGGCCGCACCACCCGCATGGCGGCGATGCCGACCCGCACCGTCATCAGGCCATTGACCACGCCTTCGCCCAGCCGGGCGGAGAGCTTGGCGGCGATGCCCTGGCCCACCAGTTGCTCGACAATGCCATCGGTGAGCACCAGGCCACCCGTGACGGCCAGATGGGCCAGAACGGCCCCCGTGAGCCGCCAGAAGCCAAAAAAGCCTGGGCGGGCGCCATAGAGCGCGGCAATGGCGCCGGCCAGGCGGATGCTCTCATAGACGACGAAGGCAATATCGACCAGGGCGCGCGGCGAGACCGCCGTGACCAGGGCGACGCGCCGGGCTGACGCCGCGGTCAACACCTTGGCGCGGGCGTCGAGCGGCGCCATCAGGCTGCGCTCGGCCATGGCGACAATCTCGTGGCCATCGAACAGATGCGGCAGGTTTTCGCTGACACTCTGGCGAGCCCGGGCCAGATCGGCGCGCGGACCATAGATGCCCAGCAGATGCTCGGCGATGCGGTGGGCCTTGTGCGGATCATTGTCGGCGACGGCCAGCGCGGCTTCGCGCTTGAGGGCATCCAGCGCGCGCAGGCGCCGCAGGGCATAGGCCTCGCGGATGGCCAGGGCCAAGGCGGCCAGCAGGAACAGCCCGAGCACGCCGATGCCCAGCCAGCCCAGCCAGGGATTGGCAGAAAACAGGTCGCGGATCAGCCGATCGGCCGCTAGGCCCAGGCCGGCGGAGACCAGGATGCCGCCGGTGCTCCAGAGCAGGCGGCCCCACCAGCTCATGCGGCGGATGGGCGGGGCGACCAGCGCGGTCTCGTCCGTCGGGTCGAAGACCGGTTCAGCCAGTTCGACCGCATCGGGCGCGAAGGCGCGGGGCGCGCGGATGGTGATGCTGTCGTCGCGGTCAGCGGATACGGGACGGGCGATGGGGCGTTTCATGCGAGCCAGTCTCCGATCAGATAGTCGAGGGCGCGATCGAAGCGAATATGGGGCAGCACCACATCGCCACTGGCATTGCGCTCGATGCGGGCCGGCGGCGCGAAGCGGAGGAAGTTGAGCGCCACGGGCGTGCCATCCTCGAATAGTGAATCGGGTCGTTCCGGCAAGTCCCCGGGAAACAAGGCGATTTCCGATTTGCCGTCATAGGTGACGCCATCCAGGGTCTCGCCCTGCATCGGCGTGCCGATCAGCGTGGGCAGGGTTTCTCCGGCCTCTGTAATGGTGCCCTCGCGCGTGGCGCGCAGGCCGGCGATGGCCAGCGAGCGTGTGTCGGCGCCGGCAAAGCGGGCGCGCTTGCTGGCATTGGCGACCAGCCGATTGAGAATGGCGCCCAGGCGATCGTGGCTGGTGTGGTGGACGTGATCGGCCTTGGTGGCGGCGAACAGGATGCGATCAATGCGCCGCGCGAAGGGGCGCAGCAGGGCATTGGCCTCGCCCTGGCGGAAGCAGGCCAGCACGGCGGTGAGCGCCGTTTCCAGATCGGCGACGGCCGCTGGGCCGGCATTAAGGGCGCGCAGTGTGTCGACCAGCACGACCTGGCGGTCGAGGCGGGCGAAATGGTCGCGGAAGAAGGGGCGCACCACCTGGGCCTTATAGGCCTCGTAGCGATGCTCCAGCATGGCGTAGAGGCTGCCGTGGCGGCTGGGTGTTGCCGGGGGCGGCAAGGGCGCAAAGGTCAGGGCCGGCGAGCCTTCGAGATCACCCGGCAGCAGGAAGCGCCCCGGCGGCAGCGTGGAGAGTGCGCCATCCTCGCGGCTGCGGCGCAGATAGTCGGTGAAGCTGGTGGCCAGCCGTTCGGCATCGGGGTCATTGGCGGGCTTGGCGGTGTCGATCTCGGCCAGTTGCGCGAGGAAGGGGCCGGCCTCGGTGGCGGAACCGGGACGGCGGGCGCGCTCCAGCGCCTCGGCGCTCCACTGGGCAAAGCTCAGACCCAGCAGCGGCAGGTCGAGCAGCCATTCGCCGGGATAGTCGACTATATCGAGATTAAGCGTCGAGGGGCCGCGCAGGCCATTGTACCAGTGGCGGGACTGATACTTCAGCACCAGGCGCAGTTGCGAGATGCGGCGCGTGCCCTCTGGCCAGGCCGGGTTCTTGCCGGTCAGGGTCTCGAGGTGCTGCTCATAGGCAAAGCGCGGGATGGTCGCGTCAGGATATTCGGCCAGCCGGGCGCCGATGAAACGGCCTTCGGCCAGCGGCGTGAAGCCGGGCATGCGTCCGCCGGTCAGCAGATTGTGCACCAGGGCAGTGATGAAGATGGTCTTGCCGGCCCGGCTGAGGCCGGTGACGCCCAGGCGCAGCGTGGGGGTAAAGGCCCCTGTGGCGGCATCGGCCATATTGGCCAGGGCAATGCCCAGTTCGTCGACAATGGTCGTGGGAGGTTGGGGCACGCGCGGGTCTCTCGATCAGACCGGAAGATAGGGATTTGTGCGGCGTGTGCAATGGGCCCCGCTGCACGCGGGGCCCGAGGGACTGGGCGGTGTCAGCGCCCGATCTCGTTCATGTCGTATGGCGTGGTCTGATAGATCTCGTTGATCCAGTTCTGGAACAGCAGATGGGCGTGGCTGCGCCAGCGGTTTTCCGGCTGGGCGGTGGTGTCGCCATTGGGGAACAGATTGGCCGGCGGCGGGGTATCGAGGCCGGCCTTGACGTCGCGCTCATACTCATCGGCCAGCGAGCGATTGTCGTACTCGAGGTGATTGAGGAAGTGCACGGCGCGGTGCTTGGCATCGCCCAGCATGCACAGGCCAATCTCGCTATTGTCGATCAGCACTTCGAGGTTCGGCCCCAGCGTCGTGCGGTCGATGTCGTTGTAGCGCGACACCGGCACCATGGGGCGGTCGGAGAAGCCACGAAGATAGGGCGAGCGCGGATTGACCACATCATGCCGGAACACGCCGAACGCCTTGTGGGGCGTGCGGTAGCGGCGGACACCGTGGAAATGGTGTAGCGCCGCCTGGGCGCCCCAACAGATGAACATGGTGTGGTGCACATTGGTCTGTGTCCAATCCATGATCTCGACCATCTCAGGCCAGTAGCGCACCTCCTCGAAGGGGATGTGGGCAACCGGCGCGCCGGTGATGATCAGGCCGTCGAACTTGCGGCCGCGCACTTCCTCCCAGGTGCTATAGAAGCTGCGCAGATAGTCCTCGGAGGTGTTCTTGGACTGGTGCTCGGTGACGCGGACCAGGGTCAGGTCGACCTGCAGCGGCGTCGCGCCGATGAGCCGGGCGAACTGGGTCTCGGTCCGCTCCTTGTTGGGCATCAGGTTGAGCAGGCCGATCTCGAGCGGGCGGATGTCCTGCCGCGCGGCGCGCGTGGAGTCCATGACATTGACGCCCTCGTCTTCGAGGGTCTTGCGGGCGGGCAGGTTGTCGGGAATTCGAATAGGCATGGCAGCCTCTTAGGTGGCGATGATGAGGAAGCGATTCAAGCGGTGCGCGTCTCCAACAGGAGATCGCGCTATCGCATTCGCCGCTCGATCGCCGCCGCCATCAGATCGATGAACTCATCGCCGTCGCGCACCATGGCCAGGTCGGAGGCCTCGACGGTGTAGCCAAAATTGTCAGCCAGCGCCTGGTAGCGCGGCAGACGATCGTGCAGCAGGGCCTCAAAGCCCCAGGCGCCAAAGCCGGAGGGATCGACGTCGCAATCCTCGGCAATGCCGTTGATCAGCTTGTATTCGGCCCATTTCTCAACAAGGAACTGCGGCCGGTAATACATCGGCTTGGGGCTCTGCTTGAAGCGCCGCACCAGCTCGGCCGCATCCTTGCCGGTGCCGCGGATGTAGAGCAGGGCGGTGGAGGCCGCCAGCGTGCGCACCACGGGGTCCTCGGGGTCGGTGGGGTCGATGACCTCGATCAGCGAACCGCCGGTATCGGCGATGAAATTGTCATAGCCATAGAGCGCCTTGGCGCGCTCGATGAAGTGCGGCACGTCCTGCAGGGCGGCGATTTCGGCGACGCGATGCTGCTCCTGGCGGCGCTGGTATTCGACCAGCGGCAGGCCGCCACGGTCCGGATTGCCGGGCGTGCCGAGATAGCTCGACAGCGGATCGAGATTGCCAAAGGTCAGGTTGGACGAGATGTAGATCGAGTCCGAGCGCAGGAGCTGGGCCAGGAAGGGGACCTTCATGGCCTCGCGCTTGAAATTGTCGACGATGGCCTCGCCCATGTAGCGCGTGCCGATGCGATAATCGGCCGAATAATGGAACCAGTTGGACGCCCGCAGCATGGCGGACAGCCGGGTCTTGCCCACCCCGGCCATGCCGAAGACGGTCACGGCGCGACGCGGCGACTGGATGAACTCATCGGCAGACTGGAACAGCATGGCGGGCCCCGAAACACAGGCCTTTCCCCATACTGCATGGCACAGCTGACCACAAGCGTGCGGCAATTTCTGCCGTGCGCTCGGACTCTTCTGCCGCTCAAGGCCGTCTCTGACGCTCAAGAATGGCAAATTACCCAACAGAATCAATGATCAACGCAGTTGGCACTGCGTTTGCTTCTAGAGGGATGAACGCGTCTGAAGGCGCAAACGGGGTTTACGGAGTATCTCATGGGTATTTATGGCGCTCTTTCCAGTGCGGTGACCGGTCTCAGGGCGCAGTCGCACGCGTTGGAAAACATCTCGGGCAACATCGCGAACTCGCAGACCACGGGTTACAAGCGCATTGAGACCGACTTCCTCGACCTGATCCCCGATGCGCCGCTGAAGCGTCAGGTTCCGGGCGCCGTGCTGGCGCAGTCGCGCGGCACCAATGACGTGCAGGGCGATATCAAGACGGTGTCCAGCGAGACCTTTGTGGCGCTGAACTCGAATGGCTTCTTTGTGGTTGAGCCCAAGATTGGCCAGTCGGACGGCAATTCGGTGTTTGCCGGCACCAATTTCTACACCCGTCGCGGCGACTTCGAGATCGACAAGGATGGTCTGCTGGTCAATGGCGCTGGCTATTACCTCAAGGGTCTGCCGATCGACACCACCACGGGCAATATCTCGGGCTCGGTGCCCGAAGTGATCAAGCTCTCCAACGCCTTCCTGCCGGCGCAGGTGACCAATCGCATCAACTACCAGGCCAACCTGCCGCAGTTGCCCAAGACCACCAACTACAATGCCACGGTCTACAACAGCGAGCTGATGGAGCCGAACTCCTATTCCGGCTATGCGGGCGCATCCACCTCGGCGGCGATGACCGGTGGTGCCCTGACCGGCGGCAATGCGGCCAATACGGTGTTCACCGTCGGCAGCACCGTGTCGCTCAACGTCAACGGCATCGCCACCACATTCGAATTCACCAATGGTGGTGCGGCAGCAAGCGGCCGCCAGGCGATCGATATCACGACGGCGCCGGGCACGGTTGCCAGCGTGCTGGCGACCATGCAGGCCTCCCTGCGCTCTGCAGGCGGCCCGGCGGCGGCCAGCGCCGTGATCGACATCAATGCCGGCAATCTGCGCATCAACCTGGGCAGTGATTATCATGCCAAGTTCTCGGTGACTGGCGGTACCCCGGCCCAGCTCGCGGCCCTGGGTCTGACCAATCCGAGCGAATCCAGCGCTCCGACTCGTCCCACAGTCACCACGATCGCGGCCAGCGACGATACGCTGTTCAAGTCCAACTCGGTGGCCGGTGGCGCCATCACGGTCTATGCCTCCAACGGTGCGCCGGCGAACGTGCAGATGCGCTGGGCCAAGGTGGACAGCGCGGCCTCGGGCGGCAAGGACACCTGGAACCTGTTCTACATGTCGGATAGCGCGGCCAAGGGCAGCTCGCCGATGTGGACCAATACCGGCCAGACCTACACCTTTGGCGCTGCTGGCTCGCTGGCCCCTCCGGGTGTGTCGTCGACCTCGCTGAACAATCTGACCATCAATGGCGTGTCGATCGGCAATGTCGAGCTCAAGCACGACACCAACGGCATTTCCCAGTTCGCCGACGTCAACGGCACGGTGAATGTGTCGACGCTGAACCAGAACGGCTATGGCGCTGGCGAATTCGTGTCGGTGGCCATCAACGACAGCGGCCGCGTGGTGGCGACCTACTCCAACGGCGAGCGCATCGACATGGCGCAGGTGGTGACGGCGCAGTTCAACGCCATCAACCAGCTCAAGCGCCTGGATGGTGGCGTGTTCTCCACCACTTCGGAATCGGGCGAAGCGATCCTGGACCTTTCCGGTTCGGGCATCATCGGTGGCGCACTGGAAGCCTCCAATACCGATATCTCGGACGAGTTCACCAAGCTGATCGTGACGCAGCAGGCCTATGCGGCCGGCACGCGCATCGTCAGCGCCGCCGACAAGATGCTGCAAGAAGCGCTGAACATGATCCGCTAAGGCGGCAACGCAAGTTAGGGCTCGGGACCAGGTGTTCCGGGCTCGGTCCCCGCGTGAGGAGTCCAAGTCATGGGTTTGACGACGTCACTGACCAATGCTGTGTCCGGTTTGCGGACAAACCAGGATTCGCTGGATCTTGTCAGTCGCAACATCGCCAATTCGGGCACGCCCGGGTATCACAAGCAGTCGCTGAACGTCATCGACTACAATACCCAGACGAGCTCCTATGCGCGCAGCGCCGGGGCCAATCGGGCCTTCAACCAGAGCCTGCAGAGCTATTACACGCGCCAGGTGTCGGACACCTCCAATTCCTCCATCCAGGCTAGCTATCTGAACCGCCTGCAGGGCTTCCTGGGCAAGCCGGGTTCGGCAGGTTCGATGGACAAGCTGTTCGGCAATCTGCAGAACGCCATCCAGGGCATTGCCACCAGCCCGGACGACTATAATACCCGTGCTCAGGC
The DNA here is from genome assembly GCF_005222805.1 of Devosia sp. FKR38. Taxonomy (GTDB): domain Bacteria; phylum Pseudomonadota; class Alphaproteobacteria; order Rhizobiales; family Devosiaceae; genus Devosia. The sequence continues at coordinate 1,783,232 of NZ_STGC01000005.1, read as the reverse complement.
CGTCGCCTCCGCGCAGAGCATGGTGGAGACGCTCAACCGTCTCTCGACCACGATCCAGTCCATGCGGCAGGAAACCGAGAGCCAGATCGCCACTGACGTCCATGACATCAACGGCATGCTCAATTCCCTGCAGGAAGTGAACACCCGCATGCTCGATCTGGGCATGACCGATGGTGCCCGCTCTGCCCTGCTGGACCAGCGCGATCGCCTCGTCGCTTCGGTTGCCGATCTCATCGACGTGCGTGCCGACTACCGTGGTGACGGCACGGTGGCGCTGATGACCCGCTCGGGCGTGGGCCTGCTGGACAATGGTGTCTCGACCTTCAAGTTCGAGAGCGCCGGCAATCTGTCGCCCAACTCGCAGTTCGATCCCGATCCGGCCAAGACCAAGGTGGGCAAGCTGACGCTGACCACGCCGTCTGGGCTGACCATCGACCTGGTGACCCAGGGCGTGCTGCAGGGCGGCGAGCTGGGCGGCCTGGTCACCCTGCGCGACAAGACGCTGGTGGAAGCCCAGGACCAGCTGGACGAGGTCGCGGCCGGCCTGGCGCAGGCCTTCTCGACCCTCAAGACGCCGGGCACCGCCGTTACGGCCGGTGCGGCCAATGGCTTTGACATTGACATCAGCCAGCTCAAGCCGGGCAATGACGTGCTGCTCACCTACACCGAGAACGGGGTGGAGAAGCGCGTGCGCGTGGTCAATTCCACCGACGGGCAGGACTATAAGGACGCCTCGGGCCAGCGGGTGATCAGCGTTGATCTCTCTGGCAATTCGACGACCGCCGCCGCGGCGCTTGCGGCCAAGCTGCCGGGTCTGGCCATCACCAGCACTGGCGCTGGCAATCTGCGCGTGCTGGACGATGGCGCCACCGGGCAGACCGACGTCAAGGCGGCGGTTTCCCGCCCCAGCTCGAACGGGCTGCAGGACGCCGGCCTGGCGTTCAACCTGTTCGTCGACCAGGGCAATGCCAGCTTCACCAATAATCTGGACACCGACCCGCCGCAGAAGCGGGGCTTTGCAGCCCGTATCTCGGTCAATCCGGCGATTGTGGCCAACAACAAGCTGATGGTGCAGTACCAGACCGGCGGCACGCTGGGCGATGCTGACCGCGCCAACTATGTCATCAAGCAGCTCAACGAGATGAGTTTCACGTCCGGCGGCAATCCGATTGCCAGTCCGGGCAAGTTCCAGCTCAGCGGCAATCTGAGCACGGTCATCTCGCAGGTGATTGGCTTCCAGGGTGCCAGCATCAATGCCGCCACCACCAAGGCCGATGACCGCCAGCTGACGCTCGACACCATCACTGACCAGATGGACACCGAATATGGGGTGAATGTCGACGAGGAAATGGCCCGCCTGATGGAACTGCAGAATGCCTATGCCGCCAACGCCCGCGTGGTGTCGGTGGTCAAGGAACTGCTCGATGCCCTGTTCGCGACGGTCTAGAGGAGTAGCGCAAGATGATCGTCAACAAGTCCATGTTCCCGATCCAGACCGGTTTCGGCGTCATCTCCAAGATGCAGGACCGCTTTGCCACGCTGCAGATGCAGCTGGGGACGGGCGATAAGGCATCTACACTGTCCGAAATGGGTCGCGACCTGCCCATGTCGCTGTCCGTGCGCTCGCGCCTGGCCAAGATCGATGGCTTCTCGGCCAATATCGAAACGGTCAAGCTGCGCCTGAGCTTTCTGGACAAGACCATGTCGCGCCTCGACGCCATCGAGGGCGAGGCGCGCAATTCGGCGGTGCAGGGCCAGTATGGCACCAACAATATCAATATGGCGACGCTGCCCAGCCTGTCCAAGGCGCGGCTGGATGAAGTGGTGACGCTGCTCAATTCCGACGTGGCCGGCCGCTATCTCTTCGGCGGCGCCAATACCGACAGTGCGCCACTGCCCGACACCGAGACGCTGCTGAACGGGCAGGGTGGCAAGGCCGGCTTCAAGACTGTGGTCAGCGAGCGCAAGGCGGCGGATGCCGGGCTCGATGGTCGCGGACGTCTGGCGTCCAGCCAGGCGGTGGGCACCAGCACGGTCAAGCTCTCTGAAGACGGCGTCCATCCCTTCGGCATGAAGGTGTCGACCATCTCGACCACCAGCAGCAGCGTGACCGTGACCCAGCCGACAGCCGGAACGCTGCCGCTGGGCAAAGAGGTCGGTGTGACCTTTGCGATTGCGCCGGCGGCGCAGATCGTTGAGGGGCAGAGCATCTCTATGGGCTTTGCGCTGCCGGACGGCACCGAGACGCAGATCAGCCTGCGCGCCGTCACGGCGGCCAATGCAACCGGAGCTGTCGACGAGTTCGTCATCGGCGCCGATGCCGAAACGACCGCAGCCAATTTCAAGACCACGCTGGACGCCAAGCTGGTGCAGGTCGGCAAGAATGTGCTGGCTGGCGCTTCGACCTTTGCGGCGGCAGAGAACTTCTACAATGGCGCCGGTGAGCCGGTGCTGCGCGTGCAGGGCTCGCCCGCCACTGCCACGGCCCTGCGCGTTGCCGACGAAACCGATACCATCATGTGGTACAGCGGGCAGTCGCCCAGCGTTGCTGCTCAGGGGCTTGGTCGCCTGGGCGTCAGCGCGGCAACCGATACGGTGACACTGACCGAGAAGGCGCCTGTGTCGGCCAAGCATGGCTTCCAGATCAGCGCCGTCTCGGCCGACACAGCCAATATCGACACCACCTATACGGCCGCCGACCCCAGTTCGGTGGCGGTCAAGTTCAACAGTGTGCCCGTTGCCGGCGAGGCGGTTGACGTGACGCTGACCGATCCGTCCGGTACGTCGCGCACGGTCAAGCTGACCGCCGTGGTGGGCAAGGCCGGGCCGGGGCAGTTCGTCATCGGCGCAGATGTGAACAGCACGGCCGCCAACTTCTCGACGGCGCTCACCAGCTCGCTCAGCGAGGCTGCCGCGACCGCCCAGGGCAATCCGCGCCTGTCCGTGACGGCCCAGGTCGATGACAGCACCCGGGTGCCCTATGGCATTGAAGCCAATGAATCGGGGCTGCTGCGGATGATGCGCACGCTGTCCTCCCTGTCGGTGGAGACCTATCCGGACAGCGACACCAGCTCCAAGGACCGTTTCGACACCATGGCCCGGCGCCAGCAGTCCGAACTGTCCGAATCCCACAATTCCGAGGCAGGGTCGATCGAGATCCTGACCATGGAACTGGCCGTCGCCCACAATGCGCTGGATAATTCCGCCAAGCGCCACACCGACTACAAGTCGCAGCTGGACAATCTGCTGAGCGATGTCGAGACGGTGAGCAAGGAAGATGTGGCCATGGAAATCATGGCGCTGCAGACGCGGCTGCAGGCGAGCTATCAGGTGACCTCGATGGTCAGCAAGTTGAGCCTGGTCAATTTCCTCTAGGGAGACCGCCCAGGACAGGACAAAGAAAAACCCCCGCCAGTGGCGGGGGTTTTTCTTTGACTTTGACGGTGCGGATATCAGGAGCCGCGCAGGCCCGTGGCGATCTGGCGGTTCAGGCGCACCAGGATATCCAGGCGCTGCGGCGCGGGATCGATTTCGAGCAGGATTTCGCGGGTTTCGTTGAGGATGAACATGCCCAGATTGGCGATGTTCTGGCGGATTTCCTGGGGCAGCGGGCTGTCGGCCTTGGTCACGGACGACATGAAGATGGTCCACAGCTTGCGGTTGAAGGTCAGCGCGGTCTTGAGGTCCTCACGCGTCCCGGTATCCCACTCATCCTTGACACGCTGCAGGCCGGCGGCCGCCTTCATCAACAGTGCCGATTCACGTTCACGCGGCGATTCAACGACCTTGGTCGTCTGCTGGTAGGCCTGGGCGCCTTGCTGGTGCATGATTGAGGAGGTCCTGTTCGTACTCTATGAGCCTTTGAGCGGCCTTGAGAGCTTTGTAGAGGGCCCCGGTTAATATCTCGTTATTGATTTGATTAACTATCTCGGTCGAGGACGGAACCGCCTGCACGAAGTCGTTGATCAGCGAGAAATAAGTCTCGCGGGCAGGCCCGATATCGTCGTCGATATACATCAGCTGCACAGCCAGATAGATGCGCTTTGCGGGCGTATTGGCGGTCTCTGAGGTCAGGATGTCCTTTTCCCGCAGGATAGGGGCGCGGCCGTCAATAAACAGCCGTGTGCGCTGATCGGCATTGGTAATGATGCAATTGCCGACGAGGAGCTTTTCGCCCGGCTTGAGTTCTACCTTGAGCGCCATTGGCAGGTCTCCGCCACATTGAATCAGACACCAAGGTCTATCCTGCAAAAGGTCTTAAAACAATGAAGGCGGGCCTGAGCCCGCCTTGGTGTTTCCAGAGATTTGTCGCGCCGCTTAGCGGAGCAGCTGCAGCACCGACTGATCGGCCTGGCTGGCCAGCGACAGCGAGTTGGACGACAGCTGCTGGCGGGTCTGCAGGGCCAGCAGGTTGGCGGCTTCCTCGTTCATGTCGGCCAGGGTCAGGTTGCCGGCACCGTTCTCGAGCGTATCGATCATGGCCTTGGTGAAGTCCTGGCGGTTCTGCACGATCGACAGGTTGGAGCCGAAGGTCGACGCCTGCGAACGCACCTGGTTCAGGGCGGTCTTCATGTCGGCCAGCAGGCCGTCGATGGTGACGTCGCTGTCGAGCTGCTTGGCCTCCAGCGAGGTCGGGACGCCCAGGTTCGCCGAGTTGATGGTGTCGCCGTTCTTGGTCTGGATGTCGATGGACGACGTGCCCGTCTCGTTGAACGTGATGGCCAGCTTGTCGCCGCGCAGCAGGTTGATACCGTTGAAGGACGCGTCATCGGACAGCTTGTCGAGCTGGTCGCGCAGTTCGTTGAACTGGTCGGCCAGGCCGGAGCGGACAGAGTTGCCCTTGACGGTCGAGGTGCCCGTGGTGCCGTCCAGCTTGCCGGAGGTTCCATTCTTGCCGGTGATCGTCATGTCCTGCGTGGACTGGTTCTCCAGGCGCAGCTTGCCATTGTCATTGGAGGCGCGAACCTTGCCGATCAGCGAGGTGTTCTCGTTAACGGCCTTCACCAGATCGTCGACCGTGCGGGTGAAGTTCAGGCCGGTCTTGTCGGTGCCTGCAACAGTGCCGTTGGTCAGGGTGCCGAAGTAGCGCGCATCCGAACCACCGATGGTCAGCGTGCCCGCATCGTCACTGATTGCGCGCAGACCGAGCTTGCCGGCGTCGTTGTAAGCCTGGAACTTGGAGTCGGTGCCCAACTGGGTGTTGACGCTGGCAATAGCCGTCGTCAGATCGGCGCCGGTAACCGAGGTCAGTTCGATGGCCTTGCCATTGACGGTGAAGGTGGTCTTGCCGTCGGTGCCGGACACTGAGGTCGGGGTTGCGCCGAAGGTTGCGACCGCGTCGGTGCCGCTGACCTTGATGTCACCGTCGCCGGTTGCGGCGGCTTCAAGCTTGAGCAGGCCCGATGCTTCGGTCACGACAACCTTGCCGGCCAGGTCGCTCGCGTCGATCTGGGCGGTGATGGCCGCAACCAGTTCGGTGTTGGTGTCGCGCGTCGCGTCGGCCGCGAGGTTGACGGTGATCTTCTTGCCGCCGAACTCGATATCGAAGGTACGGGCGTTTTCAGAGGTACCAGCGGTGGCCGTCGCGTCATAGGTGATCGCCGTGCCGGTGCTGGTCACGCTCGACTTGGCTGCGGTGCCGGTGGGCGCCGCGAAGGCGGCCGTGGTCGAAAGGGCCTTGCCTGTGCCGGTCTTGGTCAGCGCCACATCGACCGGGCTGCCGACTGCGCCGCCGCCGATGGACAGCTTGCCCAGCGCCGGGTCGTTCGGGTTGACCTTATCGAGGGTCAGGGATTCGGTGTTGAAGGACTTGTCCTGACGGGCCTGACGCAGGGTCGACTGCATCGATTCCAGGGTCTTGGTCATGGCCGACAGGCCATTGTCCGCAGCCTTCAGAGTCTGAATGCCGTTGGCCATGGAGTCCATGAGGGCATTCAAATCGCTGGCGCGATTGGTGAGGCCCTTGGCCGTGAACCAGTTGCTGGGATTGTCCAGCGCCGAATTGACCTTGTTGCCGGTGGAGAGACGGGTCTGCGTCTCAGCCATCATGTCGGCCGTGCCCTTGAGCGAAAGGAGATTAGACCGGACGGCCTTGGAGAGTGAAATGTCAGACATCTATGCGATCCTTGCCCTGGGCCCGTCTCGGCCCCGTTGGAATATGGTTAACACCAGCTTTCTTAATGGTGTCTTAACCATGCGCATTAAGGGCATAGAAACTATCACGAGGGTGTTCGGCACTTGGACCGCCAATAGGGAAGGGGGCGGACCTTGCGGTCCGCCCCCTCGTTAATTTTCTCTTTGTCTGTCCGAGGATTAACGGATCAGCTGGAGAACCGACTGGTCAGCCTGGCTGGCCAGCGACAGCGAGTTGGAAGCCAGCGACTGACGGGTCTGGAGAGCCAGCAGATTGGCGGCTTCGCCATTCATGTCGGCCAGAGTCAGGTTGCCGGCGCCGTCTTCGAGGGTGCCAATCATCGAGTTGGTGAAGTCCTGGCGACCCTGAACGATCGACAGATTCGAACCGAAGCTGGATGCCTGCGAACGAACGTCGTTCAGGGCGGTCTTGAGCTTGGTCAGTTCAGCGTCGATGTTGGTGTCGGAGTCCAGGTCCTTGGCTTCGATGGTGGTCGAGACGCCCAGGTTGGCCGAGTTGACCGTCTTGCCGCTCTTGGTCTGGATGTCGATGGACGACGTGCCAGTTTCGTTGAACGTGATGGCCAGCTTGTCGCCACGCAGCAGGTTGATACCGTTGAAGGAGGCATCGTCTGCCAGCTTGTCGAGCTGGTCGCGCAGTTCGTTGAACTGGTCGGCCAGGCCGGAGCGGACGGAGTTGCCCTTGACGGTCGAGGTACCCGAAGTGCCGTCCAGCTTGCCGGAGGTGGCATTCTTGCCGGTGATCTTCAGGTCCTGCGTGGACTGGTTTTCCAGGCGCAGCTTGCCGTTGTCATTGGAGGCACGAACCTTGCCGTCGAGGCTGGCGTTGGCGTTGACAGCGGTCACCAGATCGTCGACCGAGCGGGTGAAGTTCAGGCCGGTCTTGTCGGCACCGGCGACAACGCCAGCAGCCGGGGTGCCAAAGTAGCGAGCGTCCGAACCGCCAACGCTCAGTGAGCCAGCGTCGTCGGTGATAGCGCGGAGACCGAGCTTGCCGCCGTCATTGTAGGCCTGGAACTTGGAGTCCGTGCCCAGCTGGGTGTTGACCGATGCGATGGCGTTGGTCAGCGTATCGCCGGCAGTGGTGCCGGTGGAGGCGCTGGTCAGTTCAACGGCCTTGCCATTGACGGTGAAGGTCGTCTTGCCGTCGGTGCCGGACACCTTTGTGGGAGCAGCACCAAAGGTTGCGGTGGCGTCGGTACCGCTAACTTCAATGTCACCGTCGCCGGTTGCGGCGGCTTCAAGCTTGAGAAGGCCCGATGCTTCGGTCACGACAACCTTGCCGGCCAGATCGCTTGCGTCGATCTGGGCGGTGATGGCGGCGACCAGTTCAGTATTGGTGTCGCGCGTTGCGTCGGCAGCGAGGTTGACGGTGGCCGTCTTGCCGCCGAACTTGATGTCGAAGGTACGGGCGTTTTCGGACGTGCCG